>NZ_CP061336.1:1542500-3942500 GCF_005473905.2 Ruminiclostridium herbifermentans
GGACGTCGCCGAAGGTGGGGCCGATGATTGGGGTGAAGTCGTAACAAGGTAGCCGTATCGGAAGGTGCGGCTGGATCACCTCCTTTCTAAGGAGACAGGGATGATGCAGCGTAAGTTGTGATTATCCAGAATCTTTAGGTCGAAGATAGTGTCAGAATTAGCTTGAGCAGAGCTCGCGAAGTCTGGTAAAACATTATCTTAGAGTACTTTGCATGAGGATTTACGAAGTAAATCCTTTAGTCACTGTTTAGTTTTCAAAGCCCAAGATATTTTAATACATAGAAATCAAGTTAAAGAACAAATGTTCGTAATTGGTTTTTAGTTAAAAGTGTTAGGGTTTTGAAATATGGATATTGCAGTTAGAGACGAACGATTGCTCTAAAAGGCAAAAGTTATATCTAACATTTACCGTGGGGGTATAGCTCAGCTGGGAGAGCACCTGCCTTGCAAGCAGGGGGTCATGAGTTCGATTCTCATTATCTCCACCATATCGGAATAAAAGATTCCGGTAAAAAACCAGTTGACATATTAATGAAAGCTGGTATAATAAAAGTCCGTGTTGAGAATTGAAAGATTTAATACATGGATTAACTATGGAAAGCATAGTAAACGAACCGAGGTTCGTATTGTACATTGAGAACTAAATAATGTATCGATAAATGCGTTTTTTATGAAATTTAAATTTCTTTATGGAATTAAAGTTTCATAGAAACAAGTTTTAATGAAGATGAGAAAACGTAGATATAATTTACATTGTGAATAATATTTACGCGACAAATAATAAGGGTAATATGTACAATTTTTGCAAAAGAAAGGTACACGTGACTCTTAGGAAAGAACTCATTGATAGGTTAAGACAATCACAATCAATTGTGAGAAGCAATTGATATACTTGAGAATCCAAATTATCGAAGATAATTCGAAAAGAGGTCAAGCTACTAAGAGCGTAGGGTGAATGCCTAGGCACCAGAAGGCGATGAAGGACGTGACAAGCTGCGAAAAGCTACGGAGAGGCGCAAATAGCCATTGACCCGTAGATATCCGAATGGGGGAACCCGGCCAAACTAAACATTTGGTCATCGTTACATGAATAAATAGTGTAACGAGGGCAGACGTTGGGAACTGAAACATCTAAGTACCAACAGGAAAAGAAATCAAAAGAGATTCCGTAAGTAGTGGCGAGCGAAAGCGGATTAGCCCAAACCAAGAAATAGCAATATTTCTTGGGGTTGAGGACTAGCATAATGATTCTCAGAGCATAGCAGAATGAGCAGCTGGAAAGCTGAGACCATAGAGGGTAAAAGTCCCGTATGCGAAATGTGAAGAGACAGGCTAGTATCCAGAGTACCACGAGGCACGTGAAACCTCGTGGGAAGCAGGGTGGACCACCATCCAAGGCTAAATACTAACTGGTGACCGATAGTGGAGCAGTACCGTGAGGGAAAGGTGAAAAGAACCCCGGGAGGGGAGTGAAAGAGAACCTGAAACCCTATGTTTACAAGCAGTTGAAGAGCGTTAAAGCTCGACAGCGTACTTTTTGTAGAACGGTCCGGCGAGTTATTGTATGTAGCGAGGTTAAGTACGTAAAGTACGGAGCCGAAGGGAAACCGAGTCTTAATAGGGCGACAAAGTTACATGCTATAGACCCGAAACCGGGTGACCTACCCATGGACAGGTTGAAGCGGGAGTAAAATCTCGTGGAGGACCGAACCACATGACCGTTGAAAAGGTCTGGGATGAGCTGTGGGTGGCGGAGAAATTCCAATCGAACTCGGAGATAGCTGGTTCTCCCCGAAATAGCTTTAGGGCTAGCCTCAAGTTAGAGTCATACGGAGGTAGAGCACTGAATGGGCTAGGGGCCTTACCAGGTTACCGAACCCTATCAAACTCCGAATGCCGTAATGATGTTACTTGGGAGTCAGACTACGAGAGATAAGTCCCGTGGTCAAAAGGGAAACAGCCCAGACCATCAGCTAAGGTCCCCAAATTACAGTTAAGTGGAAAAGGATGTGGGTTTGCTAAGACAACTAGGATGTTGGCTTAGAAGCAGCCACTCATTCAAAGAGTGCGTAATAGCTCACTAGTCGAGTGAGCCTGCGCCGAAAATGTCCGGGGCTAAACTGTATACCGAAGCTATGGATCAGCGTGTGTTCCATGGTATACCCAGAAGAAATGGATTAAAAACATTTCACGAAAACCGACCATTAAGAATAATTCAGAGGTTTTCGTAAAATGGTTTTAAGGCTAAAGTGTATACCGGGTATAGCATGGAGCACACGAGGGTGGTAGGGGAGCTTACTGTTGTAGGTTGAAGCACGACCGGAAGGACGTGTGGACGAAGCAGTAGTGAGAATGCCGGAATAAGTAGCGAGAGTAAAGTGAGAATCTTTACCGTCGAAAGCCTAAGGTTTCCTGGGGAAGGTTCGTCCGCCCAGGGTAAGTCTGGACCTAAGCTGAGGCCGAAAGGCGTAAGTGATGGACAACAGGTTGAAATTCCTGTACTACCGTTATTCGTTATGAGAGAGGTGGGGACGCAGGAGGATAAGTCAAGCATACAGCTGGAAAAGTATGCGCAAGCGAGGTAGATAGTCTAGTAGGCAAATCCGCTAGATGTTTCGAAGGCGTGATGCGGAGGGAAAATAAGTACCGAAGTGACCGATTCCACACTGACGAGAAAATCCACTATCCAGAATAAAGGTACCAGTACCGCAAACCGACACAGGTAGGTGAGGAGAGAATCCTAAGACGAGCGGGAGAAGCGTTGTTAAGGAACTCGGCAAATTGACCCCGTAAGTTAGCGATAAGGGGTGCCACTAGAGATAGTGGTCGCAGAGAATAGGCCCAAGCAACTGTTTATCAAAAACACAGGTCTCTGCTAAATCGAAAGATGAAGTATAGGGGCTGACGCCTGCCCGGTGCTGGAAGGTTACGGGAATTGCTTAGCGCAAGCGAAGGCATGAACTTAAGCCCCAGTAAACGGCGGCCGTAACTATAACGGTCCTAAGGTAGCGAAATTCCTTGTCAGGTAAGTTCTGACCCGCACGAATGGCGTAATGACTTGGGCACTGTCTCAACAACGTACCCGGCGAAATTGTAGTACTTGTGAAGATGCAAGTTACCCGCGGCTAGACGGAAAGACCCCATGGAGCTTCACTGTAGCTTGATATTGGGTTTCGGTATTTTTTGTACAGGATAGGTGGGAGACTGAGAAGTAGTGGCGCCAGCCATTATGGAGTCGACGTTGGGATACCACTCTAAAAGTACTGGAACTCTAACCAGGTACCATAAACTGGTACTGGGACACTGTCAGGTGGGCAGTTTGACTGGGGCGGTCGCCTCCTAAAGAGTAACGGAGGCGTTCAAAGGTTACCTCAGCGCGGTTGGAAATCGCGCATCGAGTGCAAAGGCATAAGGTAGCCTGACTGCGAGAGCTACAACTCGAGCAGATACGAAAGTAGGACTTAGTGATCCGGTGGTATGAAAGTGGAATTGCCATCGCTCAACGGATAAAAGCTACCCTGGGGATAACAGGCTTATCTCCCCCAAGAGTCCACATCGACGGGGAGGTTTGGCACCTCGATGTCGGCTCATCGCATCCTGGAGCTGTAGCAGGTTCCAAGGGTTTGGCTGTTCGCCAATTAAAGCGGTACGCGAGCTGGGTTCAGAACGTCGTGAGACAGTTCGGTCCCTATCTGCCGCGGGCGCAGGATATTTGAGAGGATCTGTCCTTAGTACGAGAGGACCGGGATGGACGAACCTCTAGTGCACCAGTTGTCATACCAATGGCACAGCTGGGTAGCCAAGTTCGGAAGGGATAAACGCTGAAGGCATCTAAGCGTGAAACCCACCTCAAGATGAGATATCCCACTAGCAATAGGTAAGACCCCATGTAGACTACATGGTTGATAGGTCAAGAGTGTAAGTACAGTAATGTATTTAGCTGATTGATACTAATAGGTCGAGGGTTTGACCCAAAGAAGAGGAACAAAAGTTTCCAACAGGTATTCAAGAGTAGGTCGTTTTAATCTAGAAATGAGGAAAGTACATCTTCAATCGATAACATTATTTAGTTCTGAATGTACAAAATATGCTTGACAGAGTATATGAAATGTATTAACATACAAAAGCAGTAAAGGTACATTTAATGAATAGCAGTAAAAAATTAAGTCAAAAACTCTTCGAGGAGTAAAACTTTAAGAAGAGATAAAGTTTCTGGTGGATATGACGAGATGGACACACCCGTTCCCATACCGAACACGGAAGTTAAGCATCTCAGTGCTGATAATACTTGGCTGGCGACGGCCTGGGAAAGTAAGTCTCTGCCAGAATTATATTCCTCCTTAGCTCAGTCGGTAGAGCGCGTGACTGTTAATCACGATGTCGTTGGTTCAAGTCCAACAGGGGGAGCCAAAATCCAACTAGTCATAAGATTAGTTGGATTTTATTATGTAAATTAGTTTTTATATATGATATAAAAATGGATTTATGATTTATACATTTCTTTTAAACAGAACATATAAATTTACATGCGATATTTCAAAAAATTTTAGCAATGAAATGTGGATATAGAGGCAAAATCAATCGATGCGAATGAGCAGTGCTAATTCTAGTAATTACTAAAATAATTCTATTATTTAGATTAGTTTTTTAATTAACAGAACATATAAATTTGTATACGATATTTCCAATAAAAATTTAGCTAAGAACTATGGATGTAGCGGAAAATTGATGAGAATGAGCAGTACTAATTCTAGTAATTACTAAAATAATTCTATTATTTAGATTAGTTTTTTTAATAACATAATATATAAATTTATAAGCGATATTTCAGAAAATTTTAGCAATGAAATGTGAATGTAGGAGTAAAATCAATCGTGAGAATAAGCAGTGCTAATTCTAGTAATTACTAAAATAATTCTATTATTTAGATTAGTTTTTTAATTAACAGAACATATAAATTTACATGCGATATTTCAAAAAATTTTAGCAATGAAATGTGAATGTAGGAGTAAAATCAATCGTGAGAATAAGCAGTGCTAATTCTAGTAATTACTAAAATAATTCTATTATTTAGATTAGTTTTTTAATTAACAGAACATATAAATTTACATGCGATATTTCAAAAAATTTTAGCAATGAAATGTGGATATAGAGGCAAAATCAATCGATGCGAATGAGTAGGTGCTGATTCTAGTAATTACTAAAATAATTCTATTATTTAGATTAGTTTTTTAATTAACAGAACATATAATTTACAAGCGATATTTCAAAAATTTTAGCAATGAAATGTGGATGTAGGAGTAAAATCAATCGATGCGAATGAGTAGGTGCTAATTCTAGTAATTACTAAAATAATTCTATTATTTAGCATATATTTATGTTTCTAGTTGTTTTATTTACTTATAATTCCACTTAATAAGTAGAAAGAAAAATTGGATTCTTAGATATGAATCGAAATGAAAAATAAAGATTATAGGTTAAAATTCTTGTGGTATATAAAATCATCATTATTGTATAAAAATTAATATATTAAGTAGTCTGTAAAAAATTGAAATACTATTGTATTAAAAGATTAGTCTTCTTGAAAAAATATAATGTAAAATAATAACAATATATACTATAAATAGATATAACAAGACAAATGGAAATGCAAATTTATTCCTTGAAATGTATATTTTTGTTGAAGTAATAATAATTTAATAATATAATGTAATTATAAATTATAATTTGTTGCTTCGCAATATATTTGATTTAAAGGATTTTTTGATAAAACGTAGAATATAAAATGCATGACAGAAAAAAACGGTATATAAATAATAATTATAATATAGATTTTAATAATACATAATTTTACCAAATATATACTCGCAAAAATAAGATAATTGGATGTGAATACTATTGATGAAAAAACCTAGAAAGCGTCTTGGTGATTTGCTTCTAGAAGTTGGAATGATAACGCAGGAACAACTTGATGCAGCAATTGAATTTCAAAAGAAGACTGGTGAGAAATTAGGAAATGCAATTACAAAGCTTGGTTATGCAACCGAAGATGATATTATACAAGTACTTGAATTTCAGCTTGGAATCCCACATGTTAAGCTAGAAAAATATAATATTGAAAAGCTGGCATGTTCGTCTATACCAGAGAGTATTGCCAGACGATATGGACTTATTCCTATTAAGAAAGATAAGGGCATTCTGACTGTTGCAATGAGTGACCCTTTGAATGTATTTGCAATAGATGATGTAAGAATATATTCAGGATTGGAAGTTCAACCAGTAATTGCAAATAATGCTTCTGTAATTAAAGCAATTGACAAATACTATGGCGCTGATAAAGCAATGAGGGCAGTTGAGGAGTTTAAAAAAGAACACTCTACTTTAAAAATTAATTCAGAAGTTGTTAATGATCAAAGTGAAGATGAAGTAAATAATTCACCTGCTGTTAAAGCTATAAATTCCATTATAGAACAGGCTGTTAGAAGCAGAGCAAGTGATATACATATAGAACCTTTCGAGACATATATAAATATACGATACAGAATAGATGGTCAGCTAAGTGTGATTATGAGACCTGATATTGACATTATGCCTGCAATATCGGCACGTATAAAAATAATAGGTGGAATGAATATTGCAGAAAAGCGTCTTCCACAGGATGGTCGTATCAGTATTGAGGTTGACGGCAGAGAATATGATCTTCGAGTATCTATACTGCCAACAATATATGGAGAAAAAATTGTTATTCGTATAGCAGATAAAAATGCCTTTATCTTGTCAAAAGAAGAACTTGGTTTTAATGAATATGAAATTAAGCAGTTTACAAATATGTTGCAAAATCCTCATGGCATTATATTAGTTACAGGACCAACTGGAAGTGGTAAGTCAACTACACTATATAGTGCAATTAGCGAGATTAACAGGCAGGACATAAATATTGTTACAGTCGAAGATCCTGTTGAATGTTTAATTGAGGGAGTTAATCAGGTACAGGTTAATACAAAAACTGGAATGACATTTGCTACAAGTTTGCGGTCTATTTTGAGACAGGATCCAGATGTTATTATGATAGGTGAAATCAGAGATACTGAAACTGCGGAAATAGCTGTTAGAGCTGCTATAACAGGACACTTAGTACTTAGTACAATACATACAAATGATGCTCCTAGTTCTGTTTTAAGATTAATAGATATGGGAATTGAGCCGTATATGGTTTCCTCTGCAATGGTAGGAGTTATAGCACAAAGATTGGTTAGGAGAATTTGTCCTAACTGTATGGAAAGCTATACAGCAACAGATGAGGAGATGGAAGTTTTACAGCTAAAAGGGGAAAGACCTACATTATATAGAGGAAGAGGCTGTCCAATGTGTACCTTCACAGGCTACAGAGGTCGACAGGGTGTATATGAAGTTATTACGGTTTCTAGAAAGCACAAGGAAATGATAAATAACAGGTGTTCTGAAGCAGAACTGAAAGATTATTCTATTAAAAATGGAATGCAGACTTTGAGAGAAAATTTGTTAAAAAAGGTTCTTGCTGGTGTAACCACTGTTAGTGAATTGCTAAGAACCGCATATTCAAATGATTGATGTTGTATTAATTTGAAGGTATAGATGTAAAACTGCTTAAATATACAATAATATCAATGGTTATAAAGGGAAATATATTATTATACATATTGGAAATCAATTTTTTCATCGAAGAATATTTATTTACTTAACAAAAGAATGTATAAAGAATAATGGTGTTTTAGTTTGAAGATAATTAAAAAAATATTTGACAATTTTAATTAAAGTTTAATAGGAAATACTTTAAATTGAAAAAATATGTTATTATTAATATGTTATTATGTACTTAACGGGGGAAAAATGTTACTGGAAGATTTGCTAAAAAAGGCTAGAGAGATTGGAGCTTCTGATTTACATATTACAGTTGGAGTCCCACCTACATACAGACAAAATGGAAGGCTTATTACATTTGATGACTATAGATTACTCCCAGCTGATACTAAAGAGTTAGTGCGAAATATGCTAAATGATGAACAGTGGAGGGTATATGAAGAAAATGGGGAACTGGACTTATCATTTTCTTTACAGGGAATGGCAAGGTTCAGGGCAAATGTTTACAAACAAAGAGGTACCTGTTGTGCTGCAATAAGAATAGTAAATTTAACAATACCGTCTTTTGATGAACTTGGAATACCTGACATTGTAAAGGAACTGAGTAAAAAAACAAAAGGTTTGATATTGGTAACAGGGCCAACAGGCAGCGGAAAATCAACAACATTGGCTTCCATAATAGATATGATAAATAAAGAAAGAGATTGTCATATTCTAACTTTGGAGGATCCTATAGAGTATCTTCATCGACATAATAAATCAATTGTTAACCAGAGGGAAATAGGAAATGATTCTCATTCATATGCAGCAGCGCTAAGAGCTGCATTAAGAGAAGATCCGGATGTTATTTTAGTAGGTGAGATGAGAGATATTGAGACAATTGCAATAGCTGTCACAGCTGCTGAAACAGGGCATCTTGTACTTTCAACACTGCATACCATAGGGGCTGCTAATACAATTGACAGAATAATTGACGTATTTCCGCCTCATCAGCAACAGCAGATTCGTGTACAACTTTCCTCAGTTATTCAAGGTGTTATATCACAGCAGCTCATCCCACGTAAGGATGTTGCAGGTAGAGCTGCAGCAGTTGAAATAATGGTTGCCAATCCAGCAATTAGAAACCTGATTCGAGAAGGTAAAACCCATCAAATTAATTCACAAATACAGATGGGTTCAAGGTTTGGCATGCAGACAATGGACAGCAGCATTGCGAATTTATACAAAAAAGGTGTTATAAGCCAGGAAGAAGCATTAATACATGCAACTGATCAAGAAAATCTGATGCGATTTATGGGGTGATATGATTGGCTACATATAACTATAAGGCAAAGACAGCTGCAGGTACAACTGTCACAGGTAGCTTTGAAGCCGCCGACAAAAATATGGTAGTTGAATTAATAAAAGAAAAAGGATATTATCCACTTTCCATTGAAGCAAAAAATGAAAAAGGTGTAGAAATAAACTTTAAATTCAATAAGAAGATTAAGCCAAAGGAATTTGCTGTGCTTTGCCGCCAATTTCATACAATGCTGAATGCTGGTGTTACTGTTATTGGGTGTTTGGACATGCTAAGGCAACAAACGGAAAATAAAACACTCAAAGAGGCTATATCATCAGTTTATGATGAAGTTCAGAAGGGAAGTACATTATCAGAAGCTATGAAGGCACTTCCCAAGGTTTTTCCACCACTTATGGTAAGTATGGTTGAGGTTGGAGAGGTGGGCGGTACTCTTGAAGCGGTACTAGAGAGGCTGGCAATACAGTACGAAAAGGATAGTAAGATAAAATCAAAGGTATCGACAGCAATGGTTTATCCTGCAGTAATAGGATGTATAGCTTTAGTAATGGTAACCTTTATGCTTATATTTATTGTTCCTACATTTGTGGGCATTATAAATTCCACTGGTGGAGAATTACCGACACCCACAAAGATTTTGTTATACATCAGCGGACTTTTTACAAACCCAATTTTTATAGTTGGTTTAATTACAGCAATAATACTTCTGAGGGTTGGCTTTAAGAAATTTAAAAGCACTGAGGGAGGTAAATATATTATTGACAAAATTATTTACAAAATGCCTCTTGTTGGACCAAATGTAAAAAAGATATTGGCAGCAAGCTTTACAAGGACAATGAGCACTCTGCTCAGTTCTGGAGTTTCACTAATACAATCACTTGAGGTTGTAGACAGAGTTGTTAACAATCAGGTGGTTTCTAGAGGACTTATACAGGTTAGTGATGATATCAAGAGCGGTTCAAATCTGGCAGCACCCCTTGAGAGAATGGGAATTTTCCCGCTTATGGTTACACAGATGATTAGTGTAGGCGAGGAAGCCGGTTCTCTTGATGCAATCATGGAAAAGGTGGCGGATTTCTATGATGAAGAAGTGGAGACATCAATAAGCAAGCTTTTAGCGATGTTGGAACCACTTATGATGATGGTACTTGCAGTTATCGTGGGTTTTATGGTTATAGCCATGATAATGCCTACATTTACCATGAATCAGGGTATTGGCCAGTAATATATATAAATAATTTTAAGGGGGAGTTCTTGTGAAAGGGTTTTTTAGTAAGTTTAAGAAAAATAAGAAGGGTTATACTCTTACAGAATTGATTGTTGTTGTGGCAATTTTGGGTGTGTTGGCGGTAATTGCTGTTCCAATGATTATGAATTCAGTTAAGGATGCACAAGATGCAGGGATGAAAGCACAAATTCAAAATATCGAAACAGCAGTACAATTGTGCTTGGCAGATGGTTCGCTATATTATGTTGAAACTGGTGGAGTTAAGGTACTTACACCTGCTAGCGGAACTATTGAGAACACAATAAAGCAAAAGCTTGTTGGTCACAAATATCCTGTAAATAGCAAAGATCCAAATAAAGCAGCTAATTGGTGGTTTGATCCAGCAACATTAAAAGTTGGTTATGATGGTTCAGGTATGACTAATCCTTATAAATTAAATGATGATGCTAGTGATGATCAGCACGGTAAATAAGATTAACATGCAAACACTCATCACACTCTACATCGCAGCTTTTGGTCTTATAATTGGTAGTTTTTTGAATGTATGTATTTACCGAATACCATCAAAGCAGTCAATTATTAGTCCGCCGTCTCATTGTACGGGCTGCGATACTAGGCTGAAGGCTTGGGATTTGATACCTGTTTTCAGTTGGTTATTATTAAGAGGAAAATGCCGCTACTGTGGTGCGAGAGTCTCCGCCAGATACCCCATAGTTGAGGGCTTGACTTCATTAATATTTGTGTTATTGTATTTCAGATTTTCTATATCAGTTGAGTTTTTAGCAGCAATAATTTTGTCTATCATACTGATATGTGTTGCTTTTATTGATTTTGATTTAAAGATTATACCAAATGAATTTATTATTGCAGGTATGCTCAGTGGTGCGGCTCTATTTGCATACAATTTGTTTTATCAAGTAGATATGTATGGTGATAGAGTTTGGTACAATCCAATTATAGGGATTGTTTGTGGGGCTGGGACCCTGCTCTTAGTAGCAGTTATTGGTTCATTGGTTTATAAAAATGATGCAATGGGGATGGGAGATGTCAAGCTATTGGCAGTTGTCGGACTGTTTCTTGGCTGGAGGCTGACCTTGGTTGCATTGTTGTTATCAGTATTATTAGCAGCTATATTTAGTTGTGCTCTTATTTTATTAAGAAAGTTAAATGGTAAGTCAGAAGTTCCATTTGGGCCATTTATTGCAATAGGCACATTTGTAGCAATGCTGTATGGCTGGAATATTATTGAGTTTTATATGGGATTTATACCAGTATAAGTTAAGTTAATCTTAAAACAAAGTTTGAGCGAACATTGGTTTTTTGTGAGACAGAGCTATATGCGGTTTTTGCAAGGAAAATTGAGTACATACATTCATTAGAAAAAAGTTTGGGCGAGATAATTTATTTCCAAGTCACAAAAACCGCAAGATAACTCGAAAATGTAATTAGTGTGAACATGGTGCATTTTCGAGTAACAAAAACTGCAAGTAGATTTTGCCAGTATAAGCTGAGTTAATATGCAAGATTTTCAAAAAGAAAAGGTTCACCACGATAATTACAATATATTTTATGACAAAACATTGTAAACTCGAAAATATAGTTAGTGCAAACATAGTGCATTTTCGAGCAACAAAAACCACAAGTGTTTTTTGCAAGTATTGAGATTTGCTTTAAGTAATGTGAGATGCAGTGTATTGCAAAATTAATCTGGCATTTCACTTTAATTTTATACCTAAAGCGGACGGAGGTTATTATGTTTGAAAAGAAGCTAATTTCTTTGGACATAGGCAATAAAACCACTAAAATTGCTTATGGAAGTACCAATAAAAAGAATATTATTGTGGATGAATATGATATTATTGAGACACCAAAGGATTGCATAAATGATGGTATTATTTTAAATGCTGAATTACTTGCACAAACAATAATTGAGTCATTTAAAAATAATAAAATCAAAAAAGCTGGTCTTGTTCTTAGTGTAACAGGAACAGGAGTTATTACTAGAGAAATCCAAATTCCTTTATCTACAGACAAGGAAATAGGTCAAATACTTGAGTTTGAAGCACAGCAGTATTTTCCTGTTGATTTGCAGAATTATACCACTGATTATAAGCTGTTAGAGAATGTAACAGATAGTGAAGGATCACATTCTCGTGTTTTAATTGTTGCCGTTCCAAATAAACAGATAGAAGGTTATATTCAATTATCAAAGCTTTTAAAACAGCAATTAATAGCAATAGATATACCTGCAAATTGCGTTATAAAGGGGTTTTCATATAAAACAGAGCAGGTTTTTAATTCACAAGAGGAGTTTGCATTAGTTGATATAGGTTATTCTACATCATTAGTTTGTATTTTTAGAAATAATTATTTGAAATTTAATAGAATTCTGTTAAATGGGAGTTCTGAAATTGACAGAAATATTTCAGCTGAATTTAGTATTGAGGAGGATAAGGCTGAACAACTTAAAATATCATATCGAGCTGCTTCGGATACTCAAACAGAAGTAGCAGCTGTAAGGCAATCAGAAATAACTCCAGTAATTGAAAGAGGTATGGGGAATATCGTTGCAGATATTAGCAGGTTTATTGATTTTTCGAATTCAAGAGATAGTTCAAATCGTGTTCAAAGGATTTTTATTTGTGGCGGAGGAAGTAAACTTGCCGGAATCTCAGAGTATTTTACAAACTACTTTAATTTGCCAGTTGAATTGCTTCCTATGGGGAATGAGCTTATTTATAGGGGAAAAAAGGGCAAAGAGCTGTTTGAGAAAGACTATATCAGACTAGTAAATGTAATAGGCGGTTTGGTTAGGAAGTAGGCAAAAAACTTAGAACGCAGATAGTTATTATTGGAGTGAGGGTAAATGAATATAAAAAGTAAAAAAGGCATGACGCTAGTTGAGGTTATAGCAACAGTAGCAATCATGGCAGCTATTATGATACCTATTTCACTCATATTCACTACTGCATACAGTAACTTTATAACGGAATCTGACAAATCGATAGCGCAAAAAAGTGCTAGAGCGGTTTTGTATGGAAAGGGATTGTATGGCAACGGTTTGATTTCGTATGGTGTTATGGGGGATTTACAGAGAAGTAATGTGGGGAGCAACAAAATACAAATTGGGGAAAATATCAATGGAGACTCTAATAGAGGAAAAAGTATTTCAATTTTAGATGAAAATAATTTACCAATACAGACTTATATATTCAATGGAACAAGCCTTGATTATATATATTTAGATGATAAAGGTGACCCTGTTCGAGAAAGCTATTTTGAGAATGTCACTTCAAATAAAAAAGAAGTCAAAGTTCTGGATTTTGTTGTTGAAAAGAAAATAAAGGGAAAATATATAGACCCAATCACAAATAATTATATTGATAGTGATTTAATAATAGTCTATGTAGAGGTCGAATGTGGTAAAAGCGGTAAAATTGCTCTGGAAAGCAGTTATAGAATTCCGATAGAATAAAGCAGTACTAATTTCTAATTAAGGTGGAGATGTATATTGAAGGACTTAAATCTAATACCTGCCAATTATGTATTTGAAAAAAAGAGTAAGCACAAAAAAGCATTGCTTTCTATTTTAATAGTTCTTATAGCAATTGTATTTGTATCAGCATATATATTTCCAACATTATATGAGAATAATCTTAAAAATGAGAAAGCTGTGCTGATTGACGAAGTTGCAAAAACAAATATTTATGTTACTGAAGTAAAAGAATTTAATACTTTAAAGCAAGCAGTTGAAGCTAGAGAAAAAGAGGGAATATCACTTGCTCAAAGGCAGTTTAGTTCGCTAGAAATAATGAATGCAATTGAGAACGCTTCGCCTGAAAAAGTATTTGTTCAAAAAATGGATATATCAGGTGATTCTGAATCAAATGTAAAGGTTTCACTAAGCTGTATTGCAGAAAATGAGGAAACAATAGCATACTTTATTAAAAACATAAAAGATGATGCGTACTTTAAAAAAATTGGGATGTCAACCATTACAAAAAATCAAGAGAATAATGGAAGAGCTTTTGATCTTGTATTAGAAGGCGTAAATAATGATAATTTGACTAAATATTATGGATGGGATCAAACCATTAGCATTGGCTATATACCTGATTGGGTTATAAGTGAAGAAAAGGATAACAGAGTTCTTTTATCTGCGAAGAATTCTCTGACAAATGCAGAGCCAGCTTCATTAGAGATTTTGAGAGAGAACACAGAACTTCAGGTTAAGGCTTTTGCAGATGAGAGACAAAGCGGACTAAGGAGATTATTAAAAAATTATAAGCTTGAATATTCATCTCAAACTAGAAATTCTAAACTAGATGCAATTAAGAGTGTTTATAGTTATGAGGATAACAATATAAAATATACATGTTCAGAACTTTGTGTTGTTAAGGATGGCAAGTGCTATATTGTTACATATAAATGTGATTCGGTTAGCTTTACAAATACAGAACAGATTATAAATAGAATTATAAAATCTTTCAATATCAATTAAAGGTCTAGGATGTGATTTTATGAAAATGACGGAACGCGATAAGAAGTTGTTAATTGGATTAGGAATTTTTATATTTGTTGTTGTATTTGTCAGGTTTTTATTTTTGCCGAAGATATCTAGTATTAAGGCTATAAATGAAGAGATTAATACATTAAACAATACATATACTGTCAATGCATCATATAAGGCTAGAGCAGAAAAAATCGACAGTGATATAAAAATATTGTCAGCGAAGCTTACAGATTTAAGGTCGGTTTATCCACCAAAGATTGATATTTCTGAGTTGATAATTACTATTAAAAATCTTAGTAAGGATTCAGAATTAGAATTTAAGTCAATTAACTTTGATAATTACAAGCCTGTTACTAATGGAGAAAGTTCAGGTTCTGCAACTGCATCCTCAGCAGGAACTGCTAATGAAGCAGGAAATCAGGAGACAGCTATTGCTGCTGGTTCAAATAGTCAGCTTGATGCTCAGTCTGAGGCAAATAGTGCAGCTAGTGCTAAAATAAAAAACTACTTCTACTTATGGGGATTGGATTCTCAAGGTACTATGAGTAAAGATGAAATTGAAGTTCCAAATGGAAAGCCTTATAGTGTTTCTGCAAAAGTAGAGGCTGAGGGAACAATTGAGCAAATAAAAGCATTCTTTACAAATCTTAATAATTTGGGAACAAAGGCATACTGTAACTCAGTCAATATTGCTGGTGCTGCAAGTGGTAAGAGTGAGGATACAGACGGTAAACTAAAGTTTTCGGCCACCATTACCTTCTATGGTATAATGGATAAAGCTGCAGCTGGTTATTATTTACTTCATGATGGAAAGTGGTCACCTATACCACCAGCAGATAATAAAACAAATCTCTTTAAAGAGTACAGTGGTTTTGACTCTGTAAGCAATGGTGAGGCTTCACTTGATAGTGCTGCTAAAAATGATACGAATTCTGAACTTGGTACATATGATTTTTCTGTTGTTGCTTCTCCGTATGGCGGAGGACTTGCACCAAGTGTGTCTATTACTTGTAAAAATCCAAAAGAAAATACAACTTATTTAACACCAATTGTTTATGGTGATAATAAGGGCATTGAAAATGCCGAGATATTTATTGAGGAAAAGGCAGGAAAATATTACTGCAAGTTCAAAACAGACCATGAAGCATATCCTGATAATGATTACTCGCAGACCTTCGAATTTGTTCCAATTGGAAAAGATTTAAGACTTGTTGTTTTCTCATCTGCTAGAAACGGTGATAATGATAAGTCAGGAATAAACTTAAATATAATTAATAATACAAAGAGAACCTTAAATTATTTGATAAAGTATGATGATGAAAAGTCTCCAAGAGTTAAAATAGGAAAGACTACTGGAAGTGTAAGAAATGAAAAATAAACTAAGAATATTTAAAACTGAAAAGGGAGCAACCTTTGTTGAAATCATGCTGGCAGTGGCAATATTGGTTATTATTGCTGTGCCTCTGCTTAGCACGGTTATAGCATCAGTTAAAAATAATGCCACAGCCAAAGAAAAGACGGAAGCAATTGCATTGGCTGAAATGGCTATGGGTAATATTAAGGCTCAAACCAATCTTATGTCTTTAGCCAATCTTACTACAACGTCGTCTGCTATATATGTTGATTTGACAAATGACAAATTAGAGACTCATTATATCGTTAAAGAAAAAGGCAAAGCAGAGGTTAGTAAGGATACTAGAGTCAATTATAACTACGGCAATGAGGTTAATAAAAAATTTGATTTAGAGTTTGTTGTAAATCAAGATAAAGTTGATAATGATGGCTTAGTTGATATTACTGTTAATGACTGTAAAGGTAATGAAATCGGAACTATTTCTGAAATAGATATTGGAAGTATACTAAGGCTATATGTAGGTAGTTTTGGGTCGGATTATAAGTTTAGCTTAGCATGCAAAGGTCACAATAGCGTTTTCGGTGATTTTTCACCTCAGAAGACTGGCACAAAAAATAATATTTCAATTAAGGTGACTTATGAAGGCAAAGCAGTATCACCTGGTAAGCTCCTGAAAATAGAATTACTTGATGATACAGCTGAAGATGACAGCTTAACTATTTATTTAGTTGATAGTTCAAATGATAAACTTGACATTAAGTTTATTCCCATAGGTAATAAAGATAGTTTTATTCTAGCATATATTGCAAGCGATGCATTTGAGAACAATAATGTTATAAATCATCTTTTTGAAATTACAGTTATTATTAAAAGAGCAACTGATAAAGAGGTAATATATAGCGTATCATCATATGTAAGAAAATAACGGGTGATAAGTATGAGGAGAGTAATTAATTTAAAAAAAAATCAAGGCTCAGCGCTTACTATAGTTCTATTTATGTTGTTTATGTTATCGGTTATGGCAATTGCTGTTATTGCCTTAACGGGTTCTGAATTAAGCATGAGTGTAATGACTTCTGACAGAAGTAAAGCTTTGCAGTATGCACAGGCGGGTGCTGAAAAAGCTGCACAGATTATTGATGGAAAAGTAGCTCAAGCACATGAAAACGCACTTAAAGAATCCTTTGAAGAGATTCAAAGCAGAATAGATCAATTTAAAAACAAAGATGAAGAGGGTAATCCTGTGCCTGTAGATCCTCCATTTTATGGGCTAATAGACAATTCGGATGTTAATGAAATTAAAATAATAGATCAAGATGAACTAAGAAAAATTTACGAAAATGAATATAAATATAAATTTGAAAGTAAGATGGATGAGTTGTTTAATACCTCTAGTTCAGATACAGTGGATTTTGATAAAGGTAAATTTACTTATAGTATTTTTGAAGTTGAGCGTAGTAGTAATTCACAAATTCGAATACTAAATCCACAAAATACATTTAATCCAAGTAAATCAATAAAAATTAAATCAACAGGAGAATACAAATCAACTGCAAACACATCAACATACAAGAGGAGCATAGAAGCAGAATTTCAAATTCTAGTAGAAGAAATTCCAAAGCAAATTGGATATATGACTAAGGTAAAGGTAAATAAGCTAGGTGATAAACCTCCAATGCTATCTGGTAAAGCACTTATCGCAGAGAAGAATATTATATCTCTTGGAGCAGTAAATATAACTGGAAATGTTGTAAACTGCGGTACAATGCCAACCTATGGAAACCATAATCAATACATTAATTATAGTAGAGATAGCTATGCATTTGGCGGAATTTTAGCAGGCTTAGTTTCTTCAGGAAATACATCTATACACGATTTTTGGAGTGATCAAGATCTAGGAGAGAAAATTATAGAAAATTTAGAGGCAAAAAGTAATGAACTTGCTTCTGAACTTGGGATAAATATCAACACTTTAAAATATTCTAATCATAAAGGTTCTTTTAATATAAATGGCGATGCAGGCACTCTATCTTACTTACATTCTTTATATGGTGAATCAGATATAAATATTAGTGGAAATACTTTTGCCAGGAGCGTAGTAGTTGAAAGTCAGGCAAACTATTCGGAGGCTAAATTTAAAAATCTTTTCACATATGATGATTTAAAGATTAATGGTAACAATGCTAATGTATATATAGGAGATAAAGATAAAAATATATATGGATTGCTGTTTGGACTTACTCCAAATAGAAATTCTGGAAATGATATAATATCAAGTGCTGTTATTGTAGCAGGTGACTCAAACTTAGAAGTTTATGGTAGTGTTTATGTAGGAGGAAGTTCACTTTATAGTGATTATGTTGCCGGTGGGGAAATGTTTGTTCCTGGAATATCTATACAAAAATCAGATGATAGACCTGCAGCAGCCTTTGAAAAGGATGGTAATCCTATTTATAATAAGGATAATGTTTTTTACTTATATAATAAAACAATTAATGATTACATATCATTGCCAGAAAATTATATTACTTGGAAAGATTATTATGTAAATTCATATGGAAAAAATAAAGAAATGATGTATAGTACTATAGTTAGTCTAGATCCATTTAACTTTTTTGAAAGAGCAATGCATTTCAAAAAGATTTGGGATTACTGGAAGGATGATATTGAATATGCCGCCTATTTTAATACAGGAGATATTGAAATAAGTGTTGATTTAAATGGTAAAATAGTAGGTTACTGCTACGGTGGGGTAGCAGCAAATGACACTTTCTACAGCCCTGCTACTGGTTTTTCAGAAGGTGATGGTGATTTTATAGATAATGCGAGAGATGGAAATTCACTGTATAGTAAACATATGGATTTATTTATTGAAACTCCTAGTTCGGATGATTTATTAAGAAATCCTAATACAACTGATTCATCATTAAAACTGAAAAAGCTTTCTGATAGTATTAATAATACTGTATTTACTAAAAGTACCTTTTATGAGGATTCTAATGATATAAATAAATTCATGTATTACAGTGCTGGTAATGTAGTATTATCAAATAACAGTATAACTGATGGAACTAATAAAAAAAATATTGATATTGGTAAGGGGTATGGTAAAGGGATAGTATATGCTAAAGGTGATATTTATGTTAAGGATGGTACTACTTTTGATGGAATATTGATAGCTGAGGGAAATATTGTGTTTTTTGGGGATGCTACTATAACATATGATGAAAATGTTGTTGGTGAATTAATAACAGATGGAAACCCCAATATAGGAAGATTTTTTAAGTATTCTGCCACTGATATTATAATGAATGATGATAATGCAATAATCCAAACGATTAACATGAAAGATATGAAATATATAAAAGTAATTAGCTGGAAAGAAACAGATAAGTAGTTATATACTCAGACTACACTAAATTAAGTATATTTTTGTATAAAATATTACAATCATAAGTAAAGCATACTTTTTATAATATAAGAGTACTTAAATATGGTGTTTTAACCTATATTAATTGATTTCCTGCACACTTTGCAATATAATTAAATTATAGGTAAAGTTAGATTAATTAGCAGCTCTTTACATTATGTGATAATGATTAAATAATGCTATTAGGGTTATATTCTAAAATGTAATTAAAATACCTCATACGATTTGGGTAACTGGTTTATATATAACGAGGTTTTAGAATGAAATAAGTATTTACAAAGTAGTTTTTTAGCTGAATTTATTGACCTATGCAATCAAGAATACATACCTATGAAGGTTACTATTACACGTGAAGGTTACTATTACACGTTTCATTACTTAAAACATATTACATTACTTAAGAATTTTTATATAATTGGGGTTTATTTGATTTATTTGGGGGATGATGTACATGTTGAAAAAAGTTGTTTCTATTATACTAATATGTTTGATAATTATATCTACGGCAGTTCCTACATATGCTGATAATAATAATTGGGTAAGATGTTATGTCAATGATGATGGAAAAGTGCAGATAGATTGGAGTGTATCTCAAGGAATAAAAGAATTGAGAATTACTAGGTCAGGTGAAACCTTTAAAAGTTATACATTAAATGTTCCTTATAGCGGAAACCTTATTTTTACAGAAACTGAAGAGGGTACCTTTAAATATGAGGTTAGTATATATGGGTACTTTCTATGGTCAGATATCTTACTTGCAAAGACAGAACAAAGTCTTTATGTTAAAGGAACAGGAAAGCCTGTTATATGGTTGGATTTTATAAACACCTATAACTTTAATCAAGATCCTAATTTTAATTATAGTTCTGTACCAAGGATTTATAATTGGGTAAATATAAAGAATCTTGGAACTACTGACTTAGAACTCAGTAAATTATTGATTCGATATTTCTACACTATAGATGGAGAGCCAAGTATAGTGGAAGATACATTTCCCAATAATGGTCAGCAAAAGGCAGAAGAGTCTGACGGAAAATTAAATCCTATGGAACCATACTACGAATATCCAGTTGGAAGAAATAATATACAGGCCAAGGATTCAATTAGAATGAACTTTCTCAAGATTCCTTTTGATGTGACAGACGAGAATAATACAATTGTGGCTGACTATATATGCGAAACATATTTTGAACAGACAACAGAAAAAATAAATACTGCTTATTTCTTAAGACTTCAGCCGGCTTTTGATAAGAAAAACATGACAAATCCAGAATATGGATCAATAAGGCATTACAATTTATTAAATGATTTTTCTTTTAATAACAATCAAAATATTGCAGTTTATTATGATGGTGTAAAAATTTGGGGAATTGATCCTACAATTAGAGCTCCTAAAAACTTAAAAGGAGAATACATAAATTACAAAGTTGAATTGGTTTGGGATGATTGTCCCGGAGCTACTAGTTATATTGTATATAGAAGTGAAAGCAGAGATGGTGAATATAAGAGAATTGGTGTAACTTTTGATAAAACTAATTATACTGATACTGATGTTGAGTTGCCAAATCAGTCTGTTAATAAGAAATATTACTATAAGGTTGTTGCAAAATATGATAAATTATATAGTGATGATTCTAATATTGCAGAAGTGGAGGTTTCTGAATTAAAGGCTCCTACTAATTTGACTGCATATGTTATAGGGAAAAATGTTAAGCTGGAGTGGAATGAATCTTTAGGTGCAGCGAAATATAATGTTTATAGAAGTGAAAGCGAGAATGGCTATTACTCAAAAATAAAATCTGATGTCATCGAAACTAATTTTATAGATTATAATGCTGAGCCACAGGGCCTTAAGAAAACCTATTATTACAAGGTTAAGGCTGTTATTGAGAATAACGGAAAAACGATAGAGAGTGAATTCTCAAATTTTGCATCAGCTTCAATAATCAATCTTCCAGTTCCTAGTAATTTAACTGCCACGTTGGTTAATAGTAAGGATGTCAAGCTAGAATGGGATACTACTATAGGTGCAGTAGAATATATTGTTTATAGAAGTGACAGTGAGTATGGTATTTACATAGATATAGGCACAGTTTCAGATGGTAATACCTTTGTGGATAATTCTATTAATTTAGTACATAACTTTAAAAATTATTACTATAAGATATCTGCTAAATATAATATCGATGGTTCTGATATTTATAGTGATAAATCAAAAAGTGCTTCTGTAAGGATGCCAAGAAAGAAATTGGAGCCTCCAGAAAATTTTGAGGCTGAAAATTATGAAGGTACAAAAGCATTGTTGAATTGGAGTCCTTCCGAAGGAGCAAGATACTATATCATATATAGAAGTGAATATCCAGATAGAGATGATAAGTTTGAAAGTATAACAGATGAGCCTATTGCTGCATTTAATGATAATGGTGAACCGGTGACATCATTCTTGGATGATACTATTCCACCAGTTAGTGATAGTGTTGGTAAAAATTTTTATTACAGAATGGTTGCTGCTTATGATAAAGATGATACAAGTGATGCATCTGATACTGTAAGTGTAATGATAACAATGCATATTGGAGGGAATAATGAAGACTGGAGTTGGGAATGTGGAGTTATCAATACTACCAGTAGATCTGCGGATTTTGTTTTAGGAACTTATATACCTGTTTGGTTTAAAATAACGTTAAATAAAGACTCTGGGCCGCTAACTATTTCTTTGGATAAGGATTTAATTACTCATATTGATGTTGCAAATGATAATACGTATAGGCTTAAGACAGATATAGTTTCTGAAAAGGATTCTAAAAATGGTATAAAGCCAAAGCTTATTAGTTCTAAGCTAAAAGAATATTCAGATAAGAGTAAAAATAGAAAAGATATTAATGCTATTGATATAAATTCTTATGTTACTATATCTAGCAAGAACCAAATATTAATAGATAGAAACTTTAGAAAAGATGATGAAATAACTGTTCAATTTGTTATAAAGACGTCAGCAGATAATCAAGTAATTACAGATGGTATTAATAGGTATTATGGAGATATATATAACATGAAATTTATAATTAAGAAAGACAATCCAGATGACCCTAATAAACCAATTATTCATGAAGCTGTTAACTCATCAGGAGATATGTTGAACATAAAAATTCTAAAACCAAATAAGTTGCAATAGTTATTTTGTAATTGTATAATTGGAAAGCGCTTATTGCTGGATACGTAGTTTAAAATTAGGAATATTGTGCAAAAAGATTTTTAGTGCATATTTTCTACATTTAAATGCAGTTGATTAAAACTTTATTTGTATAAATATAGATTTTGTGTCAATGGTTAGTATAATGGCAAACTGAAATTTATAGTTAATAAAAATAATCAAAAGGCTCATTTCAGCATTATAAAGAGGAAGAAATAATCCCACTTATAAAAGTGGCGAGTACCGATTTGGTTTTTAGTAGGTAAGAATCTCTTCCTCATCGTTGAAACGCCTAGATTCAAAATGAAATTTATCTACAATCGAAAAATTTCATTTTGAATCTAGGCGTTATAAGCTGATATGAGCCTTTTTACAATTTTATGTCATTGATTTTTTAGTATTCATTATGTATAATACACTATTGTATGACTATATGATTATATTGCCTGTATTGGTTATAATGACATGTTTTAAATGTACATATATTTGAAGTTCAGTCTTATACTAATGAATATCAAAATTATTTTAGGATGGGGTACTTATGAATAATAAACCAAAAATTGCTATTATAGCTGTAACTATCTTTTCTATTTTATTTTTATCAGCATGTTCATCATCTTTGAATGGCAACAAAACTGGCGAGGCTGTTGATATAAACACAAGACCATCTGACCAAACACAGACAAAAGATACTGATGACTCAAAGTCAGTAGCTGAAAATTCTGCTATAACACCTGCAGATAAATCAAATACTGATTCGGAGGCAGCAAGTTCTACAGGTCAAGCTGAAAATACTACAATAGAAAGTCAAAAACCACAGCAAACAAATGGTTTACAACTATCGCCAAGTATAAAAGACATTAAGGTTAAGGCGGTTTACTTAACGGGGCCTTCTGGTGGCTCAACTGCTAAGGTTGATAAGATTATAGAATTGGCAAAGACAACTGAAATAAATACTGTTGTACTTGATATTAAAGAAGATGGTTCTCTCAATTATCAATCAAATTTAGATGTTGTAAAAAAATATGGAGCAGAAACTAAGTATTATAATCCTGAAGAACTTGTAAAGAAATTCCATGATAACGGAATTTACGTTATTGGACGTATTGTTACATTCAGAGATAAAACATTAGCTAAAAAAAGAGCTGATTTAGGTATTAAGACTCCAAAAGGAACTCTATGGCTGGAAAATGGAAAAGATCCTTGGACTAATCCATATTTTGAAGAAGTTTGGGACTATAATATAGCTATTGCAAAAGAGGCTGTCTCAAAGGGTTTTGATGAGATTCAATTTGACTATGTTAGATTCCCTACTGGAAGGAAGAATGATTTTGATTATGGAACAAATGTACCTGCAAAGTCACAGGCTATAAACGGGTTTCTTGCAAAAGCTGAAAAAGAAATTCATCAAGAATTGGGAGTACCTGTTTCTGCCGATGTTTTTGCAATTATAATTGAAAGTAAAAGTGATGGAAATAATATAGGGCAGATAATAGAGGAAGTAGGTAAGGATATATATTGTATTAGCCCAATGATTTATCCATCTCATTATGCCAATGCATCAAATGGTGTAATGGGCAATGGGGTTGGACAGACCATCAATGGAATACCCTTTGCAAAACCTGATTTAGAGCCATATAAGGTCATGTATAATGCGTTAATAGCAGGTAAGAAAAAGATAGCAGAGGTACCTGATTATAAAGCAAAGGTAAGACCATATATTCAAGCTTTTACAGCCAAATATCTGCCAAAAGGGTATTATCAGACCTATGGACCAAAGCAGATACGTGAGCAAATTTCAGCAGTATATGATGCTGGTTATGATGAATGGATACTTTGGGATTCGGGAAATAAGTACCAAGAAGCATATTTTGAGAAGAAATAAAATATTAACAATATGTAGTTTAATATAATAAGAATGAGGATAGCATTTACTAAAATGTTATCCTTTTTTTCGGGAAAGATTCTTATTGGAGAATGAGGCAATAATTCATATTAAATGGTTGATTTTTCACTTGTATATGTTAGATAGGTGGCTAAATATTTTATATATATTGATTGTAAATTGAATAAGTGATACAATATATTGTGCTGGAGTACAAAAACAATACTAAATATTGTAATTTTTTTGATTATAGAAACAAGGCAATTACTGTTTTATGATGTAAAAAACCATTGAAATTTGTAATTAAATAATTTATACGATGTTACATATAATAAGGCAATAGAATGTTGCCCGCTTCTATAAGTGAAAGGTAGTGCTTTGCTTTTTAGTGGTGAGAATATTTCCAGCCCCGTTTATATGCTTCTGATTGATGAAATTTTTCTGAAGCTAAGAGAATTTATTTTAAATCTAGGCGTTATAATAAATACACTATAGAAGAGAAAGAACTAAAAACAAAAGTTATGTGAGAGGAGATATGTAAATGAAGCTTTCTGAAAATGCCATTAAAGTGTTGGAAAAAAGATATTTATCTAAGGATGAGGATGGCAATTTACTTGAGGACTGTGAGGGTATGTTCAGACGAGTTGCTAAGGCTATTGCATTAGCTGATGCAAATTATACTGACGAAGATGGGCTGGCTCAAATTGAACAAGAATTTTTTGATATGATGTCAGATTTGGAGTTTCTACCTAATTCACCAACACTTATGAATGCCGGAAGGCCTTTAGGACAACTAAGTGCGTGTTTTGTATTACCTATAGAAGATACTATGGAGGGTATTTTTGAAACAATAAAAAATGCTGCACTAATACATAAAAGCGGAGGCGGTACAGGTTTTAGCTTTTCAAGGTTAAGACCAAAAGGTGCAACAGTAAATTCCACAGGTGGAGTTGCTAGTGGACCTATTAGCTTTATGAAGGTTTTTAATGCTGCTACTGAAGCAGTTAAGCAAGGCGGAACTCGTCGTGGTGCTAACATGGGCATTCTTAGAATTGACCACCCTGATATACTTGATTTTATTTCCTGTAAAAAAGATAATTCTGAGATTACTAATTTTAATATTAGTGTTGGAATTACTGAAGATTTCATGAAGGCAGTTGAATATAATTTGGATTATGAACTTGTGGATCCAAAGACTAAAGAGACTGCAGGCAAATTAAATGCTAAAAGCGTATTTAATACCATTGTTGAAATGGCATGGAAGAATGGTGAACCTGGTATTATTTTTCTAGATAGATTAAATATAGATAATGTTGTACCAAAACTGGGCGAAATAGAAAGTACTAATCCATGCGGTGAACAGCCGCTGCTGCCATATGAAGCATGTAATTTGGGTTCAATTAATTTATATAATATGCTGACTGAGGATGGAAAACAGTTGGATTATGATAAACTAGCAGCCACAGTGAAGAAAGCAGTGCATTTCCTTGACAATGTTATTGATGTTAACAAATATCCTTTACCAGAAATAGATAAAATGACAAGGGGTACAAGGAAAATTGGCTTGGGAGTAATGGGCTGGGCTGATATGCTCTGTTCATTAGGAATTCCATATAATTCACAAAAAGCAATTGACTTAGCAGATAAGGTTATGGGCTTTATTCAGGAGAACGCACAAAAGGCTTCTCAGGAATTAGCTGAACAAAAGGGTGTATTCCCATATTATGAGGATAGCATTTACGCAGAAAAGGGCATAAAGCTGAGAAATGCGACTGTTACAACTATTGCCCCTACAGGAACTCTGAGTTTGATTGCTGGAGTTTCAAGCGGAATTGAACCAAATTTTGCAATATCATATATCAGAAATGTTATGGACAATAACGAATTGATAGAGGTAAATAGAGTATTCAAGGATACTGCAATAAGAGAAAAATTCTACTCTGATGAATTGATGAAAAAAATAGCTAAAGCTGGTACTGTTAAGGGGTTGGCAGAGGTTCCGGAAAAGGTTCAGAATATATTTGTTACTGCTCATGATATTTTACCGGAATGGCATGTCAAAATGCAGGCAGCATTCCAAAGGCATACTGATAATGCTGTTTCAAAGACAGTAAATTTGGGACATGATGCTACAACTGATGATGTTAGAGAAGTATTTGTTCTTGCCTATAAAACCCATTGCAAGGGCGTAACTATTTATAGGGACGGCAGCCGTGATTTGCAGGTGCTGAATATCGGTAAGGTTAAGGGTAAAGAGAATGAAGCAAATAAGCCATTGCCAGCAGGTGAGAATGTTTATTGCGATTCATGTAAAGAAAACAATAAAGGAGCATTAATCGCAAATAGTTATGGAATTGAACCAAGACCAAGACCTGATATTACAACTGGCTTTACCGAAAAGGTTAAAATTGGCTGCGGAAATTTATATATTACTGTTAATTATGATGATAATGGTATTTGCGAGGTGTTTACTAACACTGGTCGTGCAGGAGGATGTCCTTCACAGTCAGAAGCAACAAGTAGATTAATTTCTGTTGCACTTCGTTCAGGAATGGATGTAATGTCTATAGTTGAACAGCTAAAGGGAATCAGATGTCCGTCTACAATTAGGCAAAAAGGTTTAAAAGTACTGTCTTGTCCTGATGCAATAGGCAGATTAATTGAGAAGGTTGCCAAAATTCAAAACGGAAAGGATGAAGAGGCAATTACAGAAGAGGTTTTAACAGAATACAGTCTTCTGCAAAGACCAACGGCAAGAACAGTATCAGATGAAGAGGAAGAGCTTGAATGCGGAGTTGAATGTTCTGTATGCACAATGCAGGCGGAATGTTCAAATCCAGACAAAAATATTGCCGCAATAGATTCTGTAGGAGCATGCCCTGAATGTGGCAAACCCGTTGAACATGAAGGTGGCTGTGTGATATGCAGATATTGTGGGTTTAGTAAGTGTGGGTAATTCTTTCTGATATTATAAACGTTGTAAGTGCTTATACAAGCGGAATTTAACAAGATTAACTGGGAAATAATTTTAATAGGCAAGAAATAAATCAAGTTAAATTTGATTTACTTAGATAGTGCAAAATAAATTATACAAAGCTTTAAAGACTTAATAATTAAAGACTTCCTTATAAAGGGAGTCTTTTTGCACATTGATTTATGTTGAATTGAACGTATTAATCTTACTGGTGCTCATAGGTGATATATTTACGTAGATTATTTAGGATTAGAAGTTGATTTCAAATTTAATAACATAACCAAAAGTATTAAGGTTATTATTTACATAAACGAATAGACAAATGGATGCATTATGGTAAAAGTGGAGATATAAATAAATTTTTTTAATTAGGTGGTATACGATGAGAATAACTTTTGAGAATGACAAGGAATTGCGAAAGCTGCAGAAATAGTAGGAAATGCGCCTATTATAGATATTTCTTTGACTATAAATGGAACACAAGCATCATGGAGTAATCCAAAGACACCTATAAAATTTTCAATTCCTTACACACTAAAAGATGGAGAAAACGGTAATAATATAACAGTTTACTTTATTGGAAATGATGGAACGCTTGAAAATATGCAGGGAGTTTATAATTCTGATACTAAAATGGTGACTTTTTACACTACTCATTTCAGCAAGTACTATGTTAAGGAAAACAAAGTATCTTTTGCTGATTTAAAAGGCTTTGAGGCTTATCAAAAATATATTGAAAATATGGCTTCATAAGGGATTATCGAAGGAGTAGGTGCAAACAAATATTCACTCTCTTACTTCTATCCTGTTTTTTCAATTTGGGGCTTTTCTTAATGAGTATCAAATTAGTAATAATCAAAAATAAAAAGGGAATTATAAATTAGAAATATCAATGAAAGTATTGTCATAGATTATATCTCATTTTAAAATATTCATTTTGGTGGAGGTATATATGCCTTTAGATGAAAGTATTTCGGTTTATAGTGAAATTGGTAAGTTAAAATCGGTTTTGCTTCATTGTCCTGGTGCTGAAGTAGAAAATATTGTCCCCAATCATGTAAGAAGGCCAACATTTGATGAAATTTTATTTTTGGATCAGGCTAGAAGAGAGCATAATCAGTTTGCTGACATTCTTCAAAGTGAAGGAGTAGAAGTATTATATCTTACTGGTTTAATGGCTGAAATTTTAAACGACCCAACAGTTAAAGAAGAATTTTTAAATGATTTTTTGATTGAGGGAAACATAGTTAGCCAAAGCCTTCAAGAAGCTATAAAGGAGATCTTTAGCACTTACTCTCCAGAAGAACTGGTATTAAAATGCATTGCAGGAATCAGGAAAGAAGATTTAAATCACATTATACCCAAATCTCTTGGAGAAATGGTAAAGAACCCATATCCCTTCTTTCTTGATCCTATACCAGATTTATATTTTCAAAGAGATCCCTTTGCATCAATAGGTAAGGGTATTTCAATAAATGTTATGTCAAATGAGACTAGGAACAGAGAAACAATTTTTGCAAAGTATATTTTTAACTATCATCCTAGGTTTAAAAATATAGCTAAATGGTATGACAGAGACAAAATACATCCCATAGAGGGAGGAGATATTTTAGTTCTATCAAATAAAGTTGTAGTTATTGGAATTAGTGAGAGGACAAGTCCAATGGCTGTGGAGATAGTTGCTCAAAATCTTTTAAATTCAGAAGCAGGTTTTGATTCTGTCCTTGTATTTGATATTCCAAAAACTAGGGCTTACATGCACTTAGACACTGTAGTTACAATGACTGATTATGACAAGTTTATCATATATCCAGGTATTGAGGAATCATTGAATGTTTATTGTATTACCAAGGGAAAAAATAATGAACTTAACATAAAATATGAGAATATGAATTTAACGAGTATATTGAAGAAATACCTTAATTTATATTCGGTAAATCTAATTAAATGTGGGGATGGTGATTCCGTCGCTGCTAGCAGAGAACAACGGAGTTGCGGCTGTAATGTTCTTGCAGTTTCACCTGGAAAGGTCATTTGCTACGATAGAAATAAAATAACAAATAATGCTTTACGCAAAAATAACATAGAGGTTATGGAAATTGAATCATATGAACTGTCTAGAGGACGTGGAGGTCCAAGATGTATGAGTATGCCGATTATTAGAGAAAAAATCTGAGAATTTTATATTTGATTTATACTTTATGAATAACCCCATGCAGGTCATGGGGTTAAAAATTTGCTATTAAAACATCACCATATATTTTGTCAGATTCTATGCTTCCTATAATAAAATCACCATTAGCTGTACCAACACTTAACGCTTTAGATTCTACTTCAAATAAATTCACACAGTTAGAATTTTGTATTAGATAGCTTGCAATACTCACAGCATCTCTATTGCTTCCATACTCTTTCAATATTGAATAAATCCATTTACATCAATCAATTTTTCATAACCTAATTCTTTGATTACCAATCCATAATCAAACAGTAATTCAAATGGAGATGACATTCTTCTAGGAGGAGAAGGAAACGACATCATATATGGAGAGAATGGAAATGATGTAATAGTTGGAGGAGCAGGAAATGACACATTGGAAGGAGGCTATGGAAACGACACATATATATTCAATCTAGGAGACGGTCAGGACAAAATATGTGAGTATGACACAGCTAGTGGCAATAAAGACACCAGTACATTGTCTAATACGCAGGTTGAACAGCTTATACAGGCGATGGCGGGCTTTACTCAAGATAATGGTATGTCATGGAGTCAAGCTATTCAAGACAAGCCACAGGATGTTCAGGATATTTTATCACAGTTTTGGGTGCGTCAATCAGAATAAAAGGAGTTCTAAAAGATAATATGCATTAGTCTGCTGATTTTGAATTATACTACTTCATTGATATATCAAGGTTTATCATGGATATACAGAACCTAAAATGAGTAATAGTTTTTTAAAGAAAGTTTGAACTTAATATTCATTGCGCAAAACTTTATTATACATATAATTATTAGATACTGAATCTAATATTAATTTTTACCAAAAACAATACATAGATTAATTTCTATGTATTGTTTTTTGTGTAACGAAAGGGGTTCACTCCATTCTACGTTTGGACATGATTATAAATTTTATTAATAATTATAAAAATAGTTAATATTATCCATAATGATGACGATATAATCATTAGCGTGTAATTATATGTTATTTATTTAAAATTAAAACACTAGTCTTAATTTTAGATTGAGATTTTTAAAGAAATAAAAAAATTTTTAAATGAAGGGTGGATGTTTTATGAAAACAGTAGTAAAGAAGATACGTGTATTAATGTTAGCTTTAGCATTTATATTAAGTTTAGTTCCTCAAACGCAGGTAACTGCAGCTACGAATATTACTGACAATTATACACAAGCTACAGCCTATAATTTTGGCTCTTGGAGTTACATTAATTCATCAGGAACAGCGATTATGGCAAATGATGCTGATGAATCTTGGTTTAAATTTACTGTTGGTGCAAAAGAGCACATTTACCTCAGAGTATCATCTGACAGAGCATATGTAGGCATGAGTGTTCAAATTAAAAATGGAATTGGTGTAAATGTAGGAAGCAGTAGAAGTAATCCTATTAATATAATAGATACAACTGGAGTAACTCCTGCTTTATATATAGACGTTGATAATGATTCATCATCAACACAAACATTCTATGTTGTAGTTAGTAGGGGAAATAGTTATCAATCGGCTATGTATTTTAGTATTTCAGCATATGACAGAATAAGAACAGGTTCTGGTACTTTTAGTTTTTCAGGTACAGCATCTAATAATGGTAATTCACCATATAATGCTAATGGTGTAGATTCTACCATACTTACTTTAGATTTATCCAATAGTTCCACAATTCCGAATAATGCAATTGTTACTAATGTAAGTACATCAGGAACACAGTCACCAAGCCAAGGAAATGTACATCATAAAATAAGACCTAATAGCACAACGACATGGTATACTTCAACCGTTTCGAGTGCAACAAGTGGATCTTATTCCATTTCAATAAATAATAATTTTGCAGCAAAGCAAATATGGTCTTTTAGATATAATGCATTGGCAAGTGCTAAGTCCACAATGAAAAATGTAAAAATAACATTAAAATGGCAATATGATTTGCATGATACAGGTTACCAGATATTCACAAATTAAGTAACTGAGGTGATTGATAGATGGGAATAAATACTACATACACTAATTATTATAATATAAAAGGCATATATACAACAGAAACACCACAAACTCCAGCATGGAAAAAGAAGTATGAAGTTACTACTGATGAAATTAAAAGTAAAAATTATAGTCAAAATAGTGATGTATATAAGGCTTATTGCAAACTGGAAGAGATTTATTATTCGGCTTCAGTGTCTAACCGTTCAAAATATAAGAGTGTTGATGAACTAAGCAATGCATTAGGTCAAAAATATCTTTTCAGTTCTACATACAAAGATTATTCTTATTCGCAAAGACGAGCTATGTATGAAAATGAATTGGAAATGACTTTGTATGGGTGTTTATCTGGAGGCGGAAATTTAAATGATCCGCATTTATCAGGTGCAGTTAGCGAACCCTCAGAATCAGATATGAAAAGCTATAACCGTCAGATGGTAAATTTACAGTTTCAAAACATTCTTTCTAAATTTGGCATAAGCCTTGCTCCATCTGACAATTTATATTTAACAATCGACCCATTTGAGTATCAGTTAAAGGTGTTAGGGATAGAAGACGAAGAACTTATACGACAGTTAGAAGAGGCTCTTAATAATGGTGATAATTCTAGACAGTTATTTTTTCATATTTTACATAATTGTTCAACCAATATATCTGATAATGTGAGAACAAAGTATCGTGCATTAAAAGATTTTCAGAATGTAACGGGATTAGATTTGAGGAATTTTATACAAGTTGACAATAAATTTATTAATAAGGAAGGTATTAATGCTTTAGACATATATAAGGAATCTCTTAAAACAACTAAAGCGGTACCAAACGAATTTAAAGGTAGTGCCTACTTATATTTTAATAGTTTGTTACAGAAGTTATCAAAGGTAAACTTTTCAGAAATTCCGGATTTAAATTTGAGCATTGGATATAAGAATGGTGTACTTTATGATATTTCTAATGAAAATGTACAAATAGAAACTTTTAATGTTTCGGTATAAGTTATTTTATTTAGTATAAGTATGGACAAAACATAAAAGATAAAATAAAAGATAAGATGCAAGCGTAGCAGCTATAAAAATGGTAATGTGATAGCAGCTGAAACTATAGTATAATGAGATATTAGTGAAAAGCAGGGTAAATTGATGTATCTGTACCCAACCAAAAAGTTAGACTATAATCTAACTTGGAGATTAGTACATTAATTTAGCCCTGCTTTTTTGGTTCATCTCTTTTGCAAAATTAATATCTTTTTTGTTAAAATATCTTCTTTGTTATAATATATACTTTGTTAAGAAATCTCCTGTGTTAATATATCTTCCTTAGATGAAATATTCTTTAAGTTGGTTAAAAATGCAGCTTTATTTCTAATTGCTATAAAAATAGACTTTAGCCTAAATTCTGAATTTTTATGATTGTATCGGTTTTTCAGTTGATTTGTAATTAATTAAATAAAATACATAGTAGTAAAATTATAGACATTCATGTATAATTATTCATATACAAAAAAGAGCAAAGCAGTGAAGTAATGGGGAACCGGCCTCATGCCGTTACTTAATTTGAGTTTTTGCCCTTATGAAAGGCATGGATATGATTATTGCAGAATGAATTTTACATAAATGTGGATAACTTTTATAGATACAAATTTTTGAATGACATTATTCGGGTTTGAGGACAAAATGTAAAGTTATATATCTTGAATGTAATATTATCAACGGTTACACCATTATTAATTAGCAAAAAATAATTAATGTAAAGGAGTGTAAAAATTTTGGAAGTAATAATTCATGCTGTAGTTCTATTTATTTACTTAATGTGTATGCTTGGAGTGGGTATTTATTTTTACAAAAAAAATAAGAGTCAAACTGATTATTTTTTGGGGGGAAGAAATTTAAATGTTTGGGTAACTTCTATGAGTGCCCAAGCTTCTGACATGAGTGGTTGGCTGCTTATGGGTTTGCCTGGAACAGCTTTTCTGCTTACAAAGAATTATGGAATGGCAGAGGCTTTTTGGACTGCTTTGGGGTTAGCTGTAGGAACGTATCTAAATTGGCTTATATTAGCTAAGAGATTGAGAAAATATTCTGAGTATAGTAATAATTCTATAACTATACCTACATATTTGGAAAATCGCTTTAAGGATAAAACACATATAATAAAAATGATTTCTGCAGTTTTTATAGTTGTATTCTTTTTAATATATACAGCAGCTCAATTTTCTGCAGGAGCTAAACTTTTTAATACTGTTTTTGGATTGGATTACATATGGGCGCTTCTGATAGGTGCGTTTGTAATAGTATCATATACATTCATGGGTGGATTTTTGGCAGTGTGCTGGACTGATTTAATTCAAGGTATACTGATGTTTTTTGCTATTATTGCATTACCAATTATTGCTGTTATTAAAATGGGTGGAAGTGATGCGACTTTTGAGTTGGCGGCTTCAATTGCTAAAGTTCCAGAAGGATTTGGATTGGCTGAATGGACAGGATTTGAAGGTTTTGGACTTTTAGGTATATTATCCATTGCTGCATGGGGACTAGGCTATTTTGGTCAGCCACACATTCTAACTAGATTTATGGGTATTAAACACTCAAAAGATATTAAACCTGCTAGAAGGATTGCCATTGTATGGGTAGTTTGTTCTCTTGGTGCAGCAGTATTATTGGGTGTAATTGGCAGAGCATATATTTCTACTGTTGTTTCACCTCAAGAAGCAGCTGGATTGGATGCTGAAAAAATATTTATATATATGGTTCAGCATTTATTAAAGGGTCCGGGGCTTGCTATTATTGCTGGATTACTCTTAACAGCAGTTTTAGCTGCAATAATGAGTACCGCAGATTCCCAGCTTCTAGTAACATCATCAGCTATATCTGAGGATATTTGCAAGAATATTTTTAAGAATATAAGTGAAAAACAAATGACTTGGATAAGCAGATTTAGTGTTTTAGTTGTTGCTATTATAGCATTTGTTATTGCCAGTGATCCTGACAGTTCAGTTTTTGACTTGGTTGCATATGCATGGGCTGGATTTGGAGCTGCTTTTGGACCAGCAATATTAATGTCACTGTATTGGAAGAGGATGAATTGGCAAGGAGCTATTGCCGGAATTTTATCTGGAGGAATAGCAGTAATAGTATGGAGAACATTTATTAAATCATACATTAATCTATATGAGTTATTACCTGCATTTATAATATCTGCGGTAGTGATTTTTGTAGTGAGTTTATTAACCAGAGAACCTTCAGCTGAAATTAAAAAGGAATTTGATGAATATATGAAAGTAGATATATAAATTTATAGCTAATCTAGTATAAAAATAAATCCAGAAATACCGTATTACAGGTGTTTCTGGATTTGTTTTACTTAGAAAAGACCTGAGAATTAGCTTTTATAAAGTCCAAACAGTGCTAATAGCTTTTGCCAAAAGTTCAACTTTACAGGTTTGACTTCTACTGACTTAGAAGGCTCTGTTATAGATATTGATTCTGTTTTCAGAACAAACTGTACTGCTGAAACATTGGTATTTTTATCTGACACAAAGGATACTACCTTATCGCCATTACCAGAAATACCGCTGATTAATTCGTCAACCCTTTTATCTATTTCTGAGCCTATGCCTGAAGTGCTTACTTTAAGCTTTTGTGTTCCAGCTTTATATGAAGTAAGACCATCTCGTATTTTTTAATGGCTTTATTTAGTTCTGCAACAGATGTATAAAGTTCATTTGCCGAGGTTGCTATTAGGGAAGCGGAACCTTTAAATTCAGAGGTACCCTTTGCTAAATCTGATGCACCAGCACTTAACTGTGCAACACCGTCTAAATAACCCTTTAAGCCCTGTGTAAACTGTACCGTGCCGTCAAGCTGCTTTTTAACAGCTTCAAGATTGGGAATGGAGGATAATACAGCGCTGTAATTTTCTGGTGTAAGTGTAGGAAGACCTAGCTTCATTCCGCTAAGCTGCTCATTTACTGAGTCAAAGGTTGCCTTTTGTATTACCAGAGCACCATTAAGTAATAAATCATTTTGTTTTGTTATTTCATTCAAACCATTTTTTAGTGCTGCTGTACCTGTATTCAGCTTATCTGCTCCGCTTGAAAGTTGCCCGAGTCCGCCTGTAAAGGCTTTCATTCCATCGGTGTATTTTTGCATTCCGCTAGATAATTGATTTAGCCCGTCCAGCAATTCGGCAGCACCGCTGTCAAGACCTTTAATTGCAGCAGTAAGTTCTGAAATCTGTCCAGTAAACTCTGAACTGTCAAATGTCATATCTAGATTCATTTTTATTCCGTTAATTGAAATAGCATCCATTTCAAAATCCTTAACATCTGCTGTTACTTTAATATCAATATCATTACCTGGTAAAACTGTATAAGTAAGCTGCTTTTTACCCGCTGCTTCAGCAAAGGTGGCATTATCTGCTTGAATATTGGAGCATAACTTGTTATCAAGCAAAAGGGCAATTTGAAGCGCATAGTTATTAAAGAAGGTACTATTTATTTTATTATTTGGTTTTACTGACATTGAAATTGTTAACTTACCGCTCTTTCCAGCAAGTGAAGCGCCGGAAATTTCATTCCCATCTAAAAAATATTTTAGTGCTATATTCCAAGGCAACTCTTTATTTTCTAGAGTTCCCTGATAGTAGAATTTTTTAGCTGTGGTATTTACAGTTATTTGACTTCCATTTTGATTTATTTTTTCAGAGGTAGTCAAATTGCGAATGTCAGAATAATTGCCATAATCAGTTATAGCGCCGCCATTAAATATATTAACAACATAGAGGTCTTTAATGTTTCCATCTAAGCCAAGGATACCATAGACTACTTCTTCTTTTAGTGATGGAGTATCTATTGCTGATGCTGGCATAACTGACATAAAGAGTAATGAAAATGCTAACATAAGGGATAATATTTTTTTAAATATTGTTTTTTCTACTAATTTATTTTTCAAGTTAATCACTCTCCTAGTAATTTTAATTCTTTATTGTATTGTGTTTGTTTTTTGCGGAAAAACTTATCTAATAAGATTAGTAGAGCAGGTAATACACATGCTACCATTGTTACTGAAAGCAGAGTACCTCTACCTAGAAGTGTTCCTAGTTCGGATATAATTGGATTGCTTGTAGTAAATGCTAATGTAAATCCTGCAGATGCAAGGATTACAGCAGATGTAAGTATGGCTGCCAAATTATTGGTTAATGTTGTTTGCATTGCATCCTTCTTAGAAAGGATTTTTCTATTATTCATATATGCGTTAGTGAGCAAAATGGCATAGTCCACCGTTGCTCCTAGCTGTACAGTACTTATTATTAAGTATCCAATAAAGCTTAGGGGTTTATCTGTGAAATAAGGAAAAGATAAATTTATCCAAATAGCTGTTTCGATTGTGAAAAGTAATAGCAAGGGTAAAATGGTCGAACGGAAGGTTACTAGTAATACCAGAACTATACCTAGTATTGCCACAAGGTTAGTTACCTTTGTATCTGTAGAAACAATACTCTTCATATCAAACAAGGTAGTACTCTGTCCTGCTAGGAAATAAGTATCATAATGCATTGCAGCCTTATCAAGAACAGTTTGAACCAAGTCAAAAGTAGTTTCTCCTTCCTCAGCTGTGTCTGTGTATAGAATAATTCTGGCGTAATTCTCTGAATAGAATTCTTTTACAACTTCCTTTGGGACAAATTCAGGTGGCACTTCTGAACCGACAGCTGTAACAAAGGAAACAACACTTGTTACATGAGGAATTTCTGAAAGTACATTGCAAAACTCGGATTGTTTACCTGCATTTTCTTTTGGAACAAGTATTACAAGTACATTTTCCTTTCCGAACTTTTCTTCTATAAAAGCGGTATCCTTTCCAACACGAGATGCACTAGTAATACTACTCATTCCATATATAAATTCAGTTTGAGATTGAGCTAGAAAACTAGGTATCACTACAAATAGTGCAAGTACTAAAAATGGTATTCTTACTTTTATTAACAAATTGCCTGGTTTCTTAAATTCTGGAATTAGTTTGCGGTGACTGGTTTTATCTATAGCTTTATAAGAAATCATAGTTAAAGCAGGCAGAAATACCATAACGGAAATAAAGCTTAAAATAATACCCTTTAGCAAGTTAATTCCTAAATCTGCACCTATACCAAAGCGCATAAAAATTAGTGCAGCAAAACCTACTACTGTTGTAGCTGCGCTTGCTGCAACAGTGGGTATAGACTCTTTTATGGCAAATAGCATGGCTTGTTGTGGTTCATGTGACATACGATGATGTCTAAAGCTGTGAAGCAGAAAAATTGCATAATCCAAGGAAACTGCCAGTTGCAGAATAGGACTCACAGTCTGTGTTATAAAGGATATTTCACCAAATATAATATTTGTTCCCATATTGATAACTATTGCTATACCTATAGTAAACAAAAACAGTAATGGCTCAATCCATGAGGTTGTTGAAATTATTAGAATAATTATAATTATCGGAAGTAATATAAACATCGCATTCATTACTTCAGACACTGACATAGCTTGGGTTTCAGCTGCATTTACGGCGTCTCCCGCAGCAGCATTATTTTCTCCTATTAGTTCATATATAGCATTTACTGCAACTGATTCCTTGCCGGATTCAATAGACAGAGTAAGCAAGGCATTTTTGTCCTTATAATAGTTTTTAACAATGGATGAGTCTAAAAATTCAAGTGGCGTAGTTTGCAGCGTATCTAAACCTACTATATTGTCAAGCCAGCTTACAGATGTAACTCCTTCAATTTCGGAAATTTTCTGCTTGTATTGAAGTGCTTCCTGTATTGACACATTTGTAAGCATAACTCTTGCATTTGCTGTTTCACCACCAAACTCTTCCTGCATTATTTTTATTGCGCTTGTAGACTGCGCATCTTTTGGTAGATAATCTACCATATCGTAGTTGACAGAAACATTGAGTGATATAAGTGCACTTAATAATGCGACGCACAAAAACACTAATAGAATGGTTTTCTTGTATCTGATAATTGCATGAGAAAAATTAACCACTACATATCCTCCTTGTTTTTGTTTATTATACACTGTGTTGACAAAATGTCATATGTATAGTTTAATAACGTTGTGATTGGAATTCAACATACAAATATTTTTAAAATGTTAGTTGTTAAACATTTTTTATAAAAGTGTTTAGTAATTAACTTATAAAATTAAATTTATTATCATTAAGTTTTGGTTTTTCTAAAAAAGCTTATATAATCTGATTTTAATAATATGTAATTCAATAAAAATAATGTATTGTTTTATACAGCTCATATCCTAAATAGTAAAAAATATACAATTTTTAAATTTTTTACACATAATAAGCTATGAGCAGATTTTTGTGAATTTATTAGACAAGTAACTATAGGTACAAACGAAGTATTTTTCAAGAGAGGAAGGGTATGAACAAAATGAATAACGGAAAAGTCGATAGAAGAGTAAAATACACAAAGATGGTATTAAAAGAAAGCTTGATAAACCTTCTTGAACAAAAAGACATATCACAAATATCTATCAAAGAAATTTGTGAGGTTGCGGATATAAATCGTGCCACATTTTATTCTCATTACAACGATCAATATGATTTACTTCGAAAAATAGAGGATGAGTTGCTAAATAATATAAACGAGCATATTATGGCATTTGGTCAAAAAAATAGTGAGATGAATGCTATTCTTTTGGCTGAAAAAACCTTTGAATACATAAAAGAAAATGCAAAACTGTGTAAATTGTTGCTGAGTGAACGTGGAGACTTTAGTTTTCAGAAAAAATTAATGATGCTTGTATATGATTTAATTATTTCCGAGTTAACTGATAACACTAAGATTTCTAAGGAAGATGCAGAATATATATATTCATTTACTATTACAGGCTGTGTTGGTATAGTACAGAAATGGCTTGATGATGATTTGAAAAAACCCCCTTATTTTATGGCAGAAATTATTATAAATCTTACAGTTGGAATGATGAGTTTGCTAAAAGAAGAAAATAAGCTGAATTGAAAGTTTAGAAAAGTAAAAAGTATTATTTAAAAAATATAGTGAAGAAAAGTAAGATGTTTTATGATAAAATTAAAATAAATACAACATAAAAGAAGAATAATAACTTAATTATATACAGTTTTTTATAATATATTGAATAATTATTGCACTACTTTAAAAAATTAAGTTAAGCTTTGTAAAAATAAAACGAAAGTTAAGTTAGTTCAATAAAAATGGTGGTATAAAATGTCTATATGATATTTTTACTATTTGTGATAAAATTTAAATATAAGTAAAATTTACAGTAATTTAGAGATATTTTACAATATTTTGAAATATGTGGTAATTTATTGCATAAGACTTATATAAGTCTCATTCGCAATGCTTTATTTAAAGGGTTGAATAAAGTAACCACATTTAATTAGTTTTGAATGTATTTTTAAATATATTCAATGCAAGCTGTTAGGACCAACTTTAATAGATGAAACAATGCAAATTGCTGTATAAAAGTGATTAAGAAGCTATATGTTGAATAAAAAGGGGGATTTGATTTCATACTAGTACTTTTTTAAACATTAAGTACTAGACATGGATAAACCTATGAGAAAACGAATTGGTGTATTAATTGGAGAGGCAGAAGCACCTCATTGTATGACTTTGTTAACTGGTATTGCGAATGAGGCTAAAAAATTAGATTTTGATTTGTTTGTGTTTACAAATTTTAACCAAACAATGGGTCAATTTAGGTATATTAAAGGTGAGGGCGCAATTTACGACCTAATCAATTTCAAGGAACTTGATGCAATATTAATGGTTCCTGAATCTTTGTGCATACCAGGAGTTGCTAGGCAAATTGAGGATAGAGTCCGCAATGAATTTAATGGACCAGTAATATGTCTTGATTATGATAGCGACTATTTTCCCACTCTCAAATTTGATGACAAAACTCTTATGAAACAAATGTTGTATCATTTGACAGATGTACATGGCTTAACTTCTATTGCATTTATATCAGGGCCTTTATATCACGAACATTCCATTAATAGGCTTAAAGCATACAAGGAAGTTTTAGAGGAGCGGCAAATTGAGATAGATGAGTCTCTTATTTTTGAAGGTACTTATTACTATAACTGTACAGGAGTTATGGTTGAAGAACTCCTAAAAAGAGAAAAGCTTCCACAGGCAATTGCTTGTGCAAACCAGTTAATGGCAGTTGATGTTTATGAGGAATTAACCAAAAGAGGAATCCGCATACCCCAAGATATTATAGTGACTGGATATGATGCAACCGACCGCAATGTAAAAGAAAATTTCTACATAACTTCCACCTTGCGTTCGGGAAGAGCCCTTGGAGAAACAGCAGTCCGTAAAATATACAATATATTATACAACGCTGCACTTCCTGAACAAAAGGATGAGTATTCAAAACTTGTTATATGGAATACATGTGGATGTGAAACTCCTCACCAGGAGATAAATATTCCTCTAACTTATGATGTTTGGAAAAATGCAGAAATCAACTCCTTTGAAAATCATTTTATAAAATATAATTTTATGATGGAAGACTTGCTCTCTTTAGATAATCCTGAGGATTGCTTTGAGAGATGTAAAGCTTATTTATGGAATTTAGGCAATTATAGTGACTTATATATTTGCCTTAATGAAAATTGGTTGGACAAACAGGATGAAGAAGATATATATTCGGACAATATTATATTAGTTGAGGAACGCAAAAACAAAGCTGATAATTATCCAACAGTAAAGAGTTTTTCCAAGTTGCAGATGCTTCCATATATAAACAGGCAAAGAGAAAAAACAATGATTTACTATTTTATGCCGCTGCATTTTTATGGAATAGTTTTTGGATATACTGTAATTTGCTTTGAGGGCCAGCCAGAGTTTTTAAATCGTAATTATCGCCATTGGGTTCATATTTTAGATAGTGCACTGCAGGCTCAAAGACAGGAACATGCTTTACACGAAATGTATGTAAAATTAGAGCGTTATGCTGTAAAGGATTTACTTACTGGTATTTATAGCAGAAATGGCTTCGAGTTGTATGCTCTGAGTGTTTATGAGAATGCTAAGAACTCAGGTCAAAATTTAATTTGTATAGTTGGTGATATTAACAATTTAAAAACAATTAATGACTGTTATGGACATGAATGGGGTGACAAGGCTCTTCGTATTCTAGCAGATGCTTTGGAAAATCAGATTAATATAAAAAAGCTTAAGGGAATGGCATTTCGTACTGGCGGAGATGAATTTACTCTTTTATTAGCAGGGGATTATGAGAATAACCATATAAATGATTTGATAAACGAGATTAATGACTATGTTGAAACGGCAAAGGATTTATATGATATGCCAATAAATATCTCTGTTAGTCTTGGAGGTACCTTGGCATTGCCTACTGAAAATAGAACCCTTAGCGAAATTATAGCAGATGCAGATAAGCAGATGTATAGTCAAAAGTTCTTGTTTAGAAGCTTAAACAAAAATAAAGTACTAACTAAAATATTGAACAAGACATATTTTGAAACAGAAGTTGATAAAAAATTTAAAAATAACGCATGTGATAAATATGCATTTATTAGTATTCAAATACAGAATTATGAATTGTATTTAAATATATATGGACGTCAAAAGGGAAATGATATTATTAAGCACTTGGGAGAACTTATTGATATTCATTTGCCTAAAGACAGTATAGTTACCAAATATTCTGACAGACAATATGTAGTATTTTTTACATATTCACAAATTAGCGATATTGAAAATTGGGTTTTAAAATTTAATATGGCTATTGATGAATATGAACTTAGGATAAAGTCAGATTATTCAATGAAAATTAGTTGTGGTATTTATTTATGTAAGGATCAAAATAAATATTCTGTTAAAGATATGATTGAAAGAGCAAATTTTGCACTTCAAACAGGTTTAGACGATGCAAAAAGGCTTGTTATCTATGATGAAAAAATGCGTGACAAATTCATTGAAGAAACAGAAATTATTCGATCCTTTGAGGAAGCAATTGAAAAAAATGAATTTCAGATATATTTGCAGCCACAGCACTATATACAGATGAAGGATAGAGTATTAAGTGCAGAAGCCCTTGTGAGATGGATAAAATCAGACGGAACAATTATTTACCCAGGAACATTTATTCCGGCTTTTGAGAAAAATGGATTTATTGCTAAATTGGATCGTCATATTATGGAACTTACTTGTAGATTTATAAGTAAGCATATAGAGGAAGATTGGTGCAAAAATATAAGAATTGCTGTTAATGTTTCGAAAATAGATTTAGAATATGAAGATTTTATTGAATATTATATATCTATTAAGAACAAATATAACATTCCTGATGGAGCAATTGAAATTGAATTTACCGAAAGTGCTGTCTTTGAAGATTATGACACCTTTAAAAATATTATGGAAAGACTCCAGAAAAGCGGTTTCTCATGTGCCTTAGACGATTTTGGTGCTGGGAGTTCATCACTTAACCTGCTTAAAGAATTACCTGTAGATGTAATTAAGATGGACAGACTGTTTTTTAAAGAATCAAATAACAAACAACGTGATAATTCTGTAATTAAAAGTGTGGTTACGATGGCTAAGGGCTTAGGAATGAAGATTGTTGCTGAAGGTATTGAAGACAGTGAAAAAGTAAACTTTTTAAGAGAGATAGGGTGTGATGTAGTACAGGGCTTTATATATTCTAAGCCTTTATCGGTTAATCAGTTTATTGAGTATGTTGAAGTTTATACCAATAATTCAGAGTCTTAAGATTGGGTTATATTTTAGGTTTATTATTAATAGTTTGGGTAGAACAGAATATTGAAAAATTTTATTATATGGCTAATTGTTTTTTACTAATATGTTCCCCTTGTAGTAGACAGTAGAAATGATAAAAGTTGTCACTATCAGGGGAGCATATTTTTTGTTTCAATATCAATAGTTGTGGCAGAACTGTAAACTGAAATTTAGGTTCTATTTCACTGGTTGGGATAGAACTGCAAACTGAAATTTAGTTTCTATGTCAATGGTTAGAATAGAATTACAAACTTAAGCTTTATTTGAGGGCCAATTGCTTAACAGATGATGGCTCTCTGTTTTTAAGGTGTTTTCTGCATCTGTGAAACTTTCAGTATAAGTATTTTATTTATAAATCCATATTATGATTTATATGTATAGCAAACGACAAAATTTAACAAAGTGCTTGTAAAAAATAAGAAGCAATTGTATAATTATGACATAATATACTTAACATTGATAAAACAATAAAAAATGTATATTAGCCTGTAAATAATAAAATTTAACAAAAAATGTTATGTTAGGAGGTCATGATGAACAAATCATTATTATCAGCAGGGATACTAGGGGTGGCTTCGGTTATACCTCAGGAGGTTAGAAAAAATGATTTTTGGAACAACATTAAGTTTTTGGATCTAAAAGAAGGCAAAAATCCTTTTGAAAACATCGAAGAGAGAAGAGTTTTCCCAGAAGGAATGCTCCCGTCTGACGCGGAAGCTGAAGCAGGTAAAAAAGCAATGGAAGTTGCAGGTGTATCAGCGGATGAAATTGATTTAGTTATGGTTCAATCTATGATGCAAGACGAAATTCTGCCAGGTAATGCATGTATAGTACAACATAAGTTAGGCTTAAAAAAAGCTGGAGCATGGACAATAGATACTTGCTGTTCAAGCTTTGTGACGATGGTGGTTATGGCTTCAAACTTAATAGCAACAGGAGAATTTAAAAAAATTCTAATAATAACCTCAGCATTTAACTCACCTATGATTGACTTTAGTGATTATCAAGGCTGTTATGTAGGGGATGCAGCAGGAGCAATAGTTATGGGCCCTGTTTCAGATGATAAGGGTTACATAGCATCTTTCTGCAATTCACATGGTGAATATCATAAGGGATTCACATTGCAATTAAGACAACCAGCATTATATGACCGTAAACACTATATGCCATCTCTTGAAAAAATATTATTGACTTTTGATAAAGATTTGATAAGAGAAATTGGAAAAGGGTCAGTTGAGCATATGAAATTTGTATTGGATAGAGTATTTGAAAAGTCCCAATTAAGTGCAGAGGATATAGACTTGTTTCTATCTCATCAGCCATGTCACTGGGCTCATGGTGCATGGAGGGATTCCGTGGGCATTAAGCCAGAAAATTCTTACCAGACATTTAGTAAGTATGGCAATATTGCTTCTGCAACAATTCCAGTTAACCTTTCTGAAGCAGTAAATAAAGGATTGTTGATGGATGGAAGCAATCTCCTTATTGCATCATCAGGAGCGGGAGAAAACCATATAGCAGCAATCATCAAGTGGGGAAGATAAATACTACATAATCTACAATGTTATATTATTATAAATATTGATAAAGCCTGCCGTTATAATTATTATTAACAGTAGGCTTTATTTTGTGATTATAACGCTTTGATTCAAAATGAAATTATTCGATTTTAGGGAAATTTCATTAATATCAGTTGCGTGTACGTATGACTGAATATATCCTCACCAATTGAAAACTAAAGTGGTATTATCCCAATGAAAGCAGTGTGCATTTTCACTTCTATATAGTATAAGTATTTTCTGACATAAGTGCATTAATTATATAATTAAGTTTAAATTTAAATAATGATTGAAAAAATAGTAAAAACATGGTAGAATAATACTAAAATTGACGTAATAAGTAATAATTTGGCGAATGAGCCAACGCGGACTTATTTCGCAATTAATCTTTAGGTGAGGATGTGAGTAGCATGAAAGGGTTATATTTCCCACAATTACACAAGTATGAATTGAGAAATGTAGAAAAACCATGTTTGCTAAAGGATACTGATGTTATTGTAAAAATTACTCTTACAACTATTTGCGGAAGTGACTTACACTTAATACATGGCATGATTCCAACAACTCCTGGTTATGTTTTAGGACATGAGTATGTTGGGATAGTTGAACAGACAGGTAGTGCGGTAAAGAATTTTAAGCCTGGTGACAGAGTAATTGGACCACCTTCTCCATTTTGTGGCACTTGTGAAAACTGTATCGATGGAGATTTTTCCCATTGTATAAATGGTGGAATTCATGGTACTGGTATAGAAATGGGTAATTTACCAGGAACTCATGCAGAATACATTAGAGTTCCTTTTGCTGATACCTGTTTAGTGCATGTTCCTGATATACTAGAAGACGAACAAGTAATTTTTATATCAGACATTTTATCTACAGGATATACTGCAGTTGTTCGTGGAAAAGTTAATCCTGGCGATTCAGTTGTTGTTTTTGGTGCTGGACCTGTTGGTTTATGTGCTGTTGTAGCAGCCAAGCTATTTAATCCATTACAAATTATTGTGGTTGGAAGAAAAGATAAATTCAGAATGGATATGGCAGCAAAATTAGGTGCTACTCATATTTTAAGCTCAATAGAAGATGATGTTTTAGAAGAGATAATGAAACTGACAAATGGAAGAGGGGCTGATGTCGCAATTGATGCATCAGGCTCTGAATCTGCTATTCAGCAAGCAGTAAGATGTGTAAAGATAAATGGAAATGTGTCCCTTGTTGGAATTACTGGCACAGATATTACATTGCCATTATCTCAAATATTTATGAGAAATGTTAATATAAATATGGGACTTGCACATGAAGGGTATATGCAAAGATTAATTAATCTTGTTCTATCAGGTCATATTGATTTAAGTTCTTTAATAACTCATAGAATGAGATTGGATGATGTAGTAGAAGCTGTAGAACTATTTGAAAAGCGTAGTGAAAATGTAGTCAAGGTTGTTATTAAACCATAGAAGCAAACTAAATATGTAAGGGTCAGATGGTAGTGAATTTCGTAATTTCCATCTGACCTTTTAACATATAGGTTAAAGTAATATTTAAAAAGTAATATTAAAACTGAAATTATATTGACCAAAATAAACAGTGGGGCAGAATAACACATAAAATAGAACTGCATTATAAAACTGCATTGATATAATTTGATATAAATTTAACTGAATTGAAATAAATTGATATAATAGAAGTTAGTTTGTGGATTTATTTTACTTATAATGTTCTACCCTATACACTAAGAACTTATGACGAGGGTCATTATCATATAAATACTGAACTTTTATCTCATTAATAAGTACAAAGCTGGAGTTAGTATCCAAAAAATAAATATAGTCATTTGAAGGGTAATAAAGAATTATATCTATTGTTCTTTTATTTTCTTCAACTGAAGCCATTATGTTTTTAATTACTTTTGAAAATATTTGAATAGAGAAGGGATTAAAAAAATAAAATTTATTATCCTTTAAATCTATATTATATCTTTCAGCAAGGCAGTTTGAAAATACAATTTTGTCTTTTCTATTTTTATATATTTGAAGATAACTTTTCTTGTTTTCAACAGCCTGCTTATAGAAGAATTTATTCATTTCTATACCTGTAACAAAAGAATCAAAAAAGTGATTTATGTAGAAGTTTAACCTTCCCTTTCCGCAGCCAAAGTCAACTATGCTATCCTCCGATGAAAATTTATATGCACTAGATAATGCTTCTAATGCGGCATAGGAAGTTGGTTCATATCTATGATAGTGAATTGAATCATTGAAAATTTTTTGCTCTCCTGTAGTTTTGATTTTTAAAAGTTTTTCATAATATTGTTCATCCATATCTTGTACCTCTGATTTTTCAATTGAAATTAAGTTAAACAAATATCTTTAACCAAGTAAACCGTTTATCTAAGTTTTACTCGCGTACCAGCAAACAAATAAGGAGTTTTTATGCAGATTTTGTTTAAAATAAAATAGTCAACGAATAAAATTATAACAGGAATATTGTAAATTCAAAAATACATTTTCGTAATATATTCAATCTAGCATTCAATCCAACATCATATATTGTGATATTTTAGCTAAGTTCAATACAATTCATTAATATTCATTAATAAACTTGGTTTCTACATAAATAAATTTGAACACTCATAGCCTGATTTAACAATCTATTCTAAGAGGCTGAATAGTAAATTAAAAAAAGTCTGTCTGTTTTTATTTTATTTTAATACTTAATGACGAGATATACTTAATTATGGTAAAATAATGTAAGATAAGAGTTTTTTTCTTAAAATGAAAACAGGGGGTAGTAGCAATGGGGTTTTTTAATGAATTTTTATCTAAAAACAGAAATAATCTAAAGAATGACAAAAAAGAGGAGACAGAAAAATCTGAGTTGGAGAGGATAAAAGAGAATCAGATAAAAGAGAATCAGTCTGAAGAAAGTGAGACAAAAGAGAATAAATCTGAAGAAAATCAGACTATAGAAAATCAGTCTGAGGAAAAACAACCAAAAGGCAATGATTTTATTGAGTGCTATGATGAACAAGGGAAAAAGGTATTAATACCAAGAGAGGAAATGATAAAAACAGTCCTTCCAAATCAGTTTAAAAATCATTGGAATACAGCTGATGCATTGTATAATGACATCCTTTTAGCATTAAAGGATGAATTTAACAAAGAGGCTCTTGATGCTGCGAAACACCTTGTACATATAGATGAAATTAAGGAGCGAGGGTATACTACTCTTGCAATAGCTTTTATGGCTAATGAACTACATGGTGAAGCTGAAAAAACATTAAATGAATATATTAATTTATTTGGTAAATCAGCACTAATATTGACAAATCTTGCAAGAGTTCATTATTCGAGAGATGACAAAGAAGGTGCTCTAGAATTAGTATGGGAGAGTATGTGCCTAGATCCTAATCAGGAATATACTCTTCAATGGTGGATGCTTTTAGATAAAGAGATTGGAGGTAAATATAACTACATCGATTTACTTAAAAGAGCTACAGCAATAAAAGGCAGCTGGCTTCCACAACTGTATTTAGCAAGGTACTATCTTGAACAAAAGGATTTAGAAAGTGCAAAGCCTCTGTATGAATATGTTCTAAATTCAGCACTGGATGAATTGCCTGTATTATTCATTATTTCTGGAGATTTGGGCAACAACGGATATATTAACGAAATTATCGACATAATTGCTCCGCTATATGACCCAGAAAAGCATGATATTATGGCAGGCATTAATATACTTCATGCATACCTTCAAACAGGAAATCATGTAGAAGGTCAAAAGTTAATAAACAAACTTATGAAAATTGAAAGAGCTGATGTTAGAGCTTTTCTGTCCAAGCTTTCAAATGATTTTGAATTGATGAAAAAAGGACAACCCAAAAAAGATAATGTTTCTGAAAAAATAGAATATGAAATTGTCATAACTGACAAACCAGTATGGTATTATGGCTTGAAGTCTCCAGAATGGCTTTTGCCTAATGAATTGGAAAAGGGAAATATAGGCTTTTTAACCTTTGTTGACTTAACAAATAAAACGGAAAAAGTAACAGAATTGCAGCCTGAAGATGATTCTGGAAGAATGACTAGGAGTTTACCGTTACTTTTACAGGAAATAATGTTTTTTAATTATAATAAAGAAACAAGATTTCTCCTTCCAATTGCAAAAGACATAGGTCCTGCTGTAATTAAGGCAGAGTATGATATCAAATCCCTTTCAGATGCAGCCAGAACTAACGATTTAGATTTATTGGTAACTGGAAGCATAACAGAAAATGGAAATGAGTATGAAATAAAGGTGATTTTGTTTGAAAGTAAAAATAAATCAATTCAAGCCTTTGATATGAAATTACTCAAAGAAGGGAACAATACAGAATTTATTAATTCTCTCAATAACATTATTTCTAAAATTGCGGAAATTAGCGATATTCAACCTGTAGAAGCTGATTATTATAATGTACCAAATGAAGACATAGTCTACAACTACTTAGGTGCATTAGGACAATCATTAATGCAATCCTTGGTTGATAATAAGGTTGTAAAGTTTGAAAATCTATGGGGTGAAAGAAATATACTAAACTGGTATTTAAATTTAGCTCTTTCGGCACCTGAAAATGTTGTTTTAAAGATTATACTTATTTCAGGATTAGCTAAAAGTAAATCTTATGGCTCTGAAGTATACAAGGAATTCCAAGAGCAGGTTGTGGCATTAATATCAGATGAACAATCTGAAAATAGCCAGATAAAAAGGTTAGTTCCATTTGTTTATTACTTATTTGACATGAAAAAAGAATTTATAGCTATTATGGACAAGAATTCAAAATTAAATTAACCGACAGAAATAAAGAAATAATAACGAATATATTATAATGGGGAATGCTCTCAATTGCTAAGCTTTATAAAAAAAGGTTTATAAGTTGAGAGCATTTTAATTTGGTAGTACATAGGACTTGTTGTTGTAAAACAAGAAGTATGTATAACCAAATTACCTATAGGTTAGTGGAGTACTTATAGCAAATGATAAGATGTTTATAATATAACCACAAAATTAAGTAAAAAGTAAGGAAATTCAAACATAATTTTCTAATATGTAATAAGTAATAAAATTAGCTATAAGGCATACTAGCTAAAAATTTTTTAGGGGGTAAAAAAATGAAAGGAAAAAGGATTTATGTTTTTGTTCTGCTTGCTGCTTTTATGGCAAGTATGTTTCCTATGCCAGCCATAGCTGCTGCTAAGGAAAACAATTTTAACTATGTTGATGCATTTGCTAAATCAATTTTGTTTTACGAAGCAAATTGGTGCGGACCTGATGCTGGTAACAACCGAATTAAATGGCGTGGACCATGCCATATTGAAGATGGTAAAGATGTAGGACTTGACTTGACAGGAGGCTTCCATGACTGTGGAGATCATGTAAAGTTTGGTCTGCCTCAATGTGCATCAGCGTCTACACTTGCATGGGCTTACTATGAATTCTCAGATGTTTTCATAGAAAAAGGCCAAGATGGGTATATGCTGAATATTTTAAAGCATTTTTGTGATTACTTTATAAAATGCTTCCCTAACAAAACTACCTTTTACTATCAGCTAGGAGATGGAGATGTGGATCACCAATATTGGGGACCACCAGAGCTCCAGACATATGACAGACCTGCATACTATGTCGCAACACCTGAAAATCCTGGCTCCGATGTAGCTGGTGACGCAGCAGCTGCATTAGCACTTATGTATTTGAATTACAATGATAGGGATCCTGAATATTCACAGAAATGCTTAACTTATGCAAAGGATCTTTATGATTTCGGTATGAAATACAGAGGAAACAGTAAAGGACAAAGCTATTATTTGCCAAGAACATATCTTGATGAACTTATGTGGGGAGCAATTTGGCTTTATGTAGCTACAAATGATAGTAAGTATATGGATGATGTAGATAAGTTAATGGCTGAAAAAGGAATAGCTAATGGTAATTCCTTTAATGATAATTGGACACAGTGCTGGGATTATGTTATGACAGGAGTATTTACAAAGCTTGCAACACTTTCAACTAATCCATTATACAAAGAAATTGCTGATGACCACATTGATTATTGGCAGAACAGATTACAGACTACACCAGGTGGATTAAAATATCTTGATAGCTGGGGTGTTTGTAAATATCCTGCTGCAGAGAGTATGGTTCAGCTTGTATATTATAAATATTTTGGTGATCAGAAGTGCCTTGATTTTGCAAAGAATCAAATAGACTATATTTTAGGTGACAATCCTAATAATATGTCTTATATGGTTGGCTTTGGTGATAATTATCCCAAATGGCCTCATCACAGAGCAGCTAGTGGAGTTCTTGAAGGACCTCCTGCAGATGAAAAGAAGGAATTGCCTCAAAGACATATTTTATATGGTGCCCTTGTAGGCGGAGCCGATATGCAGGATGAATATCATGACAATGTAAATGAGTACGTTTATTCTGAAACAGGCTTAGATTATAACGCTGGTCTTGTTGGAGCATTGGCAGGTATGTCAAAGTACTTTGGTAAGGATATGCTTCCTGAACCTACTCCTGGTATTGAAGGAGAGCCTACACTCTACTATACAGAAGCTCAGCTTTATAAATCAAATAATGAGGGTGTAACTGTTGACCTTAATTTATACAATATAGTAACATCACCTCCACAATTTGAGAAAGACTTATCTGTTAAGTTCTTCGTTGACTTATCAGAATTTGCTGATGAAGGAATTAATCCTGATAAGTTTACAACAAAAGTATATTATTCTCCTGCAAAAGCTACGATATCTTCAATTCAGCCATATGATAAAGAGAAGAATATCTATTATGTTGAGATAACTTTCCCGGGTGATTCTTTATATGCAAGAACTTATGTGCAATTCTGTATTTATAATTACGAAAGTAAGCTTTGGGATTCATCAAATGACCTTTCCACAGCAGATTTAACAGATAAATATATTAAAACAGAGAATATTGCAGTATATAAAAATGGAGTTAAAGTATATGGAAATGAGCCTGGTGGAGGATCAGGGGACGATATCCTTTATGGAGATTTAAATAATGATAAGCAAGTAGATTCAATAGACTTTGCTTTATTAAAGAAATATCTGCTAAATAACGAACAAGAGGGAATATCATTAAAGAATGCAGATGTAAATAAGGACGGAGAAATAAATGCAATAGATTTTGCAAATTTAAAGCTTTATTTGCTTGGTACAATAACACTGCCTGTGGGTTCTAATTAATTATATTAATCTATAATAATTCTTGTCTGCTAATAGTTCACTTGTTGCTTTAGCAGACAAGAGTTTTTACTACTTAATTGTTTTATTGAAGAATATTTGAGGGAATTGCCCAAACGTAGCCGCGTATGCGGCAGTCAAAATATGAACTTAATTTTAAATACTAACTTAATATATTTTTTTGGGGAGGTTAAAAAAATGCATAGTGTTCAGAAAGGGATAAAGCGTAGTATAAGAAAAAGAATACTATCAGTATTCTTAGCTGCTGCTGTTGTTGCAGGACAGTTTTTTGTATCTGCCGATGCAATAGCAGATGCACCACCAGCAACTTTTGAACCAGCTGAAAATTGGGAAGCATATGACTATTTCAATTTTGCAGAAGCACTACAAAAATCACTTTATTTTTATGATGCAGAGAAATGTGGTGAATTGGCTGGCTATGACAAGGGTGGAAGACTTGAGTGGAGAGGTTCCTGCCATGAAGGGGATGCAGCAATTCCGCTTGAATATACTTCACTATCTGAAGAATTCTTATCCAAGTATAGACACATTATTGATCCAGATGGAGATGGAACTGTAGATGTACATGGCGGTTTTCACGATGCAGGAGACCATGTAAGATTTGGGTTGCCTCAGAGTTATAGTGCAGCTACATTAGGCTGGGGCTTTAATGAATTCAGAGACGCTTTCAAAGCAATTGGTGAAGAAGAGCATATGATAGAAATTTTAAGATACTTTACTGATACATTTTTACGTTGCTCTTTTTTAGATGAAGATGGTAAATTAATTGCGTTTTGCTACATGGTAGGTGAAGGTGATGTTGACCATTGTTATTGGGGACCACCTGAGTTATATCCAGAAGAATATCAAAGAACTAGACCTGCTGATTTTGCAACATATGATTCACCTGGTAGTGATGTTTGTGCAAGTACAGCTACCGCACTTGCTACATCTTATATGAACTTCAAGGATGAAGATCCTGAATATGCTGAGCGTTGCTTGACTGTTGCAGAAGCAATGTATGATTTTGCAGTTCAATACAGAGGAAAGCACAAAGGTGACGGTTACTATACTTCAGATTATGATGAGGACGAGCTAGCTTGGGCGGCTGCATGGTTATATGAATGTACTGGTAACATGGACTATATAAACGATATAGTTGCAGTTGATGAGACAGGAAACTATGTAGGATATATGAAGAGAATAATTCCTGAAACTTTCAAACAAAATGTATGGTACAATTCATGGGTTCATTGCTGGGACGCAGTTTGGGGAGGAACATTCCTAAAGCTGAATCAATTATTCCCAGAAAATGAACTGTTCGACTTTATTGCAAGATGGAATGTTGAATATTTATCAGGTGGTAAATGTCCACATGAAGATCCAACTGATAAAAACTATTATAAAACATCTCCAGCAGGATATACAATGATAAACGGTTGGGGTTCTGCTCGCTATAATACGGCAGCTCAACTATCCGCACTTGTTTATATGAAAAACAATCCTGATAGAACAGATTTTGGAGAATGGGCAAAGGGTGCTATGGAATACCTTATGGGAAGAAATCCTATGGGATATTCATATATAGTAGGTTACGGATATGAGAAGGGACTTCCTTTTGCAAAACATCCACATCACAGAGCAGCTCACGGATCAAAGACAAATAGTATGAACGACCCTGAGGAGCACAGACATATATTATGGGGAGCTCTTGCTGGTGGACCAGACTTAAATGATTATCATATTGATTCAACCACTGAGTATGCATATAACGAAGTGACAATTGACTACAATGCTGCATTTGTTGGTGCTTTAGCTGGATTGTATCATTACTATGGTCAGGGACATGAGCCTATACCAAATTTCCCTCCATTGGAGCCAAGAACAGATGACTACTACTGTGAAGCAAAAGTAGCAAGAGAAACTGCTGATAGTACACAGGTGGTATTAAGGATTCATAACGAGTCCAGCCAGCCTCCTCATTATGAAACAGGAATGATGGCAAAATACTTCTTTAATATTGATGAACTATTTAAATACGAACAATCTATTGAGGATGTAATATTCTCTATTGAGTATGATGAGCAAATTTCTATGCAGCAGGATCCTATAAAGTTAAGAGGACCTTTTAAATGGGATGATGCAGGAACATACTATTATGAATTTGACTGGAGCGGAAGCAAAATTTATGGAGACAGAGAGTTACAGATTTCCTTCAGAGTTAAACAGGATAAAAATTACTTGACTCACTGGGATTCATCAAATGATTACAGTAAAGAAGGTCTTACAGAAACTTATGCAGTAACTGAGAAGGTACCAGTTTATCTGGATGGAAAATTAGTTTTCGGAAAAGAGCCACCAAAACTTGATCCAAAAGATCCAGGTGAAGAAGAACCAGATAATACTCCACCTTCAATTCAATTACTATATAAGACTGGAGAAGTGGATTTAACAAAGAATACATTAAGATCTACAATCAACATAAAGAATAATGGTACTATACCTGTTAAATTATCAGACATAAAAGTTCGTTATTGGTTTACAAATGATGGCAGTGCGCAAAATACATTTGTATGTGATTATGCTGTTTGTGGAACTGAAAATGTAATAGGAAATTGCTATACTATCGATAATCCTGTAGCAAATGCTGATACCTATTGTGAAATTACATTTGCTGAAGGAGCAGGTGTACTTGCAGCAGGTGGAAGTACAGGAGATATTCCTTTCAGAATTGAAGGAACATCAGATTACGACAAAACAAATGACTATTCCTATAATTCCAAAATGACTACTCTTGGTGAGAATGAAAAAATAACTGCTTATATTAAGGGTGAACTCAAATATGGAATTGAACCTGTTAAAGTTGAAAACCAAGTTTCACTTGGTGACTTAGACTGTAACGGAAGAATTGATTCATTGGATTTTGCATTGATGAAAATGTATTTATTAGGAATGGCTCAATTGCAGCCTCAAGGTTTAGTTAACGCAGACTTCAATGGAGATCATTCTGTTGATGCAATTGACTTTGCGTTATTTAAAAAGGCTCTGCTTGGTGGACCAATAAACTAATCCAGTACGCTCATTCTTTTATGAATGAGTAAATATACAAAACAATAAAACCGTACTCTTATTCGAATCAAATTAATACAGGATAGGGTACGGTTTTTTTGAATTACATTAGATAAATTTAACGTGTTGTATGATTTTATTTTAAAGTGGTTGCAGGTGAGCTACAAACTAGTTATATTGGTACGCGAGTACAACTTAGATAAATGGGATACTTGGTTAAAGATATTTGTCTGAATTTGTAGGTGAAAAATAGTTGATTATACCGTAAAACCTACAGGACGTAGGTTTTAGCGCAACATTGAAGCAAGGATGCTGAATGTAAGCGACGGTATAATTAACTATGATGAGCCAATACAAATTCAACAAATATCTTGTGAGTAACCCATTTAGATAAGTTAGTACGGAAGTACCAATAAAACAGTAATATACACTGCAAGGTTCAAAATAATTTATCACAATAAGTTAATTTATGAAAACAAATTTATAATACAAATTTATATTGATGCTACAAGGAGGAATAAAAATGCATTCTATGCAAGTAAAATCAATGAGAAACAGCAAGAAATTTAAATCAATGATATCTATATTTTTGGTTTTTGCATTTATTGCTGTACAATTATTAATATCTGGAAATGTTTTGGCAAGAGAAGCTTTATCTTCGCCTGAGAATTCTAATACAGCTTGGAATTCTAATTTTACTCCGGCTGAGGGCTGGGAGGATTATAACTACTTTAATTTTGCTGAGGCATTGCAAAAATCAATCTATTTTTATGATGCTAATAAATGCGGACCTGGTATTACAGGAGGAAGGCTAGAATGGAGAGGTGATTGTCATGTGGGAGATTGTAATATCCCTCTTGAAAACACTTCACTTTCTGAGGAATTCATTAAAAAGTATAAACATATATTGGACCCCGATGGAGACGGGACTGTAGATGTACATGGCGGCTTCCATGATGCTGGAGATCATGTAAGGTTTGGATTGCCTCAGAGTTATACTGCAGGTACTCTTGGCTGGGGATTCTATGAATTCAGAGATGCCTTTCAGGAATCAGGGCAGGAAGAGCACATGATCGAGATTTTAAGGTACTTTACAGATACTTTTTTACGCTGTTCATTCTTGGATGAAAATGGAGAATTAATAGCATTTTGTTATATGGTAGGCGAAGGGGATTTGGATCATTCCTACTGGGGACCACCTGAATTATATCCTGATGATATTCCAAGGCCTGCAGACTTTGCTACAGTTGAATCTCCAGGTAGTGATGTTTGCGGTAGTACAGCAGCTGCACTTGCTACCTCATATTTGAACTTTAAAGATGAGGACCCTGAATATGCAGAGCGTTGTTTAACTGTTGCAAAGGCTATGTATAAATTTGCAAAAGAAAACAGAGGAATGTCAAAGGGAGACGGTTACTATACTTCAGCATATGACGATGATGAAATGGCTTGGGCTGCTACTTGGTTGTATGCTTGTACTGGTAACATGGATTACATAGATGATATTATGTCCCTTTCTGAGGACGGCAGATATTATACAGGATACATGGGAAAAATAATACCTGATACCTTTAACACAAATATGTGGTTCAATACATGGGTTCATTGCTGGGATGCTGTATGGGGCGGAGTATTTATAGTGCTCAATACATTATTCCCAGAAAATGAGTTATATGATTATATCGCTCGTTGGAATGTAGAATACCACTCAGGCGGTATGGCAAAGCATAAGGAGCCAAACGACAATGGTTATACATCAACATCTCCAGCAGGATATACAATGATAAATGGATGGGGTTCTGCTCGTTATAACACAGCTGCTCAATTATGTGCACTTGTGTATATGAAGCATCACCCTGAAAGAACTGATTTTGGAGCATGGGCTAAGAATCAGATGGAATATATAATGGGAAGAAATCCTATGGGATATTCGTATATAGTAGGCTATGGTTACGAACAAGGCTTGCCTTCAGTAAAGCATCCTCATCACAGAGCAGCTCATGGCTCTAAAACATTAAGTATGTTGGATCCAGTAGAACACAGGCATATATTGTGGGGAGCTCTAGCAGGCGGACCAGATAAGCAGGACTACCATCAGGATGTAACAACTGACTTCGTTTACAATGAGGTTGCTGTTGACTATAATGCTGCATTTGTAGGTGCTTGTGCAGGATTATACAAATTTTACGGTGAAGGGCAGGAAGTAATACCTAATTTCCCACATCCAGAGCCAAGAACTGATGATTATTATTGTGAAGCGCGTGTTGAAAGAGAGATAAAGGAAAGTTCTCAGATTGTTATAAAATTACATAATGAGTCAAGTCAGCCTCCTCATTACGAAACAGGCTTGAAGGCAAGATACTTCTTTAATATAAGCGAATTATTGGCGTGCGGACAGACTATTGATGATGTAGAAATGACCATTGCTTATGATGAACAGATTTCACTGCAGCAGGAGCCTATTACCTTTAGAGGCCCTATAAAGTGGGATGAGGGTGGAACCTACTATTATGAGTATGATTGGAGCGGCAGAGAAATATATGGTGACAGAGAACTTGCAATTATATTAACAGCAAAGCAAGATTCAAACTATATGACTCACTGGGATCCAACTAATGACTGGAGCAGACAAGGTCTTACAAATGATTATATATTGACTAAAAACATTCCTGTATATAGGAATGGGGTTCTGGTATATGGGGAAGAAGCTCCAAAGCTTGGCCCTATAGATCCTAATGAAGATCCAGATACAACGCCTCCTTCAGTTAAAGTTTTATATAAATATGGAGCGGCTCATAACCTTAAAAATACAATAAGAGCTACTGTAAATATAGTGAATAATGGAACAGTTCCAGTAAATTTATCTGATGTAAAGCTTCGCTATTACTTTACATGTGATGGCAGTGAGCAAAATAGATTTACTTGTGAATATGCACCTTGCGGAACTGAAAATGTATTGGGAAATTGCTTCAAAATAGAAAATGCTGCTGAGAATGCTGACACTTATTGTGAAATAACATTTACAGAGGCTGCTGGAAAACTTGCTCCAGGTGCAAGTACAGGAGATATACCTTTTAGGATAGATGGTTCGTCCGATTATGACATTACAAATGATTATTCATGTAATACCAAAATGGAAAGTAATTTAGGAGATAATGATAAAATTACTGCTTATATCAAGGGACAACTTGTGTATGGAAAAGAAGCTGTTATAGTTGAATCTGGTTCTAAATTGGGTGACATAGACAATAGCGGAAGTATTGATGCAATTGATTTTGCTGTTTTGAAAAAGTACTTGCTAGGGGTAGCAGAATTAGATTCAGAAAGTTTTATTAGAGCTGATGTTAATAAAGACAAAGAAGTTAATGCATTAGACTATGCAATATTGAAGATGTATTTGCTCGGAACAATTAGTGATTTTGAGTAGTAGCTGTTAACTCAGAAGCAAATATGTTATAATGTTACAAATTGACTGCATACACTTTAAAAAACTGCAATATTGGATTCAGGGGGCTGTAGCAAAACATTATTCGATATTATTAACACATATCTTTAATTTTTAGATATACAAGTTTTTGATGAAAAGCTAGTAAACTAACTTTGATTTATCAAGACAAACAAACTAGCGTTTATAGTAATTTATTGATACAATAATAGTGCAAATGTTTAACCACTTTAAAATGGCTAGGCATTTGCACTTATTTTTATACTAAATAGAGGAGATCAAATGAACAATACTATTTTAATGTTGAGTGAAATATCAATGGGATTTTTATTTTCATTACCTTACATATATTTGCTTAAGAATGAATTATATAACTATGAAAATGAATTACAAGTCTGATTTTTCAGGGCGTTTAACATTGATGATACTCGTAAGTTTTATAATAGGTTCATCTATAATCGAATTTGGGGTATTTTCTGAGGGAATACTTTTAATATGGGGTGCTATAACTATATCTTTAGTCATAGCATTATTGACACTGATTAATGAAATAACTTTTGATGACAATAACGAACAATACCATAGAGATACCGAGGAGGATTCATTTAAAAGTAAACTTTTTAGGAGGTTTAAAAAGCTTGATTTTTTACATAAAAATAAATTTATTAATAAACTAAATTCCAAAATAGTTATAGGTATACCACTTAGAACGTTACTTTCACTAATTGTATTAACATTGGTAGCATTTTCGCTGATTTTGACAGATATAAATATGAATGGTCCAAGTGTTTTAGATTATCATAAATATATTATAAGCAAAATTGCTGACTCAGATGACCCTAAGATGGTTTTGCTTGAGGAAACTACTTCAAATGGAGGTATGCCAAGAGTTTTACTTGAGGATATACAAAAAATAAAGAATGGCGAAACAAATATGGGATTTCCTTTTCCTTGGGGAATTGATGTAATGGTGTATTCTGAAAATGAAACGTGGACACTTAGGTATTGGAGATGTGGAAATGTATGGGAGTTTGAAGGTGTGAAAAGTAAAATAACTTCAAACTTAATAGTTGGATAAAAGCTATTTTATTCGAAATAGGATGAATATATTAGATATAAAAAAAGCTTTAAAATGGAACTTTGTTAATGCATGTGAGCACAATTTGATTATTGTATTATTTGGTTATTATATTAAAATAAGCATTGAGAAAGGACAAATATTATGTCACAAATAATATTAGGAAAGACAGGAATATGTGTTAATAAAAATGGCTTCGGGGCACTTCCCATTCAGCGTATCAGCAAGGAAGAGGCAAAGCTATTGCTGACAAAAGCATATGACAACGGTATTAATTTTTATGATACTGCAAGATTTTATACAGATAGTGAAGAAAAAATAGGATATGCTCTCAGCCATGTTCGTGAAAAAATATATATTGCATCAAAGACAATGGCTGATAATGTAAAGGGCTTTTGGGAACAATTGAATACCTCCCTAAGTTTACTTAAGACTGATTACTTAGATATTTATCAATTTCACAATCCAAGTTTTTGTCCTAAGCCTAATGATGGTACAGGATTGTATGAAGCCATGCTTGAAGCTAAAGATAAGGGAATGATTCGTCATATTGGAATCACAAACCATAGAATCAAAATTGCTTTAGAAGCAGCAGAATCGGGTTTATACGAGACTATTCAATTTCCTTTCAGCTACTTAGCATCAAATGAAGAAATAGAACTGGTAAACAAATGTAAAGAGTATGGAATTGGGTTTATTGCTATGAAGGCTTTATCAGGAGGACTTATATCTAATTCAGCAGCAGCATATGCATATTTGGCACAGTATGACAATGTTTTGCCTATTTGGGGTATACAAAAGGAAAAAGAACTTGATGAATTCATATCCTATGTCAAAAATCCCCCTGTTTTAAATAAAGAACTTTCAGAAATTATTGAACTTGATAAAAAGGAACTTTGTGCAGACTTCTGCAGAGGCTGCGGCTATTGTATGCCATGTCCTGCAAACATTGATATTCCAAATTCAGCAAGAATGTCACTTATGATAAGAAGAGCTCCCACATCAATATATTTAAATGAAGAATGGCAGGAGAAAATGAAAAGAATAGATGAATGCATAAATTGCAATCATTGCAAGAATCATTGCCCATACGGATTAGATACTCCAAAGATTCTGAAAAGGAATTGGAAGGATTATAAGCAGTTTATTTAAGTTTATGTTAATGTAGTCTCCTGTCGAGAAAAGAACTGGTATTGCCTAGGATTTGTATACATTGTAGTATAGAGTTAGATATAGAGGTAATACCGTGAAAAAATGTAACACTGGGAACTGCATACATAGCAGTATGGAGGATAATTAAATGAAAATCAAAAATAGTATTTTTACTAGACAAGTATAATCTTATTCACTCCAACCATTTTTAATAACTAAATTGTGTGTATATTCTTTATATGCTTGTTTTTTTTAGATTGATTTTCAATTAAATTATCCTCCAAACAGAATTTGCAGTAAATTTTTTCAGTAAGGGAATGGCTGTATTCTATCTGGGCTCTACAGGTGTTGGACTTTGAACATTTGTAGGGCTTATTGTAAAACCACCTGGATAGTCCAACATAGCGGAAATTACTCTAACTGTTTCAGCCCTAGTTATTGTATTTTTTGGCCTGAAGGTACCATCAGGATAGCCTGACAAAATATTATTCATGGATAGTACTATGATAGATTTGTTTGACCAAATGTTATTCTCATGGCTTACATCACTATAAATTTTTTGAGAAAAATCTACAGTATCAGGATTAAACAGCACCTTATCACAAATTACAGAAAACTCTTCTCTTGTTATCTTTTTGTTGGGATAAAATAAATTATCTCCATAGCCTTGAAAAATACCATATTTTTTTGCAATAGTTATATATTTTTCACCCCAATGACCTACAGTGTCGGAAAATGGCTTAATACCAGCGATTGACTGGTTTTCTAACTCCAGCATTTTTACCAGCATTACTGCTGCTTGAGCCCTTGTCAAATTTCCATTTGGATCAAAACGATTGCCAGGAAGACCGCTTATTATCTTTTTTTCATAAATTTCTAAAATGAAACTTTGTGCCCAGTTATCTTCAATATCAATAAAAGGTTTTCCTATTAACCACACACTATAGTTTTTCCAAAAATGGTCTGGTTCCTGTCCTAATGCCCAACTACCGGCTCCTAATAGTCCATATTTTGAAACCAGTGATAACTTTTTCTCAATAGATGTCTCATTTTCATACCAAATATCGTAGACTCCAGCTGAAAGCTTATTACTTCCCCAAATTATAGCATTGTCTGTATTTGAAATAGTAAGTGTAGCACGGGCACACTGTGCTGATTCATCATACCACGTTTTGGCTTTATAAGTTGATACCAGCCTTTCTACATCTGCAACTGTAATCCCATAACCGCCAGTTTGTGAGCCTTGCTTCCAATAGCGACCGTAGAAAGGTATTCCAAGTATAATTTTTGAGGGTGGAATATGTTTGAGCGCAAATGCAACAGATTTTTCAACAAAAGGTAAACTGGCAACTGCACCTGCGGCACCGCCCGAATAGTGTTCATCATAAGCCATAATAAAAACCTGATCACTTAAGCTGCCTAATGCAGCATAATCATAAGAACCCTGCCAACCAGTTTTACTTCCCCATGGGTTTGGTGCAACACATACTGAAATTATTTTAGATGAAGGCAGAGCAGCTCTTAATAGCCTCATAAAATCAGTGAAATTATCCCTGTCTATTTCAGTAAGGTTTTGAATGTCGATATTAACACCATCGCATTGAAGATCTATGACTTTTTTTGCAAGCTGTGTCACAAATTTTGTACGGTTTGCAACTGCTGCTCTGCCTAGAGTTCTATCCCAATTATTACTTAAATAAGGTGTTACCTTAATATTTTTAGCGTGCATAGTCTGTACAAATAAAGGATCCACCTTAATTGTATTTTTTAAAGTACCATCACTGTTTATTTCAAAATAATCAGGGCAGACTGTTTTTATATTTGCGCCTGTACGCTCCACATTTTTTATATATGTTGTTGTATTGCCTGCAAATAAATAGGCTATACTCTCATAAGCATAAGTATTAGACTGAAATCCAAACAAAATTGTGAGTATTAATATGCATTTTTTTAAGCCCATATTATATCCATGCCATTACTTCTTATTTAACACAATAAAAAATATGGAATGGACTTGGCACCTCCCAATAATTATTTAATAGGTAATTCACTTTTTTAAAATTATTAGTTTTACTATTCCCACGGTTCTAAATCGTAAATTCCACGTCAATATATTTTTTACTCATTAGTTTTATTATGATTAAGTGTAAATTATATATTCTATAAAAATTTGGATAAAAGTTGATTTGGTTTAGAAAAGATAAATTATGTAGCAATACTCCTAATTTCATCAAGCAATTTCGAAGTTGAGAATTTTTCTTTAGTTTGGGTTGCTGATTCTGGGATTTTCAGACAATATTTTATTTAAAGCGTATTATTAATTAAATAATTACTTAACATTTTCAGCTAAAATTTAAGTTGTTCAACATAAACAAATGAAAAGTAATATAATAGCTAAGAATTTAGTTGTTTTTTTGTAAAAAACTTTTAATAATTTATGAACATGGATTGCTTTTCGTTTAGATGTATCAAGAAAAAGAATACTCTGGAAAGAAGATAATTTTGAACATGAATTGCTTTTTAAATTGCTTTTCATCTGTAGTTGGGTTATAAAAAACAGTATTAATTGCTGCAGAACATATTGAAAGATTTAGCATCATTATGATTTTATATGGGAAAGTTGATTAATTATTATAAGTTTATTCGTACCGTAATAGACACTATCTCATTGCAAATATGAGAAGCATACTATAGTAATATCTCTAAATTAAATTATATAAAATTATTAAACTTACTATTTAAGAGGGGGATTATGATGAAGAAAAGAATATTATTGATAATTGTTATTGCTTTACTTATATTTACACTGACAGGCTGTATTCCAGGGGATGGAACATATACAGCAGATAAGCCGGCAGGATTTTTATGGGGTATCTGGCATGGGTGGATATCACCAGTATCGCTTATTATAGGATTGTTTGATAAGAACATAAGAGTATATGAAGCTGTAAATACTGGCTGGTGGTATGATTTCGGTTTTTATATTGCAATTATCAGCGGTTTTGGCAGCTTATCCTTATCTAGAAATAAACGCTCTAAGAAAGATGATTAACGATAGTTTAAATGCAATGAAGCCCTAGCCTACTTTTCATTTTTGTGGGAAAGGGGTGATTAATTGTGGACAAACAGTTTAAAATTTCTAATTTTTGCACAAGCCTGCTTTAATCCTAGTATTCGTGTACAGGTAATATTAAATATAAAAAGAGGAGATATTATGAATTTAGTAGGTAATTTAATTTGGTTGATATTTGGTGGGATTATTTCTGCTATTTTATGGTTTGTAGCAGGCCTACTTTTGTGTGTGACGATAATAGGCATACCCTTTGGCATACAGTGCTTTAAAATTTCAATGTTTGTTTTATGGCCCTTTGGAAGGAAAATTGAAATTGGTAATTTTGGAGTTGGAGGGTTACTGTTTAATATTATCTGGATAATTGTATTTGGATGGGAGTTTGCTATTACCCACTTAGTAATTGGTGCAATATTCTGCATCACTATTATAGGAATACCTTTTGGGCTTCAGCATTTTAAATTTGCAAAGCTAGGGCTTATTCCATTTGGAGCAGAGATACGTTAGAGGAAAAATATAATCAACAGTAAACTGCAAAAATAGTACTCACGTGCAACATATATCTATTGCTTGCTCACGAAATTAACGCTTAAATAATTACGGTGGAGAAACAAGCACTTCCTCTTGATATATAACACAAAGGCATCTTGTCTTGGGTTAATACTCACAGCTACTGACTTCCGCTGTTTCGGTACATTACTTGTTCTTCACCTATTATTTCTAGCATCAATTTCTATTCGAGTTTCGCCAGTAGATATTTATTGCTACTTAGTACTATTTCTTGCATAATGACATCATTATTTATAAATATAATGTTGTTTTCATTTGATAAGCTTTAATACCCGGAATTTTCAACTGTTAGTTGAATTAATTATTTGTCTTATATGTCATCTAATTTACAAAATGTTGTTACAAACTTGAAATGGTTCTGAAATGGTTTTTTTACAAGAAATGGAATAATATGGATGTGTGACCTAAACAACATTTTGGAAAGGATGATTAAATTGAAAAGAAAAGTAATTAAGATTTTCTCATTGGTAACGGTATTTCCAATAGTACTTATATGCATTTTTGGAGTATATGCAGCATCAGTTATGACCGTATACGGAAATTATTACAACAATAACTGGCAGCAAAGCAGCCCAATATACTCAAATGTTGCTTTATCGGCTAGTTCACCTAAGGAAGGCCAAACTTCAGTTAGTACTGATACATCTATTACACTTAAATTTTCTGGAGATATTTTATTCAAATCATCACAGCAGGAAACACAAATTTATATTATTGACAACTTAAATAGAAAAATAGATATTGATATAAAAACTAGTGACAGCAATAAGCTTGTAATAAAACCTAAAACCACATTAAAAGAAAATACTTTTTACAAGCTATACGTAAACAATTTGAAGGATAGTAAAGGTATTACTATAAAAGCTTTTAGTGTATCTTTTACTACTGGTAAAGATAATAATAGCAGATTTACAGATGTTGACAAAAATCATTGGGCATATAATGCTATAATAGAACTCAGTAAACGAGGAATTATTTCTGGATTTTCTGATAATTCCTATAAACCAAATGAAAGTATTACTCGCTCACAGTTTGCTTCAATGCTGACTAAGACTCTAAATTTGACTACTACAAGTACTAATCAAACCTTTGAAGATGTACCAGTAACAAATTGGGATTATAAGGCGGTTGAGGCAGCAAAGATATATCTTACAGGCTATAAATCTGCAGATGGAAAAATGTATTTCTATGGTAATAAGAGTTCAGTGCGTGAAGATATGGCAGTTGCACTAGTAAAGGCACTAGGTTTATCGGTGGTAAGTAATGATAGCAAGCTTAAAAGCACATTTTCTGATTACGATAGTATTTCAAAGAATTTGAGAAGTTATGTTTATACTGCATATATTAACAATATTATGGTGGGTTCAAACGGAAAATTTAATGCTCAAGGCTCATTGACGAGAGCGGAGGCTGCTTCACTATTATTTAAGATAATTGAGAGAACTGAAAAGGTAGTTGTGGACAACTCAGAAAAGGTTGATAAGGTAGTGGTAAGCGATGCTTACAGTAAAAGTAATGATGCTACCCTAAGCGGCTTGAAATATGATGGTAATAATGTGCAGGGATTTCAAAAGAATGTAAGCGTGTACAATGTGGTGCTGCCAGTAGGCACAAAGAATATACCTAAGGTAACAGCCAAAGCAAATGATACAAAAGCAAAGGTAACTATTACGCAGGCTGATAAATTGCCGGGAAATGCAACTGTTGTTGTAACAGCAGAAGACGGAAAAACCACAATGACATATAAGATTTATTTTCAGGTAAAAGCAAATGATGATGCTACCCTAAGCAGCTTGAAATATGATGGTAATAATGTGCAGGGATTTCAAAAGAATGTAAGCGTGTACAATGTTATGCTGCCAGTAGGCACAAAGAATATACCTAAGGTAACAGCCAAAGCAAATGATACAAAAGCAAAGGTAACTATTACGCAGGCTGATAAATTGCCGGGAAATGCAACTGTTGTTGTAACAGCAGAAGACGGAAAAACCACAATGACATATAAGATTTATTTTCAGGTAAAAGCAAATGATGATGCTACCCTAAGCAGCTTGAAATATGATGGTAATAATGTGCAGGGATTTCAAAAGAATGTAAGCGTATACAATGTGATGCTGCCAGAAGGCACAAAGAATATACCTAAGGTAACAGCCAAAGCAAATGATACAAAAGCAAAGGTAACTATTACTCAGGCTGATAAATTGCCAGGAAACGCAACTGTTGTTGTAACAGCAGAAGACGGAAAAACCACAATGACATATAAGATTTATTTTCAGGTAAAAGCAAATGATGATGCTACCCTAAGCAGCTTGAAATATGATGGTAATAATGTGCAGGGATTTCAAAAGAATGTAAGCGTATACAATGTGGTGCTGCCAGAAGGCACAAAGAATATCCCTAAGGTAACAGCCAAAGCAAATGCTTCAAAAGCAAAGGTAACTATTACGCAGGCTGATAAATTGCCAGGAAACGCAACTGTTGTTGTAACAGCGGAAGACGGAAAAACCACAATGACATATAAGATTTATTTTTTAGTTAGAACAAAGTGATGATGCAAAACCAAAAGCTTAAATATATTAAGAAGACAAGAGATAATTATGAGCCTAATTCGGCATGGGAGGTTATATGCATAGTTTGAGAGTAAGAGGTTGCTTAAAATTAGTTACAGCGTTAGTTATAATAGTCGTATTGACTGTGCTTAACTGTACACTTATTTACGCTGATGACACTAATCTCGGGAGAACTCCGGATGGAGTTTTCCCTTTGCAGGAAAATGATGTGATAATGGAAGCTGAAGAAATAACTGTGGATTTAGAGAAAAATAGTGTTGAGTGTATATTTGTATTTCATAATACAGGTAAGAAAAAAAACGTATACATGGGTTTTCCAGGACAATTAGGTTTAAAGTATGAAAACATAAATGCAGTAGATCTAAAGATTAGAAATTTTAAAACTTATATAAAAGGGAAAGAAGTACCTGTTACTCATGAAAAGAGCATTAAAAAAGATACTTTAGAACGTTTAAATATGCAAGACTATAATGAGTTTTTTACCTTCACAGTACCTTTTGAAGCAGATGAGAGGATTACAATACGCAACACTTATAACTTTATGCCAACTTATGATTCAATTGGTAATGTGTATAGTGGATATGTACTGGAAACTGGCGCTATGTGGAAGGGCACTATAGGTTCTGCGAAGGTTATCTTCAAGCTTGGAAACATAAAACCTTATCAGATTGAAAAACTCAATATAGGAGGTTTTAGATTTGAAGGCAATACCTTGGTATGGGAGCGAAAGGATTTTGAGCCTAAATATAATCTTCAAGTCACATATAATACCTATCGATATAGTCCTGACTTTTATTTAAGTTCTGATGAAACAACAAAAAGAGAAGCTTATTTAAAAAAGAACAGCTATGACATAGTTGAGCAACTAGCAAGAAAAAATGATACTGATGAATTGATTTCATTATATAATAAGGCTGTACATGAATATAATTCAATCTTGGCTTTATATATTGCAAGCTTTCTTCCAGATAATAAAATAGTGAAAGAAGATACTAATATTGATAATATAGTTGTTCGAAAAATGAATGACTACTACGCTATAGAATGTAATATCATTGGAGAAGAACCGTTACACACTCAACTCACTATTAGTCATACAGAAAATGGAAATACAATTGAAGACTTTTCGGAATCATTAATGCATTCTTATTCTTATTATTATAGATATTTTGTACCTGGTACTGAGTATACTATTACATGTAAATTAATAGATTGGCTGGATAGAGAAAAGCAGAAAACCATAAAATTTAAAGTTCCAGAACAGGAAGAGGCATTAAGCGAAAATAATGCTCAGCCTTCTGATATTTCTGCAATAGAATCAAATGAGATAGAAAGATTAGATATACAGCCTGGTGGGCCTCCCATTTATAGTTCATCAAATGATATAGAAAATGTTGCTTTAAACGATGACACTGATATCAGCTCAGATACTTCAAATAAGTCCAATACAGAAAACCAAACTGGAATTTACATAAGAATTTTTATTGGAATGCTAATGGGTATTTTTTTATTAGGAATTACAGTGGCATTAGTAATAAAAATACGCAAAAAAGAGCAGGCATAAGTCAATTTTCATAGCATTTAATTGTAAAAATTGATTCGACCATGGACTTCTAATGTGGTAAGGTAGTATACTTGAGAGCAATTTACTCAGATTTCTGTATCATAAAAATAATTTTTATTATATAATATAGCTATTAAGTAAAATTATAGGCATATTTACATAAACTATCTGAAAAAATGAAAAACAATATTATATGAATGAACAGCAATGATACTGTATTGTTGAAATGTAGATATTAGTGTTTATTAAATAACGTTAAGGGGATTTGCCTACAGTATAGTATACAGTAAGAGAAATATTTGAGGAGAATAAATATTAATGGTTGATAATTTAAAAGACATTTTAGCCAGACAAAAAGAGACTCTAACTGAATTACAGAATGAAATTTCTCGTATTGAAGCAAGTGATTTGGTAACTGAAAATAAAAGTTTAAAAACAGAACTTTTACAATGTCAAGACTCATTAAAAAAAGAAAAAGACTACAATTTAAAACTATCAGAAGAAAATAAAAATTTAAGAAATGCTATATATGAGCAGCTTTATAATGAGAAAATTCAGATATTAAATTCCACTAACAAAAAACTAGAGGCATACTATAGCTCTAATATTCAAGGTGAACTAAACCGGTTAATCAGATATGAAAATTCAGTTAAAAAGAGAATTGATGAAATGGCTGGCATATTAAGACAAAATAGAGTAGATATTTCAGACGATATATACAAAAGGCTTGAAGAACTTCAAAAGTTGCTTAATGCCAAAGTAACAGCTGCTAGAGAGGAACTTCAAAGGAATGCTAAAACCTTTGAGGAGGCTAGATTTGCTGAATTTGAAAAGCTGAGAAATGAGCAGGTTACAGAGCACGAAATAAAGGAACGTGTTAAACAAAACAATATTGAATCTTTTATTGGACTAAATATCATTAATAAGCTGGGTATTTTGTTATTAATAATTGGTGTAATTACTGCATCACAATTTACATATTTTAAATTGCCAGATGTACTAAAGTGCGTTTTCGCATTTTTGATAGGAGGACTTCTCCTTGTAGCAGGAGAAATTCTCAACCGCAAAAAACCAAATGTCTTTTCGCTTGGTATTACAAGCGGCGGTATAGCAATATTATATGTAGCATTAGCACTAAGCTTCTTTAGATTTGAGGTAATTGAAAAGTACCCTGCTTTAGGGCTGTGTGTTCTTATAACAGCAGGAGCCTTTGTCTTGTCTCAGAGGTATAATTCTCAAACCATTTCAGCTTTTGCAATGGTAGGGGGATATCTGCCCATTTTTTCAATTACTGGCAGCAAATCAATGATTTATGGTGCAATGATATATTTCGTTATACTAAATGTTTTGGCACTTAGTATATCAATAAATAAGAAGTGGAGTATTACAGCTTATATTGGGTTTTGGTTGAATGTTTTTGGCTCATTTTATATTACAATTATTATGATGGAAGAAAGAAGCTATCGTGGTCCTGTTTTGATAGATGACCTGATGACAATTCTGTATATTACTTTTGCATTTGCTATATATACACTTATTCCAGTTGTTGGAACCCTTAAGAAAAAACTGGCCTTTAAAACCTCAGATATTGTATTGTTAGCACTAAATACAATAATAAGTGCAGTGCTTCTATATCTTGTATTTTATGCTGTTAATTTATCGGATTATACTGGTGTGCTGGCTGTTGCTTTTGCAGCTGTTTATATGGCATTGGGAAGATTTGTTGAGAAGCTTATGCCCAATGAAAAGAAAGCAAGGGCACTATTTTTTATTACAGGACTGACATTTGTAGTTCTCATAATACCATTCCAGTTTGGACGAGTATGGCTGTCACTTGGATGGTTAGTTGAAGGCGTTGCAATTCTTTCTTATGGAATTTACAAAGAAATAAAAGCATTTAAGCGTACTGGTGCTATTGTATCATTGTTATGTCTATTGGCTTTTGTCATATTTGATTTAACCAATATTAGCAGCTCATTGTTTGTTTATAAGTATTTGGCTATTACTATTGGAAGTATTGCTGTTATGGGTGCCTTGATATATAAAAAGGACCTAATTGGAAAGCAAATAAAGTTATTTAAGTATGCTGTTACTCTAAATATATGGTTTTTTGCAATATATATAATAGAAGCAAAATTAAATAAGCTTTTATCGGAATTCCTAGTAAGAAGCGGCTTTGACATTGATTATTTAATTACTGCTGCTGTTGTTTTAGTTAGTTTTGTACTGGCATATATCATTCCAAAAATTAAAGTTCTTTTAGACAGGGTTATGAAGGTGCTGTCTGTAATAATTTATGTGGTAGGTTTAATAATACTATTTGCATTAAACTTCAATTCTCCTGTAATAGGCTACTTAAATGAAGTGCCTTTGACAATAAGCATAATTGGTACAATAGAATTAGCAGTTATAGCTTTACTGTCAATATTTGTGGTAAAAGATTTGGTTTTAACCCTCGTTACAGAAAAAAGGCTTGGAATAGAGTGGTATCCACTCATTATATCCTTCTATTTTGTAGTGATTTTAACACAAAATTTGATAACTCAATTTAGGCTTGAAATGAATAATGCTGCAATAAGTATAATATACTTGATAACTGCTCTTGCATGGATTACATTTGGATTTTTAAAGAGATATGTATTAATACGTAGATTTGGACTTGGTATGTGTATATTGGCAGTGGCAAAACTGTTTATTATTGATCTTTCCTTCCTGTCACAAGGCTATAGGATAGTATCATATTTTGTGTTTGGTGTGACCTTAATTGCCATATCCTTTGTTTACCAATATTTTAATAAAAAAATAGATACTATAAGTGGGGTAATTTCTGATGATAAAAAGGATAATAGCTAGTGCAGTGATTTTGCTTATGTTAAGTTTTACAGGTATATATGCAATTGATTTTTCGTATAGTGCTAGTATTGAGAACAGTGGAAATAAGAAATATAAAGCAATACGGCTTACTTCTGAAATATATAACAATATACAGGGGAACATGGCAGACTTAGAACTGTATAGTAAAGAAAATGAACCAATACCGTACTTTATAAATAGTTCAGAGGAAAGTGACTCTATAATTAATGCTATCTACGAAATGAATGAAATTAACTCCTATGTCAAAGACAATTATTTTTATTTTGATTATACCCTAAAGATGCCTCAAGATGAGGATGTTACAGCTTCATCAATAAAGGTGGAAACCGAAAATAAAAATTTTGCAAAGGAAGTTGAAATTTTCGGAAGCTATGACAATGTTAAATGGGAAAAGGTTCAAGAAGATATTATTTATAATGTTGATGGGAATAGGAAATTAGAAATAGCTTTTGATGGTATAAAAAAATACACTCATTATAGATTTAAAATATCAAATAATTTAGAGAAGATTTCCTTTACTAAGGTTACACTAGAACATAATAATGTTATTCAAGAGCAAGAATACTTTTCAAATACAATTGAACCGAAGTTTACAACTGAGGAAAGTGATAGTAAAACTGTTGTAAAGATAAGTAATCTTAAAAATCTAAAGCTAAGCAGCATTACCCTTAAAACAGATAGCAGGTTTAAAAGGTTGGTCACCTTTAATGGCTTTGAGTCTAAAATGCTCTATAATTTGGAGTTTGAAAATACAAAGTACAAGGATTTGACCATTCCATTGGGACAGTACAGAGTTACTGAAGATACAGCAGAAATTATTATATCTAATCAAGATGATAAGCCTTTAGAAATATTAGGAATTGAAGTCAAATATCTAGTTGATGAATTGGTATTTGATGGCTCGGCAGCGGATGAATATATATTAAAATATGGAAATAGCGAAAGCAAAGAGCCGAAGAACTATGATATTTCAAACTATAAGGAACAAATTTTAAAGGAAGGCTATGATGTTTTAAGCATTAAGGAAATTAAGAAGGAAAACTCTAATGATAATAATGAACAGCAGCTTGACCTGAAGCTAATTTTTAATATTGTCCTTTGTGCAATTGCAGTAGTATTGGGAATAATAATAATCAGAAAGTTAAAAAAATAGGAATAATATAGGAAAAATATAGGGAATGAGATAATAAGTGAATTATGAAAGTTAGACACAGAAACCATAATAAGGTGCTGTGTCTTTTCTTGTGCAACGAATACCTCACGTTTGCTTATCTTTCTTAACGCAATATTTGCCTAAAAAATAATAATATCTGACAAGTATTATAAAATGATATGTGCTAAAATTCAAATATAACAGACGTCGACGGATAAAATTTATTTTAAACAATATCCATTGGTTTCAAATTACCAAAATTACGAATTATGTGGAGGAGTGCATATGAATAAGGAATATCATGTGGCGGTTACAGGATGCGATTTTGCAGAAGGTACCAAAGAACATCCATTTAGAACTATTTCTAGAGCAGCTGAAGTGGCAGAGACAGGGGACAAGGTCATAGTTCATGAAGGTGAATATCGCGAATGGGTAAAGCCTAATCACAGTGGCTACAGTAATCTCAGCAGGATTACTTATGAAGCAGCCGAAGGCGAAAAGGTTGTTATTAAGGGCTCGGAGAGAATTCAGAACTGGGAAAATGTAGGGGGAACGGTATGGAAAGTGGTTCTGTCAAATTCCTTCTTTGGTGATTTTAATCCTTATAAAGAGATATTGACAGGTGACTGGCTTATTTATACGCCAGGTATTTACCTCCATCTTGGAGAAGTGTACTTAAATGGAGTTTCTTTTTATGAAGCTCATTCTTTAGAAGAGGTTAAAAATCCAACTAAGCGTACAGGTGTAGTTGTAATTCCGTGGACTGGAAAGTTTGAAAAAATTCTGCAGCCTGAGCAAACTATATATCAGTGGTATTGTGAAGTGGATAACGAGAATACAACTATTTATGCAAACTTCCATGGAGCTGACCCAAATAAAGAACTAGTAGAAATAAATGTTAGAAAGTGCTGCTTTTATCCAGTAAAAACAGGTATGAATTACATTACTGTAAGAGGGTTTGAAATGGCTCATGCTGCATGCCCATGGACACCTCCAACAGCAGACCAGCCGGGGCTTTTAGGTGCAAATTGGAGTAAAGGCTGGATTATTGAAAATAATATCATACACGATGCAAAATGCAGTGCAATTAGTATTGGTAAAGAAGCGTCTACAGGACACAATCTAAGTTCAAGAAGGCATCAGAAGCCAGGATATCAATATCAGATGGAAGCTGTATTCCGTGCCCTAAAGATTGGCTGGAGCAAAGAAAAAATTGGTTCTCACATTATTAGAAATAATGTAATTTATGACTGCGGACAAAATGGTATTGTAGGACATATGGGTTGTGCCTTCAGTGAAATTTACAACAACCATATTTATAATATTGCAGTTAAGCATGAGTTTTTCGGTTATGAAATAGCAGGCATAAAGCTTCATGCACCTATTGACGTGAAGATACATCACAATCGCATTCACAACTGTACGCTAGGTACTTGGCTTGATTGGCAGGCACAGGGTGTTCGTGTCAGCAACAATCTCTACTATAATAATGACCGAGATTTGATGGTAGAGGTTAGCCATGGCCCATATTTAGTGGATAACAACATTTTTGCTTCAGACTATTCCTTTGATAATTTTTCACAGGGAGGAGCATATGTCAACAACCTATCCTGCGGAAAGATGTATTTAACTAAGGTACTGGACAGAGCTACACCTTATCATTTCCCTCATACCACTGAAGTAGCAGGAGCAGCAATAGTGTATGGTGGTGATGACCGCTTTTACAACAACATTTTTGTTGGCGGAGAAGGTATAGAGAACTGTGGAACTGCAGGCTTTAATGCTAATCCAGCCTCATATGAGGAGTATATTGCTCAGGTGCTAAGTCTTGGAGTAGGGGATCATGAAGTATTTAATAAGGTTGAACAGCCGGTATATATTGCTGCAAATGCTTATCTGAACGGGGCTGAAGGCTATAAGTGTGAAAAGAACAGCTATACTAATAAATCCTTTAATCCCAATGTGAAAATCATTGAGGAGGGTAATGAAGTATATATTGAGTTGAATGTGAATAAAGAATTGCTAGACATACCGTCAAAAATCGTTTCCACTGAAACACTTGGTACAGTGCGTATAGTTGATGCCATATTTGATGACCCTAATGGTAATCCCATTGTAATAGATACCGATTACACTGGAGCTGCCAGAACAGAAAAGGCTGTAGTAGGGCCTTTCCAAGAACTGAAAGAAGGCTTTAACCGCATTAAGGTATGGGGGTAGGGAAATTATAAGTCAAGAAATAATATCAACTGGTTATATATTTTGGTTGTTGATATGTTGTAGAACATGAGGTTGTTACAACGCAACATTTTCTGTATACCCATGTCTTTTTGCAAGAAATAGTACTAAGTAGCATATATATCTATTTGCGAAGTTCGGTTAGAAATTGATGCTAGAAAAAATAGGTGAAGAACAAGTATTGCAGCCGACATAGCGGAAGTAAGTAGCTGTGAGTATTGACTCGAGACAGGATGCCTTTGTGTTATACTGTCGGCGGAAGTGCTTGTTCAGAACCGCAATTATTTCAGCGTTAATTTCGTGAGTGAGCAATAGATATATACTGCACGGGAGTACTATTTAAGCAGTTTACTGTTTAAAACCAGACATCCAACCTAGTTCCAATCAACATTCAAAATTTTTTATAAATATGAAAAACTCAAAAAAGGCACAGTACAAAACTGTGCCTTAAAATATTTAATTTACGCAACTTTAGGAGTTGAAAAGTTTCCATCACCCATAGATTTTTATGTGCAAAAGTCGATATATAACGAGACAAGAAAATGACCCCATTTCTATAAGCGGCAGGTATCACTATGGCTATCAGGAGGTGAGAATATCTCCCGCCTCGATGAAACTCCGATGTTGTAATGATGTTTTTTACAATCGAAAATTTCATTTGAATTTTGGGAATTATAAGCTATCGTAGATACCTACCTCAACCCCAAATTCTCAAATATAGCCTTACTAACATCAGCTTTGTTCAGTGTGTAAAGGTGTATGCCCTGAACACCATATTCAAGCAGCTTACTAATTTGTTTGGTAGCATATTCTATGCCCGCCTTTTTAAAGTCATCAGCATTATTTTCGTATTTTGTAAATATTGCTTTTAACTCTTCTGGTATTGATGCGCCGGACAATTCTACTATTGTATGTATTTGGCTTGGAGCTGTAATAGGCATTATTCCAGCTGAAATTGGAACTGATATCCCATGATTTCTGGCTTGTTCATAGAAATTATAGAATTTTGTATTATCAAAGAATAGCTGTGTAAGAAGAAATTCTATACCAGCGTCTACCTTAGATTTCAAGAAATATAAATCTTCTTCTTGATTGCAGGACTCAGGGTGTACTTCTGGGTAACAAGCACCGCCAATGCATGTGTCTGATTTTTGCTTTATGAGGTTAACAAGGTCTAGGGCATATTTATAGGGTCTATTAAAAAAAGCTTCATCCGTCATGTCCTTTGGACGATCACCTCTGAGTGCTAATACATTGTTGATTTGATTTGCTTTTAACTCACCGAAATATTTGCAAAATGAGCACTCATCTAAGGAAACACAGGTTAAATGAGCAAGAGCTTCAATATTACATTTGTTTTGAACATAGGAAGCAATATCCAGAGTTCTTTTACTTGTACTACCTCCCGCTCCATATGTAATACTAATAAAGTCAAGTTTCAGCTTTTTAATTTCATCCAGAGCATTAAAAAGCACTGGAAAGTCATCATCTTTTTTAGGTGGAAATACCTCTAAAGAAAACACATTTTTTTTTGAACTATAAATATCCTTAATCATTGTAAACTCCTATCTGTACGTGTCACTGATTGATTTCAATAATTAATTATATCATAAATTTTGGAAAAATAAGTCTATATTATATTTTTGAAGATTATTATAAGTCCAAAAGATGTAAATGTTATTAAAATATTATATAATTAATGTACTTATTGTTAGACATAGCAGCGTATATTTGTGATTATATTTTTCTTGAAGCTAATACAAGAATGAAACTATAAGGATAAAACTATGATGAAGAATAAACTTAATAAAAAGAACAAAGAAGAAATAGAATCAAAAAGCAGCATGAAGAAAATAAAGAAAAGGCTTTTATTCAGCCTATTATTATTGATAGCTGCTGGAATATTGGTTATAGCATCCACATTTTTTATTAATTTATATGTTAAGACATATGTCAGTGATAAGATTATTACTGAAGATGAAGCAGCTTCCATAGATGCTGACTGTATTCTTGTACTAGGTGCTGGTGTATGGAATAATGGATATCCAAGTACTATGCTTGAGGATAGACTTTTGCAAGGTATTAAATTATACAAAAATGGAGCTTCTGACAGATTACTTATGAGTGGCGATCATGGCCGAAAAGAATACGATGAGGTTAATGTCATGAAGCAATATTCCATTGATAGAGGTATAGCCTCCGAGCATGTTTTTATGGATCATGCAGGCTTTTCTACATATGAGAGTTTATATCGTGCCAGAGATATTTTTGAAGCTAAAAAAATTATTATTGTAACGCAGAAATATCATTTGTATAGGGCGCTGTATATTGCTGACAAGCTAGGAATAGAGGCATATGGTGTTGCTTCTAATCCAAGGAGATATGCAGGGCAAACAAGAATGAGTTCCAGAGAAGTATTAGCCAGAGTAAAGGACTTTTTCAATGTAATTATCAAGCCTGAACCCACTTTTTTAGGAGAAAGAATATCTATAAAAGGTAGTGGCGATTTAACAAATGATTAGCAGCAGAATAAGCACATAAAATTAAACTATCGGCTGATATCATTGGATATTTAGCCGATAGTAATTAATCTCAAGTATTTTTACTGTTTTTCCAAGTACCGTCTGCCGTACATATTGATTCTGTGCCGTCATCATTTATTATTTTTGAGCCCACTGCATGCCTTTTATGGTCATAAACACAAAAAGGATCCTTACCCGCATTTCCACCGGGTCTTTCAAATTTAATTTCATTTTCACCAATTATATCTACAGAAATATTATCATTCTTTTTACGATTCTGCATTTTATCAATCCTTTCATAAGTCCAATTTAGATAAAATAATATCTTATATAAATTTGTGTAAATATAATAAATAAATTCAATGAAAAAAAATACATTTCTGTACATAGTATTTAGCCAATAAATAATTATCTTATTTTGACACAAAAAGCTATCGAAAATTATACTTATAAAGGAAAATAATTAAATAAGCATAGTAAACTTACAAAATATAGTGTTTGCTGAATTTCTGGTGAATTGACTGTTTCAGCAATCACTTTGTAATTAGAAGAACTCAAATGCTGTTGTTATGTTTATATCTAATTCAAAAACTCAAATGCTGTTGTTATGTTCATATCTAATTCAAAAATTCAAATGCTGTAATTATGCTCTCATATCTAATTCAAAAACTCAAATGCTGTAATTATGCTCTCATATCTAATTCAAAAACTCAAATGCTGTTGTTATGTTCATATCTAATTCAAAAATTCAAATGCTGTTGTTATGTTCATATCTAAATCAAAAACTCAAATGCTGTTGTTATGTTCATATCTAAATCAAAAACTCAAATGCTGTTGTTATGTTCATATCTAAATCAAAAACTCAAATGCTGTTGTTATGTTCATATCTAATTCAAAAATTCAAATGCTGTTGTTATGTTCATATCTAAATCAAAAACTCAAATGCTGTTGTTATGTTCATATCTAAATCAAAAACTCAAATGCTGTTGTTATGTTTATATCTAATTCAAAAACTCAAATGCTGTTGTTATGTTCATATCTAATTCAAAAATTCAAATGCTGTTGTTATGTTCATATCTAATTCAAAAACTCAAATGCTGTTATTATGTTCTCATATCTAACAGAAAATCATATACTATTGATATATATATTAAATTTATAGACAAGTTAGAGGAAGGTGTAAATTATATTAAATATTTTACAATATTTACTTATTGCTTAGATTGATAAAACTATTATAATATACATATATGTTGTTAGTTGGGAACAAAGATTCTAAAATATTAACTGACTTCTTACACAGTTAATATCCTTATATAATTTAGGGAAAGCGGAGTTGACACCATAGATATTAAGTTACTGTTCTAATTTCGTTGGAACTATTCAGATTAAGTAATACATCTTTTTATTCTATAGATTATCTATAGTTGTTATATTTGTTTTTGCCCTCAGGTAACACTATGACATTAGGGTAGGGCTATGGGGTTAAAGGTTTGCTGAAAATAAACGTTTGTAGTAAAAAGTGACTTGATTTTTATATGAATTTTTTTATATGAAGTGATTTTTATTTGTTGACATAAAAAGTGTTAGAAGTATTGGATGAATATTAACATAAGTTACCTGTATAAGATTTTGTTTTTTGTGATGTTTAGTTTTGATTGTATGACTATTATTAATGTCGAGGAGGACAATCGAATGGGTTATATTAATGGTTTGTTTCATGTGGGAATTGATATAGGTTCAACTACAGTTAAGTTAGTAATTCTAAATAATGAAAACAAACTAGTATATAGCAGGTATGAAAGGCATTTTTCTGATATTAAAAATAAACTAAAGGAATTGCTTCTCGATGCAAATAAATTTGTAAACAATGCAGAATTAACAGTAGTTGTTACAGGTTCTGGGGGAATCAGCCTTGCTGAAAGCATGGGAGTATCCTTTACTCAGGAGGTTATTGCCTCAACAAAGGCCATCAAAACCTTTTATCCTCAGACAGATGTAGCAATTGAATTGGGCGGTGAGGATGCAAAGATAACTTATTTTAATGGTGGCGTTGAACAGAGAATGAATGGTACCTGTGCAGGCGGGACAGGTTCTTTTATTGATCAGATGGCTACATTGCTGAGAGTAGATGCATCAGGCTTGAATGAATTAGCTAAAGATTATAACACAATTTATCCAATAGCAGCAAGATGTGGAGTATTTGCAAAGACAGATGTGCAGCCTCTTTTAAATGAAGGTGTTGCAAAGGAAGATATTGCCGTATCAGTACTTCAAGCTGTTGTTATTCAAACTATAAGCGGTTTGGCGTGCGGAAGACCAATTAAGGGTAATGTTGCATTTCTGGGAGGGCCATTATATTTTCTTTCAGAGTTAAGAAATAGGTTTATAGATACATTAAAGCTGGAAGACAGCCAAGTAATTTTCCCTGAAAATTCACAGATATTTGTTGCAATTGGAGCCGCATTAACGTCTGTTAATGAAAAGCCTGTAAAATTTAAAGAACTCTTAAATAATTTAGACAGGCTAAGTGAAGTACATGCAGCTGAATCAACTAGACTTGAGCCATTATTTACAAATGAAAGAGAATATGAAGAATTTATCAGCAGACATCAAAAAAGCACCGTAAAGAGAAGAGATATTTCTACCTTTGAGGGAAAGTGCTTTTTAGGAATTGATGCTGGTTCAACTACAACAAAAGCCACACTTATAGATGAAGAGGGTGCAATCCTCTATTCATATTATGGAAGTAATGAGGGAAGTCCTCTTAATTCAACTATAAAGGTGCTAAAGGAGTTATATAGCGTTTTACCTGAGAAAGCCCAAATAGTAAATTCAACTGTTACAGGCTACGGAGAAGGCTTGCTCAAGTCAGCGCTGAATATAGATATCGGTGAAATAGAGACAATTGCCCACTACAAGGCAGCAGAATTTTTCTGCCCAGGGGTTGATTTTATACTGGATATCGGCGGACAGGACATGAAATGCTTAAAAATAAAGGATGGAAATATTGAGAGCATTCTTCTAAATGAGGCTTGTTCTTCAGGCTGCGGCTCATTTTTGGACACGTTTGCAAGTTCCTTGGGGATGAGCATTCAAGATTTCGCTGCCCAAGCAATTAAGGCGCAAAACCCTGTTGACCTTGGCTCAAGGTGTACTGTATTTATGAATTCAAGAGTTAAGCAGTCACAAAAGGAAGGTGCAACTGTAGGAGAAATATCAGCAGGCTTATCATATTCAGTTATTAAAAATGCTCTGTTTAAAGTAATTAAAGTAAAGAGCCCTAAGGATATGGGAGAAAAAATAGTAGTACAGGGCGGTACTTTTTATAATGATGCAGTTCTCAGAAGCTTTGAAAAGCTGTCAGGAAGAGAGGCTGTCAGACCTGATATTGCAGGGATAATGGGAGCATTTGGTGCTGCTTTAATTGCTAGAGAGCGCTATGAAGAGGGTACAATTTCTAATTTTTTAAATGAAAATCAATTGAATGATTTTAAATTTGATACAAAGGTTTCAAGATGTGGTTTATGCTCAAATAACTGTTTGCTGACAATTAACAGATTTGCTAATGGAGAAAAATTCATATCTGGCAATAGGTGTGAAAAAGGCGCTGGCAAAGGAAGAGAACAAAATCTACTTCCAAATATATTTAAGTATAAATATAATAGGACTTTTAATTATAAACCTTTAGAGAAGTCAGCTGCAAAGAGAGGTATTGTCGGTATTCCAAGAGTACTGAACATGTATGAGAATTATCCTTTCTGGTTTACATTCTTTACTGAACTTGGCTTTAGGGTTGAATTATCAGATAGGTCATCCAATAAGCTTTACGAAAAAGGAATTGAAACAATACCATCAGAGTCGGTTTGTTACCCTGGAAAGCTTGTGCATGGTCATATTGCAAATCTCGTTGAAAAAGGTGTCAAATTTATTTTTTACCCTTCTATAACACACGAGAAGCAAGAGCAGGAAGAAGCCGATAATCACTTTAATTGTCCTATAGTGGCTTCTTATCCTGAGGTTATCAAAAACAATATGGATGTTCTAAGAGAAGAGAATATATTATTTATGAAGCCATTCTTGCCTTTTGACAATGAAAGTAAAATGGTAAAAAGACTATTTGATGAACTTAAGGACTTTAATATTGGAGAAGATGAAATAAGAAAAAGTGTAATTAAAGCATATTCTGAACAAGAAAACTTTAAAAATGATATTAGACAGGCAGGAGAGAGTGCTTTAAGAATCATAGAGAAAAGTGGAATTAAAGGAATAGTTCTTGCAGGAAGACCTTACCACATTGACCCACAGATAAATCATGGTATTCCAGAAATGATAACCTCACTGGGAATGGCGGTATTAACCGAGGATTCAGTAGCACATTTGGGAAAGGTTGAAAGGCCTCTCAGAGTAGTTGACCAATGGGCTTACCACTCAAGGCTTTATGCTGCAGCAAGTTTTGTTAAAGAACAGCAAAACTTAGAACTAGTGCAGCTTAATTCCTTTGGATGTGGTTTAGATGCGGTAACTACCGACCAGGTTCAAGAAATATTAGCTGGAAATTCGAAAATTTATACTACACTAAAAATAGATGAAGGAAACAATTTAGGAGCAGCAAGAATAAGACTTCGTTCTCTGAAAGCTACAATTACTGAAAGAGAGAAAAGCGGATTTAAGCTAAAAAAAGTGGATAATAGATATAAAAGAGTACCGTTTACTAAAAATATGAGAAAAAATCATACCATTTTGGCACCGCAAATGTCGCCAATGCACTTCCAATTCTTGCAGGAGGCGTTCAGGCTGTCAGGCTACAACTTAGTAGTTCTTCCGTCAATTGACAATAAGGCTACAGATGTGGGACTGAAATATGTAAACAATGATGCCTGCTATCCAGCAATAATAGCTATTGGTCAGCTTATGGAGGCTTTGCTATCGGGTGAATATGATTTGGATAATACTTCAGTTATGATTTCTCAAACTGGAGGAGGTTGTAGAGCTACAAACTATATTGGATTTTTGAAGAAGGCACTAAAAGATGCTGGACTTGAAAAAGTTCCTGTAATATCATTAAATGCAATAGGATTAGAGAAAAACCCAGGATTTAAGTTTACACCGGGTTTGCTGAATAAGGCAATGATGGCCCTAGTATACGGGGATTTGTTCATGAATGTCCTATATAGGGTCAGACCTTACGAAAAGGTTAAGGGGTCGGCAAATGCGTTATATGAAAAATGGACAAAAGTTTGTATTAATTCCCTTAAAGCAGCAAGAAGAAGTGAATTTAAGAAAATTATCAGAAATATAGTTAAGGAATTTGATGAATTAGAAATAAATGATGAGGTAAAGCCAAGAGTAGGATTGGTTGGAGAAATACTAGTTAAATTCCATCCAACGGCAAACAACAATGTAGTAGATATAGTAGAGGCAGAAGGTGGAGAAGCTGTAATGCCTGGACTAATAGACTTTATATTGTACTGCGCCTATAATCAGGATTTTAAATACAAATATTTGTCAGGCAGTAAAATGGCTCAAACTGTAGGAAATGCAGTTATAAAAGCAATAGAAGTTTACAGACGTCCAATGGTTAAGGAATTAAATAATAGTAAAAGATTCCATGGGCCTGAAACAATACAGGAATTGGCAAAGGGTGCAGCAGAAGTTCTGTCTTTAGGTAATCAGACTGGTGAGGGCTGGTTCTTAACTGGTGAAATGATTGAACTGATAAACAGCGGAGTAAAAAATATTATTTGTATGCAGCCATTTGCATGTCTTCCAAATCATGTTACAGGAAAGGGTATGATGAAGGAACTCAAACGAGTTTATCCTGGAACTAACATAGTAGCTATCGACTATGATCCAGGTGCTAGTGAAGTTAATCAGCTAAATAGAATTAAACTGATGATTTCTACAGCATTTGAAAATATGAATGAGGTTAATAAACGTAAGGAAAAATCTGATATGTATTTAGCGAAACAATTAAAGAAAAGTAAGGATATTGTGTGAGTTCTATTTGGTGTCCTATAACAATAATCCTAATAATTGAATAGCCTCCATGGTGCATAGTGTGCTAGGAACTGTTAAGAAACAAAAAATAATATATATATCAATAGAAAACTGCATAAATAGTACTACCGTGTAATATATATCTATTGCTCGCTCACGAAATTGACACCGAAATAATTGCGGTGGAGAAACAAACACTTCCGTCTACCGTATGACCAAGACATCTTGTCTCGGGTCAATACTTACAGCTACTGACTTCAGCTGTTTCGGATACAATAATTGTTCTTCATCTGTTATTTCTAGCATAATTCTCACTGAACTTCGCAATTAGATATATATTGCTACTTCATACTATTTTTTGCAATAAGACATTGGTATACATAAAATGTTGTTTTATCAGTTCCTTATTAAAATTATAATTTAATATTATTTACACCTATAAATCAATAAATATCAACTATATATCAATAAGCAAATTAATACTATATTCCTAATTAAAAGCTGTAGATGTAAAAATTTATAAGTAATATACTTATTACTAAAATATTGTTTGTTTACTTGGACAACAAATATTTGTACAATTAAGCATGGGAAAACTTTATTAAAAATTTGAAAATAAATGTATGAAATAGTTGGTGAATTTTTGAATTTTACTAAAAAATAGTAATTATGTTTTAGTATACAAAAAATTTATGTTTAAACGTATTCTATAAAATTTACTAGCAATAGAACTACTTTTTTATACAATAATTTGCAAAGCAATGAAGGATTTATATGAATGAGTAACGAATTTTAATAATATGGGATTTATATGTTAAACATTCTTCATTAAAATTGAAAAAGCAGCCCAAATTTGATGTTTTATGTAATGAAGCCATTTCTGTCTTAATGTAAGAAAAAATCTATACTTTATACAAGCATTCAAATGTATAAAGACCTAAAGAGGATTAAATATTACAGGAACATAAAAATCTCTATCCAAGGTTGCAATGCAAGCACAAAATATATAATATTCTTCAATAAACAGGGGGTAACATATGAAAAAAAAGGGATATAGCAGATTTAGAGGATTAAGTTGGAGGATTTTTTTGGTATCTGTTCTATGCATGCTAATACCTATGCTGGTAAGTCTTTTTACGTCTGGTTATATTTCACAAAAGTATTTGGAGAACTCAGCAAGTGATGCTTTATTGAACATTGTTGCTGAAAAGAGGAGTCAAATTGAAGTAGCCTTGTCAAACATTGAAAAGCAGGCTCAGTCAATTGCAATGCAACCTTTTATTGTTGATACTCTCAGTGAGGCTTCTGCCAATTCTGCTAATCCAAGCAGCAGAGACTTGCAGAAGATTTCAAATAATTTAGAGTATAATTTTAACCTGGCAAAAGGTCTTTTTGAGAATGTGTTCTTAATGTATAAGAATATTGATATAGCAGATGGCATAGGGGGTAAATCTGTTGGATGGGAAAATGAAGCCATGGGAAGCGTTACGGATTTACTAGTACGTGCAGCAAGAGTATCACCTACTACTGGTCGGCCTGTTATTACTATTGTAGCACCTGTAAAAAACAATGACAAACAACTAGGCTCAGTGGCAATGGCTATAGAATTAAACAGTTTATCAGAAAATATTATTAATAGTAATTCAAACAGCGATTTCAAGACACTTATTTTGAATTCAGAAGGGCTTGTAATTTCATCAATAGATAAAGATATTGTTTTAACTCTGAATTTTCAGGATGAAAAAAGTGGATTGCAGGATTTTTATAATACAATAAAATCTAAAGAAACTGGTATTGATTTCTTTAAACTAGATGGTATTGAATATATTGCTGCTTACACTAGCAGCAGTAAATATGGAATGCATATAGTATCCTACAAGCCTGTTTCAGCTTACACGAAGCTAATAAAGAATATGGGGTTGGTATTAATTGGGGTTATTTTACTAAGTATTTTATTAGCATCAATTGTTATTTATTTCTCTTCTAGAAAAATAACCAAACCGATACTTGCAGCTGTAGCCCAAGCAGAACAATTGGCAAATAGAGATTTGACAGTAAATACTATAGAAAATTCTCTTAATAGAAAGGATGAACTTGGTAGGTTAGCAAATTCTTTTTCTACTATGGTTCAGAATTTAAAAGAAATAATAACACAGATAACAATAACATCGAGCGAGGTGGCTATATCTGGACAGGAATTGTACGAGTCTGGTGAACAGGTTGGAAAAGCCGCTGAGGAAGTGGCTAACACAATCCTCGAAATTTCCTCAGGTGCGGAAGATCAATCTAAAAAGATTGAGATGGCACTTTCGAACTTGACAGATTTAATTAGCCAAATCAATGAAGTTAATAATAATACGTACAATATGCAACAGACTACTGTTCATATGATAGATGATATTGCTATAGGGGCTAAGACTGCTGCTGAATCCATTGAAACTATAAATAATCTAAAAGCTGATACAGAAGGAGTTTCCGGAGTTATTTCGAATTTAGGTAATACTTCTAATCAAATAGGACAGATTATTGAATTAATCAGTGGCATAGCTGAACAGACAAACTTACTTGCATTGAACGCAGCTATTGAGGCTGCAAGAGCAGGTGAGGCAGGAAGAGGGTTCAGTGTGGTTGCTGATGAAATTAGGAAATTGGCTGAAGAGTCTGCCGATGCTAGTGGAAGGATAGCAAAGCTTATTGTAGAAATAAGAAGCGGTGTTGACACAGCCGTTAGTAAGATGGATGACAGCATGAAGTCTGTAAACTCAAGTGTGAAAGCTATTCAAAAGAACGGTGAAACTTTCAATGTGATTAATGAACAGGCTGAACGACTTAAGGATATAGTATCAAATGTTATTAATAGTGTTAAAATTATGACTGAAAACAGCAGTGATTTTGAACGTACAATGCAGGAGATAAATGAGACAAGCCATGAGTTTGCTTCTAATGCAGAAGGAGTATCGGCTGCTAGTGAAGAACAAATAGCTTTAACAGAGGAAATAGTATCTTCTTCAAAAGCAATGGCAGATATGTCTGAAGAATTATCAAATCTAATTAAAAACTTTAAAATATAGTTGCTTATTTATAAACGGTATAATACTGAAGACTATGGGCTATTTTTGGTCCATGGTCTTTTTTAGTTACATGATATGGATGCTTTCAAGTTAATGATAGTTAGATACGGTGAATTAGTTAAGGTTTTTATGTAAAATATTGGTAAACAAGCTGTTATTAATTTAAGAAATAAATATAAAAAATATCTAACCTTTATTTATATTTTATTCCTTCTATTTTTATTCAGTTATTTTTCACTACATCTAGTATCTAAATGTATATTTTAGTTAAGTTCCTTAAATTGTATTTCTTATAGCTGAAAATTGGGATTGAGATATTTAAATTGGGATTGCAAGATTTGAATTCAAGTTATTTACAGGCAACGGGGTACAATGATACAATAGTTAATAGTATAGAGGTTTATTTATGTCAATTAATATTTTAGTCTATTAGCGGCAGAATATTGTTTCTTTTCTTTTATAGTGAAGTTTGACAAGTATGTTTAAATATCATAATTTGAAGCTAAGGTAAATAAGCGAATTTTTATAAATTATTCAAAGTTACCAGCTGATATTTTAAATGTTTATAATTATCAATTGATATTACTGAATTGCCCTTTTTAATCAAGCGTATAATAAAATATTGAAACGTCTTATTAAGCTGATGTATCAAACTCAGTTGAAACAAATAATATAAAATAATTGTTCGTGAGTTTTATTAATGACAGAGTTATTATAGATTTATTAGTAATTGAAAAATAACTAGTTATTAATATTTTTAATATATATGTTCATACTAAGTGGACTACTGTTTATTCTAAATGGACTAGGGCGAAAAACGAAGATAATCGAAGATAATAGCACTTACGTAATAACCTAATATTTCTTGTGAATTTAGTAACAATTTATGGTATAATTAGAATAGAATCAAGTCAAAGCAGTTCTTGTAGAACGTCTAAGGATAGATTATAATGTGTGCATGTGTTAAATACTTGTAATTACAGTCATTTTCACAGGGTTATCAGAAAGGAGGTAAAGACATGTCTGATTTTTATGTAGTTGTATTTTTAGTAGGTGTATTTTATACTGTTATTTCATTGATTATTAATGGAATTACAGGAGCGCTTCATTCTCATGGTGATTTTGGAGCTGACATAGGAGGACATCACGGAAATATAGATAGCGGGCATGTTCAAGCAGATGCTGGTCATACAATAAGTTCTGCTGATGGGAGCCAGGCTGTAAGTGTTGATGGACAACAGGGACATTCTGTCGGTGAAGGTTCAGGATTTTCACAGAATATAATATCCTGGTTTGCAGTATTATTAAATCCAATAGTTGCAGTATCCCTTTTAACTGTTTTTGGTGGAATGGGTATATTAGGGGAGAGTTACTTTAAGTGGGATAGTATTGCTACTTTAGCTTTTGCAGCTGTATCAGGAATACTTTGTTCATCATTGTTATATAATTTTGTAGCTAAACCTATTTACAGGAGTGAGAATACTTCGAATGTTTCAAGAGAAATGTTAATAGGAACTGCTGCAGAGGTTACCACAGATATTCTTGCGGATGGCTTTGGAACTATTTCTTACACAGTAAATTCGTTAAGGTTTAATGCACCTTCAAAGCATATTGAGGGTAAAGCTGTTAAGCAAGGCCAAAAGGTAGTGATATGTAAAATAGAAGACAATATATTTTACATAAGCGAGATATCTGGTATTTAAATCCCCTAGAAAAAGCGTTTATAAATTAAGTTGTAAGTTAAAATAAAATAAAAATACGAAAAGGAGAATTTGAAATGATGGGTGAATATTCAATTTACGTAATACCAGCTATTATTGTTGTGGTACTATTTATCTTAATAATTTGCTTATTTAACATGTACAAGAAGGTACCGCAGGACAAAGCTTTAGTAGTTACAGGTTTTAGAGGCAGAAGGGTTATAACTGGCGGAGGCGGCATTGTCATACCTATGCTTGAAAGAATTGATGTCATATCTTTAGAAAATATGCAGATAGACATTAGAATTGACGGTGCACTTACCTCTCAAGGTGTTGGAATTGTTGCAGATGGTGTGGCTGTTGTTAAGGTTAAGTCTGATAAGGAATCTATTTTGTCAGCGGCAGAGCAGTTTAATACATCAAAAGGCTTAGACTATATGTTGGCTGTTATTTCAAAAACAACTCAACAGGTGCTGGAAGGTAAGCTTCGTGAAATTGTATCAAAAATGACTGTTGAGGAGATTTACAAGGATAGAGAGACATTTGCATCACACGTACAAGGTGTTGCAGCAACTGAACTTCAAGGCATGGGTCTTGAATTAAAGGTATTAACAATCAAAGACATATCTGATAAGAATGGTTACTTAGAGGCACTTGGAAAACCTAGAATTGCGGAAGTTAAGAGAGACGCTCAGATTGCAGAGGCAGAAGCAACAAAGGAAACAAAAATAAGAACTGCTGAAGCAAACAGAGAAGGAGAAGCTGCTAGAATACAGTCTGAAACAAAGATTGCAGAAGAAATTAAGAATAAGGAACTTAAAGTTCAATCCTACAACAAAGATCAACAGACTGCAAAGGCAGATGCAGACCTTGCTTACGAAATTCAAGCAAATATCGTTAGAAAAGAAGTTGCTGAGACTGCAATGCAGGTTGAAATAACAAAGAAGCAGAAAGAAATTGAACTTGCAGAGCAGGAAGCACTCAGAAAAGAAAAGGAATTAGAAGCAACTATTAAGAAGCAAGCTGATGCAGACAATTACCAAGCTACAAAGCTTGCTGATGCAAATAAATATAGAGAGTTTGCAGCTGCTGAGGCAAGAGCTCGTGCTATTGAGATGGAAGGTGAAGCTAAGGCAAAAGCAAAGAGAGCAGAAGGTATGGCTGAGGTAGAAATTATCAAAGCAAAAGGTGAAGCTGAAGCATCAGCTATGGCTAAGAAAGCAGAAGCCTTCAAACTTTACAATGATGCAGCCGTTACTCAAATGATTATTGAAAAACTTCCTGACATTGCAAGTGCAATAGCTAGCCCGCTTGCTAAAACTGAGAAAATTGTTATTGTTGACAATGCCAATGGTGGAGAAGCAAAAGGCGCAGCAAAGGTTACAGGATATGTAACTGATATAATTTCTCAGCTTCCAGAGAGTGTTGAAGCAATTACTGGATTAAATGTATTAGATTTATTGAAAAAAAGCGGTAATAATAAAGCAGGGGAAGTAACTAACGAAGTAAATAACGAGGAAACAAAATAAATTTGTAGCTTACAGAATTAAATTAAGTTGTTCTTTAAAACTAAATAATTTTTGTTAAGTTTCGTACATTAGCACGAAAAGAGTTACACCGTAGTGGTTGTAAAGCTTTTCGTGCTTTCTTTGTTAAAATTATTTATGAGGTCTTTTTAGTAGTTTAAATAAATTGCATAATAGTAGAATAATATTATAATGAACAACTAAAATAGCGAGGCAGTCAAAACTGTCTCGCTATTAAAGTCTAACTTTGTTATGTGATTCATTTTTCAGATAGCTAGATGCTTGCTTTTTATATTAAAATACTGTAAAACTACTCAGTCTTAATTGCCTCCAGCGCACTGAGTTTCATAGCTCTTCTAGCAGGTGAAAAGCCAGAAATAAGTCCGATTAGAATAGCAAAAGCAATGGAGAGAAGTGCCAGCCAAGGAGGTATCGAGGATATTCTGCTTTCAGCATCGCCCATACCCATTCCAATACCGAACATACCGCCCCTTCCGGAATTTAAGTAGCTTCTGCCAATGGTGTTTATTGCATAGGAAGTAAGATAACTCAAAATAACACCTATACACCCTCCTAATAATCCGATGATACCAGCCTCTAACAGAAACAGTTGCCTTATATTTTTCATTTTACAGCCTAAAACCTTCATTACGCCTATCTCACGAGTTCTTTCATATATAGACATAATCATAGTATTTGTTATACCAAGGGCAGAAATGATTAGGGATATGGCTCCAATGGCCCCAAGCACCAGCTGAACAGTCTGAGACTGCTTTTGCATGGACTTGCGTATATCTGCAAGGCTGTTAGTTCCATAGCCCATATCATCAATTTCTGCCTGAATTCGGTCAACATCCTTGATTTTATCTACCATAACCATTAGGCGTTCATAGCCTTTGCTGGTACTGCTAATATCAAACATCATATTTTGCCCGCCTTGACCTTTGGAAGCATCTTTCATCAGCTTTTGAAGATTGAGATAATCCATGAAAATGTAACCATCTTTTTGCCAATCATTTGTTATTTCTAGGATACCTACAGGTTTCAATTTGTAGAGCTTAGGAGCTTTTGCGGAAGTGTCAGAACCTCCTGTGCCCTGCTGATGTTTTTCTCCGTAACTCATGTCGAAGGTTGCCTCTATTTTATCTGTCATCACATCAACAAGTGGTTTTCCGTCTATTGAACCATAGTAGTTCTTTGGATTGTAAAAATATTGAGGGATATAAGCTCCCACTACTATTTTGTCAGTATCTCCTTCTTGAAGTAAACGGCCTTGGGCAACTGGATAATCAAAATCTGGCATTGATTTCACGTCAATTCCCATAACTTGAACATAGGCCATATACTTACCTGAGATAAGCTTCATGCTTCCTTCAATAACTGGAGTTACTCCTCGAATGCCTTCAATTTTGCTTATTTTTGCAATTGCAGCATCATCAAGAACTATTTCCTTAGGTGGACCGCTAGAGTTATCGGGAGTATTTCTGTATTTGGTAACATTAATTATATTAAGGTTACCCATTTGCTTTAATTGGGCTTCAAAACTCTCATTCATACCGATTCCAAGAGAAACCATGACAACAATGGCTGCAGTTCCTATGACTACGCCAAGAACGGTTAGAATGGTTCTTGTTTTTCTTCTGAATAGATTCTTTAAACCCATTAAAAATATATCAAAGCTCCTCATCTATCATAAATTCCTTTCTAGCTTTTATTTTCTTACGAACAAATAATACAGTAATAACTATTATTACAAGGAGAACTGCCCCTCCAGCAATAAAAGCCCATAGTGGAATTTTTTTATCTGTTTCCTCTGGAGGAAACATTCCTTCACTATCAATAGGAGCTTCCATAGGCATTTCTATGGCATTAAAAGATATCTCTTTTTTTACCTCCTGCTTGTTTCCATCAGCATCTTCAAAGGAAAAAACAAGGAAACCATTCACAGGGCCTGCTGCTTCTGGAATAACTACACCATCAAAGGAATCGGTTTTTCCGGGTTCAAAATTACCAACATAATAGCTCGTTCCCTCAACTCTGAAATCACCTTCCAGTTTTACAAGCAAATTATATAATGTTGATTTACCCATATTATAGAAGCTTACATTAATGGGCATTGGAGAACCTAAAAAGGCTTCTGGAGGGAAGTTGAGGTCTCCCACTACCAAACGTGGTGTCTGTTGAAGGGAAACTCCTACAACGTCCTTAGTCGAATAAGGATTTCCTTTTTCATCCTCATACTCATAATTTATACTAATCATATACTGCTTTGGAGCAGCATCTGATTTTGAAGTGAAGCTGACCTGTTTTTGAACCGTTCCTTTAGGGGCAATGCTGTCAATGTAAAAGGAGTTTGAATTAACAGTTGTAAAGGTTCCATCATCGGAGGAAAGGGTCACTTTTACATTACTAATGTTGGAAGCTTTGCTGGTATTCATTATTGATAGATTCAACGTAAAGGGCTGTCCTGCATTAACAATTTCTGGATTAACACTGTACTTGTCAATAATGAGTCTTGGAACGGATTTACCAGTGGAATTTTCAATATTCAGTCCAACATACTGCATGACTGCTTGTTTGTTCACAGTTCCGTCAACAGTGGCATCATATTCAACATTCAGTGAAACGGCATAATTCTTTGATGTTGCTTCATCTGAAACGTAAAGCTGAAATAGTACATTCTTTGACTCGCCTTTTTTTAGCAGAGGAATTAATATTGTATTTTGAGTTCTTGGTATCAATTCCTTGTCGGCTGATATTGTAACTTTTATATTACGAGCGTCAGCTGAACCTGTATTTGCTATATCAAAAGATATTGGTGCATTGTCACCAGGTGAAAGAGTGCTTTCAGGTGATACAATGTTCTTTATTTCTATGTTAGTATTTGAATTTTCCGATACTACGTTATAAAAAAACTCTATCTCGTCGGAATATTCTGAGCCTGAATTATCCAAATAATCAACTTTTACTTTAAGGCTGTTTGCTCCTGTTTCAATTTTGGAGGAAGCAAACAGATCAAATGAAAATACAGCCGAACTACCAGAATAAATAAGTGACTGAGTTTTTTTGTTTGTATTGCCGATTATACTAGCACCGTCATTTTTTAATCCAAGTAAGGTTACTTTTATATTTTTTGCTGATAAAGCACCGTTATTTTCAAGAGTTATATCTAGCTTAAAATTCTTTCCAGGGATAACAGGTGAAGGATTGGTTGAGACTGCTTTTAAATCTAGCCTTGGAAGTTGGCTGCCTTCTAAGGTTTTTAAATAACCTGTTTCCGTATTGCTAAAATAATCTCCTGCAGAATTATAGTACTGTAGGTTAAACTTTATTGGATAGGTTTTAGGCGTTGCGCCATTGGATATTTTAAAGGTGAATTTAACGTTCTTGCTTTCTTTGGCCTGCAGAGAGTCTATCGTCTGAGATGGATTCATTGCTTCAATTGTAATTGGCGTAGAGTCGTCTAACACTGGAGAAACCACAATATTTCTTGCATAATATAAACTGTTGTTTTTCAGCGGAAGAGTATATGTTATTTCAGCGCCAGCTTTTCCGGAGGGTATGGCTGAATTCTCTACTATTTGAATCTTAGGCGCATATTTTGCTGTATCTGCTGGAGGATTGTCATTAGTATCTCTATCCTCAATTATAGCTTCAGATATATTGATAGAATCCGTTATTGATTTAGTTCCTGAAGGTGTTGTGTATTGAATAGTTACCTGGAGTCTATTTGAACCACCATTATATCTGAAATCGTTTCCCTTGGTCATAACTGTAGAATCGTCGACAACTTCATCTACAGGAATAAAATATGGATTGGAATTTTTCATTGAAAAGGAACTGCTATCAATTTCTATGTATATATTCGAAGCATCGGCACTATGTTTTACTTTAAAAGACATAGTAAAAGTATCACCTTGTTTAATGGTGGCCTTATTAACGAAATAGCCTACAAGATCTACCTCTTGCGCGGCAGTTACTGGTACTGTCACTGTAAATAATTGTGATAATAAAATTAAAAAAATTAAACTAATAGCTGCTATTTTCTTTAAAGTTTTCATATGTATTAACCTCCAAAGCCTTTCTGGACTAAATAAAAATTTTATACTAAATTTAATCAAACTTTGCACAATAGGCCAATGATGATATTGAGAATTGCTCTACTTTCAATCAAAAGCTGGCTTCAAAATAATTGTATGAATCATTTATGACTCTAGCAATTATTTTGGCAATAAACCATTGATAATTTTAATGTACCAATAGATTTTATGTGCGGTGTTTGAATAATTTGCATTTATGTTGATAAATCAAATTATTGTATTTCTTCCGCCAGTACATTAGCCGACGGGGTTTGAGTTACTATTTTTTCAATGTTTCCATCGAGAATATGAATTACTTTATCCGCATAACTTGCGATACTAACGTCATGCGTAACTATTATCAAGGTTTGAGAGTTCTTTCTTGCCATTCCTGTAATGAGATTCATAACATCAGTGGTTGTTTTTGAATCTAGATTTCCAGTGGGCTCGTCTGCAAAAATAATTTGAGGATTTCCCACGAAGGCCCTTGCAATACCTACTCTTTGCTGCTGACCGCCACTCATTTGGGATGGCTTTCTGTTGTTGTGGGAGGTGAGCCCGACGGCTTTTAGCATTTGCTGAGCTTTCTTATCTCTTATTTTGCGGGGTATGCCTTTGAAAGCTAAAGGTAAGCCGACATTTTCTAGAGCTGTCAAGCTAGGCAGTAGATTATAAGACTGAAAAACAAAACCAATATATTTTTGGCGGAACAAAACAAGCTTCTGCTCATTAAGCTTTTCGATATGTATATCTTTAATGATTATTTCACCTCTGGTGGGTTTCTCAAGACCAGCCAAAAGGTTTAAAAGAGTGGATTTGCCGGAGCCTGAAGTTCCTAAGAGACAACATATTTCACCCTTTTGGATAGTAAGGTCGATATTTTGCAGAGCAACAACTTTTTCGTTGCCTACCCTGTATACCTTTCTTACTCCTTTAAGTTCAATCAAACTACCCAAATATTTAACCTCCTTGTAAAAAAAAGTTTATCAAAAATTTAGACGCAATTTAAAATGTATAGTTCCAAAAAAACAATATTACTTTCACAAGATATTATATAACTTCTAGCCAATTTAAAAGTAACAAAAATGTAACCTTTTCCAAAAATTTCTTTGTGAGGAATAAAATAAATATAATAAATTAAAATGTTCTTGCTCATTTAAATTTTTTACTCGCTCTGAATGTTTAATCAACTTTCACAAATTCAATGTAGACGTTGTGCAGGAATAGCAATTTTGGCCAAGAAAATGTTGCACCTTCTTATTAACACGGGAAAATTATTTGACTTTTCATTTAAAAGGTCTACTATATCATGACATCCAGAATTATAAGCTTTTATTTTTGATGCTGATGGTCCAGCATGTGGAAGATAAGACAAAAGCAACATCAGAATTCCCATCCATTCTTCACAGAACTGACAATTCACCTGCATTATCCAACTACAAACATTTATTTAATACTGTGTTTTATACAATTTTTCTTTACTATAATTTATTTATTAGTATAATTATATCGAGGCTATAAAAATCTCTCCCACAACTATAAATGGTGGGTATGGTTTTGCTATAAGACGTGAATATATGCGACGGCCGTACTACTATTACTACGCGCCCCGCAGTATGGTTTTTGCTATAAGACGTGAAAATATCTCCAGCCTCGATGAAATGCCGCTTATGTAATTGTTCGAAAAAAGTATGTATGAACAAGGTTCATTTTTGAACTACAAAAATTACATTTGGTTTTTGACGTTGTATAAATTCTTCTAAAATCGTAAAATTTTTAGTTTGAACCTATACGTAGTAATATTGATTTTAAAGTCGGAGGAAATGAAGTTGAGTATATTAACTGTAGAAAACGTAAGTCATGGTTTTGGTGCTAGAACTATATTAGATAACGCCTCATTCAGATTACTTAAGGGTGAGCATGTTGGGCTTGTAGGAGCAAACGGAGAGGGAAAATCAACATTTTTAAATATAATTACCGGAAAACTGATGCCAGATGAAGGCAAGGTGGAATGGTGCAACAGAATAACAACCGGATATTTGGATCAGCATACTGTTTTAACTCCAGGCAAAACAATTCGTGAAACCTTGAGAGAGGCTTTCCAGCATATGTTTGACCTTGAACAGGAAATGCTTTCTATATATGAAAAAATGGGAGATGCCACAGAGAGTGAATTAGCCGCAATGATGGAGGATGTTGGTGAAATTCAAAGTGAACTAGAGATTAGCGGCTTTTACATTATAGATTCAAAAATAGAGGAAGTTGCAAATGGTTTGGGGTTAGGTGATATTGGTCTAGATACTGACGTTTCTAATTTGAGCGGAGGACAGAGGACAAAGGTATTACTTACAAAGCTTTTGCTTCAAAGTCCAATGATATTGATATTGGACGAACCTACAAACTTTCTTGATGAAAACCATATTGTATGGCTGAAAAATTATTTAAAGAACTATGAAAATGCTTTTATTTTAGTTTCACATGACATTCCTTTTTTAAATGATGTTGTTAATGTAATTTACCATGTGGAAAATGCTGTGCTGACAAGATATGCAGGAAATTATGATGAATTTCAAAGGATGTACCAGCTTTCAAAGCAGCAAATTCAGCAGGCATATGAAAAGCAGCAAAAGGAAATTGAAAAGCTGGAAGAGTTTGTGGCCAGAAACAAAGCCAGAGCAGCTACTGCAAATATGGCTAAGAGCAGGCAAAAGAAGCTTGACAAAATGGAAATTATCAACAAAGTGCAAGAAAAGGCTAAGCCAATATTTAAGTTCAGAGAAGCACGTGCACCAGGAAGATATATATTTAAAACCAATAACCTTATTATCGGATACGAATCTGCCCTAACAGGTCCTTTGAACATAGCATTGGAGCGTGGGCAAAAGGTAGCTATAAAAGGTGTTAACGGATTAGGTAAGTCAACCTTGCTTAAAACCCTGCTGGGAATTCAAAAGCCATTTGCAGGAGAGGTTATTTTGGATGACTATTTATATCCCGGCTATTTTGAACAGGAAGGTGAGCGATACAATACCAAAACAGCACTAGAAGAGGTTTGGAACGACTACCCCGGAATGACTAATGCAGAGGTAAGAGGGGCTCTTGCTAAATGTGGTTTGACTACTGAGCATATTACCAGCCAGATGATGGTGCTTAGTGGTGGTGAAAATGCAAAAGTACGTCTATGCAAGCTTATGCTCAAGGATGTTAATTGCTTGATTCTCGACGAGCCTACAAACCACTTAGATGTAGATGCAAAGGATGAACTCAAAAGAGCAATCAAAGAATTCAAGGGCTCTGTACTATTAGTTTGCCATGAGCCTGAATTTTATGAAGATTGGGTGACTGATGTTTGGAACGTAGAGAATTGGACGACGAAGATTGTGTAGCGAAATTAGACTCACAATCAACTTTAAGATAATAAGTTTGCTGAAGAAATAATTAATTGACATTATATAAAAGTATGAAACAAAAAGGGACTGTTGCAGAACAGAAAATTTGATATATCAATGGTAAATTGCTTAAATAGTACTCCCATGCAATATATATCTATGGCTCGCTCACGAAATTGATGCTGAAATATTTGTGGTGAAGAACAAGCACTTCCGCCGACCGTATTACACTCGACCTCCTTGTCTCGGGTTAATACTCACAGCTACTGACTTCCGCTGTGTCGGCTACAATACTTGTTCTTCACCTACTATTTCTATCATCAATTTCTAACCGAGCTTCGCAATAAGATATATATTGCACTCGCGTACTATTTTAGCAATAAGTCAATGGTATACAGAATTTGTTGTATTGCAAAAGCCTTTTTTTGATATAAATTTAAGATAATAATAAAAAACTCATTACTATAATTTGCTTTTCTATTTTTACTTTTTATCTTCAAAGCATCACATTTTATCATCAACATTTGCTTTATATTGATATTTGATTTAATATAAAAAGAGAGCGATTTTTAAGAATTTATTATATTAATTTGATACTTAGCCTTTGGGCAAATTTGGGTAATGAGCCTTTGCAAAGCAGAGGCTGCCAACCGATAGATTTAATATTTTATGCTCAGTGGGCAATTGGAGGTAAAATGAGTAAAAAATTACTTATGGGTAACGAGGCAATAGCATTTGGTGCTATAAGAGCCGGAGTTAATGTGGTAACAGGCTATCCCGGAACGCCTTCTACTGAAGTACTTGAGACCATAGCGCATAATAATCCGGGAGATTTATATGTAGAGTGGTCTGTAAATGAAAAGTCTGCAATGGAAATTGCAGCTGGAGCAGCTTACAGCGGAGCTAGAACAATGGTTACAATGAAACAGGTTGGACTAAATGTGGCAGCTGACCCCCTAATGACTTTAGCTTATATAGGTGTTAAGGGCGGAATGGTAATATTAGTTGCAGATGATCCAGGCCCTTTTTCATCGCAAACAGAGCAGGATACCAGACATTTTGCTAAATTTTCAAATCTTCCTGTATTAGACCCTTCTACCCCTGAAGAGGCTTACGAAATGGTTCAATATGCTTTTGAACTATCGGAACTGGTTAAATTACCAGTGTTTTTAAGACCAACAACTAGAGTATGTCATGCATGTGCTACAATTGATGTAGATGATGGAAGAATTAGTAATAAGCCAGAAGGTTTTGTTAAAGACCTTAATTGGGTTATATTTCCAAATCTATCATATAGAAAACATATTCATATTGAGAAGCTTCAAGATGAATTAAGCGATATTTTCTCAAAACTCAAGTTTAATCAAGTTTATGGAAAAGGCAGGCTTGGAGTTGCTGTATCTGGAGTAGCCTATACATATGTGACCGAAGCAGTTGAGAAATTAAAGGCTGATATAAAGGTATTTAAGGCTGGAACTCCTTATCCACTGCCAAAGGATAAAGCAGAAGAGTTCCTTTCTGGATTAGACGAAGTACTTGTATTTGAAGAACTTGACCCTGTTCTTGAAGAAGAATTGACTTTATACTGTGCAGCTAACAAGAAAAATGTAAATATATTAGGAAAGAAAACTCATCATCTGCCATGTGCAGGAGAATATACCTTTGAATTGGTTTATTCTGCTTTAGCAAAATTCATAGGTGTTGAAATAGCTGAAGGTGAAAAAGCTGAAATACCAGCACTTCCAACTAGAGCACCTGTACTTTGTGCTGGATGTCCTCACAGAGCATCTTTCTATGCAACAAAAGTGGCCTTAAAGGGACAAAAAGCTGTATTCTCAGGGGATATTGGCTGCTATACCCTTGGAAATGCAAAGCCATTAGATATGGTGGACACTTGCTTGTGTATGGGAGCAGGTATTACTGTGGCGCAGGGAATTCATAGAACACAGCCTGATACAAAGAATGTTGCCTTTGTTGGAGATTCAACCTTTTTCCACACTGGAATACCTGGCATAATAAATGCTGTTTACAATAATACCGATATTACAGTAATTATACTTGATAACAGCACTACCGCAATGACTGGGCATCAGCCTCATCCCGGCATTGGTAAAACTATGATGAACAGTATTTCAAACAAAATTGATATTTATAGTGTTGTAAAAGCCTGTGGAGTTGGACATATAACCAAGGGCAATCCATTAGATTTTAAAAATGCTGTTGAACTTATAAAGCAGGCGGTAGAGTTTAATGGCCCTTCTGTAGTTATATTTGAGGCTCCTTGTATTGCATTGTTTAAACCCACCGAATTATACGAGGTTAATGAAAATTGTAAAAACTGTAAAAGGTGTATTAATACCATTGGATGTCCAGCAATTTCTATTATGGATGGAGAGGTTAAAATAGAGCCTTCCCTTTGTTATGGCTGTGGTTTGTGTACAAATGTCTGTCCATTTAATGCCATTAGGAGGTGTGAAAAATGATTAATTCTAAATATGACATCTTAATAGCTGGTGTTGGCGGACAGGGAACTGTGCTTGCATCAAGACTTATTGCAGCTGCTGCTATAAAACAGGGAAGCTTTGCAAGAACTTCTGAAACTATTGGAATGTCTCAAAGAGGCGGTTGTGTAGTTAGCCATGTAAGAATAAATAGCGAAAAGTCCGGTTCAATAATACCTTTTAACACTGCAGACATGCTAATTGGCTTTGAACTGGCAGAAGTTGCGAGAAATATGCAAAGGCTTTCAAAGGAAGGCTGCTGCATAATTAATACTCAGGTGATAAAACCTGTATCTGCTTCTTTAGGAGCATCCCAGTATGACATTGAAGGAATTACAAAATACATAGAGGATAATTCAAAAGAAATTTATTTTATTGATGGCTATGATATAGCTAAAGAGGCAGGTTCAGTCAAAGCTGTAAACGTTGTGCTTTTAGGTGCTGCAACAGCTGTAGGTAAGATGCCCTTTAGCAAAGAAGTTATGCTTGAAGCAATTGTTGAAAATGTACCTCAGAAGTTCAGAGAATTAAATGAGAAGGCTTTTGTGATGGGGTATGATTTCATTTCAACAACGCAGTCAAAATAATTAGTAAATTAGCCATGTACAGTTAATTTTTCGTAGACACTAATTAGTTCAACCTTCTCAGTTGAAAATCGTAGGCGTTAAACTTATCAATGGAAAGTTGGATTAGAAATAATTGCATGAATTAGTTCTTTCGGGTTATTTCGTCAACAAGCCATTGATAAGCTTAAACACAGAAAGATTTTTGCGGTGAGAAAGTTGAATAATTAATTAGAAATGTGACCTAAAAGCAGTATTTTAGCAGTATTTTAATGAGAACTATTAACAGCATAAGGATAGACTTTTTATGTGGTATTTTGTATAATAATAAAAGAAATTAATTCAACTTTTAGTTGATAAATTCCTCGCACGACAGATTTTAGTGCGAAATTTAATAATTAAAATATAATATGAAGAGAAGAGATGAGTAACGATGAGTACGGTTCAGTTCGAGTTGTTAAAAAAATTACTTGTTAATGTAAGTCAAAATAGTCCATTCTATAAGGAAAAGTTCAATAAGAGCGGAGTTAATATTGAAGAAATAAAATGTCTGGAAGATATTAAAAAACTGCCATTTACTACAAAGGAAGAGTTAAGAGACGTATATCCCCTTGGATTACAGGCAGTTCCCGATGAAAAGGTTGTTAGAATACATTCTTCATCAGGAACTACAGGAAAGCCGATAATAATTCCTTATACAGCGCAGGATGTAGAGGATTGGGCTATAATGATGGCAAGGAGTTTTGAGATTGCTGGTGTTACTCCTTTAGACAGAGTTCAAATTACACCTGGATACGGCTTGTGGACAGCAGGAATTGGTTTTCAAGCTGGAGTGGAAAAACTAGGTGCAATGGCTGTGCCAATGGGCCCTGGAAACACTGATAAACAGCTGCAAATGATGATGGATTTGAAGTCAACAGTTATAATTGGAACCTCGTCATATGCATTAGTGCTTGCTGAAGAGGTTGCAAAAAGAGGAATCCGTTCACAGATTAATTTGAGAAAAGGTGTAATAGGTTCTGAACGCTGGGGAGAAAAAATGAGACAGCGTATTAGGAATGAGTTAAATATCGAAATTTATGATATATATGGACTTACAGAGATTTATGGACCTGGCATAGGAATTGATTGTGACTATCATGATGGAATGCATTACTATGACGATTACCTATACTTTGAGATTATTGATTCACAAACAGGAGAAGTTCTTCCTGAAGGTGAGACAGGTGAACTTGTTATTACTACATTGAGGAAAGAGGGTGCACCTCTTTTAAGATACAGAACCAGAGATTTAACTAGAATAATTCCTGGAAAATGTAAGTGTGGACGTACATATCCTCGTATAGACAGAATAATCGGCAGAACAGATGACATGGTAAAGGTAAAAGGTGTAAACATCTATCCTGGTCAAATAGATGAAGTTCTTCGAGAAGTTGAAGGGGTTAGCAGTGAATATCAAATAATAATTGACCACATAAATGGCAAGGATGTTATGACACTCAAGGTTGAGTATAATTCAGACGGTGATACTGACCGCTCAGATTTAGAAGATAGTATTGTAGATATTTTCAAAAAGAAAATTGGAATACAAATTATTGCTGAGGCCAGTGGAATTGGAAGTCTTCCTAGAAGTGAAAAGAAGAGTAAAAGGATTATAGACTACCGTCACTGCTAATGCAGGAAATTAATATTATTTTCTTACCAAAAATTAATTAAATGAAATTATTTATTAAAAAACAAGGATGCAAATAGGCGTATGCTATGTGTATGCCTTGTTTTTTTATTTATTGCTCTTCTTTTAATTTTAAAGTTATGTTTAAAATAATCGGGTCAATTAATTAATGAGAAAAACTTACTTACAAAATACAACAAATTTTGTATACTACTTTATTTTCATTTTGTTCAGATAATAATCACATAGTATTCACATTTTAATCATATTTTTTTAATATTTGTATAATAAAATTAATTCATATGAATTAGAAAAGTTAATGAAAAACTAATTTAAGAGGTGAAATCATGCATATGGGGAGTAAGAAAATCAAATGGAGCCGTAAAAAAGTTATTATATGTTCCATAGTAGGTGCAATAGTTATTGCAATTGCTGCAGGTGGATTTATTTTAGCAAAAAACAATGCTTCAAAAAGCGCTTCAACTACAGTTCAAAGAACTGCTAAGGTTACAAGAGGAAACATTGAGGTTAGCATAACAGGTTCTGGAACTATTACATCAGCAAATACAGCTGATTTAATGTCAAATGTTGAGGGCAAAATCATTAAAGCCTATTTTAAAGAGGGGGATACAGTAAAAGAAGGGGACTTACTGTATGAAATAGATGATAATGATGCACAGCTAAACATCCAAAAAATAGAGAATTCAATAAGTCAGGCAATGTTAAATGCAAGTTCTAGTGAGAAAAATTACGATAATCTCGTGATTACAGCACCTTTTAGCGGAAAAGTTACGGGCGTTCAAGCAGAAGAAGGTGAAAGCGTTAACAATGGTAAGAGCCTATTTACAATAACTGATACAACAAATTTGATAATTTCAGTACCTTTCAGTATTGCGGATATAAAAAATATAAGAGTTGGTCAAAAGGTACAGGTTAATTTGCAAGAGCAATATGACACAATTGATGGGGTTATCACTGAAATTGATGATAATACATATAATTCTTCAAATGGTGGAATGGTTCAAAATGTAGTGGTTAGGGTAACTAATCCGGGTACATTAACTGATTCATCAACAGCAAGCGTAAGTTTGATTAATAGTAATGGGACAGAAATAGTAAGTCAGGATATTGGAAAATTTGCATATGAAAATAAGAAGACTGTTCAAGCTGGAATATCTGGAGAGTTTTCTGCTGTTAACATTAAAGAAAACCAATATGTTAACAAAGGTGATGTGTTAATTACAATTAACAACGATGATTTGCAAATTACCTCAAAAACAAATGAGTTAAAAATGCAGGATTTACAAAATCAATTAGCTGCAGCTAAGAAGAACCTAGAAGACTACAAAGTATATGCTCCATTTGACGGAACAATTTCTTCTGTTTCTGCTGAACAGGGAGACAGCTTACAAAGAGGTGCTGCTCTTCTTAGTATAAGAGATTTTAACCAAATGCAATTTACAATATCAGTTGATGAACTTGATATTTCAAAGGTAAAGGTTGGACAAGATGTTTCGGTAACTGTAGATGCATTATCGGAAACATTAACAAAGCCTCGCAGCGGTAAAGTTATATACAAAGCTATGGAAGGTACTTCTTCTAATGGTGTAGCTACATATGATGTTACTATTAAAATAAATGAGACGGAAAATCTGCTTGCTGGAATGAATGCGAATGCGAGAATTATAATAGATAAAGCAGAGAATGCTTTATTGCTGCCTATTGAGGCGGTAACTAAAATAGGAAATAGAGCTTTTGTCTGGGTAAAAGGTTCATCGGATGGTGACAATCAGCAAGTCGAGCCAGGAAGAGAAGGAGGAACTCCTCCTGTAAATAGAGATGCTTCTGCTGGTAAATCAGAAGGTGACAATAAGCAAACTGAGCCAGGAAAAGAAGGAAGAACTCCTCCTGTAAATAGGGATGCTTCTGCTGATAAATCAGAAGGTGAGAATCAGCAAGCAGAGCCAGGAAGAGAGGGAGGAACCCCTCCTGTAAATAGGGATGCTTCTGCTGGTAAACTAGAAGGTGTTAATCAGCGAACTCCGCTTGTAAGAGAAGGAAGAACTGCTCCTGTAAGCAGGGGTGTTTCTACCAGCACATCAGATGGAGACAATAAGCAAACTCAGCCTGAGAGAATTCCTTCTGTAAATAAAGATGCTTCTGCTGGTAAATTAGAAGGAGACAATCAGCAAGCAATGCCTGAAAGAGAAGGAAAAACTCCACCAGCAAATTGGGATTTTTCAGCTGGTAAAACAGAAGGTGCAAATCAGCAAACTGAGTCTGGAAAAGAAGGAAGAACTCCACCAGCAAATTGGGATTTTTCAGCTGGTAAAACAGAAGGTGCAAATCAGCAAGCTATTCCTAGAAGAGAAGGAAGAACTTTTCCTGCAAATTGGGATGCTTCAGCTGGTAAAGCAGGTGGTGGCAATCAGCAAGCTGAATTTGGAAAAGAAGGAAGAACCCCGCCTGCAAATAGGGATGCTTCTGCTGGTAAATCAGAAGGTGAAAATGAGCAAGTTCAAACTGGAGGAGAAGGGAAAACCCCTCCTGAAAATATGGAGTCTTCTGCTAACACAACAGAAAATGTTCAAAAATCTGATAACAATCAGGGAAATAATGGTAATGAGCAAGATGAATTTTCTGCTTCAAATAAAAATATAAGGATGCCAACTGTGTTTACACAAAATCAAGAGTATTACGCGAATGCAACTATGGTATTTGTTGAGGTTGGTTTAGCAAGTGATACATATATCGAAATAAAGAGTGGATTATCGGAAGGTGATGAAGTTATACTTCCACCACTTGCTGAGGCAAGCAACGGAGAAAGAGGAAATGCGAGAACTTCTGGCGGCTTTAACATGGGAGGCATGGGCGGCATGAGTGGTAGAATGCCTACAGGCGGAATGCCTGGTATGGGCGGAGGAATGCCTGGAGGAATGCCTTCAGGTGGTATGGGCAGCAGAATGCCAAGTGGCGGAGGTATGACTTTCGGTGGCAACAGAAATAGATAATTAATTGCATTAACAAAGTATATGGAATGTATTAAAACTGGTTAATGTTAAATTATCGGATTTCTTAGTTTTGATGAAAAACTTAATTCAAAGCTATTAATTTAACCAAAGGAGGTGCCAAGTCCATGCCATTTCTATGTTATTTGCCCAGATATGGGTGTGGATATGATTATGATAAGAATAGAAAATATGTGTAAGATTTATAATATGGGCGATAACTCTGTATATGCATTAAATAATGTGTCATTGCATGTCAGAGAGCACGAATTTGTATCAATTATTGGTCCTTCTGGCTCTGGTAAATCTACGTTGATGAATATACTGGGATGCTTGGATGTACCAACATCAGGAAAATATTATTTGGATGGAAAGGAAGTCAGCAAGCTGAGAGACAATCAGCTTGCTGAAATTAGAAACTATAAAATAGGCTTTATTTTTCAAGGTTTTAATCTTCTAAAAAAACTTACAGCGGTTGAAAATGTTGAATTACCGCTTATTTATCAGGGAGTTAAACATAAGGAAAGAATCCGAAGAAGTATTGAAGCCCTTGAGATGGTTGGGCTTGGAGAAAGAGTTTACCATACTCCAAATGAATTATCAGGAGGTCAGCAGCAGAGAGTAGCGATAGCACGTGCGCTTGTAAGCAATCCTCCGTTAATATTGGCAGATGAGCCAACAGGAAATCTTGACACTAAGTCAGGTGCGGAAGTTATAAAAACCTTAAAATTGTTGCACCAAAAAGGAAATACAATTGTGCTGATAACACATGATAATAGTATAGCCGCCCAAGCTCAACGAATTATCAAAATTCAGGATGGTCAGATTATTGAGGACAAGGAGGCGGTGTAGATGGGCTTTTTTCAAGCCTTCAAAATGGCAATAAAAAGTATAAAAAGTAACAAAGGTCGCTCCTTTCTTACTATGCTTGGTGTAATTATAGGTGTTGGTGCTGTTATAACAGCAGTAGCCTTTGCACAAGGAAGCACAGCTAGTATAACCGACTCAATTAAAGGTCTGGGCAGTAATCTGATTAATATAAGCATAACGGGAAGAGGCAGTAATAGGCAAATTACATATGAGCAATTGAAGGAGTATGCAGACAAGAACAGTGATATTATTAGCTTGCTTGCACCTACTGTAACTAATAATATGACTTTGAAAGCAGGAACACAAAGTGTAAATACAACAGTTATAGGAACAAGTGAGGAATATGAATACATAAAAAACAAGCATGTTTCTGAGGGAAGGTTTATAACAGCTTTTGACAATGAAAATAAACTAAAAACAGCAGTTATAGGTACCACTGTTGCAAATGATTTGTTTGCAGGCTTAAATCCAGTAGGACAGACAATTAAAATCAATGGAAATGAATTTAAGGTAGTTGGCCTTTTACAGGAAACAGCTGGCAGCCAGGACTCCAGTGAAGATGATCAGGTCATTATACCTGTTACAGTTGCACAGCGAATCAGCAGAAATGCAGTTATAAGAAACTTTACCGCTCAAGCAGCCGATGCCAATAAAGTTGAACTTGCAATGAACAGCATTAAAGCATATTTATATTCTGTATATGGTGATGAGAGCTTGTACAATGTTATGAATCAGGCAGAAATATTAGATACATTAAATTCCATAACAGATACTCTGACAGTTGTGCTTGCAGGAATCTCAGCCATTTCGCTTGTTGTCGGCGGTATAGGTATAATGAATATAATGTTGGTTTCAGTAACAGAGAGAACAAGGGAAATAGGAATAAGGAAGGCTATTGGAGCTAAACGAAGAAGCATTTTGGTTCAGTTCTTAATTGAAGCTGTAATGCTGACTGGTCTAGGAGGACTTGTTGGAATATTGGTTGGAGTTTGCATCATCCACTTTGTAATTGGTGGACTAAAAATAACAACAGTGGTGTATTCGCCATTTTGGATGATACTATCATTTAGTATATCTTTAGCAGAAGGAATTCTTTTTGGAATTTTCCCTGCATATAAGGCAGCACGCTTAAATCCTATTGAGGCACTTAGATTTGAATAACCCGAAAGGATAGTTTGCTTATACATGGTGCCTTTTCGGGTAGCAAAAACGCAAGCGTTTTTAGCAAGTGTAGAGATTATGCAAACAAAGTGCATTAACTAGTTAAAAGAATGAAGTGCTTTTTGCCAGTTTAGAGAAAGTTAAATAAATAATAGTTAACGAGGAGGATAAACAATGCTAAAGAAAATAATTACCCTTACAATGATTGCTATTTTGTGTATTTCAACAACATTTTCATATGCAGCTAACGGTACACAGACTCAGGCTGCTTGGAGGGATACACTTACAAAGCTTGAAACCATGGGTATTATAGAAGAATCAGAATTAAACACAACTAGTAAGATGACTAGAGATGTGTTTTCTAAAATAATAATAAATTCAACTGGAAATTACGAATTAGCACAGTCCTTAAGAGAAGTTACTACTTTTGCAGATGTAGCTAAAACATCTGATTTGTGCGGATACATAAATGCTGCTGTAAATAAAGGGTATTTAACAGCATATGCAGACGGAAAATTTAAGCCTAAAAATAATGTTACCTTTGCTCAATTATGTACTGCTATGGTAAATGCTCTTGGATATACTAGCAATGATATTGTTGGAATATGGCCGAAGGGGCATATTGATAAAGCTAAAAGCTTGGGACTTACTACTGGTTTTAATTACAATACAAATGATGAGGTGCCAACCAGCAGCGTTATTATTATGATTGGCAGAATGCTTAATACTAATATTAAAAAAAATAATACACAGGATGCTGGCATAACTCTTAAGGAATCAGCTGGACTTACAAATGATCAAGCTAATTGGGTATATAGTGAGCCGGAGGTTGCGTTTGATTTTAATCCTGATACAAAAAAGCTTGGAAATATCGCATTTAAAGCTAATATCCCTATTTTGAGAAATACAATTGATAATAGTGTATCACCTGCTACAAGTGTAATTGGTGAAAAAATTACTTTGGACGATATAAAAGATAAAGATGTTGTATATGAAGTGTATAACAAGCTGAATGTTTTAATATATTATTTGGTAATTGACAATAAAATTGAAGGGAAAATTACTAGCATTCTTCCAAATAAATATGCTCCAACAGCAATTCAAATAAACAATGTAAAATATGATTTGGGTGAAACTGCAAAAATAGATAAATTCAATTCTTCAAATGGTTCATTTGGTGTTGATGACCATGTGTCTGTTGTATTAGGCTATGACGGCAAGGTAGTTGATGCATACTATGTAGAAGACGATAATAATAAGGAATATGCATTTGTTGTTGACTGCGCTACTAAGGTATCTGAAGCGGCTGCTGATTATGGAAAAGTATATTATACAGTAAGTCTTATGCATGTTGACGGAACAACAAAAACATATAAAATTGCAGAGAATGCAAGTGGATATAAATGGAGATTAGTTAAGTATTCATATGTAGATGACGAAACAGTTGCACTATTAAAGTTAGCTTATAGGAATGATGCTGAAATTTTAGTGGACAGATATCAACGAAAAATAGGACATAACTATATTACAGACAATGTAAAAATATTTAATTATACTGATGAAACCGTTAATTTAATTAAGTGGAACGACATACCTGACGGAGTACAGGCAGCAGGCAAAGTAAAATATCTAGCAACTACAGGTGACTTTGATGATGTGTGTGTTATTCTGACAAATGATATTTTCAATAAGCAATATAGAAATTATGTTGTTAAAAGCATTATTGAGCCAAGTAATAAAAATCTAGCTGATGAAAATTCAGCATACTATCAATATAATCTTGTATCTGGCTCTGATAATTATACATATATATCTAAGACCGCAACTCCCATATCTGGAGTAATTGTTGGTTCTGTATTGAAAATGAAGCTGTACAACAATAAGGTAAGCACCTTCTCAAATGTCGTAACTCATGATTTAGCTGGTATACGTGTTCAAGCCATTGACAGCAAGCGTATTAAAATAAATAACATGGTATATTTGTTTGATTCAAATGTAGCAATATATGTTAAGGACTATAAGGGAAGCTTAACAGCTAAAAAATATTCTGATATTGAAATAAATACTGACTATCCATCAATAAAGTTGTATTTTGACAGACCAATAAACGATGGAGGTAAGGTACAGATAATAGTTATTGGGAATAATTAAAAACAGAACTTGAAATCTCTTAAATGAGTTTTTGAGTTCATTAATTGCTTACTTTCCATATTCAACATCCATGATTCATAGTGTATTAGGAACTGTTAAAACAACATTTTCTGTATACCAATGACTTATGGCGAGATATAGTACTAATTAGTAATATATATCTAATTGCAAAGATTGATTAGAAATTGATGCTAGAAACAATAGGTGAAGAATAAGTACTCCCGCCGACACAGCCGAAGTTAGCAGCTGTGAGTATTAACCTGAGACAGGATTCTTTGGTAATACTTTCGGCGAAAGTGCTTGTTCTTCACCGTAATTATTTCAGCGTCAATTTTGTGGACGAGCAGTAAATATGAATTGTTCGGGAGTACTATTTAAGCAGTTTACTTGGGCATTTTAACTTTTGAGATTTTAATAAGTACAATTATATATATACTTCTATATTATAAAGAGACTTCTATATTATTAAAAAACTTCTATAAATAAACTTCCATTATGTAAGACATTTTATAATTATTTACGTATAAAAGTATTGTAGAATAATTAGTTAAGATGCACTTTTTACAGTATATAGGTATATAAATAGTAACAAAAGATTTGCAGTGCATTTAGTAAGTATGCATGTATGTAAAGGTTATTAAAATAAAATGGAGGTTGAATATTTTGAGAAAGTTATATAGGTCAATTTTAGCTATAACGTTGCTTTTAGCAATGCTGAGCCTTACTGCTGGCTGCGGTGTGAGAATTAATGGAAGGGAGTATGAATTTTTTTCTGCTGGAGGAAAAGATAAATCAAATCTTATTAGTGAAATAGGCAGCCAAGCATCAGATGAATTTGCTGCTTCAGTAGATAGGGAGAATGCAGAAAAAATAGTACTGCATAATGATGCTGGAAATATTATTGTTAAAAAGTCGGAAGATTCTCAGATAAAAATAGAAGCAGATAAAAAGGCAAGAGGAGCATCTCAAAATGATAAGAATACAGTTTTAGAAAACATGAATATTGTCATAGAACGAGATGGCAATGTGATTAAAATTGTTGCTGAAACAAATAACAAAAAAGATTTCTGGGATTGGCTCAAGGATGAATATAAAGCATTTCAAGCTACAATAGACTATACTATATCATTGCCAGAAGGAATAAAAGCTGTTGATATAAGTACTGGTGCAGGAAATGTGGAAGTCGACGATTTATCAACAGAACTTAAGCTAAATACGGGAGCTGGAAATATAGATATTGATGAAGTTATTAGCCTTGGAAAAAATGAAATTAGTACAGGTGCTGGAAATATAAGATTTGATGGTAATATATATGATATAGAATCATTTAAGGTTTCAACAGGTGCAGGAAATATACAGTTTAAGGTTCCAGAGGACACTAGGATGTCACTTAAGGCCAATACGGGTATTGGTGTTTTATCTGGCAGCTTTATAAAGAAAAACAGCAATATTAAATTAAGTTTTGATGAAGATATCAATGGTGGCGGCCCAAAAGTAGAGTTAAAAAGCGGAGTTGGGAATGTTGAAGTTGACGAAAGATAAAAATTGAACTAATTGCATTAGTTAGTTAAAAAAGTTGCTCAGAGAATGTTTCATTTTCTGTGTTTAATTAACATAACCCACTTTTTTAGAGAATTTAAAAACACAAATCCATCAAGGTTATATATAACTGATATAATCCCACCTTGATAAATTTGTGTTTTTTTAATTCATTGGTTAGCATGTGGTTTATGCTAAATTATTGTTAACCATAATTACACAAAATTCTAAACGAACCCTAGTCATAGTAACGCCTTAACTGCCTTCCACAAAACATCGCATAGTTCAACGTTTTCGCTGTTTTCTAGTAAGGTGCTGTCCTGTACAAAATTCTCTTTCCCAATATCTATGTAGTCCTCATCAATAGCAACAGAAAGAGAAAAGTTACATTGACCATAATTTTTCCTTGAAAGAATGTCTATCATTTGTCCTATATTAAGTAAAGGTAAACAGTCATGCTTTAAAAAGGATTCTGGCCTTTGGAATTCAAAACTAAAATCCTCATCAAAAGAGAAATCTTCGTCAATATTCTCTTCTTCCTCTTCTTCATTCACATTTATTCCTATATTTATTTCATCGTTTTCTTCGTTTTCAACGTTACTATTTTCATCTATATTTTCTGAATCATCGCTTTCTGAGTTATCATCTTGTAATATTCTTATTTTTTGATCTGGTAAATATTTTAAATCGTGGAGAAGCAGATTATAGTTTTTCAAAATTGTAATTCCACCAATTACAAAAGTTATCTGACCATACTTTTCTTCAGCAGCGTCAACACAAACAGTTGCTACTGCAACATCGTATAAATTTGGAATCCATAAATCACAAAGGTTTTGCTTTTGCTCTGAACTCAATTCATCTAATTGCTTTTGAGTTATCATTAACTTCATGTGGCTACCCTCCATAACTGTTATTACGCTGAACATAATAAATAAAATTCAAGTTGTCCAGCTGCATAAATATTATATTATAAATTCCACATGTTGTCATATGATTTTTCTATAAGGATGAGTCATTCTGTAGGAAATTGAAAAACAGATTATCACCTTGAAATAAATTAACAACCCAATGATAAAGCAATGAACCTAAAAATATTATGTTAATTACATGATAAACCAATTAATCAAAAGCAGGCTAAAAACAGCCTGTTTTTTTAGTGCAGCCAGTTCATAATATGAAATATTGCTAATATTTTAAATAGAAATAGTATTATACTTACAAATGTCAAGCACTTGCTTTTTAAAAGAAAATACTTAAGGGTACTGGTTGATTTGCGCTTTTTGTAGTAATATATTGAATGGCACTGATTGATTTCTTATAATAGCACATATGTTGTTTATTTTTTGTTGTTAATTTTATTTTATTTTTACTTAAATATATGTGTTATAGGTTAAGTATTTGAATAAAATAAGTTGAATACATGCAATAAACTATTGATTAATCAGATATTTATAGACTTTTCATTGGGAAAGTTGGGTAAAAGTCTTGTAAACCGAACATTAGTTTGGTAATATTATGTTGTTTGTTTTAATAATTTTTGGAGGAGTAATTAATGACAAAAGATACTAGAAAGACTGAGTATGGAAATGAAAGTATTTCGTCACTTAAGGGAGCAGATAGAGTTAGATTGCGCCCAGGTGTTATATTTGGATCAGATGGGCTTGAGGGCTGCCAGCATTCTTTCTTCGAAATTTTGTCAAACTCAATTGATGAAGCACGAGAAGGTCATGGTAAGGTTATAGAGGTTACTAGATTTGCTGATAAATCAATTATGGTTCAGGACTGGGGAAGAGGTATCCCTCTGGATTATAATGTAAATGAAGAAAGATACAATTGGGAATTAGTCTATTGTGAGCTTTATGCAGGTGGAAAATATAAAAACAATTCAGGCGAGAACTATGAATATAGTTTGGGACTAAATGGATTAGGTGCATGTGCTACTCAATACAGCTCAGAATACTTTGATGTTACCGTGTTTCGTGATGGATACAAATATGAATTGCATTTTGAAAAGGGACAGAATATAGGGGATCTCAAAAAAGAAAAATGCAAATATGAGCAAACTACCACTATACAGAAATGGAAGCCTGATTTAGAGGTCTTTACAGATATAGATATTCCTCTTGAGTATTTTCAAACAGTATTGAAAAAGCAGGCTGTTGTTAATGCCGGACTTCGTTTTATTCTCAAGGATGAGGAATCGGGAGAGTCCTTTGTATATAGCTATGAAAATGGTATTGTTGATTATATTAAAGAGATTTCAAATGAAGATGGCTTCACAGAAATTCAGTTCTATGAAACTGCTACCAAAGGCAGAGATAGAGCAGATAAGCCAGAATATAAGGTAAAAATGCAAATAGCTTTTTGCTTTAATAATAAAACAAATCTTCTTGAATATTATCATAATTCAAGCTTTTTGGAATATGGCGGTGCACCCGATAAGGCTGTGAAGAATGCTTTGGTATACGCCATTGATAAATGCATAAAAGAAAGAGGAAAATATAATAAAGATGAGGCGAAAATAATTTTTGCTGATATTGAAGACAGTTTAATTCTCGTGGTCAATTCATTTTCAACAATTACAAGCTATGAGAATCAAACTAAAAAATCAATTACAAATAAATTTATTCAAGAATCAATGACAAGCTTCTTAAAAGAGCAGCTGGAGATTTATTTTATTGAAAATAGAGTGGAAAGTGATAAGATAATTGAACAGGTGCTTGTAAACAAAAGAAGCCGTGAAACAGCTGAAAAAACTCGAATAAACATTAAGAAGAAGCTTAGCGGCAATATAGATATATCAAATAGAGTAAAGAAGTTTGTTGATTGCAGAACAAAGGATGTATCTAAACGTGAAATATATATAGTAGAGGGAGACTCTGCGTTAGGCTCTTGTAAGCTAGGTCGTGATGCAGAATTTCAAGCTATTATGCCTGTTAGGGGTAAAATTCTCAATTGTTTGAAAGCCGATTACGATGGAATATTTAAAAGTGAAATTATCACAGATTTGCTAAAGGTTCTTGGCTGCGGTGTTGAAATAAAATCAAAGCATAACAAGGACTTAAATACATTTGATATGGACAACCTTAGATGGAGCAAAATTATTATATGTACAGATGCAGATGTTGATGGTTTTCAGATAAGAACACTTATATTAACTATGATATATAGAGTGGCACCTACACTATTAAAAGAGGGAAAGGTCTATATTGCTGAATCTCCATTGTTTGAAATTACGTGCAAGGGGAAATCATATTTTGCATATTCGGAAAAAGAAAAGGCTGATATTTTAGCCAAACTTGAAGGAAATAAATATACAATACAGCGGTCAAAAGGACTTGGTGAAAATGAGCCGGAGATGATGTGGCTTACAACCATGAACCCTGAAACAAGGAGATTAATAAAGGTTATGCCAGCAGATGTTGAAGCTACCAGTCAAATGTTTGATGTATTGTTGGGTGATAATTTACTTGGAAGAAAACAATTTATTGAGGAAAATGGAAGCAAATATTTAGATATGATTGATGTAAGCTGACATAAAGAATTTTATCCGCTAATTTATATGATTTTAACTTATGTGATTTTAACCAGACTGCCTAGTATCAAGCTGGAAGGAAATATATAGTTTTTAATTTATCAAAGTATTTGATGTATATTGTAATATGGTAAATGTTAACAGAAAATAAGTTTAGAAATAAGCGTATTATAAATATAGAAATATAGATTATTTTAGCTTTTTAGTGTTAACTCAGATTTTCCAGTTAAATATCGGTAGATTTTATATGGAAAGTTGAGTAATTAACTTGATTAAGAAAGAAGAGAGGGCAAGCATGACTCCTAAAAAAATAATAGTTGAAGAACAAAATATAATAGAGACTCTTGAATCAAACTATATGCCATATGCTATGAGTGTTATTGTATCAAGAGCTATTCCTGAAATTGATGGATTTAAGCCTTCGCATAGAAAGCTTCTCTATACCATGTACAAGATGTCACTGCTGACTGGGCAAAGAACTAAATCCTCAAATATTGTAGGTCAAACTATGAAGCTAAATCCCCACGGGGATTTGGCAATATATGAAACTATGGTGCGATTAACAAGGGGGAATAATGCTCTGCTTCATCCCTTTATTGATTCAAAAGGAAATTTTGGAAAACAGTTTTCAAGAGATATGAAGTTTGCCGCTCCTCGATATACTGAGGCTAAGCTGGATAAGATATGTGAAGAAATATTCAAAGATATAGATAAAAATCCTGTTGACTTTATGGATAATTATGATAGTACCATGAAGGAACCAGTTTTATTACCAACTACATATCCCAATATTTTAGTAAACGCAAATCAAGGAATAGCAGTTGGCATGGCTAGTAATATTTGCAGCTTCAATTTGAAGGAAATATGCGAAACAACTTCTGCTCTTATTGATAATGAGAATATTGATATTACAGAGTATTTAAAGGCGCCTGATTTCTCATCTGGAGGTCAATTAATATATTCTGAAAAAGATATCAAGGAAATATATGATAATGGAAGAGGTAGCGTCAAAGTTCGTGCAAAGTATAATTTTGACAAAGCCAACAACTGTATAGAAATAATTGAGATACCTTATTCAACTACAGTTGAGGCAATAATGGACCAGATAATAGATTTGGTTAAAAGCGGTAAGATTAAGGAAATTACTGATGTTAGAGATGAAACAGATTTAAGTGGGCTGAAGCTTACAATTGATATCAAGAAAAATACCGATGCTGATGCTCTAATGAACAAGCTTTACAGGTTTACTACATTACAAGATAGCTTCAATTGCAATTTTAATATTCTAATAAATGGAAGACCAAGAGTTATGGGAATTAAGACCATTCTAAATGAGTGGCTTAAATTCAGAATAGAATGTATAAAACGTCAGACTTTTTATGATATTGGAAAGAAGAAGGATAAGCTTCATCTATTACTGGGTCTGAAGAAAATATTACTTGATATTGATAAGGCAATTGCAATAATTAGAGGAACAGAGCAGGACGCGTTGGTTGTACCAAACTTGATGAAGGGCTTTGAAATAGATCAAATTCAAGCTGAGTTTATTGCTGAAATTAAGCTTAGAAATTTAAACAAAGAATATATTTTAAACAAGGTAAGTGAAATTGAAGATTTAATCAAGGAAATAGCAGATTTAGAGGATATTTACAAAAGTGAAGCCAGAATAAAAAAGATTATTCAAAAGCAGCTGAAGGAAGTAGCTAAAAAGTATGGGCAGCCAAGACGCACAGAGATAATCAGTGAAGAGCATATTGAAGAGATAACAACTGAACATCTTATTGAGGACTACAATTTGAAGCTGTTCCTTACAGAGCATAATTACCTTAAAAAAATTACTCTTGTTTCTCTTAGATCAAGCTCTGAGCAAAAGCTTAAGGATGATGACACAATAATTCAAGAGGTGGAAACTCATAATAAGTCAGATTTATTATTGTTTTCAAATAAATGCAATGTGTACAAAATGAAAATATATGATATACCTGATTGTAAAGCCAGCAGTTTAGGAGAATATATTACAAATCTGTTAGGTCTGGATAATGATGAAAAGATAGTATATATTGCAGCTACAGATAATTATGAAGGTTATATGCTGTTTTTCTATGAAAATGGAAAAGGAGCAAAAATTGATATGTCAAGCTACGCTACTAAGACAAATAGAAAGAAGCTGGCAAATGCTTATTACAGTGAGTCACCATTAGTTAGAATGATGTATATAAAAGGTGATATAGACTTAGTAGCACAAAGCAGTATTAAAAAGGTTCTAGTTTTTAATACTGAAGAAATTAACTCAAAAACCACAAGGGCATCACAAGGGGTACAGGTTCTTACTTCTAAAAAGGGCAGTACACTAGTGAGTGTACAGACTTTAGAGGAAAGAAAGCTTTCTAATCCGGATTATTATAGGACAAAGAATATACCTGCAATTGGATGCTACTTGAAAGAAGAGGATAAGGGAGATTCCCAATTGAGTTTAGATTTAGAATAAAATTGTATGAATGGAGAATGATGTGTTAAGATTATATATTGTCCGGCATGGACAGACACAATGGAATGTTGAAAGAGAATTCAGGGACAAAAGGATTCAGACCTGACACAAAAGGGTATAGATGGTGCTATAGCACTCGGAAGGAGTTTGAATAATGTAGACTTTAATTATATTTAAGTCCCTTCCCGTAGAACAGCTATGGAATCAACCGTTTATTTATGGAACAGGTTTAAGCATTGTTGAAGCTTGCGAAGACCATTTCAAGGTCATACTTGAAGGTGATATGTCTCATGTTGAGATGGGCTAAGTATTTTTAATGTATTGTATTTAGGTTAAATATTATTGCTGTAAAGCTATAATTGATATAATTAAAAAGGAGACAGAGTTATGAGCAAAAATCCTATTGTAACAATTGAAATGGAAAATGGAAACATAATGAAAGCAGAACTTTATCCAGATGTAGCACCAAATACTGTGAATAATTTTATTTCACTTATAAACAAAGGTTTTTATGATGGAGTTATTTTTCACAGAGTTATACCTGGTTTCATGATTCAAGGAGGAGATCCACAAGGATCAGGTATGGGCGGACCAGGCTACAGTATCAAGGGTGAATTTACTGCAAATGGTTTCAAAAACGATTTAAAGCATGATAAGGGCGTTTTATCTATGGCAAGAACTATGGCGCCAAACTCTGCTGGTTCACAATTCTTTATAATGGTTGCAAAAGCTCCTCATCTAGATGGACAGTACGCAGCCTTTGGAAAAGTAATTGAAGGAATTGAAGAGGCCGACAGAATTGTTAGCGTAAAGAGAGATTATAACGACAAACCAATAGAAGCACAGGTTATGAAAAAGGTTACAGTAGAAACCTTTGGAGTAGAATATCCTGAACCAGAAAAGGTTTAAAATTCAAGATCCAAGTTTAATGCAAAAACACCTTGTTAAATAGGAGACAGAGCTTGTACAGCTGATTCCTATGTGTATCAAGGTGTTTTTATTTTAAAAAAATTATATGTAAACCTTAAGCAGTACATGAAGAATTCTAAAAATGGATTAGTACAGATAAATTGATAAAATAAATAATAAATTCAATTATATTAAAGAACTAGAAAAACTCATAAAATGATAAAATAAAATAAAATTCTACATATTGCAACAAATAGCCTGCTGTGTTAGAATACCTTCATAATAGAATAAGGAGGAAAATTATGAATTTTAGAGCAATGTTAAGAATGCTAGTAATTACTTTTTTGATTACTAGTCTTAGTGTAGTTCCTGTAAGTGCAAACTATGAGGAAGTTTTTGGCTAGATCCAGCGTATAAAATATACGTGCCAGGGTTTATTGAAGGCAGAGACATAACTGTAGATGGTGGGACAGTATATGCTATTGTTGTTGAAAAACCAGAGCCAAATAGTAGAGGTACATATGATTTTTTTGAGATTGTTACAACTGATCCTAAGGCTGTCACCATTACTTCAAGTGTGTTAACGTCTACATTTAACCAGATGGGCGATTTCGAGGCTGAGCTGGAAGACGGCAGGGTTACATACAATCCTTACTTGTACGAGTATTTTGAAATATTAGGAAGAGAACCTTTATATTTAGGCTTTTCTTTCCTTGATAAAAATTCTGAAGTAATATATGATTTCCCGCTTTGGGTTATCTTTGAAGGTGAATTCGAAGATGTACCTGATTTTTTAGATGAATTTAAAGATGATCTTTTAGATGAATATGAATATGTAGATGTAAATGAACTTGAAAATAAAGAGAGTTCATCTTCAACAAGTGAATCAACGCTATTACCTATTGAGGTTAGAGAAGTTATAGCAAAGCCTGCTACTCCAACGGTTATTATAAATGGAAAGCAAATTGCTTTTTATTCATATAATATTGACGGGTATAATTATTTCAAGCTACGTGATTTAGCTAAGGCATTTTCAGGTTCAAAAAAGGAATTTGAAGTATACTGGGACAGTGTTAAAAAGACAATAGACCTTTTACCTGGAAAGACTTACACTTCTGATGGTAAGGAACTTGTACCACCTACTACAAAGGGTGATGCAAAGGGCGTTACTAATAGGTCTAGAATGTATCTTGATGGGGAAGAAATTTATCTAGAAGCTTACAATATAAATGGAAATAATTATTTTAAACTCAAGGATCTTGCGAATGCACTGGATTTTAGCTTAGTATGGGATGGTGTTAAGAAGCAAATCATTATTAATACAAATACCAGTTATACAGAACAATAATGGTTATTTCGAGAAGCAGCAACACCTTTGATACATAAGTGTATGAGCATATCAAAGCATGCTATGATAAATATTGCTTTGTGAATGGCTAACCAAAATTTAATATAGCTAAAAATAAATAGCACCTTATAACAATTATATACAAAGCCGAAAAAGCTTGGGTCTACATTGTTACAAGGTGCTATATTATGTTGTACAGAACAGTTAAATTCATTAAATAGCACGCCCTAATAATATATATCTATAGTTCACTCACGAAATTGACGTTGAATTAGCTTCGGTGCAGCAAGCACTTCCGATGACCATATGACAAGGGAATCCTGTCTCGGGTCTATAATCACAGCTACTTTACTTCTGCTGTGTCGGCTAAAATACTAGTTCTTAACCTACTATTTCTAGCATTAATTTATAACCGAGCCTGGCAATTATATATATTATACTATTTAATATCTGTTTTTCAATTTTGGTAAAGGTTTTTTACTAATTCTATTAGCTATAGTTCTTGCAACATGCACACCACTTGCACTTGCCTGAGAAAGACCTCTCGTAACTCCAGCACCATCACCGATGGCAAACATATTAGGTAGTTGTGTTTCAAGTTCATTAGTTAATTCAAGTCTTGAACTATAAAACTTAACTTCAACACCATATAAAAGAGTATCGTAGTTTGCAGTGCCTGGTGCTATTTTATCCAATGCGTATATCATTTCTATTATATTGTCAAGATGCCTTTTAGTTAATACAAGACTTAAATCTCCTGGAGTAGCATTCAATGTAGGATGCGTAAAGCTCTGGCTAAGTCGGTGGGCATTTGTTCTGTTTCCTTTTATCAAGTCACCAAATCTCTGAACAAGAACACCACCCCCAAGCATGTTAGATAGGGACGCAATCCTCTTGCCATACTGATAGGGTTCATTAAATGGTTGGGTGAATCTATTGCTTACTAACAGGGCAAAGTTTGTGTTTTCACTTCGAAGCTGAGGGTCAGTATAGCTGTGCCCATTAACAGTGATTATATCGTCAACATTTTCAGATACAACATGTCCATAAGGATTCATGCAAAAAGTACGCACCAAATCACCATATTGCTTTGTCCTATAAATTAGTTTTGATTCATAAACTACATCTGTTATATGTTCAAATACTTTTGCAGGAAGCTCAACACGTACACCGATATCAACCTGATTGTTTATCAAATTTAGCTTCAGCTGTTTGCATTGCTTAGAGAACCATTCAGCACCAGATCTGCCTGGTGCAGCAATCAAATAATTACAATTAATACTTTCACCGTTATACAAGTCTAATTGATAACCGTCTTGTGAAGGCATGATGTTTATAACTTGAGTATTGCACTTGATTTCTAATAGCTTTGTAAGATGATTGTACATGCCTTTAAGTATCTCTACATTATTTTCTGTTCCAAGATGTTTTACAGCAGCTTGCAATAAATGAAGATCATTTTCAATGGCTTTTTTTTCAATTATTTTAGCTGCATCAGTGTATGTGGAATACTTTTCTTTAGTTGCTCCAAATTCAACATTGACACTATCAACATAATTGATTAACTTCATAACGTCGGCATCATCCAGATAATCATTTAACCAGCCGCCAAACGCTGTTGTAAAATTAAATTTGCCATCAGAAAAAGCACCTGCGCCACCAAACCCACGCATTATGTCACAGCTTTTACATCTAACGCAATCTTTTATTTTATTAGCAACAATAGGACAATTTCTGTCAAATATAGTATTTCCTTGCTCGATCATCAACACCTTTAGCTGAGGGTTTAGCTTTGTTAACTCGTAGCCTGCAAATATTCCTGAGATACCACAACCAATAATAGCAACGTCGTAATTTAAAATCTTCATATATACGTCCATGTATAAAAGTTTATAAAACAATCAAGAACTGACATGGACTGGGCACCTCCTTTATAATGATGTGTAATTTCTTCAAATTTTAACCTGCATGCGCCGTAAAATAAAAATATAAATGTTTATTTTTGTAAAAAAATTTACTCACATATTTTAATTATATCTGAAATTTAAGTAAATTACTATGATATGATGTGTTTATGCTATAATAATTATTTGTATTATATAAATATTAATGATATAATTGACAAAAAATAATTAGACAGTTCGTGACCATCCTGTCTTATCGAGGAAAGAAAAATATCTCACACTGTGGGACCGTTTTGTTATTAAAAAGGTGAGAATATCTATTGCTTCGATAAACGCTGCTGAAGTAATAAAATTTTCTAAAATGGGTTTATTTTATTCTAGGCGTTAAAACGAGGCAAGAAAATATCGATCACTTCAATAATTGACGGGTACTGTTTTAATTTTAAGACAGTGAGAATATCCTTTACCTTGATAAACGCCGATTAAATAATAAATTTTTCTATAATGGAATAATCCAATAGAAAAATCCAATGGAATAAATCCAATGGAAATAAATCCAATGGAAATAAATCTAATAGAAAAATCTATTGGAAAAGTTTATTGGAATAATTTTATTTTAATCTAGGCGTTTAAAACAAAACTACGGCGGGCTGCCTGCATTTTGCAGGGCAGTATTTTTTGTTAACATTTGTTAGCAATGATTTGTTACATGCCAATTTAAGTCCTTTTTGGCTCATACATAAGGGAAGCATTTAGGTTGCAGCCAATAATAACTTGTTTTTGTTTATGGATTTTAGTCACAGCTTATGTCTAAAAATCAAAAAAGCAAAGGGGGCATAGTTCATGCCGAAGCGTTATGGGGCTTGTGATTAATAAAGGCATGAAACAACAAATTATGAATAATAGAAAAATAAGATTACTTACTATTTCAGCTATGATATCCGCAGTATATTTAGTACTCACATTGGTATTTTATATTACTAGCTTTTTACCTTATCAGATTCGATTTGCTGAAGCACTTACTGTATTGCCGTATTTTACTCCTTTAGCAATTCCGGGTCTGTTTGTGGGTTGTGTAGTAGCAAATATAATTGGAGGAAATGGGATATGGGACATAGTTATTGGCAGCTTAGCAACTTTGATTGCAGCATATGTTACGTATAAAATATCTTATAATAAGCCAAAGAGAAAGCTGTTGGCACCGCTGCCTCCAGTAATTATTAATGCAGTTATTGTTGGGGCTATGCTTAGCATACTTTATGAATTGCCACTGTTTGTGACAATGCTTTCTGTAGGCGGGGGACAAATTGTTGCCTGCTATTTGCTTGGATATCCTTTGATGTTGTTAATTGAGAAAAATAAAAGATTAAGAGAACTTTTCGATATAAAAAATGAAGACCAACGTAATGAATGGTAACTTTTACAATGCTTGATTAATTCTCTAATCAGTGTTACTAACTGCGAGGTTTAAATTGAGTACAAACTAAACTTGAGGTATTGTCTTTATGAATGCTAATAGAATGATGAGTTTTGGCAGTGCGTTTTTTACTATTGTATTGATTTGCTTTGGAATGTTAAAATATTCAGCAGGTGAAACAAGAGTAGGGATTTATTATCTTATAGGTGGGCTTGGATTTTTTATTGTTTTTATTTCATATAAGAATAAAGAAAAAAACCGTTAATTATTGAAAATACCTTGTTAAGACTAATAAATTAATGTTAAAATCATTGATATGAGAATTTTTAACAAATTAATTTGTTAAGAGTAATTATATAGTATATATTTATGCTAAATTTCAGGTTAAGGATGTGTTTTTATGGAGCAAGCAGAACAGAAAAAGAGGATTTTTAGTGGTGTTCAGCCATCAGGAAATCTTACTATAGGTAATTATTTGGGAGCAATAAAAAATTGGATTCCAATGCAGGATGAATTTGAGTGCTTATATTGTGTAGTTGATCTACATACACTTACTGTAAGACAGAAGCCTGCAGAGTTAAGGCAAAGAAGCTTGAATCTTTTAGCACTTTATATGGCTTGTGGACTAGACCCTAAAAAGAGTACTTTGTTTATTCAGTCACATGTTAGTGCACATGCAGAGTTGGCGTGGATTTTAAATTGCTACACATATATTGGTGAATTAAACAGAATGACTCAATTTAAAGACAAGTCACAGAAACATAGTGATAATATAAATGCAGGCTTGTACACATATCCAGTACTTATGGCTGCTGATATTCTTTTATATCAGACAGACCTTGTACCAATCGGACAGGATCAAAAGCAGCATCTTGAAATAACAAGAGATATTGCTGAAAGGTTTAATGGTATTTATGGTGATACTTTTGTTGTTCCAGAAGCATATATTCCTAAGATAGGTGCTAAAATAATGAGTTTGCAGGAGCCGGAAAAGAAGATGTCAAAGTCCGATGAGAATGAAAATGCGTATGTATTTTTGCTGGATTCTGAAGATGCAATTATGCGTAAGTTTAAGAGGGCGGTTACAGATTCAGAGCGTGAAATAAGATATGATGTAGAAAAGAAGCCTGGAATAAGTAATTTAATAAGTATTTATTCAGCAACAACAAATAAAAGCATTAGTGAAATTGAAAAGGAATTTGAAGGAAAATCATATGGTGATTTAAAGGAAGTTGTTGGTCAATCTGTTGTAGAAACATTAAAGCCAGTTCAACAAAAATATAATGAATACTCTGCTAATAAAGATTACTTAAACGCAATATTGAAAGAAAATGCTGATAAAGCAGCCTATATTGCAAGAAAAACTCTTTCAAAGGTTTATAGGAAAGTAGGGCTTGTACCTAGAGGATAAAAGTGGTTATAGAGGAAGTAGTAGATAACTTGGGCTTTATATAGAGGCAAAAAAGAGGATTTTATTTCTATAAGTGGCAGGTAACATTTGGCATTAAGGCTGCTAAATTATTTTTGACTTTATGAAGCACTGCCAATGTAACAAATTTTTCTGGAATAGAAATCTTTTATTGAATTCAAGCAATATAACGAGGCCTAAAAGAGGCATACGTTTCTAAAAGTGGCAGGTACTGCTTGGCTTTATGGCTGTTAGAATATGTTTGCCTCTATGAAGCACCGCTAATATAATAAAGTTTTTCTGCAACCGGAAATTTATTGATTCTTGGTGTTTTAACAGTGGGAACTCATTTCAATTTGGTGAAGTAGTTCCCGTTTTTGTGTAATATTTTTATAATTTTTACATTTAATTATAATATTATAAATTTTTTAGTGATGGTTTAATCAAAAAATCATGATGACATACTTAAGATTACAATGATACTAAACATTACAAATAACTTGTAAGTCATAAAACTAACTTGTTTTGATGAAGTTATTTTGTTTTTCATTTGATATTGTTACTAAAGTGATATATCTAGGAATTACGCAGAATATTTAACTTCCAAATTCGAATAGTTTGAAATCGTTAGTATGTAAACAGGATTTGAGTAGTTTGAGTTTGCTAATATATAAAAAACAGGCATAGAGTGCTTGATTAGAGGGATAATTAAAATATGGGAACCTTAGAACTAATACTATTAGCAGTTGGACTTTCGATGGATGCGGCAGCGGTGTCTATATCCAATTCATTATGTATAAAAAAAATATCAATTAAAAATATTTTGCAGATGGCAGTGATGTTTGCATTGTTTCAAGCAATTATGCCATTAGCAGGATATTTTGCGGCAAGTGCATTTTCAGATGTAATTAATCAATTTGATCATTGGATAGCTTTGATACTGTTATCAATTATTGGAGGAAAAATGCTGTACGAAGCAATAACTTCTGATGATAAACTGAATTGTGACTTAATAACAATGACATTAAAGCTTTTAGTGGTACAGGCAATTGCCACAAGTATAGATGCATTGGCCGTTGGCGTCAGCTTATCTGCACTCAATGTAAATATTTTTTACTCAATAAGCATTATAGGTGCTATTACATTTATTATTTGCTGTACTGCTGTTTTAATTGCCAAAAGGTTTGGAAGTTTATTGGGTAAAAGAGCGGGAGTTGTTGGTGGAATAATATTAATTGCTATAGGCATTAAAATATTCCTTGAGCATATGTTTTTTTAAATAAAATGTAAAATAAAATTGTAAAAGTAGAACGAGGTTTTTATGAATAAATTTGAAGTTATTTCTGATTATAGTCCAAAGGGCGATCAGCCGCAAGCAATTGAAAGGCTTAGCAAGGGGATACTTGATGGTATAAAGCACCAAACACTGCTTGGAGTAACTGGTTCAGGAAAAACCTATACTATGGCAAAGGTCATTGAGAAGGTTCAAAAGCCTACTTTGATTATGGCTCATAACAAGACTCTTGCTGCACAGCTTTGCAGTGAATTTAGAGAATTTTTTCCTAACAATGTAGTGGAGTACTTTGTAAGCTATTATGACTACTATCAACCAGAGGCTTATATTGCAGCCACTGACACGTATATTGAAAAGGATTCATCTGTTAATGAAGAGATAGATAAATTGCGTCACTCTGCAACTGCTGCATTATTTGAACGAAGGGATGTTATTATCGTTGCCAGTGTTTCTTGCATATATGGCTTGGGTGATCCGGAAGATTACACAGATTTGATGATATCTCTTAGAGTTGGTATGCAAAAGGACAGGGATGAAGTTTTAAGAAAGCTTATTGACATACAGTATGAAAGAAATGAGATTGATTTTAGAAGAGGACGTTTTAGGGCAAGAGGAGATGTTTTAGAGATTTTTCCAGCTAATAGTTCTGAAATGGTGCTTAGAGTGGAGTTTTTTGGTGATGAAATAGAGAGAATAACAGAGGTGGATTATTTAACTGGTGAAATTATTGGAACAAGGAATCATATTGCTATTTTTCCTGCATCTCACTATGCAACCACCAAGCCAAAAATGGATAGAGCTATTGTTACAATAGAAAAGGAATTAGAAGAGAGAATTGAGCAGTTTAAAATGGAGGGAAAACTCCTTGAGGCGCAAAGAATTGAACAAAGAACAAGATATGATTTAGAGATGATGTCTGAATTGGGCTTTTGTCAAGGAATAGAGAATTATTCAAGACATATTAGCGGAAGAGAACCTGGAAGTCCTCCGTTTACGCTGATGGATTACTTTCCTGATGATTATTTGCTTTTTATTGATGAATCCCATGTTACAGTTCCGCAGGTTGGGGCAATGTATAATGGTGACCGTTCCAGAAAAGAATCTCTAGTCAATTATGGTTTTAGATTGCCATCTGCATTTGATAACAGACCACTTAAATTTTCTGAGTGGGAACAAAAGATAAATCAAGTTATATATGTAAGTGCAACTCCGGCTACTTACGAAAAAGAACATTCTACACAAATAGTTGAGCAGATTATAAGACCAACGGGACTAATAGATCCCGAGGTTATTGTTAGACCAGTTAAAGGACAGATTGACGATTTGATTGGTGAAATTAACTTAAGAGTAGAGAAAAATCAACGAGTTCTTGTTACAACTCTTACCAAAAAAATGGCTGAGGATTTAACTGAGTACATGAAGGGGCTTGATATAAGAGTAAAGTATATGCATTCAGATGTTGCTACATTTGAAAGAATGGAGATAATTAGAGACTTACGTCTTGGGGAGTTTGATGTTTTAGTAGGTATTAATTTATTAAGAGAGGGCTTAGATTTACCAGAAGTTACGCTTGTTGCAATATTAGATGCTGACAAGGAGGGCTTTTTGCGTTCTGAAACCTCACTAATTCAAACAATAGGAAGGGCTGCCAGAAATTCTGAGGGTAAGGTTATTATGTATGCCGACAGTATAACTGGTTCAATGCAAAGAGCAATAAGCGAAACTAATAGAAGACGTCAGATTCAGATGGATTATAACAAAAAGTATGGAATTGTTCCTACTACTGTTAAAAAGTCTGTACGTGACCTTATTGAAGCAACAAAGGCTGCAGAGGAGCAAGGGAATTATACTGTTGATGATAATAATGAAATTATGTCTGCAGAACAGATAGAAGAACTAATAGCAAAGCTTCAAAAGGAAATGAAACAGGCTGCGAGAGATTTACAATTTGAGAAGGCAGCAGCTTTGAGGGATAAGATTGCTGAACTTAAGGAGAAAATGGAATGAAATTTCTTAGACAGTTTTTGATTATACTGATTATATGTGTGGTTGGAGAAGTTTTGAATAGAGTGGTGCATATACCGCTTCCAGGCAGTATCATTGGTATGATATTGCTTTTTATTTGCTTGCTATTTGGACTAATAAAGCTGGAAATGATAGAGGAGATTAGCAAATTCCTATTAGATCATTTAGCATTCTTTTTCATTCCTGCTGGGGTAGGATTAATAGCATACGCTGGTATCATAAAGGAAAATTTGCTGCCCATATTAGTTATTTGCTTTGCCACTACATTTCTTGTAATGGTTATAACAGGGTGGACTGTGCAGGCTATTAAAGGAAAAATTAACAAATAATTTCATGAGTTGGCTAAATAGAAAAGCTTATGTGCAGGATGCATAATTTTTGTATTATTAAGTCATGAAAACAGTATTCATGTATGATTAGAGCTAGTCAGCAAGTTCTAAATTTTTTGATGAATGGGCTGTTGCAAAAAATATTTTCTTTATACTGATGTCTTATTACATGAAATAGTACGCGAGCGAGCAATAGATATATATTGCACGGGAGTACTCTATTTAGCATTTTACTGTTGATTATATATTTCTTGTTTTGAAACAGTTCATAGCACAATATGAACCATCGATGTTGAATGTGTGATACAGCAAAAAACTTAGCGTGAATTGTGCTAGTACCAATCACTTACTGATGGTGTTTTTTGGTATAAGCTAAGTTTGCTGAACTTTTATTTTAGAAGGCAAATAAAACAATAGAAAAGGAGTGGTAGCTAATTCCAGTACTTTCAAGGAATCCTTAGTTCCTTGTTATTTTTATAAAAAGACTGGGTGAGGCATGTTTATGAAGGAGATATTTGCTACACCAATTTTTGCATTGCTTATATCTATACTTGCTTATGAAATAGGCATTTTTATTAATAAAAAAACCAAGATAGCTTTCCTAAATCCTCTTATGATAGCTATAGCATTGGTAATTTGTACATTGATTGTACTGGATATTCCTCTTGAGGATTATAAAAGCGGCGGGGATTTTATATCTATGTTTTTAACACCAGCCACTGTTATATTGGCTGTGCCTTTATACAAGAATATTAATTCTCTTAAAAAGGATTATATTGCTATTTTATGCGGGGTTTTTGTGGGCAGCATTACGGCTATCTTTAGTGTTTGGGGGCTTGCAAAGGTATTCCAAATGCCAAAGGAATTATTAGCTTCCCTTATTCCAAAGTCCATAACTACACCCTTAGGGATAGAACTCTCAAATCAGCTAGAAGGAATACCCTCTGTGACAGTTGCAGCCATTATAATTACAGGCATTGTGGGAGCTGTGTTTGCACAGTGGGTTTTAAAGGTATGCAGAATAACTGACAAAACTGCAAAGGGGTTAGCTATTGGGACTTCAGCACATGCCTTGGGTACAACCAAGGCAGTTGAAATGGGTGAAACTGAAGGTGCTATGAGTGGATTAGCTATTGGGCTCGCAGGTTTAGTTACTGTTATAGCTGCAACTATACTATCAAAAATAGGTTTGTTTTAGCTATTAGTAGTAACTGTTATCTGATGTGGCAACATGTACAAATGGTTGGTTAAGTGAACAATAAAATTTGTGGAATTAAGGTGAAAAATAATGAAGACCAAAGGCAAAATGAGTATACGATTGTTATGCTATTTTGGTGGAATGCTAATAATGACTCTAGGGGTGGCAGTATCTGTTAAATCAGTGCTTGGAGTATCCCCAATCAGTTCTGTTCCATATACTATAACAGTTGTATCTGGCATGGAACTAGGACTTACGACAACAATCTTTTCCATTGTTGCAGCATTGCTTGAAATCCCCATTTTGCGAAAGAAATATAAAGCAATAAACCTTTTTCAAATTCCGGTCAGTATAGTATTCGGGTTATTCATGACATTCTGTGTCAAGCTGGTTCAACAAATTCCCGATCCTTCAAGCTTTGTCATAAAACTCATTTTGGCACTTATAAGTACGGTCATCGTTGCAATTGGAGTATTCCTATATGTCTCATCCGAATTAATACCTCTTCCGACAGAAGGAGTTTTGATAGCAATTACACAAGTCACGAGTTTAAGGTTTGCCACTCTGAAGGTCATTGGTGATGTCACAATGGTTATAATATCTCTGGGTACCTGCCTGATTGTCTTGCATGCTTTCGGTAGCATTGGTATCGGAACAATCATCTCAGCAATACTAGTGGGCAATGTGGTCAAGATACTGACAAAATACTTTAAATCTGCACTGAATAAAGCAATGGGTCTGTAGATTATAGCACAGGTGTTAATAATATATATTTTTAAATATTAAATAATATATTATATTATGTAGATTGAATAATTGAAATTGTAAAGTTTTATGATATACTAGAAATCTATAGTATATTCTAAGCGGTAAAAATTGTTTTATTTTTGAGTACCCACCACAGTAGTTTTGTGGTTAAAATAATGTTCACATTGTGGTGGTCTGTTGATGAGCAGAGGCTCGGGGAAAATGTTAATTTATGTAAAAGATATTTTAGGAGGGTGCTAAAGAATTATGGATAGTTTTGCAAAACTAAATTTTTGGTTAGAAAATGATTATTTTGATCAGGACACGAAAGATGAACTTTTATCAATAAAAAACGATCCTAAAGAAGTAGAAGATAGATTCTACAAAAGCTTAGAGTTTGGAACTGGCGGTCTAAGAGGGATTATAGGTGCTGGTACAAACAGAATGAATATATACACTGTAAGAGTTGCGTCACAAGGTCTTGCAAACTATATTAACAAGCTTGGAAAACAAGACAAAGGTATTGTTATAGCGTATGACTCAAGATTTATGTCTCCTGAGTTTTCTTTAGAAGCAGCCAAGGTTTTCTGTGCAAATGGAATTAAAGCTTATTTATTTGATGAATTAAGACCTACTCCTCAGTTATCCTTTGCTGTAAGATACTTAAAAGCAGCAGCTGGTGTTGTTGTTACTGCAAGTCATAATCCAAAGCAATATAATGGCTATAAGGTATATGGCGAGGATGGAGGGCAATTATCAATAGATGGCTCAAATGCAGTAATATCAGAAATCAATTCAATTGCTGATATAACAATGGTTAACATAATTTCAAAGGAAGAAGCAATAGAAAAGGGTCTGCTGGAGATTATAGGAAGCAAAGTAGATGATGCATATATTGCTATGCTTAAAACTCTTTGTATTAATAGTGATGCAGCAGAAAAAGTAGGCGACAGCTTCAAAATAGTTTACACACCGTTACATGGATCTGGAAATAAACCAGTTAGAAGAATTCTTTCTGAAAATGGTTTTAAAAACGTGTTAGTTGTTAAGGAACAGGAACTTCCTGACTCTGAATTCTCAACAGTTAAATCACCTAATCCCGAAGAAAGGTCTGCTTTTGAACTAGCTATCAAGCTTGCTTCAGAGAACAATGTTGATTTAATAGTGGGTACTGACCCTGATAGTGACAGAGTTGGTGTGGTAGTAAGAAAGAATGATGGAGAATATGCTACATTAACAGGCAATCAGACAGGCTGCTTATTGTTAGAGTATATGTTATCTGCCATGAAAGAAACAGGTAAGCTGCCTAGCAATGGTTTTGTTGTTAAAACTATTGTTACAACAGAACTTACAAGGGCTATTGCAAAGTATTATAATGTAGAACTTGTGGAAGTTCTTACAGGCTTCAAATTTATTGGCGAGCAAATAAAGCTGAGAGATGAGCAAGGCAATCAGAAATATTTGTTTGGCTTTGAGGAAAGCTATGGCTACTTAGCAGGTACAGATGTTCGAGACAAGGATGCGGTTGTAGCTTCAATGTTAATAGCTGAAATGGCTGCATATTACAAGGCTAAGGGAATAACTCTATATGAGGCTTTAATAAACTTATTTGAGAAATATGGATATTCACTTGAAGGAGTTAACTCATTTACTCTTGAGGGTAAAGATGGCTTAATGAAAATCAAAGCAGCAATGGCAACTATGCGCGAAGCAAAATATAAGAAGTTTGGTGCATTAAATGTAAAGGCTATCAGAGATTATGAAAAGTCCGAAAGATATATTATAGCAGATGGAACTACTGAAAAAATTAATTTACCTGTTTCTGATGTTCTTTATTACGAAATGGAAGATGGTTCTTGGTTCTGCGTAAGACCATCAGGAACTGAACCTAAGATTAAGATATACTATGGTGTATCTGACAAAACATTGGAATTGTCACAAGCAAGACTGGATACATTAAAGAGTAATGTATTAGATGTTATAAAGCCATTACTTTAAAATTCAGTTGGTTGAATTCACTATATTGAGGCAAGAAGATTTCTATTATTTCTATAAGTGAGTGGCAGGCACTGCTTTGAATTTAAGAAGTTTAGGATATTTTTTGCCTCAATGAAATGGCGCTCAATGTAATAGTTCGAAACAAAGTATGTACCAACTAGGTGCATTTTCGAGCCAAAAGGTCACAAGTAGTTTTTTGAAGGTGCATATTTTTCTGCATCGAAAAATTTTGTATTTATTCTATGTATTGTTGTGAGGCAAATAGATGTCTCAAATTCTATAAGTGTGGGGCAGGTGCTGCCATGGACTTAAGGCAATGAGGATATCTTTTGCCTCAATGAAATAGCACTGATTCTAATGATGTTTACACAACAGGTAAAGGTATAGCAAAAAATATTGTGATTTTCTTTGCAATAATTTTGATATGCCTTTACTTGATATATTTGCGAGTTGCGATTATTAGTGGATTGCTAAGAAAATTTAGTTATATAAGAATGGTTATACTAATTTATTGAATTAATTTGCTAGTTAGTATAAGCTATGCTTTCAAAATAGTAAAAGTTATTCTTATGGCAGTTGTATTACTGCAATTTCAGGCTTTGAAAGGAATCTAAATGGGAACACAACGTTTCCTAATCCACGGTTTATATATATATTTATTCCGTTAATTTTGTGTGCTCCTCTTTTATATCCCATTTTACAGAGTTTTTCATTCCTCATTATTTTGAATTCTAAACCAAAGGGCATCCATATTTGGCCGCCATGAAAATGCCCGCATAGAAAGTAATCTACTTTATCTTTCGGAAGATTAAAAAGCATATCAGGATTATGGGAGAAAGCTATATTTATACAATTGCTGCCAAAAGAAGGAGCAATTGATTTGAAGGCTTTTTCTATATCTGGTTTGCCATGTCGCAGGTCATCAATTCCAATAAGGTTGTATATAGTACTATTTTTTTCTAGGCTAATACTGGAATTAAGCAGAACTATTGTACCAGTTTCTTGTATCGTATCAATAAAAGAAGTTATCTTTGTCATGTCATGATTAAAAGCCTTATGGTCATGATTTCCAAGGGATAGGTAAACCTGACAGACACTATTAATTTCCTTTAATAGGGAAATAAACTTTGGAATATCTTTTTTGCTCTCAATGTAATCCCCGCTCATAATTATTATATCAGGGCTAATTTGGGCTAAAGAAGCTTTAATTCTTTTTGATGAGATATATAGCTTTCTTACGTGCAAATCTGAAATATGAGCAATTTTGAGTCCCTTGCGGGCTGAACTGAAATTAATAAAACTTTTATTCAGTAAAGATGCTTCTATTCGCATATATACAAGCAGCAAGATTGCTAAGGTCACAACAATAGGAATTATCATATATAAAATTGCTCCTATAAAAATAATAAAATATGGTAAGAATATATATGGTTAATATTTTAAAATAATTTATAGTTAAAAGTATACATAAAAAAAATACATTTGTAAAATATTAAAAAAGTTTGAAAATAGTAAAATTATGTTGCTAGTGTTTAGGATAATAAGTATAATTATGATGAAAATGTATTTATTTAATCGATATATTATTTATTATGCTCATGTATTATACTAAGAAGCTTATTCTGTAAAATAATTATGTATAGTAGCACACCGAATGTATAAAACGGCATAATAAATTTAAGAGGAAATAATGAGAAAAATTAATATTTTAAATTGCAAGGCTGGAATGGTTGTTGGAAAAGCAATCATATATAATGATTCAAAAATTTTACTTGAGGCTGGTGCTCGGCTTACAGCTTCTTATATTAATAGACTAATTGGTTTAGGTATTACAGAGATATATATTGAAGATGACATATCAAAAGATATTGTTGTAAGAGATATAATCGAAGAACAAACTAGATTAGAAGCTATTGAAATTGTAAAGAGCACGATGGATGCTTATTATTTTGGTGATAAGCTTAATTCAGATAAAGTATTTGAAGTTGTTAATAAAATAGTAAATGAAATTTTGTCTTTAGATGATATTATTATTAATTTAATGGATATAAAGTCTTGTGATAATTATACCTTTTTACATAGTGTTAATGTATGTGTATTGTCAATTGCTACAGGCATTGAGTTAAAATTAAACTATGACGAATTGATAGAATTAGGAATTGGCGCACTTTTACATGACATTGGAAAGGTCTTAATACCACCAGAAATTCTTCAAAAAAATTCTGCTCTTACAGACGAAGAGTATGAAGTTATAAAACAGCATTCTATATTTGGATACAACATTTTGAAAACAATGCCCCAAATTAGTGATAAATCCGCTATGGTTGCATTATGCCATCATGAACGATTTGATGGAAATGGATATAATAAAGGACTGAAGCAAAATGAAATACACCTTTATTCGAGGATTGTTGCGGTTGCTGACATATTTGATGCCTTAACTTCAGATAGAATATACAGAAAAAAAATAAGTACAATTCAAGCCATAGATTACTTGACTGTGATAGCGGCTTCATCTCTTGATTCAGAAGTATTACGCTGCTTTACAAAGATAATACCGCCATTTCCTGTTGGTACTGGTGTAATCCTTAATAATGGTGAAAAAGGGATAGTTGTTGATACTAATAAATATTTACCAACAAGACCAATTGTAAGATTAGTTTTTAATGCAGATGGCAGTAAAAAATTAAATTTTGTGGAGATAGATTTAGCTAAGGAAAACGAGTATTTTATCAAATCAACGGTTGAATTAACGAAATAATAGAAGGCTCACTTCTGATTTTGAGCAGGGAAGTTGAACTTGTTAACTTTGTTAATAATATAAGAAAAGTTTAATTTGCAATGTTGCAAAAAACTGAGATAAGGATAGTAAATGAGAGAAATATTTATTTAAATTTAAAATTTTTATTAATTTGGTGTTGACAAAACATATATATGTATTTATAATTAATCTTGCTCGTGCGGATGTGGCGGAATTGGCAGACGCGCTGGATTTAGGTTCCAGTGGGCGACCGTGGGAGTTCAAGTCTCTTCATCCGCACCACGAAATAAAGAGTTTCACAGAGTTTAAAACTTTGTGGAACTTTTTGTTTTATGCAGGGATTTAGCGAGAACAAAGTGGCACGCTGAAACTAATAAAGATTTTGCCATCTCAAATAAGAGAGAGGGAGAGAAATTATAGGTAAACGAGTAACAAAAATCAGCCAATCAAAAAGTAAAAAATCATTTGAAGATGCACTAAATGAATTCCTACTTTTAAAGAGAGCAGAGGGCAGAAGTGAAACAACATTAAGTGACTATGAAAGACATGTCTATTACTTTTTTAACAGGTATCCTACTTCATGGACTGATAATACATTAAAAAATTGTGTATTGCAGTATATGTCTGATGATATTAAACCAGCAACTTATAATATAAGACGAGCATATTTAAAGACATTTTTTGAATGGTCAGTAAATGAGGGATATCTTGATGTTAATCCGCTAGAGGGTTTAAAAAAGAGAAAAGCACAGGAGAGAATAGTAGATGTACCTGAAGAAATTCTAGCCAAATTAATAAAACTTCCAGACCAAACATCTTTTACAGGGGTAAGGGACAAATCGTTGATTATTTTTACACTTGATTGCGGTATAAGACCTAAAGAAGCACTTTCATTAACTATATCAGATTTTGATTTAAAAAGACTTATAGTAACTATTCCAGCAACAGAAGCCAAAACAAGAATAGCAAGGACATTACCGTTGCTACAATCTACAGTAAATGCAATTAATCATTTAATTGAAGTACGTCATTCAAGTTGGAAAGATAATGTACCAGTTTTTTGTAGTAATGAAGGTACAAAAATGAATACAAGTTCATGGGGTGATAGATTAGAACTATACAGTAAACAACTTGGGTTTAAGGTAAGCCCATATGACCTCAGACATTCATTTGCATTATTATATTTGAGAAGCGGTGGCAACGCTTTTGGACTCCAAGCATCACTTGGACATACAGATATGAACATGAGTAAAAAATATGTTAATTTGTCAGGACGAGATTTACAAGAAGCTCATAATTTAGCAAGTCCATTAAATAGGCTAATAGACAATAAGAAGAGGGTAGGCAAGATAAAGAAGTAAATATATTCAATCAAGAGCCTTGGTGACAGGGTTCTTTTTCTTTGTAAATTTAATCGAAAAAGGTACTTTAAACAGTTCAAATAATCTACCCTATAACTTATACCTAAACTTTAAATGAATGGCTTAAAGTGTCTATATCAATTAAATTATAAAAGATTTTGACCAATAGAAGTAAAACCTGTTATCCTCCTTAAACCAAGATAATTTGTGAATATAGTTTTACATTTTCTTGTAATTAATGAGTAATAAGGATATAATTAAGGTAAATATTACTAATGTGGAGGTTGATTATATGGCAGAAGAAAAAAAGTTAGATATTTCGAAAAGGTATTCAATTGAGATACAGAATATTAATAATAAACTTCAGCAATTAGAAGATGGTAGGATTTATGACTTAACAAATGCGCAAATGGATGGCTATCTTTCAACAAATATTGGTCAACTAAAAGAAATGATTGCCGATTTGCTTTACAAAATTGAGTATGGAGAAGATTCACGTAAGGAAGAGCTTGGAAAAAATATGGGTGGTATTAAACTTTAAGAATACTAATGTGTAGGTTGGAGTATGTTGAATGTTAAATTAATTTCAAAAATTATAAGTTCATTGTAAACAACTCATATTTAATCTGAGAACAAAACGCTTTCACACAACGGAGGGCGTTTTTTGTTTGTCTTTCTTAATACTCTGATATTGTCAATGATGTTCAATTACAGAGTGATTGTATCGAGATGCATTTTTGAGTTGATATATCATTCTTAAGAAATCGCACAAGTTGTATTATAATGGTATAAGATATAGAATAATACAACATATTAAACAGGAGAGAACATTTATGCAACTAAAATTAGAATGGGTATCTGATGTTATTGGAGACGAATTTAAAAAATGGAAGTCAGGAACAGGAATATTTATTGATTGTCAAACTGGAACGGGAAAATCATATTTTGTGGAACATACATTATTAAGCTATTGTATAGAAAATAAGAAAACAATGTTATATATATGCAATCGTATAAATATGAAGAGGCAAGTAAAATTAGACATTGCAGAAGCTCAGGGAATAGATTTATCTGGTTATGATATGGAAGCATTAAATAAATTAGAACAAATAGGAAAATGTACTATTATGACTTATCATAAAATACAGAATTACAAAATTAGAGAAATATATAGTGCTGATGCTCAGAGTGAATTGATTGATTCTTATTATGATTACATTGTCATGGATGAAGTTCAGTACATAAATCACGATTCATCATTTGTTGGCAAGATACAATACTTTTATAATAACTATTTTCCTAGGGTTATTAATCAGAGCATAATGATATATTTATCAGCTAACATGGATACTGTCTCTGGTGATATTAAAAAAGTATATGCCAAAAATAATAATTCCAATTTTTTTGATTATTCTACTGGTAGAGATTATTCATATGTTAATGCTTACTATTTCAATGACTATGAAAATCTAATTAATACAATCAATAATGATGATAGTGGAAATAAGTGGATGATATATATTAACTCTATTGATAAGGCAAAAGAAATTCAAAAAAAAATAGATGACTGTAAATTTATATGTAGCCAAAACAATGGAAGAGAAATGGATGAAGAAATTTTACAAGAGATTATTTTAACACAAAAGTTTTCTTGTAAATGTGTAATAGCCACCAAAGCACTGGATAACGGGGTTAATGTTAAAGATGAATTGTTAACCAATATAGTTATAATCACATTAAATAAAATTGATTTCATCCAAATGCTAGGCAGAAAGAGAATAAATATAAATGATGCTCAGAATGTTAATCTCTACATACATAGCAGAGGTAAAAAGACTTTTAAAACATTATTAGATAAAAGTCTTAATAAGCAAATGGAAAAAGTAGAGTTATACAGGCTAGACCCTGTTAAGTTTAAAATAAAATATAATAATGACCATAGAAAGTTACCAGAGTATTTATTTTATCAGTCTCCTGAAGGTGGATGGTGTGTTAATGAAATTGGTTACAATAATCTAGTCAAGCAAATTGAGTATTGTAAATATATGATACAGAGATTCCAAAATAGTAAGTTTGCATATATTTTTGAACAACTAAATTTATTGGATTTACAATATGATAGTGATAATTGGCTTTTAGATGTTCCTGATGCTAAAAGCATTAATAAAAAAGCTGAAGACCTAAGAAAATACTTAGGAGAGTTAGCAGATAATAAAATAAAACTATTAGAGGAACAACAAGAAGAACTAATTAGTTTATTAATTACACCAGAACTAAATGCTATGATTACTAATTTAAATGGTGGTCATAAAGATAGAGGACTAACAATGAATAAAATTAAACAATTGTTTCTTTTGTTAGATATTCCATTTACTATTGATAGTAAAAATTCTAGTAAAACTATTAATAAGATAAAGAAAAGCTATCGGTATTGGATTATATACAGATTATAAAGAATACCACAAATATGTCAATAAATCTAGTATATTAATAAATTGACAAATTTGTGGTTATATATTATACGCTAGTTAAAAACATATGTCAATATGTTTTTGCGTTTTATCAATATTTTTAATTTAGGATTTCTTATAAAAATTATGTAAATCAATTAATCAAAAAAGTAAATAAATTATATTGCGTTATCTTTGAATTTTTATTTTTCATGTAGCGTAGCGAAATGAAAATAAAAAGCAAAGTAACGCAAAACTTCGATTTAAATAGTAGGGCGGTTTTTGCCCTATCTATTTAAATTGTAAGTTAAGGGTTTTGATGTAAGCAGGACTAATTGATGTTAAACTCTTTATAATTATAAATTATCACATCTATACACATATCAATGTTATCCAACGAACATACATTCAACTTTTTGCATAATGTGAAACTATTGCTATTACTGCTTTGTAGAGGGTGCTAAAATAGATAAATTGTTTAGGTATGCCTCTAATCCATGATATTAAAGCATTTGGTCGATGCATTATACGAAAGGTATTCATATTCTATTAATAGTTTTACCAAACTATTTGTGCAGTAAATTAAAAAGCATACGGCAATCCGAAAATCCCTGTTCATAGAAAAATTTTTGATGACCTACTAAGTAACTTCCATGTAAACTGTCAAGCCTGTCAATTAAATCAGAGGATTCAGAGGGTAACGCTTCTCTTATCTGATTGAAAATATCATTGTACAGATAATAGAACTCTAAATATTCAGCCGAATTACTATATTCGTTACTCAATTCTTTAATCCTATTATCCATACTTGATAAAATAAAACTTTCAAATTTACTGCTACAGCTCATATATAGTTCCCTCCAAAAGTTAAAATGGAGGGAAAATTAAAAAGTACACATAAGGTATTAACCCTACACGCACTTGTATTTGCAAAAACAAAATAAACCAAGTATAATTATAACTGGTTGCTGTGGTGGACAATGTCCATACGTGTGGGTGGTAACGCACCTGCATGAGTTTCTAAGTGTTCGAGCACTTAGAAATCACGGCAACTTTATTTAATTTTCCCTACAAAGATTATATCATTGTAGGAAGTTTTTGCAAGATATTTATAATTAACATTTATCAATTTGCCACTTATATCTCTATATTTTATATAATTGCTTTGTCTAGTGCTATTCTGTTTATTCTTTTTCCTTAGTCCTTATAAACAATTATTAAAGGGCATATAATTATCAAATAAATTAATCATAATCAGTAGTCTAAAGACTACTCCACTAACTTTTCATATTAACCTTTTTGCAGTACCTTGAATCGAGACTTATACAATGTTGTAAAAAATATTAGTGGGAAATCTCTTGCGTTACCATAGTCGACATATATACTCAAATATATACAAATAACGACACTATAAAAAGATAGAATGCTAAATCATATTATGTTAAAATTGTTAGTATATGTTAAATGGGTTGATATATATTTAATTAATGTATCTAATAATTATTAATCAGAAAACGTATGATTAAGAGGGAGGGATAAAGGTTGAAATCTATTCGTGCGCCTGTTAAATGAACTACATAACTAATGTTAAGTGTATTTGTATTAGTAACTTGAAAACGGAGAAATTGAAATTGAGAAAAAAACAAACAACTACTATTTTAATAGCACTAATTATTGTTACTTTAAGTGCTAATATGGTATTCGCCCTCACTAATTCTGTTAGTAACAGTAATTATAGATTAACTGGGGCATCTAATTTGAATATAGGTTCTTCAACATGGACTGCATCATCATCTTCGTCCACAACAAAAAATGTTGATTACATTTTTTTAGAAACAGCAATTTATGTAGATGGTATTGTACTTCATGAAGAAGATAAATCATCAACTAATACCAATCTTATAAGTTATAATTCACAAACATGGAATAAAGCCTATTTTACAACATTTGAGAATATGTCATATCATTCATCATATGATACTGATTATGGTGATTTAAATGTAATATCAAATGTAACTTATTAATTATGAAAGGTGGAATATAAATTATGAAAATGAAAAAAAATTTAGTATTAAGTATTATACTGGTAGTATCTTTGTGCCTTTCTGGTGTAATTTATGCTTCAACTGTTGCTAATGAAAACGTAGAATCCAAAGATTCAACATCTGAGAGTGTTAGAGCTGAGAATCACAAAAAAGTAGATGAAAGGCTTAACACAGTCTGGCAGGACATTAAGAAAACCCACAGTATAAATGAAGATGAATATATAGAATTGGATATTGATAAACTAAACCAATTTATAAATGGTCAGTTAGAAGGATTTACAGACAAAGAATTAGTTGTCGAAATGAAAAAAATTTTAAGAAATAATTATTTTAAAGTGCCAGTAGGCTCAACGAAACCGAAAATTTTACTTAACAAAAATGCAAAAGAGATTGTTTTGGCGTATAAAGAAAGTGATGGAACAAACACTTTAAGCTCATTCAAAAAAGCTGAAAAGAAGACTATTAAGTCAGATTCGATTAAATTAAATGCTGTTAATTCAGAAGATACTTTATTTGAAAGTGTTGTAGAAAAAACAGAAGGTGAGCCAATTCCAAAGTTAAAGTAAAGCGTATCAAATAATTAGGTCAATTTGTATAATTGTGGGGCGGTTGAAGACTGTCCCATTAATTTTATCTCTGTTTAAATAATTACTTTTGTATCGTGTTTTTCCATTCTGTGTAAATGCAACTGCTACGCCGTTCAATTTCAGGAAGTTATTTTTATTGGATTTATATATACCTAAAAAAAGACAAGCAGGGTTATTTCTCCTGCTCCTGCTAAACGAAATCTTTATGTACTGTTGTTTTTCGCTACACTCAAAGCTATTTAACATTACTTGTTCATCATTTTCAAAAACGCTTGAATTATATGATGTTTTATCAAGCCAACTATCTATATATAAACATAATTATATTTTACTTTTATAGATATTCGTTCGTATATAACTCATTGTGTCGGAGTAGATGCACTATAGGTACATAGTTGATATAGAACAGTAAAAATTCTGTGATATACCCGTATCTATAAATAACCAAAGATTTATTGAATTGTTATACTTTTATTTGTATACAAACCATATTGTTTTCATAGACGTTTGGTTTTACAAGAAAATAGCAGATAATTGCTAATAAATGGGCATAAATTTCCTATATAACTGTCTGTGATATTTGGATATGATTTCGTGGACAGTTATCATAGTATCATAAGCAAATGAAAGGAATTGATACTATGATATATGGATATATGAGAATTAGTACACAGAAAGAAAAGCAGACCACTGATAGGCAGAAAATAACACTAGAACAATATGCAAATGATAATAGATTTACTTTTGATAACATTGTAGAGGAACGAATAAGCGGAACAGTAAGAGCAGAGAACAGAGAAGTATATCGAGACTTAAAAAATAAGACATTAAGAAAAGATGATATTTTAATAATTACGGATTTGGATAGACTAGGCAGAGATGCAGATGATGTAATTGCTGAATTAAAAGATTTAAAAATTAAAGGGATAAGAGTAATAGCCTTAGATATTCCATATATGAATGAATATAATAAGGCTCAGGATAGTAGCATATATAATATGGTTGTTGATATAGTAATAACTTTAAAAGCACATATGAGCCAACAGGAGAGGGAAAAAACAGTAGCAAGAATAAACCAAGGATTAGATGCAGCAAGAGCCAAGGGAACTAAATTAGGCAGACCACAAGTAGAATTACCAGATAACTTTATTAAAGAGTATAAAAGGTTTAAGGATGGCAAGTATGGAGATATGACAGCAACAGGATTTGCAAAGTATCTGGGAATTGGCAGAGCAACACTGTATAAATATATAAATCTATTTGAGCAGGGATAAAACCCTGCTTTTTAGCATCAATAAGGGTGGGCGGTATTTTACAATTAGCAAATGTCTTGTATTTTGGCATACGAACCAAGCACATGGGCGTGGTTCCCCAAGCCACAATGTAGACGACAGCGAGAATTATGCCAAAGTTATCTAGAACTTTATGATAGGGCAATGTAGTAGAACAACCTAAATGTTTTTTGAGTTTTACTATTTATAACCAAATATGCTACAATATTTCTATGCTGATATACTTCATTCAAAAGATGTAGCTCTATCAAATTAATTTTTGTGATAGAAACAAATGGGAACTTTGTGAGGTACATAATTGTTAGTTGTAGAATGAATTTGTAACTTCCATTTTAAATGGACTTGCTAAAAAAGGAGATTCTTACTGAATATATTCTCGAATGTGAGAACTTTGATGAGAATCAATTAGTTTAGATGCTGTTCTTTATAAAGAATATATAAATATTCAAGAGCAGTAAGTTATAAACAATTAAGTACATTGCATTCGAACCTATAGGATTTGCCAATTAAAATGGCAGAAAGAGAATAGCAATAATGTGTATTAGGTGGTGATTTTATGAGATATGGCGGAGAGTATTTTTTTGAGTATAAAGATATTTATTGCCTTCTTGACAATGATAGAATTACATCGGTACTTCAAGAAATGAAAGTATCCCCTGAAAAGCAAATTACATATTTTCATGCTTTGCCAGGATTACATGAAATTGAAAGAGAAATACAAAACTATTTAGTATCTATGTACAAAAAAGATAAGGATGTCTTTGTGGATAAGTATTACAATAATGAATATTATGATGAGTATGCACAAAATATGTTAATTTACTATTTACGGGGATATGCTTATAAAGTTAAAAAAGCTTGCTATAACGAGTATTTTAATAAAGACAATCATAGATATGGTTTAAGTAATATCTACACACGAGTATTTAATATAGATTCAGACCACTATACTATTTCATTATTTACAGTTAACAAATTTCTTTTTTATAATAAAATAAAATTTAATGGGCATATCTATTTTTCTATAAAAGACATTTATCGTGTTAATGGTTCCCTCACCAACTTTTTTGTGGAATTAAAAAATAATGTAACTATTAATTTTAATGCGAATTATGTGAATGTTTATGTATCGAGAAGTAATTCTACTAATGATGGAGTATAAGGACATAAAAAAGAATATTGGGATGGAGCAAACAGAATACGTGTAAATAAGGCAAAAATACTTGTAGAACTTTTGAAGGAAAATGTATATGAAATAGAAAAGGTAATAGACGTAGTGACTCGTACTAAATATAAAAAATAATTGAAATAGTTCAAAAATGGTGTTAGAATTAACCCACTGGATTCTTTAAAATTTATATTCAAAAATCATATGAGTCCAGTGCGTGAAAAGTATAAAAAAGTATTAATAATTGGTGAAACGCTTTATTTTAGCGGATGTGGCGGAATTGGCAGACGCGCTGGATTTAGGTTCCAGTGGGCGACCGTGGGAGTTCAAGTCTCTTCATCCGCACCACGAAATAAAGAGTTTCACAGAGTTTAAAACTTTGTGGAACTTTTTGTTTTATGCAGGGATTTAGCGAGAACAAAGTGGCACGCTGAAACTAATAAAGATTTTGCCATCTCAAATAAGAGAGAGGGAGAGAAATTATAGGTAAACGATAAAGTAAAAAATAAACGTTAGCTTTTACTAAATTAATCATCTTTTTACATCTTCATTTGTTGATTAATACCATATTCTGTAATATAATTACTACAAAAATATACATTGTGGGGTACCAAATATGAAGATTAATAAAAAAGATTGTTTTATTGAGACAATAACAGCTAAATGGTGGTTTTTAGCACTTATCCCTATAGTGTTTTTCTTTTGCCCTCCATACTTGCAAAGAAATGGCTATCCTATAAGTGATTTTTTCAAATGGTACTTAACAATTGGAGAAATAAGCTCTAATAACTTTACGGGCTTTTTTGCTAAATATTCTATAATAATGAATTTAGTAGCTATAGCAGTTGTAATTCTGGCATTTGTGCTAAAAAGTAAATTCACCCGTGTGTTTTCAATATATATAGCGATAATGATGGCTTTTTTTGGCATTACACAAAACACATCATATACTGAACAAAATGGTCTCGGAATCATCACATGCTCATATATAGTACTTCCCATACTATCAGGAATATGGATATGGGAAGTTTTTGTTTGTAAAAATGATTTTAGCAAGGCAAAAAAACTGAACATATGGACAGTAGGTGCTTTTTTACTTGCTCTATTTGCTTTTTGGAATCCTATAGATTCAAAAACTCTAATGCCTGATTTCAATCCAGCTTATTTTCTGACAAATGGGGGCAACAGTATGTTTTGTACAATGACACCGATGATTATAGCTGTACTGTTTTTTATATATCCCAATATAAATACAGCCGCACTAAGGGTTACTGGAATAACGGGGGCGACAATTGGGTTTATACAAGTTGTGTTACATTTAGTGATAAATAGCAAAACTAATTGGTGGGTTGGCATAATACATATTCCGGTGCTTTCACTTTCTATAGCTGCTATAATAGTTTCATTCAAGGCAAATAAGCGATGATATTAAACTAGCAACTTAAAATGAACTTAAGACAGAGTTCATAACAGTAAAGGGGAGTGTTTATGTCAAAGCTTAAGAATATAAAAATTGTAAGTCTGATATTAATAGTAGCTTATGTACTTTTGAGTAAGAGTGAACTGCTAAATGACGATGCTTTTTTTATCTGTATATATCTATTGTCAATAGGAGTAGCAACTGCATTACTATCTACATTAACATTTAAACATTTTGTTCGAGGATTGGGATTAGGGGCTATTTTAACATTTATAGTCTTTTTGGTAGCTTTTATTACTATTCCGACGATTGAAGATTATTTGTACAAAATACCACATGAAGGAAATCTTTTAAAAGGAGCTGCCTTAGGGTTAAGATATATTTTTGCTCCTATGCTAATATCAAACCTTATAACCTATACAGTAACGTTTATATTATTAAGATTTTCTTTGAACCTCAATAATAAATTGTAAATCAATGTATGAATATAATGTAAATGAAAGTTGGTTGTATATTATGAAAAGGCGTATAATTTTAAAGAAAATACTAGAAGATAACCCATTTGAAAAGTGGAATCAATTCATTGATTTACTCGCTATGGAAGATTATAAGGATTTAACTGAAATTCAAAGGGTTGCATATCTTTGTTTTTGGTATGATTCTGAGGTTCAAAACGGAGGACATTTACAGTATTTTGTGAATAGAGGAACTTCATTACTAAAAGAAACAGAACTTTCCCTTGTAGAACTAGGAGCATTACAACAAATTTCAATATTATCAGAAGCAATAAATGTTCTCTGTTCTTTAGGAATATCCCCAATTGAGGGTATAGACGATTATATAGCAGAAGCCCTTGAGGGCAAATATTGTGATATAGATTCTAAATATTATAGTTGTAAACCAACAATATCAGATTTGCTTGAGAAATATTTTCAGAAATACGAAGATGAATTTGTTTTAATAGAATAATTTCATAAATATTTTTTGTAAGACAATGCTATTCAACATATTCGAGAAAATAGTTTGATAATTGTATATATTTTACTTTAATAAAAAAGTAAGTTTCCGATAGTTTATTTAAATCAAACAGGAATTGTCATAATTTAAGCACAAATAGTGGATGATTACAGTATAAAATAAATTTATTAGATTATATTTTATTTTAATTACTTAACCTTTTATTGTACTTCACTATTCTTTTAAATATCAGACTGTAGTTTCTTTATACAAAATTGTATAATAATGACGTTTAAATCAAATTAAATTAAGTTATTGGAGGTTTTGTAATGAAAACAAGTTTTTTCAAGTTTCTAGTTTTAACTCTTCTTATTTTTAGCATCTTTTCTTGTACACAAGCAACTGTTTTTGCAGAAGAAGCTACAACTTTCACACCTATTCACGAGTATAATTTTGATAATGACAGTGGAACAACGGTTTTGGATACGGCGGTTAGCGGAGGAATAAATGGTACTTGTTCGAGAAATAACATAATAACTGAAAATGGTCAAACATATAGAAGTTTTAATGGAAAAAGTGATGTAATAAAGTTTACAAGTCCTATTATTCCTACAGGTGAGAAAACCATCTGCTTTAGTATAAAAGTTCCTTCACTACCAAGCAAAGGTAATGTTTGGATAATGCATACCTTAGACGGTAATAGTACACGCCCAAATGGAACAGGTATTTTGATACCTGGTAGTGGTGATGCATATGGACGCTTAATGGTAGTTGAATCTAGTGGTAGGATTATTTCTCCTATTTCTATTTGTGATGATAAATGGCACTATATAGTTTATACCTATGATGGTACTACCGATGAAAATGGAATGAAACTATATATAGATGGAATATTAATGGGTGAAGCAAGAAATAAACGCTTATCAAGTACTGTAGATAACAATTTGGAAATAGGTTGTCACTATTCTGCTGATGAACATTTTTTTCTTGGGGACTTAGATAATATTAAGGTATATGATAAGGATATTTCTTGTAATGCACCAACCAATCTTAGAGCTACAGACGATAAATTAAAAATATGTTTAGCATGGGATACTGTTGACAATGCAACAAGTTATGTCGTTAAGCGCTCTATGACTGCAGGTGGACTATACACAACACTTGCGACTGTTACTTCGACATCCTACGTAGATAATAATGTAACAAATGGTAACTGCTACTATTATGTAGTCTCTGCAGTAAATTCAGTGGGAGAGAGTAAAAACTCAAACGAAGCTTCTGCCATTCCACAAGTAGCTAAACCCGAAGCACCAACAAGTTTAATTGCTAATAGTAGAGATTCTAAAGTAACTTTATCATGGAATAATGTTGAAGGAGCTACAAGCTACAATGTAAAACGAGCTACTACTCCTGACGGGGATTATACAACGATAGCAACAACTTCAGCAGCTATATACATTGATAACAATGTAACAAACGGAATAACATATTACTATGTTGTGTCTGCTATAAATGATGGTGGCGAAAGTGAAAACTCAAACGAAGTATCAGCAACTCCAAAAAATCCTGCTGTAACTCTTGAGGTTACATCTGTCGATAAAGCAAAACTAGGAGAGGAAATAACAGCCAACATTGTAATACATAATGCGGACAAGATATGTGCAGAAGATTTAAAAATATATTTTGATACTACAAAGCTACAGTTCATTAGTGCTGAGGGCGCTGATGGTATAAAGATATATAAGGAAGCAGATATAGAAGCTGGAATTAAAAGATTCATAACAGCAAGCCTTGGAAAAGAAAATGCCGCAAATGGAGATAAAGTGCTGCTAAAGCTAAAATTCAAGACTATTGCTAAGGGTGAAGCAAAGATTGATATATTAACAGGGCGTATCGCAGACAATGCAACACTAGAAGAAGATGTAAAAGAAGAATATTGCGGTGAAAAGCTTATAATTATAGAACCAGCAACAATAGATGTTAACCGTTCGGGAGAATATACCCTACTTGATTTAGGAATTGATGCTTGGTACTATGGTGATGTGGCTTCCTCCACAGATACATCAAAATATGATGCTGACCAAGATGGAAATGGTGTAATTGATGATTACGACTTATGTATAATAGTAATGGAGATACTTAACAATACAAATTATCCTGCAAATAGCTAAAATAGAGTTCAAATGCCAATATACCTTTAACATAAAAAAATAGCACTAGTAATAAGAGGGCTATTTGGGGTTATGCAGGCAATTGCAAAATAAGTTTAGTCAGGATTAAATATATTAACCAAAAGGGAAAGAATCACGATGATGAGTCTTTCACTTTACCAATTATTTAGAGGAAATATTAATTGTGGAACATTTTATTGTTGTGTACTTGTAGAATAAAACATAAGAATTAGCAAAAAATAGAGTAATGATGCGAGACAATTGCTTCAATTTCATAAATTTCATATACAAAGTGTGGAGTATTTGAGCACAAAAAAGGCTACTGGAGAATCTCCAATAGCCTAATCCTTTAATAACCCTAACCAATGTGAGTCATAAAACAAAGGTTTCCGACAATCACTACCTGATTACTGCTTTGGTTTTCAGGGTAGATAGTAGTAAGTTTGTTACTGAATTATATCTGAATCATATTAATTCAGTCCACTTATTTCAACAGTTCTGCTTTTAATAGTGCCAAATCTAAAGCGTCAATGGAATTGTCATTATTCATGTCAGCTGCAGTGATATCTATTTCAGAGAAAGATTGCCTTAAAAGAGCAGTTTTTAACGCTGCAAAATCCAATGCATCTACATTACCGTCTTTATTAGCATCTCCTTTCTTTGGGCCAGTGCTTACATCTACAAAATATTTGCTTGCAAATACTACTGCCTTTGGCAAGCACGCATTCCAGAACTCTACACTGTGAGAGCCTGGTCTAGTGATATATTCATGAGGTACTCCTGCTTGCTGTAATTGATTATGGAAATTTACATTCATTTGCCAAACCAATGAATCCTCTGTTCCACATTCCATAGCAAAAGCAGGATATTTGTTTTTATTTACGACAGAGATTAAATTTCCAGTAACTCCTAGAGCTCCACTCATGGAATAAGCTGAGCTGAACTTATCAGGGTATTTAAATCCGTGATATGCCGCTCCAAAGCCACCCATTGAAAGTCCTGCGATGGCACGGTTTTTACCATTTGCAGTGTCTATTCTAAACTTTGCTTCAACATATGGTATAAACTCTTGTTCAAAATATGTATCCCATTTTATGCCGGCTTTGTATGTATCAACGTAGAATGAATCGTTCAATCCATCAGGCATAATAATTACCATTTCTTTTCCACCAGCTCTGTCTACGATGGATTGCATGCCCATATCCTTCCAATTGCTATATGCTCCTCCCATACCATGAAGAAGATACATTACAGGGTATTTTTTTGTGGTATCTGTGGAATAGGAAGGGGGAAGATAAACATTGTAATTCATGTTACGATTTAATACTGTACTGAAATGAGACTCTGTTATAACCGAACTAGCGGCAAAGGTTGGAATTGCAAATAGGCTGCTAATTAATGTAACTACCATTAACATTGCGAGCAGCTTTTTTATTGACTTCATAATAGCACCTCCGAAATTAAAATAGATTCATTTTTAAAAAAATTTATGCAGGTCCCCATACTTTAAAATAAATTTGATTTTAAATATGGATTTACAATTTGTTACTAAAAATAATACCTCCTTTCATATAAAATAGGCTTTTTCATAACCAAATCCTACCATGAAATAGTAGCAGGTTCAAGATTTCTGCCATTCTATCACTCATTGACTAAGATAATATAACCCGAAAAGTACGGATTTTTAATGATTGTTTTTAAAACTAGAACAGCTGCGAAGACTCATTAAAATTTATTTATTATTAGCATAATTAATGTAAACAATTGAGGTACATAACCAATTATTTACTAATAAATAATCATGATAGGTTAATTTATTTAGACGAAAGTAATTTGTTTTGTAGTAGCACTAGCAGTGACTACCCCTAAAACCCTCTCTATTACTATGTATCAATGCATATAAACCAACCCTAAAAAAAAATTCATTTCGCATTACTATAATATGGATAAGTTATTACTTTTATGGAAAGTGCATATTTAAGGGGGGGTTATTTTGAAAGGAATAGTTAAAAAGGCTTTAGTGTCAACCATTTTTACTTGTATTATTTCGTTTTTAGGTTCAGGGGTATATGCTGCACCTTACGTTGATAGGATTATTGAATTTAAACAGCCTGATAATTCTGTAGTTGAAGTTAAGGTAACAGGTGATGAATACTATCAACATGTTGAAAGTCCAGATGGCTATACCCTTTGTCGTGATCCTGAAACAGGATGGATTTGCTATGCAGACTTAAATAGCGATCAAACCGAACTTGTTTCGTCAGGGGAAATCTATAGGGGAGTAAACAATGCAATCCAACAAAGTGCTCCTAAAGAAGTAAAAAGTGAAGCTATTCAAGACTCAAATGAAGGCAGACGCCAAAAACATTTGGAAATAAAACCTGAATTAATTGCTGAAAAAAGAAATAAAGTAAGGAACGAGCTTTTCCCAAAGGAAGATATAAAGAACAATATAACACAAAGAAGCAGTCCTAATTTATCGTCAGCTTCTTTTCAAGCGGCTCCTCTGCAAGGAAATGTTATCGGACTTACAATATTGATTAATTTCCCAGATGTATCAAGCAGCATTTCTAAGACAGATATTGATAACATGTTCAATAAGGTTGGATACACTGGATATGGAAATAATGGCTCCATTAGAGACTACTTTTATGATGTTTCTGGTGGAAAGCTAAATTATACAAATACTATAACAGGCTTTTATATGGCAAAGAAACCTAAATCCTATTACGATTCAGGTGCAGACTATAGCAGAGCTCTTGAACTTGCATATGAAGCTTTGTCATGGCTGGATTCTACAGGTTTTAACTTTGCAACATTAACAACTAATTCACAAAAGTATGTACTTGCTGTAAATTTCTTATATGCAGGTGATATTGCACAGAATTGGGGTAAAGGAATATGGCCGCATCAGGGCTGGCTTCCATATGTGTTCAATGCTGATGGAGTAAAGGTTCAAATGTATCAAATGTCAGAGATAGGAAGGGATTTGTCAATTTATACAATTTGTCATGAAAATGGACATTTAGTTTGCGACTATCCTGATTTATATGATTATGATGGTGATTCGGCTGGGTGTGGAAACTATTCACTTATGAGCGGTTCTGTAAATTACAAAAATCCTGCGCCTCCTGACCCATTTTGCAGGAATATTATTAGTGGATGGAATAGTACTGTAAGTTTGAATAGTTATCCTAAAGGTTCTACTATTAATGCAGAGTCAGATCCTTTGGCGACACATACAGTATATAAATGGAGTGGCAGTAATGCAAATGAATATTTTCTTATAGAAAATATCAAGAAGGCAGGAAGATACAGCAATATGCCTGATGAAGGTCTGCTAATTTGGCATATAGACGAGAAAGGAATAAACGACTATAACCAAATGACAGCTTCAAGACATTATCAAGTATCGGTAGAACAGGCAGATGGTCTTTTCCAATTAGAAAAAAATATAAACTTGGGCAGGGCAGGTGATTTATTCCGTGCCGGATATAAGACTGCTTTTGATGATACAACTACACCTAATTCAAAGTGGTGGAATGGAACATCCTCAGGATTAAAAATTTCTAATATTGGTCCTGTAGGAACAACTTTGACATTTACTTTGGATAGCGGAACAGCTGCTGTAAATACTGCACCTGTTGTTGATGCAGGGGCCAATTGTGCATTTACGTTACCTTCCAGCATAAAACTCAGCGGAAAGGCTAGCGACGATGGGTTGCCAGGTGGTTCTAGTTTAACTACAACATGGAGTTTGGAAAGCGGACCAGGCACGGCTACATTTGAGAATGCAAAAGCGCTAAAAACTAATGTTACAGTATCAGTGGAAGGTACTTATGTGTTTAAGCTTACAGCAAGTGATGGAGTATTGTCATCCTCAGATACAGTTACAATAAAAGTAAATCCAGCAGGTACACTTCCATTAATAGCACATTATAATTTTGATGAAACAAGCGGAACAACTGTTAATGACTCTTCCGGATTAAATTATACTGCAAAACTAAATGGAGGAGCAGTGTGGGCAGAGGGACAAAACGGAAATGCTGTTTCTTTAGATGGAAAAAATGGCTACGTAAGCATTCCAACTGGAATATTGAGCAATGTAAACGAAGTTACAATTTCTACATGGGTAAAATTGAATAGTTTAACTCAATGGTCTAGGATATGGGATTTTGGAATAGATACAAATTCATATATGTTCTTAACGCCTCAAAGCGACCAAAATAAACTAAAATTTGCAATTAGTATAAACAGCTATAATAATGAGGAACAAATAAATGCACCTGAAATAGAGACAGGTGTCTGGAAGCATATAACCGTTACACTTTCAGGGAATACAGGTATTCTATACGTGGATGGTGTAGAAGTTGCTAGGAACGATAAAATGACATTGAATCCTACAAGTATAGGAAGCACAACCCAAAACTATATAGGAAAATCTCAGTTTGACCATGATCCATATCTGAATGGTATTGTTGATGATTTTAAAATTTTCAATAAGGCTTTAAATGCTGATGAAGTGAAAGCATTATTTGACAGTAAGCAAGGTATATACATATATGGAGATGTTAATGGCGATGGTGAAGTGGATGCAATTGATTTTGCAGTAATGAAAAAATATCTCCTTGGAGATGAGAGTGCTATGCAAAGCAAGGACTGGCAAATAACCGGAGATTTGAACAAGGATGGCACTATAGACGCTATTGACATTGCTAATATGAAAAAATTCCTTTTAGGAATAATTGAAGAACTTCCAGTAAACTAATACCTGCACAAATTCTGAGAGTTTGTGAGTTATATTGAAGTGATTTATAAATATATAAAAATTCAGAGTAGGGAAAAAGATAATACTCATTAAGGGTTAAAAGCTAATTATTAACCTTTAATGAGTATTTTTATAATTAACTAGAGATTTTGATTTAGCATACGAATATCTATTGACTTTTAAACATTGATTTGATACTATAAATACAGTTAAACGTTTCACGAATGAAGGTGATTATATTTCTGCTACAATGAAGGATGTTGCTAAGAAATCAGGACTTTCTATAGCGACAATATCAAAATATATAAATGGCGGTAATGTCCTGGAGGAAAATCGTGCTGCTATTGATAAAGCAATTAAAGAACTGGGATTTGAAGTTAACGAGATTGCAAGAGGACTAAAAACAAATAAAACAATGACTATTGGGTTATTGATTCCTAGTCTTGAGAATATATTTTTTACAAGTATAGTTTCAAATATAGAAAATATTTTAATAAAGAATGGTTATAGTACGATAATTTGTGACTATAAAGAAGATGAAATGCTTGAAAAGCAAAAGCTTGATTTTTTAGTAAGAAAAATGGTCGATGGTATTATAACTATGCCAATGGGATGTAATTTAGAGGCTATTAAATCAGTTGTTAACAAGAAAATACCAGTTGTACTTATAGATAGAGCTCTGAAGGGTGTAGAGTGTGATACAGTTGTAGTAGATAATCTAAATGCTTCTTACAATGCAGTAGAGCAATTGATAATACATGGCCATAAAAGAATTGGAATTATCTGTGGACCTAGTGATATATATACTGCTCAAGAACGCTTGAAGGGTTATGAAAGGGTACATGAAGATTATGCTATGGCTATTGATAACGAGCTGATTAAGAAAGGTGACTATCAGGTAGAGAGTGGCTATCGGTTATTACTAGAGTTGATAAACATGAAGGAACCTCCAACTGCTGTTCTAGTTACAAACTATGAAATGACTCTTGGTGCCATAATGGCTATCAACGAAAGTGACATAAAAGTACCTGATGATATATCTTTTATTGGCTTTGATAATTTGCAGCTTGCAAAGGTGGTAAAGCCTGCATTATCTATAGTTATTCAGCCAGTTAAGCAAATTGGTGAAGTAGCGGCAAATATCATTTTAAAGCGACTAAAAGGTGATAATTCGAATTTTCCTTCAATGATACGGCTTAAAACAGAGTTGGTTTTAAAGGATTCTATTAAAAAAATAGATAAGTAGTATGATATTTAATTGTTGTGATAATTTTGTTATATCAAGGAAAGGGAAAGTCCTATGCTTCTTTAAATGAATGGATATAGTCTTTATTTTCAGGTGGTGAGGATTCTATAGCCTCGGTGAAATACTTGATGTAATATCGCAAAAGTGATGAAATTAATCTGCAAAGGAGAAATTTAATTTTATATATTTAAATTAGATATTAAAACGAGGTAAGAAAGAGTTACATTCTTCTACAACAAAGTGGCGGGTGTTGCTTTAGTTTTCAGGACTTGAAATATATTTTGCCTCGGTGAAATACTTGATGTAATATCGCAAAAGTGATGAAATTAATTTGCAATGGAGAAATTTATATTTAAATTTATATATTGATATGAGGCATGAAAAAGTTCCAGTACTTCCATAAGTATGAGGGTACTGCTTTGGTTTTAAGATGGGTGAGTTATTTATTTATATCCTCAATGCACTACAGATGATATGCTTGATGTAACATCTGTACTGTGATGAAATTAATCTGCAATGGAAAAATTTCATACTGATTATAGGTATCAAAAACTATACGAGAAGTGAAGTGTTTTACTTCTCAAATATTTTAGAACAAAGTTAAACGTTTAGACTAAAATGCTAAAAATAATAGTAAAACGTAATGAGGTAAACGATATGGAAAAGTTTTTATTAGGAATTGATATTGGTACATCTGCCTGTAAAGTAGCAATGTTTGACCTTCAGGGGAAAGTAATATCACAAGCTGCAAGGGAGTACAAGGTATACTATCCCCATTTAGGATTTGTAGAACAAAACCCGAATGAGTGGTGGGAATGTGTTTGCTTAGCAATAAAGGAGACTATTGTTTCTTCTAAGATAAATGCAAAGCAAATAGCAGGAATAGGTGTTGATGGACAGAGTTGGTCTGCCATTCCTATAAATGCAAAGGGTGATGTGCTTAGCAATACACCAATATGGATGGATACAAGAGCTTCTGATATATGTAAAGAAACTGTAAATAGAGTTGGAAATGACAGAATTTTTAGACTTTGCGGTAATTCCTTTGAGCCTACATATTCAACACCTAAAATACTGTGGTTTAAGAAAAACATGCCCGATGTATACAATTCAACATATAAGTTTTTGCAAAGTAACAGTTTTATAGTTTATAAACTGACAAGACATACATCCCAGGATTTATCACAGGGATATGGTGTACATTCCTTTAACATGAAGGAAGGTAAATGGGAAGATAGCTTTTGTGAAGAACTAGGATTTGATAGAGAAAAACTTCCTGATATTTATCAATGCCACCACATAATAGGAGAGGTAACTAGTGAGGCTGCAGATCAAACAGGACTAATAAAGGGTATTCCGGTTGTTGCTGGTGGATTGGATGCAAGCTGTGGAACACTTGGTGCTGGAGTTCTAAAAGTTGGTCAAACGCAGGAGCAAGGCGGGCAAGCTGGCGGAATGAGTATTTGTTTAGATTCATCAATTGGCCATCCCAAGCTTATTTTAAGTTTCCATGTTGTACCCAACCTTTGGCTTTTGCAAGGAGGTACTGTTGGCGGTGGTGGAGCTATAAAGTGGTTCAAACAGGAGTTTGGAGCATTTGAGGAATTTGAAGCTAGGGAAAAAGGTGTAAGTCCCTTTAAAATTATGGATGAAGAAGCTGAAAAAATACCTGTAGGCTCTGATGGGTTAATATTTTTACCATATATGGCTGGAGAAAGGTCTCCTTTGTGGGACAAAAATGCTAAAGGAGTATTTTTCGGTCTGGGCTATGAAAAAACAAGAGCTCATATGATCAGAGCTGTTATGGAAGGCTGTGCATTTGCATTACAGCATAATATCAAGACAGCAGAGAAAATTGGTGTAGGAATAAATGAACTAGTTGCAATAGGAGGCGCTGCTAATAGCAGAATTTGGACACAAATTAAAGCAGATATAACAGGTAAAACTATCAAGGTTCCAACTTCAGACACAGCTACCACACTAGGAGCCGCGATTTTAGCAGGTGTGGGTACAGGATTGTATAAGAGTTTTGAGCAGGCAGTAGAGGATACTATTGAAATTACACGTACACACCAGCCGGATATGCAAGCTCATACAAGGTATAAAAACAATTATGATATTTATATTGAACTATATGAAAAACTAAAGGACACAATGCAAAAAGTATAAACTTATAATTAGGAATTGTACATATAGACAATCAGCTTTAAATACTAAAATGTTTGTCACAGTATAAACAGAAATTAGGAATTCTGATATGGCTATAAATACTCAAATATATATCACATTACAAACACATAAATTGAGAATTCTGATATAGCTTAAAACATTAAAATATATGTCATAGCGAGAATTCAATAATGATGATTAAGCAAGATAATACGAGCAAATGAAAGTAATTATAAGGAGGCAACAATGAAAGCAGGAGTATTACATGCAAAAGATGATATTCGTTATGAAGATATGCCTATACCTGTAGCATCAAAGGGAGAAGTTTTGGTAAAGGTAAAGGCTACTGGTATTTGTGGTTCGGATATTCCAAGAGTTCTTGGAGATGGAGCACATTTTTATCCAATAGTATTAGGTCATGAATTTTCAGGGGAAGTGGCGGAAATAGGTGAGGGAGTAACCTCGGTTAAGGTAGGTGATAGAGTAGCAGGAGTTCCATTGGTTCCATGTCTTAAATGTGATGACTGTCAGAAGGGTAATTATTCATTATGTAAGTACTACAGCTTTATTGGCTCAAGAGAGCAGGGTAGTTTTGCAGAGTATGTAAAGTTACCTGAAAGAAATGTTGTCAAATTTGATGACAGCGTTTCTTTTGAACAGGGAGCATTTTTTGAGCCAGCTACAGTAGCACTTCATGGTTTGCTTTGTGCTGATTATCGTGCTGGAGAGGATGTTGCAATTCTTGGCGGTGGAACAGTGGGTATGTTTACTGCACAGTGGGCAAAAATATTCGGTGCAAAAAGAGTATTTGTGTTTGATATTGATGAGGATAGATTATCTCTTGCTAGAAGATTGGGCGCTGATGAGACTATTAATACTCTGGATAAGGATTTTCGACAACAGGTAGATGAACTCACCAATAAAAAAGGATTTGGGTTTGTATATGAAACTTCTGGTGTTGATATAACAATGAAGCTAGCTTTTGAAATAGCGGGAAATAAATCATCCATATGTTTCATTGGAACACCCACTAAAGATTTAATATTTACACCAAAGCTTTTTGAAAATATGAATAGAAAGGAATTTAAGCTTACTGGTTCATGGATGTCATATAGTGCACCCTTTCCCGGCAAAGAATGGACTCTAACTGCACATTATTTCTCAACTGGAGCGTTAAAGTTTGACAGCAGTTTTATATTCAAAAAGGTTCCCCTTAGAAACATAAAGGATGCTTTTTATATGTTTAAGGTACCTAAAACTGTTAAGGGTAAAGTACTGATAGTTAATGACTAAAGCTTTTTAATTTACTCAACTTTCCATTGTTAAGTTTAAACAACTCTTGTGTGTCCTCCGATACACAAACACCGTAATTACTCAACTTTCCATTGTTAAGTTGAAACACCAACATATCAGTTGGTAAAGTTGAGCTGTTTAATAAAAATCAACTAATTAGCATTATTCAATTCAAAGGTTCACTTCAATAAAGAGGGGGTTGTAAGATTGGCAGATTTACATCCATTAAAGGAGTTAGTTGCATTGCATAAGCTGGGCGTACCTGTGGGAATATACTCTGCCTGCAGTGCAAATGAGTTCGTTATTGAGGCAGTTATGGAGAGAGCATTAGAACTAGATAACTATGTGTTGATAGAAGCAACTGCAAATCAAGTAAATCAGTTTGGCGGCTATACTAATATGAAACCGCTGGATTTTAAAGAGTTTGTATATGGTATTGCTAAGAAAATTAAATTTCCAGAAGAAAAAATAATACTTGGCGGAGACCACCTTGGACCACTTACATGGAAAAATGAGAAATCCAAAGATGCAATGGAAAAATCATGTGAATTAATAAAACAATACGTCATGGCCGGATTTACGAAAATACATATTGATACAAGTATGCATCTTGCAGATGATAATATAAATGAGAAATTAGATACTGGTATTATTGCCGAAAGAGGAGCTTTGCTGTGCAAGGTTGCCGAAGAGGCTTATGCTGAACTTTTAAAAAATGATAAAGCTGCATTGCAGCCAGTATATGTTGTAGGAAGTGAAGTCCCTGTTCCAGGAGGAATTCAGGAAGAGGAAGAGGGAATTCAGGTTACGAAGGTTTGTGATTTTGAAGCCACAGTTGAGACCTTTAAGCAAGCATTTTATAAGCTAGGGCTTCAAAAGGCATGGGATAATGTAATTGCTGTTGTAGTTCAACCCGGTGTTGAATTTGGTGATGAAACTATTCACGAATATGACCGAGAAGCAGCAAAGGAATTGAGCCAGGCACTTAAAAGTTATCCTAATCTTGTTTTTGAAGGTCATTCCACCGACTATCAAACGAGAACTAAGCTAAGAGAAATGGTTCAGGATGGAATAGCTATACTTAAGGTGGGTCCAGCATTGACTTTTGCTCTGAGAGAAGGTCTGTTTTCACTTTGTATGATAGAAGAAGAAATATTCCGATATAATCCTGATATTCATCTTTCAAATCTTATTAGTATATTTGATGAGGCTATGCTTCAAAATCCTGATAATTGGAATAAGCATTATCATGGAAATGGAGTAAAGATTAGATTTGCCAGAAAATATAGCTTTTCTGATAGATGCAGATACTATTTACCAGATACAAATGTACAGAATTCAATTAGAAGATTGTTGCAGAACCTTGGAACAGTTACAATTCCACTATCATTATTAAGCGAATACATGCCTATTCAATATAGTAAAGTTAGAAGCGGTAAATTACATAATGACCCTGTAAGTCTTTTAAAGGACAGAGTTGTAAACTGCATTGATGACTATTTGTATGCTACTAAGCAAGATGATAGCTTCAAGTCAGTTGTATACTAAGTGCATTAAAATTGCAGAATCACATTTATTAGTCACATTTACTGCCATTTAGTAAAGCTTGCTAATGCTGTTCAAATATTTACCTTACACACCTATTTTTATATAACATTCACTACACTGCAAACCAAACATCACATGTGATTTTTTTTAAATGCGTTATGTTGGTACAGACTTTGCTTCAGGTCTAACTGTGCATAACCTCTTCTTTGCATTTTCTGCGACCTTAGATTATGTACGAAGTTTAAGCTAGAAATTAAATAAATTATTTTAAATAAAAAAGGAGACGTATCTTATGAGTAATGATATTATTAATCCCAATTTAGTACCACAGAGAACCTTGCGTGGAGGAGACAAGATGCCTTGTATTGGTATGGGTACTTTTGGCTCGGATAGATTTTCAGCTGAAGATATTGCTGCTGCTGTAAAAGGCGCAGCAGAGGTGGGTTTCAGAATGTTTGACTGTGCATCTGTATATGGAAATGAGCATTTAATTGGAGAGGTTTTTGAAGATATTATGAAGTCTGGTATAAGGAGAGAAGAACTCTTTATTACTTCAAAGGTTTGGAATGATATGCATGGAAAAGGGGATGTATTGCTTTCTTGTGCAAAATCCTTGAAGGACTTAAAACTTGATTACATAGATTTATATTTTGTACACTGGCCTTTTAGAAACTTCCATCCAAAGGGAGCTGCTCCTGATTACCATAATAAAGATGCAAGACCATTTTCAATTGAGCAGTATATGGAAACATGGTATCAGATGGAGAGATTACAGAAGGCTGGCTATGTTAAGCACATAGGAACATCAAATATGACTATTCCTAAATTAAAGGAATTGTTCAAGTACTGCACAATTATGCCTGCGGCAATTGAAATGGAACTTCATCCATGCTTCCAACAGCCTGAGCAATTTAAATTTGTTATAGACCATGGTATTCAGCCCATTGGTTTCTGTCCAATAGGGTCGCCTACTAGACCTGATCGTGATAAGACTTCTGAGGACTATGTGGATATTCAGGAACCTGTAATTGTTGAGATAGCTAAAGCTCATAATGTTCATCCAGCAGTTATTTGTATAAAATGGGCTGTACAGAGGGGCCAAACTCCAATTCCATTCTCAATATATAGAAACGAATATGCTAGTAATATCCGATGTGTAGTGGAGGACCCGTTAACTGAAGAAGAAATGAAGAAGATTGAAGGCGTTGATAAAAACTGCAGATTAATTAAAGGTCAAGTATTCCTTTGGGATGGAGCAAAGGATTGGACTGATTTGTGGGATATAAATGGAGAGATAACAAAATAATGATAACGCTAATTGCTAATTGGAGGCTTTATGTTAAGAGGGATTCCGTCTATTTTAACTCCTGAACTACTAAAAACACTTATGGAGATGGGGCATGGTGATGAACTAGTAATAGCAGATGGCAATTTTCCATCAAGCACCTTTGGGAAAAAAGTAATCAGACTCGATGGACATGGTGTACCAGAGGTTTTAGATGCAATACTTAAATTTTTTCCGCTGGATTCATATGTTGAAAGCCCTGTAGCATTGATGCAGGTGGTGAAGGGGGATACTGTAGAAACTCCAATATGGGACATCTACAAGAACATAATTAATAAACACGAATCAAGAAACAACAAAGTAGAAAATATTGAAAGATTTACTTTCTATGAAAGAGCGAGAAATGCGTATGCAGTAATTGCCACTAGTGAAACTGCGTTGTATGCAAATATCATTTTAAAAAAAGGTGTTGTAATAGAGCAGTAATTATAAAGTGATACTTCCCAAATAAAAATGAGAGATTGAGTACCATTAATACAGCGCACTACTCCAGCTTGATACTCATTTATTAGAAAATAGTATTATACTAAATATAGGCGGTTAAAAGTAATTGTTATAATTTTAGGCATGGCAATTACTTTTAACCTGGAATGGGTTAATATGTGGGTTTAAGCAGGAATTTGAGTATTTAAAATTCAATTATAAGGATTGATGAAATGGGAAAAATACACTTTAATCACATAACTAAATTATTTAAAGAAATATCAATTAAGAATAAGATTTTTATTTTCTATATTGTTATTTTAGGAATTTCACTAAGTATATTTACTTTGCTCACTATCAGTATATCAAATAAGGCAATAATCGAAAAAGCTCAAAAAAATGCAGGACGTGAGTTAACACTTATTGATAAGAGTCTTATGAACTTGACCAGAAATTGTGAGGACTATGCAAGAATACTATCTACTGAGAACAGATTGCAAAATCAACTTGAATTAGTGAGAAACAATGATTTAAATTCAATTCAGAATATAGATGTTGAAAAAACATTAAAGGAAGTAATTAGTAATATAGTACAGCCTAATACCAAGATGTCGGCTGCTAGTATTATGTCATCGAAAAATATACTTTTTGACATAGGTTATGCAGATAATTTAAGTGTTTATTCCCAGTTTGATAACGCTTTGATAGATAAAGTAGTTGAAATAAAAAGCCCTGTTTGGACCAGCTTATTCAAACTAAAGTATCGTTATGGTGAAGAGGAGAATGTTTTTGCAATTGCAAAATCTATTATAGGAAAAAATACAGGGGCTAGATTAGGAATAGCAATACTTTATCTTAAAGAGACAGAAGTTGCATCAATATATTTAAATAACATAATAAATGAAAATGATAAGTTTTTTATACTCGATAGTGAAAACAACATAATATCAACTCAAGATAAAGATGACTTGTATCAAAAATTTGATGAAGAGAAATATTTGGGTAAATATAAACTTGATAATATTCAAAATGATGAAAGTTTAATAGTCAATATTGATGGTATACAGACGTTAGTTACTTTACATAAATTCGATAAGCTTAATTGGAAGATTATCAGTACTATTCCTATGAATGAAATAACCAGTGAAAATAAAGGTATAACAAGACTGATAATTATTATTGGCGTTGCATGTCTAGTTTTTGCATTTATAGCATCTTATCTATTATCTTACACAATATCAAAGCCTATATTAAATTTAGTTAGAATTATGAAGGAAATAAAACAAGGAAATTTAGGCCTGAGGGCAGATTTTAATGCTAATGACGAGATTGGTATGCTTGGGGATGGCTTTAACAGCCTTATGGATAGAATCAACAAACTATTAGAACAAATTTATAATGAACAAAGGATAAAGCGCGAAAACGAATTCAGACTTCTTCAATCACAGATTAAGCCGCATTTTCTCTATAACACCATTGAAACTATTATTTCATTTATAAAACTAGATTTAAAAGAAAATGCCATAATGTCAGCAAAATACCTTGCTGGATTTTATAGAATTTCATTAAGTAAAGGAAATGACATTATAACCATAGAAGACGAAATGCTTCTTATCAAGAATTATTTGTCTATACAAAAGTTAAGGTATATAGAATATATGGATTATGAACTGTATTTTGATGAGGAGATATTAAAATATCAAATTCCAAAGTTGACATTACAGCCTCTTGTGGAAAATTCCATTTACCATGGCTTGAAGCAAAAAGAGGATAAAGGCACATTGATAATTAAAGGCTATAAAAATGAAGAATGTGTTTTTATTGAAGTTTTTGATAACGGAATAGGAATAAGTCCAGATAAAATTGACAGCATACTTCACAGTTCAGCAGTTCAGAATAAGCTGACAGATTTTGGAGTTAGCAGTGTTGACACCAGATTAAAGCTACTGTATGGAGAAGAATACGGTTTAAAGATAGAAAGTATAGTTGGAGAATATACCAAAGTCACTGTCAAACTACCGGCAACAAAATTGTAATACTATTTCGTATTTAATATAAGGGAAGCTATTTTTAAATCACCGATAGAGTTGTGCGCTGTAAGTAGATATTCATAGTTTGATAAATGCAAATTATGAAAATAGTGCATTCATTATACTTTTCACATATACAAAAAGATAAGCTTTTTGTATATTTTGAGTAAACCAAGGGATGGTGGGTTTTGCTTCATTACTTTAAATGCAAATTGGTACAAAGGGGTTAATAAATATGTACAAGGTTATGATTGTAGATGATGAGTTTTATTTCAGAGAAGCTTTAAAAATCTCATTGCCATGGGAAAAATTGGGGTTTGAAATATGTGGTGAGGCTAAAAATGGAAAGGAAGCAATAAAAAAAATAGAGGAATTAAAACCGGATATAACAATTGTAGACATAAATATGCCAATAATGGATGGGCTTGAGTTTGCCAAGAATTTAAAAGAAAGTGGGATTGAAACTAAAATACTGATTTTAACTGGACACAGTGAATTTAGTTATGCTAAGCAAGCAGTTTCGTTAGGAGTATACAACTATTTGCTAAAGCCAGTAAATGAAGAAGAACTAGCTAATTGTTTATGTGAAATGAAGATGGATATACAAAAGGAAGCTAATTTAAAAATTGAGTTAGAAAAGTTAAAGGAACAAGTCAAAGAAAATATTCCATTATTAAAAGAAAAATTTTTAAATGACTTAATACAAGGAAACTCAGTAATAAAGTCGGAGGAAGTAGCCAGCAAAATAAAATATCTCAAAATGAATATACCTACTGGATATTATCAAGTAGCATTAATAGAAGTTGACTATGATGAGAATCTGAAATGGACTGATGAAGATAAGCAGCTGTGGCTATTTTCTGTTAAAAACATTGCAAGTGAGATACTACAGGAGTATTTTGAATTTGAAATGTGCTATGACAGAGATGACCGGTTATGTATAATAGTTTGCTTAAAAGGAAATGAAGCAGATTTTTTGTTCGAGAATACTCTTGAGAGGGTCAAAATATCAGTCCACAAATATTTGAAATTCACTATATCAATAGGAATTGGAAATAGAAAGAGCGATATATTTGATGTTGCCAGTTCATTTAAAGAAGCTATTATTGCATTAAAGAATAAGCTTACCATAGGCAGTAACAAAGTAATATTATATAGCTCAGTAGATGATTTAGATATAAAACACCATTTATTTACTGCTGAACACAGAAGCCAACTCTTATTGGGTATGCGTACTGGAAATGGTGAAGAAATTAAAATGATTCTAACCAATATTTTTAGAGATGTTCGCGGCAAGAACATTCACTGTGAAATACTATATGTAGTCTGTGTGGAAATTGTGTCAGTATGCATGGAGATATTCGCAGAAATGGGTATTAGCTTCAAGGAAATTTATCACAATAGTCAAATGAATATCTTTGAAGAAATACAGCTAAAGCAATCTATAGATGAAATGGAAGGCTGGATTAAGGAGATATTTTCAGATGCAGTTGAATACATCAATAAAAACAAAAATAAAAGGGCATCGCAGTTGATTGAAAAAGTTAAGAAATATATTAGTGACAATTATCAAAATGATGAACTTGATATAAATATAGTGGCGAAAAGCCTTTTTGTGAATTATGGACATCTTTGCTTTGTATTCAAAAGGGATACAGGTATTACTATAAATGAATATATTACTGAATTCAGAATTAAAAAGGCTAAAGAACTCATTGATAATGGAGAACAGCTAGTTTTTAGCGTAGCAAAAAAGGTTGGATATGCAGATGCCAACTATTTTGGTAAGTGTTTTAAGAAATTTTATGGGCTTACTCCAAGTAAATATATTGAAAATGTAAGTCAAAAAAGAAATTAAAGCGAAAAAATTATCAACTCAAAATTTCTATATAAAAAGAATAGGTGTTTATTATGCAATTATTTTAACTTTACTTCCGCATGAAAAGCCCAGCCATTCTAAGGTTTATAAATGGATTGTTGTTCAGTGAACCAACTTATTTTATGAAGCTATTTAACTTTTCCTTTGATAAGCTTAAACACCTATAATTCACCGGGATAAATATTTGTTAATAAATGTGAACTAATATTATTTTTTGATAATTTAGATATAAACAGATAAATTTCCTTATTGCCCTATAATTTTCTCTTAAATAGGGTGGGAGAAAATTATATCATTTGAATATAATTCAAAATCTTTCGGAAGAGAAAGAGATATGTAAATCATTAAAATGTTATAGGAGGCAATAATATGATTAAATTGAAAAAAGTTGCGTTATTTGTTATCTCAGCAGCAATGATTGTTTCAATAGCTGCTTGTGGAGGTGGCAATACAGCATCAGATAGTTCAACATCATCAGAAGCTTCAAATTCACAAACATCTGTTCAATCAGGTGAAAAGATTAAGCTTAAATTCCTTTCTTTAAGTGCAGATGAAAACAGAAATAAAATCAGAGAAGACTATATTAAGAAAAATATAGTAACAGAAATGCCAAATGTAGAAATTGAATATGATTTAGGCGGAGGCGGAGATGATTACGCCAATAAGTTAAAAACTTATAACGCTTCAGGAGACATGCCAGATGTATGGTTCTCAGAACAGAATCTTTCGTCTGTAGTTATCTCAGCAGGAAATGCATTGGATTTGGCTACGTATGTTGAAAAAACAGGCTTTGATAAGAAGTTTACTATGAAAGAAGTAATAGCACCGGATGCAGATGGAAAAATATACTGTGTACAGCCTGGTGCAGACCAATACTTTACTCCAAGATTATGGTACCACAAGGATATATTTGCAAAGTATAACATCCAGGTACCTACCACCTTTGATGAATTGTTAAAGGTTTGTGAAACATTGAAATCAAAAGGAATTATCCCTATTTCTATCGTTGGTAAGGGTGGATGGACTCCTAATCTTCACTTGATTCAGACTATGATAATGGCTGAAGACCCACAGGTTGCAGTTGATCTTGCTAATAATAAAACCGATTTCAGCAATCCTGTTGTTAAAAATGCTTTGGGAAGAATTCAGCAGCTTGTAAAAGTTGGTGCATTTGCACCGGGTATTACAAACATAGATTATGGCCCAGCTGTTGAAATGTATACCTCAAATAAAGCTGCTATGCTTGCAATGTTCACATGGGAACTTCCAAATCTTGAAAAAGCTAGTCCTGATACTGACTTTATGGTTTGGCCGACAGCAAAAGAAGGTGTTGATGCAAATGCAGCAATTCAGTACTGGGGTGCACCATTAAGCGGGTATTTAGTATCCTCAAAAACAGAAAACCCTGAAATAGCAGCTCAGTTTGCAATGTTCTGTGCAACTCAAGACGCTCTATTCTACAACACTGAAAACAAGTCTATGACAGCTCTTGATACAGGTATAAAAATTGAAGGAATGTCTGACTTAGCAAAGAGGAATTTAGAACAGTTTAATAATGCGAAACTAAAAATACCTTCATTATGGTCTGCTGTGTACAATACAAGGATGTCTGCAGAAATAACTACTCTTGACAGTAATCTTTTAACTGGCGATTATTCACCTGATGATTTTATTAAGGCAATAAATCCTATATGGGCTAAAAATTTTGATAAATAATTCAAGCTTCCTACATAATGAACTAATGGTGTGGCAGCATTATCAATGGTTTGTCTGCACAGCTTTCGGATGAAAAGTATAGTTAAGCTCAAGTTTACCAATGGATTGCTGGGTTAAAAATTAACTTATCTTATTATATTATTTACTTTTCATTTGAAAATGCTGCCACACCTGATTCTAATAAACTTTAGGATGTATATTTAACTGAGAAGTTCGAGTAATGTATTTTAGAATGCAATTTATCATTATAAATAAAATGTAATTTATATAGTACTTGAACTAAAAATAAATATAATGGGGTTGTTGCAAAACATATATCAACAGTTAACTGCTTAAATAGTACTTCCGTAATATATATTTATAGCTTGCTCACAAAATTGACGCTGAAATTATGGTGAAGGACAAGAACTTCCGCCGACTGTATGACCAAGTCGTCCTCTCTCGGGTCAATACTCACAGCTACCGACTCTCGCTGTGTCGGTTACGATACTTGTTCTTCACCTATTATTTTTAGCATAAATTTTTAACCGAACTTCGCAATTAGATATATATTGATACATAGTACTATTTCTTGCAATAATGCATAGTTACAGAAAATGTTGTTATTTCTTGTTTAGCAACAGCTCCTTTATTAATTAGGGTGATGATATGAATAAAAACTACAATAGTAAACTTGCAATTTTTATTTTTGCTTTTCCAACTTTGCTTCTATTTACAGCTTTTGTTGTGTATCCAATTATCCCGGAATTAATTATTAGTTTTCAAAATAATGATGGTTTCAAAAACATGGGATATGTAGGATTTGACAATTATCGAAGTGTTCTTACATCAGCCACCTTCTGGAAATCAAATGCTAATACATTAATAATAGTAGCAATTTCAACGTTTGTAGGGCTTCCTATTTCATTACTCCTTGCTTTATTAATGGATAGGCAAGTTGAAGGAATAAGAAGATTTTTTAAACTAAGCAGTGTATTTCCCGCAGTGCTTTCAGTTACTGTAATAGGTCAGATGTGGATAGCTATATATGAACCACAATGGGGAGTAATTAATAGTTTGTTACGCTCAATAGGATTAGACAATCTTGCATTAGAATGGCTATCTGATAAAAGAACAGTTGTAGTTGCAATTGCTATAGCCTTCCTGTGGCAGTACATAGGGCTGAATGCATTGCTTTTCTATACAGGTATAAAGTCTATACCCAAAACTTATTATGAAGCAGCTACTATAGACGGAGCATCCTTCCTAAAAACTAGTATAAAAATAACAATACCTCTTTTGCAGGATGTTACTAAGTATTTATTAGTATTATCAGTACTTGGATGTATGTCCCAGTTTGCACATGTAAGAATAATGACAGCAGGAGGGCCTGGCGATGCTTCAAGAACTGTTATTTATCAATTGTATTATACAGCTTTTTCAGCATCTGATTACGGACAGGGATGTGCAATTGCTATTTTATTTGTAATTGAATGTCTTATATTGACATTAATAATTAACAAATTTGTTGCAAGAGAAAAAATAGAATTTTAATGGGGGTGATGAATTAACATGAAGCAAAAAGTTATTAACAGTATAATTAAGATAACACTAGTTATTATAGGATTAACCTTTCTTTTTCCTCTATATTGGATGGTGAATCTATCCTTCAAATCAAAAAGTGAGGTATATGACAATCCATTTGGACTTCCGAAGGAATGGGTTTTTAGCAACTATGGTGATGCATTGGAAAAGTTTAACTTCCTTAGATACTTATCAAACAGTGTGATATATTCTATTGGTACTATTATTATTACAATCCTTTTAGGAAGTATGTTTGCATACTGTGTAAGCAGAATGAACTGGAGATTTAAAAATACTGCTTTGACATATGTTTCACTGGGATTGATTATACCAGTTCAGGTTGTAATTATCCCCCTTCTTATAATGGTTAAAAATATGGGACTTAAGGATACTCATTTGGGATTGATACTTCCGTATTCAGCTTTTGCATTATCCTCATGTATTTTAATGCTTTATGCATTTTTCAGAACTTTACCTAAGGAACTTGAAGAAGCAGCGTGCATTGATGGCTGCAATATATATCAAACATTTTTTAAGGTAATACTTCCTACAATTAAGCCTGCAATTGCTACACAATTTGCGCTTATATTTATGAATACATATAATGAGTTCTTTTTAGCATTTATTTTGGCTGCTAACGATAATATCAGACCATTGCCAGTAGGTTTGTTAAATTTCTTTGTAAGTATAGGTGTATCGCATTGGGGGCAGATTGGTGCTGCTATGGTTATAACAAGTATACCTACAGTTTTAGTGTATTTATTTGGGAATGAGCAAATAGAAAATGCTCTTACAGCAGGAGCAATTTTGAAATAGAGTTTAAGATAAGGCTGAGAGTAGTAATAAATAAAACAAAAGGAGGTGCCCAGTCCATGTCAATACAGTCATGTGATTTTACTTAGAAATGTGGGACATGGACATAAGGCTGAAAGAAATAAAAAATAAAACAAAAGGAGGTGCCCAGTCCATGTCAATACAGTCATGAGATTTTACTTAAGAATGTGGGACATGGACATAATATGCATAAAGTTTTATCAGAATACGTTTTATCAGATATGATAGTAAGATATTTAGTAAATGAAGATGGGAATGTAGGCTTTGAGACTATACCAGCTAGTCTGAAAGATAAAATAACTACCTCAAAGAAGTATAATATTGATCCGCTTGTGCAAATTTTTATCAGAGGAGATGACTTCTCAGGAGGGTTTGCAAATGGACACACTATGAGAAACGGTCAACAGGCCAACTCACTTCAATACCAATCTCAAAAAGTTGAAAACATAAAAGAATCACAAGTTATAACAACAATACTAAAAAGTAAAAGTGGTTATGTTGTAAAGCATATACTTACCTATCACAATGGGCTTAATGCCTTTGAGGTAAAGACGGTATTTGCCAATAAATCAGATAAAAATATTTGTTTGGAGATGCTTTCAAGTTTTTCTATTGGCGGGTTGACTCCTTTTATAGAAGGAGAAGCATCGGAAAGCATGAATATACATAGGATTAGGAGTTGCTGGAGTAATGAAGGCAGAGTTATAACGGAATCTGTTGAGGATTTGCAGCTTGAGCCATCTTGGTCAGGTCACGGTGTAAGAACAGAAAAGTTTGGCCAGATTGGTTCTATGCCTGTAAGAAAATTCTTCCCATTTTTAGCAGTGGAAGATACCGTTACAGGAGTAGTATGGGCGGCGCAGTTAGCCTGTGCTTCATCATGGCAGATGGAACTGTATAGAAAAGATGATTCCCTATGTATATCAGGTGGACTTGCAGACTATGATTTTGGACATTGGATGAAGGTAGTGGAACCTGAGACTGAATTTGAGACACCGACCGCATATATAACTGTGGGTATTGGAAATATAGACAATGTATCACAAAGATTGCTTTCAATTCAAAAAAACAATATTAATAAACTAAATAAATTTTACAGGCTGCCGGTTTTATTTAATGAATTCTGTACTACTTGGGGAAATCCTTCCCATGATAATATTAAAAAGATTGTTGATATTATAAAAGGAAAAGGAGTGGATTATTTTGTTATAGACTCAGGGTGGTTCGCAGACGAAAAATATGGTTGGGATGGTACACACGGGGATTGGATAGTAAGTTCAGAAGTTTTTCCCTATGGTCTGGAAGAGACTGTGAGGATAATTCGAGAGGCAGGGATGATTCCCGGAATTTGGTTTGAATTTGAAAACTGCGGCTATCTGTCAAAATCATATAAAAACGAAAAACACCTTCTAACTAGAAATGGAAATGTAATAACTTCAGGGCTCAGGAGATTTTGGGATATGACTGATCCTTGGGTTATTGATTACCTAAGTGAAAAAGTCATATCAATGCTTAAGAAATACGGCTTCAAGTATTTAAAGGTTGACTACAATGAAACAATTGGTATAGGTTGCGATGGATATGAGTCACTGGGAGAGGGGCTTAGACAAAGGATTCTTGCTTCACAGGAATTCTTCAGGCGGATAAGAAGGGAAATTCCTGACATAATCATAGAAAACTGTTCTTCGGGAGGTCATAGGCTTGAGCCATCTATGATGAAATTATGTGAAATGGCTTCTTTTTCTGATGCACATGAGTGTGATGAAATACCAATTATAGCTGCTAATCTCCATAGGGTTATAAATCCATGCCAATCACAGATATGGGCTGTCCTTCGTAAAAAAGACAGTAAAAGAAGAATAGTTTATTCTATTATTAATACTTTCCTTGGGGTAATGTGCCTATCAGGTGATGTTTATGATTTAGATGAAGAACAATGGAAGTTAATTGAAAGGGGAATTAGTTTTTACAATTCCATTTCAAATATTATATTAAATGGCACAACTTACTTCTTCGGTTCAAAGCTTAAAAGTTACAGAAATCCTAAGGGATGGATGGGTATTTTAAGAAAGTCTGAGGATGAAAGGGAAGCAATTGCTTTAATTTATACCTTCAACGGTGAATTCACCGATATGCTGGAAATACCTGTTGGCAGCAACTATGAAATTAACTATATCTACTGTGCAAACGAAAATGATGTTTTACTAACTAACGGAAAGCTTTTTGTAAAAATGAAGGAAGAGTTCGAAGCAGTTGCTGTACATTTGAAAATGATTAAATGAGAATTAATTTTTGCAAATTAATTAACCTGATGTGTTAGTTTAATTTGGCTCTCAACTTATGGATAATATGTTATGGCGATTACGGGCACGCCAGTACAACCTCAATCAATGTGACACAAGTAAAAGTGATTGCTGAAATTTATAGGTGAAAAACAAGTATTTTTGACGGCAAAGTGACAGGATGTCACCATGAAGCGGCATGGGATACTAGAATGGTCTAGCGACTGTTACGGTATGAAATACTTGTTGTGAACCGTACTGCTTCAATCAACCACTTTGTGTAATCTATTGATTGAAGTTATTATGGAAGTACCCGTATAAGCATAACAATTTTTTATATTAAAAGTTAATAATCTTAACTAGCACAGAGTGTTAATTATATACATAACAGCCTAATACGGGAGTGGAAAAGATGGATACTCAAAATAAATCTTCTTTATTTGTTAATATAATGCCATTGACTGAAAACATAATAAGAGTTGTATATACCAAAAGCAAAGAAAAACCTAGGAATAGTATTCTTATTGCGGAGGATTTCATACCAGAGAGGAATTTGAACACAGATAAGTATTTATCATTAGATGACTGCATTTTATTTAAAAACAAACAAGGAGAAGTAATTTTAAAGGAAATAGGACATAGCTTGACTGAAAAAGATGTTTTTACATATCATGCAGACGGCGAACCAGTCATAAAGAGCAAACACACAGCAAATGGTGAAGTAGCCTATATAGAAAATTTCATACATAAGTATTCAGGAACTGCATATGAGGGAAAACTTGTTTTTTCAATAACTGAAGAAGAGGGAATCTATGGTTTGGGTCAGCATGAAGCTGGAGTTTACAATTATAATGGAAAGAAGGAGTACTTATTTCAAGCAAATATGAAAATATCCATTCCATTTATGTTGTCATCCCGCAATTATGGAATACTAATAGATACTGAAAGTGCTGTGATTTTTGATAGTAAAAAAGGTGAAATAACATTCACAATTGATACTACCAATGAACTTTCTTACTATATAATTACTGGGGATAATTTTGATGAAATTATAAAATGGTTAAGAAGCTTGACAGGAAGAACACCAATGCTGCCAAGATGGGCTTATGGCTATATTCAATCTAAAGAACGATATAAATCCTCTGAAGATATTTTAAATACCGTAATACAATTTAGAAACTCTGGAATTCCAATAGATTGCATTGTACAGGATTGGCTTACTTGGGAAGAGGGCTTATGGGGAGATAAACATGCAGATAAAGAGAGATATCCGGATATTAATAGTCTTGTAAGTAAACTTCATGAAAATCATGTAAAACTTATGGTTTCTATTTGGCCTAATATGGCAGAGGGTGGAAGTAATCTCCGTGAGTTCAAGGAAAAAGGGCTTTTATTGCCAAATACAACTACATATGATGCATATAGTGAAGAGGCGAGAACTGCTTACTGGAAACAATGTGAGGAAGAATGGTTTTCAGCAGGGATAGATGCATGGTGGTGCGATAATGCTGAACCATTTTCCGATGTGGATTGGAATGGAGAGGAAAAAAGGCCGGAAGAACTGCGATATAAATTGATTGTAGACCAGTCTAAGAAGTGTATGGATTGGACACGTCTTAATTCATATGGTCTTTTACATTCAAAAGGTATTTACGAAAACTGGCGTAAAGTTAGAAATGAAAGTCGTGTTGTAAATCTTACACGCTCATCCTACATATCAGGGCAAAGATATGGCACAATTTCATGGTCAGGAGATATTAGCGCAAAATGGTCTGTCTTAAAAAAGCAGATTACAGAAGGAATTAAATTTTCAATGAGCGGTATGCCCTATTGGACTTTGGATATTGGGGCGTTTTTTACAGTTAAGGACAAATGGGAAAACAGAGGTTGTAATTGCAGCGAAAATACCAGCAAGCTATGGTTTTGGGACGGGGATTATAATGATGGTGTTGATGATTTGGGATATAGGGAGCTTTATGTAAGATGGCTTCAATTTGGTACGTTTTTACCTATGTTCCGCTCACATGGAACTGATACACCGAGGGAACCATGGAGATTTGGTAAACCAGGAGATATTTATTATGAAACAATACTTAAGTTTATAAATCTAAGATATCAGCTGCTTCCTTATATATATTCATTGGCAGCAGATGTTCACCAAAACCATTCAACAATTCTTCGCAGCTTAATGTTTGATTTTTCAGATGATGAAAATGTGAAAGAACTCAGTGACAGCTTTATGTTCGGCAAGGCATTTCTTGTTTGTCCGGTCACAGAGCCCATGTACTATGATGTAAATAGTGTACCGTTGTCAAATATTGAAAAAACAAAAATTTTATATTTACCTAAAGGTACTTGGTGGTTTGATTTTTGGACCAATACTATACATGAGGGGGGTCAGACCATTACATGCAAAGCAACATTGGATATGATGCCGCTTTTTGTTAGAGCAGGTTCTATTATACCAGTGTCTGAACAGCTTATGTATGCGGACGAGAAAAAGGGAGAAGTATCTGAAATCATTATTTACAGCGGGCAAGATGGAGAGTTTACCTTATATAATGATGAGGGGGACAATTATTCCTACGAAAATGGGAACTTTTCAGCTATTAATCTTATCTATAAGGATGAAGAAAAAACATTAACCTTCGGAAAGGCCTACGGTGAATTCCAATACCAGGAAAGATTTAGAATTAAATTAATTACAAGTAGGGAAATTCCAAAAACTATTGAGTTTATATACAAAGGAATAGAAGAAAAAATTTTATTAATATGAACGATGATTTTGTTAGTTGAATAAACAGTTCTAATATGATGATTTGTATAATATTTCCAATATTAAAGGGTACTGGTTATTAAATGAATAATAATAATCATATACTATTTCGTGTGGATTATTTATTTTAAGGAGGAGTCTAAAAATGGAAATTGAAGATTTTGTTTTAGATGACCATTATTATGAAACAGAGGCAGAAGGGGTTTTAGTTAAGATTCACAAGGATTCTATGAATCAAAATACGGTTGCCTACGCTAATAAAATATTGGATTTATATTTTTACAAGAAGCCAGAAATTATAGAATATATACTAAATTATTGTGTTCTAGATTTTTACGAAGGTAATTACAATAGGGATGAAATACTGGAAAGGCTAAAAGAAGCTGATATAGAGATTGTTAATGACAGATGGGGCTGCTTAAGCTGGAAAAAACATGATTTAGATGAACACATTATTCAGGTTGAATTTAATGACGAAATGCAATTATCTTATGTGAGTATAGAAAGCTAATTATCAATAACTACGTAACAAATATCTTCAATACATATATAAAAGCTCCTGTTTTCAGGAGCTTTGTTAATTTAGCGCTTGTTCTAATTATTTTATGAACCTTGCAGGTAAATTTATAGGACTTGCTAACTGATATTTCCATACTAAATTATCTAAATGGATTACTTCTAAGATTAAACATATTGACATTTATATCCAAAAGCTTAATAATTTTATTAAAATATTATAATATATGTTTATTGAGCAAAATATTTAATGACATTTAAGGCAAAATAAATTGTGTCTAGTTTTGTGATTTTTACAGTTGATTTGGATTAGATTTATTTTGACTTAGGGGGATTTAGCCCATAGGATTAACTATTATACGTAAAATATTTATAAGATAATTATAAAAAATGAAATGGGGTATAGATATGAAAGGGTATTACTTAATGCCGCACCCACCACTTATGGTACATGAGATTGGGAAAGGTGAAGAAGCGAAAATTCAAAAAACTATAGACAGCTGTAATGCTATAGGTGAAGAAATATCGCAATTAAACGTTGATACTATTATTATAATAACGCCTCATGGAACTATTTTTAGAGATGCCATTGCCATGATAGGCGAGGAAACCCTAGAAGGTAATTTAGGCAAATTTGGGGCAAGTAAAATATCTTTCAAATTAAAAATAGATACTTTGCTTACCAATGAAATTATCAAGGAGGCAGAGAAAGTTAATATTCCAACAGTTAAATTAAATAAACAAAATGAAAACGTATACAGAGTTAAACTTAAACTAGATCATGGAGCAGCTATACCTCTGTATCATATTAAGGATATAGATAAATATAAAATTGTGCATATTACTTATGGAATGTTAGCTCCGATAGAATTATATTACTTTGGAATGGCTATTGAACAGGCGTGTAAAAATACAAATACTCAAGCTGTATTAATAGCTTCGGGTGATCTTTCTCATAGGCTGACAGAGGATGGAGCATATCCATACAGTCCATATGGAAAGAAATTTGATTTACAGTTAATAGATATTCTTAGACAAGGGAGAATTAGTGATTTATTCAATATGGATCAGACTTTAATTAATGAAGCAGCAGAGTGTGGTCTGAGATCTATATATATTTTAGCAGGTGCTTTGGACGGCAAAGAGGCAAAGGCAGATATTTTGAGTTATGAAGGTCCTTTTGGAGTAGGATATGGAGTAGCAAAATTTAATTTTAAAGATGGGAAATCAATATATACTGATTTAAAGGAAATAGGGAAGTTAAAGCACTTAAGAAGATTAAAAGAAGGTAATGCATATACTAAGCTGGCTAGAAGAAATTTGGAAAACTATTTAAAAAATGGAAGGCCGTTATCTATTAATGATATAAAGGATGCAAAGCTTTTAAATAATAGAAAAGGTGTATTTGTTTCACTAAAAATTAAAGGAGAACTAAGGGGGTGCATAGGTACTATTGAAGCGGTTACACCGTCTATAGCAGAGGAAATAATGCATAATTCAATCTCCGCTGCATTTAATGATCCGAGATTCCCGCCACTAAGAGAAGATGAATTGTTTGAAATTGATATTTCTGTAGATTTGCTATATCCTGCTCAGAAGTGCAGTTTTAATGAATTAGACCCCAAAAATTACGGTGTAATTGTGACTAGTGGAAGGAAAAGGGGATTGCTTCTCCCAAACCTTGAAGGAGTAAATACAAAGGAAGAGCAGATTTCTATTGCTCTTCAAAAAGCCGGAATAAATCCAAATGAACCTTATGAAATTGAAAGATTTAAAGTAGAAAGATTTATCGAGGAATAATAGCGAGGTGCAAAGGTGAAAAAGGAAGCACTGTTTTATAGTATAGAAAATGAAAAAGTAAGATGCAGCCTTTGTCCTCATAATTGCCTTATTTCTGCAGGACATAGAGGAGTTTGCGGAGTCAGGGAGTGTGATGAAGAGGAAGGCAAATTGAAGCTATTTACTATTAATTATGGTGAAATAACTTCTATATCCTTAGATCCAATAACAAAAAAGCCACTGTATCATTTTCAACCCAATAGTAACATTTTATCAATTGGTACTTTTGGATGCAATTTTAAGTGCAGCTTTTGCCAGAATTATGCTATTTCACAGTATGAAGCAGAAAGCCGCTTTATTCCTGCTTTGGAAATGGCGCATATTGCATTGAATCAAAAAAATAACATAGGCTTGGCTTTTACTTATAATGAGCCTACTATTTGGTATGAGTATGTTTATGATGTGGCGAGAGAGATTAAGAAAAAGAATATTTATTGCAAGGTTGTACTTGTAACTAATGGGTATATAAATAATGAACCTTTGAATAAGCTGCTTCCTTACGTTGACGCTATAAATGTTGATTTAAAAGGTGATGATGAATTTTATAAAAGACTCTGCGCAGGAAGCTTAGAGCCTGTAAAAAATACTATTGAACTGGCTCATAGCAAGGGCTGTCATGTGGAGATAACAACCTTATTAATATCAGGAGAAAACAACAGCAATGAAACATTAAGCAAGCTTGTTGATTTTATTTCAACAGTAGACAGAGACATTGTTTTGCATATATCAAGGTATTTTCCTAATTATAAAATGGATAAAGAAAAAACAACTCTTATGGACTTAAAAAATGCATACAAGCTGTCAAAGGATAAACTCAACTTTGTTTATATTGGTAATGTAACTAAGGATGAAATGGCATATATTACTGATTAGTAGCTTAGCGTTCTCTGTTGATTATAGATGCTTAAAATATCTAATGTAAATTAATTATTCAACTTACTTTCCATGAAAATCTACAGTATCTACAGTTTAAGATTATTAATGGTTTGTTGACGATATAACTCGAAAGTATAGCAAGTAATTACTTGGTTCACTTTGGAGTCTCCAAAAACGCAAGCGTTTGATATATGTGAATATATAATCAATTTTGCAAAGCTTAAACTAAGTTGTAAAAAAGCTTAGTTGAATAATTAAACCTCTTAGTTTATACTTAACACAATAATGGTATAGCCTAATAAGAATTGCTTTAAAGATACAACCTTAATAAAAAATGTTTAGGATTCTATTATTGTTCTTTTTGTTGATTTTATATTGTTCATAGATGTTAGAAGAAAGACAAGTACTATAATTTTAGAAAGGATTATGCTAAAATGAAAAAATTTATATCTGAATTTAAAGAGTTTATCTCAAGAGGTAATGTCATTGATTTAGCTGTTGGTATTATTATTGGAAGTGCATTTACTTCCATTGTAAATTCATTAGTAAATCAAGTTATAATGCCTGCTATTGGTTTTATAATAGGCAAAATTGACTTTACTGGCCTCAAATTTCCATCTGATGCGGTAGAAGGTGAGGCAGCAATAATGTATGGTGCTTTTATTCAGCAGGTAATTAATTTCTTAATAATTGCATTTGTTGTATTCTGTATGGTCAAGATGATAAATAAGCTTAAAAGAATTAAAGCGCAAGAGATGAAGGAAAAGGCAGCAGAAACTCCTCCACCATCAGCTGAACTGCAAATGCTGACGGAAATACGAGATTTACTCAAGGAAAGCAATTCTGCTAAATAAGAGAAAACTTAATATAAGTTATGAAAAATGGCAAGGTGTACTTAACATACTATCCTTATTTTGTAGTGCATTTTTAAACAATATTTTATTGATTGATCCAGATAAAGCATCAATTTATAATTAGGTTTTCAGTTTTTATTGCTAGTTATTGAATTGATAGGTTTAAGTATCGGTAATTTATATTTTCGTAGGTTAGTTAATTATATAAACAGAATGGTGGTGTAATATATGGAATGGCTAAGTAATCAAAATCATGTTTTATTAGCTCTTTTGGCAACATTAACTACATGGGCGCTAACAGCACTTGGAGCATCTATGGTATTCTTTTTTAAGGAAATAAATCAGAGGATACTTAACACTATGCTGGGATTTGCAGCAGGGGTTATGATTGCTGCCAGCTTTTGGTCACTATTAGCGCCAGCTATAGATATGGCAGAGGACTCTTTTTTACCTGCATGGCTTGTTGCAGCAATAGGATTTGTGGGTGGAGCTGCATTTTTGGGATTGGCTGATAAGATTATCCCACATACCCATTTTAATTCTAAAGAAGGCGAAAATGAAGGTATATCCACAAAGCTTAGACGCAGCATACTATTAGTATTTTCAATTACGTTACATAACATCCCAGAAGGCTTGGCGGTTGGTGTAGCGTTTGGTGCCGTAGCAAATGGTATAAATGACATTTCTATTATGTCAGCAGTGGCTGTAGCCATTGGAATAGGTATACAGAACTTTCCAGAGGGTGCTGCTGTATCCATTCCTTTAAGGAGAGAGGGGCTTTCACGCAAAAAGAGCTTTTTTTATGGACAGGCTTCTGGTGTAGTAGAACCAATTGCAGGAGTTATAGGAGCACTTGCTGTTACTTTTATACGGCCTATATTGCCATATGCCCTTGCTTTTGCAGCAGGTGCAATGATTTTTGTTGTAGTTGAAGAACTTATTCCAGAGGCGCAGAGTGGAAATCACAAGAGTACGCATCTTGCTACTGCAGGGTGTATAATTGGATTTGCTGTTATGATGATATTAGATGTTGCATTAGGCTAGGATACACACTGCTCTTGTTAATGCTTAATTGTAACTTATTGATAATTTCATCAAAAAACGAAAAAAGCTGTTTAATTTACATAAGAATTAGTTTATTATTAGATTGTTAATAATATATAAATTAAATACAAATGTACAGGAGGATAAAGCTTTGAGTATTACAAAGAAATATTTTGGCACATTACCAGATGGTACAAACGTGGATATCATTACTTTGAAGAATTCTAAAAATATGTCTGTAGATATTATTAATTTTGGTGGAATTGTAGTTTCAATTGGTGTTCCTGATAAGAGTGGTAACATAGCTGATGTAGCATTGGGGTACACACAGTTGGATAAATATATCGATAACGATGGTTACATTGGTGCATTAGTAGGAAGGCACGCAAATAGAATTGAGGATGCAAGGTTTGAATTAAATGGTAAAGTTTATGAATTATTAAAAAACGATGGTGAAAATCATCTTCATGGAGGTGCGGTAGGTCTCCATAATGTTGTTTGGAATGCAGAAATATCAGAACAGAATGGAAATGAAAAATTAGTTCTTACACATACAAGTCCAGATGGTGAAGAAAATTACCCTGGAAAGTTAGATGTTACAGTTGAATACTCATTGTCAGAGAAAAATGAACTGAAAATAGATTATACTGCTGTTTCAGATAAAGATACTGTAGTTAATTTAACAAATCATGCATATTTCAATCTCGCTGGACATAATTCTGGAGATGCAACACAGCATCAGCTTTTTATAAATGCTGACTACTTTACTCCTGTAGATGATGAATGTATACCAATTGGAGAAATTAAAAGCGTTAAAGGAACTGTGATGGATTTCACAAAAATGAAGTGTATCGCTGATGATATAAATAGCACAGATGAGCAAATTGTAAATGGAAAAGGCTATGACCATAACTGGGTTCTTAACACAAAGGGAGATGTTAATAAATTAGCAGCTGAACTATATGACCCTAAAAGCGGAAGGGCTATGGAAGTGTATACTACAAAACCAGGAATTCAATTTTATTCGGGTAATCATTTAAGTGAAAAGTTAGTAGGTAAGGATGATGCGGTTTATAATTCGAGAACTGGACTTTGTCTTGAGACTCAGTATTTTCCTAATGCGATGAAACATAAGAACTTTCCATCACCTATTTTAAGAGCTGGTGAAAAGTATCATCACATAACAATATACAAGTTTACAAATAAATAATCAATTTTCGTAAATATAATTTTATTGTTACGATAAACAAAAACCCCTGAACTCTTACAGGGGCTTTTTGATGTCTGTCTGATTAATCAAAGCAACGTCAGTATATAATTGAGTTGCATATTATCTTTGACTGTATCCGCTATTGAAGTTTTTCTGTGAAGCCTTCTTAGCTTTTCTGCAATCAGGACATCTTGCAGGTTCATTTGTAAATCCTTTTTCAGCGTAAAACTGCTGTTCGCCAACAGTAAAGGTAAATGTTGCACTGCAATCTCTACAAGTAAGAGTTTTATCTTCCATGAGACTACCTCCTAAAATTTTGTTGCTGAGCATATAAAACCTTATACATTACGGGATGAAAAAGGAGATGATATCAGAATAAGAAATTATAAAGCTTAGCAATTTAATTATACTATCGAGAATTGTAAAAATCAAGAAATTTTGAAAAGCTTGGTATTAAAAAAAATAAAAAAAATAAAATTTCTATTGACAAAAATGATATTGTGCCGTAAAATATCAAATGTGCCTTGCGAGACAACATTTCAGAGGCGTATATGGTGGGTATAGTTCAGCTGGTTAGAGCGCCAGATTGTGGTTCTGGATGTCGTGGGTTCGAATCCCACTATCCACCCCAAAAAATAGTATAAACTTTTGTTTATACTATTTTTTTATGCAACAATAGCCCAAATAAATTCAATTCTAATCCAATATCTTTTTAATTTATATCTAACAATTTTACTAAAATTATGAAATATAAATGAAACATTTTTCTTTTTTTTGCGTCTATAGTTGTTATAATAGACTTAACATATTAACGATAATTGTTGGGATGAATCACAACATATAAACAAAGCTATTATACAACAATACCGAAATTTATGGAGTAGAGTATCGCCTCAAAAAGCATTTTGTGAAAAAATTGTACATTTATGAACTGGAAACCTCCAATATTAATGTAGCTACTGTAGTGATTGAGGAGTGATGATTGAAGTACATAAGTGAAAAACTACACAATATTAATTACATGACAAGTATTGTGTGAACAGAATGTTTCTTTGAGATGTAACAGCAATTGATTTTGCAAAATAGCATACCTAATTTATGTACACAGAGAGGAAGGATCGCTTATGGTTAGAAAATTATTAATATGGTCACTAATATTAGTTGTATCAATTTCAGCAGTTGGATGCGGTAATAAGTCCACTGAATCCGTTGCAGCTTATAATGAGCAATATTCATTAAGTGAACCAAATGGTGCAGTTGAAATTTATGATATGGAATCTACAGAATCAGTTTCAGAAACAAAATCAATAGCTGCAAAAGAAGACGAAAGTAGTCAAAGCTTAGCTAATATGACCAGTGGGCAGAAAATTATTTTTTCGGGGCAAGTAAATTTAGAAACTTTAGATTTCGAAAAAACTAAAACTGAGTTAAGCCAATACATAGAATCTATAGGTGGTTTTATTCAAAATTCATCAATTCGGGGCGGAAGATTAGGATATGCAGGTTTAAAAAGTGCAGAATATGTATTTAGAATCCCTAAGGCTAAATACAATCAGTCACTTATTGACTTAAAGAAATTCGGAACTGTAGTATTAGAAGAATCAAGTGGAGAAGATGTAACAGAACAATATTTTGATACCGAAGCACGATTAAAGTCATTAAAAATACGACAGGAACGTTTACATGCACTTCTTAGCAAGGCTGAAAAGATGGAGGATATATTAAAAATAGAAAAAGAACTCCAAGAAGTATTATATGCAATAGAAAATTACACAGGAACCCTCAGAAAATGGGACTCACTTATAGAATACTCAACATTGAAGGTTAATATATCTGAGGTTGAGCAAATAAAGCCAGAGACTCCTAAAGAAAAAGACGGATTCTTTGAAAGAGTAGCTTATAGCTTTAATAACAGTTTAATAGGTTTGGGAGAATTTTTACAGGATTTTGTAGTAGCATTAGCAGCTGCATTGCCAATACTTATACCTATAGGAGCAATTTGTTATTTAATATTTAAATTTATAAGAAAGATAAAACGTACATTGGAGAAAAAGGAAGTTAGTGAGAAAGAAGATAAAAAAGAGGAATAACAACTAGAGAGCCGATATGATATGTAATTTGTGTTGAATAGACGGTAAATATTATGCAAGCAGTAGTAATATATTACGAATAACTAAGGGCTGTTTCTATATGTATTAACCCATATATTGTTTCTAAGTATCAGTAAATATTATATGGATTAAGATTATTAGGAACAGCCTTTTTATTATTTAAGATTTCTGAAATTATAACATACAAAGTAACATCATTAAAAATATATATTATTCATATTTATTGTGAGCAGTTTTAGGAATGTTTTTTAGGATTGTATTGTTTTAAGCAAGCTTTACTAACCAACTAATTCATGCAATTATTTCTAATCCAACTTTCCATTGATAAGGTAAGCACCTACGATTTTTCAACTGGGGAAGTTGAATATATTAAGAAAAAACTGGAATCAAAAATATATATGAAGTAGAAATAGAAGCTGACAATATTAAGTTGCATAAAAAGGGGAAATATGTAAATTGATTTATTGTTATAAAATAAAAAAGCCTTTAATCAAAAGATTAAAGGTTTTGGTGACCCATCGCAGATTCGAACTGCGGACACCTTGATTAAAAGTCAAGTGCTCTGCCAACTGAGCTAATGGGTCAAATGGCTGGCTGGGATGGCTGGACTCGAACCAACGCAATGCCAGAATCAAAATCTGGTGCCTTACCGACTTGGCGACATCCCAACGTCAAGCGCAAGACCTATTATAAAGAGGTTTGCACTTTTTGTCAAGCAAAAAAACAAAAAAAATTAAATATTTTTTTAAAATTTTTTAAAAAGCAAGAAAACTTTCTGTATCCCCTTATAATTTCAAATTAAGATAAGGCTGTAAGCTTACTAATATCAGTAATTCTAGGCTCTTTTATATTATATTTAACACTTTGTATTAATTATTTTATGAACTTTTCAGATAAATATACTGGCTTTCTGGTACTTCTGTAAAAACTTATCTAAATGGTTAATCCAAATATATTTGTTGAATTAGTAGTGGCTCATAATAACTAATTATACAGCCTTACCACATTTAGCATCCATGCTTTATGCTTCGTTCTTTATTACTTCGTTGGTAGACATTAAGTATTCTTCGCCTATAAATTCAAGCAAAAATCTTTAACCAAGTAACCCATTTATATAAGTTGTACTCCTGTACCAGTAATAGCAATAAAAAGTTTACCTGCGAATTAAGTTTTATTATGTATTTTGTGAGAAAGTTGAGGTGATAAAAATAAAAGCAGGCATTTGCCTTATGCAAAATTAGCCTGCTAACATGATTTTATAATTTAAAGTCTTGAGTTGCTATGTCGATTAGCTCTAAACCTTTATTTCTTTCTTCAGTCATTCTGATTGACCATTCATTTTCAAATAGTATTGAGTTTCTGCCAAGCTTGTCTTCAACAATTATTGCTGTACTAGGAAGGTTAAGCTTTCGTGGATCCAAGCCTTCATTTTTAATCCATCTTGCATGTCTAAAAGGTAAGTTTTGAACTCTAAGCTGCACACCGTACTCATTTTTTAATCGGTATTCTAATACTTCAAACTGAAGTGCACCTACTACACCAACAATCAATGCTTCAATACCAATGTCAATTTGCTTGAATACCTGAATAGCTCCTTCTTCAGAGAGCTGATTAATACCCTTAATAAACTGCTTTCTCTTCATTGTATCAGCAGGAGTAATTCTTGAGAAAAATTCTGCAGGGAATATAGGAATACCTTTAAACTTAATATTGTCATTACCCTCAAATAAGGTATCTCCAATATTGAATATTCCAGGATCAAATAAACCAATGATATCACCAGCATAGGCTTCTTCAACAATAGTTCTTTCTTGTGCCATAAACTGCTGCGGTTGTGAAAGACGAACTTCCTTTCCTGCATTTACATGCTTTACTGACATTCCTTTTGTAAATTTACCGGAGCAAATCCTTAAAAAGGCAAGTCTATCTCTATGAGTTGGATTCATATTTGCCTGTATTTTGAAGATAAAACCAGAAAATTTGTCACTTTCGGGGTCAACATCACCTCCGATTGCCTCAACTACTCCTGGTGAAGGTGCAAGTTCTAGAAATTCCTCCAAAAATGGTTGTACTCCAAAATTAGTCATAGCACTTCCAAAAAACATAGGAGTAAGCTCTCCATTACGAACTTTCTTTTTGTCAAATTCGTCACCAGCCATATCCAATAGTTCAATATCTTCACATAACTTATCGTGATAATGACTTCCAAGCAAATCAGCAAATACGGGATCATCTACTTTTCCAACCTGAGATGAAACTTGGGTTTGTCCATGCTCACCACCGGTAAAAAGCTCAATTTGCTTTAATTTACGATTGTATACTCCTTTAAAATCTCCATCAATACCAATTGGCCAATTCATAGGATATGAACGAATACCAAGTACTCTTTCAATTTCTTCCATTAACTCAAAGGGGTCTTTACTTGCACGATCCATTTTGTTTACAAATGTGAAAATTGGAATACCTCTGAGTTTACATACATGGAAAAGCTTTATTGTCTGTGCCTCAATACCTTTTGCACCATCTATAAGCATAACAGCACTATCAGCGGCTACAAGAGTTCTATAGGTGTCTTCACTGAAGTCTTGATGGCCTGGTGTATCTAGTATATTGATGCAATAATTATTGTATTCAAATTGCATAACACTAGAGGTAACAGAAATTCCTCTTTGCTTTTCAATTTCCATCCAATCTGATACGGCGAATTTGTTTGCTTTTCTTGATTTTACAGAACCAGCCATTCTGATGGCTCCCCCATAAAGCAAAAGTTTTTCTGTTAATGTAGTTTTTCCTGCATCTGGGTGAGAAATAATAGCAAACGTTTTTCTTCGTGATACTTCTTTTTTAATTTCAGCTTTTAAATCTGGCATTTTATTTAACCTCTCCATCAACACTTTTTCCACGTTTCATTGTATATTATAGCCAAATTACTGTCAAATACAAATAAGAATAAACATTTGATTCATCAATCAAAACGAGAATATAATAAGTGAGATAAAATCTTACATTAATAAGAACAGATGCTGCTCTGGTTTTTAGGTGGTAAAAAAATATCTACTGCCTCTTTGAAACCACTCTGAATCAATTGAAATTCTACAATCAAAAAATATTGACATTATAATTTTTTTAGAAATATTACATTAAAAGGATATTTTACATTTTGTATAGAATATTATAAACTAGAGAAAAGTAGAAAAATATATTAATATCTGAATAAATGGCAAGCTAATAACATCAATTTGGATTACGCAAAAATTCATTTTAAAACGGAGGGTGTATGGAAAATAAAAAAGTTATTGTTACTATAGATAATAATAAATATGAAATTGATATAAAAACCTCTCTTTCAGAATTAAGTAAACGTTTTAAAAGTAATAATACTTATGCTATTGTTGCAGCAAGAGTAAATAATGACATAAAGGATTTGAATTATGAAGTAAATGAGGATTCAGAAATAAAGTTTATAGACTTAACTGATGAAGATGGTATGAGAATATATAGGAGAAGTTTGTACTTTATTTTTATCAAAGCAGTAAATGACATTTTTCCTGATAGAAATGCAATAGTCAGCCATCCTATGAGCAATGGTGTGTACTGTGAAATTAATGGAAGTGAAGCGTTAACAGAAATTGATGTTGAAAAAGTTGAAAAGAAGATGAGAGAGATCATTGCAAGCAACTTGCCTTTTAATAAAAAGGTTATTTCTTTAGAGGAAGCCAGACAGCTGTACAAAAATACTGGAAGACTTGATAAATATGAAGTGCTGGAATATAGGAAAAAATCACATGTAACAGTTTATAACTGTGGAGGTTATGAAGACTATTTTTATGGATATATGTTACCAAGTACCGGCTATATAGATTGCTTTGCACTTAAATTTTACCAACCCGGTGTTATAATACAGTTTCCATCAAAATCTAACCCAAAGGAACTTCAACCATTTGAGGAGCAGAAAAAGCTATTTAAAGTTTTTATTGACTACAAAAAGTGGGTACGAATTTTGGGAGTACAAAATGTAGGAGCACTAAATGACATTGTAAATGCAGGTAAAATAGGAGATTTAATAAGAGTAAGCGAAGCTATTCATGAGAAGAAAATAGCTGAAATTGCTGATAAAATAACAAACCATGAGGAAGAAAAAAGAATTGTTCTTATTTCTGGACCATCCTCTTCTGGTAAAACTACCTTTGCAAATAGACTTGGTATTCAGCTTAGAGTCAATGGTTTCAATCCTCAGACTATTTCGTTAGATAATTATTTTGTAGATAGAGAAAAAACTCCAAAGGATTCAGATGGTGACTATGATTATGAAGCACTTGAAGCCATAGATGTTGATTTGTTCAATAAGCATCTTAATCAGCTATTAGAGGGCTTTGAGGTTGAAGTTCCAATTTATAATTTTGAAACAGGTTCAAGAGAGCCCTTTGGACAAAAAATGAAAATGAATAAAAATACCATTCTTGTAATAGAAGGCATACATGGTTTAAATGATAGGCTTACAGCATCAATCTCACCAGAAGATAAATATAAGATTTATGTCAGTGCACTGACTTCAATGAATATTGATGATCACAATAGAATACCATCTACAGATACCAGATTATTAAGAAGAATCGTAAGGGATAATCAATTTAGAGGATGCTCCGCGATTAATACAATAAATAGATGGCCTTCAGTGAGAAGAGGTGAGGAAAAAAATATATTTCCTTATCAAGAGAATGCTGATATTATGTTTAACTCGTCGCTTGTATATGAGTTGTGTTTGTTGAAGACATATGCAGAGCCTCTTCTAATGGAATTGGGACAAGAAAATGAAAGATACTCTGAGGTTAAGAGATTGATTGAATTTTTGAGTTATTTCTTACCTATAGACGCAAAGGATGTTCCTAATAATTCTATAGTGAAGGAATTTATTGGAGGTAGTTGCTTCTTTTAGGCAAAACTTAGTGAGAGTGAACCTCTAGTATATGGACGGTTAAAAAATTGGTTTATGGTGTTTAATTTCTAGAGGTTCTAGTAACAATCATTAAAAAGACCTTAACTTTGGCGCTAATAAAAGATTTATCGGTGCTGGAGATTTATCATTGGCTTGTTTATGCAAATTAACTTTATTTTAGCTATAATAAACTTTTCATTGATAAGTTCTCCTATACTAATAATTTTCAACTGCTAAAGTTGATTAGTCAATATATTGCAATATTATTTTTTAGGTACATACTCTATAAGGGGTGGGAAAATGAAGCTACGTGAAATATCTGAAATATTGGAGGCTCAAGTAATTACTGGCGAAGATTTGTTGGAACATACTGTTACAGCGGGATGTGGTTCTGATTTAATGAGTGATGTAATGGCTTATGTAACAGAAAGTGTGTTACTGCTGACAGGACTTATTAACTTACAGGTTATCAGAACTGCAGAAATGATGGATATAAAGGCTATTGTTTTTGTAAGAGGTAAGCTTCCATTAGATAGTATGGTTGAATTGGCAAGAGAAAAAGGGATTGTTTTAATGTCAACTAAGCTTACTATGTTTGTTTCGTGTGGCAGACTATATAATGCAGGTCTGCAAGGGAAATCTTAAAATGCTTGCTGAAAGGTTTGAGCTTTTTGAAATGGTATATAGATAATATATTATTCTAATTAGTGGTGAACATTAGCTTAGTAAGGGGTACACCTTATGATTAGCGGTTAAAACAAGTTCTAGTTCGTTTGTGAAACTAGAAACACAAATAGTAACATTAAAGTGTATGCTCTGCTTTATTGCTCAAATCATGAAAAGCTGCTCGGTGCATTTTGATATGCTGTGAGAAGGATGAATGCTTGAAATGTAACTTTCATTTTTCTAGCTAGCTTTATAAAACTTTAGTATTTCTATAATCAGGTGATAGAGGAGGACTGCGTCTGTGCCAGAATGTAAGTGGTATTGAAAAATGCTGAGCATGGATGTTAATCTAAATATGAGTACTATAAAGCTAAAGTATGAAATACCTGCAAATGACTTTATAATCGCTGGGGAAGCCTCTAGTAATGTAAAAAACAAACTAACGCAAATTGGAGTTTCAGCCGATATAATTAAGAAGGCCGCTATTTCTATGTATGAAGCTGAAATAAACGCAGTTATTCATGGAAATGGTGGATATGCATATGTTGAAATTTTTAGTGATAAGGTAGTTATTAAGATTGTTGATAGTGGCCCCGGAATTCCTGATGTGGAACAGGCAATGCAGGAGGGGTATTCAACGGCTCCTGATAAGATAAGAGAAATGGGCTTTGGAGCTGGAATGGGACTTCCAAATATGAAGAAGTATGCTGACAAGCTAGAGATATATACTGAGGTTGGAAAGGGAACAACTATAATTATAACAGTTAATTTTTAGTTATATTGAGTTATAAATTTAATTTTGAATTTAAGCATTATATTTAAATATTGATAGAATAAATATAAATATAAATATATAGTTTATGGTAGGGGGTTAATGTGAAAGAGTATTTTCATTCTGTTAATCTTGACAAAGACAAATGCAGAGGTTGTACTAATTGTATAAAGCGGTGTCCAACTGAGGCTATTCGTGTACGAAAAAGTAAAGCTCAGATTATAAATGAGAGATGTATAGATTGCGGTGAATGTATACGTGTTTGTCCTTATCATGCTAAAACTGCCATAAATGATGGGCTAGATATAATTAATAATTTTAAATACAAAGTTGTTTTACCTGCACCATCTCTTTATGGTCAGTTTGATAAAAAGTATTCTAGAGACAATATTTTATTTGCATTAAAGTCAATTGGCTTTGATTATGTTTTTGAGGTGGCAAAAGCTGCTGAAATAGTAAGTGAAGCTACAAGACAATTATTGAAAAATAATGAAATAAAAAAACCAATGATATCATCTGCTTGTCCAGCAGTTGTAAGACTTATTCAGGTTAGGTTTCCTGGATTGATTGATAATATTGTCAAATTGGAATCTCCGATGGAGGTTGCAGCTAAAATAGCAAAAAGTGAGATTCATGAAAAATATAATATACCTATGGATGATATTGGGGCATTTTTTATTTCGCCATGTGCTGCAAAGGCAACAAGTGTTAAATCTCCATATGAAAAGCAAAAATCAAATGTTGATGGAGTAATATTTATTAAAGATATATATTTAAAGATACTTTCTGCATTGAACAATGTAGATAATACGAAAAAGTTAGCAGAGGCCGGAGCAGACGGAATTGATTGGGCTAATTCTGGTGGCGAAAGTGGAGCGTTAGGTACTGAAAAGGTTTTATCTGTTGATGGAATTCACAATGTTATTAAAATATTTGATGAAATTGAAGCAGACAGACTTAGTGATATTGAATTTGTTGAAGCGCTTTCATGTACAGGGGGCTGTCTGGGTGGACCATTAACTTTGACTAATGTATTTATAGCAAAGACAACACAGAAGAAACATATGAGTGAAGCTTCAAAGAAAAGTATTAACGGTATATATAAAAGAAGCTATAAGGATCTTGTATGGACATCAAATGTTGAATATAAGCCTGTTATGAAGCTAGATCAAAATGTTTCAAAAGCTATAGAAAAATTAGAAATGCTTGAAAAGCTATATGAGGAGTTGCCTGGCTTGGATTGTGGTGCATGTGGATCTCCAAACTGTCGTGCACTTGCAGAAGATATTGTAAGAGGAACAGCTAATGAGACTGATTGTATTTTTAAACTGAGAGAAAGAATACGGGGGTTAGCTGAGGAAATGGTAGAGTTAGGAGGAAAGATGCCTCCTGTTATGGATAGGGACAAATAATTATTTGATATAATAAAATAAAATTTGCTTATTTGTCCCCGACAAGTAGCTTCGCTACTTGTCTCCGCAAATAAACTACGTTTATTTGAATTAGTTGGGCAAAGGTTGTTTGTCCCCGAAAGTAGCTTTGCTATTTATCTCAAAGAAGGGCAAAGCTTATTGGGCCCAAAAAGCAGAGTTACTTGATTTAGCAAAATAAACTTTACTTAATTTGGATTTGACAGCGGCAGAACTATTTGTCTCTGCTAATAAACATAGAATATTTGATTTAACTGTTAGGTAAAGCTTATTGTTTTTCGAAATGGTAGAGTTATTTGACTGGGCAAATAAAATAATATATTACATGTTTCAAAAATAGCGTTGCTGCTAAATTTAAGGCATTTGATTGGTATTTTGGACATGCCTATATAAACTAACATTAAGTTTATATTAGTTTGATTATAAAGAGTTTTTATTTGCTAGTTATATAAAAGTGTAACCATTGACAATAGCATCGGTTATTTAGCCGATAGTAATTGACTTTAAGCATTTTTTATAATGATGGAGGGCAAATGTATATTGATGATCTAATTGCTGTAATAGATGGAAAACTTTTGACTCAAAAGGTTAAAAATGCTGTAAAAATAGAAAATGTTTATATTTGTGATTTACTTAGTTGGGTTATGTCTCATGCACAAAAAGGGGATGCATGGATTACTGTTTTAACAAATGTTAATGTGCCTGCAGTTGCTATGTTGACTGATGTAGCATGTGTTATTATCCCAGAAGGAATAGACGTTGAAGAGTTAACGCTAAGGAAAGCGAATGAAAATGAAATAACAATAATCAGTACTAAGTACAGTGCTTTTGAGATTTGTAAGAAAATAATAAAGTCAATGGATAATAACTAATGATCCCTTTCTGGTAAAGAAGAGGTGGGGGGAACAGTGTGTTTTTCTTTTAAGGGAATTTTGATAATCCCTCCTTCATTGACAGAATTTATTAATATCCTTACGATGCAAAAATGGTGCAAAATTATTGTACAATAAATTAATATAGGATTCTTTTATGGAGGCAAAAAGTGAACGTTGCATATGATTTACATATTCATTCTTCATTATCTCCTTGTGCAGATAATGATATGACACCAAACAATATAGTCAATATGAGTATATTGAAGGGGTTGGATGTTATAGCAATAACTGATCATAACTCATGTGCAAACGTGCAGGCAATTGTAAATTGTGCAAAAAATACTTCATTACTTGTTATACCTGGTATAGAAATTGAGACTGCGGAAGAAATACATGTAATTTGTTTGTTTTCTGATATGGAAAGAGCAGCAGAAATGCAGAAGCTAGTATACTCTAGATTACCTGATATCAAAAATAAGGAAGAAATTTTTGGTGAACAGCTCATATTTGATGAAAAAGATAATCTGATTTCAAAGGAGAGTAGACTACTTTTAACTGCAGCAGATATAACTATTAATGAGGTTTTTGATATTGTTAATAATGAACTAAACGGAATTGCTATCCCAGCACATATTGATAGACAAGCCAATTCTATCATTTCAAGTTTTGGTACTATACCAGAGGATATAGATGTGAAATGTGTAGAGATTAGCGATAGAAATACCGAAAGTACTATTATTTCAAATTTAATTAAATTAAATAGAACAAAAAGAATATATTCATCAGATGCACATTATTTGTGGGATATTCATGAAAGAGAGTACTTTGTAGAAGTTGAAAGTTTGACAATTACAAATGTTATCAAGACATTAGGAGTTAGTAAGTAAAAGATTTATAAGATTTATAATTTGTAAGTCTTTTATAAGTTTCCTAATGAAAGGGGCTAAAGAATGACATTAACTTATACTTTATCATTATTATTTTTTATATCTTTTTCTGTATATATTTTTTTGGGGCTATATATTTTTCTTCTTAATGTGAAAAGTACATTAAATAGATTGTTTCTTTTGGTTACTATTTCTCTAAGTATATGGTCGTTTGCTTTTTCAATGTGTTTTCTCACAACTGATCTTAATACAGCAGTGTCATGGAGAATGTTTGCAGCTATAGGATGGTCAACTATATTTAGTTTTTTAATACATTTTTTTATTCTATTAACTGATAGAAGTGAGTTGTTAAAAAAAAGATGGGTTTACATATTAATTTATTTGCCAGCAGTGGTGTTTGTTATTGTTTTTTGCCTATATTTTAGCTTTGCAAGACAGCAGTATAACCTAGCTTATTCTGATGTTGGTTGGATAACTGTTGAAAAAAAGAATATTTGGGCTCAAATATATAATGTTTACTATGTATTTAGCACTATACTTGGCGTATATCTTCTGGGAAGTTGGGGAAAAAAATCAAAATCCGCAGATAAAAAAAAGATGTCATTTTTGATGATTGCTTCTTTTGCATTTTCAGTTTTGTTAGGTACTGTAACCGAAACCATAGTTAATGTATATACGTCTGTACAATGTCCGCAGTTGGCTCCATTTCTAGCTGTTTTGCCTATTAGTGTTGTTTGCTATGTTACAAAAAAATACGGACTTTTAATCCCTAAGGATAATTTTGTAGCTGAACCAGGTAAAATATTGAATAAAGAAAATAAGGGAAGAATACACCAGATAATGTCTGTAAGCTTTTTTATTGGAGCCCTGCTAAATTTTATATCTCAGTTTTACTTTAATAAGAGAGAAATTTCTTCTATACTATTCTTCAGTATATTTTTGATTTTTGTTGGAATATTGATTCAAATTATTCGAAAATTGCCAATGAAAGAGGATAAAAGAGGCTTGCTCTTTACGGCTACTATATCTTTAACCGTTCCAATAATTACATTTGAGTACATCAGTACTGGAAGTACAACTGTTTGGGCAGCTCCTTTCATTTTTGTTATGATTTGTGTTGTGTTTAATAAACGTCAATTGTTATATGCTTTAGGTATATCTGTTATTATTACGCAATTTATTGTATGGATAAAGGTACCAGCTGTTTATGTGAGGGTTGATGGAGCTGACTATCTTGTCAGAATTGCTTTTTTTGGTATAACTATTTTGATGGCTTATTATATTAATCAAATATATATTAATCGTCTGAAAGAGAACGAAAATCAAATTAAATTTCAGAAAATGATTTCTACTATTTCAGCTGATTTAATTGGAGTTAATGAATTTAATATTGATGAGAAAATAGATTCTTTCTTAAACTACAGTGGAGATTATTTTGATTTAGACAGAATAATGTTTGTAAGTTTATCTAAAAATTTCAAAACCTATGAATGGTATAAACAAGGTATGGAATCTGCAATTGAATATATTCCTAATATTATAGAGAATAATATGAAATGGTGGAAGAGACAGCTATATAATAAAGATATAGTGCATATTTCTGATATAGAAATGCTTCCAGAGGAAGCAACTAAAGAGAAAGCAATTTTAGAAGAGCTAAAGGTTAAATCTTTATATGCAATTCCACTGACTAGAAAAGGCCGAGCTTTAGGTTTTTTGATTTTTATTTCTAATCAAGAAAAAGAATTCTTTAATGATAATCATAAAAAATTGCTCAAAATTCTGTCAAATATATTGACAGATGGTTTAATTAAAGTGGAAGCTGAAAAAGAAATTTGCTATATGGCATATTATGATTCTTTATCGGGTATACCTAATCGTACATTATTCAAAAATAGATTAGACCAGGAAATCGCTTTAGCAAAGAGAGATAATACTTTAATAGGTGTAATTTTCATTGATCTAGATTCCTTTAAGCTTATAAATGATACCATTGGGCATTTTGGCGGAAATGAAGTAATAAAGGAGGTCGCAAACAGGCTTACAGCTTGTACACGTAAACATGATACAGTTGCACGTTTTGGTGGTGATGAATTTTTAGTACTTGTTAACCAAGTTACTGAAATAGATGATATTGAAAAGATTGCAAATGAAATTCTTATATCTATATCAAAACCAATATCTATTCAAGATCAAGAGTTTTTCACTACTGCTAGTATGGGTATTTCTATTTATCCTTATGATGGTGAAGATACAGAAACATTAATTAAGAATGCGGACTTAGCAATGTATAGTTCTAAAGAAAATGGCAAGCATCAATATACTATATGTTCTTCAAAGATTAAAGATGAGGTATCGAATAAGACAAAAATTACCAACCATCTATATAGAGCCATTGAAAAGAATGAATTTGTTTTATATTATCAACCACAGATATGTACTGCTACAAAAGAAATAGTTGGTGTTGAGGCTTTGCTTCGTTGGGATAATCATGAGTTTGGAATGATTCCACCAAAGGTATTTATGCCATTAGCCGAGCAGACAGGATTGATTGATCCTATTGGCAAATGGGTGCTTGAAACAGCATGTCGTCAGAATAAAAAGTGGCAGGAGGAGGGACTACCTCCTATAAGAATGTCTGTAAATCTTGCTGCTGAGCAATTTCAAGATAAAAAGCTGATTAGTTTTGTCAATAAAGTGCTATGCGAAACCAAGCTGGATGCAAAGTATCTTGAATTGGAAATTACTGAAAGTGCTGCCGTAGATAAAGAAAAATATAAGTATACAATACAGATGCTGAATGAACTAAAAGCACTGGGTGTATCTATTTCAATAGATGATTTTGGAACGGAGTATTCCTCTTTAGGTAGATTAAAGACTTTACCTATAGATCAGCTTAAAATAGATATGCAGTTTGTTCAGAATATATCAGAGAGTAAAAAAGATGAAGCAATTGTAAAGACTATAATTCAACTTGCAAAAAATCTCGAACTCAATGTAATTGCTGAAGGTGTAGAGAAAGAAGAACAGTACGAATTTCTTAAGAGAGAAATGTGTGATGAAATACAGGGGTATTATTTTTATAAACCTATGCCTGTTTCAGAATTGGAAAAAATTCTGTTTAGTCAAAAATGAAACAGAACATAGATCATGATACATAACTTAATGCGTTGTACAATTTGATATTTTAACCTTATAGGAAAAAAATATTATAGTAAAATTATTATAGAAAAATTACCGTACTTTTATACTGATAACTCTGTACAAACTTATCTAAATAGAACTCTCAAGATAATTTTTGAATTAGTATTTGTTCAACAGCATCATTCTGTTTGCCTGCAAAGAGTTTTGGGCTTGCAGAATGATTTTATACATAAATGATTTTATACATATATGAATATTGATTTTGTATGAATATTGATTTTGTATGAATATTGATTTTGTATGAATATTGATTTTGGTTTCAAGGCAAAATTTTTGTATTCTTTAAGCAAGCGCTCTCATACAACTAATTCATGCAATTATTTTAAGACCAAAGACGATGAAAAGTAATCCATGCTTAAAATCAACAATAGTTGGATATATAATAAATTAACTTAAAGCATTATATTACAGCTAGTTTAATTTGTATTGACTCATGCAATTTTTCATGGAACAGTTTTGTTACTTGGATTTTTATGGAAAGAATTTTATAGATATAAACAGGAGATTAAATGATGAACTATATACAGAGCAATCAAAATAAGACAATAAAAGAGATTAAGGCATTGCATCTGAAAAAAAACAGAGATGCGGAAGGACTTTATTTTGTTGAAGGAATTAGGTTTGTAAACGATGCAATTGATAATGAGCAGGATATTATAAAAGTGATTATATCTGATAAACTTGAAAGTTTAAATGGAGGAAAAGAACTGATTAATAGAGTAAATTCAGTATGTAATGAGTGTTTTCTTGTAAATGAAAAGCTTTTTAAGGAAATATCAGATACACAAACACCTCAAGGAATTCTTGCAGTGCTAAAAAAGAAAGAAAATAATCTTGATGAAATTATTAAGCAGGGAAATTCAATAGTGATATTAGATAGACTTCAGGATCCAGGAAATGTAGGAACTATAATCAGGACATCAGATGCTGCTGGTATTTCTGCAGTTATATTGACAAAAGGCTGTGTTGACCTTTTTTCGCCAAAGGTTTTGCGTTCAACTATGGGTTCTGTTTTTCATTTACCCATTTTTGAAAATATGAAAATAGATGGATCAATTGAACTCTTAAAACAATCTAATTATAAGATAATCGCATCACATTTGAAGGGAAAAAACAATTACTATAATGAAGACTTAACAGGTAAGATTGCAATAATAGTTGGAAATGAGGCAAATGGAATAAGTGATGAAACAGCGCAGTTATCAGATAGCTTAGTAAAGATACCAATGCCAGGAAGGGCAGAGTCTTTAAATGCGTCTATAGCTGCTTCTATAATGATTTACGAAATAGTGCGACAGAAATTAAAATGAATGCTTGTTTCCAAACATATATGTAGTATATAATGTTAACTGTAAAGTAATAAATTAGAAATTGATGTAATTTAGCTTTTTTGGCTTATGCGAAGCAAAAGGTTTTCCCATAATAGTTTCATCATTTTGTGTTTGTGCACAGCGAAAGGAATGACATTTAGTATGAGTAACATTTTTGATATTGCGAAATTGGCAGGAGTGTCTAAAACAACTGTTTCAAGAGTAATAAACAATAAACCTGGTGTAAAAGATGAAACTCGTATTAAGGTACTTGATGCCATAGAACAGCTGGATTACACTCCAAATCAAGCAGCTAGAAGCCTTGTTTCAAGGAAGTCGGGAGTTATAGGAGTTATTTATAATGTTTTTAATGCTTCTATATATCTAAATTTAGCTAATCTGCTTGAAAAATACGCTGCTCAATATAATTATAATGTTGTATTTTGTAGCACAAATGATGATTGCGACTCAAAATTAAGGTATGTGCAATACTTTACAAGTGGCACAGCCGATGGGCTCATTTTATTTGGGAGTGATTGCAGGGATTCAGAGATAGTAAAAAAAATCATTGACTCAAAATATCCTTTAGTAGTAATTGAAAATTATTTTAAAGATATAAAGGTAAATGATATTATTATTGACAATTTTAATGGAGCTAAAAAAGCTGTTCAATATTTAATAGATCTTGGACATACTAAAATAGCTCACATAACAGGAAATATAAGCCATAAAGTGGCTTTGGAAAGATTGAACGGATATAAAGAGGCACTTAAGGAAAATGGTATTGAGTATAATGAGGATTACGTGATTTTTACTGATGCAGGCGAAAGTAGTGGTAGTGAAGCTATAGAAAAACTTATTTTTTTAAATGATCCACCTACCGCTGTGTTTACATTTAATGACATGCAGGGCTATGATGCAATACAGAAAGCCAAAGAGATTGGGGTTCAGGTACCCCAGGATTTATCAATTATTGGATGCGATAACATATATGAGGTTTTACACTATATTTCATCAAATCTTAGACTTACATCATTGATGCAGCCAATCGAAAAGATTGCTCAATCAGCTATCGAATTAATTATGAAGAATATAGCCAATAATAAGTCAGAGCCTCAAGTTTTATCATTTGATACTGAATTATACTATGGGGAAACATGCAGTTGTAGAGAATCTGGTTGTGATGATTAATAAAGAATAGAACTTTGATTTTGTTTACAGTTAGATTGTACATTACTATTTTCTGTAAGCTATTTTTTAAATCAAATATGGGAGCGTTCCCGTGTACTATATTTTCTCTTTATCTAGTTTAAATGCATAAAAATGTCATATAATAAGGCTTATATCCTGAATTTATATAAATGAATGTTATACATAAAGCTTATGTGAACAGGTAGAGTTATAAAGACATCAACATATGCTAGTATTGCTAAAAAATATTTATTTTATAAACCACTGCAAAATACATTATAATGTGGCCCCATATTTTATATGTAAAACCGTAATTATATGTTATTAATGGAGGAGAATTTTTAAATGAGGTATGGATATTTTGACAAAAAGAACAAAGAATATGTTGTCACTAGGCCAGACACGCCAACGCCATGGATAAACTATATTGGAAGTGGAAATTATGGCGGTATTGTATCTAATACAGGCGGAGGTTACAGCTTTCACAAGGATCCTCAAAATAGGCGTGTAACAAGATACAGATATAATAGTATACCTATGGATAGACCTGGAAGGTATATATATATCAGAAATAAGGATACCGGAGAATATTGGAACCCTGGTTACCAGCCAGTATTAAAGAAAATTGACAGCTATAGTTGCCGTCATGGTATGGGGTATACTGTTTTGACAGGAGAGTATCAAGGTGTTATTGGTGAAGTAACATACTTTGTTCCGGATGATAAAAACTTTGAAATTTGGCATGTAAAGCTATCAAATATTCGCGGTGTAGCACAAAAACTTCAAGTGTTTGCGTACTCTGAGTTTTGTTTTTGGGATGCAATAATGGATCAGCAAAATGTTGACTGGGTTCAACAAATAAACCAAGGAAGATATGATGATGGTATAATTACATATCACCCACATCATATAACTGATAATGCAGCTTTTTTTGCTACCGGAGAAAAGGTTAGCAGTTTTGATACTAATCTTGAAACATTTATTGGGAAATACAGATCTGAAAGTAATCCTATTGCTGTTGAGCAGGGTGGGTGCAGTAACTCAATTTCCCGTAGAATGAACGGTGTTGGTGCATTTTGTATTGACGCTGATTTAGGACCAAATGAAGAAAGAGAAATGGTATTTATTCTTGGTTTTGCAGAAGAGAGAAAGGAAATAAGACAGGATATTAAAGATTACTTATCTCCTAACAATGCAAAAGCTGCTTTAGTTCGTTTAAAAGAGTATTGGGAGAACTATATAGGAAAATTATGCGTAGATACTCCTGATGAAGAAATGAATCTTTTTGTAAATGTGTGGAATCAATACCAGTGTAAAACAACATTTAACTGGTCTCGTTTTGTTTCTCTTTATCAGCTTGGATTAGGAAGAGGAATGGGAATTCGTGATAGTGCACAAGACAGTTTAGGAGTAATGCATACAATACCAAGTGAAGCAAAAGAACTTATAATAAAACTTTTGAAATGTCAATTTACTGATGGTAGAGCATATCATTTGTTCTTTCCGCTTACAGGAGAGGGTGGACAAGGTGATGCACCTGTTAAAAAATATGACTGGTATTCAGATGACCATTTGTGGCTCATTTTAGCTGTAAATGCTTATGTTAAAGAGACTGGTGACTTTAAATTCCTAAATGAACCAATTTTATATAATGATAAGACTACATCTGAAACAGTAATGAAGCATTTAGACAGGGCATTAGAATTTACTTATAATAATAGAGGACCTAATAATATAGCTTTAGCTGGACGTGCTGACTGGAACGATACATTAAATCTTGATTTAGGCAACGGCGTTGCTGAGAGTGTTTTTACATCCATGCTATTTTGCAGGGCAGTTTTAGAAATGCTTGAATTATGTGAGTACTTGAAAAACAATGGCTTTTGCTCAGAGGATAGTGCTATGTATAAAGAAATGAGTTGTGAAGGTGTTGAACCATGCTCAAAGTTCAGTGATATGTATCAAGAAATGCGAAATGCCATTAATGAAAGTAGTTGGGATGGAGAATGGTATAAGAGAGCCTTTGACGATTATGGAAATCCTTTGGGATCAAAAGAAAACGAGTACGGTAAAATATTTATAAACTCTCAGTCTTGGGCTATTTTAGGTAAGGTTGCTGATGTGGAAAAGGCTGAAAAATGTATGGAATCAGTTGATAAGTACTTGAATTCAAAATTTGGAATTGTAACAATGTATCCATCTTATCCTGAATATGATGAGACAAAGGGAGGAATTACAACATTCCCTGTAGGTACGAAGGAGAATGGTGGAATATTCTTGCATACAAATCCATGGATGATGATTTCAGAAACTTTATTAGGTAATGGAGACAAGGCTTTTGAATATTATAGCCAGATATTGCCAGGAAAGAGAAATGATGATGCAGAGTTATATGAAGTTGAGCCGTATGTATATTGTCAGAATATTCTTGGGAAAGAAAATCCTCAATTTGGAGTTGGAAGAAATTCATGGCTTTCTGGTACAGCGGCTTGGAACATGGTAGCTTCTAGTCAGCATATTTTAGGAATCAGAGCTAATTATGACTGCTTGATTGTTGAACCTTGTATACCATCAAATTGGGAAGGATTTAAGGCAAAGAGAGTATTTAGAGGTGCAACTTATAATATTGAGGTTCAGAATCCAAATGGTGTAAATTCTGGCATTGCAAAAATTACAGTAGATGGTGAAGAGGTTACCAAAATACCTGTATTTGAGGCAGGAACTACTCATACCGTTATAGTTTTAATGAAATAGTAATTTAAAATAAATATTTAGAATGCCTTTTTAGAGTAGGAATACTAAAAATATATGTTCAAAATTATTGGCCACAAACCGTGAAGATACTATTTAAACGAATATAATCTTTTGGTTTGTGGCCATAATTCTTATGTTTAATTTTATGTAAATACTTTTAAAAAGATTACCATTTACCGTAATGAATTTTATCTTCATTATATCTGTCTTCAGGCTCTTTTGTTTCAGCTGGATATCCAAGAGATATTAATGAGAATGGTGTAATGTGGTTTGGAATATTTAATACCTCCTTTAAGAATACACCTTTATTTTCCTCTGGATATACTCCAAGCCATACTCCTCCTAGACCAGAAGCATGTGCTGCTAGAAGTAAATTTTGTGTTGCTGCTGCACAATCCTCAGCCCAGAAATGTTTTAAAATTGCTGTCTCTATTTCACCACAAATAAGAATTGCAAGAGATGCTTCCTTTAACATTGAATAACCAGAGTTATGCGTTGAAAGCTTATCCAATGTGCTTCTGTCGTCTATTACAAGAAAATGCCATGGTTGCTGATTACACGCTGACGGAGCACTCATTGCAGCCTTTAAAAGGTTTTTTATTAAACTACTAGGTACTGCTTCATTTGTATACTTACGTATACTTCTTCTTGTAAAAATGCTGTTCAATGTACTGTTTTCCATAAAGTCAACTCCTTTATATTATGATAGTTTTGTAGATTTGAAAATACTAAAGTTAGTATGATAGATACTAAAAACTTTATATTCAAATAGTTAATTTTATGATAAAATAATATATTAAATAGGAAAAAATACAAGCATAAACATTATATATAATTATAAAAGTTATTAAGTATAAATTACAAAAAAATAAATACATATCCTTAAAATGGTTAAATTCATATTCTAACACATTTTGTATGCATGAATCATCTAAAGATTAATAAGTATAGAAATAGAGGGGTTATCATGAGTTATTTACTTAAGCCACTAAAAATTGGAAATTTAATACTTAAAAACCGTTTAGTTATGCCACCTATGGTAACAGATAAAGCTGATGCTTATGGTAATGTTACTGATGAGATACTTGATTTTTACAAGGATAAAACTGATGGAGGGTATATTTCACTTTTAATTGTTGAAAACTGTTATATATCAAGAGAAGGAAAATTTGACAAAAGACAGCTTTCAATTTCGGATAACAGCACAATAGAAGGCTTAAAAAAACTGTCTGATGTTATACATAGCAATGGCTCAAAATGTATTATGCAAATTAATCATGCTGGATACAAAGCAAATGAGAAAGATATAGGTATGATACCTGTTGGTCCTTCACCTATTCCAAACTATAGAGTTAGGGAGCTAAGCTTACCAGAGATAGAAATTCTTATTCAGAAATATGCTGATGCTGCTAGTCGAGTTAAAGCAGCTGGGTTTGATGGTGTTGAAATACATTCAGCTCATGGCTTTTTACTTAATCAATTTTATTCTCCAATCATAAATAAACGCAATGACATATATGGTGGTGATGTGTACAACCGTATTCGTCTTCATTTAGAAATTATAAAAAGGATACGATCTACTGTAGGTAAGGATTTTATCATTTCATTAAGGTTAGGTGCCTGTGACTATATTGAAGGAGGAACTACCATAGAAGATAGTCTTTTTGCTGCAGTAGAATTTGAAAAAGCTAGTGTAGATATTTTAAGTATATCAGGTGGACTTTTAGGGTTTACAATACCTGGAATTTCAACACAAGGATATTTTGCACCACTTAGTGAAGCAATTAAGAAAGTAGTTGATTTACCAATAATTTTGACAGGAGGCATTAAAGAGGTTGAGTATGCCGAAAGGTTACTAGCTGATAATAAATCAGACCTCATCGGCATTGGTAGAGCAATATTTATAAATTCAAGTTGGGCAAGGATGGCAATAGAATCATTAAAAGCATAGGTAAGTAATGAAAGACAAAACAATTACAAGCAATATCTTTCTTTTATTATATTACTTTTATCAAATGTCATTAATGCTGTTTCAGTACAACCGTTAAAATAAACAGTATAAGTTTTTTTGCTCATAAGGCGTATTTCATTGATGTAATTCAAGTTTATAATATAACCTTTATGTGAACGAAAAAAATTATCTGGCAGCCGTTTCTCAAGGTTCTTTATTGAAGTCCAGATAGAATAGTTTTTATTTTTTGTCACTATAAGAACCTTTCTGTCATAGCGTGTAATAAAAATTATATCATGAATATTGATAATGTAGCTTATTCCTTCACTTTCTATATATATCCTATCCAAAACTTCTTGAGTTTTTACTGACATATCATTTAATTCATTTTGAGATCTATTTATTTTTAAATCAGTAAACCTGTTGAGAGTCTGCGTAATTCTTTGCAGCTTTAATGGTTTTAGCAAATAGTCATATGCATAGACATCAAAAGCATCCTTAAGATATTTTTCTTAAATATAATATTCGTTAATGGACTTACAACATTAATTTTTTTAGCAACTTCAATTCCATTACTTTCCCCTAATTCAATTTCAATAAAAACAATATCAGGTTTGTAAATATTAACGATTTTAAGTAATTCACTTTCATTATCTGATTCGCCAATAATACAAATATTATTAAATTTTTCTAAAAAATGTTTTAGCGTGTTTTTTGATTCTTGCGAAACATCTGCAATTGCGATATTAATCATAAAATCAACTCCTTATTTACAATTTATTGATAAATAATATCAAAAATAGTTAGATAAGTAATTAATTAATGTCTTAAAATATACAATTATTGCTTAAAAGTAATTATATGGTGATTATAAATAAATGAAACATAAAAGTATATAAATAAAAAAAATATAAATTAGTAAAAAAGGAACCATAAAATATACTATTTGCACAATAAAATATTAAAATAAGACAAAATCTATTCAAAAAACAACAAATAGTGGATATTATTAACTAAAAAAAGATAGTAATTTATCAGCAATAAAGGAGAGTGTATGAAATGAATGTTATGATTACAGGAGTAACTGGTTTTGCAGGTAGCTATTTAGCTGAATACCTAGTTAAAAAACCAGGAGTCAAAGTATTTGGACTTAAAAGATGGAATAGTCCTATGCAAGATATTAAACAAATAGAGGATAAAATAAATTTAATAAATTTCGACCTAGGTGATCCTCATTCTATTTACCGTGCTGTTAACGAAATAAAGCCAGATAAAATCTTCCATCTTGCAGCACAGTCATATGTACCTATGAGCTTTAGGGCACCAATAGATACACTTAGAGCAAATGTTTTTGGAACGGTAAGCATACTTGAAGCAGTATTGGAATCTGGGTGTAATCCAGTAATACATGTATGTACTTCGTCAGAAGTATATGGGCAGGTAGAAGAAAAAGACTTACCAATTAATGAAGATACTCCATTTAGACCACAAAGTCCATATGGAGTGAGTAAGGTTGCAGAAGATCTTATAGCATACCAATATCATGTTACTTACGGATTAAAAATCGTCAGATCCCGTTCATTTACGCATACCGGTCCTAGAAGTAAGCAGGTCTTTGTAGCACCTTCATTTGCAAAGCAGATTGCAGATATAGAAGCAGGTATAAAAAAAGATAATACAATTTATGTAGGGAATCTTGACTCAGTCCGTACATTTCTTGATATAAGGGATATGGTGGAAGCTTACTGGCTGCTCACTGAAAAAGGTATTCCTGGTGAAGCTTATAATATTGCAGGTACTCATACATGTAAAGTGGGAGAAATGCTTAATACACTACTTAGTATGACAGATGTGAAGCTGAAATCTGGTATATATTTCATTGCAGAGGTTGGAAAGTCATGTAATGGTAACTTAGATTATTGTTTGAAAATATTAAGGGAGTGTAAAAAATCTGGAGTAAATGCTGTAAGGTTTCACCATTTCTTTTTAGAGGAAAGCGTACATCCAAGTGTATTAAAGAAAACATCACAAACTGAACGAGCGTGGTCACTCCAGCTAAAATTACCATTTATTGATGAAATATTATTCAATGAAATGGACTATAGAACTATTCTTGAATACTGTAGAGAACTTGGTTTAGACTTTATAGCTACTCCTTGGGATCTTAAATCTTTTGAATTATTCAAAAAAATTGGAATAACAGACTTTAAAGTACATTCAATGAATGCAATGAATATACCTCTAATATCTGCTATTCTTGAAAATAGTCATAAACTCTATCTTTCAACAGGTGGAATGACAGAAAAGCAAGTTGAAATATTGTGCCGCAATCTTAGACTTTCTGAATACAATGTAGTGTTGATGCACGCAGTTTGTGCATATCCTGCGCCTGAAAGTACTATAAATATGAGAGCATTAAACATACTTAAAAAATATAGTAAGTCAGTTGGTTATTCCAGTAATGATTTAAACAAAAGTTCTGTTTTATCTGCTTGTGCTTTAGGAGCAGATGTTATTGAAAAACATGTTCATTTATATGATGACCAACTTGGTTTACATAAGTCGTCTGTAAATGTAAAAAGTATTGGTGAGATGATTCGAAATATTAATGAAATTAAGACTATTATTGGTAAAGAAATCAAGTATGAATCTAGGGGCGAAATGGTAAATCAAGAAATTCTGTCAAAAAGTATTGTTCTAAAGAAAGATGTTAAACAAGGTAAAATACTCGAAGAATCTGATGTTACACTACAGCTTCCAGTAAAAGAGGTAAATGCAAAGCAGTGGTTTGATGTAATAGGAAAAGAAGTAACTAGTAATTTGCAAAAAGGTGATTATCTGCATAGTTGCGATATTTTAAACTCAAAACTTGAGGAAGCTAAAAAGGATTCTTCTTTATCAACAAATTTAAACGAAAGAGTATTTATTCCAGGGAAAATAGGAGTAGTAGCAAGATTTAAAGACATAGATGAAATGATTAAAAACAGAAACATAGATTATGTTGAGATACATTATGCTGCTAGTGACTTAAAAAAAGAGGATGAATGCAAGGATTATGATTTAGACTTAGTTGTACATTTACCTGAATACTCAGATGGCAAGTTACTTGATTTATGTTCTTATGATGAAGAGTTTAGATTGTTTTCAGTTAGTGTAATAAACAGCGTAATGGAGAAGGCTAGAAACCTTAAACGTCACTTTAAAAAGTGTACAGGTGATGTAAAGTTTATTGTTCACCCTGGGACAATGACATATCCTCATTTTTTAGAGGATCCAAGTAGGCAATATGAATTGTTTGAAGATTCACTGAGAAGAATGGACACCAGCGGCCTTGAGGTTTTAGTAGAAAATATGGTTACTTACCCGTGGTTTATTGATGGAGGCTGGGTACCAAAACAAGGAGTTAGCAATACCTTCCTTAGTGCTATAGATATGTATAATTTCTGTAAAAAACTAAATTTAGGGATGTGTTTGGACTTATGTCATGCAAAGTTATACACAAACTATACGGGAGAAAGTTTTCTGGAGTATATGAAAATAGTCAAACCAGTTGTAAAGCATATTCATTATTCAGATTGCTTAGGCTTAGATGGCGAGGGATTGCAAGTTGGTGAAGGTGATATGGACTGGGAAGATGTGTGTAGAGTATTCAGTGATTTCCAATTTGGCTGGACACCTGAAATTTGGAATGGACATCATGATAATGGAGAGAAATTCTATGAAGCTCATAGAAGACTAAATGATAAATTCAAGCAGTATCGAACTAAAGCTTTATCAAGCTGCAAGGATTTTAAAGGGGATGCATAAAATGAAGGCAGTAATACTAGCCGGTGGGTTAGGAACCAGATTACGCGAATTTACTAAAGAAGAAGTCCCCAAGCCAATGGTTAAAATAAATGAAGAACCTATTTTACAGCATCAAATCAAAAAACTTAAAAAATATGGAATAACGGAAATTATTTTTATTATAGGTTATCTAGGTAGCAAAATAAAAGAGTATTTTGGTGATGGAAGAAAATTTGGCGTAACAATTCAATATTTTGAAGAAACTGAACCATTAGGAACTGCCGGAGCTTTATATTATATTAGAAACCTGTTGCATAATCAATTTCTAGTAGTGTTCGGCGATATAATATTTGATATGGATTTAGATAGATTTATTAGGTTTCACAATGAGAATGAAGCAGATTGTTCCATAGTTATCCATCCGAATAATCATCCATATGACAGTGATGTTATTGCTTTAGACAAAAATAATAGAGTAATAAATATTCTTGAAAAAAACCAGACTAGAGATTTTTATTATAATAACTGTGTGATTGCAGGAATGTTTCTTCTGAATATAAGTGTAATAGAGTATATTAAGGAAGGTGTAAAACAGGATCTTGTAAAGAATGTGATTTCTAATATTCTTCCAGATAAAAAGGTTTTGGGGTATAGAACTACTGAGTATCTCAAAGACATGGGCACCCCAGATAGATATTTGCTTGTACAAAAGCATATGGTTGAAGGGATTGTGGCACAAAGGAATTTATCCAATAGGCAGAAAGCAGTTTTTATTGATAGAGATGGTACTATAAATAAGTACTGTGGTTTGGTATCAAAACCTGAGGAATTGGAAGTTTTTGAGGAAGCTTATACAGCACTAAAATTATTAAATAATTCTGAATATCTCAGCATAGTGATTACAAATCAGCCTGTTGTGGCCAGAAATCTCTGTACAATTGATGAACTTGATAATATACATAAAAAGTTGGAATATGATCTAGGCTTAAGAGGTGTATATATTGATGATTTATACTATTGTCCCCATCACCCTGACAAGGGTTATCCAGAAGAAAACAAGCTTTACAAAATAGAATGTGATTGTAGAAAGCCTAAAATTGGACTTATTCAAAGTGCTGTTGAGAAATATAATATCGATTTGTCTTCATCATTTATGATAGGTGATTCAACCATAGACATTCAAACAGGGAAAAATGCGGGCTTAAAAACTATTCTTCTAGGATCTGGTGTGATTGAAAATGATGCTAAATATAAAGCTAAACCCGATTACTATTCTGCAAATATATTAGAAGCAGTAAAAATCATTATTAATAAGTAGTATTAGTAAATGTAATAGTTAAATTTGATATAAATTCCAAATCACTACTATTTTATCTTATATAAGAGAATATTAACTATGTCACTAAGTATAAGATATTTATTGAACTAGGAAAGTCAAAAATCACCTGATTAAAATGCTATAAAATCCACATAAAGTATATAACTTTAAAAGGAGGAATTCTAATGGAAACATCAAGTTTAGAGAAGATTGATGTTGATTTTTATAGAAGCATCGATATGTATCTAGGCACATTAAAACTTCAAGTTGACATGTTAGATGTGAATGAAATAAATACAGTGATTTTGAAATTGCTTGAAGTATATGATAGAAAAGGATTTGTATATGTTTTTGGAAATGGAGGCAGTGCTTCAACAGCATCGCATTTTGTAAATGATTTCAATAAAGGTGTAAGTGAGAAGTTAGTTAAGAGATTCAAATTTTGCTGCCTTAATGACAATGTATCATCAATTATGGCTATTGCAAATGATATTAGCTATGATGAAATATTCAGATTTCAATTAAAAAACTATCTGACCAAAAATGATCTTGTAATTGGAATCTCTGGAAGTGGTAATTCAAAAAATGTTGTTAATGCAATTGAATATGCAAATTATGTTGGAGCAGAAACAATCGGATTAGTTGGATATGACGGAGGTAAGCTGAAAGAACTTGCAAAGTACTGTATCCATGTTCCAATTAGAGATATGCAAAAGGTCGAAGATATACATATGATACTTGAACATTTAATTATGAGTATAATAAAAGGATATTTAAGGGGGTGATTAAATTGGTTATCAGTCAAACACCTCTTAGAGTAAGTTTTTTTGGCGGAGGGACTGATTTCAAGGCTTACTATGAAAATTATGGCGGAACAGTTTTAAGTGCTGCAATAAACAAGTATATATATGTAATTGTCACTCCAAGAGATGATGATGATATTGTATTGAATTATTCTAAAAGAGAAAGAGTCAATAATGTTAATGATATAGAACATAAAATAATTCGAGAAGCATTAAAAATAACTAACATAACAAGAGCAATTGAAATAACAAGTTTTTCAGATATACATTCAGATGGCAGCGGACTTGGCTCATCAAGTGCATTTACAGTTGGCTTGCTAAATTCTCTTTTTGCGTACAAGGGAGAGTATAAGAATCCAGCAGAACTTGCAGAATTTGCATGTAAGATAGAAATAGACATTTTGGGAGAACCGATAGGTAAACAGGACCAGTATGCATCTGCTTTTGGAGGGTTAAAAAAATATAGCTTCAATAAAGATGGCACAGTTACTGCAAAGGAAATTGAAGCTACCCCTGAAGCATTTAATACACTTAATATATGTACAAGCTTATTTTATACCGGAATTACCAGGAAGGCATCTAGCGTATTACATGATCAGAAAACAAAAATAGGTATAAATATTGAAAATCTCAATAGGCTAAAGGAAATTACATTGCAAGGTGAAGAGTACATAAGAAATGCGGATATTGAAAATATAGGGAGACTTCTTAATGAAAATTGGGAAAATAAAAAAAGACTGTCAAATAAAATAAACAATGATAAAATTGATGCTATTTATTCTAAGGGAAGACAAGCAGGTGCCTATGGAGGTAAACTGCTAGGTGCTGGAGGTGGAGGCTATTTTCTCTTTGCATATCCGCTGGAAAACTATAAAAATATAAAGTCCGCGCTAGAAGATTTTAAGGAAATGCCATTTACTTTTGAGTTTGCAGGAAGCAGAATTGTTTTTAATAATGGCAAAAATACAGTAGTATGATAGAAACAGCATATGTTTCAGATTGGAGATACCATGGCAGAGATAAAAAATACTAACTGTAGGATAGATATACTTTCAGCAGCAGAACATTTATCCCGTGCTATCCAATATAAAACCATATCTTATGAGAACACAAATAAAATGGATAATTTGGAATTTCTAAAATTTCGATTATTTCTTGAAGATACATTTCCGCATGTGTTTAAAAATTTAAAAATTGATATTATTAACAAAATGAGTATTCTTTTAAAATGGGAAGGCATTGGACAAAATGCAGGTGCTATACTCCTGATGGCGCATATGGATGTAGCATCGGTTGAAGCTGGAACTGAAAATAATTGGAGCTATCCTCCGTTCTCAGGAAAAATATCAAAAGGATACATTTGGGGACGTGGTGCACTTGATATGAAAAGCCAGCTAATGGGTATCCTTGAAGCAATAGAGGAACTTTTGAAAAATAATTTTACTCCCCAAAACACTATATATCTAGCATTTGGACATGACGAAGAAATCGGAGGAAGTGGTGGTAATGCCCATATAGCAGATTATTTGAAAGAAAAAGGAGTTACTCTTTCTGCAGTGTTAGATGAAGGTGGTTTTATTTTAAAAAATGCTGTTGCAGGTGTAACTAAGCCTTTGGCAGTAATAGGTATAGCAGAAAAGGGTACTACAACATTGGAACTAACATCCTTTTCTACAGGAGGGCACTCATCTATGCCTCCGAGACATACAGCTATCGGAAAGCTAGCTACAGCTATATACAGACTAGAGAAAAAACAATTTCGCCCAAAGTTAGATGGAGCTGCAAAAGAGTTTTTAAATACAATTATAACTCAAATGCCATTAATCAAAAGAATTGTTTTAAAGAACACCTGGTTGTTTAAGCCACTTGTATTAAAAATTCTTACAAATTCTAAAACTACTAACGCTTTAGTAAGAACTACAATTGCTGTAACGATGATAGAAGGTGGGATAAAAGAAAATATACTTCCGCAAAAGGCAAAAGCAAATATTAACTTTAGAATCTTACCAGGAGAAACTATAACTAGTATAAAGGAAAAAGTAGAAAAAATTATAGGGTGTGACGGTATTGAAGTCAAAATAAAAGAAAATAGCTTTAATCCTATAGAGCCTTCCAGTAGTAGTTCAGAGGAATATAGAATTATAAGCAAAGTTGTGAAATCTGTTTTCAAGGAGACAATAGTGGCACCATATTTAACTGTTGGGTTAACTGATTCTAGATACTATAAAAATATTGCTTCTCAAATATATAGGTTCTGCCCTATTGAAATGAGCATAGGCGATTTAAATACAATTCATGGAGTAAACGAAAAAATCAGTATAGAGGCTTATGAGAAACTTATAAAATTCTTTTATTTATTAATAAAAGAATTTTGAAAAGACTGTTTTGGCTTAATATTTAATTGCATGCAGAAATTTGTTTATTGTCTTAAAACAAGGGAGAGGTGAATATGTTAAAGTACAGAAACTTAATAGAATTATTTGAAGATATAAAACAGTGTGATAAAGGAATTTATTTTATAGAAGATATTAATAAAGAAGTCTTCATTAAATATGAAGAATTGTATACTAAGTCTTTAAAAATTCTTGGCTTTTTACAAGGAAAAGGGGTAAAGCCTGGGGATGAAATTATATTCCAGATTCAGGATAATCAATCGTTTATATGTGTTTTTTGGGCATGTATATTAGGTGGAATTATTCCTGTTCCTATACCTCTAGGTAATAATGAGGAACATAAACTTAAGATTGTGCGGATATGGAATAATCTGAATAAGCCATACCTTATTACAGAATCGAAGCTTGATAGCTATTTATCTGAACAAGAAAGCATAAAAGAACATTCATTTTTAATAGAAGAAGCCATTGATTCGCATAGTTTAGGTAAAATATATACACCTAATTCAGATGACATAGCTTTTATACAGTTTTCTTCTGGGTCAACAAGTGATCCTAAAGGTGTCATACTTACACATGAAAATTTATTAGTAAACATAAATGCCATGTTAAATGCAGTAAAAATTTTACCGGATGATGCAACTCTTAGTTGGATGCCTCTTACACATGATTTGGGGCTTGTAGGCTTTCATATATCCTCACTCGCAGGAGGAATTAACCAATATATTATGCCAACATCGCTGTTTATTCGACACCCTATTCTATGGATTGAAAAATCAAATGAATATAAAATATCTGTTTTAGCTTCTCCAAACTTTGGTTACAAACATTTTTTAAGTTCATTTAAGCCTGAACTTGCTTCTAATTGGGATTTATCACATATTCGTTTAATATTAAACGGTGCTGAGCCTATTTCATCAGAACTATGCAATTTATTTATAGCTAAAATGTCAGCATATAATTTGAGAAGCAATGTTATTTTACCAGTTTATGGTCTTGCAGAGGCAAGTTTAGCAGTATCAATACCTCCTGTTGGTGAGGAATTTGTGACGTTAAGCATTAAAAGGGAGTCTGTTTCTTTAGGTCAGAAGGCTATTTTGGATAGTTCATCATCAGAATCAGTAAAATTCGTTGATTTAGGCTTTCCGGTACAGGATTGCTTTGTCAGAATATGTGACGAAGACAATTTAATTGTGGAGGAAAATACCGTAGGAACAATTCAAATAACAGGCAAGAATGTTACAAGAGGATACTATAATAATCCACAGGCAACAGCTAATGCATTTACTCAAGATGGGTGGCTGGATACGGGTGATATAGGGTTCATGAGAAATGGACGTTTGATTGTTATAGGCAGAAAAAAGGATATTATTTTTATAAATGGACAGAACTATTATCCTTATGATATTGAAAAGACGGCTGAAGGGTTAGGAATTATTGAGTCAGGGAAAGTTGCTGCTTGCAGTGTACAGGATGAGGTTAGCAAAACAGAGGAGATTTGCATTTTTGTTTTATTTGGAGGAATGCTTGAGGATTTCGTGCCTATAGCAATTGCTTTAAAAACTAATATAAATAAACTAATGGGCCTAGACATTAAGTATATAATACCTGTAGAGAATTTGCCACTAACAGCTAGCGGAAAAGTTCAGAGATATAAGCTGGCAGAAAATTTTAAAAACGGTATGTATGCAGATGTTGTTAACAGAATAAATTGCTTTACAGCTGAAAAAGCTCAAGCTAAAAATATTGTATTGCCTGAAAGCGAAATTGAGAAAAAAATTGTTGAACTCTGGGAAGATGTACTTGGAATAGAAAATATCGGAGTTACAGATAACTTTTTTGAACTAGGAGGAAATTCTCTAAAAGTATCAAATTTATTGTCTAGAATAGAAGAGCAATTCAACATTAAAATACCTATAACAACTGCTTTTGAGATTCTTACAGTAAGAAAACTTTCAGAATTTATAGAAGATGCTAAGAAGAAAGAATACTCAATAATACCTCATATTGAAAAAAGAGAATATTATCCTGTATCTTCAGCACAGAAAAGGTTAGTTATACTTAATCAAATCGACAGTGACATTACATATAATATTTCTTCGGCTATGCAAATTGAGGGGATACTGGATACTGAAAGGTTTATAAATGCCTTCAAATTACTTGTGGACAGGCATGAATCTCTAAGAACTAGTTTTGAAATTATAGATGGTGAACCTGTGCAAAAGATCAGCGAAAAGCTAGAATTTAATATGGATATAACTCTTTGCAAGGATGAGGATGTACCTGAGTTAATAAAGAACTTTATAAGACCGTTTGATCTAAGAATAGCACCATTGATAAGAGCTAAGCTTTTGAAAATTAACAATAGAAAACATATTCTTCTATGTGATATGCATCATATAATATCTGATGGAATTTCGTGTAGCATACTATTTAATGAATTAATAAAGTCATATCAAGGTGCATCGCTTAATGAATTAAAGGTTCAGTATAAGGATTATGCAGTATGGCAGGACGAAATGCTTAAAACAGAATATACAAGCAAAGAGAAGAAATTCTGGATAAATCAATTTTCAGATGAAATACCTATACTCAATTTTCCCTGCGATTATCAAAGGCCTGCTGTCCAAAGCTTTGAAGGAAGCAGAGTTTGCTTTGAAATTAATGGGGGATTGCTAGAAAGACTAGAAAGATTGAGTATAAAAACTGGAACAACACTATTTATGGTATTTTTGGCAGCGTACAATATACTTTTGCATAAGTATACTGGACAGGAAGACATTGTAGTGGGAACGCCTGTTTCAGGAAGAACTCGTTCCGAACTAAATAATGTTATTGGTATGTTTGTAAATACGTTGGCTTTAAGAAACTATCCTAAGAGTAATATTAAATTTAGTAGCTTCTTGCAAGATGTAAAGAATAGATTTTTAATGGCTCTTGAAAATCAAGATTATCAGTTTGAAATGCTGGTAGATGCATTAAAAATAAAAAGGAACATTGATAGAAATCCTTTGTTTGATACAATGTTTGTTTTTCAGAATATGGATTGGGCTGAAGAAACATCCAGTGACATAGTATTTTCAAAATTTGATTTTGAAAGCGGAATATCAAAGTTTGATTTTACCCTTTATTCAGTCCCTAAACAAGATAGTATTTATTTTGAATTAGAGTATGCCACTAAATTGTTCAAAAAAAGCACCATTGAACGCTTTGTGGAGCATTATCAGATTCTGTTGGATATAATATCTCAAAACACTGAAATTCTAATTTCAGATATAGATATATTATCAAAACTTGAAAAGAATCTTCTTTTACTCAAGTTTAATCAAACACAACAGGAATATCCGAAAAATAAAACAATATGTGACTTATTTGAAGAACAAGTAAAAAAATCTTATGATTGTATCGCTGTAGAAGCTGGTAATCAAAAACTCACATATGATGAACTGGATATTAAATCGAACAGCCTTGCGCATAAGTTGAGAGAACATGGTGTTACTTCAGACACAATAGTGGGATTGTTAATTGAGCGCTCTATTGAGTTTGTAGTTGGTATAATGGCTATATTAAAGGCAGGAGGAGCTTATTTGCCGATAGATCCAGAATATCCTGAAACAAGAATTAAGTACATACTTGAAGATGCAGGTGCGAAAATTTTACTTACCACTGATTCTATAGAAGAAAGAATTGAGTTTGATGGAACAGTAATAAATCTTCGAGATAGCAATACTTATTCTGGAAACAGTCAGAAGATTGAAAATATAAATAATCCTAATGATTTAGCCTATGTAATTTATACTTCAGGCTCAACAGGTAAACCAAAAGGAGTAATGATTCCTCACAAAGCTCTAAATAATTACTTGCATTGTATATATAAGTGGTATGACGAAGAAATTGATAAAAGAGATAAATGTTTTAGTCTTGCTAACATATCATTTGATGCAAATGTAGTGGAAATTTTCATGCCTCTTTTATTTGGTGCTACTCTTGTGCTTAACGATCAACCAATACTGATGGATTTGGAGCATTTAGCAGACACTCTTGCAGATAAGGAAGTAACTTTTGCATTTATTCCTCCTACAATACTTCAAGATTTATGCAGGTTGCTAAAGGCTAGAAATTCAAAATTAAATAAAATACTTACAGGTCTTGAGAACATTAAAGATTATGTTCTTGAAGAATTCTTTGAGTTAAACAAAGATATGAAGGTATTAGTAGGGTATGGTCCAACAGAGGCTACAATATGTGCTTCATTTTATAGGTATAAGTCTGGCAAAACAGTAGGAAAAACTGTACCTATAGGTAAACCACTTGCAAATACTCAAATATATCTTACAGATTCAAACTTTAAGTTAGTACCACTAGGTGTGGCTGGAGAATTATGTATTGCTGGTGAAGGCCTTTCAAGAGGTTATCTGAATAATCCTGCCCTAACTTCTGAAAAGTTTGTAGACAACCCTTTTAGTTTTGGAGAAAAAATGTATAAGACAGGAGATCTTGCAAAATGGAATAGTGATGGTGAACTGGAGTTTTTGGGTAGATCCGATTTTCAGGTTAAAATTAGAGGTTATAGGGTTGAACTAGGAGAAATCGAATCAAAGCTGCTCAAGCATGAATCAGTTAAGGAAGCTGTGGTGCTGGACAGAACAGATTCAAATGGTAATAAGTATTTATGTGCATATTTAGTGCAGGATAGAGATATATCTGCTTCTGATTTTAGAGAGTTTTTATCAAAAGATTTACCAGATTATATGATACCTTCTTATTATGTAAGGATTCAAAATATTCCTTTAACTTCCAACGGTAAAATTGATAGAAGAGCGCTGCCTGAACCTACATTAAGCTTAGAAACAAAATATGCACCACCTAGGAATGATATAGAAAAAGAACTTGTAGAAGTATGGCAGGAGGTACTAGGAATAGAGTCGGTAGGTATTTATGATAATTTCTTTGAATTAGGAGGGTCGTCCTTAAAAGCCATTCAGGTCAGTGGAAAGCTTAAGAGTTTTGGCCTAAACATGATGAATATACTTAGGAATCCTACAATTGCTGAACTTAGCAAATATGCTGTTCCATTTGGAGGACAAGGGGTTGAATTACCTGAACAAATGAAAAAAAATATCGAACTGGATTATTATTTTGATACACAGGGAAATAGGGATCCTTTAACTGAAAATATGGATTGTGCAAATGTAATGCTTTATTTTATTCTTAAAAAGCAATTAGGTAATAAAGGAAACTACTCTGAGTACTTTGCACAAGGTTTTGATATGAATATAACAGAGAATCAGTACGGTGGAATATATGATATTAATTTTTCAACTTATCATTTATGGAAGGATGCTTTTGAAATCAAAAATTATAAAGAAAAGGGTACTGAGGCTATGTCTCAGATTGAGCAGTTACTAGACAAAGGAGAACAGCTAATTGTAGATATATACTGTCTCAGAAATCCTGCATTTAGAGAATTTGTAAGCTATAACGCTCCTGAAATAAAGGAAAGACGAGGACATTTATTTATGCTTGTCGCCCGTGACAGTGATAATTTATATTCTGTTGAAATGCCTGAAATGATAAATCCAGATAGATATATTCCTTATATTGAAAATAAGTCTGTAGGACTTATTCCTAAAAAAGATATACTACCAGCTTTCGAATTTGATGTTTTTTATTCTACTGTTACTGTAAATAAGCAAAAATTACAAGGAGAATCAAAGCTAAGAGAGCTTGTAGATCTAATAATAAAAAATTATAAAAGATCAGTTACAAATGAAAATGGACTTACAACCTATTACGGCGAAGCTGCACTTGATAAGCTTATAGAAATATCATGTAAAGAGTTTCAAAGACTTGATGATAAAAACAACATGCAAAACCGTATACTTCAAGAAATATTAGACTGGAAACTTATAACACTCGCACATCGTAGAAGACTATTTAAAATTACATTAGAAAACTATAGCGGAGAATGTAACAATGATATTAAATGGATGGTTATAAAGCTTTTAGAAGAATCGGCTCAAAGATGGAGAGACATATGCCATACTCTAACCAAAAAGTACAATCTGACAAGTGTTATTGATAAGGAGGCAGGCAGGTGCTTTACAGAAATAAAAGAACTGGAAAAGGAGTTAATGTATCTATTGGAGAGATTATGGTCTTAAGGAAATTTCTATTATAGGTATATGACTACTACTGATATTAACGATTCATTCTAAATAAAATAAGAAAAGGAAGAATAATGAATGCAAGATGCAGCGATTTTAGACAGAAACATTAGCCCAGTTAATATGAAATTGAATTTATTGCTACTTGTATCAGGTAGATTCATATCAGGTATAGGGTCAACAGTATTAACATTTGCTTTAAGCTTATATGTATTGGACATAACCGGGACGGCAGGTACTTTTTCTTTGGTATTGAGCCTATCCGTCCTCCCTATGATTTTCGTAAACATGTTTACAGGTGTCTTTGTTGACAGATATAACAAAAAAAGAATTATTGTCGGATCAGATATTTTAAGTGGCGTAATAGTTATTGCATACACAGGATTACTCAATTTTTATCCCAAAAGCATTGTGCTTATAGTTTTTTATGTTCTAACAATAAGCACAATTCAGTCCTTTTTCAACCTTGCAGTAAACTCGTCTATTCCGGAAATCGTAAATAAAGATAACATACCTACAGCAAATGCTGCGATTCAAGGAATATCAGCTATAGTAAATATAATAGGACCTATAATAGGAGCTGTGCTATATACAACATTTGGAATTAAAGTGATATTTATGCTAAATGGGATAGTACTTATTCTATCTGGTATATTTGAAATGTTTCTCAAATTCAAAAAACTTAATACTTCATCAGATGATAGTATTGGTAAAAAAGGATATCTAGCAGATTTAAAGACGACATTTAGTTATTTGTACTCACAAAAAATTATAATTTTCTTTTTAGCCTTTGCAGCAGTAGTAAGTCTTATATATTATCCAATGGTAAGCATGGTTCTGACATATGTAAGCTACAATATTATGAAAGTTTCCGGGATTCAATTGTCTATTATACAGGCTTCGGCGGCAGTAGGTACAATAGCAGGTGCTTCTCTTATATCTTTTATAAAATCACTTAGTAGCAATATGATTAAAAGATTTTTTACATTGTTTAAAATACAGGCAATTTTGTTTATATTGTGGCTATTGCCTTTTGGTGCTCAAACACTTACTAAAAATATGTGGGTCATAACAATTATTTTCAGCATTATACTTGTTATATTAAGTTCAGTAAATACTTTACAAAATGTTTCTATGATTTCATATTTCCAGTTTCAGATACCAGAGGAATTGTTAGGACGTGTTTTTGGAGTATTCATGACAGCAGCATTTATATTTAGTCCTGTGGGACTTTGGTTGTATGGGGTTTTACTGGATATATTTAAATGGTATTATTTGACTACTGCTTCTGGAATCATCTTATTACTTATAGGTATTTTTGCAGTGAAAAGTAAATATTTTCAAGACTTTATTAATGATTTTAAAATTAAACAGGGTGAAATGTTATAGTATGAGAACTGGCATTTATCACTACAAAGGACAAGCTGTCAAGGCTTGAGTTGGTATTACAGGCTCTTGACTCATAGATAAATGGTGAGATAGAAATTATCTTTTCTTTCTATGGATTTGATAAAAGCCACAAATGGTAAACAAATACAGACGTTGCTGGTTTCTACTCCTATTAGTTTTTTATAATATGTCTATCAAGCTTTATGAGTGTATCTCTTGTATTGCCATCAAGAGATACACTCCACTGCTTGACCACATAAGCACTACTTTCCATTATCTTCTTCTATACATTCATAGTGGATTGTATTTAGATACTATAGCCTTCTGTAATGAACTATAAGAATTGAATTGTTTCTGCTAATGCCTGCATAGTTTTGAACATTTATTGATATCTCCGAGAACATGAGTAAACTGTTATTTTTCAAGGACTAAATTTGAAAATCAATGACCTAGAAAGAATCCGTTATGAAACTATAAGGGGGATAAAAAATATGAAAAGGGCTCAAATAACTACATTTTTAAAAGGAATAGTTTTTGATTTATTATTTTTGCTGATATACACTTTAAATTCTAAATTTGTAAGTATATTAATGAGTTATGCATCTAAATCTAAATTTATGAGGGCTGTAGAATACTTAAACAATACCATATCTTTAGAAATGATATTAAATGTTGTAATTTCTACATTAATATATATCATAATTTTTAGAATAAGAAAAATTAATATATTGACGTTCTGTAAATTTAAAATTATCTGTATAAAAAATTTAATGTTATCTATTTTTATTGGTATTTCAATATCGATTTTTATACTATGCTTTATGAATATGGAATATTTTGAACCCAATTTATACGCAGTGATAAGCTTTTTTGATAGATTTAATAATGGCAATATTTTTTATTTTATGTTTTACAACATTGTTGTTTTTACTATTTTTGAAGAAATGCTTTTTAGGGGATTAATATTTAATGAATTGAGGAAAGTTATGCCTCTTACAGTAGCAGTTATTATTCAAGCTTTACCGGCGGCATTTCAGTCAGACATGATGTTGAGTGTATTTGGATACATTAGCATGGTAATATATTGTCTAGCCTATATTTGCTCCGATTCTATCTGGGGTTCTATTACAGTATTGTATACTTCTCATATATTTGTGATGCTGACCAGAAGAGCAGGTATAGATAGCTACCTGCAAAGTGTTGGAGATTTTGTACTAATTATAGGAATGTGCGTTAGTGCAATAATAACATGTTTAATATACTTTATATGGATAAGTAAAAATCTAAAGAAAAAGGGCTATGACAGCAATGGTTTAATTGGAATGCAAATTTAATTCTATTAAAATTTACTATTAACAAGCTTTTACAATTAATATTCAACATTATGAGTTCTATATTAAACTACTATAATGTAATGGCAAAGGCTAAACGTCATATAATAATAGATACCAAAACATCATTCTTTGATTTTATTATATATATTATTTATCCAATCATAAAATTTCTGCTTTTCTTCAAACTGAGGATAGTGTGCAGACTCTTCAAAAACTACAAACTCCTTTGATGGGGCATTGATTGAATCAAAGTAAGCTTTAGCAGAGTTTACAGGTGTTAAATAATCATGCTTACCCATAACGAAATAGCAAGGGATCTTTAACTCAGAAACCTCATTTGGAAGATTACTTTGCATTAGTTCTGTCCAGAGTATTTTACTGGAAATGGAACGGCCTTTGCTAAAACGAATGGTATCAAGGAAATTGTATTCAGGACTTAGCAGTAATCCCGATGCCATGTCACTTGCATCATTTATAAGACGTGACACTCCGCCATATTTTCTTACAAATTTTCTAGGAAGTGAGTCTTTATGATTAACAATATTTTCCCTGTAGGACTCAATTTCTTTAATATCTTGCAGGTGATTCTGCTGAGTTGCTTGCTTTAGACAATATTCCAGTGATTCCAATTCTCTGCTCCAAAAGTCACCTATTTGACCTATTCCAATATAAGCTAAATATTTTTCGGGAGCCAAATTAGCTGCTTTAATTCCAATAACCGTTCCAAAGGAATGACCAGCTAAAATTATTCTATTTGTACATAGTTTTTGGCTAATATAATCTGTTAATGCAATTAAGTCCTCTACCAATAAATTAATTGACAGGTTAGAATAATCCTCTAAAAAGTGAAAAGACTTACCAGTAGCCCTTTCATCATAATGTACGATAGTGAAGTTTTGCTCCAATAAATCTTGATATTTTCTGACATATGGGATTTCCGTTGTTCCGGGCCCTCCATGTACAAATATGATTACAGGATTATTTTTGTCATTGCCCCTAATCATAACTCCATGTTTTGTGCCATTTATAGGTACTAGTCCAAGAGTACTAATGCTGTTTTCGAAACCTCTTATTGCAGGTGTCCATGTCTGGAAGGGTAAACCTTTAATAACTATTTTTTTTCTCTTCATTAAATATGTCCATGCTGTGTATTAAGTCAAAAAATTCATAAAGCGACGACATGGACTTACACCTCCTATAAAATATTTTTATAGAGTTTCCTTTAGCAATTTAAGTCCATTATTCTTATTTTGCTAGTGTGTTTTAGATATATTATTACCAAGTGAAAAACATATAATGTTTTAACATATCAACTTATTCAAATGCTTTATATTACTTTAGTTTTACAAATAATGGCTTGGTACAAATTAATTTTCAGAGTAATCAGAATTAGATAGATAGCTTGGAGCCTGATAAACCATTATTTCGCTCAATATACGAGCACCACTATCAAAATCTATATTTTCATTACTTAGGAGAATAGTGCTGTTTTTAAAAGACAGTATTCCTTTATCAATATAAATATGCTTTTGTTTAAGGATATTATCAACTTTTAAAATACTATTCCAAAACATTTTTGATTTTTTTAAATCAATTGAATTACCATCACTTAATTGTAACACATAATGAAGCTTTAATTTATTAGTAGTGCTTCTAGTCTTCAAAGATGAGTAATAGACTGAAGCCTTATTTACGCTACTCCAACCATATGTTTTGCTTTGCATAAAATAACCTTTTTTTAATTCTATTCCGTCATCTGAAATAATTGTACATATATTAAATAATTGAGATAAAAGCATAAAGAATACAGTTGAAATGATTATTAATGAACGTTTAAATCCAAGCTTGTTATATACTTTTGTAATAAATCCCCAATAATCATCATATCCTTCAAATGTAATTAATATAAAAATAGTAAAACCAAAAATGATAAATAACCAACCAACAAAATCGGGCTGAATAAGCATTATGTATCCTTCAGACATCAGTATTTTTGCTTGGATAAAGTTAAATACCAAATATATAATGTATAGTACACCAAATATTAGGGCACCTATAATAGTAAATATAAGTACTTGTAAAAAGCTAATATATCTATTTGAGGTTTTATTGGAATGTTCAGTATCAATATGCTTGAAAGCAAAATTATAATATTTATTTTTTAGTTGATTTTTAGATTTAACATTGAGTTTTAATTTTTTTGATTTGCTTTTATTGTATTCTATGTCAATTAGGAGTCCTGATTCTTTATAAAATTTTACCCTATATTTTTTCCCAGGATGCATATCAACTTTTGAAAAGTCTCCGCTTAAGTGAATATATTCATCGTTATCATAGGATAAAAATGTAGCAGTAGGGATTGGAGGCATAGCACCATATTTCTCATTTCTTGTATAAAGAACATTATAATCACACAAAACTAATGTTTTTTCTAGAATACCAGTCTGCCTATCTGCCTTTATTTTTATAAATTCTTTTCGAATAAAATTGAAGCAGTACAAGAAGTAAGTCACTAGCAGTATGAATGGAAGAATATATGAAAAATCTTTGCTGGATATTTTAATTAAAAAGAAATAAAGTGGAAATAGTAAAATAAATAATGATAATACCATTGGGATTAAGCGTTTATAACTCATATGTTATCCTTTGGAATGTTATTTATATTATATTGTATTATTTGCTGAAATTATCGTCAAGTGGCTGTTTACAATTTTGTTTTGTGGACATAATAAAAAAAGCTAATTATATATTTTTTAGAGGAGGTGCGAAAGTCCATGTTTCAATAGGTTTTAATGATTACATGGACATAAATATGAAGCAAACTAAAAATCCAGATAACCGTGTAGCCGAAGAAGAAAGAGTTAAAACTAAAATTAATAAGACTATGCATAATGCTGAAGTTGCTAATGAAATACTTGAAAAAACAAATGATGATTTATTGAAAAAAAGATTAATAGAAAAAAATTCTAGAAGGCAGGATGCTGTTAGGAAAATGAAAGAGGAGATAGATGAAGATAAAACTTGAGTTAAAATATAAATAATGCTGTTTTGAATATAGAATCAGCATTTTCAATAGCGAGGTTTTAGTAATATATTTAGAAATAAAAATATTAATTTAATTTTTTGAATAAGTATAGAAATAGCCAACATCTAAGTATGGAGCTATTTCTATACTTTATCGGTGTCTTCTTAATTGCTATAAACTGCAATAAAACATATGCATTTTTTGAATTGCGACATTATTATCAAAGTTGTTTCATATTTATTTTTAGTTATAATACTTTTATACTTTTTTATTATGTTGATTATTTCCACATTCCCTTATTCATCTGGCACTACTTTTTTTAGTAATTAGTTCATGTTTTAAGTATGTTAACAATTCTTAAAATATCTTTTCAAATCTTTTTATATTTTATGGTTATAGTGTAAAGTTGAAATAATAAAAATCCACTCTTGAATGTTTAAATTTATATTGCTATAATAATCTACATATAACTGGTTGTAAAAAATACCGTTTTATTGAAAGCTGGTATGATAATTAAATAAATAAAGGCAATGATGGAGAAAAGTAAGCGAGAGCAGGATGTTGCAGAGATAAGGTATCATCGGCTGAAAGTACCTTTAACAGACTACTTGCCCAAGTTCCCTCCGGAGCTGCAGCTTTGAACAGTATAGTGTATATTATATGATTTGATATTTTTGTCGAATAGTTATTGTTTTATCAAATTATACACTGTATTAATGTAGGAGCTGCCGGTTAAAGCCGTTAAAATTACAAGAGTTTAGTTTATATAGTTTTGTTGCTTGAAATAATAATCAAGCTGTGTTTTAGTAAAACTTAACTATATTGCTGAAAAATCTGGGTGGTACCGCGAAAAATGCTTTCGTCCCTTTGTTGGGATGAAGGCTTTATTTTTTGTTTTCATTTGATTTGAAATTGAAAATGAAATTGAAAAAAACTCAACTTTAAGATTTTAGTTGTTGGTATTAATTGTTGGTTTTCAAACTTATTATTTAAAAATTGGTTCAAACCTAGAATATGGGAATTGGTCTATGTCAGGAACTTGCTGGATACTATGCTTATTAAGATTGTGGATATATATGGATATAATATGAAAGGAGATAATAGACGTGATTGAGAAAATCAGTAATTTAAGGGATGCGGCTCTTAGCAAAATAAAAGCAGCTGCCACAAGTAATGAGGTTGAAGAACTTAGAGTAAAACTCTTAGGAAAAAAGGGTGAATTGACAGAAATGCTCAAGGATCTCAAGAACATGGCTATTGAAGAGAGAAAGCAGTTTGGTCAAGAGGCAAATGAGCTTAAAAATGAATTGAGTGAATTATTGGAGGCAAAATTTAAGGAGATAAGTAATAATGATGTCAAAAAGTCATTGAGCAAGGGTTCAAGCTTTGATATTTCATTACCTGGTACAAAATTCCAAGTAGGTTCACTACATCCAGTTACTATTGTTCAAAAAGAAGTAGAAAAAATATTTACAGGTATGGGCTTTAATATAGTTGACGGACCTGAGGTAGAAGAGGAGTTTTTCAACTTTGAGGCACTCAATATACCAAAAAACCATCCTGCCAGAGATATGCAAGATACTTACTGGCTTGAAAATGGCTCGCTGCTTAGAACTCATACTTCACCATGTCAGGTAAGAGCTATGCAAAAATACGGAGCACCACTTAAGGTAATAGCTCCTGGCAGATGCTTCAGAAATGAAAGCACTGATGCTTCACATGAAAATACTTTCTTCCAGCTTGAAGGAATGATGATAGATAAAAATGTTTCTATTGCAAACTTAATATATGTAATGAAAATACTGCTGTCAGAGATATTCAAAAGAGATGTTAAGGTTAGATTAAGACCTGGATTTTTCCCATTTGTTGAACCTGGCTTTGAATTGGATCTTAACTGTATGATATGTGGTGGTTCTGGTTGTCCTACTTGTAAACATTCAGGTTGGATAGAATTGTTACCTTGTGGAATGGTTCATCCGAATGTTCTGCGTGCAGGAGGTATTGACCCTGAAGAATATACGGGCTTTGCTTTTGGTGTAGGATTGACAAGACTTGCAATGATGAAATATGGAATCAGTGACATTCGTATTCTCAACTCGGGAGATTTGAGAGCAATGGAACAATTTTCGGTAAGATAGGGGGAAAGTAAATTGAAAATTTCATTAAATTGGATAAAGGATTATGTTAATTTAGATGGTATAGATATAAAAGAACTTTGGTATAGATTCACAATGTCTACAGCAGAAGTTGAAGATGTAGAATTTGTTGGTCAGGACATTCAGAATGTTGTAGTTGGCAAGGTAATCAGCGTTGTTCCACATCCAGAGTCTAAAAAGCTTAAAATTACTCAAGTTGATTCAGGTGACGGAATACTGCAAGTAGTATGCGGAGCTCCAAATGTTACAGAAGGCATTTTAGTTCCATTAGCAAAAATAGGCGGTTCTGTTAAAAAGCTTCCTAAGCTTGGAAAAGTGAAATTGGTAGGGGTAGAAAGCTATGGTATGCTTTGTTCAGCTCAAGAATTGGGCATTAGCGATGACCACAGTGGACTTTTGATTTTAGAAGGAGATTATGCACCAGGTACAGACATTAAATCTATAATTGATATTGATGATGTTATTATAGAGATAGACAATAAATCTCTAACAAACAGACCAGATTTATGGGGACATTATGGTATTGCGCGTGAAATTGCAGCTATTTATGGCAGAGAACTAAAGCCAATGCAACTAGACAGCTTAGCTGGTTCAGAGGGTAAGGATAAAGTTGATATTAATGTTGAAGATACAGAAAAATGTCTCAGATATTCCAGCATAAAAATAGATGGAGCCACTAATTTACAAACATCAATGAACATGAAGGTAAGACTGTTTTACTGTGGAATGAGACCAATTTCACCATTAGTTGATTTGACCAACTACTTAATGCTTGAACTTGGACAGCCAATGCACGCATTTGACAGCAGACAGGTGGAAAGCGGAATTGTTGTTAGGTCTACAAAAGAACCTACTCTGTTCAAGACACTTGACGGCACTGAAAGAAATTTGCCTGAGGATGTATTGCTTATTTGTAATAAGGAAAGACCAGTAGCTATAGCTGGTATTATGGGGGGAGAAAACTCCGAAGTGTTGGAGGACACAACATCTATTTTACTAGAATCGGCTACATTTGATGGTCCTTCAATAAGAAAGGGTTCAACAAAAATTGGACTTCGTACTGAGGCAAGTGCTCGTTATGAAAAGTGCCTTGACCCTAATATTACAGTTACTGCAATTCAACGATTTGTTAAACTGTTAAAGGATATGAACCCAAATATTAATTTTGCTTCAGCTTTATCTGATGTTTATTGCCAAAAGCTAGAGCCGATTGACATCACAATTACAAAGCCTTATATTGACAGGTATATTGGAAACGACCTACCTCAAGAAAAAATGGTTGAAATATTGAGATCATTGGAATTCAAAGTGGATGTTGAGGGTGATACTTTCAAAATAAAAGTCCCAACCTTCAGAGCAACAAAGGATATTACAATGAAGGTTGATATTATAGAAGAAATCACTAGAATATATGGCTATGATAATATAGTTCCACAAACCTTGGATATCGCTTTAAAGCCTCTTGAATATAACGAGGATAGGCTTTTAGACCACAAAATTAAAGAACTGCTTTCTGAGAGATTTGGTGCAAGCGAGGTAATGAGTTATATTTGGTATGACAATACCTATAATGCCAAGATGGGAATTGAAACTAATGGACAGGTAAAAATTCTGAATCCACAAGCACAGGACGCTAACACCTTAAGGGAAAGCATGGTTCCTTGTATGTTGGGCTTTGCTGAGAAAAATGAAAAGGTATATGAGGAATTTTCTATTTTTGAAATTGGAAGTGTATTTACTGCTGCAAATCCAAAGGAAAAATGTGAACAACACAAAAATGTTTGTATATTGCTAGGAAGTAAGATTAAGAGTGAAGATGAATTGTTCTATGATTTGAAGGGAATAATGACTTATTTAGCTAAGACCTTAAAAAATATTACACCTGAGTTTACTGCATGTACAAGTGCATTTAATTGGGTTCATCCAATGAAATCTGTTGATATAAGTTATAATGGTAAGTTAATGGGTTATATAAGTGTAGTGCATCCTTCAATTAAGAAGAATATCGGTAAAAAGATAAATGTAGCAGTATTGGAAATAAACAGAGAACTTCTGCAAGCTATAGACTATGCTTCAATTAAATATAAGGATTTATCAAAATTCCCTGAAGTTAAGCTTGACTACAGCTTCTTAGTTGATAATGGAGTTACATTTGACAAGCTGGTTGAAGATATTCGCGGATTTAAGTCTGAACTTTTAAATAGCTTTGAGTTTGTGACCATTTATACAGGCAAAGGCTTACCAGAAGGCAAGAAGAGTATGACCTTCAGATTTGTTATAGGCTCTAACGAAAAGACTCTTACCAGCGATGAAATAAATGGATTTGCGAAGAGTATAATAGATTATATGGCTGGATTGGGCTATACGTTGAGATAACAGAAGAAAAAATATAAAATTATTTGAATAAAAATCATATCTCAAATGGCACTTAAATGTTTTACGTTAGGTAGAAATATAAATATGTATTGATAAAAATACTAGGTTTTAAAAAGCCTCTAAAAGATTAGTGATTAATACATCATTTAGAGGCTTTCTAGTTATTTGAAATTAACTATTATAGAATTAACTACTATGAGAATAACTACTATAGAATAACTACCCTTAGTTGAAAATCTCCAGTATCAAAATTTATCTTACTGTCCAAACTTTGTCTGATAAATACATGTTACCTGAATAATCTGAAATATTATTAACTTGTCTTACTGTTGTTTTTGCTGGAGTATTGTCTTTATTTGCTTTTATAGATAATACTACTTCATTTTTATTTACAGCATTTGAAATAGATGTTACAGTATATCCCTCAACCTCAAAAGTCAAAACAGAAAGAGAAAATTCTAAAATTGGTTCGCTAAAGGTTATAGTTATTGTTCCAGTTGTATTTTTTGATACTTTGCCATCAATCATAGAAGTCAAAATATTTCCTGATAAAACAACCTTTTCTACCGGTTCTGTTAAAGAATTTGAATCATGGTCATAGGTGATAATTTCTGGAGCAACCATGTCATTAATGGAAATAGATTGTGATGGAGTCAATTTAGTTCCTAAAACTGACTTTGAATTGCAGTTTTCTTTGGTAATTACTGATACAACAGAACCATTGTATTTTACATCAGCGCTAAGTTCTTTATTAAGAACTATTACTACTTCAGTTTTATCATTGTCGTTATTTATCAGTGACTCAATTTCTGCCACAAGTATTGTATTGTTGGTAACTCCAGCAAATGAAATGTCATTTGTACTAAACGTTTGTAGCACTCTGTTGAAAGTAACCTTAACTTTGTTTTTTGCTATTAAATCTATTGATTCTACCATTACTGTTTCTTCTTCTATATCCTTTATATAAACAGGCGCTATTGAGTTATACAATCTATTTCCTTTTAAGTCCATAATAGGTGCTAGCATGACGCTGGGCGAATTAACTGTTTTTGACAAATCAATTAGAACTGACCTGTCTGATATTTTAGAAACTGTATCACCAGCTCCTAAAGAGGCAAAAATAGCACCAGAAGTTATAGCAACCTTGTAACTAGATTTGTCAAGCATCTGGGTTTCGTTCATTGGTTCGCTGAAGTATATAAATATTTTGCCTTCAGTATTATTGGTAAAGGATTTATTTACTTCTAGCGATGGAGTTGAATGTTCACCATTAGTATATGTTAATTGAATATCTGAAGTTGTTTTGTTTCCAGAAATGTCTTCTGCATTTCTAATAACTATCCTATACTTAGTATTATCACGAAGACCTTTTGGTAAATATAAATTCACACTTTTACCATCATTGCTTAATGAAGGTACAAAGGATACAGTAGTGTAATAGTCAAAGGTTGTGAAGTCATAATTTGCGGAGTTCTCTGCAAAATCTTTACTTACTTTTTCATTAAAGAATATTGTGTAAGTGTTATTATTAATCAAAACAGAATCTATAACTTTTGGTGGGTTTTTTTCAGGTGCTACATCAGCAACCAGAGTCTGGTCTGGAACATATTCACCAAATATATTAAACATTTTACAGCTTGGGTCGGTGCTGTTTACCAAAAATAAATCAGTTGTACCCATAGGAATTTTGTTAGGAAATTCAAATGTAATTTCATTTACAAATGTTCCTTTGTTTATAGAAACTGGGGTTGACATATTAGCTGCAATAGTTTTATCTGTATGGAATAGTTTTAAGTCTGATGCGGTTACTGGTTTTGAAAAGCTTAATGTTACCATATCTTCATCGGCTTTTTCGACACTAACCTGTGAAGATGTATCTCCTGTTTTTACATAATTAAATGTGGCTTCACAGTTGGATAGTATGTTGCCTGCATAGTCCTGAATAGGATTTTCGGTTATAGAGCTATTTATATTAACCTTTATGGTACCTTCAGAAAGAGCTTCTGATAAGTTCAGAATTATAGTGCTTCCTATTAATTCTGCACTTTGTACGGTATATGTATAAGCTTCCAAAAGTTTAATACCTGTAGATGTTAAATCCTCAACATACGCTGGTTTTAAATAATTAACTCTAAAGTTTTCGGTATTAAGGAAGTTGTTATTTGTGCCATCATAAACAGGTTCTGAGAAAGGAATTTTTATTGTTTTTTCACCAATTACTTCTGGGTTTTTAAATGTTGCTATTTCCAAATCCTCTACTTTAACATTAAATTCCATATTGTTAGCTTGTTCAGAGCCATCAATAAACTTAATTCCTTTCTTAACAGTAATCTTTGCTATTGTAAGGTTAGTCAGTTTGTCACTTATCTTATTGTTTAGTGTAATGACTGCAGTTTTTGTAGGCTCATCATAAATTACAGCACCTTGAGCAAGACTAATAACATCAGTACCCTTATCCTTTATTTCATAAAAGTTTATATCCTCGACTGACGACTTACTCATTTCTTTATTGAATACTATTTGTATTTGCTTTGCATTTATTGCGGTTACTGAATCTACAGCCTGAGAAGGCTTAGGAGTAGGTGATGGCGTAGATGAATATGTAGAAATCTGAGTATAGCCAGAAAAGCTTCCTGTAAGCCTTGGTATAATATTTCCATTTGAATCTTTGATATTAATTAATTCTACATTGTAACTTTTTTTTGGTACCTGTGTGCCTGTTTTTATTATCAATTTAGTACCTGTAGAAGTTACAGAGTATATTTTTAATTTATTGTTTTCATTACCTGCTTCATATATTAATATATTGCTATTGCTGATTGACTTAAGCTCTGTATTTAAATAAACTGCTATTTCTATTTCGCTAACAGAAAGAATTTCATTGATTTTCACAGAAATAGTTTCTTTAGGTGTATCTGTATTATCTGTTTTTTCAACAGTATCATACCCTAGTGATTTCGCAATATCTGCGTTAACAGCACCATCATTTATTAAAAGTTGAATTAAGGTCTCACTTTGACCATTAATTTTGGTACTTAGAGCTGTATTCATGTAGGTTTCTGTTATTCAAACAACATTGTTTCAGGCTATAGTGATGAATTATTCGGTTCTAAGGATAAAATTACAGAACAGTCTTATTTGGTTTTGCTTTTAAAGCTATTAAAATATGATGATATTAAATGGAATAGCAATGTCTTTAAAAAAGCCTATGAAGCAGGTCTTGCAGCTGATACCTCCTATTTGTCAAAAACAAAGGATTCTGATAGCAGCTTTACTAGAGGTGATGCCGCAATTTATATGAATGCTGCTTTAAATGCAAAAATAAACGGAGAAAATAACACTCTAATTCAAACCCTAATTAATGAAGGTGCCATAAACGCTGATATTGCAAAGTCTCTGGGATATGAAACCGAATCTAATTCCCAAGAATTTATCAATTCTATAAAATCCTTAAATGCAAAGCAGCTTCAAGTAGTATTCAGTACTCCTATGGATAAATCATCAGTTGAGGATATTAACTATTATGAAATAAGGAATAAAGGAACAGAAGTAATTAAGCTTGCCCAAGGTGCTGTTAATTATAATGAACTCAAACAAACGGCAGTTATTACACTTAACAATAAAATTAGTGATAGGTTGTCTAACCTAACAACTGCTAAGGTTATAATAAAAAAAGGATTAAAAGCACCTAACGAAAATGTACTAGCTAAGAATCTTGAATATAATGTAAAGGTTGAAGATTTTGAAAGTCCTAAACTTATAAGTATAGAAAAATTAGATGAAAAAACTATTGAACTTATTTTCTCTGAACCTATTTATGATGGTAATAATTCTGACACTCTTTCTTCTGTAGAAAATTTTACTGTTTATTCTCACTATAAGGAATATACAATCAGTAAAGCTACACTATCTGGTAACATAATTTCTCTTTCTTTATCAGAAAGTTTGGAAAACACTACTATATTTGTAAGATTTCAAAATAATACTCTAAGTACAACTAATATAATTAGAGATTATGCTGAAAATAGCGTAAAAGATAACACTTATTCATTCGTATTAGAAAATAAAATAACTCAACCAGATGTTATTTCAGTCAGATCAACTAATTTAAAACAGATTCAAATTGATTTTAACATGGCGATGGATAAAGACTCAATTCAAAATATAGATTTTTATGAAATAAAAGATAATTTGGGAAATACTATATCTATTTCACCTGACTCAATAAAAGCCGAAGATATAAAAACAGCACTTATTACATTAAATGATACTAAATTAAAAGGAATAACTGTAAAGGTAACGGTAAAAAATGGAATTAGAGCAGAAAATGGTCAAACAATTTCCAAAGATAAAGACTTCTTTGTCACTATATTGGATAATTTCACACCATTTATTTCAAGTGCAGAAATAATTGGTGAAAAAACTTTTCAACTCATTTTCTCAGAACCAGTTTATGACGGAACTAATTCCGACTCACTTAATCCTGAAAACTTCCGCATAACTCATAATACTGATTCAGATGAAAAAACCCCTATTACCAAAGAACTCAAAGTAAAAAGTGCAAAGCTGTCTGATAATATTATAACGCTTACATTAGATGAAGCCCTGCCTGAAGGAATGTGCATTGTTACGGTGAATGCTGCAAGTACCGATGCTCCTAATGCTATCCAGGATTATGCAGGCAAAAAAGTTCCTTCCTCAAAATTTGCCTTTAACTACATAAAAGAAGTTAAAGTGAGGGTTCTCTCTTTAAATAAAATAGAAGTTAAATTTCCTATAGAGGTGGATAGTGTATATGCAAAAAACATAGCTTTTTATGAAGTAAAAGATAAGGGGACTGACTTAATTTCTGCTATTCCTGGCGGTATCACTTACAGTAAAGATTACTCAACGTTTTCAAATATTTACGACATTGAAAAAAAACAGATATCAAACCAATTACCAGAAAATGCTTCCTATCATATCACAAGTAATAATTATACGGTAATTACTTTAAGTAAAAACCTAACTATAGGAACAACTGCAAAATTACTAATTAAAAAGGGTATTAAAACTGCAAACGGCGAAACATTATTCGAAGATACAGAAATTGAATTCCCTGTATCAGATACAGTACAACCTAAGATTATAAGTTATGAAGTAATAGGAGAACAAAAAATCAAATTAACTTTATCAGAACCAGTTCAGACTAACACTAATAACAATATTCTTGATAATACAATCTTCGATGTTGGAAATTATAAAACCAACAAGGTAAAATACAATGTTGATATAATCAGCGATATTATTACTATTGATTCTATTAAAAATAAAGATTATGAATCTGAAATAATTAATTATACCGCACCAAATAAAATATACACATATTTCGTAAGTAGGGCTGAATTATCGGGTAACACCATAACTCTACATATGGGGCAAACCAATCTGTTTCAGCAACATCTTTAAATTTAGTTTTCTTTAAGGTGTCTTTGTTTTTCTGTATGTACTCATTTTTGCCCATTAATTTTGCTATAAAAGTCATGGCTTCTGTTCTTTTCAGAGTGCTGTCAATATTGTAATTGCCATTGCCGTCACCTGATAGAAGTCCTAATTTATTTAAGCTATCGCAAATTGAAGCTAAAGAATTATCTGTTTGCTGTGCATTAATTTGAACTGAGTAGGACAAGAAAATGCTTATTATAAGAAAAAAGGGTACTATTTTTTTGCTTGTTGTGTACCACATAAAAATCATCTCCTTAGAGTACTAATATTAATTTATTATATCAGATATATAAAAATTTTTATATGCTTAAATGAGCATTAGATAATAAACTAACTAGCAGGGACAGATGAATTAATGTTACAACAATAAAAATATAAAATAAATAAACCAGATATAGCAAAAAACAAAAGTTACCGCTTAAATAAAATAGAAGAGTTCACGTATGGAATGTAAATAATTTAAAAAGTACTATTTTTTGATTAATAAATAGTCATAAGGAGAAAAGCCTAAGGTTGACCTCTCACCATAGATATCCCACTTTTTTATAAATACTTCCAATGTATTGTTAAAATCTTTGAATGTCATATTTGAATTAATGCTATGCTCCTCTTCGCTTAATCATTAAAGATAAGAAAGCATCATAATAGCTTGAAGAACTGGAGTAGTTATTATCTAGTATGAGTATACACACAACAATGGAAATGGCATATATTATACAAGGCTAACTATGTTGGATGTTACACTACTTAAATTCTTCTCATGTTTCTCATGCTTTTCTCCTTAATAATATGATTTATTACTTGAGTAACACATTAATATAGTTACATAAATTAAATAAAATGAAAATAAAAAACAAAAAATCAATAAAATAGAATTATGTGTTAATTTAATATATATCAAGAGAAAAATAAAAAGTTTAAGATTCTCTGTAATTGTTTATATAAATATAATTTATAAATTATTTACACAAACATTAAGATTTTCTTAAACTTTTTATTTTATGCTTCAGACTTCAAAGCTTTTAAGCAATATTACAAGTAAATACTATTGCTGTGTTATGTTTTGTTCATACATTTCAATCATTTTTTTTACCATCTGTCCACCTATAGGACCGCCCTCAGACCCGTTTTGTCTTGCAGTTAAGTCACCCTTGTAGTGATCGTTATTTTCTTTGCAGTACTGAAGTCTTCCAATTTCAGCTGCACATTCAAGCTTGAATTTTGTTAAGGCATCTCTACTTTCTGGAACTAATGGTTTTTTTGGATTTGACATAATTTTTCTCCTTTTCAAGATAGAATTATTTAACTTTTTAATGATTTTTGTAAAGTTGAATGATTTATAACAACATTAATTGTCTTTGATACTATTGTTGTCAAAAAAATAAATTTCTTACCAAGAAAATATTATTAGAATTGGTTTTAATAAGAAAATATACTTTAAATTCAACAAAATTTGAATACTCATAGACAGAGTTTATTTAAATAAGATTGTTTAAATAGTAAGAAAATAAGTAAAAGTCCATAAAAAAACAGTAATTTAGCTTTTAAATAATGAAATCGAATGATATACTATTAAAGGTAAAATTTATAAATTGAATAGTGCAAATAGGAGGCAGTTATGAATAAAATAACATTTGACAGCTCTAAAGCATCATGCTTTTTGAGTGATTATGAGATTGATTATTTAGAGGGACAGGTTAAGCTTGCACATGATATGCTGCACAATAAAACCGGTGCCGGAAATGATTATGTAGGCTGGGTTGACCTGCCAGTAAATTATGATAAAGAAGAATTTGCTAGAATTAAGAAGGCTGCTGAAAAAATAAAGGCAGATTCAGATGTATTGGTTGTAATTGGTATTGGAGGCTCATACTTAGGAGCTAGGGCAGCAATTGAAATACTTTCACATTCATTCTATAATATGCTTCCAAAGGACAAGCGTAAAACTCCTGAAATTTATTTTGTAGGAAACAATATTAGTTCAACATATGTGGCAGATTTATTAGAGTTAATAGAAGGAAAAGAAATTTCTGTTAATGTAATATCAAAATCAGGAACTACTACTGAGCCTGCTGTTGCATTTAGAATTTTCAAGGAGTACATGGAAAATAAATATGGCAAACAGGAAGCTCAAAAGAGAATATATGCAACTACTGATAAAGCTAGAGGAGCATTGAAAAAGCTGGCAGATGAAGAAGGCTATGAGACTTTTGTGATACCTGATGATGTTGGTGGCAGATTCTCTGTTTTAACTGCTGTTGGTTTATTGCCAATTGCTGTTTCTGGTGCAGACATCGACAAAATTATGCAGGGTGCTTTAGATGCATATAATTTATACAAGGACAGCGATTTTAAAAATAATGACTGCTACAGATATGCTGCAGCAAGAAATGCATTATACAATAAGAATAAAACAATAGAAATAATGGTAAATTATGAGCCATCCCTTCACTTTTTTACTGAATGGTGGAAGCAGCTTTTTGGTGAGAGCGAAGGTAAGGATCAGAAGGGAATATTCCCAGCTGGCGTAGATTTTACAACAGATTTACATTCAATGGGTCAATATGTACAGGATGGACTTAGAAATATATTTGAGACTGTCATAAATGTTGAAAAGGCAAGAAAGAGCATTATAATAAAAGAAGACAAAGATAATGTTGATGGTCTTAATTTCTTAGCAGGAAAAGAGATGGATTTTGTTAATAAGAAAGCCTTTGAGGGTACGCTTCTTGCACATACTGATGGCGGAGTACCCAATTTAATAGTTAATGTGCCCGAATTAAACGAGTACTACTTCGGAAGCATGGTATATTTCTTTGAAAAGGCATGTGGTATAAGTGGATACTTGCTAGCGGTAAATCCATTTAATCAGCCAGGTGTAGAGGCTTATAAGAAAAACATGTTTGCATTGCTTGGAAAGCCTGGATATGAAGAACAGAAAGCAGAATTAGAAGCTAGGTTGGCAAAGTAAGAATAAAAACTTTTCCACAACTACAATTTATTTAGTTGAAAAATATTAGTGGATAATATAGTATAAATAAAATTAAAGAAACTGTCTTAAAACAATGTTTTTGAATTGTTAATTGGGCAGTTTCTTTAATATAGTTTACTTTTATTTTAAAAATTGAAGTTTTATAGTGAAACCTAACATCATATTCTTTTTAGTTGTGCGTGTTAATAATGCTTAGGGCGAAGGACAGGTAAAAAACTAACCTCATATTCTTTTAAGCCCAAATCGACAGGTTTATTTATGGGAATAATTGAAATTATTACCATTATAATATACAATTTTCATAAGGGAAGCTGGAGGGCTTATAAAAAGTATATTTCCTTTTTTATTAAAGCATTTTTATTAATAAACTTCGTTTCCTGGTTAAAATTGAAGTGTTCTTGGATAAAGAGGTAAATAAAAGATACCAAGGAGTAGAAAAATGATCAAAAATATTAAAATAAAATTATCAGATATTTCAAATAAAAGGGATTCTATTTCAAAGTTTACTCTATCGTATTCAGCAAAAAACATGAGTAACTCACAAATAAGTTACGAAATTGTATCTTCATTAAAGGCAGAGAATGATATAATTATTGAGATAAACTGTTCTTTTTTAAAATTAAGTGAGAAGGAAAGTAAATTGCTTTTATCAAGACTTACAAACGAATTAGATAACTTTGGAGTTTTGTACAAAAAAAGAAAAGTATTAGTACACACTAGACGCACAATGCTGTCTATTTCTCTAAAGACTGAAGTAATTGAAGGATTTGAGTTGTTTGCTGTTATACCTGATGAGGTTTGGAAAAATGAAATATTTAGAAGTATTATTCCTAATATGGGTGTTAGATATTATTTACCAACATCAATAAAAGATGTCAATTTAGATGAATTTATTGACTTAGAAGAAGACGAAAGAATTTCCCAATGTAATTTGGTAATTTTTGATTATATATTATCAGGCAGTATGGGAATAAATACTTGTAAGATGAAAAAAGAAGATATTCAAGCATTATTGAATAGAATTTAAATACTAATTTCAATTGACTCCATTGATAAAAACTGATATTGTTTTCTTGCATAATACATATTTGGAGGTAACAATTTACCGTGAACTATGAAGAAGCTATGGAGTACATACATGGTACCCTTAAATTTGGAAGTAAACTAGGTTTGGAGAGAATTGACAAACTAATGGAATTTATGGGGAATCCCCAAAAAAAATTAAGATTTGTTCATGTAGCAGGTACAAATGGAAAAGGGTCTACCACTTCATTTATAAGTAATATATTGATTAGCGCCGGATATAAAACAGGAGTATTTACTTCACCATATATACAGAGATTTACAGAAAGAATCAAAATAAATAATACTGAAATAGAACAACGGGAATTAACAGAAATAATTAATTATGTAAAGTCTAAAATTGACATAATGATTGAAGAAGGATTTGAGAACCCTACAGAATTTGAAATTATTACCGCTGTAGCATTTGAGTATTTCTATAGGAATAACTGCGATATAGTAGTTTTGGAGGTAGGCCTTGGTGGAAGATATGACTCAACAAATGTCATTGAACCGCCAGAGGTATGTGTTATTACTACTATTAGCTTAGATCACACAGACAGGCTTGGAAATACTATTGCTGAAATTGCTTATCAGAAGGCCGGAATAATTAAGCCAAATTGTGATACTGTTATATATCCTCAAAAGCCAGAAGCTGAAAAAGTATTTGAGAAAGTGTGCGAAAGTCAGAATGCTGTATTACACAAAACTTGCTTAGAATCAGTGAAGTTAGTTGAGCATAGCCTAGAGGGGCAATTATTTAATTATAAAAACTATAAAAGTTTGAACATTAGGCTTTTAGGGGATCATCAAATTTTTAATGCTGCATTAGCCATTGATGCATGTGAAATTTTAATTAATAAAGGTTTTAATATTGATTATAATAATATTAAGGACGGTTTATCAAAAACAACATGGCCTGGAAGACTTGAAATAATTAATAAAAAACCTTTGATTTTAATTGATGGTGCACATAATTTTGAAGGCGGGCAGGCTTTGGATGCGGCACTTGACAAGTACTTTGCGGATAAAAACAAAATATTTATTGTGGGCTTCCTTAGAGACAAGGATTATCGAAAGACTATGGACTTGCTGGCTAAAAAAGCAAAGCTAATCATAACAGTAACTCCAAACAATGAACGGGCATTACCTTCTAGCGAGCTTGCTGCGGTTTTAAAGGAATATTCAGGTAATGTTAAGGATGGAATTACTTTAGAGAAGAGCTTAGAGTTAGCATATAATAACATTGATGAGCATAGTATAATTTGTGTTTTTGGATCGTTATATATGATTGGAGAAATAAGAAAATTATATATATGATCAATGCTTTATATGTGAAGTTTTACCGGGTATTTTAGATAAACTAGATTGATAACAATATATGCTTCCAAATTAATGCAATGGGAGCATATAAACATTGGTATACTTCTGGGAACAAAGGATTATAGTTAATTTATCTTTTTATTTTACGTAAAGGATAAATAATATTATTACTAGATGTATTTTCCGATGTAAAGTTAAATTTCATTTTAATTGATTTGCTTGAGGTGGGAATAAGAAATGGTTATCCAGTGTTGCGACTGCCCTAATACGATAATATGGCTGTTTGAAGGAATATGGGCAATAGACATGGGATAAAAGTATTTATACTTTGAAAGGAGCTAATGTTCATGGATCTAAAACAAGAGATAAAAAGCTTCGGACCTATCGACATCGAAAAATTTGCCCCAAATAGTGGAAAAACTGATAAGGTCATAAATTCTGTAGAACTGTATAATAAAGCAATTGAGTATCTAAAATCAGGTAATGAAGATATTGCGATGATTGAACTTAAAAAAGTTGTATCTATTAATCCAGTTTTCTACGAGGCAATAAATCTATTGGGTTTATGTTATGCATGTACAAATCAATTGGATAAAGCAGAAGAACTTTTTAGAAGTATTGTGGAGAAAGAGAACAATGCTATAAAAGCAGCAGATTATCTTAATTTTATTAGTATATCAGAAAATGCTTCTAACAAGAAAATAGTCAAATCAAAAAATAAGTTAGCTAATAATACATTAAAAAAGCAAGTGAAAGAACCCGTACAAAAAAACAGCTATATTTCAAACGATGTACTTGCTGAGAACATCGTATTAGAAAAAATAGGTTCACAGTTAAAAAAACCATTTACTGCAGTAATTTTTAGTGTATTTAGTTTAATTTGCCTTATAGCTGCAATAATTCTTTTTATTGGAACGGCAAAGGAGACGAGAGATGTTGATGCCGCTGAGCAAAACGCTGCAGGGCAACAGCAGCAGGTTATGGCTGAAAATAATTCAGTTGCAGAATTGGATAGATTAAAAGAACAGCTTGAAGCTGCAAACACAAAGCTAAGGCGATATGAGATATCAACTCAAATTTCTCAAATATCAGCTCTATATAATCAAAAAAAATATATTGAAGCTGCAGACAATTTAATGTCTCTTAATGTTGATGAATTTTCGGAAGATTTAAAAGAAAAATATAGTTCAATAAAAGACAAGGTACTTTTAGGTGCTGCTAATCAATTGGTTACAGATGGGAATACGCTTTATAAAAATAAAAAGTATGCTGAAGCAGTTAAAAAGCTTGAAAAGCTATTTGTTCTAGGCGATAATTGGGACTTTGCTGATAAAGCGCTATATATTTTAGGAAAAAGCTACGTTGAAGTTAACGATTTACAAAAGGCTGCTGTAACATATGAGAAGCTCATAAAGGAATATCCTAATTCATCCTATATAAAGTATGCTAAAGAAAGACTTAAAGCAATACAATAGGCTGAATTGAACTTTGCAGGTAAATACAAAGTACTGACTTACTGGTACGCCCGTACAAACTTATCTAAATGGAATTACCACCAAGTAACCCATTTATCTAAGTTGTACTCGCGTACCAGATTTTTTTGCTTGTCAAAACAATAATTTTATTTATTGCTAATTTTATGATGCTTTTATTAATCTGCAACATTTTTCTATATAATATAGCCAATAAACAAGTCTTACTTAAAAAATCAAATACTTAGGATTGTACAATATACTAATTAGCAAATATCAGTAATATATATACATTAGATACATTTCATTATGTTCTGAGGGGATTTGTGAATGAGTGCTGCCAATCGTGCGTTAAATATCGTATTTAGTGGAGGAGAAGTTAATTCAGTTGCTTTTATTGGTGCATATGAAGAACTTGAAAAGAAGTATAGTATTCTTGGGAATATTGCAGGTGTATCTACAGGAGCACTTACTGCTGCGCTAATTGGTGCTGGATATTCAGCAAAAGAGTTAATGAAACTGATAAATGAATTTGATTTTAATAGTTTAAAGCTTAGGGAGGACAAATACTTAGATATATCAATTGCAGATAAAATAAGAAATATGACAGAGAGTAAAAAATTTTTTAACGATAATGATATTTTCACATTATTGCATAAGCAAGACTACCCAGAACTTCAGCTTATTGAGAGGGATAACCAAGATTTTAAGGGGACAAGAGGTAATTTTCTGATAAATTTAATTGCCTTTAGTATAAAGAATGCTTTTTTAAGTGGTGAACTTTTCGAAGAATGGGTGGCAAATCTACTTGCAAGCAAAGGTATTTATACTTTTAGTGATTTTAGAGGGGGAATTGCTGATAAGGTAAATCCACGTGGATACAAGGTAAGAATGACGGCAGTTGATGCAAATATGGGAAAGGTAATTGTTCTTCCAGATGATATTGCTATTTATAATATTGAACCAGATAAACTAGAGGTGGCAAGAGCTGTTAGAATGAGTATGTCTATACCATTTATATTTGAGCCTGTTACTCAAATGAAAAAAGAAAACAATATCATTAAGCCTCATTATATAATTGATGGGGGGGTTTTAGATAATTTTCCTGTTTGGCTCATTGACAGTACTCAATTAAATACTATTATTGGTTTAAAATTGATGGGAAAGTGTGCTAAAGATTTCCTTAAAGATGAAAATTTACTTAAAAAATTGCTCTTTGTATCCCATGATACGGGTGTACCTAAAAATTCATATAATATTGATAACATTGCACATATTATTACTGGAAATCAACCTAGTTTGAATTTTAATAAATCTGAAGATGAACTGGAGTTTCTATATAATCTGGGCAGAACATCGGTACAAAAGCTTATTTATGGTATGCAAAAGAAAAATCAAGTGTGGAGAGTGTTTTAAATAAAGCTATATTAGCTTCAAATTGCTTATATTGAGATTGCATTTTTTTTGGATTTATTATATCATTTAGTCTAATAGGATTTGATAATATTTGTTATTTATAGATTGTAAATTGATCCTAATATCCAAATAGGGTGTTTATTTTGTGGGAGGTAAAAATGTTATATAGAAGTACCAGAGGAAATTGTGCAAGCGTCAGTTCAGCAGAAGCTATAAAGAAAGGACTTGCTGAAGACGGAGGGCTATTTGTACCCGAAAATATAATTCACTTTAGTAATGAGCAAATCTTGAAAATGAGTGAACAAAGTTACCAAGAAAGAGCTTTAAATATATTAGAAGGATATTTAGATGATTATACCTTAAGTGAATTAAAGGATTGTGTCAGTCAGGCGTATACTGCTAAAAAATTTGAATCAGATAGCATAGCACCAATACACAAATTATATGAATCAGTAAATATACTAGAACTGTGGCATGGACCTACAAGTGCATTTAAAGATATGGCACTTCAAATTCTCCCACATTTTCTTGTAAAAGCATTAAAGAAGACAGGTGAAAACAAAGAAATTGTTATACTTGTTGCTACTTCAGGAGATACAGGAAAAGCAGCTCTTGAAGGGTTTAAAGATGTTGAAGGCACAAAGATTATTGTATTTTTCCCAAATCAGGGTGTTAGTGAAATTCAAAGAATGCAAATGGTAACTCAAGAGGGAAATAATACTTTTTCAGTCGCTGTAAACGGTAATTTTGATGATGCACAGAATGGTGTAAAGCGCATATTTAATGATAAAGATGTTATGGCTTTGATGGAGGAAAATGGATATAAATTTTCTTCTGCAAACTCCATAAACTGGGGAAGATTGGTGCCTCAGATAGTTTATTATTTTTCTGCATACGCAGATATGCTTAAGAATAAGGAAATTGAGATTGGCGACAAAATTAACTTCGTAGTACCAACAGGTAATTTTGGTAATATTCTAGCTGCATATTACGCAAAGGAAATGGGTTTACCAATAAATAAGTTAATATGTGCGTCAAATGATAATAATGTTTTAACAGATTTTATTAATACTGGTATATACAATAAAAACAGAGAGTTCAAGAAGACTCTTTCACCGTCTATGGATATCTTGATTTCTAGTAATCTTGAAAGACTTTTATACCTAATTACTGAAGGTAATTCAGAGATGGTATGTGAATGGATGAGCAAGCTAAATACTGAAGGCTCATATGAGGTAGACCAAGAGACAAAAAAGAAAATTCAAAATATATTTTGGGCAGACTATTCAAATGATAGTGATACTCTTAAAACAATTGAGAGTGTGTATTTAGAAACTGGATATGTGTTGGATACTCATACTGCTGTTGCGGTTGATGTATATGACAAATATGTAATTTCAACAAGTGATATTACAAAGACTGTAATAGTTTCAACAGCTAGCCCATACAAATTTAATGAGAGTGTTGTTAAAGCTATTTTAGGGGAGGACGCCATTGCTGGTAAGTCCGAATTTGAACTTTTATCAGTGCTTAATGAAAAGTCTGGACTGAAGATTCCTGAACCGCTTAGAGAACTTAAAGACAAACCAGTTCTTCATAAGGAGACATGTGAGCCTGCAAAAATGATAGATAAAGTAAAAGAAACTCTTAAAATAGAAGCATAAGATATTGTCTTCTGTATATTGTAATAGCAAGATTTCTGTGGTTTTTGCTTTGCAAATAATATTTAAAATTATAGCGTAAAGGTAAAAGATATATTAATCGGATAATTTGATTAATATATCTTTTTTGGTTGCAAAGAAAATTAAAATGTGCTAATATATCACCAAGGGAATACAATTGTACGTATGACACGGACAGGAGGGCGTATGAAACAGGAATCAGTTTTTTTTCTAGTTGATTCGTATATCTTACCTGAAGTATTTTCTAAGGTTATAGAGGTTAAGAAAATATTAAGTACTGGCAAGATAAAAACTGTCAACGATGCTGTTAAAGAGGTCGGAATTAGCAGGAGTGCTTATTATAAATATAAAGACTATATTTTTCCTTTTTACGAAACTTCAAGAGGAAAGGTCTTAACACTTTTTTTTGTAGTTGAAGACTTTTCAGGAATACTTTCAAGCATTATAAATAAAATAGCTTCTGCCAAGGCTAATATCTTAACTATTAATCAGAATATTCCCATTAATGGATTAGCTGATGTAACTGTTTCTATTGAAACCTTTGAAATGAAGGATGATATGCAAAAGTTGATGAGTGAAATTGAAAAAATAGAGGGCGTCAGAAGATGCGAAATATTGGCAAGATAACAGCTTGAAAATTAAGTTTTTAATAAGAATCTAACATTGTGCATTTTCAAGCTCCAAAAACGCAAGCGTTTTTGCTAGTGTATTAATGTTACTGCATATATGGTGCGATTTCAAGCTAAAAAATACAAATGGGTTTTGCTAGTGTAGAGATGTAATTAGATTAGTAGGTTATTAGAGGGGTTAATTAACGTAATAATTTAAGTATATTTTGTGAGATGGTGAACATGGGAGGTAAATATGATTAATGTAGCTATTTTAGGATTTGGGGTAGTAGGATGTGGAGTCGCTGAGGTTCTTAAAATTAACAGTGAAAGCATAGCACATCGTGCAGGTCAAGAAATTAAAGTTAAGTGGATTTTAGACATTCGTGATTTTCCTGACAGCCCTTATGCAGACATTTTAACAAAAAACGCAGATGATGTATTTAATGATGATAGTGTAGATATTGTTGTAGAGACTATAGGTGGGGTAACATTTGCAGCTGATTTTACAAGAAGGGCTTTAATGTCAGGTAAAAGTGTAGTAACTTCAAATAAAGAACTTGTAGCAACACAAGGACCGGAACTTTTACAGTTGGCAAAGGAAAACGGAGTAAGTTATCTCTTTGAGGCAAGTGTAGGCGGTGGAATACCTATTATACGTCCACTTAATCAATGTCTAGCAGCTAACGAGATTAATGGAATTACTGGTATTCTAAACGGAACTACAAATTATATTTTGACTCATATGAAAAAGGATGGAAAAAGTTTTGAAGAAGCACTAAAGGAAGCTCAGAAAAACGGTTATGCGGAACAAAATCCAACAGCCGATGTTGAGGGACACGATACTTGCAGAAAACTTGCTATTTTATCTTCAATAGCGTACAACGAATATGTTAATCCTGAAAATATATACACTGAGGGAATTACAAAGATTACTACAGACGATATGAAATATGCGGAGGCAATTGACAGTGTAATTAAGCTAATAGCTATCAGTAGAAAGGTTAATGGCAAAATTTTTACTAGAGTTAGCCCTGCAATTATTTCAAAAGAACATCCATTAGCTAATGTTGAAGACGTATTCAATGCCATCGTTGTAAAAGGTAATGCTATTGGAGATGCAATGTTTTATGGAAGAGGAGCGGGCAAGATGCCTACAGCAAGCGCAGTTGTAGCAGATATAATAGATATTGCCAAGCATCCAGATTTTGGTACTAACAACGTATGGGTTAGAAATAATGATAACAACATTCTTGCTATTGGAGATAGTATGTCGAAATTCTTGGTGGTAGTTGAGGCTGGTAATATTGAAGAAGCCAAGAAAGATATCTGCACTGTATTTGATCAAGAGTTAAAGTTTGTTGAAATAGGTTCAAAAAATAATCAGTTTGCTTTTATTACTCCAGTAGTTGTGGAGAAAGAGTTAAAAAGTAACATTTCAAGGTTAAAAGAACTGAACTCGATTGATAGTGTATTAAATGCAATTAGAATAGAAGAAGAGTAAAAATGCAAAATTTGCTTTAGACTCTTTACTATTATTTAAGCTAGGGGATTGATAAATGAATAAAATTTCTACAAAAAAACTAGTTGTTAATGCATTAATGACTGCTTTGGTGTTTTTAATTACTTTTTTGCCATTTTTGCATATACCAAGTCCAATAGCACAAGGATATTTTAATGTAGGAGATGCTGTAATTATGATTACAGCAATACTTCTAGGCAGAAAATCAGGTTTTATTGCAGGTGCATTTGGCTCTGCTTTGGCAGATTTGGTATTGGGTGCTTTTATATTTGCTCCTATTACATTCATTGTGAAAGGGCTCGAGGGATATATAGTTGGTGCTATTGCAAATAAAAGTAACAATGATTCAAAATCAGTTATAAGAAGAATAATTGCATTAGCTGTTGGAGTTTTGGTTATGGCTTCAGGGTATTTAATTTTTGAACTTTTGGTATTAAGGTTAATTGATGAAAATTTAGCGCTTATGACTATAGTTTCAGAGTTGCCAGGTAACCTAATCCAAGGAACTATCAGCGCTTTATTAGCATATGTATTCATTACTATAATCAATAGGACTAATATTATATATAAATTAAGATAATTATTAATATTCAACGCGATGTTCTAATTATTTTATATAACACACAGAAAAAATTACTCCTTTACTTATACTTCCGTACAAACTTATTTAAATGGGATACTGCTAAGAAATTTGATAAAACTATATCAAATTTCTTTGACCAAGTATCCCATTTATCTATTCTATACTCGTGTACAAGTATAAGCTATGGTTATAATTTTAGTACAGCTTTAGTTAAATTATTTCTTGTTTTACAACAGGCCATAGCAGACTTAACTGTTATTCGCCAATAAATTGAAACAATTTCTGTTCAGAATCAATTGCACGATGGGCTAATTTAGTTTTTTATGACATCTACATCTATTTCACACAGGTCTTTTGTTACTAATCTAACAGCGTATTCCTTGTGTTTCTTTAATTTTTCTTTATCTAAGCCAACTACTTGAATTCCTGTTCTAGATGGACTTCCAGATAATAAAATATTATCTTCAAATATATGTGCTGCTGACACAGAAAAATTACTTACAAGTAGTCCCACTTGATTTTCACTAATGTCAGGGAATTCCTCAAAAAATCCTAATTCGGCGCACAAATCAAAGGCGACATCCTTATCTGAGGACAGAACAAACAGCTTTTTCATGTTAAGATACATTTTTCGTGGAATATAACACCAATCCTTGTCAGAATGCTTCTTCCATTCGGGATGAAAAATAGGACTAACATACTTTTTATTATCGTATAAAATACTATAGTTTATGGGAGAAGAACAATTTATGGCATTTTCCAAGTCTATAATTTCACTTAATATATTAGCGGTTTGATACCCTCCATTATATTGGAAATATATAGGGCTTGGTGAATCTGAGATATAGTGTTTAAGTTCCTGCTTAAGAATTGTATTCTCGTCTACTATATTACTAACACTGCTCAAATTCAAAAAAGTTTCTTCCACAGCACCAAAATCATCTGTACCATTTGGAACTTGAGGGAAGTTTATGGTTTGATAATCTAGTTCTAACCCTTTTGGAGTACATAATTGTATTGAAAGCTGTTCATCTTCATTTTGGATAGCAATATCATTTGTTTTTATTGATATTATCTGAACGCCTTTTTTTGCAGGAATTCCAGAAAGGACTATTTGGTTTTCCAATTGAACTACTTTCTGCAAATCAAAATTATAAATCATTATATTAATATAGTTCTGGTCATCAATTGACAAAGATGGATTAAATCCTAATTCACCTTCCATATTAAAAATATCATTTGAATTGTCTGGATATATAAAAAGATTATGTCTAGCAGATATTATTTTGCGCGGAAGATACAGCCAACCTTGATAATATGCCTGTTTCCATGTGTCTGAGTAAATTGGGCGAAGATAATCCTCATTTGTATATGTAAAAATAAAAGACAAAGTCTTTCCTTTTTCAAGAACCTCTTTAGGTGTAATTGAAGGAGGTTCACTTGGAGTATATACATCTGAGATTCCTCTTGAACTGTTTTCGAATAATAATTTGCTCTCTGATGGAAGAATACTGGATAATATGCCTTTTAATTGTCTGTTTTCATTTTCAGGTGATATGACTGGCTTAGTTATAGAATTGTCAACCTCTATCACTTGAGCAGTATGAGGATAATTTAGCTTTGAAATAGAAAATGCAGCAAGTATAATAAATAATATTAAAATTATACAAAGAAATAGTTTTTTTCTGCTTGTTATTATAAAAGTAAATCTACTCATATTGACCTCCAACGCCATTCTAGGCATAATATGTTAAATTGAATTTTACATTAATCATATTTAATGCATTGGCAAAATTTATTTGTGATTATTTGAGGACTGACCTTTTTAGATTACTCCTGCTTTGAATATAGAAGCATCAAAATATCTAGAAGAGATAGTTTGTTGAAAACTAACCTCCTTGATATATTTGTATTCATAAGGGCAATAAGATAGAATTAAAATGTATTCTAAAGCATATAAATGAATAAAGATGGGTGGTAGACATGGAAGGATTTGTGATATATAATAACTGATGTCTGTCGAGTTAATTTGATGGGATAGAAACTATTGCAATTATATATTGTTGCTCAATAGTTTCAAATCAGTACTTCAAAGAAATTTAATTTAACCATAACATAAAAATCGGGGCGTGATATTTTGGGTAAGCAATTTTTTAATGGAGATAAGTATCAGACAAGCGGAAGCAAAAGAATTATTTTTGATAAGATATTTTTGAATACTAGATGGTATTTTGTATATACTTATGTGAAAGTAATTATACAAGCAAGACGGTTAGTGGGTAAAGGCAGCTTTAATATGGAGAAGTTCGCCAATTCAAGCTATAAAATTCTTCAAAATATTGAGAACTGTGGCGGAAAAGTATTTATTGACGGAATTGAAAATATAAAAAAAGCAAAAGGTCCTGTTGTATTTGTAAGTAACCATATGAGTGTATTAGAAACCTTTGTTTTTCCTTGCATCATAGTACCTATGAAAAAAATAACTTTTGTTATTAAGGATGTTCTAACTTCAATTCCTGCTTTTGGACCAATTATGAAAAGTCTTGATCCCATTGTTGTTTCAAGAAAGAATTCTAGGCAAGACTTAATTAACGTAATTAATCAAGGAAAAGATAGAATTGCAAATGGTACATCAGTTGTTTTATTTCCAGAAGGTACAAGACGCGTAGAGTTTGATCCAGAAAAGTTTAATTCATTGGGGATTAAGCTGGCAAAGGAGGCAGGTGTTCCTATTATACCCATTGCTATTAAGACCGATTTTTGGGGGAATGGAAAGCTGATTAAGGATATAGGCCCAATTAGAAGAAAAGAGCCTATATGTATATCTTTTGGAGAGCCTATTATAATATCCGGCAATGGAAAAGCAGAACACAAGCAAATAATAGAATTTATAACTAATAGGATAAATGACTTTAAGAATATAAAAATTTAATATGGTTCTGTGGTGTAAAATTACGAGAATATTTCCTTGTGATAAGTTGTGATAAGAATGTAGAAAAATAATAAATAAACTAAAGTCTAATTTCATGCAGAACCCTATTGTTTGTATTGCAAATTACAAAGCTTAGATATAAAATATAAGAGTTGGAGAAATTATGGTTATTATCTTCGATATATATGATAAATGATAAAACATTATTTCAAATATTTCGGGGTGTAGCCCAACGGTAGGGTGCTTGCTTCGGGAGCAAGAGGTTGTGCGTTCAAATCGCATCACTCCGACCATTAATTTAAGCGACTTTCTTGATTTTGAGAGTTGCTTTTTTGTTTGCTTTGTTTATGGACATAACTCTGTCATAAATTTATTTGTGCGTTTTATTTTCAAATAATCATTATATTGTCAGAACAAAAAGATTGCTAAAAAATTACATAAAACTGCATATTAAAAATGATATGCAGTATTTTTTATATTCAATTATTTATTACCATAAAATTTATATATCAAAATAGTATCTAAATACTTATATTTGTACTGTTTTGATTTATAACAGCACACTAATCAATTGACGAAATATAAAAAATCTGATATCTTTTATTAGGTAAACTTCCGTGTTAGAATAGGTTGAGAATTTAACGTTACATAATTTATATACGTTATTTGGACTTGCTTAGGGAGCAAGAGATTGTGCGTTCAAATCGCATCACTTAGGCCATTATTTAAGCGACTTCATAAGATGGAGAGCGCTTATATTTTTGACAAAATAGCATTATTGAATAAAAGATTGATAACCCGATGAAACTAGTAAATATAGATTAAATTAATTTATGAAAGCTTTATAAGTTATATATTAAAACAATACAAACAAAATTTTATTAACTGAAAATGTAGAGCTTAAAGCCTATTATCACAACTTTTTCAATTGAAGATGGGAGGATATATAAATGGAAGGTTGGGTTAGAAATAGTTGCATGAATGATTAATAAATTCTGCAATTATTTTGTCAGCAAACCATTAATAAATTTGAACCCTCATAGACTAAGCTTATTTAATAGGCTGAAAAATGCTAGTTAAGTTATTAATAAAGACTAAGTTGTTAATTATACATGCACATATAAAAGTAAGTTTTATGCTGTTATAGGTGTGTGTTTAATATAAAAATTTATAAAAGTTATCATTAACAAATGAAATGGAGATAAAAATGAGCATTAGGCTGTCAGATGGATTACTGAAAAGTGTAGAGAAACCCTCAAGATATACTGGGAATGAATGGAATAGTGTTATTAAAGATCCAAAAACTGTAGATATACGGTTTGCATTTTGTTTTCCCGATACTTATGAAATTGGAATGTCGCATCTTGGTATGAAAATACTGTATCATCTGTTAAACGAAAGACAAGACTGTTATTGTGAAAGGGTATTTGCGCCATGGACAGACATGGAAGCTAAGATGCGTGAGAATAATATACCTTTATACGCTCTCGAAACTAAAGACGAAATAAAAAACTTTGACTTTATTGGATTTACTCTTCAATATGAAATGAGTTTTACTAATATAGTAAACATGCTTGATTTGGCGGGCGTACCGCTGACAACAGCCGATAGAAAGGATAATGATCCATTTGTTTGTGCAGGCGGACCATGTGCATATAATCCAGAGCCACTTGCTGATATAATTGATTTCTTTATGCTTGGTGAAGGTGAAGAAATTATTAATGAAGTTATGGATGAATATGTAAAATGGAAGGGCACAGGAAAATCAAGAATTGCTTTTCTTGAAGAAATAGCAAAGCTAGAAGGTATTTATGTACCTTCATTTTATGAGTTTGACTATAATGAAGATGGCACTATTAAAAGTTTTACACCAATAAAGCCACAGTACCCTGTAAAGATAAAAAAACGCATTATAAAGGACATGGATAAGGTATATTATCCAGAAAAAATGATTGTTCCATATACAGATATTGTGCATGACAGAATAATGTTAGAGGTTTTCAGAGGCTGTATCAGAGGCTGTAGATTTTGTCAGGCTGGTTTTATTTATAGACCTGTAAGAGAAAAAAGCCATGAAAGATTAATGGAGTTAGCTAAAAAGCTTGAGGAAAGCACTGGCTATGAGGAAATATCACTAACATCACTTAGTACTAGTGATTACAGCCAATTAGAAGAATTCACAACAGAACTTCTTGATGAAATGAAAGAGAGAAAAGTAGGTTTATCTCTTCCATCCTTAAGATTAGATTCCTTTTCATTAGATTTAATGGAAAAAGCTCAGAAGGTGAGAAAGAGCGGATTGACTTTTGCGCCAGAGGCGGGAACGCAGAGACTTAGAGATGTAATAAATAAAGGGATAACGGAAGAGGATTTGTTAAATGCTGTTTCACTTGCCTTTAATGGTGGATGGCATGGAGTCAAGCTATATTTTATGCTAGGCTTGCCTACAGAGACCAATGAGGATGTAGAAGGAATAGCCGATTTGGCTCATAAGGTTGTACATGCATACAAAAGAGTTCCAATGGAGAAAAAAGGAAAGGGCTTAAATGTTACTGTCAGCACGGCTACATTTGTTCCAAAAGCTTTCACTCCTTTCCAATGGGAGGCTCAGGACAGCATTGAAAATGTATCTCAGAAGCAAATGCTATTAAAAGAAAGAATACGTTCAAAACAGATAACATATAATTATCACGAAAATAAACTAAGCTTTTTAGAAGCTGTTTTTGCCCGTGGAGACAGAAGAATATGTAAGGCTTTAATTAAAGCATGGGAACTTGGATGTAAATTTGATGGCTGGGGCGAATATTTTAAATATGATATTTGGATGAAGGCTTTTGAGGAATGTGGCGTAGACCCATATTTCTATGCAACGCGTAAGAGAGAGTATGATGAAATTTTGCCTTGGGATCATATAGATATAGGTGTTTCAAAGAAGTTTTTAATAAATGAAAGTAAAAAAGCTTATGAGGAAAAGATTACACCAAACTGTAGAGTAAATTGCGGTGGATGTGGAGCTGCTGTATTCGAAAGTGGTATTTGTGGAGGTAACGGCATTGGCTAATATTCGAACTAAATTTAAGCGTGGCGACGAAGTTAAGTTTATATCACATCTTGATTTGATGAAGGTGTTTGAACGTGCAATAAGGAGGGCAAGGCTTCCTATAGCGTATTCACAAGGCTTCAATCCGCATCCTAACATGGTTTTTGGATTACCATTGAGTGTTGGTGTTACAAGTGAAGCTGAATATGGCGATTTTGAAATTACAGATGAGCAGATGTCTGTTAATGAATTTCTAACAAGATTGAATTCACAGCTGCCTAAGGGACTGGAAATTATAGCGGCAAAGGCTAGGAAATCAAAGGATAATATAATGGCTTTAATTGCTGCATCTAGATACTCTGTAGTTGTTGGTATTAATTCTCCGTGTACAGAAAAGGATATAAAAACAAGCTTAAATAAATATCTTGCTCAGAATGAAATAATTGTTAAGAAGAGAACTAAAAGCGGCATTAAAGATACAAATATTCGGGATATGATTTTTGATTTAAATTTTGAATATAAGCCATGCGGTACATTTAGTATTGTTAAGTTTTCCATGCTGGTGAGTGCTGGAAGCAAAGCAAATTTGAAACCGGAACTATTAATTGATTCAATATTTGATTTTATGAAGCTTGATTATGAAATTGAAAGAATTCATAGGGAAAAGTTGTTTATTATGGCTCAGAACCAACTTTTAGATCCAATGGACGGGCTTGTTTTATAGTAACATTTGAGGTGATTGGATGATTAATGAAATGATTGTAGATGTCAATGAAGCAGAAATTAGAGTTGGCATTCTTGAGGACAAAGAACTTGCAGAGATTCATATTGAGCGAACTAGCCATCAAGGACTTGTTGGTAATATATACAGAGGAAAAGTTAGCAGTGTTTTGCCTGGTATGCAAGCTGCATTTATAGATATAGGGTATGAAAAAAATGCTTTTTTATATGTAGGGGATGCTATTCCACAAAAAGATTATTCTGATGATGAAATGGAAGTATATAGGGATTTTGCTGAGTACAGCATTTCGGATATACTTAAAGTAGGACAAGAATTAACTGTTCAAGTAATAAAAGAGCCTATTGGCACTAAGGGACCAAGGGTATCAACGCATATAACTTTGCCTGGAAGGAATTTGGTATTGCTGCCCAATGCCGATTATGTGGGGATATCTCGAAGAATTGAAAGTGATGAGGAAAGACAAAAGCTTAAAAAAATAGCGGAAAAACTAAAGCCTGATAATATGGGACTAATAGTTAGGACTGTATCAGAGGGCAAAAATGAGGAAGATTTTATTGAAGATGTTTCTTTCCTTACTAAGCTATGGGAAAAAATTAAACAGATGGAAAGCAGCGGGCCTGTTCCAAGATGTATTCACAAGGACGTTAATTTAGTTTATAGATCAGTAAGGGATTTATTTACTTGGGATATAGATAGATTTGTAATTAATGATGAGAAAGAATATTATAAGGTAATTGAATTAGTTGAGATGATTTCACCTGCTCTAAAAAACAGAGTTGAATTATTTCAAAAGGATTATGATATTTTTGACTATTACCAGATAGAGACAAAAATTCAGAGGGCTCTTTCTCGAAAGGTTTGGCTGAAATGCGGTGGATATATAGTAATTGATAAAACTGAAGCACTTACAGTAATAGACGTAAATACAGGCAAATTTGTTGGGAATAATAACTTAGAGGATACAGTTCTTAAAACAAATATTGAGGCAACCAGAGAAATTGCAAAGCAGCTGAGGTTACGAGATATTGGCGGTATTGTAATAATTGATTTTATCGACATGAATAACAGTGAACACCAGCAAATGGTGCTTGATTCTCTAAAGCAATGCCTTAAAAATGATAGAACAAAAGCTATAGTTCTTGGAATGACACAGCTGGGTCTTGTTGAAATGACCAGAAAGAAAATGAGACAAGAACTTTCTACTATTATGACCTGTGACTGTCCGCTTTGTGAAGGAACTGGAAAGGTATATACTTCTGAAACAAATGCTATGGAGGTTTTAAAAAAGATAAAGGAATATCTTGGCACCACTAAGGCTAAAGAAGTAATATTTGAGGTACATCCTTCGGTTGTGTCTGTTATTGAAGAAAATATAAATAAAATATCTGATTTAAATGCAGCTAAAAAAGTAGATGTGAGGGTTTCTGCATCAACATCTAGTGATTTTAAGCCAAATGAGTTAAAAATTAAAGTAATTGACAATAACTCATTACTATGCTAAACTATATCGGTAACCGCTCGGCCAAGGCTTTCAAAATATAGTTTATAACTATTGCCTGTGATGTGTGAATGTCATTTTGCCGGCGAGACTGTTAGTAGGAGGTGTATCATGTACGCAATTATAGTGACTGGTGGAAAACAGTATAAAGTTCAAGAAGGCGATGTAGTTTTCGTTGAAAAGCTTTTCGCAGAAGAAGGAGAAGCAATTACTTTTGATAAAGTTCTTGCAGTATCAAAGGATGGAAAAGTTAACTTCGGAGCTCCAATACTAGAATCTGCTTCTGTTAGCGCAAAGGTTCTTAACCATGGTAAAGGTGAAAAAATCACAGTTTTTCATTACAAACCAAAAAAGAACATTAAGAAGAAGCAAGGACACAGACAGCCTTATACAAAGGTTCAAATCGAAAAGATTAATGCTTAAGGATTAGATTGATTAATGATTAAAATTAATATAGGTAAGGATTTAGCAGGAAATATTAAACAGTTTGTTGTTAAGGGACATGCTTATTATGCCGAAGAAGGCAGTGATATTGTATGTTCAGCAATTTCTGCAATTACGTTTACAGCATTAGGAGCTATTGAGGAAATTATAGGCTTGAAAGGCTTTTATAAGCGGAGAGATAAGGATGGATATGTATCCTGCAAGCTTGATATGGACTTATCGCCCCAACTAAGACATGATGCCAATATAATTATGGCTACTGCGGAAATAGGATTCAAACAGATAGAGTATGCTTATCCGGACTATGTGAAGGTAATGGATGAGGAGGTGTAGTCTCATGATAAAGGTTAATTTACAACTTTTTGCTCATAAAAAGGGTGTTGGTAGTTCTAGAAACGGTCGTGACAGTGCGGCTCAAAGACTTGGTGTAAAAAGAGCTGATGGACAGTTTGTTCTAGCTGGAAACATTCTTGTTCGTCAAAGAGGTACAAAAATTCATCCTGGTGAGAATGTAGGTATTGGCAAGGATGATACCTTGTTTGCATTGAAGGATGGAAAGGTTAAGTTTGCAAGACTTGGCAGAGATAGAAAGCAGGTTAAGATTGTAACTGCTGACTAATATTATCGCATTAAACGAATAATATAAGGTAGAAAATGTGATAGGCATTTTCTACCTTTTTCTGGTTATTGATATTTTCGAATTTATCTTTTAGCGAGTAATAATCAAATTAATTTAACCCAAACTTTGTAAATAGCCTTTGGGTTTATATCAAAACGGTAATAATACTGTCGATATCATCGTATATTAGCCGATAGATTAGTTCACAATAAAATTTGAAGATTAGATTGTTTTTTATTGGATAGGATTAAGAATAAACTTATCCGGATTGGAAATGGAGAGGAAAATGTTTAAGGACAGTGCTAGAATACATGTTAAGGCTGGAAATGGCGGAAATGGATGTGTTTCATTTCATCGTGAAAAATATGTAGCAGCAGGCGGCCCAGACGGCGGTGATGGCGGAAAAGGCGGAGACGTTATATTTGAAGTGGATGAGGGCTTAAATACATTAATAGATTTTAAATATAAAAAGAACTTTAAGGCTCAATCGGGAGAAGATGGCGGAACTTCAAATTGTTCTGGAAAAAATGGCGCAGATTTAATTATTAAGGTGCCGCGTGGAACTATTATAAAAGATGAAGTTACTGGAATGGTTCTTGTTGATATGATTAAGCAGGGCCAAAGATGTGTTATTGCAAAAGGTGGAAAAGGGGGCAGGGGCAATCAGCATTTTGCTACACCTACCAGACAGATTCCAAACTTTGCAAAGAGCGGCGATATTGGTGAAGAGTATTCTTTGATTCTGGAAATGAAAGTAATTGCAGATGTTGGCCTTGTTGGTTTTCCTAATGTAGGTAAGTCAACTATATTATCTATGGTTTCTGCTGCAAAACCTAAAATTGCAAATTATCACTTTACAACATTGGTTCCTAATCTTGGTGTTGTTAAAATTGACGAAGGAAAAAGCTTCGTAATTGCAGATATTCCAGGATTGATTGAGGGTGCCAGTGAGGGCGTTGGGCTTGGACATGAATTTTTAAGACATGTAGAAAGAACAAAGCTGCTGGTTCATGTTGTTGACGTATCTGAAATTGAAGGCCGTAGTGCAATAGAGGATTTTGAAACTATTAATAAAGAACTGCTTAGATATAATGAACTTCTTGCTTCCAGACCTCAAATTGTTGCTGCAAATAAAATGGATATTCCAGGAACAGAAGAAAAATATGCAGCCTTCAAGGCTGAACTTGAGAGCAGAGGCTATAAGGTATTTGGCATTTCTGCTGCTACAAACAAAGGTTTAAAGGAGTTAATGTACTATATTTCAAATACCCTTAGTACTTTGCCAGATACTATTTTGATAGATGAAAACAAAGATGAAGAGGTTGTATATACTGCAAAGGATGAAAAGCCTTTTGATATTCACATTGATAACGGAGTTTATGTTGTTGAGGGCAATTGGCTTAGAAAGGTATTGGGCTCAACCAATTTAGATAATTATGAATCCCTGCAGTATTTCCAAAGAGCATTGAAGAAAAAGGGAGTTATAGCGGCTCTTGAAGAAATGGGAATTCAAGAAGGGGATACTGTAAGAATCTATGATACAGAGTTTGACTATTCAAAATAATAGTGCTTTGTTTCATCTGCTTCAGGTTTTTAAAATATGGACTAAATTATATTAATAAAATATGAAAGAATACTAAGATTTATAATAAGAATTATAAAATGGAGGAAATATATGCTTACAGGTAAGCAGAGAAGCTATTTGAGATCACTAGCTAATAATATTCAGCCAATTTTTCAAGTTGGTAAGGGCGGAATAAGCGATAATATGGTAAAACAGTTTTCTGATGCTTTAGAGGCAAGAGAATTAATAAAAGCAACAGTTCTAAAAAATGCTGAGTGTGACACAAAAACAGTATGTGAGGAAATTGCTGAGTTGACACAGTCAGAAATTGTTCAAGTAATTGGAAGTAAATTTGTATTGTATAAACAATCTGAAAAGAATTCAGTTATAGAGCTACCTAGGTAGTTCTTTTTCTTTTTTTCTTTAATAAGGGGATATAATTATTTAATTACTCTCATTCTTACTCAAATTTATAAAATTTTTTTAAAACTTTGGCATAAAAAAATGATAATAGGAATATATATAGTGGTATTTTATTTTGGAGCATAGTGGGAGAAGAGTATGAGAGATAGATTTAATTATTCAAATATTAACTATGAGTATATACAAGCATCAGATATAAAGTTTATAAATGATAAAACTCTTATTGATAAGGTTCAAAATACATATAAATTTTTGAAGCTTTGTGAAAACCATCTGAACAGCGTTAAAGAGGATTATGGCAAGAAAAAAATTGCTAGCTTAAGGCTTGCATTTGTTAAGCACCAACTTAATCTATTAATAAGAGAATGTAGGGCAAGACAAATCAACCATGATCTTAGCAATTTTGAAAAATAGATAACGGTTGGCGCTTTATTTAAAATAAAAGTAATTTTTATTTTGAAGTATATAATTAGAATACTTCATCTGTTAAATCAGATAAAATCTTTTTATATAATTTTTCATTATTTTGTTTCCAATTATTGCAAATCTTTTTGGCGTCATTTTTACTGCCTACAGTTAATTTTAAATCAACATAAGTGAAATTACCTTCTAGTATCTTTAGAGTAATAAGATATTGATTTTCACTGATTGCGGTATAATCTGAAATTATACTGCTTTCATGCTTTATGCGTTTTTTATTATTTGTGAGGGCTTCATCGATTCTAGACTTTGTACCAGCGGCAATGATTGAAACAAAATAATCTAAACTCTGTTTACCTGCTGGAGATATTTTGTATGAAAGTTTATCATCACTATCAATTTTTTCTAATAATTTTCCTTCGCATAGTTCATCAAGATATTGCTGCAGGAATATATAGTTCATAAGCTTATTTTCTAGTACTATTTTAGTTAGAAGCAGGTTAGAAACAGGAGCTTCTAGATTGTTGATGATATACAATAATATTATCTTGTTTTCGGCAAGTTCTCTACTTTCTATAGGATTCATAAAACCTCCCTGGTATCTTTTGTAAAATAAAAATAAGTCTTATTTTGTGCTATAATATTTATAATTATAGCATAATAAAAAAAATATTTCCATATTTCCTGAATATGGGAGGTGAAGAGGTAAAAATGCGAAGTTCAGCTTTGTGCATTCATAGTTCTCTTCGCATTGCAAAAACCTGCAAGCAGCTTTTTGAGAAAATATAATTTGTGCAAACATGGTGTTTTCGAGCCACAAAAAGCTGCAAGCAGCTTTTTGAGAAAATATAATTTGTGCAAACATGGTGCGCTTTCGAGCCACAAAACCTGCAAGCAGCTTTTTGAGAAAATATAATTTGTGCAAACATGGTGCTTTCGAGCCACAAAAAACTGCAAGCAGCTTTTTGAGAAAATATAATTTGTGCAAACATGGTGTTTTCGAGCCACAAAACCTGCAAGCAGCTTTTTGAGAAAATATAATTTGTGCAAACATGGTGCATTTTCGAGCCACAAAAAGCTGCAAGTAGCTTTTTGAGAAAATATAATTTGTGCAAACATGGTGCATTTTTGAGCCACAAAAAACTGCAAGCAGCTTTTTGAGAAAATATAATTTGTGCAAGCATGGTGCGCTTTCGAGCCACAAAAAACTGCAAGCAGCTTTTTGAGAAAATATAATTTGTGCAAGCATGGTGCGCTTTCGAGCCACAAAAAACTGCAAGCAGCTTTTTGAGAAAATATAATTTGTGCAAACATGGTGCGCCTTTCGAGCCACAAAAACCAGCAAGCAGCTTTTTGAAGATTTAGGCAATCAAGCAATGAGTGTACACATTTTAAATATTATTTTTTGTCGTTGGAGGAACTGTTAAATGGAGTCTAGCATGTTATTTAGTAATGAACTTGAAGAATTTATATTAGGGCTTGGAGCATCATTTGTGGGAATGTCAAAGGTTGGGGATTGCCTGCCAGATGAGTTGAAAAAGTATCAGTATGCAATAACATTTGGAATAAGATTATCTGATGCAATAATTGATGAAATAGATGATAAACCTACTTTTACCTACTTTAATCATTATAGGTCTGTGAATACTATGATAGACCAACTTTCACTAAGAATTGTGCTAGCACTAAATAAAAAGGGGTACAATGCCTACTCTATAGCTGCTTCGCAAAGCATACCTACATCAAAAGTTCCATACAGTGGAGTATTTCCCCATAAAACAGGAGCTGTTTTAGCAGGGCTAGGGTGGATTGGGAAAAACGGACTTTTTATTCACAAGGAATTTGGACCTAGAGTTAGGCTTGGAACTGTGTTGACAGATTTAGAGGTTGCGTCTGATAATACAATAATGGAAAGCCAATGTAGTTCATGCAATAAATGTGTGAGTTCATGCCCAGCACTTGCTTTGACAGGAAAGGAGTGGACAGTTGGTTCAGACCGCAGCCAGTTAGTTGATGCTAAAGCCTGTTCTGAGTATATGAGCCAAAAGTTTAAGCATATAGGACGAGGTTCTGTATGTGGAATTTGTATTAAGGTTTGTCCTCATAAGCATGATAATAGTAGGAAATAATCTCTACAAAGGAGTTGATGATAAATTCCTATCGTTAAAGACGTTTTGGATTTTATCGAAAAACAGACTTATCAGCAATTCCGTTGGTGATGTAAAATTAGAATTTGTGAAGAGTTAAACTATGAAGAGGATATTTTTATTTGCACTATGCTTAGTATTTGTATTGGCAGGTTGCGGGCAGAAAGAACAACCAAGTACTGATGCTAAAAGTACAAAGACAGTATTTCAAGCAACAATCACAGAGATTGCTAACGGCACAATGCCTGTGACACCAGTAGAAGGGTCTTTGGAATTGAAGTCATCAGATTGTTTTAGTATTCCCATTCAAAATATGCCAGCATCACCTGAACCTAAAGTGGGTGATGTGGTTGAAATTACTTACGACGGATATATTCAAACAATCTATCCTTCCACTCTTGGAAAGATTTATAGCATTACAATAGTAGAAAAGTCGAAATAATCAAATCACTGTTTATAGGATAGTTTTTGACTTTCCTGTAAAAATTCCAATTATCAATTATTTGGTATGACATAGCCTTCTTAAAATAAGAGCACCCCGCATTTTTTACATTGCGAGATGCTCTTCAATTAATGGCTTATTTTTTGGTTAATGTTTTGCGATACATATCCAAGTATGCCTGTGCTGATTTTTGCCAACTGAAATCGGCTCTCATTCCTCTTTGAATCAGCAAATTCCATACATCTTTTCTATTATTATAGAAGTCTACTGCTCTCCTGATAGTGTAAAGCATATCATGGGCATTGTAGTTTGTAAATGTAAATCCATTCCCTTCACCGGTTTGTTCATTATAAGACAAAACGGTATCATTTAAGCCACCAGTCTCACGAACTATTGGAACACAACCATATCTGAAACTGAAAATTTGGCCAAGTCCGCATGGCTCAAATAGTGATGGCATTAAAAACATATCAGACCCAGCATAAATTCTCTGAGCCAATGTGTCATTAAAGGTTATATTGGCTGAGACTTTTTCTCTATGCCAATAAGCAGCATTTTCGAACACCCACTTATAATGCTCATCACCTTTTCCTAAAACAATTAATTGAATGTCCATTTGCAAAATTTCTTCAAGTACACATTCTATAAGATCAAATCCCTTTTGGGCAGTAAGTCTGGATATTATGCTAATAATTGGCACATCAGGTCTTACAGGCAAGTCAAGTTCTTGCTGAAGCAGGCGTCTGTTTTCATATTTATTTGATAAATTATCAGCCGAATAGTTTGCATAAAGTCTTTTGTCCGTTTCAGGATTATTTTTTTCGTAGTCAATTCCATTTAAAATTCCATATAAATCATTTGAACGATGTATTAATAGGGTGTTTAGATTTTCTCCATAAAAGCTGTTTTTAATCTCTTGTGCGTAGCTTGGGCTAACAGTACTGATTGAATCAGAATATACCAAACCTGCCTTCATATAGTTTACATTGTTATAAAATTCTATCCCATAAGGAGTGAAGTATTCCCAACCTATTCCCAGCAAGTTTGGAATTACATCACTTGGGAAAATACCTTGGTATTTTAAATTGTGAATTGTAAATACTGTTTTTATATTGCTATAAAATGGTATATAACGATAGTTTGCTTTTAATAGTAAGCTAACAACTCCTGTTTGCCAATCGTTACAGTGAATAATATCTGGTTTGAAACCAATGAGAGGCAGCATTTCAATAATGGCTTTACTAAAAAATGTGAACTGCTCTGCTTGGTCAAAATCTCCATATAATTCAGATCTGTTAAAATAGTATTCATTGTCTAAAAAATAGTAAGTAATTTCATCATAGACAAGCTTATAAACACCACAATATTGGTGTCTCCATGAAAGATCGATATATATATATCCTAAATATTCCATTGATTCTTTAAAATGCTTAGATATACACCCATAATTGGGCATAACTACTCTGATGTCTGTACCTAGCTTTGAAATTGCTTTGGGCAGTGAACCAGCCACATCCCCAAGGCCACCTGTTTTTGCAAAGGGAAATACTTCGGAAGAAGCAAACAAAACATTCATAGTATTATTCAAGCCATTACCTCCTAAATATTGATTTGTTAATTATAGTTTTGTGCTTGTTTTCAGACACAAAACTATCTTTAAGTATGTACAATAGTTAATTTTACTTATCAAGTTGAAAATAGCTTAATTATAAACAACTCTTATTATACCAATTAAGAATACAAATAGAAAAGGTTATTGCTATTTAAGCTAATAGTTATAGTTTAACAGAATTTGTATAATCACACAATATAGCCTTTAGCAACAGTTTACTATTATCTTAGCATACTTATTAAGAATTATAGTTTTATGGCTTATAAATGATGATATAGCTAATAAATTATATAACATTGTACCTCAATTATGGGGTGTATGTGATATATTGTATATAATTCTTGACAGTAAATAATCCATAAATTATAATAATCAAAATATACTTATTAATGATTGAATGTTAAAATTAGAATAGCTTACTGAATTTTTAAAGATAAAATGAACAATAGGATGATAATCGGTATTGGGGGACTTTATATGGAGAATATAGTTTTTAAAACAAGAGGAACATGCTCAAGACAAATAAATGTTAGCATTGAGGACGGTATAATTAAAAGTGTAAAATTCAATTCAGGATGCGATGGAAGCCTTCAAGGTATTAGTCACTTAGTTGAAGGAATGTCTGTAGAAGATGTAATAAATAGACTTAAAGGCATTAATTGTCAAGGAAGAGGAACTTCTTGCCCTGACCAGCTTGCAAAAGCTTTAGAAAGTATAATTCAAAAAGCGGTTTAGAAATTAATGGGTAATAAAAAATATAAATATTAAGTATATTAATATGCAGTTTAAATTATCAGATTAATTTTATTAAAAATATGTTATATATGTCTATCAATTTTAATATAAAAGACGTATAATATGTGTATATATGTTTTAGTAAATATTGTAAATATAAATTTTGCTTTTTATTTATAATCAATTTCTTTCAAAATGAAAGTTATTGATTGTTACTAATTTTTGAGGAGGTCGTATATATGAACTTAAAAGATTTATTTCAGAAGAGAAAATCATCCAAAAAACAAACAGCAAAAAATGTTGCCATAGGTGCTGGAATTGGTACTGCAGTTGGCGTTGCTGCTGGCGTATTATTAGCTCCAAAGTCAGGTAAAGAAACTAGAGAAGATATAGCAAATACAACTAAAAAGACCCTTGAAAATGTAAAAGAAGGGCTAAATGTTGCTAAAGAAAAGATAGAAGAAATAGTAAAAAAAGAGAACTGCAGCTGTGATGCTGCTGCTACTGAGGATAGCGTAACTGAAAAAGCTGAAGATGCTGTAGATGCTGAATAATAAAGCTTAACAATACATATTTTTTAAAGCTAAAGCATTTTAGCTCTATATACGAAAGGAAGTTGCATATGAGAGTTACGGTAGACCTTAGTGCAGTTGCTTGGTTTGTAATATTTTGTTTAGCTGTTATAGTAGGTGTATTTTTGATTATACTGCTAATAAATTGCCTAAAGGTCGTAAAAAAAGTAAGTAATTTAATAGATAACAACGCTAATAGTGTTACAAATACTATTTCAGCATTGCCAGAAACGCTTAAAAGTGTTGATGAACTTGCAGTCAGTGCAAAAGGTACTATAGATAAAGCAAATTCAATTGTATCAACAGTTGAGGAAAATGTTACAGACTCTTTTTCGATTAATGCAGAAAATATTCTTAACATAATCAATATAGCAAGTTCTGTAATAAAATCAATATTAAATGCATTTACTTCATCAAAGTAAATGAAAACTACATAGGTGAACAATTCAAATAAAGTGGGGAATTTCTGCTTGGCAGGGTCCCCATTTTTTATTATTCAAAAAATATAGAAAAATGCAGTTAGCTTATACATTGCTATTGTGCTATTTCAAAACAATATATTCAATATAACATGCTTTGTTTTTTGACAAAAATGCTGAAATGAAACTTTGCTAGAGAATTAATTCTTTTGTTTTTTTATATGGTATGCTATACTAACTTTGTGTAACCTGTTTACATCTATGTAATTTAATTAAATAATAATAACATTAATGTATTACATAATTAAGCAGTAATATAATTAAATATCTCAAACTTTAGTTAATTGTACTGTTTAATGCCTATTAACATAAGGTACAGAGTTTGAGTTTTACAAAAGATACAAAGAAATTTAAAATACGATATGGGGTGAAATGCTGTGGATGGAAACATTAAGCTGAACGCTGCAGTAATAAGTTGTGCCAGTAAAGATTCTTATAAAGATGATTTTTACTTTAATGGCAATTTTTCTAATTGTCTTAATACAGAGAGTATTCAGTGCTCTTTCGAGAAATATTCCAATAATTTTATTTTTGCTGTTTCCGATTCAATGGGTATAGATGATGGCGATACAAATGGTATTTCAGCAATAAAAGAAATTAAAAAATACCATGAGAATATAAAAAGGCAGCAATATTCATTAGAGTATATCGCAGAAAAAATATCAGAATCAGTGCAGCTGACAAGTAATCTGATATATAGCAAATCTGCAGTATTACATAATCAGGACTCATCAGTTCTCACGGGCTTTTCTTCAATTATTGTAGATAATAATAGGGCTGTTGTGATGAACCTTGGTAATAACGGAGTCTTTTTGTACAGACAGGGTGAACGCTATGATGTGTTTGCTAGAAATGATAGCAGAAAAACCCAAAAACTTAAAATGTTAGGGATAACTCCAAATTCAGCAGATATCTATAATGATACAGAAAAAATATTAAAATTGGCAGAAGAGGAGTCAAAAACAAAAGTAAAAGCATCTCCAACTATTGAAATTGAAGAGGATGACATTTTTCTTATTTGTAGTGATGGATTGCTAAATTCTGTAAGTAAAAGCAGGATTGAGGCTGTTGTTAATTCAGGGCTTGATTGCTCAAAGATGGCAAGTATTCTATTTCAAGAGGCTTTGAAAAATGGTATAGAAGATAGCATTACTATCATGATTATCAAAGTGGATAAAATTTTAAATATTGAGTACCCCTCCAACAATTATAGAAGACTAAGCCAAGATGATTATTACAATGAAAGTGTAGATGATTATTCTCATAAAGAAAAAAATATTGTGAATTACATACTTGCATTTGTTTGTGTAGTTGTTATATCAGGTGTTTTATTTATGGCATATTTGATTATTCAAAACAGTAATATATTAGCTTCTGACAAAGAACCTGCAGATAGCACCGTAAGTTCAATCACTGCAGATAATACCAATGCAGCTGAAAATACGGATGAATTTCTAGATGATCTAGGTGATATTGAAGCTAGTGATTCTACGACATTATCTTCAAGTGATAATGAAGAAACTGATAGTAGTAAGCAAAATAATGATGCTGATGGGGCAAATCAAAATACAGGAACTCAGGCTAATAATAAAAACAATACAACTGACAAGAAGCCAAATAATGAAACTCAGACCGGCAAAAATAATGCAGCTGACTCTGGTAAAGAAAATACTGAGAGCAATAATAATAGTGAAAATACCGAGTATGATATACATGTAGTTCAGCCAGGAGAAACACTCAGTTCAATAAGCAATAAATATTATGGTAATTCCAACAAATACGATGCCATTATTAAGTTCAATAACTTGAAGGATGCAAATAGCCTGTATGTTAACCAAGAACTGAAAATACCAAAGTTAAATTAATAATTGTTGTTAAAAATTAGTTTAAAATTACATATTTTTAGTACAAGAGAGCAGCTTTATATATGAGCTGCTTTCTTCAGTTCTAAGGCAATAGTTGAGGCAGAACTGTAATGTAGAAAAAATTTTCCTTTTTTTGTAATTGAGAAATGCTTATTAGTTAGCCTAAGTACTGGTTAAGGGTGATACTAAATATTGATTAATTCTAGCATTCCATGCCTATAGAAATCATAACCTAAAGTAAATCTATAAGCAAAAAATTTTTAAAAAAGTTTGGAACATATAAAATAAAATATCGTCTATAGATTATAGTTATTAGTAATAATTAGTAAAAATAATTTTAAAACCGAGGAGGAATTGTTGTGAAAAAAATTATTTCAATGCTGCTTGTAGTTGTTATGATGATTACATTTATAGTGCCTGCAATGGCAAGCGATGTAGCTTCAGAAGATAATGCGTTAGCCATTGCAATTAAAGCAGTAAGAGAGAAAATTGAAATACCAGAAGAATGTAATATTTTTAATTACTACATAAATAATAAAGGAGGCTTAACTTCATTTAACTTAGAATGGACCAGTGATACTGAGGGTAAATCAATTAATGTTTCTATTGATGAAAATAATTTAATCAGACGTTATTATTGGTATGATCGTTCAACACATTCATATGAAAAGAAAATACCTAAGTTTTCAGAAGATCAAAGCCGAGAAATTGCAGAGAAGTTTATAAATAATCTTGATTCAAAGCTATTAGAACAATACAGTCTTATTAAGCAAAACATTACATACAGAGAAGACAGTGAATACATATTTAGCTATGTAAGAGAGGCAAATGGTATAAAATACTATTCTAACGATATAAGTATCAGTGTAAATAAGTTTACAGGAGATGTTAGCAATTATACCTGCAATCACACAAGTAAAATTACTTTTGAAGATGCTTCTAAGATTATAAGCAATGAACAGGCAAAAAAAGCTTTTATCGATAAGCTTGGGCTAAAATTGGTATATATGATAAAAACAAAAGACAATATGCAGACTTCATATTTAGCATATGTACCTAAATATTCAAACAAATACATAGATGGATTGACAGGTGAAGTGGAGGATGTTAGCACTGGACGTTACTTATATGACGAGTATGGCTTTGATACTGCTGCCAAAAGTGCAGTGGTTGCAGCAGCAGGTGGAAATATAAATTTAACACCTGAAGAACTTGAGGCTGTTAAGAGCATGTCAGATGTTATGTCCAAAGAAAATGCTGATAAAAAGGTAAGGGGGATAAGTTTCTTTGGTCTTGATGATAGCTTCAAGCTTGCAAATTCTTATTTGAGTAAGGATTGGAGAGATAATGAATCGTTTATATGGTATTTAAACTATAAAAAGGAAATAAGTAAAGATAAAGTTTTATACAGAGATATACAAATTGATGCAAAAACTGGTGAAATCCAAAACTTTGGCTTTACTGGTTCACAAGAAGAAAGTACAAAGCCAAAAAAGACTGAGGAAGAAGCAAAAGCTATTTGTGAGGATGTATTAAAAAGCCTAATGCCTGGTAAATATGATAAATTAAAGTATGATGACAGCTATTCAGTTGCTTTTGAGAAAAAAAATCAGGATTATTATACATTTAGATTTGTAAGAATGGAAAACGGAGTGGAATGCCCTGACAATTATGTACAAATATCATATGATAATGTTATAGGAAATGTTTCCGGAGCAAATAGTAATTGGAGTAAAAATACAACCTTTGAGGTTCCAAAAAACATAATAGCCGTAGAAAAAATTTATGATATTCTTTTTGACAAAATAGGATATGATATCAGATATGTCAGTGATTATTCAAAGACAGAAAATGAAAAGGTATGGAGTGAGTACGAAGAAGCTTATAATGCCGTTTTGGGTTACTTTATTAATACAGATAAACCATCTGTAATAAGTGCAAAGACAGGTGATATTCTAGATAATTCAGGGGAAGTCTATATTGAAAATGAAGTATTGGATTATACTGATATTGAGGGACTAAAGGCAGAAAATGAGATTAAAATTCTTACTCAAATGTCTATAAGATATTTTGATAGCCAATTAAAGCCTAAAGAAAACTTACTTCAGAAAGATTATTTTATTTTACTGTGTCAGCTAAATAATCAGTTCTATTTTGGTAACAAAATGGATGATGAAACTATTGAAAATATGTATAATTCTTTAATATATTCAGGAATAATTACTAAGGAAGAAAAAGCACCAACCTCAGCTATAAGCCGAGAAGAAGCAGCAAAGTACTTTGTTAGATTCCTTGGCTATAAGAATGTTGCAGAAATAAAGGGTATATATAAATCAAACTTTAAGGATGCTAATAAAATTGATCCTGATTTGCTAGGATATGTTTGTATTGCGTCTGGTTTGAAGGCGATGAATGGAAGCAATGGAAACTTTAATCCTAAGAATAAGATGACTAGACTTGAGGGGCTTTTGAGTATCTATAGTTATTTGAGCAATAAATAAGTTTATTTAAGAAATTAAAAAATAATCCAATTTTTTCACATTAGTAAGTAATCTGTGTTTGAGTTTTATAAAAGATATGTTTGCAACATTGGTAATTATTAAAGACCTAATAAAAGACCTTACGAACCTAGACAAGGTTATATGTCTGATATATTAGTAATTATCAAATGGAAAATTTGAGTATAATAAGAAATTGTATAAATTAAAAGTAAACATAAAAAGTGGGGGACTGGCAAATTGTCAGTCCCCCCAAATAATAGGGATTTATCAAAAAAATAGATATAAGCGATTGATTGAATAAAACTAACTGAAACGTATGAAAATAAAAAATGAATGAATACTCATGCTACTGAATAATTATACATTGCTTAATTAGAAAATTCAACTATTAATTTAATTATTTGTAACAATTTTACAATAAATATTAAGAAATAGTACTAAGTAGCGATATATTTAATTGCGATGTTCTGTTAGAAATTGACGTAAGAAATAAAAGGTGTAACACAATATTTTAGCTGATAAAGCGGAAATCGGTTGCTGTGAGTATTGACCCGAGCCTGGATATGGAGTGTAATATGGTCGGCGTAAGTGCTTGTTTTCACTGCAATTATTTCAGTGTTAATTTCGAGAGCGAGCCATTAATATTTCATTAATATATTGTATGCGAGTATTGTTTATGAAGTTTACTGTTTTGCATATTGTATTGTCAGAGGCTGAATAGTAACAATATTTTTTTCTGTAACTATTTAAATTGTGGAATTGCTAACTAAATATTGCAAAATATTTGATGAGTATAATTATCAACAAATTTATTTGACTATGAACCATAACAAAGATAAAATTAAGTAAAATATAAATTATTTTTACGGAGGAACAGCAATGCTAACACATATTGTATTACTTAGATTAAAGGATAAAAGTGAAGAAAGTTTACAGAAAATGAAATCAGAATTGCTATCGCTTAAAGGTCAAATTCCTTGTTTGAAATTTATAGAGGTTGGAACAGATATATTACATTCAGAAAGATCTTACGATGTTGGACTCTATACAAAATTTGATTCTTTGAAGGATATGGAAGAATATCAGGTACATCCAGCTCATCTTAAGGTTCTGGAATATATAAAAGAAGTGAAAGAATCATCCGTAGCAATTGACTATGAAAGCGAAAACTAAATTTAAAAAAATGCAGTTTTAGTTTTTATCTTTTGGATAGAATAAGTTTAAAGAAGTTAAGTCCATCTCCTTACATTTTAGTAAAGTGTATGGACTAATGTTAATTTGCTGAACTATAATACAAGATAATATTTGGAGATAAAGATGAAAAAATATACATTACTAATATTAATTTTGATAGCTGCTCTTGTTTCTGGCTGCACTAATAATTTGTATACAAACAAAGAAATTAATAATGCTGAAAATACTGTTTTAGGTGAAGCTTCTAGCTTAACTCAGAGTCAGGAGCAAATGGATGCACTTTCTTCTGACAGTATCGTTGAAAGTACTGATAGCAGTGATGACAGTAATACTAGAAATGAGGCTAATGGCGACACTGATAATAAAACAGTAACAACTGACAACACTCAGCAAGCCAACATCATTGACTACAGCAGCATTAAGCCAGATGAAAGTGGTCAAATTATGGTTGTCATGTTCCACAACTTTGTTGAAGAATACCAAAGTGGAGATAAGGAGTATACAACCACATTTTCAGAGTTCGAAAAACTTCTTCAGGATTTATATGATAGAAAGTATAGACTGATTAGTCTTACAGATATGCTGAACAATAATATTAATGTTCCTGCGGGCTGCATACCTATTGTTTTTACGTTTGATGATGGAACAGCAGGAGAGTTTAATTTAGTTGAAAAAGATGGAACTCTTATTGCTAATCCCAAGTCAGCTGTTGGTATAATGGAGGCATTTTATAAGAAGCACCCTGACTTTGGACTAAATGGCACATTCTTTGTTAATTTAGGTGTTAAAACTACTTTCAAAGGTGCTGGAACAATGTCAGATAGACTAAAGTATCTCATTGACAAAGGATTTGAAATTGGAAATCATACAAAAACACATGTATCGTTACCAAGTGTTAAAACTGTTCAAAAGATGCTTGAAGAGGTTGGAGGCAACCAAAAGCTTATGAATGAATATGTACCTGGATATGCTTTTAATTCTTTTTCACTTCCCTTTGGCAGTGCATCAAAGAATTTAAAGGAATACGTCATTCAGGGAAATTATGAAGGTACCGAATACAAGCACTCTGCAATTATGCTGGTTGGTGCAAATCCATCACCGTCACCAGTTTCAGTTAAATTTGATCCACTGGCTATTCCTAGAGTAAGAGCCACAGGTATAACCAAGGTTGATTGTGATTTGGCATGGTGGCTTGATGCATTGAGCAAGGGCAATTCACAGTACGTAAGTGATGGAGATGCTAACACTGTCACTGTACCGCAACAAAAAAAAGAGAACGTTGATATGGCAAGGCTAAATGGAAAACAGTTGGTGACGTATTAGACGTATTAAATAATTGCCGAATGTTATTGATACAAAATAATAATATAGTGGAGAAGATTTTCTATATTACTTTGTGAAATATTTGAAAACAGTGATAAAGACTTATACTTAGCTTAGTTAAATAGACTTTTTAAGGATGTTGTTCAGACGGGTTATCTGTCAGAAGACATCCTTTTGCTTTTCATAAGTTATGTGAAAAAATAATATCATTTGCAAAAATACTGGTAATACTTTATAATAAAGTAAACGAACTGGAAATTAAAAATCAAATTCTAAATCACATTTCACAATTTAAAAATTATTTAAAAAGCAGAACTTTTTATTTAATAAAAAGTTTTATTGTTTTGGGCTGAAAATGGGCATAGAGGCTAATTTATATGATGTTAAAAGGGGAGAGATTATAATTTATGAGCCAGAAGCGAAGCAATAAGATTCAAACTGATGTTGATGTGAAGCGAAAAGCAATTAAGCAGGTAGTATATCACATCAAAAGGAAGGCAGCTACAGAATATGTTGGTATTGATCTTCTTAAGGAATGGATTAAGTATATAGAGGAAATAATGTCTAAAGAAGAATTTGTGATTAAGGATTACATTGAAGCCAGAAAGAGCCTGAATGATATTATCGAGAGAACCCTTGATGAAGAGATGAGATTTAAATTGAGGGATTCATGGTTTAGCTTGGGCAAGGCGTTAGAAAAAAAAGCGAAGGTTCACTGATGCAAATATTTTTATGGGAGGTATATAATGCTTTTGAATCAAGAGACTATAGAGGTAAGAGATAGAGCGTTGCTAGAAAGCATTAAGAGCGATATCCAAAGTCATCTAAATGAAATAGGTATTACTACTTCAAATATTATTGTTGAAATGAGTTCAAAAAGCATAGTCCTTAATATAGGTATACAATGTCTTTCTCATAATATAAAGCAGCATCAATTTGATGGTAATTTATAGATGGTATTATTTTTATAGCAATTAAAGATATATTTATTAAAACTATGCCTATTGCCTATTTTTTTATGCTCAAACTTGACACATAAGAATCTGTTGGAGAATTACCAATGGTTATTTTAATTAACATAAAAGAGATTAATAGACTCCCTTATTGCGAGATACAATTGGGAGTCTTAAAATTGTAGTTGCCAATAATTAATATAACCCACTTTTTGATATTATCAATCAAAGGTGGGTTATATTAAAATACAGGAAACAATACGTTTTTTCGTAGTTATTTTAGCTTAACGAACTAATGAACATTTTTGCATTTTCTATAGCCTTTAGTACAGTTTCGCCAGCAGGACCACCTGGAAGCTTTCTTCCTGCAACACACTTTTCAAGACTGATTTCAGTATAAACATCATCCTCAATCTTTTCAGAGAAACCTTTAAACTCTTCCATACTCATATCATCAATAGCTTTGTTATTTTCAATACAGTAAAGCACCATTTTACCTATAATTTCATGGGCGCTTCTAAAAGGAATACCCTTTTTTACAAGATAATCGGCAATATCTGTAGCGTTTGTAAAGCCGCCTTGGGCTGCCTTGTACATATTTGTTTTACGAAGCTTCATAGTGGCAAGCATATTTGAAAAAACAGGCAAACACATTTTAACGGTATCCACTGCATCAAATATAGCTTCTTTATCCTCTTGCATATCCTTGTTATAAGCCAATGGAAGGGACTTCATAACTGTAAGCATAGTCATAAGGCTTCCATATACACGTCCTGTTTTACCACGGGCAAGTTCAGCTACATCAGGGTTTTTCTTTTGAGGCATAATACTGCTGCCTGTACTATAAGCATCATCCAGTTCAACAAAGCCAAACTCATGGGATGACCAGAGAATTATTTCCTCACTAAGTCTGCTCATATGCATCATAAGAATTGAAAGGCATGAGAGCAATTCAATAGCAAAATCTCTATCACTTACACCATCAAGACTATTTTGTGTAACATCATTAAATCCAAGCTCATTTGCAACCATATACCTGTCAAGAGGGTATGTTGTACCAGCTAAAGCTCCTGAACCAAGTGGGAGTACATTCATTCTTGAATAACAATCACTCAATCTCCCAATATCACGTTTGAACATTTCAAAATAAGCCATCATATGATGAGCAAAGGTTATAGGCTGTGCTCTCTGTAAGTGAGTATATCCTGGCAGGATAGTGTCTAAATTATCTTCTGATATTTTTATAATAGTATTTTCAAGATTAACAAGCATGTCTTTAATGATATTAATTTCGTCCTTTAAATACATTCTTATATCAAGGGCAACCTGGTCATTTCTGCTTCTTCCAGTATGGAGTTTCTTTCCTGTATCTCCAATTCTGGAAATAAGTATCTTTTCAATATTCATGTGAATATCTTCTGCATCAATTTCAAACTCAATTTTTCCGGCTTCAATATCACTTAAAATAGCTTTAAGTGTATTTTGAATTAGGGTACTTTCCTCAGTAGAAATAATTCCGCATTTGCCAAGCATATTTGCATGGGCGATACTTCCCAATATATCATGCTTGTACATTCGTGAGTCAAATCTAATAGAGGAGTTGAAGTCATCTACTAGCTTATCAGTTCCTTTTTCAAATCTACCGCCCCAAAGTTTCATATTTACCTCCATCTACCAAAAATAACAATAGTATTTTTTAGTTAGTTTAACTTTCCCATTCTTACATTAGCTAATACAAAAACTTAATCTAACACGTTGGCTATTTATTTACAAGCCTTGCAGAGTAAAAGCACAGTAATGGATTACTTATACTTCCGTACTAACTTATCTAAGTGGGTTACTCAAATATTTGATGAATTAATAATATTTCAATTTTAATAAAGGGACAACCCATTTAGGATTGTCCCATACAAGTTCATTAATGTTTAAATAATTTGTCCTAATAATGGATACAAAAGCTCAAAAAGAATCTTTTCACGAACCCATGCATTTTATTGCTTATAAAAAAGCGCAAGAGTTTTTGCCATTTTGTATGGAGCACTATACTAATTATTTTATATCCTTACCTTGTAGCATTTGAGCTCTAACTTTTATCGGAAGACCAAAGAGATTAATAAAGCCTTCAGAATCCTTTTGGTTGTAAACTTCATCCTTATCAAAGGTAGCAATTTCTTCACTGTACAAGGAGTATTCAGACTTAGCACCTGCAGGCATACAGTTACCTTTGTAGAGTTTCATTCTAACTGTACCTGTCACTGTCTCCTGTGTTTTATCAACAAATGCTGATAATGATTCACGAAGAGGAGTAAACCACTGTCCGAAGTATACTAATTCAGCAAATCTCTGAGCTACCAAATCCTTGTAGTGAATAGTGTCTCTGTCTAAGCAAAGCAATTCTAATTCTCTGTGTGCAGCATAAAGAACTGTTCCGCCTGGAGTCTCATAAACACCTCTTGATTTCATACCAACAAGTCTGTTTTCAACTATATCAGCTATACCAACTCCGTTTTCTCCTGCAACCTTGTTTAGTACATTCATTAATTCAATTGGACTGTACTCTACACCGTTTACTTTCTTAGGAATACCTTTTTCGAAATAGATCTCAACATATGTTGGTACATCAGGAGCTTTTTCAGGTGAAACCATTAGCTGTAATATTTTATCATATTGTGGTTCATTCCAAGGATCTTCTAAATCCATACCCTCATGGCTTAAGTGCCATAGATTCTTGTCCATACTATAGTTATCTTCTTTAGTAACTGGAACAGGAATATTTCTTGCCTTAGCATAATCTATTTCTTCTTCTCTTGACTTAATGTCCCAAATTCTCCAAGGTGCTATTATTTTAAGATGAGGAGCTAAAGCTTTAACAGTTAACTCAAATCTAACTTGGTCATTACCTTTACCAGTACAGCCATGGCAAATTGCAGTACAACCTTCGTTCAATGCAATCTCAACCATTCTCTTTGCAATGATAGGTCTAGCAAAGGAAGTACCTAATAGATATTTTCCTTCATATATTGCACCAGCTTTTAATGTAGGATATATAAAGTCAGTTATAAACTCTTCTCTTAAATCCTCTATATAAATCTTGGAAGCACCTGTTTTTATTGCTTTCTCGTTTAATGGCTCTAATTCAGCGCCTTGTCCAACGTCACCAGCCATAGCGATTACTTCATAATCATAGTTTTCTTTTAACCATGGAATAATAATTGAGGTGTCAAGTCCACCTGAATAAGCTAATAAAACCTTTTCTTTGCTCATATTTACCATCCTTTCAGCTGAAAAATTCAGCAACAACTAAATATTTAAAATTAAAAAACAATACTATAAAATTATGCTAAAATATATTATAAATGAATTCTTAATTAGAAGGGAAGAAAACTCCCTGATAAATTAAGTTTTTACCAAATAATAAATTTACAACAATGATTATACAATGTATTGCATAAATATTCAATATGATTTTATATTTATACAATAATATTAAAATTATAAGTATTTCTATTCAGCCTCATAAATAGAATACACTCAGTCTTTGGATGTTTAATTTATTAATGGTCTGTTTTGTAATAAATATTTTTTATCTAACATTTGAATGGAAAGCTAAGCCGCGATTAAGTATACTAATGGCTTTTTGACAAGAAAAGCAGCATATAGGATGCCATTATTCAGCTTTTCATTTTATAGTTGAATAGCCAAAAAAATATAATTTGTCATTGACTGAATAGTGACTAAAAATGTTATAATGTGCAAGTTAATTTTGGTTGAATTTTATATCCAGTCAAAGAAATGAATTTTTTATTTGATTTATTCATTTGATTATTATTAAAATTAAATATTTGATTTTTAACTTACAAGGTTAAGTGAACTATAAAACTTTGAATAATAGAAAGCATGGGGGTTACTAATGATAATAATGGGGATAGACCCTGGATTTGCAATTACAGGCTATGGTGTTGTAAAATATGAAGGGAACAAATTTTCGGTTTTGGATTATGGAGCAATTACAACAGAGGCATCCATGAAGCTTTCACAAAGGCTTTTAGTGCTATATAATCAGTTGGAGGAATTGATTGAGAAATTTAAACCAGAGGCCATTGCCATAGAAGAATTGTTTTTTAATAAGAATATAAAAACTGCCCTTAATGTTGGACATGGCAGAGGAGTGGCGGTACTTGCTGCTGCAAAAGCAGGTGTTGATATATATGAATATACTCCTTTGCAGGTAAAGCAGTCGGTTGTAGGGTATGGCAGAGCTGAAAAAGTACAGATACAGCAAATGGTAAAAGCTATATTGAACTTAAATGCTATTCCCAAACCGGATGATGTTGCTGATGCTTTGGCAATTGCAATATGCCATGGAAATTCCCATAGGATGGGAACTATTTTAGGATATAATAAATTTTAGACCAAACAATATATTGGAGAGTGTAAAATGTTTGCATATATAAAGGGAACTTTGGAAGATAAGTCTAGTAGCAGTATAATTGTAGAAGCAGGTGGAATAGGATATAGGATTTTTACCGCATTATCTACTATAAACAGTGTAGGACAGATTGGAACACAGGTCAAAATACATACTCATTACTATGTAAGAGAAGACTTAGCAGTTTTATATGGCTTTCACACTGTGGAAGAACTGGGTATGTTTGAAATGCTGATATCTGTATCAGGAGTTGGGCCAAAGGCTGCTATTTCATTAATATCAACACTTTCACCATCCAAATTTGCTCTTGCAGTTGTTTCACAGGATATAAAATCTTTAACAAAAGCTCAGGGAGTTGGAGCAAAGGTAGCTCAAAGAATTATCCTGGAACTTAAAGATAAAATATCTAAAGAGCAGCTTACAAATAATACTTTTGGCTGTTCGACAATAAATGAACAAAATGAAGGTGACTGTGCATTAACTGAGGCGGTGAGCGCACTTATGGTGTTAGGATACAATTCCTTTGAAGCTTCAAAGTCAGTTAATAACGTATACACAGAGGGAATGAGCGTAGAGGAAATTATAACGAAGGCACTTAAGTCACTTTCAATGAAATAAGCTTTATCATTCGGATCTAAGGGCTGTCCTTAAGATAAAGTCCTGTTGTTTTGCTGTAAAATACAATAGAGATGTACTATACCCAACTGTACTTTTTGTATAAAAGAAAAAAGAACAGAATTTAAATTAATTAATACTTATTTTATTCTAATTTTGCAGTTGAATTTATAGGTGCAGGAGACCTTACTAACTATTAAGTCAGATAATTATATAGCATAAGCTAGTTTACATAGTAACAAAAGATTTATAAACTCTAGTAAGTTCGGCTTTCTTTGAAAAGTTTGTTTAGATAAATTACATGTATAAAAGCATGCTCAATGGATATAATTTTAGAATTTACCAAATAGCAAAATCAGTATCCATCTATAGTTATATATATTGAAGTCATTATTATATGCGACAATATAGTAAGCTGGGGATAAACATGGAGGTTAATATGGAAGATGAAAGACTAGTAAATAGAGAAACACATTCTGAAGATATTGATGAAGTGAGTTTAAGACCAAAAAAGCTTGACGAATATATAGGACAATCCAAGGTGAAGAGTAATCTGAATGTATTTATTGAGGCTGCTAAAAGAAGAAATGAAGCTTTGGATCACGTTTTACTATATGGACCTCCTGGATTGGGAAAGACTACACTTGCCAGTATAATTTCATCTGAAATGGGCGTAAACCTTAGAATTACATCGGGACCAGCAATTGAAAAAGCAGGGGATTTGGCTGCAATACTAACAAATTTAAGCACCCATGATGTACTTTTTATTGATGAAATTCATCGCCTTAACAGGAGTGTAGAAGAAATTTTATATCCGGCTATGGAAGACTATGCCTTGGACATAATCATAGGTAAGGGACCAAGTGCTCGTTCTATTAGAATTGACCTTCCTAAATTTACATTAATAGGTGCTACTACCAGAGCTGGACTACTTACTGCCCCGCTCAGGGATAGATTTGGCGTTATTAATAAGCTTGAAATGTATACTGCCGATGAACTTAAGCATATTGTAAAGCGTTCTGCAGGAATACTTAACATAGAATTAGATGAAGATGGTGCTTATGAAATTGCAAGAAGGTCAAGAGGAACGCCTAGAATTGCAAACAGGCTATTGAAAAGGGTTCGTGATTTTGCGCAAGTTATTGGAAAAGGGATAATAGATTTAAAGGTTGCAAAACATGCCCTTGATGCCCTTGAGGTTGATGAAATTGGTCTTGATGGCGTAGATAGAAATATGCTTTTGAGTATAATAACAAAATTTAGTGGGGGACCTGTAGGACTTGATACTCTTGCAGCTTCTATTGGAGAGGACCCAGGAACAATAGAGGATGTATATGAGCCTTTTCTTATACAACTGGGTTATATTAATAAGACACCTAGAGGGAGAATGGCTACAAGGCATGCATATGAGCATTTTGGACTGCCTTTTGGGGAGGAATAGATATAATAAGATTTTTTATTATTCCAATTTATCTTTGAATTATAATATTACAGCAATGTGTTGTGCGAATTATTTTATAAACCTTGCATTTTTTGAACTATGTTTGCAGGTAAATTGTTTGTTGTTATACTGGTACGCGAGTACAAATAAGGTAAATATCTTGTGAATAGCCTATTTAGAATAAGTTTGTACGGAAGTAACAGTAAGCTAGTACTATTATTTTATATAGTATTATTAATTAAAGAAAAATGATTAATTTTATTGGGAAAGGACTAGCATTAAATGAAACTTATATTGCATATGTGTTGTGGACCATGTTCCACATTTCCTATACAGGAGTTGTTGAAAGAGAACTTTGAAATTCAAGGTTTATATTATAATCCTAATATTCATCCAATCGAAGAACATACTAGAAGAAAAGAAAATGTAGAAAAACTCAGCAGTATAACAAATATACCAGTAGCATACGATGATGAATTTAGGCAGGATGAGTGGGAAGCAATGAAGGATATTGGAGAGGACAGATGCCATAAATGCTATTCCTTACGATTAGAAAAAGCTGCAAGGTATGCAGCGGAAAAAGGTTATGATGCATTTACTACAACTCTTTTGGTTAGTCCATATCAAAAACACGATTTAATAAAAGAACTTGGTGAATATTATGCAAAGAAATATGGTGTGCAATTTGTATATAGGGATTTTAGACCAGGCTTCAGACAAGGACAGCAAATGGCAAGAGATATGGGACTGTATCGCCAAAAGTATTGTGGATGTATATTGTCGTTGAACAATAAATAACATTAATGTTACTGCTGACCGAAAACTCGGATTGTGGATGTATATTGTTGTTGAATAATAAATAATAATCTGACCGCTGGCTGAAACCTCTGATTGCGGATGTGATTGTTGATAAGCAATAAATAATTAACTTTCCAATATAGAAATTTTATTGTTGCGGGAGGCCTATCAATGGTTTCCTGCCATATTTATTGTATTAATATAGGAATTTTTTATGTATTTATAAATAAGTGTGTTTCGAAATTACTTTTATTTCTGAGCTTGAATGTGTACACTAAAATACTCCAGACAATTTTTTATATTTCAGATATTTTTAATTCTTTTTTTATAGGGATATTGAAAAGAAAGCTTTTTTTACATGCAAATTCATGCAGTTATTTAACCTTGATATGGCTGAACATCAGCAAATTGAGCCAAATAAATTGAAAAATAACTTTTTGAAGTAAAGTAAATGAGCCAGTAATGAACTATCTTAGCGTTTTAAACGCCGCACACATTCCGTTTTTAGTTAATAGTATATTCAAAGTTTGTCGGTTTTTCGTTAATTTATCAAATTACTTTTACACAAATGTTACATTTTTTTTAAAACTCTAATTTCGTTTTCTATTTTTCTAAATAAAATAGTATACTTAAACTATATATCATAACTAGTACTATAATTTTACCTTTAAGGGTTCAAAAATATATAGCACAATATTTTACATAGGATAAAGTATTAGTCAAGCCTTTTCAATAGAAACCTTGAATAATACGACTATTTTTAGGAGGACAGTACATATGAAAAAAATACTAATACACTTTATATTGATTTTAAGTCTCTTTACAGTTTTTACAACAGTTACATTTGGTCAGCAGCAGCCAATAAGTGTAATAGTTAATGATATAACAATCAAATTTCCTGATGCACAGCCATTTCTTGATTCAAATAATAGGACTCAAACACCTGCTAAATTTATTGCTGAAGAATTGGGAGCCACTGTAGCTTGGGACGGTCAAGAGCAGAAAGCAACCTTTAAATTAGGAGACACCACATTAGTACTTTTTATAAATGATGCATATTACACATTAAATGGTAAATTAAAGCAGATGGATACTACTGCTTTGTTAAAGGATGGCAGAACCTATGTACCAGCAAAGTATGTAGCTGAAGCCTTTGGTGCTGATATTAGCTGGAATTCTGCAAATAGAACAGTTTATATTAGTACAAAAAATACAGTCATTACAGGCGGCTCAGATACTAAAGGAAACTCTAGTGCTGACGATGGTACAAGCATTAAGGACAGCACAAACAATTCAGTATCACAGGAGCCCAACACAAGCAATGAAAATGCAAATGAGGAAACAGCTGTAAGTGACCAAGAGCAAATACATACCGTATTAACTTATGTTAATGATAAAAATAAAGCTTACTATTTATTAAAGGATATTAATTTATTAAGCCTTGGTTCTGGTAACAATTTTTCAGAAGCATATGATATGGAAAACGGCAGATATTCAATTATTATACCTGAAAGGTCAGGTGTTTTCATAAAGCAAGAAGTTCTTAACATTGACGATTCATTGGTGAGTTCTGTTGAAATAAAAGAGGATGAGGAAACAAAAGCTACTCATATAGTGTTTAATATAAAAACAGAGGTTAATTTTTACATATCCTATAATGAAAAATCAAATGTGACTGAAATAAATTTACTTGCACCTAAGAAGGCTGAACTATCATATATAAATAAATACGATAGAGTCTATTTCTCATTAAAGGGAATACAACTTGCAAGTGTTGGTTCTACTATTACAAATTACTTTACAGAAAGCTATGATGCAGAACAATACACAATAATTTTGCCTGCAAGTTCTAAAATTTTTCTTAAGGAAGAAGTTTTTAACATAGATGATTCACGGGTTAGTACCGTTGAAATTAAAAGAGATAAAGAAACAAGAGACACTCATATAGTCATTAATACAAAAAAGGAGTTCAAATTTTTCATTTCTTTTAATGAAAAACTGAATCAATCTGAAATAAACTTGTTAACGCCTGCAAAAGATGATGAAATAATAGTTGTTATTGATGCTGGTCATGGTGGTGTTGACCCTGGTGCTTGTAAAGGTACTACATATGAAAAAGATTTAAACCTTGCTATAGCATTAAAGTTGGAAGAACTTCTTGAGGCTAAGAATATTAAAACGTATATGATTCGTCAAGATGACACATTTGTTGGCTTATATGATAGACCATATATTGCAAATGCCTTAAATGCAACACTGTTTTTAAGTATACATAATAATTCTATTGACAATAGTAAAGTAAGTGGAACAGAAACACTATATTATCCTGAAAGGGCTGGGGATACCTCATTTACAGGCGAGAAATTTGCAAAATTGCTACAAGATTCGTTAATTAATAAGTTGAAAACAGTTAATAGGAAAACCGTTGAAAGGCCAAATCTTGTTGTATTAAAATATACAAAAATGCCAGCTGCCCTTTGCGAAATAGGGTTTTTAACTAATCCCACTGATTTAAAGAACTTAAAAAGTGAGGCTTTTCAGCAAAAAACTGCGCAAGCTTTATGTGATGCAGTAATTAAGGCTTTAGAGAAAATTGAACTAGAGAAAAAAGCCAATCAATAAAGACAGCATAGTTAAAGTTTTTTATTTGATAGCAATTACTCTTGGGAAATAATAAAATGTATAAATTTGGTCTATAATTATTTTATGGAAATTTTTTCAAAAATAAGGAGGACTAAATAATGAAAAGAACAATTAGCATTATGCTAGTAGTTATGCTGATGATTACAGGATGTTCATTTATAGGAAAGAATCCGAAGGATTCAGATAAAATTATTCCTGATGCTATACAGACAGACAAGGATGAAAATTCGGCGGCAAATGCCTTTGTAATTAATGAATCAGCACAAAATAGCAATAATACTACAGCTGCAAATTCGACTAGTGATAATGCATTAATGGCTAGTGGAGCAGCAAGCGGTATTTCTAGTGAATCAATAGATACAGAGACTTTTGTAGAGAATGGGACAGGAAAAGGTGTTATCAGTGATTCAAATAATAAAGAAAGTGTATTGATAACACTTTATTATAGAACTAAAGAAGGCCTGCTTGTACCTGTTACTAGAAAAGTAACAAAGCAAGAAGGCTTAGCGAAGGCGGCAATAAACGGTTTAGTGGATCAAGCAGTAACAAGGGAACAGCTGGCTTATTATGGCTTGTATCCTGTATTGCCAAAGGGTACAACTATAAGAGGTCTGAGCATTAAAAATGGAAATGCTATTATAGACTTTTCGAAGGAATTTCTTAATTCTGCAAGTAAATCTGATGAGCAAATGATAATTTCCTCCGTTGTATATACTTTAACAGGATTTAAAACAATTTCAAATGTTGAAATAAGAGTTGAAGGAAAAACACTTGATAGGCTTGTTAACGGCACTGATTTACCCGAAATTTCCAACAGACAGAATACTTTTATTAATACGGATGAAACCGAACTTAAAGATGGTTGCGTAAAATGCGATTTATATTATATGGTCTATGGTAATAAAGAGTTAAATTATCTAGTGCCAGTCTCAAAGCAAATTGAAAAATCAGAGGCTAATCAAATTCCATTAATGATGTTTTCTGAACTTGCAAAAACACCAAGTGAATCTAAATATTTTACATCATTCCCAGAAGGAACTAAGCTGCTTTCATATGACGAACGAAATGGGTTGGTGACATTGGATTTTTCTTCTCAGATAAGCAATTATGGAGGATCAGAGAAGGAACAAAGCTTATTAAATCAGATATATTATACTGTAAGCCAATTAAAAGGAGCTAATAAAGTAAAAATATTGATAGATGGAAAGGAAAACACTTTACCAGAAGGTACTGAGGTTGCAGTAGCTAAAATTTTACCCGGTACTATAAATAAGGTAATAGACAAATAAATTTCATACAAATGTAATTAACCCAGTACCCCATTTATCTAAGTTATACTCGCGTACCAGCATAAGTAATTAAGTAGTTTGCCTGTAAAATTCATTTCAAAAAAATCAGCAAACGAGTTAGGCTAATAATTCTGTGAACTTTGCAGGTAAATATAAGGTACTAGCTTACTGGTACTCCCGTACAAACTTATCTAAATGGGTCACTTACAAGATATTTGTTACGCAGGGCTGTTGCAAAACAAGATTTTCTGTATATCGATACTTTTCACCGCAATTATTTCAGCGTTAATTTCGTGAGCAAGCAATAGATATATATTGCATGTGAGTACTATTTAAGCAGTTAATTATTGATATACATTATTTCTTGTTTTGCAACAGACCATAGTAGAATTAACTGTTCTTCAACAAATTCATACAAATTTGATTTAATTAGATTCCAAATTAATAAATATAGGTGATTTTTGTAAAGAATTAATGTATTATTAATAGAGTCAAAAATGATTTGTATCAACTACAGTCATTTTTGACTCTGGTTCTTTTTATCTGGGAATACCAGAGATTAAATTTTTTTATGCTATTTGTATTTTAAAATTTATAAAAAATGTGTAATTACATTATAAATAGTTGTGTTTGCTGCGAAGGAGCCAATCTCACAAATGTGGTTCAATAATACGAACTGCTGCATATGCAGCCTGATTTATATGCAGTGATTTAAATGTTGATTAATTAAAAATTAAATATTATTTATACTTGATTTGGAGGAAATATGTTAAGACAAGACGGAAGAGAGAATGGACAATTAAGACCTGTGAAAATTACAAGAAATTATATAAAACATGCTGAGGGATCAGTTCTAATTGAAGTAGGAGATACAAAGGTTATTTGTACTGCTTCGGTTGAAGAAAGAGTTCCGCCCTTCAAAAAGGATTCAGGAGAGGGATGGGTTACAGCTGAATATGCTATGCTTCCTAGAGCAACAGGTGTAAGAAATGCGAGAGATATATCAAAGCTTAAACTAAATGGCAGAAGTCAGGAAATTCAGCGTTTAATAGGCAGATCGCTGCGAACAGTTGTAGATTTAAAACTCTTAGGCGAGAGAACTATTACTATTGATTGTGATGTAATTCAAGCAGACGGAGGAACTAGAACGGCTTCAATTACTGGAAGCTATGTTGCATTGGTGGATGCGTGCAGAATGCTGAAAAATAATAGATTAATTTCTAAAATGCCTGTTAAGGGGTTTGTTGCTGCCACAAGTGTTGGGGTAGTAAACGGTAAAGAAATGTTAGACCTATGCTATACCGAGGATAGTAATGCAGAGGTGGATATGAATGTAATTATGTCTGACAAAGGTGAGTTTATTGAAATTCAAGCAACAGGTGAAAAAAGCAGTTTTAGTAAAAAGCAATTAGATGGATTGCTGAATTTAGCGCAATCAGGTATAGATAAGCTGATTCAGCTACAAAAGGAAGTATTAAAATAACTAATTTACTTTCTATTTAAGGAATTAAATTTGATTAGGGGAGAAAAAGAATGAATGTATTGGTTGTTGCTACAAAGAATCAGGGGAAGATATCTGAAATAAAAAAAGTTTTAGCTGATATGTCTTTTGAAGTAGTTTCAATTGGTGATATTGGAATAGATATTGATGTTGAAGAAGATGGTACTACATTTGAAGAAAATTCCATGAAGAAGGCTCAAGAGATATGCAAAATATCAAATAAGATAGTTATAGCCGATGATTCAGGGCTTGAAGTGGATTTTCTTGATGGTGCTCCAGGAATATATTCAGCTAGGTTTGGAGACCCCGAGGCTACTGACGATGATAAAAATCAAAAGCTTTTAGGCATGTTAGAGGGTGTACCTTTTGAAAAAAGAACTGCTAGATTTGTTTGTGCCATAGCTGTTGTATTTCCTGATGGAAAAGCTTTTGTTGTACGTGATACTTGTGAGGGCTTTATAGATTTTGAGTGTAAAGGCAATAATGGTTTTGGATATGATCCCATTTTTTATGTACCAGAATATGACAAAACCATGGCTCAATTAGACACAGATATAAAGAATAAAATAAGTCATCGAGCAAAGGCTTTGAACAAAATGGCTGAAAAAATCAAAGAGTATTTACCCGATACTAACTGCTTCTAAAGCAGACAATAGAATATAGATTCTTGATATGTTTATAGTTGTATTTTAGATGGCTATATTTATATAGATTCAGCAAGTTTAAATTATTTGCAGGAATGCTTAATGCATGTCGGTTAAAGCAGCTTTGAATGGTGAGTGTGAATGCTTAAAAAAGCTAATAAGAAGCTAATAAGAAGTAATTGCTAGTTCTAGTAAATTACTAATTTATGTTCATTTGATTATTTGGAAACCATTAATATGTCACTTCCGCTTATAGACCATGGGTATAAGAAGGGAGAATTAAATAAGCTATATTTAATGATTAATAGAAATGAATAATTTGAATTTTAGCTATGGGGGAAGGGGCTAAATGAAAGCACTTGTAATTAGTGATTCTCACGGATATATTTCAAATGCGAGAATAGCAATAGGATTAAATCCTGACGTTGAAATTATAATACATCTTGGAGACTATTATAAAGATGCAGTTCGATTAAGTGAATTGTATCCAAATATTAGATTTGAATTTGTAAGTGGAAATTGTGATGGAAATAAGGATATCAGTACCGAAAAAGTTCTTGAGATAGAAAATAATATAATTTTCATTACCCATGGACATAATTATTCTGTTAAATTGAATTACAAACGTATACTAGAACGCGCTAAAGCTGAAAATGCAAAGCTAGTCTTGTTTGGACATACCCATGTAGCAACTATTGAAAAAATTGATAATATACTTCTGTTAAATCCTGGAAGTATAACGCAATCAAGAAGCCGTTTTTCAGAGTCATATGCTATTTTGGATATCAATAAAAATAAAATTTTTTCTGATATTCTTTATTTTTAAATAAAATTATGTCTTGTAAAGCTTGATTTAAGCGGGTTTTAGAGATTGTAAATAAAAAATAAAAAAATTTTGAAAAAATGTTGACAAAGTATAACATGTCCTTTATAATATTAAAAGTCAGCTGGCGATACACTTCAAACGCTGATGATAAGCAACAGATGCGGGTGTAGTTCAATGGTAGAACATCAGCCTTCCAAGCTGATTGCGAGGGTTCGATTCCCTCTACCCGCTCCATATGTGCCAATAGCTCAGCTGGATAGAGCAACGCCCTTCTAAGGCGTGGGTCTGGGGTTCGAATCCCTATTGGCACGCCAAAAGCATTAGATAACAAAGATTGTTGTCTAGTGCTTTTTTGTATATGTAGGCAATGTACTGCTTTCTAATTTAAGTTGCTCCTTATATAAATTCCATGAAATTAGTTCTAGGTCAATAGCTCGGATAGAACGGTAAACTGAAAGTTATTATTTAGGGGCGGTAGCTTTAACAATCTATTTGGTTTTTTTCTTATAAGCTATGTGGAATTCTATGTCTGAAATTATCAGGTTTCCTACATCTATATGAAAATTATGAAAATGTGCTTAAAACTATTATTGTATGTTATTGTATCAGAAGAAGAACTACTTAAAGAGAAAAGAGGTTCCACTTATAGATGCATTTCAGACACCTTGTTAACAAAGAAAATTCGGTTTGCTCTGAAAAACTGAGCCAAGCGAATTTTCTAAGTGGAGGTGAGTATCATGGTTTGTGTATGATATAAAGGGTAATGTCTTTATTAAGTATTTAATATAAATGCCTTACAAGGTTATAATTTTAACTATAAAAAGATATAAATTTTATTGTATAAAAGTCACATGCTACAAGATTACCTGTTTCAGCTTGCCTAATAGTAATATAATTTGCACCAACACTGACTAGTTCTCCAAATTTATCTACTAATGTTCCTGTTCCAATTAAAAACTCTACTCTGACTTTTCGCCCAATTTTTGTACGTAAGTAACCGTTCAGATATTCTGTGCTCTCAAGTGTTATAGCCTGTGGTTCGCTAGTTGGTGTTATAGGTGTTAATTGGTTGAGGTCTGAAGAAGGTATCAATTCTTCGGGAACAGGGTTGTTTGGGTCAATACGTTCTTTTGGATAGCAGTCGGTGGTATTATAGTATGGAATAAAATAATTTTTCATAATACTAAACTTCCTTTCTTAATTCAATCTATCTAAATTCAATTTGCTATTATTTTCAATATTCTTATAACAATATAAATAATTAAATTATCAGCCTTAACTTTATATTAAAAGTTAATACCTAATTTCAAGGTGATAATATTCTATGTAAATTTACTTACATTTCATCAGGAGTTAACTAGTATTTATATAACTGAGAAAGCTTTATTTTCATATATTTAGTTTTTATGTTTTTGCATACTTTTCTGTAGGTACATAGAAGCAGTGTTTATTTATTCTGGTGAAAATAATACCAGTACCTCCAGGTGGGAAATAAGTTGCACATTTAGGACTATATGGGTTATAGTACCAAAGAGAATTAGCAACTGCACCAAGAGTGTTCCCAGCTAAAGCCCAATCAGCAATGTCATAATGTATTTGCTGTGGATTCATATTATAAATATTTTGTGGGTTATAAGCATTTGCTACTACTTCTTTGCAGCATGTAAACTGATTAATTTGATATATTGCTTTTCGCACATCACCATGAAGCAATCTAAAAAATTCGCCATATGGAACAGTAACTCTGTTCATGACAACAGACGCCACTGCTCTCATGCCGTCATCACCTTCTCCTTCGGCTTCACATTGTATCAATCTTGCAAATAATTCTCTAACTGTATATGCCATTCTCAATCACCTTTAATGGAAAATTGAATAAAACCGTAGTGTAATATTTCTAATAGCAGTATATTAGATGCTAAATAATATTGTTACATTATTATAAAATTATGTTAATCTAAATTAAGCTTCAATAGAATTATTATTAACTAGAGTTTTTCATTGCTTCTGAAATTATTGTTATGTGCCTTAAACTGTGGTTTTAAATATATATTAATGAATAGTAGGGGAGGAATAACACCATGGACTTGTTGGTAAAACTTTTTACTGCAAAGAATATGTTGTTTATCAAACTATAACTTGGTTGGTGATTTTAACATTAATGCAGGCTTAATTTAATAAGGAGTACGCTGTAACTGCTGTACTCCTTTGTCTTTGCTGATTAATCAATTGTATAGCGATATATTTATTCAACTTGTTTTTCAAAAGGAACATATTTGGTTTGTTAAGCCAACTATGGTTCGAAGCTTTAACTCAATAAATACTCAAAAATAAATTTATATATCAATAGCTTTATCAAGCCTTTCAATCCAGAGTAACTGACTTTATGAACCTCTTTATGATACCACTAGTAAAATGACTTGCTGCATTTTTTTTAAATTTAGGGAAATTAATAGTTGCTTCTTCATCTGCCTTGTCAGATATTACTCGAAAAACAATAAAATCAACATTGTGTTCATAGCAAACTTGTGCGACAGCGGCGCCTTCCATTTCAATACACATTAAATTCTGAATTTCGTTTCTTAGGCTTTGTACCTTTTGACTATCTGCTACGAAAATGTCACCGCTTGCAACAGTACCAACTACAACATTAGGAGTTGTAATATTGAACTCTTCTAAATCAGATTTGGAAACGTCAGCTTTCATATTCTCAGATATGTAATGAAGAGCAGATTGTTTAGCGAGTGTTATTATTTTCTCAGGAACTTCAAAGGCCTCTATACCTAGTAATGGTATCTCAAACTTCCTAAAACCCGGTAGAGCACTAGCGTCCATGTCATGCTGCACCAACTTATCAGCAATGACAATGTCGCCTATATTCAAGGTTTTTTCCGCCCCTCCAGCCACTCCGGTGAATACAACTAAATCAACTTTAAAAACCTCAATTAGTGTAGTTACAGTTGAGGCGGCTGCAACCTTTCCGTATCGGGAAAATACTAAAACCACATCCTTACCAAATAACTCACCGATATAAAATTCTCTCATTCCAATTGTTTTTGTTTCTGAAATCTTCATACTTTCTGACAAGAATTGTATTTCCTCTTGCATTGCACCACTTATACCTATTAACATTTTTAACCTCCAACATTTGTTTCAGGGTATAAAATAATAATTGAACATTTAATAAAACTCGTCACAAAGAAGTTTAGGCTTACTTTATGATTGCATAAGTTAAATTAATAAAAACATAGTGCAGTTTTACTAAAATTAAATAAATTTATACTTATTTACTTTTTAGTCTTATGTAAAAAAATAGGTCTATTAGACATTTATGTCTACAGACCTATTATAATACTAAATATCAATATAAGCTAGTAATACAGTTAATATTTTAAATTATATAAAAATATTTTGATACTATTGAGCTTATTAATTTGATTAGATTATGAGTGCCCTACATTCACCATCCATTGTTCATAGTATGCTAGTAGCTGCTAAAATGGGAAATAACATATATCAGCAGTAGACCGCTAATATAGTACTCCCATGCAATATATCAATGGCTTGCTCCCGCAATTGGCGCTGAAACAATTGCGGTGAAGAACAAGCATTTCCGCTGACAGTATTTCCAAGGCATCCTGTCTCGGGTGAATAGTAACACTATTTTAATTGTTTATATAGAATTAATGTTACATTTATACAGATTTTATTTGCTGAATGCTATAAAATAAATAGTAACCATTAGCTTTGCAATACTTCTCCATTTGTACCGATAACAACTATACTCCAAGGAATCATTTTACCTGATTGAATAAGAGCAGTTTTCACTGCATTTACAATACCACCGCAGCATGGGACTTCCATTCTTAAAATTTTAACGCTATTTATATTGTTATTTGAAAGTATCGCAGCAAGTTTTTGGGAGTAATCACCATCGTCAAGCTTGGGGCAACCTATCAAAGTTATTCTGTTTTTCATAAAATCCTTATGAATATTTGCATAGGCATATGCTGTGCAATCTGCTGCAATTAGCAGGTCACAGTTGTCAAAGTAAGGTGCATTAACAGGCACTAGCTTTATTTGGCAAGGCCATTGCTGCAGTTCAGAGGTGAGAGGCTGAACTTGTGCCTGTTCTTGTGTAATGCTATCTGTACTTTTTTTGATGGACATTGCTCTTGAGCCAGGACAACCACTGTGTATTGAAGGATGTGCAGAGGCTTGATTTTGAGAATTGGCTTTCTTTTTCAAGTTTTCTTTAACTAGTTCCTCATCATATGCTTCTGCCTCACGTTCCTCAATTGTAATAGCATTTGTGGGACATTGTGGCAGGCAATCACCAAGACCATCACAATAACTATCTGATATTAGTTTCGCTTTACCATTCTCAAGTATAAGTGCTCCCTCATGGCATGCATTTATACATAGACCGCAGCCATTACATTTCTCTTCATTTATATTGATTATTTTTCTTTTCATATTTACCTCCTTGATGAACATAAGTTCAAATAGATATTTTAAATAACATTGTTGATTTTATTTATTGCTATACGGTGAAAGTTCTTTAGTAATTGTGATTAAAATTAAATTATGATTTTTTTGAATTTCTCAAGCTTAATTATTGGTTAACTTATGAGTTTATTATAATATATAAAATAATAATATTTTGTAGCTGTGGATACAATTTGTCATACTTGTGAAACAGTTGGTTGCATAAGTTTAATTGATAACGAAGTTTACTAATAAAAAGTCTGCAGGCTGGTAGATATATAAAGGGTTTTTCAGCAAAACAAATACATGAATTAGTAAGGATAAGGTACTGCCGGAGGTAGATGTAAATATTGACAATATTAATATGAAAATGATATCATAATTATATCAAATGTATATAAATTTATATTGGAGGGATTGTCTATGAAGGAAATAGTAAGAAAAACCATGTCAGGTGGGTTAATGCTACTTATCTCATTTGCAATTTTAATTCTAAGTGTCGGTGTTTTTGTATTAGGTTTATACTCTGATAGCGGACTATTTTTAATAGTAGGTAGTTTGATGTTTTTTATATTTATCTTTATATTACCTGGATTTTTTACTATTCAACCTAATGAAGCAATGGTGTTAATTTTATTTGGAAAATATGTAGGAACAGAAAAGGAAGCAGGGTGGCATTGGGCAAATCCTTTTTATACAAAGAAAAAGATATCTCTTAGATCTAGAAATGTTAATGGCGAAAAGATAAAGGTTAATGATGAGATGGGTAATCCAATAGAGATTGCTGCTGTAATTGTTTGGAGGGTTGAAAATACTGCTGAGGCATGCTTTGATGTAGATAACTATGTTGATTATGTCAATGTACAGAGTGAATCAGCTTTAAGGCACTTAGCAGGCATGTATCCTTATGATGTTGATGACGAGAATTCTCAGACATTATCATTAAGAGGCAGTTCTGATGAAGTGTCAGAAGCTTTAAAAAATGAATTACAGCAGAGACTTGGTAAAGCAGGAGTTATAGTTGAAGAGGCAAGAATTTCACATTTAGCGTATGCTCCTGAAATTGCAGCGGCAATGCTTCAAAGACAACAGGCAGCAGCGATAATAGCAGCTAGGCAAAAGATTGTTGAAGGTGCAGTTGGTATGGTACAAATGGCATTAAACAAACTAAACGAAGAATCAATCGTAGAACTTGATGAAGAAAGAAAGGCTGCTATGGTTAGCAATTTACTAGTTGTGTTATGTGGAGAAAGAAGCACTCAACCTATAATTAATACTGGAACTTTACACAACTAAAAGCTTGAAAAAGAAGTTTGTACGAACATAGTGCTTTTTCAAGCCTCAAAAACCACGAAGTGTTTTTTGCAGAGTGTTGAATTTGTAAAATAAATATGTGCCTTTTGGTGTCTATGGTTGGCGTGGAGGGTTAGCAGCTCGAAAATAAAGTTTGTGCAAACATGGTGCCTTTTCGAGCCTCAAAAACCACGAAGTGGTTTTTGCAGAGAGTGGCATTTGTGTACAACAAACATGTGCTTTTGGGATTGAGTTGCGAATATACACGAGATGTTGTTATTTATTTTATGCTTAGAGTTGACGTGGAGGGTTAGCAGCTCGAAAATAAAGTTTGTGCAAACATGGTGCCTTTTCGAGCCCCAAAAGCCACTATGTGGTTTTTGCAAAGAGTAGTATTTGTACAACAAACATGTGCCTTTTGGGATTGAGTTGCGAGTATACACGAGATGTTGTTATTTATTTTATGTCTATGGTTGGTGTGGAGGGTTAGCAGCTCGAAAATAAAGTTTGTGCAAACATGGTGCCTTTTCGAGCCTCAAAAACCACGAAGTGGTTTTTGCAGAGAGTAGTATTTGTACAACAAACATGTGCCTTTTGGGATTGAGTTGCGAGTATACACGAGCAGTTATTATTTATTTTATGCTTAGAGTTGACGTGGAGGTTAGCAGTCAGAAGGTTTAAAGAACTAATACATGTTTTGCGTACCTCCACGATAGCTACAATATATGTTATGTCTAAGTATGCGTGGAGGTTAGCAGTCAGAAGGTTTAAAGAACTAATACATGTTTTGCGTACCTCCACGATAGCTACAATATATGTTATGTCTAAGTTTGCGTGGAGGTTAGTATGCCAGAAAAAAAGTCGATATTGCTTAGGTTGAGTCCTAGAATGTGGGAGGAAATCTCAAAGTGGGCTGATGACGAATTCCGTTCTGTAAATGGCCAGATTGAGTATATACTAAGCGAAGCACTAAGAAAAAGAAATTCTGTTCGTTCTAAATCAACAGATATGGATAGAAAAAACAATGATGAAATAGAAACATGAAATAGAAACATGAAATGGAAGCTTTAATGAAATATTAAGAGAAAACCCATTTCCTGTTATAAGAAAAGGACACATCATCTGTAACAATTGATGTGTCCTTTATTGCAAGAATTTAATGACTATTTTAGCTTATATTTTTTTAAGTTTGCATTTAACTGATTAACTAATTGATCTAAACTTTGAGCTGATTGTTTCATTTCGTCAAGAATTTTTAACTGATTTTCAGTGGTAGCTGCAACTTCTTCGCTTGATGCAGCAGTTTGCTGAGAAACGGAGGAAATATTCTCGATAGCACTAATTACATCACCTTTGTCATTTTGCATTTTAATTACTGCAGTATTAACATCGCTTATCTTTTCAACTATAAAGTCAATAGCATTTGCAATATCATTAAAGGAACTATTAGTTTTATCAACAGCTAAGTTTTGATCTTGAGACACTTTTTTCATTATTTCCATGGAGGAAATAGCTAAAGCAGATTCTTCAGCTATGCTTTGCATCATATTGTTAATTTCTTCAGTTGATTTTCTACTTTCATCTGCTAGTTTTCGTACCTCATCAGCAACAACTGCAAAGCCCTTTCCAGCTTCACCAGCTCTTGCAGCTTCTATAGCAGCATTAAGTGCTAATAAATTGGTTTGCTCAGCAATATTTTCAATAGATTCAACAAATAATCCGATATTTTTTGTTGCGTTTGTAAGATTTTCGATAACAGAAAATATTTTTTCTGCAGTTTCATAGGTTTCTTTGGATTTTTCTCTTAATGTTGTAACAGCTTTAAGTCCTATGGAATTTAACTCACTGATTTTGTTTGTTTCAGTAGTGATACCGTTATAGCTTTCATATACAAAATTAATTTGCTCTGACAGTTTGTCAACAACCTGTACTCCTAGTTGAGCTTCTTCAGCCTGTGAGGAAGCACCCTTTGCAATTTCATCTATTGTTTTTGATATTTCTGTAATTGCATTACTAGCATTTTGTGTAGTTGAAACAACACTTCTTGAGGCTTGGGTAATGGAAAGAGATAAATTAAAAAAGCCTTCAATAAGTGTACGTATTTCGCTAGTAACAACATTAATTACAGTTGCAATACCACCAAGAATACCGTATTTTTTTGGTTCTATAAAATTTGATAAGTCGCCAGATTTTAAACCATCAATTTCTAAAGAGAACTTTTTGATACTGCGACGGAAATTGATTCCAGAATTGATAGCTAAAATAACTCCAGTTATTATACAACACAAAAATGTAAAAATTGCGAAAGTTATGTTTTTAAATATCACAGCTGCTACAATAGCAAATATTGTACATAAAATGATATTGATAAGTATTAGAAATAAATTTTTAGAACTGCCTGAACTATTTTTTTTCATAATATTCCCTCCATAATTATGCATAAACTGTAAGTTAAAAAGTATATTTGTATATTATTCTACATTAATAATTAAAAACCTTTTTTTCTCAGCAAAACTTTGAGCAGGAAATATAGTAATTATTAGTTATGATATGATATTAGATTAATAATTTACAATTATCAATGCTTCTGCAGCACTTTTTTATCTAATCTATATAATCTTTGAAATATTTTTAGGTAATTTCTTGAAATTTGTGGATTGACATATTAATTAAAATTGTATACAATTATACAAACATACAAAAAAACATGTTTGACGGAAATCTAATGAAATCATGCAGTGTTCATCATAAGCTTATTTAAAATTAAAATATTTTTATTTTGCGGGGGGAATTAGAATGATTGAATTTAATAAAAAATCAAACACATTAGAGCAGACTCAGTACAAATATTCACTGCAGGACGTATCAGAGCCTAATCTTTATAGAGAAATTTTTAATTATGATGAAGTACCAAAATGTGCTTTTAATCATCGCAGAGTTCCTATGAATCCACCAGATGAGATCTGGATTACTGACACTACCTTTAGAGATGGTCAGCAGTCTAGAGCTCCTTATACAGTAGAACAGATTGTTAAGCTTTATGATTATCTGCATAGATTAGGAGGCCCAAAAGGCATCATTCGCCAGACTGAGTTCTTTCTGTATAGCGACAAGGATAAAGAAGCTGTTTATAAGTGCATGGAAAGAGGCTATCAATTTCCAGAGGTAACTAGTTGGATAAGAGCGTCAAAGAGTGATTTCCAGCTTGCCAAAGAAATGGGAATGAAGGAAACAGGATTCTTAGTCAGTTGTTCTGATTATCATATATTTAATAAGCTAAAAAAGACTAGAAAGCAGGCAATGGAAGATTATTTGAGTGTTATTAAAGAAGCGTTGGATGTTGGAATCAAGCCAAGATGCCACTTTGAAGATATTACTAGGGCAGATTTTTATGGATTTGTTGTTCCATTTGCAATTGAACTTAAGAAATTAATGGATGAAAGCGGAGTTCCAATTAAATTGAGAGCCTGTGACACAATGGGTTATGGCGTTACATATCCTGGTGTGGCTCTTCCAAGAAGCGTACCAGGAATAATTTATGGTTTAAGACACCACGCAGGATTTCCAAGTGAACTGCTAGAGTGGCATGGACATAATGACTTCTATAAAGCAGTTGACAATTCATCAGCTGCATGGCTGTACGGTTGTTCCTCTGTTAACTGCTCACTACTTGGAATTGGTGAACGTACTGGAAATACTCCTCTTGAGGCTATGGTATTTGAGTATTGCTCACTTAGAGGTACATCAGATGGCATGGATACTACTATAATAACAGAAATTGCTGAATATTATGAGAAAGAATTAGATTATGAAATTCCTCCAAGAACACCTTTTGTGGGTAAGCACTTTAATGTTACACAAGCAGGAATTCATGCTGATGGTATGCTAAAGGATGAGGAGATTTATAATATTTTTAATACAACAAAACTTCTAAATAGACCAATTGGGGTTGCTATAACACAAACCTCTGGTTTAGCAGGTATAGCTCTATGGATTAATAACAACTTCCGCTTAACAGGAGCAGACATGATTGATAAAAAGGATCCAAGAGTTGCAAAAGTTAAGGAATGGATCGACAAAGAGTATCAAAATGGCAGAATTACCTCAATTAGCGATAAAGAAATGCTAAAGGGAATTCAAGAAATTGAGCCTAGTTTGATTCCAAATAAAAAGTAATACAAATAAAAAATAATACAATTAAAAATAATACTATGTCTTTTTAGATAAAAATGTTATTATATATAACGAGAAAATATCCTCCACTTCTATTGGTGGCGGATATTGCTTTGATTATCAGGTGGAGAGGTAATTTTCTGCCTGAATGAAATGCCGCTGATAATTTTTTTATGAATTTTTTAATTTTTATTTTGATTTTAGGCATAAAGAAACAAGTAGTTATTAACAAAATTGATAAAAACACAAGCTTTGCATATAAGTTATGCACCTGAAAATTCAATGTCTGGCAATAAATAAGCTATGAATGAACAGAATTGTTCATAATAAAATATGTTCATTAAAGCCTTTAAAAGGTATTATTACTGATATTTTTATGACTATAGCTTCATTTTTTGTGTCAGCTATATTGAATTTTTAAGGTGAATATAAATTATTCAAATGCAGAGTTTGAGTAATTAAATTTGAGCATTAAAATGAAAAAAACAAATAGGAGGTTTGAAAATGGGCTTAAATTTAGCACAAAAAATAATTAAAGAGCATTTAGTAAGTGGGGAAATGGTTGCAGGCAGTGAAATATCTATTAAAATAGATCAAACACTTACACAGGATTCAACAGGTACTATGGCATACCTGCAATTTGAAGCAATAGGAATACCAAGAGTAAAAACTAAAAAATCAGTTGCATATATTGACCATAATACTTTGCAGGCTGGTTTTGAAAATGCAGATGACCACAAATACATTCAAACAGTTACTTCTAAGCATGGTATATATTTTTCAAAGCCTGGAAATGGAATATGCCATCAGGTACAGTTAGAGCGTTTTGGAGTACCAGGTATGACTTTACTAGGTTCTGACAGCCACACTCCAACAGGTGGTGGTATTGGAATGTTAGCAATTGGAGCAGGCGGACTTGATGTTGCTGTAGCAATGGGCGGCGGTCCATACTATCTTTCAATGCCAAAGGTATGTAAGGTAGAATTAAAAGGAAAGTTAAATCCTTGGTCAACAGCAAAAGATATAATATTGGAAGTTTTAAGAGTACTGACTGTTAAAGGTGGAGTTGGTAAGGTAATTGAATATGCTGGAGAAGGTATAAAGAGTCTTACAGTTCCAGAAAGAGCAACTATTACAAATATGGGAGCTGAATTGGGTGCTACAACATCAATATTCCCAAGTGACGAGGTTACACTTGAATTCTTAAAAGCTCAAGGCAGAGAACAGGATTGGATTGAACTATTACCAGATGCAGACGCAGAATATGATGAACATATTGTTATAGATTTAGCAACAATTGAGCCAATGGCTGCAAAGCCACACAGTCCTGACAATGTTGAGAAAATTTCAACTATCGGAAAAATTAAGGTTGATCAGGTTGCTATAGGAAGCTGTACAAACTCATCATACATGGATATGATGAAGGTTGCGGCAATATTAAAAGGAAAGACAGTTAATCCAAATGTTAGCTTAGTTATTGCTCCAGGTTCAAAGCAGGTGTTGACAATGCTTGCACAAAACGGTGCTTTGGCTGACATGGTAGCAGCAGGTGCAAGAATACTAGAATCAGCATGCGGACCATGTATTGGTATGGGACAGGCTCCATGCACTGATGCAGTTTCATTAAGAACATTCAATAGAAACTTTGAAGGAAGAAGTGGAACTACTTCTGCAAAAGTGTACTTAGTAAGCCCTGAGGTTGCTGCAGCTAGTGCACTTACAGGAGTGCTGACTGATCCTAGAGAATTAGGTGAAGCTCCAAAAATTGAAATGCCAAAAGAATTCTTAGTAAATGACAATTTGGTAATAGCACCAGCTCCAGAAGGAAGTGATGTTGAAGTTGTAAGAGGACCAAATATTAAGCCTTTCCCACTAAACAAAGCGTTAACTGAAAAGGTAACAGGAAAAGCTTTAATTAAGGTTGAAGACAATATAACTACTGACCATATTATGCCATCAAATGCAAAGCTATTACCATTCAGATCAAATGTGCCTTACCTTGCTGAATTTTGCTTAACACCATGTGACCCAGAATTCCCAGCAAGAGCAAAGGCTAATGGCGGTGGATTTATAATTGGTGGTTCAAACTATGGACAGGGTTCAAGTAGAGAGCATGCTGCATTAGCTCCATTACAGTTAGGCGTAAAGGGAGTTATTGCTAAGTCTTTTGCTAGAATTCACATGGCAAACCTAATTAATTCAGGTATTATTCCTATGACTTTTGAAAATGAAGCAGATTATGATGCAATTGACATGAATGATGAATTAGCAATAGAGAATGCAATAGAGCAAGTTAAGAAAGCAGATACTATTGTTGTAAAGAATTTGACAAAGAATACTCAGTTTAATGTAAAGGTAACATTATCAGACAGACAGGTTCAGATGATACTTGCTGGAGGATTGCTAAATTATACTCGCGAACAAGCTGAGAAATAATATTCTATGAATATTATTTCTCAGACCGCAAAAACTACGATGTAGTTTTTGCAATTAAGCATTTGTGCAAACAGTGTGCATATCAATAATTGACGTGAAGGTTATCGGCTCGGAAATTAAGTCTGTGCGAACACAGTTATTTTTCGAGCCCCAAAACTACAAGTGGTTTTTGCAGTAAAGCAGATGTATCTCAATAAATATATTGTGCATCTCAAAGAAGTCGTTATGTGAAATTCCTGTAAATTTGACGTGGAGGTTAGTATGGCTAAGCTTGAATTTGATGATAGTCAAAACTTAATGAATTCTTTAAGGGGTAAGGTCTTTAACCAGCTTCGCAGTCAAATATTGACGGGAGTATATAAACCGGGAGACAGTCTTATTGAACTGCGTTTATCAGAAGAACTTGGAGTTAGCAGAACACCTATTAGAGAAGCAATAAGACAGCTTGAGTTAGAAGGCTTGGTTCAGGCTATCCCCAATAAGGGTGCAGTGGTGAAGGGAATAACTGAACAAGATGTTGAAGACATATTTACAATCAGAATGAGGATTGAAGGACTTGCTGCTAGATGGGCTGCTGAAAAGATTACTGAAGAGGAAATTAAGGAATTAAAAGAGGCACTTGAATTTGAAGAGTTCTACACCATGAAAAATGATGTTGAGCAGTTAATTAAATTTGACTCTAAATTCCATGATATTATTTTCAGAGCATGTAAAAGTAATCCTCTAATGCATATGCTGAGCACCTTTCATAACTATATACAAAGTGCTAGAAATAATTCCTTCCATACACCGGGAAGACCTGATAAAGCCTTTGAGGAGCATAAGGCTATATTTGAAGCCATATGCAGAAAGGATGCAGATACTGCAGAACAGCTAACTATTGCTCATATTAGAAACGCTAGTAATAACTATAATGAGTTGCATCAAAAAGGATAAAAAAATACACAGTTATTTAAGTACCTTTAGTAGTGATTATAAGCTGTATTTTGGCGCAAGAGTTTTACAACATGAAATAAAAATTAAATAATATATAATTATTAAACACAGAGTAACTAGTTAATTGGTTCTCTGTGTTTTTTGTATATTGCTTACTAGAATTGTAATTCCAATCTGTTTTTATATTCCATTAAATAGTATAATAGCGATAGTTAGAATTCTTATAAATTCAGTTATATGTAGGTAAAATTTATTTTACGAGGTACAAATTATGGGCATTTATTATAATGAAAAATCGAAATCCTTTAACCTAATATCAAAGGATACAAGCTACGTTATTGCAATTGTAGATGATGCTCAGTTTTTAGGGCATGTTTATTTTGGACATAAAATAGCTGATGAGGATATAAATTATCTCATGCGTTTGGAAGAACCTCCATATGTGCCTAGCAAGAATAATCGTGACAGGGCTGCGTTCATGGATAGCTTTCCTATGGAGTATCCTACTAGTGGACTGGGGGATTATAGAGAGCCATGTTTGCAGGTTGAAACACAAAATGGTATGACCACATGCAGTCTTTCATACATATCACATACTATTTATCAAGGAAAGCCAAAGCTGGAAGGGCTGCCTGCAACCTTTGGGGATGAACAGGACTGCTCTACACTAGAAATTACTTGTAAGGATAAATTGTTAAATCTAGAAATTGTTCTTTTATATACAGTTTTTGAGCAGCTAGATGTAATTACTAGAAGTGTACGCATTAGAAACTGCGGGAATGAGAGTATTATTCTTAGAAGAGTTCTTTCAGCCTGTGTAGACTTCGATACTATTGAAATGGATATGCTTACGCTAAATGGCTCATGGGGAAGGGAGTGTCATATATCCAGAAAAGCAATCAGCTATGGCACACAAGGTGTTTCTTCAACTAGAGGAAAGTCAAGTCATCAGCATAATCCATTTATTGCTGTGATGGATAAGTCAGCCAACGAGGATTATGGCGAGGTTTTTGGCTTTAGTTTTGTTTATTCGGGAAACTTTTTTGCACAGGCCGAGGGCTGTCAGTTTGACACTACTCGTGTTGTTATGGGGATTAATCCCTATGATTTTGCATGGAAGTTAGATCCAAAGCAAATTTTTACGGCTCCTGAAGTGGTTATTGTTCACTCTGATCAGGGACTTGGCAAAATGTCTCGAACTTTCCACGACTTATATAGAAATCATTTGATAAGAGGTAAATATAAGAATAAAAAGCGTCCTATTTTAATAAATAACTGGGAGGCAACATATTTTGATTTTGACACTGACAAGCTAATAGAGATTGCTAAAGAAGCAGCTAGTCTTGGTATAGAAATGCTGGTAATGGACGATGGCTGGTTTGGACATAGGAATGATGATAACAGCTCCTTAGGCGATTGGATAGTAAATGAAAATAAAATTAAGGGTGGTCTTAAATATCTGGTTGATGAAGTAAATAAGCTTGGATTAATGTTTGGTATTTGGTTTGAACCTGAAATGATATCACCTGACTCAGATTTATATCGTGCTCATCCTGATTGGTGTATTCACATTGAAGGCAGAGTAGGAACTTTATCTAGAAATCAGTATGTATTAGATTTTTCAAGACAAGAAATTCGGGATTATGTATACGATTGTCTTAAAAGGATTTTATCAAGTGCCAATATTGAATACGTTAAATGGGATATGAACCGACAGCTGAGCGAAGTTGGCAATAGTATTTTAGAGCCTGAGTGCCAAAGGGAATTGTGGCATAGATATGTGTTGGGCGTTTATGAGGTTATGGAGCGCTTGGTTAATGATTTTCCTAATATTTTATTAGAAAATTGCTCGGGGGGTGGAGGAAGATTTGACCCTGGAATGCTATACTACAGCCCTCAAATTTGGTGCTCTGATGATGCAGATGCAATTGAACGCTTAAAAATACAGCATGGCACTTCTCTAGTTTATCCAGTTTCTACAATGGGAGCTCATGTCAGTGATTGTCCAAACCATACTGTTGGAAGAACAACGCCCTTTGAGACTAGAGGCTATGTTGCATTGTCTGGAACCTTTGGCTATGAACTGGACGTTACAAAAATATCTCAGCAGGATAGAAATTTGATTCCCAAGCAGGTAGAGTTATACCATAAATATAATGATTTAATACGTACAGGCGATTTATATCGTATCAGTAATATATTTGAAAACCAGGATTATAGCTGTGTTGAATATGTCTCAAAGGATAAAAATGAAGCGTTAGTAATTTATGTTCAAGTACTTAACAGACCTAACTACCATAGCAGGAGAGTTTGCCTGAAGGGGTTAGAGGAAAACTGCTTATACCGAAATGAGGAAACGGGTAAAGTGATTTCTGGCAGTGCATTAATGCATGGAGGAGTGCTGATGACAGATATGTTTGGCGACTTTAAAGGAAAGTTATTGCATTTTGTTCGGGTAGAGTGACATTAAATTTGATATACATTTTGACATCAATAGAATGAAAAAGTCATGATATAATGCAGAACGTGTGATATTTGTTACACAATTAGTGTGATGTTGATGAATGGTGGGATATGATGTTTAGAGTTCGCTATTCTAATGTAAGTGATGCTAAAATATTGGGAGAAATACATTTAAAGTCTTGGAAGGTTGCAAATAAAGGTATAGTACCAGATGAAATACTGTAAAATATCACAGTTGAGAAGAGGCAAAAATATTTTGAATATGCACTTTCAAACGGATTGGAAGAAGATGCTATTATATTTAGGAATAATGAATATGTTGGATTTATATGTTTAGGAAGATGCAGAAATACAGATAAAACGGACAATTGTGGTGAAATATGGGAATAGGTTCTGAATTAATAAATTGGGGCATAAACGAATTAAAGAAGAAATTATAATCAAGTAATCTTATGGGTTCTTGAAAAAAATATAAGTGCAAGAAAGTTCTATGTAAAGATTGGCTTTAAACATGATGGAACAATTAAGGAGATAACTATAGGTGAAAAGTTAAAAGAATATAGATACGAAAAGACTATTCCATAATATTCACTCCGAAGTAAGTTATAGGCAATATCTGGCGAGATCCTTAAATATATAAGTATGTTTCGATATTTTTTATATAGCCTAATAAAAAAACAACTTTGCTTTTGCAAAGTTGTTTTTGGTGACTCATAGGGGATTCGAACCCCTGTTGCCGCCGTGAGAGGGCGGAGTCTTAGGCCACTTGACCAATGAGCCAATTCTTAGGACAAAAGCTATTATAACATGGGTAAGTGGGCATGTCAATAAGGAAAATATTTATAAAAATATTTGGAGAAAAATTAATATAAATATGTACTAGTAAAATTTATATTAATTTACAAATTATTATTAAATTTATATAATAGTAATGCTTAATATTGGATTAATTAAAACATATTGTAAAATAATAGATAGTGTAAATTAAGTTAATTTTTTTTGTGTAGAATGAATTAATAAAACTTGAATACTGATAAGGAGATGGTGGCCATAAATTACATAGAGGAAGTCAAAAGAGCATATAGAAAACTAAAGGGAACTGTTTATTTAGACAAAACAGTACCTTTTTTAAGAAATCGCATTGTATCATTTGAAGGAAAAGGTTTAGATAGTAGACTAGAGGCCATAGGCAAAAAACTAAATGGTTCAAATAAAGTATGGGAAGATTTTATTGATGAAATCTTGAGTTCAATAAAAGTATTAACTTTTCCAAAGTTAGTAACTACTGGTGAGGAAAAAAGAAACGATGAGCCCATATTTATTACAAACAAACCTGTAGGTACGGTCTTTATAGAAAAATATAATAATTATATTGATATGAGTGTAGAAGGCCATATTTTAGGTGTTTTGTGGATTTTAACTATAGGATATAAAATTGATAATGAATTAATAGAAACATGCTATGGAAATAGATTATATGAAAATTTAAAGAAGGAAAAGGAATGTAGGACAACATCTTCTCCCAATTTAATGAAACCGTATTTTCAGCAATATGAAAGTTGGAGAGATGAAGGATTAAAAATGGCAGAAGATTGTCTCAAAGAACATAATAAAAATATAATTATTACAATGTTAGACTTATCAAAATATTATTATAGTGTTGAACTAGATTTTAAATCATATAAAAAATTAACAGAAAGATTTACTGAAGATGGAAGTAAGTGCGAACAAAGATTAAATGAATTTGTATTTAGAGTATTTTATAGATATAGTTGCTTTTTTAATTTAGAAGCAAAATATGCTTTTTTACCAATAGGATTTTTGCCGTCAAATATTATTGCTAATTATTACTTAAATGATTTTGATCAAAATGTAATTACTAACTTAAACCCTATGTATTATGGGCGTTATGTAGATGATATTATAATTGTTTCACAAGTAGACAAAAAATCTGAACTTTTAGAAGGTTTAGATAAGAATGGAATAAGTGGCATTATAGAAAAAACTATAGAAACCTTACATAATAAAAAAATTATTGCAATGGAAAATAATAAGTATTATTTGACTAATTACAAAAAGCTTGAAGTACAGCAAGAAAAGTTTAGGTTTTTTTATTTTGATAAAGCAGGGTCAATGGGAATACTTGATAAAATCAGAAAAGATATTGCTAATAATACAAGTGAATTTAATTTTTTACCTATTGAAGCAGGAAGTTTAGAAAAGGATTATTCAAATATATTTAAGCTGGAGAGAGATGATTCTGTAAATAAAATTCGTGGTATTAGTAAAGCGCAAATAGGCAAATATGAATTGTCAAAAACAATTGCAAAACATTTGTCGATTTGCAAATTTGTTGATGGTTCTGGAAACATTAAGTTTATGGAGGAATTGGATAAAATATTTGATAATCAAACAATATTAAATAATTATACTTTATGGGAAAGTGTTTTTAATTATTATATTGTTAATAACCAGTTTGATAGGTTAAAAGAGTTTGTTTATAAGATTATTGATAGTTTTAGTTCAAAAAATATGGATGAAACAACGTATAAAATAAAAGAATATGCTAGTCTAAAGAATCAAGATATATGGAGTGTTAAGGATAGCTTATTTTTATTTTTGGTGGCATGTTTAGCTAGAGCAACATCTATAGTTTGGGGAAAAAAAATAAAAGCTATTTTAGAAGATATACTACAAGAATTGGGTAATAGTACTACTAATAATGAAATAATTAATTTGTTAACATTTGATAATTTCCAAAACAAACGAAGGTTGTATGTTCATTCACGTATGGTTAATAAATATCTTATACCAATTACTATTGAAGAATGTATGACAGTATATAAACCTAATGATGATGAAAATGAAGCTAAAATGTATTCTATTGATGAATATTTAAAAGCAAAAGGTGATAATAACATTGGTTCATATAAGTATAGTCCGTTTATTGTAAAGCCTTTTGAAATTGCTTTTACAGATATCCTTAAGAGTATAAAAAAAGGTGAGGATGAAATAGAATCTAATGAATCAATATCAGATAGTATGATTAAAGAATACGGTAAAAACTTTTGGGATGAAAGTTGCTTAGCACTTAATAAATACATAGTTAATATAGAAATATTTAAAAAAAATAAGAGAAAAAATAAAAGAAAAAATAAAAGAAAAAATAAAAGTGACAATGATAGAAATATTTCTGCAATTAAAATTTGTTCAGATAATAAAAAATCTAAATTTAGAATCGCAGTTGCAAATGTTCAAATTGATAAGAATGAGTTTGAAAATGTGTTACTAGATAAAAAGTATGATAAATCAAAAAGATACAATGAGATTGCATATATTGTAAATGAAGCAATAAAGCACGAAGCTGACATGCTTATAATGCCAGAGTCATATGTACCAATTGAATATTTACCACAGATACAACAAAAAGTTGTTGCTCATAACATGATTATTGTTTGTGGTTTAGATCATATAAAGATTAATACGTCTAAAAAGAGTAAAGTGTATAATTTAATGGTTACATTACTACCTCTAAAAACAGATGACTTTTCATATACAATTCCATACTTTCATCAGAAAGTTCACTTTTCACCAAGTGAAAAAGGTATTATTGAAGATTACGGATTTGAGGCAATGGAGGGAAATGAGTATACATTGTTTGTTTGCAGTGATTTATGGTTTGTGCCATATTGCTGTTTTGAGTTAACATCAATAAAAGAAAGAAGCATATTCCAATCTTATGCTGATTTAGTTGTAGGCGTGGAATGGAATAAAGATACTAAATATTTTGGAAATATTGTTGAATCATTAAGTAGAGATTTACATTGCTATTGTGCTCAAGCCAATACTTCTGAATACGGTGATAGTCGTATAACACAACCTACAAGTAGTTCTATATCAAATATCGTTCAAGTTAAAGGAGGGCTAAACCCAACAATACTTGTTGGAGAAATTGATGTGAAAGCATTAAGGGAGTATCAATATATGGGCATTTGGGGACAAGATAAAAATAAAAAGTTTAAACCAACTCCACCCAATTTAGATAAGGAAATTGTGTTTAGAAAAATGCATGGTAATTACTTTAATGAGTAAAACCTACATTTATAAAGTTCAGTTATTATATCTGTGATAGATATGTTAATTGCTAAATAATTATTAGTTATATAGTGCTAAATTACTAAAAGTATTTATATTTATAACTTAAATATCCCAACTTTTATGTTATAATAACTCCTGTATATTTTTTCAATACAGGAGTTATTTTATGGATTGTGGTTTGTGTTAGTAGTTGCTGTTATAAGAAGGATTAGCGTAACATAGCACAAATCAGAGTTTCTGTATTGAACGATTTTAATATTTTTGAATGATTTTAATATTTATGTGCCTTATTGGGTGTGGAGGTTATTTTTCTTTTATGAGATTACCAGAAGAATTTGTGAAAAAAATGCAGGAGCTGTTGGGTGATGAATTCAACAGCTACCTTGAATCATATAGCAAGCCTAGATTTTATGGTTTGCGTGTTAATACATTAAAAATATCAGTTGAGGAGTTCTTGAAAATATCACCTTTTCATTTGAAACCTGTTCCATGGACAACAGATGGGTTTTATTATCAAGAAGGAGATAATCCAGGCAGACATCCTTATTATTATGCAGGACTTTATTATATTCAAGAGCCAAGTGCAATGCTTCCTGGTGCAGTAATAGGTGTAAAGCCAGGAGACAAGGTTTTAGACCTATGTGCGGCCCCTGGTGGAAAAACTGTTCAAATGGCTGCTCAAATGAAGGGGCAAGGGTTATTGGTGGCAAACGATATTAATGCTGATAGGGTTAAAGCATTGGTTAAAAATATAGAACTATGTGGTATAAAAAATGCAGTGGTTTTAAATGAAACACCTGAAAGAATTGCTAATAATTTTGAAGGATATTTTGATAAAATACTAGTTGATGCACCCTGCTCAGGAGAAGGAATGTTCCGTAAGGATGAAGATGCTGTTAGAAGCTGGGAAAAATATAAATGTGAGAAATGCTGCTCTATGCAATGGGATATTCTTCAGCAGGTTGACAGAATGTTAAAGCCGGGTGGAAGCATTTTATATTCTACTTGTACTTTTTCACCAGAAGAAGACGAATTAATGATAGAGAGATTTATGAATGAGCATGAGGGTGAGTATGAACTGGTTGAAATACCTAAAGTGGGTGGAATAGAAGGCGGACGTACTGAGTGGTCAAATGGTGATTATGACTTTAGCAAGACAGCAAGACTTTGGCCGCACAAATTAGATGGTGAAGGACATTTTGCAGCCTTACTAAGAAAGAAGGACAAAATTTGTGAGCACAATAGTCTATCTGCTACAATGTATAATGCAAGAAAATGGGAAAAAGCTAATGCTATTCATGATTTTGATGACTTGAAAAAATTTGACCCACAGCTTGCAGATTTCATTATAAATAACACAAGTTTGAAATTAGAGGGCTATGCTTTTAAAAAGGGAAATAATATTTATTATCTGCCAGAAAATTGCCCAGAATTATCTGGCCTAAAGGTTGCAAAGTTTGGTTGGTATTTAGGTGAAATTGGACAAAAGGGATTTGTGCCATCTCATTCATTTGCTATTTCATTAAATAGTAACGAAATTAAGAATAAGATAGATTTTTCAACAGATTCAAGAGAGGTAAATAGTTATCTAAAGGGAGAAACACTTATGGTATCTGGAGAAAAAGGATTTACAGGTGTTTGTGTAGAAGGTTATATATTAGGCTGGGCAAAGCAAACAGGAGACATGCTAAAGAACCTATATCCAAAAGGATGGAGAAAGATGTCATAAGCAGCTTTATGCTAAAGCAGTTTATGCTGAAGAAGTTTATTCTATATAGAAAGTTATAGGAGATGTTCGACTTTATCTATGCTAAGTTGGGTAAGCTGAACGATACATGGATAAATAAACGAGGGAGGTTTTAGGTTTGTCAGACAGGCAAAGACTGGACAAGGTGCTTTCTAATTTTGGATTTGGTTCAAGAAAAGAAATAAAAAGCGCTGTAAAAACTGGTTTAGTCACGATAGATGGCATTATTGCCAAAGATAGTGCAACATACGTTGATCCCAATGTAAATGTAATAGAAATGAATGGCGAAAGACTTAATTACAGAAAATATATTTATTTGATGATGAATAAGCCAAAGGGAGTAATATCAGCAACTACAGATACTAGACAAAAGACTGTTTTTGATATTTTGCCTGAGGAATACAAGTGTTTTGATTTGTTTCCAGCAGGAAGACTGGATATTGATACTGAAGGACTTGTTTTAATGACAAATGACGGACAGCTGGCACATGAAATTCTATCACCCAAAAAACATGTTACAAAGAAGTATTATGCCCATGTTTTAGGCAGAGTTGATGACAGTGATATAGAAGCTTTTGAAAAGGGAGTAATATTAGATGATGGATATAAAACACTTCCTGCACAGCTTGAGATAATTAAATCTGGTGAAATATCAGAAATTAAGCTATCTATTGTAGAAGGCAAATTTCATCAAGTGAAAAGAATGTTTGAAGCTGTTAATAAGAAGGTCATTTATTTAAAAAGACTTACCATGGGAAGGTTAGAACTTGATGAAACACTTGCGCTTGGTGAATGTAAAGAACTTTGCGAGGAGGATATTGCACTTTTGAAGGCTTCTGTACAAAAAAATTAAAGTGCTATTGATGCATTTTTAATTTATTAGGTTTGGTTCCAAGCGTAGCCGTAAAAAAACTGAAGTGCTATAGATGCATTTTTAATTTATTAGGTTTGGTTCCAAGCGTAGCCGTAAAAAAAACTGAAGTGCTATAGATGCATTTTTAAATTGTTAGGTTGGGCTCCAAGCGTAGCCGTAAAAAAAACTGAAGTGTTATTGATGCATTTTTAATTTATTAGGTTTGGTTCCAAGCATAGTCGTAATAAAGTTAAGTGGTATGTATGCTTAAGTATGCTAAATGCTGTGAAAAAGTACTTAAGTAAGCTTATTGCTTTATGTTTGTAGAAATACATCATTGTACAAAGATTGTACAAAATTTAAACTTGAAATTTATAATTCTTCCGTACAAACAGATTATGTGCGGAAAATAAGTTATATAAAAATAAAATTGCATGCAGACAAAAATATAATTAGTGGGACTATAGTTGGTTTTATTGCCCATAAATATTGTTTTTTTGACTTGCAGCGGAAATGAGATTAAAATGAATAAACAGAGTATACAAAAATTGGAATTATTTTTATTAGGGTTAGAACAGAGAATAACTGAAAATGAAAATTTTTTTAAGAAAATAACGCTGAAATTTAAATCAGGTACCAAGATTTATGAAGGAACAATTACATTACAGGATAACAAGCTTTTATTTCAGTATAATGGAAGAAATGATAAAATAGAGATTTCTTGGTTGGGAGCCAGAATATCAAAGGTTGCTCAGGAGTATGATGCTGTTAATTTAGTTTATGAAGAACGGGGCAGTACAATTTTCATAGATGCAGATAATAAAAATGTTAAAATGAAAACTAAAGATACAGAAATAGCAGAAATCTGTAATGAGCACAAGGAAACCTCTCAAATATCTAATAGAGATTATTATATAAAAGTGGGAGCAGCAGATGATCTCCTAAAAGCTATAGGAATACTAAGTGAGAACGGCAAAATAAAGAACGACATGATTAGAAAATATAATCAAATAGACCATTATATTGAACTTGTAGATGATATGCTGAAGTCTCTTTGTTCGAAATACGAGACTATAAATGTGGTTGATTGTGGCTGCGGTAAATCATATTTATCATTTGTTTTAAATTACTATATAAAAGAAGTTTTAAAGAAGAATTGTCATTTTATTGGCTTGGATATTTCAAAGACAGTAATTGATGCTTCAAAGAAAATTGCAGAACAGCTTGACTATAGAAATATGGAGTTTAAGGTTACAGATATCAGAAACTACACTGCTAATAAGGATATTCATTTAGCTATTAGCCTTCATGCGTGTGATACTGCAACGGATGAAGCTATTGCACTTGCTGTAAAAAATAATGCCAAAGCAATAGTAATGGTTCCTTGCTGTCAGAAGGAAATATTAAATCAATACTCATTTGATATGCTGAAAAGTATTACAAAATATGGTGCCTTGAAAGCCAGACTTGCTGATGTATTAACTGATGGGATTAGGTTAATACTATTAGAAGCAGTAGGTTATAAGACTTCTATAGTTGAATATGTTTCACCACTTGAAACACCAAAAAATCTTATGATTAGAGCTGAGAAGATTGGCGATTCAAATAAAAATGCTCTTGAAGAATATAAAAATCTTAAGAAAGCATTAGGAATAAATCCAACATTGGAAAAAATTATACTTCCTATGTATGAAATATAACTGTTATTTGATATAAGTATCATAAGTGTAATGATTCTTTTTATAATCAAAAATTTTAAAGTATTACAAATCATAAAAGAGAAATATTTGGGAAATAAAAGGGAAAATTGACACATGTTGAAAAATTGTGTATAATATACAAATGAGTTTGTAATATTATTTAAATTAGTCAATAAATTAATATTTCTTTGGTTTTACCATAGAAGATAATAAGATGAGATTTCGACTATATCTTATTTCTAAGCCAAAAGATTTAAAACGTTAGTTTATTGACTTAAATGCGAATCATTAAAACATATTTTACTTAGGGAGTGAGACAATGGCAAAAAAATCATATGATGAAAATGGTGTGCTTTTATCAAAAAAGACATTGTACAGTGGGGACATTATAAAAGTTACTTATACGGGTTTGCTTGTACAATCAGGCGCTAGTGGTGTTTTCTTGCATGTTGGTTTTGGCGATAAATGGGAGAATCCCTCTTTGATACCAATGAATTATGAAAATGGTGTTTTTACTGCAGATATTGAGATTTTGAATTATAAGGAATTTGGCATTTGTTTTAAGGATACAGCAGAAAACTGGGATAATAATTCTGGTAATAATTATGTGTTCAGTATATCAAAGAAACCCGTAAAAAAAGAAACTGCTAAAAAAAAGGAAGGTAGTACTGCCGAAAAGACTACAAAAGCAAAGACGAAAGCAAAAGTAAAAGCAAAGACTATATAAACTATATAATTAGATTAATAATATATAAATACTCAAAAATTGCTGTCTTAATAGCATATGGGACGAAAATATGTACTTGTTATATTTTAAATGGTACAATATTATTCAGTCTATTTATGTTAATTGACAGCCTTTTTTTTCTAAAAAGTCTAATGTTTATAATGCAATCAACGTTTACATAAAGACTATATCAATGGGTAATGATTATTTATGGTTTGCTGTTAAAATGATTGGAAGAAATATTTGTTTGCTTGAACTAGTAATTTAACATTCACAATGTTTTGGGATTCTTCCGTATTTCATTCATGGGGCCATAGTGTGCTAAAGCTAGCATTTTGTCTATTATTTTCAGCTTCAATAGTTAAGTTTAGTATAATTACTAGATTAAATATATATTAGATTAAGTTAAAAATAAATATACCTTAAAGGAGGCATTGGGGTTCATGTGGGTATTTAAGTTATTATCTATATAAAAGCATGAACAAAATTAATGAATAAACTGTTAAAGAAACTAAATATATTTCAAAGATACAGGAAATTAAATACTAAAAAAGAAAAAAAGCAATTTATTTTAATGTGGATAACCATTTTTACATGTGTATTTACTGTTATATTTGTAGGATTTTGCATATCTTATAGTATTAATAAAAATAAATCCTCTCAAATTCAGCTTAATCAGTATAGTAAACTAGAGCAAGAAGAAATAAATCAAAAATTGAACTCATATTTACATAACATAATTGAGAAAAATACAGAATATGAGAATCAAAATTCAAGCGAAGATCTTAAAAATGATACTTCAGAATCAAACAAGATTAAAATTGATATGCATGAAAATTTGACTGAGACTAACAATATTAAAATAAGAAAAGCGATAAATATGGTAGAAAAAACTACGTATGCTGCAATTACCTTTGATGATGGCTATAACAAAGAATATGTAGAAAAGGTATTGGATGTTTTAAAAAAGAATAATGTAAAATCTACTTTTTTTATAATAGGCAAGGTACTTGATGCTTATCCTGAGGTTTGGAAAAGAGCCATAAATGAAGGACATCAAATTTGTAATCATACTCAGTCTCATCAAATATTAACTGATATGTCAAGTGAAGCTATTCAAGCAGAAATATTGGGATGGGAAGCAAGCGCAAAAAAAGTATTTGGTGAAGATTATCTTATCAAAATGAAAAAAGAATTCCCATTTTTGAGGCTTCCTGGAGGTGGAGGAGCAAAGAGTGATAGAGTATTGGCAATTGCTCAGAAAAATGGTTATAAAGTAATAGGGTGGAACTTAGAAACCATCAGCAGTGTAATTAATCCGTTAAAAAATAAAAAAACTGTAAGTGAAATATCTGATAGAATTGAACAGCATGTGGTAAATAATTGTAAAGGAGGCTCTATTATATTGCTTCACTTTAATCAATATGATATGGGCAATATAGAGCAAATTGTAAGTGGGCTTAGAAATAGAGGATTTGAACTGCAAACAATAAGCAAGATGGTCAAATAATATGTTGAAACCGTTTTTAATGTAGATTATAATTCTAATTGTATATTTGCTTAAAAGTACTTTTTGTAAGTGCTAGATAATGAGAATATTTATCAAAAGTTATTTAATAGAATGTTTTAAAAATACATCTTATGGAGGATTGTTAAATGAAGAGTGTTATTAGAGATATATCCTTAGCAGACAAGGGCAGACAGAAAATTGAATGGGTTAGAAAAAATATGCCTCTTCTAAGAGGCTTAGAAGAAGAATTTAAACAGACAAAGCCATTTAGAGGAGTAAGAGTGGTGGTTTCTGTACATTTAGAGGCAAAGACTGCTTATTTGGCAAAACTATTTGCAATTGGCGGTGGAGAGGTCTCAGTAACAGGTAGTAATCCTCTTTCTACACAAGATGATGTTGCGGCAGGCTTAGTAGCTGATGGACTGGATGTTTATGCTTGGTACAATTCTACAAAGGAAGAGTATGAAGAACATTTGAACTTAGCTCTTGGATATAAACCTAATATAATCATTGATGATGGCGGAGATTTGGTTAATTTGCTTCATACCACTAGAAAAGAGTTACTGCCTCACATAATGGGTGGATGTGAAGAAACAACTACTGGAGTACTGAGATTAAAGGCTATGGAAAAGGAAGGCGCTCTTAGATTCCCTATGATAGCAGTAAATAACGCTCAATGCAAATATTTATTTGACAATAGATACGGAACAGGACAGTCTGTTTGGGATGGAATAAACAGAACTACAAATTTGATTGTAGCAGGAAAAAATGTTGTTGTTGCAGGATATGGATGGTGCGGTAAAGGTATTGCAATGAGAGCTAAAGGCTTTGGTGCAAATGTTATTGTTACAGAAATAGATTCTATAAAGGCTGCAGAAGCAATTATGGACGGCTTTAAGGTAATGAAAATGTCTGAGGCAGCTAAGATTGGAGATTTATTTATTACAGTAACTGGCTGCAGCGATGTTATTACAGCAGAGCATTTCAAGAATATGAAGGATGGAGCTATTTGTTGTAATGCAGGTCATTTTGATGTTGAGGTATCTGTAAAACAGCTTGAGGCTATTGCTGTTGAAAAGCAGGAGCAGAGACACAACATTATGGGTTATAAATTGGAAAATGGAAAATGGATAAACATATTAGCAGAAGGCAGATTGGTAAATCTTGCTGCTGGTGATGGACATCCTGCTGAGATTATGGATATGAGTTTTGCATTACAGGCTCTTAGCGCACAATATATGCTTCGTAACTTTAATAAGTTAGGAAATAAAGTAATTGATGTTCCTGCTGAGATAGATGCAGCTGTTGCTGAAATGAAGTTAAAGTCATGGGGCGTAAAGATTGATAAGTTGTCAAAAGAGCAGAAGAAGTATTTGAACAGCTGGACAGTATAACTAATTGCAGCTTTGACCTAATAGGGCAGTTACAGTTTGCGGAGGATAGAATGACCAAATTTGATTTATTGATAAAGAACATTGATATAATCACCCTGGATGATTCAGACAGGGTGATTAAAAATGGTTATATAGGAATAAAAGATGGTAAGATTTGCTTGGTTTCGGATAGCTTGCCTAATGAAGTTGTATCAAAGAAGGAAATGGACGGAAGAGGTAAGTTAGCTATGCCAGGTCTTGTTAATGGTCATAGTCATAGTGCAATGACATTAATGAGAAATTATGCAGATGATATGGCTTTGGATACATGGTTATTTGATAATATATTCCCTGTTGAGGCAAAGCTTAATGAAGAATATGTTTATTGGGGTACTATGTTGGGTATTGCAGAAATGCTTAAGTCTGGAATAATTGCGTTTGCAGACATGTATATGTTTATGGATGAAGTTGCACGTGCGGTTACTGAGGCGGGTATCAAGGCCAACTTATGTAAGAGTCCTGTACAGTTTTTTGAAGGTGGAGAACTAAAGAGACTGGACAAGAGCCAAGGGACAATAGATTATTATAATAAATATCATAATACCGCAGATGGCAGGATAAAAGTATTTGTTGAAATACATTCAACATACATGTTTAATGAAAGAACTTTAACAAATGCTGCTGCGCTTGCAAAGCAATTGAATACAGGTATTCATATACATCTTTTAGAGGCTGCTACTGAGGTTGAATCTAGCCAAAGAGATTATGGTATGACATCTGTGGAAATATGCAAAAAAACAGGTGTACTTGATGTTCCAGTTTTAGCTGCCCATTGTGTTCATTTGACTGACAATGATTTAGAGATAATGAAAGCCATGGGAGTAAGTGTATGTCATAATCCTACAAGCAATCTAAAGCTTGGAAGCGGTATTGCAAGAGTTCCTAAAATGCTTGAAATGGGAATAAATGTGTGTTTAGGAACTGATGGTGCTGCCAGCAACAACAATCTTAATATGTTTGAGGAAATGAATCTTGCTGCATTGATACATAAAGGTGTTGCAATGAATCCACAGTTGATGAATGCAAAGGACGTGCTAAAAATGGGTACATGTAATGGTGCCAAAGCACTTGGCTTTGAAGATTCAGGTTTGATTAAAGAGGGAATGAAAGGTGACATAATATTAATTGATACTGATAAACCACATTTCTATCCTAAAAATAATGAAATATCAGCCGTTATTTATTCAGCACAAGCATCAGACGTTGATACTGTTATTATTGATGGAAATATAATTATGCAGAATAGAATTTTCAGAAGCATTGATGAAGAAAAAATAAAGTCTGAGGTTGATAGACTATCAAAAAAATTATTAGCAAATTAAAATGAAGTAACTATTTTAAATAAAAATAATATGAAATAAATTTTTGTATATGTGATTGCTGAAAGATATTTTATGTATACAAATTTTTTATTAAGAATAGTAAGCATCAAAATAATATAATTTGAAGCTTAGTTATAAGATTAGTCAGAAATAGTAGGTGAAGAGCAAGTATTTCAGCCAGCACAGCGGAAGAAAGCAGCTGTGAGTATTAATCAAGACAAAATTCCTTGGTTAAACGGTGGGCAGAAGTGCTTGTTCTTCACCGCAATTTCAGCATAAATTTCGGGAATGTGGAATCCTATGTGGATGATTTTTTGTTAATCCCTTCTATTAGGTAAATTTAACCTTTGTTTAGCGAATGCTTCCAATGACACAAAATCAGCTATCTCTATGGCATTAATTACATAAAGGAATTATTCAGAGTTTGTCTAATTATTATTATAGAGTTTTTATGCTAAAGTAGATGAATATAACTTCATTATGCAAAAACTCAAAATTTTGTTAAATACTATGATGAGTTACAGTTTATATAGTACAATGTTTTTTCTATTAACTAAATATTTAAAGCATCCCGCATAAAAATATATTAGTGATAGAATTATCATTGATTTGAATGCAAAATAGGTATATTTTGCTGTTAAGTTTGGAGTAAAATGTCTTTTCTCATATATTAATATATAAAGGTCTGACACAGAAGATACTACGAACCAAAGAATATGGCAAAACAAGTAATTAGCTTTAACAATAAAACCAGGGGGATAAATTAATGTCTGTTAGTATAAGTTTATGGTCAAATTTGCAAGGAGAAATACAAAGATTTTTATCTAGTTATTATCAAAAGGAATATAAAAATGATGAGCAGGTTAATAGCTGGACAAATGAATTTTGGAATCCTTTAGAGTCTATTGATATGATAAGTGCATTAATGGATAATTATGACAAATACAATGTTACTATGTATATACATATGGAAAATGGATATTTGCATAGAATAACAGAAGAAAACTATGATGATGTTATAAAAGGGCTTTTAGAGTTATACTATTTGCCTATTTAATTAAATGAAGGCAGGAGCCTGTTTATTGTATTTTCAAATGCTGAATATTTACTTGGCATTAGCTTTAAAATATAAACTATCATGATGATAGTAATTTGAATAGTTGTATTCATATTTAATACTGTTATGGTATAATATCTCTTGAGAGTTTTACTCCTGATTTTTATTTGGTGGCACAAAGTTTTTTAAACAACTTAAAAACTGTTTATTTAGCGCATATAAGATTTAAGTAAATTAATAAAAATAACATTATGAGCAGATAAAAATAAGTGCGTATTAGGAGGTACTTTTAATTATATTATTTAGTCTATTTGAGGCTAATGGAGGTTAAGGCATGGACGAACAAAACAACATTCAAGAGGAAAGCTTAGCACAGGACAATAATATAAATTCTGTTGAGTCGGAGGTATTTTCTGCAAACTCTACTCTTGAAGCTGGATTTAGTAATTCTGAAAATACAGAAGCACAACTAAATGGAAATAGAACAAGTGAAGAGGCTCCAATAAATTCTCATAATACAGCAAATAATAAAGCTATAAATAATGAAGCTTTAAATAATTATGAAGTTTTAAATAATAGAGTTTCAAATAATGAAGCTTTAAATAATGAAGTTTCAAATAATGAAGTTTCAAATAATGAAGTTTCAAATAATGAAGTTTTAAATAATGAAGTTTTAAATAATGAAGTTTTAAATAATAGGGCTTCAAATAATGAGGCTTATTATAATAGCAACAATATATTAAACAAAGAAGCTGTCTATAGAGCAAATAACGCTGCTAATAAAGAAACTTATTTAAATGGTGGCATGGGAAGAAGATATGAAGCCAATCCACAAGCATATAATGCAATGGGAAATCAAGCTTATAATAATCAGATAAGTGCTTTAGAAAGACAAATGTTATTAAACTACAACAACCCACTAAATGTTACTAGTTTAAGCAATTGGACAAAGGTTATGCTAACAGCCCTAGTTGTATTAATTCCGGGTATTGGGCAAATTGTTGGTATAATTTTTGGTTTGGTTTTTATTGCAAATGATAGGGATGCAGATAGAAGGTCATATGGTGGAGCTTTGATTACAGTTTCTGTTATTTCATTTATAATTTCAGCTATTTTTTGGTTTTTGCTTGCTATATCTTTTGGGCCAGACTTATATTATTAATTTAACTTTTGAACTACACAAGGTTTATTAGTGGAAAACCCTTACCACTTCCTTAAATTATTCGATATCCGAGTGACAGTGGACGGGGGGAATTAGTTATAGAGGACATAAACAAAAAGCTAATCCGCTGCATCCTAAGGCAGAACAATCTTTCGCAGGACGAGTTAGAGCAAATAGGAGGCGGAGGTAGCAACTGAATAATGGAGGTTTTATTATTCTGAAGGATGAAGTAAGAAAGAATTACATTGCTATTCGAAAAAGGCTTCAGAAGCATGAAGTCATTGAAATGTCTGAGGCTGTTGCTGATAGATTAAAGCAACTAGAAATTATAAAAAGTGCCAAAAGTATTATGTGCTTTGTAAGCTTTGGCAATGAAGTTAATACCCATGAATTAATAAAAATGTGGCTATCTGAGGGTAAGCAGGTAAGTGTACCCAGCGTTGTGAATAGTACAAAAGAAGCTAGGGGAATGTATGCTGTGAAAATAAATAGCTTTGATGAACTTAAAGAGGCTGGTAAGTATGGAATATTAGAGCCTCCTCTGCTGGATTGCAATATAATAACGCCTGCATTGCTGGATGTTGTTATTGTACCGGGCAGCGCATTTGACGTTAACAAAAACAGAATGGGATACGGCGCAGGCTATTATGATAGATTTTTGAGTAATGTGTCACAGGAATGCTGTAAAATAGGTATATGCTATGACTTTCAGGTTTTGGACAAAATACCTTATGAAGAATATGATGTACCACTGGATTTGTTGGTTACAGAAAAAAGAGTTATTTATTAGTTATATGGCTCATATAGTTTTAAGAAATGCCACTAGAGATATAATATCATTAGTGGTTTTTATTTACAGCAATGAAGAAAGGAGTACGAAAACCTTCTAGCCACATAATTTATATAAACTCAGTAATGTTTCAATATTGATTTGTTGACATTTCATAATAATTTTTGCATGTTCCATTTGATATTATCTTCTGCTAGTTGTTGTTTTATATAATATCCTTCCATTTTAATAAATTATATTTATATAAGACCTACAGTTTGTCTCATTTTTAGTCTCATCAACTTTTTGTTTTGATTATTAACCAAATCGTTAATGTAATATGAATACTTGATAGGATTTTCATTTAGCATTATATTTTTGCTTTTACCAGCTATTCTCCAGCCTAATTCTTACTAGAATACTGTAAAACCAACTATTAAAAAGGTCTGGATTTTTTAAGCTATTAATTTGCAAAAGCATTGTGTAAAAGCTTCTTGAACAATGTCTTCTGCTATTTGCTTATTTCCAGCAATGAAGAAAGCAGTTCGGAAAGCCTTTTGACCATATAATTTATATAACTCAGCAAATGCGTGAGTATCGTTTTGCTGACATTTCATTATAATTTCTGTATGTTCCATTTAATATCTCCTTTTAAAGTTTGGAACTCCTTACCTATATAAGAGACAAAAAAATAAATAAGGTTCATTGTTTTTTGTATTTGAAAATTAAGATTTTTTTATTTGACATACTTAAAGGTATATATTACCATAAAAGTGCTATATTATATATTTTTTGAATTAAAGTGAGTTTATTATTTTCTTACATATACATAATACGATAATTCTTGTAGTTAAAATAATCACAGTTCCAGCGAGGTAATTACCATGGAAAAGAAAAAAATCACAGAAACTATAACTGAATTAACTAAAGTGACGTTAACCATTGCAGGAGTTATTTCAAGCTATCCAGCAATTGAGTTGGCTGCTATTTTACTAGAGTATATTTATAAAATTCTGGATGATAAAGGTGTACTGGACAGCAACATAGACCAGGCACGGAAAGAACAGCTGAACAAGGCTATACTCAGCACTGTTAAAGAAACGAATAAGTGCCTTTCCGTAGGTAATCATAGAGAATTGGTTAGTTCAATTAGTGATAGGTTGAAACTTGAATTATCTGATCTTAATAATGATATGATCACGCTTGATGCAATAAAAAATAAAATAGAAATGGTAATAGAAGATGAAAAAATATGGGGAGAGAAGTATTTTAGCAAAGAAGATAGTCTCAGTATTGCTGATACTTTCTACAATTCATTTCTTGCTGAAATTTTGAAACATTCGGAGCTACGAGAATTAGTTCAAATTACAAGTATTGAAAAAATTATATGTGATCTTCAGCAATACAGAACACAAATTTCAAAGCATGAAATAGAACTTCAACAGCATGATATAAAGCTTCAACAGCATAGCAAAGAGCTTGTGCAGATTAAAGACGATATAATAGAAGTAAAGCGTGAAATAAATCTTTTCGAGCCTAATTTTATCTTAACAGTAAATGCTGACACAACACCGACAGAATACTTTGTAGGGCGTGAAGATGAAATTAGGAATTTAAAGGAATTCATACGCACAAAGCAGAAGCTTATATTGGTAAGTGGAATGGGAGGTATAGGGAAGACCCATCTATGCCGTTATATTTTCCGTGAATATGTTGATTGCCATAAAAGACATGAACCAATTGATATAGACCATATAGGATATTTTGATTACACAACGTCAATGGATGTCACTCTTTATAATAACATCAATTTTTATAAAACAGGTAAAATGGAAAAGGATATAGAAACTGCATGGAAAATCTTAAGAGATATTTCAGCAGAAAAAAGAGTGCTAATTTTTATTGACAATGTTACAAATACACCTGATACAGACGAAAGCCTTAAAAAACTCTATGAAATTACTAGTGCAATTATACTTACTTCTAGGAAAACAGTAATTGACCGCTTTAAAACCTACAAAATTGATGAAATGGAACTTGAGCAGTGTATTGAAATGTTTGAGCAGATATATGGAAATGTACCGCAAGAGGATTTAGAGGAACTTGAATACATACTTGGCAAACTGGCGGCAAGACATACAAAAACAGTAGAATTACTAGCGCATATGGCAAATAATAAAGCCTGGTCTATTCATGACTTATGCGGGAAATTGGAGGAAAGCCATTTTAATCTTTCTTATATTTCTGATGGCCAAAAAACAACAATACAAAAGGAATATGAAAAGCTGTTCAATCTAGCTGGATTATCAGAGTCAGAAGTTAATGTACTTGAAGGATTTTCAGTATTCCCGCCATTACCTCTTTCAGCAGATATCTGCAACCAGTGGCTGAATGATGATGCTGCTTTAACTGAAGACGATGAAATTTTCAATATCCTGTACCAAAAGGGATGGCTTCAAAGAAGTGGTAAGTTGTATTCAATGCATCCGATAATTGCAGAAACAATATTAACGATGCAGCAGCCAAAAACAGAAAATCACTTGAAACTTATAAATGCATGTATAAATAGTCTTACGTTTGCAGAAACAGAAGTATTTACAAAAGTTACAGCATTTTTGCCGTTTGCAGAAGAAATTTATGCAAGATTATATAATAACAGTAATATTATCTTTGGACTTTTTGCAGGTAAGATAGGATATATATACCATCACCAAGGAGAATATAGCAAAGCACTTGAATGGTACAATAAGGATTTGGCTATCTTTGAAAAGGTGTTGGGAAAGGAACATCCAGATACAGCCACCACCTATAACAATATAGCAGGAGTTTATGAGGCTCAAGGAGAATATGGCAAGGCAATTGAATGGTACCAAAAGGCTTTGTATATATGTGAAAAGGTATTGGGAAAGGAACATCCATCTACAGCCACCACCTATAACAATATAGCAGGAGTTTATAGAGCTCAAGGAGAATATGGCAAGGCACTTGAATTGTACCAAAAGGCATTGGATATCCGTGAAAATATGTTGGGAAAGGAACATCCATATGCAGCCACCACCTATAACAATATAGCAGGAATTTATGACGTTCAAGGAGAATATTGTAAGGCACTTGAATGGTACCAAAAGGCTTTGTATATATGTGAAAAGGTATTGGGAAAGGAACATCCAGATACAGCCACCACCTATAACAATATAGCAGGAGTTTATGAGGCTCAAGGAGAATATGGCAAGGCAATTGAATGGTACCAAAAGGCTTTGTATATATGTGAAAAGGTATTGGGAAAGGAACATCCAGATACAGCCACCACCTATAACAATATAGCAGTAGTTTATAGAGCTCAAGGAGAATATGGCAAGGCACTTGGATGGTACAAAAAGGCTTTAGCTATCCGTGAAAAGGTGTTGGGAATGGGACATCCAGATACAGCCACCACCTATAACAATATAGCAGTAGTTTATCAAGCTCAAGGAGAATATGGCAAGGCACTTGAATTGTACCAAAAGGCATTGGATATCCGTGAAAAGGTGTTGGGAAAGGAACATCCATCTACAGCCAGCACCTATAACAATATAGCAGGAGTTTATGAGGCTCAAGGAGAATATGGCAAGGCAATTGAATGGTACCAAAAGGCTTTGTATATATGTGAAAAGGTATTGGGAAAGGAACATCCAGATACAGCCACCACCTATAACAATATAGCAGTAGTTTATAGAGCTCAAGGAGAATATGGCAAGGCACTTGGATGGTACAAAAAGGCTTTAGCTATCCGTGAAAAGGTGTTGGGAATGGGACATCCAGATACAGCCACCACCTATAACAATATAGCAGTAGTTTATCAAGCTCAAGGAGAATATGGCAAGGCACTTGAATTGTACCAAAAGGCATTGGATATCCGTGAAAAGGTGTTGGGAAAGGAACATCCATCTACAGCCAGCACCTATAACAATATAGCAGGAGTTTATCACGCTCAAGGAAATTACACCAATGCACTGGAGTTGTATTTTATGGCTTTTTACATTCTTATGATGCGTGTGGGGCAGCAGCATCCCTATATTGAGGCAACTTTTAATAATATGTACACAGCATATACGGAGTCTGGAGGGCGGGAAGATGATTTTGAAGAATGGTTTATTAAACATGTAAATGATTTAAATTTAGAAGTGTCTTAATATGTTACTTCTGTGAAATAAGAACTACCTTAAATGTTCAGCACTCCGAATGCTGAACATCTAGGGTAGTCCTTTTCCACAAACTATCTATGTGTATTACGAGTAGTTGTACAATTAATTAAATGAAGAAATAATATTTAATAAATATTGTTTCATAATAGCATAGTCAATAGCATTAACTTCTCCGTCTATGTTCACATCAGCGTTTGTATAATTAGTTCCTGTAAGTGTAGTTATGCCGAGCATATGACTTTTTAACAGTGCAAAGTCTATGGCATCCACTTTTTCATCACCATTTAAATCACCTAGTGTTCCCGCTGAAGGTGTAATTTTTTCTGTAGAAAATGTAAACCAGTCAATATTTACAGCACCAGTAAACACAAGGTATAAATCATTTACTCCTGTAACTGTATTAATGCTGCAAGCTTGCTCCTTATATTCATTCCAGCCACCTGTTGAAGCTACTTTTAATGTACCTATCAGGGTGCCGGTTGGACTATTTAATCTTAATTCAATATTTGGGGTACCTGTAGTTGCAACAAGAGACTTAAATGATGCTGCTTCGCTTTTAAAGTCTATATTTTTAAATACCAGATAGTCACCGGCAGAAATACTGCCCAGACCTTTTCCATTGTTAGCAGTGCCTATTGTTACAATTGTTGAAGAATTAGTAGAGTCATAGTTCTCTACCTCTAATTTATTAAAAGCACTTTTCGTTATAGGAGTTTCCGTTATATCTGGATTCCACCCGCCAAGATATTTTGCAACCGTATAGTTTGATTCCTGTGAGGGAGCTAATTGCCTTCTATTGGGGTTTGCACCCGGACCTGTATTCTTGTATTCAAACATATCGCATTTTGCGGGATCCAGACCGTTAATAGTTCCCCATGCGTCATCGCTTATATGAGCTCCCATGTAACATTCCCTAAAAAGAACCTGTGGGGCGTTGTTCCATGCCCTTCCTAATTTTACAGTCTTGGGAGGACAATTACTGGTGAGATTACATTTGTAAAACAAGTAACCTAACTTGCCGCTGGGAGTAGAAGGAGCACAAATATAACCATTATTTGACGAACTGTTTCTTGAAATGGAATAAATCTCACAGCTGTCAAGTATAACTGTTGCTCCACCATATATAAAATCTACATCACCAGCAATATAACAATTTTTAAAATATTGTCTTCCGCTTTTGTTATACATTGTATCCTGATGACCTTTGAAAGCACAGTTTATATATACCTGCTGCTCACCATTTGCATATAATGCCTGTGCTTGATCCTGATTTGATGCTGTGGATGCTCTATCAAAGCTATTCACAAAAGTTATATTTTCAGCGCGGAAACCAGATGCACTGATATTTGCTGTTGCAGCTGTAGCAGGGTCTCCTGTTGCTTCCTGATTCTTTCCGGCAGTAATTATTGTGTTTGCACGGCTTTGTCCCACCATGGTTATGTTTGCCGTTTTTACTGTGATTTGCTCTGAATATGTACCATCTTTAATAATGATAGTATCACCGCTTTTAGCTGCATTAATGGCTGCTTGAACAGTTTTATAGCTTCCGCTCCCATCCTTAGCCACCACCAAAGTTGATGCAGCGTTTACTGACGAAGAACCTGCAAAAGCCATAAATAGCATTCCAATTACTAAACCCATAGATAATTTTTTCATTATGTTCATAAAAAAGCAAACCTCCTTGTTATTAAATCAATTTTCATATACCTCAATTTTATAGGTGTTCAAATTAATAAATGGTTTATTGCAGAAATAATCCAAAAGTATAGTTGGTAATTTACATTGTACACTTTAGAGTCTCAAGCACTACCACGAGATGTTTTATCTTCATTGCTATGATTCCTCCTTAAATAAGATAACACTTGTTTTTTGTAGTTTTTATTTTTTCGAAAGAGTGTTGTATTCATTATTTTCTATACGAAGAAAGATATTTCAAATTTCTTGCTTGTTTAACTTCCTCATTCTTTTGGTTTATACGCTTATACTGCCAAGTTAAAGAATTGATTAAGAAGTGAAAAAGTTATGCAGTTTATTACGTTTTTACGACTACAGTTCTTATTAACTAATATTCTTATATAAAGTAAGTATAACATATTTATCCATTATACGGCAATATTTGCAAGTTCCCATACTATTGACTATTACCTATGAAACTTACGCTAATTTGATTAGCCTTCTCAGCTAGCGTTCTTTTCTAATACATTCTCACACAACGGCTGTATATTTTAGTAATTATTTACTTGTGTTTAAAGGGTGTATTATCATATAATCATTGATAAAATACATAGTTTGCTATATGTTTTGTTAAAATATGGAGGAAGCGAATGATAGAAAATGCTTTTAAATATCTTTAAGCTAGCTATGTAATTACTTAAAATAATGTTATTAGGGGTAGAAAATGAAACAGCGTAAATTAAAAAAAGGTGGGCTAATTTTATTGATTACTTTATTATCAATGATTCCGCCTCTTTCAACGGATTTGTATATGCCAGCATTGCCAGAGTTAGTGACGTATTTTAATACGACAACTTCCATTACTAGCTGGACAATGACCATTTTCTTTATTTTTATGGCTTTTGGCACATTAGTTTTAGGTCCTATAAGTGATAAATATGGTCGAAAACCTATTCTAGTATGGAGTACCATTTTAACACTTATTTGTAGTACTACTTGTGCATTTTCACCGACAATTATATTTTTAATTATCGTACGTGCCATCCAAGCATTCAGTGCGGGTGGAATGTTAGCGATCGGAACAGCGCTAATTAAAGACAGTTTTGAAGGCTCAGAAATAGGAAAAGTGCTTTCTATTACTCAAGCATTGGCTTTTATTGCTCCAATGGCAGCACCAATTTTAGGTGCGCTTATTTTAAAAGTTTCAGATTGGCGCATGACGTTCATTGCTTTAGCCGTATTGAACGCAATAACGCTTTTAATTGTGCTGCTGTTAGATGAAACATTGCCTGCAGAGCAACGTGTTAAAGAAAGCATAATTCATTCAATATTGGGGTTATCAAAGGTTGTCAAAAACTCTGTTTTTACAAATATATTGTTAGTAGGAGGATTCTTAACAGCTCCTTACATGGCGTATTTAGCTGTTGCTTCATATGTATATGTGAATGGATTTCATACATCTGAAACAATGTTTAGTGTTTATTTTGCTATAACGTCTGCCTTTACAGTGGTTGGCCCGTTACTTTATGGTCGCTTTGGTAAAAAACCATTCAAAAAAGTTTTATGGATTTGCTTTAGTATTACAACATTAGTGGGGATTCTTTTATTAACAATCGGACAAATTAGCCCTGTATTATTCTTATTAAGCTATATCCCATTTGCTGTGACGACAACATATATTAGACCATATACTGCGGACTTGCTGTTAAACGTACAAAATCAAAACGTTGGTGCTTCATCAGCAGTAATGAACTTTGGCTTCACCATTCTTGGGAGTTTAGGAATGTTTATTGGTTCTTTGCGATGGCCTAATTATGTTTCAGGCATAGCATTTACAATATTTATTTTTACTGTATTATCAATGGTAATATTTATAGCTGCTAATAAGTTTAAAGTATTTAAAGACATTGGACATGTAAACGAATAAGTTAATATATTTAGTTCTAATCTGATATAATTTGGATTTTTTCTATTTGAGTTTATAGAATTTTTTTATTAGATTTTTCTATAAATAAAAAAACTCTACCAAAGTTTAAAAAGTTTAAATGGTAGTGTTTTTTTATTTATAGAATCAATGCCAAAGTACACAATCAATGGTTGCTTTTTGTCTGACTCTGTAAAGGAAGGTTATAACATAAATCAAAAACTTTAGAAAACGGCAATGCTGATTAAACAAAGGAATATGCAAGGCACATTGACTATTCAGAGTACATATCAAACTTTAATTCAATGGACAAATTTTAATATCTAATCTTTATGAATATAATTAAATAGGACTTATAATTCTCAATATTTATATTGAGCAATGAAGAGAGGCCTGACTAATGGCAAAGCTTAAACCCATCAAAATTTATAACATTTATAAAGGAAAAATAAACGTAAAAGATTTACTTTACCAGATAATAACACTTAAAATTTAATAAACTTATATATTATATCCATTTCAACTTTCCTAATGAAAAAGCATATCCATGCTCAAGTTATCAATGGTTTTATACAAAGTAAACTAACCCTATATTAAAATATTCGACTTCTCATTTGATAAGGCCTTCAAAACCTATAATTCTTTTGAAAAAGTTGAGTTGATAAGTTTTGAAGATTAGCTAGAAATTTGTCCAATGCTTGTAGCTGCTATTTACTAACTAAAAGGAAGCGAGCGGTTACCGGCTTGGAAAATAATTTTCTGATTTAACTGAAAAAGCGACCTAAAATTAAATACTTTATTCTTTAACAGCTATATTTATCGGAATAAATAAGGAGGTAGCAGTTACTATGTTAGGGTTTAATAAACCTGAGATTAATTATCATATTGGTATATATGTGAGACAGAGCAGGGACGAAAATGATGAAAATTTAGAAACAATTGAAACCCAAAAAAGACTGCTAATAGATTTTATTGCAAGAAATAAACTTGGGACTATTTATAAAACATATGTGGATGATAATGTTTCTGGTGCAGGCTTTGAAAGACCAGCGCTTGATGAACTTAAAAAGGACGTATTAGCTTGTAATATTAATCTCATTGTTTTGAAGGATTTATCAAGATTGGGAAGAAACAATGCAAAAACCCTTTTATTTCTGGACTTTTTAGAGGAATATGGAGTTCGTGTGATAACATCAGATGGAAGATATGACAGCATTAGAGATAATGAAACTGTGGGAATTGACACGTGGTTTAATGAACGCTACGTGCGAGATATTTCTAAAAAAATAAGGGCAAATCTCAGATTTAAAATAGAGCAGGGTGAGTACATAGGTAATGCTCCATATGGTTATGTTAAGTCAATAAATGAGAAAAACAAGCTTGTAGTTGATAATAGAACAGCCCCTGTTGTTAAAGAAATATTCAGTCTATACAAAAAGGGCTATGGATATGCTGCAATTGCCAATATTTTGAATGAGAAAGGGTATCCTTCCCCTTCCTCAAAAAATTCAGACATTCCCATAACTCCATGGAACCAAGTGGCAGTACAGCGTATTTTGTGCAATCGTGTATATATTGGAGATACGGTACAGGGGGTAAGTGAAAAGATAAGCTTCAAAAATAAAAAAACCAGACGTCTGCCTTTTGAAAAATGGATAATTACAACCAACACCCATGAGCCAATAGTTAATAATGTTGATTTTGAAGAGGTTCAGAGAATAAGGGCGAAAAAGCGTTCAAATCAGGGCTATAACAGAAATACATCACATTTTTTGAGTAATTTAATATTCTGTGGTAAATGCGGTAAAGCAATGTATGTTAGAGTGCGCAAAGACAGACCAACTGGCTATATATGCAGTTCTTATGCTAAAAATGGGTGTAAGAGTTGCTCTAGTCATTATGTTTCTGAACAGACAATAGTAGATGTGATTAATAAGGAATTGCTGGATATGCTTACAAACAGAACTCTTATTGATAGCTTTTGCTTGAATTGTGATGATTTTAATGAGCAGGAGCAGCAAATTAAGGAAAAGCTGCAAAAGGTTGAGCAGCAAATTGTAGTTAAGCAAAAACAGCAAGACATACTATATAGCGATAGGCTTGAAGGAAAAATATCCGAGCAGCTTTTTGCAAGAATGAACCCAGTGATAGAATCTAGAATCAATATGCTTAATCAAGAACTGGAAAGGCTTAGAGCAGAGCAAAATAACCAGCTTGATAAGATGCAGGTTATTGATAATTTTATAAAAAAAATTAGAAATCAAGGAATAAACAAAAGCATTATTGATTTAATGGTTAATAGAATTATAGTTTATGACAGCAACGACAACATTGAATCACTAGGAACAGCTGTAAATGATAATGGAGGTAATGGTTTAATTGTAATTGAATATAATTTTAATAATTGGAGGGATTTGTAGGGGGAAGGCTTCATAGAAATTATAAAAATTTATTTAAACTCAAATAGCGGTAAAAACAGTATTTGAGGAATATAAAAAATAGATATTGCACTCAAGCCATTATATTAAAAAGACTTCCTATGTTGAAGCGAAACTGGGTGATAGCGCTTTTATGGTTAGGAATAAAGAATATAAATATTGTTGATGAAGAAAAATTACAATTTAATTAAATTTTTGCATTGAAAGGTGTCTCAATATATTTCGAGGCACTTTTTGATTGGTTAATATATAAATTATATGTACCTGATTATATATGGATTATTTTAACTGTAAAGAATATAATTATTATTAGCAGTAGTGCTTCTTTTATGAGAGTACATATTTATGTTTAGTAATGTTATCAGTAATTTGTAATATTGTAAGTGAAATAATTTAGCACAGAGGATTAGTGATAAGTAAAATTTCTCATATTCAGAACATATTCGTTACGATCTAAATAGAACATGTTGTTTTATTTATATTTACTTATAAAATATACTAGATTTCAAAGAGTGACGTAAATGCAAACAAATTCAGAATTTAAAGTAAATGAAAAACAATATTTAAGCACAAGACACAAAAACATGTAAAAGCAACAGGATGGTAAGTTCCACATCATATGCCCCTCGGTGTATGTATATCTATAATAGTTCGGGTGATCATGTTTTTATATTTTATAGTAGCGTCAATATTGCTGGAGAATTATACTATAATATATATGAAGCTACTACAACCTATAGATATCGAGGCGGAGGCAGCGATCATGCTGACAAAACAGTTGCTGCAGGATTTTTTGTTGAAGAAGCAAATCTTTATGGATATGTTCATGCTAGACGATACGGTTGGAATTAGTAATATTTAAGATTAATATAAAACTTAGAAGATAGGAGGTAAGTGTAAAATTATGAAGAGAATAAAGCTTATATCATTGGTAGTCAGTCTATCTGTTCCATTTATTATAGTTTCTTGTTCTAGTTCTGGAGACAACGCTGCTCCAGTGAGTACCTCTAACATTACTACAACTACAAATCACTCTGAATTGCTGATAGAAAATAATAAACTAAAGAATGAAAATGAACAACTAGTTTCTGAGAATTATTCTTTGAAATCTAGGAATGAATATCTTGAGAAAGTCCTTAAAGAATCCAGTATCTCACCGTTGTTAAACAACTATACTGCAGACTTGCTTCTCCACAAAATTTTCACTGAAAACGGTAAGGTTGACATATTCCCTGGAAGATTGAAGGGAATACGTGTAGAAGATATTGGAGAAGAAACATATTTTATTTTTACTATCGACAAAATGGCGGTCAATCCAAAATGGGACGGTCCAGGTTCAGACTCTGGGAAAGGGTATTTCATAAATTCTGAAGAAAAATATGAAGAGTACAAAGGTGGACTAAGTACGATATTCTCATATCAGGGATATGAAAATACCATACAAAAAAGGGAAGCTATTCTTAATGATTCCAATTATAAAAATGATCGGATTTATAATTTTTATATGATTGGAGATGAAATTGTTTTTGTTGGTCCAGATCCAGGACCATAAAGAAATAAAATGAAATCTATTAGTAGATAGAAATGTAAAATGTCAGATTGATAATAAGACTACGGCTATGCTGCAATTGCCAATATTCTAAATGAGAAAGGATATCCTTCGCCGTCTTCAAAAATTCAGACATTCCCATAACTACATGGAACCAAGCGTCTGTACAGCGTATTTTGTGAAATCGTATATACTTTGGTGATGTGTAATTATAATGATATATAAAGGTGGTTTTTATCATTGAAAACCACAATAATTAATTGCGGGATGTGTTCAGGAGAGGCTGCTAACTAGCAGTATGACTGGAACAATGATGTGTCTGGAAAAAGAAATATATTAAAAGATGACTGTAGAATTTTATGCATTTTGTATTTTATTCTACAGTTATTTTTATTTTGGAGAAGCTATATAAATAAGTTAAATGATGCTATAATTAGAAGCAAATTGAGGGAATAGCGGAGAGATAGAGGTTGGAGTGTGGGAAGCTAATTTTAATCGTAGAGTTGCTTTGAAAGTGGGAGTGGAAATTAAGACTATTATATAAGCTTTTAAATTTTAGTGAAGTAAAAATAAAGGTGATTTTTATGAGCAAAAATATAAAACAGTATATTTTGAAAAAAGTAAATAAAAAAACGGATAAAATAAAAAGTCTTAAGCCTAAAAATGCGCAGAGTTGGATTGTATTATCAGATATATATTTTAGAAACTGGTTGCATGAAAAAGCAATAGAAGCAGCAACAAAGACTAGACCAGCTTAGATGAATAAAATTTATATTCTTTGAGTTTTAGTTAACATATTTTTTGAGGAGAAATTGCTATGAATGAATTTATATACTGCAAAATTGAAATATTTATACCAGAAAGCCACTTTCCCCAGCTGCAAAAAGCCTTACAAAGTGTGGATGCAGGGCACATTGGAAACTATGACAGCTGTTTATCCTACAGCAAGGTTAATAGCTATTGGAGGCCTCTTTCAGGGAGCAGCCCATATATAGGTGAGGCAAATGAACTATGTTCAGAAACAGAGTTAAAAGTAGAAGTTACTTGCCTGCGTGAAAAAATTGATGTTACAGTGGAAGCCATTAAGAAAGTTCATCCCTATGAGGTTCCAGTTATAAATGTTATTCAGTTATATAGGACCAGCTATTAGTTTTGAACTGAGACAATTAGCATGAGTAAATTATATTAAGGAATTTGAGACTGCTAGCTGGATATGCTGCTGAACACGTGGAAGGTTGATTTAGTCGAAGTAAATAACCAGTTCGTAGTGGTGATTTGTTTAATTTTAGCAGTCAGGGGATTCTAAATTTTGTATGAAAGCTGAATACCTTTAAAATAAAGATTATTTCTGCTTTATAATTATTGTATAATGTATAAAATGAGTAAACGTGAAAGATGTATAAATGTACCACAGGAATTCAAAATATTTCAAACAAGTAAAGGAGAATTTTTAAAAGATGGCTTTAATCTAGTAGAAGGTGTTCATGTCTCAAATTTAGATGGGATAAACGAAGAATATGCTATAGAAGAGTATGAAAATATATTCAGAATAACCATAAATGTAAGTGCTGAGAATATAGACAGTGTATTTAGGGAGTTGTGTGCTAGAGTTAGAACTCCTGGTTTTTTAATGCTTGAACATGGTACAAACCAAAATATAGAAAAGCAATTAAGAAAGTCAGACACTGATCCTATGCATATTGATGTTTTCTATCTTGATGGGCTAGAATCAACAGCATTTTTTGCGTTGTATAATCAATATAATAAATTATTGGTTAATGATGGAGTCATTAGTTTTGGATTTGGTTCACATATTTGTACTGACGAAGTATATGTTGGTCCATACAAAATCTTTACCATTTTTACAAATGAAACAGAAAAATATATTGATGTTTTAAAAAAGTATAATATTCCACAGGTACATAGAGTGAAAACTATTTGGAATAATTTCTCAGAAGAATCACCTGGGAGTCGTATGACAATTAAAGTAAATGGAATAGATATATATGAAATGATAGAGCAATTAAGTAAAAAAGGCCTGTATTTGGGAGAAAGAAGAGAAGAGTAGACATTTTGTATATGACTTATAGTTAGAATCAATCAAAATAAATGGAGTGAAAAGAATTTGAAGTATATAGATATTGACAACTGGAAAAGAAAAGAGCACTTTGACTTTTTTTATAGGTCAGATTATGCTCAATACAATATTTGTGCTAATATTGATATAACCAATTTTCTTAATTTTGTTAGGGATAAGCAGATTTCATTTTACTATGCTATGATTCATGCATCCACTTATGTTGCAAATGAAATAGTCAATTTCCGTTATAGAATAAGAGATGGTAAAGTGGTTATGCATGACAAATTGAATCCTTCGTTTACTGAATTGAATGGAAAAGATGATGATTTGTTTAAATTAGTAACAGTAGATATGAAGGATGATATTTTCGAATTTGTTAAATATGCAAAAGAAAAATCCCAATGCCAAAGAGATTATTTCCCACTAAATGAAACTGCGGGAAGGGATGACTTTGTATATATCACTTGCATTCCGTGGATTTCGTTTACACATATATCACATACTTTTTCACTTAACAAAAACGATTCAGTACCGAGGATTTCTTGGGGTAAGTATTTTTCGGAGAATAACCGTGTTTTATTGCCATTCTCTGTACAGGTTAATCATGCATTGGTTGATGGGGTGCATGTTGGAGAATATTTTGATAAATTGCAAAAACATATTGATAGCATGTAATCGAAGTGTCACTTCATATTTAAGTAAATACATATATGAATACGAATACTAGTTATTGGTACAAATATTATTTATTATCTAAACCTAGCAGTAGAATTTACTGCTTAAAGCTTAATAATAACAGGTATGATAGCATTATCAAATGAGAATAAAATAATTTCATAAAATAATAAAAAATACTTTAAATTTACAAAAATGGATGGTATAATATTTTTGTGTTAAAAAACCTGTCATATTTATGTTATGTTTCTTATTTTACAAAATTCTATATAGGAATCTAACAACATAGATTCGATAATTTCAATTAATTATTCTTATAAAACATTTCACTTTATAATAGACAGTTTCAGAAGAAATTTTAAACAAGTAAAAGGAGTACTTATCAGCAATGCTAAGAAGTTTATTTTGCATTATTTTAAGCTTTTCTATTTTATTAAATGGTATTCCATCATTTGCTGCCTCTCAAGAAAATATTAATATTAAAATTGAGGGCAATATGCAGCTTTTAGAGACCAACACAATGATAGTAAATGGCAGAATACTTATAAAGGCTATAGATTTAGAAAGGGAGATGGGAACTACGGTAGAATGGTACGCGACAACAAAGTCAATAATTGTTAAACGGCAAACAGAAAATAGGAACACAAATATTTATTTAAAAATTGGACAAGACTGTGCCTTGGTCAATGGCTTGGAAGTTAAGATGGAATGCAAACCAGAAATTTACGGGGGAAGGGCATATATACCACTAAGGTTTATTTATGAAAATTTTGGTGCGAAGGTTACATGGGATGGTAAGACAAGAACAGTTAATATCGAATATACAGCGAAAACTCCAGATACAATGCCTACAATACCACCACCATGGGAAATGCAATTAAATTAGCTTTTATTTTTAGTTAAATAAAGATTTTAACTAAAATCAGTTACCATTATTGCCTTCTTTTTTGGGTGAATAAAGTTTTAAGCTATTATAAAAGTAAGTTTAATTTCCTCTTAAACTAAAAGAGGTTTAAGCTGAAAATAGTTGATTTTTGAGGATGAGAAACTGAATTTCATTAGAAGCTATAGAAATCATTATTAAGAAAAGAGAAATATATTTTTTGAGATGTATTATTAAAGCTTAAGTAGTTAGCTTATATGAATATAAGTAAGAATTATGCGGAGATTTAAGTTAATGTTAAAAGACCAAAATTTTCTCTGCACATTACAGGGCTAATCAAACTAAATAATATTAACGCCAATCTATGTGATTGTTAAGACTATTTAGAAATTATAATTAATTGCTAGTTTAGGGAGGGCATCAAAGTGAGGAATTTAAAAAGAGCATTATTTATTTTATTAGCAATGGCAATAGTTTCATTTGCTAATATTTCATCAATATCGGAAGCAGCAGCTTTTTCTGATGTGGCTAGTAACGCTTGGTATTATGAATATGTAAACAGGCTGGTAAGCTTAAAAATAACAGCTGGAATAGGCAACAATAAATATGGACCAAATAACTCAGTCACAAGAGCTGAGTTTGTAACATTTCTATGCAAAGCAATAGGCTTAACGCAGATAGAAGGATATACATATAAAGACACTCAAAATCACTGGTCAAGCAAGTGGCTTTCAGCAGCTGTAGAGGCTAATTTTATAGACAAGAATACTGAGTTTTATCCTAATAAAGCTATTACAAGACAGGAAGCTGTAGAAATGCTGTGTAGGTCAATTAATCTTGAGGAAAGTACTGAAAACACATCTCCATATTCAGATGTTAAATCAGAAATTGGATATTCAAACAGGGCTTTTGAAGAGTATTTAATGCTTGGTTCTGTTGTAAATGGACAGAGATATTTTTATCCATTAAATAATATAAAGCGTTCTGAAGTGGCAGCAGTAATAGTTAACTTAGTAGACTATATTGCTGATGCTGAAAGCTATAAAGCAGCAAAAATAGCTGAATTGGATCAAAAGGAGCAAAAAGCGAGAGAGGAAAAGGAAGAAGCAGAAAGATATGCTGCATGGAAAGAGAGTGTCAAGCATATCTCACCTGAACTGCTGAATAATACTCAAGGTTTGTATAAGGGTTCGGTTTATGAGAGTAATAAGTATTTAATTGACCAGTCAGGATATTTAAGTGGATGGGGTAAAGATTATGGTATGACAGAGGAAGAGTTTGCTGATGAGATTGTACGGGTGGGGAGTAAGTTTCTGCTCTCATGGTATAATGCAGATTATACAAAGATTGATAAACTTAAAGTAGACTTAAAAGATATATTAGAGACAAATACAATAAAGAACTCTTTACAAGATAACTTAGACTATATAAAAAATAATAAGTTCATAGCAGAAGGTAAATTTTATACTAGTAAGGGTCTTATAGTATGTACTGATAGTGGATCATTAGGATTAAGAGGAACGATAAAGTTTAGGTATTTAAAACCTACAAGTACAAATGTTCTTAGTTCGGAAATCGTAAGTGGTACTGGTAAAATAATGCAAGTTGGTGTTTGGTATGAACAAGATTATCAAGTATCATTTTATCCAGAAAAAATAGGACTAAAGACAACTGCAATGCACGCAATATCTAAAGTTAGAATATCTCAAATAAAAGATTAAGTTCAATTACAATAAATAAGGAGGTTTAAATCCATGCTGTTTAATGGGCACTTGTACCAAAATGTGTAGTGTGGATATAAAAAATGAATAGAAAATTATTTGTGAGACTATTCTTATATATTTGTATTATAACAGCTTATATGAGTATTTACATTCCTGTAAATGCTGGTTTTGATGAAAAGAAATTACGAATAGACACTGACAATGCAAAACACCAAGCCCTTTCCATGACCGTCGACTCCATCCCCTCCAATTCCCCTCTTCAAGCCTTTTGCATCGGCTGGAATTTCACTTTCAGCAATGAAGAAGTATCATCAACCCCTGTTTCGGTATATGTGCCGCTATCCAGCGTAAACACAAGCGGCGGCACAAGAACTTATACCTTTCCGCTAACTACTGGCTGGACAAGGGAATTTACAGGTATAGCGGGAGGGAAATCAATACGTGACCTTGTCAGTAATAAACGGTTGTACGATAAAATAATTAAAGCAGGCTGTACTGTTCATGCAAATGCAAAGATACTAAAATATAAATACATAGACGGAAAGCCTACTCCAATGGGAACATATTCAAATGGAATTAATTCACCTCCAAATGTATTTGCAGATTGCAAAGATGATATAGAATATATTGATTCAAAAGGCATTAAGCATGGCAACTTTACAGAGTTTTCTGAAACATTTAAGGAAAATACAAAAAGTGAATATTTTGATTTGAGTTTAACACTAGCTGCTGAGCCGTTGCCTCCACCTGATGTAGTTCTTAACCTTCCAGAAGATAATTCAACAGTGATACAGGGCACTACAGTTACTATAAAGGGAATTGGTACTGGCTGTCACCATATAGGAGCCTTTGTTGATGGTAAGTTTTATGGTACTGAGCAGAAGAATCCAAATGAAGATATAAATATACCAATGGAATTTGAAACTAAAATAACATTGGATCAAGTAAAAGACTATACCTTTCAAATTAAAGGCAGGAATACTGAACTTGCATCAGATAAAGATTCAGTACTTGCAGAGTCAAAAATACATACAGTTCATGTAATAGCACCTAAGCCTAATTCAGGCAATATATATATTAAATGCATTGATTATAATACAAATTCAATTCTATCCTCCAGCACTTTACCTAATATTCCCTATGACATGCCAAAAGAAATTTCCAGTCCAGCTTTAAACAACTATTCTATAAAAGGCTCCTATTCAACATATACAGGTTCAATTCAAGCAATACCTTCAATAGCAGTAATGCAGTCCAATGTCATTTCTCAAATAGTTACATTATCTGATTCAAATCCAAATGCATATGTCTACTTTTGGTATCAAGAATTAAAAAGACCAAAGGCAATAATTGACGCACCTGAAAAAGTTAAAGCAGGTAATGAATTCACAGTTTCCGGTGTTCGCTCATATTGTAGGCAGGCAGATGCAGTAATTAAATCATATAGCTGGTCTACAGGCTTAGATAAGGTAAGTGGCAATATTTCCTTTGCTAATCCTGGTAAATACACAATAACATTGACTGTAACAGACAGTAATGGTTTAACAGACAGCACCACCCATGAAATAGAGGTTATGCCGCCTACACCAGTTGCAAACATTAATTTATCAGGAAAAATAAAAGAAAATAGGAAAATAACAATAAGTGCAAGGATGAGTGATACTCCTGACCGCTATCCAATAATTTGGAGCAAAACTAAGTGGTATATAGAACCTGTTATTGGCACTGGTGCAACATGGGATTTTGGAGTGAAGCTTAGAGATGGAACAGTTATCAAAATTTCTTCAAATTCGGACCAAGCATTATTAAATGGACAAGATGAGTTTTATTTTCAAGCAAGAAATTCTGGTGTGTATAGAGTAACCTTATCAATTACCAATAGTTATCCAGCAAATGATACCATAAAGGGAACAATAACAGTAAATAAGGATGAACCTCCCATTGTAATTCTAGAAGCACCAAAAGTTAATTTGCGTGAATATGATAATCCAATTGACAGCACCAAAAGCAAATTTGGAAAAATAGAAATACAGGATAAGTCCTATTCACCAGATGGAGATATTATTGGGAAAAGATATTGGTACTGCAGATACAATAGTGATAACAATATTGATGCCAAAGGAAACAGCGATTTTTCTGATGAAGCCGATCAACATATTTTTGCAGATGATATAACCAGTCCTTTTTTACCAGAAGAAAAAATACGTTTAATAGTAGATAATGAAAATGATACCATTATAGAGCTTTGGTGGTATGATGTGGGGAAATATAGAATTGAATTAATTGCTGAAGAGTACATTCCAGAGGATGAAACAATTAAAGAGTTGTTAATTCCTTCTGATATTCGAAGAACTATAGCAACAGGATGGTGATAAAACTGAATAAAGCAAAACAAACTTACATGAAAGAGTTTTTCGTAAATCAATTTTCCAGAATACAGCTTTACATAAATAAATTTCATAATCAATTATACAATCAACTATACAAAAAAAACATAGCACGAAGAACGAAGTTATCCATTGAAATTGGCATTCTTACAGTAATATTTTTAATTATTTCTCAATTTTCTTCATTTGCATACATTGATATAGAAGGACAAAACCTTCCTCCATATGCAGCACTGGACTTATTCAAAAGAACTGCAATTGATATAAACTTTGCTAATGATGGCACATCAGGGTACAGCAATTCTATTCTAAAAAGCAAAATTAATGAGATTCTAAAACCCAAGTTAGCTCAAAAAGGAATTGATTACAGTCTAAATATTATTGACTCCTATGATAAAAATATTTACTCTAAACAATCAAAATTGAAGGAAATTAATTTTGACACTGGAAAAATTTATTACCCACAAAATAAAATTGGCCCGTTTGGTGCAGACTATAGCAACATAAGTGGTGGTATAAAAGGGAAAATAGATTATATAATTAAACCTGATAAAATTCGAATAGAAAGCTTTATACTTGATAATGAGGCAGTAAATGATAAGATAAATTGCGCAAATGAAAGGTTATTATATATAAGCTTTTATTCGGACTATGAAAAAACACAGCTAATTAGAACACATAATATCACTTGTTCTGAACTTGGCAGAGCAAAAAATAATCCTAATGCTTTGGATAATTCTTCTGGTGGTAATATTGAAATTGAATTCAGCAGCAATGCTAAATGTTTTGATTTCAAAGTAGATGGTTTCTTTACTGTATCAGCATATTATGGAGGACATTTTTCCTATCATCTCATGCAGGATGGAATAAGTAATTTACAAGAGTTAAAGGACCTAACTATTTATTCAGAGAACATCAAACGTAAATCTTTTATAAGTGAAAATATTTCTAGCATGACATGGAGGCAGGGAACTGAAAAGTATTATGTAGACTTTAGTAACAGAGAATATTCCGAGAATATATATAGTGAAGGTAAAGCAAATTCACTATTAAACTTGCTGGATAAAAATATCAGCCTGATAAAAATTGGCGATAAAGCAACCAAAGAAGATGCACTTATGTTAATAAAAGAAAATAATAACAACGGAACCTTTATAGATAATAAGGAACTTGAATCTGCAATTAATGAATTAGCAGAGTATATTATATTAAGAGAAGAACAGAAGCTAAATAATAAAATTGAAAATGGGAGTTATGTTGTTGTTACAGAAAATGAATTACCATTAGAGTTTGAGGCGGGAGGCTTGGATAATAAAACGGGTGTCCAATGCATTGAACCATCTGCCATAAGAACAAAAGAATACATAGAAGTCAATGGTGGTGCTACCTATTCAGTAAGTGAAAATAATTCTGGAATAAATTATGTAAACTTATATTTTTATAATCAAGATTTATCTATTGTCGGTTCTCCCGTAAAAGTTGCAACAAATAATAACTTTACAATTCCAGTAAGCATAGCATACATAAAATTAACCTGTCCAATAACTAACGTGTTAAATGCAAATAGATTGTCTATTGTTGGGATTTCTAGCAATGGTGGAGAACGGCTGGAATATAAGCCTAATGTAGTAGACAATGAAAATGATTCTGCCTATATAGTGTTCAAATTTGACCATGACAATACCAGTATTGCAGGAAAAGCTATTACTAATCAAGCAGAAAAATCTTCTTTAAGCGGAATTGAGTTATCAGCACCAATGGAAAGGTTTATAAAACCAGGAACATATCAAATATCAATGTATGCTAAGGACATACCAAAACAAATAGCTGATTCTGAAAATTTACTACAAAATGGTGATGGTGAAATGCTAGATGCGTCAGGTAGTCCAGTGTGTTGGACTGCTTGGGCAGAGAATTTAAGCATAACTAACTTTGGAACGGGAGAGGCACAGCCTTATAGTATTTCGGGTAAGAACTCCTTTGAGATATATACAAAGAAAAAAGAATTAACTGAAATAAATGGCCAATCCAATGCTGAATTAGTATCAGATTTGGTTACAGAGTCAACATGGGATTTAAATTTTAAATCAAGCGTAGAATCAGGCAAAGAGTTAGCATCCAATTTATATTTTGAATCAAGCATGGAATTAGGCAAAGATTTAGCATCGAATTCAAATTTTGAATCAGACATAGAATCAAGCAAAAAGTTAACATCAAATTTAAATTTTGAATCAAGCATGGAATCAGGCAAAGAGTTAGTATCGAATTTATATTTTGAATCAAGCAAAGATTTAGCATTGAATTCAAATTTTGAATCAGACATAGAATCAAGCAAAAAGTTAACATCAAATTTAAATTTTGAATCAAGCGTGGAATCAAGCACAGAGATAGCTTTAGAATCAAATTTCGAAAATAATACACTATTAATATCTGCTTCGGGCATGGCTGCAAGCAAAGCACAAGCAAATACTATACAAAATAATAATTCAGCATGTTACTATCAAGATATAGCAGTAGTACCTAATTCAAGTTATAAATTAAGCGGGTTAATCGCTGCCTATAATTGCTGCGGCAAATTTGTCATATATGAAATGGATGACAATTTCAATATATTAAAATATCATGCGTCAAATGAAATTAGAAACTCTTCTATTCCACAAACAGGTTCTGTTTCATTTACAACAGGCTTTAGTACAACAAGGCTAAGAATACATATTTTTAAAAGCCAAGTAACTCTAGCTGCGGAATCAGAATTTGAAAATATCCAAGATAAAGAGGTCACAAATCAAGAATCAAAAACAGAAGAAATTATAGAAGAGAAGTATAACAATCTGAAATTAGAGGCGGGGGATATTTTAAATAGTCAGATTACAACTTACGATATCTCAAACTCTATTTTAAATGAGTATAGTTCATTCTTGTTAGCAGACAATGTTACCTTAGTGAAGCTGCTGCCTAATCCACTTTTTGATAATTACAGAAAAACATCAGAACCATCAACTACAACAATATATGCTCACAGATTACCTAGAGCGGAATTTACTTATCAAATTGAGAATTACCCAGGAGACTTTAGTATTAAAAATCTAACTGACAATCAGCTTTCATTTGATTTAGATCATATGGACAAGGCAAATAAAGGCATAATCAATCAAATATGGCGTTGGGCTGAAATAGATTCAGACGGAACAACAATATGGCACGATGGTAAAGTACCTGAAACAAGGAGATTTCCAGTGGGTACGCAAGTGATTATTTGGTATAGGGTACAGGATAGTGATGGTCCAAATGGGATAGGTGATTGGAGTCTGCCAAAAGTAGTTAGTATTGATGGCAGTTTAGCCGACCCATCAGCCTTATTTGTTGCTGTTCCAAATCCGTTGCCGATACAGAATGAATTGACAATTACAGACCAGTCCTATAGCCCTAATTATGGAGGATTTATAAGAACAAGAAATTGGACTATAAAGAAATTAAGCACTGGAGTAACTGAAGAATTATCTTTTGACAGATTAGACACAGCTAACAATAAGTTTTATAAGAAGTTTGCAGCTACAGGTTTTGGTCAATATACTATAACGCTTACCGTAACAGACAACTACGGAAAAGTTTCAAAACCTTATAGCAAAACAATAACTGTAATTGATACAATTAGCCCAACTGTTTCCGTTAACCAAGGCGATGGAATATTCAAAGATGAAAGAGGGGCTGAAATTACCGTAATATGTGCGGATAATACCTTGAATACATTATATAATCGAGGACTAAAAACTATTTCCTATGTATGGTCAAAAAATTCAGTGAAGCCACAAAGCACTGATCCTGTGCAAACCATAAACATTCCAAGTGAAGGAGTGCATTCTAAAAAATTTGTTGCAGCGCAAACCCAGGAGGGAATATGGTATCTTTATATAAGAGATGAAGACTATGCAGGAAATATGAGTAATAATGAAGGCTATACAAAATTTGGACCCTATACAGTTGAAAAAATAAAAGCAGGAAATTTCTTTATTACAATGATGTTGGACATAGGGTGGAGAGAATATTATTTTGATACAAATAATGGGATAGATGATAACCATGATGGAGTGATTGATAGGTATCCCAGACGTAATAATACAGATATTGGAACTATAAAAATGCCAATAAACTACTATAATCTTGTTAACTTTGATAGAACTTATATCAAGGCAGGATACAAGATTAAGGGTAAAATTGATATTGCAGGACAGCCTGATTATGCAAAATTCAATATAAAATATATAAAAGAAGGAAAAGAGCGGACAGACACAGTTATACTAACAAAAGCTGATGGGGATACTTATACCTTTGAATGGATAATTCCATTGGAAACGGATAACAAAACCTTTATAAGCTTTGATTTGGTTGTAAAAAAAGGGAATACAATCTATGGAAATGAGAAATGGCTGGACACATGGGATAAAAGAAATAACTCCAGACTTATACTCTATGTGAAAGGCAAAGCTACTGAGGACTTAAATTTCACTCAGAGCCATTGACATAGAACCGAATTACAATACGAAAAACTCGAAAAATACCAAAAAAAATACCTAAAACAATATCCAAAGTAATACTCAAAATGAACCCCAAAATAAACCTCAAAATAAATACAGAAAAACCTCAAAAAAATAGCCTACAAAATAAACTAAAGTAAATTAAATAAATCCCCAAAAAGTCAAAGTAAAAGCCCCCAAAGTAAATCCACAAAAAATAAGTTCCCAATAACCCACAAATAAACCCCAAAATAAAACGAAAGTAAAAACCTCAAAAACATCAAAATAAAAACTAAAAAATAACAAAAAAGATAACTTCAAAAAACCTCCAAAATAACCCGCGAAATACCCACCAAAAAGCCAAAGTAAAACCTAAAAAATAAAAAAAAGATAACCTAAAAATAACCTTCAATATAATCCTCAAAATAATACCTAAATAAACAAAGCACCAAAATAAATCCCCAAATAAATCCCCAAAAACAAAGTAAAATCCCAAAATAAAACCGCTAATACTCCTCCTACTAGAAAAGCAGGAGTATTAACGGTTAGTAAGTATACAATCAAGAGTGGACTAAATTATGTATATTCTGAAAATGTTAAAAGTTTATTTTTCTGATATTCGATTTAATCCAAAAAACCTTTAATAAACAAATCCATTAGCTTGTAACCTTCATCTATAAATATGTTTGACTTTTTTGCCTCAAACTCATCATAGCTAGAAGCTGCAGAATCAATCTCATTAGTGCTATCATATATGATGAATGGGATTGGTTCAGCCGTATGTGTACGCAAGCTTAGTGGTGTAGGATGATCAGGCAGCACCATTATCTTATATTCATCATATTTCTTCATTGCCTCTAAAATTGGACCAACCACTTGAGAATCTATTAATTCAATGGATTTAACCTTATTATCTATCTCATATCTGTGACCACTTTCGTCAGGGGCTTCAACATGTACATAAACAAAGTCCTTTCCGCTGTCAATTGCTTCAATTGCAGCATTTGCTTTGCCAATAAAATTAGTATGAACATTACCGGTAGCACCCTCAACATCAATAGATTCAAGGCCTGCACAAAGCCCTATACCCTTTAAAAGGTCAACAGCTGATATCATTGCACCAGTTTTATTATATTTCTCGGGAAAAGAAGCTAAAGCTGGCTTTTTACCTTCACCCCAAAGCCATATGGAGTTAGCAGGCCTGAGTCCTCGTTCCTTTCTGGCAAGGTTTACCGGATGATCTTTCAGAATATTATAGCTTTTAATCATCATATCTAGTAAAAGGCCAGATTCCTCTTTTGGTAGATATTGTGCAATTTTTTTCTCCAAAATATCATGGGGAGGAGTACACCCCAGATCTGTTTTACCATTGCTCCAAACCATACAATGCCTGTAGCTTATTCCTGGATAAAAAGTAATGCTTTCGCTTTTTAATGCGTTATTCACTGCTTCAATCAAGATTTTTGCCTCAGCAGTAGAAATTTCATCAGAGCTATAATCAATCATAGTTTTATCTGAATATTCTTCTTCGGCTTCAGAAAGATAAACCAGATTACATCTGAGAGCTATATCTGTTGGAGATAACTCAATACCCATGCTTACAGCCTCTAACGGTGAACGCCCTGTATAATAGACCTTTGGATTGTAACCCATAACAGAAAGATTTGCAGCATCGCTTCCTGGGGCTATTCCATCAGGAATAGTTTTTACAAGACCTACAGTTCCTTTTTTAGCAAGCATATCTATGTTTGGCTTCTTTGCATATTGAAGAGGGGTCTTATTATCCAATTCTGGTATAGGATAATCAGCCATACCATCTCCCAAAATTACAATATATTTCATAGAATCAAATCCTTTTCACTTAAAATATTAACTCAATTTTCATAATAATAATTCTAGCACTTTTATATAAGTTTGAGCAATGTTATTGAGTTATCTGCATGCGGCGGTTGCAAACAATAAATAATATTTAGTTCAAAAACTAAAATATCAGCTTAATAATAGTAATAACTTTCGAAAGTAGATTTTCCAATTTATTAGCCTTTAACAGCAACCTTTGCCCAAGTATCTTTTAATCCAACTGTACGATTGAATATGAGTTTGTTCTCACTTGAGGTTATATCTGCACAAAAATAACCCATTCTTAGGAACTGGAATCGATCACCTGGCTTTGAATTAATCAAGCTTGGCTCTACCATACAGTTTTCAAGTATCTCTAGTGAGTTAGGATTTATATTGGATCTAAAATCATGTCCTTCTTCAACATCCTCTGGGTCAATTTTTGTAAACAAGTGATCGTACAAGCGTACCTCTGCTTTTACAGCATGTTCTACTGATACCCAATGCAAAGTACCCTTTACCTTTCTGCCGTCAGGTGAGTTTCCACCCTTTGAAGCAGGGTCATAGGAGCATCTAAGTTCAAGGATTTTTCCTGTTGCTTCATCTTTAATCACACGTTCACATTTAATGAAATAAGTATTTTTTAAACGTACTTCTGTTCCTGGTGCTAAACGGAAGAATTTTTTTGGTGGATTTTCCATAAAGTCTTCCTGTTCAATGTAAATTTCTCTTGAGAAAGGAACTTTTCTTGTTCCCATTTCAGGACACTCAGGATTGTTTTCAACATCAAACCACTCAACCTGACCTTCAGGGTAGTTTTCTATAACAACCTTAAGAGGATTTAATACTGCCATAACTCTTGGAGCGTTTGCATTCAAATCTTCTCTTATGCAGTGTTCAAGTAAAGCATAATCAACCATGCTATTATTTTTTGCAACACCAATTTTTTCACAGAAGGTTCTTATTGAAGCTGGAGTGTAGCCACGTCTTCTTAAACCAGAAATAGTAGGCATTCTTGGATCATCCCAACCGCTTACATAATTTTCGTTAACCAACTGTAACAGCTTACGTTTACTCATTTGAGTATAAGCAAGGTTTAAGCGTGCAAACTCTATCTGCCTTGGTTTTGCAGGCAAATCAACATTTTCTTTTACCCAGTCATATAGAGGTCTATGATCCTCAAACTCCAATGAACATAGTGAGTGGGTAATACCTTCAATTATATCTTCTATTGGATGTGCATAATCATACATTGGATAAATGCACCATTTATCACCAGTTCTATGATGATGTGCTCTTGCAATTCTATATATAACGGGGTCTCTCATGTTGATATTAGGAGAAGACATATCTATTTTTGCTCTTAATACCTTTGAACCATCAGCAAATTCACCCTTTCTCATTCTCTCGAATAAGTCAAGGTTTTCTTCAATAGATCTGTCTCTGTAAGGGCTATTTTTACCAGGGGAGGTCAAAGTTCCTCTATATTCTCTCATTTCTTCAGCAGTTAAATCACATACAAATGCTAATCCTTTTTTTATCAGCTTTACTGCACATTCGTACATGGTTTCAAAGTAATCAGAAGCATAAAAGAGGTTATCCCAATTAAAGCCTAGCCATTTTACATCTTCCTGTATTGATTCAACATACTCAACATCTTCCTTGCTTGGATTTGTATCATCAAAACGAAGATTGCATTTTCCGCCATATTTTAAGGCAGTACCAAAATCAATGCATATTGCTTTGGCATGACCAATATGAAGATATCCATTTGGTTCAGGTGGAAATCTTGTATGAATTTCATTATTTGGAACTCTTCCCGCTGCTAAATCCTCATCAATTAAATCATAAATAAAATTAGATGAAACATATTCTTCATTAGAAATATCATTTTTAGTTTCTTCAGACATTATTATACACTCCTATCCTATAGCACTTTTAAGTTTTTCAATACCTATTTTAATTCGTTTCAGAGTTTCTTCTTTTCCTAAAATATCAGCTATTTCAATAGCTCCTCCTGGTGTTACAGCTTTACCAGATATAGCAGTTCTAATAGGCCAAAGCATCAAGCTGTTTTTAATTCCTAATGCTTCAATATGGGAAAATAAAGCTGTGTGTATAGTTTCTTCATTCCAATCACTAATTGCTTCCAATATAGGATATGCAGAGTTTAAGCTCTCAAGTGAGTTTTCCAATGTGGTTTTACTCTTTTTATGAACATACATATTGATATCATAATCGGGCAGTTCATTAATAAAATCAATAGTTTCAGGAATTGTAGTCAATACCTCTGTTCTTACCTGCAACAATTTACTTATCTTTAATGTATCAATATTTTTATTTACTAATGTCTTTTCATAGAATGGCTTTGCAAGCTTGTCAAACTCTTCAACAGGCATTTTTCTAATGTATTCGCCATTCATCCAAGTCAGCTTATTTATATCAAAAATTGCAGGAGCCTTACTAATACCTGATATATCAAAAACCTCTTCTAACTCTTTTAGAGAGAATATTTCTTGATTTGTACTTGGACTCCAGCCAAGCAGAACAACGTAGTTTACTATAGCTTCAACCAGATAACCCATTGAAACTAAATCTTCAAAGGAAGGGTCACCGGCTCTTTTACTCAGCTTTTGACCTGATGCCTTGAGGATTAATGGAACGTGAACATATGTTGGTATATCCCAACCAAATGCCTGATACAAAAGATTGTATTTAGGGGTAGAGGAAAGGTATTCATTTCCTCTTACTACATGAGTTATAGCCATTTGGTGGTCATCAATAACATTTGCGAAATTGTATGTGGGCAGACCATCTGTTTTAATTAAAATTTGGTCGTCAAGTTCACTATTTTCTACGGTAATAGTGCCATAAACAGCATCTTCAAAGCTTGTGGAACCAGTATCGGGCATTTTTTGTCTAATAACATATGGCTCGTTATTGGCTAATTTTTGTTCTATTTCTTCTTTAGATAGCTTTAGACAATGGCGATCATATCTGTGGCCATGACCTGCTGAATCCTGTTCCTCTTTTAATTGCGCTAATCTCTCTTTAGTACAGAAGCAGTAGTAAGCACCACCTAGTTCAACCAGCTTTTTTGCATAGTCAAGGTACATGCCTTTTCTTTCACTCTGAATATATGGACCATAATCTCCTCCAACGTCAGGTCCTTCATCGTGCTCAATTCCAGCTAGCTTTAGAGTTTTGTAAATAACGTCAACAGCGCCTTCAACATAACGCTCTTGGTCAGTGTCTTCAATTCTCAAAATAAATTTTCCGTTATCCTTTTTTGCAATTAAATATTCATATAATGCAGTTCGCAAATTTCCAATATGCATATATCCTGTAGGACTAGGCGCATATCTGGTTCTCGTAATATGCATGTTAAATAATCTCCCTTCAATCAATAAAAAGTTAAAAAAATATAAAACCCTCCGTCCATATGCAGGACGAAAGGTTAATCTTCCGCGGTACCACCTTGCTTGGCAAAGCCCTCTTTGTTTCTCTATAACGGGAGTTCCCGTCAAGCTTACTTCAGATTAGAACAATATTGGCAGTGCATGAACACTGAAAAGTAAGTATTTTACTAAAATACTATTCTTGATATTGAACAAATCTGTTTCTTCAGCTTGAAGCTCAGATACCTGTTTCCATCAGTGCTCATGCCGACCTCACACCATCGTCGGCTCTCTGCTTGTCAAATATGACTAATGAACTTAAAGATGTACTTATTATCGTCATTGCTAATAAATATCCATTTGTTTTATCATATTATATTATTTATTTCAAATGACTGTCAAGGCTATATATGCTATTATTATCTTTTATGTAATCATAATTATTTATAACAAATAAAATTAACTACTACTAAATAATTAACTATTATATACACTTTATAAACTCCATTGCTTTAGACATGAAATTATTTCTGGTAAAGTGGAATCTTTGAGAATCACCTTGCAATCCACCAATATCATTTTCATCTATACCTTCTTCAACAAACATTGCAACATTTTTACCCAAAGCCAATGCAGCACCCTTTTCTTCTAGCAACCAAGCAGCTGTAGTATATTTTCCATTTTCCTTTTTATCTCGTTTAGTCATTATTATAACAGCATATTTTGCTTTTGAAATTTTATCAAGAATGGCTTTAGAAATAGAACCAAGTCTGTCAGCTTTACCATCTACAACATTATACCCGTTATGTTCCAAAAAAGATTTAAAACCAGCAACAAACTCATCATCTTCAGGTCTATAGCTATAAGCTAAAAAAATAGAGTTCTCATTTACAAAATTACTATCTTTTATTTTTGATTGATTATCAAGAGAATCTTCTTTCCAATATTCTTTAATCTCATCAAGAAAAGATTCTAATATTGCTTTTGCTTTATCTAAACCTTGGTTATAATACTTAGTATAATCTGTATTTATCGTAGCAATACTTGGTAAATATCTAATTTTAATAAAGTCTTCAATGTGTGAAGAATTGTCACCAAAAATATATTTTAAAGCTGTTTGAGTTGATGTCTTCCATTTAATAAATTCAGATGATTTAGTACTTAAATTATAAATTGTTTCAATTTGCCATAAAATATCAGATAATTTTCGTATTGCCTCAGCTTTTTCCATGTTGCACCTCTTTAATAATAATAATTATTTTGTAACTCAAATTTCACATTTGAGTATACTGCTTAAAGGCTAGTAATATTAGGTGTGGTAGTATTATCAATGGAAAGTTGGGGTTCAAAATAATTACATGAAATTTATAAATAGCAATTATTTTAACAACAACCCAAATAATTCTATCACACCAATGGAAGTTTACATGCGAAGGTTGAGTTAGTTTATCCATATTGTACCATAAAAACTTAAATATAATTATACTTACATTTAATCCTACTTAAGTTATAAGCGTTACTTCAGCAACTCAAATATCCCATCAAACCCCTTATTTTCAAAGTCAACCATATCCTTAAAATTTTGAAGTTCATCCTTAACAATATCATTTAAAAGGCTCTGGCCTAATATGTCAACTGGGGCCACATCATCAGTAAAAATTAACTCTGTTTTTGTGACCTCCTGAAGCTTGTCATATACATATGAAGCTACATTTGATAAAGGGTTGTCGGATTCAAATTTGTTTATATTATCTTCAAAATTACTTAGCATATTATTATCATTTGACGCAAATAGCAAAACATTAGTGCTGTTGGTCAAATCGCAGGTGTAAACCTTGTTCATAACACTCTTTACAGTTTGAGTAAGATATTGGTTTATAGGGTTATCGCCTTTTGACTTCATATTAATGTTCAAAATAATTACACCGCCTGGCTTTAGGTGCTTGGATACTTCCGTGAAAAATTCTTGTGTTGCCATATGGAAGGGAACAGTAATGTCATGGTACGCATCAACCATAATAACATCGTACATTCCGCATTTCTTATCAGAAAGAAAAGTTCGTCCGTCTGTTTCATAAATATTGGCTTCATCATCTTTCAAATTAAAATATTTCTTAGATAATTCAATGATTTTAGAATCAATTTCAACGGCATCTGTACTTGTATTTGGATAATATTTTTTTGACTGTTTAGCATATGTACCTGTTCCATTGCCTAAAATTAGTAAATCTAATTTTTTATTAGCATCAAAATCCTTGATGAACTGGGGGGCCATTAATGCATAATCATAGTAAAAACCAGATAGCTTATTGTCTTTTTTATAAACAGATTGAACACCAAAAGCTACGTTAGTTGAAAGATAAACAGCATTTTCGTCTTCAGTTACCTGTAAATAATTGTATACAGATTCGTCCTCAACAACACAATCTGTCCAAAAAGCATATGAATTTGATATAGGCAATAATATAAGGGCAAAAATTATTACTGCACTGATTGAAACTCTAAAAACCTTTGATTTTATTAATATAAAATAGGTAAGGCAGATTAAATTTAAGACCATTGCAAAAATTAAGAAAGTTTTGCTTGTACCAACAAATGGAATGGTTACAAAGGTAGGTATAAAAGTTCCGATAATACTTCCTATTGTATTCATAGCATATATTTTCCCTACAGTCTTACCTGTAGTATCGGTATTGGTATCGGTGACACCTATCTTTACCAAATAAGGTGAAACCATGCCTAAGCCAATTAAAGGTATTGAAAATAAAACCAAACAGGATATGACTGAACCTGTAATAAGTAAATTTGTCGGGAAGAATAGAGCAAGTAAGCCCATTATACCAACAATGACGTATTTGCCAATAAAGGGTATTACTGCAATCCATAAGGCAGCGGCCCATATAATTACATACAATCTATTCATGCTGTTATGTTTATCTGCAGATCTGCCCCCCAAAACATTTCCAATACTCATAGAGATCATTATTAGACCAATAATAACTGTCCAAATTATCTGAGAAGTTCCGAAATATGGTGCCAGGAGCTTTGAAACACTTAGTTCTACAGCCATAACAGACATTCCGCAAAAAAATGAAGTTAAGTATAAAAGAAGCCTATTTTTCATAAATAATTTACCTAATCCTTTCGAATATGGTCTGCAGTGCTTCTGCAGAATTAATTTTTATACTATACCAATATAGTTTATAACAATTTAGAAGGTTTGTGAATTGAATTTTGGACAGGTTTATATACTAAATTTTGGAAATTAATTTTGTTTTATATTAATTTTAAATTATGCTGCGATAATAGCTTTATATACGGCATAAATCTGCAAAACATTTTTAAAATTAAGATTTTATGAATTAAATTGTTTATTTTTATCTTGTATACAATGAACAACTTGTATATAATAAAAGGTGGAGTTTGCTTGGTTTCAGGTTATATGACCAGGTTATAATAATAAAATAAATAAACCAATAATAAAAATGTATCAAAAAGCAATATGCAAAATTTTTAATAATTAATAAAATCTATTGATATTGCCTTAAATAAAGAAAGGGGTTATTTAATTATGAATTTCTTAGAACAAATCATCAGCAGAGCAAAGCAGGATATCAAAACTATTGTACTTCCAGAAAGTAATGACATTAGAACATTAAAGGCTGCAGCAATGATTCAAGAACAGGGTATTGCTAATATTATTTTAGTGGGAAAAGAAGAGGAAATACAGAAGCTTGGCGCAGGACTTGATATATCAAAGGCTAAAATTGTTGACCAGACTAATTTCGAAAAAATGGACGAGTATGTAAATACTTTATATGAGTTGAGAAAAGCAAAAGGCATGACAATTGAACAGGCTAGAGCAATATTATTAGAAAATCCATTATATTTTGGAATTATGATGGTAAAAGTTGGCGATGCAGATGGAATGGTTGCTGGTGCTATCAATTCTACTGCAAATACATTGAGACCAGCACTACAGATATTAAAGACAGCACCAGGATCAAAATTGGTTTCTGCGTTTTTTGTTATGGTTGTGCCTGATTGTGAATACGGAGAAAATGGTGTGTTTGTATATGGAGACAGCGGACTTGTAGAAAATCCAAATGCAGAAGAACTTTCAGAAATTGCAATAACCTCTGCAAAATCCTTTAAGGCTCTTGTACAGGCTGAACCAGTTGTTGCAATGCTTTCATATTCAACATATGGCAGTGCAAAGAGTGAATTAACTGAAAAGGTTATAGAAGCTACAAAGCTTGCAAAAGAAAAGGCTCCTGACCTTAAGCTTGATGGAGAACTTCAAGCTGACGCAGCGATAGTTCCTGAAATTGGAAAGTCAAAGGCTCCTGGAAGTGATATTGCTGGAAAAGCTAATGTACTTATATTCCCCGATCTTAATTGTGGTAATATTTCATATAAGCTTACTCAAAGACTAGCAAAAGCAGAGGCATATGGCCCTATTATTCAAGGAGTTGCAAAGCCAGTAAATGACCTTTCAAGAGGCTGTAGTGCTGAAGATATAGTTGGTGTTGTTGCAATAACTTGTGTACAGGCTCAAAATGCGTAGTTGCTATAGATAGCTGATATTAGTTAAAGTAAGCATATCTGTATTTGGTATTTTTACTTTATATGTAAAGGTTTAATGAGTTTTTTGCATAATGAAAAAAATAAAATATGCTTTAGGTATTCTTAAAGTAGGTTATAACTGAATAATTAAATGCTTATTGAATCGCTTAATATTTAAGGTTAAATATGGTATAAGTTCAAATTTATCATTTGAAATATACATTTGATGGTTGAGTAAGATTATTATTCAAATTGTAGGATGATTTTTAAAATTGAATTTTGCATTGAAAAATAAGTAAAGTCAGCGAATTATAATATGTAAAGGGAGATGTGTTGTAAATGAAGATATTAGTTATTAATGCAGGAAGTTCCTCATTAAAGTATCAGTTAATTGATATGACAAATGAAACAGTTTTAGCGAAGGGCTTATGTGATAGAATAGGTATTGACAACTCTTTTATTAAGCAAACACGAGGTTCAGAAGATGCTGTTGAAATTAAAAAGGTGTTAAAGAACCACAAGGATGCAATTGAGGCCGTTATTAGTGCACTTGTTGATGAAAAAATTGGCGTTATTAAAAACATGTCTGAAATTTCAGCAGTAGGACATCGTGTAGTTCATGGCGGTGAGAAATTTAACAGTTCAGCGGTAATTGATGAAACCGTTATGGAGGCTATTAGAGAGTGTATTGACATAGCTCCACTTCACAATCCACCAAATATTATTGGTATTGAAGCTTGTCAAGCAATTATGCCAAATGTACCAATGGTAGCAGTTTTTGATACAACCTTCCACAGTTCAATGCCAGAAGAAGCATACATTTATGCTTTACCTTATGAGATGTATGAAAAATACAAAATAAGAAGATATGGTTTCCACGGAACATCACATAAATTTGTTGCAGAAAGAGCAGCTGAATTATTAGGAAAGCCTCTTAATGAATTAAAGATAATTACTTGCCATCTTGGTAATGGCTCAAGTATATGTGCTGTAAACAAAGGAAAATCTGTTGATACATCTATGGGATTTACTCCTTTGCAGGGTGTTGCAATGGGTACAAGAAGTGGTACAATTGACCCTGAAGTTGTTACTTTCCTTATGGAGAAGGAAGACCTTACTATAAAAGGAGTTAGCAACTTGTTAAACAAGAAGTCAGGTGTTCTTGGAGTATCAGGAGTAAGCAGTGACTTTAGAGATGTACAAGTTGCTTCAAAGGAAGGTAATAAAAGAGCAAAGCTTGCTTTGGATATTTTCTGTTATGATTGTAAAAAATACATTGGAGCTTACATCGCTATAATGAATGGTGTTGATGCAATTGTATTTACAGCAGGAGTAGGAGAAAATGATTTTAACATCAGAGAAAGAATAGCTAATGATTTGGACTTCTTTGGAATTAAAATTGACGAAGAGAAAAACAAAATAAGAGGTCAGGAAATTGACATTAGCGCTGAAGATGCAAAGGTTAGAACACTAGTTATTCCGACTAATGAAGAACTTGCTATTGCAAGAGAAGTGCTTAGAATGTTAAAATAACTATAATTTCGTGTTGTTTTAGCAACAAGTTATTAATAAATATGAGCACCAGCAGACTTTTTCTGTGGGGAATTCACATAATTAAGATATGGAAAAGTAATAAAAAATTATCCGAAATTGAATTATTGACAAATGTTGTATTAGTTAGTATAATATCAATTGTCGGTTTTTAAGAGGTTACTAATGAGAGTAAATGTATCTGATATTGTTAAAACTGAAGGTGCAGGTATAGATGTCAATTATTCCGGCGATTTACCTGGATTGCATGAGTTTGATAATTCAGTAGAATTTAAGCCTTCTTTTGATTTTACAGGTCGCATTGTTAATTTTGGCGGTCTGTTAAAGTTGAGTGGTAAACTTCATTTTGAGTTTGTTGCAGATTGCATTAGATGTCTGAAACCTGTTGAAACAGCCATGGACATAGAGGTAAATGAAGTCTTCGGTGAGGTTTTTGATCCTGATGAAGTCGATGCATATATATATGAAGGTAATGTTGTAGACATTGAAAAACCACTTATTGACAACATAATACTTGCCTTGCCTACTAAAATTATTTGCAGCGAAGACTGTAAAGGCTTATGCAAGAATTGTGGTGCTAATTTAAATTTTAAAAATTGTAATTGTGATGAAAGCGAAATAGTAGATTCAAGAATGGAAATTCTTAAAGACTTTTTCAAATAGGTTTCTACTTAGATGGTTGCAATATAGTAGGGAGGTGTTATTGATGGCAAACCCAAGGAATAGATTTTCCAAAGCTAGGACAGGTAAAAGAAGATCCCAGTGGAAACTGGCGTCTCCAACTTTAGTAAGCTGCCCACAGTGTCATACTTATAAGCTGCCTCACAGGGTATGTGTTGAATGTGGTTATTATGATGGCAAGCAGGTAGTTAAAGTAGAAGCTAAATAATAATATTGTCATTAAAGCAGCAGGATTATTCTTGCTGCTTTTTGATTTTTGCGTTCCAATTAGGCCTATGACAATCTACATATGGGTTTTAAGTATATATTAATTTATATGTTTATGAGATAATGGCAATAATCTATATTAAATGGCTTTATTTAATGGCGTTGGAGTAATATAAATTGAGAAATAATATAAATGAAATGATGGGCTTACAGCTTGCGCTATAAAAGCTGTATGGAACTAAACTTTTTCAATTTAAGAACTTATATTTTAGTAGGAAATTATATTTTAAGTGTTTCAATATCATTTAAAATAATGAGCGTGATTGTACACTAAATAATTCTCAGAATGATAAATTACTATTTTTGTGGATATTTTAAGATGGATACGGAGTAAACACAAAGTGATTCGAGCAAGGGAACTAGTGTGTTCCTAAAGGGGTCGCTTATACACTTTGTGAACAAAGAAAATTGCTTTGAACTGAAGATATGAGAAAGCGAATTTTCTTGATTATAGGATGGTGTTATTATATGAGCAATAATAAAAATAAAATATATTTTGTTCAAAAGAACAGTATAGCTGAAGAAGCCGGTATTGAAGAAGGAGACTTCCTTTTATCCATTAATAAGCAGAAAATTAAGGATATATTTGATTATAGGTATTTTCAAGCCTCAGAAGAATTATTACTTGAGATAGAGAAACCTAATGGAGAGATTTGGGAAGTAGAGGTTGAAAAGGATGAGAGTGAAGATTTAGGCATTGAATTTGAGGATTCGCTTATTGACGGAGCTAAAAGCTGTACAAATAAATGTATTTTTTGTTTTATTGATCAACTGCCAAAAGGTATGCGTGAGACGGTGTATTTTAAGGATGATGATTCTAGGCTATCCTTTCTTACAGGTAATTATGTTACATTAACCAATATAAAAAGAGACGAACTACAGAGAATTATTAATTATAGAATGTCTCCTATAAATGTATCTGTTCATACCACAAATCCTGAACTCCGAAAGTTTATGCTGGGAAATAGGTTTGCTGGCGATGTTTTAGAAAAAATTAAGATGCTCACTGATAGTGGTATTGAGGTTAACTGCCAGATAGTATTATGCAGAGATATTAATGACAAGCAAGAGTTAGACAGGACAATAGGAGATTTAGCACAGCTATATCCTGCAGTAAACAGTGTTTCAGTTGTTCCAGTTGGAATAACTAAATATAGAGATAATTTATACAATCTAATTCCATTTGACAAAGAAAGCAGCATTAATGTTATTAATCAAGTACATAGATGGCAAAATGAGTTTCTGCAAGAGAAGGGCTCACGAGTTATATATCTATCTGATGAATTTTATATTAATGCTGAAATGGACATTCCAAATTATAAATCCTATGAAGGCTTTCCGCAAATAGAAAATGGAGTTGGAATGCTAGCACTATTTATAAATGAAGTAACTGAGGCATTAAAAAGTAAAGATACTTTAAAATTAGCTCAAATGTGGAAAAATGGGAAGTCTAGTTGCAAGGATACTTTACAGGACTGTGATACAAGGGAAATTAAAATTCAGTCAAAAAGACATATAAGTATTGCTACAGGTAGACTTGTTTATAAAAATATATTAAAATTGGTTAGTGATATATTAAAGGTTTTTGAAGGAATAGATGTAAATGTCTATGATATAGAAAATAATTTTTTTGGTGAACATGTTAATGTCTGTGGATTGCTGACCGGCAGGGATATTGTTGAGCAACTGAAGGACAAGCAGCTGGGGCAGGAATTATTAATAAGCAGGAGCATGTTAAGAGCAGGAGAACACGTACTATTAGATGATTATACTGTTGAACAAATAGAAGCTGAATTGCATGTTAAAATCCGCATTGTTGAAAATGATGGGGCTGATTTTGTGAGTGCAATCATAGGTGAATTCTAATTTTAGATTCAAAATTAATTTCGCTGCTAATTTAATGCAATTATTATAGCAGCAAAATATTGTTTATTTTAGTACTTGTATTTAAGAGGGAAAGCTATGTAATTAATCTAAATTAGAGAACGGAAAATATCAGCATTTTAGTAGTTGTTCTTAATAAATTCGGAGGTGTAAGCTTTGAGTAAGCCTATTGTGGCAGTGGTTGGAAGGCCAAATGTTGGGAAATCAACATTTTTTAATTATTTAGCAGGCAGAAGAATTTCTATTGTAGAGGATACCCCAGGTGTTACAAGAGATAGGATATATACCGAGATTGAATGGAGAAATAAAAAGTTTACTCTAATTGATACAGGTGGTATAGAGCCATATTCAGAGGACATAATAATGCAGCAAATGAAACGTCAAGCTGAGATTGCAATAGAGACTGCTGATGTTATAATTTTTATGGTGGATGCAAAAGATGGTATGACAGCCACAGATAAAGAAGTGGCAACAATGCTGAGAAAATCAAATAAGCCTGTTATCCTTACAGTAAACAAGGTAGATAAAGTTGGAGATCCTCCGCCAGAGGTATATGAATTTTATAATTTAGCTATTGGTGATATGATTGTTATATCTTCAGTGCATGGCTTAGGCATGGGAGATTTGTTGGACGCTGTTTTTGAGCATTTTCCAGAGGATATTGATGATGATGAGGATGAGGATGTCATTAAGGTTGCTGTTGTTGGTAAACCAAATGCAGGAAAGTCATCCCTTATTAATGCAATACTTGGAGAAAACCGTGTTATAGTCAGCAATATCCCAGGTACTACTAGAGATGCAATTGATACTCATATAGAGATAGAGGGTCAAAAGTATACATTTATTGATACTGCTGGTATTAGAAGGAGAAGTAAGATAAATGAAAATATAGAAAAATATAGTGCGATTAGATCATGGACTGCCATTGAGCGTGCGGATGTATGTTTAATAATGATTGACGCTGTGGATGGAGTTACTGAGCAGGACACAAAAATTGCAGGCTATGCGCATGATCAGGGAAAAGCCGCAATTATAGTAATAAATAAATGGGATTTAGTTGCAAAGGAAACTGGAACATTAGAGGAATATAGGAGAAAAGTTTATGAAAGTCTTGGTTTTATGACATATGCTCCGGTACTATTTATTTCAGCTAAGACAGGACAGAGAGTTAATAAGATTTATGAACTTATCAAATATGTGGCAGAACAGGCTTCATTCAGAATTTCAACAGGAATGTTGAATGACTTAGTAAATGAAGCAGTTGCGATGGTACAGCCTCCTTCTGATAAGGGAAAGAAATTGAAAATTTATTATATGACTCAGACTGGAATAAAGCCGCCGACTTTCGTTATATTTGTCAATGAGACGCAGCTGTTTCATTATTCATATGAGAGATATATTGAAAATCAGTTAAGAAAGAATTTTGGTTTTGAAGGTACTCCTATTCGGTTTATTCATAGGCAGAGGGACAAAGAATAAACTCGACAGTATAGTTTGTGCGAACATGGTGCATTGTCGAGCTTTTATAGTTAGTAGTTAGAATGGAGGTTAGTATGGGGCTTTTTATTATTAGATGCATTTTAGTTTTGATTATTGGGTATCTTTTAGGTAGTATAAATACTTCAATAATTGTAGGAAAATGTTATGGGATTGATATTCGTAAGCATGGAAGCGGAAACGCAGGAATGACGAATACCTTAAGAACATTAGGCAAAGTCGCTGCAGTTCTTGTGGTGTTAGGTGATATATTAAAAGGAGTATTATCATATATAATTGGTAATATTATTTTGAATTCTGCAGCAATGGATGGTGTTTTTGGAAGCCAATTATCAACTGTAGTTGGCATTGGAGGTATGGCAGGTGGTATAGCTGCAATTATTGGACACAATTGGCCCCTATACTTTGGATTTAAAGGCGGCAAAGGAATTCTAACATCCTTCGCAGTTGTTATGATGATGGACTGGCAGCTAGGGCTTATACTTTTTGGTATATTTTTAGTTGTTGTTATAATTACAAGGTATGTTTCGTTAAGTTCTATTACTGTATGTGTAGTATTTCCTATAGCAGCATATATTAAGGGGAATGGATTAGTATTTTCAGTATTTGCTGCTATTTTATCTTTGCTGGCAATATGCAGACATAGTGCAAACATTAAAAGACTTATAAATGGTACTGAATCAAAAATTGGCGCTAAGAAAAAGGACATTGAAAGATAATACAGGAGGTAAATATGAATAAAAATGTTGCAGTTATTGGTGCAGGTAGTATGGGTATAGCTATGGCAGTATTATTATCTAAAAATGGTAATAATGTTAAAGTGTGGTCGCCTATGAGCGATGAAATCAACATGCTTAAAGAGAACAGAGAACATCTTACCAGATTGCCAGGAGTTAAAATTCCAGATAGTGTTGAATTTACTACGGATATTTACATTGCTGCTAAAAACTGTGATGTTGTAGTATTGGCTGTTCCTTCACAAACAACAAGACAAAACTGTAAGGCACTATCAAGTATAATTTCAAAAGATACTATTGTAGTAACATGTTCTAAAGGTATTGAGGATGATACATGTAAGTTGCTTTCTGAAATAATGCATGAGGAGTTGCCTCATAATAATATTGCTGTTTTATCAGGGCCAAGTCATGCTGAGGAAATAGCACGAGATGTTCCTACAACAGTAGTAGCAGCATCAGAAAAAAATGAAGTGGCACAATATTTGCAGGATTTATTTATGACACCAAATTTCAGGGTATACACTAATACGGATGTTATTGGTGTAGAACTAGGAGGAGCATTAAAAAATATTATTGCTTTATGTGCTGGAATATCTGACGGATTAGGCTATGGAGATAACACTAAGGCTGCTCTGATGACGAGGGGGATAACTGAAATCTCTAGACTAGGAGTTGCAATGGGAGGAAAAGCTGATACGTTTTCAGGACTTACTGGAGTTGGAGATTTAATTGTTACTTGTACAAGTATGCATAGCAGAAATAGAAGGGCTGGAATATTAATAGGACAGGGCAAGAGCGTTCAACAGGCGTTAGAAGAAGTAAATATGGTGGTTGAAGGAGTAGCAACTACAAAGCCAGCATATGAATTAGCAAAAAGACTAGGAGTATCTATGCCAATAACTAATGAGGCTTATGATGTTTTATATAAAGGAAAGGATCCTAGAAAAGCAGTTGGAGATTTGATGACAAGGGACAAAAAGAATGAAATGCAATAGTATAATAGCTTTAATTTAAAAAGCTATTATTGCGATATTATTCAATCTAAAAAGAAATCTAGCTATAAGATTATCATAATATATAGTTTATAAGCTTTTTAAGGAATTTGCTGTATATTATTAATAGCTGAATAGCATTAGATTTAAATTGTGATTTTAATAAATGTGATTTTAATAAAATTGAATGATTATTAATGATTATTATTAAATAAAAAACTCATGATAAAAATTTTGAGTTTTTTATTTTTTTGTAATATTAACTTATTTCGTACATATATTTAATATTGAACAAGACAAATATGCATAGTCCCAATAGGGCATGTAGCAATATAGGGGAGGGTTCTAGGGTGGAAAAATTCAATATATACCAGCAGATAGCTGAAAGAACTCAAGGGGATATTTATATAGGTATTGTGGGACCTGTTAGAACTGGGAAATCAACTTTTATAAAAAGATTTATGGATTTGTTGGTTATTCCTAACATAGAGAACACATATCAAAAGGAAAGGGCTATAGACGAACTTCCACAGAGCGCATCTGGAAGAACTATAATGACTACTGAACCTAAATTCATCCCCAATGAGGCAGTTGAAATATCTATTGATCAAAATGTACAAATGAAAGTAAGGATGATTGATTGTGTGGGATATATGGTGAAGGGTGCTATGGGTCACTTGGAAAATAATGCTCCAAGAATGGTATCTACGCCATGGTATGACTATCAAATTCCGTTTGAGGAAGCAGCAGAAATTGGAACGAAAAAAGTAATTAATGAACATTCAACAATCGGTATTGTAATTACAACAGATGGAAGCATTGCAGATATCGAAAGAGAAGATTATGTTGAAGCAGAAAAGAGAGTAATTAGTGAATTAAAGTCAATTGACAAGCCATTCGTAATAATAATTAACTCAACCAGTCCAAGAAGTGAAGAAACACTGAAATTACGTGATGAGTTAGAACAAAAGTATGGAGTAGCAGTAATAGCAATGGACTGTCTGCAAATGAGAATTGATGATGTTGATATTATAATGGAGAAAATATTGCAGGAGTTCCCAATATCAGAAATAGGCATAAATATACCAAGATGGGTTGAAGCTCTTGATGATTCTCATTGGCTAAAAAGTGAAATAATTGAATCAATAAGAAATACTTTCAGTTCTACAAGCAGAATTAGAGAAATAAAATCTGCTGTGAGTTCCTTTGAAAATTATGATTTTTGTAAAAGGGCCACTATTGACAAAGTTAGTTTAGGTGAGGGTACTGTATTAATTGATTTATCAACCGTTGATGGTTTATTATATAGAATTTTAAGTGAAGAATCAGGAATGGAAATTGAGGGTGAGCACAAATTAATAAGCTTGATTAAAGATTTGGCAAGAATCAAAAAAGAGTATGACAGAGTAGAGTATGCTCTCCATGAAGTAAAAGTAAAGGGCTATGGAATGGTTTCTCCTCAAATGGATGAACTTACTCTAGAAGAACCTGAAATAATCAAGCAAGGCAATAGATATGGGGTTAAGCTTCATGCAAGTGCACCTTCAATTCACATGATTCGTGCGGATATAGAGACTGAGATAGCGCCAATGGTAGGAACTGAAAAGCAATCTGAAGAGTTGGTTTCATATTTGTTAAAAGAATTTGAAAATGATACTACTAAGCTTTGGGAATCAAATATATTTGGAAAATCTCTACATGAATTAGTGCAGGAGGGCTTGCAGAACAAACTATTTAGGATGCCTGAGGATGCTCAAATGAAGCTGCAGGAGACACTGCAGAAAATAATTAATGAGGGCAGCGGCGGCTTAATTTGCATAATTTTGTAGAAATATAATAAAGCAGTTATAGCTTTCACCACATTTAAACAAGTATGCCTAATAGTATTAAAAGTTAATCAACCTTTGAAGTTTAAAATTGAGGAACTTATTTAAATAATATATAAATCATATTGATGTGTATCCCGATTGGGACGCAACCTAAGAATGGATATAAGAAATGCGGAAATGTTGCTATGGCACCTTTTCCGCATTTCTTATGTTTTTGTTTAAGTACATTCGAAAGCAAATGTAATAACTAGTTTAAATTAAATTTTAACTGTTGCCACATTATTCTGTTCTATAAATCTCTTTAAAGGTTTATAAAGGGCAACAACCAGTACAGAAGAAATGAAAAATTCAGGCAGCATGTAGCTTCCATTATAGATAAGTGAATAGAGGTATATATTCATTCCTTCAGGAGCGTACATGTACCATAAAAAAACTCCCGAGATAAAATGAAAAGTAAATCTTCCAATCATAGCTATAAAAACGCTGGCTATCATTGTAAAAATGTTCTTCCTAAATAGACCTGCGAATCCAAGCATACCAAATGCAAAGATATAATCAAGGAAAATACCAACAGGATGATAGGAAAACTTTGTTCCTAGTGCAAACTGAAGAAATCCATAAACTAAACCTACCAGAACGCCATGCTTGCTGCCCCATCTGATAGCGAAAATAATAATGGGAATCATGCTTCCTAAAGTCACAGACCCACCGTTTTGAAACTCATAAATCTTTACATAACTCAAAATCATTGCAAGAGCAATCAACACTCCTGCTTCTACCAACATTTTAGTAGACATTTTTTTCATAATAACTCCTCCTTTAATACAGATAACTTAAAATATAAAAATAAATAGACTGAAATAAGACTTTTAGTGTTAAAAAATATTTAATGAATTAGCTTAGTTATACTTCTAAAGCTTACTAAATAAAAAAGTAAGAAGCATAGTATACATAAAAGCATAAAAAAAGTCATACCAGTATGAAAATGCAGTATGACATATTATTCATTATTCATTCCTACGCTGGCATTATCCAGATCAGGTATATGGGTTTTAAGTAAAACATACTTATCTCAGCCGAATTATTTTCAGCTCCCCGAATTTTATTTAGTTGTAATAATTGATGAAAGTTAGTTATATTTCATGTTTTTTAAGGCTATTATTAATCAAAAGGCCACATATTAAAAAAATTTCCAAAAATAAATAAGTTTTGAATATACCAACTTCCAATGGCTATTATATCAATTAACTAAATAAATATCAATAAAAATTCTAAAAATCAAACGAACAAATGTTTGCATTGGTATTTTTATTTGATATAATATATCGTGGTAAGCGAATTGATTATTCTCCAACTTCTATAGTTGAAGGAGCTGATTAGGTTGTCAGCTTATGAGAATACGTACAACCAAACACGATGAAATACCGCTGATGAAATAAAATTTTTCTATAATCGAAAAATAATCGAAAAATTTTATTCTGAACTTAGGTATTATGGCGTGGCTAGTAAAAATGCAAATTTATAATATAAATTTTAATAATACGGATAATGAACTCAATCTTCATAATATTTTTTATTAATTTGATCAGTCAAAATTTATTATTGAAATAGTTTCAAAATTCAGCAAACCCGTGACTGTTAATAATTTAATGATGAAGCTGGGTTGAATAGAAAGGTGAGCAAATGATTAGAGATAATATTTTTATTAAGGGTGCTCGTGAGCATAATCTCAAAAATATTGATGTTGAGATACCTAGAGACAAATTTGTTGTAATTACCGGATTAAGTGGTTCGGGGAAATCCTCATTAGCATTTGATACAATTTATGCAGAAGGTCAGAGACGATATGTTGAATCTTTATCATCATATGCCAGACAATTTTTAGGGCAAATGGAGAAGCCAGACATAGATTATATAGATGGATTATCGCCTGCAATAGCTATTGACCAAAAAACCACTAGCAGAAATCCCCGTTCAACAGTAGGAACAGTTACAGAAATACATGATTACCTCAGATTGCTGTATGCTAGAATAGGTGTACCCCATTGTCCAAAATGCGGTAAGGAAATTGCTCAGCAGACTGTGGATCAAATGGTTGACCAAATAATGGCTTTTGACGAAAATACCAGAATACAGCTGCTTGCGCCTGTTGTAAGAGGCAGAAAAGGGGAATTTCATAAATTAATTGAGGACGCAAAAAAAGGTGGTTTTGTTAGATTAAGAGTTGATGGTCAGGTAATAGATATTAATGATGATATAGTTTTGGACAAAAATAAAAAACACAATATAGAGATTGTTGTTGACAGACTTATTATTCGAAAGGATATTCAAAAGAGACTGGTTGATTCTCTTGAAACTGTTTTACAATTAAGCGGTGGAGTAGTAATTATAGATGTTGTTGGAAAAGAAGAAATACTTCTAAGCCAGAATTTTGCCTGCAGTGATTGCGGAATTAGTATAGAAGAACTTACACCAAGGATGTTTTCCTTCAACAATCCATTTGGAGCATGTCCTACATGTACAGGACTTGGTAATTTACTTAAAATTGATCCAGACTTAGTAATTCCAGATAGATCCTTATCACTTGTTGAAGGAGCCATTGTAGTTGCAGGTTGGAATGTGGAAAGTGAAGACGCATATACCAGGATGATGTTTAATGCTCTTGCAAAGCATTATAAATTTAAATTGGATGTTCCATTCCATAAGCTGCCTGCCGAAATCATAGACATTATTTTATACGGTACAAAGGGTGAAAAAATAAAGGTTGATTATGAACGTGAGTATGGCAGCGGCTCTTACATGGCGGCTTTTGAAGGTGTAATAAATACAATGGAAAGGCGATATAAGGAATCAAATTCCGAAGGCATGAAGCAGTATTATGAGCAATTTATGAGCAATAATCCTTGTCCTGACTGCAATGGGGCAAGGCTAAAGCAAGAAAGCCTCGCGGTTACAGTATGTGACAAGAATATCCATGAATTATCTATTATGTCCATTGAAGATTTAAGAGAATTTTTTGTCAATATTAATTTGAGTGATAGACACTTAATGATTGCAAATCAGATTTTGAAAGAGATTAACGCTAGAATAGGCTTTCTTGTGGATGTTGGTTTAAGTTATCTTTCATTATCAAGGACTGCTGGAACTCTTTCAGGTGGTGAGGCTCAGAGAATTAGACTTGCTACTCAAATAGGTTCTGGCTTGATGGGTGTTTTATATATTTTAGATGAGCCCAGTATTGGTTTACATCAGAGAGATAATGACAAGTTGTTAAGAACTCTTACAAGATTAAGAGATTTAGGAAACACCTTAATAGTTGTGGAACATGATGAAGAAACAATGCATGCTGCGGACCATATTATTGATATGGGACCTGGTGCGGGAGTTCATGGAGGACATATTGTTGCGGAAGGTCCAACTGAGCAAATTATTAAAAATGAAGCTTCTATTACAGGCCAGTACCTAAGTGGAAGAAAGAAAATAGTTGTTCCGAATGAGAGAAGAAAGCCAAATGGCAAATGGTTGGAAATTTTAGGGGCAAGAGCAAATAATCTTAAAAACATTAGTGCAAAGATTCCGTTAGGGGTTATGACTGCAATTACTGGAGTTTCTGGATCTGGTAAAAGTACTCTTATCAATGAAATTCTGCATAAAAGTTTGGCAAGTCAGCTAAATAGAGCAAAGACGAGACCTGCTGATCATGATACTATAAATGGAGTAAATTATTTAGATAAGGTGATCAATATTGATCAATCTCCTATTGGTAAAACTCCTAGATCTAACCCTGCTACCTATACAGGAGTTTATGACCTGATTAGGGAGGTTTATGCTTCAACCACTGAAGCAAAAATGAGAGGATATAAGGCAGGAAGATTTAGTTTTAATGTTAAGGGCGGCAGATGCGAGGCTTGTAGTGGTGATGGTATTATAAAAATAGAAATGCATTTCCTGCCGGATATATATGTACCTTGTGAGGTTTGTAAGGGAAAACGCTACAATAGGGAAACATTGGAGGTAAAATACAAAGGCAAAAGTATTTCAGATGTCTTAGATATGACTATAGAAGACGCATTAGAGTTCTTTAAAAATATACCTAGAATACAAAACAAACTGCAGACATTGTTTGATGTTGGACTTGGATATGTAAAAGTAGGACAGCCTTCAAATACCCTATCAGGCGGTGAGGCACAGAGAGTTAAGCTTGCAACTGAACTTTCTAAGAGAAGCACAGGAAAAACTTTATACATTCTTGACGAACCTACTACAGGTTTACACATTGCGGATGTGCATAGATTAATTGACATTTTGCAAAGACTTGTGGATGCTGGTAATTCAATGGTTATAATTGAGCACAATTTGGATGTAATAAAAACAGCTGATTATATTATTGATTTAGGACCTGAGGGAGGAGATAAAGGTGGAACTATTGTAGCTGAAGGTACTCCAGAACAAGTAGCGCAGGTAGAAGAATCCTATACTGGTCAATATCTGAGAAAGCTATTAGACAGTGATTGATTTATGTATGCTTTTTCTTGTTATAATAAGCTCTGTTAATTTTGTGTTAAGTAAATTTAATTATGTGTAAAGTATGTTGTAATAGAACTAACAATACATTATCATGGTTAAGTAATTGTCCAATATTATAGAAAGAAGGTATTGTTAATGTTTAGACCAACATCTAAAGAAGAGCGTTTTTTTGATTATTTTATTGAAACAAGTGAGATTATCTGCAAAGCAGCTAACCTACTAGACGATCTAACAAACAACTATGTAGATGTTAATGAGAAAATCAAAAGAATTGAAGACGCAGAGCACGCTTGCGATAAAGTGGTACACAAAATTTTCAATGAACTAAACAAATCGTTTATTACACCTATTGACAGAGAAGATATTTACTTAATAGCAAGAGAGTTAGATAACATTACTGACGATATTCAAGCAGCAGCCCAGAGATTTAGCATGTATAATGTACAAGAAGTTAGACCTGAGGCTATTGTTCTTTCTAAATTGATAGTTAATGCAACAAATGAACTAAAAAATGTAATATTAGAAATGAAAAACATGAAGAAGAGCAAGAATCTAGATAAGAAGATTATTGAAGTTAATAATATTGAAGACGAAGCAGATACTGCTTTTAGAGATGCTATGACAAACTTGTTCTTAACCGAGAAAAATGCAATTGAAGTAATAAAGTGGAAAGAAATAATTGACTTTTTCGAAAATACAATTGATGCCTGTGAAGATGTGGCAAATATTATAGAAGGGGTTGTTATGAAGCATGCTTAGCGTATCTTTGATATGTGTCATTGTATTAGCGCTGGCATTTGACTTCATAAATGGCTTCCATGATACTGCTAATTCTATTGCCACATCAGTTTCTACAAGAGTATTATCACCAAGACAAGCTATTTTTATGTCTGCCTCACTGAATTTATTAGGAGCACTAATGAGCAGTAAAGTAGCGTATACTATAACAAACGGGTTAGTTGATAACTCAATGATTAAGGTTCAATATGTTATTATTGCTACGTTAGTTGCCGCTATTATTTGGGATTTGATAACTTGGTATATTGCCATTCCAAGCAGTTCCTCACATGCCCTTATTGGAGCCCTTATCGGTTCATCAATTGCATATGCGGGTGGACTTAGTATAGTAAAATGGGATGGTGTATTCCAAAAAGTAATAATTCCGCTATTTTCGTCTCCAGTACTTGGATTTGCTATGGGCTTTCTATTTATGAAGTTTTTATTTAAAATTCTTAGTTCTTATTCTCAAAGATTTGTAAATAGATATTTTTCTAAACTGCAAATATTTTCAGCAGCATTTATGGCATACTCTCATGGTAAAAATGATGCTCAAAAGTCAATGGGTATAATAACGCTTGCTTTAGTTGGGGCAAATATGGTTGACCCAGAGAGTGGTGTCCCATTTTGGGTTATGATGTCTTGTGCCCTTGCCATGGCATTAGGAACTTCTCTTGGCGGTTGGAAGATTATAAAAACAATGGGTGTTAATATGATAAGACTTCAGCCAATTGGTGGTTTTGCAGCAGAAACTGGAGCTGCTATAGTTATTGAAACAATGTCTGCAATTGGTGCACCTGTTAGTACTACTCAGGTTATTTCAACTTCTATAATGGGTGTTGGAGCATCTAAAAGGCTTTCGGCTGTTAGATGGACACTTTGCAGAAATATTGTTTATGCATGGATATTCACTATCCCAGTTACTGCACTTCTTGGTGCTTTTATTACTATGTTATTTAAAATTTTAGTGTAGATGAAATTTAATATTTTAAAGAGTTTAATATAAACATGAATATATTTATCTATCTTTGATATAAAATATATTCATGTTTTTTATTTAGTTTTGACTTAAGAATTGTGGCTTAAAAATTGCAGGCATGGGAGAATTTAATAAATACAAGTAATTATTTGTAGCTAAACTGAAATTATGTTGATATTTAATTGTTAATTCTATGTTAACTTTGTTGTAAAAAAAATATCATTGATTTATTATGAGTAAGTAAATTTTTTGTTTTATATTATAGAAAGAAGGTATTGTTAATGTTTAGACCAACATCTAAGGAAGAGCGTTTTTTTGACTATTTTATTGAAACAAGTGAGATTATTTGCAAGGCAGCTGGTCTTCTAGATGACTTAACTAACAATTATGTTAATGTAAATGAAAAAATTAAGAGCATTGAAGATGCAGAACATGCTTGCGATACTATTGTACACAAGATATTAAACGAACTAAATAAAGCATTTATAACTCCAATTGACAGAGAAGATATTTACTTAATTGCAAGGGAGCTAGATAATATTACAGATGATATTGAAGCAGCAGCCCAGAGATTTGGCATGTACAATGTACAGAAAGTCAGACCTGAGGCTGTTGTTCTTTCAAAATTAATAGTTAATGCAACAAAAGAACTAAAAAATGTAATTTTAGAAATGAAGAACATGAAGAAGAGCAAGAGTCTACAACAAAAAATAATTGAAGTAAATAATATTGAAGATGAAGCAGATACTGCATTTAGAGATGCTATGACAAACTTGTTCTTAACTGAGAAGGACGCTGTCGAAGTAATAAAATGGAAAGAAATCATTGATTTCTTTGAAAATACCATTGATGCATGTGAAGATGTAGCAAATATAATAGAAGGAGTTGTTATGAAGCATGCTTAGTGTTTCTTTAATAGTTGTAATTCTATTAGCCCTTTCATTTGGACTAATAAATGGATTTCACGATACAGCGAATTCTATTGCCACATCTGTTTCTACAAGAGTATTATCACCAAGACAAGCTATTTTTATGTCGGCTTCATTAAATTTACTTGGTGCACTTATGAGCAGTAAGGTAGCAGAGACAATTTCAGAGGGCTTGGTTGATAGTGAAATGATTACAGTGGAGTATGTAGTAATAGCTACCTTAATTGCTGCAATTACTTGGGACTTAGTAACTTGGTATATTGCCATTCCAAGTAGTTCCTCACATGCACTTATTGGGGCTCTTATTGGTTCGTCAATTGCATATTCCGGTGGTCTTAGTATTGTAAGATGGGATGGTGTACTAAATAAAGTCATAATACCACTATTTTCATCCCCAGTTATTGGTTTTGTTATGGGATACCTGTTTATGACACTATTGTACAAATTACTCCGTCGCTTTTCACAGAGATTTGTAAATAGATGGTTTTCTAAATTCCAAATTGTATCAGCTGCTTTTATGGCTTTCTCTCACGGTAAGAATGATGCTCAAATATCGATGGGTATTATTACATTAGCTTTAGTTGGTGCTAGATATGTGGCTCCTGGAAGCGGAGTTCCTATGTGGGTAGTTTTTGCATGTGCTTTTGCTATGGCGTTGGGAACTTCTGTTGGTGGGTGGAAAATAATAAAAACAATGGGTGTAAATATGATAAGACTTCAACCTATTGGAGGCTTTGCAGCAGAAACTGGTGCGGCACTTGTTATTCAGACAATGTCTGCAATTGGAGCTCCTGTTAGTACTACTCAAGTTATTTCGACATCTATAATGGGTGTTGGTGCATCGAAGAGGTTATCAGCTGTTAGATGGGCATTGGCAAGAAATATTGTCTTTGCATGGATATTTACAATTCCGGTGACAGCACTTCTTGGTGCATTTATTACCACAATTTTTAAAATGTTTTTTTAAAATATTATATAAAAATAGTTGGTGTTTTATGGTTATTTGTTGTTTTATATGGTGTTTTATATGGAATGTATATTAATAAGAAATTAATTATATCGAGGCAAGAAAATGTTCTTAATTACTATAAGTGGCGAGTATCGCTTGGTTTTCATGCGTGAGAATTTCACCCAGCCTCGTTGAAACGCCTGTTGATTAAATAAATTATTCCATAATCGGAGAATTTTTATCGAGTAATTTTTATCAAAGAATTTTAAGGAAGAATTTCTTTCGAAGAATTTCATTTAAATCTAGGCGTTATAATAAAAAGCTGGATTACATTTGTATAGCTTAGCTATATAGACTATAGCCCAGTTTTTTTTATTTTATTTGCCTTAAATCACTAAAATAGGTGCTTAACAGTAAAAATTGATATAAATCTGTTAGACCTAATATTTTTCTTGTGTTATACTAATAAAAAATCAATAATATTTATAATGTATAGTAATATTTTAGTTTTTGTCATTGTTGGAAATAATATAATATATTGTTAAAGATATATTTTTTATGTTAATTCTCAAAAAGTTTGTTGTATAAGCTTGAATATTTTTGCTATAAGTAGAGGGTACTTATCCAAAAAGCTTTATTTTATATAGAGAACAAGTTGCTTAAATGTCTTTTAACAAAAAATTATTTTCTGCCTAAATTAGGCGTAGAAGGTTTATAAACTCGAATAATAATTTTGTGCTAATATACTTATTTTTTCGAGTTTCATAGACCACTAGTGGTTTTGCTTTTGTGAAAAGTTTGCATTAACGAAGTGAATTTTTTAGTTATATGGGGCTAATTAAGTTATATATAATGCTGCAAACTTATCTGCACAGAGGCTTTCCACTATTAGTTTCAGAATATTTATGTGCCTAAATGGGGCGTAGGAGGTTAATATATGATAAAGTGTTCAATCTGTAATAAAAATATTGCAGTGGTATTTGTAACAAAGCTTGTTGATGGTAAACAAATTCAAGAAGGTCTTTGTGTAAGCTGCGCCAGAAAGCAAAACCTTCAACCAATAGATCAGTTGCTTTCACAGACAGGAATGACTGAAGAAGAATTGGATAATATAAGTAAACAGGTTGGTGATATGCTCGAAGGCATAGATGGAAATGAGATAATTGAAGCATTACAAGATGAAGTTGGAAACCTGAATGAGTCTAATCCTTTTTTCGGAATGTTAAATAAAGCATTTCCTAAGGTAAACAATATTTCAAATAGTAATATTGATAGTGAAGCATCGACAAATAGTCAGGATACAAATGGTGGAGACGACAAAGATAATAAGAATTCATCAAAAACAAAGGTACAAGATAAGAAAGGCAATAAAAAGAAAAAGTACCTAGATATGTATGGGACTAACCTTATTGATAAGGCCAGAAATGGTGCAATTGATAAGGTTGTAGGAAGAAACAAAGAAATTGATAGAGTTGTACAAATATTAAATAGAAGAACAAAGAATAATCCAGTACTTATTGGTGAACCGGGTGTTGGAAAAACAGCTATAGCTGAGGGCTTAGCTATGAGAATAGCACTAAAGGAAGTACCAGTCAAATTGTATGATGCTGAGGTATATTTGCTTGACATGACAAGTGTGGTTGCTGGTACTCAGTTCAGAGGGCAGTTTGAAAGCAGAATGAAAGGAATTATTGATGAGGCTAAGTCATTTGGTAACATCATTCTCGTTATAGATGAACTTCATAATATAATGGGTGCAGGAGAAGCTGAGGGGGCAATGAATGCTGCTAATATACTCAAACCAGCTTTATCCAGAGGTGAAATTCAGGTAATTGGTGCTACTACATTGACTGAATATAGAAAAAATATAGAAAAGGATTCGGCATTAGAAAGAAGATTCCAACCAATTATTGTTGATGAACCGTCAATGGAAGAATCAGTAGAAATCCTTATGGGTATCAAGCACTATTATGAAGAATATCATCGAGTAAAGATAAGCGAAGAGGTTGTAAGAGCAGCGGTTAATTATTCAGAAAGATATATAACTGATAGATTTTTGCCTGATAAAGCTATTGACGTAATAGATGAAGCAGGTTCAAGAGCTAATTTAAGAAATGTAAAGCTAGCTGAATTACAGAAATATAAGGATGAGTTGGTAAAGGTTCAAGAAGCTAAGGATAATGCTATATCTGCTGATTCCATTGAGGATTACCAAAAGGCTGCTGATTTAAAAGTTCATGAATGTAAACTTATAGAAATGATAAAGGAAATAGAAGATACAAATAATGATGTTTCCTTAACAACAGAAGATATTGCCAGTGTAATAGAGGCGTGGACAAAAATTCCAATTCAACGACTAAGTGAAGAAGAATCACAAAAGCTGATGAGTCTTGAAGATAGAATACACAAACGTGTTATAGGACAAAACAAAGCAGTGGAAGGTGTAGCTAAAGCTATACGTAGAAGTAGGTCAGGCTTTAAGAAGAAGAAAAAACCAGCTTCATTTATATTTGTAGGGCCTACAGGTGTTGGTAAAACAGAGTTAGTCAGAGCTTTGGCAATAGAATTATTTGCAAGCGAAGAGTCATTGATTAGGTTAGATATGTCTGAATACATGGAAAAGCATACTGTTTCCAAATTGATAGGCTCACCTCCAGGATATGTTGGCTATGATGATGCAGGACAATTAACTGAAAAAGTTAGAAGAAAGCCATATTCAGTTATTTTAATGGATGAAATAGAGAAAGCACACCCAGACGTATTTAATATGTTGTTGCAGATACTTGAAGATGGAAGATTAACAGATAGTCATGGAAGGACTGTTAGCTTTGAAAATACAGTAATTATTATGACATCAAATGCTGGTACTAATCTGAAATCAAATGGTATAGGATTTTCAAATAATTCATATTCTGCTTTGGAAAGCAGAGTTAAGGATGTAATTAAGGAGACCTTTAGACCAGAGTTCCTTAATAGAATTGATGAAGTAATAGTATTTACTGAACTTAATAAAGAAGAACTTAGAAAGATTATTGACTTGATGCTGGATGAAGTTTTACAGGAAGCAAAAGAGAAGAATATAAAGGTAAATGTTTCTGATAGTGTAAAAGAGTTTATTCTTCAAAAGGGTTATGACGTAAAATTTGGTGCAAGACCATTAAGACGTGCAATTCAAACCTATATAGAAGATGTTCTATCAGAGGAATATTTAAAGGGAAATGTGAAAGAAGGATCTTTAGTTGGAATAGATTTAGATGAGAACCAAGAAATTAAACTATCAATTATTTAAATAATATTATATAATAAGATTTATAAAGCTATAATAAATAAAATTATTATAGCTTGTCTTTTTAAAAAGTGTGTTTTCTTGGCATTTTTCGATGTTATGTTATATAATGTTATCTGCTTGAGGATGTTAAGAATGCATATAATTAACTATATTTGAAATCGCAGCATATGTCCAACTCTTTAAATCTGCTATAGCATTATCTTTAATAATTGATTATTATTTAGTTTTCAAACCTAAATTAGTTAGTATCGATTGGAGTTAGTTATGGGGTGTTCAAAAAAGATATTGACAATGATTTCGATTACCTTACTAAATATTATGATTGTTTCATGTTCTAGTAATAATTCGCAGAGTTATGATGATGTTCAAAAAAGTAATAAACCGCCCAAGACTCATACCATAAATTTAATGACTACTTGGGGAGGTGCTGATAGTAAGGCAGGAGTGTTGAAGGAAATTATTGCCAAATTTGAAGAAGAAAATCCAAATATTAAAATTTCAAATCAATCCATATTTGGAGATGATTATTTGCCTACGCTTAAGACAAAATTTGCATCTGGAAGCGAACCGGATGTTTTTGGTTTATGGCCGGGTTCTGATATAAAATATCTAATTAAAGCTGATAAAATTGCAGATATTACCGACACCTTAAAGCAAGACAGGACATGGATGGACTCTTTCGATCAAGCAAGCTTTATGGCAACAACCTATAACAATCGTATATATGGAATTCCATATGAACTTGTATTTGAAGGACTTTTCATTAATAAAGACTTATTTGATGAATACGGTGTAAAGGAACCTGCAAATTATAAAGAATTAAAGGACGCAGTAGCTATATTCAAGAAAAATGGAATTATACCCATAGCATATAATTCTACTGCAGAAGGTTCATATATTTATCAAAATATAATAGCAAGTTTAGGTGGTTCTCAAGGCGTTGAAGAGTACCTAGTCGATGGTAAAATTAATAATTGCTATATCGATGCAATGAAATACATGAAGGAATTATATGACATAGGTGCATTTTCAGAAGATTCAATGATGATTTATAGTGACGAAAGAAATGATCTGTTTTTTACAAAGAAGGCAGCCATGATAGTTCAAGGTTCATGGTTCATACCATACTTCGAAAAGGATGATACAAGCGTAAAAATGATTCCATTTCCATCAATGACTGATGAGGATTCAAAGATGCCTACAGGCTTAGGCGGAGGTACATTCTTTATTAGTAAAAATGCTTGGAATTCATTCATCAAAAGAGATGATGCTATTGTGTTTTTAAAATATTTAACGTCAAAAGAATCAGCTTCATATTTTTATAATACTGCTGGAATGCTAACTTATTTAAATATGGAAATGGATTTTCAATCAGCTAATAGTTTATTAGCAGAACAGAGTACAGGAGTTTATAAAAGAATTCTTTCTAAGAATAAAACACCTATCCCTGATCATATTATCGAAAGATCGGCATGGGAAGATATAGTAATAAAGCAGTTTCCAAAATTTCTACTAGGAGAAAAAACTGCTGAGGAAATATGGGATCAAGTTGTAGATAAAATCTCTAATTAAAAAAACTGAGGTAGATATGATAAACAAAGTGACATCTGGTATATACTGGCAAATAATGAGGCTTATTAGATTTTACAGAAATATATCCATCAAAAAGAAAATTTTTCTAATACTATATATTCAAATACTTATCCCATTAATTTTTATTGGGTATTTTAGCTTTAAAACATCTGAGAATATTATAGTTGAAAAGTCTAAAACATATTCAAATGAATTATTAAGCATTATAGAACTTAGACTTCAAGATACAATAAATAACTTAAATATGTTAACTCAGAATATAGGTAATGATGAAGGAATATATTCAGCATTACTTAATGATGACAGCAGTATAAATAGGCTGCAAAATTATGAAGTTAGGGCAGATATTATTAATGCGTTTCAAAAAATAGTTCCTAATCAAAATAATATTTTAGCATTGTGTATTGTAACAAAGACTGTAAAGATTATTGAATATGACAGAAACAGTGTAGAATCTGATATTAAGTCAGTAGTATTACAAAACTATACTGATATGCAAAAATACGCAAGAGCTGCTGGAGGTGGATCTGTATGGTATTTTGATTCTAATGATAATGCATATTTGATAAAAATGATTTATAATAGGGATAACTATCAGGAAATAGGTCTATTGGTGGTTCAGATAGACAAGCAGTCTTTCAAGGGCACTTTGGGGGGCTCAGAATCAGAGTTAATGAAAAACTTAACAATACTATCTCCTGATAATAGCATTATTTATTGCAGAGACAAAGCAACTTTTAATAAATATAGAAAAACAATTCAAGATACATTTAATGGAGTTGATAATAAGGCAAAAATTTTTGTTGCATCAAGAACATTAGGTGAGTTAAGATGGACAATAGTAACATATATTCCCTTAAAACAATTACATGCGGATGTTGAGGGACTTAGAACAAATATGATTTTAATTTGTTTGGCAGCTATTTTGCTATTAACCTTTGTAAGCTTCTTTGTATCATTTGATATGATTAAACCTATAAATCAATTGGTAACAGCTATGAAGGGAATGAATATTCATAAGATTTCTAGCAGCTATATAGAAATTGACAGAAATGATGAACTTGGCTTCTTGCAGAAAACCTTTAATACTATGACAAAGGAGATGGATCATTTAGTCAATTGGATTTATAGAGAACAAATTACACGTAAAGAGGCTGAAATTAAAGCATTACAGTCTCAAATTAATCCTCATTTTTTGTTTAATACATTAGAATCAATAAATTGGATGGCTCAATTAAATAATATTCCTGAAATAAGTGAAACAGTATCTGATTTATCAACGCTATTAGATATTAGTATTGGAAGAGATGACAGACTTATAACTATTGAAGAAGAGTTTATTTATATAGATAAATATATTTCGCTATTAAAAAGAAGATTCGAAGATAAAATTACATTGAATAAAGAAGTTAATCCACAGGTTTTATATTTGAAGATTCCAAGATTGCTTATTCAGCCGTTAATTGAGAATGCAGTTTATCATGGTGTAGAGAATAATAGAGGCAAAGGAATTATATCACTTGTTGCAGATATCGTAAATGATATGATTATTATAGAGGTAATAGATAATGGAAATGGAATTCCATCAGAAGAACTGATTAAATTGAATAATGGACTAAGTATGGATAATAATACATACTTTAATTCTCTAAGTAATAAAAAGGATAAAAGTATAGGTATTGAAAATGTTAACAGAAGAATTAAACTATTTTATGGAGAAAAATATGGCTTGAAAATTGAAAGTAAAGTTAATATTTATACAAAAGTATCTGTAACCTTACCTGTTCAAATTCACAATACCAAGGAGGGCTATTATGTACAAGGTTCTAATAATTGATGATGAGTCGATTATAAGAAAAGGAATTAAAAATATAATTAATTGGAGACATCTTGAATGTGAGGTGTGTGCCGATGCATGTGATGGAGTTGAAGGACTTGAACTCATAAAGTTGCATCGACCTGACATTATTATCACTGACATTCGTATGCCTGGGCTAGATGGAATAAGTATGATAAAGCAAGTTAAAATATTAGTTCCAAATGCTAAAATAATTATTTTAACAGGTTTTCGAGATTTCGACTATGTACATGAAGCTATAAAGTGTGGAGCGTTTGATTTCTTATTGAAGCCTACCAAAATAGAAGAACTTACCAATGTTCTAACTAAGGCAGTTAAGGAGTTTAACGAGCAAAAGCTTAAACATTTAGAAGTGGACAAGTTCAAGCGTTTATATGAGCAGAGTATTCCTGTTCTAAGGGAAAAATTATTATATGATGTTATTTATGGCATTATTACAAATGAAGATGAGATAAAAGAAAAGATGGAACTTTTTAACATCAATATAAGTAATTTTGTACTTGTTTTAATGGAAAATGATTTTGATGAAAAAACAACAAGTTCTCAATATGACAAGCAATTATGTCAAATTGGAATAGTAAATTCCTTTGAGGAAGTATTTGCTGAGAAGTATGAAGTGACCAGCATAATGCTTAACACCAGCAGAGTGGCATTTATTATTCAAAAATTTGATAAATCTACCATAGATATTTCTGAAGTAAGTGAAAAGTGTGGCGATCTTCAAGAGGTCATAAATAATGGCTTTGGATTTACAGTTACTATTGCTGTTAGTTCAAATGGAACTTCTGCTTTGGAGTTAACCGACAAACTAAAAGAGTGCATGGGTTCCCTTGAATATAAGACTTATATTGGAAATAATTCTATAATTCAATATAGTGATTTAAATTCTTTCTTTAGATATGATGATTACTCTGCTTTGGAAAATTATCAAAAGCAATTGCTTGAAAATATAAAGTCTGGAAATAGTGAGTTAGTAAAGGTTACAACACAAAATATATCTAAGTATGTAAATAGTAATAATATAAATATTAGCTATTTAAAGAATTTTTACTATAGTACACTTTCATCAATTAATAATATCAGAATATCTGTTTTAGCTATTGATGCTGATAAAAAGCATGAAGAGGGAAGAGATATAGCAAGCTTGTTAAAGTTAATTGATAAATGTGATAGTGTTGACGAATTGAATTCTTTGCTTGAAGAAGTATCAATGAGAATAGCATCAAGGGTAAATAGCTTTAATAATAAGAGTTTAAAGTTAATTCTAAGAAAAGCCATTGATTATATACATGAGCATTATAATGAACAGGTTACCCTTAATGAAGTTGCTGAGAACATATACGTTAGTACATTCTATATTAGCAGAATGTTCAAGAAAGAACTTGGTATAAGTTTTGTAGATTATCTTAACGATGTCCGTATCGAAAAAGCAAAAGAATTATTAAAGGATGTTAAATACAAGACATATGAGGTTGCTGAGTTAGTTGGTATTCCTGATCCTCATTACTTTTCAAAAATATTTAAAAAATATTCAGGCATGACTCCTTCAGAGTATAAAGAGACTTTGTTTATTAGCTGAAAAGGATTTTTAAAGCTTATGCAAAGTAATTGTGAACTAAATGTAATGAGAGTGTAATATTTTGTTGTTCAAATTTGTGCAGTGTTGTTGACAAGATATTGCACATTAAAGCAAGTTGGTCTATTTTGTGATTGTCTTCAATTTATTAATATATATATATAGCAAAGCGGGCATAGTCGTTGTATTCATTATGAACGCCTGTTTTTGGTATCACATATTACATATAATGAAGGGTGGCATAGTAGCTATGGGAGTAACTCAAACTGGAACAAAAGATGTAGCTGTTCCCTTAAAAGCCAAAAAGACTGGCTTTTTGAGAGATATAGTAAAGAACAAAGTACTATACATAATGATGCTCCCTCTGTTGGTTGTTTTATTTTTTAATAACTATTTACCGATGGCGGGCGTGTTAATTGCATTTAAAAACTACCAGTATCACGGGAATAACTTTTTTGAGAACTTTATCCTTAGTGATTGGGTAGGCTTTAAAAATTTTGAATTTTTTACAGCAACACCAGATGCATTTACTATTACAAGAAATACTTTAGGATATAATTTTGTATTTATTTTTCTTGGTTTAGTAATATCTGTACTTTTTGCAATTCTTCTTAACGAGATTAAGAACAAGTTCTTATCAAAGTTCTATCAAGCAAGCATGTTGTTACCATACTTCATGTCTTGGATAGTAGTAAGTTATATCGTTTTTGGTTTATTAGGTGAAGAGAAAGGTTATGTAAACAAATCATTGCTTCCTATGTTGGGTATGGAGGAAATTGGATGGTATGCAGAACCTGGAAAATGGCCGTTTATATTAACTATCGTTAATATATGGAAATTGACTGGATACAACACAGTTATATATATAGCTGCAATAGCTGGTATAGATCAAGAGTTTTATGAAGCAGCTATTGTTGATGGAGCATCAAAATTCCAGCAAATTAAAGCTATAACTATTCCGTTATTAAAGACATTAATGATAATTCTTACTCTTTTAGCAGTAGGAAAGGTTTTCTATTCAGATTTCGGATTGTTCTTCCAAGTACCAAGAAATACAGGTGCGTTATATGATACAACACAGACTATCGATACATACGTATACAATGCGTTGCGTAATTTGAACGATGTGGGAATGGCATCAGCATCAGGTTTATATCAGTCTGTATGTGGATTTGTACTAGTAATGGTTTCTAACTTGGTAGTTAGAAAGATAGATCCAGATCAAGCTTTATTCTAAGGGGGGAAGATTCATGAAGCATAAAGATGATGTACAATATGGTACAGTTAATAAGTTAAATGAAATTAAACCCTTTTGGAATGGGGTACTTCATTTGATATTTGTAATATATTCATTATGTTGTATAGTTCCGCTTATTCTGATAATTGGTATATCCTTTACAGATGAAAAGACTATTACTATACATGGATATAATTTTATACCAAGAGTTTTCAGTTTAGAAGCTTATAAATGGGTAGTAAAAACAGGAGAAGCAATATTTAGAGCATATGGAATATCAATTTTTGTAACAGTAGTTGGTACATTGTTAAGTTTAGCAATAATTTCTATGTTCTCATATGTAATATCAAGAAAAGACTTTAGACACAGAAATAAGTTTGCTTTTATAGTATTTTTTACAATGATATTTAATGGTGGTTTGGTACCATGGTATATGGTATACGTTAATGTATTACATATGAACAATACAATATTTGCATTAATTATACCACCTCTTGCAAATGCATGGTATGTAATGATTATGAGAACATTCTACCAGACAAATGTTCCTGATTCACTTATTGAATCAGCAAAGATTGATGGTGCAGGAGAATTTAGAACATTTGTACAAATTGTTTTACCTTTGGCAAAAGCAGGACTTGCAACAGTAGGTTTGTTCCAATGTTTAACATATTGGAATGACTGGTATTTACCACTTATGTTTATAGATGATTCTAAATTGTTCAATTTGCAATATCTATTATATAAGACTCTTGCTGCTATACAGTACTTATCACAGGCTGCAAACTTACCACAAGGTTCTCAGGCACTTGCAAATCTGCCATCTGAGACAGCCCGTATGGCAATGTGTACTTTGGCAATAGGTCCTATTATAGTGGCATATCCGTTCTTCCAGAAATATTTTGTAAAAGGTTTAACTGTAGGTGCTGTTAAAGGCTAATACCATACGAAAGTATGGATAGCAATAAATATATTTATAATTTTAAGGAGGTTCACAATGCAAAAGGCAAAGAAACTAATAGGTTTAGCTTTGGTTACTTGTATGGCTATCTCAATGGTAGCTGGATGTGGGGACAAAGAAACAACAGAACCATCAAATTCAACTAATGCAGCAGCTGAATCATCTGTAGCAGCTGAGTCATCAGCAGCACTTGATCCAGTAGAATTGCAATGGTATGTTGTAGGTAATGGTCAACCAAATGACATGGACAAAGTTTTAGAAGAAGTTAATAAGTACTTACAACCAAAAATTAACGCTACTCTAAAACTAAACATCTTTACTTGGGGTGATGACTTCGAGAACAAGATGAGTGCAAAGATTCAATCAGGTGAAAAGTTTGATATCACATTTACAGCAAACTGGGCTTGTAACTATCAGCAGAATGCTCCTAAAGGCGCATTTGTAGATCTTACTCCACTTATGGATCAATATGCTCCAGAAACAAAGAAGTTACTCGGTGAAAACGTTATAAAGGGTGCTTCAATCGATGGTAAATTATATGCTATTCCTACTAACAAAGAAATGGCTCATAACTGGGGTTTCTTAGTTAACAAGGATATGGCAGACAAGTATGGTATTGATTTATCAACAATTAAGAAGTTTGAAGATTTAGAGCCAGCTCTAGCAATAATCAAAGAAAAAGAAGGAGCAAATGGAGTTGAAGCATTCCAGACTCTTACTGGTGAATCAGCTTACAGAATCCTTGACTTTGAAAAGTTAGTTGATGATAACGTTCCAGGTGCATTATATGGTGACGGAAGAGACACAACAGTTGTTAATGACTTCGCTACACCTGAAGCTATGTCATTATTCACAACTCTTAACAAATGGTACAAAGCTGGATATATCAGAAAAGATGCTGATACTATCACAGACTATGCTCCAGCTAGAAAAGCAGGTAAAGTATTTGCTACTACTGCTTCATTAAAACCAGGTAAAGATGCTGAGCAATCAATTTCTGACGGTGTAAACTGGAAGCAAATTGATATCACTCCACCAAGAGCTACTACTCGTGAAATGACTGGTTCAATGCAGGCTATTTCAAAGACATCACCAAACCCAGAAAGAGCTCTTATGTTCTTAGAGTTAATGAACACAGATCCTTACCTCTGTAACTTAGTTAACTACGGTATAGAAGGAGTTCACTATACTAAACTTAACGAAACAACTATTGAACAAACTCAAGCTGGTAAAGACAACTACAACAACAGCTTACAATGGTTATTTGCTAACCAGTTCAACACATACTTATTCTCAACAGAAGATCCTGATAAGTGGAATAAGTTCAGAGAGTACAATGCAAGTTCAGCTCCATCACCAATTCTTGGTTTCACATTTAATACTGAGAACGTTAAGACTCAGATCGCTGCTTTAACAGCTGTTAAGAAGCAGTTCATGCCTGGTCTAGAAACTGGTAAAGTTGATCCTGCAACAGTTGTTCCTAAGTTTACTGAAAAACTAAAAGCAGCTGGTTTAGATGCAGCTCTTGCTGAAATGCAGAAGCAAGTTGACGAATTCGTAGCAAAGAAATAATATAAATTTAAATTGAACAGCTTTTTATCAAGTCATTAGTTGACTAGATGGTAGCTGAATGAAAAAGGGGCTAGCGCTAGTATAGCGTTAGCCCCATTTTAAATAAATATAAAGGTTTAGTAAAGTTTTCTGCTAATATCTCATGGAGGCCAAAAGGGTAATATAAAAATGAAAAGTGAAGAGATAGCTAAAATAGCAGGTGTTTCAAGAAGTACTGTTTCAAGAGTGATAAATAATTATCCCAATGTACCAGATGAGACAAAGAAAAAGGTATTAGAGGTAATAGAAAAGTATAACTATCAACCTAATACTTGCGCAAGAGTTTTGGCAGGTAAAAAAAGTGATACCATAGGTTTGTTTATAGTGAGTATAGCTGATGCTGAAAATCCAAATAGGCTATACAAAAATGATTATTTTAATCAATTTACTAATGCAGTAGTTGATTGTGCAAATTCAAGAGGTTATTATGTTTTAATAAACATTATTTACTGTGAAAATGATTATAGACGTGTTAATGAGATATTTTTACAAAAGAGAATTGATGGCGGTATAGTATTAGGTACTGAAAAAGAGGCAGCAGCCCTCATAAATGTATCAAAAAAGGGTTGTCCAATAGCATTAATAGATTATGATGCTGAAGAAATTAAAAAGAATGAATCAGAATACGAAAACTTAATTGTAGTAGGTTCTAAAGATTATGAAGGAGCTGTAGAAGCTGTTGAATATCTTATTTCATTGGGACATAAAGAAATAGGCTTATTATCAGGAAGATTATCTACATTTTCAGGCAGGCAGAGATATAAGGCTTTTGTTGATACAATGAAAAAGCACAATTTAGAAATTAGAGAAGAATTTATTTTGCAGGGAGACTTTATTAAGTCTAAAACAAATAGTGCGGTACAAGCGTTAATTAACAAAGGAAAGTTACCATCAGCAATATTTTCATCTAATGATGATATGGCAATTGAGGCAATTGAGTTATTCAAATATAATAATATAAGAGTACCAGAAGATATATCAATAATAGGTTTCGATAATATAACTCTTGCATCGTTAATTAAGCCAGCACTAACAACAATAGAAACACCTATTTATAGTATTGTTGAAAAAACAGTTGAGGAACTTATACATAATATTAGTAAGACTAGAAAAGGTTTTAGAAGCTATAGTTATAATACTAAAATGGTTATTAGAGAGACATGTACAAAGAAGTTAAATTCTTTGTTGACATTATAAATTAATAAAATAATAAAGAGGAGATAAAAACATGAAATACGGATTTTTTGATGATCAAAACAAAGAATATGTTATCACTACTCCCAAAACGCCTTATCCTTGGATAAATTATTTAGGTACTCAGGAGTTTTTCTCATTGATTTCAAACACTGCTGGAGGCTATTGTTTTTATAAGGACGCGCGTTTACGCAGAATAACAAGATATAGGTATAACAATGTTCCAATAGATATGGGAGGAAGATACTTCTATATTAATGATAATGGGACTTTATGGTCACCAGGCTGGTCACCAGTTAAAGCAGAGTTAGATAGCTATGAGTGCAGACATGGTATGGGTTATACTAAAATAACTGGAAGCAAGAATGGTATAAGCGCAGAAGTATTATTCTTTGTTCCTTTGAATTTTAATGGTGAAATTCATAGAGTGAGAATTAAGAATACTACAGGTGAAGATAAGAGCTTGAAGTTATTCTCATGCATTGAGTTCTGCTTATGGAATGCTCAGGATGACCAAACAAACTATCAAAGAAATTTAAGCACTGGTGAGGTTGAAGTTGAAAAGTCAGTAATTTATCATAAAACTGAATATAAAGAGAGAAGAAATCACTTTGCTTTCTATTCAGTAAATGCTGATATTACAGGATTTGATACAGATAGAGATACTTTTGTTGGTCTTTATAATGGATTTAATGATCCTCAAGTACCAATAAGCGGAGAGCCTACAAATTCTATTGCTCATGGATGGGGACCAATGGCATCTCATTGCATTACTATTGACTTAAAGCCAGGCGAGGAAAAGGAATACGATTTCATACTTGGATATGTAGAAAATGACGAAGATGATAAGTGGGAAAGCAAGGGTATAATTAACAAAAAGAAAGCATATGCAATGATTGAGGAAAAAGGTAATCCTGCTGCAGTACAGGCTGCTTTTGATGAACTGAAGGAATCTTGGAATAATCTCTTAACTCAATATAAGCTTGAACATAAAGATGAAAAACTTTGCAGAATGGTTAATGTATGGAACCAGTATCAATGTATGGTTACTTTCAATATGTCACGAAGTGCTTCTTATTTTGAAACAGGTATAGGTAGAGGAATGGGCTTCAGAGATTCAAATCAGGACCTCTTAGGCTTTGTTCATCAGATTCCTGATAGAGCAAGAGAAAGAATACTTGATATTGCTGCAACACAGTTTGAGACAGGTGGAGCATATCACCAATATCAGCCATTGACTAAAAAAGGAAATGATGAAATTGGCGGAAACTTTAATGATGATCCATTATGGTTAATTGCAGGTGTAGTTGCTTATATTAAAGAAACTGGCGATATGGGCATACTAGATGAGATGGTTCCTTTTGACAATGATGAAAATAATAAGGCAACATTACTTGAGCACTTAAAGCGTTCATTCTATCATGTTGTAAATAATTTAGGACCTCATGGCTTACCTTTAATTGGTAGAGCTGACTGGAATGACTGTCTCAACTTAAATTGCTTCTCAACCGCTCCAGGTGAGTCCTTCCAGACAACAACCAGTAAGGATGGAAAGGTTGCAGAGTCTGTATTTATAGCTGGTATGTTTGTGTTATATGGTCCAGAGTATGTTAAGTTGTGTGAATTAAAAGGAAACGTTGATGAAGCTAAAAAAGCTCAAGAAGAAGTTGAAAAGATGAAAGAAGCTGTTCTCAAATATGGTTGGGATGGCGAATGGTTTATTCGTGCATATGATGATTTTGGACAAAAGATAGGAAGTCACGAAAATGAAGAAGGAAAGATATTTATTGAGTCACAAGGCTTCTGCTCAATGGCAGGAATAGGTGTTGAAGAAGGCTATGTAGAAAAGGCTCTTGACTCAGCAAAGAAATATCTAGATACTCCATATGGTTTAGTACTAAATAATCCTGCATTCACTAAATACTATATAAATATGGGTGAAATATCAACATATCCAGCAGGATATAAAGAAAATGCAGGTATTTTCTGTCATAATAATCCATGGATTATGGCTGCTGAAACTGTTATTGGAAGAGGAGACAGAGCTTTTGAATATTATAAGAAAATAGCTCCTGCTTATATTGAAGATATAAGTGATATCCATAAGACAGAGCCTTACGTTTACTCACAAATGATAGCAGGTAAGGATGCTGCTAAGCCAGGTGAAGCAAAGAACTCATGGCTCACTGGTACTGCTGCTTGGAATTTCGTTGTTATATCACAATACATATTAGGTATCAAGCCAGATTATAATGGACTTATGATAGATCCTTGTATTCCAAGTGATTGGGATAGCTATAAAGTAAGTAGAAAGTTTAGAAATGCTACATTTGAAATTTCTGTAACTAATCCAAACCATGTTTGCAAGGGCGTTAAAAAGCTTGTTCTTGACGGAAAAGAAATTGAAGGTAACATTATTCCTGTTCTTGATGATGGAAAGGTACACAATGTTGAAGTGGTAATGGGTTAATTTTATAGGAATCATGATATATAAGCACAAAATATACAATGTATATGTTTGACAAAACTTCAATATAAAAGCCAGAGGGCAAATCCTCTGGCTTTTATATATTACAAGGGAAGTTTTACAATAAATTCTGTACCTTTGTCAGGTTCACTAATAATGCTGATATCACCGTTATATAGGTGAACAATGTGCTTTACAATTGAAAGCCCTAAGCCAGTTCCACCCATATTTCTTGAACGGCCTTTATCCACCCTGTAAAACCTTTCAAATATTCTGGGTTGATGTATAGATGGAATACCAATTCCAGTATCTCTAACTGAAATTGTAGTAGTACCATGCAATTTATTTGCATTTATAAAGATAGAGCCATTTTCATGATTGTACTTAATAGCATTATCAATTAAGTTTATTAGCATCTGTTTGATTCTGTACTTATTAACTAAGATAACTATGTTGGGATTAACATTGACATGAAGCTTTATCTTCTTTTTTAATATTGAAGGTTCTAATAATTGTATAACTTCATCAACAATAAGCTTTAACCTATTCTGTGAAACTTGTTCGTCATTTCTCATACTTTCAATTTCAGATAATTGAAGTATGTCATTTATCAAGTGGTAAAGCCGCTCGGCCTCAATATCAATTATGTCTAAAAACTTTGAAGCAACTGCAGTATCATCGATTGCTCCATCTTTAAGGGTTTCAACAAAACCTCTGATTGATGTTAATGGAGTTTTTAGTTCATGGGTAACATTAGAAACAAACTCTGTACGAATTTGTTCTAGTTTTTTTACAGAGGTTACATTATGCAGGGTAATTACACCACCAGCATTTTTATGATTAATCTCCGCGCTTTTTATTGGATTAGTATAAACTTTATAAATAAAATTACTAACCATTCTAGGTGAAAATATAGTAATTTCATCAGTGAGAGCCACATTATTTTGAATAGTGTCCTCTAAGAATGAATTGATTTTAGCATTTTTTGTAATGTCAAATAGGTTTTTCCCAATAATTCCAGGACCATAACTAACCCCAAAAATATCACAAGCACTAGTATTAATAATCAATATTTTATAATTTGTATCAATTGCAATTATTCCATCTCGCATACTATTAATTATTGTGTCTATTCTTATATTTTTATCTAATATTCCACATAGTGTATTGTCAAGCTTATCTGCCATTTCATTAAAAATATATGCTAATTCTTCAATTTCATCATTAGAGTAGATTTCCACTCTTTTTTTGTAGTAACCACTGGCAATTTCTCTTGTAACATTTATAAGCTTATTTAAGGGAGATATAAGAATATTTGATACCTTGAGAGAAATAAACAATGTAAGCAATAATCCTACTAATACACCTATAATGGTATATAGGTAAAATGAGTTATTTATTGAATTTATTTGATTGACAGGAACAGCAACTCTTACAAATATATTCTTGCTCTCAATAAAATAAGCAACATATATATAGTCAAGATTTAGTGTTTCGCTTAATCGCTCATCGAATCCTAATTTATCTTCAAGCGCGTCTTTTATTTCTTTTCTAGTCATATGATTTTCCATATCCAAAGCACTTGAATCAGAATCACCTAATACTTTACCATTATGGTCTATTATAGTTATTCTTGTAGCAAGAGAAAAGTTTGATGTATTGGAATCTTTTTCGCATAGCAGCTTTGCATAATCATTAGCTAGCTTATTATACTCGATTTCCGAGGTTGTATTTAATTTTTGTTCTATTTGATAGGCTAATAAAATAGCTATGTTTTCACAATTGTTTTTGACTTCATATATATAAAAATATCTGGATAATGCAGTGGTAAAAATACCTGCTATAGTAATTGCTATTATTACAAGTAAAATTGTGTATTTTACAATTTTATTCTTCATTAATACGTCCATATCAAGTTATAGAAATGTCATAATAAATTACTTGTATGAACCATGAACCCCCTTTATATTTTTAGTATGCAAGTTCTTTTTAAGCAACAACCTACAAAGTGATTATATAACTGCTGATGGAGGTTAGTATCAAACCTAAACTTCCGATTATTATTCATCAATTTACAATTATATATTTTGTTAGTCAAATTTATTAATGAACATTGGGTCAGTAATAATTGTATTAATTTATTTTTTATGGACTATTAGCTACTGCTGATTCAGTCAGTTGTTTCAGCAACACTCCAATTATAAGAATGAACATTTAATAAAATTTATATAAAAAATTGAGTTAAATCAACTAAGTAACTGATATATAGTAACTATTGTGATAAAATTATTTTTTCAGTCCATAATAACTAACTTCATTATGGACTTTGCTTATCATTAAATCTATATCCTATGCCCCTAACTGTTTCAATAAGCGTTGGATTTTCGTCATTTTCTTCAATCTTTTGTCTCAAATAGCGAATATGTACATCAACAGTTCTAGTTTCCCCATAGTAATCAAATCCCCATACCTTATCAAGAAGATACTCTCTAGACAAAACTTTACCTTTATTTTTCATTAGTATTTTTAAAAGTTCAAATTCCTTTAGGGGCATTTCTATAATTTTGTCTCCCTTGTAAACTTCTCTTCTTGTACAATTAATTGTAATATCTGCATGGGAAATAATAGTATCAACCTTTTGCTCATTAGAAGTATTTACCCTTCTAAATAAAGCTTTTATTCTAGCTAATAACTCTCTAACACTAAAGGGTTTTGTAATATAGTCATCAGCGCCTAATTCTAAACCTAATACTTTATCAAATTCTTCACTTTTAGCTGTTAACATAATTATTGGAACAGCATTTGTTGAATTATTTTGTCTTAATCGTTTGCAAACCTCTAAACCATCAATACCTGGCAGCATAATATCCAGAATAAATAAGTCTGGAGTGTTATCAAAGCAATTAGATAATAAATCTTCACCGTTATCAAAAACACTAACCTTGAATCCGTTTGACTCAAGATTGTATTTAATCAACTGCTGTATATGCATTTCATCTTCAACAACAAAGATAGTATGTTTAGACATTATTTCCCCCAAATCAAAATGATTATAATCCTTAGTTAGTGCTAAATGCTTGTGTGACCTATTATAGTCTTTGTCGGCCACTATATATTATATTAGATGGCGGACACTAGATTGTATGAAGCTGGAAAACTCTTAAACGAATATTTTCCGCTCATCATTCGCACATTCACTCTATTATAAATGACCAATGCAACAAAATTTGTGGTATGGTCATCAATATGTTTTAAATATATCATATTCCTTATAGACATTCAAATCATCAAAAACATAACTTTTTTATGTTAGTAAAAAGACCATTAATTATATTAAGTACTATATAAATATAAATGCTAATTCTCTGTAAACAATGGTTTAATAAAGTCAGATACTTGTTTACTGTAAAATATCTCTTAAGGCTTTGATATTTCCAAAGATGAGTTTAAATCTTTCGCTATTACTTAATAATAGTATGTCACAAAAATATTTCTGTTATCCAATTAAATCAATAATATCAGTACAGTTTTAATGTGGGTTTAATTCTATGTTAACTTAGTGTTAATAGTATCAATATTCATAGGGTTATTATTAACATAATAAAATTTTTGCATAGATAAAATTTATATATGAGTACAATATAAGTAATTTATAGTATTATTTTTCTGATTAATGTTGTCGGAAGGTTAGATTTTCATAATAATAGGTGATAAGTAATTGACTAAATGGGTTTACAAAATTACAGATACTAATGAAGCTTTAAAAAGTATAATAATTGGAAATAATTAATAAATTAGTTGTATGATAAGCTTGCTTATAGAATAATTTTTTGCAATTGAAACAAGTGATATTCATTTCATTAAGACATAGTTTAAACAGTCCCTTAAAGGCAAATAAAAGTTTGATACATTTACAGTTTATTCACTGCCATTGACAGGCTGATGTATAAAACGGCAAGCTATTTAGTTTTTTGCAGAAAAACCATACGATGTCGGTTTAAGTACATTATGATATATTAATAAATATACTGCACCAGTAAACTTCTTTTTGTGCGAAGATTGAATTATAATACAAAAAGTGCTACTGAACTGTTTTGTCTGCTATATAAAAGGAGTGTGAAGCTTAAAATTTTGCAGACTTATAAGTTTTCAGTAGCACAAAATAATATTATTTTTCAAGTAACTTTTCTAAATCCAAAATAAGCACAATTTTGCCATCTTTCTCAGCGACTCCGCTAAAGAATTTACCTGATAAACCAGCAATAAGCTCTGGTGCTGGTTTTATATCTGAATCTTCATAACTAATTATTTCACATACTTCATCAACTAATAATCCAACCACCGATTGGTGATTCAATATAATAATACGAGTACTTTCATCAAACTCAATTGGAGGATAACCAAATTTTTTCCTCACGTTAAAAACCGTATGAACCTTGCCTCTAAGATTAATTAGTCCTTCAATATATACCGGAGTATCAGGCACCTTGTAAATATCAGTAATTTTCTCAATAATATTTACACTATTAATATTAATGGCAAATACTTCGTTGTTAACTTTAAATAGAACTAATTGTGTAGCCATAAGCAAACCCCCTAAGTAGTAACTATAGATAAAACATACCCTTAAACTTTATTATATCAGCATAAGAAAAAATCGGCAATTTATTTTTTTATATTCATGAAATTGGCAGATAAAAAAGAATTTTGTCAATTAATATATAATCCAACTTTCCAATGATAAGTTTAACACCACGACTTTTCAACTGGGAATGTTGAATTATATAATCTATAAATAGCGTCAAAATTCAAGGAGTTATTACAAGCTTATTTTAACTGGGATATTTAAGTAAAAAATAGTAATATGAAATTTTGTATAATTATAAAATAAACCAATCAGCTATAAATACATCTCTAAGCCGATTGGTTTACTTCAGTAAATAATAATATAAAGATTGGTCTTTCGTCTTTGATTAATATAGAACTGTGTCTGTAATTTAAAGCATAATTAACTTCTGTAGCTTCCGTTAATTTTTACATAATCATAAGTAAAGTCACAGGTCCAAATTCTATCAGAAACATTGCCCCTTTTCAAATTAATTCTAATTAAGATTTCTTTTTTCTTTAATATTTCCTTAGCTGCATTTTCATCAAAATTAACTGCACAACCATTTCTGCAAACCAAAAGATTTCCTAAATGAATATCAGTAAGATTTGGGTCAAAGGTGGCTCCAGAATAACCTACAGCAGTAATAATTCTGCCCCAGTTTGCATCTTCTCCGAATATTGCAGTTTTTACAAGTGGGGACTTAGCAACTGCAGATACTGCTTTATATGCATCATCTTCGTCTAATGCTCCATCAACTATAACTTCAATAAGCTTAGTAGCACCTTCGCCATCCTTTGCTATTAATTTTGCCAAATAAGTACAAACATACATTAGTGCATCTACAAACACTGAATATTCATAATCCTCTTTTACAATAGCATCATTATCGGCATATCCATTTGCCAAAACAAAAACTGAATCACAGACACTGGTGTCACCATCCACAGATATTCTGTTAAATGTTGATCTTACGCAATGTTTAAGGGCCTTATCAAGCAGACTTCTTGAAATATTAGCATCAGTAGTAATAATACCAATCATTGTAGCCATGTTGGGATGTATCATTCCAGAGCCTTTTGCCATACCGCCAATACGAACCTTTTCACCCTGAAGTTCTATTTCAACTGCAATTTCTTTTGGTACTAAATCTGTTGTCATAATTGCTTCTTCAGCATCGGAGCCTCCATCAGCACTAAGTGAATTGACAGCAGATCTTATTCCTGAGCGAATATTTGGCATATTTAATTTTGTACCAATAACTCCGGTTGAATTTACAAGAATATCTTCGGGTTCACAATTTAGCAGTTCAGCAGCTAATTTAGTCATATCCTTGGCATCATTATAGCCGCTTTCTCCTACACAGGCATTGGCATTGCCGCTGTTAATTACTATAGCTCTTGCAAAACCGTTTTTTATATGTTCCATCGAAACCTGAAGGGAATGTCCTTTTACAACATTTGTAGTGAATACACCAGAGGCAACTGCTGTATCATCTGAGCAAACAATTGCCAAATCTTTTTTATTGTTTTTCTTAATGCCACAAGCAACACCAGTTGCTTTGAAACCTTTAGGAGCAGTAACTCCACCTTCTATAATATTCATAATTAACCTCCATAGGCTATAAAATTAACCTTATTAATTTGTTATATTGTTATTATAAACAATATTTGTATGTAGATTATACATAAATTTACTTAATGAATCAATTATATTTGATACATATATGTGTATAATTATACATAAATTTGCATGATGAATCAATTATATTTTATATATATGTATGTATAATTATGCAATTTATACAAAATTACCTAGAAGAAATTGTTTTAATGACTTAGAATAACAGTATCTGGCTTATAGTGTATATATAGTCCTTTCATCAGTAATGAAAAAAATAATACATATGGTTAGTTATTGATTTGTAAAATAAATCAATATATTATATATAAAGGTAATAATGATTGATTAAAAATATCAAATAGTTATTATATGTAAAATATATTAAAACATAAGAAAAATATTTGTTTTTGAAATGAAAATAAATAGATAGGAGAATGCCAATCAGACTTATTTAAATAGTGTCATTATTAGTAATAATGCCAATCTTTGTGGCTATATTGGGCATTAAAGAAATTTAAATGTAAAAAAGTTTGTGATTCTTGTAATTATTGTTCATCAATAATTAATCAGGTTGCCATAAGTACAGCATCAAAAGGTTAAAATATTAAAGGTTATGCTAAATAAAATTGAAAAGAAAATTAATTGATGGTATTATTAATTTGATTATAATTTAACAGTGTTTTTGGTTATAATATACATAATTAAATTAGTAGGCTTTATCGGAGCAATTTGGTACATAGTTATTGGAATTTTAAACTTTGAATTTTTTATTTTTATATAAATAAATTAAGGAGGAAAAGTAATGAGTGATTGTTTATTTTGCAAAATAGTAAACAGGGAAGTACCTTCAACACCTGTTTATGAAACTGACAAGGTTTATGCATTTTTAGATATTGAACCTGAAGCACCAGTACATGTTTTGATTGTACCAAAACAGCATATTGCTTCTCATAATGAATTAACCGCTGAGAATGTTGATATTATGAAGGATATCCATTTAGCTGTAAATGAAATAGCAAAAAAGCTTGGCGTAGCTGAAAGTGGCTATAGACTTATTAATAACTGTGGTCCAAATGCTGGTCAGACAGTTTTGCATCTTCATTATCATATTATTGGCGGCAGAGAATTAAGCACTAAAATACTTTAGATTAACTATTATTTAAGTGTTTTATAAATAATGGTTGACACAATTTTGAAAATTAATATATAATATACTGTGTGCTGTAATTAGCATAATTCCCTATAGTATGTTGTTAACATACTACGGCTATTTTCCCGGCACAATTGCTATTATCGGAGGGAGGGAAATTTTGTGTCTGAAGTAAGAGTTAAAGAGAATGAGTCTTTAGATAGTGCTCTTAAAAGGTTTAAAAGATCTTGTGCTAAGTCAGGTGTTTTAGCTGAGGTTAGAAAGAGAGAGCATTACGAAAAGCCTAGTGTTAAGAGAAAAAAGAAATCTGAAGCTGCAAGAAAAAGAAAATTCAAATAAAACTGTGACAATGGTAGTTTACAGGAGATATTTGTTATGTCATTAAAAGCTTTGTTAGTTCAGGATTTAAAAGAAGCCATGAAGGATGGCAATACAGCTTCAAAAACAGCTATTCAAGTGGCGAGGTCGGCAGTGCTTCAGGTTGAAAAAGACACGAAGGTTACCCTAGACGATGATGCTATAATTGAGATTATTGCTAAAGAGGTTAAAAAGAGAGTTGAAACTTTACCTGACTTTGAAAAAAGTGGTAGACAGGATCTTATAGATAATCTAAAAGCTGAAATTGAAGTATTGAAAAAGTATTTACCGAAGCAGTTGAGTGAAGAAGAGATTGAAGTTATTGTAAAGAACGCTATTTCTTCGACTGGTGCTCTTTCTGCAAAAGATATCGGAAAAGTTATGCAGGTGGTTTTGCCTGAGACTAAAGGTAAAGCTGATGGTAAACTAGTAAATCAAATAGTTAAAAAATTATTAGGATAAGAAAGAGCTCGGTTATATAACCGGGCTTTTTCTGTACGAGTACGTGAGGCAAACTGGGTGTGTTGCAGTAATAAAATGTACTGAGCGGTAGGATTAGGGATTAGTCTAAACAACAGGGTTAGCAGAAATGCAAACTGTAACATGAATTGAATTTGCCTCCTTGTTAAAAAGTTTGAGTTTTCTGCTTACCAACTTGCTTTATTAGTTAGGTTATTGTATATATATAACTTTATGAGATATAATTATATTAGTAATTATAGGAGACAATATATGGCTACAGAAATAGAGAAAAAATTTCTTGTTATAAATGATAAATACAAAAGTTCAGGCACTAAAACTTTATTTAAACAAGGATATTTAAGTGTTGATTATGAAAGAACAGTTAGGGTTAGGAGCTTTAATGGACAAGGTTTTTTGACAGTAAAAGGGAAGACTAAGTCTTGCAGCAGAGAAGAGTATGAGTACAAAATTCCTATGCAGGATGCTGAAAGAATGCTTGATAATTTATGCATTCAACCTATTATTGAAAAGTTTAGATACTTCTTGACATATGAAGGTTGTAAGTGGGTTGTTGATGAATTTTTAGGTGTAAATGAAGGTCTTGTTACTGCTGAGATAGAGTTAGAAAACGAGCATCAGACATTTGCAAAACCAGATTGGGTGGGAAATGAGATAACATTTGACATAAGATATTTCAATTCAAATCTTGTAGAAAATCCTTTTAAAAGCTGGTAGTAATATTTCTCAACGCGGGAGGAAAAGAATGGACTGTAGAGATAACTGTGGTGCCTGTTGTATTTCACCTTCAATATCATCAGCTATTCCCGGAATGCCAAATGGTAAGCCTGCTGGAGTGAGATGTATTCAGCTTACTGATCAAAATAGATGTAAGCTATTTGGTAAGACTGAAAGGCCAAAAGTCTGTGCAGCTTTAATGCCATCGGAAGAAATGTGTGGTCATTCTCAAAGTGAAGCCATTGCTTATTTGAACATGCTAGAAGAACAAACTAGTCATAAAAGATAGTTGATTAAATATAATTCTTTTTAGTTTAAAAAGCTACTTGTGTATTTTATACATATTCAGTGAATATGACATAGTGCTTTGTATAGTGTTTTGATTAATAAATAATTAGTTGTTTTTTAGTTAATATAACAGATGTTTTATGATGGTGAACTAATTAAAAAATAATTAGTTGATTTTGGCTGTCTTGTAACGTATAACTTGTAACTTGAAAGAATTTGCATAAACATTTGTTTTGAGTAGTGAGATATTAGATTTGAATATTGATATAAAAGCAAGCAACATATAGTTTTATTAAATTGTTTCTACTTTAAGTTATTCAGGAGGTTATAATGGATAAAATTTTAGTATTTATGTATGATGATATGGCAGATTTTGAAGTGGTTTATGCCACTCATTTGCTTGGACATGAACTGTCAAAGAAAATCGTAACTTGTGCATATGACAAAAGACCTGTAAAAAGTAAGGGCGGAATGGTTTTTATGCCTGATATTACTGTGGCAGAGGCTGTTTCGGATGATTATGCTGGATTTATTATTCCAGGAGGATGGAATCCAGTTGTAAAAGAAGAAATTCTTACCCTTATAAATGATTTCTATAATAGTGGAAAGCTGCTTGCTGCTATTTGTGCAGGTCCTAGATATTTTGCAAAGGCAGGTATACTAAAAAATGTTAAGTATACCACTTCAATTGTGGAATGGACTCAAGCAAGAAGAGAAGCTTTTGGAAATGAAGATGATCCTTTTCCTAGAGAAAATTTTGTTAACACAAGGGTAGTTCGGGACAAAAATGTAATTACTTCTAAGGGAATTTCGTTTGTGGATTTTGCAATTGAAATCGCGGATTATTTTGGTATGTTTAAAGACGACTCTGATAAGCAGGAGTTCTTTAAAACTATAACTTGCTATAATAAATAGTTTGAGAAGAACTATCAAAATAATTTGAATAATTCTAGCTTCACACATAAATGTTAATAAACTAGATTTAGATCAAAAAGTTGGAACATGTTTAAGTTTACCAGTGGATTCTTTTAATATAACTTATTTATTTTATAAAAATTCCTATTGTAAATTGGTTTGATTTTTCATTTGATATCGATGACATACTTGGTATTACTAGGTTTTAATAGATATGTTCTGCTGCGAAGTATGAGAATATAAATGCTTGTCTCGATTTAATGTAGTACTTGGAGGAAAATTTTAATGTGTAAAACAGTATTGATTACTGGAGCATCAAAAGGAATTGGCTATGAAACTGCGAAATTATTTGCCCAAAGTGGTTATAATGTAGTTATAAACTATAATAAGAGCAAAGAAGCAGCAATTAGTTTGATGAATGAATTGCTTGAGAAAAAATGTAGTGTAATGGCTGTACAAGCCGATGTGAGCTGCAAAGAGCAGGTTGATAGCATGATAAATTCAGTAAATAAGCAATTTGGAGATATTGATATATTAGTTAATAATGCAGGTATTGCAAAACAGAGACTTTTTACAGATATCTCAACACAAGAATGGGATAATATGTTTGATATAAATGTTAAAGGTATGTTTTTATGCTGCCAAGGTGTGTTGCCTGCTATGATAAGAAATAAATCAGGCAAAATAATAAATATCTCATCTATATGGGGAATAACAGGAGCATCCTGTGAAGTTCTATATTCTGCAACAAAAGCAGCTGTTATTGGACTAACAAAGGCATTAGCTAAGGAACTTGGCCCCTCTGGTATACAAGTAAATTGTGTAGCGCCTGGTGTTATTGATACTGATATGAATTCAGATTTAGATATGGATTCAATTGAGGAATTAAAAGATCAAACACCTCTTGGAACAATAGGGAAATGCATTGATGTTGCAGAGACAATTGCCTTTTTAGCTCATGAAAAAGCAAATTTTATAACTGGACAGGTAATTAGTCCTAATGGTGGGTTTTTAATATAACGAGGCATAAAAATATACATAGGAAAATTTCAGTAATAAATATCTTGTATTTCAGACATGATAAGTAGTATACTAAGCTAGTGCTAATATTAATTAATAATTAAGGTGGTGAATTCAAGTGGGCGCGGACCCGTATCATAGTAGTTATTATCATAATTATATAATTTATGGGAGGGCTATGTGCAGCTTGGCTTCAATACTGCTACAAGGCTAGAAGTATGTCCTCCCAATGAATGGAGGACTTTTAATGTTATCGCTATCTTTTTTTCAAGATAAAAAGCAAACGCCGCAAATAGAAAAAGCTGTAACAGAAATAAAGCAAATTACTTTCAATGGACTTACATGGATTGACATTACTAAACCTACTAAAAAAGAAATTGATATGCTTGAAAAAAAATATGAGTTCCATGAGTTGCCATTAGAGGATTGCTTAACAGAGCATCAGCGTTCAAAGGTTGATGAATATGATGATTATTGTTTTATAGTAATGCACTTTCCAAGATATCGTAAGGATACTATGAGACTTGACTCTGAAGAGATAGATATTTTTCTAGGTCACAATTATTTAATAACATTGCATGAAGGAGAGTTAAAGCCTTTAGTTGCATTCTCAAATATGTGTAATTTAAAGCAAGAGGCAAGAGAGAATTTTATGGCTGAGGGCTCTGCGCTATTGTTATATGAGATAATAAAGAGACTTTTTGATTATTGTTTTCCAATGCTGGACAAGATAGGTAATATGCTAGATGGTTTAAACAAAAAGATATTCAGAGAGCAAAAAAGAGTTATGCTTGAAGAAATATCAATAGCAAAAATGCAAATAATTAACTACAGAAGAATACTTAAGCCTCTTAGACCTGTTATATTGATATTGGAAAAGGCAATTAGGAGATATCTTCCTGAAGATATGGAAATGTATTTTGACGATATTACAGATAAAGCTGAAAAGATTTGGGATATGCTAGAAAACTATAAAGAAGTAGTGGAAGCCATTGATGCAACCTATGAGTCATTAACTTCACATAGAATGAATAACTTAATGCGAACATTTACAACTCTACAGGTTATAGTTTTTCCAATGACATTAGTAAGCGGATTATTTTCAATGAATGTTGAAGGAATTCCATTAGCAAAAATAAACTTTGCATTCTGGATAGTTTTTGGAATGATATTTGTACCAATGACTATAATTGGTTTACTGATGGTTTTTAAACGTAATAAATGGTTTTAAACTAATATAATTACAGTTGCATGTTGCCAAATATAATTTAAATGGAATTTTGACCAATAGTTTTTTAAAATGTTGATGGAGTTTAGCCTCTTTGGAGATAATGGCTAATATATAATTTTATGTGGCAATATATGGCAAGAATATACAACTAATATTTGGTATAATTAGTGGGCATATATGAGGGAGGTTCTATATAATGAACGATACTTCAAAAATTAAAAATTTTTTTGAATATCTTCCAGAGTGTATTAAGTTTTATAAATTGAAAAATGAGGGTCTAGTAAAGGCTATATTTTTAATGATTCTTATTTTTCAAATTGCTGGCAACTTTATACAGTATAAGCTTTTGGATTTGATATCCTTGGATGATATAGAATTGTTATCTTCATTTTTGACTACAGGTTTGGTTAATGCAGACATAGAAGAATTATATCCTTCTGAGCAGGCTATTTATATATTTGTTGCTATATTAATAACATTATTATTAGTAAAATTGATTTCAAATTTACTTCTTTCTGTGTACATGTATTCATATATATGTGAAATCAAAGGAAGGACATTAAAAGCAATTGATAGCCTTAAAGGAGCATTTAAACATATTGGTCGTCTTATTGCCTATAATATAATATTTGGTTTAATGGTAGCTATAGGAACAATGTTTTTCTTTATACCAGGTATAATTGCATACATAATATTTGTTTTTGGATATTGTTATATTCTTGATATTAAATTAACTGTTCCAGATGCCATTACAGCGTGTTCTGAGATAACTAAAGGTAAGAAGCCTCAGATACTGAGTGTATTTGCTGGATTTTTTCTAGTTTTTGAGTTACCAATGATATTGATATTCTCAGGAACTTCTTTCGGAACTGCTTGCTTAGCTTCTTTTTTCAGCACTATTGTAAGTTTGATTTTACAAAGACTAATAGTTCAACTTTACATGGACTTGGAGTATAAGGAAGAACGAAAGAATAATAAATTTTCGCAAATATAATTATATCAATAGTTTTGAACGGTATTGACAATATATAGGTTTCCTGTATATTATTAAAAAGTGAGTTGCTTTTAATGAAATAATGTAATGGCTGTTTAGCACAGTTGGTTAGAGTTAGATATTTTGTCTACAAATTATAAGTATGAATTAAATATTGCTTATAAAACAAAAGGTCGTTTAGCTCAGTTGGTCAGAGTACTACCTTGACATGGTAGGGGTCACTGGTTCGAGCCCAGTAACGACCACCAATAAAAAACTGCTTAAGGCAGTTTTTTTATTTATATTATAATCAAACAAAATCTGTATCCATTATCCCATTTATCTAAGCTGTACTGGTGTACCATTATTAGCAATAAGTAATTTACCTGAAACTAGTATAAAATAAACTAGCATAACTAGTTGATTTATTACAGTTTAACTGAGTTTTTTAAATTTATATGTGATTGTAAATTATATATTTGTTGTAAAGCGTAATATGCTGTATACTGAAATGAGTACAATTAATTATGATTTAGAAGGCGGTAGAAAGTATGGCATTTGTTTATTTGGTTTATTCAATATTATATTACTTCTGGGATTAATAGGCGTTGGGATTTATGGATTCATTTTATTTGTAAAACTTGCTAATAGAGGTATTAAAGCACTTGATATTTACATAAATGAAAAGACAAATAATAGATATTAGGTTAATAGATTACAAGGTTAGAAATGTAGTTACATACTTGATGTTGGTCAAGAAATTATATTTATAGATAATTGACAATTTTAAAATGTATTTTTTTATAAATTAATTATTTGAAAAAATTAATTTCGTAACTAAATTCTCTTTTTGCATCATATTATTATTAAAGATAAAGATTTTTGTTGGCAGTTAAGATTATATAGGAATTGTTGTATTGTGCTAATTTATAAGAAGAGGCAAAATATGGCGCCAATTAAGTTCAACCCAGTATTAATATTGGTTTTTGGCTTAAAACTAACACAAGACATCAAATTAGCTATTTTATATCTAAGTTACACTGCTCAAAGTATTCTTTAAAATATATGAAAAGAGATTTTGTAAATGCTGCAAAATGTTATAACACTGATATTGAGTTTGGGTATTATACTTCTTGGCTGTGAGTTATTTACAAATGGAATAGAATGGCTAGGCAAACAACTAAAGCTGGGGGATGGCGTTGTTGGAAGTATTTTTTCAGCAGTGGGAACATGCCTGCCTGAGACATTGATTCCTACAATAGCCTTGCTTTTTTCTAATAGTGATATGAATTCAGTTAGTATAGGAATTGGAGCAATTGCAGGTGCTCCTTTTATGCTAGCTACTCTGGCATTCTTATTAACAGGTCTTAGCACAATAATATTTTCAAAAAGACGAAAAACAAAATATGAGTTAAATGTAAATCTAAATGTATTGAGCAGGGATATTTCATTTTTCATAATTGTATATACAAGTGCAATTTTAGCATCAGTAATTACATTAGGTTTTGTAAAGAGTATTATATCAATTATTTTAGTAGCCAGTTACATAAGTTATGTAGTAAAAACTGTTAATAATGATGAAGCTAGTAATGAAGAAATTGAAGAATTAGTAATTTCTAAGGTTTTTAATACTAGAACCAGTACAATGATGATTATTATACAGACCTTATTTGCATTAGGTGCAATAATATTTGGTGCAGAACTGTTCATAAGCAATATTGAGATAGTTGCAAAGGCATTGGACATATCTACACTAGTATTATCAATAATAATTACTCCAATAGCAACAGAACTTCCTGAAAAATTCAATAGTATTATTTGGATTAGTAAGGGTAAAGACACTCTTGCTTTGGGAAATATTACTGGTGCTATGGTTTTTCAGAGCTGCATCCCAGTTGCTATAGGTATTCTCACTACTAATTGGATTTTGGACACAATAACTTTACTTAGTGCTTTTTTAGCAATAGCCTCTGCATTGGTAACCTATATTTGGATAAAAAAACTGAAGTATTTAAATTGGATTCCATTGATGTCGGGCGGTATATTTTATGCTTTTTTCATTTGCTTTTTGATTATAAGAGGATTTAAATAGTTTAGATAAAACTGTCATACAATGTATTAAACAATGATAGTGCAGATAATTAATTGTATGAAAAGGAATTAAAACTGAACATAATTTTTGTATTAATGAAACAGCATAATCAGTATTCATGTATAATTAAAGATGGTCAGCAGACACTAAATTTATTGCTGAAGGGGCTGCTGAAAAATAGCATTTTCTGTATACACATTTCTTATTGCAAGAAATAGTACTAAGTAGCAATATATAACTGTGAAGCAGGGGTAGAATTGATGCTAGAAATAAAGGTGAAGAACAAGTATTGTAGCCGGCACAGCTGAAGTAAGCAGCTGTGAGTATTGACCCAAGACAGGATGAATTGGTTATACGGTTGGTGGAAGTACTTGTTCTTTAGCGCAATTATTTCTGCGTCAATTTTGGGTGCGAGTTATAGACCGCAAAAGTGCTTGAACTTTTTGAGGCTAGAAAGTGCACCATTTAAGCACCAACTATACTTTTAAGTTATTTTGGCAACAAGCCATTGATAATGCTGCTGCACCAACAAATTATTTAAGTGGGATGTTTGAGTAATATAATTAACTTAGCAATTTTTTATTGATAATTCTCCCCATACCATAGAATTATATGCGAATGTTATTTAATATATTTAAATATGATTCAAACTTTGATGAACGTTAATGCGGTGTCAGAGCAAAGTCTGCAAAAAGTATTATAAAATATTTTCTAAAGAAAACCTTTCTCTTTTTGGTATATGAAGAACATATTGCCTAAGTGCCTTTAGTTCAGCAACTGCTGATGAAAAATCTTCACTCTTAATATATTCCATTGTTTTTATAAAAGAATTATCAATATTATCTATTTCGTAGTGATCTAAAAGCATGGCCCAGAAATATCTGGTTTTTTTCCAGCTTACTTCAAAGTCGGCAAGCTGCTTTTTTGCACTATCCCATTTTTCTTTTGTTACAGAGTTGTAGGTGTCATTTAAGCTGGTATCTAGTTTAATAGATGAACATTCTAGATAGTATTGCAAGAACACACCTGAAAGTATAACACTTAACAGTAAACAAACTATAATAATTATTACTTTAACATTATAATATACTGTTTTATTCATTTGTATTTTACCTACTTTCTTTCTTTAGCTTGGCAAAATAATTTTCCTTGGCAGTCAATACTTGCAAATAGTACATCTTTAATTGAATTAATGCCCATTTTCTTAAGTTCATATTCTAGCGTAGACCTATCATAATCTAAACGCTTCAGGTTTTCTTTTATCAGTTCTCCATCTATTATTAATTCAGTTGCAGGAGCCTCATATTTTGCGTTTATATTTAAGTCTTCTGGTGTAACACTTCTCTTGGAAGCTTTTGGGACTACACTTAGCTGTCCGTTGGATTCTAATATTGCAAACTCAACGTCAGCAATATTGTAAATATCTTTAGTTCTAAGCTGTTCTAACAAATCATTTAACGTATACAATTCTTTTTGAAATACATCTTCATTTATTTTTCCGGCAGAAATTAGTACACTTGGCTTACCGCATATGATGTCTCTTACTTTTTTGCTCTTCAATGTTATAAAAGATATAGAAATTTGAATTGCCAGCATTGTTAAAATGGGTATTATTCCATGCAATAAAGGAATGCCTGTGTTTTGCATTGGAACAGATGCCAGGTCAGAAATCATAATTGCTACAGCTAGTTCAAAGGGCTGTAACTCACCTATTTGCCTTTTTCCCATAATTCTCATGGCAACAATAACAATTGTATAAAGTATTATTGTTCTAATAAAAACTACCAGCAATATATCTACCTCTTTCGAAAAAATTATATATCTGATATTATTTAGTATTATGAATAAAATAATACTTGAAAAAAGTAGCACTATTTTAGTATTTATATAATAATTTCAAAAGATTAATAGAATAAATGCATTCTAAAACTTATTTATTAGTATGGTGGTATAATTAGAAGGTATTAGATTATAAATATCAATTAGATAGAAAATTATATTGCTTCAATAATTGAGTTGTAAGAGGTACAATAGTTATTTTGGAGGTTATTATGCAGGTAGTTGTAATTGGGTGTGGTAAAGTTGGATCAAAATTTGCACATATGTTATCAGAAGAAGGAAATGATGTGGCAATAGTTTCTAATGATTCAGAATCATTTAAGAATCTTAGCCCTGATTTTGACGGGATTAAAGTAACGGGAGTTCCAATTGATCAGGATATATTAAAAATGGCAGGTATTGAAACAGCAGATGTGCTTGTTGCGGTAACTGAGGATGACAATATTAACATAATGGTTTGTCAGGTGGCTAAGGAGATATTCAAAGTTCCGAAGGTAATAGCAAGAATATACAATCCAGCTCGTGAGCATATTTTTCATGAATTTGGACTTGAAACAATTTGCCCTACCGATATAACTGTTAATGTTATGAGAGCATCAATGGAATCAGGAAACGATATAAGTTCACATGTAATTGGTAATACGTCTATTGTTTTTAGACATGTTAAGCCGGAAAATAGTTATATTGGAAGAAAGATTCAGCACATAAAAGTCAAGGAAGGCATGATTTTTGGTGTGTATAGAGGGGGAGAATTTATATTTGCAAATAAAGCAGGGAAAATTTTAGAGGATGATGTTATTGTTATGGCAGATAATGCTAAAAGATATTAGCTCGAAAATAAAGTTTGTGCAAACATGGTGCATTTTCGAGCAGCAAAAACCCGCAAGCGTGTTTTTGAAAGTGTTGGTTGTGCAAACATGGTGCATTTTTTATAGTTATTTATTTTTTGTTGTCTAATGTAAGTGTGGGAGGTTAATATGAATATTGTAATTGTTGGTGGTGGAAAGGTAGGTTACTATTTAGCTAAGACTCTTCAACATTATAAACATAAAATAGCTTTAATTGAAAGAAAAAGAGATTTGTGTGAAAAAATTGCAAATGAACTGAGGATAGCTGTTGTCAATGGTGATGGCACAAATATTGAGCATTTGACTGAGGGTCTAGTTAATGAATCAGATACTTTTATTGCTGTTACAGGAAAAGATGAAGACAATCTTATTGCCTGCCAGCTTGCAAAAAGAAATTTTGGAGTAAGAAGGACAATAGCAAGGGTTAATAATCCAAAGAATATAGAAATTTTTGAAAAGCTAGGTGTAGATATTGCTTTAAGTAGTACTTCAGTTATTGCGGATTTAATTGAGCAAGAGGTTGATTTCATGGGAATGAAGACTCTTATGAAACTTAAGGGTGGTAAGGTGGCACTAAGTGAAATAAATATTACTGAATCATCGCCAGTCGTAAATAAATCCTTAAAGGAGATATCAATTCCAAAGGACTGTGTATTGATTTCCGTAATTAGGGGAGAATCTGTACTTATTCCTAAGGGCGATACTGTTTTATTAGATGGGGATTTCATTATTACAGCATCATCACTAGCTGACCAACAGGAATTAAAAGAATTCTTTATTGGATAATAAAGTTAAACAAAAATAATTATAGTTGCAATGACATTATTTTTTGTGGTAGAATTGTTCAAAGAATATTTAAAGCGATGATTAATTCTTAGTAGCTGTCTGCAGTTATTTTTAGAGAGCAATCTGGTTGGTGAAAAGATTGAAATACGCAGAAATGGTGAATTACAAATTATGAGCGGCTTTTGCCGGGTATGCCCGTTATAGCTTTTTGAGACATCTTTTTAATTATATTAGCAGCATTTGCTTTATGACAATAATAGGTGTGAATTAAGGTGGTACCACGAGCTCTTCGTCCTTATATAAGGACAAAGGGCTTTTATTTTTGCAGAAAATATTTCAATCCAACTTGGATTTTATACGCAATAATGAGAATCAAGTTAACGAAAATAGGAGTTCAGATTTATTATTATTAGATTAAGAGGAGTGGTATGTAATGAAAAATGTTTTTGATGTTTTACAGGAGAGAGGTTTTATTGCTCAGACAACTCATGAAGAAGAAATTAAAAAGTTATTAGGGGAAAAGAAGGTTACTTTTTATATTGGGTTTGATCCTACTGCTGATAGTTTACATGTTGGGCATTTTCTGCAATTAATGGTTATGGCTCATATGCAGCAGCATGGTCACAGACCAATCGCGCTTATAGGCGGCGGAACTGCAATGGTTGGAGACCCAACAGGTAAAAATGATATGAGAAAAATGATGACAAAGGAAATTATCGAGCATAATTCCAACTGCTTTAAAACTCAAATTTCAAAATTCATTGATTTTTCAGATGATAAGGCAATTATGGTTGATAATTCTGATTGGCTCTTAGATTTGAACTATGTTGAATTTTTAAGAGATGTTGGAGTTCATTTTTCTGTTAATAGAATGCTTACTGCTGAATGCTTTAAAAGCAGAATGGAAAGAGGTTTAACATTTTTAGAATTTAATTACATGTTAATGCAAAGCTATGATTTTCTAGTATTAAATCAAAAATACGATTGTCAAATGCAATTGGGCGGTGACGATCAATGGTCTAATATTCTAGGAGGACTTGAACTTGTCAGAAAGCGTGAATCAAAGAGCGTTTACGGTATGACATTTACTCTTCTCACTACAAGTGAGGGTAAAAAGATGGGAAAAACTGAGGGAGGAGCTATTTGGCTTGATCCTCAAAAAACAAGTCCATATGAATTTTACCAGTACTGGAGAAATGTTAGTGATAGCGATGTTGAAAGATGCTTGGCTTTGTTAACTTTTTTACCAATGGAAGAGGTAAAAAGATTAGGTGCGCTTAAGGATGCACAAATAAATGAAGCAAAAGCTGTGCTTGCTTTTGAAGTTACAAAAATTGTTCATGGTGAAGAAGAGGCATTAAAAGCAAAAGAGGCTGCTGAAGCAATTTTCGGAGGAAAAGGAAAATCAGATAACATTCCATCATTTGAAATTAGTTCAGCAGAACTTGAAGCAGGAATTAAAATAGTTGATTTATTAGTAATGGCTGGCTTAACACCTTCAAAGAGTGAAGCACGCAGAGCTGTACAGCAGGGTGGGGTTTCTCTAAATGAAAATAAGGTGAATAGCATTGATTACGTTGTAGGAAAAGATGATTTGGTTGATGACCAAATGATGCTGCAAAGAGGTAAAAAGAACTTTATAAGAATTAAAATAAACAGTTAAATTAATCATTGAAATTAAGTATCTTAAATCAAATATCTAACGTAAGTTCTATAGGTGTGGGAGAATCTCCTGCACCTTTAATTTTCTATTTTGACGTTTTGGTTCTATTTGAAATTAAATGAAAAATTAGTGATTATTATCTTAAAAACATCGTGTCAATACAAAGTTGAGTGCTGCACAATTTTTCTACCATTCATTGTCTACTAATTCAAAGGTTTTATAGAATAAAATTTAAACAATTTGAAACAATATTATAGAACTTGGATTTAAATATAGATAAAAAACTATATTTAGTTCGAGTATTAATATTATGGGGAGGATTATTATGCCACTTACAAGTAAAGAACTTATGCTAATACAAGATAATATTAGCATGTGTGAAAGTAACATAAAATATTTGCAAGGTTGTGCTCAGCTTGCAACTGACAGTCAGGTAAAAAGTCTCTGCAATCAATTAGCAAGCGAGGAAAAGAACGATCTACAAATTCTTATGAAGCATATAAATACTGCTGGACAATAATATATAGGAGGCGATATTTTGGCAAATTTATCAGATAAAGAAATAATGTCATCAATTTTAAATGAAAAAAAATTAGCTGCTTCTGCTTTAACAACTTTGGTACTTGAAAGTTCATGTCCAACATTAAGAAATGATGTTCAGAGCATTTTGACAAAGACCTTTAATGGTCAAAAGCAAGTTTTTGATATGATGTCACAAAAAGGTTGGTATCCTGTTGAAAATGCTAATCAACAAGAAATTACAATGGCACAGCAAAAGGTAAAAAATATCCAATCACAAATACTGTAAAGTAATAATACAATGGGCAGTTTTGACAATATACATACAATTTAAATGGACAAGTTGTATGTATGCGTTCAAACTGCCTTTATTATACATAACATAAACAGGTTTTTCATGCACCTTGCAGGTTAATGTGGTTTACTGGTACTTCCGTACAAACTTATCTAAAAGGCTACTCCCAAGATATTTGTAGAATTTGTTTTGGCTCATTATAGTTAATTATACCGCTTTACCACATTCAGCATCCATGCTTAATTGTAACGAGGGGCTGTTGAAAAACAACTCTTTAAATAAGTAATATATATCAAACTGCTTAAATAGTACTCCCGTGCTGCTTGCTCACGAAATTGACGCTGAAATAATTGTGGTGAATAACAACTACTTCCGCCGACCGTATTACCAAGGCATCCTGTCTCGGGTTAATACTCACAGCTACTTTACTTCCGCTGTATCGGCTACAATACTTGTTTTTCACCTATTATTTCTAGCATCAATTTCTAACCGAGCTTAGCTATTAGATATATATTACACTCGCAAAAAAGATACCAGTATACATGTTTTACAACAGACCATAGTAGAACTAACTATTCTTCACCAACTAATTAAAACAAATATCATAAACCAGCATCCCATTTATTTGATTTGTACTTTTGTATATTACTTCTTCCTAATTACTGATAAATTATAGCGTAGTAACACTTTATAAATATAAGCATAAAATAGTATTGCAGGGATACGTAAATAAATTTCATTATATAATAAAAAGACTGCTAATGATTTTTATTTTATGACTATTTAGCAATTGACACACGACGTCCATACTGCATTGAAAGCCAGAATATATATCAAGTAATTTAATGATAAATTCTAGAAAATATAGTCTGATAGTTTTTTACATATATTTGAACTGTCAGATGAAGATATTAGGAATTTGTAAATGACTGTTAATGGCTATATATGATTTAACAATCATAGTACTATAAGGAGGGAATCACGTGTATTTAAACATATTAAAAATGTCCCAATGTGACGGAGGTGTGTTATATGAGCAAAATAATAGTCACGGGAGGTAAAAAATTAAAAGGTGAGATTAGAATTGAAGGGGCAAAAAATTCAGTCTTACCAATATTAGCTGCTACAATCTTAAATGGGGATGAAAATATTATTAAAAACTGTCCAATGTTTAAGGACGTAGAAGTTATTTTAGATATTCTAAGAAGGTTAGGATGTAAAGTAAAAGTAGAAGATAATACAGCCATAATAGATTCGACTACAATATCTTCTACTATTGTTCCTGAAAATCTTGCAACAGAAATGAGGTCTTCAATAATTTTAATGGGACCACTACTTGCAAGAGAAGGAAAAGTAACTATAAGCTATCCAGGTGAATGTGTTATAGTATGAATACTAAACAATTGCTTTCAGCTTATTTAATTCTAATTTCATTTTTCTGAATTCTAATGCTTTTCTTATTTTATTAATAAATACAAGTTTATCTGTCTGAGTAAGTGGTTTTTTGATAAAATCAAAAATGTCATAAGCAAATGCTTTTTCGTAAACCTCTTTTTCAGCACTTGAAGCTAAAATAATTGGGATTTCTCTGTACAAATCGGTTTTAGAAAACAGTTCCAAAAATCCAAATCCATCTAGAACAGGCATTTCTAAGTCTAAAATAATAATATCAATATTTCTGCTTTCAAGCAAATCTAGAGCTTCTTTTCCATTAAGTGCAGATACAAAATTGACGTGCTCTCTATAGAGATAGTTTCTGAGAATAGCATTATCCAAAGCGTTATCATCAGTTACAAGAATTGTACTAACCATATTTAACTCCTTCAAAAATATTATAATACCTAGATTAAAATTGAAACTTCCAATATGTAAAAATATTGAAAAATTTCGTTATAATCTGGGGGCATAAGCGAGGCGAGAAAAATTCTCACTTCTTTAAAATTTAATCGGGTATTCGCCACTTATAAAAGTGGGTGACATTTCCTTACCTCGTTATATTTAAATATTCTATAAAAAGTAGCAAGAACCTTCTTAATTATTTAAAAAAATTTAAAGAATTTTTTAGAAAAATATGTACATAGTATACAAAGTTTATTTTTAATGAAGATTTAGCTAATGGTTATAGGCCTACAACTTTAATACAAAGATTAATTTTGATTTAACATTACATAAGAAAAATATTATGATATAATACTTAAGATAAAAGTCATAGAGTAGCACCTCTTATTACTAATTTGCATTTAAAATTACCCATTTGTGAGGATGGAGCAAAGCTTCGCAAATGTTGTCCGAATACTAATCTTCCACGCACACTTTCGGTACATAAATAAAACCATTGTGGAAGTTACGCAGTATTTGAACAATCCATAAAAAGCTAATAGCAGCTTTTTGATATGAGAAGAGAATGATGAATGCACGTAATGTAAACTTCGCATTTTTCAAGCTATGAATCGCTGTATATACAGCACACTGCTCAAGCGGTGATAAAAATATTCAAATCAGTATTTTAGAATATTGTTTCTATATTTTAAATACAAAATAGTATTATTAGAAAGTAGGATCAAATAGCTATGAAACTTGAAAACGAAAAACTTCTTTTAAAGAAGGCGCGGGATGGGAATGTTCAAGCATTTGAGGAACTTACCAGCACTTATTATATAAAGGTATACAATATTTGTTATAGAATGTTGAATAATTCTGAGGATGCAAGTGAGCAGGCGCAAGAAGCGTTTATAAAAGCATTTAGATATATTAAAGACTTTCAAGGCAATTGCTCTGTTTCTACATGGTTATATCGCATAGCAACTAATGTGTGTCTTGATTTTTTGAGAAAGAATAAATATAAGAAAGATATTTCACTTGAGCAAAAAACCTTTGAGGATCTTAAGGTAGAAGATAGGTTGATTTCAAAAAGCCCAGGACCTGAAAAATTGGCAGAAATTAATGCTCAAAGGAAAGCTATAAATGATGCACTTTCTACAATGAGTGAAAAAAACAGACTAATAATTGTACTTAGGGATTTAAATGGATTTAGCTATGAAGAAATAGCTGATATTATTCAGGCGCCTGTTGGAACAGTTAAATCAAGAATTAGCAGGGCAAGAGCTGAATTAAGAGATTTATTGTGCAAAGATAAGGAACATTTATTTACTGATTACGTCAAATAATATTGAAGGGAGGGATAACAATGAATTTCTGCAAAGATTGTGATGAATATATTTCGTTATATTTAGATGAACTGTTAGATGACGAGACAAAGTCTGACTTTTTAGAGCATATGGAACAATGCAGTCAGTGCTCAGCTAAATTTGAGGATGCTTTATTTTGTGCTGAGTTGTGTAAGGAAGAACAGGAGATACCGCTTCCAGAGAATTTTTCAGAAACACTACATATACGATTACAACAGGTAAGCGAAAGTACAAATAAAAATAATACACGAGAAAAATTAGCATTTATTATAAAAAGCAAAAGGCTAATTGCCAGTCTATCAACTGCAGCAGTTCTTGTTATTTCATTATTAGCATATAATTTGATGCCAAGTATGGTTACTAAGGACCAATCTACTGCTAATTACAGTGAAACTGCACAAATGGAAATGAGCAAAATGGCAGAAGATACTGATAATTCAGGTGATATTTCTGTAAATAGTGAAGAGGAAAAAAGCATACAAGCTAAAGCTAACGGTGAAAATAATATATCAAGTACAAATGATACCAAAGAAGCAGCTGCAGGGGGTCCATCAGAAGATGCAAAAATTAAAATAACCTTCAGTGAACCAGCAACAGCAGATAAAAAAGAAGATACTATTGCAGACAATAGCTTTAAAATGAGAACTTTTGAAGATAGAGAGAATACAGAAAGTGGCAGTAAAGATGTGCTGCTAGAAAATGACACACTACAATATTCAATATTAGGTAATAATTTAGATACTAAAGAATATATTTCAAATTATTCCGAAATAAAAATGGAGGTATCAGCTGAGGGCACTGAAATTGAAAAATTAAAATTATTAATGAACGATGTTGGTGCAAGTGAATTACATATATTTGCAGATAACAATATTGTTGAAGATTCTAATATGATTTTTGCTGGAAGCCCAGATAAAGATAACTCAAATGTTTCAACAAATGAGATAGCAGAAGCCTTTGTTACAGACCCAGAATATATTGATTACTATTTGACATTAAATCAGTATAGTTTGCTTGAAGCTAAGGCAGCAAAATATCATCTGGAATTTAACTCCAAAACTGATATAATAAAAAAAGATGTTACTCACATCTATAATGAAATAAATAAAAAGCAAGAGGAAATAGATAATAAGATTACAAATGCATCAAAAAATAATGAGGATGTATCTGTTTATCAAGCAGAAAAAGAAAGACTTACTGAAGAGTTGAATAAAATAACTAATGAAAAAGAAATAGTTGTTCTCAGGATATATTTGGTCTATTAATATTTATATTTATGTAATAATTATAATAATGGAATTTCACAGTTGACTATAATCTTGTAAGAACGCCCAAGGAGGCTTATTAATTTTGGAAAAGATAATGATTGTTGACGGTAATAGTATTTTGAACAGGGCTTTTTATGGTCTTAGCAAAACAGCAAACCTTACAAATTCTGAGGGTTTACACACAAATGCTGTATTTGGATTTATAAATATTTTATCTAAATATTTGGCAGAAGAAGAGCCTAAATATTTATGTGTGGCTTTTGACTTAAAAGCACCTACCTTTAGGCACAAGGAGTACGATCAATACAAGGCCCAAAGAAAGGGTATGCCACCAGAATTAGCAGAGCAGGTTCCTATTATCAAGCAGGTTTTAGATGCTATGAATATTAAAAGGGTTGAGGTAGAGGGATATGAAGCAGATGATATATTAGGCTCAATTTCTCTATGCGCAGAAGAAAATGGAATGGAAGCTATTTTATTAACTGGTGATAGAGACTCTTTGCAGCTTGCTTCAGAAACTACAAGAATAAAGCTTCCTGTTACAAGAGGAAACAAAACTGAAACAGATGAGTATGATTCTCAGAAAGTTTTTGAAAAATATGGAGTGGCTCCTATTAAGCTGATTGATGTAAAGGGACTTATGGGAGATTCTTCAGACAATATTCCAGGTGTTCCTGGAATTGGAGAAAAAACTGCCCTTGATTTAATTAAAAAGTTTGGCAGTATAGAAGGGATTTATGAAAATATAGAATTAGTTGAAAAGAAAGGCGTTCGTGAAAAGCTGGAGGCAAATAAGGATCTAGCTTTCCTATGTAAAAGACTTGCTACAATTGAGAGAAGAATGCCTAATATTTGTAACATTGAGCAATATCTTAGAGTTGATTTTGATAAAGACAAGCTTTATGACATTTTTAAGAAGTTGGAGTTTAAAACCTTTATAGATAAATTTGGTTTAAAAGATAATACTTCTTTACAGCCTTTAGATAATATGGCTGTGGAACATATAAAAATAAGTTCTATAGTTGATTTAGAACAGTATATTAATGCAATTAAATCAAGCAAAAAAATGACTGTTTATTATCGCATGGATATTTCAGGAAGTTTTGTAGATGATCTTTGTATATATGCGTGTGAGGATGATTCATTACCAGCAGTTTTTATATTCTCAAAGGATTTTTCAAGTGAATCAGCAATAAAAGCTCTAAAGGGCATATTTGAGAATCAAGAAATAAAGATATATGGTCATGACCTAAAGGCGTTTATTAAGCATTTAAAAGCTTCAGGCATAGAAATAAATGGCCTTGCCTTTGACACAATGATTGCGGCTTATATATTAGAGCCTACCAGAAGCAGCTATAGGATTTCGGAGTTATCTGAGGATATTCTGAATAAGACAATAACTCCTGCAGAGAATTTGTATGATAAACACGGTAATAAGCTGCAAGATCTTAAAATAGATTCAAATACAATCTGTGCAACTTGCGCTAAGGTTATTTTTGAATTGGTTCAGGCACTTACTCCCATTATTAAAGAAAATGAGCAGGAGGAGCTCTTTTATAATATTGAACTGCCACTTGTGGAAGTCCTTGCAGATATGGAACTATGGGGCTTCAAGGTGGATGTAGAGGGACTTCAGAATTTTTCAAAGGAGTTAGATGGAAAAATCTCTGTTTTGGAAGATGAGATTTATATGCTTGCTGGTGAGAATTTTAATATAAATTCTCCTAAACAATTGGGAGTTATTTTGTTTGAAAAGTTAGGGCTGCCTTCAGCTAAGAAAACAAAAACGGGATATTCAACAGGTGCAGAGGTTTTAGAAAAGCTATCTCAAAAACATGAGATTATTGATAGAATACTGGAATATAGGCAGTTGATGAAATTAAAATCAACTTATGCTGATGGATTGTTGACTGTCATTGACAAAAATACAGGTAAAATTCATTCAAGCTTTAACCAAACAGTTACAGCAACAGGAAGAATTAGCAGTACAGAACCAAATCTTCAGAATATTCCAATAAAGCTGGAACTTGGCAGAAAAATAAGGAAGGTTTTTATTCCCTCTGACAAAAATTATGTACTGCTTGATGCCGATTATTCTCAGATAGAATTAAGAGTTTTGGCCCATATTACAGGTGATAAAAATATGCTTGAGGCATTTAATAACAATGAAGATATTCATACCACTACTGCCTCAAAGGTATTTGGAATCCCTATAAATGAAGTTTCTCCAATTATGAGGTCTAGAGCAAAGGCTGTAAACTTTGGTATTGTATATGGAATAGGAGATTTCAGTCTGGCACAGGATATTGGTGTTACAAAAAAGGAAGCAAAAAGATATATAGATGAATACCTGAATAAGTACTCCAGTGTTAAAGAATATATGCATGATACAGTTGAAAAGGGCAAGGAGCTAGGCTTTGTTACTACTATTTTTAACAGAAGAAGATATCTTCCAGAACTTAAGTCCAGCAACTTCCATATGCGTGCATTTGGAGAACGCGTTGCTATGAATACTCCAATACAGGGTACTGCAGCAGACATAATTAAAATATCTATGGTAAAGGTTTATAATGAACTTAAAAAAAGGAAGTTAAAATCAAGATTGATATTACAAGTACATGATGAACTTATAATAGAAACTGAAAAGACGGAGTTAGATGAGGTTTCAAAGCTTTTGAAGTACTGTATGGAAAATGCAGTGTCATTAAGAGTTCCGTTAACTGTAGATGTTAAGTATGGAGAAACGTGGTATGAGACAAAATAGGGATTCAATAGTCCTAGGAGTAACTGGAGGTATTGGAAGCGGTAAGAGTACTGTCTGCAAGATACTCAGTGACTTAGGGGCTGAGATTATTGATGCCGATGTTATCAGCAGACAAATTGTTATGCCTGGCGAAAATGCACTGATAGAACTAATTAATACATTTGGTAAAGATATTGTTGATGATTTTGGACAGCTAAAAAGAAAAAGATTGTCTGAAATAGTTTTTGAGGATAGGGATAAGCTTCAAAAGTTAAATAGCATTATGCATAAACATGTGGCTAGGATAATACAAGCTAGAGTAAACGAACTAACTATGCAAAAATCTAGGATAATTGTTATAGATGCACCAATACCAATAAAAACAGGCTTTTTAGATTTATGTGATAAAGTATGGACAGTATCTGCACAAATGGAACTGCGTATTGACAGGATTATTAAAAGAAGTGGCTTGACATATAACGAAGCATTGTCTCGAATTAAATCACAAATTTCTGATGAAGAGTATATTAGCATTGCAAATACTGTTATTTATAATGATGGAGATTATTTAAAACTAAAAGAGGAAGTACAAAATGAATTTAACAGTATTTTAGAAAAGTATAAGTGTGACTAAGCCTCTGTATTCACTGATATCATAAGTTATATAAAGGCTTAGTTTTATTGATTTTGAGGTGATTATTTGAAAAAGAAGACTAGGAATAGGCGTAAGGGATTTCATATATTTTTGCTTTTGATAGTATTTATTATTTTTTCAGTAAACTTAGCAGGATATGCTTTACGACAAATATTCCCAACTAAATATTCCCAATATGTGGAGAAATATTCTGATGAATATGGTTTAAATAAAAATCTTGTATATTCAATTATCAAAGCAGAAAGCGGGTTTAATCCTAATGCAATATCCCCTAGAAAAGCAAAGGGCTTAATGCAAATAATGGACAGTACTGGTGAGTGGGCAGCAGAAAAAATTAAAATTAAGGATTTTGATAGCAGTATGTTACTAAAGCCAGAGACTAACATTAGAATAGGGTGCTGGTACATTTCCAAATTAATTAATCAATATGATCAAAATATTGACCTTGCACTGTCGGCATATAATGCAGGCAGCGGAAATGTAGCAAAGTGGCTGAAAGATACTGATATAAGCAGTGATGGTATAACATTGGATAGAATACCATTTAAGGAAACTGAGAATTATGTAAAAAAGATTAAGAGGTATAATTATATATATAAAAAGCTTTACGGTGAACAAAAATAATGATATTTTATAGATATAGATATGGATTATTTCATTTTATTATTTCATTTTATAGGGAGGAAAGAAAATGAAATCAGTGCTATTTGAAAGAGACTTGCTATATCCTACAGATAATGTAATTGAACCTGGAATTATACATGTTGAAATTCTAAATCCAGATAATTCTAAAATGCCGGTAATTGTTGAAAGCAAGTCTAGCCATTCAGCTGTTGAGAACATAAGCGCAGTTTTGGATGTATTACAAAAAGATATTTTTGATAGAATTAACATTAAAGTATATGAGAACACATCTGTGTATATTTTATTAAATGAATCCGACAAGACTAAATATGGTGATGTTAAATATCTAAAGGTTGTTTATAATGGCGTACAAGAATTCACATTGGAGCCATTTGATGAAGGGTTTTAAGAATTGTTTTTAGAAACTATTTATAGAATAAGACACAGCATAGTATAACACCTTATTAAGACACTACAATATTAATGATAGATATTTTCTAGTGCTATCATTAATATTGGTATTTATTTGGAGTAAGGTGTTTTTTTGTTGACAAAAGTCAGGTTATCTTGCAAGCTTAAACTCAAACTTCGCAGTTGGAAATTTTGCTTATAGCCTGTTACAGCATTATCAATGGAATGAGCGATAAAATAATAGTATGAAAGAGTTGTATGAGAAAAAGCTTGCATTATGGATACAGTTTTGTAATATAAAATAACAAAATCTGTGGCAACATACCATTGATAATTCCACTACACCAATATATTTGCGAAGTTTGAGCTGGAAATAAGTTTATTTATAAGTAGTTCATTTATATAGTTCTATTAATTGATTGGGCAACAAGTCTCAATTCATCCATTAGTGTACCGAATCTTTCCGGCCTAAGTGATTGAGGACCATCACAGAGGGCTGTTGGCGGATTTAGGTGAACTTCGATTATTAATCCATCAGCACCTGTTGCGATAGCTCCTTTAGCAAGTGCAGGAACATATTTCCAATTACCTGTTGCATGACTTGGGTCTACTATAATTGGTAAATGAGAAACTTCCTTTATTACAGGGATTGCACTTAAATCAAGAGTATTTCTTGTCATTGTTTCATACGTACGTATACCTCTTTCACATAGAATTACATTTTGGTTTCCTTCAGCAATAATATATTCAGCTGCCATTAACCATTCTTCTATTGTTGCAGATAAGCCTCTTTTAAGAAGCACTGGTTTATTTGTCATACCTACTTCGCTTAGCAGCCTGAAGTTTTGCATATTTCGTGCACCTATTTGGAAAATATCAGTATATTTATTTACAAGTTCTACATCTCTAGTGTCAACTACTTCTGTTACTAATTTAAGACCTGTGGCTTCACGACCTGCTACCATTATTTTGAGGCCATCCTCCTCAAGACCTTGAAATGCATATGGGGAACTTCTCGGCTTAAATGCTCCGCCACGGAGTATTTTGGCTCCGCTGTTTTTAACACTGACAGCAGTGGTGATAAAATCCTTTTCATTTTCAATTGCACAAGGCCCTGCCATTACAACAATTTCATTACCACCGATTTTTACATCTCCTAAATCAATAATTGTAGGTGTTTGCTGAAGTTCATTGCTTGCCAGCTTGTAAGGCTTCATAATGGGAACTAATGTTTCAACACCCTGCATTTGTGAAATTGCATGAATATTTAGAAGTCTTTTATCGCCTATAGCACCTATTACTGTTTTTACATCTCCCATTATTGGGTGTGTTTTAAATCCAAGTTCAATTAGCTTGCTTTCAACATTTTGGATTTCTTGAGCAGTTGCATTTTGTTTCATTACTATAATCATAATTATATCCATGTCCTGCCAAAAACGACATGGACTTGCACCTCCTTCGTTAAGTTAATTCTTTAGGCAAATAATAATGTGTTATGCATTAAAATGGAAAATCCACCCTAATCGCATTAAATTTTAATCACTTTAAATTACATTGCTATATTTGTTAAAGATTTGTGATGAACCTTGCAGTAGATTATCAAATAAAAAAAGCCCTCATCCCTAATAAAATAGGGACGAAGACTTACATCCACGCGTTACCACCCAAATTGGTTAAAACAACCCACTCATCCATGTACAGGAATAACTAAAAGCTATCCGATACACTCCTTCTATAACGGGAAGACCCGGTACGACCTACATATAAGTTTCAGCCAACTGTTCGTGGGAGAACTTCGAATATACTATCTTGCAATGCTTCCATCATCTCATTGCTCGCTGTGAAGACCCATATATTTTACTTTTCCCATTCATCACATTTCACTACAAATATAATATTAAATAAATATTAACATGTTTTTACAAATAAAGTCAACTACTTTTTTATAATTAGTTCACGAGTCACGAGATGTAATATATTCTAATTGCGAGACTTGGCTTGAAATTGATGCTAGAAATTTATTTTAATATTCTTTGAATAACAGTGTTTCTTGCTTCATTTTCAAAGGTATCATCCAGCTTCCCAAGGGCATCAAAATCAGTATACTTTTGTTTTAATGCTAAAGTCAGTAAATGATCTGTCAGCATAGGATTTTTAGGAAGAAGGCTTCCGTGAGAATAGGAACAGTAAACATTTTTGTATACCGCTCCTTCATAGCCATCAGTGCCATTATTTCCATTACCAAATAGAACTTTGCCCAAAGGACGAATATTTTCACCTAAGTAAGTTCTGCCTGAATGATTTTCAAATCCAACAATTTTAAGAGGATTGCCGTTTTCCATTATAAAATTGCTTTCAAATACAATATTTCCTATCATTCTTTCCTTACCGCCAACAGTCCATAAATCTAGTGCTCCAAGAAACTCTATTTCTTTACCATCCCAGGTCTTGTAGTATTTACCCATAAGCTGATAGCCGCCGCAAATACATAGAAAAACCTTCATATTTTCAATTGCATTTTTTATTTCAGTGTTTTTTTGCTCCAGAACATCTTTTTGGATAATTTCTTGCTCATAATCTTGTCCGCCGCCTAAAAAAATAATATCATAATCAGAAGCGTCAAAATTATCTCCAATTGTTACATTTTGCACAGTTGTATTAATGCCATGCCACTGAGCACGTTTTTGAAGTGCTAATATATTTCCTCTGTCTCCATAAGTATTCAGAAGATCAGGGTATAAATGACAAATATTTAAATCAAACATTATTTCCAGAACTCCTTTAAATTAAACTTTTTCTTTAATATACTTCGAATATCAAGCATTGCAGTGTAAGTGGGAAGAATATAGAAACAACCTCCCGGCGGTGTTTTTTTCAAGCCTTCTTCAATTAGCATGTGATAATCTTTTATTATTCTAATCTTCGAGGTGTCAAGACCACTGTATTTGAGGCGTACAGCCATATCTTCTCCTCTTACACCTGATGTAATCAGTCCGTCAATTTTATCGGATACATTATTCAACTGTTCAAAATCAACATCCCACAGCCATGAAATATCAGTTCCATCAGCTAAGTTGTCATTAATTAAAAAGGCAGTATTTAACGATTGATTTTCAAGGGCTAAAAAGCTGAGAACCTGATTAAAACCCGTAGGATTTTTAACAAGTATTAGCTTAATAGTCTTGTCCATAACATTTATTGATTCCATTCTGCCAAAACCAGATTCAAAGGATTGCAGTGCATTTGAAATAGTTTCAACCTTATAACCTAAAGCAAGTCCGCAAGCAGCAGCTGCCATTGCATTGTAAATGTTGTATAAACCAGGCAGATTAATTCGAGTAACAAACTCATTATTTTCTTGCAGCAAAGTGGAGGAGCATTTGCATTTTATAGTAGAATAGCTGCTGCCAGCTTCTTGTATTTCAATACATTCTAAATGAGCATCTGGCCTTTTGTATCCGCAATTAGTACAGTAAAAGCCTCCTAGATGTCCATAAATACGATTTGAGTATTCATATTTATTTTTGCATTGGATACAGAACATAGCATCGGAATTCATATTTTCTGAAGTAGCCTGATATGCTTGTTGATTAATTCCATAGTAAATTACTGGTTTTGCAGTAGCTATTCCCAGGGAGGCACACATTGAGTCATCTGCATTCAAAATTAAAGCAGTATTATCACCAATTCTTTCAAGACCTGACTTAACTGCATTTAGTGTAGAATAAAGTTCACCGTATCTATCTAATTGATCTCTAAAAAAGTTTGTAACAATAACTGCCTTTGGTGTAAGATGCTTTGTTACTTGATTGAAGGCGGCTTCATCGCTTTCAATGAGGGCAACCTTGTGTTTAGGTTTTCCACTAATGGAAACTGCTTGGATGAATAAAGTTGTTATTCCGCTTAATAGATTAGCGCCAGATTTATTTGTTATGTAATCTACATTGTTGTTCTTCAGAATTTCTTCTACAATCCTTGTTGTAGTAGTTTTGCCATTAGTGCCAGTAACCATTATAATCTCAAAATTTGATGCAATTGATTTTAGAATATCTGGGTAAAGCTTAAATGCAACTTTTCCGGGCAGAGTAGTACCGCCTCTCTTCAAAAGGTGCAATAAAAAAATGGTTAGTTTGGATGCAATGATAGAGATAACTTGTCTTATTTTCATAGTATTATCCATGCCACAGATTTACGTGTAAAATGGATTTGTCCTCCTTCGTTATAAACATAGTGCTAAGTTATAATTTACTTTCGTATATATAAATTCCATTTGGTATGGGAAAATTATCAATGTTTTTAACAAGAAAATTAGTTTGTTAAGCAATTACTTAACTTTAAATAAACTTTCCCACACTTGTATTTTCAATTACTAAAGTAATAAGCATATTAATATTATATAAATATAATTATCATTAAATGGTAATATTTAAACATTTCAATTACACATTATATCATATAAATAAGCTTATTTATGAATTTTTCAGATAAATTTAGTATATTGGCTAATTAGTACTCCCGTACAAACTTATCTAAATGGAATTATTGACATTTACATTCAAAATATCACATTTGCTGGGCAATATTAAATTGTGATATAATAAGCTCGAAAAGATAATTTGTACATACATTGTGCTTTTTCGAGCAGCAAAAACCACAAGTGGTTTTTGGAATGTAGAGATATTTGTGCGAACATAGTGCCTTTTCGAGTTGTTGAGATATTTATACTTACATGGTGCTGTTTAGAGCGGTAATAACCTCACATGGTTTTTGCAGTATAGAGATTTTTGTGCGAATATAATGCTTTTTCGAGTTGAAAAACCCACAAGTGTTTGTGCCAATATAGTAACACATTCAGGTGGGTGTGAAATAGGCCCAAGACCTATTGATTTACACTTAAAAGCACTTAGAAGTTTAGGCGCCAAAATAAATGATACTAATGGCGGGTACATAAGTTGTGAAACTGACGGATTAAAAGGTTGTGAAATATATCTCGATTATCCTAGTGTAGGAGCAACTGAAAATGCTATGATAGCTGCAGTATATGCTCAAGGTGATACTATTATCAGAAATGCAGCAAAAGAGCCGGAAATAATAGACTTACAGAATTTCCTTCAAAAAATAGGTGCAAAAGTTACCGGAGCTGGCTCAAGCGTTATTAGGATAAAGGGATACGAGAAAAAATTAACTAAGGTAGAACATACTGTTATTCCAGATAGAATTATATCTGGAACATATATGGTGGCATCTGCTATAACAGGTGGTAATGTAACTATTAAGGACATTATTCCTGAGCACATTATTTCAATTGCATCGGTATTAAGGGATATTGGGTGTCAGATTAATATTAAGAGAAATGATATCCAAGTAATTTCTGGAACTAAGTTAGATGCAATAGAAGTAATCCGAACCTTGCCATACCCTGGATTTCCAACTGATATGCAGGCTCAGATGATGGCATTATTAACTTTATGCAAAGGCACAAGCATTATTATTGAAACTATATTTGAAAGCAGATATAAGCATGTGGATGAGTTGCTGAAAATGGGAGCTAATATCAGAATAGATGGACGTATGGCTGTTATAAAAGGTGTTAACCGACTTAATGGTGCACAGGTAGTAGCAAGGGATTTGCGTGGAGGTGCGGCACTGATTTTGGCTGGTTTGGCTGCGCATGGTGAAACTACTATTACTGGTCTTGAACATATTGACAGAGGCTATTATAAGGTTGAAGAGAAACTGTCTGAATTAGGGGCAGAGATAATAAGGATATAGATACAAATGAAAAATACTTCAAATAATGCCGATTACAAAAAATCAATAAATTTAAAAAGAAAGCGTGCGAGAGCAAAAAGGATCAGAAGGTTATTGCTTACAATTATTATTGTAACTGCTGCTATTATTTTTGCGCGCTCATCTTTTTTTATAGTAGATGAAATTAAAGTAACAGGCAACAAGAAGTATTCGTCTAACGATATAATATTTAATACTGGGCTTATAACAGGACAAAATGTATTTAAAATGTTAGGAGAAAAACCAAAGAATTTAATATCCTTTAGATTTAAAGATAGGGAACAAAATGTTTATGAGTCCATGCCATATGTCAAATCTGTAAGTGTTAGACCTATGTTACCTAAAGCAATAAGAATTAAAATTCAAGAGAGAACTCCTTTTGCAATTCTAGAATATAATGGGACAAGCATATTGATTGATAAGGAAGGATATGCTTTAGAAACCATTAAAAATCCTGACATAAAAAAGAAGTATTTTAAAATAATAGGTACATTGGTGGATAGCTATAATTTGGGACAAGAGGTAAAATTTAAAGGGGAATCTCCATTACAGTTAGTAATATTATTTTGTGATACACTATTAAAAAGTGATAAAAATTCAGATATTAAGTTATATGATAAATTTACTTCTATTAAAGTTTCGGATATAAGTAGTGTAACTGCTAATTTTGAAGGAAGAATAGATGGGGAATTTGGAGACTTAGATAACCTTGAATATGATTTGAAAGTGTTTAAACAAATATTTACAAACAATATTACTAAAAATCAGAAAGGTACATTAGTTTTTTCAACTGGCAGCGAGCACCCATATTTTGTGCCTAAGGATTAGAAAGAGGATTAAAATAGAATTAAATATATTGGTTTACAAAAGATGATACTATATAAGATACAATATGAAAGGAAGATATTATGATACCCATTTTAGGATTAATTGCAGGAATTTTAATAGGGATGTTTATACCAATAACTATTCCATCAGAGTATTTTACATACGTTGCAGTTGCAATACTTGCAGCCTTAGACTCTGTTTTTGGTGGTTTGATAGCAACTATAAATAAAAAGTTTGATATGAGAATTTTTCTGTCAGGTTTTTTTGGGAATGCTCTATTAGCTGCTACTCTGGCTTATATTGGCGACAAATTAGGACTTCAGATTTACCTTGCAGCTATATTTGCATTTGGTAATAGATTGTTTTTAAACTTTGCATTAATTAGAAGATTTGTATTGAATAAGTTCTTCAAAAAAGATAATATAGTTAATGAAGAATAATGAGGCAAAAAGAAGATTTCCTCTACTTCTATAAGTGGCGGATACAGCTTTAGTTTTACACGGTGAAATATCTACAGCCTTGTTGAAATACCGCTGAATCAAATGAGATTTTCTAAAAACTGAAAATTTCATATTGATGCTAGGTATTATAAGTACTTTTGAAGGGTATTTGGTAAGAATATTAGGGGGTCAGTTTTGTGTCTGATATCATTGTAGGAATAGATATAGGTACTTCAAAAGTAAGTACTGTTATCGGTAAGGTTGACAGAGCACTAGAAGTTGAAATTTTAGGTAGGGGCATAGCCTCTTGTACTGGAGTAAAGAAGGGAATAATTATTGACATTGATGCTACGTCTGATTCCATTCGGAATTCTGTCAGAATTGCTGAAGCTCAATCTGAAGTTAAGGTTATTTCAGCATATATAAATATTTCAGGTCTGCATACTAATATAATCAAGCATAGAAATTTTACTAATATTGTTAGCAGTAATAAAGAAATTACAAAAGAGGATGTTCAGAAACTCATTTATTCTGCTGGAACAATATCTATAGCTGAAGACTGTGAAGTTATTGATGTTGTACCAAGTCAATTTATTGTGGATGGATATGATGGAATAATTGATCCTGTTGGTATGAAAGGCTCTATATTAGAAGGCGACTTTGATGTAGTAGTTGGGAAAATAATATCCGTTCAAAATATAATCAGAAGTGTTGAAAAAGCGGGGATTAAAGTTGATGGGCTTGTAGCTGAAGGCTTTGCAGCTGGGGAATGTATTTTGATGCCAGATGAAAAGGACATGGGAGTTATTTTGGTTGATATAGGTGGTGGAACTACAGAAGTAAGTGTATTCAAAAACGAAAAGTTGGTAATGAATCACTGTTTTGCTGTAGGGGGCGATCATATTTCTAATGACCTGTCCATAGCCTTAAAAATGTCTTATGCAGAGTCTGATAGAATAAAGAAACAGTATCAGTTGGCCTCAACAAGACTAATAAAAAATGATCAAGAGATATCTGTAAATGATATAAGTGAGAGTTTCAAGAAAAATATAATGGTATCTGATGCCATAGAAGTAATAGAAGCAAGAGTTTCAGAAATTTTTAGTCTTTGTCACGATATGGTTGAGAAAAAATGTCCAGGAAGCTATGGAGCGGGTGTCGTATTGTCTGGTAATGGTATTGCTGCATTAGATGGTGCATCTCAGCTTGCAAATGAGATTTTTCAATTACCTGTAAGAGTTGCATCACCAAAGCTTAAAGATATTACTTCTTTGGAATATTGTACTGCAGCAGGAATAGTTAAGTTTATTGCAAAACAAGAAAAGGAAGCTAGCACTATTAGTAAAAAAAATATTACAGAGACCAATAAGAAGACTAAAAATAATAGTTTTTTCAAAAAATTACTTATTTCACTCAAAGAATTATTTTATTAGGCAATAAAATCAAAACTTGCCTAATTTAAATTTATAATATATATTATTAATATGTATTTTTATATTTTTTAGATTTATATGAAAAGGATAATTTACAGCGTTTATAATAAAGTTTTATTACCAAAGCTAAAGGGGGATTTACTTTGCTAGATTTTGAAATTGATATGGATCATTTTGCCCAAATAAAGGTTGTTGGTTGTGGTGGTGGAGGAAACAACGCCGTTAACCGCATGATTGATGCCGGACTAAGGGGTGTTGATTTCATTGCTATAAATACAGATAAACAGGCTTTATTTTTATCGAAAGCCAATACAAAGATTCAAATAGGAGATAAGCTTACTAAGGGTCTTGGTGCAGGTGCTAATCCCGAAATCGGGGAAAAAGCTGCTAATGAAAGCAGAGATGAAATCACTCAAGCCATAAAGGGTGCAGATATGGTGTTTGTTACTGCTGGTATGGGTGGTGGAACAGGAACAGGAGCAGCTCCAGTGGTTGCACAGATCGCTAGAGAAATGGGAATTTTGACAGTTGCTGTAGTTACAAAACCATTTATTTTTGAAAGCAGAACCCGTATGCAGCATGCAGAGAGAGGTATTGAAAACCTCAAGAATACTGTTGATTCCTTAGTTACTATTCCTAATGACAGATTGCTGCAAGTTGTAGAAAAGCGTACTACAATGGTAGAGGCATTTAAAATGGCAGATGATGTATTACGTCAAGGTGTACAAGGTATTTCTGACCTAATAGCTGTTCCCGGTTTGGTAAATTTGGACTTTGCTGACGTGAAGACAATAATGCTCAGTTCTGGTTTGGCACATATGGGAGTGGGCAGAGCTTCTGGAGAAAACAGAGCTGAAGATGCAGCTAAGCTAGCTATTTCTAGTCCTCTTTTAGAAACATCAATAGAAGGTGCAAGAAGAGTTTTAGTTAATATTACAGGTGGACCCGATATGGGGTTATTTGAGGTTAATACTGCTGCTGAATTAGTGCAAAAGTCAGCTGATCCTGAGGCAAATATTATATTTGGTGCAGTTATTGATGAAACTATGACAGATGAATTAATGATAACTGTTATAGCAACTGGATTCGAAAGCGGACCAGTATTGAAGAAGTTTGATAAGCCTGCTGAAAAGCCAAAACAAGCTTCAACACCTGAAAACAGTTATTCTGGAAGTACTGTTGAAAAGAGTAATTCAAATGTTGTTTCACCTGATAATGAGCTTGACATTCCTACTTTTTTAAGACGTAATAGATTTAAATAATTGCATTTTATTCAGATTTAAGAATTATTTAGATTATGTAGGTAAAAAGTTAAGGATTTAAGTTATTTACAAAGGCAATAACTATTGGCCATAAAAAGTAGATATATTTTCAATTTAAATAATATTATATAGAGGATATGGAACTTATACAGAATTTAATTTTGATAAGTTCCTATTTTATTGCTTCTATTTTAATAGTGAGGGTAACCTAAATCTCAATGAATTAGGTCTATGTCAATAGTTGAGGTGGAACTGTAAACCGAAATTATATGTTTTTATTCAGCCTATTAAATTTGCTTAGTATGTGGGTGTTACAATAATATTTTAACTTTTATATTTATCATAGACACAAAGTTTTGAGCCAATTCAAAAAGGCTATATTTTAAATTGATGTTCCATTTAGTGTTATAATTTCAGTGAGAATTTAGGCTAGAACTGTAAACTAAAATTATAATTATTAGTCAATTGTGATGTTAACCACAATGAGCTAGATATTGCGTAGCAGTTTATAACTGCTGAACTATTTTGGTTCTATGACAATAGTTGGGCTGTAGCAGTACACTGAACTTTATATGAGCCATTTGCCTAAAAGGTGATAGGCTTTTTGCTTATTTGTAAAGTATTTAGAATTCTAAGTCTGAAATTATCAAAGTTCCTATATCAATATGCTAATAGTTAGCCAATTTGCACTGTTTAGTCACATGCAATGCTATTTTGTCATACGATATTTCTTTTTCTACATTTCATTTTGACAAACTTCTGTTAACACCCTAAGTATAATCTAATGTGTACAACAAATGTCTCACATATATCTGAGAAATGTATCATTTATGCCATACGGGAATACTGGATAAAAGCATATATTTTAGCTTTATCATTTGAGGCAGTAAAACTTATTAGATGAGAAGTTAATTTTCTTAATACACTAAGGGGGCATATGGTCATCAACTTTATAAATCAATAGACTTTTCATTGGGAAATTTGGCTGGTAATATTTGATGGTAATAATTGTATGAATTAGTTTCTGAAAAGCATGATGAATAAATAGATGAATGAATACATAAAATGCGCTCAATAAATATTATATGTTTCATACAAAATTCAATTATAGCCTGAAGAAATAGAAGAACAAAGACAAGGTTAAGCATAAAATAAGAAGAATTTGAATATTAGTAATATAGTAAAAGTTTTGTACAATCTATTTTAACAATTTGCGGGGTATGTACAGTGGGGACTTATTTGGAAGTTTATTGGGATGTTCTTGTTTTAGAGAATTTTGTTATTAATTTTCTTATATTATTGGTGACTGCAAAACTTTCAAGGTTGAGGGTGAGCACCTTACGTTTATTAGCTGGGGCTATTATAGGGGCTCTATATGTTGGGTTTATAATTATTCAGCCTGACTTAAAAGTATACTACACGGCTATTGCTAAAATATTGCTCTCTATGTTTATAGTAGCTGTTACTTTTTCGCCGCGTAAAGTGTTGCAGTTTATCAGAACTTTAGCTATATTCTACATTTCAACATTTATTTTTGCAGGAGCTGCGTTTGCTTTTCTGTTTTTCAGTCATCAGGGTGGCTTTGTTAGAAATGGGATTGTATGCGTTTTTGGACAATCGCAATGGAGTATGCTTGTATTTTCTCTGATTACAGTTGGAATTATTGTAAAGATATTTTTGGAGGTTATTCAGAGCCGACTAACAAAGGAAAATTTGTTAGTGCCTGTTAAAATATCCTTTGATAATAGAGCAATTGATTTATCAGCATTAATAGATACTGGAAATTCATTAAGGGATCCTCTTACTAATATACCTGTTATGGTAGTTGAATTTAAAGCGTTAAAAGAACTTTTACCGCAAGAGATTAAGAGTATATTTGATTGTGCTCAAGAGGAAGATCTAAATTATGTAACAACAATAATTTCTAAGTCAAAATGGTTTTCACGATTCAGGCTGATTCCTTTTTGCTCATTGGGAAAAGAAAATGGTATGCTAATAGGTTTCAAACCAGATTTTATTGAGATAGGTGGCGAGGACGATAAAAGAGGTATAAAAAATGTTATTGTAGGTATATACAACAGGTCATTGTCAAGAAATGAAAAATATAAGGCTTTGCTTGGTCCAGAACTTGTTGCATGACAAATAATAATTTTGTGGCAGTAAGATTATACATAAGATTATACAATGGAGGATTTATTAAACAGAATACTAATAAGTAAGTCAAAATTAGGAGGGGGAACAGGAAATGAAAATTTTAGTTAAAATAAAGATGTTTATTCTTATTAAGTATGAGAATATATTGAGGAGATTTAGACTAGGAGGTTTTTTTCCGGTTCACTATATAGGAGGAAGTGAGGCATTACCACCTCCATTGACTTTGGATGAAGAAAACTACTTGCTTCAAAAGCTTGAACAGAGTGATTATGGTGTTAAAAGTATACTTATAGAAAGAAACCTAAGATTAGTAGTATATATTGCAAGAAAATTCGAAAATACAGGTGTAGGTGTTGAGGATTTAGTATCTATTGGAACAATTGGTTTAATTAAAGCCATTAATACCTTTAATCCTTCAAAAAATATTAAACTTGCTACTTATGCATCAAGATGTATTGAAAATGAAATACTAATGTACTTGAGGAGAAATAATAGAGTTAAGTCTGAAATTTCAATTGACGAGCCTTTAAATATTGACTGGGATGGAAATGAATTGCTTTTGTCAGATATTTTGGGGACTGATAATGACCTTATTCATAGAAGCCTTGAAGAAGAAGTTGATAAAGAATTACTGAATATGGCAATGAAAAAATTGTCATCAAGAGAAAAGAGAATAATGGAGTTGAGATTTGGTCTTTCTAATGAAGCGGAAAAGACTCAGAAAGAGGTTGCAGATATGCTGGGAATATCTCAATCTTACATATCAAGATTAGAAAAAAGGATAATAAGCAGATTAAAAAAGGAAATCAGCAGAATGACTTAAATATCTGGGCTTAGGCTTAAAATGCAGGTTTGTCAAGGTGTTTGAGAAAAATATTTAATTGATTTAACAGTATAAAATTAACCTCTAGGGCAATAATGATATTACATAGTTATTATAGCTCGGGAGGTTTTTATATGCTTATCAATAAAGTTGAAATATGTGGTGTTAATACTTCAAAACTTCCTGTTTTGACAAATGAACAGAAAAAAGTACTTTTTGAAAGAATGCATAAGGGCGATAATTCGGCAAGAGATGAGTTTATAAAGGGAAATCTTCGCCTTGTATTAAGCGTAATTCAGAGATTTAATAACAGAGGAGAGTATGTAGATGATTTATTTCAAGTGGGATGTATTGGGTTAATTAAGGCAATAGATAACTTCGATGTATCACACAATGTTAAATTCTCTACTTATGCAGTTCCCATGATAATTGGAGAAATTCGCAGATATCTAAGAGACAATAACTCCATCAGAGTAAGCCGTTCACTTAGAGATATTGCCTATAAAGCTTTACAGGCTAAAGAAAGACTTACAAACAAAAACTCAAAGGAGCCTACAATTGCTCAACTGGCAGAGGAACTCCAGTTGCCGAAGGAGGATGTAGTATTTGCTCTAGATGCCATTCAAGACCCAATATCACTTTTTGAATCTGTATACCATGATGGTGGGGATGCCATTTTTGTAATGGATCAGGTTAAGGATGAGAAAAACATCGACGAAAACTGGCTTGAGACTATAACCTTAAAAGAAGCAATGAGAAAGTTAAACGACAGAGAAAAGCTGATATTAAATCTTAGGTTTTTCGATGGACGAACTCAGATGGAGGTTGCAGATGAAATTGGTATTTCTCAAGCACAGGTATCAAGATTGGAAAAAACAGCATTAATGCATATGAAGAAATATATATAACATAAAAACATAAATAAGAATATATGTGTTTAAAAATAGTATGCTCCTTTATGCAATAGATAGTTCGTGCTAATGCCACGATTGTTGCAAAAGGAGCATATTCCATTTTTTAAAATTATGTGTAAATGAAGGTGTACAAAGCTTCATATATGAGGTAAAATGAGTTTATGATAAATTATCCTGTTTCCATTCAAATTTGATGGCTCGGGAAAATGCGGAGGTTAAAAATGAAGTGTCCATTTTGTGGTTTTATTGAGGACAAGGTTATAGATTCAAGACCTACAGATGAAGGTTCTGCTATTCGAAGAAGAAGAGAGTGTACAAGATGTTCTAAAAGATTTACTACATATGAAAAGGTTGAGAGTTTGCCATTAATGGTAATAAAAAAAGATAGGTCAAGACAGCCTTTTGATAGAGAGAAACTTATGAATGGGTTATTAAGGGCATGTGAAAAAAGACCTATATCTATAAATGATTTAGAAAAAATGGTAGAAGGTATTGAGACTCAGTTACATAACTCTCTTCAAAGAGAAGTAACTACTGAATACATTGGCGAAATGGTTATGTCAAAGCTTAAGACCATGGACGAAGTAGCGTATGTGAGGTTTGCTTCAGTTTATAGGCAATTTAAAGACATTAATACCTTTATGGACGAATTAAAAAATCTGTTAAGGGACGATAAAAAGGAATAGTTATTTTAAATTTATATATAAGGCTTTATAGCTCACCCAATTAATAGTTGGATGGGCTTTTTTATGTTTCATAATATTCTTCCTAAGCTGTAAAATTCATCAATAAATTTGAACTAAATATTTTTCTAAAGTTACCGATAAAGAAATTGGATAATGTCGAAAAATGACGAATAATATTAATAATACTTGGGGGTATTACAAATGGAGCAGAAAGTTTTCATAATCGAAAATGAAAAAAAAGCAAATCAAGCTACAACTAATATATTATTTGGAGCAACTTTAGCCTTTCCTGCTATAATTATTTTGGGCTTGCTAAAATTTTGGAATTTTGATATGGCAAAACTATATGTGTACTGCTTAATTGGTTCTATATGCACAGTGTCGCCTTATTTATTACGAAAAATTAGAGTAAACAATACTTTCTTAAAATACTATACTATAACAATGTCTGCCGTTGTTATAGGTGTACTTAATCTTAACTATCAGATTGGAATTCGTTTAATGTTTATGTTGCCTATTGCACTAACTTGCATTTATTTTGAAAGAAGACTTACACTAACAGCTCTAGTTCTAGAACTTATAAATATTATTAGCACAAACTACTTTAGATTTATGTCAGACCCTTTATATTCTGAAAATCCATTTGGAAATTACATTTATCACACAGCAGAGTATGTTTTGGAACTTTTAATACTATCTGTAATATTTATTTGGATTGCAAATAGAACAAAGAATCTTCTTAATAGCTTGTCTGATTCGGAAGAACAGTCTTTGGTTTTTATTGATAAATTGAAAGGTATTATGAGTAGTTCTCAAAACGCCTCAGAAACACTATCAACTTCTGTAAAAGAACTTTTATCGGCAATAGAACAAACTACAGCCTCAAATGAAAATATTAACTTCAACGCTGATAGTGCTTCTAAAGGCTGTGAAAAGAATTTACAATATATTGAAAGCACAAATACTACTGTTGCGAATATTTCAGATACTCTTAAGTTAATTTCATCCAAAACCCAGAAGTTATCCGAAGTATCTCAAAATACTTCTTTAGCAGCAGAGGAGAGTGAAAAGGTAATTTTTAATGCCATAAGCAATATGGAGGAAGTTGAACTATCCACTGTACAGAACAAAGACATTATAAATAGTTTAGGAGAAAGATCCAAGGAAGTTGGCAGAATAATAGAAATGATTACTAGCATTGCAGAGCAAACCAACCTTCTTGCATTAAATGCTGCAATAGAATCAGCAAGAGCTGGTGAACATGGTAAAGGGTTTGCTGTAGTCTCTGATGAAATTAGGAAGCTTGCAGAACAATCTGCAAATGCAGCGAAAGATATTTCAAACATAATAAATCAGATACAAAACGATACCGAAAAAGCGGTATATTCTATAGACCAGAGTTACGCAACTATTAAGGTGGGAATTGAATTGGTTAAAAATGCAGGTGATTCTTTCGAAAAATTGAAGAGTTTACAGGCTGTATCCGATCAAGAGATTCAAGAAATTGCTCAAAATAGTAAACAAACTTCAGAATATGGACATGAAATTGCTGAAGTTATTTCCAATACAAAATCAATTACATCTAAGTCACTTGATGAAATAAGAGCAATTGCTTCAGCTACATCGACTCAGACAGCGTTAATGCAGGAGATATTGTCTTCATTTGCTGTAATTGATAATATTGCAGACCAACTATTAAAACTGAGTAACAGCAATGATATTATATAATTTCTTATGTAGATAGTTGTAATTTCTACTTCGAAAAGCATATAAGCATCAAATAAAAGTGGATAACAACTGAGTTAATAAAAAATGCAACTATATTTTTTAGTTGCATTTTTTACGTGCTTTTTTAATTACTATGTGTTTTCTGTTTTGATTGTATCAATTACAATTATTTGATAAAATTATAAATATAGGTAAAACGTGGGCGATAGCATTGGTGGAAGAACGTTATTTTAATAAATCAATTTTTGAAATGAGATAGGCTTCTTAGGGAAATGAAAGGTTTATATATCCTCGAAAAAGGAAAAGAAATACATCTTTTTGAGAGGATTTATCTAGAGAAAGATATGGAATTGGACGGAAAATGAGAAGGCAATTATAATAAAATTTATATGTAATTGAATTTATGTAAAAAAAGATGATTTTTATTTATTTATATGATATAATCCATATTGTGTTAAAAGATTAATTTTTTAAATAATTTCAGGCATCATTTCTATTTACTTCATCTGTCAGAAGAATTCAAAAAGAGTCTTAAAGTTGTTTAAAGATTTAAGCAAATCAATATGTAAAATCTTAAGTATATTTTTATATACAAGTTTCCGTAATTATTACATTCCTTTTAAAAATATAAATACAAGGTAACATAATAGAAAATACGGCTTTTCTATAAGTTGATTTAAACATTTGTAATGTTATAAATATGCAATATAAAATATTGCTAAAATTCTCAAAAAGCATATACATAATATATTTCCTCTAAATATAATATGATTTTTGGAAATTTAGTAATAATCTTTTCAAAGTTATATAAACTTTGTCAGCTTCCTGAATAAATTTATAATTTCTAAGATAAAAACTCTATGATGCCAGCATATCTTGAATTAATCAATAATCTGTCGGACTAAATTGTATGTGGGGAATCTTAATTTTCAGCCAAATGGGTTAAGTTAGCTATACTTTATACTGGGTTCAAGAGCCTGTGCTTACTCGTTTTCTGCCAATTGAGTTTAAACTTGCTAATACCAAGAATTTATAGCTGGATAAGTTAATCCAAGCAATTTATATTCATATCTAAATATTTATTTCACGTAACTTAAAAATATAGCAAATAGCTGTACTTTTATTATGAAAATTCACTATTAATAATTCACTATAAAAAAATTCAATATTATTAAAATTCAATATTAAATAATTCACTATTAAAAAAGAAAAGAGGATCTTAAATGGTTTCAAAAATTAACAGTTGTGCGTTAATGGGAATTGACGGACGAATAGTTTCAGTAGAAACAGATATTAGTAATGGCATACCAGCTTTTGATATTGTAGGCTTAGGTGATACTGCTGTCAGAGAATCGCGGGAAAGAGTACGTGCTGCCATTAAAAACAGTGGAATTGAATTTCCAATAAGGCGAATAACAATTAATTTAGCACCTGCAAATCTTAGAAAGGAGGGGTCAGTTTATGATGTGTCAATAGCTATAGGTATTTTGACCGCATCTGAGATAATAGTTAATAATCAGTTGGATAGCTATATGTTTTTGGGAGAACTTTCTTTAGATGGAGGTATTAAAGCCGTTACAGGGATACTTTCAATGGCAAGCTGTGCTGCTGCAAATGGAATAAAAAACATATTTGTTCCTGAATCAAATGCAGATGAAGCAGCTGTAATTAAAGATGTGAATATTTTACCTGTTAAAACACTTATGTCAATTATTTTGCATCTTAACGGTGAAGAACTTATAACACCATATACTGTGGATATTGACAGCCTTTTTATAAATAGTATTAATTATTCCATAGATTTTAGTGATGTTAAAGGACAAGCCAGTGTAAAGAGAGCAATGGAAGTTGCAGCTTGCGGAGCACATAATATGCTTATGATCGGCTCTCCAGGTAGCGGAAAAACTATGCTGGCGAAGAGGCTTCCTACAATACTGCCTAAGATGACCTTTGAAGAGGCAATTGAAATAACAAAAATATACAGTGTCTCAGGGCTACTTCCGCAAAAGACCTCTTTGATTACAACGAGACCCTTTAGAAGTCCCCATCATACTATATCAGATGTTTCATTAGTAGGAGGCGGGAAGCATATTAAGCCAGGAGAGGTTACGCTGGCACACTATGGAGTTTTATTTCTAGATGAGTTTCCTGAGTTTAGCAAGGAGGCTATAGAAGTATTGCGTCAGCCTTTAGAGGATGGTGAAATCTGCATATCAAGGGTAAATAGCAGCATTACATTTCCTACAAAAACAACATTGATTTGTGCTGCCAATCCATGTAAATGCGGCTATTATCTAGAGTCTTCTAAAAAATGTAATTGTACACCCAAAATGGTTCAACAGTACTTTGGCAAGCTTAGTCAGCCTCTTTTAGATAGGATTGATATTCATGCAGAGGTGCATCCTGTAAAATATGATGATCTCTCGAAAAAAGAACCAGAAGAATCCTCTGCAGTAATTCGCGAAAGAGTAAATAAAGCAAGGAATATACAACTTGACAGATACAAAGGCATGGGGATTTATTCAAATTCAGAATTGTCTCCTTCGTTAATAAAAAAATACTGTGAATTGGACAGATACACCTCAAATTTATTAAAAAAGGCATATGACAAGCTTGGGTTAAGTGCACGGGCTCATAACAGGATACTGAAGGTTGCAAGAACAATTGCAGACATGGATGAATCTGAAACAATAAAATCTGAACATATTGCCGAGGCAATACAGTATAGAAGCTTTGACAGAATAAAGATATAAGCTCGAAAATGCACAATGTATTTTCGAGCACCAAAAATGCGCAAGCTGGTTTTTGCTAGTGTTGGTTTACATATAAAAATTGTGTAGTAAAAATATACCTTTAAAAGTTTTAGTTTTTACCCAAGATAGTGAGTAGGAGGTCAACATGAAAGAAATAGAATATTGGATATGGATATCCTCATTACAGGGGCTAGGTGCTGTTAAGGCAATGGCACTACTTCAAATTTATAAAGCACCAAGAACCATATATTTTATGACAGAACAGGAGTTAAGTGAGATAAATTTTTTAACGGATAAAAATGTTAAAGAGATATTAGATGTTGGAAAAAGAGAACGAGTAGCCGCAATTTATAGTTTAATGGTTAAGCATGATATAAAATTAATAAATATATTTGATGATAGATATCCAAATAATCTCAAACAAATATATGATCCGCCAATTGTTTTGTATTACAAGGGCAAATTCCAAATCAATGACTTTACTATTGCAATTGTAGGCTCAAGAAGAACGACAAATTATGGTGCGTATTCAGCAAAAACTCTATCATATCATTTGGCACTGCGGGGTGTTCAAATTGTCAGCGGTTTAGCAAGGGGGATAGATAGAATTGCCCACGAAGGATGTCTAGATGCTAATGGCAAAACAATAGCTGTTTTGGGCTGCGGGCTTGATAGCATATATCCTCCAGAGAATAAAGGCCTTTTTGAAAATATACTAAAATGTGATGGACTAATCATATCTGAATATCCACCAGGTATGCCTCCACTTCAATATAATTTCCCAGCAAGAAACAGAATAATAAGTGGTCTGTCATCTGGAGTATTAGTTGTAGAAGCCGCTAGAAGAAGTGGTTCATTAATAACAGTCAGTTATGCATTGGAACAAGGAAGAGAGGTTTTTGCAGTACCTGGAAATATAGATTCTGCGTATAGCAATGGAACAAATCAATTGATTAAAGATGGAGCAAAAATGGTAATAAATGTTGAAGATATACTGGAAGAGTTTCAATATGGTGAAATATCAAATAATAGTATTACCCCAAATAATTCTTCTAGGGCAATTAAAAATTATAGTATTTTCAAAGGGCTTAATACCCAAGAAATCCTTATTGTTAAAATTATATCCAATGGAATTCACCATATTGATGAAATAATTGAAAGAAGCAATATATCAGCTAAAGAAGTAAACAATATTTTATTTATGTTAGAAATGAAAGGGATTATTACACAACTGCCGGGTAAGATGTTTGAAATGTGTTTATAGCAAGATTTATATTGAAAAGTTTATTCATACTAATCCATAATTAAGTGTCACTCTAAAGTTTATTAATATTTTGGCAGCAGTAAACTAATTTGTTAAGTAATTATTTACTTTTCATTTTATAAATATCCTGCAACTATAATTTAAACTGAGAAAGTTGAATTGTTATCCTTATACGTTCATCAAGTTATTTGAATTTTTTCCTTATCCGAAACAAAAGCAATCTTGACAATTGAATGATAAGGAAATAAATTTCATATCAATTACATATTTTACCTATAAAAATTAGATACAACTTTATAAATGAGACGTCATATATTGAAATTAGATAATAATACCGATAAAAAATCGGAACTACTGAGCTGTTAATTAATTGTTTTACTCAGTAATGGGTTTAATTGCGGATTTTTGTAAAAAAATCAGAATAATTTTAAAAAATATCTTTCTTATTATTGTCATTAATGGTAAAATTAATGACAAAATTATCTTATTAAGAGGTACATTGTGAATAAAGCGAAAATTTTATCAATTGATGGTGGGGGTATCAGAGGAATTATTCCTGCAATGGTACTGGCTGAAATAGAGAAAATGACATCAAAACCTATATGTAAATTATTTGACTTTATTTCTGGTACATCAACAGGTGGTATAATAACTCTTTGTCTAACTAAGCCATCAAATAATAATCAAGATTTACCTGAGTATAGCGCACAGGATATTGTAAATTTGTATGTAGAAAATGGTAAGAAGATTTTTTCGTCAGATATATTGCACAGGATAATTTCCTTTAATGGCTTATTTGATGAAAAATACAGTTCTGATGGTATCGAGTCACTTTTAAAGAAGTATTTAGGCACATCAAAATTATCAGAATGCTTAACTCGTGTTTTGATACCTTCTTATGAAATTGAACTTAGAAGACCATTCTTTTTTAAGAGTTGGCTTGCGAAAAGCAAAAATGATAAAAAGCATAATTTTTATATGTGGCAGGTAGCAAGAGCTACTTCTGCTGCGCCAACATATTTTGAGCCTTTTAAGCTAGAAATAGATAAAGATACCAATGAGTATTATAGCTTTATTGACGGTGGAGTATTTGCAAATAACCCAGCTATGTGCGCATTTGCAGATGCAAAAGTAATATATAAAAATATAGAAGATATTTTGATTGTTTCTTTAGGCACTGGAGAGTTTACTAAAAGTATACCGCATGATAAAGCAAAAGACTGGGGATTGGCAAAGTGGGCTAAACCAATATTGGATACAATATTTGACGGGGAAAGTGACACTGTTAATTATCAGTTGAGGCAATTGTTAAAACCAAATAATTATTACCGCATTCAAGCTAGTCTTGAACAATTGGGAAAAGACGAAATTGATGATGCTAGTGATAAAAATATACATGAATTAATATTGTTGGGAAAAAGTTTAATAGAAGATTGGCAAAGAAATGGTTATCTAGATAGATTATGTTACAAACTTATTTAGTAAATTTAAATACATAAAGTTAAATTCGCAAAATAAATTATTAATGGATATAAATATTGGGAAAGTAAAAGGTATATGATATGTTTTAGCAGGTTGATATATTTACCAAAAAAGTAAGAATATAGAATAATTTACTATTTTTTATATAGAATTATAAATGTAAGGTTGACAGATTATAAAATCCAGTTTAAATTAGTAGTTGTTTAACAAAAATAATAAATAAGTATTTAAATATATATTTAATAATATTTTTTATTATATTAATACGAGTATACACGGAGGAAAAAGATGGCTGATAACCTGGTTATTGTGGAGTCTCCTGGAAAAGTAAAATCAATTGGAAAGTTTTTAGGCAAAGGGTATAAGGTTGAAGCATCAATCGGACATATTAGAGATTTACCTAAAAGTCAGATTGGTGTGGATATTGAAAATAATTTTGAACCTAAATATATCACTATTCGGGGTAAAGGTGATGTTATTTCAAAACTTAAGAAGGAAGCAAAGGCTGCAAAGAAAATTTATCTTGCAACTGACCCAGATCGAGAGGGAGAGGCGATATCTTGGCATTTAGCCCATATTTTAAACATAGATGAAGGAGAGAAATGCAGGGTTACATTTAATGAAATTACACAAAATGCTGTAAAAAATGCATTAAAGCAGCCAAGAGAAATAGATACAAATCTTGTTGATGCACAGCAAGCAAGACGTGTTTTAGATAGAATAGTTGGTTATAAAATAAGTCCTTTGCTTTGGAAAAAAGTGAAAAAGGGATTAAGTGCCGGCAGAGTTCAATCTGTTGCAACAAAAATGATTTGTGATAGAGAGAAAGAAATTGAGGAATTTACACCAGAGGAATATTGGACAATAGTTTCTAATTTAGAAAAACCCAAAACAAGTCCGGCTTTTGAGGCTAAGTTTTATGGAACCAAAAAAGAAAAAATTGAGTTGACAAATGGTGAACAGGTTAATGCTATCTTAGAAGAAATAGCCCAAAGCAAATATATAGTGCAAAAGGTTAAAGAGCAGGAAAAGAAAAGGGCTGCAGCAGCACCTTTCATCACTAGTACCTTGCAGCAAGAAGCATCAAGAAAATTGGGATTTACAACAAAAAGAACAATGATGGTTGCACAGCAGCTGTATGAAGGTGTGGAAATAAAAGGTCGTGGTTCAGTCGGACTTATAACATATATGAGAACTGATTCAACCAGAATATCAGAGGAAGCGCAAAATGAAGCTAGAAATTATATAAACGCAAAATATGGAAAAGAGTACATTCCAGAGGTTCCTAAGATATATAAAAACAAATCGGCATCTCAGGACGCACACGAGGCTATACGTCCATCTTATATAGATTTGACTCCAGACGATATAAAGGATTCTTTATCATCTGAGCAATATAAAGTTTATAAACTAATTTGGAGCAGGTTTATTGCCAGCCAAATGTCATCTGCGGTTTATGACACTGTTAATGCAGACATTTCTGTTGGTGAGTATTTATTCAAAGCCAATGGTTCAAAAATAAAATTCCCTGGTTTTATGGTCTTATATATTGAGGGCAAGGATGATGAGTCTGATGATGAAACTAATACCCTTCCGCAGTTATTTGAAGGTGATGAACTTATACTGAAAGGCAACTTGCCAAAACAGCACTTTACTCAACCGCCTCCTCGTTATACAGAGGCAACATTAGTAAAATCACTTGAGGAAAGAGGCATTGGCAGACCTAGTACTTATGCTCCTACAATATCTACTATTTTATCTAGGGGATATGTAATTAAAGATAAAAAATGCTTGGTACCTACTGAATTAGGTAAGATTGTCAATGAAATAATGGTAAAACACTTTAAAGACATTGTTAATGCGGAATTTACTGCACAGATGGAGGATAAGCTTGATGCTGTTGCAGAGGGAGAAAAGGCATGGAAAGATGTATTAGAAGAGTTTTATACACCTTTTAAGACAGTGTTAAGTGAAGCTGAAGAAAGTATTGGAAATGTAGAACTGCCTGTAGAGGTTTCTGACATACAGTGTGAAAAGTGCGGAAGATTTATGGTTGTTAAGCAGGGGAGATTTGGTAAATTCTTGGCTTGTCCAGGATTTCCGGAGTGCAGAAACACAAAAGCCATTGTTGAAGAGGCCGGTGTGTTATGCCCAAAATGTCAGGGAAAGGTACTTATAAAGAAGACAAGAAAGGGCAGAAAATATATAGGCTGTGAGAGAAATCCAGAATGCACTTTCATGAGTTGGGATATGCCTAGTAATGAAATTTGCCCTGTCTGTGGAGCATTTATGCTTCAAAAAACTTCTGGTAAAAAAGTGACATTGTATTGCAGTAATGAGAATTGCAGTAGTAATGCTGATTCTGCAATAAAAAATGAAGTGGTTTCAGATAAAGAACCAACAACAAAGAAGAAAGCAGCAACGAAAAAAAGTTCTGCTGCAAAGAAAAAAACAGCAGCCAAAAAAGAAGCTTCAACAAAAAAGAAATCAGCAGATAAAAAAGAAACCACTGTAAAGAAAAAAACAGCAGTAAAAAAAGCAGCTGAAGAAGAAAAGGAAATAGAAGTAAAAAAAGAAGCCGCAGCAAAGAAAAAATCAACTGCAAAAAAGAAAGCTTCAACTAGTAAAAAAGCATAAGTATAGTATATGAATTGAATAGTAATTATGCTATGCAGTACTTAGCAAAGTAATATTTATGTGAACAATTATTAATAGAAGAAAAGTGAAGTAATTTAAACAGATAAGATTAAAACCGGAAGTACAATTGGCTTTCGGTTTAATTTTGTTAAAATGAAGTACTTCTCAATCAACTTTTTCACATGTATTTTCTATCGGTACAGAATAAAATCTATGATTTATGGTTTTTGAAAGTTGCATTCTTTTTAATTTCAGCAAGTAATTTACTATAATATAGTTATGGTTTTTCATGGAAGTACAGCTTTGTAAAAACGAAGACCTTTGTTGTACAAGCTTTCATTGCAGCTTACAATTTATAGGGTAATGTCTGCATAGGTTCTTTAAAAACGTTTTTACAAAATCTTAATAACTTGGAGGTTTATATGAGTAAAACAATAAATGTAATTGGAGCAGGACTAGCGGGATGTGAGGCAGCGTACCAAATTGCCAAAAGAGGAGTAAAGGTTAAGTTATTTGAAATGAAACCTCATAAATATTCTCCTGCACATCATTCTGAAAACTTTGCAGAATTGGTTTGCAGTAATTCACTAAGATCAGATCAATTGGAAAATGCAGTAGGTTTATTAAAAGAAGAGTTGCGATTAATGGATTCCTTAATATTAAAGGCGGCAGATGCGACAAGAGTTCCGGCAGGTGGAGCATTAGCGGTTGATAGAGAAGGCTTCTCAGAATATATTACTAATGCTATAAAGAATATGGAAAATATAGAAATTATCTATGGAGAACAAGAGAGAATTCCCGATGATAATATAACTATTGTTGCAACTGGTCCATTAACCTCTGAAGCTATGTTTAATCATATAAGAGAGCTAATTGGAGAAGATTACCTTCACTTTTTTGATGCTGCTGCTCCCATTGTTACGTTTGATTCTATTAATATGGACAAGGCATTTAAGGCAGCTAGATATGGAAAAGGATCAGAAGATTATATTAATTGTCCAATGAATAAAGAAGAGTATGAAATATTCTACAATGCTTTAATTAGTGCTGAACTGGCAGAGGTAAAGGAATTTGAAAAGAATATGGTTTTTGAGGGGTGTATGCCTATAGAAAGCATGGCAAGCAGAGGGAAGGATACTATGAGATATGGTCCGCTAAAACCTGTAGGACTAATGGACCCAAGAACAGATGTAAAACCCTATGCAGTAGTTCAACTTAGACAAGATAATAAAAATGGAACACTATATAATATAGTAGGATTTCAAACGCATTTGAAATGGCCTGAGCAAAAAAGAGTATTTAGATTAATTCCTGGTTTGGAAAATGCTGAATTTGTAAGATATGGCGTAATGCATAGAAATACTTATATAAATTCACCTAAACTATTAGATAACACATATAAATTAAAAAGCAGAGATAATATTTATTTCGCTGGTCAAATTACAGGAGTAGAGGGTTATATTGAATCGACAGCTTCAGGTTTTGTCGCAGGAATAAACGCTTGTGCTAAATGCCTTAATAAGGAAAATATAGTTTTCCCAGCTAATACTTCTATTGGTGCTTTAAGCCACTATATTTCTGATTCTAGCGTGAAAAATTTCCAACCTATGAACGTAAATTTTGGATTATTTAACGGCGTAGATACCAGTATTAGAGATAAAAGGAAAAGAAACTCTCAAATAGCACAAAAATCTCTCGAGATAGTGGAATATATTTACAATAATTATGAAAAATAGTGAGTAATTAGTCCTATTATCGCCTATAATCAACTTAATTTGTTGTTTTTTTATTTTTAGTATGCTAAAATTTATCTAATAATATGTGGTTGCACATTTACATCTTGTAGGAGCGTGATTATTTTGATTCAGGGGTTATATGGAAAGAGTAATATAATGGAGAAGGCACTTAATGCTTCTATAGCTAGAAATGATGCTATTTCACAAAACATAGCAAATGTTGACACTCCAAACTATAAGAGAAAAGATGTTGCATTTGAACAGTATTTTGCTGATTCTTTAAATAGAGCAAATATGAATGATGTGGACGATATTCAGCCTACTATTATAGAAGACAAATCAGATAACAAAATGCGTATTGACGGAAACAATGTTGATATTGACAGTGAAATGTCTTATTTGGCGAAAAACACAATTAAGTATAATGCATTGGTACAATTAATAAATAGTAACTTCAGTAGAATAAAAAATGTTATTAGAGAAGGGAAATGATAAATAATGGGTTTCTTTAGTTCACTTGACATTGGGGCATCAGGTTTAACTGCCCAAAGAGTAAGAATGGATATTATTTCTCAAAATATTGCAAATGTAAACACAACTAGAACAGAGGATGGAACTCCTTACAGAAGAAAAGATGTATTATTTGAGGAGCGCACAGGTTCTTTTTCTGATGTATTGGCAGCCGCTAGTGATAAATTATCAAACGGTCAAGGTGTTCGAGTGACAAAAATTGTCGAAGACACTTCAGAATTTAAAAAAGTATATGATCCTGGACATCCTGACGCTGATGAAGATGGTTATGTAAATATGCCTAATGTAGATGTTGTTACAGAAATGGTAAATATGATATCAGCATCAAGGTCATATGAAGCTAATGTTACATCAATAAATGCTACAAAATCTATGGCAATGAAAGCATTAGAAATAGGTAAGTAAATAATAGGAATTTGATATAATTAGCCCTTTTATAAAGGTAATATTATTGAGTAGCTTTCAAGAGAGTGGTTTTAAGCTCTGAATAGCAGAGGGCTCTACACTTATAGTTTTATTAATTTAATGCTTAAAAAATGCGTGGGAGGGTATTATGGCAATTGATAGCATTTCACAGATAAAGCAGCTAATACCAGATAACATCGGAATAAGTGGAGCTGTTAACAAAGATAATTCAGCTGGGGTTAGTTTTGGTGAATATTTAAACTCAGCTCTTATGAAGGTTACTGACTTGGAAAATCATGCAGCTCAATTAAAAGAAGATTTTGCATTAGGAAAAACAGATAATATTCCTGAGGTATTAATTGCAGGTGAGAAAGCAAATATAGCTTTGCAATTCACTATGTCAATAAGAAATAAAATAATGGAAGCATATACAGAAATCATGAGAATGCAGATATAGCAAAAAGCAGAGCTTTCGCGATTGACTTTTTTAATACAGTATTTTGTTTTACAAAGGGGTTAAATGCTGTACTAAAGATAAATTAATACAATATTGGGGTGGTAGTTTTGCCAGAATTCTTATCAAATATACTTAAACCTATAATTGACTTTTGGAAGGGTTTAGAGAAATCTCAAAAAGTCAGAATATATATAACAGCAGGAATTGTTACAGTCGCTGTAGGTTTAGGATTATATTTACTAACAAGACCAACTTATACTACAGTAATTGAAAATGCTAATTCAACAGATATTGCTGAAATGCAGAAGATATTAAAAGACAAAGGTATTCCATATAAATTGACAGACAATAAATCAGGCATAATTGTTGATGTTAAAGACAGCGATACTGCTCACTTAGAATTAGCAACTGCTGGTTACCCTAAGAACGGGTTAACATTTGCAGATGCTCTCGGCAATATAAAAATAAATACAACTGAGAGTGATAAGAAGCACATATGGCAAGAACTTGATGAATCTGATATTGCCAGACAGCTTAAATTAATTCAAAATGTTAAGGATGCTAGTGTTACTATAACTGTACCAGAAGATACTTTATTTATAGATTCTACAAGTAATAAAGATGCAAAAGCGTCTGTAGTTATTACCCGAAATGGAGAGATTACTCCAAAACAGGCTGAAAGTATTATAAAAGTAGTTGCCAGCAGTGTAGAAGGATTAGATCCTTCAAATGTTACTGTTATAGATGAAGAAGGTAATCCTTTAAATCCAGAAACAGATAGCACTATGGATAAAACATCTACAAAATACGAAATGAAGCTAAAAGTAAAAACAGATCTTGAAAAAAATCTTAGAAATGTGCTCAACGGTCAACAATTTGACAGCTTTGATACAGCTAAAGTTGTTGTAAACCCGATACTTGATTTTGACACGTTGACTCAATCGTCAAAAGAATTCTCAAATCCAAATGGTATGGACTCCGGAGCAGTCTTGACAAAGGATGTACTCAAGGAGGAACTTACTAATGGGACTTCGGGAGGAACAATTGGTATGGATGCAAATCCTGGAACAGTACCATCCTATCCGAATGGTTCTACTGATGCAGAATCCTATAAAAAGTCAGATATTAAAGAGACTTATACCTATAATCAGTTAGAAAAGCAGAGTGAAAAGTCATTGGGAGAAGTTGTTCCAGAAAAAACCACTGCTGCTGTTACTTTGCTGTATGGAAACAGGGTTACGGATGATTCAAAATTAACAGATGAGTTAATAGCACAGGTACAGGAGATTGCAAGTAAAGCGACAGGTATACCTGTTGAAAATATTGCTGTTACAAAATTAAAGATTCAGCCAAAAGTTGAAGAAATCCCAACGACAGCTGAAGTAGTAAAAGGTTTGCTTTCAGAGTATGGCTTATTAGCATTGTTACTGTTAATGCTTATTGCATTAGTTATTATTGCAATTCCGAGAAGAAGCAAACAAGTTGTACCAGAGCCAGTTTTAGCTGGTGTTGATGAGGTTGTTTCACCAAAATATAATATTAATGATTTGAGACAAGAACCAGTTCCTGAAATAGATATAGAAGAAAGATCAGAAGTAAAGAAACAGTTAGAGAAGTTTGTAAAGCAAAAACCAGATGCGGTTGCTCAATTGCTTAGAAATTGGTTAACAGATGATTATGAATAAGATGATTTTATGGGTAAAGGCATCTTAAAAGTAGACATAATATTTTTGTGGGGTGAAGAACTTGACTAGAGCTAGTTCGAAGACTGAATACAGCGGAAGAGAGAAAGCAGCAATGTTGCTTATTTCATTAGGCCCTGATAAGTCAGCTGAAATTTTTAAACATTTAAAAGAAGAGGAAATAGAACAATTAACTCTTGAGATAGCTAATATTAGGTCAGTTAGTCCAGAGGAGAAAGAAAGGGTTCTTGATGAATTCTATCAAATTTGTCTTGCTCAGGAATATATTGCTGAAGGTGGTATAGGATATGCAAAGGATATTCTAGAAAAAGCGCTTGGCTCGCAAAAGGCGATTGATATTATTAATAAGCTGACTGTTTCATTACAAGTTAGACCTTTTGACTTTGTTCGAAAAACAGACCCTACTCAGCTGTTAAACTTTATTCAAGGTGAACATCCACAGACAATTGCATTAATTTTATCTTATTTAAAACCGCATCAAGCATCTGTAGTACTTTCAGCTTTACCACAAGATAAGCAAGCAGATGTTGCAAGAAGAATTGCAACTATGGATAGAACATCTCCTGATGTAATTAAAGAAGTAGAGCGTATTTTGGAAAAGAAGCTTTCTTCATTAGTTACAGAGGATTATACTGCTGCTGGAGGAGTTCAGGCAATTGTAGATATCCTTAACTCCGTTGACAGAGGTACAGAAAAGTTTATTATGGAAACATTAGAAATAGAAGATACAGATTTAGCTGAAGAAATTAAGAGACGTATGTTCGTATTTGAAGATATTCTTACTCTTGACGGAAGGTCTATTCAGAGATTCCTTAGAGAAGTTGATAATAATCAGCTCGCAGTTGCTCTTAAGGGCGCAACAGACGATGTTCAGAGACTTATTTTCTCAAATATGTCTAAGCGCTTAAGTGAAATGATTAAAGAGGATCTGGAATTTATGGGACCTGTTAGACTTAAGGATGTTGAAGAAGCTCAACAGAAGATTGTTAACATAATACGTAAACTGGAGGATGCTGGTGAGATAGTTATTTCCAGAGGCGGAGGAGATGAAATAATTGTCTAGTAATAGAATATTCAAAAATCATCAAGTTAGTGTTGGTATGCCTTTTCAAATATTAAATCCAGTAACATATCAACCACCGGTTGTTAAAATAAAGAATTTAGACCAAGAACAGCCTGAAGAGGTAGAAGAGATTGATTATAAGGCTATTGGAGAGGAAATAGTTAATAAAGCAAAGGAAGAAGCAGATCTTATTGTTAAAGAAGCACTTCTTGAGGCAAAGGATATTATTTCTAAAGCAAACCTTGAGATAGAAGAACTAGTAAATAAAGTAACTAATGAGGCAAGAGAAGAAGGATATAATCAAGGTATTGCTCAAGCAAAGCAGGAGTATGAGCAATTGATTGAAGAAGCCCAAAGTATTAAAGAACAGGCAAGTGTGGAATATAAAAATGTCCTTGATTCTTTGGAATCTGATGCTGTAAATACTATTCTAGAAATTGCAAAAAAAGTTATTAGCAAAGAGTTAGAGTGTAAGCAAAACATCTTACTTTTAGTTAAAGATGCTTTTGAAAAGTGCTCAAAAGATCGTAAGGCTGTTTTAAGACTTAATGAGCAGGATTATAATTATGTAAATGAAAATAAAGAAGAACTTTTTTCAATGCTGGAAAGATCTGAGGAAACAGAAATAAAGAAAGATTTGTCTTTAAAAGAAGGTGGCTGCATAATTGATACTTCACTTGGAAGTATTGATGCTAGTGCTGACACTAAATTTGAAAAGATTGAGAATGATTTTAGAAGTATTTTAGGTGAGAAAATAGATTAAGGTACGCTTATATGTGTACCTTATGTTTTATAAATATTCATTGCATCAGTAGTGCAGGAGGTCGGATTATAATGATTGACCTTAATAAGTATCAATATAAATTACAATCAAAAGATTATATAGAGTATATTGGCAAGGTATCTAAGGTTGTAGGATTAACTATAGAATCTGATGGTCCACAAGCAAGTATTGGAGATTTATGTAATATACAAGTTTTAAAAGGTGAGCCAATAAAGGCAGAAGTTGTAGGCTTTAAGGATGATAAGGTTTTGCTTATGCCATTAGGTGAAATGACAGGCATTTCTCCTGGCAGTATAGTTTCATCAAATGGAGAGATTCTTTCTGTAGCTGTTGGACCAGAATTGGTTGGAAGGGTACTTGATGGCTTAGGAAGACCTATGGATGGGAAAGGTCCCATAAACACTAAAATTAGCTATCCAACAATGAATAAACCACCAAATCCTATGACAAGAAAAAGGATTTCTGAACCCCTTCCTCTTGGAGTGAAGGCCATCGATGGATTGCTAACAGTGGGTAAGGGACAAAGAGTTGGTATATTTGCTGGTAGTGGTGTTGGTAAGAGTACTTTAATGGGAATGATTGCTCGAAATACAAAAGCTGATATAAATGTAATTGCTCTTATAGGTGAGCGTGGCAGAGAGGTTCGAGAATTTATTGAGAAAGATTTATCAGAGGAAGGTTTAGCTAGATCAGTAGTTGTTGTTGCAACATCAGACCAGCCTGCACTTGTAAGACTAAAAGGTGCTTTAGTTGCAACTGCTATCGCCGAGTATTTCAGAGATAGTGGGAAGGATGTTTTACTTTTGATGGATTCCCTTACTAGATATGCAATGGCACAAAGGGAAGTTGGACTTTCTATTGGAGAACCTCCTGTATCCCGTGGATATACTCCGTCAGTATTTTCGGTATTCCCTAAGCTATTGGAAAGAGCGGGTACAGATGAAAATGGTTCAATTACAGGATTGTATACTGTTTTGGTAGATGGTGATGACTTGACAGAGCCTGTTACAGACACCGCAAGAGGTATATTAGACGGACATATTGTTTTGTCCAGAGCATTAGCCAATAAGAATCATTATCCTGCAATAGACGTATTAGCGAGCGTTAGTAGGGTAATGGGTGACATTATAGATAAAGAACAAAAAAAGTGTGCATCAGACATTAAAAAAACCATGGCAATATACAAGGAATCAGAGGATATGATTAATATTGGTGCATATACAAAGGGCAGCAGTGAAAAAATTGATTATGCTATTAAATATAATGATGCAATAACTGATTTCTTACAGCAAGAAACAGGACAAAAAGTATCGTTTGATGAAGTGAGAGAAAATGTTTTAAACTTACTCAAATAACTTTTAGGAGGCTAAGAGTTAATGCAAAAATTTTCATTCAGATTACAGTCTGTTTTAAAACTAAAGGAGCAATTGGAGGATAACGCTAAGAATAATCTGGCTCGAGCCACAAAGGAGCTTGAAACCCAGAAGTTTTATCTTGAAGAACTTATGAATGAAAATGATGCATCAATTAATAGCTTAACAGAAGAGGTTTATGAGGGAATACCTGTATATAGAGTAAGATTATATAATAATTATTTATCATTAATGAAAGAAAAAATTGTTAACCAAAAAGAAAATGTAAATATAGCAGAACACAATGTCGATACAAATAGAGAAGCGTTGATTAAAGCAATGCAAGAACGCAAGGTATTAGAAAAATTAAAAGATAAAAAATATGATGAATACCTAAAAGATCAAAACAAAGCAGAACAAGTTGGAATAGATGAATTAAATAGTTTTAAATTCAAAGACATCTAGTGACGATTAGGAGAACAAAATGGCTGAGACAAAAAATGATAATATTGAAAATTCTAATATAGATATTAACGAAACATTAAAAAATCTTAGCAAAAGCCCCAATGGCAATAAAGGCAAGGGTAAAGACTCTGAAAAAGGTGAGACCAAAAATAGCGCATTGTTTTATATAGTTTCTATTCTATCTGCAATTTTATTGGTGGTTTTAATCATTGGTGGTGTATTTTTCTTTGCTATTAAGAACAATGTGAATGGGATAGCAGATAGAATGGATGATACCATTCAGAATATACCCATATTAAGATTGGCGTTGCCTGAAAAGCCAGATATAGAAGATGAAAAGAATATGACTGAAGAAGAAGTTAGGGCAAAATATAGAAAGCTAAGAACTGAAAAATTAGAATTAGAAAAACAGATTACAGACTTAAATAGTCAATTAGAACAGATAAATAAACAAATATCTGCAAAGGATACAAATTCATCGCTGCTACAACAGCAAATGGATGCTCTTGAAAAAGAAAAGTTAAAGCTTATATCAGATAATGATAAATTACAAAAAGATTTTCAAGGAGTTACCAATGCTATTGCAAAGGGAGATACTGCTGCATTTAAAGCTTATTATGAAAAAATAGATCCTGAGACAGCGGCTAAATTGTATGCAGAAATTTTACAAGACGAAAAAATCAGTGCTGATGTTAAAAAATACTGCGCAATATATGAAGAGATGGATGCGGGTAATGTAGCCGCAATTATGGAAGAGATGGGCACTGGTAAGATGACCTTAATTGTTGAAATACTGAAAAACCTAAAAAAAGATAAAACAGCAGAAATTATATCTGAAATGACGCCTGCATTTGCAGCTAATGTATCAGAGCAGCTTGCAAAGGTTTATAATTTAGAAGCTGCAAAAAGTGAAAAGAAATAGAAGTTTAACATTTTTAAGAAGTTTATTATTTTAGTAGTTTAATATTTTTAATATTTTTAATAGGTAATTAGCGGCATTACATTAAGTGTGCTGCATTACAATAAATTAATTATTATGTTCGATAGGAGGTGAAAAAATGATATCTTACAGTAATACTTCAAAATTACTATTTTTTCAAGGTCAGAATAATGCTGTGAATACAAAATCTAGGTCTTCTCAAAGAACTGCTGATACAGCATTTAAAACTGTTTTTGAAAACACTGTTAACGGTAATTCAAGAGTTGCAAATGATAGGAGTGTATCTAGAAGAGATAATAATGCATCCCAAAATGCTGAGTCAAAGATAAAGTATAAGTCTTATAAAGATATAGAGAGGGATACAACCATTAACTCAAAGGAAAGTTCAGTTGAAAATGCTAATGACAATGCTAAAGTACAGAATGTTGATTCAAAAGCTGAAGAGTTACAAAAAAATTCTAAGGCAAATGATGAAACAATTAATTTATTGGCACAAATGCTTGGAATACAACCAGCTGAATTAGTAAAGCTTGCGAATGAACTCGGCTTTAGTGCAGAAGATTTAACAAATGCAGATAAGCTGCCGCTGTTTATGGATAAGCTTTCCAGTGTTCTAGAACTTAATGCTTCACAGAAAGCAATGATGAATATGTTAGCTATGGAAATATCAAAGCAGCTTGGCTCAGAAAATAGTAAAGATTCCGTATCAAGCCTTGAGGCTGCTACATCTGATGACAATGAAGTTAAAACTAATTCCATTAATAATATAAAAACTATTAACCTTTCAGAGATAGCAGAAGATATTAAGGCAAAGATGGATAAATTGATTCAGAATGCTGAGATAAGCCAAGAATCAATTACTTCTGAGATATCAAAAGTGGTTGAAGCTATGAGAGCCCAAACTAAGGGTGTTGTCAGTGTGGAACAAGAAGCTTTAAAGACAGATACTTCTACTGATGTTAAATCGGTAACAGAAGAGAGTTTAGAAGAGCTTGTTGCTAATAAGGCAAAAGAAGATTCAGCTAAAGCAGATAATTCAAAGTCAAAAGAAAAATCTGAAAATGCAGAGTCTAATAAAGCAGTGGCAGATACAAAGATTGTAAATAATCAAGTAGCTGCAAGTAATACCCAAAATCAGCAACAAAATGAGCAAAACTTACAAGCTTTTGCTGATATTAAGATTAACGCTGTTAACAACCAAACTCAGGTTCATAAAGCAGAATTTGTAATGTCACAGCCAGTTAGAACTTCTGAGGTAATAAATCAGGTTGTGGAACAGGCAAAGGTTATTATTGGTCAGGATAAATCAGAGATGATTATTCATCTAAAGCCAGATCACTTAGGTAAACTTGAATTGAAAGTTGTGACAGAGCAAGGCATAGTTGCAGCTAAGTTTATTGCAGAGAGCCATCAGGTTAAAGAAATTATCGAAACAAATATGCAATTACTAAAGGATTCTCTGGAAAAACAGGGATTGGCTATTGACAATGTAAGCGTTCAAGTTGGACAAGAGAAGCAAAGTAATTACAATCAGCAAAATGCGCACCAAAGCAATAATAAGAATAACGGTATCAAATTTGGAGGTAGTGAATTAAATACTGACAAAGTTGGATACAATGTTTTAGAAACTTTGCCTGAAAGACTTGCACAATATGGCAATGAGACAAATACCGTTAATTTTATAGCTTAACAGGAGGTGAAAGATATGGCAACAAGTGGAGTAACCGGTTCAATTGATGAAATTATTGCAAGGACACAAACAAGTGCTAAAACAAGAAAAAATGGCGGTGACTTAGGTAAGGATGATTTTCTAAATCTTTTAGTGACACAGCTAAGATATCAGGATCCATTAGAGCCTACTGATGACAAGGAATTTATTGCTCAAATGGCACAGTTTAGTTCCTTGGAGCAAATGCAGAATATGAATAAGGTTTTAACTAATTCACAAGCCTTCAGTTTAATTGGCAAATATGTAACAGCAAATACCACTGATGAAAGTACTTTAGAAGTTAAAACTATTCTAGGACAAGTATCTACAGTTAAAATGATGAATGGCAAGGTGTTCTTAGAGGTAGACGGTCATGATGTTAATATTGACAGTGTAACTGAGGTTGTTGATATTCGCTTTGCTAATTCAAATATATCTGATTATGCTAATTTAATAGGGTATAGGGTTAAGGGCGCTGTATATGATTCATCTAATGGTAACTTGATTTATTTAAATGGTGATGTAACACAGATTCAAAAAGGAGCTACTGAGGACTATGCAGTACTGAATAATGTAAGCGTCAATATTGCAGAGATAACAGGCTCTAAAAGCACAAGTGCTGATTATACTACAAAGTATTTAGAAGAAAATGTTGGTAAAGAAGTCAAAGTAACAATAAAGGATAAAAATGGAAAGAAGGTTCCTGTTATTGCTACATTACAGAGTTATAACATCGATGATAAAGGCAATATAACTGGTATACTTGATGATGTATATGTATCTGTTGACAGTGTAGCAAATATTCAGAAAGCGTCACCGCAAACAACAACTGAATAATGAGAGAAGGTGAGTTATGGTTATAAATAATAATTATTCAAACAGAATAATAAATTCGCCTTTAAATACTGGGAAAGTCAGAACCAATAATGTCAGAAGTGCTAATAATGCTCCTGCAGGAGTTGGATTTGAAAATTTTCTTCAACAAGCAATAGATAAGAACACTGAAGTCAAATTTTCAAAGCATGCAGAATTAAGGATGCAGGCACGAAATATTGATTTAACCCAGACTCAGAAGGATAAGATTAACAATGCAGTTTCTATGGCTCAAAAAAAGGGCGTAAAGGACTCTTTGGTTATTCTGGATGATATGGCTTTTGTTGTAAATATAAATAGTAAGACAGTAATTACTGCAGTTAACAACAATGAGTTAAAGGATAATGTTTTTACAAACATTGACGGTGCAATATTTGCATAGTTGTGAAAGTCAGCTGGACCCTATTGGGAGGCTGAATAACGTTCCTGAACGACGGATGGAACGAAAAAATACCTTATAATAATTGAGGGGGTCAAAAAAGTTATGATGAGATCAATGTTTTCTGGTGTTTCTGGATTAAGAGCACACCAGCAAAGAATGGATGTTATAGGTAATAATGTTGCAAACGTAAATACAGTCGGTTTTAAGTCAAGTAGAGTAACCTTCCAAGAAGTTTTTAATCAGACACTTAGTGGTGCTTCAGCTCCTGATTCTGCAACAAGCAGAGGAGGTACTAACCCTATGCAGGTAGGTCTTGGTACAAGTGTAGGCTCTATAGATACACTTATGAGTACAGGCAGTTCAGAGAGAACTGATAATGCAACAGACTTGTCAATTTCAGGTGACGGTTTCTTCATAGTAAGAGGCTCAAGTGCCGATACGTTCAAATTTACCAGAGCTGGTAACTTTGGTTTGGACAAGTTAGGAAATCTTGTTTCAGGAAGTGGATATTGTGTCTATGGTTGGCAGAAAAGAAATGACGATGGCACATTTGATACAGAGAGTCCAGTTGAACCAATAAATCTGTATAGTGATATTCATAATGGTAATAAAAGGATAATTGCAGCTAGAGCAACTACAAGTGCAACCTTTTCAGGGAACTTAGATGCTGCTAGGCCAGCACTTGGAGCTGGTGCAACTGATGTTCAGTTTGCAGTTCCATTTACTGTATATGATGCATTAGGAAACAGCTATGAACTTTCTGTTAATTTCAGAAAAAGTACAATAGATGTAGACGGGACAAATTGGGAATATACAATTACTCATGACAATGGTACAGCCACACCTGATACCTATCACACTGGAACGGTTAAATTTAATACAGAAGGAAGAATCATAAGCGGAATTACAGATACTTTTACTGTTGATTTAGATGAAACAACTACTGGAGCAGCTGATTTTCCTATAAACTTGAATTTTGCTAATTTGACAATGTTTGCTGCAGACAGTTCAGTTATTCCTTCAGATATAAACGGATATTCCACAGGTACTCTTACAACCTTTAGCATAGGTTCTGATGGAATTATTACTGGTATATATAGCAATGGTGAACAGCAAGCATTAGGCTGTGTAGCTTTGGCTAATTTCTCTAATCCGGCAGGTCTTCAGAAGGTTGGAGATAATTTATTTATTCCTACAACAAATTCAGGAAATTTCACTAAGGGATTGGCAGCTGGAACAGGTGGAACCGGGACATTAACTCCAGGTACATTAGAAATGTCAAATGTTGACCTTTCAAGTGAATTTACAAATATGATAATTACTCAAAGAGGCTTCCAAGCTAATAGCAGAATTATTACTACTTCAGATGAAATGCTTCAAGAGTTAGTTAATCTTAAGCGATAAACTTAAGTAGAATATAATTACTACCAAAGACATTATTTTCTGTGTCTTTGGTAGTATAACTCGAAATTAACCTGTTTTTGTAAATTGTTTTAAATTATCTATTGTTTTTTTGGAGTAATAATATTATGATAAGATTAACTAAATTAAACAACTCATTCTTTGTAATTAATTGTGAGTTAATAGAGACAATAGAGAGTACCCCTGATACGGTAATAACATTAAACAACGGTAAAAAATATGTTGTTGCTGAAAGTGTTGATGAAGTTGTAGAAAGGGTAATAGAATACAAAAAACGAATATTCGCTAACAAATATAATGATTTGACAAGTGAAGAATGAGTTTATTGTATAGATTTGTTATTAATGCTTTTGTTTGAGTTTTATTTAGCTAGATATTTAACTATGAGGAGGAAAAGGCTTTGGAGGGAAAAAGCAGCTATTTTGTCTTACTTGTTATAGTAGCATGTTTATCAATTACACTTGCTTTCCTTGCAATTGGCTATTTCTTTTTTGCCAGTGGTTCAAGCACGGAAAAAGAAGTCATTGTAATTAGTGAAGTAATTCCAGGAGAAGATGAACTTTCAAACAAAGTTATTTTTCAGAACAAGAATTTTAATTTGAAGAAGACTGATTCTAAACAAATTGCAGTTATTTCACTTAGTGCAAGTATGAAGCATTTTAAGACTGTAGAAGAATTAAAAAAAGAAGAAGAAGTTACTGCAAAAATTGATTTTTATAGTACAGAAATAAATTCTGCTATCGGTTCATATTTTCAGGACTTAACACTAGAAGATGTTGCTAAGAAAAGTACCAGGACTAAAGCAGAAGAAGACTTAAAGAATATAATAAATGAAATATTAACCAAAAATGATAAAAAGGCAAGTCCTCTAGTTTATTCAATAACTTTTGACTACTGGTTTTATCAATAGGAGGTGGGCTTGTGGGAGATATATTATCTCAGAATGAGATTGATGAACTGCTAAAAGCTCTTACTACCGGAGATATAGATGTACAGCAGATTCAGACCACTAAAACAGAAAAGAAAATAAAACTTCATGATTTTAAGAAACCACCTAAATTTGCAAATGATCATAAGCGTACACTTCAATTCATTTATGAAAACTATGCTAGATTGATTCAATCATTTTTATCTGGGTATTTGCGAACCTTGGTACAAGTTGATGTTCTATCAGTAGATGCTCTGCAGTACAGTGAATTCAGTAATTCATTAGCAAATCCTGTAGTGCTTGCAGTTGTTGATTTTAGTCCATTAAGTGGATCAATAATATTTGAAATGGATCCAAGCATTGCATATGCTCTTATTGATAGAATCCTTGGAGGAAGAGGATCTGCAATGGATAGAGTCAGATCATTTACTGAGATTGAGTTGGCGATATTAGAAAGAATTATTGTTCAAATACTGAATCTCATGCGCGAACCATGGGAGAGTATAGTTTCTATAAAGCCAAGATTGGAAAAAATAGAAACCAACGCTCAATTTGCTCAGCTTATTCATCCAAATGAAATGGTTGCTCTGATTACATTGAATGTTGTAGTGGGTGATGTGAAGGGTATGATTAATATATGTATACCTCATATGGTTGTAGAACCTATAATGCCAAAACTGAGTACTAAACTCTGGTTTACAAGCAATGAATCTGAAAAAGTTGAAAATCACCAACAAGATATAGAGTTGAGGATAGAAAATACTTTAGTGCCTGTTAGAGCAATTTTAGGGAATACTACAATCAATATTAGTGAATTTTTAGATTTACAAGTTGGTGATGTTGTACCACTTGAAACTAATATAAATGCAAGCTTAGAGGTAATGGTAGGTAATATACCTAAATTTCATGCTAAGCCAGGAGTTAAGAAAAACAAAATTGCAGTTAAAATAATTGATGTGATAGGAAGGGAGGAAGATTAGAAATGGGAGATATGCTTACACAAGCAGAGATTGATGCGTTGCTGAATGGCACTTCCTCTTCAGATGATGAGAACGATGTTAATGATATAGCTTCTGATGAAATGGGAAAAAGTCATAGTTCTGGAGGTGGGTTATCATCACAGGAAATTGATGCATTAGGCGAAATTGGTAATATAAGCATGGGTACTTCTGCAACAACATTGTTTACTCTTTTATCACAGAAGGTAACAATTACAACACCAAATGTTACTGTAACAACTTGGGAGGAACTGTCAAAGAGCTATTCTTCACAATATGTAGCTGTTAAAGTAGAATACACTGATGGATTAATTGGAAGCAACTTATTAATACTTAAACAAGATGATGTTAAAATAATTACTGATTTGATGATGGGTGGAGAAGGTACAATAGCTGAAGGTGAATTAACTGATCTTCACTTGAGTGCAATAAGTGAGGCCATGAATCAAATGATTGGTTCGTCAGCCACCTCGATGTCCTCAATGTTTGCTAAAAGAATAGATATATCACCTCCAAAAGCATACATGGTTAGTTTTGAAAGTGGCGATCCCTATGGTGATTTTGAAGTTGGTGAGCAATTAGTTAGGGTTGCATTTAAGATGGTGGTTGGTGATATAATAGACAGTGAAATAATGCAATTGCTTCCTATGAAATTTGCTAAGGATTTGGTTAGTCAATTGTATAATTCATCAAATAATGCAAGCGCTAAAAAGGAACCTGAACCACAATTGCAGCCACCGGTTGAACAACCAGTTATGCAGCCGCCTCCAGTGCAGCAGCAACCTGTTCAGCAGCCTATGATGCAACAACCAGTGATGCAGCAGCCAGTAATGCAACAACCTATGATGCAACAGCCAGTGATGCAACAGCCAATGCAAGGGTATGGATTTAATGGAGGATATCAAGAACCTCATATGGGAAGAAATCCTGTCAGTGTTCAACCTGCACAGTTCCAAGCTTTTGATGATGGGCTATCTGCTTCTGAGAAAAAGAATATTGGACTTATAATGGATTTACCTCTGCAAGTTACAGTAGAATTGGGAAGAACCCAAAAACTTATTAAAGATATTTTAGAATTTGGGTCAGGCTCAGTAATTGAATTAGATAAGCTTGCAGGTGAACCAGTTGATATTCTGGTTAATGGAAAAGCTATTGCTAAAGGAGAAGTTGTTGTTATTGATGAAAGTTTTGGTGTTAGAATCACCGATATAATACATCCATCAAAACGACTATAGAAAATCAACGAATAATTAAGGAGAGAGAAAGTTATGGGTAAAAGTATTTTAATTGTTGATGATGCAGCATTTATGAGAATGATGATTAAGGATATATTATCAAAAAACGGTTATGAAATTGCAGCTGATGTTGACAACGGGTTAAAAGCAATAGAAAAATATAAGGAACTTACTCCTGACTTGGTTATAATGGATATTACAATGCCAGAAATGGATGGAGTTACAGCTGTTAGAGAGATTAAGAAAATTCATAGTGATGCAAAGATAATAATGTGTTCTGCTATGGGACAACAGGCTATGGTTATTGAATCAATCCAAGCAGGTGCTAGAGATTTTATTGTAAAGCCATTTCAGGCAGACCGTGTAGTGGAAGCCGTAAAAAAGGTTATTGGATGATTTTGAAATTATCTACTCACTATGATATCCTGCTGGTTGCTATGAATTTATATGGTTCTTTTTTAGAGCATCATATTAATTTGGTTAGATAACAGCAGGATATTTTGTAGTAAGCTTTTTTAAGTGTTATTTTTAGTATTATTGTATTAAGACATTATATTTTGGACATTGAGGTAAAGGATGGGTATTTTAGATTATATTTATGCAATTTTTGCATTTATAATTGTTTTTGGATTGCTTATTTTTTCAACAAGATTTTTATCGTATAAATCAAAAAAAGTACTTAATGGGAAATATATGCAAGTTATAGAATCATTAAGCCTCGGTGTGAATAATAGACTTCATTTGATAAAAATAGATAATGAGTTTTTTCTTATTTCAGCTACAAATAAAAATGTTGAGTTTCTTACTAAGGTAAATATTGGTGCTTTTAAGGAAGAGGAGATAAAAAATCCTATTACAGAGATTGCTGATTTTAAATCTGTACTAAAAAAATATACTAATTTTAACTTTAGTTCCAAAAAGGAAAATGAGTCACAGGATATTTTTAAGCAGGATATCAGAAGTTCTGGAGAAAATCAAGAAAGTGACTTAATATTCAAAAATAACTTAAAGAAATTAAAAAACTTAACAAATACTATTAATGGACAACGGAGCGAAGATGAGCAAAAAAAAGAACATTAAAAGAATAATGTTAATAGTAAGCATATTAATTCTGGTCTTTTGTTTTATAGGAGTTAAAAGCGTATTAGCAGCGCCAAATATATCTGTAACAACTGACGGAATAAATATCGGTACATCAGATAACCCGGAGGATGTATCTTCTAGTATACAGATATTGATATTATTAACGGTTTTAGCAATTGCGCCTTCAATCTTGATAATGATGACAGGCTTTACAAGAATAATTATTATTTTGTCTTTTCTAAGAAATGCTCTTGGAACACAACAAATGCCACCAAATCAAGTCATGATTGGTTTAGCGCTTTTTATAACTTTCTTTGTAATGAGTCCTGTTTTAACTGATATAAATGAAAATGCATTCCAACCTTATACTAATGGAACTATAACTCAAAAACAAGCAATTGATAGTAGCTCTAAGACTATTAAGACATGGATGGTAAAGCAAATATTTAGTAATGGTAGAGAAAAAGATTTAGCATTGTTTATGACGCTCGCTGGGCAAACAGAACCAATTAAAGTAGAGGAAGCACCAAACCTCTCGCTTACAATTGTAGTTCCTGCCTTTTTAATTAGCGAGCTTACAGTTGCGTTCAAATTTGGTTTCTTAATATTTCTACCATTTTTAATTATTGATATGGTTGTCTCTAGTACTCTAATGTCTATGGGTATGATGATGCTTCCACCATCAATGATATCACTACCGTTTAAGGTATTATTGTTTATTTTAGTAGATGGGTGGGGTATGATAACACAATCTATAATTATTAGTTTTTCAGGGTGACAATATTTTATTTTTTTCAGTTTAATATCGCCATTATTACCATTATTTATAATTGAAGTAATGTCATAAAAAGATATAAAATAACAGTAGCTTTATAGTGTATGGGGGTGAACATTTAGTGGATGAAAGTGGCATTATATATATTGCGCAGGATGCTTTGAAAGTATTATTATATGTAGCTGCCCCGATATTGATTATTAGTATGGCTGTTGGCTTAATAGTAAGTATTTTTCAGGCTACTACTCAAATTCAGGAACAAACATTATCCTTTGTTCCCAAAATACTTTCTGTAGTTGCCGCTATTGCTATTTTTGGTTCATGGATGTTAAGAACGTTAATGGAGTATATGCAAAATATATTGATTAATATAAATCAGTTTATTAAGTAATATATGTTCAGCAAACATAGCTGTAATTGATGTTTCATAGCAAATATGATTAATTGTTGGTTAGAATACTACAAAAATTATTTAATAAATAAGTATATATTTTGATTTAAATATAATTTAGGAGTTGAGATTGTGCAGATACCATTAGGTATGTTGCTGAATAGCGTGGAGCTTTTTCTCCTTATATTTGTTAGAATGACAGGTCTATTTGTTATTGCTCCAATTTTTGGCCGTAATATGCCTACTTATGTTAAAATTGGAATTGCCTTGGGTACATCTATTTTAATGGCAAGTGTTGTAAAGGTAGATCATGTTGTTGAGATAAATGGATATCTGCTTTATGCATTTTATATAATTAAAGAATTTATCGTTGGCGTTGTGATTGGTTTTGTTGCTTATGCACTTTTTACAAGTATTTATGTTGCTGGACAGATAATTGATATGCAGATTGGATTTGGTATGGTTAACGTTTTTGACCCTATTACTAACATTCAGGTTCCAATAACTGCTAATCTTTATTATATGGTAGCTATGCTTATATTTCTAGCAACAAATGGTCATCACATATTAATTAAAGCACTTTATCAGAGTTTTAAACTGGTACCAATTACAAGTGCAGGTATTGGACCTAATATGAAGGATAATGTTTTGGAAGTTTTTCAGCAAATGTTTTCAATAGGATTTAAAATAGCTGCTCCAATTCTAGCTGCTATTTTGATTGCAGATGTAGTATTAGGTATAATTTCAAAAACTATACCACAAATGAATGTATTTGTTTTAGGTATGCCATTGAAAATACTTGTTGGATTAATTTTAATAATGATTACAATACCAGCTTTTATATATATCGTAACTATGATATCAGATAAAATGAATATTGGGATATTCAAATTTTTGAAGGACATGGGTAGTAATCCTTAAAGGACGCTCAATGGACAAATGAGATGCTAATTTGGAGGTTGGGATGAGAAGAACCATTGATGAAAGTCTGTTGAAAAAGGATTATAGTGAACTACAGCTAAATTATCAACTCTTTGCAGCAGGAGGAGATGACAAAACAGAAAAAGCAACTCCTAAAAAAAAGAGTGATGCCAGAAAAAAAGGACAGGTATTTCAAAGCAGAGAAATGTCTGCCGCACTCATTCTAATTGTAATGATTGTTACATTGAAAGCTTTAGGATCAAATTTATATAGTCAGATTACTTTGTATATGAAAGGTGCTTTTTCTGAATATGTAAAATTAACTGGTCAATTTGATCTTAACTTGGTAATGAGGCTTTATATAGAGGCATTAATAGTTTTAGCTAAAACAGTACTACCTTTACTTTTAGTAGCTGCATTATCAGCTGTAATAGTTGGGTATGCTCAGGTTGGTTATCTGTTTACTTTTGAGACATTAAAGATTAAAGGTAATAGGATAAATCCATTAAGTGGTTTTAAGAGAATATTTTCAGTACGTTCATTAGTAGAATTACTGAAAGCTATAATTAAAATAGCTATAGTTGTTTGGGTTGCTTATTCTTATTTAAAGTCAAAGACAAATGAAATTATAGCTCTAATGGATGTAGATTTACATGGTATATTAGCTTTTATAGGAGACGCTACATTTAATGTTGGAATAAAAATATCCTTTGCAATGGTCATTCTGGGGTTTGCAGATTTTCTTTATCAGAAATATGACTATGAAAAAAGTTTAAGAATGACAAAACAGGAAGTTAAGGATGAATTTAAGCAGACTGAAGGTAATCCTGAAATTAAAGGGAAAATTAAGCAGAAACAGCGTCAAATGTCTATGAAGCGAATGATGCAGGATGTACCAAAGGCAGATGTGGTAATAACAAATCCTACACATTTTGCTGTAGCTATTAAATATGATTTAGAAAAAGCAAGTGCTCCATATGTTGTAGCAAAGGGGCAGGACTATATAGCACTTAGAATCAAACAGATTGCAACTGATAATAAAGTGCAGATTGTTGAAAATAAGCCTTTGGCTAGAACACTATACAGTACTGTTGATATTGGAGAGACTATACCACCTGAATTATATCAGGCAGTTGCTGAAATACTAGCATTTGTATATAAACTCAAAAATGGAAGATAATGCTGTTTGAGATGTGAATTATTAATATGAAGGGGGGCCGAAAAATGGCGAAAATAAATACTTTATTTATACCACTTGTTGTAATACTTTCTATTTTAAATCTTATTTTGCCAATTCCGGCATTTCTGCTAGACTTACTGTTAGCATTTAATATAGTTCTTGCTGCTGTTATAATGTTGAATACTATATATCTCAAAACAGCACTTGATTTATCAATTTTTCCAACGCTACTTGTAATTACAACAATATACAGGCTTTCATTAAATGTAACTGCAACAAAGCTTATTTTAGCGGAAGGACATGCTGGAGACGTTATCAGAGGCTTTGGATATATGGTGGGCAGAAACAATTTGGTTGTTGGCTTTGTTGTATATATTATAATTATGCTTGTTAATTTCCTTGTAATTACAAAAGGTTCTGAAAGAGTTGCAGAAGTTGCTGCAAGATTTACTTTGGATGCTATGCCTGGTAAGCAGATGGCAATTGATGCAGACTTAAATACTGGATTAATAAGTGAGGCCGAAGCTAAGGAACGTAGAAAAAAAGTTCAAAGAGAAGCAGATTTTTATGGCTCAATGGATGGTGCTAGTAAATTCGTAAAAAACGATGCGATTGCTGGAATTATTATTACTATTATTAATATTGCAGGTGGTTTGATAATTGGTGTAGTAATGAGGGGCGAACCTATTGGAGAAGCTCTTTCAAACTATACCATTTTAACAATTGGAGATGGTCTTGTTAGCCAGATACCTGCTCTTATGCTGTCAGTTGCAACCAGCTTTATTGTGACTAGAGCAGGAGCTGATTCAGAACTAAGTACTGATTTTGTTAAGCAATTATTTTATAACCCAAAGGTTCTATATATTGCAGCAGTGATTAGTTTAGCTATGGCACCCTTCTTTACACCAATACCATTTATTATTCTTTCAATAGCCTTGTTTTTTATAGCTACTAAGCAAAAGCAGCTACAGAAGGAAGCTGTTATAGAAGAAGAGGTACAGATACAGGAAAGTGAAGTTGATGAAATTAGAAAGCCAGAAAACGTGGTAAGCCTTTTACAGGTAGACCCTATAGAATTAGAGTTCGGATATGGAATAATTCCTTTAGCTGATGCAAATCAGGGTGGAGATTTATTAGACAGGGTTGTTTTAATTAGAAGGCAATTAGCGCTTGAATTAGGTATGCTTGTTCCTGTTATCAGGTTAAGAGATAATATTCAGATAGGCCCAAATGAGTATATTATAAAGATTAAAGGTACAGAGGTAGCAAGTGGTGAATTGTTATTTGATTACTTTATGGCAATGAATTCTAGTGGAGCAGAAGAGGAGTTAGAAGGTATAAAAACAACTGAACCTGCATTTGGACTACCAGCTATTTGGATTCAAGAGTCACAAAGAGATAAGGCAGAGATGCTTGGGTATACAGTTGTTGATCCTCCATCAATAATTGCTACTCATTTAACAGAAGTTATCAAAAAGTATTCACATGAATTGTTAGGCAGACAAGAAGTTCAAACACTTGTTGACAATTTAAAGCAAAGCTATCCTGCTATTGTTGATGAGTTAGTGCCAAAATTAATGAGTATAGGCGAAATACAAAAAGTACTGGCAAACTTATTAAAAGAGGGTGTTTCTATTAGAGATATGGTTACTATAATGGAAACTTTGGCCGATTATTCACCAATGACTCATGATGTTGATATGCTTACTGAATATGTTAGACAGGCTCTTGGAAGATCTATATCTCAGAAGTTCTTTAATGAGGATTCAAATGTAATTACAATAGATCCAAAGGTAGAACAAATGATATTGGATTCAATACAAAAAACAGAATTTGGTTCATATTTAGCCTTGGATCCTGCTGTATCAAATACAATTATAAATAATTTATCAAAAAATGTTCAGAAGCTATTGAAGCTTGGTAGCCAGCCAATTGTACTAGCATCGCCAATAGTAAGATTATATGTTAAGAAGCTTACAGAAAATGTAATACCTGGATTGGTAGTTTTATCCTATAATGAAATTGATTCGTCAGTAGAAATAAAATCTGTAGGCACTGTGAGTGTATAAAATAACAACTATTGGGGACATATTTTTGAGAATTACTTATGGAGGCTAATCTATGAAAATTAAGCGTTATATGGGTAAGAATACTCAAGAAGCATTATTAAAGGTAAAAATGGACCTTGGGAATAATGCAATTATATTAAATACAAAAAAGGTAAGGCAAAAGGGTATAAAAAAGTATTTTACTAGTCCGATGATTGAAGTAATGGCAGCTATTGATGATGATTCTAGTAAAATAAAAGAACGAGAGTTAACAAAAATAACACCTGTTGCTGATACTACAAATTTATCTCAAACTAATTTGTCACAAAAAGAGGGAAATTTTGCAGAGTTAGAGAATAAAGTAAGTAATATTGAAAAAGTATTAGATAAAATAATGGAGGCTGTCAATCCGGATACAAAAAATAGTAAAAATTACAAAAATGAAGAAGAAAAATTACCACAGATTTTTCAGCTATTATATAATAATCTTATAAAAAATGAAGTTGAACAAGAGATAGCAAGAGAAATTATTGCTGAGGTGGAAAAGCGAAGTAATCCTAGAGATATAAATGATGCAACCCTTGTAATGCATTCAGTTATTTCTTCCTTATTGGGTAAGTCAGAACCAATTAATTTTAGAACAGATGGAAAACCAACGGTTATACTTTTTGTTGGACCAACAGGGGTGGGTAAGACCACAACATTGGCAAAGCTGGCTGCTTCATTTATGCTGGAAGAAAATAAGGATATAGGGCTAATTACAGCAGATACTTATAGAATATCTGCAGTAGAACAGCTTAAGACATATGCTGAAATATTAGGAATTCCCATAACAGTAGCATATTCAGTAACTGAGATTCAGAATGAGATAGACAAATATAGTGATAAGGATGTTATATTAATTGATACAGCTGGATGCAGCTACAAAGATAAACAAAAATTTGATGAACTCAAAACTTTGATTGAGAAATGCGATGCGGATGATATTTTTTTGGTATTAAGTACAACGGCTAGTTCAAGAAATTTAAAGGATATTATTAGAAACTATAGTTTTATTCCGAATTATAAGCTTATTTTTACAAAGGTTGATGAGACTTCGGCTTACGGAAGTATACTTAATACAAAGTGTTTTTCAAATAAAAACCTTTCATATATAACAAATGGACAAAATGTTCCAGACGATATTGAAATTGTAAATGTTGATAAGCTATCAAAAAATTTATTGGGAAATAATAATTAATATTGAGTATAATTTGTACCTAAATGGAGCGTGGAGGTTATTATGATAGATCAAGCTGAGAAGTTAAGAGACATTGTTAATAAAAAGAGAGAATCATCTAACGGCAGCTCTTCTCAGAAAGTCAATCATTTGTTTCCTGCGGCAAATGCTGCAGGTCATGCAAAGGTAATTACTGTTACAAGTGGTAAAGGTGGGGTTGGAAAAACAAGCGTTACTGTAAACCTTGCTATTGCATTAAGTCAGAAAGGTTATAGAGTTGTTATTATAGATGCTGATTTAGGATTATCTAATATAGATGTAGTTTTTGGAATAGTTCCCAAATATTCATTACTTGATTTAATTAATTGCAACAAGGGAATATTAGATATATTATGTGAAGGACCTAATAATATTAAGTTTATTTCTGGAGGTTCAGGTGTTCAAGAATTAATACACCTTGATAAGAATTCATTAGAAAACTTTATAGCAAATATGTCGTTGTTAGATCATATTGCAGACTTTATTCTGGTTGATACAGGAGCTGGGCTTTCAGATACAGTTATGGATTTCGTAATATCTGCGGAAGAGGTAATACTAGTTGTTACACCCGAGCCAACATCAATTACAGATGCATATGCTGTTGTAAAAACTGTAGCGAGGTTAAAGAAAGACTGCAATATAAATGTCCTAATAAATAGAGCAGACAGTGAAATTGAAGCAAAAAATGTATATAATAATTTTTCAACAGTATCAGAAAGGTTTTTGTCAATGAAACTGAATTCGATAGGTTATTTACCATACGATCATTCCTTTACAAAGTCTGTAAAGATGCAAAAACCTTATATACTCAATTATCCCAAAAGTAATACCAGTAAAATGATTAATGATATTGCAGATGTATTTATAAAAAATAATACAGAACATACAAATTTTGTACAACCTGGTATAAAGGGATTTATTAATAGATTTGTTGGCTTGTTTACTAATTGACATAGTGATATACTATTATTAGATAAAAAACGCGAATATCAGAAAAATGTGTCGAAAAATCGTAAAACATTACTTTTATTAGAGCTGAGGTAAATATGGATTTTAATAAAAAGAAAAGTAATGCAATAAAGGTATTAGTTGTAGATGACTCTGCATTTATGAGAAAAGTGCTGTCAGATATAATAGAATCTGATATTTCTCTTACTGTTATTGGAACAGCAACAGACGGAAAAGATGCGCTTAACAAGATTGATTTACTGAATCCAGATGTCATTACTTTAGATGTTGAGATGCCAGTTATGGATGGTATTAATTGTCTGAAAGAGATTATGAATAAATCTCCAAAGCCTGTGATAATGATAAGCAGTGGGACAAGCTATGGAGCAGAGTTGACTATTAAGGCATTAGATGAGGGAGCAGTTGATTTTATTGCTAAGCCCAAGAATATATTTGATATTAAAAATGAAAAGGTACGCAATGAGATAATTGAGAAAATTACAGTAGCACATAATTATGGTAAAAAGAACTATAAAATTCACAATAGCTATATTAGTGATAAAGCTGTTAAGAGTAATGCTACATTAAAATATATTATTGCTATCGGATGCTCAACTGGAGGACCGAAAGCTTTACAGAGTATTATACCGTATCTGCCGGAGAATTTACCAGCAGCTGTTTTAGTAGTACAGCATATGCCTCCCGGTTTTACAAATACTTTAGCTGAAAGGCTTGACGCAAAAAGCAAAGTGGTGGTAAGGGAAGCTACAAATAAAGAAAAGTTATTGGCTGGTCATGTTTATATAGCGCCAGGTGATTATCATATGCTGTTAGAAACTAGTGCTAACGGTGATATATTAATTAATCTTGATAAATCTCCGCCTGTTGGTGGACATAGACCATCAGTAGATGTAATGATGACCTCACTTTCTGATACAGGGTTTAAGAATATAATAGGTGTAATATTAACAGGAATGGGGTCTGATGGTAGTATTGGTGTTAAGAAATTAAAAGAAATTAACAAAGGGTTTATTATAGCTCAAGATGAGGAATCATGTGTGGTTTATGGAATGCCAAAGATGGCATTTCAGACAGGAGCAGTAGATAAGGTAGTATCGCTTAGTAAGATTACAGACGAAATTATTCAATTCTTGGAGGTGCGTTAGTATGGATATGACTCAGTATTTACAAATATTTATTGAAGAATCTAATGAACATGTGCAAAGTTTAAACCAATCTCTTTTGCAGCTTGAAAGAGATCCAGAGGATAAAGATGTTCTAAATGAGATATTTAGGGTTGCACATACAATTAAGGGCATGGCAGGTACAATGGGTTTTACAAAAATGACTAAGTTGACCCATGATATGGAAAATGTATTGCAAGCTATCAGAAATAGTGAAATTGCTGTTACATCAGACCTTGTTGATATTTTGTTTAAATGCCTTGATGCTCTAGAAAACTATGTAAGTACTATTGTTGCAACTAGTGGGGAAGGTGACAAAGAATATACCGATATTATGGCTTCACTTAAGTCTATTTTGGAAAATAAAGGTACCATTAGCGCAACTCCTGTGAATACAATGAATAATGACAGTAAATCATCAGATGTCAGTGCCAAATACATAACTGAAAAGCTTGTATTTGATGAATTTGAAAAAAGTGCAGTAAATAAAGCAATTGATATGGGCATGCACGCTGTTAAGATAACAGTTGCTCTTAATAAAGGCTGTTTATTAAAGGCCGCTAGAGCTTTTGTTATATTCCAGACTTTAGAGAAATACGGTGAGATTGTTAAAGCTCAGCCAGTTGTTCAGGATATAGAAGATGAAAAATTTGATTCTGAATTTACAGTTGTTGTATTAACTAAAGAAGATAAGCAGCTATTTTTAAATGAAATAAATTCAATCGCTGAAGTTGAAGAAGTTTTAGCAAGTTACTTAAGCAAATTTAATGTAGATGCTAAGGATGCAGAAACTGAGAATAAAATAGAAGCTAAAGTACCTGAAAAAATAGAGAAAATTGAAAAAGTAGTTGCAAAAGAAGAAAATATCCATGAAGCTGCAAAGCAAAACATTGCTCATAAAAAGACTCAGAGAACAGTAAGAGTTGATATTGACAGACTAGATGTACTGATGAATTTAGTTGGAGAATTAATAATAACTAAAACCAGATTAGAGGAAGCAGATATTACTTCTAACCAACAAGAGTATCGAGAGACAATAGAGTATCTTGAGAGGGTTACAACAAATTTAAATGACGCTGTTATGAAGGTTAGAATGGTTCCTGTAGAAACAGTATTTAATAGATTCCCAAGAATGGTTAGAGATATTGCAAAGGATTTGGGAAAAGACATTCAGCTAATAATGTCAGGTGAGGAAACAGAACTTGATAGAACAGTTATAGATGAGATTGGAGATCCACTAATTCACATGCTTAGAAACTCTTGTGACCATGGACTTGAATCAAAAGAAAGAAGAAGAGAACTTGGGAAACCTGAAGTTGGTACAATAAATCTTACTGCTTATCAATCAGGAAACAATGTAATTATTGAGGTAGCTGATGATGGTTCTGGTATAAACACTGAAAAGACAAAAGCTAAGGCTATTGAAAAAGGAATAATCACTAAAGAAGAAGCATTGAATATGACTCAACAAGAAGCCATAGAATTATTATTCAGACCAAGCTTCAGTACTGCAGATAAGGTTACAGGCCTTTCAGGAAGAGGAGTAGGACTTGATGTTGTAAAGACTAAGATCGAGCAGGTTGGAGGAACAGTTGAGGTTGAGAGTCAAAAAGATAAAGGAAGCCGTTTCATAATTAAACTACCTCTAACACTTGCTATTTATCAGGCATTGCTTGTAAATGTAGGAAATGAGAAATACTTTATTCCTTTAGGTTCGATTTACCAAATATATAATTGGTCAGCAGATGAGGTTAAGACAGTACAGGGACAAGAAATAATCCTACTTAGAAATATGGTTGTTCCTATAACAAGGCTTGCAGATACTTTAGATATTCCTCAATCAGATAGTAAAGATAAAAAGCAGCTAAAGATAGTAATTGTCAGAAAAGGTGAAAAGTTAACAGGATTGGTTGTAGATAGTGTAATTGGACAACAGGAAATTGTTATAAAATCACTTGGAAAGCTTTTATCAGGAATTAAATATTTTGCAGGAGCAACAATTCTTGGTGACGGAAGTGTTGCACTGATAATTGATGTAAATTCAATAACTTAGTTGATAAATATATAAATTTATTAATGCTTTCTTAAATGAAATTAAACTATTGTTTTTAATTAAAAGAGGGAGAATGGCTAGTTAGTTTACTTTGGATGATTCTGCAAGTAGCCGATACCTCTGTTGAGAAGTATTTTTCTACTGAGATTATTACAAATTTTTTGAGCCCAAAGTGGGAGTAGGAGGTTATTATGTCAGATGAACAGGTTCATGAATTTGAAACAAAGCAATTTATCGTATTTAGTTTAGGAGACGAACGATTTGGAATTGATTCTCTTAAAATAACAACAATTGACAGAATGAAAGCCATAACAAGGGTTCCTAAAACCCCAAATTTTGTCAAGGGGGTAATAAATTTAAGAGGAGATATTATTCCAGTAATGGACTTGAGAGCTAAGTTCAATCTTCCACCAACAGAAGAAACAGAAGAAACTAGAATAATTATTCTTAAATTAGAAGAAATATCAATTGGTGTTGTTGTTGATCAGGTACTTCAAACAATTCAATTGACTAGTGACTCAATAGAGAGCGCTTCAACTTTGATAAATAGTGCTGATTCAGACTATATTCTTGGCATTGGCAAGGTCGATGGAGAAATAGTAACTTTATTAAATTTTGAAAAATTAGTGAAACTTTGATTAAAATTTATATATGAGGTATAAGTAATGGCGATTAGTTTTGATGAATTAAACCATTTGCAACTAGATGTACTTAAGGAGATAGGAAATATAGGTGCAGGTAATGCAGTTACATCTTTAGCAAAAATGTTAGATAAAAGAGTTGATATGGCAGTTCCAAAGGCTAATATATTAGGCTTTGATAAGGTTACCCAGATTTTGGGTGGGGAAGAAATGCTGGTTGTTGGTATATTATTAAATGTAACTGGTGATATAACAGGTAGTATGATGTTTACTATGGATATTCATGCTGCTAGACAACTTGTAAATATACTTTTTGGAAACAAAGTTTCAACAAGTTTAGAATTTGATGAACTTGAATTATCAGCTCTTAAAGAAATTGGTAATATTTTGACAGCGTCATATTTATCAGCATTGGCAGGATTGACAAATCTCAAAATACTGCCCTCTGTACCAGAACTAGCTATTGATATGGCAGGAGCAATTTTAAGTGTACCTGCTATAGAGTTTGGTAAAATTGGGGATTCAGTTTTATATATAGAAACAGAATTTAGTGAGGGAATTACAAAAGTATTCGGAGACTTTCTATTAATACCTGATGTTGATTCATATGAGGTATTATTAAAAGCATTGGGAGTTATAGAATAATGGATATTGATATTGATGTAGTTAAAGTAGGTATGGCTGACTTAAATTCGGCACTTCATCCATGTATGATTACAACACTTGGACTTGGTTCTTGTGTTGGAGTTGCATTGTATGATCCCAAAACAAAAATAAGTGGTTTAGCTCATGTAATGTTGCCCAGCAGTGAGCAGGCAAAAAATAATAGTAACATTGCAAAATTTGCTGACACGGCTATTGTAAAACTTGTTGATGATATGGTAAAATTGGGAGCAAAAAGGGAAAGAATTGTGGCAAAGCTTGCTGGTGGGGCGCAGATGTTCGTATTTAATGGAGGATCTGACTTAATGAGGATTGGCTATAGAAATGTTGTTGCCTCTAAAGAAAAATTAGCTGAGTTGAATATTCCAATAATTTCTGAAGATACTGGAGGAAATTATGGTAGAACTATTGAACTTTATTCCGATGATGGCAGACTAATGATTAAGACTATTGGCTTTGGTATTAAGCAAATATAATTTTATAGTTAATGATATACAGCTAACTTTGAAATATTTCTTTAATTACTATAGAAAATATTTAATTATTTTTACTTAATATTTATCTATGAAAGAGGTAAGAATGGAGACAATAATGAAAATCCCTTTTCTACTAGCTATTTTAGCATCAATTATAACAGGTGCTATCAGTATAGTTAATAATGCTGGAACTAATAAAACATGTGTTAGAATGATTTTTGCTATGATAATTTTTTATATCATAGGATTATTGGTTAGTAAAACAATAATCAGTATTGTTGAAGAGCAGAATAAGCAGAAACTTGAAGCTGAAAAAAAGAAAGAGGAAGAAGAAATGTTTGAAAAGGCAAAAGCTTCTGCAAAAGTAAAAAAGCCAGAACATTTAGGAAATACGCTTGATTTATCTACGGAGGAAGAAATTGATGATGGCTTTACTCCATTTGACTTATCACAAGCAGTTAAAACAAAGATGAAAGAATAATACAATAAGCATTGGGGGATTTAGATGCCAGGTGTAAATAATAATCAGCTTTGGAAGCAATATACAAAAACTAGAGATCCAGCTTTAAAGGATGAGCTTATAGTTCAGTATGCATATCTAATCAAATATGTAGCTGGAAGACTAAGCATATACTTTGGATCAAATGTTGAATTTGATGATTTGGTTGGTTATGGAGCATTTGGTCTTATTGATGCTATAGAAAAATTCGACATTTCAAAAGGTGTTAAGTTTGAAACTTATGCTTCTGTTAGAATAAGAGGCTCTATTATAGATAGTATTCGTGATTTAGATTGGGTTCCACGGTCATTAAGACAAAAGAACAAGGAACTTGAAAAAGTTTATGCCGAAATAGAAAATGAAGTTGGTCATTCAGCTACAGATAAAGAAGTTGCTGATAAATTGGGTATAAGCATGGAAGAATTTTACAAGCTTTTGAATGATGTCAATGTTTCATCAATGATGTCTCTAGAAGAATTTATGGAACAGAACTATGAAAGAGGTTTAGAGATAGTAAGTGATAGTACTGACGATAAGCCAGAAGCTGCATTAGAGAGTGTTGAAATAAAGGAAATTCTTATTGATGCTATTGACAAGTTGCCAGAAAAGGAGAAAGCGGTAATTACATTTTATTATTTTGAAGAATTAACTTTAAAAGAAATAAGTGCAATAATGAATGTAACAGAATCCAGAATATCACAGTTACACACTAAGGCTTTACTGAGAATGCGTGGTAAATTGTTTAGACATAGAATTATGTTGGAATCCTAGCTCGAAACAAAAGTTTGTGAAAACATGGTTATGTTTTCGAGCAGCAAAAACCCATAATTTGTTTTTTGATTGATGAGAGATATTGTCATTACATGGTGCATTTTCGATTTACAAAAAAACACAAGTGTTTTTGACGGTTTAGGTGATGGTTGTGCTAATTAATATAGTTAAGTTTTGAGAAGAAGAAATTTATAAGTTTTTTTTGGGTAGCATAAGTAATTTTTATACTAACATGGTGCATATTTGATTTGTGATAATAAAAGTGCTTTGAAGTAGCAAAGACAGCTACAGTGGATTTTGATGTTGTGTTTTGGAATAGAACTGTTTAAGAGGAGGCGTATCTCTGCGGGGGAGAGGTTATCCACTGATAGTTTCATTATATATTTTGCTGAAAGTAGGCGTGGGAGGTTTATATGGCAGGACAGGATGACTTAAAGATATTAGTTAGTGTTTCACCTGATGAGTTAAAAGCATATATAACACTATATAAGGGTGATGGAAATTCTAAAGTTAGTAAGGATGATATGCTTAGGGCGCTTGCTCTTCAAAGAGTTACTTATGGTATAAATGAACAAGTATTAGAACAATATGCTGAAAATCCAATATATAATGAACCATTTTGTGTAGCCGAAGGTGTTGCACCTAAACATGGGAAAAATGGTGAAGTAAAGTATCATTTTAATACTACAGTTACTAATACACCAACTATATTAGAGGATGGAAGGATTAATTACAGGGAATTAAATCTGATTCAAATGGTAAAAAAAGGACAGATTCTTTGTACACTAGAGCCTGCAATAATGGGTTCTAATGGAATGACTGTTAAAGGAAAGGTTTTAATTGGTGTTAATGGAAAACCTGCTGTACTGCCAAGAGGTAAGAATGTAGCTGTTTCAGAAGACGGAAAGTCTTTATACGCTACAACTGATGGCGAAGTAGAATATTTAGATGCAACAAAGGTTAGTGTTTACACTAATCATGAAGTTCCTGCTGATGTAGATAATTCCACTGGAAATATTAATTTTGTTGGTAGCGTAACAATTAAAGGAAATGTTTTATCTGGTTTTTCCGTTGAAGCTGGTGGCAATGTTGAGGTTTATGGTGTTGTTGAAGGAGCTACAATCAAAGCTGGTGGAAATATAATCCTCAGAAGAGGTATGCAAGGAATGGGAAAGGGTAAACTTATTGCTGGTGGAGATATTGTTGCCAGATATATTGAATATTGCAATGTAGAAGCAAAAAATAATATACAATCTGAAGCAGTTCTCCATAGTAATGTAAAGTGTGGAAATAAATTGGAGTTAACTGGAAGAAAAGGATTACTTGTTGGTGGTACTTGTAAAGTAGGTAAAATGATTATTGCAAAAGTAATTGGCTCACATATGGCAACACCAACAGATCTTGAGGTTGGTATTGATCCTACAATAAGAGAGGATTATAAGAGAGCAAAAGAAGAAATGGCAGCAAGTGAAAGTGATATTAAAAAAGCAGAGCAAGCAATAGCTTTATTGAAAAAGCTTGAAGCTGCTGGTGCACTTACACCTGAAAAAAAAGAAATCCTAACAAAAAGTGTAAGAACTAAAATTTACCTATCATCTAGAATAGAAGAACTTAAAAAAGAAATTGAATGGCTAGAAGAAAAACTTAAACAGGATGGAGATGGAAAAATCCGTGGAACAAGCTTCATATATCCTGGTGTAAAGGTTACTATTGGAACTTGTGTTATGTATGTAAAGGAAAATCTTCAATATTGTACTTTGTACAGAGATGGTGCAGATATACGTGTTGGAGCAATTGACAAATAGTCTATTGTTTAATGGATAGGAGGCGATCAGATGTCAATTAGGCCCGTGGATTTTCAAGTAATGTATCCTAAATCATCTGAATTAGCAAAAACATATAGTGATGAGACAAACAAGAATCATGCTATAAATCAGCAATTAGCTGAGCAAAATAGAGATAAAATAGATAATAGCTTAAAACAAGTGGTTGCCCGTGAAAATGTGCATGGGGGTCGCATAGAAAGAAAAGACGAAAACGATAAGTCAAAGCAGCAAAAGGAAAAAAATAAAAAGCAAAAAAAGCCAGAGAACATGCCAACCATTGATATAAAGATATAGTTTTTTGGGAAGCTTTTAATTCCTTTTATACATAGTGAAGGGGTTAAGCATTTAAAAACCTTTAATGCTATTATTACTAATGCAATTTTAGTTCGATATTAAAATGCTAATATTGATTAATAACTTGAGGTGAGTATGGAAGCATTTTATGTAAGTATTATATTTATAGGAAGTATATTGGTAATTGCAGCTCTGTTTTTCATTATAATGGATAAAGTTAACGGAAAAGACTTTTTTAAAGAGTTTGACAGAAAAAAGGATGAAATGTTTAACTTGATTCAAGATTCTGAAGAAATGATACAAGAGCTAAATAAGATGTCTGATTATGTTGTAACAGTTATAGAAGAAAAAAATAAGGAATTCTTTAGTAAAAACGCTAATCTCAAAGTTCAGAAACCACAGATAGCAATTGAAGATGTAAAAGAGGATATAAGAGAGTTGCCACCTCAAACAAAGGGGGAGCAACTTTTACTAGATAATCAGAAAAGTGCTAAGCAGGAAGTGTTAACTGAAAATACGCTTGTTGAAGATGAAGATTCAGATAATGGTGTAGATTACGCAAATCATATAGAAGAAACAGAACCACAAAAGGTTACTGTTCCTATTAACACAAAAAATGCAGTACTGAAATATAAGAATTCAGGCTTGCAAAATAAGGACAAATTTTCTCAAAATGAAGATTTTGAGCTGAATATGAGTAGTGTAGTTTATGAACCTCAAAAATCGGATAAGCTTGTTAAGGACAATTTTGATAATAACAGAGACAAAAATAAAGACAAAAATGGATTTAAAAAGTATTCAGAATTAGCCCAAGAGGAAGAGATATCTAAGGATAATAGAATAACAGACGATAAGTATTTAACTGAGGTTAATATTGAAGAAACTCAAAAAGCGCCTGATGATTCAATGAATAATGGAAAAGAACCAGAAAATCATGAAATAGAAAATCAGAAAAAGTCAAGACTTACTCTTAGTGGGAAAAGGGGAGAGGTTTTGCAGTTGATAGAAATTGGCATGAGTGATGATGAAATTTCTGAGAAATTAAAAGTAGGTAAAGGTGAGGTTAGGCTTATTAGAGGATTAAGCAAATAATAAAAATAGAATAACCATCGTCTTTATTATATAGGACTTATTAATATAGAAATGGCATTTTGAAAATTACTGCTACCAAAATTAAAAAAATTTATACAATTTTGTTGATGATTATAAAGCATGGAGAAAAAGATGAGAAGACTACATGAGAAGAGTATTGTATTAGGAATTGGAATAGGGATGATTATTACATCTATTGCGGGAATGATTTATTCTGCTGGTACTCAAAAGGAATTAACTAGAGAAGAAATTATTAGCAAAGCTAAGGCTTATGGTTTAATTGAGCCCACTACTTTTATAAATAATAATACATCTGATAACACAAAGGCAGCTCTTGATAAAAACACTTCCAACAATACTGAAACAGCAAATGAAACTTCATCAAATACTTCAACAACCAGCGAAAAAGCTGATGAAACTACAACACCAAACAATGCAGCTGATAAAACTGGCACAAACAATCAGCAAGAGCCTGAAAAATCTGAAAACCTCGAAGCTGAGAGAAATATCAGTATTGCAGTACAAAGGGGATTTGGTTCTAAACAGGTGGCAAAGTTATTACTTGAAAAAGGGGTTATTACAAGTGAAGCTGAATTTGATGCTGCTTTAGCATCTTATAAAGCTACTCAAAAAATTCGTACAGGAACTTATTTATTCAAAAAGAATGAAGATTTAGACTATATTGTTAAAACCATTTGTAAATTTAAATAGGTTTTATATAATTTTAAGAATTTAAAGAGGTATAATATTATTTTAACTCGAAAATATACTATGTTAGTACATTTTCGAGTTTTTCAATTTTGTCACTGTTTACAAAGCACATCGTATAATCAATGATATAGACAAACAAAGATATAAATTGAACTTCTATGTATACGAAATATTATTATAAAGAATATTTCTTTGCGTTAAACTCATCTTTAATAACCTTAAGTGCTATTGGAGTAAATATCAATGCACAAACTATTTCGGCAGCTGGATAGCAAAACCAAACTCCCTTTAATCCAAAAAGTTTACCTAAAAAATATGCAGAAGGCAATAATACTATTATTTGTCTTAGTAGTGACATTATAAGTGATTTAAAGCCATGTCCAATTGATTGGAACATTGACGAAATAATTATACCAAATGCTGCTGGAATAAAGCATATGCTAATAACCCTAAGGGCGTAAACTCCTATTTCAGAATCTTGACCAAATATAGAAAGCAACCTGCTAGGGAACAATTGGAAGATTACTAGTCCTACAACTAAAATAACAGAAGCAACTGATAAAGACAAAAACAAAGTGCGGTCAAAGCGCTTCTTTTTATTTGCGCCAAAATTATATCCCATTATTGGCATAGCACCTTGTGTTAATCCAAATACAGGCATAAATACGAAGGATTGCAGTTTGAAATATATACCCAGTACTGAAATAGCAGCTTCTGATAATGACATGAGTATGAAGTTTAAGCTTGAAGTTGTAAAAGAAGCAACAGAGTTCATGATGATAGTAGGAATACCTACTTTATATATGTTAATTATATTTTGCTTCTTAATCTTTAGGCCGCGCAAATTTGGTTTAATAGCGTGTTTTTTAACATTGAGCATAATAATAACGTAGGTCATTGCTGTAAACTGACTAATTACTGTTGCAATGGCTGAACCGGCTATACCTAACTCTGGAAAAAAGAAATATCCAAAAATAAGCATTGGATTTAATATAATGTTAAGAATAGCTCCAATTAACTGTGAAACCATAGGTACTGTCATGTTTCCTGTTGCCTGCAGCGTTTTTGTACAAACAACTTCAATGAACATTCCAGCAGAACAAGCCGTTACTATTGTAAGAAAGGTTGTACCCAAGGATATAACATTTGGATTGTCCGAAAACAGTGCAATAAAAGAACCTGAAAACAAAAATCCTATTACAGCAAATATGGCAGCATTTATCAATGCCAAAAATAATCCAGTTGATGCTGTGGCAGAAGCTTCATCAATTTTTCCTTCTCCTAGCTTTCTGGCAACCAGTGAATTTGTTCCTATTCCCACACCAATTGCAAAAGCAAAAACCAAAAGCTGCATAGGAAAAGCTATTGAGACAGCTTGAAAAGCATCGAGACTTAGTTTTGATACAAAATAGCTATCAACAATATTATATAGTGATTGGACAAACATAGACAACATAGCGGGTGCTGACATGCTTGCCAATAATCTACCGATTGGCATTTCGCCCATTTTTTCAAAGCCTAAACTTTCTTTTTTCATAAAACCTCCAGTGGATATCAAAACAAATTGTATTTTATAGTTGTTAATCAATTTTCACAATTATTGCTCATTGTGATTATATTAATCATTGGCTTTTAAGCTTAAATTCATTTATAGAGCTTAACACCGACTAAATATGCAACTTTTATAATCCAACTTTCTGTTGTAAAGTATTATGTTGTTCAAATTATCTAATGCTTTGTTGTTGAGAAATAAGTCTATCTATTAGAATTATGTAGTTAACAATAGATATGTTTGAACACTAAATTTGAAATATTATTTATTACTTATTACACACAAATAATAATTTTATCAAATAAAGCATATAAATGTCAAATTCGTAAATTATATTATTTGAATAGATTTTTCTAAATAGCTTGCCTTTTGGACATAATAATGGTTAATTAATGCATATTTACCATATTAATTATATTGAGAGGATGTTTAATCAATACTATTATTCAGTCTATTAGAATAGATTCCTATGAGTGTTTACAACAGTAAACTGCTAAATAGTAATAACAATTCCATTTTCCCAAATAAATATAAGTGAATAGTATATTTTTTATGAATTATATGGTATATATATTGTAGAAAACAAATAGTACCCATTATTTTGCAGCTTCCTAGTATTTAGATTACAGTGGCGGCAAAACGGTTTTTTTTGATATATTTGAAAATATATAAATGCTGATATTACAAGCTCAAACTTCCCATTGGAATATACGCTTAAAGTTCAATATATCAGCTGTGGTACTATAATCAGTGGCAGCATTATCAAAAGATAAGTAATTATTTCATATGATAAGTTGATATATTTCAGTATTATTAAATGAAAAGGCTTGCACAGGCATATATTATTTCATAAGATAGGTTGGTTTGTTATTACTAAACATTGGTAATCTTAAGTATGGTTCTGCTTTTAGTCCGAAAGTTGTGTCAGAAATAATTGCATGAATTAGTTGTATGAGTAAAGCTTGCATGTGTAATACATAAATCGTTGTGTTATTGTTGATTTAATGAAGCAACTAGATTACATTAAATATTGGAGGCAATAATGGAGTATCAAAAACTAGATAGTAGAATTTTAATTTCTTGGAGAATTGTTAGATTAATTAGTCTTGTTATTGTTGGATTAATTTTAACTGTTGCACTGATTATTATGTCAAGAGTGACATTTCTTGAAGCATACTTAATTTATGGATATATTGTTGCAGGAATAATATTAAGCTATATGTTATTAGGTCTTTTTCTGTATCCAGCAATTGAATACAGACAGTGGGGATATATTATTTCTGATGATAGAGTGGAGATAAGACATGGTATATTTTTAATTAAAATTACTGTTATACCAATTGTAAGAATTCAGCACATTACAATATCCCAGGGGCCGATCAACCGCAGGCTTGGTATTTCAACAATAAATGTACATACTGCAAGTGGAGTTTTTGCTATTGAAGGCATTTCAAGTGAGGAAGCAAGCGCTATGGCTGAAATGCTAAAATCAAAGTTGTATATTAGACTTGAAAATAACGAGAAATAGTTCACTTTTTTAATCATAGGAGGTCAAATTGGATTTTAAGCATAGACGAGGACATTTTTTAATTATATTTGAAAAAATATCAGAAATACCAATACTTTTGTTAAGTATTATTTTTAGTGCTTTTCTATTAAATACATTTGACACGCAGGCATTGATACCTGTAGTGGCTATTTTACTTAGCCCTATTTCGAAGCTGGTTAATTATTTCTTTACATATTACACTTTAACACAAGAGCATCTAATAGTAGAATCTGGTGTGTTCAATAAAAAGAGAATTGAGCTTCCATTTTCAACTATTACCGCTGTAGACCTTTCTCAAAATATCTTGTATCAGATATTTGGTGTTTATAAAATTAAAGTGGATAATGCAAGTCAAACAAATGAGGCTGCAAATCAATCTAAGATTAATTTGACTTTAAAGAAAGAAGAAGCCATTCAATTTAAAAAGATAATTACTGGCAATTTTATTGAGACAGCTAATGAACAACATGAGTTAGCGGCAATTAAAGGGGAAATTAGTGATTTTATAAAGCTAGGGCTTTTACAGTCTAAGGCTGCCTACATTATGAGTATACTTGCTATTGTCGGATCTCTATCAAGCTTAATTATCCCATTTATAGAAGGTAAGGTTGAGGGTGCATTATTGGCAGCTTTGATTATTACAATAATAATTATTGTATATTTGACAGCGGTAATAATGTCAATTGTAAAAGCAGTCATAAAATATTATGCTTTCAGCGTTTGGGCAGATGAGGAAACACTAAAAGTACAATATGGACTATTGAATAAAAAAAGCTTTTCGCTTCAGAAAAGTAAAATAAATGGTATCATTCTGAAACAAAATTTACTAATGAGAATTTTTAAACTTTACTCAGCAGAAGTAATAGTAATAGGATATGGTGATAAGTCAGAAGAGGGTGGAACTGAGAAAGCCATTATTTTCCCTATTGCCAAAAAGGAAAAAATTAAAGAAATTGTTAATATTGTTTTACCTGAATATTCATTAGATTATAAACTCTGTAAGCCAGAGAGAAAGGCAATAAGATACTTTTTCATAAGTCCTATGTTTATATTTGCTGTAATTTGTGTAATATGCGCAGTTGCTGCAGCAATAATTATTGAAAATTATATAGTAATAGCAGCAGCTTTAGTATTTTTAGCATTTTCGGTTGCGCACACAATACAAAAGTATATCAATGCTGGAATAAGCGTAGGGGAGAGCAATATTGTGCTTTCATCAGGAGCATTCAGCAAGCGAGTAGCTATTATAAAAACAAAAAGCATAGAAAGTATTACCTCTACAGGCAGCATATTTAAGAGAAGAAAGGGCTTTGTATCAATTAGGCTCGGGTTTGTTGCTCCTTTGCGAGTAGCAAACATATCCTCGCTGAATCTGCCTATCAATCAGTTTGAGTTGCTAGAAGGGGTTTTGAAGTATTAGAAATGAAAGCCGAGCATAGTCTAAGATTACTGATGGTTTTTTAAGCCACTTAATTTTTACAAACTTATTATTTGGAGGCTTGGCGATTTTTTTAGCAACTTATGGATGAAAAGCTGAACAGAGTCTAAGTTTACTGATGGCTTGTTGTAAGTAAACCAACTTATTTTATGTAATTATTTTAGCTTTCATTTTATACAATGCATTAGTAGTTATGAAGAACAAGCATAAGTAATTTAAAAAGTACTTCACAAAAGTAAGCTGCTGTCTAAAACTTCGTAATGGTATAATTATATAAACTTATAACTCTGTGCTTAATTTTCATCTTTTGGAGGTTTTGTAGGCTTAAAATGCCGCTTGGGTAATGTTTTTGCACTTGAATTTCTTTTTATTGACTAAAAAGCGTAAGCTTTTATCAGGTTGAGAAAAAAATTTTTGAAATTTAGTATTGATTTGTGATTGTTTGTGTGTTATTATATTCAAGCAGCAGGAATTAACATGCTGAACTGGTGAAATTGGCAGACGCACTGGTTTGTATCTAAAATGGAATTTGCACTGACAATTAAATATGGGGATGTGATGGAATTGGCAGACGTAGCGGACTCAAAATCCGCCGATAGTGATATCGTGTGGGTTCGACTCCCACCATCCCCACCAAGTTTTATGAGAACCTTGTAACTAAATAGTTGCAGGTTTTTTTGCTATTTTTATGAGCAGTAGACATATCTAGTGGAAGCAAATAATTTGGTTCTATGTTAATAGTTGATAGAGAACGGTAAATTGAAATTTGAATTTATTTGAGAACTCTTGCTTTATGGCTGATTGGCTCTCTGTTTGTAGATATGTAGAATTATACGTCTTAAATTATCAAAATTTCTATCTCCCACCCTGATTATGTTTACAAAGTATACTAGGGAAGAGTATCTACTAAGAGAAGTCTTTAATGGTCTCTAAGAATAACGAAGTAACTAAAATGATGTGAGACAAACATCTATAAAGTTTCTACCCAAAGGAGTTATATCAATAATATCTTTTGCATATCTGCTTTATTTAAAGGAATATACCTTTTTATGCAGAATTATGAATTATAATTTAATCCATATGCGAGGTTTACATGTTAGCAAATAATAAGCTGAAAGATTCAAATGATATAAATTTTGACACGGAGGCTAAAAAATAACGTATGATGAGTTCATAAATATTAGGCTGAAATCATTATATTCTAAGAAAAAACAATGTAAAAGTATTGAACAACTATATTTGATGGTTGAATATGAACTGATGTAAGATCAAGTGATACATTATCTATGGGTAGTTTAATTTTCGCTGTGCTTGCAATTTTTGTAGCTATATTTCCTTATGTTTTAGGAATATTATGTGTTATGATATTATATTTTGTATATGGTTTAGTTGGAATATACATCTTGAAAAAGGCAGAAAAATGGTTTGACTATTCTGGTAAAAAAACAATGGTGCTGAATATTTGTTTAAATATTTTGGTTAGTAAATAATATATTTATATTGAGACCAATTAGATATGGGTGTGTATGTCAAGTTCATTATATAAATTGCCCCGTTTTCAACTATAACAGCTTCTTCATATTGAACTTTTTATGTTCCTTATGCTGTCATTTATTTACCTTTATATTTAAGCCTGATATAAGAACGCTGAAGGTTTCAATATTATTTTATAATAGGGAGTGATTATATATTATGAGAAAATTGAAGACTAAAAGAAAAGTACTTGTAATCTTTACGATATTTGCAATAGCTACTTTAGCTTGTTGTATAGGATATGCTGTTAGTAATGATAGTATTGCTAATCTTTTTGGGAAAAAACATGCAGAAGTCTTAAAAAACGCCGGTGATGATATAGTTGCAACCGTAGATGGTGAAAAAATAACTAAAAAAGGGTTTGATACATATAAGCTATTTTTAAGCAATAGCAAAGATGATATGTCTGATCAGCAAATACTTGATAAAATAATAGAACGTAATATTCTATACGATTTAGCCATAAAAGAAAGCTATTCTGCCTCAGATAGTGAATTATCTTCTGTTATTAAAACAGCTCAAGATGTAATTAAGAGTGATAGTCAGCAATATGAAGCATTTAAGGAATATCTTATTGGATTAAGTATGAGTGAAGATGAATATTGGGAAATTGTTATACCTGCTTATGAAAAAGCAGTTACATGTGGAAAGTATAAAAAAGCGTTAAAGGAAAATTTTAAGAAAGAAAATAAGATAGTAGATGAAGAAGAGTTAAATACTAAATTTAATGATTTCTATAATCAAAAAGTAAAGAATGCTAAGAGTAAATTAAAAGTTGAAACTTATTTTAAGTAATGGAGTGGATTGAGTAGCTTTGTATTTTACCATAAAGGAGTAAAATTTAATGGATTTTAAATACTATCTAAGATACGCAAGTTTGGTATTATTAATAATTTTTAACGTAAATGTTAGTATGGCAACTAATGAAATCTCCGCTTGCTTTTTTCTTTTATGTGTTTAGTTTAGTAGTAATTGTGGTGTTGTTTTCTGTAAAATATGTTGTCAATCAGGATGAAATATTTAAATATATATTTTTTTGATGTTCGGACTATAAATATACATAATATAAAAATGATAAAGATAGGGTTAAAGTCAAACATATTGGAACTATTGAAATATATATTGGTAATGCTGCTAAAGCTGTTAAAGAGGATGGTTATTATTTTATAATGAATGATGATAGGCTGATTAAAATTGAAAGTGGATATCGAAAGAAGGAATAACTCTAGGAAAATATATAATAGGAAACTATAAAATCCCCAAAAAACATTATGAAAAATATAAACTTTTAATGATAGGTTTTAAAAATATTAGAGATAAATTAAATATAAATATAATCAGCTAAAGAAGTAGAAAACAGCCTCGTATAACTAAATGTATAATAAAAGGATATGTATAAATATTAGCAATTACTGATTATCCAAAAAGAATAAAAAATATTTCAGTTCTAGTTACTCATTCCTATGATTGTGGATGGATATTAAGCGAAAAGACTAAAATGTTCCGCTTACCTTGGCTTAAAAGTTATTATTACATACAGACTATGTTCCTTTTATGAATGAGTTTTATAATGATTCTGTGGTTGATATTGACAAAATTGATTATTTTAGCTGAATTTGAATGAAAGTGGAACAAGCTTTTAGTATACTAGATAGTTACTTTTAATGAGATATATTTTTGATAAACCAGTAGATATAATTATTATCACAGTTTTATCTAGTACATTTGCATTCTCTGTTTTATTATAGTAGGAGCATAATCCAACGCTATTATAGTAAAATCATTTTATACAAAGTCGAAACTTAGTATGTATATACCTTTTGAGATTCTTAATATATTCTCTATATTATATTTGTATCATACACAATATTGATCTAATTCTTAAAATCTGTATTTTTTCAATGATGCTGTATTTAATCCTATAATTTCAACGGGAATTTGGTATGAGAAGAGCGTAAGGTTACAAAACCTCCGTTTATTTGTTGTTTCTAGAAAAAATAACATATATTGAAAAAGTTTTAAATAAATGATTTAATATGAGTAATTATACAAAAATATGTAAATTTTTTTGTGGAGGTATGAGTATGCCTAATAATAAAGAATATAATAATGAAAAGTCAAAAAGCAAAGCGTCGCAGAATGAGAATGATATGGAAAAGGTCTTCAAAGATTTAGAAGACATTTTTAGCGAAAATGGACCATTAGCTAAAGTGGGTGAAGCTCTTTCACAACTAAAGGAATTAAATATCGACCTGTTTAATATGCTGAGCAATCCTAATAATTCAATGAGCACTAAAACCGATGTTCCATCCGATAGGGAAAGTACTTCCACTAAAAAGAAAGTTTCATCTTCGACAAAAGGAAAAAATAAAGATTCCGAAGGTACTGATACTGAAAAAGGAACAAAAGGGAAAGGCAGTTCAGAAAAAGAAAGCGCGGGAGAGTCAATGAAAATCGCGAAGCCCTATATGTTCACAAAACCCATTAGTGAGGGCGGTATGAATTATATCATAAATGGAGAAAATCTTAATAATTTTTTCGGCCAGTGGAAAGCTTCATTAACGGGAAGCGGTACAGATGGATTTACACAATGGAATATGAAGGTTCATATGGATTTTACCATAACTGAAGAGGGAATAGGCTTATTGTCAGGCTGTGGTACAATATGTGTGAGAACTATAACCTTAAAAGCAAGCTGTGACATAGATATGGGATTGAAGGTGACAGGAACTACTAAACTCATTGCAAATGAAAACGGTAATCCCCAGCTGATTCTTGACACTCAGTGTCCTGAACTTTCAAATAACTTTTCGCTAGAAATGCCAAAAGTAAGAATTGATAAGTCGCTTCCCTTCTGCTCAGGTGGCAATTGGCCTATTACATTAGAGCTTAATAAGGTATTTGGAGTTTTTAGATTTATTGAGAACCAACATGGGGATGATTTACCAATTATACCGAAAGAAGAAAAAGTTATAAATAGTGAAGTCTTATACCGTAAAAAAGCAAAACTGACATTGACAAAAGATAATCAACCTATTTCAGGCATTAAAGTGTGTATTAAATCTTCAAGAAAAGAGGATAAGATTATTTATGTCAATGATATATCTGACGAAAAAGGTGAGATAGTCTTTAATATTGAAACCCGTAAAAAAGGAAAAGCAGAAATATTTGTAGATGAAAAGGATAAAATAGTATATGCTAAAAAAGAAACTGTAACTTTTAACGAAGCCTGGTATGAAGAAATGTTTATGATTACGAAATATTATATTCCTGTTGAAAAGGAATTTAAGAGTGGAAAAGCTGGCAAGGGCAAAAATACTATGACAAAGGTAGGCGATGAAATGCATAACAGTGAATTTCTAGCAGAGACACGTGAAAACGGTACAGGCTTAGCCGAAGGGGCAGACGGCAGTGATTATTACATAGACAGTAAATTTAAGAAAAAAGAATTGAAAGATTTGTATAGAGGACGTTATGGCAATGTTGAAGCACGCAAAACTATTGCTGCTGACCCACTGATAATTCCACCGCTGCATAATGTATACATTAAACCGTTGGGTAAAGTTAAGATGGTAGATATAGGAGGCGCTATCAAAAATTATCGTATTGACTATTTTGCAGGTGAAGGAATAGATAGTTTAAACTCTGTGAAAGTACTCGGGGAGGTTTTAATGGATCCGGTTCCCGGGCGTAATGACGACAGAAAAAAGCAATATTTTGCATATGTAAAGTATTTAGGTACAAAGTAATAAATGAGCTTAGACCTTAAGATTCTAAAATTACCTATTGCATAGTGTTACACAAAAATTTCTTAAATCTTTTAGGGGTTGACCTAAAAAGGGTTACCCCCATTAATTATCTATAAAACGGAAGAAGATTTTCGATAAAATATCTGATAATGAATTGGATTTTTTCATAAGAAATAATTCTAGTTTCAATATATGAAATGATTTGATATAGGAAGCTGATAATAAACATTTCGCTGAGAATTAGGATTATAATTTTTGTTGAGATATATTGTTTTATTAAGAGTTTTATTAAATTCAAAATATTACATCAAAATGGAAAGAAAATGCCCTTAATGGAAGTTGTATATACGAGGTTATGGGGCTTTTTTTGTTATTAAGGTGGTGAAGTGCTTTATAAATTTTTATTGACTTCATGACTGGTGATAGTAAAATATTGTTAACCACATTAGGTTGTTACTGTACAACGTGGATACATATTTTTTAGTAAATAAAATTTTAATTGGTATTTTTGAAGTTTTTTATTGGAGGAATCGAAATGGACTATATAAAAACCAACAAAGAGGCATGGGAAGAGGCGTTTGAAAACAGGCAACCTATTTTTGGTGATGATAACAAAGGCTATCCATTATCATATATATTGCTTGCTCAAAAGTGACAATCCATTCTCTTGTGCGCCATTATACTGCTTATCTGAAGGAATACTTGAAATGTCGCATAAAATGATTGAAATCTGGCCTTAGATACTAAAAACTATCAGACTATAAATGTTCATGTGGTAAAATTTTTTATTGCTGAAGAGTTAGTAGAATGTTTGATAGTTATATTAAACTTAACTTCTTGAGTAGATAGGGCTTAAAAATAAATTATTCAACTTTCCCAGTTGAAAAATCGTAGGTGTTAAACTTATCAATAAAAAGTTGGATTATAAATGCTTGCGTTTTTTGAGACTCGAAAGTGCACCATGTAAGTACAAACTATACTTTCGAGTTTTTCGCCAACAAGCCATTGATAAGCTTAACACCGATAGATTTTTGCAGTAGCAAAGTTGAATAATTACTGCAATGAGGAAAAGTACTCAGTTTATTACTAATTTTGTTTGTGATATAATCAAATCAGCATTTTGGTTATATGGAGGAATTTATGGCAGCTAATATTGAAAATACATTTGACATAATAATAGTTGGTGCAGGCGCAGTTGGATGTGCCATAGCAAGGGAACTTTCAAGATACAATTTAAAAATTGCTGTATTCGAAAAGGAAAGTGATGTAGCTAGTGGAACTAGCGGAAGAAATAGCGCAGTTGTCCACGCTGGCTTTAATAACAAGCCGGGAAGTCTTATGGCGAAGCTTTGTGTTGAGGGAAATGAAGGTTTTGAAGGTGTTTGCAAAGAATTGGATGTGCCTTATAAAAAGACGGGAAAGCTAATTGTGGCTTTTGATAAAAGCGATTTTGCAGGCATAGACAAATTAATTGAAAATGGCAGAAAAAATGGTGTTAAAGGACTGGAGTTTATTGATGCTAAGACTGTTAAGAAAATGGAGCCTCATGTGGGAGGGATAGGAGCCATGCTATCCCCTAATACTGCAATAACAAATCCATTTATATACACTGTTGCACTTGCAGAAAATGCGGCCGTAAATGGTGCTAAGTTCTATTTTAATAAAGAGGTTAAAGGAATATCTAGGCAGGACAAGCTTTTTAGGGTTAAAGCAGGAGACACATATTTTTACTGTAGATACCTAGTTAACAGTGCAGGACTTTATTCTGATAAAATTTCATCTATGGCAGGTGAGAAGGGGTACAAAATTTATCCTTGCAGAGGAGAATATTTCATTCTTGACAAGAGAACCAGCCAATATCTTAATATGCCTGTATACCCTGTCCCAAGGCCTGGTATTGGCGGACTTGGGGTACACCTGACACCAACAATGGAAGGTAATATACTCATTGGACCTAGTGCTGAATACATAAAAACAAAGAATGACTACAGCTCAACTAAGAAAGTTATGGATCAGCTGTTCAAAGAAGCAAAGGAGCTGCTTCCACCTTTAAGCATGCGACATATTATCAGAAGCTATACAGGTATCAGGTCAAAAATTGTGGGGCCAAATACAGGTGGATTTGGAGATTTTATTATAGAAGAATCCAAAGTGGTTCCGGGATTAATTAATCTAATTGGCATAGAATCGCCGGGATTAACGTCCTCTGTACCTATTAGCAGAATGGTACGAGATATTATAGCAAACAAGGAAGACCTTAAGCTAAAAAGTGATTATATTTCTACAAGAAAGGGAATAGTTCAATTTAGAGAATTAACAATTGACCAAAAGGAAGAACTAATTAGCCAGTATCCTGAATATGGTGAAATAGTTTGCAGATGCGAAGGGATTACCAAAAAAGAGATACTTGATGCAATTAATAATCCTCTTGGAGTTACTACTTTAGCAGGAATTAAGTATCGTGCAAGACCTATGATGGGGCGATGCCAAGGAGGATATTGCCTAACAAGAATTGTTGACATTTTGAATAATGAGAAGGGCTTGCCACCTGAGCAAATAACAATGCGTGGAAAGGAATCAAAGCTTTTCACAGGTAAAGTTAAGTAAAGTTAAGTAAAGTAAGTAGAGTAAATTTAAGTGGAGCAAAAATATTTTTAACGGGAAAAGTTTTTGAGCCGTTGATAAGTGAAACATCCAACCACTTAGGAATAAATAAGTGGCTTAATAGAGAAGTTAAATTAAATCAAGTGGCTTAATAGAGAAGTTAAATTAAATCAAGTGGCTGAATAGAGAAGTTAAATTAAATCAAGTGGCTGAATAGAGAAATTAAATAAATCAAGTAATTAAATAGAAAATAAAAAAATCAATTGGCTAAATATAATAAATAAAAATAAATAAATTAATAGAACTAATTAAAAAAATAATGGAAGTATATAGAAACTAATAGAAAAGGAGTTACCAAGCCCATATAAATTCCATCAACAAATGTATTCTCTTGATGTTCATGTGGAAAATTGGGCATGTGCACATATATGTTAATAAAAAAAGACTTAATTATAGTTGGAGCGGGACCTGCTGGCCTAGCTGCTGCAATAGAGGCTAAGAAAAAGGGTATAGATGATGTATTGGTTCTTGAAAGAGAATTAAATGCTGGAGGAATACTAAATCAGTGTATTCATGATGGTTTTGGACTTATAAGGTTCAAGGAGGCTTTGACAGGCCCCGAGTATGCAAAACGATTCATTGATGAGGCAAAGTCGCTGAATATAGAGATAATTACAAATGTTATGGTTCAGGATATTAGTTCTGACAAGGTAGTTACAACTATTAGCCCTAGCGGAATTAAAACATATAAAGCCTCTGCAATAATACTTGCAATGGGATGCAGAGAGAGAACAAGGGGTGCTATATGCATTCCGGGAACACGCCCAGCAGGTGTATTTACAGCAGGAGTTGCGCAAAACCTTGTTAATCTCAAAAATATTATGGTTGGTAAAAGAGTAGTTATTTTAGGTTCTGGAGATATTGGACTAATAATGGCAAGACGTTTGACCTTTGAAGGAGCAAAGGTATTGGCTGTTGTAGAGAAGCTGCCTTATTCGAGCGGTCTTCAAAGAAACATAACACAATGTCTTGATGATTTTGGAATACCACTTTTATTAAGCCACACTGTTATAAAAATCGAAGGCCATGAAAGGGTTAAGAGTGTTACTATTGCAAAGGTTGATGAACAAGGCAACCCAATTCGCGGAACGTCTAAAAAGTTTGAATGTGACACTTTAATACTATCTGTTGGCTTAATACCTGAGAATGAATTGTCTTTAAATGCAGGTGTACATATTGATGATATTACTGGCGGTGCAAGAGTTGATGAAAATTTGCAGACCAGTGTTCCAGGAATATTTGCCTGCGGTAATGTTTTGCAGGTGCATGATTTGGTGGACTATGTATCAGCGGAGGGTGAATTGGCAGCTAGAACTGCTGTTGATTATATAAACGGCAGCATTAAAAATAAATCTGATATAACTGTTATTGCAGGCAATGGAATTAGATATGTATTGCCTCAGAGCATTTCACCAAATAAGGATATAACCTTTTCAATGAGGGTAACAAGCCCGTATAAAAATAAGACAATAATATTTAAAGACGGCAATAGGCAAATTAAGAAAAAGACCTTCAAAGCTCTAAACCCTGCAGAAATGGTAAGAATAGACTTAAAAGCTCAGGATTTAAATGATGTACGAAATTTGGAGGTGTTTATTGATGAGTAACAATAGAGAGATAGTTTGTATAGTCTGTCCAAATGGTTGCAGAATGAATGTTCAAATTGATGCAAATAATAAAGTAAGTCTTGTTGAAAATGCCTTGTGTGAAAAGGGAAAAGCCTATGCGATAGATGAAATACAATTTCCTAAAAGAAGTTTAACCTCAACAATAAGAGTTATCGATGGGGAACTGCCGCTTGTCAGTGTTAGAAGTGATAAACCAATTCCAAAGGAAAAAATACAGTGTGCTCTTGCAGAACTCAGAAAGATAGAACTTAAGGCTCCTGTTGAGTTTCATCAGGTAGTAATATCGGACTTATTTGGAACAGGTGTAAATATAATAACAACAAAGGGAGTAATGAACAGAACTTAATATTGCACTGAGAAAAGTATTAAATCAAGAAAATTATTTACAAGAAGAGAGTTGTTTACCAATTATTTAATGTCGTATTCAAATTATTTAACGAGGAGTTTTACAAAATGTCAACAGAAAGGATTAACTGCCGTAATTGCAAATACTACTATATTACTTGGGATGCGAATATGCCGCATGGATGTAAAACATTTGGCTTCAAAACTAGGCAGATTCCATCTGTAGTAGTTTATCAATCATCAGGACAACCCTGTCAAGGCTATGAAGAAAAAAAACAGAACTCGAAGCTAAATAATTAAATATCTATTAGTAACACTTTCATTAGGGTTAACATAAACTACTAGTATGAATAGTATTCTAGTGAAAGGGGATTTTATATGGATGGTTGTAATTCATGTGGCTGTAATGACAATCTTTGTCATTTATTAGCAAAGTACATTGGTCAAACAGTTACTATATTTACTAAAAGCGGAGGACAGTCAGGCTGCGGCTTTACAGGCGTAATATTAGGAGTTAATGAGTGCTATTGCAGATTAATAACCAGTATTGGCCCTGCACCTGGTTGTGCATTAGGAAATGCTTGTGGTGGAAATTACATGAATATGAATGACAACAATAATGACAATATGCACGGATATGGATACAATTGTCAGTTCGATCAGTACGGAATGAATAAAGGCACTCCTGTTTATAACGTTGGATCTGTAACAGATATTCCAATAAACAGTATAGCATCTTTCGTTCACAATGCAGTTTAATATAGAATTATAATAAGTATTTGATAATACTGTTTAATTCTTAAGTGAAAATCAATGAAAAGAGGTAAGGTTTTGATAACAAGCCTACCTCTTTTAAATTAAATTGCATAGTTAAATCAGGAAAATAAAAATTATTGTTTGAAATTAGAAATAACTCCTTCTTGGCAAAGAATTTAATTCATATGCTAAGTAGGAGATTTTTTGTAAAAATGAAAAGTATCAACTTTAGATGAAGTACATGTTCAGGCATAAAGTTATTTGTTATAATAGATACATAAAGGTTCCTATATTGTTTATTATTACTGGAATTGTAATTACTTTTATTACAATTAGTCGGGGTTATTAATATTAAACACGATAATATAAAAAAGAGGAAACTATTTTTTCTTAACTTTGCGTCTATTTTATAGCTTTACTAAATTTCCTTTATATGTTAAAATTCAAGATGTTGTTTTATATGTCATAAATGTTATACAATTTAATATTTATTTGTGGGGGGACCAATAAGGAACACCAGTAAATAGTGTATTTCAGTATTACTATTTATTTGCGTGTGCTTTGCGGTTGAGAAGGTAAAACCTGACCCTTTGAACCTGTCGGTTAACACCGTTGTAGGGAAGCAAAGAATTAGTTTTTATTGAATTAGAGTGCTTACCCAATTGGGTAGGCACTTTTTAGGTTGTGGTGTGTTTAGCGAAGCTGGACTACGCCAGTCACTTTAATAAAAATTACGGTATTATTCTTAATCCCCGCTGAAAAATAACATACAATACAACACCACTTTATATACGGCTTTTAAATAATTAATCCAACTTTCCCACCGAAAAAATCTATCGGTGCTTAAGCTTATCAATGGCTTGTTGACGAAATAATTGCTTGAATTAGTAATGGTTTATCTTCAGTATTTTAGCCGTCGTACACATTCACCATCCATGGTTAATTGAGTTGACGGCAAAAAAACATAGAGCGTGCTAAATGAAATTAAACATAAATGAACACTACCTTCTATATTTCATTAATTTCAAATGCTCTTTAATAAAGCAAGCTTTACTCACCAACTAATTCATGCAATTATTTCTAATCCAACTTTCCATTGATAAGCTTAACACATACGTTTTTAACTGGGAAAGTTAAATAATAACTTAAGCTTTGTATTTTTTAATTCTGCTTGTGAAAGCCGAATAAAATATTTGAGGTAGAACTAAAGAGAGGGGTAAAAAATGAATTATAAAACACAGATGGAAGCAGCTAAAAAAGGAATTATCACCAATGAAATGATGTTAGTGTCAAGAAAAGAGAAAATTGATGAAAAAAAATTACGAGATTTGATTGCCAGCGGAAAGGTAGTAATTCCTGCAAATATTAATCACAAATCACTTAGTGCTGAAGGAATAGGAGAAGGACTCAGAACTAAGATTAATGTTAATTTAGGGATTTCAGGAGATTGCATTGATTATTCAAAAGAGATGGAAAAGGTTGATTTGGCTCTGAAATTTGGAGCAGAGGCAATTATGGATTTAAGTAATTACGGAAAGACAAATACTTTCAGAACTCAGCTAATTGAAAGATCTCCTGCTATGATTGGTACAGTACCTATGTACGATGCAATTGGCTATTTGGAAAAAGATTTATTGGACATCAAGGCAGAGGATTTTCTTACCATTGTAGAAGCTCACGCAAAAGAAGGCGTTGATTTTATGACCATTCATGCTGGAATAAACAAACGTGCAATTGAATGCTTTAAGCGCTCTAAAAGGCTTACCAATATTGTTTCTCGTGGTGGTTCTTTATTATTTGCATGGATGGAAATGACGGGAAATGAAAATCCGTTTTTCCAGTACTATGATGAGGTTTTAGAAATACTTAGGGAGTATGATGTTACAATAAGCCTTGGAGATGCATTACGTCCTGGTAGCATTAATGACAGCTCAGATGCAGGGCAATTAAGTGAACTAATTGAACTTGGCAATTTGACAAAAAGAGCATGGGACAAGGACGTTCAGGTAATAGTAGAAGGCCCGGGGCATATGGCATTAAATGAAATTGCTGCAAATATGACAATACAGAAAAGGTTATGTCATGGAGCGCCTTTTTATGTGTTGGGACCTCTTGTAACAGATATAGCCCCTGGATATGACCATATTACTTCTGCAATAGGCGGTGCAATTGCAGCTAGCAGCGGTGCTGATTTTCTATGCTATGTAACTCCAGCCGAACATTTGCGCCTTCCAGATTTATTAGATGTTCGAGAGGGAATAGTGGCATCAAAAATAGCAGCTCATGCAGCTGATATTGCAAAGGGTATTCCAGGCGCTCGGGAACTTGATAACAAAATGAGTGATGCCAGACGCCGCATTGATTGGGAGGAAATGTTCTCATATGCTATTGATGGAGATAAAGCAAGAGAGTACTTCGAAAGTTCTTCGCCTTCTGAAAAGCATTCATGTACCATGTGTGGAAAAATGTGTGCACTCAGAACAACAAATAAAATTTTAGCTGGCGAAAAGGTTGAATTTTGTTCTGAAAAGTTAGCTTAGATTTAAAATACATAACGTAGCTTTTCCCGTTGAATTATAGGTGTTCAATATTATCAATGTAAAATTAAGTTTGAATATACAAGTGTAAAAAAAGATTTGGATACTGTGTTTAGAATTATCAATGTAAAGTTGAGTTGGTAAAGTTTGGTTAGAATCAATTGCTGCTTCTTGGCAACAGTACTAATTTACAATTATTACGTCAACAGTACCAATTCATGCAGCAATAGACCATTGATAAACTTGAACACAGATAGATTTTTGTTTTTAAAAAATTTTGGGAAATTGAGTACTAAAATATAGATTAGATTGGAGTTGTTTTTATGAAGATAAATGTTAAAATGATAGCCTTATCAGGATTACTTATAGCTGTAGCTGTTGTTGGTTCAACATTTTCATTTCCAGTGGGTATTGCTAAATGTGCGCCAGTACAGCATATGGTAAATGTTATAGCAGGTGTAATGTTAGGACCTTTCTATGCAGTAGTAGTGGCATTTGCAGCCTCATGTATTCGTGTTATAGCTGGTACGGGAACGCTGCTTGCATTTCCTGGAAGTATGGTGGGAGCATTGCTTTGCGGCTTATTGTATAGAAAAATTCCCAAAGTTATGAGTGCTGTAATAGGTGAAGTTATTGGTACAGGCTTATTTGGTGCAATTTTAGCATATCCTGTTGCAGCCTTTATTTTAGAGAGGGAAGCAGCACTTTTTGGATTTGTAATACCATTTAGTATTAGTTCATTTGGAGGTGCTGCAATTACTGCAATACTGATTTTTGCATTGAAGCGCAGAACATCATTAGAATCCATTGCTAATAAGCTATAAATTATATACTAACAACTACGTACATAGCAGCTATTGTGTTGTAAAATTATCAATGGTTTGTAGCTATAACAACTTAAAAATAGTTGGTGAATGCATTTTGAGATTTCGAGTCTCACGAAACGCATTTTTGTCATTGTGGGTGATATTGACTTATTTACTTAAATGACAATATATATATCCTAATTTTCCCACTAAAAATTTCAAGCAGTTACGAATATTTGTAATAGTAATACTGCTTTCAGATGAGTGCTGTCTATGTAAAAGTTGACAAAAAATCTGAAATGATGGCTGAACTTTTTTATTTTATATAACTATACAAAAGCAGTATTAACCCTAACTAAAATAAAAGGAGGTTTAATCTATGCTAAATAAGAAAATAATAAGATTTATTGGTGCAATTACTGCAGCTTTTTTGCTTGCATGCAATATTAGCTACAGTGATCCTCAAACAGCGTATGCCGCTGCTTCTAAAATAGAAGCAGAAAATTTCACTTCCCAATCTGGGATTCGCACTGAAGCTTGTGCAGAGGGTGGCGAAAATATTGGGTATATAGAAAATGGAGATTATGCAGTTTACAGCGGTATTGATTTTGGCAGCGGAAAGACTAGCTTTACGGCAAGAGTAGCAAGTGCTACAAGTGGAGGAAATATTGAACTTAGGCTTGACAGTATTAATGGCACATTAATAGGTACATGTCCTGTTTCCGGAACGGGTGATTTTCAGAATTGGGTAGATGTAAGTTGTAATCTTACTGGTGCAACTGGAATACATGATTTATACCTAAAATTTACTGGGGGAAGCGGATATTTATTTAATATTAATTGGTTTAGTTTTGATGGAGCTAGCAGTTCTAAAACTTTAGGTGACATAAATGCTGATGGTTCAATAGATGCAATTGATCTAATGCTGATAAAGAAGCATCTTTTAGGAGCAGAAGCAATCGAAAATACTGCATCAGCAGATTTAGATGCCAGCGGAGCAATTGATGCAATTGATTTTGCTCTTATGAAGCAGTATTTACTTGGCATTATAACTACTTTCCCAGGAGCAAGTGTAGAGCCAGAAGATCCAGAGGATCCAGAAGAACCTCAGTTTAATATACCTTGGGATTGGGCTGGAGTAATTGGAACTGGTCAAAGCCTTTCAGTTGGACATTTTGGTACTCCAGTGGTATCTACAACTCAGCCTTATAACAATCTAAAATTATCATTAGGAAACTTAAATTTAACAGTTCCACCATACGATTCAAACAATAGTCAACTTAAAATGGTTCCACTAGTTGAGCCTATTAGAAATATTGGTTCTGGCTGGCATGTTGCTTATCCAATAAATATATGGGGAGAGACTCCACATACAGCTATGGCAAACCAAATAACTGCTTTGGTTAAGGCAGCAGGTGGTAAAGACTACATTACTGCACACACGGTAGTTGGTGAAACAGGTCAAGGTTACGAGCAATTAAAGAAGGGTGCAGCAGTTCAAAGTGATTTAGGTCATAGCTACCAAGCTGCATTGTTCGAGGTTCAAGCAATTAACCGTCTTGCAAAAGCAGCTGGTAAGACATACGGTGTTGGAGCAATTACTCTTGTACATGGAGAAAATGATTTCAACAATCAGTCCTATGAAAGCTGTATCCGTCAATTATGGTCTGATTATAATAAGGATATTAAAGCAATAACTGGACAAACACAGAATATACCTCTGTTTTTAGTACAGCAGCATTCATATATGAGTACTGGAACTGCAGTTTCAACATTGGCTCAGTGGAAGGCTGGAGTTGACTATCCAAATGATATCGTTTGTATAGGACCAAACTATCAACGTACTTATGGCAGCGACCATGTGCATTTGACAGCAAATGCATATCAACAGATGGGTGAAAAATTCGGTCAGGTATATTATGAAAGAGTTGTTCTAGGTAACAATTGGCAGCCATTACAACCTACTGGAGCTACAAAGAGCGGTAATGTGATAACAGTAAACTTCCATGTACCAGTAGGTCCTCTAGTTTGGGATACTACACTTGGAGCACCAAATCAGAGCAGCAATACTGAATGGAAAAATGGTAAAGGCTTTGAGGTTACAGCAAATGGTTCAAAAGTTACCATTAGTTCAGTTGAAATATCAGGAAATTCTGTAAAGATAACATGTGCAAGTAACCTTCCTGCATCAGGTGTAAAAGTAGGTTACGCCTTTACAGGTGGTAGTTCAAGAGCAAATGGAACATACCGTTGGGGCTTGCTGCGTGATTCAGATCCATTCAAAGGTAGATCAGGAGTTTCACAGCCTAACTTCTGCGTAGCTTTTGAAATGGGTGTATAGAAGCAATTTGAACACCAATAGACTGATAATCAGTAGCTGAATAGTGATATAACAATAAAGAGGGAACAAAATAGTTTTTGCACTCACCAGCAAATAACATATTTTGTTCCCTTTTTTATTGTATGTCGATTTAGAATCTCAAATCTCTTGCACCACTACGAATTTTGCGCAGGTAATCAGCAGCTCTTTCTCGTTGCTTTTCATTAGGCACATTTTGAATTTCGGCATCAATCATTTTTTGACCCATTTGCTTTAGTTCTTCATCAGCATAGTCACTTATATATTCCTCGAATGTTAGCAAAGCATTAGGGTGACAACAGTTTTTAATTTGACCTGATTTAGCTAAAGGCATAAAACGGTCGCCAGTTCTGCCTTCTCTATAGCAGGCTGTACAATAGCTTGGTATATAACCATCTTTTACAAGGTCTTTTATAACGTCAATAGGTTTTCTATGATCAGCAAGGTTAAACTGAGGTTTTTCTTCTAAACCTTCCTCATCAATAGTATTTCTATTAGCATAACCGCCTACATCAACACTTGAGCCTGCACTCATCTGAGAGATACCCACTTCAAGAAGTTCTTTACGAAAATCGACACTTTCACGTGTTGTCAGAATCATTCCTGTATAAGGAACTGCAAGGCGGATAATTGCAACTAGCTTTTTAAAATCTCTGTCATTTACTAAATAGGGGAAGGACTCATAGTCAACACCTTCAGCAGGAAGAAGCCGCGGAATTGAAATTGTATGAGGGCCAACTCCTGCAACTGCTTCTAAATGCTCAGCGTGCATCAGCAGCGCAATTGTTTCATAATGATAGTCATACAATCCATACAAAGCTCCTATACCAACATCATCAATTCCGCCACCTAGCATTGCTCTGTCCATTGCCTCAGTGTGCCACTCGTAATTGTGCTTTGGACCCTTGTGCATTTCTAAATAAGTTGGCTTATGATATGTTTCTTGGAATAGCAAGTAAGTTCCAATCTTAGCATTCTTCAGCTTTTTATAATTCTCTGCTGTGGTTGCAGCTATATCAATATTGACTCTGCGGATTGCACCATTTTCAAACTTCTCATCATAGATTGTTTTAATGCATTCCAAAATATATTCGATAGGACAATTTTCATCGTCTTCACCTGCTTCAAGCAGCAGTCTTTTGTGTCCCATGGCTTCTAATGCCCTAACTTCTTCTCTTATTTCTTCTTGAGTTAACTTATGTCTTCCTATTTTATTTGAACATTTAAAGCCGCAGTATTTACAATTGTTAACACAATAATTTGATAAATATAGAGGCGCAAATATTACAATTCTCTTCCCGTAAATTTCTTCCTTGACTTCTCGTGCAGTTTTATACATTTTTTCAAGAGTTTCATCATCATCTATTTCAAGCAAGACAGCAGCTTCTCTATGTGTAAGCCCCTTGTATTGCCTTGCTTTGGCTAATATTCTATCTATTTCTGCTTGGTCTTTTACAAGCTTCTTTGCTTCACTAATAGATTCTAAAATTTCACCATCATCAATAAATTCGTTTGAGTCCATAGATTTTACGTTATACATGTTTTTAACTCCTTTGTTAAAAATATTTTTATTTTAAGCTAATCTTGTCAAGTATGTCTGATAAATAAGCAATTACAATTCCGTAATTAGTCATAGGAACTTTTTGCTCAGCAGCTAATTTAATTCTTGAAAGAACATATTTTCTATTGAACATACAAGCACCGCATTGAATAACTAAATCGTATTTAGTCAGATCCTTTGGAAAATCTGTACCGCTTACAATATCAATAGTCAGGTTTTGCCCAACCTTTTTACGTAAAAGTGCAGGAATTTTTTCTCTTCCTATATCTTCGCTAAGGGGTGCATGGGTACAGGCTTCAGCAATAAGGACTTTTGAACTTTCAGTTAAATTATCAATAGCTACAACACTCTTTGTATAATAGTCCAAATCGCCTTTGTAGCCTGCAAAAAGCACAGAGAAAGAAGTTAGCTTGCTTTCCTTGGGCTTTTTATCATACACAGTCTTAAAAACTTGTGAATCAGTAATTATTACTGCAGGGGGGGAGCTAAGGGCATTAAGTGCTTCATCTAGCTTGTCAGTTGTAGCACTTAGAACTATGCACTTTCTGTCAAGCAACTCCCTTAGTGTTTGTACCTGAGGAAGAATTAAACGTCCTTTTGGTGCTTGAATATCCTGGGGCATTACAAGCAAAACAACATCTCCATCCTTAACAATATCACCAGTAATACTTTGAAGGTCATAATCTTCTGGTAGGCTGCGCATTATAGCCGTTATTATTTGATCAATTCCATTTTTTTGAGTACTGCTCACTACAATAGGTTTTACTCCGATATTGTCTTCAATATATTTACTAGCAGCATCTATATCTATAATCAAATCTGATTTGTTCAGAACGGGTATAAAGGGTATATTTTTATTTTTGAAGGTTGCAATCCATTCCTTCTCAATATCAATTTCTTCATCTTCACTAAATACAATTAAGGCAATGTCTGTTTTTTGAACAGCTTCTTTTGTTTTTTCAACTCGTAGTTGTCCAATAGAGCCTTCATCGTCAAAGCCTGCTGTATCAATTAAAACGCATGGACCAATTGGATATATTTCCATGCTTTTGTATACAGGGTCAGTGGTTGTGCCGGCCAAATCTGATACCAAGGCAGTGTTGTGACCTGTAATAGCATTTATCAGAGAAGATTTTCCATTGTTTCTTTTTCCAAATATACCTATGTGCAAGCGGTTTGCTCGTGGAGTTTCATTTAAGCTCATAAATTTATTCCTTTCATTTTTTTAAGAATATGTTGCATACGTTGTGAAATTATTAACATATTTAACTAATATTACCTTATTAAAAGGTAATAGATGCTAGGTTATCAATAGTTTTTGTTACACAATTAAATATTTAATACTGAATGAATTATTACAAAATAAATTGATACTAAATAAATTAATGTGGTTATTTATTGCATAAGTACTTTGTGTCGTTTGAGGCAAAAGCAGTTATGGCTTATTAACAATTGTAAACATCAAATATTTATGCTTGTGCATTAATGTTCGCTATTTTGTGATGCACTCATATTAGTTAGTAATAATCTAATTGCACCTATTCTGCATCAAAAAGCTTTGAATAAGCTGTTTTTGCGGTTATATAAGGTATCATGCCTAATTTTCCAGATAATGCACTAATCACGTCATTAGGCGCATCCATCACAATGCAGATAATGGATATATTTCGTTTTTGATAGGGAATACCCATCCTGCCGATAATATATTGACTATAGTCATGTAGTACAGTGTTTAATTTCTCAACAGAATCTGGATTCTCAATAATAATACTAACAGCAGCAATTCTTGTTTGCATAATTACAGTCCAACACCTTTTTAAGCTTAATAACTCAACTTCCCATTGATAAGTTAATACCTGCATTTTTATATGGAAAAGCTGTGTAATAATTACTAAGCATAGGTATGGAATTAACCCTCCTTTAATAAAATTAATCAACTCTCCAACAATATAGTTTTTGGTTGTGTAAAATTTAGCAATGGCTTGTTGCCAATTAATCAAATTAAATCTACTAAATCAAATATGTATAAAAAACTTACTTTTCATTGGATTAGTTCTTTAACCCCTTACAGTGTTATTGACTAGATGAAGCTTTTAACAAATAAAAAATCCTTATACCGTAAGGCACAAGGATAATATAGTCTAGAAAATTAAACTCTCAATAAAGAATAACTCCTTAATCAAATAAAGGGAAAGCTTAATAAATAACAAAGAAATCCAAATCGAATAATAACCCTTTATCTAATAGAGCATAATTTAGTATACTTATAAATATTCATGCCTTAACAATTGGGACGAACCCTCTTGAATCAGTACATTTAATTTGTAAATATGCAATATTAAATTTTAGCTGCACCTCGCTGAAAGAAAACCTCGCAGCTTGTTGCTATACTTAAAACTAGTATATGTTTTATTTTAATGCAATGTGAAGCGGATTACAAGGGGAATATTAGAAGTTAAAAAAAGAGTTGTATAAATAATTACTATTCCGCCTATGACAATACAATATATAGAACAGTAAAATGCTTAAATAGTACTCCCGAGAAATATATCTATTGCTTGCTCACGAAATTGACACTGAAATAATTGCGGTGAAGAACAAGCACTTTTGCCAAACATATGGTTGTGTCTTAAGTCATTTTATATCTATGTTGTTATTAATATCTTGAAATTTACTTTATATATGACTAACCTTCAAGGGGTGACATAGATGAAAGAAAAGGCAGAACTGCGAAATAAGCCTAAAAAGCCTGTAAGCACGGTAAACAAAAATCTGCAAGAGCAACAAGATGGCAAAGAAGACGAAAAAAAATATAATGTGAGAACAACAGATTATAAAAAAATGGAAGAGATATTTCTCACAGATCCCGATTCTGTAACACGTGAAGAATTTTTACTTTTTCAAAGAGCTGTTGGATATCGCCGTGCACTTCAACTATTGAATGAGGGTAAACGACGTAAACAGTTAATGAAATTAAATGGTACGGGAAAGAAAGTTAGAAATATTCAACAAAATAAAGAGCACGATGAGACTAATGCTAACCAAAAAAGCGTTATTCAAAAACAGAAATTATCACAGGTTAGACAAATAGGTGAAAATGAGCCTATTCAGAGGAAATCAGCAAAAAATGCATCTTCCTCTACGGGTTTGCCAAGCAACTTGAGGTCAGGTCTTGAAAATCTATCTGGTATTGATTTATCAGATGTAAGTGTACATAAAAATTCTGATAAACCACAGCAAGTAGGTGCATTGGCGTATACGCAGGGAAACAATATACATATTGCTCCTGGTCAGGAAAAATACCTTCCTCATGAAGGATGGCATGCTGTACAGCAGAAGCAGGGAAGAGTACCCCCTACAATGCAGATGAAATCAGGCACTCTTGTGAATGATAATGCAGAACTTGAAAAAGAAGCAGATGTTATGGGGGATAAAGCTGTTAATGAAGGTTCAAAAAGTAGTATAATAAAATTGAATAAACCTTCTTACTTAGGATCACTATTCAATAAGGTCATACAGAGAGTTCAAGAAGATAAAATCACTCTATACGCACCAAATACTGGTGCAAAAATAGAAATAAAAGCTACTGATACTAATGCTATAAATTACTTAAAAAGTCAGGGATATTCGCAAAATCCTCCTAATAAAGGAAAGAAAGTAGAAAATAATACGGATAAAATTATTTTATATGCACCAAATACTGGTAGTAAATCAGAGGTAAAGGCTAGTGATACTAAAACCATAGAATACTTAAAAAAACAAGGATATACAGAAATACCTCCACAGAAAAAGAAGATTTTATATGCACCGAATACTGGTACAAAAACAGAGGTAAAAGCTAGTGATACTAAAACCATAGAATACTTAAAAAAACAAGGATATTCGGATACTCCTCCAAAGAAAGCTAAAGAGGGAATGGTTAATGGTGTTAACTATAAGGAATTGAATTCTGATTATTGGAATCGAACTGATGGATATTTTGATGGATTTTGGTGGCAGGATGAGAGCAAATTAAGAGAAGCTGCAGAAGTTATGAGACTTGAAATTAGAAAAACGGGTCCATACAAGCTTAACACCAATTTGGGGTATAAAATGACAGACGATCCAAATGAAATCAATAAAAGAATGTTTGCTATTCAGGCATTATCTAATGCACTAAGAACTGGTTATTATGATGAGGGGACTTTGTCGGCATTAGAAATACATATGATGTTGTATGGCATGGATTTTTCAGACCATACCCTGGATGAGAAGAAATTAGATTTTATTATTGAAAGATATGAAAAAATAAAATTTAAAGAATTAGGAAATAAGTTGGAAGGGGGATGGGGAGATGTTATTGGTGGCTTAATGGTGCTTGGTTTAGGATATGTTTCAAGTAGAAATCTAAGTAGTGCAAATACCAAAAATTTTTCAAGTAAAAGTTCAGGTAGTGTAAATACCAAAAATGTTTCAAGTAAAAGTTCAAGTAGTGTTAATGCCCAAAAAACTACTAATATAACGAGTAAGACTATCATTAGTCCAGAAATGGAAAATAAAATTTTATATGGAGAACGTTCTAATGGAAACAAACTAATAGGTGGACATTCTCCACAGATTAACAATGCTAATCCCAATTATGCAGTAGAAGTAATATCAGAAAATGCGGATGGAACAAAGGTAGTAAAATTTACAACTCAGTACTCAAATGGTAACTTAGCAAAAATAAAGACAAGTACACTTTTTCCTGAAAATTGGAGTAACAAAAATATAATTGATTCCATAAAAACTGTTGGTGATACTCCTCCAATTGGTGTACGTGATAATTTAACCTTACATAGAGGTATTGTAAATGGTGTAGAAATCGATGTTATAAAAGATGGGAATAATGTTATATCTGGTTATCCTACAGGAGGGAAATTAACTCCTGGATTTAACCCAGTAAAGTAGGTTTAAAAAATTAAAAATGGAGGTTGGACATGTATAAAAACTTTGTTGAATTTATGAAGGACTTTTTAGATGAGGATAGTTCACAAGATTTTTGGTATGATATTGCATCCGAAGATGCTAGAAAGCTATTATTGAGGTTTTCAGAAAGTGATTGGTTAGAAATGCTAAATGAATTGGATTCTCAGCCTTTAGAGTTTAAAAAGAAGTTAGCATATTGCCTTGATAATATTGAAAGCGCACAACAACTTAAAGTATTGTTGCAATTAGCAAATACTCTAGATAAAGAATTATTAGAAGTATGTGTAGATTCTTTAAGGAATTTTATGGAGGATCATAGGGAGAAAATTATACAAAACAAATTATTAATTGATAACATAAAGCAGACGCTACCTGATGTTGGAATTGCTACTAAGAAAGTTTATGAGGATTTTCTTAATAGACTTGAAGATAAGTAAATTTCAAAAAGTCATTTAGGTTGATATGATCTTTTGTATATCTGCAAAATCCTTAGTATAGGGCATTATCAGGTTTTCTAGACCACCAACCTGACACACAATAGTTCATATTGACCACCAATATGAACTCACCTAAACCACTAGTACTGCTCAATGTCATTAAGTTAAGAAATGAAATGATGCAATAGTTAGATCAAAAAGTGTGTTTGAACCGACCCGAAAAGGTAGACCTAAAAATGATATGTACCCCCTTTACTGAACAAAATCCAATGAAGGGGGTTTTTGTATGAAATATGATTATATAGTCAAGAAAAAATTGTAAATGCATACATGAATGATGAATGCTTAATACGTTCAAGAAAAAATGAAACATATACTTTTGATAAAATAATTGCGTAGCAGTTAAAACTACTACGCGAGGCGGTAATACGGATGCTACAGCCTTATTAAACAATATCCCTTGTAACATTATTCAGCCACTTTTTGCTTTTGAATCTCCAAATACTCAGAGGAATTTTAATAATTTCATCACTCATCAATATCATATATACCACAGGTACGCTCCAATGGAAAATGAAAGCTGCTAGGGCACCTACAAGAATAGAGCCTCCCCACATTGTAGCAATATCAAGATACAAGCCAAATTTTGTATCTCCGCCTCCACGGAAAATTCCAACTATAAGAGTTGTATTTAATGCTTGAGCAACAACAAAATATGACATTACAAACATCATTACTGAAAGATAGCCTTGAGTAAGGTCACTTAGGTTGAGAGAAGACATTAATAAGGGCCTTACAATCAGAATTACTAATGCACCTAACATACCAGCTGCTATGCTAAGCTTAATAAAGCGTTTGGAATAAACCATTGCAGCTTCCATATTGTTTTCACCAATAGTTTTACCAATAGTTATAGCTGTAGCATTAGCAATACCAAAAGCAATAACGGTTGCCAATTGCCTTGTAATCTGAGCAACTGAGTTGGCAGAAACCACAGAGCTTCCTAAATGCCCTATGACAACTGCATTCATTGCTACTCCAGTACCCCACATAAGCTCGTTAATTGTAACTGGAATAGAATACTGAAGAAAGTCTTTAAATAGAATTTTATCTCGTACAAATAAGTTTTTAAATTTGAATTGTATAACCTTATTGAATTTTTTCGCATATATGAAAACACAAATAAGTTCAGCTGCTCTAGCTGCAATAGTAGCAATTGCTGCTCCTACTATACCAAGCTTTGGGAATCCAAATGCACCTAAAATAAACATTGACGCTAATGTTACATTTACAATAAGTGAAATGAGGTATACAACAGTTGAAACCACAACTCGCTCAACACTTCTCATTACATTTAAATAAATCATTGTAATAGACATAAAAATATAGGAAAATGCAATAATTCGCAAATACTTAACACCTTCTGCAATAACAGGGGCTTCATTGGTGAATATACGCATGATTTGTGCTGGAAACAGCAATACAGCAACCGTGAATAAAATAGCAATAATAAGTGAGAATCTCATACATATTCCCATGATCTTTTCAATTGTTGCTTTATCGCCTTTTCCCCAGTATTGAGCAGTTAAAACGGCAGCACCAGAGGTTAAGCCAAAGAAAATTAGTATCATTATAAACTGAACCTGGCCGGCAAGAGACGCAGCAGAAAGGACTGTTTCGCTTACACTTCCCAGCATAAGCACATCTATAGAGTTTATTCCAACCGAAATTAAATTCTGTAATGCCATTGGCATTATTAGTGAAAAAGCCATTTTGTAAAAGGATTTATTGTCTAAAATCTTGTTTTCCATTATAATATCCATGCCTGTACTTAACTTATGGCATGGAATTAGCACCACCTTTAAGAATATTTTAAGTTAAAAGCTTTCCCATAAAAATATATCTGAGAGAGAAAGAACCAGTGGTTATTACCTAAATTAATTGAATGAAATTAGTGATTGCTGTAAAATACTATTTTCATTATTTCATAAATATTGAAATTGTATTTATTCAGCAAGCTTTTGATTCAACTAATATAAATTTTCAATTAATAGGGTCTCTCACAGCTGCAATTTAAATTGCGAAGGCAGAACAACTAAATATTATACTATAATGTAAAACAATATAGTACATCTATAAGTATCTGCCTTTTTTATGGCGTTAATATTATACTATATGTATAACAGCAACCTAGTATATCATAACATAATATGTTAATATAAGTACAGAAAATAATAAAGAATGTCAAATAAAATCGAATTTAAAACTAATATGTTGGCATTTAAGCGTTTATTGAAATGCTTATTTTTAAGTGTTTCTTTTTAAGAATTTCTTTTGAGGTGTTCGTTAATTCTATATATTGGCTTGAAAATTGCTGAGCAAGTTTAAGTTTATTGTATGGAACATTACAACAGCCGATATTTTAATATAAGGTTTACGCATAAGTATAATTGATAGTTTGGCGGAAATAAAATAGGGAGATTAAGCTATGTCACCAATGACTAAAACAGGTCTATATATACATGTACCTTTTTGCAGTTCTAAATGTAACTATTGTGATTTTAATTCATATGCAGGAAGAATCGATGAAGCAGAGAGTTATTTTGAAGCTTTGAAAAAGGAAATAGAGCTTTACTATAATACAATGGAAACCAATTTAATTGATACAATTTTTATTGGGGGAGGTACTCCTTCTTGTGTCAACCAAAAGTATATTAATGAAGTGCTTAATCTATGCAAAATAAAATTTAATATTTCTGAGACTTGTGAAATAAGTATAGAAAGTAACCCAGGTACCCTTGATATTGAAAAGCTGACTTCATACAGAAGAAGTGGAATCAATAGAATAAGTATTGGGCTTCAGGCTTATCAAAGTAATCTATTGAAGTATTTGGGCAGACGACATTCAACAGATGACTTTATTGCAAGTGTAGAACTGGCGAAAAAGGCAGGTTTTAATAACATTAATGCAGATGTTATATTTGGAATTCCAGAGCAGACAATGGAGGATTGGGCAGAAACACTAAAAGTATTAGTGGAGTTAGATATTACCCATATTTCTGCATATAGCTTGAAAATAGAAGAGGGAACAAGATTTGGTGATATGCTTGAAAGAGGAGAGTTAATTCAGGTAGAAGATGAACTTGATAGGAATATGTATCACTACGCCATTGATTTTTTGAGGGAAAATGGGTTTGAGCAATACGAACTTTCAAATTTTGCAAAGGAAGGCTATCAATGCAAGCATAATTTGACATACTGGAAATGCGTTGATTACTTGGGACTAGGAGCAGGAGCACATTCGCTTTTGGAAGGTGAAAGGTTTTCAAATAAATATACTATAGAAAGCTATATCGATTCTATTGAGAAAGGTTTAAAACCAGTAGAAGAGAGATATAAGTTGGAGTTTTCCGACAAAGTATCTGAATATATGTTTTTAGGATTGCGACTTAATCAAGGTGTAAATAACTCAGAATTTAAAAAGCTATTTGGGCAGGATATGTTTAGCATTTATGAAGAAAGTTTTAAAGAACTTCAGCAAAAAAAGCTAATTGAGATATGTGGTGAAAGAGTAAGTTTGACTCCATTAGGCTTAGATTTAGCAAACCAAGTGTTTATGAAATTTGTATAAGATTGAGTTTCCTCATTCACAATCCATGGTTCATTTAGTGTGACAGAAATAAACTTTGAGTTAAGCCGAACAAATTGTAATTGTATAGATACAGTACCTAAAATACCGCCGAAACACAGATGAATACTAATTGCTTAAGTGTTTATTATAAAAATAAAAACTCAGGAAAAATACCTGAGTTTTCTTTTTATAATTTAATTATTTTGCTGCATTTAAAGCTTTTGCTAATCTAGATTTCTTTCTCGCAGCAGTGTTTTTGTGAAGTAAATTCTTAGCTACGGCTTTATCTATATCCTTTGTAGTTAATTTGTATAAATCTGAAGCTGCATCTGATTTAGCTGCAATAGCTTCTTTACATTTCTTAATAGAAGTCTTAAGAGCAGACTTTTTGATTGAGTTCTGCAAAGTCTTAGTCTGAGTTACTTTAACTCTTTTTATTGCTGATTTAATGTTTGGCAAAGTATTCACCTCCTGCGAGCCTAAATTCGCTTATTTCATGAGCAAAAATTACTAATAATATTTAATCGGTTAAAAAACCGCTTCTTGCCCGTAACAGATGATATTTTACCACGAAAAAATTTAAAAAGCAAGCATTAACCTAGAATTTTCTATTTTTTGTGAAATAAAAGTGAAATAAAACTTGTAAAATCTTGAAAAGAAAATCTTAATATGGTACAATTTCCCTACGAAAATATAACTGAAGAACTATAAAAATAAATATCGACTAATTTAACTAAGTACAATGGCGTGGTTAGTGTAGATCTAACGCGCTTTTTTGTTATCATTCGGGGAGGCTAAATAATAATGTATAGTTTATTGCAAGTAATGTTAGTAGCTTTAGTTGCAGCTTTTCTAGCAGCCATAATTGTATTTGGAATTTTAACCTATCGTAATAGAAGGTTAATTGCAGAAAAGGATGCTTTTATTCAAAAATTAAGAATGGATTTGAAAAAGCTAAATATTGAGTTATATGTATCTTCTAGTCAGGTGGCTTCGGTTTCAGAGCAATTATGTGTAAATATTGATGAGAATAATAGCTTTTCTCAGCAGGTGTATGCTGAAACACTTGAAATGGCAGATTTGAACGAGAAGGTCAATGACAATATCAGCAACATTTTGAAGGAAATAAAAAATGTTATTGTTCTTGTAGAGGATACAAAAGGTATCTCTGCTGAGCTGCAATCGATTAATTCTTTTGCAGGCTCAGTTATTAAGACAAGCAGGGATGAAATATATAAAATTGTAAATACAATAGCAGAAATACAGGATTCTTCAAATGTGACTATTCAGTATATGGACTTGCTTTCAAATAGCTCAAAAGAAATTATTAAAATTTTAGAGACAGTTAACAGCATTTCAAAACAAACTCACTTATTGGCACTAAATGCGTCTATTGAATCTTCTAGAGCAGGTGAAGCTGGAAGAGGGTTTGCTGTTGTGGCAGAGGAAATCAGGAAACTGGCAGTAGAAAGTGAGAATGCAGTTAAGGAAATTAATACACTAATTAGTAGTATTCAAGAAGAGGTAAGCAGCGTAAATAAAGTAGTAGAGGAAAATGCCATTAAAGTAGAAAAAGGAGTAATGGTTTCTAAGAATATTGGGCAGAATTTAGAAAATATAAATAATTCCTTCAATGAAGTGCTCAATATGTCTATGAAAATCGTTAGCTTATCTGAGAGTGAATCAGAATATGCAAATCAAATAGTTGGAGAAATGAATGCAGTAGAAAAACTAGTAGCTACCAATACTACAAGGGTAGAAGAGGTTACAGCTTCTATATTTAAGCAAAAGGATAATATACAGGAAATTGCAGAAATGAGTATTCGTTTAAATGAGGCTTATCAAAATCTTACGGGACTATTTGATCCTACTGAGTTGTCAAATATGTACTTAGATAATGAAGAAAAGGAAAAGAAAATTGCCGAGATGTTTAAAGTTATCAAGGAATTGGCACTAATTCCTGACATACAGAAAATTAATAAAAATGTACATAGAGAAAAAATGAGCAGTTTATTGAGACAATCTGAATTTATGGAAGCAATTTGGAGTAATGATGCAAAAGGCAGATTTATATGCTCAATACCAGAGGCAGGTATTGCTAATGCAAATGTAAGGGATTGGTTTAAGAAAAGCCTAAAAGGAGAGGATTTTGTTTCACCAGTTTATATATCTGCAATTAGTAAAAATCCATGTATTACAATTTCAATACCCATAAAATCTGAGAAAGGGGAAATTGTTGGAGTAATTGGAGCTGATTTAAAGGTTTAAATTTGAAAATAAACTTTCATACTAAAATTTTTTTATTTTGAAATAATAAAAATAGAATCTTTTTAGTAAATATGAAAGGACAAATTACTTATGATAAACAGTTCAAATAGGATTACAGATTTAGTAATTGAAGCACACGAAATTTTTATAAACAGCAGCGAAGCAAAGGAGCAAGCGCAGGAAAATAAGACTCCGCCAGGTGTAATTCTTGAAAATTTGGGAGATGAAGATGTTAAGATTACTAGAGTCCGTATAACCTCGCCAACAGGTGAAGCTGCAATTGGTAAGCCAATGGGCAATTATATTACACTAGAAGTTCCTCGTTTAAGGGAAGATGATACTCAGATAAATGAAAAGACAATAGATTATATGTCAAAAGAACTTATTTCTTTATTGCAGCTAAAAGATAATTCAACAATTTTGGTTATTGGATTAGGTAACTGGAATGTAACGCCTGATGCACTTGGACCAAAAGTAATTTCAAACCTGATGGTAACAAAGCATCTTTTGGAATATGTGCCTGAGCATGTAGATAAGGGAGTAAGACCTGTATGTGCCGTATCGCCAGGAGTTCTTGGGATAACTGGTATTGAAACTGGAGAAATAGTAAAGGGAATAGTAGATAGAGTAAAGCCTGATGTTTTAATTGCAATTGATGCATTGGCAGCAAGAAGCATGGAACGTGTCAGCACAACAATTCAAATAGCAGATACTGGCATAGCACCAGGTGGCGGTGTGGGCAACAAAAGGATGGAAATAAGTAAGAGCACTGTAGGTATGCCTGTAATTGCTATTGGAGTTCCAACGGTAGTTGACGCTGCTACGTTAACAAATGATGCTATAGATTTGGTTATTGACAGCATGATAAAGGAAGCTCCTGAAGGAACTGATTTTTATAATATGCTGAAGAATTTAGACAGAGACCAAAAATATTCACTTTTAAAAGAATCCTTAAATCCTTTTGTGGGACATTTAATTGTTACGCCGAAGGAAATAGATGATATCATAAACAGAGTATCAAAGGTAGTGGCAAATGGACTTAATATGGCACTGCATCAAGGAATAAGCCTAAAGGATGTTGATAATTATATTAATTAATTCTTTGTTTTGCCGTTAAGATGTAATGCTTTAACGGCAAAGTTTTTATATATGCATAATATGGGATATGCTCTAGTATTTATAGAGTGCATCAATTTAATAGAAAGAATTCTATCTATAGTAATAGTCTTCGGAAATACATTAATATATAATACTTTAAATTTACTATATAAAATATAGGAATTCATGCAATTACAAGAGTTACAAAAGCAATTGAAATTTTAGCTTTAAGTAAACTCTTTCTTTTTATTTAAGCACAGGTTATAATTTATAAAGAAGAATTAGTTATGTATAATATATGTAAAATTAGTAAATATTTTACTGTTTTATAGTGTTGAGTTCTAGTTCTATATAAATTTAGCGAATATCTTTACAGTAACTCGTAAAGGCACAATGTTTTTTAATCTGTCTAATTTATTTTGGGAATTATTGACATTATTCTACTAATTAACGGAGAATAAATAGTTGATTGACTATTAGTAGCAATCTTATATAGTAAGCTTGTACGGGAAGTACCAGTAAGCCAGTACTTAAATTATCTGCAAGGTTCAAAAATAATTAGCAAAGCGTTAATTAATCTCGCTGTGATAGTTATGTTACATGAGTTCGCAGGATTTTTTTGCTGGTACACGAGCATAACTTCTATAAATAGGGTACTTGGTAGTAGTACATTTAGATAAATTATTACTGGAGTACCAGTAAACAGTACTATAAATTTATCTGCAAGATTCATGAAATATTTAGTACATAGCGCGCTAAATTTAAGAATAAGCAGCTTTAGGGGGAAGGTATGAGGCAAACAGGAAGATTTTTTATAATATTTATTGCCCTTATGGTTTTATGGAATACTATTTTTATTAAGCCCATAAAGCTATTTACAGTTTTTTTACATGAACTTGGACATGCCTTTATGGCTTTAGTTACAGGAACTAATATAACAGGCTTAAGAATTTATTTCAATGAGAGCGGATATGTAACTTCTCTGCCAAATGATTTAATATCTTCCTTTCTTATAGCTAATGGCGGATATTTAGGAAGTGTTTTGTTTGCAATTTGTATACTATTACTTAAGAACACTAAATTCAAAAAGTACATAATTGGGGTTATAGCAATTATTTTTCTTGCAGTAACCTTTAAGTTTTCAGGCATTATTTCATTTACAATGCTTTATTCGGTGATATTTGCAGCATTTGCATTAGTTATCTATATGATTCAAAATGAGAAGCTTAACGATTGGGTTATTGAGATTATAGGTATTGGAAGTGTTACATATGCAGTTTATGACACCTTTGTAGATACTATTTTAATGCAGATTAATTATCAGTTTGGATTATTCAATTTGGGTGAAATGCCCAAGACAGATGCTGTACAATTGGCTGAATTAACACATATTCCAGCTATAGTATGGGGTGTTGTTTGGCTGGCGGCAGCTATATTTGCAATATATAGAACTTTACTTAGAAAAAGAAACAGCAGATCAAGGCGAAGGGATTAAAATCGGAGGGCAAAAAGCATGGATGACAAAAATAGCAAAATACAATTGATGAAAGAGAAGATTGAAATATTAAACAAAGCCGCGAAGGCGTATTATCAGGAAAATACTGAAATTATGCCCAATATAGAATACGACAAGCTTTATGATGAATTGTTAGAACTTGAAAAAGAGACTGGAATTGTACTTTCCAACAGTCCATCAATCCATGTAGGATATGAATTGCTGAGTAATTTACCAAAGGAACGGCATGAAAAAGCTATGCTTTCCCTTGATAAAACAAAAGAAGTGAGTACTCTTAAGGAGTGGCTTGGTCAGCAAAAGGGTGTGCTTTCATGGAAGTTAGATGGATTAACCATAGTACTAACTTATGAGGAAGGTAAGCTTGTAAAGGCTGTTACCAGAGGAAATGGTGAGGTCGGTGAGGTAATAACAAACAATGTAAAGGTGTTTACAAACATCCCTCTTAATATTGAGTACAAAGGAAACTTGATATTACGAGGTGAGGCAATAATACGGTATTCTGATTTTGAGAGAATAAATAGTCAGATAGAGGATGTTAATGCAAAATATAAAAACCCTAGAAACCTATGCAGTGGCTCTGTTAGACAGTTGAATAACAAGGTTACTTCTGAGAGAAATGTACACTTTTTTGCATTCTCTTTAGTAAAAGCAGATAATTTAGATTTTGAGAACTCAAGAATGGCACAGATGAATTGGTTGAAAAGTCAAGGGTTTGATGTTGTTGAGTTTAGAGAGGTTAATTCAAATAATATAGAAGAAGCTGTTATATGGTTTGAAAATAGGATTCAAGATAATGACTTTCCTTCTGATGGGTTAGTGCTTATGTTTGATGACATTAAATACGGAGAGAGTTTAGGTACAACAGCAAAATTCCCTAGAGATTCTATTGCTTTTAAGTGGCGTGATGAAATAAAGGAAACAAAGCTGCTTGAAATTGAGTGGAGTGCTTCACGAACAGGTTTAATTAATCCAATAGCAATATTTGAGCCTGTTGAACTTGAGGGAACAACAGTAAGCAGGGCTAGTCTGCATAATATTAGTATTATGGAGGGGCTAGAACTTGGAATTGGGGATATGGTTCAAGTATACAAAGCAAATATGATTATTCCTCAAATATCTGAGAATTTAACCAGAAGCGGTATGGTGGATATACCAAAAAGCTGTCCTGTTTGTGGAGAAAATACTGAAATAAAGCAGGAAAGCGGCGTTAAATTTTTATATTGTCCAAATGAAGAATGTCTTGCTAAGCAGATTAAGGCATTTACTCATTTTGTCAGCAGAGATGCAATGAATATTGAAGGATTATCGGAGGCAACAATAGAGAAGCTTATTTCAAAGGGCTTAGTTAAGGAGTTTGCAGACATATTCCGTTTAGAAAGATACAAAGACGAAATTGTAAATATGGAAGGCCTAGGAGAGAAGTCTTTCAACAAATTAATTTTATCCATTAATAAAGCAAGAAAAACAAGCACAATCAGACTGCTTTACAGCTTGGGAATTTCTAATGTTGGGTTATCAAATGCAAAGCTTATATGTAAGCAATTTAAGTATGACTGGGAGCAAATTACTAATGCTCAGTATGAGCAATTGATTGAGATTAATGGTATAGGTGATATAATGGCTCAGTCCTATGTTAAATTTTTCAAAGATGAAAAAAAGCAGGCCATAATATCAGATTTACTTAATGAATTAGAACTAGAAAGCGTAAAGTCATCAGAAGCAGAGTTGATATTTGAAAATATTAATTTTGTCATAACAGGCTCAGTTGAGCAATTTAAAAACAGAGATGAATTAAAGGATGTAATTGAAGAACGAGGCGGAAAGGTAACAGGCTCTGTCACTTCAAAAACTAATTACTTAATAAATAATGATAATTTGTCAGGTTCATCTAAGAACAAAAAGGCAAAGGAACTAGGAATAAGAATTATTACTGAACGGCAATTTGTTGATTGGCTTACAAATGGCATAGTGCCATAATATGTAGGTTATCCTAATAATAAATTCTAATAATTATGTTTATAAATGGTTTGATACAAAGTAGCCAGCTTAATACTTAATAAGGCATAATCAATTGTTACAATATTGGATAAAAAATTTGGTACGTTTAACGAGAAATAGACAAAAACTCTGCTTCATAGGTAATTGTAATTATTTGAAATTGATGCTAATTACTGATATCGAAAAACAGACTGTTGCTATTGCTATAACTCCGAAGTTAATTTTGTGAAGTTTGTTAATCAAAAGGAAAAATTGTAGAAATATTTTGAATCAAATAAACCCCTCTTCAGTCAAATCCTAAAATTGACCAAAGAGGGGTTATGATTACTCAAGCTTTTTCAAAATATTCAGAGTTGTATAAATAGCGTTTGTAAATTCTTCTTTTTCTTCTTTAGTAAGCTTATCTAGTTTGCTGACTAAATTTTTAATAAGCTGCTCTTTTTCAAAGGAAATAAAATTATTACCTATTTCAGTTAATCGAATCAGAACTAATTTTCTGTTATTTTCATCAAAAAATCGCTCAACATAGCCTGATGTTACCAATGGAGCAACAGCTCTAGTAGCTTGTTCATGAGAAGAAGCTATATAAGAAGCTATTTGTGACATATTTAAACTTGGCTTACCAATTAGTGAAAATAAAACAAATATCTGAGTCTTAGTAAGATGAGAATGTTTTATGTCTATTGAATTTAATATAATTTTCTGACATTTTGGAAATATTTCCAATAAGGAAATGATCGCATTTTCAGGTACTAATCCGTTCATAAAGTACATTCCTTTCACTAATCTTTGCACATAGACTACATAACACCTATTGGTTACATATTTATTCATCGGTCATTGTCAACGCTATGCGGGCCATTTCGGCAAATTAAGCTAGTGCCAATAACATCCGTAGTTGGTGTGGGAGACTTGATTCAAATGTAAATTAATATAATAGCTTAAAATTAAGTTAGTTTATTATATAACAAACTATTTATAATTTTATGCGTATTACATTAATGGGAAAGTTGAAAATAATTGCCTGAATTAGTTGGGTGAATTAAGCTTGCATAAAATTACAATATTACTTGTAAGTTTCATTATTCAGCAAACTCGAAGTGCTTCTGTCCAAAGACTGGCACCATGTATGTTTTGGCACACTATGAACCATGGATGGTGAGTGTGGAAATGTAGCTTAAAGTATTAATGAACTCAAAACACATTATTTAAGTAAATACCACCCACTATCTATAAAAAACGCTTGCGTTTTTTGAGACTCGAAAGTGCACCATGTAAGCACCAACTATACTTTCGAGTTATTTTGGCAACTAACCATTGATAATTCTCCCTTACCGATAGAATTCAATGTGCAAAAGTTTATTATTATGTATAAAGCCAATATTTTCTTATAAAATATAGTATCATTAATCATTACTTATTATAAATAAACATTTGATTAAAGTCAAATTTTAATAAAAATCAAAAGTTGACATTAATCAAACAATAAAGTATATTAATTTTATAAACTATTCTTGGAATATTTAAACAAAGGAGGAGATAAATTTGACCCATTCGAAAATGAACTTAGATGCATATTCAGCTAGTATGGCAGAGGTATGTAAAAGTAATTGTAATATAGATAGCAGATTATATGATGAATATGGTGTAAAAAAGGGACTTAGAGATAAAGATGGAACTGGCGTTTTGGCAGGTTTGACAACAATTTCTGATATACAGGCATATAAAAAAGTTGACGGAAAGAAGGTTCCTTGTGAGGGGAAACTTACATACAGAGGCTATAGTGTTACTGACATAGTTAAAGATTTTGTATCTAATAAGCGTTTTGGATTTGAAGAAACTACATATTTACTTTTGTTTGGAAATCTTCCAGATGATAATCAACTTGAAGAATTCAAGGCTTATATGGCAAAATGCCAGACATTACCAACAAATTTTGTTAGAGATGTTGTAATGAAAGCGCCAAGCAAAGATATTATGAATTCGTTAAGCAAGAGTATACTTACACTTGCATCATACGATGACAAATCAGAAGATTTATCTATTTCCAATGTTTTGAGGCAGTGTATGATGCTTATCAGCACTTTCCCTATGCTGGCTGTATACGGCTATCATGCATATAATCATTATGTTCGCCATGGAAGCTTTTACATTCATAGACCAGATAAGAGTTTGTCTACAGCGGAGAATATTCTACGTATGCTTAGACCTGATATGAAATATACTGAACTAGAGGCTCAAGTTCTTGATATTGCTTTAGTGTTGCATATGGAGCATGGAGGAGGTAATAACTCTACTTTTACAACACATGTTGTAACTTCATCTGGTTCAGATACATATGCAGTTATTGCTGCGGCACTATCTTCATTAAAAGGACCAAAACATGGTGGTGCAAATATCAAAGTTGTTGAAATGATGAATGATTTACGAAAAAATGTTTCAGATATTAGTGATGAGCAGGAAGTAAAAAGCTATTTAGAAAGAATTCTTTCAAAAGATGCTTTTGATAAAAAAGGACTAATATATGGTATGGGTCATGCTGTTTATTCATTATCAGACCCTAGAGCTACGATATTTAAAAGCTTTGTTGAAGAATTAGCAGAGCAAAAAGGTAGAGACGAAGACTTCAAGCTATATTCAATGGTAGAAAGACTTGCTCCGCAGGTTATTGCTAAAGGCAGAAAGATATATAAGGGTGTAAGTGCCAATGTGGATTTTTACAGCGGATTTGTGTATAGTATGCTGGATATACCACTTGAATTGTTTACGCCTATATTTGCAATGGCGAGAATAGTTGGATGGAGTGCTCACCGTATTGAAGAATTAATAAATGTAGACAAGATTATAAGACCGGCTTATACATCTGTTATTCCGGAAAGAGAGTATTTGCCAAGAAAATAATTTATTTCGAAATAATTTTTATTGAAAATTAATTTAATTGGGAATAATTTTGTTTAGAATGATAATATAAAAATATAAAGAGATGCGTTTTTTGATAACCTCAATAAAATAAATTTTGATATTAATGTTTATTTATAATAATCTGTGGTAATAATGTAATATTGAATAAATTGAGGAGGAAATATATTATGAAAAATGAACCGAAGTTTTTAATTTGCAAGCATTGTGGAAATATAGTTACATTTATAAATGAATCAGGTGCTTCCCTTATATGTTGTGGGGAAAAAATGACTGAGGTTTCGCCAAACACAGTTGATGCAGCAGTTGAAAAGCATGTTCCTGTAGTGCTTGTGGATGGAAATACTGTTACCGTTGAGGTGGGAAGTGTAGAACATCCTATGGTTCCTGAGCATTTTATTCAATGGATTTATTTAGAAACAGATAAAGGATTCCAAATTAAATATTTAGAACCATCAGAAAAACCAAAGGCAGTATTTACATTAAATGGAGAGAAGCTTATTGCCGCTTACGAATATTGCAACCTTCATGGCTTGTGGAAAAAGGAAGCTTAACAAGCTTTTAAGCTGATTTGAATGTAGTTTGGGTTAAATATTATTGGATTATTGTTGATCGAAAAAGAATTTTGATTGTATAAAGTTTTTTCTAGTTAGCCTTTAAAACAAAACTATCTGCAGATATTATCGGATATTTAGCTGATAGATTTTGTTTTTTAGGCTACTGTGTGAAGAATTTTATCAAATAAGTATCACCATAGAGTGTTTATTAATATTGCTTATTTATATTGTAGGCGGGGGAGGAACATATGAATCAAAATGCATTTTGGAATCTGTCTTATGGTGTTTATATTATTACTGTGTGGGATGGTGAACGTCCAACAGGTTGTACTGCAAATTGTGTTATGCAAATTACAGCTGAACCGCCAACTATAGCTGTTAGTATAAATCATGACAATTATACTAATCAATGCATTAATAAGACAGGAAGATTTGCTATTTCAATTTTAGCATATAACTCAGATCCGTCAATTATTGGTACTTTTGGTTTTCAATCTGGAAAATTAGTCAATAAATTTGATATGGTCAGATTTGAAAAGCTGGGAGAAATGCCGATAGTCAAGGATGGATGTGCTTATATAACTTGTGAAGTAATTAATAAGATGGAAACAGATACGCATACTGTTTTTTTAGGTAAGGTTTTAGATGCCGATGTACTTTCTAATGAAGAACCTATTACTTATTCTTATTACCATAAGGTTTTAAAAGGTAAGAGTCCCAAGAATGCACCAACATATATTGCTGATGACAAAAAAGAAGACAAAGACATCAAGCAAGAGTCTGAAAAATACATTTGCAGTATTTGTAAGTATGAATATACAGGAGACATTCCCTTTGAGGAATTACCCGAGGACTATAAATGTCCTATATGCGGACAACCTAAATCAGTATTTAAGAAGAAAGAATAAAATAAATAAGGTTTTCTGGAATAGATTGCATGTATTATTTCGGAAAACCTTTTTATTATGGATTTATATTCTATTGTTGAGAGCATTCCTAAATTATTTATCAACTTCTGTAGTTAAAATCGTATAGTTAAAATTAGCGGTGTGGCAACCAACCTAAAAAATCTTTATTATGAGTATTTATTCGGAACTTTAATTGCTCAGACTAAGAATTCTACATACTTTAAAAAGCAAAGAGCCAATCACTCGTTAAATAAAGAAAGTTGATTATATAAATTTAGAAATAACTCAAAATATGCTCATTTGCCAATTACTGTGTCCTGCTTTAAAATATGATTTACAAGCCATGCAGTTAAGAAATCCAGCAGCTTTAATAGGGCATCCTTCTGATTATTATCAATATGTTCATAATCAATGCTATTTATTTTTTCAATAAAATCATTGTGTTCTACCTTGTGTGACAAAAATTTTTTGTATCCAATGCTTTTCATATATTCTTCTTCGTGATTAAAATGATATTTTGTGTAATCTTTTAATTCATTGATTACCTTCAATATGTAGTCATACATATCTTCTATAAATTGGTTTGTCAACAAATCATAACATTCATTTGCTATAGCAAATAGCTTTGTGTGTTCCTCATCAATAAAATCAATTCCGGTAAAATATTCTGGTTTCATTTCATACATAGTCATCCCACCTATTCTGTAAAGTATTTTTATGAATTATATATGCCTAATTTGCTTGGTAAAATGTCTTATCACATTTTAATGCTGCATTATAGGCAGTGGAGTAATACTTAAATATTATTCAAACTGTAGAAACTCAATATACAGAGTAACCAGTTTAGTATCAATTTAAATATTGCTTTCTAATGAGTTGTTACTATTTTACACTATAATAATCAATTTTGTAAAGTTAGATAAATGTAAAGGTGTTAATATTCGATCTATTAAATTAGCTTATTAAATAGGTGTTCAAATTTAAATATGGTTTGATGATGAAACTACTAAAAAGTATATTTGCTGCTTACATGATGAACTTTCTAGTATCAAAAAACTTAAGCGTTTTGGTCAATATGTATGATATTTACTTTTGAGTTATTTCAGTTAATAGTGGTTCATTTCTCATAACTCTAAAATGCAATTTATACTATAAATTATATGAAATATTTATAGTATAAATCTAATGTGTTAAATGGTAGCATTTAGTTGTAACATTAAGTTATTTACAATTATAGCAGATTTGGTTTCAGGGGGTAAAAGATGCGGCAATCAATAGTACTAAATACTGAGAAGGTTACGATAAAAAAGAAAAAGAAAAATGCTGAAGGAAAAAAAATGTTCCTTTACATATTACCGTTCTTAATTTTGTCCTTTGCATTTTCATATTTTCCATTGTATGGATGGGTTTATGCTTTCTTTGATTATAAGCCGCCGCTGAACTTATCTCAATGTGATTTCGTAGGGCTGAAATGGTTCAAAATGTTGTTTACAAATTCGACACAGATAAAGCAGCTTGCAAAAGTAATGACTAATACCTTTGCTATAAGTGGCTTAGGATTAGCTACTTCCTTTTTGCCTGTGTTTTTTGCCATTTTGCTCAATGAAATTAAAGTCAAATGGTTTAAAAGAACAGTTCAGACTTTAACTACACTTCCTAACTTTATCAGTTGGGTTATGGTGTTCTCAGCGGCATTCAGCTTATTTTCTGCGACTGGCATGGTAAATTCCTTTTTAATAGACTTGGGAATTATCACAGAGCCAATTAAATTTTTAGACAGTGATTCCCATACATGGCTCGCTATGCTACTTTGGAGTACTTGGAAGGGCTTAGGATGGGGAGCCATTATGTATCTTGCAGCCATTGCTGGTATTGATCAAGAGTTGTATGAGGCAGCAAGGGTTGATGGTGCTGGACGTTTTAGATTGATGATACATATTACACTACCTGCATTGATGCCTACCTTCTTTGTATTGGCAATGCTGTCAATAGCCAATTTCCTTAACAATGGATTGGATCAATATTATGTATTTCAAAATTCATTTAATAAACAGCATATTCAGGTTCTTGATTTATATGTGTACAATATTGGAATAGGCGGAGGTAATAGTCCTTCACTGGCAACGGCAATTGGAATGTTAAAGAGTATTGTCAGCATTACACTGTTAGCGGGAGTAAACTTATTATCTAAGAAGGTACGCGGTGAATCTATTATTTAGCAGCATAAAGTCAATTGCTATAGGCGAATTTGAAACTGTCCCTATAATTTAGAAAGGAAATGTGATGATTTCAATGTCTAAAAAAAATAAACTTACAACAAATGATATAATATTTTCAGTTGTTAATTATACTGTATTTACTTTAATTACAATACTTTGTATATATCCTTTTTATTACTTGGTTATTAATACAATTAGTGCAAATGACTTAAGCGCAAATGGTGCAATTAATTTTTTGCCTAAACAGATACATTTTAAAAATTACATAGAAGTATTCAAATTAAAAGGGTTACTACCTGCTGCGGGTATATCTTTAGCAAGAACAGCAATCGGAACCTCATTAACTGTGCTGGTTTCTGGATTTTTAGGATTTATGTTTACCCAGCACAAAATGTGGGCTAGAAAGTTTTGGTACCGATTTATTGTTATTACGATGTATTTCAATGCTGGATTGATTCCTATGTTTATAACCATGGATACTCTGCATCTTACAAACAATTTCTTAGTGTACATTCTTCCGGCTATTGTACAGCCATTTAATATCATACTTGCAAAAACTTATATAGAATCTATACCAACTTCACTTCAGGAAGCAGCAGAGATGGATGGCGCAGGTATTATTACTGTGTTTAGTAAAGTCATTTTGCCAACTAGTAAACCCATTTTGGCTACTATTGCAATCTTTTCGGCTGTAGCACAATGGAATTCTTTTCAGGATACTTTGATTTATGTAACGGATCAAAAATTATATTCTTTGCAATACTTGCTATATTGCTATATTAATCAAGCAAATTCTCTGAAAGCTTTGATTATGAACAGTATGGGGTCATCCAATAATTTAATGGTTTTAGCAACTCAGCAGACACCAACTTCTATCCGAATGACAGTAACTGTTATAGTAGTATTGCCAATATTATTTGTTTACCCAATCTTCCAAAAATATTTTGTAAAAGGTATTATGATTGGGGCTGTTAAGGGTTAATAAAGAGCAAAACAAAATAAATGAATATTATTTATTTTGCTAATTATAAGTATTTTTATTAAAGTAGGAGGATTAAGAAATGAAAAAGAAGTTATTGAGTGTGTTATTATCTGGAATACTAATGACATCAGTGCTTGTTGGCTGCGGTGATACGTCTGCAGACAAAGCTGAAAACAAAACAGCGCCGAAAACAGTAGACAGCACAGCAACTGGGGCCGCTAAATATCCAGAGTTTCTCACTGTTGATGTATTTGACAGCTTAGCAAATTATCAGGGGATAATGTCAGGCTGGTATGCAAAAATAGTAAAAGAAAAATTCAACATGGAACTTAATATAATAGCACCTAATGTGGCAGGCGGTGGTGATACTTTGTTCCAGACACGTTCTGCTGCGGGAGAATTGGGAGATTTAATTATTATTAGTGCAGAAAGCGGCAGAATGCAAGATGTTGTTACAGCAGGTTTATTATATGATGTTACAGATTTGTTTGCGTCAAGAAAAAATATATCAAAATATAAAGCAGCAATAGATTCATTAAATAGCATGGTTGATGGAGACAGAGTTTATGGAATTCCAGCGTCTGTTTCTGAGCAGCCTGCTACAACGCCTTCAGAAGGTCTTGATTTAACATTTGGTCCATATGTTCGTTGGGATGCATACAAGTTAGCAGGATATCCTCAAATCAAAACATTAGAGGATTTGCTGCCAGTTTTTAAAGCAATGCAGAAGGCAGTACCAACTAGTAAATCAGGGAAAAAGACATATGCTATCTCATTATTTAAAGATTGGGACGGCAACATGATGTGTATGGCAAAACAGCCAACTTGTCTGTATGGATATGATGAGTTGGGATTTGTATTAGCAAAGGCAGATGGTTCTGATTATCAGAGTATTATTGATTCAGATTCAATGTATAGCAGAGTGTTGAAATTCTATTATGATGCAAATAAGGAAGGTCTTGTTGACCCTGAATCTACAACACAGAGTTACGATACTATGTACACAAAATATCAGGATGGACAAATTTTATATTCACCATGGCCATGGTTGGGTCAGTCTGCATTTAATACTCCTGAAAATAAAGCAGAAGGTAAGGGCTTTATGATTGCTCCTATTGATGATATGAAGATTTTCTCTTATGGCTGCAGACCAGTTGGAGATAAGACCTTTATGGCTATCGGAAGCAAAGCGGAAGACCCTGAAAGATTAGCGGACTTCATTGACTGGTTATACTCTCCAGAAGGAGTTCTTATATCCTGTACTCAAAACATAGGTTCAAGTGGTCCAGAAGGCTTAACTTGGGAAATGGTTGATGGTAAACCTGCTTTAACTGAATTTGGTTGGAAAGCTTTCTATGAAGGCGGTAACACTCCAGTACCTGAAGAATGGGGTGGAGGTACATGGAAAGATGGTGTTTCTGCATTAAATTTTGTTACTGTATTGCCAAGTGATATTAATCCAAATACAGGGGTTCCATATAACTATACTCTGTGGGATTCTGTATTAGAGAAGAATAAAACTGCTCTCGATGAGGATTGGCAGGCAAAGATGGGTGCTAAGACTACACTTGAATACCTAGAAAAAAATAATCAAGTACTTGTAGCTCCTGGAAGCAGCTATATAGCTCCAGCCGAGGATTCAGAAATCAAGACATTAAGAGGACAATGCAGATCCATTATTGTTGAGTACTCATGGAAAATGGTATTTGCATCAAGTGATGATGAATTCTATAGTTTACAAAAAGAGATGCAGGAAACTGTAAAGGGTCTTGGTTATGATAAAGTATTAGCAATAGACATGAAAAATGCTAAGGATCAGAATGCAGCAAGAGTAGCTGCAGCAGCTGCGTCAAAATAATTTTGTACATATAAACTATAGAAGCAATTAAAAGAGAACTTCCTAAAACTAGAGGATTATTGCTAGCCAAGAAAAAATGAGAATGTTGCGAAATAACATTTTCTGTATACTGATGTCTTGTTGCATGAAATAGTACAAAGTAGCAATATAATCTAATTGCGAAGTTCGATTAGAAATTGATGCTAGAATTAGTAGGTGAAGAACAAGTATTGTATCCGACACAGATACAGGATGTAGCTGTGAGTATTGAGCCGAGACAGGATGCCTTGGTCATACGTTCGGCTAAAGTACTTGTTTTTCACCGTAATTATTTCAGCGTCAATTTCGTGAGTGAGCATTAGATTATACTACACGGGAGTACTATTTAGGCAGTTTACTTGTTTATTTATTATTTCTTGTTTTACAACATCTCACATTGTTTTCAGACGATATTAATATCTCATGTTTGGCATACTCACTGCTGATGTAGTGTAATTTTTTAAAATTAAATTTATTTTATGCTAGGCTTTATAAAGCATAATTGAATTTGATAAATTAAATTCGATAGTAAGTTTTTTTGAAAGGATAACCATATGATAAACAGCAGCAAAATCAACAAAATAGTATATGGAGGAGACTATAATCCTGAGCAGTGGGGAGAAGATATCTGGAAAGAAGATATGCGATTGTTCTCGTTGGCAGGAATTGATATTGTAACGCTCAATGTATTTAGCTGGGCATTACTGCAGCCCAATGAAGATACCTATAATTTTGAACTTCTTGACAAAATCATGGACTTAGTAAAATCTCATGGCTTAAAAGTGTGCTTGGCTACTTCAACTGCGGCACATCCTGCATGGATGGCTAAAAAATACCCAGATATTTTGAGAACTGATTTTAATGGTATAAAGCGTAAATTTGGCGGCAGACATAATTCTTGTCCAAACAGTGTCACATATAAAAAATTCTCTGTGGCACTAGCCAAAGAATTAGCAAACCGCTATAAAAATTTTGACAATATTGTGGCTTGGCATATTTCCAATGAATACGGCGGAGAGTGCTATTGTGAAAATTGTGAAAAGGCATTTAGGTTATGGCTAAAAAACAAATATAAAACCTTAACAGAATTAAATAGGGTGTGGAATACAGCATTTTGGGGGCATACATTTTATGATTGGGATGAAATAGTACTGCCCAATATGTTAAGTGAACATTTTGAATATGATAGAACCATGTTCCAAAGTATTTCCCTTGATTATAGAAGATTCAATTCTGACAGTATATTAGAGTGTTACAAGGCTGAGTATAATGTCATTAAAACAATAACTCCTGATATTCCAATTACGACTAATTTGATGGGCTTTTATAAGCCACTGGATTATCATAAATGGGCAAAATATATGGATTTTGCATCTTGGGACAGCTACCCTGCAAATGATGCTTCTGTTGCTGATATGGCTATGAATCACGATTTGATTCGTGGATTAAAAGGAGGTATGCCTTTTGCGCTTATGGAGCAGACCCCAAGTGTTACAAACTGGTTAGCATATAATGCACTGAAACGTCCAAAGGTCATGCGGTTATGGAGCTATCAGGCAATTGCGCATGGCTCTGATACTGTTATGTTTTTTCAAATGAGAAGAAGCATTGGTGCTTGTGAAAAGCTGCATGGAGCGGTAATTGACCATGTGGGCAATGAAAACACAAGAGTATTTAGAGAGGTTGCCTCATTGGGAGAGGAATTGAAGCATTTAGGTGATAAAACTTTGGGTTTACGTTCTGATTCTAAGGTTGCATTGGTTTTTGACTGGGATAACTGGTGGGCAGTTGAATACTCTGCAGGACCAAGCTGTGAACTGAAATACCGTGATGAAGTTTTGAATTACTATACTGCACTTCATGATAGAAATATTTCGGTTGATATTATTGGTGTTGATGATGAACTTGAAAAATATGAAATAGTTATAGCACCTATTCTTTACATGACAAAGGGCAATTATGATGAGAAAATAAGAGAGTATGTATATAAAGGAGGTACTTTTATTACCACCTTTTTCAGTGGAATTGTAAATGAAAATGATTTGATTGTAACCGGTGGATATCCAGGAAAATTGAGAGATATCTTAGGAGTTTGGGTTGAAGAGACTGATGCTCTTCCAAATGGAATTGAAAATTCATTTATATTCAATAATATTAAGTATCCAGCGAAGCTGCTTTGCGATATCATGCATTTAGAAGGGGCAGAGGCTTTGAGTTTTTATCAGACTGATTTCTATCAGAACACTCCTTGCATTACAAAGAATAGCTTTGGTAAAGGCACTGCTTACTATGTCGGTACTCGTTCTGATAATAATTTCTACAGAGAATTTATGAAGGGAGTTTGCAATGAAAAGAATGTGCTGCCTGTTTGGGATACACCTAAGGAGGTAGAAGCAGTAAAAAGAATTAAAGATGGTAGGAGCTGTGTGTTTCTGCTAAATCATTCTAATGAAATTAAAACTCTTTATTCTGAAAATAATTATGTGGATTTGCTATCAAAAACAGCATACAAAAAGGGACAGAAAATTATTTTAGAAGCGAAAGAAGTTGTTATATTAGAAGCATTAGAAGTATAAGCATTCGGGAAAAAGCTGTGTTTGTTATAGTATAACTGAAGTTAGAAGTTAAATAGCATTTAACTTAACTTTTTGATATATAAAATATTAGCAATTGTTATATGTAAAATATGAGGCATTTGGCACAAAGCTTTAAAGATTTTTAGTTTAAAGTAATAGCAATTGTTTTATGGAAATGCTATTGCAACTGGTTGTTTTTAGAAAGGATAAAATTATGAGACATGAAGTAATAAAGATTCAGGTAGATGGCTCACAGCCAGATACAAAGTTATATACGTATATACTGGATAATTTTGCAGAAATACAGCAAGACAGGGTTAGACCAATTGTGGTTATTTGCCCAGGCGGAGGATATGCAATGACATCAGACCGAGAAGCGGAGGCTCTAGCTGTTAGAATTATGGCAATGGGTTATCATGCTGCAATTCTTAGATATTCATGTGCACCTTCAGTATATCCCACTGCATTGAAGGAATTAGCTATAGTGGTTTCACTCTTAAGAAAAAATGCAGAAATTTGGCATATTGATAAGGATAAAATTATTATTCAAGGCTCTTCAGCAGGAGGTCATTTGGCTGCTAGTTACGGAGTATTTTGGAAAGAGGCCTTTTTGTCAGAAGCGGTAAATGAAAGGACAGAGAATTTAAAGCCAAATGGCTTAATACTAAGTTATCCTGTTATTACTTCTGGTCAATTTGCTCATAGAGGCTCTTTTCAAAATTTACTTGGAGAACGTTATGATGAACTTGTAGACAAAATGTCACTAGAAAAGCAAGTGAATGAAGATACTCCAAAATCATTTATATGGCATACATTTCCTGATGACTGTGTACCAGTTGAAAATTCACTTCTTTTTGTAATGGCGTTAAGAGAAAAAAATATACCCACGGAGTTTCATATGTATCCAGTAGGTGGACATGGTTTGGGACTTGCTAATGAAGAAACCGCCTGCCCTAATGGGTATGGAATTCAGAAAGAATGTCAAAGCTGGATATCACTGCTTGAGGTCTGGATGGAAAACTTGTAGCACAAGTGTTTTTCATTTCTAAAGTAGAGGTGATAATGCTAAGATGACGATTAATACGAGAAATAGTACGCAAGTGCAATATATATCTAATTGCGAAGCTCGGTTAGAAATTGATGCTAGAAATAGTAGGTGAAGAACAAGCATTGTAGCCGACACAGCTTCAGGAAGTAGCTGTGAGTATTGAGTCGAGACAGGATGTCGAGTGTCATACGGTCGGCGGAAGTGCTTGTTATGAGCCGCAACTATTTCAGCATTAATTTCGTGAGCTGGCAATAGATATATACTGCACGGGAGTACTATTTAATCAGTTTCAAAGAAAGAGTGATTAGCATGTACAAGTATTTAAAAATAATAGACGATGTTATTGAAAAGGGATACTATAAGGACGATTGGGTGTCTCTGATGGATTTTGAGGTGCCAGCATGGTTTAAAAAAGCTAAGTTTGGTATATTTATTCATTGGGGAATTTACAGTGTACCTGAGTATTCTAATGAGTGGTATTCTAGAAATATGTACACCGAAGGTATGCCAGCTTTTCAACATCATATTGAAACCTATGGCAGACAAGCAGATTTCGGATACAAAGATTTTATACCGATGTTTACTGCAAAAAAGTTTAATCCTAAGGAATGGGCAAGATTATTAAAGGAGTCAGGAGCAAAGTATGTGTTCCCAGTAGCTGAGCATCACGATGGGTTTCAGATGTATAAAAGTTCAATTTCTCACTTTAATTCATACGAAATGGGACCAAAGAGGGATGTGCTGGGAGAACTTAAAGAAGCTTTAGAGCAGGAAGGACTTGTTTTCTGTACATCGTCCCATCGTGCAGAGCATTGGTTTTTTATGGGCAATGGAAAAAAATTTGACAGTGATGTTAAAGAACCCTTAAAGCGAGGGGATTTTTATTGGCCTGCAATGCCAGAACCTGATTTTCAAGATTTGCTTAGTGAACCGTATCCCAATGAAGAATTTCTGCAGGACTGGTTAGTTCGAACTTGTGAAATAATTGATGAATACAAACCAAAAATTTTATATTTTGATTGGTGGATTCAGCACGTAGCATTTGAACCCTACCTTCGAAAACTGGTAGCTTATTATTACAACAGGGGACTTGAGTGGGGAGAAAAGGTTGCGGTATGTTACAAGCATGATGCATTGATGTTTGGAAGTGGTATTGTAGAGTTAGAACGTGGCAAGTTTGCCAATCCCAAGCCTTTTTACTGGCAAACAGATACTGCGGTAGCCAGGAATTCTTGGTGCTACACCGATTCCTTGGATTACAAAACTTCTGTTGAAATTATATGTGATTTGATTGATGTAGTAAGTAAAAATGGAAATATGCTGCTTAATATAGGTCCTAGAGCAGATGGCTCAATTCCAAAGACTGATGCACAAATACTAAAGGAAATCGGGGAATGGCTGAAAGTAAATGGTGAAGCAATTTATAATACTAAGGTATGGCGAAAATCTTCAGAAGGTCCTACAAAGGAAATTGAAGGACAATTCAGCGATAATGAAGCTAAGAAATATACAAGAGAAGATATTCGCTTTACTGTATCGGGAAAATGTATATATGCTGCAGTATTAAATTATCCCGAGGATGGTAAGGTAATTATTAAGTCGCTGGCAGAATCCGTCAATCAGAATATACCTGAATTTCACGGTATTATTAATTCTGTAAGTATACTTGGATTTGATGAAAAGCCAATTTGGAAACGAAATACGCAAGGATTATCCATTGAAACTAAGACAGTTAAAAGTGATTATCCTGTAGTATTCAAAATTCAAATTAAATAGCCAGCGCATACACAGGCATAATTTATCTTAAATAGCCAGCGCTTACAGGCATAATTTATCTTAAATAGCCAGCACATACACAGGCATAATTTATCTTAAATAGCTAGCGCTTACAGGCATAATTTATCTTAAATAGCTAGTGCATACGTACATAATTCAGATGTTCTAGCTTTTAAAAATCAAAAAAACTTATTTGGGTTCTGAATTGCAGCAGCACCAATACATAATCTGTTTTTTAATGTTAATGTTGTCTTCTGCAAGAATTGCCGTGCTATATACGAATATGAATTTGTTTTAATTTAAATTTTAATGTTACGTTCAAAATGTTGGTGCTTCATTTTGAACGTACACTGAAATTTATGACGAATATTTACATACAGGCAAGCAGTGTCAAGTATTGTTTCTTTTGCGGAATTCAGCGGGGCTTTCTCCAACATATTTCTTGAACTTCTTATGGAAGTAGTCCACATTCTTGTAGCCAACAAGTTCTGAAATTTCGTAAACCTTTAAATTTTTCTGCAGCAATAGCTCTTTTGAATGGTTTATTCTTACATGGTCAATGTATGAATTAAAGTTTTCTCCCATTTTCTTATTGAATATTTTCCCAAGGTAGGAGCTGTTATAGCCAAATAACGGCGCAATAGTTTCCAATTTAATGTTTTCTCTATAATTATGATTAATATAGTAAACAATATCATCTAATATACTGTCACTAGAAAAATTACCAATTGCATTTATTATCATCTCAAATTGCTCTGAAAAGAAAAGTATAATTTCATATAGATAATACTTTCTTTCAATAAAATCAATAACTGATGAATTTGTTGGGAATGGAATATCTATTGTGCTGTAAATATGGTTTATATTTTCTTTAATTTGAAGATAAATATCAGTTAAAAAAAGTTTAATATTAGATATATTTGTATTTGCAAAATATAAGTTCCTTTTCAGCGCAGACAAGGTATCGGCTATCATTCTTCGGTTAAAGCTTTGGATATAGTTTGTTAATAGTCTGCAGTATTCAGTGGATTGGGCTTCATTTATTTCAAAGAAGCTATCATCCCATTTTGGAAGCTGCTCATAGCCGATGGTATGCTGATTTTCTTCACAGAAAAAACGTCGGCTCATTAAGTTTAGAGCATCTTCATAGGAATAATGAATATCCTCAACACTGGTAACCTTACGACCGTAGGCAATAAATAACGAATCCAAAGGAGAACCTTTCTGAGGATTTGTCTCATAATGATTTAGAAAGGTATGGAAATGATTAAGTGTAAAGGTTCCTTTTAAAAGTATAATGTCTTTTTCATGAATTTTTATATGTTCAAAGGAATTATTCCCTTGATTGGTTACTTTCAGCAGGTCTGCAAAATCGTAAATAAGGTTGTAGGTATTCTGATTGTAGTTCTCATAAATTACCACTTGGTACTCATTAGCTGACAGCCTGATTTCTTCAAGATTAATGCCTGAAACGTCACCTGTATTCAGCAGGATATCGCGCAATATAGTGTATCTTGCCTTTTCACGATATTGAATCAGCGTATTGGCATTCATTCGCTCTTTTTGAATATTTTCTTTTACAGTATGTACCGCATTATATAGTTCGTCTTCGTCAATAGGCTTTGTAATATAAAATTCAACACCATAGCGAATTGCAGTTTGGGCATATTTAAAATCGGAAAAGCCGCTTAATATAATAAAATGACCTTTAAAGCCCTGTTCTCTGGCAAACTGTATTACTTGGGTTCCTTGCAATTTGGGCATACGTATGTCCATAAGAACAACATCAGGATTTAGTTTTATAATACTATTTAGTGCATCTTCACCGTTATTTGCTTCCCCGCAAATTGTAAATCCAAGTTCGTCCCAATTAATAAGATGTTTTAACCCTTCACATATTACTGATTCATCATCTGCAATAAAAACTTTCATTTTAAATTATTCCTCCATCATATTAAGTAAGGGAAGTGTAAGTGACACAAGAGTTCCTTCAAAAGGAGTGCTCTTGATTTCCATTCCGTAAGCTTCTCCATAAAATAATTTAATTCTTTTATTAATATTATAAAGTCCAATGCTAGATGTAGACTTCTTTTCATATACATGAATACTGTTATTAAGGCTTTCTAATTCCTCTTTAGTCATTCCAAGTCCATTGTCAAAGATATCAATTAGTAAAAGTTCATCATCTTTTGTTGTGACATTTATAACAATCTGCCCATTGTTTTCTGTGCCTTCAAGGCCATGCAGTATGGCATTTTCAACTATTGGTTGTAATAAAAGAGGAAGAATTTGACATTCTTCTAAATTTATATTCTCTGCTACATTTAAGGTATAATTAACACGGTCACTGAATCTAAGCTTTTGTATTGTCAGATAAATTGATATGTAATCCAGTTCTTTTTTTAAGGTGGTGGATGAAGTACCTGTGTTTTCTAAAACATAGTGCATAGATTTCCCTAATAATTTAATTACATTAGCTACTTCTTTATTTCCAGCTGCAAGAGCTTTCATACGTATGGTTTCCAATGTATTATACAAAAAATGTGGATTTATCTGGCTTGCCAGCATTTTGAATTCCATTTTTTGCTGCTGGTTTTTCAAGTCCTGTTCCTGTATTTTTGCTTCATACATTTGGGCATCCATCTTCTGAATGTTTTGTATCATAACCTTAAGGTCTGAATAAACTTCAGACAATTCATCTTCTCCTCTTATATTGTCTAGTATATGATAATTACCCTTGCTAACCTTATGCATTTCTTCCCGAAGTGTAATAATACGAGTGCTGAAATTATTTGTAAAATGTTTAATTAAAAAGAAAGGCAATGCTGAAGCCAACAGCATTATGGCAGCACATAATATAATTATATTGTTAACGTCGGGGAAAGCATTAAAATCTAAAGTAGATATATAAATCCTATCTTTAGATGCATATGGAAGCAGGGTAGATATACTTGCCATGCTCTTCTTGTTTTCGTAGTACAGTTCACCTGAATATTGATATTGACTTTTTTCATAGTCTATGGGTATTGTCAGATATTCTCCCGATAAATTTCTTTGTGTACTGAAAAAAACAGGATCTCTATTTACTGATACTGTATTAAACAGGGAAGTATTCTGTACTCTGTTTTTTAAATAATTGTTACTGATTGTAATTTTTAAAACGGCATATTCTTTAGTTGATATTATTGGAATTCGCCTAATCAGACTTAACTCCTGAGAAATATGATTCCAGTAGTCAAGGGAACTTAAGCTTTTCCAAGTAATATCAGCACTATTTATTGCCTGTTGATACCATTCATTTTTTTCTATCTCTTTAGTTACAGGTATTATAGAAGCATATTGTATTATTGAATCATATTTATATATTGTTGGATTGTTTGTGTAAATCTTGATGGAGGATATATATGTATTTCTATTTATATAATTCTTTAGCTTAGTGTAATTGCTGCAACTTTTGTCAGCCTCTTGTTTACTGTTGTAGCGGGTTGCTAAAAGCTTCTGCAAATCTCTGTCCATAAAAAGCTCATCAGAAATATTATATACTGAGGTTGTTACTTCAAATAAAATTGATTTAACACGGAGGTTATCTGCTGAAATTTGATTTTGATAATGATTCAGCAATAGTGTTCTGGTGTAAAATAATAAGAAAAAACCAATGATTAGGATTGGTATTAAAATAGCACTACAATATATGAAGTATAATTGTTTTTTTACCTTCCTATATGGAAATATCTTGCTAAAAGCAGTTAATATCTTCATAATCATATCTCTTTCCATAAATTTATATTATTAAATGTTTACGCGTTATAGTAAAAAAAGATTAGTGTAAAATATACTGAATTGACCATTTTTGCAATATACTATATTGTAACATAATTAGCTAAAATAGTCTCAGATTTTGTAAAAAATGATAGCGCTTTTGCTCCTCTATATTATTGTTCAGTTTACTATTAAACTGGCTAATTCAAATATTGGTTTCTATTATTTATTAATGGGTTGACGTCAAAAAAACACTGAAAATGAAAGTGTATTAACTAGAATAATTAAGGTATTTTAGTTCTTAGTTATGTATTATAATTACTGGTAAGTTATATGGGAAAGGAGCAAAATTCATAATGAAATTTAGCAATGGATGCTGGCTGCAAAAAGAAGGAACAGAATGTTTCTCACCCCAACAGGTTTATAATGCAAAAATTGAAAAGGACTGCGTAACGCTTTGTGCTCCAACTTATCAGATTAAGCATAGAGGAGATACATTAGGAGGAGTAAATTTAACAATAAGGATTTCTTCTCCAATGCCTGAGGTTATCAGAGTTCAGACTTACCATTACATGGGAGTTGTATCGAAAACACCTGAATTTGAACTATTCTATGATGAAAATAACAATATACAAACTATAGAAAATGATAATGAAATTATTATATCAAGCGGAAGTTTAAGTCTTGTTATAAATAAACAAAACTGGTCCATGATTTATAAAAGAGATGATGAACAGCTGGCTAAGAGCGCATGGCGAGACTTAGCTTATATGAAGACAGACTGGAGAGGCCTCGCATATGATAAGGGTGGCCTTGAAAACACATACATGCGCCAGCAGTTAAGTATTTCTGTAGGAGAATTGATTTATGGATTAGGAGAGCGTTTCACTCCATTTGTTAAGAATGGGCAAACTGTTGATATTTGGAATGCTGATGGAGGTACGTCTACAGAGCAGTCCTATAAGAATATTCCATTTTATATTACTAATAAGGGATACGGTGTATTTGTTAACCACCCAGAAAAGGTTTCTTTCGAAATAGGAACAGAGAATGTAACAAAGGTTGAATTCAGTGTTCCTGGAGAATATTTTGATTACTTCTTTATTAATGGACCTACAATGAAGGATGTATTGACTAGATATACAGATTTAACTGGTAAGCCGTCTTTGCCTGCACCTTGGACTTTTGGGCTATGGTTATCTACTTCGTTTACCACAAATTACGATGAAGAAACGGTTACAGATTTTGTAGACGGTATGATTTCAAGAGGAATTCCTCTGCGTGTATTCCACTTTGATTGCTTCTGGATGAGGGAGTTTTGCTGGTCGGATTTCACTTGGGATAACCGTGTTTTCCCTGATCCAGTTGGTATGCTTAGACGACTAAAAGAAAAGGGCTTAAAAATATGTGTATGGATTAACCCTTATATTGGTCAGGAATCAATTCTATTTAAAGAGGGCGTAGAAGGCGGATACTTTATTAAACGTCCTAACGGAGACGTATGGCAGTGGGATATGTGGCAGCCAGGTATGGCAATTGTTGACTTCACAAATCCTAAGGCTTGTAAATGGTTTAGTGATAAGCTGGAAGCATTATTGGATATGGGCGTGGACTGCTTTAAAACAGACTTCGGTGAAAGGATTCCTACCGACGTGGTTTATTTTGATGGCTCTGATCCCATCAAAATGCATAATTATTATACATACTTGTACAATAAGACGGTATATGATTTGCTGGAGAAGAAGCGTGGTAAAGGAGAAGCAATATTGTTTGCCAGATCAGCAACTGTGGGAGGACAAAAATTCCCTGTTCACTGGGGAGGAGATTGCTGGTCGGATTATGAATCCATGGAAGAGAGCCTGCGTGGTGGCCTATCATTAATGATGTCTGGATTTGGTTATTGGAGTCATGATATTGGTGGATTTGAACATACTTCTACACCTGATGTATATAAACGATGGGCTGCATTTGGTTTATTATCTTCCCACAGCCGTTTACATGGAAGCACCTCGTACCGTGTGCCATGGGTTTATGACGAAGAAGCAGTGGATGTAGTACGTTTCTTTACAAAATTAAAAGCGTCACTAATGCCCTATTTATTTAAAACAGCTGTTGAAACCTCTAAATCTGGTATTCCAACTATGAGAAGCATGGTTCTTGAGTTTACTGAAGACAGGAATTGTCATTACCTAGATAAGCAGTATATGCTCGGTGATGCGCTTTTGGTATCTCCTATATTTAACAGTAATAGCATGGCCGAATATTATTTGCCTGAAGGAATATGGACAAATTTCTTTACTGGCGAAAAAGTGGAAGGCTCAAAATGGATAAAAGAGAAGCACAGCTACTTAAGTATTCCGCTTATGGTTAGAGAAAACTCAATAATTGCAGTGGGTGCCCATGACGATAGAGCCGATTATGACTATGGTGATGGCGTTCAGCTAAGGGTTTATCAATTAGTAGAAGGAAAAACCGCCGAAACAGTAGTTTACAATATGGACGGTACTAAAGATTTAGAAGCCTCCATTCTTAAAAAAGACGGTAAAATTACTGTAAGGGTGAAGGCAAAGAAAGCCTACAGTATTTGTTTTGTAAATGAAACTAATATAAAAGCTTCCGATGCAGAAATAATCTATAGTGGGAAGGATACAGTTATTAAGCCCAAAAATGGAGTGTTAGAAATTGTTTGCACAATAAAATAATTTTTTGTACAAAATAATTTATGATTATAGCCGGATAAATTGTAGTACTGGTTTAATGGTATCTCCATACAAAATAATATAAATGGGTTACTACTAAGAATTTGTTGAATTTGTATTGGTTCATAATAGTTAAATACCACATTTTAGCATCTATGATGCATTGTTTTGAGGGACAGTTGCAAAACAAAACTATCTGAATACAATAACTTATTGTAAGAAGTAGTACGCGAGTGCAATATATATCTAGTTGCGAAGCTTGATTAGAAATTGATGCTAGAAATGATAGGTAAAGAACAAGTATTGTAGCCGAAACAGCGGAAGTACTTGTTATGCACCGCAATTATTTCAGTGTCAAATTCGGGAGCAAGCAATAGATATATATTACACGGGAGAACTATTTAAGCAATTTAATGTTGATATAAATTAGTTCTTGTTTTGCAACAACTCATGGTAGAATTAACTATTAACTTTAACTTAGTACCCCATTTAACTTAGCTGTAATCGCGTACCAGTAATAAATAATAAGTAATTTTACCTATGAACTCAGTTCATAATTAATTAAAACAAAGAGTAAATTAGCCTAATTGAATACAAAATGATAACGTAAGCATACTTTTTTAAAGGGGGTGCCCAGTAACTTGCATTTATTCTATTGTATTTGTGAAATGTGAGACCTGGACATAATATGTTTGAGACAGAAATAGAGAAATTATTGGAACAACTGACTTTAGATGAAAAGATTTCTATGATTCATGGAAACGGATTATTCAGAACAGGAGCGGTAGAACGCTTGGGAATACCATCACTGAAATTATCAGATGGGCCCATGGGTGTGCGCTTTGAATTTGAAGATGATTGTTGGAGGGTAATTGGACATTCCGATGATTTTGTATCATATCTTCCCTGTAATAGTGCTTTGGCTGCCACATGGAACAGAGATTTGGCATACAAGCTGGGAGTAGTGCTTGGAGAGGAAGCTAGAGGCCGGGGAAAGGATGTTATATTGGCACCGGGCATAAATATTATGAGAAGTCCTGCCTGCGGGAGAAACTTTGAGTATATGAGCGAAGACCCATACTTAACAGCGAAAACAGCAGTTCCGTTAATTAAAGGTATTCAAAAATCAGATGTAGCTGCATGTGTAAAGCATTTTGCCGTAAACAATCAAGAAACCGAACGTCTTTGGGTAGAGGTTTTAGTGGATGACCGCACATTAAATGAAATCTATTTTCCGGCGTTTAAAGCTGCTGTTTGCGAAGCTGACAGCTATTCACTGATGGGGGCTTATAACCTCCTAAGAGGTGAACATTGCTGCCAAAGCAAATATCTGCTTAACACAATTTTAAAAGAAGAATGGAAATATGATGGCTGTGTTATATCAGATTGGGGAGCCGTTCATAATACAAAAGCGGCTGCAGAAAGTGGTTTGGATATAGAAATGTCAGTTGCATATAATTTTGACGAATACTATATGGCAGAACCGCTGAAGGAGGCTATTTTAAAAGGTGAGATAGAGGAAAAACTGATTGATGAGAAAGTAAGAAGAATACTTCGCATGATGCATAAACTCAAAATGTTTGGAACTTCAAGGTGTAAGGGAGCATTTAACACACCCGAGCATAGAAGGGATATACTTGATGTAGCAAGAGAGTCGGTTGTTTTATTAAAGAATGAGGATAACAGGCTTCCATTGCAGGAAAGTAAACTTAAAAAATTACTGGTAATTGGTGACAATGCAGAAAGAATACATTCAAATGGTGGAGGAAGTTCTGAAATTAAAGCATTGTATGAAATTTCTCCCCTATTGGGATTAAAAATGAAGCTTGGAGGCAATACAGAAGTAATTTATGCAAGAGGATATTATGTAGAACCTAAAAAGGATGAAAATGATATTAACTGGCAGGAAACTAGTTTAGAAGATGTTGTACAGGCTAGAAGGACAGAAACAATTGATGACCAAATAAAAGCCAAGAGACGACAGCATCTAGAGGAAGCAGTAGCTTTAGCAAAAGTTACAGATGAGGTAATTATTGTTGGTGGTCTTAATCACGATTATGACTCAGAAGGTCTTGACCGCAAGGATATGAAGCTTCCATATGAGCAGGATACATTGATTAAAGAAGTATTAAAGGTAAATCCTAATACTGTGGTAGTTATGATGGCAGGTTCACCAGTTGAAATGGGTGAATGGATTCAAGCTGCAAAAGCAGTGGTATGGTGCTGGTATGGAGGAATGGAAGGCGGAACTGCATTGGCAGAGGTCTTGCTTGGTGAAGTTAATCCAAGCGGCAAGCTTCCAATGACATTCCCTAAAAAATTAAGTGACTGTTCAGCTTATTCACTGGGTGAATTTCCTGGAGGAAAGACCGTTTCATATAGTGAAGGCATATATGTTGGGTATCGTTATTATGATACCTACAAAATAGAGCCGGAATTTTGTTTTGGTCATGGGCTGTCCTATACCACTTTTGATTATAGTAATTTATGCTTGGAAGTTGAAGAAACAGAGGATGTAAAAATAAGTGTTAACTTTGAAGTGACCAATAATGGCAGCCGCGGAGGTCAGGAGACTGCACAGTTATATGTAGCCTGCACAAATTCTGCCATAAACCGCCCTGCACAGGAACTAAAGCAATATATAAAAATTGCATTAGAACCAGGGCAAAAAGAAAAAGTTACGCTTGTGCTGGATAAAACAGCATTTGGCTATTATAATACCGATAAAAAGCAATTTCAGACCGAAGCAGGAATTTATGAAATTCGAGTGGGAAGTTCATCTAGAGACATTCGTTTGAAGGGTGAAATAGAATTGAAGCAGCAATATTGTTATTAGAGGTTGCAAAGGTTAATTTTAAAGCACTTAATGGGTATATGTTGATTAAAATAAATCACTCAAACTTAGAACATTAAAATCTATTGGTGTGGTAGAATTATCAATGGTTTTTTAACGAAATAATTATTAAAATCAGTAATGATTTATCGAAGTAAATTCGACGGTGCACACATTCACCATCCATGGTTCGTAGTGTGCTAAAACCGACATGGTATTGGTTTTCTGGCAAAATAAGCTTCGCTTAATCAAATATTTAACGCAATTATTTCAAACCAAACATTTCATTGATAATTCTACCCCACCAATAAAATGGAACCTATAAAGCAGACAAAAGTCTATTTATAGGTTCTATTTTCTGGAGTTATTGTGAATTAGATAAGTGTTGACAACCTTCTCAGGCTACCAGTATGATGAAACAGGCTTATACTACCTCAACGCCAGAATGTATGACCCTAAGACAGCAAGATTCTTGCAGGAAGATACATACTTGGGTGATAGAAGTGACACGCTTAGTTTGAATTTGTATACCTATTGTGCAAATAACCCAATGATATATTATGACCCTTCGGGACACTTTTTGAGGAAATTTGGGGCGGATTAAAGAGTGGTGCAAATTGGCTAGGTGAAAAAATTTCTGATGGTGTAAGCTATGTAACTGAAAAGGCTTCAGAAGCTTGGGATGCCACTAAAGAATGGACAAACGATAATGTCATTAAACCGGCTGTAAATATAGCTAAAGATATTTCAAATGCTTATAGTGCATATAAAAGCATGTCATCAGAAGAAAGAAAATAATACGAACTGTTAGAAACAAAGCTTTAAGTTCAATAAATGTAAAGGCAGCAGCTTTAGACGATTTTATGTTATCTTGGGAACAATCAAATCAAAAACTTGAAGCATACCAGAAATATAATAACAGCATTGGGCTTCATGTTGAAAACCCAATAAAAACTAATGTTGGAATGGCTGTATACCAGTCTTTATCAGGTACTGTAATAGGTACATACAATTGGATAACAAATCCTATAGAAATATACGATACTTTAAGAACTTTCGCTATGATGGGTAGTCCAAGTATGACACCGCAAAGGATTATCTCCAAAAGACTTAGGAATCTTCCAGAACTACTATAATGGATGGAGGGAAATTAAATGAGACTAGATATTAATTTACTAAATAGTAGCTATAGTTCTACAGAAAAATCAATTCCTGTTGTAATAAAACTATCATCAGATGAAGAAGTAGAGATAGCTGAGAAGATTGATTTAAGGGAGATACTCCTTCTACAAGGGGAGGATGCTAAGGTCGGAACATATACTTCATGCCGATTAGGCTTACCCAGAGATACCTTTATAGTATCTAAGCAAAAACCGCATTACATTGTCTATGACGTATATGAAGATTGTAGTGACATAGATATTGAACCAGGGGAGTATGATATTTCTATAAAACTCAAGGCTTTTGTGAAAGTAGATGAGGATAAATTTGAGACAATTGAGTTAAGCGGAAAGAAAGCTATTACAATTGAATAGAAATGTTCCACTATACGCTACAACAAATTACCGCTGTTGAGATAACAAAGCTAAATATTTTAATTAATACTTCTGACATTATAAGTAAATAAAACTGAATAAACTCTGCCAACCTTCAAAATAGGGCGGCGGGATAAACCACCTTTAGAATCAAGTCCTATTAAAGAGAGAATAGAGTACATATATACTACTACTCCCTTAGTAGGACTTTCTTTTTTGATAGTAAATGATAGAGATCAAGCCCCGCCGCCGATTTCGATTGTAGGTGGAGAGGATTAACAGTTTAAATCAACATTAGCTTATTTAAAAAATTGACTTTTATGACTTTTGTATAAAAAGTTGTGATATAATGCAAACAAGTCATGGTGAGAAAGAGGAAACTTCTACTTTAGAAATGTATGGAATTGAGGTGTCAGGAGTATGAGTAATCTGGAATATCAATGCTGTTTTTGAAAGCATAGAATCTAATCAAATTGATATTACAGTACTTATTGTAGTATCTAATTGGGATAAAGAGCAAGATTTACAGCAGGAACAACAGTTATTTTGTCATATGGGATGCTTGCGTAAAAAATTAGCAGATAATGTTCCACTATATATTGCAGATATTATTGATTAGGTTATGAAATGGTCACGAAAAATTGATGTTATTGGTATCTATAAATATCAAATTAATTGATGGAAATATCATCAAATTTGCTTGTAAGAGCATTGAAGTTTCTGAAGACTAGTCTTTAAAGTATACAAGCATAATATTATATAATTGTTGTACAGTTTCAACTGATATGACATCTTTCTTATACGTTGAGTTTTAATTTGTAATTTGTATATCTATTGTCACAATGAGCCGATAATGGATATGGGGGTGATTTTATTCCCGTATAATAGTATTTTATTTTGAGAGGTATAGTTTTGGATTATTTTAAATTTAAGTAAAAAGTATCATACGCATTACGTCATGCCCCATGGGAATATGAGTTAGAATTAGATGATGAAGGCTGGGTTGATATTGGGCAATTGCTTTCTTCCTTACATAAGTGCATGGAGTGGAAAGAGTTAAGTGAACAGGATTTACATGTAATGATAGAAAAATCTGATAAAAAACGCCATGAGATATTGGACAGCAAAATTAGGGCGCTATATGGACACTCATTTCCTCAAAAAATCTTAAAAGACCCTAAAGCACAACCTGAAATATTATACCATGGTACTGCAGACGTTTTATACATGCAATAAAAGAAATGGATTATTACCTTGGAGCCGACAGTATATACATCTATCTGTTAACACTAAAACAGCATTACAGGTAGGCAAAAGACGTGATGATGAACCCACGTTACTAAAAGTACGGGCTCTTAAAGCATGGACTGAAGGTGTAAAGTTCTATCTTGGCAATGATAAAGTTTGGCTAGCCGATGCTATACCAAGTAAATATATTAGTTTTTGAGTGATTAGTAGGTTACACTGTTTCGGATTATGTGGACTGTACTAAGGTCATATGTCCATCTTGATACTGAACTGTACATAGTATTGGAACATGGAAATAGGAGGAATATAAAATAGTTTTATAGAACAAGATGATGACAGAATTGAATTAGTTACAATTGATGTTACTAATGTTACAAGTTCCGTTTTTGGATACTGATTCTGCAGTAAAACACGTTATAAACGATTTTGAAAAATTATAACAAGCTTCAAAAGTCTTCTGATGATAATTAATTATTAAACACTATAGTATTTTAAAGATAATAAGATATCAAAACTAAGTATTATTAATAATATAACCTTTGGTATTGTATGATAACTGACTGACAATTAAATCAACCTAGCCCACATTGATAAAAGATGGTGGGAAAGTCCTATTAATAAGAAATGAAGTACATATGTACTGCATCTCCTATTAGTGGGACTTTCTTTTTATTGAATTCAATCCCGACAAATTTTAAATTCTATTTCTATATTTACAATTAATTGACATAAATTAGTATGTATTATAAGATAATTATGGTATTATTAAGAATATATGTAATAATTTAATTATTTATTACGTATTATGTTACTGTTTTACATATATAAAATACGACGGAGGGACTTTATGGGTCAAAGGCATTTCATATCAGTTTTAGGTGCAAGTTTTTACTCGGAATTTAAGTATATATATCAGGATAAGACGAGTAAAACAATATATCAATATTGCCAGCATGCTATTTTAGATTGTTTAAAGGATTTAGGAGTAGAAATGGATAAGATTACAATTTTTTCAACTAAAAAAGCATGTGAAAAAAATTGGAATTCATACACCTATACAGAAGATGACTTAAAGGAAATTGAAAATAAAAAAATTATTCGTCCTGAAACATATACAAAAGCAGAGTATAAAATAATAAAAACAGGACTAGATGAGGTGTTAAAAAATAAGTATTCTGTAAATGGAAAATTGAATTATGTAATAGAAGAGATTCCAGAAGGGAAAAATACAGAACAATTATGGAAAATATTTAACATAATTTTAGAAAAAATTGATTGCGGAGATGAACTGTATGTAGACATTACTAATGGCTTGAGAAGTATTCCTTTACAGATGATGGCAGTTTTACAATTTGCAAAAAATCTTAAAAATGTAACGGTAGGAGGAATATTTTATGGTGCTTATGAAATGGGTAAACAATGCAATTCTCTAATTGATGATGAAAGTTATAAAAAAATGCCAATATTTGATTTATTGCCATTTAATACAATATTAGATTGGTCTTCTGCCACTCAGGCACTGTTACAGAATGGAAGCAGCAATTTATTAAACTCTTTGTGCGAAAATGGAGAGAAAATTGGAGGAAAAAATTTAAAAGAATGTATTTCTGGTCTAGTATCACTTACGAATACTTTGGAAACTTCAAGAGGCAAAGTTTTTACATCACAAAATAAGAGTGATGAATTTAAGTGTTCCATTAAATATGCTTATGATAAGTTTAAGAAATATTATAAACTTTGTAGTAGCAACTCGGAGTCAGGAGAAATGTCTCCTTTGCTTCAACTTTTAAATGCGATTGATAATGATACGAAGTTTTTTGATATTAATAATGTAAAAGATTTAGCAAATGAACAAGAGCAGTATGGGAATCTGAATCAGGGTAAGAAGCTGGAACGGGTTTTTAGAGAATACTATAACCAAAATGCTAATCTTGCAGTAGGATTAGCTGCTGTAAAATGGGCAATTAATAAACAACTGCCACAGCAAGGTTTTACTGCTTTAGAAGAGACGGTTAAAACATTAATATGTGTTACATATGGTTTAAATGAAATGTTAGATTTTGATAGACAAGCCATTGCGGCAAATATTTTAAAGAAGTTATGTGCAAATAAGAATAGCAAAGATAAAAATGATAGCAAAAAATTAACACTTATTTGGATAATGGAGTTGGTTAAAGATAAAAAAGTTTCAAAAAATGATTCTAATATAGAAGCAATAGAGATATCAGAAAATGATTTAAAAAACTTGCTGAACTATGCATTAGGAAACGGCAATAATTATAGTAACGATATAGACAGTATAATTAAAAAAGTTATTCTTAATAGAAAAATAAAGTGTGAATTATTATTGGGAGTACTTCGACAGCAGTTAGAAAAAGAAGAATGTACACTCGAAGTATATATAAAAATATCAAATGTACGTGATGCAAATCTAATTAATTTTGAACAACCAGTATTTAAAAAGGCACGAGAATTAATTCTTGATAGAATAAAAATTGCCTATGATATCTATGATACTCTATCAGAAGACCTTGTTGAATTTTCAAAAGATGATACTGAACAGGATAATGCTAATAAAGAAATTGCCCTTTCTAAAATACGTAATAGTATAAATCATTTTGGATTTCTTTCACAACTCCCAAATTGGTTTAAGAAAAAGGAACAAAAGCCAGAAGCATATTATGAGCCACTGCCATATTCTTACGAAGAAATTAATGATCAACTTGAATGTAAATACAATAAGCTAATTGAATTAGTTATTAAAGGTATAAAAAAACAGAAAGATGAAAGCAGGTGAACCTATGATTGAATATTTAGTTGTAAGTGAAGTATCTCAAAAACAGAATTACATATTTAAATCCAATAAATTGAAAGAAAATATAGGAGCTTCAATTAATATTAGAAAAATTACAGAAAGTTTACCAGATGATATTCAAAAAGAATTGAAATGCAGTATGGAGAAGATATTTGCAGGAGGAGGCAAGAATATATACTGTTTTTCTAAATTGGAAGAGGCAAAAAACTTTGTTTATAAGTATAGCTTTGAGATATTAGAAAATTATCATGGCGTTGAAATTTTTATGGCAGTACAAGAATACGATAAAGAAAAAGAATTTATATTTGATGCGATACAACGGTTATATCAAAAGTTGGAGGAAAAAAAGCGCGCTCGTAAAGCAAGCTATCGACTATATGGGTTAGGAATTAATGAAATATGTACTTCATCATTAATGCCAGCAAATGATTCTATAAATGATGATGGAAAAAAAAGATTAATTTCTAATGAAACATATGAAAAATTAAATGCAGTTAATTATATAGATAAAGAATTAAAGGCAGTTGATGGTACAGAAATCACAGATTTTAAAGAACTAATGCCAGATAATTTCTCAGATTACAGATTTCCAAGAGAATTCAATAAACTTGGTGGGAAGAAGGATGAGAAGCGTTATATTGCAGTAGTAGTTGTCGATGGAAATGGTATGGGTAAAAAGTTGGAGAAGTTCCAGAGAATTTTTAATGATACAGAAGATACTCCATCAGAACAATTTAATGAAAAGTATAAAAAGGAGTACTTAGATTTTAGTAATAAAATTGATTCTTTATACAAAGATGCATTAAAATCAACAATACAATTATTAGGAGAGTCAATTCCAAAATTAATGAAAAGGGATGATTATAAAATAGAAGACAAAGTTATGCCTTTTCGACCGCTAATACAGGCTGGAGATGATGTGTGTTATGTAATGGATGCGCGAATAGCCATTGATTTTACATATCAATTATTATCTTATATTAATGAACATCAAATTCAATTTAATGCATGTGGTGTGAGAAGTACAATGAAAATGAGTGCTTGTGCAGGTATAGCAATAGTAAAAGAAGGATATCCATTTTTTAAGGCACACCAACTGGCAGAGAGTTTATGTAATAATGCAAAAGCTAATATTAATGGTTCAGATATTTGTTGTTTAGATTTTCATATAGCTCAAGGAGAAATATCTGGTGATATTCAAAATATACGTCAAAAAAATTATAAAACGAAATCTTGTTATTTAACAAATAAACCATTTGAAATATCTGATTTTTCTTCTAACAAATTAATTCAATTATATGATTTTATATCAAAATTGAAAAATTCAGATATAGGCAGGCGAAATATATTAGATTTACGCACTGAATTAAGAAAAGGAAGGGAAGCAACAGAAGAATTTTTAAGAAACCGTCAATTGAGAAAAACATTAAAATTGGAAGAGTGCTACGAAGAAAACAGATGTATTGCATTGGATGCTATTGAAGCTCTAGACTTCTTCTGGAAGCTTGGCGAAGAAAATGGAGGTGGATTATGATTGAATATAATTTAAAAATGAAATTGCTGTCTGATACCATGTTTGGAAACGGAGAAGCACTTCCAGGAGTTTTCGACAATGATATTATAACTGATCAGTATGGAATCCCATATTTGAAGGCAAAAACTTTTAAAGGACATGTTAGAGAGAAAATGCATATGGTAGTCAATCTGCTGCCTGAGATTACAAAAGAAGATGGCAAAACTATAATTGATGAACTACTAGGAAGCGATTCACAGGAAAAACAAAAGCATGGAGGCATATTAAAATTCTCTGATTTTAAAGTAAGTAAAAGAGTACAATCTATTCTTCAGAAAAGTGTAGAAGATAATAAACTATTTTCAGAGGAAATAACGGATGCTTTCACAACTAGTTATACCTTTACAGAGCTTAACGATGGAGTAGCAAAAGAGCATTCACTTCGTAGATGCAGAATGATTACCGCTGGATTTATATTTTATTCAACTTTATATTGTGACAGAAATTTATCTGATTTAGAGCAAAAAGTGCTTACATATTCTATTGGTATGATTCAGCATATAGGTGCTTATAAATCAAAAGGAAAAGGGCTGGTAAACTTGGAAATTAGCCTTGGAGATAAAAATTTGACAGAACAATATATTCATACAGCATAAGGAGGAGACAAATGAAATACATGGAATTGACCATACAGACACAACAGCCAGTTAAGCTGGGATTTGGTGGGGGTCAAACAGATGTGGAAAAGGCATTAAATTATATACCTGGGTCTACTATTCGTGGTATGTTTATACAAAAATACATAAAGAAAAACGGATTAAGTGAATTGAGAGAAGATGATTACTGGCTTTTAAAAGATGTTTATTTTGGTGACGGAATGATTGCAGGCTATTGGGAAGGAAAGGCATATCAATCCATTCCAGTTCCCATGATATATTTTGCCAAGAAAGATGATTTAAGAAAAAACGGACTGAATGGTTTAAGCGTAAAAACAATAATGGGAGATAAAAGTGAATTATCAGAAGAAGAAAAAAATGTTGGTACTGGACAGTTTTGTTTTATAAAAAGAACAAGTAAAAAGTGTAATATATGTCCCGTTAATATGGTTGATAATCTGCATATTAACATTGGTGATGATGGTGAAGATAGTCAGTTGTTTCGTTATGAAGCTATAGACAGAGATCAAACTTTTATTTGCATGATAGGATACTCAGAAGAACATGAAGATGAAATAAAGGATGTTATAAAGGAAAATGATATTATCTATATCGGAGGTTCAAAGAGCAGTGGGTATGGAAGATGTTTAATATTAGACTGCATAAAAATAGAAGAAGATAGCGTTTTAAAAAGAGAAAAGCGAGTAGAACCAAGTACAGACAAATTGGAAAAACAGTACTTTACAATTTATGCATTGTCAAATCTATTACTAAAAAATGAAGATGGAAGTGTTGCTTCCTATATTCCAGAAAGCTTGTTAGAAACAGCATTAGGATTAGAAAATATAAAGTTTGAGAAAGCATTTACACATATAACAATTACTAATGGATTCAATTTTAAATGGAACGGCAGACTAGTTCAGCAATCAGCTGTAGCAGCAGGGAGTGTTTTTGTATATTCTTTTGAAGGGAATTGGGATAAAGAAAGAGCTAAGGAGATTGAAAAGCGTGGTATCGGTGAAAGAAAGCAGGAAGGTTTCGGGAAGATTATCTTCAACATGGATATGCAATGCAGTGAAATGAAAGTTTACGAAAACAAGGACGAGGAAAAGTATGTTGAAGAAAAGTATGTTAATGAAGATAAAATATTATTAGATAATGAAGATAAGGAAACAATACAAAGATTAGTAAATAATATCTATCAAAAAAGAGTTCGTGATGCCTTTAGAAATGTGGGTTATAGTTTAAAAAGTCTAGAGAGTAATGTACATAATATAAGTTTAAGTTTAAGTAATTCTCAGATATCAGAATTATATTATTTTTTGATGAATTTAAATGATAACACAGAGGATAAAAATAAACTGGAACTAAAAAATTTTGTTCAGAATATTGAGAAAAGAAATAATAGTATTACAAAAAAAGTATATAGTAATAGTTATATTAATGGTACAAATTTATTTAATTATTTAAAAGATATGGCAGAAGACAAAACTAAGTTTACATCATCTATTTCGGGATTAAATAATAATAGAGTAGAATTGTGCGGAATATATTCAAAGGAAATAACAAATTTTGAAAAGAAGAAATTGTATTTGAAAAATATTTTGTACTTCTATATGAGAGAAAGGGGGGAATAGTATGGAGTTTCGGTATTTTAGAGCATTAAGGATAGGCATGAAAACCGAGGGAATATTGCAGATAGGAACAGATAAAGATGCATTATTAGAAATAGCCACAGATATAAATGAAAATCCTGTGATTCCAGGAAGTAGTATTGCAGGTGCAATAAAAGCTTATTTTAAAAGAAACACTGAGGCAGAAAATTTATTAAGCTATTTGGGAAATAACGAACAGAAAAGCAAAGTGTATTTTTATGATGCACAAGTAGAAGAATATAAGTTTGAGAGAAGAGATGGTATCTGTCAGGACAGAGTGTATGGAGGAGCTGAGGATAAGAAAAAGTATACAGGAACTTATATTTCAGAAGGTGCAACATTTAATTTGATTATAGAGTCATTTTGCCAATCTAGTACTGAAGATTCAGAAGTTAAAGAACTGTTCGAGTTAATTGTAAAGGGAATTAGACATAAACATATTACCTTTGGAGGTAAGAAAACAAATGGTGCTGGAATATGTAAAATACAAACTGATAGTAATGGAAGAGAATGTATAGATGTGATTGAATGGGACCTTTCTAATGAAAAGGATATGATAAATTATTTAAAGGGACCAAATAAAAGGAAACAGTTTTTCGAACGCTGTGATATAAAAGAATGTGACTCAAATGCACCTGATGGGTTCATTGATTTTAAATTGACAGCAAATATAAATAATGCACTTTTAGTAAAAGGAATGATTATATCTGAAAAGATAAATGAAACTGATAAAGATGCGGTAAATATTACATATAATATGAAGTCAAAGGATCAATATATTATACCTGCATCTACAATGAAAGGAGCATTAAGAGCATTTTCTGAAAAACTTATAAATTTATTTGAATTAGATGAACAATGTGAAATAAATATTTTTGGAGATCGTTCAGCGCTTACAAAAGAAGAAAAAGAAAAAAATTGTGGTCAAGTTTTGTCTACAGATACAAAAGATGAAAAAGAAAAGAAACGTGGTCGGGTTTTTTCTACAGATGTTAAGATAACTAGTGAGAACAATGCAAAGGATTCTTATTATAATAGAATAAAAATAGACAGATGGCTTGGTGGAACTATGAATGGCAGTAAGTTCACCGAAAAGCCTATATGTGGTGAAAATGTAGAAATAAAATTTAAGTACTTATTATTAGGAGAAGGAGAAGAGAAAACAGATAGATTAGCAATTTCATTGATTTATTTGTTTTTACGTGAACTTGGAACTGGGAATATTGCAATTGGAAGTGAAGTGAGTGTAGGATATGGACGATTTACAGGTGAGAAAATAGAAATATACGGAATAATGGATTCAGAAAAAAGGCTTCACAATATTGTAATGGAATTTAGTAAGACAGGTAATAAAGTTAAAATTTCGTTGAAACCAGAAGATAGAGCATTGCTAACTGAATATCTAAAAGTCTTACAAGAACAGGAGGAAATATGCAATTAGATAAATATCTTTTAGAAGGAAATTTTTTAAATATAGAAATGGCGAATGAATTTTATACTGAGATAAAAAATGAAAGCAAACTTAAATATGTTTGGTATCAACAGTTGGATAAAATGGATATAGGAGAAGTTGAGAATCAGAAAATAGATTTTTCACAGCTCTTAGAGGCAAGAATTTTTAATGAAGATGAAGAACTGCATATTTATCAGTATGAAGATAGATTAAGAGTGTTCGTAAAAAGAAAAGAGGAACAGGATAAAGATAAGTATATCGAAGAAACGCAAATATTGAGAAGTAAATATGGAAAAGAAATTAAGCTTCGTCACTACATAGGACAAGATGATGACGGACAAGCATTTATTAAAATGACTTGTTTGTGTGGATATACCAGATAGAGAGGAGATATTTGTAATGGGTGACACATTTGCACCATATAATTTTATACCATTTTCAGAACGAAAAATGCAAAAACCAGATAAATTAAAGGCTTTTAATCGTTATGAAGATGGAACGTACACAGGTAACATTGAGTATACAATAGAAAATTTTACTGAGTTACATATAGGCTCCGGAAAAAAAGATATAAATAATGTAGATGAGTTTTTTAGGGATGGATATGGTAATATTGCTATTCCAGGAAGTACAATTCGTGGTATGTTACGCACAAATGCTGAAATTCTAAGCTTTTCTTATCCAGAGTTTATTGATGATGATACATATTTATATCGTACATTTGCTGATAATTGCATAAATGTTAAAGAAGAATATAGCAAAGAAATGAATGCGACAAACGATAATGGTATGCGTATTGCAGATGGAGTTAAAGCAGGGTATATTTACTGGAAAGACGAAAAACATCTTGAAATTCAACCAGTAAAAGAATTTGGTGATTCAGGGACTACATATTTTCGAATTCATGAAAATGAATTACGCAGGGCTAATTGCTTAAATAATAATGAATATATGTATTTGGAAGAGGTTGAGACCTTTGAGTTTTCAAAAAAAGAGGAATACAAAAATAAAATTGAACTTTGTTATGGAGATCTAGAGAAAATAGAAGAACTCAAAAAAGAAATAGCTGAAGAAAGTCTGAAAGAGTATGCTAAGGATTATGTACCCAAAGTGTTAAAAAAGTGGAATAATGAAAAAAAGAAAGCTGAAAATTTAAACACTGAATATAAACCATATCATCATAAAGGTATTCATTTTAATTTGGAAGGCTGCACTCCACAAATTGATAAAGATGGTAAGTATATTGGAACCCTAATTAATTCATCCTATATTGATGGTAAAACACATCATTTTTTAGTATCTGCTGATGAAGACGTTGATAAAGAACCAATTCAGATACCATTAGATTTAGCATTATCATTTTTGCAAGATTTTAATAACAGAAGTAAGCTATTAGGGAAAAATAAAGAATTCTATAATTTGCCAATGGATGGTAATAACTATCTGATAGGTAAAAAACACAAAAAATTATTTTTTTATAAATTAACAGATGAACGCTTGGTTGGATTTGGACCCACACCATATTTTCGCATATTTTATAAAAACAGTGTAATGTCATGTCTCACTCAAAAAGAAAGTACTCCTATATATGACTATGTAAAAAGTATGTTTGGATATGTGTGTGCTGACAATAATCAGGACGAGAAAGCTAAGACTGAACATTACAAGAGCAGAATAAATATAACAAATTGTATATGTACAAGAGGTGGAGATAAGTTAAAAAATTGTGAAGCAATATTGTTAGGACCTCATGGAACTTCTTTTCAATTATATTTGAACCAGATAGGAAAAAAGGTGAAAGTATCAGGCTATAATGGACTTACAACTTTCAATAGTGATGATGCTAAATTAAGAGGATATAAGTTTTATTGGAAAAGAGAAAATATTGGTAAGATATCAGATGAAATTTTGTCCAAAAGGGAAAAATTTAAAAATATTTTCACAAAATTTGAAGCCATTCAACCTAAAGCGGAGTTTACTGGAAAAATTTATTTTGAAAATCTAACGAAAGATGAATTGGGTTTGCTTATTTGTGCTTTAAAGCTAAATGAAAACGAGCAACAAACCATCGGAAAAGGAAAGCCTTATGGTTATGGAGCTATTGAAGTCAAGAAGATTAAGTTAAACTATTTTTACAAAAGCGAAGAGGATAATTCAATAAAAGAATATTTTCTAAATCCAGAAGGTATTGAAGCAAACACATTAGAAGTGACATATTCAAAAGAAAATGAAATGATTGAAGATGCATTGAATGAATTTAGAAATGCATACAAAGATAAGCTAAAAAGAGATTTTGATATAGATTTTGATAAGGACGAAATCATTCAGTTATATCAGAACGTACATAAGAGAGAAAGCAGATTATCGTATGACCGAGTTTATATGGAAATTAGCAAAAAAGAGTTTAGAAATCGTAATCCACTGCCTTGTGCAAATGAATTCTTTAATGAAGCAGGGGAATTTATAGAGCCTGTACGAATATATCCGAACTCAGAACATACAAAACAAAAAATGAGAAACAATAATATTCAAAACAAATAAATTTAAATCAATATTCTCAATATAAACTGGAAGATGTTTTTACAAACTTTAACGAAAGAGGTTTTGGATTTACAAAAGAGAAACATATTTTCGTTCATATAAGGGATGTTGTTAAAGGAAATGAATTACAAAAAGGAGACAGAATAGAATTTAATATTGGAAAAGATATGAATGAACGAGATAAAGCTATGAACGTAAGAAAAATCAATAAATGACCAATTAATTTCTGCTATATGCAGTCATATATATCCACATTCTTATATTTCAGAGTTTATATCAGCATTATTTAATCTTTACGATATATAATGCTGATATATTTATATTAAGGATTGATTTGATTGAGTAGTTTATGGAAAAAAGAAATGGAAAAAAGGAATAGATAGCTTTATATTTTTTAGTTTATACCCCCCTGCACTTTATTTCTAACTTTGTTATAATTATTTTATTGATTTGATAATATTTCAATAATTTGGATTACAATATATAAAAAAGCAGGCATAAACTGCAAAGTAATGAGAATCGGAGGACTTATATGCTTAGTATTAAAAATCTTACAAAAATTTATAAGGGTGGTAAAGTAGCTGTTTCCAATTTGTCAATAGATGTGGAGGCAGGAGATATCTATGGCTTTATTGGGCATAATGGTGCAGGAAAAACAACTACTATCAAATCTGTTGTAGGCATTATTGACTTTAATGAGGGTGATATATTAATAGACGGTGTTTCTATAAAAAAGGATCCAATACTCTGTAAATCCAAGTTTGCCTATATTCCTGATAATCCGGATTTATATGAATATCTTACAGGTATACAGTATCTGAATTTTATGGCGGATGTCTTTAGAATAAGTAAAGAAGAACGTGAAAAGCTAATTTCATTATATGCGGCTGATTTAAATATGACAAAGTCATTAGGAGACCTTATTTCCACTTATTCACACGGTATGAAGCAGAAGCTTGCTATTATTGGTGCGCTGATACACAAGCCTAAATTACTTATTCTTGATGAACCCTTTGTAGGCCTTGATCCAGAGGCAGTTGTTACCTTAAAGAAAATTATGTATGATATGTGCAAAAATGGTGTAGCTATATTCTTTTCAACTCATGTGCTTGACGTGGCGGAAAAGCTTTGTAACAAGGTAGCTATTATCAAGGAAGGTAAATTAATTGTGTCTGGTGAAACTGAAAAGCTGACTGGAGGGAAATCATTAGAAGAAGTATTTATGGAGGTGGTTGGAAATGCTAAGACAAATTCGTCAGCTGACAGCAGTTCAGCTTTATAATTTATTTGGATTTAATGAATTTCGATTTAGCAAGGATAAAAAGGTCAAAAAACGCTGGATTGGAATGACGTTAATTTGGGTGTTTTTAATCATTATGCTTTTGTCTTATGTTTCGGCCCTGTGTATAGGACTATCAACACTTGGAATGGCAAGGGTTATACCAGAATACTTATTTGTAGTCATAAGTTTTGTTATACTTTTTTTCTCGTTTTTAAAAGCTGGAAGTGTTATTTTTCAAATGAACAACTATGAAATATTAGTTTCTCTTCCTGTATCAAGAACAGCTATAGTAGTTAGCCGTTTTTTTACAATGTATATAACTAACTTGATTATGAGTTTTCTAATTATGATTCCGGGGATTTTTTTCTATGGGATGTTTGAGACTCCAAGTATTATGTTCTATATCTTTAGCGTGATAGGAACTCTATTTTTACCTCTTCTGCCAATAACCCTTGCAACTGCTATAGGGGCTGGAATTACAGCTATTAGCTCACGTATGAAGCATAAAAGCTTAATCAGTGCAATGTTAACTATTTTGTTTGCAGTTGGAATTATCCTATTTAGTTCATTGTCTGGGAATAAAATTGAAGGCTTAAGTGAAGAGGTATTAAAGAATTATGCTTCACTTATTTCCACACAAATTCAGAGCATATATCCTCCGGCTGCATGGTTTGGCAAAGCTTCTGTAAATGCAGATATAGGTTATTTTCTGCTTTTAATTATAACATCGGTTGGGATATTCTCTCTTACAATTTTCATATTGCAGCGTTACTTTACTGTCATATGTTCAACCCTTAATGCAAGTTCCGCCAAAAACAACTATTCAATGGGTGAACTTAAGACTGCATCACCAGTAAAAGCACTATTTTATAGGGAACTAAAGAGATACTTTGCTTCTAGTGTATATGTTTCAAATACATTAATTGGTTATTTACTTATGGCAATAGCTGCTGTTGCTTTGCTTATTATGGGACCAGAAAAATTAGAGGCTGCAATGGAACTGCCTGGTGTAGTAGAAAAAACATTACCTATTATTATAGGAGCAATGGGAGCAATTATGCCCACAACGGCAGCTTCTATTTCAATGGAAGGAAAACAATGGTGGATTGCAAAAACAATCCCAGTTAAAAGTAAGGATATATTCGATAGTAAAATTCTACTCAATCTTAGTATAGCATTTCCCTTTTATATAATTGCGGTTATTTTGAGTATTATAGCAGCAAAGCCTAGCTTTATTGGAGGAGTATGGATAGTCCTAATCCCAGCTGTATATATTCTTTTTTCAGCAGTTGCAGGAATTACTGTTAATTTAGCTTTACCAGTAATGAAGTGGGACAATGAGGTAACTGTAGTAAAGCAAAGTGCTTCTGCACTAGTGACAATGCTGGTTAGCTTTGTAAGTATTTTGATACCAGTAGTTGCTTTGTTCACAATAAAAAATGTTTCTGTGAATTTTATAATGGGAGCCACACTTCTTATTTTATTTGCAATTACTGGATTTTTATATGCCAGAAATAATAAAAAGCAGATTTTGAATATAGAGTAGTAAGTAGCCTTAAAGTATTAATAAAATTTATTAATAGACTTTCAACTATTCATTATTATTGATACCTTACCTAATATCATATAGACTTATAAGGTATTCAACGCTTGAGTTTATGAGTATATGTGTAAATAGGTATAACACTTAGTCTTAGCTAATGTTCGAAATTTGAAATTTAATTATAATAGTTTATGTAATTTATTTTATACATGTATTGTTATTATTAAAACCGAAAGGAAGATATATTTATGAAAAAAGTAGCATTACTATTTCCCGGACAAGGGTCTCAATATGTAGGTATGGGAAAGAGTTTACATGAAAAATACTCTGTTGTAAGAGAAACCTTTGAAGAAGCAAATGAAGTGCTGGGCTTTGATATTAGAAATCTATGCTTTGAGGGAAGTATGGAAGAACTTACAAGAACAGAAAATACTCAACCTGCAATTTTGACAACCAGTGTTGCGATGTTTAAGGTATATATGCAAGAAATAGGAGTAGAACCCTCCTACTTATGCGGACACAGTCTAGGTGAAATTACTTCATTAACATGTGCTGGGGGGATAAAGTTTAGTGATGCTATAAAAATTGTACGTAACCGCGGAAAATTTATGCAGGAAGCGGCAGCAGCTGGAATTGGTGCGATGGCAGCGGTTAGTGGTTTGGAAAAGCAAATAATTAAAGAAGAATGTCTCTTGGTAAATGGAGATAATAACCTGGTAGTTATATCCAATTATAATTCTCCTAATCAAATTGTTATATCAGGGCATAAAAATGCAGTAGAAGAAGTTGGAAAAAGACTTAAAGAAAAGGGAGGAAGAATAACACCTCTCAGTGTAAGTGCTCCATTTCATAGTCCATTAATGAAACAGGCAGCAGAGAGATTAAAAGAGGAACTTAGCAACTATGAATATAGTATACTAAAATGGCCTGTTTTGTCTAATGTAACGGCTCTGCCTTATGAGGATAGCAGTATGATTATTAAAAATCTAGAATTGCAAATCACAGAACCTGTACAATGGCAATCAATAATACAATACTTGGAAAAACAAGGAGTAGAACTTGGTATTGAACTAGGCCCTAAAGCGGTATTAAAAAATCTGATGAAGAGTAATAGCAAACTAATAAAGTGTTATGCATTTGATACAGAAGAGGATGTACTCTCATTAAAAGAAATAGCTGGTGAAAACCTAAATACAGAGGAAAAAGCTAGCAAAATAAAATTGATTGAAAAATGCATAGCCATCGCCGTTTGCACTAAAAACAGTAATTGGGATAACGATGAATATCAAAATGGAGTAGTTATTCCATACAGAAGGATTCAGGAAATGCTTTTATATTTAGAAAAGGAAGGTAAAGAGCCTACTTTAGAACAAATGCAGGACGCATTAGAGATGCTTAAATCGGTATTAAATACAAAAAGAACACCTATAAGTGAGCAAATTGAAAAGTTTAATCAAGTGTTTGACGAAAGCGGAACCCGAAGTCTGTTCCCTCAATTTATTCTTCCAGCTTGAAGTGGTGTTATAAATAGCATTTAAGTATATTTCAATACAGAAATGACGAACCTGAATTTGATTTTGGGCATTTTATTTTGCACAATGCATTGAATATAAACTGAAGATTCATCACAATATAAATAAATATTTCCTTAATTTTAACTGAAGATGAAATGGAAAGAAGTATGTTAACAGGAATTTACAAATCAAATTACCATTCAAAGCCTTGAAATTTTAACATAATTTGTTTATCGAAGTGCAATTGAAAATTTACTACTAATTAACCAGTCCTATTTTTCGCTGGTCTATTAGTAGTATTTTTTTGCTTTATTTTTTAGGCTTATATGGGGCTCTAATATACAATTGGTCCTATTGACATAAAATTACTATTAAGTTAAAATATTAAAAATTTGAATTTTTGTATAAAATGATTGATATGTAATTAACTGAAATCTTTTGATGTATAAGTATGTCTATGTTTGTAAATTATTTACTATGCTTATATTTTGGAGTTTTATTGGCGTTTGATAATGTGAGAAAAGATTATTTATTGGGGGTATTTTACATTAACTTTGTACCAGCTTAATGCTTTTTGACCAAAGTGAGTTATTGAAAGGTGTTTGTAGAAATAGTCTTAAGTTAACCTATTTCTGAAATTTTCAAATACTCAGTGGATAGTAAATTGAGTTTTTCATTTCAGAGGGGGGAATAAACAAAGAGTGGTTTGCCGTAGAGTAAAGTAGTTCTCTCTTGGGCTATCCATTTATGTACCATGATAATGAAAAAAATTCGGCTATATTAATAGCAAAGCAAATTTCCTTATCAAAAGGAAGGTGATACAGCTAAATTAACTTACTATCTAGGATTATAAGTTTTATTCAGTTAAATGATTATGGCATTCATGAAGATTTAATCTATAAAAGCAAAGCATATTTTTAAGTTTTATATAATTTGTTGAATTATAGCAGGACAAAAAATATGAAAGGGATGAGTAAAATTATTAGATATTTTCAAGATCCAAATAGTAAAGATATTAGCCGATACATGGAAATGATAAGTAGCTTGGATAGTTTTGTAAGTAAGCAAGTGGATACAGATAAAAGCAGACTTAACGGAGAAATTGAGTGTTCCTACTATGATTATTTAAAAGGGTGTAAGCTATCTCTGGAAAGCAGAGAACCCACAGAAGTCTTTGAGGAAATATCTGAGCTTTTTAAAGGAACTGTTAGATGGAATTACCCTGGAACAATGATAAATATAAATCCACCTGCTAATTTACCAGCAGCTGCAGCAGGCTCATATACTATGCTTATTAATCCTAATTTTGCACAGGACATGCTGACAGGAAATTTAATAAAGTCTGAGTTGGAAACTTGCAAATATTTAGCTGAATTGGCTGGTTGGGATTGGGAAGATTCACATGGGGTTTTTACATTTGGTGGGAAATCTACAGTTATGTATGCTGTAAAGGTAGGACTTCAGAAGTGCTCACAGGATATCAGTAAAAATGGTATAAAAGGAGACATTTTTGTTGTATCAACCAGTCAAGGGCATCCCTGCCACGCAGAAGTATGTGATTGGCTAGGGATTGGGAAAAGTAATTGTCTAAAACTGCCTGTAGATGATAACGGAAGAATGTTAATTGAAGAGTCAGAAAAAATCATTTCCGAGCGTATTAAAAAGGGTGGAATATTAGCGTGCATTCTGGCTAATGGAGGAACTACTCTGCAATTGACAGTTGATCCTATAAAAGAAGTTGTTGAAATGAGGGATAGGCTGGCTGAGAAATTTTCTCTAAATTATTTACCTCATGTACATGTGGATTCGGTTATTGGATGGACATGGTTATTTTTTGAAAACTATGATTTTAATCGGAATACACTTAGCTTTGACGCAAAGGTTTTATCAAAAATTAGGTCAATGTATTTAAGAATATCACAAATTACCTATGCCGATTCATTTGCCGCAGATTTTCACAAGACTGGTTTCTGTCCATATACATCAAGTGTTTTTATGTCCAGAGATAAAGCGCAGATATTTAAATTGGGTGATGTTCATCCAATCGAGTTAGATGAATTAGAATATGGAAATTATTCTCCGTTCCAATATACAATGGAATTGTCAAGAGCGGGAACAGGGCCTATTTCGGCACTTACTACGCTGAAGTGCTTTGGTTATGAAGGCTTTCAAAAAGTAATAGGCTCACTGATGACTGTTGGTGAATATATAAAAGACTCTCTTAAGAAGAATTGTGAGTTTGAAGTTATAAATGATAAAACAGAAGGTTTTGTAACACTATTTATAATAAAACAACCGGGAGAAAATCTGAAATATAATGATATTTCAGATATGGACAGCGAAAGTGCAGCTGGCATAGCTGAATACATTTATCATTTTTTTCTTTATTTAATTGATAAGCAGGCAAAAGGCGAGTGTTCCATTTCTTTAGAATACTCTGAGGGTTATGATGTAACAAAAAGCGGAGTTAAAATTGGAGTTCTTAAAGCATTTCCAATGTCTCCGCTTGCAAATAAAGAAAATATGACCGGTATTATAAAGGAACTTTTTGATTTAAAAATGGAATATGATAAGTGCAGAGATGATTTTTCTCCTTACGAAGTTTTACATAGACCTCGGGCATTTGTTTGCAGATAAAAAGTGATTAAAGCAGGGTTTCTAAAACAGGAGTTTTTCATTGTCATATTAATTGCAAACAAAAATGAAAATAGGTAGTGCCAATGTATGTCTTTACAGGTAAATATAGTACTGTAAAATATAGATATGGCACTATCTTCCAATTAACTTCTTCAACTTTCCTGATAAAGAAGAATTTTTTCTCTCTCTCCATTCAGTAAGGGATCTATCTACTTCCTGAAAGTGCTTATCAAGCTTAATTTCCAACTTTCGATTGCTATTTTCAATGCAAGCTCCAAGTTCTAATTTAGATTTTAATATATCTTTTGCCAAAGATTCCCTTGAGGATTGAATTTCCGCTGAAACATTGCCTAAAAGTTCATTTTTTATGGTATTTAAGGTTTCCACTATTGTGGTTAATTCTTGACTGCTTAGTTGATTAGAACTAGAATTTATTACTGCTGGCAAATTTTCACCATTAAACTTAGAGAACTGTTGCTGTTCTTCAATAATGTTTTCATCTTCGAGGATTTTCCTAATTGCTTTAAGTTCGAGTCCTTGGTCTCGCATAGTTTTAATTTGATACATTAAGTTTGCATGATTTGTTGTATAATAACGCCTGCCTCTTGAATCTTTGGGAATTTTCAGACCAAATTCTTTTTCATAAAACCTCAAAGCATGATCTGTAATATTTAAATATTCACTTAACTCCGTTATTGAATATCTTTCTTTCAAAACGTCCATAGAAAGTACCTCCTGAATCACACTAACATGATTATTTTTTCATTTGTATAAGGTGAAGTTAATTAATATGCTCATTTTTATACAACGAGGATAAATGATTTAATAACTCAACTTTCCATTGAACTTTAATTGATAAGTCTAAAAAACTTAAATTGCAACTAGGAAAGATGAATTAATGTAATAAGTTGCTTACACCTTGATATGCAAATTAGTATAACACAAGAGATATGTTGTGTAAAATATTACCAAATTATAAGCCCATTATTTCCAAGACACTTTTTATATCTTCAGGAAGCTCAGCATTAAAAATAATTTCTTTTTTAGTTTCTGGATGAAGAATTTTAGTAGTGTGAGAATGTAAAGCTTGTCTTGAAATTAGAAAATCTCTGTTATCTGAATACAGTGTATCTCCATAAATGGGGAAGCCCATTGCTTGACAGTGAACTCTAATTTGGTGTGTTCTGCCAGTTTCTAACTTAAATTTAAGCAAAGCTGTATTGTATTGTGGAGAACTCTTTAACACCTCATAGTGAGTAATAGATGGTGCCCCAGTGACTGAAATCCATCTTAGCATAATGCTTTCAGGCTTTCTTTCTATAGGTAGATTTATTGTATCCTTTTTGTTGACAGGAATACCTTGAACAATGCCTAAATACTCTTTTTCGAATATTTTATCTTGCATTTGTTGTATTAAAACATCTTGCGCAAACTGATTTTTTGCAAATATTATGATGCCGGAGGTTTCTCTGTCAAGTCTGCTAACTGGTCTGACTTTTTTTGTAATTCCTTTTTGCTTAAGATAATAAACAATTCCATTGGCAATAGTTGAATTGGGATGATTAAAGGTTGGATGAACAACAATTCCTGGCTGTTTATTAAGTACTAGAAGGCAATCATCCTCATAGATAATATCTATAGGAATATTTTGAGGTTCAATATTATCGCAGTCTTCTTCAAGTTCAAGTTCAGCTTTAAGTACCTCATTTTCGCTTACAATATAATTGGTTTTAACAGGTATATTATTTATCGTAATTTTGTTTTGTAGTTTTAGTTTATTGATAAACTTTGTGGAAAGCTGCAACCTATTTCTTAAAATAAACCTTACAGGCTTTCCTACATCATTTTTGTCTATAGTATGTTCTAATATCATATTAACCTCCATGCCATATATTGCACTCACGTACTATTTCAATAAAACATTGGTATATAGAAAATGTTATTTTTTCAACCCATTTACTCAAAAATGCACAATGCCAGCACTAACTTTAATTTCGAGTTGTAAAGTATTTTGCTGGTGCTAACAGCAATGAAAAAATAAGTGAAAAGACACTTGTGGCTTTACTCTACTCAAAAAAGCACAATGCTGTCACTAACTTTGTTCTCGAGATGTAAAGCATATTTATTATACAGTTTAAAAGCCGTTATGAAAAGAAGCTGGAAGAACAATATTATTAAGTTATTTCAATTGAGTTATTTCAGCATCAATAGTCATATTTGATTTTTTCTTAATAATGTGATAATTTATAAAACTGCAGAAAATATAAAGATAAAATATGGTTATATACTTGGCAATGGTATATAATGCTTATAGGAAAAATGCTCAACATTAAAATGGTTTAATTATTATAATTTTCGATATAAATTTAAGTATGGGCAAAGCAAAAACTAATAGAAAAAGAGGATTGTATTAAATGAATTCAAGCACAATAGAATATCTAAAGAAAAATTTTGAAATAGACGATAAGGTTATTGAAATGGCAGAGCAGGCAGAGAAGGATGCAAAGCTTGTATTTGAACGTATAGATGAAATTAAGCAAATAAATCAGCTAAAAGTAATTAAGGCAATGCAGGATAATAAACTCAGCGATTCACATTTTAATGGAACAACGGGCTATGGCTATGACGACAGAGGAAGAGATGTGTTAGACAGCGTATATGCTGATGTGTTTTGTGCTGAGGACGCACTTGTAAGACATCATATTGTTTCAGGAACTCAAGCATTAGCATTGTGTCTGTTTGGAAATTTAAGACCAGGTGATGAACTGGTTGCTGTTACAGGAAAGCCATATGATACACTTGAAGAGGTAATTGGCATTAGGGGAGAAAACTGTGGTTCCCTGAAAGAATTTGGAGTAACCTACAAACAGGTGAACTTAATGCCGGATGGCAAACCTAATTTAGAGCAAATTAAAGCTACTGTTTCTCCTAAAACAAAAATGGCTATGATTCAGCGCTCTAGAGGCTATTCATGGAGAGATGCACTGTGCATTGAGGATATAAAAAATATAGTTGATACTATTAAAGCAATAAATACAGATATTATTATAATGGTGGACAATTGCTACGGTGAATTTGTTGAAGAGGTTGAGCCAACTCAAGTTGGAGCAGATATTATTGCAGGTTCACTTATTAAAAATCCCGGGGGTGGACTGGCAGTTACAGGAGGCTATATTGCTGGAAAGCGCCAATTGGTTGAGCAATGTGCCTATAGATTGACGTCACCAGGCTTAGGTAAAGAGGTTGGCGCATCTCTTGGAAACAATAGGCTAATGTTTCAGGGATTATTTATGGCGCCTCATGTAGTGTCGGAGAGCCTTAAAGGAGCAGTATTTTGTGCTGCACTAATGAAACTAGCAGGCTTTGAAATATTACCGTCACTTGAGGCAAAAAGAAGTGACATAATACAGGCAGTCAAGTTTAATAATGCAGATAGCTTAATTGCCTTTTGTCAGGGGATTCAAAAGGGCTCTCCTGTTGATTCCTATGTAACACCTCAGCCGTGGGACATGCCAGGTTACGATTCACAGGTTATTATGGCGGCAGGTGCCTTTGTTCAAGGCTCTTCAATAGAATTAAGTGCAGATGCGCCAATTAAAGAGCCTTATATCGCATACATGCAGGGTGGATTAGTATATGAGCATGTCAAATTGGGAAACATGATAGCATTACAGAAGCTAATTAATCAAGGAATGGTAAAATAGATTTTATTTTAGGAGGCAAGCAAATGAAGGGTGTATTCAAAAAGCAGAGTGTTAAAATAGGTACACTTATTTTGATAGTGTTTTTATTGATATACCTTCCAGCATTGCTCTATATTGTTAATAGTAATGGCGTTAAAACAGATTTACTGAGAATTGGAACAATAGAAGAAATACAAAATATAGATGGTGTTTTTGTGCGAAATGAAGAGGTTATTAATTCACCAGATACAGGTAGCTGCGTTATGGATGCTGCTGAAGGGGAAAAGGTACCTGCCTATTATAGAATTGCATCGGTAGTTAAGAATGTACCTGTTTCCACGTATGAAGAATTAAAAAAGAAGGAATTAGAAATAGCTAGAGCACAAGAGGCACAACGGGAGAATGTATCCAAGTTTTCAGGCGATTTAAATAAAATGGATAACGAAATAATAAGCAAGGTAAAGGAATTAGCCCAGCAATCAGTTAGAGGAAGCTTGGTTGAAAGCAATGATACAATTAATAAAATAAACAGTATTGTTTATAAAAAGTCAGATGTTTTTGGTGATAACAGTAAATCAGCAGCATATATTAACAAATTGAAAAATGAAAAGGCTGCTATTGAAAACAAATTAAATAAAAATATTGTAGAAGTAAAAACAAATTCAGCAGGTTTAATATCCTTTGCGGTTGATGGGTATGAAAGCGTTCTGACTCCTGATTCTATAAGAAATACTACTCCCAAAACATTAGATATGATAATTACAAAAGAGACAAACAGAGATTTTAATATAATAGATGCTAAGAAGGGAAAACCTATAGCAAAGCTGGTTAAGGGCTTAGAAAGTTATTTTATAGCAGCAGTAAATGAAAGTGAAAGCAGCGATTTTGCCTTAGATAGAAATGTAACAATTAGGATAAATGATACAGGTTACAGCATGGATTCAAAAATAATTTACAGTTCAGATGTTATTGATGGTAAAAGAATTATTGCATTTAGATTTGATACTGGACTAAATGAAACTGTTGGGCTAAGGAGAATAAATGCTGATATTGTTTTATCAAGTTCAAGCGGATTAAAGGTTCCACACAGCTGCTTGATGAACATTGATAAGAAAAATAGGACTGCTGAAATATTCTTGGTAGATGGTATGACTGCAAAAAAAGTAAAAGTTCGTATTAATGGCATGAATAGCGATGCAGTAATTATTGATGAGATTGATGGACAAACATCAGTTTTATTATACAAAAAATATATATTAAATCCATTAAATATACAGGAGGGGCAGATAATAAATTGATTGATTTAAGTATTAAAGAAAATCTAGACAATGTATTGTCAAGAATTAAGGCGGCTGCTGAGAAAAGCGGAAGAAAAGCCGAAGATATAAAATTAATCGCTGTTACAAAGACTGTTGATGTTGAAAGAATTAAAAGTGTATATAATTATGGAATTTTAGATATGGGGGAAAATAGAGTTCAAGAACTTCTTGAAAAATATGATAAGCTTTCATCTGAATGCAGATGGCATTTAATTGGACATTTACAGACAAACAAAGTCAAATATATTGTCGATAAAGTGGATTTGATACATTCTGTAGATAGTATCCAATTGGCTAAAGAAATCCACTCTAGAGCATCAAAAATTGGCAAAAAAATGAATATTTTAGTGCAGGTAAATGTCTCTGGTGAGGAGAGTAAGTTTGGCATTAGTCCTCAGGAGGTAAATGAATTTATTAAAATAATTTCTGAATATGGTAATATTTCCGTAAGAGGATTGATGACAATTGCTCCATATGCTGAAAATACAGAGGATATAAGGGATGTTTTTAAAAAACTTTATAGCATATATATTGACATAAAGCAGAAAAAATTAGATAATGTTAGTATGGATTATCTTTCCATGGGTATGAGTAACGATTTTGAAGTTGCAATTGAAGAGGGTGCGAATGTTGTCAGAATTGGTACTGACATATTTGGAAAGAGAGATTATACTAAAGTGTAATTTACATTTTACAAGATAAATTACATAAGGATCACATAAGGATAAAAATATAATTTACAAAAGATGCAGGAGGTATTTGAAATGTCAAAACTTCTTAATAAGGTGTTCAATTTCGTTGGATGGGAAGCTATAGATGATGAGGATTTAGATCTTCAGGAAGAAACCTATAACGATACCAAAAACGAGCCTATTCAAACACACTTTTTTAACAATTCTAAGAAGCAGCAGTCTGGTAAGGTAGTAAATATTCATAATGGAAATCAGTTCAAGATGGTTGTTGCTCAACCAGATACCTTTGATGATGCAAAGTATATTTGTGATCACTTAAAGAGCAATAAGCCTGTTGTTATCAATCTAGAGGGAATTGAAAAGCAGGATGCTCAGAGGATTATTGATTTCTTGAGCGGATCTATTTATGCACTTGATGGTTCAATCCAGAAGGTTTCCTGTGATATATTTGTAATAGCTCCAAACAGTGTAGATGTTAGTGGAGATTTAGATGACGAGATTAAAAACAAGACAGTTTTTCCATGGGCTAAATAGTTTATAATGTAATTATTGGAGGATATTTGATGTACGCAATTTATATAGCAGTTGACTATGTATTAAAGATATTTGAAATTGCTCTTATTGCAAGAGTGTTATTGTCATGGCTGCCTATATCCAAAAACAATAAGCTTGTGGATTTGCTGTATATGATTACGGAACCTATACTAGCCCCTATACGTGGTATGCTCAGAAGATCAAGTTTTTTGAACAACTCAATGTTGTCAATGATTGATTTTTCTCCGATAGTTGCTTTTTTACTATGTGATGTGGTTAGGAATTTGATAATTATGGTTTTTAGATTATTATGGTGATTTTTTAGATATTAGATAAATATATGGATAAAAATATACTAATTAAAATGGTTTCAAAGATTGAGGATAAGGTACTGGTTTCCAGACTTTTAGATAAAGTTGAACAATGCCGTTATTCCTCTTTTGTGTACTCGGATTTTCTTTCTCCTTATGAAGCGGCTATTGCCAAGCGCATTTTGGACAAGGTAAGTGATGTTTTTTATACGTTTACAGGCGGATATGAGGGTGCAGAAAGAGTGATAGCTGTAATTAGCACTGATATTATTGATCAGGATATTGTGCTTAGCAATTCTCCTTTGAGTTTTTTAAGAATTACTCCTTCAATGGAGAAACCATTATCTCATCGAGACTATTTAGGTTCTCTGATGGGACTTGGCATAAAAAGAGAGAAAATTGGCGATATTTTAGTTTGCCAATCTCATGCAGATGTTTTTTTAATTGATAAAATTGCAGAATATATTTTATACAATTTGGACAAAATTGGGAATGTAAAGGTTAGCTGTGAATTATTGAACTTGTATGAGTATACTCCTCCTCAAAAGAAGGAAAAAGTTATTAATACCACAGTAGCTTCCCTAAGAGCTGATTCAATTGCAGCTAGTGGATTTGGTGTTTCAAGAACAAAGGTCTTAGAATATTTTAAAGCGCAAAGAGTTAATGTTAATTGGGAAGTTGTTCAAAATCCTTCAAAGCAATTATCAGAAGGAGATACAATATCTATTCGGGGTAAAGGCAGGATAGTTTTAGAAAAAGTAGTTGGAACTACCAAGAAGGATAGAATTAGTATAGTGATTAAAAAATTTGAATAAATAATGCCAACAAAAATATTCTATTTAGATTTTTTTAGATTAGCAAGTTTTTTGCGAAAACTTTTACACATACATTCACTCAATCAACCTAAAATTTTGCATTTATGAAAGGATGCGTGACTATGAATTATACTCCTAATGATCTTGACAATATGAAGTTTAAGAAGAGTTTTAGAGGTTATGATGAAGACCAGGTTAATAGTGTTTTAGACAATGTAATTCAGGATTATGAGCTTTACATAAAAGAAAATATAGAGCTTAAAGATAGGATTTCTGTTTTAAATGAGGGAATTCAACACTATAAGAACATTGAAGAATCTCTTCAAAACACTTTGATAGTTGCACAGCAAACAGGTGAGGAAATAAAGAAGAACTCATATGAGAAGGCTGAAAATATAATCAAAGAAGCTGAACTCAGGGCTCAAAAGATAATAAATGATGCAAATCAAGAAGTAATAAAAATCCGTTTTGAGTATGAGGAAATGAAGAAGAGACTTCACCTTTTCAAAACTAAATCTGAGACTTTAATATTATCTCAGCTTGAGTTATCAAAACAATTATTTAGTGATGATACTGATTTAGAGTAATTATATTTGAATTATGTTTGCTAATATAAACTTTGGATTAAATATTTGTAATTGTTTTATGTAATATAGGAAATTTATATATACAACCTACGCGAAATTATTTTAATAACATGCGAAGGGGAGTTGAAGATAAACCCCATTATTTTTATATTGTAATTAGTTAATCATTTTTTGTAACAATGTAAAGATTGATAAATTTCCTTTATTTAATATATTATGGTTTTATCGTGTTGGTAAAAAATATCATTTAATGTAAGTATTTCCTATATATGAGGTATCAATTGAGTTTTCTTTTAAGTGTAAATAACTTCTGCCTTGTTTACACGTTGCTGGTGTAATGAAATTTCTTAAAAGAAAAAATTTTATATAGTATTTTGATGCTAATAGTAATTTTTAAGGTTTAATAAATAATTGTGCTACTGTGCCTTAAATTAGCTAATGTTCTTTATGTTTTTTTATTATAGTTTTATCGTTCATTAACTCATATTTGAAATTGTATATGTAATTATCAATTCAGGATTAAATCTTTGATTAGTGAAAAGCTGTTTTGTTTAGCAATTTGATGTAAGCTGCAATAACAATTCGATTTGTTTTTTTGTTTTCTTATCAATTATTCCACCTAAAAGAGCTTTATTAATGTAATTTTCAATTTCATTGTTAGTTTGGTATTTCCTGATTTCAATAAGAACTCCTAATATATCTGTAAGTATAGGTTTTCGCATAGTTTCTTTAATATCAAGTATTTCTATAGACATAAGTTTTGCGGCAATTAAAATATGAAGATGTTTTTTAAAAGGTATTATTTTGTTTAGAGATTGAATGCATTGACGAATTGTTATTGGCTTCTCATCATTTAAAAGCATTAGGTAACTGGAAATACTATTATTAATTTTGTTTTGGCTATCCCATCTTACGTTTTCGGCGAGAAGCATTGCGCCTAGACTTCTTTGATATGAGTTTTCATTTTTCAGCTTCTCATTAAATGTATCCCAATATAAATACACATCATTACAATAAATAGAACGATTTTGAAGTAAAAGAAAAGCAGCATATCTTATTTTATCATTTTTCTCATTAAGGAGTTCAATAAGAAGAGAAATATCATTTTTGTCAATTGTTTTTGCTAGTTCTGGCAATTCATCCTTTTCAAGAGAAAGAAGTATGTCAACTTTTTTCATAGCTATTATCCTCCTAAGCTAATTATGGTTATAAAAATGATGATTACTAGCGGAGATACTAAGATATAAAGAAGTAAGTGATTTTTGCAGTATAAATTAATTCTTGCGGGCTAAACACATTTTCTCTGCTATTAAGTTATTCATTTTTAATGTTATTTCCATAATTATACACTATTATATTAAAATGGAACAAGTTGCATCATCAATTTTATGTTAAAGTTTATAAAAGCATTTGCCGAACATTGTACTATAAAATACTGAATAGTAACAATTGTTAGTAAGGTTAGTTGGAAGGCATAAAACCCGTGTTGGTTGGGTGGTCCAAAACTGTTGGTTGGGCAGCCCAAAACCCGTTCTAGATAATAAGTGAGAAATGTGGTATAATTTCGTTTGAATGTTACATAGCCAAACTAACATAGCTATTAAGCTAATACTGTTAATAAATATGAGAGGTGCACAAATGCAAGTCAAAAAAACACAAAAGAAGAGAAAATATAGAAGAGTTGAAAGTGGTTTTTCAAAATACAAAAATGAAATATTGGGCTTAATTCTATTTGCATTTGGGATTTTGGCGCTGTTTAGCTTTATTTTTTCAAATTCCATGGGTGTTTTTGGTAATGGAATTACTAATTTAATGCTTGGATTTTTAGGTATAACGGCTTATGTATGCCCATTTATATTTATTGTATATGGGGTTGCAATGATATTTAAAAAGAATACTCATATATTTGAACTACGAGTTATTTATTTTAGTGTATTAATTGTTTTATTATCAGCGTTTATGCAGGTGGCAATATTTGATTATGATGAATATACAGGAAGAACATTTTTTAGAAGTATTGCTAATTTTTATAGTCAGGGAACAAAAGCTGAAGGTGGCGGAGTATTAGGCGGATTGCTTAGTTTACCTTTGTTGATGACATTTCAAGTTTTAGGTACAATTATTATTTTGACAACCATATCAATAATTGATGTTATTTTATTAACAAATGTTTCGATGGCTGCATTTCTTAGAAAGGTATCTGCATATTTTTCAAAAAAAATTAAAGCTTCAAATGAGAAAAGAAAAATAAGAAAAGCTGAAAGGCAAAAAGAAATTGAAGAATACACTGAACTTGCTGATGAAGCAATACAAAATGAAGATCTTGATAACAAGAAAAAGATAATTAATTTCAAAATAGAGAGAGAAAACAGAGCAAATAAAGTGCGTAAAAAGTTAAGCCAGGATGAAGCTGCTGGCGAATCAGATGGTTCTGTCTCAATTGATGAAGCTTCCGATATTATTAATGAAAACAATGAGCATGAGGAATTTACAGTTAGCTTTACAGGCTTTAATGAACTTGCTGATGAGCTGGTTATTTCGGATATTAATAAAGCAAACTTTTCTAATGACAATGACGATAACCTAAACCAAAATGAAGATAATAACCACAATGATTATATAGAGAATAATCAAAATGAAAAGGATATATTGGAAATGGATACAGATTCGACTGCTTCCAACATGTCTGATAATGAAATTCTAACTAATTCAAATGATGATAATGCTCAGGACGACGGTGAAGTGACAATACCGCCTATTGAGGTAAAACCAATAGTATACAATTATCCTTCTGTTGATTTGTTAGATGCAAGCAAAGAAGATTTATCTAATGTTAAGGCGCTAAAAAATATTGCACTAGAGGGTGCAAAGAAGCTTGAGGATACACTTAAGAGCTTTGGAGTTGAGGCAAGAGTTATAAATATCAGCCGTGGACCAGCAGTTACAAGGTATGAACTGCAGCCTAGTCCTGGTGTTAAGGTAAGTAAGATTGTAAATCTATCTGATGATATAGCGTTAAATCTTGCTGCTGCTGGTGTTAGGATAGAGGCTCCAATTCCAGGGAAAGCAGCTGTAGGAATTGAAGTGCCAAATAAAGAAATGTCGGCGGTTTTATTAAGGGATATTCTTGAGTCCAAAGAGTTTACAAATCATCCATCAAAGCTTGCATTTTCTGTTGGAAAAGATATTTCTGGAGAAACGGTTGTAGCTGACATCGGAAAAATGCCTCATTTATTAGTAGCAGGTGCAACTGGTTCAGGAAAGAGTGTTTGTATAAACAGTCTTATTATGAGTATTTTATTTAAAGCATCACCAGAGGAAGTAAAGCTTTTATTGGTAGACCCAAAGGTTGTTGAGTTGGGTATTTACAATGGAATTCCTCATTTACTTATTCCTGTGGTTACAGACCCTAAAAAGGCAGCGGGGGCTTTAAATTGGGCTGTACAGGAAATGATTAATAGATATAAGTTGTTTGCAGATAAAGGAGTTAGGGATTTAAAGGGGTATAATGCTATGCTCAAGGCAAATGATGAACAAGGCATATTACCTCAGATTGTTATAATTGTAGATGAACTTGCTGACCTTATGATGGCAGCACCAAACGATGTTGAGGATGCAATATGCCGATTAGCTCAGATGGCAAGAGCGGCTGGAATGCATTTAGTTATAGCCACACAGAGACCTTCTGTAGATGTAATAACTGGTGTTATCAAAGCCAATATACCATCAAGAATCTCTTTCGCAGTATCTTCTCAGGTAGACTCTAGAACAATACTTGATATGGGTGGAGCCGAGAAGCTGCTTGGCAGGGGAGATATGCTCTTTTATCCTGTTGGAGAACCAAAACCTTTAAGAGTTAAAGGTTCATTTGTATCTGATACTGAGGTTGAAAGAGTTGTTGAGTACATAAAAACGCAGGGATACTCGTCATATGATGAAAATATTATTGAAAAAATAAATGACAGCAATGTGGGAAATGATGCTAATTCAGGTGATAATGATGCTCTCTTGAATCAGGCAATAGATATGGTTGTTGATGCAGGACAAGCATCTGTTTCTCTTATACAAAGAAAGTTTAAGGTTGGATATTCTAGAGCAGCGAGGATAATTGATCAGATGGAAGCGAGAAACATTGTTGGTCGCTTTGAAGGCAGTAAGCCTCGTCAAGTGCTGATTACCAAGCAGCAATGGATTGAGATGCAAATGAGTGAACAAAAAAGTGAAAAACAGGAAACTCAACAACAAGCAAAGTAAATATTATTTCCCCAAAATTAATATAACTGCAATATTCGGAATATATATCATAGTAGAATTTTTTACAATGCAAAAAGCATTGGCAAAAAAGTGTTTCAACTAGCTGTAATTTGCAAAAGATTCTAATAAAATACACGCGGGGGGTGCTTTATGTTCCTATTAACTTCATTCAATATGCTTATAATAGTTTTATTAATTGCATATGTGTTTTACAGGCTTATTAAAACTAAAAGTATTGTTTCGCTCATTTCATTTACATTGCAGTTATCGGCTCTGACAATTGTACTGCTTTCAGTAATAAATGGAGTTCAAACAAGTACAGGGGTGGAACTTTTTTATATTACCTTTGGAATAGTTATTCCATGCTGTATAGTAGCTTTTGATTATTACACAATGATTAAAAAAGTTAAGGTAAAAGGAAGCTATGAAGGCTTAATAACAGTTGATAAAAGTGAAAAAAATGAAATTAATAGTTCTTCTGAAATAATGAGTGTCTTACCAAATGATTTATTTGTAGATGAAACTATATCAGAACTTGTACGACTTCAAGAAGATTTACTTAAGGGCATGAAAAAAAAGTTGGTACAAGCTGAGGCGTATTATAATGACAGTAATTACGATGCTGCATATGAAATTAATAGCAATCTTATTGGCCTTTGCAGCACATCGTCAAATTTATATTTCAGCTTAGGCAACGCTAGCTTCAAGAAGGGTCTTCTTAGCGAAGCTCTTTCACATTATAGAAAAGTACTTGAACTTAATGAACAACTACTCTCCAAAATCCAGAAAACCAGTTCCGTGGATTCTTCAACTAAAGAGTATGTTTCAAATATTAAATTTAAAGAATATCTTGTTTATTATAATATTGGAGTTACATATTTAAATATGGGGAAAGTAGATTTTGCCCTAGAGAATTTTGAAAAATCCTTGAAAATTAATCCTTCATTTGATAGTGCAAAGGAAGGCGTTGGAAGGGTACTAGTGCAAAATGGTAAAAACAGCGAAGCAGTCAAATATTATGAAGATATTCTTGAAAAGGATAGCAGTAACTATACAGTAGGGCTATTGTTGGGTAAACTGTTTGTTGATATGAAAGATGCTGACAGAGCTCAAGAGTGCTTTGAACAGTGTATAAAAAATAAGCCTGATGTACCAGATGCTTATACAGAGCTTGGCAGGCTGTTTATGTCTCAGAAAAAATTTGCAAATGCTGCTAAATTATATAAAAAGTATATCGGCATAAGGGAAGATGATTTCAACGGGCACTATAACCTTGCAGGTTGCTATTATCAGACTCAAGAGTATAAAAAAGCTATTTCAGAGTATCAGAAGGCAATTATGTTGAATGCTAAGAGCTATAGCAGCTTGTTTAATATGGCTTTAATATATGAAGAAACAAAGGAATATGATAAGGCTATTGAATGTTATGAAAATTCAATATCAATAAAACCCGATTTTATAGATGCTTATAACAATCTTGGTATTTTGTTTTCTAAGCAGCACAGGCAGTTTGAGGCTTTGGCAATTTATGCAAAGGGCATAAAGGCAAGTCCAGCAAACTATAAATTATACTATAATATGGGCGTTGTGCTATTTGATTTGAGAAGGTATGAGGATGCAGCAGATGCATTCAATAGGGCAATTGAGATTAATCCTGAGGACAATGAAGTTTACTATTATCTTGGTGCTGCATTAACAGAACTAAAACAGTATGACAATGCTATTAAGGCATATGGAAAGGCTCTTAACGAGGATATGACTGATGGCGAACTATACTATAATATTGCAGCGGTTTATGCATTAATGAAAAAGCAGGATATTGCAATTGATAATTTGAAAAAGGCCATAAACATTAATCCAAATATAAAGAAGGAAATCTTTCAAAATAGAGTGTTTGACTATATATTGATGAATTCGGATTTTATGGAGATGATATCATAAACTAAGTAAACTGTTACGAGTATACAACTTTAATAAATTGGATACTTGATTAAAGATATTGCTTGAATTTGTGGGTGAAAAATAGTTGATTCTATCAGTAGCTGTAGCAAAACAAGAAATAATATATCAATAATAAAAATCGCAAGAAATAGTACTCCCGAGCAATAGATATTTATTGCTCGGGAGTACTATTTAAACAGTTTAATCGGTATACAGATAATTTTGTTTTGCAAACTCCAGCGAAACAATGAAGCATGAATGTACTATATTTTACCCTGCAAGGTTCATAAGATATTTTGAACATTTCTAAACTTTTTGTGGTAGTTTTATTTTTCAGTAACCTTTGAAATATCCTCTTCAGTGATTATAATAGGATAATATTTCCGTTTTTTAACTCATCCAAAGCCTTTTGTCTGCACTGCCTTTCGAAAGCTTTCATATCTTTAACACAGCTGTCATAGGACACTTTTGCTGTTCATATCGGTGCCGAAAAGTCTCCTTAAATCTGTACTTCAAGTTCTGCAGCAGCTTCTGCAGACATATCCTTTGCATAAGTTTTGCCAGAATACTTTGCAAGCTACACCCGATAAGCAGCTTTTGCGTAGCCATTTGGTTCAACGGATTATTGTAAATTGCTGTCTTCTATGTTATATGTGGTAGGAATTAATTGTGTCTTGTTGACTACTGCTGCCTTTACCGAATTTGTAATGCCGATGAAAGTCAGAGTACAAATGACAATTGCTGAAATGGTCCCGACTGTCCTGTAAGTTCATTAATAGGCAATTCATCTTCAACAATTAGGATATTTGCCATGTTTCATCCTCCTGTTCATTTTTATTATAATACTATTTTCTATATAAAAATATCATATAGTTATTACAAAGTTGTAAAAACTATAAATATTCCAATATGAAAGAGAACTTTCAATATTACAGATTTTTATAGTTGGATTAATATGCCTCAAATTACCTATAGGATAAGAGTCTTTTATACCTACTATTATTCTTTTTTGGTCTTTAGTAATTGATTTATATATTATATAATAGTTAATATTATGTTCTAACGTTTATCAATGCTTTGATAATCAGTGTTTATAAAAGAGTAAAGATTTAGTAAATAATATAAATAATAATTTTGGAAAGCATGAGGTGCAAATGAGTTTTTTACCAATAAGTTTTGAGGATATGAATGAAAGAGGCTGGAAACAGCTTGATTTTTTGTATATAAGCGGTGATGCCTATGTGGATCATCCTAGCTTTGGACATGCTATTATAACCAGAGTACTTGAGAGTGAAGGTTTCAAGGTTGGAATAATTGCACAGCCCAACTGGAAGAACAGCGATGATTTCAAAAGGTTAGGACGTCCTAAATATGGAGTTCTTGTCTCTTCAGGTGTTATTGATTCTATGGTCAATCACTATACAGCAAGTAAAAAGAAAAGGTCGCAGGATTTGTATTCGCCGGGAGGAAAAGCGGGACTTAGACCTGATAGAGCTGTAATTGTTTATGCCAATAAAATTAAAGAAATATTTAAGGATACGCCAGTTATTATAGGAGGAATTGAGGCTAGCCTCAGGAGATTTGCACATTATGATTATTGGGATGACAAGGTAAGAAGATCAATTCTTGTTGACTCAAAAGCAGATTTATTGCTATATGGGATGGGCGAAAAATCAATTGTGGAGATAGCAAATCTTTTAAAGAAAGATATACCAATCACAAGTATAAGGAATGTCGCTGGAAGCGCATATATAGCAAGATATGATGAACTTCCGCTTGATATAAAAAATGCTATTGATTCCAAAGGCACAAAAAAAATTGCTGTACTTCCGTCTTATGATGAGGTTTTAAATGACAAGAAAGCATATGCAGAGGCATTTAAAATACAATATAATGAGCAGGACGCAATTAATGGAAAGATACTTGTACAACAGCATGGCGACAGGTATCTAGTTCAAAATACGCCTTCAATGCCTATGTCAGTAAGTGAATTGGACAGGGTTTATGCACTGCCCTACGAGAGAACATATCATCCTGTATATGAGAAGTATGGTGGAGTGCCAGCAATTACTGAGGTTGAATTTAGCATTACCAGTCAAAGAGGCTGCTACGGAGGATGTTCCTTCTGCGCTTTAAATTTTCATCAAGGAAGGGTTATTCAAAAGAGAAGTCAGGCTTCAATTATTAATGAGGCTAAAAAGCTTACGTGGCTTGAAGGCTTTAAAGGATATATACATGATGTAGGTGGTCCTACTGCTAATTTTAGAAATGTAGCATGCAAAAAGCAGATAAAGCATGGTGTATGTAAGGATAGACAGTGTTTGTACCCTGAACCCTGCAAGAATCTTATAGTTGACCATACTGAGTATTTAAGCTTGCTAAGAAAACTTAGAGAACTTCCTAATGTTAAGAAGGTCTTTGTTCGTTCGGGTATCAGATATGACTATTTGATGTATGACAAGGATGATACCTTCTTTAGAGAACTGTGTGAGCATCACGTCAGCGGTCAGCTTAAGGTTGCACCAGAACATGTGGTGGACAGAGTTTTAGACAAAATGGGAAAATCTAAGCGTCAGCTTTATGATAGATTTGTAAAGAAATTTTATGATATTAACAAAAGGATTAATAAAGAGCAGTATCTTGTTCCGTATTTAATGTCAAGCCACCCTGGAAGCGACTTGAATGCAGCTGTGGAGTTAGCAGTATATTTAAAAGAGAACCATATAATGCCTGAGCAGGTACAAGATTTTTATCCTACTCCAGGGACATTATCTACCTGCATGTTTTATACAGGCTATGATGCTAGAAATATGAAGAAGGTCTATGTTCCTAAGACTGTGAAAGAAAAAGCTATGCAGAGAGCTTTACTGCAATATAGGAAAAAGGAGAACTACCATATTGTTATTGAGGCCTTAAAAGAAGCTAATAGAGAGGATTTAATTGGATTTGGTCCGCATTGTCTTGTGAAGCCATTAAGAGGTATGGTAAAAGCAAATTCTGATTCTGAGAAATCTTCAAAAAAGCAGAATTACAATAAGAATGGCAACAAGAAAAAACAAGAAAAAGTAACTGCTGCTCACAAAAAAACAGCTCGAAACAGTACTTTGGAAAAGAAGAAAAAAAGCAGTTCAAAACTTAATAATAATGAAATGAATAAAAATGAGAAAAAAGTTAAAAAGGGCTATGATGACGCTAAGGTACAGAATAAGCAAAAGAGCACAAAGCAATTGACAAGAAAAAGGCGATAAATTAAAATGTATTAGTAAAAATTATCAAAAATTACTTAGGAATACTATTAAATTACTCAATTTTCGTTGCAATAATTATGCAATAAACATTGAAAAGTGTTAATATTGATAGACTTTTCATTTGAAAGGTGAGTTATATAAGTATTTCTTTGATACAGAAAGGAAAAATATATGTCTGCAAAAGTATTAAATGGAACAGAACTAGCTGGAAAAGTAAAAGAAAGATTAAAACAAGAGATTGAAGCATTAAAACAGAAAGGCATTAACTCAGGTCTTGCAGTTATCATAGTTGGTGATGATCCTGCTTCAAGGGTTTATGTAAATCATAAAAAAAATGACTGTGCTGAAATAGGAATTAAATCCTTTGAGTATGCATTACCTGCAACTACTACAGAAGAAGAATTGCTGAGTTTGATTGACACATTAAATAACGATCCTACTGTTAATGGAATACTGGTACAGTTGCCAATTCCGAAGCATATTAACGAGGATAAGATTATTGCAGCAATTAATCCATTAAAGGATGCTGACTGTTTTCATCCTGTAAATGTAGGAAATCTTATGATTGGCAAGCCTACATTTTTACCATGTACACCTGCTGGAGTTGTGGAACTATTAATGGCAAATGATATACCAATTGAAGGTAAAAATTGCGTAGTAGTGGGAAGAAGCAATATAGTGGGAAAACCACAGGCAATTTTATTATTAGCAAAGAATGCAACAGTTACAATATGTCATTCAAAAACTACTAATATTCAGGAAATATGTAAAAACGCTGATATATTAGTATGTGCAATAGGTAAAGCAGAGTTTATAAAGCCTGAATTTGTCAAGCCGGGCGCCGTTGTAATTGATGTTGGTGTATCAAGGGGTGCAGATGGCAAGCTGGTTGGAGATGTGCAGTTCCAAACTGTTTCAGAGATTGCTTCTGCTATTACAAAGGTTACAGGCGGAGTAGGGCCAATGACTAGGGCAATGCTAATGCAGAATACTGTAAAAGCAACTCTAATACAAAACAATATGTAATCAAGTTTGTCTATTAGCTTAACTATAGTTAGTTTACTTAAATTATGATTTTTATGAAAATGTCACAAAAAAGGTATGTTAAATTTGTGATAAACTTTTTAATTCTTGACATAAAAATCAAAAACGATTAAAATTAAATTGTCACGGCATTAAGTTGGTTGTATTGTATAATTAATCATTGAATTATTAAGCTTGTTTAGGCTATTTTATATATGCAGTTTGTAGTTTATTTTTACATCTCATATCGAATACTAGTACACCTTAGTTTGTATTAGTATAGCCCTAGTATGTATGCTTAGTTTTTGATTATAGGTATATTGTTACGATACAGAAAGTTCACTGTATTTTTTCCAACTTTAATTCCAGATACTTAATTATTAAAAAAATGAATTGTGAAATTTGAGCATTGAAAACTGAATAAGGAGGAGGTGTGCGACATAGAATTATTTCTTGGATTAACTATTGGAATAGTTATTGCAGTTATTGCTTCATTTATATTTTACAAAAGAGGATTTGAGGCTAGAAAGAAACAAGCTGAAGCCATTATCGGAAGTGCTGAGCAAGAAGCACAGAGGATTGTGGGTGAGGCGTTGAAGCAAGGGGAGAACAAAAAGAGAGAAACACTGCTTGAAGCTAAGGAAGAAATCCACAAGACTAGGATTGAAATTGATAGAGATATCAAGGAAAGAAGAAATGAATTCCTAAGGCAGGAAAGAAGATTGGTTCAGAAGGAAGAATCCCTTGACAAGAAAGTAGAAGCACTTGAGCAGAAAGAGGAAGCTCTGAACAAAAAGACAAAAGAGCTTGAACTAATGCAAGAACGCACAGAAGAACTTGTTAGAAAGCAAACAGAGGAACTGGAGAGAATATCTGGTTTGACTGTTGAAGATGCTAAGGAGTATTTACTAAGAAATGTTGAAAATGAAGTAAAGCACGAATCTGCTGCTCTTATCAAAGAGATTGAAATGAGTACTAAACAAGAGGCAGATAGAAGGGCCAAAGACATTTTGGCTACAGCTATTCAAAAATGCGCAGCTGATCATGTATCTGAAGCCACAGTTTCTGTTGTACCTTTGCCTAATGATGAGATGAAGGGAAGAATTATTGGTCGTGAAGGAAGAAATATTCGAACTTTGGAGACATTAACAGGAATTGATTTAATTATTGATGATACACCTGAAGCTGTTATTTTATCAGGATTTGACCCTATTCGCAGGGAAGTTGCAAGATTAACTCTTGAAAAATTAATTCTTGATGGACGAATTCATCCAGCTAGAATAGAAGAAATGGTTGAAAAGTCTAAGAAAGAAGTAGACAATACAATCCGAGAAGCCGGTGATAACGCCGCATTTGAAACAGGTGTACATGGTTTGCATCCTGAACTTATAAGACTGCTTGGTAAGTTAAAGTTTAGAACCAGTTATGGACAAAATGTACTTAACCATTCAATTGAAGTGTCTTATCTAGCAGGCGTTATGGCAGCTGAGTTAGGAGTCGATATCCCTCTGGCCAAAAGAGCGGGTTTGCTTCATGACATTGGTAAAGCAATTGACCATGAAGTTGAAGGTTCACATGTCACTATTGGTGCTGACATAGTTAAGAAGTACAAAGAAGGTGCAGATGTTATTAATGCAATCTTGTCTCATCATGGAGATGTTGAGGCTACAAACATTATTTCTGTGCTGGTTCAGGCCGCTGATTCAATTTCTGCTGCTAGACCTGGAGCTAGAAGAGAAACATTAGAGTCATATATCAAACGTTTAGAAAAACTCGAGGAAATTGCAAATTCCTTTGAGGGAGTTGATAAATGCTTTGCAATTCAAGCAGGAAGAGAAATTAGAATTATGGTTAAGCCTGAGATTGTAAATGATGCTGATATGGTTCTAAAGGCAAGAGAAATAACTAAGAAGATTGAAGATGAGCTTGAGTATCCTGGACAAATAAAGGTTACTATGCTTAGAGAAACTAGAACTATTGAATATGCTAAATAATTTATTTAAATAAACAAGAAAGCGTGTAAATCACGCTTTTTTGTTTATTTAAATATGTAATTACTTTTTATGGTATTATGTATTATAATACTATATGGAAAAATAATAATTATCAATATAGAAATAAACTATATCATTATACTAATTTGCATTTATATGGAGGAAATCAATTGAATATACTTTTTATAGGAGACGTATATGGAAATTCAGGAAGGAAAGCAGTAAAAGAATGTGTTCCAAAACTTAAAAAGGATCTCAAAATAGATTTTTGCATTGCTAACGGAGAAAACTGCGCTGCTGGCAGCGGCATAACATATATAATTGCCCAAGAGTTATATAAAGCTGGTGTGGATTGTATAACGATGGGAAATCATACTTGGTCAAAAAAGGAAATATTAAACTTTATTGATTCTGAGGATAAAATTGTAAGGCCCGCTAATTATCCTGCCAATGTGCCGGGCAGAGGCTACACCATTATAAAATCAAACGGAATGGAATTGGCTGTATTAAATCTAATGGGCAGAGTATACATGGATTCCATTGAATGTCCGTTTTTAACTGCCGATAGAATAATCCAAGAAATAAAATCTAAAACAAAAGTTGTTTTTGTAGATATGCACGCAGAAGCTACGTCTGAAAAGATAGCGCTTGCTTGGTATTTAGATGGTAGGGTATGTTGTCTTGCAGGTACACACACTCATGTACAGACGGCCGATGAGAGAATCTTGCCATTTGGTACAGGGCTAATATCAGATGTTGGGATGACTGGACCTTATGATGGAGTAATTGGTGTAGAAAAAGATTTAATTATTGAAAGATTCATAAATAGAATGCCTCAAAAATTTGAAGTGGCAAAAGGTAGAATTCAATTTAATGCTATTTATCTTGAGGTTGATGAAAAAACAGGAAAGTGTCTGAAAATAGAGAGAATATCTGAAATTATTGAAGATAATTAAAACTTATTTAACTCAGCTTTCCTAGTTGAAAATTACAAATATTCAAGCTTATCAATCGTAAAGCTGAGTAATTTAATGAAATAAGTTATTTTATTTCTTAACAAACTATTGGTAAGCTTAAGAGCAGTTTGGCTTTTTCATTCTAAAGTCGAGTTAAAAACTTTTTATTTGATATTGCTATCACACCAGAAATTACTAGGCTTTAAGCAGTGTTTTCAATTGTAAAGTTTAAGGTAATGAAAATGGCACATGCTTAAAGAATAAAAGCAATTTATTAAGGGGGCATTAGGTTATGTCATTTCTTTCAAGTGTTTTTTCGGAAGGCTCTGAAAATAGACAAATTAATGAAAATACTATTTTTAATAAGGTCGGAGATTTAGTATACTTGGAGTTTAAAAATCTGAAAAAATATGATAATATATTAACCCATTGCTTTACTACCAGACTTGGTGGTGTGAGTGAAGGTGAGTGTACTTCACTGAACTTAAGTTTTAATAGAAAGGACAATAAAGAAAACATTTTAAAGAACTATAGAATTATTGCAGATGCAATAGGTGTTGACTTTGATAAAATTGTTTTGTCCAATCAGGTACATGACAACAAAATAAGGGTAGTGCATTCAGCAGATGCAGGCAAGGGGCTAGTTGCTGAAAGTGACATAATTGGTTTCGATGGACTGTCTACAAATGAGACTGGAATTCCTTTAGTGACTTTTTACGCAGATTGTGTACCTGTATTAATGCTAGATCCTGTTAAGAAGGCTATAACTGCAGTTCATTCTGGATGGAAGAGCACTGTTAAAAATATTTCATACGAAGCCTTGATGCTAATGAAAGATACTTATGGAAGTAATTTTGAGGACATACAGGTTGCAATAGGCCCATCAATCTGTAAGGATTGCTTTGAAGTGGATTTTGATGTATATAATTGTTTTTTGCATAAATTTAATTGGTGTAAAAAGTATACCGATTTCAGAGCAGGAAAATATCATATTGATTTGCAGAGGATAATTAAGCAGGTTTTAGTTGAGGCAGGGGTACCAGAGAACAATGTTGTTATTAGTGATATCTGCACTAAATGCAATAATGATGTTTTTTTCTCGTATAGAGGTGACAACGGAAAAACAGGAAGCCTTGCTGCAATTATGATGTTAAAATAATGTTTTTTTAGCGTAAAATATTGATAAAATATTGATAAGGTAAGTACGGAGAGAAGGAATGAAAAAACAAGCAAAGATTATTACGTTTTTAGTTTTGATTAGTATACTGCTTAGTGCATGTTCTTTAAATAAAAAAGTTGAAATTGATAATGATAATGATGTTTATGAAGATAAATATGAAGTTATTGATAAGGGACCTGTAAAGGGCGGAACAGTTAAATTGTTTACAACTCCAATAGATACACTGAATCCTATCTTGACTAACAATATGTATGTACAGGATTTTCTTGGGCTAATATTTGAAGGCTTATATAAGCTTGACCATACAGGACAACCTGTTCCAGTCTTAGCTAAAAGTTCATTATTATCTGCAGATGGATTAACGTTGACAGTTTTTCTAAAAGATAATATTAAGTGGCATGATAAGATGTCATTTAAGCCTGAGGATGTTGTTTTTACAATAAATACAATAATGGATGCTAAGAATAACAGCATCTATTTGAAAAATGTGAAAAACATTGCGTCTGTTGATGTTGGGAATTCCAACTCAGTTATAATAAAGCTTAAGCACCCATATTCATTTATTAAAAATGAATTAGTTTTTCCTATTATTCCTGCGCATCACTTTCTTAATGAGAAGATTAGCGACAAAAACTCAGAAAAGAATCTATTGCCTATTGGGACAGGTCCTTACAGTTTTATTTCCTATGACCCCAAAACATCTATAAAACTAAGGCAAAATGAACAGTGGTGGTATTCTACTGGACTTAATGATAATGTTGATACAACGGCTGAAAAGGTTAATGCTAAAGAAAATTATTCTGTATTGCCGCCTTATATTTCTAAAGTGGAAATAAAGATATTTAAAAATTCTAGTACTGCATTTAATTCATTTCAAACTAGGGATATTGATGCTATACCTGCTAGTTACAGTGAATATAGAAAATATATAGGGCGAACAGATATTGTATTAAAGAGATTTGTTGGCAGGAATTATGAGTTTTTATCTTTAAATCTTCATAAGGGTCCGTTTGCTGATAAACGTGTTAGAAATGCAATTAATTTAATGATTAATAAAAAACAGCTAATAGATTCTTCAGCTATGGGTATTGCAGTGGCAGCTGAAATACCAGTAATGCCTAGTTCATGGGTATACCAACTGGTGGATTTTGAACATGATAATGATATAGAAAAAGCAACAGATTTGCTTGAACAAAGTGGATATGTATTTAATTCTGAGATTAACAAATATGTTAAGAAGACTACGAAACAACCATTGTCAATAAAGCTTATTGTTAATGATGATAACAATCTTAGGAATACAGTGGCTAAAGAAATTGCTTCTCAATTGAATAAAAATGGAATTAGTGTTGAGGTATCAAAAATTCCTTGGGAAAGTGTTCAAAAAACCATAAAGACAGGCAATTATGATATGGCACTAATGGGATATAGAATTTCATCTATTCCTGATTTGTCCTTTGCATATTCTACTGATGAAATTAACAGTGGATTGAATGTTGCAGGCTACAGCAATCCTAACGTGGATAATATTCTTAAAAGCATATTAATTGACAATAATATAGAATCTCAAAAAGCTAGCTATATCAATCTAATTAATGTAATATCAGAGGATAGACCGTATATAGGTTTATTCTTCCTAAATGAGAGTGTTATGTATAACAAGAGTGTTAGAGGGGCAATAAACCCTTATGTGTGGGATAAGTATAATAATATTTCGAAATGGTATAAACCCTAAGATAAATATGTTTTTCAAACATATTTATTTTAGAGTAGCAAAAATCCAAAGGCTTTTTGACGGTTTGAGTTGTGAAAACAAGGTGCTTTTTGAGCCACAAAAACCACAAGTGTTTTTTTTGCAGTGTTGCTGTTGTATAAACATATCTTTACGGTAGCAAAAGCCTTGGCTTTTTAAAGGTATAGGTGATTGTGTAATAGAGTTTATTTTGTTATTGTGTAGGCAAGTGGAATTGCACAAAAATGCAGTTAGACTTAGTTGTACAAAGGTCTGTACGATAGATAATTTATATTTTATGCCGAGAGTTGGCGTGGGAGGTTTTTATGATTTGGGCTATTATAGTTATTTTAGGATTTATTCTTGACAGAGCTTCAAAGGTGTGGGCAATTGATGCATTAGCAGACAAGCCAATAACTGTTATTGATAATTTTTTCTATTTTAGATATCTTGAAAATAAGGGTGCAGCCTTTAGTATATTACAAGGCAAAACAACATTTCTTATTATAATGACCTCACTGGTATCTCTAGCAGTACTTTTTGTTATTTTTAAATACAAAGATAAATTTTTACGAGTTACTTTATCGTTAATACTCAGTGGGGCATTGGGCAATTTGTATGATAGAATAGCTAAAGGAAGTGTTACAGATTTTATAGATTTCCATTTTGGCTCTTATGTATTTCCAACTTTCAATGTAGCAGACATGCTTGTTGTTGTGGGAACTATTTTCTTAGCAGTATATATTCTCTTTATTTATAAAGAGGACAAGCCAGTTGAGGAACAGAGTACGGAGACTATAGAAGAGAAATAATAGAAATACTGGAAGTATTTAATTGATAGAATTTTGGAGGGTTATAGTGAAAGAAATAATATTAGAATGTGATATAGATGATGCAAGAATAGATACTTGGCTTTCATCAAATATGGAGGACTATTCCAGAACCTATATACAAAGGCTTTGTCAGGATGGGAATGTAGCTGTAAACGGAGAAAAGGTAAAGCAGAATTTTAAGCTAAAAGCTGGAGATAATATAGTTGTTAATGTACCTGAGCCTGAAATGCTGAATATTTTAGCTGAGGATATACCATTAGACATTGTATATGAGGATGAACATATTATTGTAATTAATAAACCAAAGGGAATGGTTGTACATCCGGCAGTTGGCAATTATACAGGTACATTGGTTAATGCTCTGATGAAACACTGCGGAGATAGCTTGTCGGACATTAATGGAGTGATTAGACCAGGTATCGTTCATAGAATTGATAAAGATACTTCAGGACTTCTTGTAGTTGCAAAAAGCAATAAGGCACATGAAAAACTTTCGGAAGATTTGAAAACCCACGATATTCGAAGAGAGTATATTGCTTTGGCAGAAGGCATTATTTATGAAAACAATGGCAGAATTGATGCACCAATTGGCAGACACCCTGTAGATAGAAAAAAAATGAGTGTCAATCTGAAAAACGGCAGGGAAGCTATAACTCATTTTACAGTACGTGAGAGATTTTCTACTGCAACCTATTTGGAACTTAAGCTTGAAACAGGCAGAACGCATCAGATAAGAGTGCATTTATCCTATATAGATCACCCAATAATTGGGGATGCCGTATATGGCAGAAAGAAACAGCGATTTAAGACCCATGGTCAGGTTTTGCATGCGTTCAGATTACAATTTAAACATCCAATTACTGGTGAAGAAATGCAATTTGAAACGGATGTACCAGATTACTTTCAAAAGCTTGTAGAAGAATTAAGAAATTTGAAATAAATTTATAGACAACCTTAATTTGTTATGATATTATTACTTTTAGTAAAAACTAAGCTTCAATATATAAATATTGAGTTAAGTCAATAATGTATTTTTACCTTTAAATTTGTCCAGAGAGGCAATAAGGTGAGATTTTAAACAGACATTATTTTGTATAATCGTTTATACATCTATATGATTATATATGTGAGATTATATTTGTGATATGTTTAAGCTTCTTGCCTTTGGCAAGAAGCTTTTTTAACGTATAAATACATTTTTCTATATGAATACATAAGTTTAAAAAAATTAGGCAAATATCATAGGTAGAGGAAAGGAGATTTGATATGCAAATGACAGAAATAATGGATGAAAGTGCTATTTCAAGAGCAATAACAAGAATATCCCATGAAATTATCGAAAAGAACAAGGGTGTTGAAAACCTTGTTTTAATGGGTATTCAAAGAAGAGGTGTACCTCTTGCACGAAGAATTGCAGCAAAAATTAAAGAAGTAGAAAATACTGAAATTCCTGTAGGTATATTGGATATTACTCTCTACCGTGATGACTTGAGTTTGCTAAATGAACATCCGGTTATTAACGGCACAGAAATTAATTTTGATATTGCAAACAAAAAAGTAGTATTAGTTGATGATGTTATTTATACTGGAAGAACTGTTAGAGCTGCAATTGATGCACTTATGGATATTAACAGACCTCAGATGATACAGCTGGCTGTTATGATTGATAGAGGACACCGGGAACTGCCTATCAGAGCGGATTATGTAGGTAAAAATGTACCAACCTCTAGAAGTGAAATAGTTCATGTTAATGTGAAAGAGATTGATGGCGAAAATAGTGTTACTATTACAAACAAAGAATAGGAGTAATGGAGTATGAATTTGAAATCTAAGGATTTACTTGGACTTAGAGATATTTCAGCTGAGGAGATACAATATATATTGGAAACTGCCAAGACAATGAAGTATATTGTAACTTCAAACAATAAAAAAACTGCTCATCTACAAGGAAAATCAATTATAACTCTTTTTTATGAAAATAGTACTAGGACAAGGCTTTCCTTTGAACTTGCTTCAAAATATATGGGAGCAAGTGCTGCAAATATATCAGCATCAAGCAGCAGTGTTTCAAAAGGAGAAACTCTTATTGATACTGGAAATACAATTAATATGATGGGTTCGGATGTTGTTATTATTAGACACCCAATGTCAGGAGCACCACATCTTCTTGCTAAAAATATTAAAGCTTCTGTTATTAATGCAGGCGACGGAATGAATGAACATCCAACACAAGCTCTTCTAGATATGTTTACTATACTTGAGAAAAAGGGAACAATAAAAGGATTGAAAATTGCTATTATTGGAGACATCCTACATAGCAGAGTAGCTAGAAGTAATATATGGGGACTTACTAAGCTTGGAGCAGAGGTTAGCATATCAGGGCCGGCAACATTGATTCCAAGAGATATTGATAAATTGGGTGTTAAGGTATATAGCACAGTTCAGGAAGCAATTTTAGATGCTGATGTGGTTATGGGGCTTAGAATTCAGTTAGAGCGTCAGAAAAAAGGATTATTTCCTACAATAAGAGAGTATTCAAGATTCTTTGGCATTGATGACAAGAGACTGAAGCTTGCAAAAGAAGATGCTTTGGTTTTACATCCTGGACCTGTAAATAGAGGAGTAGAGCTTGCATCTTCAGTCATTGACGGAGAGCAGTCTTTTATAAATGAACAGGTTACAAATGGGGTTGCAATCAGAATGGCTCTACTATATCTTTTGACTAGGAGGGGCACAAATAATGAAGTTACTAATTAAAAATGGACGTATATTTGATGGAAAATCTGCAACTAGCAGAATTTCAGATATTCTTATAGAAGATGGAATTATAGTTGAAATAGAGAATGAAATAGAATCAACAGGCTGTGAAATTATTGATGCAAAGGAAATGTATGTTTTACCGGGACTTGTTGATGCACACTGTCATTTAAGAGAACCAGGTTTTGAGTATAAAGAAGATATAGAATCAGGAACTAGAAGTGCAGCGAAAGGCGGTTTTACTTCTATAGCATGTATGCCTAATACTAATCCTGTTTTAGATAATGAAGCAATGATAATGTATATTATAAATAAGGCAAAAACTGATGGAATTGTGAATGTATATCCTATTGGAGCAGTAACAAAAGGCTTAAAGGGTGAAGAACTCAGTGAAATAGGTGAAATAAAGTTTGCTGGAGCAGTTGCACTTTCTGATGACGGCAGACCTGTCAACAATTCAGCTTTAATGAAAAAGGCTATGCAATATGCATCTATGTTTGATATAACAATAATTTCGCATTGTGAAGACTTAGATCTTGTTGATGAGGGTCTTATGAATGAAGGCTACTATTCTTCAATACTTGGATTAAAAGGTAACCCTGCTCCTGCTGAAGAGGTAATGATAGCAAGAGACTTAATACTCGCAGAATATACAAAAGCAACTGTTCATATAGCACATGTGAGCACTGAACTTGGAGTAGATTTGATTAGAAATGCTAAAAGAAGAGGAGTTAATGTTACAGCAGAGACATGTCCACATTACTTTTCACTGACAGAGAAAGCTTGCGAAGGCTTTAATACTAACGCAAAAGTTAATCCACCTCTTAGAACTCAAAAAGATGTAGAGGCAATTATTGAAGGCTTAAAGGATGGCACTATTGATATAATTTCAACTGACCATGCTCCTCATCACATAGATGAAAAAAATGTTGAATTCAAGCTCGCAGCTAATGGTATGGTTGGTTTTGAAACAGCCTTTCCGTTAGCAATAACATATTTAGTAAAACCTGGGCATCTTACAGTTGAAGAACTAGTTAACAAAATGTGTGTAAATCCTTCAAAAATGCTGGGCTTAAATAAAGGAACAATAGAAATAGGTAAATCTGCAGACATTTTAATTTTTGACATAAATGAACAATATACTGTAGATACAAGTACATTTGAATCAAAAAGTAAAAATTCACCTTTTGATGGATTCAAACTCTATGGACAGCCGCAATATACAATTGTAAACGGAAATCCAATAGTTAGAGAAAAGGTACTTTTGTAATCATAGAATGTGTAGTCCCCGGTCATGGGCTGCTTATTATCACTTAATGCTCAAAATTAGTGGTGGTAGGCATCGGATAAAATGATATTGAGAAAACGGAGGAAGTTAAGATGTTTATTGACAGATTAATAGAAGGTATTCAAGAAAAGGATAATCCAACAGTAGTTGGCTTAGATCCAAAAATGGAATATATACCAGCGTTTATAAAGGACAAAACCTTCAAGGAATACGGTTTAAATTTGAAGGGCTGTGCAGAGGCAATTATTGAGTTTAACAAAATGATAATTGACGCAATATATGATTTGGTTCCTGCTGTAAAGCCTCAGCTGGCATATTATGAAATGTATGGTGTTGATGGTATTTATGCCTTTGATGAAACTTGCAAATATGCTAAGAGTAAAGGTTTAATAATTATAGCTGATGGCAAACGTAATGATATTGGTACCACTGCTGAAGCATATTCAAATGCATTCTTAGGAATAACAGAAATTGACAAGCAAATTAAACAAAAGGCATTTGATGTGGATGCACTAACAGTAAATCCATATTTAGGTGAGGATGGCATCAAACCTTTTATAAATGATTGTATAAATAATGAAAAAGGTATTTTTGTTCTTGTAAAGACTTCAAATAAATCTTCAGGTCAGCTTCAAGATCTTGTTACTCAAAATTGCAAAAGTATATATGAAATTATGGCTGAATATGTATATGAGTGGGGAAAGCCAGTTACGGGTAAATATGGGTATAGCAGTGTTGGTGCTGTTGTAGGTGCTACTTATCCCAATCAGGCAAAACTGCTTAGGTCAATAATGAAGAAAGCATATATATTAGTTCCTGGCTATGGAGCTCAGGGAGGTACAGCAAGAGATTGTGTAAATTCATTCCAAAAAGATAGGCTTGGGGCAATAGTAAATGCATCAAGAAGTGTAATGTGTGCATATAAATCCGATATTTGGAAAAATGAATATAATGAACAGAAATTTGCCGATGCTTCAAGAGCTGAAGTAATTAGAATGAAAAATGACCTTAATTCGGCATTAAATGAAGGTTTAAATCAAAAATAAGAGGTTTAGCTTAAGAAATAAATTAATATGGATATTATATTATGTAAAGTTATTTTCTTATTTATAAAAATATAATAGACAAATTAATTTTTTATAGATGAAACGGTTAAGGTGTAAAAAATATATATAGGGGTGGAATATGAAGGCTTTTTTATTACTGGAAGATGGAACAGTTTTTGAGGGAAATAGTTTTGGAATGGAAGGGGATGTAGTTGGAGAGGTTGTATTTAATACTGGTATGACAGGATATCAGGAAGTTCTTACAGACCCATCCTATTGTGGACAAATTGTATGTATGACTTATCCTTTAATAGGTAATTACGGTGTCAATTTAGATGATGTAGAATCTTTTAAACCTCAGGTTAAGGGCTTTATTGTAAGAGAACTTTGCCAAACGCCAAGCAATTGGAGGTCAATAGAAACTTTAAATGAATATCTTAAGAGAAATGAGATAATTGGCTTAGAGGGAATAGATACAAGGGAACTTACAATAATTTTAAGAGATAAAGGTACCATGAAGGGTACTATAGTTACAGCTGAAAATCTGACTGAAATTGAAGAAAAGCTGGAAAAGCTAAAGAAATATACTATAAGTAAACCAGTTCTGCAAGTGACTACACCTGAAGTAAAGCATTATTCAGGTGATGGTTATAGAATTGCTCTTTTGGACTATGGCTTGAAGAAGAACATAGTAAGGTCATTATTAAGCAGGAAATGTGATGTTACTATTTTCCCTGCTACATCTAATGCAGATGAGATATTGGCTATTAATCCAGATGGTATTATGCTTTCAAATGGACCTGGAGACCCTCAGGATTGCCAATTTCAAATAGAAACTATTAAAAATCTTATAGGTAAAAAGCCAATGTTTGGGATATGCTTAGGACATCAGCTGACAGCATTGGCAAATGGAGCAAAGACAGAAAAACTTAAGTATGGACATAGAGGTTGTAATCATCCTGTTAAAGATGTTGAAAAGGACATGACTTATATAACCTCACAAAATCACGGATACACAATTATTGAGTCTTCACTTAACAAAGAAATAATGAGTGTAAGTCATATTAATATGAATGATGGAACTATTGAAGGAATTAAATATAAAAACGCACCGTTGTTTACTGTACAGTTCCACCCAGAAGCATCTCCAGGACCAGGTGACACAGCATATCTATTTGATGAATTTATTTATATGATTGAACAATCAAAAAGCAAGTAACTCAGTATAGAATTTTTAACTTTAATAAAAATTTTTAGGGTGGAGGAATATTAAATGCCTAAACGTCAAGATATACACAAGGTACTGGTTATTGGATCAGGACCAATTATCATAGGACAAGCTGCAGAATTTGACTATGCCGGAACGCAAGCATGTCAAGCACTTAAAGAAGAAGGAATCGAAGTTGTATTAGTAAACAGTAATCCTGCAACAATAATGACTGATGCAAATATTGCAGATAAAGTATATATAGAGCCACTCAAGGCAGAAGTGGTTAAAAATATTATTATTGCTGAAAAACCTGACAGTATATTGCCAACTCTTGGAGGACAAACCGGACTAAACTTGGCAATGGAATTAGCTGAATCGGGTTTTTTGCAGGAACAGGGAGTTAAGCTTTTAGGTACTGCAACTGAAGCTATTAAAATGGCTGAGGACAGACAGGATTTCAAGGATACCATGGAAAGAATAGGTGAGCCTTGTATTGCAAGTAAAGTGGTAACAACTATTGAGGATGCAATTGCATTTGCCAATGAAATACAATATCCTGTTATTGTTAGACCTGCATATACACTAGGAGGAACAGGCGGCGGTATAGTAAATAACGAAAGTGAACTTAGAGAAATTGGTGAGAATGGACTGAGACTAAGCCGTGTTCATCAGGTTCTTATAGAAAAATGTATTGCCGGCTGGAAAGAAATTGAATATGAAGTAATGAGGGATAGTAAGGGTAATGTTATTACTGTATGTAACATGGAAAATATAGACCCTGTAGGAGTACATACGGGAGACAGTATAGTTGTTGCACCATCTCAGACCTTGGCTGATAAAGAATATCAAATGCTTAGAACCTCGGCACTAAAAATTATATCTGCTTTAGGGATACAGGGAGGATGTAATGTACAGTTTGCTCTTCACCCTACAAGCTATGAATATGCAGTTATTGAGGTTAACCCTAGAGTTAGCAGATCCTCTGCATTAGCATCAAAGGCAACAGGCTATCCAATTGCAAAGGTTGCTTCAAAGATTGCTATTGGATATGGTCTAGATGAAATTAAAAATGCTGTTACAGGTAAAACATATGCTTGCTTTGAGCCTACTTTGGACTATGTAGTAGTTAAAATACCAAAATGGCCATTTGATAAATTTGTTAAAGCGCAGAGAACTCTTGGCACACAAATGAAAGCAACTGGTGAAGTAATGGCTATAAGCAGTTCCTTTGAGGCTGCCTTAATGAAAGCTATTCGCTCACTTGAATTAGGATTATTTACATTAGAGCAGGATATATACAAGCAGCTTGATGGTAATGAGATTGTGAAAAAGCTTGAGGATGTTAATGATGAAAGAATTTTTGTCATTGCAGAAGCTATACGCCGTTCAGTTGAACTTGATGAAATTCATAATATAACTAAAATTGATTACTTCTTCCTTTGCAAGATAAAAGAACTTGTGCTTATGGAAGAAAAACTTAAATCACTTAAAATTGATCAGCTGGACAAAGCTGTATTAAGAAGAGCAAAGAAAATGGGCTTTACAGATAGCATAATTGCTAAATTCACTAATTCAACAAAAGAAGAAATTACTGAATTAAGAAAGAAAGAAGGAATTGTTGCAACCTACAAAATGGTTGATACCTGTGCAGCTGAGTTCGAAGCTCAAACCCCATACTACTATTCAACTTATGATAATTATTCTGAGGTTAAACCTTCAAATAGAGAAAAGATATTAGTTTTGGGCTCAGGTCCAATAAGAATTGGTCAGGGTATTGAATTTGATTATTGTTCAGTTCATTCTGTATGGGCCTTAAAGGATATGGGATACGAGACTATAATAGCAAATAACAACCCTGAGACAGTAAGTACAGATTTTGATACATCAGACAGGCTTTACTTTGAACCACTTACTCCTGAGGATGTAATTAATATTGTTGAAGCAGAGAACCCAAAGGGTGCTATTGTACAATTTGGAGGTCAAACTGCAATTAAGTTGACAAAAACTCTTGATGATTATGGAGTTAAATTGTTTGGTACAGAAGCAAAAAGTGTTGATGCTGCTGAGGATAGAGAAAAATTTGATGAGATACTTGAAAAAACTGGCATTCCAAGACCACAGGGAAGAACAATATTTACACTTGAGGAAGCATTAGCTGCTGCAAATGAGTTAGGATATCCTGTGCTTGTAAGGCCATCCTATGTACTTGGCGGTCAGGGAATGGAAATAGCCTTCAGTGACAAAGATGTTATTGAGTTTATGGAAATAATTAATAGAACTGTTCAAGAGCATCCTATATTGATAGATAAGTATATGATGGGTAAGGAAATTGAAGTTGATGCTATTTGTGACGGTGAAAATATGCTTATTCCTGGCATTATGGAGCATCTTGAAAGAGCTGGAGTTCACTCTGGTGACAGTATTTCCGTTTATCCTTCACAGACAATTAGTGAAAAAACTAAAGCTATTATCGTTGATTATACAGAAAGATTGGCTAAAGCACTCAATGTAGTAGGTTTGGTTAATATTCAATATGTTTTATATAATGATGAGGTTTATGTAATAGAGGTTAACCCAAGATCAAGTCGTACAGTTCCGTATATAAGCAAGGTTACAGGTATACCTATGGTAGATTTAGCCACTAAAGTTATGATGGGTAAAAAACTCAGTGACTTTAAATATGGTACAGGTTTGTATAAAGAACCAAATTATGTTTCTGTTAAAGTTCCTGTATTCTCATTTGAAAAGCTTCATGGTGTTGATACCACATTAGGTCCTGAAATGAAGTCTACAGGAGAGGTTTTAGGTATAGCAGACAATTTCCCAGAAGCTCTTTATAAAGGAATAATTGCTTCAGGTATAAAATTGCCTCAAAAGGGTGATGGAATATTAATGACAGTAAGAGATACTGATAAGCCTGAGTTAGCAGAGATTGCAGAAGGCTTTGAAAAGCTTGGCTTCACACTATATGGTACAGGAAAGACTGCAAATATGTTAAATCACAAAGGTATTGCTACTAATGCAGTTAAAAAGCTTGATGAAGGCTCACCAAATATTTTGGATTTGATTCAATCAGGTAAAATAGGTTTAATAATCAATACTCCTACAAAGGGTAGAAAGCCTGATAGAGATGGCTTCAAGATAAGAAGAAAGGCAGTTGAAATGTCAATACCATGCTTAACTTCACTTGATACAGCAAATGCAATATTAAAGTGCTTGAAGCTGGGTAAAACTTTGGGAGAACTAGATGTGTTGAACTTGAGTATTTTTGAGTAACAGCTTGAAAAAGCTAGTTTATACAAACATTGTGCTATTTCGAATATCAAAAGCCACAAGTTTTTTACCAGTGTGGTAGTTGTGTAAACAAGAAACATTAGTATATCTATTGTAAACTGTTTAAATAGTACTCACGTGCAATATATATCTATTGCTTACACGAATTGATGCTGAAATAGTTATGGTTAATAACAAGCACTTCTGCCGAATTTTTTACAAAGACATCCTGTCTTGGGGGCAATGCTCGCAGCCACTAACTTCTGATGTGTAGGGTGCAATACTTGTTCTTCACCTAATATTTCTAGCATCAATTTCTAACTAAATTTCGCAAGTAGATATATATTACTGCTTAGTACTTTTTCATGCAATAATGCATCGGTATGCAGAAAGTGTTGTTTTGTATTAGCTACGTTAAAATTAGTTTGGGTGATTTGTACTAACATAGTGCATTTTCAAGCCACAAAATGCAAGTGCTTTGCCAGTGTTAGTGGAGAATTATAAAAGAGGAGGCGGAGGATAATAATGTCCAAAGTTTTAAAGGAACAAATTGATAATATGGAAATGCTTTGTCAGGACGTATTTAAAATGACTATTAAGTCTGAGTATGTTGCTGCAAATGCATTGCCCGGGCAATTTGTTAATGTTAAATGCGGTGGAATAGATGCTTTGCTAAGAAGACCTATAAGCATTTGTGATGTTGATAAAGCCAAAAACACCTTTGATATTGTGTTTCAAATAAAAGGCAACGGCACAGAAAAGCTATGTCACAAATGTGCAGGCGATGTTGACATAATGGCCCCTTTAGGGAATCCATTTTTGATAGATGACAAATATAAAAATATCTGTGTTGTTGGTGGTGGAATAGGAACTTTTCCTCTGCTATATTTACTCAAGAGCAGTAAAGCAGAAAACAAGACAGCTCTGCTGGGCTTTAGAACTAAAGCTGCTGTTGTGCTGGAAAACCAGTTTAGGGCCGCAGCACAAAATGTGGAAATAGCTACTGATGATGGAACATATGGGAGCAAGGCTTTTGTGACTGACTTGCTGGAGCAAAGGATACTTGAACTTAGCAAGCTGGGACAAAAGCTGGATTTGATTTATACTTGCGGCCCTACGCCCATGATGCGCAAGGTAGCAGCTATAGCAGAAAAAAATAATATAGCATGCCAAGTGTCGATGGAACAGAGAATGGGCTGCGGTATTGGTGCTTGTCTGGTATGTGCTTGCAAAACAAAGCAAGGAGAAGATGAGTGGGGCTTTAGTCATGTTTGTAAAGACGGCCCAGTATTTTGGAGCACAGATGTCTGCTGGGAATAATGGTTACTATTTTGCAAATAAAAAGCAGCATTTGTACAGAACATGCTTTCATATTTTCTAGTTGAAAATTATTTGACTTTATATTTTTATTTAATATTAAAATATAAAGTTAGCTTATATAAATATTGACCTTTGCTTTAGGAGGCAAAATTAATTATGAATAAAGTAGATTTAAGTGTAAAAATTGCCGGAATAGATTTTAAAAATCCGCTTATTATGGCATCAGGCACTTATGGCTTTGGAAAAGAATACAGTGAATATGTTGACTTGAATGAACTTGGTGGTATATCTGTTAAAGGACTTACATTAAAGGAAAGAAAGGGCAATCCTCCGCCAAGAATAGCAGAAACTCCTGCTGGTATATTAAATAGTGTTGGATTACAGAATCCAGGTGTTGATGCATTTATCAAGGATGACTTACCGTTTCTGAAACAATATAAAACAAAAATAATTGCAAACATAGCAGGTAATACAATAGAAGAATATTGTGAAATGGCTGAAATTCTTGGGTCTTCAGAAATTGATGCAATTGAACTTAATGTTTCTTGTCCAAATGTAAAAGCAGGATGTCTGGCTTTTGGAACTACGCCAAAGGGGATAGAGGAGATAACCTCAAATGTAAAAAAATATTGTAAGCAGCCATTAATAGTAAAGCTAACGCCAAATGTATCTGATATCAAGTCAATAGCAATGGCAGCTGAAGCAGCTGGGGCGGATTGTATTTCATTAATAAATACAATACTAGGTTTGGCTATTGATATACACAAAAAAAGACCTATTTTGGCAAATAATTTTGGAGGTATGTCAGGTCCAGCAGTAAAGCCAATAGCATTAAGAATGGTTTATGAGGCTGCTCAAGCAGTTAAAATACCTGTTATTGGTATGGGAGGTATTTCCACCAGCGATGATGCAATTGAATTTTTATTGGCAGGTGCATCGGCTGTAATGGTAGGAACTGCTAATTTTGTTAATCCGTTATGTCCAATTGAAATTAAAGAAGGAATCGAACAATACTTAAAGAGGTATAACTATAATAGTATATATGATATCATTGGAAAACTAGAGCTTAATTAATTATAATAAAAAGGTTGACTGCTAATTTACATTTATAGGAATATAAAAAAGTCAGCCATTTTTATTTTATTTGAAGAAGGCTTTTAAGTTGCTGGACATATTTTTGATTAGGCTTATGCTTTTACACTAACTTAAGATATATAATTTATACATTAGTTTTTAAAGGCAAAAGTACTTCTTGAGTTATACCATTTGTAAGTGCTACATATGTTATTGCATAATAATATAAATTTTAATAATAATAATTTAACATGATAAGTAAACATTTGCTATCAGATTTGATATAATTAATAAACATAGAATATATGTCGCTTTGGAGGTAACATGAAGACAAGGCTAATATTTGTACGACATGCAGAAGCAGAAGGTAATTTACAAAGAGTATTTCATGGATGGTATGATAGTAAGATTACTGAAAAAGGCCATAAACAGGCTAAGAAAGTAGCTGAAAGATTGGCAGATATTCCTATTGATATTATATATTCAAGCAGTTTGACTCGTACATTACAGACAGCTCAGTATATTGCAGATATAAAGCAGCTACCCATAATTCGAACCGATAAGATGAAGGAAATAAATGGTGGAGACTGGGAAAATATATCATTTGATGATATTCCTAAATTATATCCAAAAGAGAACTATACATGGGAAAATGAACCCCATCTTCATCAGATGCCAAATGGTGAGAGTACTGTTGAATTATATGAGAGACTTATAAAAGAAGTGAAAAGTATTATCTCAAATAATTTGGGTAAGAATATTTGCATTGTAACGCATGGTGGAGCGATACGTACAATGCTTTGCAAATTTTACGGATGTACACTTGAACATATGAAAAATATATATTGGCATGATAATACATCTGTTACAGTAGTTGATTATGATAATGAAAAAGATGAATTTGAAGTATTGATGGAAGGTGATGCTGATCATCTTGATTTTGAGTTGAGTACAGTTCAGAATCAACAGTGGTGGCAGGAGTTTATGGAAAAGAAAAGAAAGCAAAAGAAGCTTAGTGATTTTTAATATAATACGAAAAATTCATCTGGAAAGTTAGTAAATAATAGTATTTGTGGATTAAGAGGATTACATTGTGAAAACATAATAAAAGTAAATATATTAAAAGAAATCATATTAAAGAAACTATATTAAAAGAAACCATATTAAAATAAGTAATGTTTCAATAAAGAATACCATAATAATAATTTACATTTAGGAGGAGAAAAATGGATAATAATAAGCTAGTAACTTGGCTCTTTAAAACAGATGCAGTTAGAGTTTGTCCTGAAAATAAACCTTTTTGGTATACATCGTCTAAAATAGGTCCCTACTATATAAATACACACTTTCTATACGGTAGTGAGGAAAAGGCAAATAGCTTGCTTAAGGTTATTGATGTATGCAAGGAAAACAAAATGGAGTGCTCAGAGGTAATTCTTGAACTTGCATACAAGAATTTTGAATCAGATGAAATATATAGAGGCCTTATTTCATCAATGTGTGATTATATTAAGGAAAATATAGATTTGAAAAATATAGATTATATATCAGGCGGAGAAAGAAGAGACTGGTTCTTTTCATTAATAATTGCTAATTTATTAAAATTGCCTCATATTACAATATTTAAAGATTTGTCAGCAGTTTTATATCAAAATGGAATTTCTTCTGAAATAAAGGATTTAAAAAATGCAAATGTACTACATATAGCTGATATTATTACAGAAGCATCAAGCTATATAAGAGCATGGATACCAGCTATTACTGCGCTAAACGGAAACTTGAAATATAGTCTTGTTGTTATTGACAGGCTGCAGGGTGGAGCAGAAAAGCTAGAGAGTGCTGGTGTTGCATCACATGCTCTGATGAAGGTTAATGAAGATTTGTTTGATGGTGCGCTAGAGGAAGGACACATTACAGCAACTCAGCACCATATGCTGATGAAATATTTAGATGACCCAACAGAGACAATGAGGTCCTTTTTAAAGGAACACCCAGAGTTTTTAGAGAATTCATTGAAATCAGATCCTAAAACAGCGGAGCGTGCAAAAATCTGTATTGAACAAAACATTTATGGATTATAAATCAACTTTTGAATATAATTCATTATTAATAATATATGATTAATTAAGTAATTTAACAATTTTAAATAAGTAGTGTAAAAATTAGCTATTTAAAGTAAAAATAGGAGTTTCTTAAAATGCTTTTACAAGTAATTTAAGGGCTCTTTTATTTTGTTAATTTAAAAAAATTGGAGTGTTATTAAATGTTTGTTAAGAAAGCAAATAATTAAAATTGAGAAAGGGCTATTTTAATAAATTCTTTTTTTCTTAATGGGGACAATATTGATGATAATTAATATTTAGATTCAAATAATTGTTAAAAATTTTGTTTTTATTAGTAATAGTTAAGAAGTATATATCATATATTATTTCGAGGTGATTAAGTATATGGATAACATAATAGAAAAACAAAAAAAAAGTACAGAGTTAAATGAAGGCGATCGCAAAGTACTATATAAATACGCTAGTCATCATTCTGAAAGAGTTACACAATTACAAAATGTAGAAGACAATAAAACGCTTAACAATAGTATTAGTTATACAGAAAAGCAGTATTATTATTAGTATTGCTTTCTAAATAATGCTAAATATTGTAAGAATTATATCGAAAAATTTTGTATTTATTTTATTTTCAGGAATGTGTGGTTTTACAACATAAAAAATTACTACAAAGGATGATAGCGAATATGACTAAAAAAATGTTAGCGATGGTGTTAGCAGGTGGAGGAGGCGAAAGATTAAAGCCTCTTACAAAAAAATTAGCGAAACCTGCAGTACTTTTTGGTGGCAAATATAGAATTATTGATTTTGCTTTAAGTAATTGTATTAATTCAAATATATATACAATTGGAATTGTTGTTCAGTACGAGCCATTAGTTTTAAATTCCCATATAAATTCAGGCGGTATTTGGGATATGCATAATGGCAGAGGACAAATAACAATACTTCCTCCATATATGAACGAAAAAGGAGGCTGCTGGTATAAAGGAACTGCAAATGCTATATATCAAAATCTTGAATATATAGATATGCATAATCCAGAATATGTTATTATACTTTCGGCGGATCAGGTATATAAAATGGATTATTCTAAAATGCTTGATGAGCATATAAAAAAGTCTGCAGATGTAACGGTTGCAGTTACAAGTGTTGAATGGAAAGAAGCAAGTAGATTTGGTATTATGGAAGTAAATGACAATGGTAAAATAATTAAGTTTGAAGAAAAGCCAAAAGAACCAAACAGTAATCTTGCATCTATGGGAATTTATATTTTTAATACTGATTTTCTTAAGAAATGTCTTATAGAGGATGAAAAGGATGATAATTCATCAAATGATTTTGGAAAGAATATTATTCCGAAGCTAATGAACTCAGATGCTAATGTTAATTCATACAAATTTGATGGATATTGGATGGATGTTGGAACTGTCAACAGCTTTTGGAAAGCACATATGGATTTACTGGAAGAAGACAATAAATTGAATCTTTATGATCCTTCGTGGAAAATTTATTGCGAACATATTACTGTACCGCCCCTATATATTAATCATACCGCTAAAGTAAATTCTTCTATGCTTGGTGAGGGCTGTTATATACTTGGAGAAGTAAATAACTCTGTTATTTTTCCAGGTGTATTTGTTGGAAGAGGAGCTGTTATAAGGGATTCTGTTATAATGTCTAATGTAAGAATAGAGGATAATGTAACTATTAACAGAACAATTGCAGGTAGTAATTCATGGATAAAATCTCCAATAATAAGTAATGAAAATAGTTCAGATAGTAAAATTTACTATATAGACGAGGGGCAGATTATCGAATAGGACTCATGATGAGTAACAGATTTTTGCATATTCTAGATATAAAAATTTAGTTGTATAGAAATCAATTTATAAATATAATAATAAAACAAGGAAATTTTTTAGTTTATAGATTTGGCATTTTAGCTGTTAAAAGGCAGTTGGAGTGATTGGATGAATAATAAATTATTAATAGCGTCAATTGCATTAACAATATGTGTAGCAGCATTTTTATGTTACAATTATATTGTTTTTCATGACGCTTTTTTCTTTGTAAAAAGAGAAGTGGTAATTGATAAAATTATTTGTGAAGGTGATATGGACAATGACGGAATTTCTGATATGGATGATATTGTACAGGGAGCCAGATTAGAGATATTAAATAAAACAAAGTATAAAAGCAATTATTATGAAGGAGGATACCCCCCTAAAACAGAAGGGGTTTGTACTGATGTTATTTGGAGAGCACTTAAGAATGCAGGCTATGATCTAAAGTCAAATATGGATAAAGATATTTTAGAAAATACTAAAGATTATATTAACGGAGTGGTAATTCCTGATCCCAATATTGACTTTAGACGTGTTAAAAATCAACATGTTTTTTTTGAAAAGTATGCTGTCAGCTTGACAACAGAAGTTAAGCCATATAATATTAAAAATTTATACCAATGGCAAGCTGGAGATATTGTAGTTATAAGAAATAGTGATCATGTAGCTATAATATCTGATAAAAGAAAGAAAAATGGAGTACCATATATTATACATAATTCAAGTACTTATCCAATGGAAGAAGATTTATTACAAAAATGGAGTAAAGACAAACGAATAGTTGGGCATTACCGTTTTCCTATTCCTGAAAATTTATTAGAGTAGATAGCAATATTTTGTGTTATAATTTAGAGAAATTGACAAGATATGTTTCTAAGGAGGAATGAGCCATATGGCAACAGTAAAAACAAATGTAATGAGGATATTAGATAGTGCACATATAAAGTACAATACATATACATATGATAATAAAGATGGTGCGATAGATGGTGTATCTGTAGCTTCAAAAATTGGACAACCAGTTGAAAGAGTGTATAAAACATTAGTTACCAGAGGGGCTAGCAAAGCTTTTTTTGTTTTTGTAATACCTGTAAGCAAAGAGTTAAATTTAAAAGCTGCAGCTAGGGCAGTTGGAGAAAAATCAATTGAAATGATTAGGATGGATGAAATTAACAAGGTAACAGGATATATCAGAGGAGGATGCTCTCCAATTGGTATGAAAAAGGATTACAAGACTGTAATAGACAGTTCATGTGAAAATATTGAAACAATCATATTTAGTGCAGGTAAGATTGGTTTTCAGTTAGAACTGCCTCCCCAGACCTTGATAGACTTCATAAAAGCTGAAGTTGCTGATATTGCTGAATAGCAAAATATCAAAATTTCTTAAAGGCGAAAAATACAGCACCTAGTATGCAAAAAAATGATAATAAATAATTAAGCTTAAAGCTTTCCTTTAAGTATAAAACAGAAAAAACACCAAAAACTACAAGAGTAATGGCTTCTTGAATTATTTTTAGCTGAGCAGTATCAAAATTTTTTGATGCTATCCTATTTGCTGGTATCATAAAGCAATATTCGAAGAAAGCGATACCCCAACTTATAAGTATAATTATAAATAAAGGGGTTGAAGCATTTTTAAATTTTAAATTGCCATACCATGCAAAAGTCATAAAAACATTAGATACAACTAGTAGTAAAAAGGGCCAAAATTTCACAATTGAATGCATATGTAATACCTCACTATAAAAACTATATTATAAAAAAAGCACAAATATCATTATAAGCCAATATTAGAGTTTTTCAAGTAAAATATGCAATAAAATTACAGCAACGGAGGAAAATGATGATGACATGCAAAATTAAAAGTGCTATTACAATAGTCAGTGTCTTTTTAACGTTACTTACTGGCTGCGCATCAGATCCTGTAGCAGATGATTTAACATATTATATGAATAATCAAATGCAAGCTGTATCAAAAATCCAAAACACATATTTAACCTTATTGAATGATATTAGTAACTCTGAAGATTCTGATATCCAAACTGTGATTACTAAAATACAGGAGGAAGTGCTTCCTAGTTCAGATAATTTAATTGCAGAGGCTAAGAAAATAGTTCCTGCAACACAAGAGGTAAGAAATCTTCACAATAAGTATATATCAGCTATGACAAAGCAAAAAAATGGATTAGCTATAATACTTGACGGACTTAAAAATAGCAACAATGAAACTGTATCTGCTGGCAGTAAAATAATTACAGAAGCTAATTCCGAATATGCTTTATTCATAAAAGAACTGAATGCTCTTGCAAAAGCCCATGGGTTGGAAGTTCAGAATTAATTTTCAATATATTATTTTAACTTAATAAAAATTTAACTTTATAAAAATTAAAATAAATTTTATCAAAAAGCCTATTTGGGCAAGCAAACTTAATATTTTTTCTATCAATAATTGCATCAATTAGTAATGATTTATGTATCATCACTAATTAATGCAATTATTTTTTTCAATTTTCTAATTATTTATTTAACATATATATTTTTAAGTGCTTAGAAGATTATATAAAAATATACCAAATAATGTATTTGTCGAAAATGTATTAAATATTGTGTCAAAAACATATATAAAATGTCGAAAAGATATTGATAAAAAGTCGAATATGGTATAATATTAGTATAGATAAATCAATGATATGAATTAATTAGCTATTTATATATTTTTTATAATAGACGCAATTAATACCTATACTAATGAGAAAAGTCGATAGAGATAAGATTGACATTATACTAATTGTATTTAAAGAAATCTAATACCTAATAATAAGGATAGTATTATCAAAAGTTGGATAAGCTTTAGAGACTAGTTGAAATTAATATATTTAATTAGTAAAGAACAAAAGATAAAACATCATTAATAGTGAGTACAGAAAAACTCTAAAAACAAGCTTAATTAACGAATTTAAATAGCAAAAAACAAAAGATACGACATCAATAGTGTGGACGAATAAGTTCTAGAAAAAAACTTATTAAACCTATTTAAATAATAAAAACAAAAGATAAAAACATCATTAATAGTTGGTGCAGAAAAACTCAAAAAACAAACTTAATTAACGAATTTAAAATAGCAAAAACAAAAGATAAAAATATCAATAGTGGGTATAGCAAAACTCTAAAAAATAAACTTAATTAACGAATTTAAATAGCAAAAGAACGAAAGATAAAATCATCAAGAGAGGAACGAATAAGCACTAAAAACTAACTTAATTAGCGGATTTAAATAGCAAAAACAAAAGATAAGATCATCAATAGTTGGGGACAGATAACTCCAGAAACTAGCTGTAATTAACCGATTCAACTTGCTAAAAATCAAACATAACGACATCAAGAGTGATATGGATAAACGCCAGAAACTAACTGTAATTAACCAATTCAATATGCAAAAAAATTAACATAACTACAATAAGGGTGGGACGGATAAGCTTATAAACTAACTTAATTAACGGATTCAATTAGCAAAAATCGAAAGATGACAGCATCAAGTGTGTGATGAAATGTGTTCGAGTTTTACTATTGATTGGACTATTATAGAAACATGAGGTAAGCAGATATGAGAGTAAAAATTTTTTCAAAGGTACTTATAGCAGCTTTTACAGTAGCTATTTTAGTTACCATGATGTATTTATTTGGTAGCTATATTAATAATCAGGAAAACGCTCGTGTATCAGACAAAAATAGTTCCTTGAATAGAATTTCATTGTTTACTATGGCACCATTTGAGACTGATCAAAATGAAATGTCTTTTTTTACTGCAAATAAGGAACAAACTATTAGCATATTTATTTTTGCATCCATTCTAATTGTGATTATTGCAGCTATAGTGTATAGAAAGAAAACAAAAATTATAAAAGAACAGCTTTTAATTGTAAACGCTGAACTAGCTAGTATGAATAGTAAACTGCAAGAAGTATATAATGAAATTAATCTCAAACGGAATGAAGTTAAAGTGATTCAAGAAAATCTAAAGGAGAGCGAGGAAAGATATACTCACCTTGCTCTTCATGATGTATTGACTGGGCTGCCTAATAGACAAGCGCTTTATGAAAATGCTTCTCAGCTATTTTCAGATTTGCCTGCAAAAAAAGCAGCACTAATACTTATTGATTTGGATAATTTCAAATATATAAATGATACAATGGGACATGATTTTGGAGACGAATTAATAAAGAAAGCAAGTGAAAGATTATTATTAAATATGAATAACAAAGGTATTCTTTATAGATTAGGCGGAGATGAATTTGTTATTCTGCAAGCATTAAATGAAAAAGAAGCAGAAAGCTTAATTACAAATATTTTAAATAGCTTTAGAAAAGAGTTTGTAATAAAAAGCTGCAATATACATATTAGTCTTAGTATTGGATTAGCAGTGTATCCCGAACATGGAGAGAGTATAAGTAAACTGATGAAAGCTGCAGATATTGCTATGTATACCTCCAAAGAGAGTGGAAAGAACAGATATGAAATTTATCACGACAGTATGAATGTAGCTTTTAGTGAAAGGATGAACTTAGAAAAATATTTGTATATAGCAATGGAAAAACGAGAATTTGAATTATACTATCAACCGCAGTTAGATTTAAATAATAATAGTATAACTGGTCTTGAAGCATTGATAAGATGGAAAAGCCCAGAATTAGGGAATGTATCTCCAATGGATTTTATAAAGGTTGCAGAAGATACTCATTTAATAATTCCTCTAGGTGAATGGGTATTAATTCAAGCATGTGAATTCTTAAGTCAATTACATAAAAGCGGAAATCAAAATATGACAATGTCAGTTAATATTTCGCCTATTCAGATTTTACAGGAAGATTTTACTGATAAGGTAATAAAAATTCTTAAATATTATAATATTGCTCCAATGTGTCTTGAATTAGAATTAACGGAAACAATTTTAATTGAGTCATTTGAAAATGTTTATAAAAAGTTGCAGATGCTTAGTGATATAGGAATACGAATCGCACTTGATGATTTTGGTAAGGGTTATTCATCACTGAATTATTTGAGGCAGCTGCCTATACATACATTAAAGATTGACAAGTGTTTTATAGATAATGTTTCCTTTGAGACTGAAAATAAAACTATTACAAGACATATTATTTCAATGGGTAAGTCAATGGGATTGTCTGTTATTGCTGAAGGGGTAGAAGTTCAAGGACAATTAGACTATTTAAAGAAGTATAATTGTGATAAGATGCAGGGATATCTTTTCTCAAGGCCATTACCAAAAAGCGAAATAGCAAAATTGGTTAAAGCACCAGGGTTGAAAATAAAGTCCATACAAAGAGGAGCATAGATTATTTCTATGCTTTATCTATAAATTAGGAATTAACTGTTAAAACTTGTTTAAAAATAAATTGAATATTATTTTGCAATATAAGAAATATAATTATTTGTTTATGTAGATAATAATTCTAAATAAACTAATTACTCAAACTTCACAGTTGGATATACTGATTGAAACTGAATAATATCAGTTTTGGCAACATTATCAAATTAAATGTAAATATTTATATAATAAGTTTGCTGCATAAAAGGCCTTTGATAATCTAAAGTATAGATCTGCTTTTCATTTGAAAGTTTGGGTTATAAATAATTGTATAAATTAGTTGTATGAAAAGTTTGCATACGCAATTTCACCGAACTAATTAAATTTTATGTATAAAGTTTAAGTAATATAGCAGCTAATGTTTAAAATTATAAATATAAGGAAACTTTTAAATATGAGTATTAATAATTGATAGGCAAATAAAATGCATAAGTGTAATATAAAAAAACGAGGTGATAGAATGAGCGATGAAGTATGCAACTGTGGAAATTCAAATTGTGAAAGTGAGAGTTGCGAAGGTTCATGTTCCACAGGCTGCGGAAGAGAAGAAAATAGTTTTATTGAAAAAACCCACGAGCTTAATTCCATAAAAAGAGTAATTGGTGTTGTTAGTGGAAAGGGTGGAGTAGGTAAATCATTAGTAACATCTTCTTTAGCAGTTATGATGAGAAAAAAGGGATACAATATTGGTATATTAGATGCTGATATAACAGGTCCTTCTATTCCTAAAGTTTTGGGCATAAATGATAAAGTAAAAGGAAATGAAGAGGGAATGTATCCTCAAAAGTCAAATAATGGAATACGTGTTATGTCAGTAAATCTTTTACTTGATAAAGATGAATCTCCAATAATATGGCGAGGACCTGTAATTGCTGGAGTTGTCAAACAGTTCTGGACTGATGTTATATGGGGTGATATTGATTATTTATTCTTAGATATGCCTCCTGGGACTGGAGATGTACCTTTGACAGTTTTTCAGTCTATACCTTTAGATGGTATAATAATTGTTACTTCACCTCAAGACCTTGTTTCAATGATAGTTAAAAAGGCATATAATATGGCTAAAGCAATGAATATACCTATTTTAGGCATTGTTGAAAATATGAGTTATCTCAAATGTCCAGATTGCGGTAAGAACATTAAAATTTTTGGTGAAAGTAAGATAGATGAAATAGCAGAAGAATTAGGTATAACTGTACTTGGAAAGATTCCTATAGACCCTCTTGTTGCAGAATTATGTGATAAGGGAGAGGCAGAGAAGATTAACAATAACTATCTGTCAAATGCTGTTTCAACAATTGAAAAGAAATTAGGCGTTGGAAAGGTAATAAGAACATTAAGAGTTGCCATTCCAACAGATGGAAACAATATAGCTTCACAATTTGTGAAGTGTGAAAATTTTACATTTTTTGATATTGAGAATAATATTATAAAGAAAAAATCTGAAGTATCTACAGCGGGAAACTTACATGGATTACTTCCTACTTTTCTTTCGGTTAAAGGTGTTAAGGCCGTAATTATTGATGGAATAGGTGACAGTGCAAAGAAAAATCTAATTAAAAATAATATAGAAGTTATATCTGGAGTGAGTGGAGATATAGATCAAGCTATAAGTGCCTATCTTGAAGGTACTTTAGCATCAAAATAATATTGTAAAAATAATTTGAATTTTGATAAGTTATCCCCAAAAATTATGATACTAAAAAAAATATAAAAAGTGAGCTTTGTTTTAAATACAAAGCTTACTTTTTTTTGTTTATTATGTAATAATATAACTATAATTATATACCACTAATAGAAGGAAATAGAACATTTATGTCGAATTGTCTGAGTGGGAATATAATGGGAGTGTTAATAGGTTAAAAGAACTCACAATTATAGTTATAATGTCGAGTTATTAATACTTTAAAATTAGTACACTTAAAAGGAGAACATCAATATGAAAAGTTTTAGGCTAAAAAACATTAAAGGCTTTATAGATACTGGTGAAATTGAGATTAAGCCTATAACAGTTTTTGTAGGTGAAAATGGCTCTGGGAAAAGCAGCATTTCTAGGTTCCCATTAGTTTTGAAGCAAACATTTATTGATGCCACGTCAGTGCCTGTGCTGTTTTATGGAAGTTCCATTGATTATGGTAATTATGAAGATGTTGTTTATAATCATAGAAAGGGGGAAGCAATAGAGTTTGAAGTCGTATTTAGCTATAATGAATTTAGAAGGTCTAGCCTTAGACCATTAATTGTGCAGGATCAATTTGATAAATTTATGGACTCTGATATGATTTTAAAGACAAGTATAGCTCATAAGGATGGAAAACTTGTGGTAAACGAATTTGTTCTGAGTTTAACCTCAAGAGAGGAACCTATTGTGGAGTTTACCTCAAATGACTATACAAGCAATCTAATATTTAATATTAATGGGTATGAGGAACATTTAATTGATCCAAATGAATACTTTTTTGATAAATTCATTCCAGATATTAGATGTATGCTAGATACGTCCAACACTGAAAAAGTGAATAACCCAAAATATAATAGTAATTTGGAATTGGCATCTCAGATATGCAATACTCTTCAAAATTATTTTAGTATGTTAGCTAACAAGATTTTTTATATAGACTCATTAAGAAAGACGCCTGAGAGGTACTATAGGTATACAGATAGCGTAGTTGATTCTGTGGGAAAATGTGGAGAGTATACCTCAGTAATATTGGGGCAGGATTACAGGCATGGTAAAAGTATAATCAATAAGGTATCAGATTGGTTGTCCACTTACATGAACTTTTCTCTTGATATTGAGGACTTAGAGGGTCAATTATTTAAAATAATGATTCGCGATTTAAAGACTAATGCAAGAAATAATATAGTTGATATGGGTCAGGGCTTGTCTCAGCTGATACCTATTTTAGTACAAACATTTATAATTAAAAATAATAAAGAATGTTCAAGAATTAGTAGAACCCCTAATTTTACAGTGGTAGAACAGCCGGAACTATATTTACATCCTTCAGCACAGGATTGCTTAGCTGATTTGTTTGTTGAAACAATTAAAAATAATAATGAGAGTTTCTTAATTGAAACACATAGTGAACATATGATTCGCAGATTAATTAAATTAATGGATGATGGTATATTAGCAAACGATCAAATTGCTATATACCTGACAGAAAAGGATTATAGCGGAGATAACAAGATTAGGAAATTAAATATGAATGAGTTTGAAAAAGTAGCTAGCTGGACAAAGGATTCTTTTTTGAAAGGCAGCCTTGAAACTGATGAGCAAAAGGTGATTAGCCTTAAAAGAAAGTAGGATTAAATAATTTCTAACAATTATGCTTTTGTCATATTTTAAATGATTTACTTGTGGTTGATGAACTGCAGCAAAAGCAATTGATACATGACATATTAAAATTGTTTTATTATGGGACGAATTCTGTTAATAGGCAGAGTTTTGTCCTTTTTGTTTAAAAATTTAAACAAATATCTTTAACTGAATAACTTATCTATCTAAATTGTACTCGCGTACCTATAAAAGTAATAATTTTATATCTGCAAGTTAAGTTAGATTTTACCGCTAAATAATTGTTTGAACTGTTAATGGTACATACTAGAGGAAATTAATAATATATGTCGAATATCCTTAAAATGGGCTTTAATGAAGTTAGCAATTTTTCTATTTTAATCACAATTGCTTTTTGGTAGTGTGTAAGTGATTTGTCAAAAGGCATTATCCTCTGCTAAGCAGAGGTTATTATAAATGTTTTATTAAATTTAAGTTCCCAAATGTGGAATAGGAGGTTAGAATGAGTAAAGAAAAGAGAATTCTGGTTAATCAGGAAAATGAGATACCTTTTCACAATGGTATGGATTTTTGTGTTGGAACAGGACGAATGTTTTTGGCGCTGCACAAGGAATATTATGAACAATTAAAGATGGTACAGGAGGCAATAGGCTTTAAATATATTCGTGGACATGGCTTGTTCTTTTCTGATATGTCCATTGTTCATACCTATAAGGATGAATTGGGCAGAGATGCTGTTGAGTATAATTTCACCTATTTAGACAGGGTTATTGACAGTTATCTAAGCCTTGGAATACGACCATTCTTAGAATTGACTTTTATGCCGGAGCACATGGCTTCTTCTGGAGAAACTACTACATTTGAATGGAAGGCAAATATTACACCTCCAAAAAACCACAAGGAATGGACAGACATGGTGCAGGCAACTTTGAGACATCTCCTTGAACACTATGGAAGGGAAGAGGTACTGAAATGGCCTATTGAGGTGTGGAATGAACCCAATCAAGAGGATTTTTGGAAGGATGCCGATATGCAGTCTTATTTCAAATTATATGAGCATACTGCACTTGCTATAAAGGAAGTAGATCCAGATTTTATTGTTGGCGGGCCTGCAATTAGTGGTCAGTTGGATGAGATTTGGATGAGAGCATTTCTAGAATTTGTTCGTGATAAGAAGCTTCCTTTGGATTTTGTATCAAGACATAATTATATACCGCATCCTCCTGATAAAGTGGGGCGCTATTCATATGTAAAGCTTTGTGATATTGATTTTTGGCTTGAGCCGTTAGATAAAACAAAAGCAATAATTGAAAGCTTTCCTGAATTCAAGGGAATTGATATACATATAACAGAATACAGCACTTCATATTTACCTAATTGCACAATCCATGATACCAATCTGAATGCAGCTTATATAGCAGCAGTTTTATCACGTTTAGGAGATAAACATGTATCATATAGTTATTGGACCTTTAGCGATGTTTTTGAGGAAAAAGGGGTGCCTTTCACTCCGTTTCACGGCGGTTTTGGAATGGTAGCTAATAACTGTATTCCAAAGCCTACCTTCTGGACATTTGCCTTCTACAAAAAACTTCAGGGAAAATGCGTACATCGTTCTGAGGAGGCAATTATTATGCAATTGCCAAATGAGAACTATCGCGGTGTTTTGTGGAATATTGATTTTAAGTATAACGGTGAAATAATGGAGCTTTTGTTGCAATTACCAGTAAAATATAACGAATATTGTTTAATTACCAAAACGGTTGATGAAGAGTGCTGCAATCCTCTAAAACTCTGGCATGATATGGGAGAACCAGCTAATTTGTCTGCTGAACAGACGGCTATATTAAAAGAACACGCAGTACCGTTGATAAAATCAGAAAGTATTGTACCAGTTAATTCTATAACAGAAATTAAAGTAACTCTAAACCCAAATGCAGTTATTTATTTTGAGTTAAACAGAGTAGAAAGAAAGACCGATAGGGGATATTCTTACGAAAGAACTTTAAAAGGAGAACTATAATTTATAGCATTTAGCCTTTTTTCTAAATAAAAATATGTAATAAAAAGTTTTCAAATTGTTTTGTTTTTTATTAATAAATTTGTGGTATATTTATTTAAAGTCAGTTAATTTAAGTCTATAGTGTTCTTTATACAATAAATAGCATAAAGAACTCGCTAAATGATAATAATACAAACTAGTTTGAAGAATAAGACTTCAAGGTAACTGAATTTATTAAATACTAATTATTATAATAGGAGGAATGATAAATTGAGTAATTTAAAAGGTTCAAGAACAGAAGCAAATTTAAAAGCAGCATTTGCAGGTGAGTCTATGGCTCATAACAAATATTCATACTATGCATCAAAGGCAAAAAAGGAAGGTTATGAACAAATAGCTGCAATATTCACAGAAACTGCACACAATGAAAAGGAACATGCAAAAATTTGGTTCAAGCTTTTGCATGACGGCGGCATTGCAGATACTGCTACAAACCTTAAGGATGCAGCAGAAGGCGAAAACTACGAGTGGACTGACATGTATGCAAAATTTGCTAAAGAAGCAAAGGAAGAGGGATTTAATGATATAGCTCGTCTTTTTGAAGGTGTTGCTAAAATTGAAAAGGAACATGAAGAAAGATACCTCGCATTGTTAAAGAATGTTGAAGGAAACACAGTATTTATTAAAGGTGAAAAGGTTATTTGGCAGTGTGCAAACTGCGGACATATTCATATCGGACAAAGTGCACCTAATATCTGTCCTGTTTGTGCTCATCCACAAGCATATTTCCAACTACAGGCAAAGAATTATTAAAATTGATTTTTAGATTGATAGTATAAATTAATATAGTATAAATTAATAAAGAAGAGTCCAATCCGAAATTTTTACACGCGGCTATTGGATTCTTTTTTTTATTGTTCTATTTCAATAGTAGAGTAGAACTGTAAACAAAAATTCTAGAAGGATTGATTTCTTTTTTATTGATAATATTAGTTTTAAAATTATTATATAATATATTAAGGTTAAATTTACTAAGAAACAATATATAGCCATTTAATAGGTATCAGAAAGTTAACGTTAAAAACGCTAATTGGAGGTTTTTTTGAAAACATTAAGATATTTACTTACAATAGGATTACCTTTTGCAATATTTATTTTTATTATGATTATGGTATTAACTCAAAATACTGATAAATTTGACAGCTACGTGTATGATGAGATATCAAAAATTATATCGCCAGAATTAACAGAGATTGTTAAGCTTATTACTTTCTTTGGCTCATCTAAATTATTAAAATATTTATCGGGAATTCTCCTTATTTCTATACTTATAAATAAAAAGTATTCATTTAATATTTCAATGATTATTATTAATATCATGCTATCAGCAATGCTAAATGAAGGCATTAAAAATATTATTCAAAGAAGTAGACCAGATATTTTAAGGCTTATTGAAATTAAAGGATATAGCTTTCCTAGCGGGCATTCAATGATTTCTATGAGCTTTTATGGCTTGCTTATTTTTTTATGCCTTAGAAATTGCAAATCTAAATGGAAGTACATCATAATTTCATTATTTTTATTACTAATTCTACTTATCGGATTTAGTAGAATTTATTTGGGGGTGCATTATGCAAGTGATGTTTTAGGCGGATATAGTCTTGGTATTGCATGGATAGGTGCTTTTAGTATTGTTATTGATTTGAAATATAAGAAATATAAGTGCCAAAACAAAGCATAAAAGAATAGCCTTGAATAAATTGATTTTATATAGTCTGTATCAATTAAAACGATTTATTTTTGATATAGAGGAAATTGTATATAAATAATAGAATTATATAAAATGATATAAATGTAAATATAATAGGTTTATTATGGGTCCAAAGGATGGAATATACTTAAGGCCCTTAATGTTTTTACTAATTGCGTAACACATTTTTGACAATCAAACATAGAACATATAAATAAAAGGTGGAAAAATAAATGAGATTAATTGATTTATCGCACACAATTGAAAATGGTATGCCAGTATATCCTGGAGATTCAGGCTTAAAATTGGTACAAACTCGGATATATAGCTCAGATAATTATAATAATCACAGCATTGAAACTGAAATGCATGTAGGTACTCATTTGGATGGGCCTATGCACATGCTAGATGTAAATAAATATTTATGTGATTTTGAATTGGAAAACTTTTGTGGCAAAGGGTGTATTATTCGTTCTCATAATGAAAACTTAATCAAGCTAAAAGAGTCGCATTTAGATATAGTTAATGGAGCAGAAATTGTCCTTCTCCATACTGGAATGGATAAATTTTATGGATTGAAAGAGTACTATTCTAAGCATCCTATATTAGATATGAGTTTTTGTGAAATGCTAGTTAGAAATAAAATAAAAATACTTGGCATTGATATGCCCTCACCAGACAGATTTCCATTTGATGTTCATAAATATTTGCTGAGCCACGGTGTTTTAATATTGGAGAACCTTACTAATTTAGAAAAGATTAATGATGAAGACAGTTTTGAGGTGATGGCATTTCCTTTGAAAATTAAGACCGATTCTTGTATGGTAAGGGCAATTGCCAGAATTCTATAATAGTCTGAGAACTATAAATAACTGGAATACAAATTTATATAATTTATATATTGTAATAAAAACATTTTGATTTTTTGGTGCATACTAACTGTTTTTGGTATTTTAATACCATTGCTGATAAGTATTTCTGGCTTAAAATAGATGATAAAAAAAATCCAAGGATAAAATGTATTCTACAATCGAAAAAATACATTTTTAATCTAGGCATAATAATGAAATTATATCGAGGATATAGTATAATTTGTATAGTCTATTGAATGAACTTTTAATTTAATAAGAGGACTTAGGGAGGAAACATATGCCAGAATTAAGAGATGCACAAATCAGAAGAAAAGAACTTGAACAAAAAAAGAGGAATGAAAAACTCGAAAAAGAATTTACAAATGAACAGGAACTCCAAAATAGGACTTTTTCTACCATAGAAAAGTACTCAGATTCATTAAATAAAGCTCAAATAATTATAGATGGGAAACTGCAGTCTTTGTATATTGGCTTGATAGACAGTGACAAAAGAGAGCATAAAACAGTATTGTTGTCTTCTGATGACTATAAGGCATTGTTTAGTCAGATAGATTCAATAGAAGGTGCGATAATAAAAAATAATCTTTTTGAATATGTTGATAATCATAAAGATATAAAGCAATTATATGATAATAAGTATCATGTTATTTATGGATGGTCATTATTGGCAGATAAAATATATTTAGAAGTTATATGGTAATACTCTATACTGAATTTATTTCAGCGAATATTTCGAGATTATCCGTAAATTATTTGCACCAGCGTACTTTTTATGTGCTTTTCTGTTGATTACATTATTTTTGTTTATATAGACAATTATGATAGTGTATCTTTCCAAAATCAATGAAAACTAAATTGGTTTTAATTGTGGTACAATAAAGTAGCTGGTATAGGTTTAAGGGGATTGGTACTGCCGATTCTGTGTGTAGCTGTTCTATAGATGTGTTTTTAGGCCAGTCTCTTTATACTCATTTTCTATCATTATTTTATATTAGTAAAAAATAAAAAATTTGAGAATACAAAAAACTCGCTAAAACAGCGAGTTTTTACATATTATGGTGCGCCATCAGGGATTCGAACCCGGGACACCCTGATTAAGAGTCAGGTGCTCTACCAACTGAGCTAATGGCGCAAGATTAATAAAATAATATAACTAAAAAAAGCTTTAATATGTAATTACAAAATATCAAATAATCAAAAAAATTATTGTGGTGCGCCATCAGGGATTCGAACCCGGGACACCCTGATTAAGAGTCAGGTGCTCTACCAACTGAGCTAATGGCGCATTTATTAGTGCTCAACTCGGACATCTCGTCTAAGCACTTTTACATTATAAGAGGTTAGTTGGGTATTGTCAACACTTATTTAAAAAAATTTTAGTAAAAAAGTCTTAACTTATTTGAAAAGTTATTAGTCTTGTAGTTATAAAATAATTCTCCTTCTTGAAAAATTAGAAATAAATATTGTCAAGAAGGAGATTTGTATATTATCTTTAATAAAGAATTGAAAAAAGCATAGTAGTTTGAAATTAGCTGAAAGTTATGTTAATGGTAAAACTGTCCGTATCTTTCTGAAAAAGTTGAGAAAGTTATATAATATGTGGTGTGTTGGCTGAACAATCAGATTTAAAATTAATTGTGTGGTATAGTTATAAAAATATGTAAATGTATTGTGGACAAATGAGTTATTAGGTAGAATATATCTATAATGAAATGGTACATAACAGTTTTTTATATACATTTATACAAAAACAGAGAGTGATAAAATAATGTTAAACTACAAACATAATGCAATTGAAATGGATAAAATCATTAATGACTCAATCAAGGCTCTTGATATGGGCAAAAAAGAAATAATAGAAATTGCAGAAAACACAAGGTTAGATAGAAAAAGGCTTGAAGACGAACTAGAAGTATTAAAAAGAGAGGTTTTTGAAATCATAAGTGAAATCGAAGAACTAGAACACGACTTAAAGCAAAGTAAGAAAAAGCTCTTCGATGTAAATCGAGATTTTAATAAATATAGCCAGAGTGAACTGGAAAAGGCGTATCAAGATGCTGATAATTTGCTTGTCAAGCTTGCCGTAAGGCGTGAACAAGAGAGATTTTTGATCAAAAGACGTAATGATATTGAGGTGAGAATTAAAGATTCAACAAAAACTCTAAAACGTGCGGATAATCTGATAGGACATGTTGGGATAGCTCTTGAGTATTTAAGCGGAGAGCTAAAAGATGCTGGAGAAGAACTTGATAATTTACAGCAAAAGCAGTATTTGGGTATTAGAATTATAGAAGCACAGGAAGATGAAAGAAAGCGTTTTGCTCGTGAGATTCATGATGGACCTGCTCAATCTATGTCTAACATAGTAATTAAAGCAGAAATCTGTGAAAAGCTTATTGACAAGAATATCGGTGAAGCAAAGGACGAACTGCGTAATCTAAAAAAGATTACAAGAGATAGCCTTCAAGAAGTTAGGAAGATAATTTATAATCTTAGACCGATGGCACTTGATGATTTAGGGCTTTTGCCTACATTGGAAAGGTATGTTATATCTTTTAAAGAGGATACCAATATAGATGTTACATTAAAAGTTAGAAATGTTGATGTGGAATTAAAGCCTGCTATCTCACTTACTGTATTCAGAATAGTTCAAGAGGCTTTAAATAATATTTTAAAGCACTCAGAAGCAAAATCTGCTTCAATCCTCTTAGAACGTGTTGAACAGAGGCTGATAATAACCATTATTGATAATGGAGTTGGATTTGACACTAAGGCAGTACGAGTTAATAAGAAAAAGAACAAGTCTGATTTAAGCGGAGGATTTGGGCTTTACAGTATGAAGGAGAGAGTAGCATTACTTGAAGGTGAATTTGAAGTGAAATCAGAAATAGGTAAAGGAACTACACTTAAAATACAAATACCGCTCATAAATGAAGAGGAGGCTCCTAATTAATGGATAAAATTAGAGTAATGATTGCGGATGACCATGCTATGGTTAGGCAAGGTCTAAAGACTATTATTGAACTAGAGGATGACATAGAGGTTGTATCTCAGGCAGCTAATGGAGAACAGGCAGTATTGCTTGCTAGGCAGGATAAACCTGATATAATTTTAATGGACATTAATATGCCTGTATTAAATGGTCTGCAAGCAATAAAAATTCTTAAGGAAGAAAATTGTGATTGTAAAATTATTGTACTAACCCTTCACCAAGATAGAGAATATTTGTTCAGAACTATACAACAAGGCTGTGAAGGCTATGTGTTAAAAGATGCGGAATCATCAGTATTAATAGAAGCAATTAGAAGTGTTTATCATGAAAAGACATATATTCAACCAAACATGACAGGTGAACTGGTTAAGGAGTTTAATAGGATAACACTTATTGAGCATGATAACTCTATTACAAAAAATCTTACAAATAGAGAAATAGAGGTTTTGAAATTAATTGCAGATGGATTAATAAATAAAGAAATTGCAAAAAAACTATTTATTAGTGAAAAGACTGTAAAAAATCATATTTCCAACATATTCAAAAAGCTTGATGTAAATGATAGAACACAAGCAGCCATTTATGCATTTAAACATAATATTAAAACTTAGAGATAATAAATAATATAGGATTATTGAGATTAACATAATATTAATATGTGTTTTTATGTCTAAAATTAGAAATTAAGCTAAATGGTTGAACTTTACATATTTCATATTATATATTCAGATTGTATATATTCATAATAACCTGATGCAACCAATTTTAGCTTCAAGTCAATTAATTTATGTAAGGAGTCACATATTTAATGAAAACCAATTTTACAAATTCTCTAATTAAATACTTAATTGAGAAATATAGTTTTAATTTAATAAATACAAATGATGAAGCACTAGATTTTAGTAATGGTTCAGCAGGCTTAATAAAAAATTATCAAGGTACTACAGTATTTCTTGAAGTGATTGATGCAGATAGGTTTGATAATGTGCAATTGGCTCGAATTATGGAAAATTCATCTGCTATGCTAGATAGTATAAATGGCAGAAATGCATATGTATTAAAGCTATTTTTATTTGACAATGCACCTAATGATGAAGTGTTAGATATAATTGAAAAGAGTCAGATAGATAATATAACAGAAAAGAAATTTTTTAAGTGCATGTCAGTTGATATTTCAAATAAAATTGTTAGAAAGCATTATAATGAGCCAACTTTCGATGGAAATATCGTTAAAGCAATAAATAAATTTTTTGCAAAAAATCTACATGAAAAAGAGACATCAATAGAAGACATAAAAGAATTATTAGTGAAGAGGAGTAAAGATTTTCAAATTGAATTTAAGGCAAAAACACCTTGGGTTACTTATGTCCTAATAGCTGCAAATATATTGGTATGGCTCCTTTTGAGGATATTATCTTTTACAACAAATACAGAATATGTTAATCTTTTAGCTCCATTTGGTGCTAAAATAAATTTGTTTATATTAGAAGGGGAATATTGGAGATTTATTTCAGCAATGTTCTTACATTCAAACGAAGTACATCTGTTGTTAAATTGCTATTCACTTTATATGATAGGAACTCAGATTGAAAGATTATTTGGGCATGTAAAAATGATTGTAATTTATTTCGTAGCAGGTCTAGTTGGTTCTATTGCAAGCTTTGCTTTTAATATTTATCCAGCAGTAGGAGCATCAGGTGCAATATTTGGACTACTAGGAGCAATGCTGTTTTTTGCAATAAAGAGACCTTCACTATTAAAAAGCAGTTTTGGTGCTAACTTGTTAACTATATTGGTAATAAACCTTGTCTATGGTGTTATGAATGAGAGAATAGACAACAGCGCACATCTTGGTGGGTTAGTTGGAGGCTTTTTAACTACTGGTGTGGTTTATACTGCTAAAGAAGAGACTTCTAAGGACAGGCTTGTTAGAATTGGCTCGCTAATATTGGTGTTTTTAGTAACGATTGGAGGGCTTTTTTACAGCTTTAACAATGAAAGTAATAGGCTTATTTCTCAAATTGTTTCTTTAGATAACTATTATGCTCAGAAAAATTATGCAGAAGCAGAAAAGATTGCAGAACAAATACTTAATCAGGATTTTCAAGATGATGAATTAAGAATAAGTGTTTTGAAAATTTTAATAGAATCTGAAAATTCTCAAGATAAATATAATGAGAGTGAAAAGCATGCGGAAGAGTTGTTGAAATATGATATTGATAATAATACCAAAATAAATGCTCTTTTTAGCGTAGTAAAATCAGAAAATATTCAAGGTAAACATAACGAGTGCGAAGAACATGCAGAAGAATTATTAAAAATGAATCCGCAAAATTCTAATATATTAATTGATACATTAGTGTTTCTTAGTGGTTCGGAGTTAGCTCAGGGTAAATATAACGAGAGCGAAGAGCATTCAGAACAATTATTAAAGCAAGAACTTGATACCGATAAAAAGTCACAGGTATTATGGAACTTATCCTTATCAGAAGCTGCTCAGGGCAATCCTGTAAAATTTACTGAAGCTGAAGAACATGCAAACCAATTAATAGAATTAAGCCCGAAACATGGACATTTTATTTTGGGCGCAATTTACTATAACACACAGGATGCTAAAAATTTAGATAAGGCAAAGGAACATCTTCAAAAAGCCAAAGAACTTGATTCTCCCAATATGAATGCTATTAACAATATGCTTTCTGACATAGAAAATATACAGAAGAGTAAATAGATTCTATTTGAATAAATATTACTCATGTCTTAAAATTGCTTAAGGCATGAGTTTTTTTATTGAATTGTAGCTAATAGATGGTTCAAAGCCTTTATCTATAATGACAAAGGCTTTGAACGCTTCTAGGATGTATGTTATTTTTGGTGAGGCTTAGCCTAAAACAAACATATAAACCAATTGATTGGGGGAGACTTTTCATTTAATATTAACTTGCCTTAATCAAATCCACAAAATACTTATGAAAGCTTAAATCCTCTGTCAGTTCTGGATGGAAGGAGGTAGCTAGCATGTTTTCCTGCCTGCATGCTACAATTTTATCATTTACACGCAATAGAACCTTTACATTGGGGGCTGCATTTACCACATATGGCGCTCGTATAAATACCAAAGGAATCTCATTGGCTGATAATTCTGGTAAATTCACTGTGGTGGAAAAACTGTCTATTTGTCTTCCGTAGCCATTTCGCATAACTTCAATATCCATGACCTCCAAATGGCGTCTTTCATCGTTGCATAGCTTTTTTGCCAAGATTATCATTCCTGCACAAGTTCCCCATACAGGCATTCCTGAAAGTATTCTGGATTTTAAGGTACTGGTTAGTTCAAAATCAGCTAAAAGCTTTCCAATAGCTGTACTTTCACCACCAGGGATAATTAAAGCATCGACAGCTTCTATTTCATTTTTGTATTTAACTACAAGGGGCTTTACGTTTTCTAACTTGGCAAGTCTATCAACATGTTCAGAAACAGCACCTTGCAAGCCTAAAACACCTACTTTTTTCATAACAGATATTCCTTTATAAAAAATTTTTTTGGTTTTGGTTATTTATTTACCTTCTATAACCTCAGAAGTTTACCAATACTTATAGTTTAAATATAGATATATCTATTTTAGATATATTACCATCCTCTTGAAGCTAAAAGGCTATTGCCTGACAATTCTCTTATGTCCAATGAATCCATTGCAGTTCCTAATTCTTCCGATACTTCGGCAATAACTTGCGGGTCATTGTAATAAGTAGTGGCCTTAACAATTGCTGCAGCTCTTTTTATAGGATCAGAAGATTTAAAAATACCTGAGCCTACAAATACTCCGTCACAGCCCAGCTGCATCATAAGAGCTGCATCAGCAGGGGTTGCAATTCCACCAGCAGCGAAGTTGATTACAGGCAGCTTTCCATTTTCGTGAACATATAAAATCAGATCGTATGGAGCGCCCAATTCTTTTGCAATAGTCATTAATTCCTGTTTAGAAGCGCTTTGAACTTTTCTGATGTCAGCAGTTACTGTTCTCATATGTCTAACTGCTTCTACTACATTTCCAGTACCAGCTTCACCTTTAGTTCTTATCATTGAAGCACCTTCTCCGATTCTTCTTAAGGCTTCTCCTAAATTTTTGGCACCACAAACAAATGGAACTTTAAAGCTATGCTTGTCAATGTGAAATTCTTCATCAGCAGGAGTTAAAACTTCACTTTCATCTATGTAATCAATATTCAGGGCTTCTAAAACTTGAGCCTCAACAAAATGTCCTATTCTAACCTTTGCCATTACAGGAATTGATACAGCACTTTGAATTTCTTTTATCATCTTAGGGTCAGACATTCTTGCAACTCCACCCATTTTTCTAATGTCAGATGGAACTCTTTCAAGAGCCATTACAGCTACAGCACCTGCTTTTTGAGCAATTTCTGCTTCTTTGGCATTTACAACATCCATTATTACTCCGCCTTTTAGCATTTGTGCGAGATTCTTATTTAATTCATATCTTTCAGACATAGTTGGTCTCCTTTACATTATTAGAAATTTTTGTTATACTTAATTGTATCGTAACAGATTAGTATCAAATCAAATTAATTTTGAATATTTTTACACATTATATAGTGTATGTCAATATGATTTAATAAAATTGGAGGATAAAATGATAAATGTATCGATACAATTTACTGAGTCGGGTCAGCCTAAGTATATGCAGTTATTTGATTATTTAAAGAAATTAATTGCTGAAGGTCAGTTAAAAACTGGGGAGAAGCTGCCTGCAATTAGAAGCTTTGCTGAGATGTTAGGGGTAAATAATGTCACTGTTATAAATGCTTATAAGCAGCTAGAAAATAATAAATATATTACTGCTAAAAAGGGAAGCGGCTATTATGTATCAGGTAGCAAATTGCATGAGGAAGAGTTATTTTCTTCAAGTGACATAGGTATATCAGATAAGACTTCTATAATCAATTTTGCAAGTGCAACGCCGCATCCTTCAATATTCCCGATAGAATCCTTTAAAGAATGTATAAATGAAGTTATAGAAAGGGATAAGGGCTTTGCTTTTGGATATCAAGATAGTAAAGGATTCAAACCACTTAGAAAATCTTTACTTACTTACTTGAATAATAAATATTCAATAAAAATGGAAAATGAAGATAATATTCAGATAGTATCAGGGTCACAGCAGGGAATAGATTTGATAGGAAAGGTGCTTATAAATTCAGGAGACTATGTAATTACAGAAAACCCAACTTATGATGGAGCAATAGCTGTTTTTAAATCAAGAGGAGCAAGAGTAGTAAGAGTAAATCTTGAACAAGATGGAATAGATTTAATTGATTTGGAAAAGAAAATCAGGATATGTAAGCCAAAGCTAATTTATGTTATGACAAGCTTTCAAAATCCTACTACTATATCTTACAGTACTAATAAGCTGAAGGATTTGCTTGCACTTGCTCGAAAATATAATACTTATATTGTTGAAGATGATTCTATGTCGGATCTTTGCTACGAAAACAAAAGGTTGGAGACACTTAAGGCTTTAGATACAAAAAATGAATATGTCCTGTATTTGAAAAGCTTTTCAAAAATACTAATGCCAGGACTAAGAGTAGGTTGTATGGTAATTCCTGATTTGCTGATTAGTGATTTTACTAAAATAAAACATGCCAGTGATATTTCATCCTCTGGACTTATACAAAGGTCGCTAGAAAGATATTTTGAAACTGGAAAATGGGATGAGCATCAAAATTATATGCGAGAAATATATAAAGGCAAATATGAGTTTATGCTTAGCAGATTAGAAAAACTAAGTTCTTATGGCATTAAGTACAATAAGCCTAATGGGGGCTTGTATTTCTGGATTAGAGTGCCAAAATATATGTCAGCCAGAGAAATATATGATGAGTGCAAAGCCAAAGGACTTTTACTAATACCTTCTAGTATTTTTTACGACATCAATAATGAAAATAGAGATAATTATATAAGACTTAGTTTTGCATCATCTGATATTGAGCAGATAAGAGAAGGTATGACAATTTTAGAGAAATGTCTGGCAGAAAATCAAAAATGTACAAAATAAATCAACAGTAAACTGCTTAAATAGTAACAATTTACGCAATAATAATCATAAAATTTACACTATAAGTGTTTCTGACTACTACTTTGCTGATGTAGATTCAAACGGTGATGGAATTGCAGATACATCTGAGAACTGGATTGATGCAAATAACAATGGTATTTTTGAGGTGTCTAGTGTTACTAACGGAGTAAGAACACCTTTAATTACTGAACCTGACATGTTCTATGGCAGAATTGATGCTGGTGTCAAGTCAAGCACTGCGACAGGGCAAGCACAGATAATAAATAATTATTTAAATAAGCTGCATAATATGAATACCCAATAGAAGTGGGTTATTATATATTGCAAATATAAAATTCAGAAGTAATGTATTGGCTTGTATTTTTTAAAAAACCTATTGTAACCATAGAACTTTTTAAAAATATTATGTGTTAATCCATAGTCAATTATCAGTGGAACATTATTTATAAGACCCCAACTAGAAACTCTGTATAGGTCGTTCCTGCTTAAGTTATTTTCATGTATGTCACTGATAATAAGCTTATCTTTGTAAAAAAGGGATTTGATGCTTTTTACACGATAATACCTTAAAACAGTATTAATATTTTTTATTCTTTCTGCTTTTGGCATAATCAAAAAGCGATTATCTTCAGAAATATCTATTACTTCTGCAAAAAGAACGGATTTATGAGATAAATAGGTTTTATGTTCAGCTTCATTTTGAAAAATTCCTCGGATGTCCTTAGCAATTTTAACAACAAAGCCATCGTTTAAATCATAGACTATCCTTGATGAGCCAATACCTAATCTGCTGTGCTTACCGTTTTTTATATTTAAAATTATTTTATTATAATCATAGCCCATAATTCTCTCGTTTCAAGTTTAAATCACACTACATAGTATTCATTTGGCTGGACTTATGTGAATTGCATTGTGAATTACATTATGTATGATAAAATAAGATGTATAAGGACTGCTTCATAGCTAGAAAGCTTGAGTAGGAATATATTTTATATGTAAAGGGTACAAAGATATGCTGGGTGATATAATTATATTAATCTTAGAAAGCTTAGGTTTTAGAATAGGTGAAAAGGTGAGAGTAAAAAAGGGGAGACTTAAAATACTACTTATACTTGTAATTGTATTAGCAATTGGGTTGGTAATTACTAATTTTAAATAAGACATGTATTGTTTTTAGATGAACCACCTTGACGAAAATATTTCGTTGATGTATTATAAATAGTAATTGTGATGAAAATTTCCATATTTAATGGGAAGAATTAATAAATAAATATGTTAATAATGATGATTGGAAAGAGTAAAAAACAGTTGGCTTCAAAGAGAGTGAGAGTTTGGTGAAATCTCATAAGTTCAAGTTTTTGAAAATCATCCATGAATTGCAGCCTGAAATTTTATTAGTGTAAGGTGTGCCGGTTAATAAGCCGTTATATAATGAAGTGATTGTGTATATGCTTTAGTAGTTGGATTGTAAGCTTTACGTTGTCTAACTGATTTTTTAGTTGCTAATATTTTTGCTTTTATTTAGTGGATATTGGTGCTACAAAGTTGATGGACATTTCTAAGCTGTATAGCGAATAGTTCTAACATAAGCTGACAATTCTGTTCATAGCATATTACAAATAAATTGGGTGGTACCGCGAAAATAGCCTCGTCCCTATGTGGATGAGGCTTTATTATATTAAAAAAATATTAGCAGACTATTTGAATAGTCGGTGGTACATGTAAAATGGAGGCTAACTTGAAGCTTGCGCAGTTATAGTGATTATTTAGCTTGTACCAAGAAAAATTGACGCATTAATTGAAAACTAAATTATTTTATTGAAAATTAAATTATATTATGGAGGAAAGAAAATGCCAGAAGATTATGGAAAAACCTTAAATCTACCACAGACAGAATTCCCAATGAGAGCAAATTTGCCTCAAAGAGAGCCTGAATTCCTTAAGAAATGGGAAGAAATGGACATTTATAATAAGCAGCTAAAGAAAACAGAAGGAAAACCAACATTTATACTTCATGATGGACCACCTTATGCAAATGGTGGAATCCACCTTGGAACTGCACTTAATAAGATTTTAAAAGATATAGTTGTTAAATACCACAGCATGGCAGGTTACCATGCACCTTTTGTTCCAGGTTGGGATACTCATGGACTTCCAATTGAGCAAAGAGCTATCAAAGAACTTGGACTAAAGAGACATGAAGTAGGGCCTGTTGTTTTCAGAGAAGCTTGTGAAGGCTTTGCAATGAAGTACTTAAATGTTCAGAGAGATGCATTTAAGCGCCTTGGTGTAAGAGCTGATTGGGAGAACCCATACATTACATTAAAGCCTGAGTTTGAAGCAAAACAGGTAGAAGTGTTTGGAAAAATGGCAACAAACGGGCATATTTATAAAGGCTTAAAGCCTGTTTACTGGTGCCCTGAATGTGAAACTGCATTAGCAGAAGCTGAGATTGAGTATGCTGATGATACTACAGTTTCGATATATGTTAAATTCCAAGTTAGAGATGACAAGGGTATTTTTGAAGGAGTAGCGGATAAGGAGAAGGTTAATTTTGTAATTTGGACAACAACAACTTGGACATTACCTGCTAACCTTGCAATCTGCTTAAATGAGAATTTTGAGTATTCACTAGTTAAAGCAAATGACGAATATTATGTTCTAGCAACTGAATTAGTTGAAAAGACTATGAATGCTGCAGAAATATCAGAATATGAAATAGTAGCTAAATATCAAGGAAGAGATTTAGAAAGAATACAATGCAGACATCCATTTCTTAATAGAGATTCAATGGTAATACTCGGTGACCATGTAACATTAGAAGCTGGTACAGGATGCGTTCATACAGCTCCCGGTCATGGTGTAGAGGACTATTTAGTATGTCAGAAATATAAGGAAATTCCAGTAATTGTGCCAGTTGATAGCAAGGGTGTTATGACAGAGGAAGCTGGACCTTTTGCAGGATTGTTCTATAAAAAGGCAAATGGCGCTATTTTAGAAAGATTAATTCAGGATGGAAGATTATTGGCTCAAGAGAAAATTTCTCACCAATATCCACACTGCTGGAGATGTAAGGACCCTATAATTTTCCGTGCAACTGAACAATGGTTTGCATCAATTGACGGCTTTAGAGAAGAAGCTCTTAAGGCTATAAAAGATGTTAAATGGGTTCCTGAGTGGGGTGAAGAAAGAATTACAAACATGGTAAGAGACAGAGGTGACTGGTGTATTTCCAGACAAAGAACCTGGGGCTTACCTATTCCGATATTCTATTGTAAGGAATGTGGAAAAGAATTAATTAATGATGCAACTATAAAGGCAGTTGCAGATTTGTTTAGAGAAAAGGGCTCAAATGCTTGGTATGCTTTAGAAGCTTCTGAAATATTACCAGCAGGCACTAAATGTGAATGTGGTCATTCTGAGTTTACAAAAGAAAATGATATTATGGATGTTTGGTTTGATAGTGGTTCTAGCCATGCAGCTGTATTGGAAACTAGAGAAGGCTTATCATCACCAGCTGATATGTACTTAGAAGGAAGCGACCAGCATCGTGGTTGGTTCCAGTCTTCACTATTAACATCTGTAGCTACAAAAGGAAATGCACCATTTAAAACAGTTCTAACTCATGGATATGTTGTAGATGGTCAAGGCAGAAAAATGTCAAAATCATTAGGCAATGGTATTGACCCTGCTGATGTTATTAAAGAATATGGCGCAGATATACTGAGAATTTGGGTTGCTTCATCTGATTATACAGCAGATGTTAGAATTTCAAAGGAATTGTTAAAACAGTTATCAGAATCTTATAGAAAAATAAGAAACACTGCTAGATATATTTTAGGAAATATAAATGGCTTTGACCCAAATACAGACAGCGTTGATTACTCAGAATTATGTGAATTAGATAGATGGGCACTTCACAAGCTAGCTTTGCTTAACCAAAAAGTATCTGAAGCCTATAAGTCGTATGAATTCCATACAATGTTCCATTCAATTCACAATTTCTGTGTTGTTGACATGAGTAATTTCTATTTGGATATTATAAAGGACAGACTTTATACTTCAAAAGTTGATTCAAAGGAAAGAAGAGCAGCACAAACTGTTATGTATGAAATATTACATGCGTTAGTACTAATGCTAACACCTGTTCTTGCATTTACTACAGAAGAAATATGGCAGTTTATGCCTCATAAAGCAAGTGACGATATTGAAAGCGTGCAGTTAAACAATTGGCCTGAAATTAACGAGAAGTATATTGACAAGTCATTAGCTGAAAAATGGGATAAAATACTTGCACTACGTTCAGATGTTTCAAAGGCTCTGGAGGTTGCGAGAACAAATAAAACAATTGGACACTCATTAAATGCAAAGGTTTCCATATTTGCTGATGGTGCAGATTACGAATTTATAAAGAGCATAGAAGATGAGTTAGTTACAATATTTATTATCTCTGATGCTTCAGTAAAAGGCTTGGCAGAAGCTACAGCAGAAGCACAACAGGGTGATGAAATGCCTAATATCAAGATTACAGTTGAACAAGCACCTGGAGAAAAATGTGAAAGATGCTGGATGTATAGTGAAACTGTTGGCAAGGATGAAAAGCATCCAACTCTCTGTAAGAGATGTGCAGACGTAGTTGATTAAGTGATACTTTTACCAAAATTGGGACGGAACTTGCGTAAGGCATATTTCGTCCCAATTGTCTATTATGCTATACTTAATGAAACGGCATTTATGGTTAGAATTGTAGGTGCAGCTATCGATAAATTTGCATAGGGGAAGGCAATTCATTGGAAAGAGAATAGTTAATGTTTGCATACATGAGATAGTTGCAAACTAGCATGCTGAATAAAAAGTATTAAGTCTTTATAGCTATGGATATTTTAATTGGATATTTTAATGTGCGAAGGTTGATTAATAATTTGGTTTGGGGGAGCAGCAATGATAAGACATACCGTAAATTTAAAAGAGAGAAGTTATCCAATATTTATTACAACAAGTTTTGATGAACTGGGGAAATCAGTATTGTCGCTGAGAACTGGAAATAAAATTTTAATAGTAACTGACGAAAATGTTGATAAATTTTATTCAGAAATATGTTTACAAGAAATGAAGAGTAATGGGTTTGAGGTTTACAAACATGTTTTGATTCCCGGCGAAGAGCATAAAACCTTAGAAGCTATATATGGTATATATCAAAAGCTAGTTGAGCATAAATTTGATAGAACTGATACGTTAGTTGCTTTAGGAGGAGGCGTTGTAGGTGATATTACAGGCTTTGCTGCAGCTTCCTATATGAGAGGTATAAACTTCGTTCAGGTTCCAACCACTCTTTTATCCCAAGCAGATAGTAGTGTAGGAGGAAAAACAGGCGTTGATTTTGAAGGTCATAAAAATTTGATAGGAGCATTTTATCAGCCCAAATTAGTTTTTATTAATGTGAACACAATTAAAACATTACCAAAACGTGAGGTTTCAGCAGGCTTAGCAGAGGTAATAAAGCACGGACTTATATTAGATGCAGAATACTGTGAATACATTAAGGATAATGCAGATAATATCTTTTGTTATGATGAAAATGTACTTCAATATTTAGCGAAAAAGAATTGCTCTATTAAAGGCAGTGTTGTAGAGGCAGATGAAAAAGAAAGTGATTTAAGGGCAATACTAAATTTTGGACACACAATTGGTCATGCTATTGAAACAGCACAAAATTTTGAACTTTTGCATGGTGAATGTGTTGCAATTGGTATTGTTGGCGCATACAGAATGGCATATTATTTAGGCGTTGTAACAGAAGCATTGGTTGAGAATGTAAAGGAAATTCTCAAGAAGCTGGAATTGCCTATATCATTACCTGGTTTAGATGTTGAAACCGTTTACAGTCATATTTTTTATGATAAAAAAGTTAAAGACAATAAGCTAAAATTCGTTTTGCCACGCAGAATTGGAGAAGTATTCCAGTGCAATATTGAAGATAGTGAATTAATTAAAAAGGTTCTGTTAGATTTATCAAGATAGTTTGAATCTGCAATTGCTTATAATTAAAATGGGTTCTATGTCAATAGTTAGCGTAGAACAGCAAACTGAAACGACCATATAAGAGTAGAAATATTTCTTGTGTGGTCGTTTATTGTATTATGAATTACTTAAAATAAAACAAATATATTTTTAATATTCAACAATTATAGGTTTATAACCTTTTAAATAAAAAGATAAATAATTGCATAAAATAAGTTGGGTTATTTGAAAAAAACAATAATTAGTATTGGATTTTATAGATTTATATGTGGGAAACAATGGGGTTTCGTAACAAGTAGAAATTGAAAGGGGAAATAGATGTCAAAGGAGAAAGCTAACGATAAGTCTTTAATAAATCTATTGGTTAAAAAAGTTGATGAAATGTCATTAAAAATGGAAAAAATGAAATTTGTAGATTATGTTTACTTCATTGAACACCCTAGAAAAATGTTATGGGCAAATTTTACAAATGGTTTAGCAAGAGGCTTTGGAATAGCTATTGGCTTTACAATTTTGAGTGCAATTACGCTCTATATTCTTAAGTCAATTGTAACTATCAATTTACCGTATATAGGTGAGTTTATCAGTGACATAGTAGAAATTGTTCAGAACAGTATGAATAATCCAAGATAGTAGCTATAAAGCAGTATCTGAAAGCATTGTGCTTTTTCGAGCAACAAAAACCCACAAGTGGCTTTTTGTTAGTATAAGTTAATAAATAAAGACTATGTGTAAAAATGATAGGTTTTCCAAGATAGCTTCACTAAATTTTATTGCTTAAATAGGGCGTGGGAGGTTAGCCACCAAAAAAGAGGATTCTAGAAATAAAACAATGGCGTACCTCCACGAAAGCTATATCAAAAATTATGCCCTAAATGGGGCGTGGGAGGTTAGCCACCTAAGAAGTGGATTTTAGTATTGAAGAAATGGCGTACCTCCACGAAAGCTATACCAAAAATTATGCCCTAAATGGGGCGTGGGAGGTTAGCCACCTAAGAAGTGGATTTTAGTATTGAAAAAATGGCGTACCTCCACGAAAGCTATACCAAAAATTATGCCCTAAATGGGGCGTGGGAGGTTAGTATGGATAAAAATAAAATGTACTACTTAAAAGAAAAGCTTATTAATGAAGCCAATAGAATTAACAGAACATTAGGCCAGATGAATGAAAATGGTGAGGCTGTGATGAGCGAACACTCTCCTAATGAACTTTCAAATTATGATAATCATCCAGCTGATTTGGGAAGTGAGTTATATTCTGTTGAAATGAACATGGCTCTTAAGGCCCATGAACAAAGTAAGTTAAATGATATAAACAGAGCTTTAAACAAGTTTGAAAAAGGAACGTATGGTAAATGTGAAAGCTGTAAAAGGGAAATTCCTTATGAAAGGTTAGAGGCAATGCCGTCTGCTAAATTTTGTATTGATTGTGAAAAGGAAGAGGAAGCTTCAAAAATAAATACACCTGACATGTCATATGATGAGGTGTTTGATGCGCCATTTGGAAGAAAGTACTTGAATAAGCGTGAAGATGATGAATTTGAGGGGCTTGATCAGCTTAATGATTTAATGAAATATGGTTCTGCAGATACACCTCAGGATATGGGAGGATATGAGGATTATGAGGAGTATTATACTAATGAACTGGATAATCAGGGAATAGTGGAAGAGATTGATAAAATTTCTAACCAACAATACAGAAATCAACTGCCCTAGATGTATAAAGACTAAATAAAACCTTTGTAAGTACTATATACAAATTTGCAATATATAAAAAATTCTTTACTCTATAGAGGGTAAAGAATTTTTATATATCACTTTATTTAATTTTATACAGCAAGTTCTTATTCCTCAAGTGGAGACAAGTCGCTTAACTTGTAAGTAATACATTTTGAAGCTCTAGGTACTTTTGTACTTTTAACTGCTGAATTAACTGCTGATTTTGTTGCTTTGGTAATTGTTGAAGCTTTGGTACGGGTTTTCTTTGTTTTTGATAACGTACTGGTTAAATTGTTGCTACAACCTTTGTGAGTACAACTACCGTTAATCATAAGAGAACCACATTTGCAATATTCTAACATAAATTCATCCCTTCGACTTGTAAATATTGATTATATATATTAGTATACCATAAAAATCTAAATTTTAATTATGGAAACTAGAAAACAATATAATTACCAAAGTTTGTTAGTTAAGAGCAACAAATTTAATAGTATATACATATATTAGCCAGCTCTAAGTAGCTGCAGAATTGCTTGAGGCTGCTGATTGGCTTGAGCTATCATAGCAGAAGAAGCCTGCGCTAAGATATTGTTTTTTGTAAACACCATCATTTCTTTGGCTATATCTGCGTCACGAATACGAGATTCGCTGGAAGTTAAGTTTTCTGCACTGTTTTCGGCTACTGACATTGCTTTCTCAAGACGGTTCTGTAAAGCACCAAAGTTTGCTCTAACATGAGAAACACTATTTATTGCAGAATCAAAACTATCAATAGCAGTACTGGCTTGATTTACAACGTCAACATCTGTTAATCCCAATGTTGTACTGCGTATATCAGCTAATGTTATATTCAGAACATCTCCAGTATTGGCTCCTGATTGGATTTGTAAGCTTGATAAGCTATTTGGTGTTAAATTTGGCCATATTTCACTAAATCCTAAAAGTGGATCATCTGTATAGTTGATAGTATCTGCAATTACGCTTTCAGCATCTAAAGGAGTTCCACCATCAGCATCATAACCTCCTATAGCACCTGTATCAGCATTAGTAAGAGTCAAACCGGCCAAAAAGGCAGCTCCGTTAGCAGCAAAATCAGCAGTAAAAGCTGATAGGTTAGTATAATAGCCATTAGATGCGGATGCAAGTGCTTCATCAAGTGTACTTGTTGGATTATTGCTCAGATATGTCATAACATCCTTTATTCCAATGCCGCCTTTATCCTTTATTTGAGCATGCATATAACGAACGGCTCCATAGCCAGCAGAATAATCAATGGAGGTATTTTCCCAACTGGCTAATTCGTTGACCACAGACGCAAAATCTGTTCTTCCTTTTGAATCAACATAAAGTCTTTCATCTCCGCCGTGGATAAACTCTGCGGCTCCTTCCTGGAACCAAGTTGGCAGAGCCCCAAAGTTCATTGTACGACCCATAATGGCATGAACTAGCTCGTGGGCAATAATACGGTCATTGTATATAGGTGCGGTTCCACCATTTGGCAAAGTTGCAGGAGTAAAAGCACTAACATCAATATGAAGCTTCTGATTAATTGCTTTTCCAGATGCATCTAGGTTGAAGGAGACAGCAGCCAAATAAGGCTGTGGAGTCTGTTCTAATATAATTTGTAAACTTTGACCATCTGCTGAAAGACCGTATTCAGAAAGAATTCGTGCTTCAGCTTGCTCCAGCAAGGCACTTTTCAATGCTGTAATAATTTGATTGTCAACAGCGCTTGACTTAGGAACATTCAAAAGCTTAAGAGTATTAAACTCTGTATGATTTGCTATTCGATCTATATCAGATATAATATGAGAGGTTTCTTCTTGAATCATTTTTCTATCAGATTCAGTGAGTGTCCCATTTGCTGCTTGAATAGATAGTTCTCTGCCTCTTTGGAGCAATGAATGCACTTCATTTAGAGCGCCATCTGCTACTTGTATAAGCGAAATGCCATCTTGAATATTGTTGCTGCAACGATTTAATCCTCGTATTTGTGCTCTCATTTTTTCAGATATAGACAATCCAGCAGCATCATCAGCGGCTGAATTAATTCTCAAACCAGAGGATAATTTTGTTAAGGATTTCTGTGTATTTGTATTATTAATACCATAAGAGCGATTGGCATTTATAGAACTAATATTATTGTTTATTCTCATATGTTCACCTCCTTGCCGAAAAATTTTATTACATTTATTTATCGACATAAAACGACATATAATTAATAAATGAGTTAGCTTAATTTACTTGAACCGTCTGGGAATAAAGGTATTTGGCTCTCAGTATGTTTATTTCCTTATGAAGAGATAGACAAATACATGTATTGGATTTAACCAAACACAAACTAATAATATATGCGTATATATAATTATTTCCAAAGATTTTGCTGGAATGAGAAATCAGTAATTTTTAAAGTATTTGATGCATATAATGAATTTTAGGGAATAAAATTCAACCCAGCATAACACTAATTTTAATTAAATATTCAACATTCCCAATTGTATAATAGAAAATGTGAAAAAGTTGATTTGTTAAAAACTACTCTATAAATTATTTGCCAGAATACCAATTCTACTAAATAACAGAGATAATTTTTCTAAAGTCAATTACGTTTAAAGGTCTTTGCATTGAAGCTTTTTAATGATGAGTTTTTTATGATTATAAGTTCTTATATTGATGAGTTTTTATCCAGTTAATTGGTAATTGACTTTTTATACAATCAAAGCCAACTGAAAAATTAAAATATTTAGTGTTTTAAGGGAGGGGTACATATTAAGATTCCATTTATTTCATTTATTTTTGGTTTGGCATTTACTAAAAATCACAAGTCTAATACCAGTAACTCCAAATCAAATGCAGATTCAGCATTTAAATCAACATCAAATGAAAAATTAAATAAAAAAACTAATATGGGAAATATACATAATTCTGACTCTAATACAAATCTAAATGAGATTTGCGATGATTTAGCTCTATCATTTATTACTCCGCCCATAATATGCAACCCTAGAGGTTTTACTGTTATTGCAGCTGTTACAAACACAAGGTCAAAAGGTTCGATTATTATAAAAAGCACAAAATGGACAATAAATAAGAAGGATTATAGAACTGAACTTAGAGAAGAACTAAAAGCGAGCGGTGATTCATTGCGAACTATTGAGGCTCTTAGAAATAGAACAGATTATTTGTCAGAAGAAGAACAAAGAAAATTAATATCTAGATACAAACAGTTCAAAAGTGGTACGAAATACTTAAGATTTAAATTAACAAATGAGATGGCTGAAGAAATTATTCAAAATGAAACTATGGAATTGGCATTGAAAGTAGAAGGGGAAAGTCTTAGAGATAGAAAAACAGTAAGTATTGAAAAAGCTGTAAAACTACAGAAAAACATAACTCTTCAAAAGCCTCCCCTTTCACCTGATATAGGTAATGGAAATTGGTATTTTGGAGATACTCATTCACATTCTACATATACATGGGATTACTATTTTGGAGATGGAATATACACTATACAGGAATTGAAAGATGTTGCAATAGTAGCTGGATTAGATTGGCTGACTCTTACAGACCATGCCTATTGTCTGAATTCAAAAAAATATGAAACTCAAAAAAGTACTGTAAGGGATTTGTCGGACAGTTCATTTGCATTTCTTTATGGGGAAGAACTTTCATGTGCAGAACTAGTAAATAATACCAAATCCTACGATACCTGTCATTGTAATGGAATTATGAATGAAACCTTCGTGCCATGCTCTACTGATATTTTCAGAAAGGCGTCATCACCTGATTCACAGCAAGGTATTAATCAGCTTAAAAAATATGGCGGACTAGTTACAATTAATCATGCCAATTGGGGAAAGGGTAAGATAGAGCCTTGGAATTTTAATATAAATACATATGCATACACCCATGGAGAAACAGGTATGGAAATTCTCAATGGGGGCTGGAATGACATGAATAATGGTTCAACCACTAGATGGGTTGATAAAAGACTATTACATGGCGAAAAGATTTTTCCTTTTGCAGGCAGTGATACTGAATCCAAAAACAACCTTGGAAAATGTTACACCGTTATATATGCTGATAAACTGTCCCATTCTAATATAAAAAATAGCTTAAGTAGCGGACACCAATATGTGACAACTTATCCTGGTCTGGCATTTTGGGTTAGAAAAGCGGGAGAATCTACCTGGTATTGGATGGGTGATACTATTTCTATTGGTACTGGGATTATAGATTTACATTTATCATATTCAGACACTACAGATGGCTTAAATATTTATATAATGAAAGGTAAAGCTGGATGGATATCTGAACAGCAAGTTTATTCAACAGCTGTAGGCGCTGGTAAAGGCACAATTACCACTAAAATGCAAATTGATAAGGATTGCTATCTCAGGGCATATTGCATAGAAGAAAATGAAAAAGGTCATAGAGCTTATACAACACCTATATGGTTTGAATAAAATATTTTATTGCATTTAACATATATATGTATTACTCACTAACTCTTTTTTAAAATAACAGGTAAATAAATTAAATATGGAAAGTAGAGTTGTATGCTAAATACTGTTTATAAAAAATGACGCAACTTGTAAAAGGTTACGTCATTTTTTAGTGCGTACAGCATAGGACCTTTTTATGTCACTTTTTATGTCAATAGTTAGGTTAAAGCGGTAAACTTTATTTGCCTTACACCTGCAATGTCTAATAAGATGCATTGCACATTCTGGAATCAATAGATATATAGATTACTATTCAGCAACTAAATTAGCCTAGTATATTATAGTATTGTAAAAAATTGAATAGTAATCTGAATTGTAGTAAGAAGAATAATTTTCATGTAGGTTCTTGTGTTTTTGTTGGCATAACTATACAATTAAGATGAATAATATCAAAATATGGCAATTACATTATAAAGTTTGAATAAAGGAGGGATGCCTGTAAAATAAAAACATATGATAAATAATAATATACTAAAGATACTATATTGCTAATCAAACAGGATTTATAGCTTTATAAAACTTAATAATTTTGTTAGAAGGAGATGTTTAGTAATGATAAGAAATAAAAAGGCAAAAAGAATAACAGCCTTTGCAGTTGTATTAGCAATACTTTTTACTGCAATGCTATCTGTAACATCTGTTGCCACTGCAGCTGACATAGCAGTAGAACCAATTTCAGGAGTTCTATATGGTGACTACAATAAAGACAATAATGTTGATGCTATTGATTTTGCTTTGCTAAAGAAGCATTTGTTAGATCAGGTTCAAGAACCTATGGCTTATATGGATCTTAATGTTGACAGTAAAATAGATGTATTAGATTTTGCTGTTCTCAAAAAATTTCTTTTAGGTACAATAAATACACTTCCTGAAGGTTCAGTACCTGCTGCTCCGGGTGTTCTGTACATTGGACGCTTTGACACCAGTGATCCTGCAGGACCTAAATTTGCTTGGGGAACATCTACCATTAAAGCTAATTTTACAGGAACAGGAATTAGTGTAAAATTAAAATCCTCTGGAGATAATTATTTCAATGTTATAATAGATGGAGTTGTAAAAACACCAATAAATACACCAGCAGGTTCTTCAGCTACATATACTCTTGCGTCAGGCTTAACAAACGGAACGCACACCGTTGAACTTGTTAAGAGAACAGAGGCACATGTAGGTGAGGTGCAATTTTTAGGCTTTACTGTTACTGGGGGAAGTCTTTTAGCACCACCTCCTGCATCATCCAAACGAATAGAATTTATAGGTGATTCAATAACTTGCGGTTATGGAAATGAAGGCACAAGCCAGTACCAAAGCTTTACTACAAAAAATGAAAATGCATATATGGCCTATGGAGCTATAACAGGCAGAACTTTAGGTGCAGATGTTATAACTGTATCATGGTCTGGTAAGGGTGTAGTACAAAATTATGGCGGAAATAAAGATGAACCAATGCCTGTAATTTATCCAAGAATATTGCCTTATGATAAATCAAAAATTTGGGATTATACCAAGTGGGTTCCTCAAGTAGTTGTTATCAATCTTGGAACTAATGATATCAGTACAGTAGCACTTGATGGAACTTTGTTTAAATCAGAATATTTAAAGCTTGTAGATAAAGTTCGCAGCCAGTATCCTGATGCTCATATATATTGTGCAGTAGGTCCAATGTTATCAGGGGAACAGTTGTCAAATATGAAGAAATATGTTGGAGAGGTTGTTTCTAATAAGAATTCTTCAGGTGATAAGAATGTACACTTTATTGAATTTCCTCAGCAGGATCAAGCTAACGGATTGGGTGAGGACTGGCATCCATCAGTAAAAACTCATCAATTAATGGCAGATAAGCTTTCAAAACAGCTTAAGGCTGATTTGGGATGGTAGAATTATGTAAATATAATTAAAAATGTAATTTAAAGAGTTCTAAGATTTAGAATGAAATATATGTTCTGAACTTAGAACTCTTTTTTTATAATATTGGCTTAGTAATAACTAAATTTGTTATTAGAAGCCAGTAAAATTGTGCTATCTATTGTTTTTTGTTTTTTATGGTGCTAAAATATGTTTGTGGCAAACCTAGCAAATATTTACTGTATTTTTTTGGTCATATAATTAAATGCTGGTGTAGCACAGTCGGCAGTGCAGCTGATTCGTAATCAGCAGGTCAGCGGTTCGATTCCGCTCACCAGCTCCATAATATTAGACTTTATTCAAGAAATTGAAGTCAATCAATATCCTAAAATTTACTTAATACTAAAACTTAATCAAAATTAGGAACAGAGATTGAATCTAAATATGAAGCTAAATAAAAACAAAGTTTAGACTTACAAGAGGTGATTATCATAGATGGAAATTGCTATTTTAATTAATGAATTTCCACCAAATATACGCAGTGGGATTGGCAGATATGCCGAGACGGGTATTAAGTATATTAATCAGGTAGATAATACTAGCATGAGTGTTTTTACAACTAATACGGGATATTTGCCGCAGCATCAAGATGTAAATGGTATTTTAGTTTACCGTCCAATGAATTTTATTCAAAAAATTTTAATGAGGTATAGAGAAAAGATAGAATCATCTTTATTAAGTCGTCTTCTTTTATTTATAAATGCTTTTATTAATAATTTTCAATTCTATAGATTTATAAAGAAACGCCACCATAATAAAGCATTTGATGTGATAGTGTTACATAGCTTGATTTATAGTATTACAGGCTTTTTATGCGCCCGCAGACTTGGAATACCAGTTGTTTTTCATAAACATAGAGAAGAGTTTGCAAGAATGCCTGATTGGTGGAGACGTGATCCTTTTAAACTGATAGAACTTTCTGAAAGTGCTATGGAAAAGCTTGCCGCAAAGATTATTGTTCTTACTGAGGAGATGTACGCAGAAAATTTGCGTTATGGAATATGTCCTGAAAAGCTAATGATAATATCTAATGGATGTGAGGTTGATTTATTTAAGCAAGTAGATTTAAATTGCTCTTCTACAAAACAAAAAATGACAGAACTAAAAAAAGAACTTAATATAGCTGATGATAGAAAAGTAATTCTATATGTAGGTTCACTTACAGAGGGCAAGGGTGTTTTTAATCTAATCAGAGCAGTTAAAATATTAATTAACAATGGACATAAAGTTAAACTTGTATTAGTGGGGTCGGGAAGGAATGCGAAGGTTAGAGCATTAATTAATAATTATGGTTTGCAAAAAGATATTTATGCATATTATAAAATAATTGATATAAACAGTCTTATATATCATTATGCAATTGCTGATGTATGCATTTTTCCTTCAATTACTAAGGAGCCCTTTGGCACTACTGTCACTGAGGCTATGTCGTTTGGAAAACTAGTTATTTTGGGATATGGATATTCTAAATTATTTGCTGAATACGAAAATAAGCCTTGTGCGTTTTATGTTGATGGAAATCAGCCTGGAAAAATTGGTGCTAAGATTGCATATGTATTAGATAATAAGGATAGATTTCAAGAAGTTGCGCAAAATGGACAACGCTATATTCAAAACTGCTTTAAGTGGGAGACTGCAGCTAAAAAAACAGTTGTTGCTTATAATGAAGCAATTTCCTCAAATGAAAACTTAATGGCATCTAATTTATAGACTTTTTATAAAGTTTATGATAAATCTAAATGTAATATGATATGATGAAAAATTATAAATAAATAGGGTAGGTAATACTTAAATATGATTGCTGAAAGTATTTTTTATGATTATATTGGTAAGTTAAAATTAGATCAAGAAAAAGAATATGAATTAATAGAACATACTAAAAGAGTAGTTAACTTATGTAATAAGTTTGAGGAAAAATTGTGTTTAGATGAGCAACTATTACATAAAGCAGCTTGGCTACATGATATTGCAAAATATAATGAATGTGGTAATAAAAGATATAATCATCATATAGAAGCATCTTCGGTATTATCAAAGTATGGTTTTAGTTATGAAGATCCTGTCTGTAACATTATAAAAGCACATACAGGAGATTATTTTGAACCCGATGAAGAGTATTCGTTGGAAGCTGCTGTTTTACGAATATGTGATAAGCTAGATAAATTTAACAAAGGAAAAAAAGATGCTAAAGATAAATGCGAGGCTAGTTTATCGTTAATAGAAGATTATTTTTCCGAGATAAATATAGATATTCCAAATGCATTTTATAAAAAATATTATAAATTATTTAAAAAGCTACATAAAAAATGCAAGAATAATAAAAATTATAAAAAATTAAAAAAGCTAATAAAAGAATTAACTAAATAAGAAATTAAGCAATAAAATAAAGTGATTTAACACTAAATTACACGAAAATATTAAATAGTAGCTAGAATTAATTCATCACTTTACGAAAAAAAGCCATCTACTGATAAAAGTTATATCGTAAGTAGATGGTTTATATTTTGGAAAATTATCCGGAACCTGCTAAAGTGATTGACCTTTCAATAAGTTTTTAATTAAGTTTTTATTTCACTTTTCTGCTCCAACATTGATATAGAACCTAGTATTCATTAAACTCTGTTTTGCAAATACGTAAATTACAAATATCTAAATTGTAAATATCTATAATAATTAATTGAAAGTTAAGTTGATAATCTGTAATGGATAATTTTTATTAAATGGCTTAACACTCAATTTGCTGACGTGGTAAATTTCAGTCCAATTATTCCAATTAATATAAGGCAAAGAAAAATAATTCTTGATAAATTCAGAGGCTCATTAAAAAGAATGATTCCCAGCAATACAGCACCTAAAGCACCGATACCAGTCCAGATAGCATAGGCTGTACCAATTGGAAGTGATTTTGTTGCAAGTGATAATAAATAAAAGCTAATAAGCATTCCACCAATTGTAATCAGTGATGGATATAGCTTTGTAAAGCCATGAGAGTATTTTAATCCAATTGCCCAAACTACTTCAAAAACTCCTGCAATTATAAGATAAACCCAAGCCATAAATAAATTCCTCCTTAAGCAAAATTAAAGCCTGCAAGATATCATCTTGATACCTCCCAGGCTTTTGTCCTTCCGTGACACAGCTAAAAGCTGCGAGTTTTCTCTCGGTCACAGGCCAGCTTTACTGCGGAACCCTAGAAAACATTTTAATAGTTTGATATTAGATTTGCATGTAAGTTCATTATAATTACTTTTGGTATAATAGTCAATTACTAACTCGAAACTATAATTGGTGCATACATGGTGCATTTTCGAGTCTCAAAAACGCAAGCGTTTTTGCCAATGTCGGTGGTATTTACTTAATCATAGTGTAGTAGGAACTGATTCGAAATAATGTTTTTTATGGCCATAAAATACTTTCTAGTGTTTTTTTGATGGTTAATAATTTGATGGTTAATAAATTATTAGCATATAACCGCATAAACTAAATAATTGTTCTACTATTTAATAGTTTGATGAATATGTGGCTTGTGTGTAAATATATAATGAAATATAATATATTATGTAGAAATTGGGCAATGTGACTAATTTAGTGTTTTATATATATAAGATTACAATCCGAAAATTGGAGAAGAAACAAAATTAATAAAGAAGTTTGTATTAGTGAAAGTTATTTTGAAAATAAAGCTTATAAGAAAAAAGAAACTGTTTATTGCTATGCTAATTTAAACGAGGTGATATTTTGAAGTTCACTAAATTTTGGGAAAGTATATTATTTAGATTAGTTATTACTTTTCTGATTATAATGATTCCTATATATATGCTTGGAATGTATATATATAAATGGAGTTTGCATAATGTAAGAAATGAAATTTCAAAAACTAATATTGCACAGGTTTCTTTTTATCTTGAAAGCCTTGAAATGGAAATAGATAGAATAAAAATTCTACAGTATGATTGCCTAAATGATGAAAACCTAAATAAACTCTCAGCTAGATACGGAATAATGGGGCAGTATGAAATTAATGAAAGTTTGAGACAACTTCATCGGAGATTGGTTACAATAAAAAATAGCAGTAACTACATAAAGAATGTCAATGTATATATACGAAATGTAAAAAAAACAATTTCTTCTAATAACGGCATTAATGATTTTGACTATGAAATGTATGAAAATATCAGGTCTGCAGCTGGAATAAAAGGAGCACAAATTATAAAATATAAAGATGGTCTTTATTTAAGTACATATCAACAGAACAATTATTTAATGAACTCTCCTGATTATATAATTAGCATAGAACTTAATAGGCAAGCTTTTATACAGGCATTAAGCAAGTTTAATATGTACGATGAAATTGGTTCAGTCCTCATAGATAAATCTGACAGTACTGTGATTATTAATCAAGCAGAGGAGGATTTACTGTTAAAAAAAGAAATTATAAATGGTATATTTTCAAGTGGAACTAAAGGAATGAAATTATATAATATTGATGATAAGTCTTATTATATATTGTATGTTAAATCAGAATATCTAAATATGATATATTTAAAATGTATTCCTGAAGAAGTAGTTGAAAAGCCTTTTAATAGTTTTTATATATGGGCATGGGCTTTTACAATAGCAGTTTGTTGTATTATTTTGATTTATTCTATATCAACATATAAACTAATTCATAAACCTCTGATAAAATTAGTGAAATCATTTCACAAGGTTGAAAACGGAGATTTAAAAGTTAATATTCAACATGATCAAAATGATGAATTTGGATATCTTTATAAATGCTTTAATAAAATGATGGAAAATTTAAATACATTAATAGATCAGGTTTATAATCAAAGAATTCTGATGCAGAGAGCTGAGTTAAAGCAATTACAGGCACAGATTAATCCTCATTTTTTGTACAATAGTTTTTTTGCAATAAATACAATGGCTAAAACTGGGGATGAGAATTTGGCTATTTTCACCAAACGGCTTGGTGAGTATTTTCAATTTATAACAAGGAATTCCTCAGATAAAATACCCCTTAGTGATGAGGTTAAACATGCTAAGGTATATACTGAAATTCAATTGATGAGGTTTTCGCGAGCATTGGAGATTAAATTTGGGGAATATCCTGAAAAATACAGTGAACTTAAGGTTCCTAGGATTATTCTTCAGCCTATTATTGAAAATGCGTTTAATCATGGCTTGAATAAATTAGAAAACAGCAGGATTATAGTAATTGATTTTTTGGAAAATGATAATGGGCTGGATATTATTGTTGAAGATAATGGCTGTGGTATGACAGATTATGATATAGCGGAACTGCAAAATGCACTTTTGTATACAGGAAATGATATTGAGACTACAGGGATAATTAATATTCACCGCAGAATAAGATTGGAATACGGCCAAAATAGTGGAGTAATGGTTTCTAAAAGTGAACTGGGTGGATTGAAAGTGATATTGAGAATAGAAATCCCCTATGGTTATGAACTGGACAATTATTATCAAAATCAATAAAGGGAGGTGGCTTAGTCCATGTGTTTTGTCAGTCCTTTCTGCCAAAGATTTGCATGGATTTATTATGTACAGACTGCTTATTGTAGATGATGAGGCAATAATAGTTAATGGCTTATATGAAATATTCAGCAACATGAAAAATCTTGATTTGGATATTTATAAAGCTTATTCAGGGGAAGATGCTATTCATTGGCTCAAAAGAACAAGAATTGACATAGTTATTACCGATATAATGATGCCAGGCATTAATGGTATGCAGTTGCTAGATGAAATACATAGAAACTGGCCTCAATGCAGGGTTATATTTCTCACGGGATATGACGAATTTGAGTATGTTTATAAAGCAATTCAACATAACAGAGTTAGTTATATTTTAAAAAATGAGGATATAGATAAAGTAGTCTCAGCAGTTGAAAATGCCATTGATGACATACGGACAGAAATAAAAGCAGAAGATTTGCTTAATAGAGCAAAGGAACAAGTAAGTATTGCGTTAGAACTTTTTCAAAAAGATTATTTTATCCATTTGATTAATGAGGATAAATCAATAAGCGTTAGTAAGTCGGTGTTTGAACAACTAGATATTAAAATGTTCCACGACAAACCTGTGCTGTTGCTTTTGGGACAGGTAAATAACATATCTGCTGATTTTTTGTATTGGGACAAGATTCAATATCTGTATTCAGTACGAATTATTATAAGTAATTATTTAAGCACTAAAATCAAGAGTACTTGTGTGCTTGATGAAAACTATAGACTTATAATATTTGCACAGCCCAAGGAAGATTCATTTACTGATGAGCAAAATGGAGAAAATATAAATGCCTTATATGAGAGAATTGTATCCTTTTTGAAAGGAACCCTTGAAGCTGTGCAAAATGCATGTATGGAATCTCTTGGTGCCTCAATAAGCTTTGCCTTAAGTGGACAGCCCTGCAGTTGGGAAACGGTATCTAAAAAGTACATTTCTCTTACTCAATTACTTAATTATAAGATTGGTACTGGCATTGAGATGCTTTTAATAGATAACGAAATAAAAGGTGATGTTGGAGGAAGTAATTCAGATATAATTGGAAATAACAATATAGAAATCCTTGAAAATGTGAGGCAATGGAAGCTAGATACAATTGAAATGTATCTTGAGTCGGGACAGATGGACAAGTATTTTGAAGTGCTTTCCCAATTGCTAGAGCCATTAAAATTAATAAACAGTAAAAACTGCAATGTGGCTATTGAAGCATATTATAAAGTATCTCTAAGCATTTTGTCTTATATTAACCGTTATAGACTTAATGAAAAAATAACTTCTATGATGGATTTATCAAGTCTAATGAAGTTAGATAGCCGTAAAACGTGGAAAGAGGAAATCGACTATATTTATCAGCTATCAAAGGTTATTTTTACACTCCAGAGCGCAGAGCAGGAAAAACGGGCAGATAATACAATTACATATATACAGAAATATGTTGATGAGCATTTAAATGAAGAATTGTCACTTGTGAGATTGGCTGAAAAAGTATTTTTAAATCCATCCTATCTTTCACGCTTGTATAAGCAGGTTATGGGAACAAATTTATCTGAATATATAGATAATGCACGAATAAAAAAGGCCAAGGAATACCTAGAAAATGCAAATATGAAAATTAATGAAGCTGCAAAGCTGGTGGGATATGAATCAGCTGCATCATTTTCAAGATTCTTTAAAAAAGTAACTGGGTATTCTCCTCAAGAATATCAGGATAAACTTTTATCAGAAAAAATAAGGAACTATTAGCATAAAGAAAATTATACAAGTGACAAAAATGCGAACCTTACGCCAAGCAGAGGTTCTACACAGACCTCTTTAACCCAATTTTTGTGATAGACACCATGTGTGTAGGTTAGCTGCATAAAAAAGTATACAGTATTTAGCTGCAGAAAATCATTCTTTTACAAAAATGTTAGGAGGAAAAACAATGAAGATGAACAATTTCAAATCAAATATAATTATAGCAGCCAGCGTATTATTATTTGTTATGTTATTGTTAATCTTTAACAGATATGATGGTTTTATTAACAGAGACGCAGATATTAATGAAGCTGTCTCTTTAAGTGTAGTTAACCAAGAGCCTTTAGGCAAATACAGCCCAGCAATTGATATTTCTTTTGTAAGAGCTGTTGATGATGATATACTAAATAATATTTTGCCCAACACACCTGGAGAAACAATAGAAGACAACCGATGGCTCAGATTATACAGTGAACAATTAGGCATAAACATAAAATATGATTGGACTGCAAATGGCGGATATAATGAAGAAAATTACAATAAAAAAATAAATGTTACAATTGCATCAGGAAATTTACCACATGTTATGCCAGTTAATGCAAATCAGCTGAAAATGCTTGCTGACTCTGGAATGATTGAGGATATGACTTTATATTATAATGACTATGCATCTGAACTAACAAAAAACATATACACTCAGGCTGAAAATTCTATACTAGAATCAGCTACGATAGACGGAAGACTAATGGCTATACCAAATGCTGATGATTCAATTGAAAGTGCACAATTTTTATGGATTCGTGCAGATTGGTTAAAAAAACTGGGACTTAAGCCTCCAGAGACAATGGATGAACTGATAAAAATTTCTCATGACTTTACAAAAAAAGACCCTGATGGTAATGGTAAGGACGATACCTACGGACTTGCAATAACAAAATACTTGTATAATACTTGCATGGGCTTGGAAGGTTTTTTTGCAGGCTATCATTCTTATCCTAATTTTTGGCTGGAAAATGGGGAAGGAAAGCTAGTATATGGTAGTATACAGCCTGAAACTAAAATAGCTCTCGAAAAGTTATCTGAAATGTATAGGGATGGACAAATTGACAAAGAGTTCAGTGTAATGGATATTCAAAATGTAGCTCATTCCATTACAAAAGGGGAGTGCGGCATTCAGTTTGGTGAGCAATGGAATCCCTTATATCCTCTTATTAATAGCTTTAACAATGATGGTGCCGATTGGACTGCGTATTCTTTGGTTTCTGCAGATGGAAGAAAGGTAATGGTACCGCTGAAATTCAGAACCAATTTATACTTTGCAGTCAGAAAGGGATATAGTCATCCCGAAGCCGTGGTGAAATTGGTAAATATGTTTTTGGAAAAGACCTGTGGAACAACTAATGAATTTGAAAAATACTATATGCCTGCTCAAAATAATAATATGGGTGTATGGAAGTTTTCACCAGTAACACCTCATCCTCAATATAAAAATCTCACCGCTTTTTTAGAATTGGAAAAGGCTCGTAAAAGTAATAATTTTTCTAAACTCAGACCTGAATCTAAAATTATACAGTCTAATGTTGAGGCATATGCCAAAGGTGACAAATTGCAATGGGGATGGGAAAAAATTTATGGTGTAAACGGCGTATATAGTGTATTAAAGAATTATAAAGAGAGTAATTCACTTATGTATGAAAGATTCACTGGATTATTACCAACAAAAACTATGGCTGATAAAAATGAAGTATTACTTGAATATGAAAGAGAAGAATTTACAAAAATTATTATGGGTGCTGCACCTATAGATCAATTTGAGATATTTGTAGAAAATTGGTACAAAATGGGTGGTAAGGAAATAACTAAGGAGATAAATTTAATAAAGAGGTAAAGAAATGTTAACAAAGTAAAAATATGTACGTGTAAATATGGAAAAAGTCTCCTTATAATATAATTGAAAGAATGGAAAAATACGTTTTTTAAACATTTTTCCACAATAATTTATTTTTTTAAAAGGGGGCTAACAATAATGAAGAAGAAGTTTTTGAAAGTGTTCACAGGGGTATTATTGGCATTATTTACTGTGAGTATGAGTGTTTCCTTTGCTGCACCACCATCAGGTTTTGACAGAGTAAACAACAATATTCCTCATGGTAATATGACCACAATAACTTACTACTCCAAAACTACTGGTGCAGATCGTAAAGCTACAATTTATACACCACCAGGGTATTCAACCGACAAAAAGTACAATGTTTTGTACTTGCTACATGGTATAGGTGGAGACCATACTGAATGGCCAAATGGCGGAAGTCCAAATGTAATTCTAGATAATCTATACGCACAAAATAAACTTAGTCCAATGATTGTAGTAATGCCTAACGGTCGTGCTAAGAAAGATGACAGAGCAGTTGGAGATATTTATTCTGCAGAAAACCAAGCAGCTTTTGAAAACTTTCAGTACGATTTATTAAATGATTTAATTCCATATATTGAATCAAAGTATCCAGTGCTTACTAATCGCTTAAATAGAGCTATTGCTGGATTATCAATGGGTGGAGGACAATCCTTGAACTTTGGTCTGAAATATATGGACTATTTTGCTTATGCAGGAGGTTTTTCTCCAGCACCTAATACATATGCACCTAGCAAAATGATTCCAAACCCAGCTGAAACTGCTGCAAAAATGAAAGTAATATGGGTTGGATGCGGTGAACAGGATGGTTTATACAGTACAGCACAAGGAGTGCACAATTATATGACTCAGAATAATGTGCCTCATGTATGGTATAGTGCTCCTGGAAATCATGACTTTACTTTCTGGAAGGATGGTTTATATCAATTCTCACAGTTAATCTTTAAAGACGTTGATATTCCAGTGACTCCTAAGAATGCTTTTGACTTAATTGAAGCAGAGAATTATGATGAAATGTCAGGAATTCAAACAGAAACTTGTGCTGAAGGCGGACAGAATATAGGGTTCATACATAATGGTGACTATGCTGTTTATAAGAGTGTTGATTTTGGCAGTGGTGCTGGAAGATTTTATGCTAGAGTTGCCAGTGCAACTGAGGGAGGAAATATTGAACTTAGACTAGATAGTCTTACTGGCACACTGATAGGAACCTGTGAAGTAAAAGGAACTGGTGATTGGCAGATATATACTGATGCAACTTGCAAAGTTAGTGGTGTAAGTGGAAAGCATGATCTTTATCTGAAGTTCACTGGAGGAGAAGGATACTTAATTAATATAAATAATTTCAGATTTGAACCACAAATTATTCCACAGGGAAGACCAGGAGATGTTAATGGTGATCATTCAGTAGATGCAATAGACCTCACACTTATAAAGAAGCACCTTTTAGGAATAGAGCTAATTAAAGATGAATTTACAGCATTAGCTGATGTAGATGGCAGTAGAGAAATTGATGCTATTGATTTTGCGCTAGTAAAACAATATTTGTTGGGCATAATCAATGAATTTCCAATACAACAAAAATTATAAAAATACACAAGTAGCTGTGCTTAAAATCTCGTGATAGGCTTACTTCATTTGCTGAGACTGTGATTTTATATAATAATCGAATTGCTCAGATGGTGTTGATAGTGCTACTTATAGGGACAAAATTGCACTTAGGCTTGCTATTTATTGATGGAGACAATTGAATATGATTTCTATAGCTTTGGCTTAAATAAGGGTGCATAAAAAATGATTTGCGCTAGATTGCATTATTTATTGGGCGCAAATATTAATTTTAAATTATTAATTTCGATTTATTATTATCAAATAAGGAAGTAAGTAATATCGAGAATGCATATTATTGACAGGGGATTGCAATTAAAGTTTTTTCTAAGCTATTAAGGGTTTAAAACAAATTATTACCATTTAGGATATGGATAGCAGTATTTCCATGTCCTAAATGGTAAAGTCAATTTATATCATGAATAAGCTATGATAATAATTTAACTCAGATATATTGATGTAATGCTGCTTTAGTTACTGCACAACAAATATATCAAATCAATCAGCTATTAAGTTAGCTAAAAGCTATCTAGTTAATTAAGCTGGGTTAACAACTTTGAATTGACGCAAGTTAAAGATAATTAATAATAATTTATTAATAAAAAGGACTAATATAAATTTAAATTTGCTATAATGACAATTTTGGGGACTTTCTATGAGTATTTTATTAAAGTCAATTTCATTAAGACTTAATAAAAAATAGCAGTTTTAAACTTATAGTAATTGACTTATACAAATATTTAAGGGGACTTTATATGAAAAAAGATAGTTGTGAATATGTCAAAATCAGAGATGTCAACCAAATAATAAAGCAATATTATGATGAAAAGCAATTAGAACTTAGCCTGTATGAGGCAGTTATAGTTTTAAAGGAAAGTGGAAGAACTACGGGATATCTTCCGCCTCCTAATTTTTTGGACTGGGACCTCGATGACATCGATGAATTTTGTCGTTTAATCGATGAAATACCAATTAATATTACCTATTTGCTGCCACCAGAAAAAAAGAAAAATACATATCATATGCCAATGCAATTTTCGGCTATGGTTTTCAGAGAAAGCAGCTATCGTTCAAAAAGATATTATACTAGTAATGTATTTGCTATTACTTATGTTTTAAGAGGTAGTATGAAATTAACGATAGATAATGAGCAATATGAATTAAAGGAAAACCATCTATTTTTAACTTTGCCAAATAGAAATTACAATGCATATCATACAGATGATGATGTAATATTAATGGTATCAATAGATCCAAGTATATTTCAGAAAGTTTTTTTTGATTTATTAAAGCATAATAGTGTATTATCAACTCTTTTACATGAAAGATTTGATAATTGTGATCAAAATTATCTATTATGTACTATATCCAACGACAGGGATATGCGATTTATTTTTCAGCATTTATTTCATGAGTTTATGTGCGGAGATAAATATTCTGAAGATGTTTTTTGCAATTACATCCAAATATTATGTACATATTTAATCAGAGGTATTGAAAGCTACTCTGCTTGTGTTACACCTCAGAAAAAAAAGCCTTTTTATGATATATTTCCTGAAGTGTATAAGTACATACAGAATAATTGCGATTCACTGACGCTGGAACAATTGGCTCAGGAATTTCATTATGAGCGCTCCTATCTTGGGAAATGCCTAAGTGAAGTCACTGGTAAAACTTTCAGTGAAATAGTTGCTAGTATAAAGCTGGACAGAGCAAAAAAATATTTGGCGGAAACCAACCTGAAAATTGAGGAAGTAGCAATCCTATCAGGATATAGTAGTTCAGACTATTTTTCTCATAGCTTCAAAAAGGAAGTAGGTAAGTCACCACTTAGATATAGGAAAGATAAACAAAACTATAATTTTAATAATTTGGCAAAATAAAATAACTATATTTATCAAATAATCTCACCCCAAAAGTCAAGATAAGTAAAAACACCTATGATATAACTATAAATAGAGAAATAAGTTTTTTTGAAAATTTATTACGAAGGGGAGAGATGCAATGAAATTGAGAAACATGCTATGTAAATTTACAGCAGTGGCAATTGTATGTGCTTTAGTTGGTGGAATTATAACACCTGCTGAAGTATCAGCTGCAACTAAAATCAAAGGAAGCGAGGTTCTTGTAATTGGTGATTCTTTTATCGCTTTATCACATGATATTACAAAGAGATTAGAAGAAAATGCTAGAAAAGCAGGAATCTTAGATGCAAATGATCGTTTCCGTGACAATTCAGTAAGTGGAACATTGCTTAATGGAGGAACATCACCTACTATTCCTCAACAGTACAAAAATGGTGTAAATGCAGGTACTGTTAAGTATGTTATCATGGATGGTGGCGGAAACGACTGTATGATGGGTAGTGTTGACGGAGCTGCCAGTGCTTTTAATTCCTTAATAAAAGAAATGGAAAAAAGTGGAACGGTTAAATTGTTTTATATGTTCTACCCTGATGCTCAGGGAGGTTTAGCAGGTTTGCTTAATCCTAACTTAAATAGATTAAGACCAATGATTCAGAATACTGTACTTAGTTCAACAAAACCAAAAGGATATTTCTTTGATTTAAGACCTACTTTTGAAGGAAAATACGGACAGTACATATTATCTGATGGTATTCATCCAACTCAAGCAGGTAGTTATGCAACAGCTGATGCTATATGGGCTGAAATGCAAAGAGTTAATTTCTTCGGTGATGATACTCCTCAACAACCAGAAGAAAAATTAGGAGATTATAACAAAGACGGAAGCGTTGATGCATTAGATTTTGCAGCATTAAAGCAACATTTAATGAATCCACAGAGTACATATACAAAAGTTTTTGATTTAAATGCTGATAATTCAGTAGATGCTCTTGACTTTGCAGTTATGAAGAAATACTTACTCGGTACTATAACTACGCTTCCCAGCAATTAATATAGTTTATTGATTTTAGTCACATTATTGCGTTTTAAGATTTTCCCCCAATTAAAATGTTGAAACGTGAGTTTGGTTAAGAATTAATATATTATTAATATGGCTATCCTGATTATTATATTATAAATTGATGACAGGAGAAGCTAGAAATATGTTGAGGAGCACAAATTATATTAAAGGTCAATAATTGCATTGTTAGGCAATTATTGACCTTATTAATGATAAAGCTTTAAATACTACAGCCCTATCATTTGTATTTTATAGAATCAAAAACATTAATCATTAACAAGAAAGTTTTTACATCTAATTGAATCATATAATTTAATTTGATAGGAGAAAAGGTTTTTATTTTATGAATTTATTGCAACTCAGGATATTTTCATGGCTTTCGCAACAGCCTCCTCTATTGTTAAGCCAGTATAGTCCTGTGCACTGAGCCAACGACCACTTTTTTTATCATCCAAAAAGACGCCTACACATATACCGGGAATAGTGCTTTCAGCGCTATTTGGTGCATTTGGCCCTCCCAAATCTGTACGGCACCAGCCTGGATCGGCAAGATTAATCATTACATCTGTGCCATCAACAGTTAGTGCCAAGTCTTTTGTTACTTTGTCAAGTGCTGCTTTTGATGCTGAATAAGGTCCCTGCTGTGGTTCGCCGTTAATTCCGCTGCTTGTATTCACAATTCGACCAAAACCACGTTCAATCATTTTCGGCATAAAATGATAGCAGATCATCATTGGTGCAGTTGTATTAACACGGAAGCTTAAGTCATAATCTTCTGAAGGTGTTTTGAAGTAGTCTGTTCTATAAGTTACTTGAAGACCTGCATTATTAAGAACAATATCTACCTGAACACCTGTTTCGTCAATTTTTTGAAGCATTGCTCTAATCGAATCGGGATTAGATAATTCAGCTTCCATGGTATAACATTTTACCCCAAATAGTTCAACCTTTTTAGCTAATCGTTCTAATATTTCTTTTTTTCTTGCGTGAAGAATTAGATTACAGCCTTTTGATGCCATAAACAGCGCTGTTAGGTATCCGATTCCTCTAGATGCTCCTGTGATAAGCGCCCATCTTCCTTTTACATCTACCATGTTTACCTCCAATGCCCATTTTGGACATAAAATTATAATGATATTATTTGTGAAAAATCTCCTTTGTAAAAGTACGCATATCTTTTACTACTCAAACAGCACTAGTTTGTACAGTTATGAGATGAAAACTTTCCACACTCACCTAAGCGAATAAGTTTTGATAAATTAAATAGTTAAAAATACTTAATGACAAAGAATCAACCTGTATAGATCTTTGGCTGCCTTTTCTCATACTAATAACCGCTTTCTTTAACAAGGCTAAGTGCTGTTTCTAAAGAATTTATTACTTTGTCACACCACTTATCAAAATCAACATCTTCCTGCTGACATTCTTTGTGACTCAGAATATAATTAATACATTCTTTAACTCCTGTATCGAACCTTATTGTTGCCTGAAATTCAGGAACAAGTCTTTTTAGCTTGCTATTATCAAATACAACGCTGTTGGCCTTGTCACCAATCAAACTTCCTTCAAAATCGAAATCTCCAGCCTTTGCAAGAAAATCAGATGGTACATAATAAGGTTTAAAATCTACTGCCAGCGCATTAGCAATTGATTTGTAAATCTGATTCCAGCTAAGTGTTTCATCTGAAGTAATTTGGACAGATTCTCCAATTGCATGAATATTGCCTATTAGTCCTATAAAGGCTTTAGCAAAATCACGACTGTGGGTCATAGTCCAAAGTGAAGTTCCATCTCCATGAATGATAACAGGTTTACCATCTAACATTCTTTTTATAATTTGATAACTACCCTTTTTGCCATGAACTCCGAGGGGTACTGATTTTTCACAGTAAGTATGGCTTGGACGTACAATTGTTACTGGAAATCCTTGTTCACGATACATTTTCATTAGATACTCTTCGCAGGCGATTTTGTTACGCGAATATTCCCAGTAAGGATTGGCAAGCGGTGTTCCTTCATTTATAATGAAATTGGAAAGCGGCTTCTGATATGCGGATGCAGAACTAATAAAAATAAACTGATTTGTTTTTCCGTTGAAAAGGCGATAATCCCTTTCCAACTGTGATGGTACAAATGCTATAAAATCTGCTACACAGTCAAATTTCATTCCTGAAATCTTTTGAGCAACTGCTGCTTCATCATTAATATCGGCACAGATTGAGTGAAATCCTTTTGGTAAATTTATATTATTATTGCCCCTATTTAATAGATAAAGTTCATGTTTTTCTTCGATTAGTTTTTCGGAAATTGCAGTACTAATAGTGCCAGTACCACCAATCAGTAGTATCTTCATGTCTTACCTCCTTAAAGTGCCAGTCTGTATATCGCTTCAATATCATCTTTTCCAAGAGGTACAAAGCCTCCAGTTTTTCCATTTCCTATACCAAAGTTTTTCACTAAAAGTGGAATATCTTCTTCCTTAGCACCAAGTTCTTTGAAGGTGACAGGAAGTCCAATTGAGCTTAAAAAATTCTTAAATCTTGTAATACCTTCTATAGCTGTGTTTTCTGGATTTTGAAAGTCCATTTCACAGCCCCATATCCTTACAGCAGCTTGAGCAAAACGCATAATATCATGGTTTTTAACATAAGTCATCCATGCAGGCATAATAACTGCGAGTCCAGCACCGTGAGCACAATCATAGAGTGCTGAAAGTTCGTGTTCAATCCCATGACTATTCCAATCATGGCTTCTTCCAACTCCTACTGTATTGTTATGTGCAACCATACCAGCCCACATAATGTTTGCTCTTGCTTGATAATTATCAGGATGCTTGATAACCTTTGGTACTTCGTTAATCATGGTAAGTAGAACTGCTTCACAAAGCCTGTCCGTAATTTCAACATCCCTTGTATTAGTAAAATATCGCTCAAAAACATGAGCCATGATATCAGCGGCACCACAGGCTGTCTGGTATGCAGGCAAAGTTACTGTAAGCTGAGGATTTAATATAGAAAAAACAGGGCGGAGGCAGTCACTTCCAGCACCTCTCTTAAGCATACCATCAACTTTTGTAATAACAGTATTACCTGAACCTTCACTTCCTGCAGCAGCAATTGTAAGAACCGTTGCAACTGGAAGTGCCTTTTGTACTGAAGCCTTTCCACTGAAGAAATCCCAAAAGTCTCCATCATATGGAACACCAGCTGCAATAGCCTTGGCAGTATCAATAGCAGAACCTCCGCCTACGGCAAGCACAAAATCAACTTTTTCATTTCTGCATATATCAATTCCTTCATAAACTTTATCATCTTTGGGATTAGGAACTATTCCTCCAAGTTCTGAATAATTGATACTTGATGCTGAAAGAGATTGCTTAATTTTGTCTAGTAGCCCAGAACGAACCACCGAACCACCGCCATAAACGATTAATACCTTTGTTCCACCAAATTCTTTTACAAGAGAACCGCACTGTGATTCTGTATTGCTGCCAAAGACAAATTTTGTGGGACTGTAAAAAGTAAAATTATCCATAATGCTTATCTCCTTGATTAAAAATGTATTGATTCTAAAAATACTATAATATGATACCAGTTATTAAAAAAAATGCTATAATAAAAATTATAATAAGTTGTACAAATCTATTCTAGGGGTGCATATGAAAAAATTATTCGAAGAAAGTAATACACTTGTTTCTCCAATAGAGTGCTTTATGTTTAATTCAGAAAAAGAGAACTTTCCGGTAAAATCACACTGGCATTATTTTTTAGAAATTATTTATATGATTAAAGGAAGAATAAAGGTGATGTCAGATGGTAATGTGTATTACCTAAATCCTAATGATATGATTATCATTCATTCTAAGTCTATTCATTCTATTTATTCAGATGATACAGAACCACCTGTATATGCTGTTTTGAAATTTGATATTAATCGAATTAGACTTACAACTGAATATTCGCCAAAAATGAGTTTGATTTTTAGTGCTGCCAGAAATTTTAAAGAAGCAAGCATTTATATGTCAGCGAAGGATACTGAAATATTTGATATAAAATATATATTTGAAAATTGTATTTCTGAAATAAATAAAAAGGATTATGGATATGATATGCTTCTCAATGCTCAGCTTTATACTCTTCTTATGAAAATACTAAGGTACTGGCGCAGTAAAGGCTTTGATACTACAAAAATAAAAAAAGCACATAGTGAGAATGAATCTATACATTCTATTAGTGAGTATATTGATATACATTCTGCTGAATCTTTAAAGGTTGAGGAACTTGCAGAAAAGTGCGGTATGAGCTATTCTTACTTTGCAAAAAGATTTAGAGAACTATATGGTCAGTCCTGTAAGAATTTTATTGAATATATACGTGTCAGTAAAGCTGAAGATTATCTGATTTTTACAGACTACAGTTTAAATTATATCAGTCAGGAAACAGGTTTTTCAGATTGCAGTCATTTTATTAAGGTGTTTAAGGCTCGTAAGGGTGTGACTCCAAAGCAATTTAGACTTAATTACAGAATAAAAAATTGACATGTAAAATGACATAAAAAACTGATATAAAAAGCTGATATAGTTAAGTAGATAAAAGCTAACTTCCCAAAAATCAATAATACATTTAATTTATTATGGTGTAATGAGACACTAATTACATAAAATAGGAGAGTAAATAAATGAATGAGGCAAAGAATGAATTTTTAATGTTGTTTACAAAATATATAAAACGAGAAGGTTCTCAAAAACTTTTATTGTGGCTGGAAAGCTCAGACTTCTTTATTGCACCAGCATCAGCAAAGTATCATTTAGCTTGTGAAGGCGGACTTTGTACACACAGTATAAATGTTTTCAAACGCCTTGCAGATGGATTTTGCAGAGAAAAAGGTTATAAAGACTTTGAGGAAGCTTCAACAGAAGAAAAGGAGAAAGTTGCTATATGCGGACTTTTGCATGATTTATGTAAAGTTAATTTCTATGAGATAGAATATAGAAACAAAAAAGATGAAAAGGGAGTATGGCAAAAAGTTGCTACATATGTAATTAACGATAGGTTGCCTTATGGACATGGTGAAAAGTCAGTTTATATAATTTCAGGTTTTATGCGTCTTTCAAGAGAAGAGTCTATTGCTATCAGGTGGCATATGGGGGGATTTGATGATGCAGTAAAAGGCGGCTCATATAGCTTGAGTCATGCGTATGAGCAATTTCCATTTGCTGTAATGCTTCATATAGCTGATTTGCAAGCTTCATATTTAGATGAGAGGAAATGAGAAACAGAGGTTATTCATTTTTTAGAATAAAGTAAATTCTGAGGACTAAATCAATGATTATTGTTGTGACAGCATTATTTTCTTTATAAATACGGGATAGTTTTTTAGCATATGGCTGCATTATAACCGATAGTAATTGACTTCAATAAAATATGTATAGGAGGCTATTATGGACTCAGCGAGTAAGCTGACAGTTTTTTTTGATGACCCTTTTTGGGTTGGTGTTTACGAACGCAGAGTGAATAATTTACTTGAGGCAGCAAGAATAGTATTTGGTGAGGAACCAAAGGATTATGAGGTATATTATTACTTATTAAATAATTGGAGTAAATTAAGGTTTAGCCCACCTGTAAGACAATGTGTAAAGGCAGAGGGAAGAATAAATCCTAAGAGAATGCAGAGAGCAATAAATAAGCAACTATCCCAGACAGGAGTTGGTACTAAAGCACAGCAAGCCTTGAAGCTGCAGCATGAGCAAGCAGTATTGCATAGAAAAGCGTATAACAAACAAAAATCAGAAGAAGAAAAACTTTTTAAGTACAAGCTTAAACAACAAAAAAAGAAAGAGAAACACAGAGGGAGGTAAACATAAACTGTATATAATTATTATATATTGACAAAAACCTGTCTAAAATGCTATATTCAATATAAGTAGAGATGAGATTAGATGAGATTAGACGAGATGAGAAACAAGCAAGTTGTTTTCTAATAATATGTTTTTGTGATATTTTTCTTGTCAAGAATTTGAAAAAATATTGTATTATTTAGTTAGAATATATCGACTTGTGTTGTTTGTTAAAATTAGAATTTCAGCCTCTACTTGATAAAATTATTTTGTGGAGGTTTTTTTATGGAAAAAAGAGTTGTTGTTAAAGAAAAAAAATCTGGATTATCAATTTCAGACGTAATTTTAGTGGGTGTTTTGCTTGCAGTAGGTGCAGTGTTAAAACTCTTTGTAGGGTCTATGTTTACAGTTATGAAACCTAATTTCATAATTGCTATGTATTGTTTAGCAATACTTTTGATTAAGCCTAAATTTATTGAAGCAGTCGTTATTGGGATTTTAGCAGGTGCTATATGTCAGGTATTTCCAGGTACTCCTTATATAAACTTAATTAGTGAACCTATTGGAGCAATAGTAATGGTTCTGCTTCTTTATATTCCTATGAGCATTGGTAAGTTCTCGTTAAAACCTATAATTTGTACTTTCTTAAGTACGCTAGCTAGCGGATTTACTTTTATAGGAGTTCTATATGCGGCTTTTTATTCAGGCGCAAGTGTAACAACTATTCCAATTAGTGTGTTTATAACAATTATACTTGGAACGGCTTTATTAAATTCTATAATTGTTCAGATATTATTTATACCATTAAAACTTGCACTAGGACGTGGCGAAACTGTTGCTAATTAAGTTTTGATTATGAATGAGTTGTGTAAAGTTCAAAAAATTAAAATGCTATAATAATTGGTTTTTATCTAAAATAGAAACGGTGAGAATATGATTGATTTTAGGGATTTTTCATTTAAGTATAAGAAAAGTGAAGATTTTGCGTTAAAGGAAATAAACTTATCTATAGAAAAAGGTGAGTTTGTTGGAATTATAGGGAATAGCGGCGCTGGTAAATCTACATTTACATATGCATTAAACGGTATTATACCACATCATTTTGAAGGTGACTTTTATGGAGAAGTAAATGTAAATGGACTAGATACAGTAGAGTCTTCGCCATCTCAGCTTGCCTTAAGTGTAGGCAGTGTATTTCAGGATATTGATGGACAAATGGTTTCTTCAGTTGTTGAAGACGAAATTCTTTTTGGACTTGAAAATTTCGGTGTGCCTCATGAAGATATTGAAAAGAGAATAACTGACATACTTAAGATGGTAGGAATAGAAGAACTGCGATATAGAAATATCAGCACTTTGAGTGGAGGGCAAAAGCAAAAGGTCGCAATAGCAGCAGTGGCGGCTCTTATGCCTGATATTCTGGTTTTAGATGAGCCAACAGCAGAACTTGACCCCCAAAGCAGTCTTCAAATTTATAATATGCTGCGTATGCTTAATGAAAAAATGAAGATAACCATTATTGTAGTAGAGCAAAAAATTATGTTGCTCAGTGAGTTTTCAAAACGCTTGCTCATAATAAATGAAGGAAGTATATTTTTAGACGGAAAGCCTCATGAGGTGTTAAAGGATACTGAAAAGCTTCGTCAAATAGGAGTTAATTGTCCGAGAGTGGCCACTTTAGCCACCAATTTAATAGAGAAAAAGTTATATGATGGTCCTGTACCTGTTAATGTTGATGAGGCCGAAGTAATGGTAAAAAATGTTATTTTATGAATAAAATATTTCTTAAAATAATAAAGGGTTTATAGAGGAGCATGAGCGTTTTAAAGTGGTTATTGCTCTTATAATATTTGTGTTTTAATAGTTCATGGAGGTCATAAATGATTAAATTCAGCAATGTTTCTTTTGCATATGATAAAAATAAAATTCTAGAAAATATAAGCTTTACAATTGAAAAGGGCGAATTTGTTGCTATAGTGGGCAGAAATGGTGCTGGTAAAACAACACTTATGAAGCTTTTTAATGGACTTTTAAAACCAACTTCTGGAAATATTACAATAGCAAATTTAGACACTAAGCAGGCAAAAACAAGTGAACTAGCTAAGCATGTTGGATTTTTGTTTCAGAATCCTGACAGACAGATTTGCCAGAATACTGTAAAGGACGAAATTGCATTTGGCTTGAAATGTGTATTAGATGATAAAAATGAAATAGAAAGACGATGTAAGGAAACCATTGAGAGATTTGGATTTCCAGCTGATAAGGATCCTTTTTCTATGAGCAGGGGTGAGCGTCAGAAAGTAGCACTTGCTTCAATCATTGCGCTTTCACCTGAAATTTTAGTTCTTGATGAACCTACAACTGGTTTGGATTATAAGGAATGTATGCATATAATGAATATCATAGAAGAACTAAACCAAAGAGGTACTACTGTAATAATGGTATGTCATGATATGGAGTTGGTTTCAGATTTCGCAAAGAGAGTAATGGTGATTGGGGAAAAAGGAATATTAGAGGATGATACCTGCAACAAGGTTATGGTTAATTCATCTATTTTAAAAAGAGCATCTCTTGCTGCACCGCAAATTGCAGAGTTAGCAATTAGGCTTGGTAATGATTTTCAAGGTGTTTTAACCATTGACGAAATGACTGAAAAAATAGAGAGTAGGTGCAAGGCTTGAAAGGAATTTTAGAGTATTCTCAAGGTAATACAATTATACATAATTTAAACCCGTTAACAAAAATGCTGCTTGCCTTATTGATTTGTATGAGCAGTTTTGCAAATGGTAATTTAATTATGGCAGTTGCTATAATAGCTCTGAATGTTATTATTGGGTATATGGCAGGCATTGGAAAGAAATCTGTTTCGGTATTGGTAACCCTATTAAAAATAGGACTTATTTTGTTTTTGATACAAGTACTATTAATTAGAACAGGGGATAAGCTGCTGCAATTGCCTCTAAATCTTTACATTACTGATGTTGGACTTAAATTTTCAACATTGCTTGTTTTTAGGCTTATAGGTGCAACAATGCCACTAATTATAATGCTTACAGTTACTAAAATGAGTGATTTGACGAATGTATTGGTACAAAAGCTGCATATACCTTATAAATATGCTTTTGCTTTTATAACTGCCTTACGCTTTATACCTATATTTGAACATGAAATGAATGGAATAATAGAATCCCAGACAGCAAGAGGCGTTGAATTTGACACAAAAAATCCAATAAAGAAATTAAAGCTGGTGCTGCCATTATGTGTACCACTTCTGATTTCATCAGTAAAACGTATAGAAGGAAGCGCCATATCAGCTGAGTTAAGAGGCTTTAATGTCCGAAAGAGAAACAGTGGCTACAAGAAATACACTTTCAGATTGAGTGATTATACTGTAATATTAGTATCAATACTTGTTTTTGTTATAAGTGTGGCATTTGTTTAATTAGGTTTGATGTTTTGCTGTAACTTCTACCAGTCTTTTTCTGGGTTAAAGCCATAAATTTGTACGATTGACAACAGATTGCTTTTTGCTATATCTTCAGGCGTGATAAATAAGCCTTGATTGCTGTCAATATCATAACCAAAGTGTTTATATGCTTGATAAATAATTTGTGAGCAATTTACGGATATAAGTTTATTACTTTGTTTTTTTGATGCTAATATACCGTACTTCAATCCAATAAGATTTTTATCTGCATATTTAGCTATCTCGTCTAGTTCCTTTTGATCTGCATTCTTAAGTCTGAGAACTTTTAAGGTTGAATATGTTTGCCATTTTGATATCTTCTGATATTTACTAATGGTACCAGGCTCTATTGACTCTAAAACAATGCCGTTTTTTGCATCTACAACAAGTCCGCAATGTCCATGTCTCCAATAGAGTGTATGGGTGGACTTTGTAAATAGTATATCTCCATTTTTTAAAGGTGCTAATTGAATACTGCCGTTATTTTTATCTAATTCTTTATTAATAAATATATTCTCCTGTGAGGTAAATGGGTTAAGTTTTTCAGTATAAATTTTGCGCTTTGTAAAATAGCTTTTTTGATATGATGAGATTAGGTTTTTTCCGTCCTTTTGAGCAAGTAAATCGTCAATAGCCAACTTTGAAAGACCAGTTTGTGAAAATATTATAGAATAGTCCTGTTCACTTAGTTTAGAATTTTTAAGTATAGGTAATAGGTCTATTTGTGGTGAAGCAGGCCAATAAATACGATTATACATATTTATGAATATGAAACAGCAGTATAAATCTATTAATACAGAAAAAATGGCTATAGCTATTTTCGTTTTTAGACTTATCCTATTCACATAATCACTCCTTGTACAAAACCATATTTTGATGAAATTAGTATTTGTAAAAAATAGTTGACAATACATTACTGCTAAATATTATCAGACAAAAGATAAATAAAATATGTATATTGTTGTGTATATAATATGTAACAGAACCACTTATATTAGTTTGGGCATATTAATTCAAAGCGAGTTTTATTGCCATGGAGAACACAAAAGGAAGGACGTTATTATGAAAAAGGGTAATTATTATGCTGGTTTATTACTAATTGTTCTAGGGGTCATTGCTCTAATTCTTAACACGGTTTTTGATATCAGGATTATTAAGTTTGATCCCTATGATTTCTGGGTTTTTATAGTGCTGCTTATTGGATTGACTTTTGAACTTGGTTATTTTCTTAAAGGTTCGAAGCCAGGTTTGCTAATACCAGGAGGAATTATAACAACAATAGGGCTGCTTTTTATGTTTGAAGCTTCAACGGATTGGCATTTTTCAAGGTACACATGGCCTGTGTATATAATTTCAGTTGCAGTTGGGCTTTTACAAATGTACATATTTTCAAAAAGAGATAAAGGGTTGCTTATTGCTGGTCTAATTGTTGGTGGTATAGGAGTATTTTTTCAAATAGTGATGATACTTAGTGCTATTTCATCAAATTTAATTGGAATATTTATATCTATTTATTTGGTTGCTGCTGGTATAGCTTTAGTATTTACCGGCTACTCAAGAAAGGGTACTAAATATTAGAATTGAAGAAAAGCGTTTGAATTTTTCTTGAATACTTTCATATAGTTTTATGTTATATTATATTGAGGCAGGAAAATCACTTCATATATTTAAAAAGTTGTAGTGTATGAGGTGTGAGATGATGAAAATAACTCCTGCCTTGATAAAATAATTGCTAAATGTAATAAAATGCTTCTAAAATTTAAAATAATTTAAAATTTATTTTTGAAGCCAGATATTATAATGGGGCAAAAAATGTCACCTGCTTCATAAGTGGCCTGTAGTTCTTGAGATGTTAAAGGATGAAAATAACTCTGACTTGATGAATTGGCTGCTGAATGTAGTAAAGTTTTTCTACTATATAAAAAGTTATATATTGAATATAGGTATTTATCGATAAGAAAAGTCCTTCACATATTTGTGTGATTGATTGTACTTGAACTTCAGACATTACTCCTGACTCGATGAAATACCACTGATTCTAATAAAATTTAGCTGTATTCGAAAAAATTATAATGAATTTAAGTATTATAATTTATTTGGAGGTGAGTATATGGAATGGAGAAAGTTGAGAGAGCAGCAGGAGAATATGTTAAGCCCTTTTGCTGCAAAAAGTGTAAACTCATATGGGAGATTATTATATGAAGAGAAATGTCCCATAAGAACAGATTATGAACGTGATGGAAATAGAATACTTTATTCTATGGATTTTAGAAGGTTGAGACATAAAACGCAAGTTTTTTTTAATGCAAAAAATGATCACATATGTACACGTATGGAACATGTTCTTAATGTTGGATCTATAGCGAACACAATAGCTAGAACTCTAAATATGAATCAGGATTTAACATATGCAATAGCACTAGGACATGATTTAGGACATGCTCCCTTTGGACATAGTGGTGAACGTGTTCTTGACAAGTGTGTGAAGAAAATAGACAAAAATGCTAGCTTTAAACACGAATTACATAGCTTAAGAGTGGTTGAAAAGCTTGCAACTAGAATATCAAAAGAAAAGATTTATGAAAGCTGCGGACTTAACCTTACCTTTGAAGTAAAAGACGGTATTGTATCACATTGCGGAGAGAATTATGATGAATTTATTATGCATAGAGATTTAAGCAAAACTCCTGATTCATTAAAAAATGTTAAACGCACCGATTCGCCATATACTCTTGAGGCGTGTATTGTACGATTAGTTGATAAGATTGCATATGTGGGAAGAGATATAGAAGATGCAGTTAGAGTCAAGCTTATGGATATGCAAGACATACCTAAGGATATAAGAAATGAACTTGGAAACACTAATGGGGAAATTATTAATACTTTGGTGTGTGATATGATAGAAAACAGCTATGGAAAAGACTGTATTCAACTAAGCAAGTCAAAGGGCGAAGCATTAGAAAAGCTTATTAATGAAAATGTGAGGCTTATATATAAAGCAGATAAAATTACTCGCTATGAGAAAATTGCTGAAAATACCCTTGAAGGATTGTTTGACAATTTGCTTGAAAGCCTTTCTGACTTTGAAAAACTACAATATAGGGATAATAAGGTTTATAGAATGTTTTATAAATATATTATAGATAAAGGGTATGATGAGTCGGTTAGTGATGCCCAAAAGGTAGTTGATTTTGTTGCAGGAATGACAGATTCCTTTGCTAGAGCTTGCTTTGAAGAAATTTATTGGATGTAACAGCTTGAAAATATAGTTTGTACAAACATAGTGCATTTTCAAGCCTCAAAAACCACTCTGTGTTTTTTGGAGTGTGGATGTATTTGCTTATACATGGTACTATTTTGAACTTTCAAGCGCCAATACCACAAGTGGTTTTGCAGTGTGGATGTATTTGCTTATTCATAGTACTATTTCGAACTTTCAAGCGCCAAAACCACAAGTGGTTTTACAGTGTGGAAGTCTTTGACTATACATGGTACTATTTTGAACTTTCAAGCGCCAATACCACAAGTGGTTTTGCAGTGTGGATGTATTTGCTTATTCATAGTACTATTTCGAACTACAAAAACTACTTTGTAGTATTTGTGGTGTAGCAGTATTAGTTTATATGGTGTAACTTCGAACTAGTTTGGAGGTTAGTATGAGTCAAGAAAAATATCATTTTTTTGCGTTTTTATCTAGAATGAAATACATAAACAGATGGGGACTTATGAGAAATACCTATACAGAGAATATTCAGGAACATAGTCTTCAAGTGGCAATTATTGCCCACGGACTGGCAGTAATCAGAAATATCTATTTTAATGGTGAAATTAATCCTGAAAGAGTTGCTATTCTTGCAATGTTTCATGATTGCAATGAAATTATTACTGGTGATATGCCAACACCAATAAAGTACTATAATCCACAAATAAATAAAATTTATAAAGATATTGAGGATATATCCAAAGAGAAAATTATTTCCATGCTCCCAGAAGAAATGACGGATGAATATTATTCATTGTTTTTCAAGAATCCTGATGATTTAGAATGTTGGAGGCTGGTAAAGGCTGCTGATAGAATTGCAGCATACATTAAATGTATTGAGGAAGTAAAGGCTGGTAATAACGAGTTTAAAAAAGCAAGTGAAGCAATATTGCAAACAATTGAGAAAATTGACCTTGAAGAGGTGGCGTATTTTATGGAAAAATTTATGCCTAGTTTTAACTTATCCCTTGATGAAATCGATTAGTGCTTTTACAAAACTCAACTTTTTATTTGAAAAACTAAAGTGTTAAAGTATATAAAATAATCACTCATTTTAAGTTTATTGCCAGGAAACAAGCCATTGACAAGTTTTGAATTCCAACAGACTTTAAATTGGAAAGTTGAGTAATTTAATTGACAAAAAAAGTATATGTTATTAAAATTGAATAGAGCAAAAATAGCTAAGTGAATAGGATGTTTTTTACTTAGTAATTTTAACATTCTATTATTATTTACTTAACACATATTTTTACTGATCAAAACCAAAAACAAAGGGGCATTAAGATGACATTCGATGAAAATATAGGTAATTTATGCATTATAAACGGAGAAACTGTAGAAAAAGAGAGTCTGGCACTTTATACGTCTGAAAAATATAAGGCTTTTTATGAGGTTTTAAAAATAATTAAAGGAATACCTCTTTTTTATGAAGATCACTTTATGAGATTAAAAAGTTCAATGAATAAAGCCAGTTATGAGTTGGCAATTTCTAAAAGAGATCTTAAAGATCAAATTAAAAAGGTATGTGCTCTAAATTCATTTTCTGATTGTAATGTTAAAGTAATTGTGCTTCAATATGGAGCTGAGCAGATAACAATTATTTGCATTAATAAGTTCTATTATCCTACTAAACAAGAATACGATAATGGTGTAGTTTGTTGTACTGCCAATTTGACAAGAACTAATCCAAACATAAAGATTATTAATACTAGCTACAAGGATGAAATTAAGCGTGTAGTTGAAGAAAAAAAGGCTTTTGAGGTTTTGCTTGTTAATGATGAAGGAAAAATAACTGAAGGCGGAAAATCAAATGCTTTTTTTGTAAAGGGAAATAAAATATATACTTCTCCTGAAGATTATATTTTGGTGGGAATAACCAGAAAATACGTGGTCGATGTATGTAAGAAGCTTGGATATGAAGTAATAGAGACGCTTATTGGAGTAGATTCCTTGACCAGTTTTGATGCAGCTTTTATTACAGGTACATCAATAAATGTTTTACCAATAAGATGTATCGATAATTATGAAATTGATTCTGCAAAGAATCCTACAACTCAACATGTGATGGTAGGGTATAATAGCCTTGTCAGTTCATATATAAATGAAAATTAATTAAAATAATAGGGGGGGTAAGTATTGTGAGGTACCTTGAAAATGCTTTCAAATTTACATTAAATAATTTTTTATTGGCAATACCACTTTTAATTTCAATGGCAATACCTTCATTAATTATTAAAATAGGTACTGCTGGCTTTACTGCTAAGTTGGCCCAAAAGTATACAGAAATATTTATGAGCGTTTTGAGAGGCGAGTATTTAGACATTAGCGCGAACTTTTTTGATGAATTGATTAGTATGCCAATGATTATTTGTGTTACTATTGGAGGATTTCTGCTTTTGTTGTTTTCTATTTTAATTTATCCTGCTACTTATGGGTTAATAAATAAAAAATATGAAACAGGAAATGCAACTCTAAGCGATTTCACACAGTGTATGTCAAAATATATAGGAAGATATATACAGTTTGGTTTGCTAAGCATTGCTATAAGTATTGGATTAGTTTTAGTTTTAGTTATACTTGTGGTTATAGCTTCTGTTATTGCGGCATTAGTTTCAACTATCGCAGGTATACTGCTAATGTTACTTTTCTACTTTGCATTCATAGTAGGAAATATTGCTTTAGGAATTTATATGATTTTGTGGTTCCCAGCAGTTTGTGTAGAGGATAGCGGAATTATTGAGGGATTGAAAAATTCCTTCAAAACAGTTAATGGCAGCTTTTGGCCAATATTAGGTATTACTATATTAATTTCACTAGGTGGTGGTATAGCTGGTTCTATATTGGGCATTTTCCCATTTGTTGGTGTAGTAATATCATCTGTAATTAGTAGATTAGCAAATTTTGTTTTGATAGTTTACTATTTTGAAATTTATCGCGCTAAGACAGGTAGATTTTATTCAGCTGATAATTTCCAGCAGATAAATAATCCTATTGAGTAAAAGCAATAGCAAAGAAGTATGATTTTTGCCATTATAGCCTTGTTCTACGTCTTATGTAGAGCAAGGTTATTTTTATCAATTATTTATATTCCAAAGAGTATGGTTTTTTATGATGTGGGTTTAGCGGCACAAGCATAAGGATGAGTAAATGTCATTTACCATAATTTACATAATTCTAGTACTTATTATTTATACAAATCATTGAATTAGTATATAAACCTATATACTAGATTATTTTTTAAGAAGCGGAATATTAACTCCTTTATCAAAAAATAGCAATAATTATTGGAAAAGTACTTGACAAACACAAGGGCTAATGGTATTTTTAATATATAAATTAGCACTCAATAACTTAGAGTGCTAACAACAAAGTAAAAAATGCTGGAAGCAAAGGGAGTGATAAACGTGCTGCTTGACGATAGAAAACTTAGAATACTACAAGCCATTATTGATGATTACATTACTTCAGCTGAGCCTGTTGGTTCGAGAACTATTGCCAAAAGGCATGAACTTGGTCTAAGTTCAGCTACCATTAGAAATGAAATGGCTGATTTAGAGGAAATGGGTTTTTTAGAACAACCACATACTTCTGCTGGCAGGGTTCCATCGGATAAGGGCTATAGGCTATATGTAGACAAATTAATGCAGATTAATGAACTTTCACAAGATGATATAGAAAACATAAAAAATGCTATGGACGTCAAAATTAATGAACTTAGTCAGCTTATAAGAAATGCTTCAGTAGTAATGTCAAAATTTACAAAATATACTACTATGGCATTGACTCCTCATTCAAAAAAATCTGCATTAAAAGCAGTACAGGTTGTTCCTATTGAACAAGGAAAGGCTCTTGTTATTATTGTTACAGACACAAATATTGTACGTAATAATTTAGTAAGAGTTGATGATAGAATTACTCCTGATTCTTTAATTCAAATATCAAATTTGTTAAATGATAAGCTAAGAGGATATACTCTTAAAATGCTTGCATCAAATGATATTAGGTTTGAGGTTGAGAAATTTATTTCTATACCTCATAGTATTATTAATCCAATTCTCAACGGTATTGAAGACTTGATTAAAACAATTGATCATCCTGAGGTATATTTGGAGGGAACTACAAATATATTGAACTTTCCTGAATTTAGAGAGGTTCAGAAGGCAAAAGAGTTTTTAAATATACTTGATGAGAAGAAGTTAATTTCAGACATTCTTGTTAATACTTTATATAATAATAATGATATAGTAATACAGATTGGCAATGAGAACAATATAGAAGGTATAAAGGAATGCAGTTTAGTAACAACCTCATATAGTGTTGGAGATCATGTAATAGGTACTATAGGCATTATTGGCCCTACAAGAATGGAGTATTCAAAGGTTGTTTCTTCAATGAACTTTATAAGAAATAAAATTAATCAAGAGATATTACGGCTCTTGGGTGATGGATAGTTAAAAATTAAGGAGGTAAATACTGGATAATGAAAAAAGATATTAATTCAAAAGATGAAGAAGTAATTAATATAGATGAAAATGAGCAAACAGCAAATAACAGTTGTGATTCTGATTCATCTAGTAATTGCGGTGAGGAATGTCAAACAGATTCAGTTAATACTGAAATTGAGGAATTAAAAGCAAAACTTGAGGAAAAGAACCTTCAGTGTGAGGAGTATAAAAATGCAGTTCAACGTATAGCTGCTGAATTTGATAATTATAAAAAACGTACTTTAAAAGAAAAAGAAGCTCTTAGTCTTGATGCTGCCATTGACACTGTAAATACTATTTTGCCAGTGGTTGACAATCTGGAAAGAGCTTTAAAAGCTGCTGAGGAAATGGAAAACAATCCGCTAAAAGAAGGCGTTGAAATGGTTATGAGGCAGATGATGGAATGTTTAGAGAAGCTAGGTGTCAAGCCAATTGAAGCAATAGACAATCCATTTAATCCTGAACTTCATAATGCTGTAATGCATGTGGAGGATGAAGAAAAAGGAGTTAATGTTGTAATTGAAGAATTTCAAAAAGGTTATACAATGAAGGGAAAAGTCGTAAGACACAGTATGGTTAAGGTAGCAAATTAATAGTTTTGAATAACTCAAATTTGAATACATTTTGTTAATATATTAAGGAGGATTTTTTAATGGCAAAAGTAATTGGTATAGATTTAGGTACTACAAATTCATGTGTAGCGGTTATGGAAGGTGGAGAGCCTGTAGTTATAGCAAATCCTGAAGGTAATAGAACTACTCCATCAGTTGTAGCTTTTTCAAAGACTGGTGAGCGTATGGTAGGTCAGGTTGCTAAGAGACAGGCTGTAACTAACCCAGAAAGAACAATTATTTCAATAAAAAGAGATATGGGTACTGACAGGAAGGTTGAAATAGATGGAAAGAAATATTCTCCACAAGAAATTTCAGCTATGATACTTCAAAAACTAAAATCTGATGCAGAAGCATACTTAGGTGAAACAGTTTCTCAAGCTGTTATTACTGTTCCTGCATATTTCAGTGATGCTCAAAGACAGGCAACAAAGGATGCTGGAAAGATAGCAGGTCTTGAAGTACTTAGAATAATTAACGAACCTACAGCTGCTGCTCTTGCATATGGTCTTGATAAAGAAAAAGATCAAAAGATAATGGTTTATGATTTGGGTGGAGGTACATTTGACGTATCAATACTTGAAATTGGAGACGGTGTATTTGAAGTTTTAGCTACTAACGGAAATAACAAACTTGGTGGAGATGACTTTGATAATAGAATTATTGAATTTCTTGCAGACACCTTCAAGAAAGAAAATGGAATTGATTTAAGAAATGACAAGATGGCAATGCAGAGATTAAAGGAAGCTGCTGAAAAGGCTAAGATTGAGCTTTCTGGTGTAACAACTTCAAACATAAACTTGCCATTTATTACAGCTGATGCATCAGGTCCAAAGCACTTAGATGTAACACTTACAAGAGCAAAATTTGATGAAATAACAGCAGACTTAGTAGAAAATACTATGATTCCAACAAGACAGGCTATGCAGGATGCTGGCTTAACTCCAGACAAAATTGATAAGATTTTGTTGGTTGGTGGATCTACAAGAATTCCAGCTGTTCAAGATGCAGTTAAAAAGTATTTAGGTAAAGAACCATTTAAGGGAATTAACCCTGATGAATGTGTTGCTGTTGGTGCAGCTATTCAGGCTGGTGTATTAACAGGAGATGTTACAGGACTTCTTTTATTAGATGTTACTCCATTATCATTAGGACTTGAAACTCTTGGTGGAGTATTCACTAAGTTAATTGAAAGAAATACTACTATTCCTACTAAAAAGAGCCAAGTATTCTCAACTGCAGCAGATGGTCAAACCAGTGTTGAAATACATGTTCTTCAAGGTGAAAGAGAAATGGCTCAGTATAATAAGAGCTTAGGAAGATTCCAGCTTACAGGTATTCCATCAGCACCTAGAGGAGTTCCTCAGATAGAGGTAACATTTGATATTGATGCAAATGGTATCGTACATGTATCAGCCAAGGATTTAGGAACTGGCAACGAACAGAAAATCACTATTACAGCATCAACTAATCTTTCAGATGAAGATATAGAAAAGGCTGTTAAGGAAGCTGAGAAGTTTGCAGCTGAAGACAAAAAACGAAAAGAAGAAGTTGACGTTAGAAACAATGCAGATTCATTAGTATATCAATCAGAAAAATCTTTAAAAGATCTTGGAGATAAAATATCTGGAGAAGATAAAGCAAAAATAGAGTCAGGTGTTAATAGTGTTAAGGAAGCACTAAAAGGCACTGACATAGAGGCAATAAAGAAGGCTACTGATGAGTTGCAGCAAGCATTTTATGAAATATCATCAAAGATATATCAACAAGCTGGAGCACAGGGAGCACCAGGTGCTGATCCTAGTGGAGCTGGTTTTGGGCAGCAGGGTAATGCAGGCGGAGCAGATGATAATGTGGTTGATGCAGACTACAAAGTAGTTGATGAGGATAAATAAATATATAGTGAGGCAAGAATATGTCCCTACTTCTATAAGTGGCAGGTACCGCTTTGGTTTTTAGACGGTGAGAATATTTTCCGCCTCACTTGCACGCTGCTGATTCTAATGAATTTTTCTACAACCGAGAAATTTCATTTTGAAACTAGGTGTTATAATATATAGGGGCTGTAATAGGCCCCTATAGCAATTAAAAGTTGAAAATTAAAAAGTCTGCATTCATGTATTTATCGTTCTCTATATATAATGCTGATGGTGATGTTTGGAAATTATTTGCATATAGCTGAGTTTTCAAACCACAAAACCGCAAGTGATTTTATGACAGAAATTTATATGGAGTAACGTATAAGAAATACTACGAGAAGCTTTTTGAGAATTTAACAGCAAGTAATTATAGAATTTTTGTTTGAATAGGTGTGTTAATAAATTAACTCGTTTTTGGGAGAATCATTTTTTAAGTTGACTTTAAACTAAGCTTAGGTATAAAATTATTCTTGTATTTGTGGAGGTTTTAACATTTAATTCCACAAGTAAACGTAATTTTACGACGGAAGTATTTTAAAATAGTTAAGACCAATTATAGATTAATTTAGTTAACATTAAGTATTTTTTAATTGATAATAAATGCCAAAGCTGGTAATTTTAGGCTCTGGCTTGTTTTATGCTTTAGAAAATAATACCGGTGAAGTAAGCAACTTGATTTTTCTGAGGGATTTTAATGTTATGTATTAGACGGGAGTTGAATTTATGGCAGAAAAGAGAGACTACTACGAAGTATTAGGGGTAAGTAAAAGTGCTTCTGATGCGGAGCTAAAAAAGGCATATAGAAATTTAGCAAAAAAATATCATCCTGATGTTAACCCTGGTGACAAAAATGCAGAGGCTAAGTTTAAAGAGATAAATGAAGCTTATGAGGTGTTAAGTGATCCTCAAAAGAAAAGCAGATATGATCAATATGGTCATGCAGGTGTTGATCCAAATGGCTTTGGAGGAGCTGGAGGTTTCTCAGATTTTGATTTTGGAGGAATTGGCGATATTTTTGAATCCTTCTTTGGAGGTTCAGGCTTTGGTGGAAGGTCAAGGTCAAGAAGAGGGCCTCAAAAGGGTGCAGACCTTAAATATGCAGTAGAAATTTCTTTTGAAGAAGCAGCCTTTGGTATAGAAAGAGAATTAACGATAGGAAGAATGGAAATATGTTCAAAGTGTACTGGATCAGGAGCAAAGCCAGGTACAGAAGCATCAACTTGTAAGCATTGTAATGGAACTGGTCAGGTACAAATCAGACAGAATACGCCATTCGGACAATTTATTAATCAAAAAACCTGTGATGTATGTCGTGGAGAAGGTAAAATTATTACTGATCCGTGTCCAGCATGTAATGGTAAAGGAAAGCTTAGAAATAATGTTAAAATTAAAGTTAATATTCCTGCAGGAATTGATGATGGACAGACAATTTCATTAAGAGGAGAAGGGGATCCTGGTTCAAAGGGCGGACCAAACGGAGACTTATTAATAAATGTCAGAGTTAAACCCCATCCTCTATTTAAAAGACAAGGAAATGATATTGTATGTGATGAGCCAATTACATTTGTTCAGGCGGCTCTTGGAGCGGAAATAGAAGTGCCTACATTAGATGGAAAAGTAAAATACACTGTGCCTGAGGGAACGCAAACGGGTTCGGTATTTAGACTTAGAGGAAAAGGAATACCATATTTACGTGGTAATGGTCGTGGAGATCAATATGTTAAGGTTAATATTGAAGTTCCAAAGAAATTAAGTGAAAGACAGAAGGAACTATTAAGAGAGTTTGCTGAAATTAGCGGCGATGACACTCATGAGCAAAGGAAAGGCTTTTTTGACAAAATGAAGGACGCATTCAAATAAAGCTTAGCAGTGAAAACAGAAAATATAAAATATAGGGAGGTGCCAAGCCTGTGCTGTTTCTGTCAAGGAAATATACATTTCGTTAGTGTTAAACAAGAAATGTAGGGCATGGGTATTTTATGAAATGGTACGAAATACGTGTAAATACAACTAATGAAGCAAGTGAGGCTGTCTCTGAACTGTTAACATCAATGGGTGCAGGCGGTATTGCAATAATGGATCCATTTGATATACGAAAAGAAATTCAAAAAACAGATACTTTAGATTATGCTGATGATGAGTTTATTGAATCATTAGGTGAGGATGTTATAATCAAGGCTTACTTTCAAAATAGCTTAGATATAAATGATCTCCTAAAGCAAATAAATGATGGTTTAGAAAATATATCCCAATTTCTTGATGTTGGTAAAGGCATAGATGGCTATGGTGAAATAGAAGACGAGGATTGGTCCACATCATGGAAGAAATATTATAAGCCATTTAAACTTACAGAAAGAATAGTTATTAAGCCTACTTGGGAACATTACGATGCTGAACAGAATGATATTGTAGTTGAAATGGATCCTGGAATGGCTTTTGGAACAGGGACCCATGAAACAACTCAAATGTGTTCAAAATTATTAGATAAGTATATGAAAGATGAATTTGAAGTACTGGATGTTGGTTGTGGTACAGGTATATTGTCCATTATTGCTGCAAAGCTTGGTGCACAAAAGGTTGATGCTATTGATATTGATGAGGTGGCAGTAAGGGTTGCTAATGAAAATATTTCCACAAACAATGAAAGTTCAAAAATAACAGTTTTTAAAGGCGTTCTAACTGATTTTAAGCAGAATGACAAAAAATATGATATTATAGTTGCAAATATTATAGCAAATGTAATTATTGACTTAGCATCAGTTATACCTTATTATTTAAAAGGAAATAATTCTTTATTTATTACATCTGGTATAATAAAAGAGAGAAAATTAGAAGTTTTAGAAGCTTGTGCAAAAAACAGGTTGGATTGTATAGAAACCCTGGAAATAGGTGAATGGGTAGCAATGGTGTTCAAATGTCAAGATACTTTGTAAATAGTTCACAGATAAGAGATAATAAAATAACTATCGTTGGTGAAGATTATCAGCACCTGAAAAAGGTTTTAAGAACTGTAAAGGGAGATGTTATAACAGTATGCTGTGAGGGCTTTGATTATTCCTCAGAGATAACTGAAGTTACTAATGATTATATTATAGCTGACATTATTAATAAAGAGCCAAATCAAACTGAATCTGCGCTAAAGGTAACCCTATTTCAAGGATTACCCAAGGCAGACAAAATGGATTTGATTGTACAAAAGTGTATTGAAATCGGAGTAAATGAGATAGTACCAGTTATAAATGAGAGATGTATTACAAAAATTAATACTGACAAAGATGCCGTAAATAAAGTATCTAGATGGCAAAAGATTAGTTTAGAGGCAGCAAAACAGTCGAATAGAGGAATTATTCCTAAAATATGTATGCCTATTAAGTTTACTGATGCTGTCAATATAGCTTCAAGCTTTGATTTGTCAGTAATTCCATATGAGAAGGAAAGTTCAACTGGTCTTAAAGATATAGTGTCAAAATACTCAGTTGTTAAAACAGCTTCAATTTTTATCGGCCCAGAAGGCGGTTATACTGAACAGGAAATACAATTAGCTGAATCCAAGGGTATTAATAAGTTAACTCTTGGGCCAAGGATTCTTAGAACAGAGACGGCTGGGATTGTTGCTTTATCACTAATGATGTATGAACTAGGAGATGTATCAAATGGGAGAAATAAAATTTGTAGTTGTTGATGATGCAGTATTTATGAGGACATTAATAAAAAGAATGATAGAAGAGAATTCTAATTACATAGTTGTTGGAGAAGGCTCAAATGGATTCGAAGCTATTGAACAGGCAAGAAAGTATCAACCAGATATTATTACATTAGATATAACAATGCCTGAAATGGATGGTATTATGGCAATAAAAGGTATAACTGAGGTTAGCCCAAACACAAAAATACTTATGGTTTCTGCCATGGGACAGCAAGGAATGGTTATTGATGCAATAAAAATGGGAGCAAAGGACTTTGTAGTTAAACCCTTTGATAAATCCAGAGTACAGCAAGCCATTGAAAATGTATTAAAGCTATAAAAATAATAAAGAAAAAGTTTAATTTATGGAGGATTCAAATCCTCCATTTTGTGTATAATCAATTTAAATATTGGCAAATATTTCATATGGGTTAGCAATTTGAAGCAAATTGGAAAAAAATAAAGAAAATAAGTAAAAAATTCTTTAAATAATATGAAATTGTGTTATAATACTTTACGAGATTGTTAATTTTAAAGCTCATCTAGTGGAGGAATTTATGGTTAGGAGCATGACTGGTTTCGGTAGGGGAACCTTTAGTGATTGTGGTAAGGAATTTACTGTAGAAATTAAAAGTGTAAATCACAGATATATAGATTTCTATATTAAGTTACCTAGACAGATTGCTTTTTTAGAGGAACGTGTTAGAGAGATAGTATCAAAAAGCATATTTAGAGGAAAAGTTGATATTTTTATTTCATTTGAAGACCGTTCTGAGGATTCAAAAAGTGTTACACTTGATGAGGCTTTAGCTGATGCTTACATACAGGCTATTGAAAAGTTAAAGAACAAGTATAATTTAGCTGATGACATAAGTGTATCTTTAGTATCTAGATTACCAGATGTACTACGAATTGAAAAAAATGAAGACGATGAAGAACAGCTTTGGAAAGTATTGAAAAGTGCATTAGAGACTGCCATATCATCATTAATTCAAATGCGTGAAAAGGAAGGCAATGAATTAAGAGAAAGCCTGTTGCAAAAGGCAGATAATATGCAAGATATAATTAAAAATATATCTGACAGAAGTCCTGAAGTTGTTTCTGAATACAAACTAAAGCTTGAAAATAGGATAAAGGATCTTTTGAGCCAACAAACAATTGATGAAAACAGAATTGCAATGGAAGTTGCTATTTTTGCTGATAGATGTAGTATTGATGAAGAATTAGTAAGACTTGGAAGTCATTTATCACAGCTAAGAGATATATTAAGTATACAGCAGCAGCCCATAGGAAGAAAGCTTGACTTTTTAGTTCAGGAAATAAATAGGGAAATAAACACTATCGGCTCAAAGTCAAATGATATAATTATAACGAAAAATGTTCTTGAACTTAAAAGTGAAACAGAGAAAATAAGAGAACAAATTCAGAATATCGAATAGAGTTGATATTCTGTTTTTGAAGTTTTGTTTAAGCATAGCATATTTTCAAGTTACTACACTAAATAGTTAAATATAAACGCCTAAATTGGCATGGGAGGAGCTCGAAAAATAAGTTTGTGCAAACATAGTGCAATTTCGAGCCACAAAAACCACAAGTGGTTTTTGAAGTTTAGATTATGCATGGCGTGTTTTAAGTTATTATTTTAAATAGTTAAATAAAATATAAACGCCTAAATTGGCATGGGAGGATAGCCGATAATAAAAACATATATTGGTTTTGAACTAGAGGCGTTCCTCCCATAAAATAAAAATAATATATAACGCCCAACTGGGCATGGGAGGATAGTATGAAGCTTATAAACATTGGATTTGGCAATATTGTTTCTGCAAATAGATTAATTGCAATAGTAAGTCCTGAATCTGCGCCTATAAAAAGGATTATTCAAGAGGCAAGAGATAGAGGAATGTTAATAGATGCAACATATGGCAGAAGAACAAGAGCAGTTATTATTACTGATAGTGATCATATTATTTTATCAGCAGTGCAGCCTGAAACAGTGGCTCACAGATTGAATACAAAGGACGCTGATACAAGTGATAATGATGATGAAACAATAGAGGATTAGGAGGACGCTATGCAACAAAAGGGGTTATTAGTTGTATTGTCTGGTCCGTCTGGGGCAGGTAAAGGAACAGTTTGCCAAAAATTATTAGAACACAGAGAGACTGTAAAATATTCTGTATCGGCAACTACAAGGAAACCGCGTGAGGGTGAAATAGAAGGTAAGAATTATTTTTTTGTATCAGAAAGTAAATTTTTAGACATGATAGATAATGATGGTTTAATAGAATGGGATAAGTACTGTGATAATTATTACGGAACTCCAAAATCATATGTTGAATCTTGCATTCAGGATGGCTTAGATGTTGTTTTAGAGATAACTGTTGCAGGCGCTCTTGAAATAAAACAGAAGTATCCCGAATGTGTTCTGATATTTATTCTTCCACCTTCATATGATGAATTAAAAAGAAGAATAGTCTGCAGAGGAACTGAATGCTGTGATGTTATCGAAAAAAGATTGGAACAGGCATATAAGGAAATGAAATATGCATCAAAATATGATTATTTAGTTTTAAATGATTGTGTTGATAACGCTGTTTTAAATATTGAAAAAATATTAGATGCTGAGCGATTAAAACCATCAAGAAATACAGAACTGTTAAATACATTTATTAAATAAGGTTGATGGTCAATTAATATAAAGTTAAAGAACTTTTATAGTGTAAAATATTGGTGTGGGATTTTATTTTAATTTAATAATGTACTTAAAATAAGTTGCTAACTTGGTAACATAACTTTGATATCATTTTTCTCACAGATAATATTTTATTTGCAAAAGTTGACTAAAATTAATGTGAAAATTTATAAATATATTTTTAAAAGATTTTACAAAACTGGAGGTATTTATAATGATTTATCCATCAATAAATGATTTGATGAAGACTGCAGATAGCAGATATACATTAGTAGTTGAAGCTGCTAAGAGAGCAAGACAGTTAGTTGACGGAGCGCCTAAGCTTTCAAAAGTAAATTCTGAAAAGGAAGTTACTATTGCTATTAATGAAATTGCAGAAGGAAAAATAACTTATGTTAGAACAAGTAAAGAGAAAAACTTAGTTGATAAATTTCTTTCAGAAGAAACTCCTATAGAAGAAACTTCTTTAGAAAAAACTTCTTTAGAAAAAATTTCTTTAGAAGAAACTCCTTTAGATGAAGTTATTTTTGAAGAATCAACCATAGAAGAATAGTATGCCATTATGTCAGTTGAGAGCTCTCACTGATTTTTTCTTCTAAATACAAAAATGTTCATGGTATTTTGTATAGGTTATATTTATTCTTTTACATTATACTGGTTTGTCTGAAATTTTATAAACCCGGGTTATACAGTGAAAACAAAAATCGTTATTGTACGGTTTTGTTATAATATATTTTTTGCAGGGAGGCTTTTATGTCAAAATATGTTTATCTTTTCAATGAAGGGAATGCAAAAATGAGAAATCTTCTTGGAGGAAAAGGTGCTAACTTAGCCGAGATGACTGGTTTAGGACTTCCGGTTCCAAGAGGGTTTACTGTAACTACTGAGGCTTGTACAAGATATTATAGCGATGGCAAGACTATTGCAAAAGAAATTGAAAATGAGATTTATGAAATGCTAGAAAAGACAGAAAAAGTTGTTGGTAAGAAATTCGGAGATCCAACAAATCCATTTTTAGTTTCTGTCAGATCTGGTGCAAGAGCTTCAATGCCTGGCATGATGGACACAATTCTAAATCTTGGGTTAAATGATTTAGTTGTAGAGGGACTTGCAAAGCTTACTAGTAACGAAAGATTTGCATATGACAGCTACAGAAGATTCATTCAGATGTTCTCTGATGTAGTAATGGAAGTTGAAAAAGCTAAGTTTGAAAAAATACTTGACGATGTAAAAGAAGAAAACAATGCAAAATTTGATACGGATTTATCAGCAGAAAACTTAAAGGAAGTTGTAAAGAGGTATAAAGTACTATTTAAAAATGAAAAAGGGTTTGATTTTCCACAAGACCCAAAAACACAGCTTATGGAAGCAATAAAGGCTGTTTTCCGTTCTTGGGACAACCCTCGTGCTATTTATTATAGAAGATTAAATGATATTCCTGGAGATTGGGGTACAGCAGTAAATGTACAGGAAATGGTTTATGGAAATATGGGCAATAATTCAGGAACAGGTGTTGCCTTTACTAGAAATCCCTCAACAGGTGAAAAGAAGCTCTATGGTGAGTTTTTAATGAATGCACAGGGAGAGGATGTTGTTGCAGGTATCAGAACTCCTCAACCAATGGAGCAAATGAAGGAGGTTAATCCTGCTGCATATGAAGAGTTTGTAAAGATTGCTGGTATATTGGAAAAGCACTATAGAGATATGCAGGATATGGAGTTTACAATAGAAAATGGTAAGCTATTTATGCTTCAAACCAGAAATGGTAAGAGAACAGCTGCGGCAGCGTTAAAAATTGCAGTTGACTTAGTGGAAGAAAACATGATTACTAAGGAAGAAGCAATTATGAAGGTTGATCCTAAGCAGTTAGATGCTATTCTACATCCTAATTTTGACGCTAAGGCACTAAAAGCAGCAACTGTAATTGCTAAAGGACTTCCAGCATCACCTGGTGCTGCAACAGGTAAGATTTACTTCACAGCAGAGGACGCTACAGAAGCTGCTAAAAAAGGTGAAAGCAAACTTATACTTGTTAGACTTGAAACTTCACCAGAAGATATAGAGGGTATGCATGTATCACAGGGAATATTAACTGGTCGCGGAGGTATGACCTCACATGCTGCAGTTGTAGCTCGTGGTATGGGTACTTGTTGTGTTGCTGGCTGTAGTGATATAAAAATAAATGAAGAAGAGAAATATTTCATTGACAAGAATGGAAAGAAGTATGTAGAAGGTGATTGGATATCATTAGATGGCTCAACTGGTAATGTTTACGGAGAACAGCTGCCAACTGTTGAACCAGAAGTGACTGGAGATTTTGCTACACTTATGAAGTGGGCGGATGAAATAAGAACATTAAAAGTAAGAACAAATGCTGATACTCCTGCTGATGCTGAGCAAGCAATGAAGTTTGGAGCAGAAGGTATAGGTCTTTGCCGTACAGAGCATATGTTCTTTAATGCTGATAGAATTTCTGCAATGAGAGAAATGATTGTATCAAGGACAGAAGAGCAAAGAAGAAAAGCTCTTGATAAGCTTTTGCCAATGCAGAGAAGCGATTTTGAGGGCCTATTTACTGCAATGAAAGGCTATCCTGTAACTATCAGATTCTTAGACCCACCATTGCATGAATTCCTACCACAAGAGGATGAAGATATCGATGCTCTTGCAAAGGAAATGGGAATGTCATTTGATGAGTTAAAGAGTATAGTTCTTAGCTTACATGAATTTAACCCAATGATGGGACATAGAGGCTGTCGTTTAGCAGTATCTTACCCTGAAATTGCTGAAATGCAGACAAGGGCCGTTATAGAAGCTGCTATCAATGTAAATAAAAAAGGGATGTCAGTTATACCTGAAATAATGATTCCATTAGTAGGAGATGTAAAAGAATTAAAATTTGTAAAAGAAGTTGTGGTAAAAACTGCTAATGAAGTTATTGAAAAAGCAGGTGTCAAACTAGAATATAAAGTTGGAACAATGATAGAAATACCTAGAGCGGCACTTACAGCCGATGAAATTGCTAAAGAAGCTGAGTTCTTCTCATTTGGTACAAATGACTTAACCCAAATGACTTTTGGATTTAGTAGAGATGATGCAGGCAAGTTCTTGGATGATTACTATTCAAAGAAAATTTATGAGTCAGATCCATTTGCTAGGATCGATCAAACTGGAGTTGGCAAACTGATTGATATGGCAGCTAAACTTGGTAGACAGACAAGACCTGATATCAAGCTTGGAATCTGTGGTGAGCATGGAGGAGATCCTTCATCAGTTGAATTCTGTCAGAATGCTGGACTCAACTATGTATCATGTTCGCCTTTCCGCGTGCCAATAGCAAGACTTGCTGCTGCACAAGCAACTCTAAAGGAAAAGCTAGGCGGCTGATATAGCTAGAAATAATATTGTATAAAAGGGGAGTATTGCAGGCTATCTTTGAATAGGATGCATACTCCTTTTATGTGTTCTATGTCAATAGTTAGGATAGAACAACTGTAAACTGGAAATTTGATACACTGGAAAAATAAAGAAGGGTATTATTTCTTAGCAATCTAAGAGATAATACCCTGCATCTTTATAATTCATAACCAGCTAGTTCAACTAGCTATCCTTTTCAATAATGTCAATTAGCTTTATGACATCATTTGTCTCCATAGGCTTACCCCAAACATAACCTTGAATATAATCACTCCCAAGATTAGCAAGGATATCAAGCTGCTCTTGCAGTTCAACACCTTCTGATAGGACTTCAAAATTCATTATATGACCAATTGAAATAATGGCATTAACATAATTTCTTCCAGATTCACTAATAAGAAGATCATCAACAAAAGATTTATCAATTTTAAGCATATTGATAGGGAGTTTAGCTAAATAACTGAGTGATGAATAACCGGTTCCAAAGTCATCAAGTGCTATACGAATTCCAATTTTCTTTAATTCATTAAGTATTTCAACTGCTTTTGATATAGAAGAAATAAATACTGATTCTGTAATTTCAATTTCAAGTTGTTCTGGAGGGAATCCAGTTTCATCAAGCATCTGTTTAATTTCATCTAAAAAGTCTTTATTCAATAAATGCAGTACAGAAATATTTACTGAAAGTATGTATTTTTCAGTAGTCTTATCTAATATTTTTCTGAAAAATAACATGGTATTGTATATAATCCAGTTATCAATTCTAGTAATAATTCCCGTTTTTTCTGCAATTGGAATAAACAAATTAGGGCTTATTTGATTACCATTTTCATCTTTCATACGAGCTAGTGTTTCAAAGCCTCTGAGTTGTTTTGTTTTAGTATCAAATTGTGGCTGTAATACGAAGTACAAATTATTATCATCTAATGCCTTTCTAACCTTTTGCTCTAGTATAACATTATTTTCTATCATTTCAGTTATAGAAGGTGTATACAAACAAATATCTTCGTTGCTGATATTCTTTGAATAATACATTGCAGCATCGGCAAAACGAAATATTTCTGATGAATCTTTTGAGTCTCTAGGAAACAGGGATACACCAAAACTTGCTGAAACATAAAAATAATTATCTTTTACAATGAATCTCTCTGACAGAGCGTTAGAGTATTTTTTTATGTTTTGAGTTAGATCCTCTACAGAGACATAATTTTTTATAATTATTATAAATTCATCACCACCAAGCCTGGCAATAAATTCATTTTTATTCTTAACATAATTCCACCTTTTTGCAACTTGACATAGAACTTCATCACCTAAATCATGTCCAACTGAATCATTAATGTTTTTAAAATCGTCCAAGTCAACCATGATTAATGCAAAATTCTCAGTTTCAGAATTGTGATTTTCGATAAGCGTAGATATATAATCATTGAAGGCACGGCGATTAGGCAGTCCTGTCAGTGCATCGGTGACTGCGTACTTAGTTATAGTTTTTGAATGCATGTCCAGTTGCTTTAAATATATATAGATTATAAATACAACACTAATATTTGTAATCTGAGCAGCTAATCCTGAAACAGGCGAGTAAGAGTTAACCCTAATTATAGTTGAAATAAGTATAAATATTTGAATAATAGAAAGAATTATTGCAGTAGTAAATCCTTGTTTTTGAAAATATGTAACCATGATAACGAGAATAAACATTTGAAGTTGTCCTAAAATACCACTTATGGACAATGAATGTATGCGAGATTCTCCTATCATTAAAGAAATATCAAACTTATTAATTTGCATATTTGCTATGAAAATAATAAAATAAATAATTATTGAGATTACTATTGTCCATTTTGGGAGTTGCTTTTTTTGGGGAAGGCTATTACTATGTTTCATAAGGTATGCTCCTTTATTATCCGGTAATTAAAAAAATCAAAAAGCATGCAGATAAGCTTATTTAAAATCTGTAAATAACAAAACATGATACAAAATGGCAAAATACATCTTTATTATACAATAACAAATATACGAGTAAATATCAATATCAACTAGCTTAGATTGGCATTTTCATAATGTTTTAGTGTTTGTCTTAAATATAGTTATTAATTGTAAGAGTGTTATATTGGTGATAAAATATAATATACTAACATATATTGTATATTAATTTGAATATTAATTTCAGAGAGGCAGGAGAACTATGAGTTTTAAAGAAATTAAGGTAGAAGATTTGTTATTTAATCCATTTAAAAAGATAGGTAAAGAGTGGATGCTGATATCGGCAGGTAATAATGAGAAGTTCAACACAATGACAGCCAGCTGGGGTGGCCTTGGAATTATGTGGGGAAAGAATGTTGCAACAACTTATATACGTCCTCAAAGATACACTAAGGAGTTTGTTGATGCAAATGAAACTTTTACAATTTCATTTTATGATGAAGCCTACAAGAAGGCTCTAAACATATGTGGGACAGTATCGGGAAGAGATACAAATAAAGTAGAGCAAGCTGGCTTAACACCATACTTTATAGATGGAACAGTTGCTTTTGAAGAAGCTAACATGATTCTGATATGTAAAAAACAATACCATTGTGATATGACTCCTGACAATTTTGATGAAAAAGAAAATGATGATAAATGGTATCCTTCTAAAGATTATCATACTATGTATATATCAGAAATTATTAAAGTTTTGGTAAAAGAGTAATCTCAGCTTGATTCTTTTTTATAAAATACTAGATAAGTAAATCCATAATATTGGTGCTAAAGAGAACTAATTCTTATGGGGAAAGCTAAAGGGAGGTATACTTTTTTGCTTTTTCTATAGTCAATAAAGGTCACAGTCCTTCGTCTTATTAGCTGTTTGTTTTGAAGAATTGGAATTATAAGCAGTTTTGACTTGAAGTTGATTATGAAATGAATCTAACTTTAGAACAATATTGTACGAACTAGAATGATTTTAAAGATAATTTTTTAGGTATGTTGGCACTATCAAATAAAAAGCTAATGTTATATGAGAAAAGCTTGCTGAATGAATACATTCTAATATTGTTGAAATTAGTAAAACAATATTCATTATGTTTTAATTGTTCAGCAAGCTCCAAGTTTTTGCAGAATGATCTACATGATTGAGGGTACACTATGAACCATGGATGATGGGAATGTTATTAAGAATAGCTTAAATTTATTATAATTCTTCAGTTATTCCAATAAGCTTTAACACATCACTTGTATTCATAGGCTTACCCCATACATACCCTTGAATATAATCACTTCCTAAATTAGCAAGTATATCTAGCTGGTCTTGAATTTCTACACCTTCAGATAATACCGAAAAATTCATTATATGCCCTATGGAAATAATTGCTGCAACATAATTTCTACCGGAATCGCTGACAAGAAGCTCATCTATAAAGGACTTGTCAATCTTAAGTATATCAATTGGAAGCTTAGTTAAATAACTGAGTGATGAATATCCTGTTCCGAAATCATCAAGTGCTATTCGGATACCCATATTTTTTAATTCATTTAATATTTCAATTGCTTTAGATATTGATGAAATAAATACAGATTCTGTAATCTCAATTTCAAGCTGATTTGGAGGGAATTCTGTTTCTTGAAGCATGAGTTTAATTTCATCAATAAAACCTTTATTCAGTAAATGTAATACAGATATGTTCACTGAAAGCAACAGGTCTTTATCAGTTTTATTAAGAACTTTTTTAAAAAAAATCATTGTATTACGAATAATCCAGTTATCAATACTTGTTATTAGACCAGTTTTTTCTGCAATTGGAATAAACATTGCAGGGCTTATAGGATTTCCATTTTCGTCGTTAAGTCGAGCCAGAGTTTCAAAGCCTCTAAGCCTTTTTGTTTTAGTATCATATTGTGGCTGCAATACAAAGTATAGTTTATCATCTTCTAAAGCCCTTCTAATTTTTTGTTCTAAAGCTACATTATATTCAATTGATTCGGTCATAGATGAATTATACAGACATATATCCATGCTGCTGATATTTTTTGCATAATACATAGCTGCATCAGCAAAACGGAACAATTCTGTGGAATCCCTTGAGTCTAGTGGATAGAGAGCGACACCAAAACTAGCTGTAATATAGAAGTAAGTGTCCTTTACTACAAATCTATCGGATATGGCTACAGAATATTTTTTAATACTCTGTTTTAGATCATACTCCGAACCATAATTTTCTAAAATTATGATAAATTCATCACCGCCAAGCCTTGCTATAAAATCATTCTTTCCCTGAACCATTTTCCATCGTTCTACCACTTGACAGAGAACTTCATCTCCTGCATCATGTCCAACTGAATCATTAATGTTTTTAAAATCATTTATATCTACTATAACTAATGCAAATTTAAAGCTATCATCATTACAGTCTGAAATTAGTCTTATCAAATAGTCATTGAATTTGCGGCGGTTGGGAAGACCTGTAAGTGTATCAGTAAGAGCAAATTCTGCAATGATATTTTGATTGAGGTCTAACTTCTTTAAGTATAGATAGATTAATAAGGTTACAGTTATGCATGTAGATATTGCCGCTAATCCAGCAATTGATGAATATGCTTGAAGGAAAATAAACGGAATTGCTAAAATAATAGTATGAATAATACAAATTGTAACGACATTTTGAAATCCTTTTTTTCTATAAAATATAACCATTATTATGAGAAGAAACATTTGTAATTGAGTTAACATCCCACTAATTGTTAAGTAATGAAAAACTATATTAAATAATGTTAAATTGATTTGATATCTATTAATATAAGTTGTAGTTATCATAATTAATATATAAAAAAGAATAGGAAAAATCATAGTCCAGCTTGGTAATTGAATTGATTTTGATGGCAATTGTATTGATTTTGAAAACTCCTTATCAAATGAATTATATTGTGTCATATATTATGTCTCCTGTATACTTTTTATCTCAACTGTAAATAATTAATTATTAAATATTAATTTTTACTTCAAATATTCAGATAGTATCTATAAAATAAATTCCTATCAAATTAAAAGGGTTGCCATTGTCTTAACCATATTTTAGTACAAAAGTAATTTCTAATTTAGAGATATAAAAAAATTCTGCTATTAATATACCTTTTATTCTAGAACTTTTATCACATTGATATATACAATATTCCTTAGTAATAAAATAACATAAACATACAACAAATATCAACATAAATCTGCAAAAATGTAATTAATTTATACAAAATTGTAGATATTATACAATAATTTAGCGATAAAGCACAAAAATGTAAAAAAATTAAAGATAAAAAAGGAACACATTAATTAAAATGTGTTCCAAATAAATTCCAATGGAAATGTGCGCTTTTAATTTAGTTTGTGAAAGTTATATAAGTGACACTAAAAATTTAAGCTAGTTTTTAAGCTAATAATGTAGATTTTATTATTTCATCTGATACTCCTAATAGCTTTAAAGCATCTTTTGGAAGCATTGGTTTTCCCCATAGGTATCCTTGCATAAAATCACTTCCGAGATTGGTGAGTATATCTAACTGTTTTTGATTTTCAACACCCTCAGATATTACAGAAAAATTCATAATATGACCTATTGAAATAATTGCTTCAACATAATTCCTTCCAGATTCACTGACCAGAAGTTCGTCTATAAAAGACTTATCTATTTTTAATAAATCTATAGGGAGTTTTGATAGATAGCTGAGGGATGAATAACCTGTTCCAAAGTCGTCTAATGCAATACACACACCTAATTTCTTTAATTCATTTAACGTTTCAATAGCTTTCGCCATTGAGGATATAAATACTGACTCTGTAATTTCTATTTCAAGGTTACTTGGAGGAAATTTTGTCTCGTTAAGCATTTGTTGTATCTCGTCTAAAAAACCTTTATTTAATAAATGAAGTACAGAGATATTTACTGAAAGAATAAGGTTTTCATTAGTTATATCTAAAACTCTTTTGAAAAATAACATTGAATTTCTTATAACCCAGTTATCGATACTAGTAATAAGTCCTGTTTTCTCTGCAACTGGAATGAATGAAGCAGGATTGATTATATTACCGTATTCATCCTTCATACGAACAAGAGCTTCGAAGCCTCTAATCTTTCTTGTTTTAGTATCATATTGGGGCTGTAAGACAAAATAAAGATTATTTTCCTCCAATGCTATCCTAATCTTCTGTTCCAGTGCAACACTGTTTTCTATTGTATCAGTCATAGAACGGTTGTACATAGTAATGTTTACATTACCGCTATTCTTGGAAAAGTACATAGCTATGTCAGCGTAACGGAAAATTTCTGATGGATCTTTTGAATCCTTTGGATATAAAGCAACACCAAAACTAGCTGAAATATAAAAGTAGTTAAGATTAATTATAAATCTGCTTGATATAGCGGTTGAATATTTTTTAATTTTTCTCTCTAACTCTTCTTCAGAACCATAATTCTTTATAATGATAGTAAATTCATCACCACCAATTCTTGCAATGAAATCATCAGCGCTTTGAACTATTTTCCAACGTTTAACAACTTCACTAAGAATTTCATCACCTGAATCATGTCCAACTGAATCATTTATATTCTTAAAATCATCTAAATCTATCATTACTAATGCAAATTTATCATCATCATTGCTATATTCTGCAATAAGCTTGCTCAAATAATCATTAAAGGCTCTGCGATTAGGTAGACCAGTAAGTGTATCAGTGAATGCATATTTAGCAATTGTATTCTGATTACTGTCTAATCTTTTTAAGTAAAAATAAATCAGTATTGATACCGCAGCACTAGAAATCAAAATTGCAATACCTGCAATAGAAGTGTAAACTTTGCCATAAATAATTGGAAGAACTAATAAAGTGGCTTGAATGGTACTTAAAATCAATACAGAGACTAATCCAATCTTTCTGTAAAAAACCACAATTAGTATAAATAATAGCATTTGAAATTGAGATATTATTCCGCCCAGTGATATATATGGGATTATAGCAGTGCCTATTTGGACAGATATCTGACGGTTATTTACTTGATAGGCAACTACCAGTAAAAACAAATATAGTAAAACAGGAAATATTAAAGTCCAACTTGACAGATTTTTTGACCTATTAAAGTCATTTAGAATCGAATCATTTTTTTTCATAAAATAATCCTCCGTACACGTGTAATTTATTATTATTTTGGAGAAAAGCAACTTAAATTGTTAGAAATATAATTCAAGTTTACTATATTCAATAATTTACCGAACTAAATGCTCATATTTATAAAATACCATAAAATGACTACAAACATCAACACTAAACATACAAAAGTGTATAAAAATGTTAAATAATTATGTTGAATTATTGAAAATTTGGTGTTTTTGCATGAAAAAGATACTTTTAGGCGGTAATTAATTGGTAAAATTAACCAAAAAAGTAAATGCAAAAGGATAAGAGAATTTTAAACTATATATACTTTTTACTTTAAAAGTAAAGATATATATTTTAGTATGAAAATTACTAAAAAGATATCGGATGTGAAATAATTTGACAGTGCTTCGATAAAAATCGATTAAATTCGTTAATAAATTCAAACATATCTTTAATCGAGTAACCATTTATCTAAGTTGTATTCGCGTATAAGTAATATAATTCAATTTTTCCTATTTACCCAAATAACTCGAAAGTACAGTTTGTGATTACATAGTGCACTTTCGAGTCTTTGGGTTTTTAATGCGTTAGCGGTTTATGAAGCTTAGTATTGTTATGGCTTTAAAAGTAATCAATTATCTTTATTAATGTTTTTATTATTTAGTTGGCTTTGAAATATTGATTAGTGTTTCAGCAACCTCAGTATCGTATTTTGCATCAACTGCTACGTCTCCAAGAGCCACTATTCCTACTAATGTGTTATTTTCTATGACAGGAACTCTTCTTATTTGGCTGTCAGCCATTTTTCTTGTAACATCCCTAATGTCCATATCAGGTGACACTGTTGAAACTCCTGTAGTCATCACATCTTTAACTGCTGTCATCTGTGGGTTTTTACCTGGAGCAATAGTTCTGACAACGATATCTCTATCAGTTACTATTCCAACTACACCGTTTTGATCACAAACTGGAATTGCACCAACATTATACTGCTGCATAAGATTTGCAGTTTCTGTGACAGTTGTTGCTGGATTAACATAAGTGACATTTTTAGTCATAACATCTTTTACTTTCATTAATCATCAACCTTTCATATATTATTTAACAGCTATATTCAGTATTTATATTTCCCAAGGTTAAAAGTAAAGACACGTGGAAAATAATTTCACTTAAATTGTTTAAAATTTGAATGATTTGAATGTAAACTCAGTTGCTAGTAAATTTACTAATAGTGGTAAAAAAAATAAATTAATTATTAAATTAATTGACTTTTCTTTCCATAAGTTAAAACTCCTACAACAGTTTAGTAATTCAATTTATTTTTAAAGACTTCTTTTTAACAATGGTAATTAATAATGGTAATTAATAATACCATGTATAGGAATAATGGTTTAAATGCACCTTTAAATATGTATTTTCATACATTTTAATAGGATGACAAATGTATTTAAAGGTGATTAGCAATGATTTGTCCAAATGTTCTCTATTCAAATATTCCAAGACCTCCTCAACCGGATAACCCTACAGATGAAGAACGCAGCAAAATGTCATATTATGCTCTTTATAGAACTTGTCACACTGAAGATTTCCATAATATAACTGAAGCTTTATCTCCGCCTAAGAGTATTACTTTACTTGCCAATCCAGGTGAATTCAAAGGAAAAAAGGTAGGTATAATAGGCGGTGGCTTAGCGGGAATGTCTTCTGCTTTTGAATTAAGAAAACTAGGCTTTGACATTACTATATTTGAGGCTTCTGATAAACGTATTGGAGGAAGAGTCTATACATATTATTTTGATAAAGACAAAAAGCTATATGGGGAACTTGGACCCATGCGTATTCCAGTAAATCATGAAACTGTTTGGCATTACATAAATTTATTCAAGCTTAATACAAGACCCTTTAGGCAAACTGACCCTAATACCTTTATTTATTTGCATCAGACAAGAGTTAGGAATGATGCTTATGGTGAAAATGTAAAGAAATATATCTATCCTACATATAACTTAACACCTATGGAAAGAAGAACTGCATGGCAGGAGTTAGGTTATTATGCAATTGAGGCACCAATACTAAAAGCTCCTCCTAGCAGCAGAATTGAAATACTCAAAACTAAGGAAACATATAGTAAGCCGCTTTTATATTGGGACAGTCTAAATACTAGGCAAATGTTTGAGAGCAGAAATCTAAGTCAGGGTGCTATAAACCTTCTATCCAATTTATTTCCCATTGGAGGGGAGTATCTATATAATAATTATGTTGACTTTGTTCAAGAGTATTTTCCTGTTAACTTCTGGTTTATGTATGAGATTATTGATGGATTAGTTAATTTACCTCTTGCATTCCATAAATCCTTTTTAAGTAGTAAACCTCAAGAGTATTACCCAGGTATTCCTGTACAGCTGCTAGGAAAGGTTAAATGGAAATCAGGCAATACTGTTAAGGGAATTTACCGCAGAGAAAATAGTTATGTGACTTTATCATATCAAGACAATACTTCACAAGAAATTAGGTATGAGGACTTTGATTACATTATTTGTGCTGTTCCATTTTCTGTACTTAGAACAATGGATATAAAACCCATGTTTAGAAGCAGAAAAATGCAAGCTATAAAAGAAGTTAATTATGGAAATGCTCTAAAATCTATTTTTAATTGTAATAAACGATTTTGGGAGGAACAAGGCATATTTGGAGGCGGCTCATACACAGATCTTCCTATTACAACCATTTGGTATCCATCAGACTCTGTAAATAGTCAAACTAAAACAGAAAGTGAATTAAACTATAATGAAGCAGAAAACCCAAATAAAGCTGAAAATCCTGGGGTATTTCTTGCATCATATAATTTTAATTTGGATTCTGTTAGATTAGGTAATATAACTGATAAGGAGCGATTTGAAATAATTAAGCGTGATGTTGAAGAGGTACATGGTTTATCAAAATTTGAATTGGATTCTATTGTTACAGATTCTAAGACTCAAGTTTGGAGTGAGGATCCTTTGTTTAGAGGTGCTTTCTGTTATTTCACACCTCAGCAAAAAAAATTATTCTCTTGGGAAATGACGCTTCCTGAATACGATAATAGGGTTTTCTTTGCAGGAGAACATGTGTCTCCATTACATCGCTGGATGCAAGGAGCTCTTCAGAGTGGAATGGAGGCTGCTAATGCTTTAGTGAGTTCTCATATAAACGATATCTGATACTTTTAAATATATTAAGTAATAAGTGAATAATCAATCAAGTTCTCAAATATAAGAGAATATCTGATATCCACCTCATGCAAACAGTACTAATGAATAATAGGGAATTAATTAAGGGATATACGGTGGATAAGTTTAATAAGCAGCTTGTGGCCTCCTTTGCCAATGGAGGTCATAAAAATTATGATTCTTTCATTAGATTTAACATGTACTTACATTCTTATGTTGATTTGGGATATGTATCTATTGAGTTCTCTGTAAAGTATGTAATAACTAAGTTAACTAGATATTTAAAGAAAAAAATTAATAGAGAATGATAATAGGCATAAAAATATAGTGATTTAAATTTGAAATAGAGAATGTTATAATGAACTAGTTGATACAATTTTCAATTACTGGAATATTAAAAGTCTACAGCGGAAGACTTATCAATGATTTGTTGTAAGATAAATCTAATTATTTGGCATAATTAAGGGGGATGAAATCATGATAACAAAATACGAAGATATGGCCAAAACAGGAGACATTAGACCTTCAAGATTTGTGTCATCAGTAGCGATTATTCTTTATTTTTATCTTTTTATAGGGTCAACTATAGTATCAATACCGATATTTTTTATACTTTTTTCAAATAAAGATGCTTTATTTGATATTGTCAATATGACAAGTTCTATGGATTTATTTAATAAATATATCCCACCAATGCTAAATTATATTCTGACTAACTTTACGATATATTTTATGCTTTTTGGTGCCTTTATAGCAGTTAAGTTTATTCATTATAGACCATTTAAAACCTTGATTACTACAAAACCTAAAATTCAATGGAGCAGGTTTTTTATCGGATTTTTTGTATATGGGGTTTTGCTATTGTTAGGTTCAGTTATAGATTATTTTATTTTTCCGGAGACATATTCTATAACATTTGATGCATCAAAGTTTTGGATAGCTTTGCCTATTATATTAATAATGACTCCTATTCAAGCCTGTACTGAAGAATTTGTATTTAGGGGCTATGTAATTCAAGGCTTTGGGCTTAAAATTAAGAATGGTATTATTCTTTCTATTATTTCAGGCGGCTTGTTTGCATTACCACACCTTGCTAATCCAGAAATTTATGCTTCCGCTAAATTAGGTGTATTTAGTACGGTATGTACGGTTTTAAATTACTTTGTTATTGGTTTGGTGTTGGCTTTAATAACAATTAAGACAAATTCTCTTGAGGCGGCAATGGGAGCTCATACAGTCAATAACCTTATTTGTTTTATACTTATAAGCTATCCAGATGGTGTGTTACCAACAAATACAGTATTTTTTACTTCAAATTTTGAACCTGTTAGCTCACTTATATCAACAACAATAGTAGGTGTCCTATTTTATATTATTACAGCAAAATTAATTGGTGAACGCAGAAGCCTTCTCCACAATAATATGCATTCTGAACAGAGTTTATTAGAAGAGAATACTTCTGAATCCTAAAGACTATTAAGATAAACACTAAATTAGCAAAACTATTTGCTGATTTTAAATAAAAGGGAGTAAGATATGAGCCTTCAATTTATTTATGGAAGAGCAGGCTCTGGAAAATCATTCCAATGCTTGAATCAGATTAAATTAAAACTGCTTGAAAACAACTCTAAAAAATTGGTATTGCTTGTTCCAGAACAATATACCTTACAGGCAGAACGAGATTTGATTAATGTTCTCAAAACTGGTGGTATTCTCAAAACAGAGGTGCTTAGCTTTCGAAGGATGGCATATAGGGTGCTCAATGAAGTAGGAGGAATCACCTATCCGCACCTTCATCCAGCTGGAAAGTGCATGATTATTTACCGTATTTTAGATAAAATGAAGGATGAATTTGCAATTTTTCAGAAGTCAGCTAATTGTAAGGGCTTTGTAAATACTATATCTACATTGATTACAGAACTGAAAAGATACGATGTTCACCCAGACAATCTGGACTCTGTTATAAAGCATTTAGATGAAGAGAACTATCTTAAATACAAACTCAATGAAATTAAATTAATATATTCAGAATTTGAAAATATTTTATCCCAAAAATATAGAGATGCAGACGATGAACTTACATTATTGGCTGGTAGGCTTGACGAAACTCAAATGTATGATAATGCTGAAATCTGGATTGATGGCTTTTCAGGCTTTACACCTCAGGAGTATGCTGTAATATCAAAGCTAATGCAAAAAGCGGACAAGCTTTATATTACTATTTGCACTGATGTATTAGAGGATGAAAGAGGAATTGATTTATCAGATGTTTTTTCTTCAGCAAAAAAAGCTTACAGGAAGCTTATTAGTATTGCTGCAAATTGCAATACCTCTGTGCTTTCGCCAATTGGACTAAATGGGGATGTTCCGCCTAGATTTAAGGTTAGTGAAGAACTAAGATGGCTAGAGGCTAATTATAATTCATATTCATATAGTTGCTATCAGAAACCAACTAAAGATATTGAACTTTTTGAGTCGATTAATATATATTCTGAAATTGAAGAATGTGCAAGGGATATTATTAGTAAGTGCCGTGACAATGGCTTAAGATATAAGGATATTACAGTAGTTACTAGAAATCTAGCAGGTTATGAAAATTTAATTGAGGTGATTTTTGAACAATATGGAATTCCTTGCTTTATAGACTCAAAAACTGAAATAACCAATCATCCGTTGGTGAGATTGGTGCTATCCATGCTTGATATATTTATTGAAAATTGGTCATATGAAACTGTCTTTCGTTACCTAAAATCAGGTTTAACAGGAATTGACGATACTAAGATTGATATACTAGAAAATTATGTTTTGGCATGTGGAATAAGGGGAAGTCGATGGACTCAAAATACGGACTGGAAAACTAGTCCTGAGTTAGTAGCAGATGATAAACATAGCATTGATAATGATCAATTGCTTTTGGAGATAAACAGGACAAGAGTTGAGATTTGTGAGCCACTTTTACGTTTTAGAAGTAAAGTAAAGGGAAGAAAAAGGGCAGCAGATTTTTGCTCATGTCTTTATGATTTTTTAATTGAAATTGGCGTACAAAACAGGATTGAAGAGCAGATAAAGCAATTTAACAATAATGGCTTGCTAAAGCTTGCTAATGAATACGAGCAGGTTTGGAATATATTAATGGATGTTTTTGACCAGATAGTTGAAGTAATGGGAGACGAAACCATTGGGCTTGAGCGCTTTACTAATACCCTAAAAATAGGATTAGCTGAATATAAAATTTCTACTATACCGGCATCACTTGATCAGGTTTTAGTAGGTAGTGTGGAACATTCAAGAAGCCATGAAATAAAGGCTCTATATGTTCTGGGTACAAATGATGGGATTTTTCCTTCTGCGGGAATAAAAGAAGGTATTTTATCAGATGCAGACAGGCTTATATTAAACAAAAATGGTATTGAACTGGCAAGTGACACAAAAACTCAAGTGTTTGATGAGCAGCAGCTTATTTATAGAACTTTAACAACACCAAAAAACTTTTTGCGAATAAGTTGGCCTATCGCAGACCATGAGGGGAAAAACATGAGACCCTCAACTATAATTTCTAGAATTAAAAAGTTATTTCCTAAGATAACTGAAAAAAGTAATTTACAAAAGGAATTAAGTGAGAATCAAATTATTGCTTCTATTACAGCACCTATTCCTGCGTTTAACCAATTAGTGTCAGCATTAAGACAAAAAAATGATGGTGCTGATATAAGTGAAATATGGCTTGAAGTGTTTTCATGGTTTTTTAAGCAGCCTGATTGGAATGAAAGATGCCAAGTAATGCTAAAGGCATTAAAATATAAAAATATAGCTTTACCAGTTGATATATCAAAAATTCAGGAGTTATATGGCAGTAATGCTTATTCAAGTGTTTCAAGACTTGAGAAATACACAGCTTGTCCTTTTGCATATTATATTCAGTATGGCTTGGGGGCAAGGGAGAGAAAAATATATCAAATGAGTCCTCCTGATGTTGGAACCTTTATGCATACAGTAATAGAAAGGTTTTCTAAAATGCTTGAGGAACAAAATATTTCATGGAGAACCTTTGATAAGGAATGGTGTGAAGAGCAAATTGCTATAATAGTGGATAAGCTGTTAGATAGTATGGGAAATACTATTATTGGTGCATCTAGAAGATTTAGAACTCTAACTTCCAGACTTAAGCGCGTTGTAACAAGGTCTGTTTGGCTTATTGCCGAACATATACGAATGAGCAGCTTTGATCCGATAGGCTATGAAATTGATTTTGGTGAAGGGGGAAACTATCCTCCAATAGTTATTGAACTTGAATCAGGAAAAAGAGTCACATTAGTAGGTAGAATAGATAGAGTAGACGCGTTAAAAACAGATGATGGAACATTTTTAAGAATAGTGGATTACAAGTCGGGAAGTAAGGATTTCAAGCTATGTGATGTCTATTATGGACTTCAAATGCAGTTAATAACATATATGGATGCGCTTTGGGAAAATGCTGAAAAAACTAATAGCGACAAGGTTATTCCTGCAGGAATGCTTTATTTTAAAATTGATGATCCAATAATAAATATTAATAATACGGCTACTGCTGAAGAAATAGAAATGTCTATAATGAAAAAGCTAAAGATGAAAGGTTTGCTGCTTGCTGATGTACAACTAATCAAGCATATGGACAATACTATAGAGGGCAGTTCAAAAATAATACCGGCAAGGATTAATAAGGGAGATACATTGGGCAAGTCTTCAACAGCATCACTTGAACAGTTTTTTGTGCTGCGTAACTATATACGAAAGCTGCTAAAGGATATGTGTACTGAAATGATGAAGGGAAATGTGTCTATTAAACCATATAAAAAGAAGAAAGTAACTTCCTGTCAATATTGCAGCTTTTCATCTATATGTCAATTTGACTTAACTCAGAAGGAAAATAGCTTTAACATATTGTATGACAAGGAAGACGAAGAAGTATGGAAGCTAATGGCGGGCTTGACAAAAGAGGAAAAAGCACAAAACAAAGGGGAGTAATAAATGTCTGAAATGAAATGGACAAAGGAGCAGTTCAGCGCTATAACAGAAAAAAACTGTAATTTGTTAGTCGCAGCCGCAGCAGGCGCTGGTAAGACAGCTGTTCTTGTAGAAAGAATAATTCAGAAGATAATTGATGAAAAAAATCCTATAGATATTGATGCATTGCTTGTAGTTACATTTACTAATGCTGCTGCAACTGAAATGAGAGAGAGAATTGGAGCCGCAATATCAAAAACTATTGAGGAAAACAAAGCTTCAAAGAATGTTCGCAGACAGCTTGCACTTCTTAACAAGGCTTCAATAACTACAATTCACTCCTTTTGCCTTGAAGTGATTAGAAATAACTTTCAGAGTATTGATATTGACCCTAATTTCAGAATCCTTGATGAGACTGAGGCAACGCTCTTAAAGATTGAAACTCTAAATGAGTTATTTGAAGAAATATATGAGGAAGAAGAGGAAAAAAATCAAGACTTTATTGAACTTTTAGAATCCTTTGGAAGTAACAGGGATGATCAGAAAATACAGGATATGGTGCTTTCGGTATATAGTTTTGTACAGAGTTATCCATGGCCGCAGCAATGGCTGAATAAACAGCTTGAAAGTTATATGATAGACGAGGACTGCGATTTTGCAAATACCATGTGGGGGAAAATCTTATTAGAAACAATAAAATTGCGTCTTGAGGGTTTACAGGTAATAATGGAAAAGGCTTGCAGTAAGCTGCAATTTGCAATGGGTTTGGAAAAATATTTACCTGTATTTATTGATGATGCAGACATGCTGCGTACATTAATAAATAAATTTAGTGTCGCTTTAAATAAGAATAATTTAAATAAGGATAATAAGTTTAACAGTGAAAAGGAAGAAGCAGAAAATAGTGAGATATTAACTAACTCAAGGTGGGACGAAATATATAACTTTATTTCAAATATTGAGTTCAGTACATTACCACGTTGCGGTAAGGATGCCGACAAGGAAATTCAGGAAGAAGTCAAGAAAATCAGAGATGAGTTAAAGGCATATATTAAAAGTCTCAAAGAAGAAGCTTTTTTGCTTAAATCAGCAGAAATAATAGCTGATTTAAAAGCAATGCATCCAATTCTAAAGTGTTTAACAAGGCTTATTTTAGATTTTAGCAATAAATATACAAATAAGAAAAATCAAAGGGCTTCAGTTGACTTTAATGATTTAGAGCATTTATGCTTAAAAATACTTTCAGAGGTTGATGAGGAAGGAAATATTCATCCTACTAAGGTGGCAAATTTTTATAAAGAGAAGTATTCAGAGATATTGGTTGATGAATATCAGGACAGCAATTTAGTTCAAGAAATCCTTATAAAAATGATATCCCGTGAAGACATAGGTACTCCAAATGTATTTATGGTTGGGGACGTTAAGCAGAGCATTTATAGATTTAGGCAGGCAAAGCCTGAATTATTTCTCGAGAAATATAATAACTATTCTGATGCAGAGAATAGCTTGTATAGAAAGATATTACTGTTTAAAAACTTCAGAAGCAGAAAAGAGGTAATTGATGGAGTTAACTTCGTTTTTAAACAAATAATGTCGGAAAGTATCGGTGAACTTGATTACTCAGATATAGAAAAATTGAATCCTGGAGCCAGCTATACTGAAAACTTTGATGAAAGCAGGAAGGTAGGCGGTGAAGTAGAACTTCACTTAATAGAAACTGTAGACAGAGATAATGAGATTAATTTTGAACATTCAGATAACGAAAGCTATGGAGAGGAAACAGAAATTGATGAAAAACTTGATGAGGATGAGATATTAGACAATCTTCAACAGGAGGCTAGAATGGTTGCAAACAGGATAGTTGAACTGTTAAAGCCTGATAAAAATGGAAAGAAATTTAGTGTTTTAGACAAAAAAACAAATGAGTATAGAGACTTACAGTTTAAAGATATTGTAATACTGCTTAGAACAACTAAAAATTGGACAGACATTTTTTCAGAAGAACTTTCAAAGTCTGGAATACCTACATTTTCAGACACAGGAAGTGGATTTTTCAAAACACCAGAGGTACAAGTGGTTTTATCTCTATTACAGATAATAGACAATCCATATCAAGATATTCCCCTTTTATCTGTATTAAGATCACCTATAGGGAATTTCAGTACAAATGATTTAGCTGAACTGAGACTTGCTGACAAAAGGTCTTCATTATTTGAAGCTTTAAAAATATTAGCATTACAGGAAAACAAAACGAGTGGCAATAGTAATTTTGAAAATGCTAATACAAGTAGTGAAAAGGCAAAAAGGTTTTTGGATAACTTAGCAAAGTGGAGAGATATGTCATTGTATATGTCTACTCATAAGCTGATTTGGCAGCTATATGATGATACTGCATATTTTAGCATAGTAGGTGCAATGCAGGATGGTGAAAAAAAACAGGCAAATTTACGTGTGCTATTTGAAAGGGCTCTTCAGTTTGAGAATACCAGCTATAAGGGTTTGTTTAATTTTATAAACTTTATAGATAAATTGAAGACAAACAAAGGTGATTTGGGCAGCGCTAAGATACTTGGTGAAAATGATAATGTAGTGAGACTTATGAGCATACATAAAAGTAAAGGCTTGGAGTTCCCTGTTGTTTTTTTATGCGGCTGCGGCAAGAAATTTAATTTTCAAGATATGTACAAGGGTATTTTACTTCACCAAGAGTTAGGTTTTGGGCCTGATTATGTTGATTATAAAAAGAGAATAAAATATCCTTCTGTACCTAAATTAGCTATTGCAGAGAAGCTTAAAAAAGAAACTCTTTCCGAAGAAATGCGTATTTTATATGTTGGAATGACTAGAGCAAGAGAGAAGCTTATTTTAACAGGTGCGGTAAATAACTTGGAGAGGTCGGCAAACAAATGGCTTTCTGTTTCATTAAACAACACTGAAAAATTTCCTGCACACGATATGATGAAGGCTCAAAATTATTTAGATTGGATTTGTCCTTGCGCAATGAGGCATATCAATTCGGATAAGCTTCGGAAAGTAGCTGGTATTGGAAAGGAACTGGGTCAATTTAGAATAAACGACCAATCAGTATGGGAGATTTTTCTCTATAATAAAAAGCATGTAGCTGTACCTAATATTGTGGAGCAGGAAAGTACAATAAAAACAGACGCTATAGACTGGCTAAAAAGCAATACTTCAGAGATTAGATGCAGAGAAGAACTTGTTAGGCGTTTGGATTGGAAATATAAATATAAGAATTTTGCAAGTATACCATCAAAGATATCAGTTACTGAGATAAAAAGATTTTTTAATATAAATAATGAAGGTGAGGATGCTCCAATAAATAGAGAGGTTGGTATAAAAAAACCCTTGTTTTTGCAGGAGAAAAAAGGACTTAGTTCAGCAGAAAAAGGTACAACCATGCACTTTGTAATGCAGCACCTTGATTTTTATGATAATAATATTCAAAATCAAATAAATAATATGGTTCAAAAAGAATTGATAACCGATAAGCAGGCAAAGAGCGTAAATGTTAACAAAATTAAAGCATTTATTTCATCGCCTATATGTCAAAGAATGCTATTGTCTGGGAATTTTTTCAGAGAGGTTCCATTTAATATTGAACTTCCCTTTGAAGAACTATATCCTGCAGCTGACACGGAATTAATTACTGATGATAATATACTGCTGCAGGGCGTAATTGACTGCTACTTTGAAGAAGACAACAAAATAATATTAATTGATTATAAAACAGATTATATTAAAAAAGGGGAAATCGAGAATATAAAAAGGAAATATGGCATTCAGATATCTTATTACACTAAAGCTTTGGAACTACTAACAGGTTTGTCTGTAAGTGAACGATATATATATTTATTTTCAGTTGGGGAATTTGTTGAAATGTAGAATAGTGGCAGCACAGTAACGTGATAACAGATAAAAATACTTTCAGAAAAATATAAATAAAGTGTTGACACTTTAAATTTATCGTGCTAAAATACTTCTTGTTGATGACGTTGCGGGTTTGTGTAATGGCAGCACGACTGACTCTGGCTCAGTTTGTCAGGGTTCAAATCCTTGACCCGCAGCCAAAAGTATTTCAATTTATGTTGAAATACTTTTTTTATTTTTATAGAAAACTATCATCATAGCTAATAATTTTCTATAAAAACAAAAAAACAGAAGTCAAAGCTTCTGCTTTTTTGAATTAAATTTCTTTGTTTATCGTCCGGGTAAAACAAAAGAGCTCTTACGTTTAATAATAGTTTTATTATACAAAGTAAATAATAGTAGTGTCAATAAGTGGGGCAATTTTCTTATTTAGATATTAATTTTACTACTATAACATTATATTCTGTAATATGACTAAATGCTATTGGCAAAATAATATTTGAACATTGATATGCTGTGTTTTATATATTTTGTGAGTAACTCATTTAGGTAAGTTTGCACAGAAGTATTAGTAATCAGTACTATAATTTTATACCTAGATTATATTTGTTCGGAAAAAGCCAATACTTTAAAATATTTTGAAAGATGTATAAAATAATTTGCACAACGCGTTAATAGTTAATATAAATAAAATATATTATAGCTTAGTATTTTATGTGAAAACATAGAATGATTACAATAATATATAATGATTACTAAAATGTATTTTGTAATATGTACTTTAGTATGATAGAATAATATAGATACTAATTTTATAGATACTTAGTATTTCGTTAAAAGAGGAAATATTTATGAAAATATTGATGCTGTCTTGGGAATATCCACCAAGAATAATAGGTGGAATATCTCGAGTAGTTTATGATTTAGCTCAAAATTTAGGCGAAGCTGGCAATGATGTTCATGTCTTGACATGCTGGGAGCCTTATACACAAGAATATGAGATTGATAAGAATGTAACAGTGCATAGAGTACATGTCTACAATAATCCATCAAGCACTTTTGTAGAGTGGGTTATGCAGCTTAATTTTGCGATGGTTGAATATGCGGTAAAGCTTCTCCAAAATTATGAATTTGACATAGTTCATGCTCATGATTGGCTTGTGGCGTATGCTTCGAGGGTATTAAAGCATTCTTATGATATTCCGATTATTTCAACAATACATGCTACCGAATATGGAAGAAATAATGGAATACATACCGATTTATCGAGAACAATAAATAATATAGAAAAATGGTTGATGAGTGAGTCTGATTCTCTTATTGTCAACAGTAAATATATGAAGGATGAATTAATATCCGTTTTCAATATTAATTCAGATAAGATTAGAGTTATTAGCAATGGCGTTGATTTAGATAAATTTAAAAATACATCTAAGGATTTAGAGTTTAGAAAAAATTATGCTTCTCCAAATGAAAAAATAGTGTTTTATGTGGGAAGACTTGTTAATGAAAAAGGTGTTCATGTATTACTAAATGCAGCACCTAAAATATTACGTGAATTTAATGATGTAAAGTTTGTAATTGCGGGCAAAGGACCGTGCTTAAATAATTTAATAGAACTTAGCCATGAGTTAAATGTTAACGAAAAAATTTACTTTACTGGCTTTGTAAGTGAGGAGGTTTTGTTAAAACTTTATATGTGTTCGGATATAGCTGTTTTTCCGAGTACTTACGAGCCTTTTGGTATCGTTGCACTAGAAGGAATGGTTGCAGGCATTCCTGTTGTGGTATCTGATGCTGGAGGTCTCAATGAAATTGTAAATCATAAAGAAGATGGAATGAAATTTTATAGCGGAAATTCAAATTCTTTAGCTGATTGTATTTTAGAATTATTAAAAAATCATGAACTGTCAGAAAAAATTTGCAATGCAGCATTAGAAAAGGTACAAAAATATTATAATTGGAGTAATATATCAAAAACCATTTCTGAAGAATATAGATATGTTATTTCTCAATTTAGCAGCGAAAAGAAAACTAAATAATAGCTATATAGGAAACATTTCCGAAATAAACCAATTTAGTTAGTATAAGTAGTTATTTTTTTATAGTAAAATTGGAGGATTAATTGTGTCAAAAAGTAAAAAAAAGTTAAGAGTAATACCATTAGGTGGATTGCAGGAAATTGGCAAGAATATTACTGCGTTTGAATATGGTGATGATATTGTTGTTGTTGATTGCGGGCTTTCATTTCCTGAGGATGAAATGCTGGGAATTGATTTAGTTATACCAGATGTGACTTATTTAGTTAAAAATAAAGAAAAGGTTAGGGCAATAGTATTAACCCATGGACACGAGGACCATATTGGAGCACTGCCATATGTTTTAAGAGAATTAAATGTTCCTGTATATGGAACAAAATTGACTATAGGTTTAATAAAATGCAAGCTTGAAGAGCATAGTTTGCTAGATACTACTGATTTAAGGACTGTTTGTGCAGGTCAAACTATTGACCTTGGAGCTTTTAAGGTAGAATTTATTCATAATACTCATAGTATTGCTGATTCGGTATCTTTAGCTATACACACTCCATTAGGAGTTATAGTTCATACTGGAGATTTTAAGATTGATTATACTCCAATACAAGGCGAAACAATGGATTTAGCAAGATTTGCTGAACTTGGAAAAAAAGGTGTTCTATTACTTATGTGTGATAGCACTAACATAGAAAATGAAGGCTATACAATGTCTGAACGTACTGTTGGAGAAACCTTCAATGAAATTTTTGCTGACTGCAAGGGTAGGATTTTGGTTGCAACCTTTGCATCAAATGTTCATAGAGTACAGCAGGTAATCAATTCTGCAGTTAAATATGGTAGAAAGGTTACTGTTATTGGAAGAAGCATGGTAAATGTTGTTAATGTAGCAATAGAACTTGGTTATTTGATTATTCCAGAGGGTGTACTTGTTGATATGGAAAACATGGATAAAATTCCTCCTGATAAGCTTGTAATAATTACTACAGGCAGTCAGGGTGAAACAATGTCTGCGTTAACAAGAATTACTTTTGGAGAACATAAAAAAGTAGAAATATATCCTGGGGATTTAGTAATTATTTCAGCTTCACCTATCCCTGGTAACGAAAAACTTATTTCAAGAGTTGTAAATGAACTGTTTAAAAAGGGTGCTAAAGTTGTATATGAGGCATTAGCTGATATTCACGTCTCGGGACATGCGTGTCAGGAAGAAATAAAGCTTATTCATAATCTCGTTAAACCAAAATTTTTCATGCCAGTACACGGAGAACACAGGCATTTGAGACAGCATACTGATTTGGCAATAAAAATGGGAATGCCAAGTGAAAATGTATTCATATTAGAAAACGGTAAAGTGCTAGAGTTAACCCATGATTCTGCCAAAATAAATGGAAGTGTTACAGCTGGAAGAGTCCTTGTAGATGGACTTGGAGTTGGAGATGTTGGTAATGTTGTTCTTAGAGATAGAAGACATTTATCACAGGATGGCTTGATTGTGGTTGTTATTACTATTGAAGGTGATACTGGCAATGTAGTAGCAGGCCCTGATATTATTTCAAGAGGCTTTGTTTATGTTCGTGAATCAGAAGATTTGATGGATCAGATAAAAGAAATTGCAAAACAAGCTGTCAATAAAAGTGCAGGCAAAAGCCGCGGTGATTGGTCTATTAGAAAGTCTGCTATACGTGAGGATTTAAAAGACTGTATTTATCAGAAAACAAAGCGTAAACCAATGATTTTGCCAATAATAATGGAGATATAATTAATTATAAAAACCTATTGGAGTTGTTGCAAAGCAAAAAATTGCTACTGCTTACTATTTCATGTTCATGCAATAAGATGGGTATACAGAAAAAAGTTGCTTTGCAACAGCCACTAAATGGTTTTAAACTAATTTATTATAACAATATTCTGCGTATATTCTTGTCCAGACTTTCTGAAGGCTGGATTTTTATAGCCTAGAACATACAAATCAGTTGATTGGGCTTCAATTTCAAGCATTCTTTTAAGTAGTCTGTTACAAGAATTCTTATAGTCAACAGGTTTTGTAACAATAGGTAATATAGAGTTTTTCTTAATTTTCGTAAGTATTTCTCGGCCTCTTTTATTAAATCCTAATATTCTAGCATATTGAGGTCCTCCATCCTGTTGGAATAAATCCATGTCATCCTTTGTAACTCCAGCGAGTAGAGAGAATAATATTCTTTGTAATCTAGTTCTTGTATACCTTTTTGTACATATATTTGATAAAAGGCTGTCAATGCTGCCAGAAGAATCAGCAGCTTTTTTGATTCTATATTCAAGACCCTCTGATATACCAGTTATTTTCCCAAGCTTTTCTATACTTACATACCTCAAGAATGCAAGAAGAATGTCTTCAAATGAATTAATGTTAATAGGACCTCTGCCTTCTTTAAATTCTCTCTCTATAATGGTTTTGGTAATATCAGGTATAGCCTGAACAGTATTAGGACATAATTGCTGCTCTTGCTCATCATAAATATTAAAAATACTGTTTCTTATTGCAGTAGCACTTGAAATGTCCCCTGTGATAACAGGTGAATTGTATTGATTTGCTACCCTTTCAATTGTATATGGCTTAATGGCGCTTTTTAGCCTGTTTAGTGCCTTTAGATACTCAATGCCTAAAATATTATTTGAAGTCTCAAGAAGGGAAGAAAGATTAACTGTATGCTCTGAAACCAAATGATGCTTTATATAATATTCAATACCCTTTTGCCTGCAAACAGGGAAGGATAATCCTAATGAGAGCTGCCTTTTCAACTCAGCTTTGTATTCATCGGGCTCCTTTACTAAAATATCGGCAATGGATATTAGAGAATCAATATTACCATGCTCACTTCCAAAGGAGATACAATCAACCACACCTATACTATCTAATATTTTGACAGCTCCAAAACCAAAAGCTTCTGCGCTTGACATGGCATAAGGAAGAGGTAATTCAATAACTAAATCAACTCCGCTTTGAAGGGCAATTTCTGCTCTGGCAAATTTATTTATGAGTGCAGGTTCACCACGTTGAATAAAATTACCGCTCATAACACAAACAACAGTGTCACAACCAGTTATTTCTTTTGATTTTTCTATATGATATTTATGACCATTATGAAAAGGATTGTATTCTGTAACAATACCAAGTACACTCATATTAACCTCCCATGTCGTTTTGGGCACAAAATTTTGTGAATACTTAGTGGTGAAATACTTACAAGCCTAAGTATCAATGGTTATTATATCAATTAAGCATTTAATACTCAACTTGCAATTTAAAATTGGTTTATAAGAAAATTAGAATCGTGTTAATGAAAAAATATTATAACTTCAATTTTAATTACTTGAGCTGAATTAATTTATATTTATGCAACAAATAAGGATGCATGATTCGATGTGAGAATGATGAATGAAGAAACTATGTGGACGAATGATTTGAACTCTTCACTGAGTAGTCTTTTCAACGTCCGAGGAAGAACTTTGCATCTACTGAGAACTGCAGACACCAATAAATTAACTGAGAAAGTTAAGGTAATTAAGGGGTGTCGGATGGTTATTGCATGTTTATTTTATTAGTCATTTGAAATTACTTGCTATATATCAATGCAAATGTTAAATTATGTATATAATATAAAATTTAAAAATACTATGAGGTGATTAGATGAGCCAATACACTATAACACAAATTGCTCCCCAAGTAACAACAATAGTAGATGATGATACGAGTATTTATGTGGTTGAAGGTGATAAAGCTGCTATTGTAATTGACACAGGATATGGCTGCTTGAACTTAAAGGCAGCTGTGGAAGAAATAACCCCAAAACCACTAATTGTAGTATGTACACATGGACATATAGATCATGCTTTTGGTGCTCATTATTTTGATAAGGCATATATTAGCAGAGAAGATATGGATTTATACGAAGAACATAGAAAAATAAAATACTATGTAAAGGATGAAAAGAAAGCTGCATATAATTTGTCAGATGAGCAACTTAAGCAGTGGTGTGAAAGTACTGCAAACTTAGAATTTATAACACCTGGTAAGACCTTTGATATAGGAGGTAATATTTTAGAGGTTATTTCATTAAAAGGGCATACAGCAGGCAGCATTGGATTATTGGACAGGAAGCATAGAATACTATTTTCAGGAGATGGAATTATATCACATGTGTGGATGCAGCTAAAAGAATCAACTACCCTTTCTGAATATCTGAAAACTGTTAAGGCTTTAAAATCATATTGTAATGACTTTGACACTATTTATATGGGACATAAAAATCATGAAGCAGCATCTTTTATTGATGAACTAGAAGCTGCTATAAATGACATTTTATCTGGGAGTACTGGAAAACCATATAATAATAGGGCGTTTTATGGATTGATTTACAAACGCGGAAGATGTGAGATAGTATATAATCCAGAACGTATTAAATAATATATATCTTTATTATATTTTATTATTTATCTCCAAATAAAAAAAAGAGGTTTGTAATAAAAAAAGACTTACCAAGTAGATTACAGCTATATATTATTTCACCAGTTTTATAAAATTTTATTATAGGTATTTTTGTGTGTTAGGTAATGATGAAATCATTTATCTAAAACAAATAGGGAATTAGACTAATGATTACATATAGTGTAATTATTTATAAACTAGGAAATATACTAATTGTATAAATGGAGGATACATTTATGATTGAAGCACTAAAGCAAGAAGCACTATTACATGGTAATAAACTTCAGGTAGTACCAATAAAGCACTTGCAAACACTAAAAAAAGAAATTGATTTATTTAAGGAAAATGATGAGTTAAACGGTTTTCATGAATTTATTATTCAGAATATGTATAGTTTTGATTTACCTAAGGTTGATTTTACTATTAAATCCATCATTTTAGTTGCTATACCACATCCTACATATGCAAAATTAGAGTTTGAGAGACAGGGGAAGAAATGCAGTGCTTATGGAATTGTAGCATCGGATTTTGAAAATACCGGAAAATATTTAAGTGATTTTCTTGTACCTAAGAATTATCATATTGAACCGGTATATAGCATTCCTATGAAGAGAATGGCTGCACAATGTGGTCTTGCAGTTTATGGCAGAAACAACATTTGCTATATAGACGGTATGGGCAGTAATTTTGGACTTGCTGCATATTTTTCTGACATTCCATGTGAAGAGGACAATTGGAATAAAATGAGTTATGCGGATGCATGTACAGATTGCATGGCATGTGTAAACAATTGCCCAACAGGAGCCATTAGAACTGATCGCTTTTTGATAGATAATGATAAATGTTTGTCTTGTCTTAATGAAGGTGTAGAGGAATTTCCAGAATGGCTACCTAAATCGGCGCATCATTGCCTTTACGACTGCCTTAAATGTCAGTTAATTTGCCCTATGAACGAGGGGTGTGAAAATAATGTCATGAGTCCCATTAAGTTTGACGAAAAGGAAACTAACATGCTTCTTGATGGAATTCCTTATAGTGAATACTCAGACGAGCTTAAGATGAAAGCAAAGATATTAGGAATGGCTGAGTGGCCTGACATTACAAAGGCAATACCTAGAAATCTAAGAGTATTATTTGAAATTAGTGAAGAGAAAGAGGATTAAGGTATGAAAGGTTCAATAGTTGGGCTTTTAATTGGCATTATAATGACAGGTGCTATTGGTATGGCTATGTATAGAAGTGCAGATATAAACTCCAATTTTGACTTTATGCTGAAGTATGGTTATGAAGGCAGAAGTGTAATAAATACCTATGATGATACATACATAAAAGAAGGTTCAACTATTATCAAAATGAAATTAAGCAATGATGAAATGGAAACTATACTTAATGAAATGCATGAAATTGATATTTTTAATTACCCGGAAGCGTTTCCTGTATATGGACATGTAAATCTTCCAATGAAACAATATCTAGAAGTAACCTATAACGGAAAAAAGAAAACTATTGCTTGGAGTCTAGATAATATGCCTCCTTTCGGTTTTGATTTAGATACTTATGAAGATAATGAAGTGTTATTATTAGACAGAATGGCAAACAAGATTATTAGACTAATTGAAGCAAAGGATGAGTATAAAAAATTACAGGAATCTAGATTAAATGAATAGCAACTAGTATAAACGCAGCAAAAACAAGTCTCTCACTTCTAAAAATTTTGATTTGAATCTAGGTTTTATAAAGCAGTACATTTAAGTTGATGGATGTTAACTTAATCTAATAGTTTAATATTAGATAAGTGAAGAGAAAGGGGACTAATTAATGAAAGGATCAATAGTTGGGCTTTTAATTGGTATTATAATGACAGGTGCTATTGGTATGGCTATGTATAGAAGTACGGATATAGACTCCAATTTTGACTTTATACTAAAATATAATGTTGAAGGAAGAAGTGTGATAAATACCTATGATGATACATATACAAAAGAAGGCTCACCTATTATCAAAATGAAATTAAGTAAGGATGAAATGGAAACCATACTTAGTGAAATGCAGAAAATTGATATTTTTAATTACCCTGAATCCTTTCCAGAGTATGTTTATTGTTCTCTTCCAGTTAAGTATAATCTAGAAATAACATATAAAGGAAGTAAGAAAAATATTGCTTGGACTATTAATAATATACCTCCATTTTCAATAAATGTAGAAACTGGTGAAGTATCGTTTGATGATAAATATAAAGATAATGAGGTGCTTTTATTAAATGGCATTGTTAGAAAAATTATTGATATAATTGAGGCTAAGCCTGAGTACAAAGAGTTACCAGAAGATAAAGCACGTTATGCGGGTGATTTTTCTCTAGTTAATTCAGTGCTCTTGAGTTGATAGAAAATATTTTGTGAGTAGACCGTTTAGGTATGTTTGTACGGAAGTACCAGTAAGACAATACTATAAAATTACCATGCAAGGCTTATATAATGATTAGCACTCATAAAATTAGAACTCATATTTTGAGGTAAAATAAGAGGTTCAGACAAAGTTGAATACTTAATCTGAACCTTTTTATATTATTCATAAATTACCTTTTATCAAGCATAGCTGCCCCAGTCTCTTCTTCGAATTGCTTTTGATATAGTGAAAAGTAGTAGCCTTTTTGTTTTAATAGCTCATTATGGGTTCCACGCTCAATAATATTACCATTTTTAACCACTAGAATAATATCGGCTTTCTTGATTGTTGATAATCTATGAGCAATTAAAAAGGAAGTCCTGTTTTTTAATATGTGCATGATGGCGTTCTGAATTAACTGCTCTGTTTGAGTGTCAATTGAAGAGGTTGCCTCATCTAGCACAAATATTTTTGGATCAGCTATAATTGCTCTAGCAAAGGATATAAGCTGCTTTTCACCAGTGGACAGCCGATCGCCGCCTTCACCAATATTGGTATCCAGCCCTTTATCCATACTATTTATAATTGTATCTGCAGCCACAAGCTTGATGGCGGCATTAATCTCTTCATCTGTTGCATCAAACTTTCCATATCGAATGTTGTCTCGAATTGTTCCAGAAAACAGATGTGGACTTTGCAGTACATAGCCAATATTATTATGAAGCCATAGCTGTGAACGTTCTCTATAGTCCTTTCCATCAATCAGAATCTGACCTTTTGTGGGTTCAAAGAATCTGCAAGCAAGATTCACAAGGGTACTTTTTCCTGCACCTGTTTCACCTACAATTGCTACAGTGGTTCCAGCAGGTATCTTGAGATTAAAATCTTTAAGTATATATTCATCACCATCTGGATACTTGAAGGAAACATTCTTAAACTCAATATCACCTTTTATAGTTTCCCAATTTTCCTTTTTAGGATTAAAATTGTCACCATATTTCTCAATAACCTTAGGAGTATCAGTTATATCAGGTTCAGTTTCAATTAATCCTGTTACACGTTCAATATTAGCTTGAGTAGAAACAAAATCAGCAAATACACGGGCTATTTGCTGTATTGGCTCAAATATACTTATACCATAGGTGATAAAAACAGAAAGTGTTCCAAATTCCATTGCATCATTTATAACTAAATAACCACCCCGTACCAACACAATGCAAACTGCAAGAGTACTGAAAGATAGTACTAAAGGTATAAATATAGCATTAAGTATAGTAGCACGCATGGTTAAAGAATAGAACTTATCAGTAATTACCGAAAATTCCTTTAGGTTTTTATCTTCAATAACCAGTGTTTTAGAGGTTCTTGCACCTGTAATACCTTCATTGAAGGCTCCGGTCAATCTGGAATTGATTTTTCGGATTTTTCTGTTTACATCTAAAATTTTCTTTTGAAAATACATTGTAATAAGTGCAATAACTGGGATTACACACATAACTAACAGTGCCAGCTTGAAATTTAATATCAGCATAGCAATGAATACACCAACTACATATACAACTGCCCATAAAATATCTGTCATACCCCATGATACCATTTGTCCGATACGCCCAGTATCACTCATAACTCTTGCCATCATATATCCTACAGGGGTAGTATTATAATAACTAAAGGAAAGTTTTTGAAGATGAACAAACAATGCCTTTCTGATGGCTTTAGCAACATTTAGTTCTACCTTCATTGAATTTTCTATAAACACGATTACAGCAAATACCTGCACTAAAATAACACAACCGTATAAAGCGGCAAATTTCCAAATACCCTCTGCTTTTGCAGGTATAATATAATTATTAATTGCGTATCTTTGAAATAATGGGTAAGTTACATCAATAATTGATAAGAAAATTAAAAAGCCCATTGCTGAAAAAAATTGTTTTTTGTACAGCTTTACAAATGGTATTATTTTTGCCCATACCTTAAATGAAAAGGGCTTTTTATATTCTTCCTCTTCCAAAAATGCCATTATTTGTCACCCCCCCTAAATGCTCATCCTTAGCATCATCTAAAAACTCTGTTTCAAAGCTGCTCTGAATATCATATATTTTTCTGTAAATTCCATTTTGATTTGCCAAAAGTTCAGAATGGGTTCCTATTTCTGAGATTTGACCATCATTAAGAACCATAATTACATCAGCCTGCATTAGTGTGGTAATTCTATGTGATACAAGAATGACTGTGCTATGTGCAGTGTTTTCACTTAATTGTGCACGAATTTTTGCATCAGTTTCAGCATCTACAGCCGACAGAGAATCATCAAAAATCATGATAGGTGATTTTTGCATTAACATTCTTGCAATAGCTACTCTTTGTTTTTGGCCGCCCGAAAGAGTAACTCCACGTTCTCCTACAATGGTATCATAGCCTTTAGAAAACCCAAGTATAGAGTCATCAACAGCTGCTATGCTTGCATTGTGGCGAATTAACTCAATATCATTAGTATTTTTAAAGACATCAATGTTCTCTTTAATTGTTTTTGAGAAAAGAAAGGGCTCTTGAAGCACAAAGCCAATATTGCTTCTTAAATAATCCAGCTTGATTTTTTTGATATTTACTCCGCCGATTTCTATACTCCCACATTCATCAGGAAGCTCGTAAAGCCTATCTAGTAAATACATAAGTGTTGATTTCCCAGAGCCAGTTCCTCCTAAAATACCAAAGGTGGTACCAGACTTAATTTTAAATGAAATATTTTTAAGAACAGGCTTAATACCTTCATAATCAAAATTAACATTTTTAAATTCAATGTCACCAGTCATATCAGGTGTAATTGCATCCTCACAATCCTTTTCTTCTTCTTCAGAAAGAATTTCATTGATACGGCTGAGGGAAACACTGGTTTTACTCATTTCAGATAGTATTCTTCCAAAATTTCTGATTGGCCAAACCAGCATAGAATTATAGAAAATAAAAACTAAAAATTCTCCTAAGGTTATTACACCGTTAGCAGCTTCAATTGAGCCTAAAATTATAATAAGCATTACCTGAAGACTTGAGAAAAAGTCACCGATACCCCAGTATTTACTGAGCAAAAAGCCTAACTTAATCCAGTAATTTGCGAAATAATCATTTTTAACATCAAAATTCTCAATCTCATGGGCTTGCCTTCCAAAAGCACGAACAACACGTACACCTGTAAAGTTCTCCTGAACCATTGCAGATAGCGCGCCTTCGGCCTCATCAGCAAACTTAAACCTATCAGCAATTTTCTTGTAGAATATAGCTGAATAGGCTATTACAATTGGTATAAAAGCAAGAGCAATCAGTGAAAGCTTTACATTCATCAAAAACATCAGCAGGAGAGAGAAGGCTATTAGAAAAACCGTTCTGACCATCTCTATAAACTGTAACAATAAAAAATTTCTTACTACTTCAACGTCAGAGGTACAACGTTGAATAATATCACCAGTTTGATTTTTAACATGCCAACTATAAGGCAGCTTTTGAATGTGATCAAACAGGTGGTTTCGAAGCTTTCTGATAGTACCCTCAGATGCTTTTGCTATACAAACTCTAAATAGATATGTAAAAGCACCCGATAATATTGCCAAAACAAGAGCTGCCAGGGAGCAGAGGAGAAGGTTGCTTCTAAGCATATCTCTGCCACCATGTAAGTTGATATAGTTTAAAATTATTTTTGGAAGCTTTAATGGCTCAGTTCCAATTACTGAGTCTATAATAATTTTGATAATCTGTGGCATAAGATAGTTAAAAATAATTGCAAGCATGGTTGAAAAAATTGCAAGAATAAATAGCCATCTAAAGCCTTTAATAAAAGAAAAAAGCATTTTTAGTCTGCCGTTTTTGTTTTGTTCCATAATATCCTCCCACGCCTAAATAAAACAAAATTATTGAAATTATAGTTGGAGAACTAAAATTTATTAAACGTTTATATTATTTCCACAGAGTTAATTATCATTTATATTTATCTTTTATAAACAATGATTTACATAAGTAAAGTAACAGTACAACGAGCCAGCTTATACGTCTTATGTAGTAAATTTATCATTGGCTGCTGTAAAACCTTTTGCTTTACTTGCCTGCAACAAAGCTTAGATAAGTATGTATTTCAAAAAATACACAAAAATAGGGAATAAAAAAACACGATAACTCATCAACTCATCGTGTTAATATTTCTATAAATGACGGTTACTCAAATGGTTAACCTAATAGAAAGTATATAAGTACTAACTATATAGGTTCAATATTAAATTAATAAAAAAACACCTCATATATATTAGTTGTTTTCATTTTTTTAATACACTCCTTTCACCGTAGAATTGTTTGTAAGTAAAATTAAAAATAGTAAAAACACTTACTTTGTAATAGTATTACACAATGATAAGTTGTGTCAATAGTTTTTTGGATTTGAATTTGTTATTTTTAACATAGTTTGCTATTAAGGTACTCTTTATAGTATTAACTTAATTTTCCTAATGTGAAAAGCCTGACAATGCTAAAATTTATCAATGGTTTGGGTTTGTTACAGAAACAGTTGAAAGAAATTAGAGATTGCTAGATACTAACATTATTAATTCTTAAAATTTTCTGCATTTACCATCTGTTTTTTATTGAGGGCAAAAGCAAAAATAAAAAGAGTTAGTTGTACAATTGAAATATTCTTGATTAATATATTCTATTTTACATCTTCAGGTCATTGATTTCAGCAAGAACAACCTTCAGGATCTTCCGCAAAAACTGCTTCAGCCTGATTTCAAGCTTGTTGCACACCTAATCAAGCAATGTATATTTAAAATAACATAAAATAAAAACCCTGAACACAGCGTAATCGCGAATGTACAAGGCTTTTTATGGTGGAAGGAGATGGATTCGAACCATCGAAGCGAGACGCAACAGATTTACAGTCTGCCCCCTTTGGCCACTCGGGAACCCTTCCATGCTCATTTAGCAAAATGTCACAGATTTTTGCGACAAGTAAGATTATGCATTAATTTATTCAAAATGTCAACAGTTTTTTTAAAAATTTTTAAAATTATTTTCTAATGTTATATCATTTACTAATTTTTTATTAAGCAAAAAACGCCTAATCATCTCATAAGAATTGTTAGACGCTTTTTGAGTATTATATATTAGCATTAATTTTATATATAAAGATATTATTTTTTCATGTTATGGAATTGTGTTTTCTAGCAGTTAATTGTTTTGAATTTTAACATTCATCATTTACTTTGCGGCCTTTAGAGCTTCTTCTACCGTTTTAAACATTTTATAACGTTGGTCAAAACCTAAAGTCTTAGCAACTCTGTTTATTTGTGAATTGGTTATTAAAGAAGAAAATTCGATTAAGAAAATATTTTTAAAATCATCTTTCATGTAAAGTTCTGTGCATTTTTCCAGCAATGGTATCATTTTTTGAGGTAGTACTTTTAATTCAGTAGCATTTAGAATCAAAGTTGTTTTTTTTGTGTCTATTGTTTTTACTATTTGGGAATACTCAGCCATAAATGAAGTTGCCTCATTTTCAGAAAAAAGGCCTGAGTTATTAATTATAAGTACATTACCTTTCAAATCAAAACTATACATATTAATCAATCCTTTCCTTAAAATATAAATTTCTACTATTTTAAACATTATAAACTAAATACTTACAAAACACAATAATTTACACAGAAAATTCGATATAATACAAAGAAATTTTCTGTTGTTTTAAAAGAAATGCAATTCTAATTTTATTTATGACATAATTAACTTATTATAATGTATGTGAATTGACACTTGAAATCTTAAAAAAATTGAAATATTGTAATGTTGAAGATTTTAATGAAAAAATATTGCTGATTAAAAAGTAAGAATATATGGGATATGAATTTTGATAGTATCATTTTGAGAAATTCTATATAAAGTAGATTACATAAATTGATAATATATTAAAAATAAAAAAGCAAATTTTTGAAATCACTCAAAATTTGCTTTTTTATTGGTGCCCAGAGCCGGAATCGAACCAGCGACACGGGGATTTTCAGTCCCCTGCTCTACCGACTGAGCTATCTGGGCGCTTAATGATATTTAATTATATGTACACAAGTTAAAGAGTTAAATGGTGGGCCTTCAGGGACTCGAACCCCGGACCAACCGGTTATGAGCCGGTTGCTCTAACCAACTGAGCTAAAGGCCCTCAAGAAACGAACGAAACTTAGTATAATAAAAAAAGTAGATTATGTCAATAGAAAATATAAAAATATTATTAGAATTTGCTAATAAAATTATAGTACTGGTTTTCTGGTACTTCCGTGCAAACTATCTTAATGGGCTGCTCTCAAGATATTTGTTGAATTAGTTTTGGTTCATCACAGTTAATTATGCACCTTACTACATTCAGAATCCATGCTTCATCGTAAGACTAAAACCTACATCGTGTGGCTTTAACTGCATAGTTAAATATTCTTCACCTACAAATTCAAACAAATATCTTTAATCAAGTACTCTATATATCTAAGTTGTACTCGTTTACCAGTATATTTAATAAGTATTTATCTGCATACTCAGTTGAAAATAAATTGGTTAGAAGTTAGAACTATAAACTTTGCATTTTCCAATGAACCACCTATGAATTTAAAGAAAAATTTGTTAAAATGTAATACTGAAATGTATTTACTTAAAAAATTTTATTGATATATCTTTTATTGATATAAATTTTATTATTGATGTAAATATATTTTTTAATGTTTATTAATAGGTTAATAATATAAATAAAGATTTAAATAATTTAATAGTAAAGTAAAAAATAGTAGATAAATATTTTTTTTACAGGCCATTATTGCTGGCTTTAGTTTTTATAAGTCAAAGTATTAGCGTATTATGATCACTAAAGGTTAACAAAATTTAATTTATATCAAAATTCTGTTTAAAGCATGTTAGAAAGCATGTTTCAAAAAGGTATATTCTATTGCTAAGTGCTTTTAACAGCATTTGAAACAGGCAATTTATTTTAAACTATTTCAATAGGAAAGAGGATTAGTACATGAATATAACTGAGAATTTGCAATACTTATCAGAGTTAGTTGCTGTAGCTGGATTTGAAAAAGCTGCTTCTGAGAAGGTTGCGGAGTTATTTAAAGGTTGCTGCGATTATGTAGAGGTTGATAAATTTTCAAATGTAATTTGTTTAAAAAAGGGAACTAGTGACAAAGCAAAAAAAATTATAATCACAGCCCACATTGATGAGATTGGATTTCTAGTAAGGTCTATAGATGAAAAAGGCTTTGTTGGAATTGCAAACATTGGTGGAATTGATAGTAAAATTTTATTGGCACAGGAAGTAATAATTCATGGAAAGAAAGATGTTATAGGTATTATAGGTGCTACACCGCCTCACCTGATGAAGGCAGAAGACTCGAATAAACCTGTTAAAATAAATGACTTATTTGTGGATACGGGATTTACAGGAAAAGAACTTAAAGAAATTGTCTCTGTGGGTGATATTGTTTCATTTAAATCTAAATTTACCATTATGAATGAGCAAAAGGTAAGCGGTAAGTCTTTAGATAATAGAGCCAGTGTAGCATGTTTACTAATGATATTGGAAAATTTAAAAAATATTAAACATGAAAATGATATTATTTTTGTTGCATCAACACAGGAGGAGGCGTCTTTGGTTGGAGTGATAACGGCATCATATTCATTAATGCCTGATGCAGCAATTGTAATAGATGCTTGTCACGGTGATATTCCTGACCTATCTAAGGATTATTCCTCTACACCTGGAAAAGGCCCTGAAATTTCAATTGGACCAAATCTACACCCCAAAATGGTTAATAAGTTGTTTGAACTTGGAAAGGAATATTCCATTCCATTTCAAAAAATGGTGGAGGCTGGTGATACAGGAACAGAAGCGTGGGCGACGCAGGTTAGTACAAAAGGAATACCTACGGCACTGCTATCCATTCCAATCCGATATATGCATACTGAGGTTGAAACTTTAAATATTGAGGATATTAAATATACTGCCAGACTTGTAGCGGAATTTGCGAAGATAGGAAGCACTGAGTTAGAAGAGTTAATTTCAATTATATAATAAGGCAAGATTAAACGGCTCTAAAATAAGGTTTTTGTGAACAAGGTTCCTTTTCGAACCGCAAAAACCACTAATGGTTATTGATGGTGTAAGTAGAATAAAACGGAGGATGGCTTGAATAATGTGGATGAAATGCAAAAAATAATGCGTACCTCCACATTAGATTTACTAAATTAATAACGCAAATGGTGCGTGGAGGTTAGTATGCTTATAAAAGAACTTACAGACTTAAATGGTGTCTCAGGTAATGAAAAAGAAGTCAGAGACTTTATTATCCAAAAAGTAGATAAATATTGTGATTCTATTAGAGTGGATTCTATAGGAAATGTTATTGCTTATAAAAAGGGAGCAAGCAATACTGGCAAATTAAAAGTAATGCTGGCTGCTCATATGGATGAAGTGGGTTTTATTGTATCGGGACATACTGATAAGGGTTTCATTAAGTTTAAGGCAGTAGGAGGGGTAGATGATAGAATCCTTCCTGGTAAAAGAGTGTTAATAGGAAATAAAAAATTGGCTGGAGTTATTGGCTCAAAGCCAATACATCAACAAGAAAAGGAAGAGAGAGAGAGGATAACCAGAATTAAGAATTTATATATTGATATAGGTGCAGAAACAAAGGAGGAAGCTGAAAGACTTGCCCCTCTCGGAGAATATATAGCTTTTGACAGTCAGTTTGTGGAACTTGGAAGAGATTGTATAAAGGCAAAAGCACTTGATGACAGGGTTGGATGTGCTGTTTTAATTGAGGTTTTAAAGCATAGATTCGATTTTGATATGTATGTTTGCTTTACTGTACAGGAAGAAGTTGGATTAAGAGGAGCACAGATAGCTGCTTATAGTATAATGCCTGATGTTGCATTAGTAATAGAAGGAACTACATGTTCTGATGTTCCAAATGTAGAGCCCCATGACTATTCAACTGTATTAGGAAATGGCGCTGCACTAACAATAATGGACAGAACCTGTTATTGCGATAAAGGAATGGTGCGCTTCCTAAGTGATGTAGCAACTAAAAACAATATAAAGTTCCAGTTTAAGCAAACAACTACAGGCGGAAATGATTCAGGACAGATTCAAAGAACTGGTACTGGTGTCAAAATAGCTTCTATATCTGTACCTTGTAGATATATACATTCACCTGTATCGGTAATGTGCAGGAGTGATTATGAAAGTGTAGAGAGGCTTACTCTTGCAGCATTAAAAGAAATGAATAAGGATAAGGATTTTTTAAAAACTATTGATAAACTGATTTGTTAACTAACAAACTTTGAGAATTTCTAATATAAACTAAATGATTTTTAAGTATAATATTAGACTCTCAACTGGGATAGTTGAGTAAATAATTTTATTTAATATGGAGGGTACCATGCAGGAAACATTAAGGAAGGTAACTCAAGCTTTTGGTGTATCAGGTAATGAGGAAGAAATAAGAGATGTAATTACTTCGGAGATAAGAAAATATGTTGATGAAATAAAAGTTGATAATATGGGCAATTTAATTGCTATCAAGAATGGGAAAAGTAAGACAGATGGTCAGGCAAAAAAGATTATGCTGGCAGCGCATATGGATGAAATAGGTATTATTGCCACATTTATTGATGAAAAGGGATTTATACGTTTTTCTAATATTGGTGGAGTATCAGCCTTTAATGCTTTGGCTCAGAGGGTTAGATTTAAAAATGGCACCATTGGCACTATAAGTGCAGAAGAAAAGCTTGAAGATTTTAAAAATCTTAAGCTGGACAAAATGTTCATTGATATTGGCTGTAAAAGTAAAGAAGAGACAGAAAAATTAGTTAAAATAGGAGACACCGCCACTTTTGTAGGAGATTTTTATGTTCAAGGTGATCATGCAATTTCAAAGGCAATGGACAATAGAAGTGGATGTGCTATATTGATTGAACTAGCCAAAACTCTTCCTAAAACAGATAATGAAATTTATTATGTTTTTACTACACAAGAAGAAGTTGGGTTAAGGGGAGCTAAAACAGCTGCATTCGGAATAATGCCTGATTATGCAATTGCAATAGATGTTACACTTACTGGAGACACTCCACAGTGCAAAGACAGAGAAGTTAAATTAGGCAGAGGGCCTGCAATTAAAGTCAAGGATAGTGCCTATATCGCCCATCCTCAGGTAAGAAGGGAACTTGAAGAATTGGCAAAGAGCAATGGAATTCCATATACATTGGAATTGCTTGATAGAGGAGGAAGTGATCCTGGAGCCATACAATCTACTGGTAATGGAGTACCCTGCGGAGGGATATCCATACCTTGCAGATATGTTCATTCACCGTCTGAAATGATAAGCTTAGAAGATTTGAAAAATTGCGTAAAGCTAGCTGGATTGTATGCAAGTAAAGCTTAGTTTCCTTAGAATGAAGAGAACAGAGAGACTGTATTTGCATTTGGCGAAATTATATTGCTACATGAACTAAAGCTAAAATAAGGAATTTCAAATATTTACCACCCGTATTAATTTTTTTAGCTGCTAACAAAAGCAAATAATAATAAAAGTTAAAAGAGTGAAGAAGTGGTAACAAAAATTCGAACATTTTTTATATTTATAATGCAAATATTCGGATTTTGTTGTATAATATTTGATGTTGCAGAGAAACTGCTGGCTTTAATTAAAGATTGATGATATATTTGCTGTAATTTAATGTTAGAATAATTGACTATATGATTAAAGCTTTGTAACAATATAGTATTAAATGGAGGAAAATTTTTAAATGAAAAACGTTTATGAAAGTCCTTTAAACGCTAGATATGCAAGTGATGAAATGCAGTATATTTTTTCACCTAATATGAAGTTTACAACATGGAGAAAGCTTTGGATTGCTTTGGCTGAAGCTGAAAAAGAGTTAGGCTTAAATATTACTGATGAACAGATTAATCAACTAAAAAGCAATGTTAATAATATTAATTATGAAGTTGCTGAAAAATATGAAAAACAGTTCAGACATGATGTAATGTCACATGTTCATGCATATGGGGAACTTTGTCCAGATGCGAAGGGTATTATTCACCTTGGTGCTACATCCTGCTATGTTGGTGATAACACAGATGTAATAATCATGACTGAGGGATTAAAGCTTCTCAGAAATAAGTTGCTTATTCTTATAAAAAAGCTTTCTGATTTTGCATTAGAGTATAAAGCTATGCCAACTTTAGGTTATACTCATTACCAGCCAGCACAATTAGTTACAGTAGGAAAAAGAGCTTGTTTATGGATTCAAGAACTACTAATGGACTTAGAGGACTTAGATCATACTCTTGATAATATGAAGCTTTTAGGTTCAAAGGGTACAACAGGAACTCAAGCTAGTTTTCTTAATTTATTTGATGGTGATCATGAAAAGGTTAAAAAGCTTGAAGCATTGATTGCTGAAAAGATGGGCTTCAAAAAAGTATTTGCAGTATCTGGACAAACATATCCTAGAAAACTAGATAGCAGAGTTTTAGGTGTGTTAAGTGCTATTGCTCAGAGTGCATATAAGTTTGGAAATGACATGAGACTCCTTCAAAGCATGAAAGAGATGGAGGAGCCATTTGAAGAGAAGCAAATTGGTTCATCTGCAATGGCTTATAAACGAAACCCAATGAGATGTGAAAGAATTTGTTCTCTAGCAAGATACGTTATTATAGATGCAATAAATCCTGCTATTACAGCTTCAACACAGTGGTTTGAAAGAACACTTGATGACTCAGCTAATAAGAGAATCTCTATACCAGAGGCCTTTTTGGCTACAGATGCAATATTAAATATATATATTAATGTTGCAAGCGGCTTTGTTGTTTATCCAAAAGTAATTGCAAAGCATGTGATGGAAGAACTGCCATTTATGGCAACTGAAAATATAATGATGGAAGCAGTAAAACGTGGCGGGGACAGACAGGAACTTCATGAGCAGATTAGAACTCATTCTATGGAAGCAGGCAAGAGAGTAAAAGTTGATGGAGAAAAAAATGATTTGATAGAAAGAATTGCAAATGACCCAATGTTTGGAATGTCTCTTGAGGAACTCAATTCCGTACTTGAACCAAAGCACTATATAGGAAGATGTGCAGAACAGGTAGAGGAGTTTATTGAGAATGAAGTAAAAAAAGTACTTGCTACTGCTGATGTAACTGATATTGTAGTGGACTTAAAAGTTTAGACTTTCTGGGATTATCTTAATTCCAACTTTATAATAGAAGACCTGCAATACATATTTGACAATTTCTCAATAGCAGAAAACTATTGGATTGTCTTCTGAATAGATAGAAGCTTATCTATTGATAATAATTTATCAGTTGATAAAAATTTATCGGTTGATAAACTGCATAATGTCTTATATAATTAAAGATATGTTAAAGATAGGATGTCATTACATCATCCTATCTTTTGGTTTATTTGAGAGGTGTGCAGATGATAAATAAATTTAGCAATATCCCATTATATTTGCAATTAAAAGACTTAATTCTAGAAAAAATAGAGAGTAATGAATACCCTCCAAATACTCAGATACCATCTGAGCAGGATTTATGTGAAATTTATGATATTAGCAGACCAACTGTCAGGCAAGCAATAAGCGAATTGACAAGCAGTGGTTACCTATATAAGGAGAAGGGTAAAGGAACCTTTGTTTCTGGTAAGAAGAAGATAATTGATATTAAAAACTTTAATGGTTTTACTGATTCTATTCTGGATTGCAAATCTCCAGCTGAGAAAAACATTATTGATATTAATGTTATTGAGAGTTCTTCTGTTGAGATATTAAACAATATATTCAATTACAATACCAGTATGCCGGTAGCACAAATTAGTTATTTATCATATATTGATAACCAGCCTAATTCTGTGTATTCCTTCAATAAATCTTACATACCTGTTAATTTGTTTCCTGATATTGTTGTTCAACTGAAGGATGGGAAATCATCACTTGACATATTAAGAGGGAAATATCCATTAATTCCTGACAAGAGCAAAAGTATATTGGATGTGATTTTTGCTGATAATAATGATTCTCCAATACTTAGGGTTCAGCCTGGACAACCTTTGATAAGGGTTCAAAATACTTTGTATTCAAAAAGCGGACAATGCGTAGAATATGTTTGTTCAAAGTATAGAGCAGACAATTGCAGAATTCTATTTGAAGGAAGCAAGCCAGTATAATCAATACTAATTTAACTAATATTTTGGAAGTAACACATTTAGGTTGGTTTATACGGAAATACCAGTAAACTAGTACTATAACTTCATAGCAAGGTTTTTATATAATTCGCACTATACATTAATAAATAGTATATATATTTATATTTTGGAGGCTATATTTTTATGAGTTCATATTATTTAAGAAAAGACAAAAAACATAAAAGGAGAAGAGTTCTTGTTGCTACACTAGCTATTTCTTGTATAATTGCTGCATTTTTGGGAGCATATTTATACTTAAATAAAAATAATTTTGATAACTTAAAACAAAGATCTGAGCAATCAAATACAACATCCGCAGTAGAAACATCAACAAGTGACAACTCTCCACAAACTACAGATGCAGTGTCAACAGACACAGCTCAAACAGCAAGCAATACAACTGACATAACTCAAATTAATGTCGATTCCAATACAGTGACAACAAAGGATCATGGTGTTTTACCAAAGGTTGGAACAGTACCAAAGAGCGGGAAAATGGATGAACTAGAAAAGCTTATTACCGATTTTACTTCTAAGCTACCTGGCAAATATGGAGTAACCTTCATCGACCTTGCAACTGGAGAAATGGTAAATGTTAATGATAAAATAGAATATATTGCAGCTAGTACGTCAAAGCTGCCAATAAACGTACTATTGTATAAAAATATTGAAGCAGGCAAAATAAAAATGGAAGACAAGTTAGTTTACAAAAAAGAGGATTTAGAGTATGGTACTGGGATTATAATTAATTCTCCATATGGAACAGAATACACAGTTAGAGAAACCTCAAGGCTTTCAATTCAGAAATCTGACAATTGTGGAGTAAACATGCTTATTAGACTTTTGGGTATAGAAAATGTTCGAAATTATATTGATGAAGTTGGAGGCCAGGTTCATTATGGAAAAACTCATCGTTCCTGCCCTTATGATATGGCTCAGATTGCTCAGGATTTATACAAACTATATTTAAATAATGAAGAAGTATATGGTGAATTAATTAACTACATGGAAACTACCGATTGGAGTGACAGAATAGACGCAAAGCTGCCAAAGGATGTGAAAGTAGCCCATAAGATAGGCAATCAGGTATCCACTAGAAATGATGTTGGAATTGTTTTTGCAACTCATCCCTATGTGCTGTCAATAATGAGTGATAATGTAAACGTAGACGCAGCTACAAAGGCTATTGCAGATTTGTCAAAATTAATTTATGATTTTGAGGAAGAATATGCTAATTAGTTTCATTTTTAGTTGAAGTTATTAAGTTAAAATTATAGGTAGGGAGACCTTATCAAATTATACTAAAATAAAACTAAGATAAGTTACTCAACTATTCCAGTTGAAAAATTTTACGTTTGCTTTTCAAATGAAAAGTAAAATTTTTGATAAGTATTTTTTGTCAATAAGCCATTGATAAGCTTAGTAGTAGCTTTATTTATTTATTTTAAAGTTGAGTAACTTGTTTTACTTAGTATGATGATGTTTTGATTCATATTTTGATTCAATAGAATTTTTATTTATGAAGCGAATAGATACTAAATAAACAGACAAAATGATTAGTTTTGGGTATAATTAGTATAACAAAAAAATCCCTATTTTGTATAAGCGTTGGGGTACGGTTTTGTTTTTACAGTAGATATATATAGCCTTGTTAAATGCCGCTTAATCTAATTGAATTTTTGAAAATCTAGGCGTTATAATTTATTGGCTAAATTCTAAGGAGGCAACAATTTTTAATGGATGGCTTTTTACTTTACTTTACTCAAACTATAATTAACGGGAATCCTGTTTTCACATATATATTTATTTTTATAACTGGCGTACTTCAATTGATTTTTCCTCCGTTTCCATCTGATGTTATTATTGTACTGGAAGGTTATTTAACAACTGTTGGAAGTAATTATAGTTTTTATTCTGTATGTATTGTTTCAGTACTTGGAAGTATTTTGGGTTCCTTTATTGTCTATTTGTTTGGATATAAAAAGGGAAGTGAAGTTTTAAAGTATCAAATTGTTCTTAAATATATTAGTGATAAGCACATTAAAAGATCTGAAAAGGTTTTTCATAAGTATGGGAAATATGGATTAATAATAAGTAAATTCATTCCTGGAACTAGTTCAATTATGGTATTATTCTCTGGTGTTTTCAAAGTAAAAAGAAGAATATATTTCCCATATATTATTTTTTCGATTTTCTTACAGCAGTTCATTTATCTTTTACTTGGAAGATTTATAGGTCATAATGTGGAACAAGTAAAGAAATTTTTTTCAATATTTAATTTAGTTGCAGTAATTGTAGTTGTAGTTTTTGCAATATTAATTTTTATAATTTACAAATGTAAAAAATCTAAAAAAGTTAAGGCTGAAAATTGTAAATAAGTATTATCGGTATACTTAGAAGATGATATTTACCTTATTTTCTTTTATTTTAAAATTATTTATCAATACTAAAATTTTTTACTTTTCATAGCTATAGGTCAATTGATTGAAGAGAAGGCAATTACATGGTATGATTATCGTACATTTCATATAACACCATTTCATATAACATATGTTTAAATCATTAATTGAGTGTATCATATATAATTATGAAAAGCATATATAACATTGATTCTAAAATAATAATTAAGTATTACACTAGTAATATAAGTATAACTAATTGAAATTAAAAGAGCGTAACTCCAGATAGTGGATATTACGCTCTTTTAATATTTTGAATTCCATTTTTAGTCGGTATTGGTTTATTTAAATAGTGATAAATAAATTACTAGCCTAGAAACCTACTTATACCTACTTAATAGGCATACTCTTTTTTCATTAGAACAAATCTAATGAAAACCCTCTAAATTAGCTTCAATAGGCAAAGAAAAAATTTTCATACTTAACAGTTTTTACTATGAACCATCTAATAAAATAATTCGTAAGGAAGGATTTTTATTAGATGGTTTAAAGAGAAATTATTTTTAGTAAATAAAAACAAACCCATACAGACAACAAATGTGACTACTATCTGTATGGGCCTTTTCATTTATAAAGCTAGCTATTATGGAATTAATATCTTTACTTTGTTAAAAAATTAATTATTTAATATTGAAAATTATCTAAAAATATAATAATATGGATACATTAATAAAAGCCATTTATAAAACTAGGTGAAAAAGGCGTATGAACAATAATGGAGTAAATAGTATTGAAATTAAAAAAATAAACAGACAAACTATATATAAATTTTTGTATAGGCATGAGCCCATATCTATTCAAGAAATTGCGTATACGTTAAATATGAGCTTACCCACGGTTACTCAAAATATTAAAGAATTATATGAACGAGGGTTAGTTATAAAAACTGGGCTTTTTGAATCTACTGGCGGGAGAAAGGCTAAAGCTATTTCTTACAATAGTACTGCCCGTTATGCAATTGGGCTTGATGTAACAAGAAATCATATTGGTGCTGTGTTAATTGACTTAAGTGGAAAAGTCATAAAAAACGAAAGACGCCAGTTTCCATTTATAAACTCAAAAGAGTATTTTAAAGGTGTTGGCAATTATGTTCAAGCATTTATCGAAGATTATAATATAAATACAAAAGATATTTTAGGTGTTGGTATTGCATTGCCTGCTATTATAGCACCAGACAGAGAGACTGTAAGCTATGCAACAGTTATTGATTTTAAAGGCGGGAAGGTTAGTGCTTTTTCTGAGTATATACCTTATCCATGTGTATTTAGCAATGACGCTAATGCAGCAGGTTTTGCAGAAATGTGGGGTGATGAAACCTTTGAAAATGTAGTTTATTTATCATTAAATAATTCTGTTGGAGGTTCAATCATCATAAAGAAAAATATTTATGAGGGATATAATAATAGAAGTGGTGAGTTTGGTCATATGACAATTGTACCAAACGGCAGAGCTTGTTATTGCGGCAAAAAGGGTTGTGTTGATGCATATTGTTCAGCAAAACTCTTGTCTGATAGTACAAATGGGAATATCGCTGAGTTTTTCAGACTCCTTTCTATAGGAAACAAAGAGCAGAAGCTTATTTGGGAGGAATATGTTTCACATCTTGTTATTGCTGTTAATAATTTGAGAATGTTGTTTGATTGCAATGTTATCTTAGGAGGATATGCTGGTGCTTATATGGATGATTATATTGGTGAAATAAGGGAATTAGCTTCTAAATACAATACCTTTGAGGTTGATGGTAGTTATTTGAGGGTTTGTAAATATAAGCTTGAAACTACAGCAGTTGGAGCAGCATTAATACTGGTGGAAGATTTTATTAAAAATATATAATACAAAGGATACCAAATAATACTAATAATATTTTTAAATACAATAAATGTATATTGGATAGACTAAATGTTAAGAAAAAGCATTTAGTCTTTTTTATTTTTTATTTATCTTAAGTATTAATGGCTTTGTATGCAATTTAATTATTCAAGATTGTAATAATATCTAAATAGCCTAAGATATTATAAATTTTGGATTTTTATACATGGACATTATTATTAGTAATATATGTTTTTGGTAATAAACTGTTTAGTAAAAACTTGATTTTGCGTATCATTGTGCAAAATGTCAAAAAAAGTTGAAAAATATATTAAAAATATATTGACTTTTACTATGTTGAAGATATAATAATACTTATTAAAAATGATTTATAAAAGTCTTAAAGAAAATGTTTTAAATAACTTGCATTATTCAAGATTTATTACAGGAGAAGGATATGGAAAATAATATTAAACTCAGAGTTTCAAAAATTGAAAAATCCTTTCCAGGAGTAAAGGCTCTTGATAAGATTGATTTTACTGTAAAAAAAGGCTCTGTTCATGTATTATGCGGAGAAAATGGCGCAGGAAAATCAACATTAATGAAAATCATAAATGGCATTTATCAACCAGATAGTGGTCAGATATTCATTGATGAAAAGCCTGTGAAGATTAGCAATCCCATTCAAGCTAGAAGTCTTGGCATTTCAATGATATTTCAAGAAATGAATTATGTTCCTGAAATGACAGTAGAGGAAAATATATTTCTTGGGAATCTGCCGGTAAACAAGTTTGGGAGCGTTGACTGGAAACTAGTAAGAAAACGAGCTACTGAACTATTAAGATTAGAGAATTTACCCTATTCACCAACTACCTTATTAAAGGATTTAACTGTATCTGATATTCAAATGTTAGAAATAATAAAGGCAATTTCTTATAAATCAGATATTATCATTATGGATGAGCCTACTTCAGCAATAACTCTAAAAGAAGTAGAAAAGCTGTTTGTCAAGATTAGAGAACTGAAGGCTAGAGGCGTAAGCATAATTTATATTTCACACAAATTGGATGAAATATTTCAAATAGCTGATGAAATAACAGTGTTTAGAGATGGAACAGTTGTAGAAAGCCATCCTAAAGAAGAATTAGATATTGAAACAGTGATTGCTTTAATGGTTGGTCGTAAACTCACAAACACCTATCCAAAAGAAGAGGTGAAACAGGGAGAGAATTTACTTGAGGTTAAAAAGCTAAATAGTAAAGGTGTTTTTAATAATGTAAACTTTCATGTAAAAAAAGGAGAAATAGTCGGCTTTGCAGGACTAATGGGAGCTGGAAGAACAGAAGTAATGAGATCTTTATTTGGACTTGATCCTATAACCTCCGGCTCTGTGAAAATTAAAGGTAAAGAAGTTTCCATTAAAAATGTACGAGGGTCAATAAATAATGGACTGGTAATGCTTTCTGAGGATAGAAGAAGATATGGAATTATACCAGTAAGATCTGTTAGGGAAAATACTACTCTGACATTTTTGCAGAAGGTATTTTATAAAATGATGTATCATAAAAAGGTTGAGCACAATATAGTTACTGATATGTTTACAAAAATGAAGGTTAAAACTCCTACCCTTGAAACTACAATACAATCCTTAAGCGGAGGTAATCAACAAAAAGTGGTATTGGCAAAATGGATGATAAGAAATCCTGATATTTTAATTCTTGATGAACCAACCAGAGGTATTGATGTAGGGGCTAAATTTGAAATATATAAGCTTATGACAAATTTAGTTAAAGAGGGTAAGGCGGTAATAATGGTATCTTCTGAGTTGCCTGAACTAATAGGCATGTGCGATAGAATTTATGTAATGTCAAAGGGAACCATAACCGGTGAAATTGAAAGAAAAGACTTTTCTCAGGAACTTATAATGAAATATGCTACCGGAACACTAATATCTAATGAGGTGAATTAAAATGAGTTTACAAAAAAATAATGTTTTGAGTACAGTAACAAAAAAATATAGTATATTTATGATTCTCTTTGTTCTATTTGTTATTTGCTCTTTTGCTAATCCTAACTTTCTGACAGCAAACAACTTAACAAATATTTCAAGACAATTAGCAGTAACAACAATTTTGGCATTTGGACAAACAATGCTTATTATAAGCGGTATGCTTGACCTTTCACAAGGTTCTGTGCTTGCACTTTCGGGTGTATTTGCCGTTTCAACATATAAAGCTACAGGCTCACTGATTCTTTCAATGCTTGTAGGAATTATAACTGGTGTTGTATGTAACTTTATTAATGCTATTATGGTAAGTTCTTTAAAAACTCCTCCATTTATTGCTACCTTAGCAATGCTGACAATGGCAAGGGGAGTAGCACTTCTTTTTACAAAAGGCCAAAATATACTTCAACTAGGAGATTTTATAGTATTTGGTCAAGGATCATTAGGAGTAATTCCTATTCCAATAATTTTTCTAATAGTAATTGCAATATTAACTTGGTATATTTTACGCCATACTAGATTTGGAAGATCGCTATATGCTGTTGGTGGCAATGAAGAAGCTTCTGTTGCTTCAGGAATAAATGTTTCAAGAGTTAAATATAAAGCATTTATTATAAATGGAATATTTGTAGGAATTGCTGGTGTATTATTTATGTCACGTGTAAACGCAGGTCTTCCTAATGGCGCCGTTGGTTTTGAAATGACTGCACTGACAGCAGCTATTATTGGTGGTACAAGCTTCTCTGGCGGTATTGGTTCTGCGGCAGGTACATTAGCGGGTGCTTTTATAGTTGGTTTCTTAGATAACATAATGAATTTGACAAACGTAGATTCATATATGCAGCAGATAGTTAGAGGCGCAATAATTGCATTAGCAGTTATTTATGATATTCAATCAAAGAATCGCAGAACAAAGAGTGCCTTGGGTAGAATTGAGGATAAAGAAAATAAATCTGAAAAGGCATAAGAGTTTTAAAATCCGTTATTTGTAGAATTAAAACAGTATTAAACAGGTATACCTGTTTATAATATTAAAAGAAAAGGATGGTAAATTATGAAGAAGAGACGTTTAGGTTTTATTTCAATGCTATTAGCAGCGGCTTTATTAGCAGCATGTGGTACTACTGGAAAAGACAATAATGACACAGCTAATAACACATCAGCAGCTGGATCTACTAGTGCTGGAGAAAAACAATATAAGGTAGCATATATTGCTCGTGCGCAATCAGATTCATTTGCAGCATGGCTTGCAAATGCTGTAAAGGAAGAATCAACTAAATATCCAAATATTAAGTTGGACGTATTTGATGGTGAAGCAAATGATGAAAAAGAAAATTCAATGATTGAAAATGCTATTACTAACAAATATGATTTGGTTATCATACAACCTAACAATGGCGAAGCTCAAAGGCCATATGTTGAAAAGGTAGTTAAAGCAGGTATATTTGCTATCACTACAAACGCAAGAATTTCAGATATTGAAGGTGCATCTTCCGTAGATGCTAATCCATATGAACAAGCAGCAGTAAATGCGCGTGCTGCGATAAATCAAATTCCTCAAAACGCAAATGTAGTAGTACTTGATGGTCCTTCTGGTAACTTCCATGCTGATGAAAGACGTAAGAGCTGGCAAGCAGAATTCTTTGACAAACGTAAGGATGTAAAAATAGTTGGTGAACAAATTGCAAACTGGAACAAAGATGAAGCTATGAAATATATGGAAGACTGGGTACAAGCAAATGACAAAATAGATGCAGTTATTTCAATGAATGATAATATGGCTGCAGGTGCTATCGAAGTAGTTAAAGACAATCCAAAATACAAAGATTTACTAGTTTATGGTGTAGATGGTACTGCAGAAGCTTGTCTTTTGATACAGGAAGGTAAAATGACTTCTACTTGTATGCAGAGTGCATATGATCTTGCAACAAAGCTATTAGATACAAGTAACAAGCTGTTGACAGGTGCAGAAAAGCAAATTGATACTGATATTGGTAATCCACTAGTTACTAAAGATAATGTTCAAGAATTTATAGAAATGCATAAAAAATCAGGAGCTATTAAATAGTAGATTAAAATAAAATTAACTTTCATTGATAAGACTAACACAGTAATTCAACTGGGAAAGTTAATCAGTAAAAATATTTTAATGAATAAGATGCATGAACTACTAATTCATGCATCTTACTCTAATTTAACATTTAAGATAAGAATTTGATTGGAATACATTTTAATACAAATATTGTACTAAAAAAGTCTCTTTAAATCTATTTTTTCAAATCTGACAAATTTCCTATTTATATAAGTATGAACACCATACAATTTTCGCTGAGGAATTAAGTTATTTTGATTCAGAAGTTTACTAAGATTACAAACATAATTAATTGATTCAACATAAAAAATATAAATTAGATACTAATTTACATTAACTAAAGGAGGATGATATATAGTGAAAAACAGAGCAGCATATATGACCGGTCTTAGAAAAATGGAAATAAGAGATATTGAAATGCCCAAGCTTAAGGAAAAAGATGTACTTGTAAAATTAGAATATGTTGGAATATGCGGATCAGATGTGCATTATCTCGAACATGGAAAAATAGGTGATTTTGTCGTTGATGGCGATTTTATACTTGGACATGAATGTGCTGGAACTATTGTAGAATTGGGAAGTGGAGTTAAAAGCCTTAAGGTTGGAGACAAAGTAGCTTTAGAACCTGGAATAACTTGCGGACAATGTGAGTTTTGTAAAAGTGGAAGATATAATTTATGTCCCCATGTTGAGTTTTTAGCAACTCCGCCATACCACGGTTCAATGATGAAGTACATTGCCTTTCCTGAAAATATGTGCTTTAAACTTCCTGATAATATAACTACAAAAGAAGGCGCTTTAGTTGAGCCATTGTCAGTTGGAATGCATGCTGCAATGCAGGGTGGAGTTAAGCTGGGAGATTCTGTTGTAATACTTGGTGCTGGTACTATTGGTCTAGTAACTCTTCTGGCTTGCAAAGCCTTTGGCGCTACTGATATTACGGTTGTTGATGTAATACCTAAAAGACTAGAGTACGCAAGAAAGCTTGGAGCAACAACTGTTATTAATGCGGCAGAGGCTGATGTTTTTGCAGAAGTGGAAAAGCTTACAAATAAAACTGGAGTGGATATTGTTATTGAAACAGCTGGAACAGCTAGAACAATTTCTCAGACTCCATATCTGATAAAAAATGGAGGTACTATTGTTCTCGTTGGTATGGCTCCACAAGATATCATTGAGTTCAACTTTGCTAAAATTATGGCAAAGGAAGCCCAGATAAAATCTGTATTCCGTTATAGAAATATATATCCAATTGCAATTAAAGCATTAGCACAAGGTATTATTGATATAAAAGGAATAGTTACTCACGAGTTTGATTTTGAGGAAAGTGCGAAAGCTTTTGACTTTGTAATAAACAATAAGCAGGATGTGGTAAAAGCAGTAATAAAAATAGACTAGAGCAATTATTTTTTAGCAACAGATTAAATTTAATATTTGAATAGTAAACTCCTTCTTTGTCATATTGTTATGGCAGTAAGAAGGAGTTTTTGTATATACCTAACAATACCTTTGAAATGTGGTTACTATTCAGCCTAGTCTATAAGTATTCAAATTTATCAATGACTTAATTCCAAAATAATTACATTAATTAGTATATACTTTTCAATACATCTCTGTATATCCATAATTATTTCAATAAATAGTACGCGAGTGCAATATATATCTAATTGCGAGGCTCGGTTAGAAATTGATGCTAGAAATAATAGGTGAAACAAGTATTGCAGCCGACACACCTACATGATGTAGCTGTGAGTATTAACCCGAGACAAGGATGCCTTGTTAATACGGTCGGCGGAAGTGCTTGTTCTGCACTGCAATTATTTCAGCATCAATTTCGTGAGCAAGCAATAGATATATATTGTACGGGAGTACTATTTAAGCGGTTTAATATTTTGTATATAGTATTGACATAGGCTGAATAGTAACAATGTAAAAATTGTAAAAATATTTTTTGAAAATAACCATTGACACCAATGGTTAAATATGGTATAAATAATAAAAAGAATTCATAGTAATCCTAGTATAAAAGTATGGAATTGGGGTGGGGCTTTTGAAAAATAGTGACATTAACAGAAGACTAGAAGAAGAAAATATAAAACTTTTATTGGACTATATAAATAAAATTAAGTATGGTTCTGTAACTGTAAATATACAGGATGGTAAAATTGTTCAGATAGAAAAAAATGAAAAAATAAGGATTAAAAACTGACTAGACAACTAGAGGTTTTTGACATTTGCCTTGTGCAAATATCAAGACCTTTTTTTATATAGCTTTATACTTATGAAAAATAAGAAATTTCAAAAGTAATTATTATTGGATAAATTTTCGATGATGTTAGATGGCAGATTTAAGTTTGTAGTCCAAATGGAATATTAGCATAATTGACTTAAGCTTCAAGTTGTTACTGAAACAAACTACTCTTCGTATAAGGAAAAAGGTGAGAATGCTTGTCAAATAGAATACGGCTACTTGGTTTAGATTTGGATGGAACATTATTAGATAACGAAAAATTATTATCAAAAGTTAATGAAGATAGTATCAAGGAGGCAATGAATAAAGGAGTAGTTGTAGTACCAATAACGGGACGCCCGAAGAGTGGAATTCCAGATGCTATTTTGCAGCTATTTCACAGTTCATACATAATTACTTCTAATGGTGCAGTAACAACTGATATAAAGGCTCAAAGGGACATAGATGGCGTTTATTTAAAAAATCAAACAGTAATTGAAGTATTTTCCGAAATTCAAAAAATAAATGAGAAAGTGGAATTTGAAGTTTTTGTTGATGGTATTGGATATGCTCAGAAGCAGCATTTTTACAACATCAGTGAAAAATATAGAGGAACTCCATTAGAATCTTATATCAAGAATAGCCGAAGTCCTGTAGATGATATTATTAGCTTCATAGCAAGCAGGGAAAATGATATTACAGGGATATCAATAATGACAGAATCAACTTTTATAAAGAATAGGATTCTAAATGTACTTACTGAGTTTCATAATATTAAAATAACTTCATCTATTCCAACAGATTTAGAAATTAATGCAGCAAACGCAGGAAAAGGGCTGGCTCTTTTGAGATTAGCAAATAGCTTGGGAATTCAAAAGTCGCAAATAATGGCATGTGGTGATAGCGAAAATGATATTGAAATGCTGGAAATGGCGGAGATTGGAGTGGCGATGGGTAATGCAGATGAGAAAGTAAAATTAATAGCTGATTATATAACCTTGAGTAATGAAGAAGATGGTGTTGCACATGCAATAAACAGGTTTATAAGCTGCCAACCGCCGCTAATCCTTACACCTTGAATAAAAACCGCCGGGAGGCTTGATTAGAAAGAATTGCTTAGTCATCCTTGCAAAGAAAGATATAAATAAAAGAAAAAATTAAATAAAAGAAAAATTAATTATATTCAAGAACTCAAGAACTTTCAAAGCATTAGATTTGATAATAATTATTTTCAGTATTAAGCGCATGTAAGTTAATTTGCTGATTGATAGCAAAATAATATATTCGCTTTATAAACTAATAATTGGAAGGGGTAAATAATGGTGATAGGCGTAAGTGAAAGCAAGACTTTGGAGAATAAGAGATATCAAATAAACATTAAAAGTTGGAAACTCAGTAAGAATATGATCAATCAAATTAAAAAAATTCTCCCAATATTAGCAGTAGCAATAACTTTAATATGTCATTTATTCATTGAAGATTCCGGACAGCAAAAGAAAACTTCACAACCTTATTTTACATACTTTTTGATTACAGTCCTAGTTATATATGCTGTACTTTACATAATTTCTTTTTTCAATAAGAAAATAGATAAAAAAATTATATATAAGGGTGGCTTTTACGCAGGAGTAATATTCTTTCTAAATATATTAAATATAATCACTCTCAAATATGCATTTCTTCCAAAATTGTTTTTCCCTTCGTTAGATAGGGTACTTGGTACCTTGGTTGAAGATAGGATATTTTTACTTGAATGTATTGTGTATTCACTAAAATTATTATTTAAGGGATTTGTTTGCGGAGGAATTGTTGGATTTATAACAGGCATACTATTAGGATTTAGTAAGACTGCTGGCTATTGGCTAAACCCTGTTACAAGAATACTTGGTCCAATACCAACAACTGCATGGGTACCCCTTGCATTATCAACTTTTCCTACTTCATATTCAGCAAGTGTATTTCTAATTGCATTTGCAGTATGGTTTCCAACAGCACTAATGACCAGCAGTGGTATTCACAATACTAGCAATGCTTATTTTGAAGTATCTAGAACACTGGGAGCTAGCACTTTATATCAGGTATTTAAAGTGGGAATTCCAAATGCTATGCCAAATATATTTCTCGGTATTTTTTATGGAACATGTTCATCATTTATTACACTTATGACGGCAGAAATGGTGGGAAGTTCTTGCGGAATTGGATGGTATATAAACTGGCAGAAGCAAATGATGGTATATCCTGGAGTTTATGCAGGTTTGATAATTATAGCTGTGATATGTACAACAATATTAACTTTATTGTTTAAGGTTAGGGATAGGATTTTGGTATGGCAGAAGGGAGTTATCAAATGGTAGGAGAAATTGACATTAAAGATGTGGTTCGTATATTTGAAAATCCTGATTCAAAAGGAGAAGATATTGTAGCATTAAATAAACTGAGTTTAATAGTACAGCCAGGAAAGTTTGTATCGCTAATTGGCCCCTCTGGCTGTGGCAAATCTACACTTCTCAGACTAATTGCAGGGTTGGATATTCCAAATGAAGGAGAAATATTTCTAGATGGGAATAAAATAGTTAAACCCAGCTATGAAAGAGGGTTTGCATTTCAGGCGGCTAATTTATTTCCCTGGCTGACTATTAGAGAAAACATAGCATTTGGATTACGTGCAAGACATGAATACAAGAAAAAGAAAGATGATGTAGATGAATATATTAATTTAGTAGGATTAAAAGGATTTGAAAAAGCCTATCCCCATCAAGTATCAGGTGGAATGTGTCAAAGAGCATCGTTGGCAAGAGCATTAGTAGGGCATCCAAAAGTATTATTATTAGATGAGCCTCTAGGAGCATTAGATGCATTTACAAGAATGAATATGCAGGATGAACTGCTAAGGATTTGGGAAGAACACAAAATGACAATGATTATGGTTACACATGATGTTGATGAAGCAATTTACTTGTCGGATCAAGTTGTTGTAATGTCACCTAGACCGGCAAAAATAGAAAAAATAATTGATATTGATTTGTCAAGACCAAGAGCCAGAAATCAAGATGCGTTCCTAAAATATAGAACAGAAATACTTGAAATACTACATTTTGGAGGAGAGATTAAGGCTCCTGATTACTTCTTATAAGAGAGTTTCTGTTAGTCTAACTTTTTATGGTTCAAATCTAAAATATTTTGTTAAACTCGAAAAAGTTTAGAGTTGTAAAAATTTTACTAAACTCGAAAAAAGCTCAGAGTTATAAATACCTTGGACTCAAAGCCTTTGATTTTAGTTAGCATTAAAAATGCATTACATATCTAAATTTTAACTGTTACAGATATATGATTGTTCGAAATTAAAATGCAAATTATGAGCAACATGAGAATTATTTATTTTTATCCAGTTCAAAGAGGATAAGAAAATCATTAATTTAAATAATAATCAAGAAAGGTTTATTGGTATATATATGAAGAACAGATTAATTACTTCGCTTATTTATTTAATAACTGCTTTATTATTGATAGTTGGCCCAAATACAATTTTCAAGGTATGTGAGGTTATGGAAAAGCCAATGAAATGCTACTATAGTACAAAAGCTGTGGTTGGTATCGCAATTATTTTAATAGCTATAGCCATTTTGTATTTTTTTACAAGAACCATCAGAGAAAGCTTATTACTTACTATTGCTGTAATACCAATTGGTATTATAACTCTATTAATACCAAGCATTTTGATTGGCGGATGCTCTATGAAAACAATGGCATGCCAAGCTGTAAGCTTTCCGGCTATATATGTGATTTCAGTATTACTAATAATTATTTCAGTATTTAACATTTTCTATTTAATAAAAAGTCATAAAAGAAATTTGGTGAAGTTAAATGAGGCAGAACAGAAAAATTACTATTAGGAGTATTGCATTAAGTAATTTGCTATATCAGCGCTTTCGCACAATGATTATATTCGTATTATTGGTGGTTACTACTATTGCATTATTTCTTAGTGAGTTTTTAACTTTAAGCATGAGAGAGGGAATCGAAGAAACTGGCGAAAGAATAGGCGCGGATATTATTGTCGTACCAGATACTTTTGTTTCAAGCATTGAAAATGCCTTGTTTTTAGGCAGACCCTGTACTGTAAATTTTGATAGAAATTGGTTAGACAAAATTGGTGCAGTTGAAGGTGTTGATAAGGTTAGTTCACAACTTTATTTGGCATCTTTAAGTTCTGATTGCTGTGACAGTCCAATGCAGCTAATTGCATTTGATATTAATGCAGATTTTACTGTAGTACCTTGGCTGGAAAGAGATGGCATTACTTCACTAAAAGATGATGAAATTATATTGGGAACTAATATAACTAAAGAGATCGGAGATAAAATTAAGTATTTTGGAAGAGAATTTACAGTTGTTAATGTATTAGAAGAAACGGGAATGGGATATGACAACAGTGCGTTTATCAGCTATGAGGCTGCTTTTGAAATAGCAAAGGATCCTGTTTATCAAAGGCTATTACCTTTTAGAAGTGATAGCAATGTAATTTCCATGGTTTTACTGAATATTGCTGAAGGATATGGACTGCATAAGGTTAAAGAAAATATTGAAAAAAAATATGGAGATAAAGAAATTGCTGTTTATTCAACAAATCAATTGTTAACAAAATTTTCAGATAGTCTTACAAATATTAATATATATGGAACTTTGATAAAGGTACTGTTTATACTGTTAGCCACTGTATCATTATATGCAATATTCTCTATAACAATATATTTAAGAAGGCATGAATTTGGCAGTATGCTATCAGTAGGTGTCTCCAGAAGAAAAATTATTAATATACTTGTATGGGAAATGTTTTATGTTGTAGTTATTGCAAGCATAGTTGGGATTTTAATTGTTTGCGGAGTTATTTTTCCCTTTCATATGCAAATAAAAAGTCTGTTTACTATTCCTTATTTGTTACCAAGTGCAGGAATTATTGTTTCTATGAGTTTTAAAATGTTTACTATCAATGTATTGGTATGCGTGGCTGCATCATTTCAATTATTTTGGAAATTCAGTAAGATGGAAGCGCAAGAACTCATAAAGGAGGAAAACGGATGATACTTAGAGCTGTAAATATTAGAAAGACATTTGATAGGGCTGATAACAATACTTGTGGGATAATCGATGTGAGTATTACCATAAGACCTGCGGAATATCATTGCATTTTTGGAACCTCTGGAAGTGGAAAAAGTACTATACTTAATATTTTGGCAGGTATGCTAGCCCCATCTAGCGGAAGTGTTTATTTAGATAATATGGACATTTATTCTAATAAAAAATTTATGAGAACAAGTATGAGAATAAATTCTATTGGATATATAATGCAAAGCGCAAGTCTTCTAAGCAATATTTCTGTATATGATAACATTATATTTCCTTTAGAAATAGCAAAAAAACAAGTTAATTACAGGCAAGTTGAAGATATTATAAACAAATTGGAATTAAGCCATCTAGTTGATGCGTATCCTAAAGAACTTTCGGGAGGTGAATATAAAAGAGTCACTATTGCTAGAACAATTGTTAGTAACCCGCAGATAATACTTGCTGATGAACCTACAAGTAACCTAGATGAAAAAAATGCAAATATTATCAGAAATATTTTTGAAGATTTATATTTAGAGGGAAAAGGCATTGTAGTAGCAACGCATGATATGAAATTTATTGAATCACATCACATTATTCATAACATAAGAAATGGAAAATTGTACTATGCGCAAAAGGTTTGCTATGGATAATGGATAGAATACAAAATAATATAAAAAGGAGGGGTGAGTCCATGTTCATATTTTAATAGAGTTCAATAAAAAATATAGGGCATGGATGTAATTTATGAAACTTAAAATTTTAATTAAGAAAAGCAGTTTATTGCTATTAATGGTGGTGTTAGTTGTTAGTACAGTAATAGGTTGTGGAAAAAGCACCGCAGAAACCGCCAGTAAAGAAGCTGATAGTAATGCAGAAGTGAAGATAGGATTTGCAAAGGGTTCTTTATGCTTAGCACCAATTCATCTTGCTTATTTAAACGGGTATTTTGAAGAGGAATTTAAAGCAGCAGGTGTTTCATGGAAAATGGAAGAGGTGGATTTATCCCAAGCAGCTGAATTATTAGCTGCAGGTAAAATTAATGCTGCTGTTGGTTTGACAGCAAGCTTAATTCAGCCAATTGATAATGGATTAGATATTACATTTACTACTGGGTTACATACAGGATGTACCAAATATTATGTAGCAGCTGATTCAGGAATTAACTCGGTTGCTGATTTGAAAGGTAAAAAAATTGGTGTTCCAGGGCTTTCTGATTCTTCAACAATGAATATTAAAAGAAAGCTTAATGATGTAGGAATTGGAGTTACAACTGATAACATGGAAGTGACTTTAGTACCATATGCTTTAACCGATTTACCATTAGCCTTGGCAAATGGGGCAGTAGATGCGGTTGCACTTCATGATCCTGTTGCATATAAAGCAGAAGAAGAATACGGCTTTAAAAAGATTCTGGATACTGCGATAGATGAAAAATTCTTAGGAGAGTATTGCTGTGAATCATATGTAACAATAGATTTAGCAACTAAAAATCCAAAGGCGGCAGCAGCGTATACTAGAGCAATGCAGAAGGCAGCTGCATTTATACAGGCCAGTCCAAAGGAAGCAGCAAAAATTCAAATTGATAGTGGGTATTGCTCTGGAGATTTGGAGACAAATGCTCAATTACTAGACTCATATAACTATTCACCATCAGTTAGCGGTGGACTGGAAACCTTTAAGGCAGCAGCATTGGAGTTAAAAACAATTGGGGATTTAAAGCAAGATACTGATGTAGAAGCCTTTTCGTCAGTTCATTTTACAAAATTAGAGGGAGTTCCAGACAGTATAACTTATGATACAGCAGCGAAAAAATTTGTTTCAAAATAATTAACTCAGCTTTCCTACACCAAAATATATCGGCGTTCAAACCTAATAATGGTTTGTTGACAAAATAACTCGAAAGTATAATTGATTCTTACATTGTAAGCTTTATTGTAAGCTTTATTGTAAGCTTTCTAGTTTGGTATTGGTGGTGTAGGAAACTTGAATAATTGATTATAAATTTAATATAATCTAACTAATATAATTAATAATATTTTAAATGCAAAGGAGAAGAGCTATGGACGAGGTAGTTAAGTTTTTAGAAGAAAATCCAGTGTTTTATATTGCTACAGTAGATGGAGATACTCCAAAAGTAAGACCTTTTGGCTTTTTTTTGAAGCATCAGCAAAAACTTTATTTTGGAGTAGGAAATCAAAAAGAAACATTTAAGCAATTGCAAAAGAATCCGAAATTTGAGATCTCAACAACTTCAAAGGATAATACATGGCTGAGATTAAGTGGAAATGCAGTATTTGAAACCAGTGAGGAATTATTAGAGAAAGCTTTTGAGAGAAATCCTAATTTGAAGGCCCTTTATTCAAAGGAAAATGGACCTAGACTAGAATTATTTTATATTGAAAACGCAAAAGCAGAATTTTTGAATTTTTTAGGTGAACATAAAGTTATTAATTTCTAAATATTTCAGACCTCTTATAGGAAGAATGAAATTAGAAAGAATTAAAATTAGAAATAATGTTCTGTATACTAATGAATTAATAAGAAATAGTAATTGAGTGCAATACATTTTAATGCTGAAGCGATTCTAAATTAAGTTAGAAATTGATGCTAGAAATAGTTAGGTAAGAACAAGTATTTAAACCGACACTGCCTATATAAGTAGCTGTGAGTATTAACTCTTCAACAACTCATACATTCACTGCTACTGGCAAAGGTGCCAAGCAATCAATGTGGATCTAGGTAAGGATTTAGCAAATGAATCTTCATTCTTTGATACAGTCACAACACCAGATACATTTTTACCAAAAGGCAGCTACCAATTATACAGAATGTCTTGGCTATGCGGTCGGCTGCAGTGCTTGTTCTTAACCAAAATTATTTCAGTATTTACCGGTAAAAGCCGTAGATTATACTGCGCGATAGTACTTATTAATAGTACTATTTAAGGGTTTAATATTGATTAAATTATTTCTTGTTTTCATTAATCCCTATTCCTAAATTCTATAACAACAGTAATTTATAAGGAGCGAAATAGATTCAAATGCTAAAGATTAGAAAAGCAAATATAAATGATATTGATGCTATTGCGGACATCGAAAAGAGATGTTTTCCAGCAGCAGAGGCAGCATCAAAAAGTACTTTCGAGAGTAGAATGAATATCTTTATAAACCATTTTTATGTAGCAGAAATTGATGGAGAAATAGTTGGCTTTGTTAATGGTTTTGTTAGCGATGAAAGAACAATCAGGGATGAAATGTTTGAAGATGCTTCATTACATAACGAAAGCGGAAAGTATCAAATGATTTTTGGATTAGATGTTTTGAAAGAGCATAGAAGAAAAGGAATAGGCCATAAGCTTGTACAGACAATGATAGAAGCTGCAAAAGATGAAGGAAGAGCAGGCGTAATTCTTACTTGCAAAAATGAACTGATATCCTATTATGAAGGTATGGGCTTTATAAATAGAGGAGCCTCAAAATCAGTTCATGGGGGAGCAGTTTGGTATGACATGGAGTTGATTTTTTAGTATAAGGAATTTGGTATTACAGAAAAGAATGGTTATTACAGTTTGAAATGTAATGAGTACTGCGAATAAAAAAGAGTAGTACGAATAAAATTAAAAAAATAGAAAAGGAATTGCCGAGCACATGCCATTTTTTGTGAAGGAAATGCATATTTCCTTGATGTTCTTGTGCGAAATGTTGGGCATGGGTATATTTATGGTGACAAAAACAAATAATTATGAAAATTTAAAGCTTTCCCATCCGTGCTTTGGTGGACACAAAAATAATAAAGGCAGAATTCATCTTCCAGTTAGTCCAGGATGTAATATACAATGTAAGTTCTGCGACAGAAAGATTAATGATGATGAGCAGCGACCAGGGGTTACTTCAAAGGTAATTACTCCGGAGGAAGCGCTTGGTGTTATTAAAAGAGCATTAGAACTATGTCCTGAGATTACAGTTGTAGGAATAGCAGGTCCAGGTGATACTCTTGCCACTGATAATGCAATAGAAACCTTCAGGCTGGTAAAAGAACACTATCCTAATTTGCTTAAATGTATGAGTACAAATGGCCTTCTGTTATATGAGAGAGCAGACGAGATTATTGAAGTTGGAATTGATTCTCTTACTGTAACAGTTAATGCAGTTGACCCAGAGATAGAGGCTAAGCTTAACTCAGCAATTGTATATCATAGCAAAAAGTATGAGGGAGTAGAGGCAGCTAAAATTCTTATTGAAAATCAGATAAAGGGTATTGAAAAAGTAGCTAAAGCTGGAATTACTGTTAAAGTAAACAGTGTATTGGTTCCAGGAATAAATGATAATCACATTGAAGAAATTGCAAAGATAGTAAGTAAAGCCGGTGCTTCTATCTATAATATTATTCCACTCATTCCACAGTTTGAATTAGCTGATATTCCTGCTCCGACCTGTGCACAAATTGATGCTGCAAGAACCAAAGCAGGTGAGTACATAGATGTGTTCAGACATTGCCAAAGATGTCGAGCTGATGCAATAGGCGTCCCTGGAGAAAGTGATTTTGGAGATCAGATATATCAAAGAAGAATCTCTCTTAAAGAAACTTTTTCTCATGGATAAATGAAAAATATTTTTGAAAAAAGAATTTATGAGAAGAGTTTTTTAAAATGGAAAATTGAAAGAATAGACGTTTTGGTCTGAATGGAGGAAACATGTCATATAAGATAGCAGTAGCATCCACTGATGGTAAAGTAGTAAATCAGCATTTTGGAAGAGCAGATAAGTTTTATATTATTGAGGTTAATGATGAGGATAAGTTTGAAGCCATTGAACTTCGAAAATTGCTTCCAATATGTCAAGGTGGAGATCATGATGAGGATGCAATGCAGAGAAATGTAAATTTATTATCTGATTGTGAATTTGTTCTGGTAAGCAGAATTGGTAAAATTGCTGAAAATGCCTTAAACCAGCAAGGAATAAGCGTATATATTATACCTGACATTATAGAAAATGCTGTTACAAAATTAATTTCATATGTGAAAATAAATAAAATGATTAATGATATTGCAAGATAAATGAAATCAAGTTTTATTTTCAAGTTATAGTAATACTATTTTATTTCAATTTAGCTTGAGGAAAGTTAAAACACTTTATATAGCTTATTGGGATTAGTTCTAAGTAAGAAAGTCAATGAATAAAAAAGTGAATATGCCACTATAAAGGTTATATTTTTTTAACTAAATTCATACAAATCATATTGACAAACTATGAAAAGAATAGTATTATTTCTATAACGCAGTAATAAATTAAATTTATATTATGAAACTGACTAGAAAACTAGAGGTTTTGGAAAAGGATTATATTTTCTGAAACCTCTTTTTTTATAAAGAAACATTAGATGACTTGTTGTCAATTTAGTATCCATAAAGATAAAAGTCAATTGAGATGATATGCATTCAAATCAAAAACTTAAAATTATTAATCTTAGCAAATTCACAGCAATTACTGTTGATGCAGCTTTAACAATTTTCAAATACATTAGTGGTTAATAGTGTCATATAAGAAGATAACCGCTAAATAAAGAAAGGAGAATTTTTGTGAAGAAGAAAATAAAGCAAATTGCAATTTATGGAAAAGGAGGAATTGGAAAATCAACTACTACATCAAATTTAAGCGCAGCTTTGTCTGAAATGGGACTAAAAGTAATGCAATTTGGGTGTGACCCAAAAAGTGATTCTACAAATACATTAAGAGATGGTAAATATATTCCAACTGTATTAGACACATTAAGAGAGAAAAAAATTGTTAAAGCACATGATGTTATATTTGAAGGCTTTAATGGCATTTACTGCGTTGAAGCAGGGGGGCCAGCTCCAGGTGTAGGATGTGCAGGAAGAGGAATCATAACTGCAGTTGAATTATTTAAGCAGCAAAAGGTTTTTGAAGAATTAGACTTAGATATAGTTATTTATGATGTGTTAGGTGATGTTGTGTGTGGTGGATTTGCAGTGCCTATTCGTGAGGGAATAGCTGAACATGTATTTACTGTATCCTCATCAGACTTTATGTCTGTTTATGCTTCAAATAATCTGTTTAAAGGAATCAGTAAATATTCCAGTTCTGGCGGAGCGTTATTGGGCGGTGTAATAGCAAATTCTATGGGAAGTCCATTCTCAAAAGAAATAATTGATGATTTTGTAAATAAAACACAAACTCAGATTATTGAATATGTTCCTCGATCTGTCACAGTAACTCAAAGTGAGTTGCAAGGAAAGACAACTATTGAGGCAGCGCCAACTTCTAAACAGGCAGATGTCTATCGGTCACTAGCAAGAAAAATCGCAGGCCATGAAGAGTCAAAAACGCCTGCTCCTCTTGATACAGTAGAATTGAGAAAATGGGCTGCAAAATGGGGTGATTATCTCTTAAGTGTTGAACAGGGAAATATTACATCTATTGGGGCATCAATATAATTAAAGGAGTGTAAGAATATGTGTAAAATAGCAGAAAGTCTTGTTGATTTAATAGGAAAAACACCACTTTTGAAATTAAACAAATATTCAAAGGACAAAGACTTATCAGGTAATTTAATTGGTAAACTGGAATATTTCAATCCGCTTGGAAGTGTAAAGGACAGAATAGCATTTGCAATGATTACAGATGCAGAGAAAAGAGGAATTATTAATGAGGAGTCCACAATTATTGAACCTACAAGTGGAAACACAGGAATTGGTCTTGCATTTGTTGCGGCAGCTAAAGGTTACAGAATTATTCTTGTAATGCCAGACACAATGAGTGCTGAAAGAAGAAGGCTACTTAGTGCATTAGGAGCTGAATTAGTATTAACTCCAGGTGAACAGGGTATGAAAGCTGCTATCAGAAAAGCAGAAGAATTAAATGCACAAATTGAAAATTCATTTATTCCTCAGCAATTTGATAATCCGGTAAATCCACAGATTCATAGGGAGACAACTGCTCGAGAGATAATTGAAGATACTGATGGAAAGGTTGATATATTTGTTGCAGGAGTTGGAACAGGAGGAACAGTAACTGGAGTGGGTGAGGAACTCAAAAAATATAACCCAGATATAAAAATTGTTGCTGTTGAGCCATATGATTCCTCTGTCCTGTCTGGTGAGGCTCCCGGACCTCATCCTATTCAGGGAATTGGTGCAGGTTTTGTTCCAAATATTTTAAATAGGAATGTAATTGATGAAATATTTAGAGTAAAAAATAAGGAAGCAATTGAAGCTTCTAGAGAGGTCGCTAGAAAAGAGGGCCTTTTGGTTGGAATTTCTTCAGGTGCTGCATTATTTGCTGCTACTCAGATTGCTAAAAGAAAAGAAAATGCTGGGAAAAACGTTGTTGTTTTATTACCAGATACAGGAGAAAGGTATTTATCAACTAAATTGTTTTCATAGTCAATTATTAACGGGCTAGAAACGGTCTAAAATATATTTTTTGGTATGTAGCTAAAGCTATATTTTAGAGAAAGCATAATATAAACCAATTGATTAAAGCCAGCTTTAAAGCACTATTTGCCTAAATAAAAAGCGCATTGCCTTGAAATTCTATGTTAAATGGCTTTAAGCAATAATTGATACTTTGGAAATACTATTAAAATAATTGATATTTGGAAAGGAGTAATTGCATGTCACATATAGAAAGGCCAAGATTTTCATGTATGCTAGGTGGTGTTTTAGCAACCCTCAGTGCTTTACCTAAAACTGTTCCCATAATACATGGAGCGCAAGGTTGCGGAGGTAGTTTGGCAAATGCATATTCGCTAGGGGGCTACTTGGGAGTAGGATATTGTGGAGGATCTGGAGCACCTAGTTCTAATATAGGAGAGTCAGACATAATTTTTGGTGGCGTAGACAGGTTGACTACAGAAATCAAAAATACATTTGAAGTAATGGATGGGGAATTATATGTGTTAACAACCACTTGTATGACTGATATTATCGGTGATGATGTCAAGAGTGTGTTAAACGAAATAGGTGAAAAAGAAAAGCCAATTTTGTTCATTGATACAGGAGGGTTCCAAGGCAATTCATATTATGGGTATTCTAAACTCATAGAAGTGCTTTTTGAACAATACATACCCAAAAAAGAAACAAAGAAAAAGAATTTAGTAAATATTTTAGGCTTAGTTCCAGGCTACGACCCATTCTTTAGGGGAGACTTAGAGGAAATTCAAAGAATACTTGCACTTGTGGGTGTAGAGGCCAATACTTTTTTCACACATGACCAAACTCAAGAAAATATCCTTAGTGCAGGAGAAGCCTCTTTGAATATTGTACTTTCTAGGTTATACGGAGTAGATGCTGCTAAAGCAATAAAAGAATCCCATGATATTGATTATTTAATTACAGACTTGCCAATAGGAAATCTGGCAACTGTTGATTTTATTAATCAAGTTGCTGAAAAGTTACAGCTAGACAAGGATAAAGTTAAAGCTGTACTAGAGAAAGAATCAAGCAGCTATTATAAATACGTTGATAGGGCGACAGATGTAATTGCCGATACTGATTTTCAAAATTATGCGGTTGTAATTGCTAATGGAACTGAGGCTCTGCCGTATGCAAAATTCTTAGACAATGAAATTGGTTGGATTCCAGGTTATGTTTTTATAACAGATGAATTGACAGAGGACCAAAAAGCTACAATTGTAGAGGCATTTGAAAAAATAGAATTTGCAGAAAGACCAGAACTTGTTTTTGAAACAGATACATATCGAATTCAGCAGTATATAGAACAAAACAATCCTCAGTTCAAGTCAGACAAATATTACGAAACCTTTTCTCCAGCATTTGTCTTGGGAAGTACCATAGATAGAAAATTATCAACAGTACTCAATGGAAATTTATTGTCTATAAGTTTTCCTATAATAAACAGAATAGTTATAACAAAAGGGTATGCAGGATTTTATGGCGGATTAAATCTCATAGAAGATTTAATTACTGCACAAATTTCAGGAAGGTGATAAATTTGACTAATACAAATAAGGTTGAAAAACAAACTTCAGTTGTTTTTGATGTGAACTTTGATTCAAAATTCCCCGAAAGTAGAGAAATTAGCCGTCGTACTGGCTTTGCCTATGGTGGTTGCACCAGTAGTTTAACAAATTGTGCCCAAAAGGGGTGCTTACAAAACTGCGATAGAGAATTTTCACAAGCCTCTATTTGTCAAATGACGGTATCCACATTAATATCTTTTTCTGTAAAAGACTCAGTAGTTATCTTGCATGGACCTGTTGGATGCGGTTCACAAAGTCATATTATAGATTTTAGTATAAGGGCCTACGGCGCAGCACGCGGTGTAAAAATGGAAGGAGCAAGATGGTTCAGCACGAATCTTACAGAGGCAGACGTAATTTCAGGTGGGGAAGAAAAACTAAAAGCAACTATTTTAGATGCAGACAAACGATTCAGACCAACGGCAATTTTTATTCTGACATCATGTACACCATCAATCATAGGTGATGATATTGATGAAGTGGTAAATCAGCTGCAAAGTGATGTGGCTGCAACATTGGTGCCATTACACTGTCCCGGCTTTAAAGCAAAGGTTTTCTCTTCTGCTTATGATGTTGTTTACCATGGTATTTTACAGAAATTTAAATTTGAGCCAATTCCATATGTAGATTACTATCCTTTTGATAAAAATGATAAGGATTATGAACTGAAGGTACAGCAATATAATTACAAAAAGAGCCGTACAGTAAATCTATATAATGCATGGTCAATTGGGCCTGCTGATGAAGCAGAAATTAAGCGACTATTAGAAGCCATTGGACTAAATGTTCAGATTTTTGTGGAATTTAAGGAACCGGATGAATGGAGGCATATTACAGAGGCAGCATTAAACGTAAGCTTCTGTCATGTACATGATGTATATTTCCTTGAATTCTTAAAGCAAAAGTTTAATATGCCGTATATTTTACCAACTATCCCAGTAGGGCTTGGCCCAACTGCTAAATTTATATTAGAAATAGCAGAATTCTTTGGTTTAGAAGAACAAGCAAAGAAAATTATCGAAAAGGAAGAAGCTAAAGTACTTGCTGCTTTAGAGCCAATAAAAGAAAAAGTAAGAGGTAAAAGAGTTCTTATAAGCGGAGGTTATTTAAGGATTGGTGCCACTGGCTTATTGGCAAAGGAATTGGGCATGGAAGTGGTTGGTTTTAGAAACTTTAACTATGATTCCTTCGGAAATGAACTGTTTAGTGAAATAGAGGAAAAAATTGGGGATGTTTCTAATAGTATTTCAAATCAGCCATCTGAATTGGTTAATGTTCTTAGAAAATTAAAACCCGATATAGCCATTTCACATCCAGGTGTTGGCGTGTGGGTTACTAAGTCAGGAATACCTTCCATTACATTATTTGCACAAAGATTTGCTTTCTTTGGATACAGAGGGGCTTATGATTTATCTAGAAGAATTGCACGAACTGTTTCTAACCCTAATTATTCAAAAAATCTAGGCAGAAATGTTGAACTGCCATTTAAGAAAGAATGGTATGAAAAGGATCCATATCACTATATTGTTGATAGTAATTTAAATGAATAATAAAGGAATGGGCAGTACATATTTTGCATGGAATGTTTTTAAAGTATGTTAATTAATATATGTCAATTTTGGTTTACCCAAATTTACCCAATAATTTAGATGATGCGAGTATGTTAATTAATATATGTCACTTTAGGCCCATTATTTCCAGGTTTTTTACCTGGAAAAAGAATGCTTTTATCGTATCTTTTAATTTCAGATTTGATTCTTATGATTTTCTGATTTGATTCTTACGAATGGAGGAAACAGTTATAATTCCTCCTTCGTACTATTTAGTTTATCCCAATATATTTCTGTTATATTATCAATAAAATTCTCAGTGTGTTTCATTATGTTTTTATTTGGTGAAGCGGAAGGAATGTGAGTTCATATGAAAATACATACTAAAAGACTAATTTCTATTATATTATTGCTGGTATTTGTTTTAAGCATATCTGCTTGTGGAGGTGAGAATGAAAGAAAAGTCAGCAGTTCCTCGCAAAAAAATGTAGGAACTCTAAAGGTAGCATGGTTTCCTGCAACTATTAAAGCTGCACTGACCAGTACTGCATATAGCCTTGGCTATTTTGACGAAGAAGGTGTAACCGTTGAGTGTGAGACCTTACAAAATGCAGCTGATGCAATTACTGCTGTGAAACTTGGAAAAGTTGATATTTCGCCGGTCGGAATTACACAACAGCTGCAGTTTATATCAGAAGGTTCTGATTTGGTTATTTTTGGAGGTTCAGCACAAGAGGGTGGTGCTGTTGTTACAAAGCCAGAAAATGCTGAAAGATTCTCTGATTTAAAAAATTGGAAGGATGCTAATTGGGCTACAGGAAGATCATTTACAGGTGATTTTGTAATTAGAAACCAACTCCGTAAATATGGTATTATTCCTGGAGAAGATATTATAATGAGTGATCTTGCCGATAATACTCCCATTATTCAAGCGGTTGCAAAAGGAACTGCTGATGTAGGGTATATTACGTCAGATGGTGTTTCAATTGCTAAATCCATGGGATTAACAGTAGGAATTCGAGTTGGAGACTTATCACCTTATTATCCATGTTGCCGACAAACTGCTAACGGTGAAGCTATTAAAAATAAGAAAGAGGCTTTTGTTGCTTATCAAAGAGCATTAATCCGTGCTTATAAAGTTATTCAAAGTGACCATGAAAAGGCTATTGAAGTAATGGAGGAATTAACAGGTCAAAGCCGTGAGTATGTTGAATCAGGCCTTTATGGTAAATATGCTTCAAGATATAATCCCTCACCTGCTACAAAAAAAGTGGCTGAGTTCTACGGATTTTTGAAACAAGAGGGTGTTATTAGAAACGAAAGTTTTAAAATTGAAGATAATATTAACGTTAGCATATTCAAGGAAGCCTTAGAGGATATTTTGGATAGATATCCTGATGATAAAGATTATTTGGCTTTGAAGGCATTCTCAGATGAAAATGATTAATTGATATTCTCAGGAAGGAGGAAGCATATTGAGTAAGGTTGAAATAAAAAATGTTTCGCTGGAATATAAGGATTCGGATAAATCATTCTTAGCTTTAGATAATGTAAATTTAAAAATTGAAGAGGGAGAGTTTGTCTGTATTATCGGCTCATCTGGCTGTGGAAAAAGTACGTTGATATCTTTGCTGGCAGGCTTGAGTTTTCCTACAAAGGGTGAAGTATTAATTGATGGAAAGCAGGTTGTGGGAACAGGAACTAATAGAGGAATGGTATTTCAACATTACTCTTTGTTTCCATGGCTAAGTGCTAAAAAAAATATTTCTTTTGGAATAAAGCAAGCTAATTTATTCAAAGAAAAGTCATTGATTGAAGAACGTGCCATTGAATTTCTTAAGAAGGTTGGATTGGGTGATTATGTTGACAAGTATCCTTATCAATTGTCAGGAGGAATGCAGCAGCGTGTTGCTATAGCGCGGACCTTAGCAATGGATACAGAAATATTGTTATTGGATGAGCCTTTTGGCGCCATTGATCCAAAGAATCGTATTGCTCTACAGAACTTAACGATTGATTTATGTAAAAACAATGCGAATAGGAAAGCAGTTGTTTTTGTTACCCATGATATTGATGAAGCTATTATTTTGGCTGATCGAATTATTTTCATGGAGCCAAAGAGGATAAAAGAGGAAATTAAAGTTTCTTTTAAACAGGGTTTAACCAGAGAAGAAATTACAAGATCTAAACAATACTCTGAAATACATATGAAGTTGATGGAACTATTTTATTATGAGGTTGGAGAAAGAATTGGAGGAGAGGAGGTTGTATTATGAGCCAAGTAAATGAAGCAATTGAAATAAATGAAGGAAAAAAAATAAACCTACTAGCCCCCGTATTCTCAATAGTTACGCTTCTCTTTTCCATATTGATTTTGCTTCTTTTTATAGATGGAAGAAGAGAAACTGATAGCCCATTAATGTTTATTATTGTAATAACAGCTGTATGGTTATTTTATGTATACCAATTGACACGCTTTAATGAAAAGAAACATGTTAAAGACATTACATATGCTATTTTCATACTACTTATTATTTGGGAGTTATCAACTAGAATTTTTGATTTGGTACCCAAGGTACTGTTTCCTTCACCTGAAAATGTATTTAATGTATTTATTATAGAATATAAGCTTATGTTTTCAGGCTTATTCAGTTCATTATTTTTGTTAGTTGTGGGATTCACCATTGCTTTGGTGCTTGGGAATGTATTAGGACTTTTTGTTGGATGGAACGAAAGATTAAGAAATGATTTATATCCAGTTGCAAAAGTATTTAGTCCAATACCGCCTATGATTTATACTCCTTACTTAATAGCATTGCTGCCCACTTTTAAAAGTGCATCTATAGCAGTCATTGCATTTGGATTATTTTGGCCCACTTTTATGAATATGATTATAAGAGTTGGATCAATGGACAGGAGAATTATCGATTCTGCAAAAGTTATGGGTGTAAGTACCTATACAATGTTGTTAAAAGTTGTTCTTCCATATTCTGTACCAGCAATTGTTGGAGGTTTGAGAGTTCAACTATCAACTACGTTTATGGTATTGGTAATGGCGGAAATGATTGGAGCTAGGTCGGGCTTGGGCTTTTTTATCAAAAAGTACTCTGATTATGCAGATTATACAAGGGTAGTAGCAGGAATTATTTTTATAGGAATTATAATAACTATTTTAAATACACTGATTTCGGTTGTTGAGAAAAGGGTTGTTAAATGGAAAACGGTATAATTAGCTATTCTTTACCATCAAATTAAAACAAATATCTTTAACCAGTAGCCCATTTATCTAAGTTGTACTCGCGTAACAAATAAGCTAAGGATAAATTACTGCACTGTTTACTAGGACTCGTGTACCTATAAAAATCAAGGATAAATTACGGCACTGCTTAGTGGGACTCGTGTATCAATAAGCCATATATAATAATTTATCTGCCAACTCAGTTAAAAATAAATTAGAACAACGAGTTAACTTACTCGTTGTTCTTAATTATTTGTGAACATTACTGAAAAAACTCAAGCCATAATTGTACTTCAGTGCAAGCTTATAAAATGGGCTTTTCGCAAGTATTTGCTGAATTTGCAACGGCTAAATATTGTTAATTATAACGTCTTCTGCATTCAGTTATATAAACTAAAAATAAAATAATGGAAAAGTTATCTAAAAATTCCGTTTGGTAGTTGACAAATGGTAAATTTGGATATATAATTTAAATCATAGTATTCCTATTTAGTAACTATGAAAAATAAGAATATAGATAATAAAAATAATAATTATGGAGGATAGAATAGTGGGTAAGCTTAGACAGGTTGCTATATACGGAAAAGGTGGAATTGGAAAGTCCACCACAACTCAAAATTTGACAGCAGGACTTACAGAACTAGGTAAAAAGGTTATGGTTGTAGGTTGTGATCCAAAAGCAGATTCTACCAGGTTATTATTGGGTGGCTTGGCTCAGAGAACTGTTCTTGATACAATACGAGAAGAAGGAGAAGAAATTGAACTTAAATCCATTCTCAAAACAGGATTTGGAGGCACTAGATGTGTAGAGTCTGGTGGTCCTGAGCCTGGTGTTGGTTGTGCTGGAAGAGGAATTATAACTTCAATCGGATTATTAGAGCGTTTGGGTGCTTATACTGATGATTTGGATTATGTATTTTATGATGTACTTGGTGATGTAGTTTGTGGTGGTTTTGCAATGCCAATTAGAGAAGGCAAAGCAAAGGAGATATACATAGTTGCAAGCGGAGAGATGATGGCATTATATGCGGCTAACAATATTGCAAAGGGTATTCAAAAATATGCAAAAAAAGGTGGCGTTCGTTTAGGCGGAATCATCTGTAACAGTCGTAATGTAGATCGGGAAATTGATTTACTTCGTGCCTTTTCAAAAGAATTAGGGACACAGCTAATTTATTTTGTACCTAGAGACAATATTGTTCAGAGAGCTGAAATAAGAAGGAAAACTGTTATTGAATACAAGGCAGACGCAGCGCAAGCTGAAGAATATAGAAATCTTGCAAGAGCTATTGAAGATAATACATATTTTACTATTCCAAGCCCAATGACACAGGAAAGGTTAGAAGAAATTTTAGTAGAGTATGGACTTATGGATTTAGCTGATGATTATCGTATTTAAAATAATTATATAAAAGGAGTGTTGTACTATGGCAAAAATTTATGAAAGTGTATCAGAACTAATTGGGGGAACACCATTACTTGAAGTTAAGAAGTATGCAAAGCGCAGGAATATCAATGCAAAGTTAATTGCTAAGCTAGAGTATTTTAATCCTGCTGGAAGTGTAAAGGATAGAATAGCTCTTGCTATGATTGAAGACGCAGAAGCTAAAGGTACATTAAAGGAAGGTTCTGTTATTATTGAGCCAACTAGTGGAAATACTGGTATAGGTCTTGCAGCAATAGCAGCAGCAAAGGGGTATAGAATTATATTAACAATGCCTGAGACAATGAGTGTAGAGAGAAGAAATCTGCTCAAAGCATATGGCGCAGAATTAGTATTAACAGAAGGTACAAAGGGCATGAAAGGTGCAATTGCTAAGGCTGAAGAGTTAGCGAAGGAAACACCAAATGCATTTATTCCAGGACAATTTGTAAATCCTTCAAATCCAGAGATTCATCGTAAAACAACAGGACCGGAAATTTGGGCAGATACTGATGGAAATATAGATATTTTTGTTTCAGGTGTTGGAACAGGAGGAACAATCACAGGTGCAGGTGAATTTCTAAAGTCACAAAATAAGAATATCAAAGTAGTAGCCGTAGAACCAGCAGCTTCTCCTGTATTATCAAAGGGTGTGGCTGGGGCTCATAAAATACAAGGTATTGGTGCAGGTTTTGTACCAGAAACCTTGAACACTGGAATTTATGACGAAATAATCACAGTAGAAAATGATGATGCTTTCGCTGCAGGAAGAGAGTTTGCAAAAGCGGAAGGTGTTCTTGTAGGAATTTCGTCGGGTGCGGCTTTATATGCAGCAGAAGTTTTAGCAAAGAGACCTGAAAATGCTGGTAAAAACATTGTTGTAATATTACCAGATACTGGTGACAGATATTTGTCTACACCACTTTTCACTGATTAATAAATAAATATAAACTAGTATATTTTAGGGAATTTATAGTTGCTAAACTATAAGTTCCCTTTTATAAAAAAACAATTCATACTATTTTAATAGAAATAGTATGAAAATAAAAGAAGTATTATTTTAAAAATGTATTAATAATAAAAAGTAATATTTAATAAAAAGTGCTATTTCTTAAATAAAAATTGAAGCTATGGCTTTTATTTAGGAAGAATTAATTGGCTAGTTACGCAAAAGTCATGGAACATAGTACTTTTTCTAAGGGTAAATATTATTTATAGTTTTACAAGTATGTATAATATTTACCATAAAAAATGTCTATGTAACTATAGCAGATGCATTTCATTGATGAACCCATTTATTTTATACCAAAAATTAACCAGCTATGATTAGTGTGAGAAATATAAAGTTTATAAATGGTGTGATTATTAAAGAATAGATAATCTAAGCTTTTTTGTTATAGATAAATTATATTGTGCGTAAAGCGCATTGAAAGGATTGATAGTTAAAAATGTCAATAAATTTAAACATTTCTGATATAGGAACCAGAGAAACAAGACTTGGTTCAATTACAGGATATATAGGTGATTTAAATGATTTAGCTACTCAAAGCAGTTGCGGAACACTTAAGGGCTGCGCAAGATGCTTTTCTCAGTCCAGCACATGTCTTTCGGGTTGCGCACTTGCTCAGTTAGCCGGAATACGTGATGTGGCAGTTATTCATCATGGGCCTGCAGGTTGTTCTGTAACTGGAACGCAGATTTATACAGTTACAAAGCAGGTTGCTGCCAAAAGAGGTATTGTTAATAATACCGTATATATTGGAACTGATATGAACGAGCAAGATACAATATTCGGAGCTGGTGATTCCTTAAAAAATATTGTGCTTGAGACTTATAAGAGATATAAGCCTAAAGCAATATTTGTAAGCAGTTCATGTGCTACTGGAGTTATTGGCGAAGATATTGATAGTATAGTTGAAGAATTGAAAGAGGAAATAGATGTACCAATTGCAGCTGTACATTGTGAAGGCTTTAAGTCACGTATTTGGGCAACGGGGTTTGATATTTCAGATCACGCTGTTTTATCTAGTATTGTACAGCCGCCAAAGCAGAAGAGAAGAACTATTAATTTTAAGAATTTCTTTGAGAGCGCAAGAAATGAAATTATAAATATATTTAAGAATTTTGATGTTGAACCTGTTTTTTTATATGCTAATGCCACTGTTGAGGAACTTTCACATTTATCAGAGGCACTTGCAACAGTATGTATATGCGGAACATTAGGAAATTATTTAGGAAATGGCTTGGAAGAAAAATATGGAGTTCCATATATAAGAACTATTAATCCTCTTGGTATTGCTGGATTTGAGACTTGGCTAAGAGCCATAGGCAAGGTTATTGATAAAGAAGCAGAGGTTGAAAAGTATATAGAAACAGAGAGAGAAAAGTATATCCCTCAAATTGAAGAAGTAAAAAAAGAATTAAAGGGACTTAAAGCAGTGCTTGCAATGGGTCCAGGATATACATTTGAAGTATCGCGAGTTCTTAATGAATTAGGTATTGAAGTGGTGTGGGGAGCAGCTTGGCATTATGATAAAAAATATGAGGATGGAGAAGTACCGCCATCAATGAAATATCTCCTTGAAAATAATCAAAATTTCCAAGTAAGTGTAGCTGATCAGCAAAACTTTGAAATACTTAATATTCTAAATACATATAAGCCTGATTTATATCTGTCACGTCATCCAGGCTCCACAGTTTGGGCAATAAAGCAAGGATATCCGGCTGTATATGTTGCAGATGAATACATGATATTTGGCTATAGGGGAACTTTAGATTTTGCACATTCAGTTTTGAACACTATTCGAAATAGAAGTTTTGAGAAAAATCTAGCCAAGAGAGTTAAATTGCCATATACGAAGTGGTGGTATAAGCAGGATCCAGGTTTATTCATTCAAGATGTATAGTAACTTGAGTTCATAGATGCTGATTTATGAAAATTGCTGCTGAGATACTATAAAAAGACATTAGGATGTAATAACGTGCTAACCTGATAACATGAAGCTAGAGCAGCAATAATTTTGAAACTATTATATAGACAGTAAATTGGGGGGCAGATTAAATTATGGCAAAGATTTTAGATAAGCAAAGATATAAATGTGCTATGAGTGCAATGTCAACTGTGCAGGCAATTGAAAGAGCAATTCCAGTGCTTCATGCTGGCCCGGGATGTGCTCAGAAGCTATCAAATTCGTCTGGAAGCAGCGGATACTTTTCGCCAAACATATTCCCATGTACCAGTATAAATGAGAAGGATGTTGTATTTGGAGGAGAAACAAAGCTAAGGTCAACTATAGAAAATTCGCTTAAGATTATTGATGCTGATTTATATGTTGTCCTTACAGGATGTACACCTGAAATTGTTGGTGATACTGTTGAGGAGGTAGTCCAAGAGTTTGAAGATGCTGAGAAACCTGTTATATTTGCATCTACAGCAGGATTTAGAGGTAACAACTATAAAGGTCATGAATGGGTTATTAATGCAATTATTGAACAGTATTTAGAACCCTCGGACAAGAAAACAAAAGGACTTGTTAATATTTGGGCAGATGTACCCTATCAGGATGAATTCTGGCTTGGAAATTTAAGAGAACTTGAAAAACTTGTAGCGGATTTAGGACTAATTCCTAATACTATATTTGGATATAGGAGAGGAATAAAGAATATTAAAAAGATACCAGAAGCTCAGTTTAATTTGTTGGTATCAACATGGGTAGGTCTTGAAAATGTAAAGCTAATGGAAGAAAAATTTGGGATACCCTATTTACATTACCCAACGCTTCCAATAGGTGCATTTGAGACTAGCAAATTTCTTCGTACAGTAGGCGAATTTGCAGGTGTCGACAAGGACAAAGTTGAAGCTCTAATTGCAGAAAAAGAAGATTATTACTACTATTACATAGAACGTTATGCAGATTTATTTCTTGAGACTAGAGTTATGTCGAAAAAATTCTCGATAGTTGCTGATGCCCAGTATACTCTTGGCATCACAAAGTTCCTTGTAAATGATTTGGGATTATTTCCTGCAAAACAGTTTATTACAGATGATACGCCTCTTGAGTACAGAAAAAATATAGAGGAATATTTTAAGGATTTAAACTATGACATTAAGGCTGAAATCAGCTTTATTACAGATGGCTACAAAATTCATAAAGAAATAGAAAGTACAGATTATCATGGATATCCGTTAATTCTAGGGGGGTATTGGGAAAAGGAAGTAGCAGCTAAAACAAATGCACATTATTTAAATGTATCTTGGCCAGTTAATGAACGTTTAGTTATGAATAGTTATTATGTAGGCTATGATGGAGGACTGAAGCTTATAGAGGATATATATTCAGTTGTAAAAACCAGATTTAATTAAGATTTAATTGGGCAGCAAACCATTGAAAATTCTAAAGCACAATAGAAATATATGTGTGAGGTTTGAGTTAATAAAAAAGAAAAGCATTCTAGATTACTTATTAATTTAATAACAATACAGGAGGTCACTGGTATGATCGGAATACATAAATCAATCATAGACTTAATTGGAAATACACCTTTACTTGAACTAACTAATTATGAAAAGCAAAATGAATTAGAGGCTGAACTTATAGTAAAACTGGAATATTTCAATCCTAATCAGAGTGTAAAAGACAGAATTGCATTGGCTATGGTTGAGGATGCTGAGAGGAAAGGGTTATTGAAACCGGGATATACTATAGTGGAAACAACAAGCGGTAATACAGGGATTGGATTAGCGGCTGTTGCAGCAGCAAAAGGCTATAAGTTTAAAGTGTATATTCAGGATAATGTAAGCATAGAGAGATTTAAGGTTATTAAAGCTTTTGGGGGTCAGACAATTAAGTTATCTGAAGAACCTGTTGTAGCAAAAGTACTTGAAGAAACAGGAGGAGATTTTGTTGCAGCTATTAAGGTATTAGAAAAAGAAGTTCTTTCAAAAGAAAAAGATATATTTTTTGTAAATCAGGTTTCAAATCCTGCAAATCCAGAAACACATAAGGCTACAACAGGACCTGAAATTTGGCGGGACACCAATGGTAAGGTGGACATTCTAGTTGCAGCAGTAGGAACAGGCGGAACTGTATCTGGTGCAGGTGCCTATCTTAAAGCAAAGAATCCTGATTTAAAAATAGTAGCCATTCAACCAGGACCTAACTCGCTGCCTAGTGAAGAAAATCCAGAGCCAGAGGAGATTACTGGTGTACATGCGTTTGAGGGCATACCAAAAGAGCGAATTCCAGCTACTATGGACTTAAATATTTATGATGAAAAATTTGAAGTGGAAACTTATCAAGCTTATGAAGCTGCTAGAGCAGTTGCTAAGTCAGATGGGATTTTAATAGGCACTTCATCTGGGGCGGTTATTTATGCAGCTACGCAGATAGCAAGAAGACCTGAAAATAAAGGTAAACGAATTGTTGCTGTTTTGGCGGACACAGGCCTGCGTTATTTGTCAACAGGATTGTTTGAATAACAATTGGTTTGAATGATAAATGATTTAAATAACAATGAAAGGGAGGCTGAGACATGTCATACAAAATTGCAATTGCTTCAACTGATGGGATTCATGTAAATGCTCATTTCAGAAGTTCTTTAATATTTTATATTGTAGAAGTAAATGATGATGGAAGTTATTTTTTCAAAGAAGAGCGAATTGTTCCTAGCTTAGCTGTAGACCAGGTAAGCGATGATAAGCTTTCCTCGTGCGGTAATAAGGAAGTCTTCAGCGAAAACAATTCTTGTGGCAGCAATTCCAATTGTGGAAGTGGCAGCTGCAGTAACTTACACATTAATGGCTGTGGTGGTGGTCATTCTGATGAACAAATAGAGCAAAGAGTTTCTCTAATTTCTGATTGCCGATGCTTATTATGCAAGAAAATTGGGCCCAGCGCTGAAAGACAGTTAGCGCGAAAAGCCATAACTACTTTTCAGATAGATAATAAAATTGATTTTTTGCTGGCAAAAATTATTGATTATTATACAAAAGTGGATAATCACATTTCACTTAGAAAAAGGTAGAATAGTACTCTCTTATTGTTATTTGTTGGTGCTTGTATTTTTAGAGCTTATATTTTTAAATGAAAAATGTGGTAGAACAAAGTTATGCTTATAATTGTTATCTGTAGGTGTTTGTATTCTGAGCCTGACAAATGCAGTAGAACAAAGTTATTCTTATAATTGTTATTTGTAGGTGTTTGTATTCTGAGCCTAGCAAATGTAGTAGAACAGAGTTATGCTTATAATTGTTATTTGTAGGTGTTTGTATTCTGAGCCTAGCAAATGTAGTAGAACAGAGTTATGCTTATAATTGTTATCTGTAGGTGTTTGTATTCTGAGCCTGACAAATGCAGTAGAACAAAGTTATGCTTATAATTGTTATTTGTAGGTGTTTGTATTCTGAGCCTAGCAAATGTAGTAGAACAGAGTTATGCTTATAATTGTTATCTGTAGGTGTTTGTATTCTGAGCCTGACAAATGTAGTAAAACAAAGTTATGCTTATAATTGTTATCTGTAGGTGTTTGTATTCTGAGCCTAGCAAATGTAGCAAAATATAACTATGCTTATTAATTATTTTGACCTTATACAACAAATGGCAAAGCACCTGCTAAGGATTAATCCCATATCTTGTAGATGGATGCTTCATGGTTAGTAAAGATAGTTTGTTTAGAAGAGATAAATGAATTTTTCTCTGTTACAGAATTTGAGAAATTTCAAAATTATATCGAAAGACTTATAAATGACGGAAAATTAGTAGAAGTACTAGTTCAGAAACCATATGCTGATTTTCCCGAACAATGGTACCAATGTAAATTATGTTCACAAGTTTGGAGATTAGTACACCCGGACTTTCCTTTTAAAGGATATAGGAGATTGTAAAATAATAATTTTTGTAAAAAGGTCACACCATTATTAATGTGACCTTTCTTAATGCTACACAAGTAGATATAAAACATTGATGATAGAACTTAGCCATTTTTTCTTAGAAACCGTTTAAATTGAGTAAGTCTAATTAAAAGTCGGCAGGTTATCTAGGTTATCACTCTCGTATCCGTTAGGGTCACTTCTGAGAAATTCTCTTCCATTTTTTGCTTTGCCTACATTAACGCCTTCTATTTTATTTTCTTTAGCCATCATTATAGCTTCTTTGATAGGATATATAGTGCCATTTTGAAGCATTACGTCTGTAATATCTCCTTCATTATTTTTTTTGACTTTTACAATTTTAGATGATTCTTTCACAATATCACTCCTATATCTGCTATATAAAATTATGAATTAAACTTTCACTTTCCAAGTTTAAAAATCGTAGTTATTAAACTTATCAATGGAAAGTTGAATTTAAAATTTTTATATTTGCATTGTTTCATTTTTTGCTATCTAATTGATATCAAACTAAAGGCTTTCGCTCAATAAGCTTTTCAATGGGAACCTCAGCCTTGTTCAGTGTCCAATTTATAGCCTCCTATTTTTTATTAGTATTTACGAAGGAATGTTTTTTATTCAAAACAGTAAATTTTATCAGATACTTATGCTTAAAGTTATTCATAATAATGTATGTTCGTTCAAGATCATATAACAACAACGAAGGATTAATGAAATAATTAAATGCAATACGGTGTGTTTTAAATATGTCTAATAAAGTATATAGATTACATTATTCATTCTATATTAACTCAATACAATAAACTTTATCAAAAATATTTCAAATGTTGCTGAAATAACAAAAAATATGGGTATATATAATTAAGAGTATAATTTTATTTGGTGAAGCCAAAAGATAAATACATAGTTATTCTCGAGTACAGTCTAGATTATATAGAGGAGAAGATATTAATATGGATAATAAAGTTAAAGCAAAAGAAACCGTTAAAGAAATCTACTTAGCTGGAGGCTGTTTTTGGGGTACTGAAAAATATCTATCTCTAGTTAAGGGCATTGTAAGCACTGAGGTTGGTTATGCAAATGGAAATACAGAAAACCCTAGTTATGAGGATGTATGCTATAGAAAAACTGGTCATGCAGAAACAGTCAAAGTATTATATGACCCGAGCATTGTCAGCTTAGAATTTATCTTAAATCTATATTATGATGTAATAAATCCAATATCAATAAATCGCCAAGGAAATGATATAGGTACTCAGTATCGAACTGGCATATATTATACTGATAATAAGGATAAGGACACAATTCTTGAATCAATCAATGAACTTCAGAAAAAGTATGACAAGCCTATTGCAATTGAGGTATTACCATTAGATAATTACTTTAGAGCAGAAGAATACCATCAAAAGTATTTAGATAAAAACCCAAATGGTTATTGTCATATTGGGCGAGATAAATTTGAGAAAGCAGAGAAGGCAGAAGACTTTCAGATAAAATACAAGGCAGAGTCCAAAGAATTTCTAAAAGAAACTCTTACAGATATCCAATATGCTGTGACACAAAACAATGCTACAGAGCCGCCCTTTAGAAATGAATATTATGACAATTTTAAGAAGGGGATATATGTAGATGTTACCACTGGAGAACCGCTTTTTACATCTAGTGATAAATTTGAATCAGGGTGTGGATGGCCAAGCTTTTCAAAGCCTATTAGTCCTGATTTGATTCGTGAACTTGACGATAATACTTATGGTATGCACAGAATAGAGGTTAGAAGTAAAACTGGTGACGCACATCTTGGTCATGTATTTAGTGATGGACCAAGAGAAATGGGCGGTTTGCGATATTGCATAAACAGTGCATCTCTTCTTTTTATCCCAAAAGAAGAGATGGAAGAAAAGGGGTATGGATATTTGTTAGATTTAGTGAAATAGGAGGGATAGCAGAATTTTGCATATAACAATTTGGATTTGGTTCTTCATATAGGTTTATATAAAATTCTGCTTAATATAAAATTATTTAAAGTCAATTTTGTCTATTAAAAAAATGACTGTTTTAAAAATTGCAATTAAAATGACTGTTTAAAATATGACAGTGTATAAGAATAGTTGAACATGATTAATTTATTAAAGGAGTTGTAAAAAATGTTATTTGTATGTTATCCAAAGTGTACCACTTGTCAAAAGGCTAAGAAGTGGTTAGACGATCATGGGGTTTCTTATGAATTGCGTGATATAAAAATTGAAAATCCGACTTACGAAGAATTAAGTCAATGGCACCTAAAAAGTGATCTTCCGCTTAAGAAGTTTTGGAATACAAGCGGACTTCAGTACAAAGCATTGGGGTTAAAGGATCGAATAACAACAATGAATGATGAGGAACAGCTTAAACTGCTTTCTACTGATGGTATGCTGGTAAAAAGGCCAATTCTTGTTGGTGAAGACTTTGTTTTGGTAGGCTTTAAGGAAAGTGAGTGGGAAAATAAAGTGGGAAAATAAATGGAATCGGTATTAGAGCAATGGTAGGGTGTACAGTTCTATCTTCATTGTCAGGTAAATCAGCAATGAAAAATGCTAAACATGCACAATTACATTCTCTTACAATTGATACTAATTATTTACGAGAGAATTACTTGTTCTAAATTTTTTAATGCTTGTTTAAGTACCCTTTGAACAAGTATTATTAATTTGCTCAAATAATGCAGTCTTTTTTCAAATATAGAAGGGAACAATCTATTATGACAAAAAATAAATTCACAGTAAGCTTACCAAAAACTTATTTTTGGTACATGTTATGTGGGACAGCGATTTTTGTGCTTTTGCCTGTACCATTCACAATTTTTCAAGGTATACAGCATGTTGCATTATATATATTATGCTCTATCATGTCATTACCATTTATCTACTACATGGCAAAGTCAAAACTATTTAAAATATCGGTAGATGACCAAAAAATCACAGTAAGAAATGTAATTGGGTCATATAGCCTTGATGTATCTGAAATAGAGAAGGTGGATTGGAAAATCTCTATAACAAATTTTGGGCAAAGTGAAAAAATCTTAGTTAAAACTTCCTCTAAACGATTTACTATTGAAACCCTCATGGAAGATTTTGATAGGATGTCACAATACATATCAGCCAATGTTGACATTAGTAAAATAAAAACACATAAGAAAAACATGATTAAACAATAAACTTGTAAAATAAAGATAAAATACCTAATTGATTGCAGTTGGGCATAAGTTTATTGGAACAATCTAATCTGTTGGATATCTTTATCCTTATTATCAGTAGAATATAGCATTGTCTAGGCAATTTATTTATACAGAATATTACAATGTAACAAGCGGAACATGTACAATTACATGCTCCTGCAAATGAAACTTAATATTTACGAGTGAATTGCTTGCTCCAAATTTTTTAATGCTTGTTCAAGTATGCTCCTTGGGCAGGCAATATTTATTCGCTCAAATAATGCAGTTTTTCTTCCAAATATAATACCGCCATCTAACCACAGTTTTGCTTTGTCTATAATAATTTTTTCTAGTTCCTTATAAGTTAAGCCTAATCCACTGCAGTCTAACCATATTAGATATGTTCCTTCAGGTTCAACAAGCTTAATTTCAGGCAGATTTTCAGCAAGGAAGTTTCTAACGAAGTCCAAATTTTCCTTTAGATATACTTTTAGTTCGTTTAACCATGCTTCACCCTTTGAATAGGCTGACTGACATGCTACTAGTCCAATAGAATTAAGCTGACTATAGCCGCTTGCATCATATTCATCACGAAATGCATTTCTTAAAGTTTTATTTGGTATAAAGATATTGGAAACCTGCAATCCTGCTATATTAAAGGTTTTGCTAGGAGCAGTACATATTATTGAGTTCATTGCAAATTCTTCACTAATTGATGCAAACACTGTATGAGTGTTACCAGGGTATACAAAATCGCAGTGGATTTCATCAGATAACACAATTACTTTATGCTTAAGGCATATTTCACCAATTCGAGTAAGTTCATCCTTTGTCCATACACGACCAGTAGGATTTTGAGGACTGCAAAGTAAGAATAATTTTACATGCTCATTTATTATTTTTGATTCAAAGTCTTCATAGTCAATTGTATATTTACCGTCTTTGTATACCAATTGGTTATTTACAAGCTTACGCTTATTTGCTAATATACACTCAGAAAATGGGTAATAGACTGGTTGTTGTATTAGTACAGATTCCCCCTTATTAGTAAAGGCTTTAATTGCTAAAGCAATAGCAAAAACAATTCCAGGAGTTTTAACAAGCCATTCTTCTTTCAATTCCCAGTTAAAATTCTTTTGAAACCAATTATATAAAGTAGTGAAATAGCTTCTCTTCACATCACTATAGCCGAAAATACCATGAGCTACAGCTTTTTGAATATCAGAAATAATTTCATCTGGAAGGCGGAAATCCATATCTGCAATCCAAAGAGGTAATAAATCGTCCCTTTGCTTGCGTTCAAATGTGAAATCATATTTTAAACAATTTGTATTTTTACGGTCAATAATTTCATCAAAATTAGTCATATAAGATTCCTCCAATCAAAAAACAATAGCTTATTACATGAGGTTAAGCAGCTTAGTTGTATAAGATTATAGTGCTTGAGATAAATCATTTATTAAGTCATTAACATCTTCAATTCCAATTGAAAGTCTTAAAATATTATCAGTAATACCATTTTTTTCTCGAACGTCTTTTGGAACATCAGCATGTGTCTGCGTCATTGGATAAGTAATTAAGGTTTCAACACCACCCAAGCTTTCGGCAAACTGAATTAATTTAACTGAGCTCAATATGTGCAAAGCAATTTCTGAATTTTCAACTTCAAAGGTCAGCATGCTTCCAAAGCCTCGAGATTGATTTTTACTGATTTCATATCCGGGATGGTCAGGAAGCCCAGGATAATACACATTCTTCACCTTAGAATTAGCTTTTAACCATTGAGCGATAGCAATAGCATTTTGCTGCTGGCGCTCCATTCTAATTGCTAAAGTTTTAATACCTCTTAAAATTAACCAACTATCAAAAGGAGCTAAACCTGAACCCACGGTTTTAAGTATGAACCTTAATTTTTCTGATAATTCCTCATTATTTACAACTATGAATCCAGCTAACGTATCATTATGTCCGCCAAGAAACTTTGTGCCGCTGTGAACAACAATATCAGCTCCTAAATCAATTGGATTCTGAAAATATGGAGACAGGAAAGTATTATCTACAATAAATAATATATTATACTTTTTAGCTATTGCTGCTACTTTACTAATATCAGTAACATTCATCATTGGATTTGTAGGTGTCTCAACATAAATGGCTTTTGTTGATGGGGTAATATATTTTTCTATATCTTCCTTACTAGTATCTATAAAGTCAAATTTAAGAAGATTTTTATTATTAATATTATTAAATAAACGAATAGAACCACCGTATAAATCATTGCCAGATATGATATGGTCACCAGGACTAAATAATTCCATAAGTGCTGTAAGAGCTGCCATACCACTTGAAAAAGCAAGAGCATCATAGCCATTTTCCAATGAACAGACAACTTTCTCAAGCTGTTCTCTGGTTGGATTTTGCAATCTGCTATAATCATAACCTGTACTATTTCCTACACCAGGATGTGCAAAGGTAGCAGTTTGGTAAATAGGAAAACTAATAGCACCTGATTTATCACAGGAAGTAGCATCATTATTGCCATAAATACATTTTGTTGAAAAATTATAAGTCATAATCAATTCATGCATAGAGTTAATGTAGAAATCTATTTATTACGCTTTCTAACTATTCTTAACTCTACATTGCGCACATTAAATTTGAAAGAATTCTTGCGCTGCATGCCTCCTATATTATTTCTTTCAAATATGTATATCTTAAGGGAAAATATATACTATACTAATACTGTAGGAATACTATTAATATAAATGATGATACTATAATAGTCAAGAAGAAATTAACAATTCATATTGAAATAATATGAAAATAATATAAAAAAATGTAACGGGGAAATATTAGGTATTTGCTAAATATTCATTTACTTCATCTATTACAGTTTTGAGTTACTAAACGTTATTTATTGACAGCTCGTGATTAAGCAATGCCGCATTATGATATATAGAAATATTTCGCTGTTTTCCTTTTTCAGTGAATATTAAATATTATGTATAAAAATTTTACAGACGGCTACACTCTTATAAGACTATCAGCATTTAAACTCTTAAAAATTGGAGATAATCATAACTAAAGATGAAAATATATGATGTAAATTTTATTTTTTAGGGCTGAACAGTATCAATTAGTTAAATTATTAGCATCAGTATATAAACTAGGTTGACGAACCTTAATAATAATTGTATTATATATTTAATTCCTATTATACTAGTATGAAAACATGAAATTATAAAATATGGTTAATATTAACAACATAAACAAGAAATATATTATGAATTACTGTGTCATCTGTTACTTAACTATTGTTTATTAAGTAAGATTCTTTACACATACATTTAAATAAAGGGAGAGTTTGATATGAAAATATCTACAAAAGGAAGATATGCCTTAAGACTAATGTTGGATATGGCATTGCATAATAATGGAGATTTAGTGAGAATTAAGGATGTGGCAGCAAGGCAGGATATTTCTGACAAATATTTAGAGCAAATTATTTCTGCTTTAAATAAAGCCGGATATGTAAAAAGTGTGAGAGGTCCGCAAGGAGGATATCGCTTAACTAAGGATCCTGAAGAATATACTGTTGGCATGATACTTCGTATAACTGAAGGAAGTCTGGCACCAGTAGCTTGTCTGGAAGGTGACGTAAACGAGTGTACAAGAAATGCTGGTTGTGCTACTCTTTTGCTTTGGAAAAAGCTTGATGAAGCTATTAAGGGCGTTGTTGATACAGTTACAATTGCAGATTTAGTAAGATGGCAGGAGAGTACAACTGATAATTATAACATATAAGTCACAAAGAAAAGCATTGATTCAAATTATACTTATTGGACTTAGGTGTATGTTTCATACCTGATTACTAAAATCAATAAAAACTGCTCATAGTCTTTGACATTAATAGCAATTAAATTAAAATTAAATCTTTATATTCAAAATTGGTATTGGCAAAACGGAGGTTAGCAAGCTAATCTCCATATCTATTTGCAAAAATTAATAAACACTAACATTAATTATTATTTCATACAGTACATCTTATCATAAGTAATAAAAAATCATTATATAAGCATAAACTATATTTGATTTTAGCTTGCATACAATATAATCTATATACAATTATACAATTTCAAATCTGACTCTCCGCTTTTATTAAATAATACTATAAAATATTTAATTTTAAATGATCTGAATAAATATAATTTTTAATTATTATTTATTATAAAAAATATTACATTTTATGTATAATTTGTCGCTAATTTTCATTTGATATGGTATAATTAGTAATATGAAAACATATTTAGGGAGTATACCAATGAATGCCAATCCGACTTTTTATGATAAGTGGAGAAAAATGCTAATTAAGCACTGTTTAATTATAGCATGTATTGTGTTTATATCAGAAATTATAATATCTGTATTTTATTATATAGCTGGTTTGTTTGTATTACCACTGCCTTTAGTTATTTCTTGTTATATAATTCTTCCCAGTATTATCAATTTCACTGCTGTAGCAGCAGGACGACACATTATTTTATCTGCAAAATACAATGAAAATATAAAAAATTATGCTGCAATTTTAGTTTTATGTATTCTATGTGCGTGTGTGCAATGTGTACATTACAGATTTCCAGCTGTAATGTGCGTTTTTTGTGTACCAATTTTTTTATCTATACTATTCCAAAGTAAGGCATTGGTTAGACTAGTACATATACTTAGCAGTTTTTTTATTATATTATCGGGAGTAATTGCAAACTTTGGAACAAGGAAAGATGATCCATATTTAATTTTTGACTGTGTGGTTGCTGCAATTGTGGTGGCTTGTTCCTATATTGTAAGTAAAATATTAATACAATATGAAAAGCATAGAACTGAGTATGTTAAGTTTTGTTATACAAAGCAAATGGAACTAAGCGAGCAATTAAAGTATGATTTGCTTACGGGTTTATATAATTATAATGCATTCTTTGAAATATTAAAATTAAAACGTAGTAGTACTTGCAGCCGTTTGCAGCTAGTGGTAATAGATTTGGATGATTTTAAATATATAAACGATACATATGGGCATATACAAGGAAATGAAGTACTGATTTATATTTCATACTTATTAAAAAAATATACTTCAAATATAGGGTATCCTGCAAGATACGGCGGAGAAGAGTTCGTTGTATTATTTCAAGATATATCAATTGATGAAGCATTTAATATAATGGAAAAAGTTAGAAAAGAATTTTCAGAACATTATTTTGAGTTTTCACAAGGTTGCAAGTTTACTTTTAGCTGCGGATTAGCTGAGAATAATGGAGAATTAACCTCACCTCAGGAACTATTTGATAATGCAGATAGAGCTATGTATTTAGCAAAGAGGTCTGGAAAGAACAAAACAGTTATTGCTCCGAAGAAATATAGTATGTCAGTAAATAAAGCTCTATAACATATTAACTCAACTTTTTTGCTGGAACTGTATATAAAATACCTTTCAGTATACAAGTCAATTATGGTTTAAAACCACCCAGTAAAGTATATTCTTTTACTTTCTGTTGTTTTCCATAGTGCTAAAAAATGATATAATGATAACTGTAAATTTAACACCATATGATTAGCAAATAATCTTATGGTATTTTTATGCTGTATTTGAGCATTAAATAAGTTAAGACATATAATTATGAGGAGATAATTTTGGGTAAGAAATTATTTATAACTGAAAAACCATCCGTTGCAGCAAGTTTTGCGAATATCTTAGGACTTGATATCTCTAAAGGAGACAGAGCCAGAGGCTTTGCGGAAAATAAAGAAGTGATAGTTTCATGGTGTTTTGGACACCTTGTCACTATGGCTTATCCTGATGCGTATAATTCAAAATATAAGGAATGGAAAATAGAAGATTTACCAATAATACCTAATGAATATAAATATGTTGTTATAGACCAAAAAGGAGTAGGGAAACAATTTGAGGTAATTCAGACTTTAATGTGCAGAGAGGATGTTGATTTGATTTATTGCTGTACCGATAGTGGGCGTGAAGGAGAATATATCTTCAGACTTGTATATTCACAAAGTGGAAGCGATAAGCCTGCTAAGAGGGTATGGATTTCTTCACAAACAGAGGAAGCTGTAAAAAAAGGTATTGATGAGGCTAAAAGTATAAGAGAATATGATTTGCTTGCCAAGGCTGCTTATAGCAGGGCAAAAGAAGATTGGCTTTTTGGTATGAACCTAAGCAGGATGTATACATGTCAATACGGCAGGACATTATCTAATTACCTAAAAGAAAGCAAGTCTTCGGTTATACCTATTGGAAGGGTTATGACTTGCGTACTTGGTCTTGTAGTTGACAGAGAGCTTGAAATAAGAAATTTTGTTCCCCAAAAGCACTATGGTGTTAAGGCCAGCTTTAAATCACAGGATAATGGTATTGAATATTTCGGTAAATGGCAACCTAAGAAAAGCAAAGGCAAAAAATCTGAGGAAATAGATGAACAGGATAAATACATAAGTAAGGAAGAAGCAGAAGAATTAATTGAAAAGCTTAAGAATAAGGAAGCAGTCATTAAAAAGGTTGATGTAAAGGTGAAGAGCGAACAACCACCTTTGCTATTTAATCTTGCTGAATTACAGTCTGAAGCAAACAAAAAGTTCAAGCTTCCTGTTGACAAAACATTAGAAATAGCTCAGAGCTTATACGAAAAAAAGCTTATTTCTTACCCTAGAACTGACAGTAGAGTTCTTTCAACTGATGTAGTTGCAGAAATACCTAAAATTTTAAACGGGCTTTTCAAAAATGAGTCCTTTAAGGATTATGTACTTAGAATAAAGGAACAAGGAGAGCTTAAGGTAAATAAGACCACAAAAAGATATGTTGATGATAGTAAGGTTACTGATCACTATGCTATTATACCAACCTATGTTACTGCTAATCTGTCAAGCCTTGATGCAGATTCAGCAAAAATATATAACCTTGTCGTAAAGAGATTTCTTGCAGCTTTTTATCCTGTGGCTCAATATAATACGGTAAAGGTTGAAACCAATATAGAGGGTGAAATATTTGTTTCTAATGCAAAGACTTTGCTTAGTTTAGGCTGGAAGGAAGTTTATGAGGTTTCTGCAAAGAAAGATGAGGAAGAAATAACAGATTCTCCTATTCATAAGCTTGTTAAAAATGAAAAAAGCGAAGTGCTTGGTTTTGACTTAGAAGAAAAAGAAACAAAACCTCCTTCAAGATATACAGATGGCTCATTGATTATTACTATGGAGAAGGCTGGAAAATTTATTGAAAATGAAGAGTTACGCGAACAAATAAAAACCACTGGTATTGGTACTTCTGCCACTCGTTCAGGTATTATCAAAAAACTGAAGGAAATTGGACATATAAGCATACACAGCAAGACACAAGTTGTTACGCCAACCTTGAAGGGTGAAGCCATAGTTAAACTTGTAAGAAAAACAGCAAGGGAACTTTTAAACCCATCATTGACAGCAAGCTGGGAAAAAGGACTTGCAATGATAGAAAATGGGGAAACTACAGAGGAAATTTTTATGGAAAAACTGCATTCCTATATAATTAAGTCTATTGAAAAGGTCAAGAACACAAGAGACAATAGAAATATTCTAAATTAATGGGTTATTCACTTTTACGAGAGTACCAATAAGACAGTATATACGTGCATGATTCATAAGTTGGTTTGTACAACATGAAAGTTAACTTGTAGTTCTAAATTAGTCAAGACAACCCGTAAAACGTGCAATGTCGTCAACTTAAGAAAAATTAAATAAATATCAAAAAACACTTGACAAGGTGACACTAAAATGCTGCCTCGCAATTGATATGACTATTTGATTGCGAGGTACATATAATGAAAGCTAGAGTATTACTTAAATCTATTATAGAAGAATCGAAGGCATTAATTAAATCCAAAGATTTTATAAATGCTCATCGTATTGGAAATTCTTTTACCCGATCTAGAAAACTTTCTTTTACTAATTTGTTTTATTTTATAATGCATTCTACAAAGAAATCTTTATCGATTAATTATTCTCAGTTTAAGATGGACTTTCCTGAATTAATGCTTCCTATAGTGTCTAAACAAGCTATTTCCAAGGCTAGACAGGGTATATCACATGAAGCATTTCATGAAATTTTTGATTGAGCGGTAATGAAATACTATGAATTAAACTCTGAGTTAAAGAAGTGGAATGATTTTAATATTTATTCTATTGATGGGAGCACAATTCAGGTACCAAACTCAGATGAGAATCTTGAAATCTTCGGTACAAATCCTAATCAGTACAAAAAAGATGGTGCTCTTGCATCTGTACCTGTATTATATGATGTTATGAATGATATCAGAATACCACTTGTTATATATCATATTCAAAATTCTTGTATTCATTTAATGAGCTTTTCCATTAATTCGCAAATTTAATTAAATGGTGTTTATAAGCCAAAACTCTGCTTATGAAGAGATTAGGCTATTTAAAAAGTTCTACTATTTTCACAAATAATACAGTGACCAATATAAATAAATCAAATCAAAAAGTCAAATCTAATATTCAAAATTTTACATAAGCAGAATATTGACTACAGAAAAAAAACTATAATACAATTATATTTAAAATTGTTAATATTTATGTTATACTTATAAAAGTTTTGTCATAAGTGCTATAATATTACAATGTATAAATGGTCTATGAATTCACTTAGAGTCTCATATGCTAGAAACTGTTTGTCTATAAGCTGTTTGTGTAGTATATATTATTATCTGTAGATCTTTAAGGAATTTATTGCACTCTAGATTATCAAAAGAAATAGTAAAACAATGTATTTTTGATGCGAGATCTGGATTTTGTAGTTTTTAATGATCAGTATTATTGTACCTTGAAAATAGAATAGTTGTGCAGATAAATTAAATCAATTTGAATCTTCAATTGTTACACCTAAAATATCTAATGTAAAATATTAATAAGCATTTCACTACATACAAAAATATAATTTCAAAGGAGTAAATTAAATGAAAAAAAATATATCTTTTATTATAAGTATTATAATTATCATTTTATTAAGTATGCAAATGAGTAATGTTTCTGCTTTTGATATTTCGGAAAGTACTGATAATAACATCAAAACACTAAAAACAGTATATGGAGATATTAACAATGATGGAGATATTGATAGCTTAGATTATGCAACACTTAAAATGTACCTGTTAGAGGCAGATAATGAGTATAATGAATGTTATGACCTTAACAAAGATAATTCTGTCGATGCAATTGATTTTGCACTATTAAAAAAATACTTGCTAATTTATGAACAAATTGAAAAAACAGTTGATACAGATGGAGATGGGTTACCTGATTACTATGAAAAAATGATTGGTACTGATTTAAATAAAGTTGATACGGATGGGGATGGTATAAATGACTATAATGAAGTGATTTTATTGCATTCTGATCCGTTATCCAGTGATAGTGATAAAAACGGAATAAGTGATGGCGATGAAATTTATATGATAAAAAAATCGCTTGAGGATACAGGAAATCTTGAAATAAAGCCTACTGTAACACTTGAACTTAAAGGTAATGATATAGATACATTACAAATTAATAAAATATCTGATTACCATGATCAAATATTTAAAACGTTTGATGGTTATACGGGATTAGGTTTTGACTTTAGCGTAAATACAGTATTTAGTGAAGCAATTATAAGTTATACATTTAAGGATGGTTTAAATAAAAATTCTAATAAAATTTATGAAATATGCGAATTTAATGAAGAAGAAAATACGCTTATACCAGTTGAAAATCAAGAGATTGATTGGGAATCAGGAACTATTACTGCTGTAGTAAAACATTTTTCACCTTGGCCTATTGTTGAAAGAGCATGGGATAAATATAATGATTCTTTAGCAGACAGTATATCTACTAGTAGCTTAAATTCAGAAAAAATAGGGGCAATTGTTTTTGGTATTGATATCAGTACAGAAATGGAACAAAATGAGTTGGGTCTTGAATCACAAAGGAAGAGAAAGTCAATTGCTTCACAATTGTTAGATTTCATTTCAAATGATTATTTTGTAACATACAATTATATCGGTGGAGTAGTGTCTACGTCTTCTAAAGGTAATGAAAGCTGTAATTTGATAGATTCTAGACCTTACATAGTAAGTGATTTTTATAAGGGTGAGAATTTTTATAATCAAGTGTTTAACTCAAATTATAATGTTAAGGCAAATTTAGATTCAGGTATTAAGTCCTCAATCAAAAGAGTAAATCAAATACAACAGGAATATGCTCCCAATAATGATAAGTTTAAGAAAACAGTTGTTATACTAACTGACGGAAATGGTTCTTGGAATTCAAGTAATTTTATAGAAAACACTAATGATATTCAATTAATTATTATTGGAGTTGGTAAATCAATTAATGAAACTAAGCTTGAGGCTATTGCAAAAGCAAATAAACAAGTTTATTATTCTGCTAATACTCACCTAGAATCATTGAAAAAATATTTTAAAGAAAATGTTTCAAATAGAGAAAGTAAATATAGTTGTATAGTAAATAAAATTAGTTCAACTCGAATTGAAAAATTCAATTCGATAGAACCTGTTGCTTTTAGTAGAGGTTATAGTGAAAATAGTGATATTGGAGGTATTAAGATATCAGATTCAAGTTTATGTAGTATAGGTGAAGTTGAATTTACAAATTCATTAAATGATGAAGAAGATGAGGGCGAGAAAGAGATATCAGTAACAGAAAGAACATTATTTTTTGGTGATGGTGATGCAAAGTTATCACTAAAAGATTTTACTGACATAGAAATAAAAGTTCGTGCGGAAAAAGGGAATTACCTAGCCTTAGCAGCCTATGATAATGCTCAGGCTGATACAGTTACAAATTTCATATTAATAGAAAATCAAAATGGTGAAGCGTATTATTATATTAAGGCGGCAGCATTACGGAAAGAGAATATTAGAGAACTATATATTGGTTTTACCGAAAACTATGATTATTCTCAAAATTCAATTGAGGAAATAAACCTATATAATATACCAGAGGGAGAATTAATAATTGGTTCTAATTTACATACAACTGTAGTCCCTTATTCACTTTCTAGTGTTTGCTATAATGCATATAATAAAAATAACTCTTCAACTTATAATATAAGTTATGAAATAGACTATAGCAATGCAAGTGAATATGTGAATCCAGTATTTAAAGCTAAAGAAGACTCTCAAGAAATGGATGTTGAGACTATGCTTTTTTATACTAACAAAAATACAGGAGAACGAACTTATTTATATTCATATATATATAGAGGTAGTAATGTAGCAGAAAATAACAATGGAGTAGAAATTAAAAAAGAAAATGGAAAGTGTTTTATAAATACAAGTAATATTCAATTAGATGAAGAAGAATTGTATGAATGGATATTATTTTTTACAGTACATCTTAAAGCTCCAATTAATAAGTATTACGAAGAAGTGACCGAAAATAAAGATCTTAAATGCGAAATGACTGTAATTTTTGATGATATTAATTCTAATATTAATGATAAACAAGTATTTACTGAATGCACTTATTCTCAACTTCCTATTATTCTATAATTATATTTAAAATTAACTAATTTGATATATTGAGTTCATTATTAATAAAGATATAGTTAATAATTAATCTAAGATTATTAGTTATATCTTTTTATTAGAAAAACATAAAGGAGAAAAGACTATGAAAAATAAAAGAAAATATTTAGCATATATACTTTGTTTTACAATAATTATGACATTATTACCTATAAAGACTTTTGCAGAAAAAAAAGATAATGTCACTGAAAGAACAAATGCATCTGTATTGAATTATGAATTTGTACAACAAACGACTACTCCAAGTGCTATCCCAATTAATCCATCAAAATATGTTGATGATGGATACGAAGTGACTTTTAAAGTGAACAACTATTGGGATGGAGAATTTAATGGTGAGTTTACAGTTACAAATACTGGGGAAAAGCCTTTAGAAAATTGGTACTTAAGTTTTGATTTTAAACATGAAATATGCGATATTTGGAATGCTGAAATCGTATCTCATAAAGGGGATAATTATATTGTTAAAAATAAGAAATATATTCAGGATATACCAATTAATGAAAATATAACATTTGGTTTTCAGGCAAAATGGACAAATGAAATTATTGCACCTGAACAATATAGTTTAATTATTCAAGAACAACCAGTTGCAAGTGAAGATTACAATATTGATTTTATAGTTTTGAATGATTGGGGAAGCGGTTTCAATGGTCAAATTAGTATTACAAATAATACACAAGAAACAATAGAAGATTGGATATTAGAATTTGATTCTAATAGAGAAATTGAAAATTTTTGGACAGCTAATATAGAAAAACATGAAGGCGGACATTATGTTATTAAAAATGCTGAATACAATAGCAATATAGAGCCTCGGCAAACTTTGATTTTAGGTTTTTCTGCTAAACTTGGAGGGGAATCTATAAATATATCTAATTTTCAGCTAAAATCTTGTAATTTAAAACCAGTTATTGAAATTGATCAGTTAACGGATGAAACAGATACATATGTCGTTAATACAAAAACTATTAATTTAAGTGGCTCGGTACAGTCTGCAGGAAAAGTTGAAGAAGTAAAATATGAATTAGAAGGCCGTAATGGAGAGACTATCACTGGAACTGCTGAAGGAACTACTAATTGGAAGATAGACAATTTAGATGTACATATAGGTAGAAGCGATATTAAAATCATAGCCAGTACTCAATTTGGAAAAGTAATTGAAAAATCCTTTGTAATTGATAGAATGAGTACAGAAGTTAATTTATCAGAAGATATGTATGTACCAGACCAAGCACAGTGCCTTGAAATAATGGAAAGTATCAGGGGGTATTGGATTGATAAACATGACAAAGACAATGTACGATTTGCTCTTCTTATGGATGAGATAAATCCCTTAAAGGAAGCTCTAGATAAAGGAAATATAGCTGAGGGTGATATTTTATTTATACCAGCTAATGAAAAGATGACTATCGAATTTGTAAAAATGATAGTAGGACAAGGGGAACTCTTGGATGATTATGTTTATAATGATTTGAATAGTGACTTACAAGAATTATATCCACAAGATGAGTATCCAAATGAACATTACCATATTGTTTATTTTAAAAATGTAGGTTTTATGGATATTTTTAAGGATGATATAAGAATAAGTGCTAATTCTATCGACTTAGATGATCCTATAGCTTTCTCAACATTTAAAAATGATGTTAAGATAAATGTTACAACTTCATCAGGAATTAATGTGTTAAATGAACCAAGGCTACTAAGTTCTAATAGTAATTCTATTAGTTCTAGTAGGAATAGCTCAGGAATAAAGCTAGAAAATATTAAGATAGAACCAAAAGTTTCATTTGGAGGTAAATCACATGAAGTTACTTTTCAGTTTTTAGACTGTGTCATTTATGATAATGATAATGATGAAACAACAAAAAATGACCAAATAAAGTTAAATGGTAAAGTGGGGCTAAATAATTTAAAGTTTGATACAGAAATTTTTTGGAAACCAACATTAAATGATGTGTTACCACAATGGATTAAGTGCATATTAACATATGATCAGATTACAGAAACTAATATAAAGTTTAACGGTAAATATTCCTTAAAAGATATGTTTTTTTCAGGGATAAATTCAAATTTCAAATTTGATAATAAAAGAGAATTCGATTACAATGTTCTATCACTAGATATTAATGCAGAGATGACTGGTGTAGATATGAGTGATACACTTATTCTGGGCGCTATTGGAATTAATACAGCTCCTGTTTCCGCTGTCATTAAAAAGGTAAAAGACATATCGAATGATACGATAAGAATCCCATTGAAACCTATAATTGTAGTAATGCTAACAATGGATATTAATGGTGAGATATCCTGTCAAATTGGTTTAAATTACGAATATAGCCAAAAATATAAAAAAGGTTTTGAACTAAGAGAATCTGATAATAAAAAAGAGTACAAATACGAAGCTGGAACTTCAGTTTATGATTTAGGATTTAATAGAGAGTTAATTATATATGATGAACAGTCAGAGCCTGATAAAGAGCTATTTATAGAAGGAAAAGGAAAACTTGAGGCTAGCGTAGCGCCTGGTGTTAAAGTTGGTTTAATGACTGCAGGAATTATGCCAGCTATTATTTCAGCATGCGTGTCTTTTGAAACAAAGGCAGAAGTAGAAGGTAAAATTACTATATTTCCAAAATTTGAGTTGGACGGATTTGTTTCTACTCAGCTTGATATCTTATTAAAAGCTGCAATGTCACTTCGTTTAAAAGCAGAAGCTAAGAAAATTGGTTCTGTTGATATAGAGATGCCACCTTTGGAGTATGAGTATCCAATTTTCCAATACAAGTATACTACTGATGGCTTTAAATTAGAAGGAACAGTTTATGATGGTATAATTGAGGCGGTCAATCCAATTTCGGATAAAAAACCAGCAAGCACTATGGTTAATAAAGCACTTAGCAATGTCAAGATAAGTATAGTAGGCACTGATGCCAACAATTCTTCAATAAATGAAGAGTGTTATTCTGATACTAATGGTGCATATAAAATTAGAGGTTTGAAAAAGGGAAATTATAAAATTACATATTCTAAAAAAGGATATAAGGATGTTATTACTTATCAGACTATTAATCTAGACAAGAAGCTATATACAACAATAAATAGAGGAAAATATGATTTGAAACTACTAGTTAAAGATAAAGATGGGAATGCTATTTCAGATGCAATAATAACAATTAATGCAAAGGAATATGGAGTTTCAGAACCACAAAAAAAATATAACACAAAGAATAATGGAGAATGCTTAATTAGTGGTTTGACAGCAGGTACTTATTCAATAAGTGTATCTAAGTCCGGTTATTTTGATAATTCTCTATTAATAAAATTATTAGAAAATGATAGCAAAAATATAATGCTTGCAGTACCAGGTAAAAGTAAAATACATGGAAAAATAGTAGAAGCTGATGAAGATACTGATTTAATAAATAATATGGGATTACAAGGTGTTATTGTAAGATTAGTTGGATTAAATGAAATCTCAAGTTTTACAAAAACTCAAATTACTAATAGTGAAGGTGCATATTTTTTAGACCAGTTACCAATAGGAAGCTATAAACTTAATATATCTAAGGATGGTTACTATCCTGTTGAAGAGTATCTAACTATTTATGATAACGATCCTATAGTTTATAATCTTGCATTAGAACTAGTTTCTACTAGATATGTAGGATATGGTACTGCTAAAGGAGTAGTTAAAGATGCAGAAACTGGTCTTCAAGTTGGACCTGGGTTTAGCATTAAGGTAAGAAAAGGAATTAATAATAGAACAGGTGAAATTCTACAAGTGATAAAAACTGATATTAATGGTGCATATTCACTTATAGCCGAAAGTGGCAATTATACTCTTGAGATTATAGATGACAGAAGCAATCTAGATGCAAATGTACCTAGATATATAACAGGTACAATTAATGTAAAAATATTAGGAGGAAAAATAATCAGCAATCAAGATGCTACTATTACTCAACAGTTTAAGAATTCTGGTATGGTAAGAATTGTTTTAACTTGGGGAAGTCAGCCTACTGATTTAGATTCACATTTAATTGGTCCTAGTAAAGAAGGGGGATTATTCCATGTTTATTATTACAACAAAAAGTATGGGGAGTATGTAGAATTAGACGTTGACGATACCAATAGTTATGGGCCTGAGACAACTACTATCTATATTCCAATTGATTCAGACACCAATTATTCATTTTTTGTTCATGACTATAGTAATATTAGCAATTCAGCATCAAATGCTCTCTCACAATCAGGGGCTACTGTTAAAGTGTATACAGGAACATCTACTCCTAGGGTCTTTAATGTACCAACAACAACAAGTGGGAATTTGTGGAAAGTTTTTAGTTATAATGCTAAAACACAAACTATTACTCCTATAAATATGATTTGGTTCAAAAGCGATCCTTCCAAAATCGGAGAGTAATATATAATGAATTAGTAAAACAACTAATAGATTTGAATATAATAAAGAACAGTAAACATAATATTACAAAGGTACCATAATGTACAAACTTATCTAAATGGATTACTCACAAGATATTTGTTGAATTTGGAATGTAAATATTTTTGTGTATGGAACCACATTATACTAGTTTCTGGTTAAGTATTTCCTAAGAATTAACTAATAAAATTTAATTTGTATATTTAAATTATTGCCGGATTTTCTTATTATATGCATGGTAATGAATAAATCTGGCAATAATATTTTATAATGATATTCTTATACCCTAACCCTTGTACTTTGAGGGTCTAGCCCGTCCGGAAATGAGGACGAGCCCTTTAGGGCGGTGGGGCTTAGATATTTAAATATATTGTTCTAGCCTTCCATCGTACATAATCATCAATTGACTCATTACCTGATCCCAGTTTCGGTATCTTTGAGTCCATGTTTATTTAATATTCATTTTAGCTAAAGAGAATAATTACTTAATTTTGATGGCAACTTAATATTGAGATTCATATAAAGGAGAGTTAAGCAAGCTGGAAAACCAGAATTGCATAATTAATATGACAACAATTCAAGAATTATTTTACGAAATAAATAATCATTTATTAGAAGACCAACAGCCATCTGCATACCTTAATGAAATATCTAAAACTAAATTATTTGAAGTATATCCCTTTAATATGCTTGACAAATTAAAAAAAACAGAGCAGTCTCTAAAGCATCATCCTGAAGGGAATGTATGGAATCATACTATGCTGGTTATAGATGAAGCAGCAAAGGTTAAGGATATAAGTAAAGACAAAAAAGTATTTATGTGGGCAGCATTACTGCATGACATTGGAAAGCCTGATACAACTATGATTCGAAAGGGTAGAATAACATCATATGATCATGATAAGCTTGGAGCTGAGCTTTCAGTTAGATTTTTATCAGAGCTGACCGATGATACGGCTTTTGTAAAAAAAGTATCAACACTTGTACGCTGGCATATGCAGATACTTTTTGTTGTTAATAACTTACCCTTTGCGGATATAAAGGGGATGAAAAAAAGTATAGATATAAACGAAGTAGCACTGTTTGGATTTTGTGACAGAATGGGCAGAACGCACGCCGAGCATGACAAGGAAGAGGAAAATATTAAAAAATTTCTTGAAAAGTGTAAATAAATATAATATACAAAAGTAAAATATTAGCATAAAAAAACGTATAGTGGTGAAATCTTTGAATATGCGATTGGCAATTCTAGTAATTTTATGTCAAATATACACAAAAATATTACTTGATTTTCCATAATTATTTTAATATACTAATACTAATAATATTTTTGGGTTTTATTTACATTACTTACTGGAGGATGGATGTATATGGGACTAAGAATAACTGAGAGCAGGCTTCCATCAGGTCTTTCACCACATGAATTAGGACAGGCCGTTTTGAGTGATTGTGGTAAGTATTCACTTATCAGTAATTTAACATCACCTCTTCGTGTTGGCATAAATAATGGTGAAGCTATTGTAAATAAGGTTGAATATTATGTTTTTATAAATGAAACTAATATAGCCGAATTTTTCAATTACAAATATCAATGGAATATAACTTTGGTTGATTCAGATGGCAAATCCAATATCTTTCTCAAGAATGAAGCACCTGTTGAGAATGGATTTGTATACATTGATGTAAATAAAACTGGAAAATTGATTGTATCGGTTACAGTTCTTAATAATGATTCATGTATTGAACTAAGGCTAGAGCAGAATGTTATCGAACTAGATATAACACTTGAAAATCTATATTCAAAAATTAAGAGTAATAAAGGCATAAATATTGGTGCATTAGCTGGAAACATTGAAACATCAAGAGAAATTATAAATGATTTTCATAACTATATAATTTTAGCTGCTCCTCCTCCTTCTTTAGCAAATTCTATTTCTTCATCATGGGCATTTCACTCAACTGACATTCCTGCAAAGTTTTTAACTGCAATTGTATATGAGTTGATTTTTGCCTATCCTAATAATACAAAGGATTACAGAATTAATGCCTGTGAATCTGCAGCAAACTTTTTAAATCAAGACAATTTCGATGAGTTTCTTTTAAACTATACATATATGATACCATTAGGTGTCTGCGGAATTACACCACAATATGCCGCAAATATACTTAATGTTTATCCTGATTTATCAAATAAGGATGATAATGGACGAATACAGAGGATTGATTTGTTTAATATTCTTAGATTTCCAAAAACCAATATACAGGTTTGTTCAGCTATCTTGTCAAGTATTAAAAGTAAAAATGATAAATATAAAGACATTAAGCAGGAATTATTCTTAAAAAATAATGAAGCTTTGATATCTATATGTAGTGAATTTTTTAACGGCTTACGCAATTCAATTTCAAATTATGCTCCTATAAATGAAAATCAGGTAAAAGTCGATGCTTTAGCAAAAAAAACAGTTGATATTCTTTCATATCCGTTTATTTCAATTCAAAATTACGAGCCTATTTATGGTTTTGAGACATATAAGATCATGGTGTTGGATTGCCGTTCTGGTAAACCTGTTAAAAATGCTCCTGTTAAGAGAATAAAAATAGGAAATATAGATAGTATCTTTGATATACCATTTGATGATACATTCGAAAAGGAAACTAATGGTAGTAAAAGTATCATTGTCAACTTGATTAATTCTCAAAGGGCTTTAAATAACTTGAAGGAAGAGTATGAGGATAATGGTACAAAAAAACTTAGAAGTAAATACGACTGTGGTACACCTAGCAGCAACTATGGGAAAAAGGGCAGGACAGCCTATAATAAATATTGGACAGAAAGAGGCTGTTCGTTTATGTGCCTCAATACCGAAAATGGAGGAAATCCGCTAGATAGTGCTGTTAAGCTTATAATGGAAGAATATTTGTCACATAGGGAAACTGATATATATGGATATTTGAATGTAAAAATTCCTAGAATATTACTGCTGACACAGGAGAAAATCACAATAGAAGTAGGTTTTTATGATTTTCCAGTTGTATTGGAGAAACAGAAAATGGATCCCAGGACTAATCCTATTATGCGTAGCAGCAATGTATTTAAAGAAACTGGCTTCAAAGTAACTTGGGATGAAAACCAGAGTACAGAATGGGGAAAGAGCATTGGCTGGAAGGTTAGTGAGAAATCTAACAGTTCATTGTTTAAGATATCCGAAAAAATAGAGGTAAGTATGTTAATAGGAGAAGATGGCAAAGACAGTTTTAAAGAAGAATACACAAACATATATTTTGATGCCAAAAAGGAAAGAGATGCCATAGAGCAAAAAGATACTAATAAGACTCAAGAGGAAGAAAACAATCCCCACGCGGTTTTATTCGCTATGCAGTGGTGTCAGCCAGTATGGGATAAATTGAGTGATGCAGCTAATGACAGAATAAATGATATAGCCTTTACTGCAAAAAAAGATGGTAAGGGCAATTGGATTAAGGACTTGAATATGCACATTGTTTCAAAATATTCGGCAGGTGATGCAAATCCCTTCGGACATTATTACGGTTTTTTTGATATGACACCGCCCACACATAGGAAAACAAATAATAATCCCAACAGAGTGCATCAAGGAATAGATTTGTTTTCCGGTTCAAGCGGAAGCATAGATTGCTTTGCCTCCCACGGAGGCAGGATAGAAAATAATACTTCAAGCTCTTACGGACATAATATTTTACTTCGCCTTACAGAAAAAGCGGGGCCTTATTTTAGATATGCACACCTTGATTCTACTAGTGGAACTTACACAACTAAAGAACGTGTTTTATGCGGAGAAATTATTGCAAAGACAGGCAGAACAGGCAATATACTTCCATATAACGATCTTCCATCCCATTTACACTTTGAGTTAAGAAACGACTCCGGCAATGAAATTGAACCTAATGCAATAACAACAATTAGCGGCGATATAGGAGATTTAGTCAATGCCTCTATAATGCCAAGTAATAAATTGCCTCTGATTTTTCCCTGTAAATGCAAATATGGTAATGACAATCAACCAGTGTCAAGCTGTAGATTTTCGGACGCAGAAGTTTTAAAAACCTGCTGGGCTGTTCAGGAATTTCCTTATGATCAAGCTACAGTTGAATATTCAAGTAATGGAAATACTGATCATCAAAGTGAAGCTTTTATAGATAGTAGCAATATAATACGTTTTGCATGTCCTTATATTTTCAAAAAAGATGGTGACAAAAAAGCACAATTACAGGCTCAGTTAAAATTTGTCTATCACAATCAGGGTAAACAACCGAATATTGCTATTCCTACAAGCAGTTACTTTCAGGACCTAAATTCAGGCACCAATGCTGCACCGTTCGGAGGTATTAACGGAAATATCACTACAAATGCAGCTGACAAAACAAGAATGGCTATACAGGGCTTAATAATGGCATATATGGAGTCGCAAAATATCCCTAACCCACAAGCTGATAATAATGATGTAAATCAATTTATAGAATTGTACTTAAATGGAACTCAAGCGTCAAATGAAAATGTTAAAAATGCATGTACATGGTTAAATAATATGGTTCCTATTATATAGGGAGGTTTATATTTATACTACTCAATTTGATATTAAAACATAGAAAAATATTTTTTAATTGCAATAATAACCTTTTGCACATAAGTCTAAAGGTACTAGACAAGTATCAATTGATAGTTGATAAAACAAATGTCTAAATACAGTTTTAGCTTATGTGATTCACAAGGTACTATTAAAAGGTATACTGGTTAGTCTATAAAACGAAGTGGGGTGTAAAAAGTGCAGGATAAAACACAATCTGTTTTTGAAAAAGCAATTCTTGAGATGCATAAAGTGTTGTTGCCCCTTTTGCATATTGATTCAAAGTATAGTGCAAATAAACTGATTAACAAGCTGGGATATGTTTTTGATGAGGCTGAGGAAATTGGCTCAAGCTTTTCATCTATAGCCTCAAATGTTGAAAAGCTTCCTCAAGCTGCAACCGAAGCTATACAAGCAAGCAGTACTGCAGATAAAATAGTTAAAATTGCTTTTCTGGCTGAAAAAGTTACTGAAATTGTAAAAAATATTCTTAGCTTAAAAGAATCAATTTTAAGAGTTTATTCAAATGCTGTAAAAAACACAGAAACACTGCTTAATATTGCAGAGGAGTTACCAAGGCGTTTGCTGGATTACTTGTTGTGTACATATTTATCCTCAAATCACACCAAGCTTTACTCAATTTTAAATCTTGTTGGAATTACAACCACTGTTGAAGAAAATTATATATCGCTTACAGGAGAAAAAACTTCTGAAAAAGTTAAGATAAGCAGAGTTTCATGGCAATATGTTTCTATGGTTTTTTCTGATCCTGCAGCAATTATTAGACAGGAATATAATTGGAAGCAGGGAGAAAATATATACTTCCAGTTATTATTTGAAAGAGTTTTACAAATTATGAGAGCTTATTTACTGCCTGGTGGAATATATACTCAGGATAAGCAAATAACAGCCAGTTTGACAGGGATGCAAACAGATGAATTGGTAAAGGAATTAAGAATTCCTTTGCTTCAGGCAGGTAATTGGCCAGATACATACAGTGAAGCAGGCATAAGTATATCACCAATAGTAAAGAACAGTATATCTGATGGGATGGCTATTTTGCCTTATATATTTGGTGAAGTACAGGCAAAGTCGGATATTAGTGACAGTCTCCAATTGGAGCTTAATGCAAATGGAGGATTGGATAACGGCTTAGGGATAATATTAAGGCCTGCTTGTAATATTGAATTCATATCAGATTTATTTAAAAATCCTCTTGAATCAGTAGATTTTAATTTAAAGTTGAAAATAAGCCAGAAGGAAACTACCAGTAATGAAATAGTGCTTTTAGGTTATGCAGATTCAAGCAAATTAAGTATAAATAAATTAGGAATTATTCTCTTTGGAGAAAACAAAGACAATGTACAGGACTTTGGTATTGAATTTGAAATAGGAGAAATATTGCTTGTTATAAAGACTGGAGATGGTGATGGCTTTATTCAAAAGCTGTTGCCTAATATTACAATAGAACAGGGATTTAGTATAAAGCTTGGATTTTCAATCAATAAAGGATTTTATATAAAATCAGGGACTGGTTCAGGAGGAGGACTGGAGTATTCAATATACTTAAATAAAGAAATAGGTCCTCTACTTTTGGATATCTTGAAATTTAAGTTAAAATTTAATAATGACAAAATCAATTTGATTGCTTCTATTTCAGGTGGGGCAAGCATGGGGCCATTAAGTATCAGTATAACTGATATTGGAATACAGACTTGGCTTAAACTTGGCAAATCAGGTCTATTAGGAGGAGCAGATATTGGATTCGGTTTTAAACCACCTGATGGCTTTGGTCTTGCCGTTAAAACATCCCTTGTCAGTGGCGGAGGTTTTCTGCAAATTGATGTGGATAAGGGAAGGTATTTTGGAGCATTGCAGCTCAAAGTAAAGAATATTTCTTTGGCAGCCATCGGCCTTCTGGATACGAAAGATTCTGAAGGAAAGCCTCTTGGTGGTGGCTTCAGTCTGCTCATAATAATATGTGCCGAAATTCCTCCAATTCAGTTAGGGTATGGTTTTTCACTTATGGGAATTGGAGGATTGCTGGGGTTAAATAGGACTGTAGATATTGATGAGCTAAGAGATGGAGTCAGGAATAAAGCCCTTGATAATATAATGTTTCCTGCTGATCCTGTGGGAAATGCTAACCAATTAGTACAATCACTCAGTAAAATATTCCCCCCAAAAGAAGATTGCTTTCTGATTGCACCTATGGTTCGAATAGGCTGGGGAGTTCCAACACCTATTTTAAAATTAGATTTAAGTATACTTGTAGAATTACCTTCATTTGATAAAATAGCCATACTTGGAAGGATGAAGCTTGCTTTGCCAAGTGAGACGGATGCTGTTATTTCAATACAGCTTGACTCTGTGGGAATAGTGTCATTTGAAAAAGGGATGGTTTCTATTGACGCTGTTTTATATGATTCATACATAGCAAAAATAATGATTTCAGGTGAGATGGCACTTAGGGCAAACTGGAAGGGCAATCCTGACTTTGTGTTATCTATAGGTGGCTTTCACCCTGCGTTTACTCCTCCCATTGGTTTCCCTGATTTAAAAAGGCTTACCTTATCAATTGACTTCTGTAAAGACGCACGGCTCAGAATGGAATCTTACTTTGCATTAACCACAAATTCTATTCAATTTGGTTCTCATGTTGATTTTTATGCTAAAGTAGGGTGCTTTAGCGCAGAAGGTATGCTTGCTTTTGACACACTCATTTATTTTAATCCCTTTGGTCTTTCTGTTGATTTTAAAAGCTCTGTATCAATAAAGTGCTCTGGCAAAAGTATATGTGCAGTAACTCTGGCTGCTCATCTTAGTGGACCTAGGCCTTGGCATATAAAAGGACAAGCAAAATTCTCATTGTTGTGTGTATCCCATACCTTTAATGTGGATTTTACAATTGGTTCAGCAAGACCAGCTGAGCTGCCAAAGCCAGTAAATGTTGAAGAAATACTTGAAAGAGAAATTGTTTACATACAGAATTGGTCAGCTCAACCACCTGATGGTTTGTCCATTATTTCCTTAAAGGAAGCAGCTGATTCAAAAGAAGGAGAAATTCGCGTTCATCCGCTTGGTGGTTTAAAGTTTGTACAAACTCGGGTACCTTTGGATTTTGAACTAGAGCTTTTCGGAAGTTCGTCTGTTGAGGGAAATAACCTATTTAATATATCTAGTATAACTGTTGGGAATAGTAGTACTTCATACAGCTTTAGGAAAATACAAAGTGCTTTTGCACCCGCACAATTTATGGTTATGTCTGAATCAGAAAAATTGACTTCACCAGCTTTTGAAAACTATGATAGCGGTGTTGAAATTGATTTTGACTGTGTGGATTATGACGAACAATTTGATATTACTGATTTTGAATATGAGACTATATTTGCAGATAATAAGGATGCTGAGCCTGCAAAAAAAGTGCATATGTCATCAGAGGAAATAACAGCTGCAGCACCTTCAGGTCCTGCTGGTTTAGCTAACTTGAAAAACAAGGAGCTTAAGTATTTCAAGGAACCTGAATTATTAATAAAGACTAAAAGATATAGCTATTCCGTTATTGAAGCTTATGATAACAAGAAAGAATCTGAAACCAACAACTTACAAATTACTAGTAGCCAAATTACTAACAGCTTTTCAAAAGCGACACAAATAAAAAGAGCTTCTGTAAAGAAGGCTCATATACTCACTGTTATGGAGGGATAAATATGGGGCTTGCATTTTTGAGCTGGGTTCGTACAGGGCTTGGCGGTGAATTAAATAAAAACGAAACAAACAATAATATACTTGGGGGAAATGAATTTCCTCTTAATACAAGCTTACCAATTAATATTCAGCTTAATACAGGGAAAAGCAAATCAATTACGGCTTATATTCATGGTCCTGGCGATATTACTGGTTTTGATATTGAGCAAATAATCAGAAAAGAGCCATGTGAAAATGCAATTGAGGTATCTCCTAATTATATTCCGTCCATAGATTTTGATTCTCCTGAGTTGCCGTGGTTGCTTTCAACAACTGGACCACAGAGAGGTGGCACAGAGAATGGGTTGAATAAAAGAGGGCTTTATCCTTGGTTATGTCTCATAACTATTGAAGAACCTGATAGATTTACTATATCTCCTCCTGGTTTTAAGAAACCGCTGTCCTCTGTTGTTCTTCCAGTAAATGAACTGCCTTTATTAGAATGGTCATGGCTTTGGGCTCATACTCAGGTTGTCATAAATAGTGCGGACGAGTCTATTGAAGATATAATAAAAAATAAGCCTGATAGAAACCTGTCAAGACTTATTTCTCCAATTAGACTAAAACCCGAAAAGCTTTATCAAGCCTTTGTTGTACCAGTATTTGAAGCAGGACGCATTGCAGGTCTGGGAATGGAGCTTGAAAACAGTAATAAAACGAATTTTGCATGGGATAGTTCTAAAACAGAGGTTGAATTACCTATTTATACAAGCTGGAGATTTTCAACAGGTAAACATGGAGATTTTCAGTATCTAGCTGAGCTTCTTGAACCTTCTCACCAGTCTAATAATGGAATTTGTAAGCTTAGTATATTTGACGAAGCAGAAAATATGAATGCAGCTGCCTCAGGAAGTTCTAAAGATAAATGGACTATAAATCTTGAAGGAGCGGTTGTAGACGCTAATTTAACAACTGGTACATGGAGCTTGAGTACAACAGATAAAAAAAGATTTACGGACAAGCTTGCAGATAGGCTTGAAAAAAAGCCTGGGGTGCTGCCTTTGCCTGCTTATGGCTCAGTAAATACTGAATTTTCTGGTAATTTAAATCAAACAGGAGTACCCGCTTGGCTTAAGGAGCTTAATTTAGATCCTAGGTACCGCATTGCCGCTTCTCTCGGCACTCAGGTTATAAAAGAAAATCAGGAAGAATTAATGGCATCAGCATGGGAACAGGCAGCGCAAATAAAAGAAGTGAATCAGTCATTGAGACAGGGACAGCTGGCACTAAAAACAAGTCATAATATTTACAAAAAGAGAATTGGGGAAAACGGCAGCAATGCCGCTCTTTCAAACAGCAGTCTTATCAGCCTGACTGCTTCAGCACATACGGCTATGCTGTATAAGAGTAAACCTGAAAGCACAATAGCAAAGGGTCTTAAGGAACTTTATACTAATATGACGCTAGAAGGAGTTATGTCACTTCAGTATCGCAAGCTTGCAAGACCAAGTGGAAAAATTTCTAAGAGAATTAAAAATAAAAAGTTAATAAAAAAAGTAAATCCTTTGGAATATACTTCAGAGAAGCTTGCTAAGGGTAATTTTGCTTTGATATTTGAAAAGAAGCCGATATTAGGAAGTATTAACATTGAAGAACTTTCTGGAAATGCTATTTCAATGGTGTCTTTTGTTCCTCAAATAGAAAATACAGTAGCTAAACAATTAAATATAGAAAATAATAAAGGAAAACAATTGAAAAATGAGTTTGTATCTGATGTAATTATAGGCTTTAAATCAGGAAGGATAATAAAAGGAACATGTGTAGCTATTGACGCAAAGCATCATCTAAACTTTAGCGCAAGCTTTAATATGAATGAAAACATGTACGGTTATTTGTCAGGCACAAATTGGATACAATTTTTTGAACATGCCTATGCGGGGTCTAAAAATATCCTGTATGACAGCAGAGCAGTAACATATAAAAAAATAAACGGAGAATACATAACAATAAATGCACTTTTCCGACTCAGTGTAACTTCAGATAGTTATAAAGAGTATTACATTCTAAATGGCTATTACACATGGAATAAAGGATATATATGTGAAACAGTTCCAATGAGCCACTATTATCCAAGTAATTCAAAAGATTGGTATGATATTGAGTATATGAGTTATATATTTGCTCAAGAAAATTACTACTCTAATAACAGTTCTATATATGATATGAGTAGGCCCTGTGTGTCAGTTATGTATGTAAAAAACGAGTATAATATTATCTTTGTAGCTAAATCACGTAATTGTAAAAAAATAGGAATAACAATAGGACTTAATGTTGATAATAAAGGAAAAGTGCGTAATGGATGGAAACATATACCTATTGGATATGATTGTGATAAAGACATAAGCATGGATGCATATAACAACCATATATATATATTGACTGGAAAAAAGCTATTAATTGTTACGTTAGATGAAAACTGCAATGTTGTAAAGAAACGTGAATCATCTCAATGGATAATACCGGAAGGATATGTGTCAGGAGTAATAACTGCCTGCGACTTTAGGAAATCAACCAATCCAGATTTACTATTTGTTTATTCTATAAAAGACGGCGAGGCTAGTAAATGTTTCTATAGATTAGCTTATAATGTCGATGATGAAGGTAATGTGTTAGAATGGGGTAAGCCTGTTCCTGTATTAACAGAAGGAAAAGAAAATACAGGTACACCACTTTCGGTTATATTAGGTATATCAGATAAGGATAGTGCAGAAAAGCTTCAGCAGTTTACTAAACAATTCTTAGATCAAGTAGAGGAAACACAAAATAGACTTAATAATATTTTTATGTATAATAAAAAAACTTCAATAGGAGCCTTAGATATTGATAACATTGCTGAAGAAATACGCAAGGAAATTAATCCACAAAAAGCCATTGTTCAAAAAATAGGTGAAACTCTTGAGCTGCCTGATTCAATATCGAGCAATGTGAACGAGAGATTGCAGCCAATTGCTGTAGTACCTAGATTTACTCAGCCTGTCAATGAGCTGCTTAGGAGTATGAATCCTGAGAATTTCTTAATAGGAGCTAAATCAATTCCCGATAATAGTGTTACAGTACTTAAACCCAATAAAAAGTTTATTGAAGCATTTTTAATAGGAATGAACAACGAAATGAGTAATGAGTTTCTTTGGAGAAACTATCCTGCTGATTTTTCAGCTACTTATTTTAATAGATTCTGGGATAACCGATCGGAAGACGGCAATATATTGCCTGATATAGCTCCTATTAACAAATGGAAGAAAACTAAAAAGCTAGGAGATAATCTTATAAATGACAATATAGGTCTATTTCTCACTATACGCGGTGAGCTATTAAGACGATTGCCAAATGTTATGCTTTATGCTCTTCCGGCAAAAGAATCAGGTGGCAAAAGAACTATTGACACTGAGAAAAAGAAAGAATTCCCTATTTTCAGCAGTAAAATTGATCCTGATATATATTTCTTTGCTTTTACCAAAACACCTGAAGAAGTATATGGCAATTCACAATATGATGGCTGGTATTTTATTTTTCAAGAGCATCCAACTGCTCCTCGTTTTGGCGCAAATGAAAGTAATCAAGATAATGAACCAGTGAATATAGATCAATTAACAAAATGGGAAGATTTAGAATGGTCAATGATTGACACAAAAAATAATTATATAGATTTCGGAGAAGATTCAAGTCTCAGCGGTAAGCAGCTGCCTGACACATTAGGAAAAAGTTCAACACACAGATGGGCATTCAGTTCAGCACATCTAGCACATATTTTATTACAGAGACCTGTTCAGGTGGCAATACATGCTACGAAATTGATGGAAAAACCGTAAACATAATTATTGTTAGAAACAAACCATTGATAAACCATTTATAAGATTGAACAACGATAAGATAAAATATTCAAGTGGGAAATATGAATTATTTAGTTATATGAATTAGACGGAGGCTAAAAATGAGTGAGATACTATTTTCGGGAATTTCTCCCATTACATTTTTTCCGATAAGACTTGAAACAAGGTTTTATCCCTATAAAAGAAAAGAAGGAACTAAACCTGATGAATTACATATTCGCATTTATCCGGACATTATTCATATTGACAGCCATGAAAAAGAGCTAACAGAATTTGAAAAAGAAATGGGTAAGCAATTCTGGACCCAATTGTTGAATGCTGAAAATAATGTGAATATAAAAGATGACTTATGGAATCAGCTTGTTAGCACATTAGGAGCAGAGAGAGCATCATGGGTAGCACGAATAATGAAACCTAATCTTAACAATGCTATTGAATTTCCAAATGTTGAATTAAAGGATAGTTCATGGACAAGGCCAGCGTTAGTAAGATTACTGCCTACTAAATGGAGAGCAGTTGCTATACTTGGAAATCAGAAAATTACTGCGGTGGGTAAAAACATAATTACGCCTCTGCCTATCTCAATAGACCCGTTAAGTACTAAAACAGAAATTGATTGGCTTATTGACTTTAATAAGGCACTTGATGCAGGTATGGCAATCAAGCTTCCGTTGTCTTCTGAAATGAAAACTAATGGGATTGACAGACTATTAGTTTATGGAATTAAAGAAAATCAAAATGGTGCAAGTGGAGCAGAGGAACTGAAAGAAGTACTAAATGCTCACTATTATACTGATGGCTTTGGATATATTGAACCGGGTACTCCTACCAATAATACTGAAAATACCTTTAGTGGCTATGACAAAAGTGATCCGCAATACATTTCAGGCTATTCAATTTTTGAACAGGATGATTTTAATTCTGATGAAAAATCTTCTGCTTCAAGAACTGCAAAATATATGGGTATAAGCTTATCACAAACAGGACAATTTGATGAAAAAGTTAACTCGTTTGTTTATGCTGCTAACAGACATTGCAGAGAGGAATTATTTTCTGAAGCTGTAAATGAAGGGCTATGGGCTTCTACTTGGGGTTACTTTTTATCACAAATGCTTGTTGAATCAGAGGGAGAATATGCAAGTAATACTTGCAGCTATTCGAAAATTGAAGAAAGAGCATATTTTAACTATTTAGAAAGAGAACGATTGAAAAGAGAAGATTGGCTGAAGTCTGAACTTGAAGCTATTGCAGAAGTAGTGTATAATGAACAAATTTATAAATATATAGATAAGAAAACGTATACTAGAGAAGAGGCTCTTAAAAAAGCTGAAAATATTCAGAAAGGATATGAAAGTTGGGATACATTTTTGCAGCAGTGGGTTTATGCTAGAAAACAAGCCAATCCTTATATTAACATAAATGTAGAAGCTTTAAGGAGAGAAATTATTCAGACCATAAATTTTAAGGCATACATAAAATGGAAAGAAAGAGGAAGTATTATTGGAGATCGTGATTCAGACTGGATACGGGCAGAGAAGCAGCTTTATCTCGATAGGGTTTCCAAATATGCATATTTAAGATGGGAGTGGAGAAATTCTATAAAAATGGATGATTCTCCAGAAAATGATTGGTATGCTGGAGAACGTGCTCTTAGTTACTCGGCTGATTCAATTAAAGTAGGAAGAAAACACTTTACTAAATATGTTCGACCTGGAGGGCCTCTTCCTGCTATCAGAATTGCAAATCAGCCATATGGAGTATTACCTGTAATGTCATTAGATAATTGGAAGCCTAGTGAAAATGAGAATAATCTAGAGAAATTAGTAAAGGCAATTAATGTACTAAAAAGCAAAGTATGGCTTCCCTCTGTGTCAAATGTTCCAAGAATAGGCTGTAATGAAAATGAAACTGAAAACAAGGAATTGTCTGATTTACTTACAATATTAATGACAAGTCCTTTAAGTCAAGAGTTTGATGCTTCAATGAGGCTTAGTTATGAATTTGTTAAAAGTATTCTTCGTATAACTAATAAGGAAGTCAGCGGTAACTGGGAAATGACACTGAATGCTTCAAATAAAGTGATTTTAGATGCTTTAGGGATTTCGTGGCTACCAAGAATAAATTCATTTGTAGGTACAAAGGATATTTTAACTGTATCGATACCATTAATTGGGGAAAAGGACAAAGAAATTCTTGATTGGTTTGTAGGCTCAAAAAATGTAACATTGTTAGAGGCACTTAAAAATGATGATGAACATATGCCTGATAACTTAAAAAATTCCAAGTCTCTTTTGTATTTACTATTGCGTCACAGCTGCTTAAGAGAGCTTGTTGATGCTGCTATTAGTATTCTTAAAGATAATAACAAGCTAAAGGATTGGGAACATCTTGATGCAGACCTTATTAATATGAAGATTGAAGACAGTAGTGAACCATCACGCATTGTATGGGAACTTTTTAATAGAAGAATTACTATAGAAAATACGGTAATAAATACAAATCGTCCTATAAGAGCAAATACAATAACTGTAGGTACATATATAGAAAAAAATTATAAAAATTGCAGTGAGGATTCACCTCTATATGGTTTGAGAAAGTTTATGGAGGCAGTTGAAACCATAAAAGATGCTTCTTATCAACAGATAGATCGCCTCGTAAGACAAACCCTTGACTCTGCTTCTCACCGACTTGATGCATGGATTACATCTTTTGCTACACGCCGCTTGTCGGAAATAAGAGACAGAGGAATAGAAGGAACACTGATTGGAGGCTTTGGATGGGTAGAGGATTTAAAAGCACAGGAAGGAGAACATTCTAATGCGCAAAGCAATACAAATATGAATAAAACACAAGATGGATTCATACATGCTCCTTCTATAAGGCAGGCTATAACAGCAGGAGTGTTAAGAAGTGCATATCTGGCGCATGCAAGCGATAATGGTAACTCTTGTGCAATAAATCTATCTTCTTCTAGAGTAAGAAAAGCAGAATGGCTTTTAGACGGTATGAGACAGGGGCAAACACTTTCTAGTCTATTAGGATACTTATTCGAAAAGGAACTTCATAAAGGACAGGCAGATGAGTACATTGATGATTTTAGAGTGATCGCGCCGCTAGAAGCTGAGGTTATTGAAAGCAGTGATGATGCAAGTGGTGCAAACAGCTATGTATTATCAAAGCCTAATACTTTGGATGGATTGAAGCTTCATGAAATGTGGAAGGACAATTCAAGCAATCCTGCAATTATAGATTTACTCGATAATATAAAGCATAACTCTCTAGCAAAGTATAACCTTGTAGTTGCTGCGTTAGATGCTTTAGAAGATGCATTTGACTGTGTTTCTGATGCTCTTATTGCCGAAAGTGTTCATCACACGGTAAATGGTAATCCAGAGAGAGCATCAGCTATATTAAATATGCTTTCTAAAGGGGAAGGCCCAATACCACAACTAGAGTTTACAAAAACACCAAGGACAGGTAAAAACATATCTCACAGGATTATAGCATTGAAAGCTTGTGGCTTTGAGATATCAGGTTTGTGGAATACATCTGGAAGGCATAGAGCAGTACACTCTCAGGAACTAGAAGCACAGGTTCAAAAATTGCTGCCATCACCTAAAAAAGTAAGATGCAAAGTAAAGATAAATAAAAATGGAAAAATAAATAAAGGTGAAGAGCTTATGATAGACACTGATATTTATTTAAGTGAATGTGAACTTTGTGCTCTTGATTATGTTTATGAAGCTAGGACAGGAAGTGATGTAATTCCTTTAATTATCAAATTATCAATTATTGCTGCGGCATGTAAAAAGAACAATATACCTCTTGATTTTTCAGCTGAGGTAGAATACGCAGTAAATAAAAGTTTTTCGCCAGATGAGATCACAGTTCCAGAGTTTATGAGAGTTTGCGCTTTAGTTAGGCAGGTTTTAGGAAAATCAAGGGCATTAACTCCCGATGATTTTGTATCACCAGAAGCAGGATATATAGAACAGGTGGAGGATATGAATTTGACTGCTTCTGCTCAGTCAGCAAATAACCTGTTAAGAAGATTACATGACAGAATATCTCAATACATTACTTCGGATGAGATTGTTTCAACGGAAGAAGCCTATATGCTGTTTACTGAAGCTTCAGAATTAGGCATAAACGGAGCTGCTGAAGCTGCGGTTAAAAATACAAAGGAAAGTGCATATCCTGTAGAAGCCGAAATTAAAAAACGTATTAAAGAATTAGATAGTCTGATTAATAGTGAATCAGGTATATCCAACGGAGCAGCACAAGAAAATAATATTAGTGATATTAATAAATATAATATTGAAATTATAAGAACAGTATTCGGCGGAGAGTTTTTAGTAACACCGAGATTCAATATATTGAATGCTGATACCTTCAATGAAGCAGTTTATAATGGTCGAAAAATTGCAACCTCATCTGCTGTAAGAAGATGGTTTGGCAATATGTCTAGAGTTCACGGAGGTGCGGCAGTCTTTAATAGATACCTTTTAGCAGGTTCTGCATTAAGAATTAATATAATGAATTCTTTTTCAGCTATACAATTACCCGTAATTCAAAATGAGAAATGGGTAGGTAATACATTAAATGAAAATGGAATAGATGGATCTCGCTTAAATCTTGTAATATTCGGAGAAAAATTACAAGAGGACTATAATTCTGTTTCAGGATTTGTTATAGATGAATGGAATGAGACTATTCCAAACAAAGAGGAGACAACAGGAATTGCATTTCATTATGATAGCCCTGGTTCAGAGCCTCCTCAGACAATTTTAATAGCAGTTCAGCCTGATATTAATGATAAGAAATGGACTACCGATATGCTGGAAATGGTATTGCATGAAACACTTGAACTAGCGAAAATCCGTTCAGTAGGGAGAAATGAATTAAATGATTTGGGGCAGATATTGCCAGCAATATACCTGACAAATAATTTAAATAAAGATACAGTATCAACAGAACTTTTCCCGATGGAATAAATGGCAAGAAAGGATGATAATAATGCCAAACCCTTCAATTACAACATGGACAAGGCTTGAGCCAAACCCATTAAGCGATAATATGACCCCCTCTTTGGAGGCTTGTGTATATGATCCAGCTTGGATGATTGCAAGACAATGGCAGATTGGTGAATTTCACGGAGAAGATGCCGGAACTCCTATTGATGTATCTATTGAGGTAAATGCAGCTCCTTTAGTTACGTTTCAGACAAAAAATGGAAACTATATAGAAATCAAAGGAGTTCCTTTGGAGAATTTGGCTGGAGCGGAGCAAAAGGGTGAATTATTGCCCTTTGAAGTAGCTGAAGCAGGAATGGAGTTTCTTAATATATGTTATGAAAATAATATAAGCAATAAGGTTATTGAAAATATTGTTAATGAGTTTCCTCTGAAAAGAAATGAAAATGATATCATTGATAGTACTGGAGAATATTTGCTTGATTTGCTTGAAGGATGTTCAGATAGGATGCTTGGTTTGCCTAATGTATTTTCATTAGATAAGTCCGGTTATAAAACACTTGAAGAAATGCTGCGAAATACACAACGAAATAAAACTCCAGATTCAAAATTAAATATACCATCAAATGAAGCAGATGCTTTTGTGAAGGTTGCTTGTGAATGGATAGAATGGTTTGATTCATTTATGTATTATTCATCAGATCAAGAGGATTCATGGGATAATGAGAGAATGGAATACAGCTTTAAAGCTGAAGCTAGAGATATAAAGGGAACATCTATAATATTTAAGGCTGACGAATGGAACGGCAGTCAACTTGATTGGTACAGCATGGATATTGATGATTCCAATACAGAATATAAAAAGCTTCAGATTAACATGCCAAAGCTTATTGGAATGGATGATAGCTATAAAAAAAGTCATCAAGGATTACCTACCATGCTTACATATCAAGGTATGCCATGTTCTCGTTGGTGGGAGTTCGAGGATGCACAGGTGAATTTTGCACAAATTGATTGTGAGAAAAATGATATTGCCAGAATGTTAGTTGTAGAGTTTGCATGTGCATATGGAAACGATTGGTATTTGATTCCTATGGAACTTCCTATTGGTGCTATTTATACAATCAAAAATTTCAAAGTTAAAAATACTTTTGGAGAAGAACAGGAAATTTTCCCTGTAAGTGGTTCTTCAAGTGGTGATTTAAATGATTGGTGTCTTTTCAACCAAAGCTATTCAAATAATAAAAAAACATATCAGGGGTTGTTACTATACCCAAGAGCAAATATTGATAAGAGTGAAGCAATAGAGCAGGTGGAATTCTTCAGAGATGAAATGGCAAATATGGCATGGGCTGTAGAAAAACATGTTGAAAGTTCTGATGGGCGTAAGTTTGACAGAAATAGAAACTATACTTCAAATAAGAGCAAAGCCGTTACTGATAAAGACAAGCACAATAGCAATTCATATACAGAAAAACTGCTTGAATATAAATTAGTTAGTGAAATACCGCAGCACTTTTTCCCATTGGTTCCTAAGGCACCTATTACACCTGCATCAAAGCCAGAACACATTTATCAAATGCTCTTGATGTCTTCAGATTTAAAGCCTTTTGGAGAAATTTTGAATTCTTCTGATGACATTAATATTTCGCAGGAAGAAATACCAGCAGAAGGCATTGAAGTTACAAGAAATTATATGGTGACACGGTGTGATGACGGTAAAACTCTTTTATGCAGAATTAAGCAAAAGAAGACAGGCAGAGGTGAAGGCTCAAGCGGATTAGAATATGATAAGGCTGAATAATCAGCCTTTTCTTTATTTTTGTTATCAGCACAGTATTGTAAACAATTAAAAAAAATGATATAGTATTCAAGTAATTATAGAGTCTAATATAAAAATTAGTTGAATTACAACTAAATAAGACAGTTCGCGAAGTCCTGTCTATAAACAAAACTAATTTTAATAGTATTGTCGGAATTTAATGGGGCAGTTTATTTATTCTATTTTAAAATGTTGTTTATAGTAGAGCCGAGGGGTTCTTTTTTTTTGAGTGAGAACTACTTGTAAGCTTGAGTTAAAAAAATTGCTGTTGGTGATTTAAGATGCCTGAAACAGCCATAAGTCTAATCTACAAATATTATTTAATAGATAAATGTTCAGTACATTTTAGTGTTGTTTTTGATAAAATAAAAATGCAGACTATATTGAAGACTTTATTACAGTTTTTGAAGCAAAATAAAATAAATGGAGTCAGATTGAAGCCGAAGATACATAAAATTATCTGACATCCAAGTATGAGAGGGGTATAATATACTAATGATAGATAGAGCAAAAATTGAAGAACATATTAGAGGTATATTGTTGGCAATTGGCGAAAACCCAAATAGAGAGGGGCTTGTGGATACCCCTGCTCGTGTAGCTAAAATGTACGAAGAAATATTCGAAGGCATAGGATATACCAATAATGAAATTGCAGAAATGTTTAATAAAACCTTTGAAGAAGATTTAGAAATACCTGAGGATAATAAGGAAATGGTTATTATGAAGGATATTGAGATATTTAGCTATTGCGAGCACCATTTGGCATTGATGTACAATATGAAGGCTACTATTGCATATATCCCCAATAAGAAAATTATCGGACTAAGTAAAATAGCACGAATTGCTGACATGGTATCAAGACGCCTGCAGCTTCAAGAACGAATAGGCTCTGATATAGCTGAAATAATGCAGAAGGTTACTGGCTCGGAGGATGTTGCAGTTATAATTGAGGGACAACATGCATGCATGACTGCTAGAGGAATAAAAAACACTAAAGCAGTTACTAAAACAACTACTTTGCGTGGAAAGTTTGAATCAGATGACAGTATAAATAGCAAATTGTTTATGATGCTAAAATAGAGTTGAAATAGATTTAAAAAGATTTGAAATATATAGGAGAAACTTAAATGACAGTAAAGCACAAAGGATTTATTAATATTGGAAAAAATGTATGGGAGTGGGGTAAACGCACTTACATAATGGGTATACTAAATGTAACACCTGACTCATTTTCAGATGGTGGTAAATTCAATAATGAAAAGACTGCTTTAAAACAGGCAATACGTATGGTTGATGAAGGTGCTGACATTATTGATGTAGGCGGTGAATCAACAAGACCAGGCAGTACTGTGATTTCAGAGCAGGAAGAAATTGAGCGTGTTATTCCAATTATTCAATTGCTAAGCAAAGAACTAAATATTCCAATATCAGTTGATACATACAGAGCCAAAACAGCAGAAGCAGCTATAAATGCAGGTGCCCATATGATTAATGATGTATGGGGCTTAAAATATGATGACCAAATGGCATCAGTAGCAGCTAAATATAATGTGCCTGTCTGTATCATGCACAATAGAACTACTGGTACAGAATATCATAACCTTATTGAGGACATGCTCATAGAGTTGACTCAAAGTATAGAACTGGCGCACAAAGCGGGAATCAAGGATGAAAATATAATTATTGATCCTGGTATTGGATTTGCAAAAACCTTTGAACAGAATTTGGAGGTTATGAGACAATTAGATGCATTTAAAAGACTAGGCTATCCAATTTTACTTGGAGCCTCTAGAAAATCCTTCATTGGCAAGATTCTTGATTTAGAGGTTAATGACAGGCTGGAAGGAACGCTTGCAATAACTGCTGCTGGAATTATCAAGGGTTGTGACATAGTGAGAGTGCATGATATTAAGGAAAATGTTCGTGTATCAAAAATTATAGATTGTTTAGAAAGGAAATCCTAATAATGGATAAGATAATTGTTGAAGATCTTGAAATATATGCTTATCATGGTGTCGCTAATGAAGAAAAAGCATTGGGGCAAATGTTTGTTCTTTCTATTGAAATAGGTGCTGATTTAGAAAATGCAGCTAGAAGCGATAACCTTAACGACACAATAAATTACTCTGCAGTTTGTAAAACAGCTGTTGCTGTTTTGCAGTCGGAAAGCTATGATTTAATTGAGACAGCTGCATATAAAGTAATTGAAGGAATATTTAAAAGATTTAAAAATGCACAAACGGTAAAGGTTTTATTAAAAAAGCCGTGGGCGCCAATGGGACAGCATCTGAAATATGCTGCTGTAGAGCTTGAGCGCAAACGAGGTGACAGAAATGACTGGTAAAATTGCTACTGCCTATATAGCTCTTGGGTCAAATATAGGTAATCGTGAAGATAATCTAAATAAAGCTATAGAAATGTTGAAGCAAAATGATGAGGTTGAGGTAAATAAAATCTCATCATATTTAAATACAGCTCCTGTTGGATATACAGATCAGCCAGATTTTTTAAATGCAGTTGTTGAAGTTAAAACAACATTATCTCCTCATAAGCTGCTTATGGTATGCTCTGATATCGAGAAAAAGCTGAAAAGAGAAAGAATTATCCATTGGGGTCCTCGGACTATAGATTTGGACATTCTCTTATATGAGGATTTAGTTTTAAATCATGAGGATTTAGTTATTCCGCATCCTAGAATGCATGAGAGAGAATTTGTATTAAAGCCTCTAAAGGAAATTGCACCAAAAGCCTTTCATCCAGTATTGAAAAAAACTATTGAAGACATATCATTGTAACTTCATTCATACAAAGTGTCTGTTGCAAGACAAGAAATAATATATCAGTAGTATATTAGTACTCCAGTGCAATATATATCTATTGCTTGCTCACGAAATTGACGCTGAAATAATTACGGTGAAGAACAAGCACTTCCGCCGACCGTATTAAACTCGACTTCCTTGTCTCGGATTAATACTCACAGCTACTGACTTTCGCTGTGTCGGCTGTAATACTTGTTCTTCACCTATTATTTCTAGCTTCAACTACTAACCGAGCATCGCAACTAGATATATATTACTACTTAGTACTATTTTTGCAAAAAACATCGGGATGCGGCAAATTTGTTTGGTAACAGCACATATAATGTTTTATCATTAAATAAGTGATGAGATAGTTAATTATATCAACAGCTACATTCAGCATCCAAGCTTCATCATTTCGTTGGTATACATTAACTATTCTTCGCCTACAAATTCAAATAAATATCTTTAACCAAGTAACCCATTTCTCTAAGTTGTACTCGCATACCAATAAATGCAATAAGTAATTTATCTGCAAACTCAGTTCCTATTATTTCTAGCTTCAATTTCTAACCGAGCATCGCAACTAGATATATATTACACTCGCGTACTATTTTTGCAAAAAACATCGGGATGCAGCAAGTTTGTTTGGTAACAGCACATATAATGTTTTATCATTAAATAAGTTATGAGATAGTTAATTATATCAACAGCTACATTCAGCATCCATGTTCTTCGTTTCGTTAGTAGACATTAGCTTTTCTTCGCCTACAAATTCAAATAAATATCTTTAACCAAGTAACCCATTTCTCTAAGTTGTACTTGCATACCAATAAATGCAATAAATGATTTTTCTGAAAACCCATTCCTAAATAAACTAGCATAACGAGTTATTTTATTTAATCAATCAAATTTTCTCTTGCTTAAACTCAAAGTTTTCTATCTATAACATATCACTGAATATTATGTTGAATTTTGCAAAAACATTAGAATCAAATTTTTAATTTTTACTATTGACATGTATAGAATTAAGCTGTATATTTATATAAAGTAAATCTATACAATTCACATAGAAATACTATGAAATAAAAAATGTATGAATCTTCTTTATCAAAGAAGAATAAATGGGGGAATATTATGGGGAAAAAATATTGGGCAGAAGAAATTGAAACTATAGGAAGAGATGAATTAGAAGCATATCAGCTTGAAAAACTAAAGTCTCAGATTAAATTAGCATATGAAAAATCCACTTACTACAGAGAAGTCTTTGATGAATCTGGTTTATCACCAGAAGATATAAAAACACTTGACGATATAAGAAAGTTTCCGATATTAACAAAACAAACTATAAGAGATAGACAAAGCCAAAAACCTATACTTGGTGATTTAGTTACAGTAGATGAAGAACAGGTTGTTTTTATTTCTTCATCCAGTGGCTCAACAGGAGTACCTACAGCTAGTCCTTTTACCAAGATTGATTTTGATGAATTTCAGGATGTACAGAGCAGGCTTTTTTGGGCAGCAAGCATGAGGCCTAAGGATAGATACATACATGCACTAAACTTTTCATTATTTGTTGGAGGGCCGGATGTAATCGGAGCACAAAACTTAGGAGCGCTTTGTATTTGGGCCGGTACAATTCCAGCTGACAGACTTCTATTTATTCTAAAGGAATATCAGCCAAATATAATTTGGACAACGCCATCATATGCATGGTATCTTGGAGAAACAGCAATTAAAAAAGGTATAGATATTAAAAAAGAGTTAGCAATAAGAACAATTATTGTAGCAGGAGAGCCCGGTGGTTCAATACCAGCAACTAGAGAAGCTATTGAAAATTTATGGGGTGCTACAGTATATGACTTCTATGGTATTTCTGATATATTTGGAGCTTGCGCAGGTGCATGTGAATATCATGACGGCCTTCATATTGCAGAAGATCATATATTAGTTGAAGTAGTGGACGAAAAGACAGGAGAGCCTGTTGCAGAAGGTGAAAGAGGCGAAATGCTGCTTACCACACTTAGAAAAGAAGCAAGGCCCATGATTAGATTTAAAACTGGAGATATTGTTACATATACCAATCAAAAGTGCCGATGCGGACGTACCCACAAGAGAATTAACATTGTTGGAAGAGTAGATGATATGTTTATTTGCAGTGGCGTAAATGTATTTCCAAGTGACATAGAAGTAGTAATCAGAAATATAGAGGACTTAACAGGCGAATATAGGATTACAGTACTTACTGATAATCACATTACTAAATTTAATGTAGAGGTTGAAAAACGTAAAACTTCAACAATTGAAAATGAGAAATTAATAGACATTATTTCAAAAGAACTTAAAACACATCTTGGAATAAAGCCTAAAGAAATTATTTTGCTTAATGACGGTGAACTTCCAAGAGCTACTCATAAAGCAAAAAGAATAGTGGATATTAGAGAAAATAAGTAAGCACAATTTCATTATTTTATAGTACCAATTATGGATGCAGAGGAAGGTTGTATATATGCCAAAATTAAGTACCAGATTAGACGGATTTACAGAATCTATTATTAGAAAAATGACAAGAATTGCAAATCAATATGGTGCAATAAATCTTGCACAGGGTTTTCCAGACTTTGACCCGCCAAAGGAATTAATAGAAGAACTTCAAAAGGTTGCTTTAGAAGGACCGCATCAGTATGAAATCACTTGGGGTTCCAAGCTTTTTAGAGAAACTCTGGCACAGAAGCAGCAGAAATTTATGAATATTAAGATAAATCCAGATGAAAATATAGTGGTCACCTGTGGCAGCACAGAAGCCATGATGACTGCTATGATGTCTGTTTGTGAAGTAGGAGAAAAAGTAGCTATATTTTCACCCTTTTATGAAAACTATGCAGCAGATACAATTCTCTGTGGTGCGGAGCCAATATATGTTCCATTAAATCCACCTGAGTTTACCTTTGACAAGGCACAGCTTGAAGAAGCGTTCAAACAAGGTGCTAAGGCATTAATATTATGCAATCCCTCCAATCCGATAGGAAAGGTATTTACAGAGGAAGAACTTACATTTATAGCTCAATTGGTGACAAAGTATGATGCTTTTGTAATAACTGATGAAGTATATGAACATATTGTATATGAACCAAACAAGCATATATACTTTGCCTCCTTACCGGGTATGTTTGAAAGAACCATATCCTGCAGTTCACTTTCAAAAACATATTCCATCACAGGTTGGAGACTCGGCTATGTTATAGCTGCCAAAAATATTATAGATAACTGTAAAAAAGTACACGATTTTCTTACTGTAGGTGCGGCGGCACCATTGCAAAAAGCTGTTTTACCGGGACTTTCCTTCGGAGATGAATATTACATAGAATTAAATAAGCTTTATACCCAAAAGAGAGAGCTATTTTTAAATGGACTTGATGCAATAGGTCTTAAATATCATAAACCTGAAGGTGCTTATTATGTAATGGTAGACATAAGCGAATTTGGTATAAAGAATGATAACGAGTTTGCTGAAAAATTAGCAAAAACTGTAGGTGTTGCAGGTGTTCCAGGTTCCAGCTTTTTTAAAGAAAATATAAATAATTATATTAGGTTCCACTTTGCAAAGAAAAAAGAAACTCTAGAACAGGCACTTGAGCGTTTGCAAAATATAAGAAAACATTTTTAATTTTTTAATATTTATTTTTATATATTTTAAATTATCTATAGAATAACATACAAATTTAGATGTACTCAAGGTTGTTGTATAGAAACAAAAATGTTGCCATACTACACTGGAAAATTATCATATAGTTCTATTGATATTGATTCATATTGACTGTTGAATCAATGCTGGATGTATGTAATTCAAACGAAGTATCATATGTTAATGTTTTCTTGATTATCCATTTCATAATATATTGCAGTTAATTTAAATATATCTAGCTTGTGTTTATGTAAACTAACAAAGCCCATCTGTTAGCATTAAAAGGAGTATTAAAAAATGATTGAGATAACTTTTTTAGGAAGAGGAGGGCAAGGGGCATTTACTTCCTCTAGAATTTTAGGAGCAGCTGTAAGTCTCTATGAAAACAAATATGCACTAAGCTTTCCTAGCTTTGGACCTGAGAGGCGCGGTGCTCCAGTATTTGCATATACCAAAATTGATAATAAACCCATCAGGGATAGAAGTCAAAGTGAATTAAGCGATTATTTTGTAATACTTGATGACAGCTTATATACTGACAAACTGCTTACAAAGCTTAAGCCAAATGGAAAAATAATTCTTAATACATCACAGAACATAGAGTCAGAAAATATTATAGGCTTTAATGCTAACAATGCAGCAGAACAATTTCTAGGTGCTCCAATATCAAATACTGCAATGCTTGCGGTATTAGTGGCAAATACAAAGATTGTTTCCCGTGAGAATCTGCTTTCTGCAATAGATTACGATATGCCTCAGCGTTTAGCTGTAAAAAATAAAACTCTTGTAGAAAACATTTTTGAAGCTATTGAAGGAGTAAAGATATGACTAGAGCAATTGTAAACAAAAAATTCTCCGGAGAAATTCCCGTTGGTACTTATGGTCCTGCAATGCACTTAACGGAAACCTTGGAGGGTTGGAGAAATGAAAAACCAGTTATAAGTGCTGATGCTTGTAATAACTGTAAGCTTTGTTATTTAGTATGTCCAGAAGGAGTTATTTTTTCAGAGAATAATCAGATACAAATAGATTATCGCTTTTGTAAGGGCTGCGGTATCTGTGCGAAAGAGTGCAAGAGGGCTGCAATTATAATGGAGAAGGAGGTTACAGCTAATGGGTAATAAGGTTTTTGTTTCTGGCGATGAAGCTGTTGCGCTTGCTGTAAAGCTTGCAAAGCCAAAAGTCATAGCTGCATATCCTATAACTCCACAAACGATAGTTGTTGAGAGATTAGCAGAAATGGTTGAAAAGCGTGAACTAGATGCACAGTATATGTACGTTGAGTCTGAACATTCTGCATTAGCTGCTGTTATGGGAGCAAGTGTACTAGGAGCCAGAACTTTCACAGCAACGTCCTCTCAAGGTCTTCTGTATATGGCAGAGGTTATGCATTATGCAAGCGGAGGAAGAGTACCACTAGTTATGATGAATGCCAACAGAGCGTTAGCATTGCCTTGGAGCATTTTTGGAGACCAAAGAGATTCGCTGTCTTTGCTTGACAGCGGCTGGATACAAGCTTATGTGGAGGATGCTCAGGAAAGCTTGGATATGATAATTCAAGCCTATGCAATAGCAGAGAATAATAAGGTACTAACTCCAGTGATGATAAATTTAGATGGATTTGTACTTACACATACCTTTGAAGCAATAGAGGTACCTACCGAAGAACAGGTTTCAAGGTTTCTGCCTGAGTTTAACCTAGAAGGAAAAATGGATCTAAATAATCCAAAGAACTTATTTTTTTCTTCAAGTCCTGCAGATAATATAAAATTTAAATTTCAGCAACAGCAAGCTATAGAGGACGCCAAAGAAATTATAGCAGAGTTGGATAAACAATATAAAGAGATAACAGGAAGAGGCTATGGAGGCTTAGCTGTAGGTTATAAAACTGAGGATGCTGATACTATAATAATAACTTTAGGCAGCATAACTGGCTTGGTTAAGGACGTAGTAGATAGTCTTAGAAATGAGGGGCTTAAAGTAGGTGTTGTTAAAATAAGATTTATGCGCCCCTTTCCAGATAAAGAAATTCTTGAACTTTGCAAAAACGCAAAAAAAGTTGGTGTTCTAGAAAAAGATATTTCCTTTGGATATCATGGTACAGTTTATACAAATGTTGCAGATGCACTAAAGTCAGCAGGAATAGAGTTGGTTAACTATATTGCTGGTTTGGGCGGTAAAAATATTAGCTTTAATGATATTGAGAATATATTTAGAGAACTAATTAGTATAGATTCTGGGAGAAAAGTGCAAACATTAAATTTTGTAGGTGTTACGGATTAGCTAAAAATGTGAAGTTTATATTTCTTAAATTATTCGTATTATAGTTATTTTTTACTTCAAAATGCTTCGTATAGCTTTTGATAGTTGTTCTCTTCGTGTTACAGAAAAATTTGAGCAGCTATTTTGCAGTTTTTTATCAATCAAGCAATAGATATATACTTTTTAATTAATATGCAAATTGATGGATTTACCATTTTTATTTACCAAATAGGCGTGGAGGTTAGCTATAAAAAAATGTGTATGCAGTCATAAATCAGATGCGTACCTCCACAAAAAGTTCATTTTTCTTTATGTCAATTTTAGACGTGGAGGTTAGCTTAAAAAAATGTGTATGCAAATATAAATTAGATGCGTACCTCCACAAAAGTTACACTGTTTAATATGCTTAAAGTAGGCGTGGAGGTTAGCTTGAAAATAATGTGTATGCAGTCATAAATCAGATGCGTACCTCCCAAAAGTTACACTGTTTAATATGCTTAAAGTAGGCGTGGAGGTTAGCTTGAAAAAAATGTGTATGCAGTCATAAATCAGATGCGTACCTCCACAAAAGTTACACTGTTTATTATGCTTAAAGTAGGCGTGGAGGTTAGCTTGAAAAAAATGTGTATGCAGTCATAAATCAGATGCGTACCTCCACAAAAAGTTCATTTTTCTTTATGTCAATTTTAGACGTGGAGGTTAGTATGCTAAATAAATTAGAACAAGAAGAATATTTCTACGGTCATAAGGGTTGTGGAGGCTGTGGAGGAAGCTTAGCAGTAAGACTTGCACTAAAGGTGCTTGGGAAAAATACTTTTGTTGTATTACCTGCTGGTTGTATGTCAGCAGTAGGCTTTGTATATCCACAGCTATGCTTTGGTGTTAATGCATTAATATCACCTTTTGCAAGTACGGCAGCAATGCTTTCTGGTATACGAGCATCTGCAAATGCTTTGAATATACAGGATTGTAATGTAGTAGGCTTTGCAGGTGATGGAGGCACTGCAGATATTGGACTTCAAGCATTATCAGGGGCAATTGACAGAGGCGACAAAATAATTTATATATGCTATGACAATGAAGCATATATGAACACGGGAGTTCAACAGAGTAGTCTGACTCCTTACGGTGCAAGAACGACAACAACACCTCCGGGTGATTACATACATGGAAGTATTAATAATAAGAAAGATATGTTTGCAATTGTTGCAGCCCACCATATAAAATACGCTGCAACAGCAAGTATCGGAAATATACCTGACTATATCAGAAAAGTTGAAAAAGCCAAAAATACAAATGGCACATCCTATATTCATGTTGCAGCACCTTGTCCAACAGGATGGGGAATAGATAGTAGCGATACAGTATCAATTGCTAGAGAAGCTATTGAATGCGGGCTATGGTATTTAGCTGAATATGAAGACGGTGTATATAAATTGAATCAGAAAAAACATGAATTTACAAGCATTAAAGAATATTTAAAAAAGCAATCAAGATTTAAGCATGTAACTGATGAAGACATTGAAATAATTAAAAAACAAAGAGACCAAAAACTAGAATTTATAGAGCGAATGTGCAGTTAATAAGGCCTATTCCATAACTAGAATTTTAATTTCAGTAAACTGCTTACCAATTTCTTGATTAAGTCATTTTAATACAGAAATTACTGCTTTATAAATTCTAATATTAATATTTTGGAGTTAGAAGAAGGCTGATGCCTTATAAAAATATTAAAATTTAAAGTCTGATTTCTTCTAAATAAAAAAGCTCAAAATTTTGCTTGGAAGACTAAGGTTTAAAAAGTTAATTTATGAAAGGTGGAGAAAATTATGAAAAAAATATTAAGAATAAGTAGTGCAATCATTTTAACTTTAGCATTAGGATTAGATGCAGTAAGCTGCGGAAATAGTAATGACAATAAAGAAGCAACAAACTCGACAAAACAACAAGCAAAAAGTTCAGATTCCCAAAATGCTGAAAATAAAGAGATAAAGGAAATAGTTTTTGGAGTAGCGCCAGGACCATATGGTGATATGGCAAAATTGGCTATTCAACCTGAATTAGAGAAAAAGGGATACACTGTAAAGCTCATTGAGTTTAGTGATTATGTTCAGCCAAATCTTGCTCTGGGAAATGGCGAAGTAAATGTTAATATGTTTCAGCATTCTGTATACTTAGAGAATTTTGCAAAAGAACATAAATTAGAATTAAGTAGAGTTATCAGTATTCCAACTGCTGGTATGGGAATTTTCTCAAAAAAACATAAGACACTTTCAGAACTTCCTGAAGGAGCAGTTGTTACTCTTCCGAACGATGTTCCAAATTTGGCAAGAGCTCTAAGGTTCCTAGTACAAGAAAATTTAATAACATTAAAGCCTGATATTGACTTAACAAAGGCTTCTGAAAAGGATATTGCAGAAAATCCTAAAAAGTTGAAGTTTACCCCTGCAGAAGCAGCACAATTGCCAAGAACCTTAGAAAGTGCTGATATTGCAATAATTAACGGAAACTATGCTATTTCATCAGGCTTATCCTTGGCCGATGCTGTTGCAAAGGAAAAACTTGAAGAGCCCTATAAAAACATTATTGCAGTGAGAACAGCTGATAAGGATGCACAGTTTGTTAAGGATATTGAGGAAATAGTAAGATCTGAAGCATTTAGAACAGTAATTCTTGATAGCAAAAACATTTTTAAGGATTTTGATTTCCCAGAATGGTTTAAATAATTTTGCTGGAATGGAGAATAAATATGATTAAGCTTGAAAAATGCGAAGTTAACATTTAGTGCATACATGGATTTCTTCGCATTGCAAAAAGCCGCAAGCAGCTTTTTGTTAGTTTGATACAATCAAGCAAAGAACATACACTTTTTAATTACTATTTCGCTGAATACTACATAAGAATGGAGAATTATTATGATTAGGCTTGAGAAAGTTAGTGTAGAATTTGAGCAAAAACAGCATAAGAAGGTTACTGCTGTTAAGGATGTATCACTACATATTAAAAAAGGAGAAATTTTTGGTATCGTTGGTATGAGTGGGGCTGGAAAAAGCAGCCTCATCAGAACAATAAATGGCTTGCAAAAGCCTACTAGTGGTCATGTGTTTGTTGATGGTGAAGATATAACCAATATCAGTGGTAAACAGCTTCGAACAGTAAGAAAAAAAATCGGAATGATTTTTCAGCACTTCAACTTAATTTCAAGAAAGACGGTTGGTCAAAATATTGAGTATGCACTTAAAATTCAAAAGTATCCTAAAGAGCATAGAAAGACAAGAGTTAAAGAGTTGCTTGAAATTGTAGGATTGACAGAAAAAGAGCATGTTTATCCGGCGAATCTCAGTGGAGGTCAGAAGCAGCGTGTTGGTATTGCAAGAGCATTAGCAACTAACCCAAAGGTACTATTGTGTGATGAAGCTACTTCTGCACTAGATGTTCAAACCACAGATGAAATTTTGGAACTTTTAAAGAAAATTAATAAAGAACTACACATTACAATAGTTTTTATAACACATCAACTGGAAATAGCCAAGATATTGTTTGATAGAATTGCAGTAATGAGTGAAGGAAGGGTAATAGAAGAAAATGATACATATAATATTTTTGCATCACCATCTTGTGAAGTTACTCGTGCGCTAACAAAAGATAACATAAAATTGCCATCGGAGATGGTTAAAGCTGCAAAGGGTGAAATACTCACAGTTGTGTACAAAGGCGAAAGAAGTGTTGAACCAGTTATATCAAATGCTATTAAAAGGTTTAATATTACTATCAATATTTTGCACGGTAAAATTGAGTATATACAGCAACAGCCCATTGGGACATTGGTTGTTGCAATTGAAGGAAGCGAAGATGAACGTCAAAAGGCACGTCAATATATCTTTGAGAATGTAGAAGAAATTGTGCCATATAGACAGATTTCATAAACTTTATTTTTTGAGAATGATGGTGAGAATTCTTTAAACCCTAAAATTTGATGTTATTTATAAGCATTTATTCAATTGCATTTGACTCTTCTATATCTTAATAAAATAGAAATATGACATTATTAACATCTATAACTTTTACAAAGAAGGTGAGTAAAAATGGAAAGCTACATAGAAATTTTTACTGAATTAGGCAAAGCTTCATTAGAGACTCTACAAATGGTAGTAATAGCTTCGTCAATTTCATGTGTATTAGGTTTTTTTCTAGGTTTAATTTTATATATAACTTCAAATAAGCTTTTGTATAAAAACAGAATTATTAACTCAATAGCAGGGTTTATTATTAATATTATAAGATCAATACCATTTATAATTCTTCTTGTGCTTTTAGTACCGGTTACATTAAAAATTACTGGTACTGTAATTGGACCTAAAGCAGCATCAGTGCCTTTGACAGTTGCTTCAATTGCATTTTATGCAAGGCTTGCTGAAGCAGCCTTTGAGGAGGTTGATAAAGGACTGATTGAAGCAGCCTTGGCAATGGGAGGCAGCTTGAAGGACATTATTTTGGGAGTTATTTTGGTTGAATCATTACCAGGTTTAGTTAGGGCCTTTACAGTAACATTAATAAGTATTATTGGTTTATCAGCTATGGCCGGAACTGTTGGCGGTGGTGGTATTGGAGATTTAGCAATTAGATTTGGATACTACCGCTATGAGATGGATGTAATGTTTACTTCTGTGGCATTATTAATTTTAGTGGTTCAGATAATTCAAGGCTTAGGTGAAAAAATTGCAAGGGTATTAACCAAAAAATAGCTATACAATAAAGCTGATGTAGTTTAGTAGATTTTTCTCATAACATCTCCATAAAATCTCCATAAAATCTCCATAAAATCTTCATATATTGATGTTAATATAAGCTTAATTATTTTAAGGAGATGGAGGAGACATGAGTAAAATTAAACAGGATAAAATGGCTGTAAAGAATTCAAAAAAAATACAAAATAATAATATTGTAGTTATAGCTAGTGTTGTGGTAGTTTCAGTTGTGGTAATAATTGCGATTGTTGGAATTTTGGGCAAAACTACTAATGAAGCTAGTCAGGCATCAGTTGATAATAGCGATTTGGTAATACCTATTAGTGAAGTTAGTGAGACAGCTAAGTATTATCCCTATTCGATAGATGGAACAGATATGGAAATTATTGCGCTTAAAGCTAGTGATGGTACTGTAAGGACAGCATTAAATACATGCCAGATTTGCTATGATTCTGGTAGAGGATATTATGTACAAGAGGGAGATACGCTCGTATGTCAGAACTGTGGTAACAGATTTAGCGCAGACCAGGTTGAAATAGTTAAAGGTGGCTGTAATCCTGTTCCGATAATGAAAGAAAATAAGACTGAGAATGAAGCAAATATAACAATTTCAAAGGAATTTTTGGCTCAGAATGTTGAGTTATTTACAAATTGGAAAACTAGATAAAATTAAAAATAAGGTGGTTTAGTTGTTACTAGCCACTTTTTTGATTTAGTGCTCGTAAAAATTATCTAAATAGGTTACTCGCAAGATATTTGTTGAACTTGAATATGCTCATTATAGTTAATAATATCATCTTACCACATTCAGCATACATGATGTTGCAAAAACAGCATTATCTTTATACCGATGTCTATTTACAAGAATAGTACGCGAGTGTAATATATATCTAATTGCGAGGCTCGGTTAGAAGTTGATGCTAGAAATAATAGGTGAAGAACAAGTATTGTAGCCGACACAGCTACAGGGTGGTAGCTGTGAGTATTAATCCGAGACAGGAGGCCTTGGTAATACGGTCGGCAGAAGTGCTTGTTATTCAACGTAATTATTTCAGCATCAATTTCGTGAGTTAGCAATAGATATATATTGCACGGGAGTACTATTTAAGCAGTATAGTATTGATATATCATTTTTTGCTTTAAAACAGACTCTAGAAAAATCAAATTCAATCAAATATCTTTAACTAAGTAGCCCATTTATTTTTCTAGCATAAAACTACATCTCCATATAATCTTCACATTTTCATGATAAAATTTATTAACCGAATTTAGATTTATGCAATAGTTAAATTTCACCTCGACATAGTGTCAATTTGGTATCATATAAATTGAATAGTGTAGTTTTTCAGGAGGAATAAAATGGGGAATAGGATAATTAGTAAAATTATTCAAATAGAAGGTATGACCTGTACCAGTTGTGAGAGAAGAATAGAAAGTTCTCTTAAAAAGCTTATGGGAATGGAAAATGTTAAAGCTATTTACAGCAGTTCAAATGTATATGTGACTTATGACCCAAATTTAATTAATCTAAATACAATTATAAAAGAAATAGAAAAGTTAGATTACAATGTAAAAAACAAACCTCGTGAAAATAACAGCAGTAAAATTTCAGCAGAAGCTAAAAGTAAAGACACAAACAGTTTAGAAGTTAGCCAGCTTATAGGAATAGCTGTAATTATATTTGCACTATACATTATTATTAAGAATACTGTAGGGTTTAATTTTATACCACAGGTTGAGCAATCAATGAGTTATGGCATTTTGTTTGTTATTGGACTGCTTACATCTCTTCACTGTGTTGCTATGTGTGGGGGAATTAATTTAGCAGTTTGTACTAAATTTTGTATTGGTGCTAATGACACAAAATATGGTAAACTTAAACCTAGTATATTATATAATGCAGGGAGAATTATATCATATACAGTAATTGGCGCAATTGTAGGAGGAATTGGTTCGGTAATAAGTTTTTCTGGTGCTGCAAAAGGTATTGTAGCTATAGCTTCAGGAGTTTTTATGGTTATTATGGGAATAAATATGTTGAATGTTTTCCCAGTTCTACGAAAGCTTAATCCTAGAATGCCAAAAATATTTACTAATAAACTGTATGAAGGTTCAAATAAAAAGGGTCCTTTATATATTGGACTACTCAATGGGTTAATGCCTTGCGGACCATTACAGGCAATGCAGTTATATGCTTTAGGTACTGGAAGTATATGGGCCGGAGCTTTTTCAATGTTTTTATTTAGTCTTGGTACACTTCCTCTAATGTTTGGTTTTGGAGCAATAACCTCAATATTGAGCAGCAAATTTACTCACAGAATGATGAAAGTAAGTGCAGTATTGGTGTTAATTCTCGGCATTGTTATGTTAAACAGAGGATTTGTTCTATCAGGAGTTAATACTAAAATTGATATTGGTGCTGAAAATTCTTCAAGCAATATAGCTAAAATCAAGGGAGATGTACAGGAAGTTACTATGAAAATTGAATCGGGAAGATATTCTCCTATAATAGTTCAGAAAGGGATTCCTGTGAGATGGACTATTAGCGCCACTAAAGAAGAACTAAATGGCTGTAATAACAGCATAAATGTACCAGAGTACAACATTCAAAATAAAAAATTGCAGGTAGGAAAAACTGTTATAGAGTTTATACCTGATAAAACAGGGAATTATATATATACATGTTGGATGGGAATGATTAGCAGTAATATTAAAGTTGTTGATGATATATCTAAAATTAGTGAGGTAGAACTTGAAAATACTGATTATTCTAGCATCCAAGGAACTTTAAGCAATAGCTGCAGCTGTTGTGCAGATGGTTTATAGGCAAATAAATTTGCTGTGGCTAATATTAAGAAATTAGGAAGTGATAAAGATGGATAAAAAACAGTCAATTAAGATATCGGGAATGAGCTGTGCGGCATGTGCAGCTAGAATAGAAAAAAGCCTTAATAAACTTGAAGGTGTTAAACTTGCAAATGTTAACTTTGCAATGGAAAAAGCAACTATTGAATATGATGATGATAAAATAACTCCTGAGAAATTTAATGAAATTATAGAAAAGCTAGGCTTTGGTATAGTAAAAGAAGATATACCAAAGGGTAGTAAAGCTGAGCTGAATATTACTGGAATGTCTTGTGCTGCATGTTCTGCAAAGATTGAAAAAAAACTTAATAGAACTGAAGGCATATTACAGGCTAATGTAAATCTAGCAACTGGTCGGGCAAGTGTGGAGTATGATATTTCTAAAATTAAAATTAATGATATCATAACAATAATTCAGAATTTGGGATATAGTGCGCAAAGAGCAGAGGAAATAGACCAAGACAAAGAAAAGGAACGAAACGAAAAGGAAATTAAGACCTTAAAGCTTACACTAATTATTTCTGCAATTTTAAGTGCACCCTTATTACTTGCAATGGTATTTTCAATGCTAAATATTCCATTGTTATCTTTCCTTCATAATCCTTTTTTTCAATTGGCAATTGCTACTCCGGTTCAATTTATCATAGGCTTTAGGTTCTACAAGCATGCATATTATGCGCTGCGTTCAAAGAGTGCCAATATGGATGTCTTAATATCAATGGGTACCTCAGCAGCTTATTTTTTCAGCTTGTATAATGTGTTTTTTGAAGAAGTTCAGCAAGGTATGATGAAAAGTCTTTACTTTGAAGCTTCTGCAGTTATTATCACATTAATACTTTTGGGTAAGTATTTGGAGGCGGTAGCAAAGGGCAAAACCTCTGATGCAATAAAAAAGCTTATGGGATTGCAAGCTAAGACTGCTAGAGTAATAAGAAATGGTATCGAAGAGGATATACCAATTGAAGAAGTTATGCTTGGAGATATAGTTGTAGTAAGGCCAGGAGAAAAATTGCCTGTAGATGGCAAAATAACTTTTGGCAGTTCCTCAATAGATGAATCAATGCTAACAGGCGAAAGTATTCCTGTTGAAAAAAAAGCAGGAGATTATGTTATCGGGGCAACAATAAATAAAATGGGTACCTTCCGTTTTGAGGCTACAAAGATTGGTAAGGATACCGCATTGTCTCAAATTATCAAGATGGTTGAGGATGCTCAAGGATCAAAAGCACCTATTCAAAAAATTGCCGATAAGGTTTCGGGAATATTTGTTCCCGTAGTAGTAGGAATTGCATTACTTACTTTTCTAATATGGTATCTTACTACAATGGATATAACTCAAGCAATTGTAAGCAGCGTTGCAGTTTTAGTAATTGCTTGTCCATGTGCATTAGGACTGGCAACACCAACTGCAATAATGGTTGGGACGGGCAAGGGAGCAGAACATGGTATACTAATTAAAGGCGGAGAACATCTGGAAACTGCATATAAATTAAATACAGTTGTACTTGACAAAACAGGAACAATCACAAAAGGACAGCCAGAGGTAACAGATATAGTTGTTTTAGGAAATTTTGATAAGAGCGAAATATTAAAGCTTGCAGCAATTACTGAAAAAAGTTCGGAACATCCATTAGGTGTTGCTATCTATGAGCATGGCAAGAAAGAACTTAGCGCTATAGGTGATCCAGATAAATTTGAAGCAATACCCGGCAGAGGTGTCAAGGCAGTTGTAGATAATAGGGTTATTTATATTGGTACACGTAAGCTTATGAAGGAACAAAACATTGCAACAGATAATGTTGAAGCTGCCATTGCAAAGCTTGAAGATGAAGGTAAAACTGCTATGCTGATGGCCATAGATAATGCTTTGGAATCAATAATTGCTGTTGCTGACACATTAAAGGAAAGTTCAAAGGAAGCTATTGAAGAACTAAAGAAAATGGGCATTGAAGTTTATATGATTACTGGTGATAATAAGAGAACAGCTAATGCCATCGCAAAGCAAGTTGGCATAACTAATGTTCTTGCAGAGGTACTTCCAGAAAATAAAGCTGAAGAAGTGGAAAAATTAATGGCTAGTGGGAGTATTGTCGCAATGGTGGGTGACGGAATAAATGACGCTCCTGCTCTGGCTACTTCAAATATTGGAATGGCAATGGGTACAGGAACTGATGTTGCTATAGAGGCAGCAGACATTACTCTGATGAGGGGAGACTTAAGAACAATTCCAGCAGCAATCCGTTTGTCAAGGAAAACAATGCGAAAGATTAAACAAAACCTATTCTGGGCATTCTTTTATAATATAATTGGAATACCTTTTGCAGCCTTTGGTCTTTTGAATCCAATGATTGCAGGAGGAGCAATGGCCTTTAGTTCAGTTTCAGTTGTTTCAAATTCCTTGAGTTTAAAAGGGTATAATCCAACAGAGGTTCCTGGCAGGTTTAAAAGTATGGAAGAATTTGCAAAACAAGAATGGCAATATAGTAAAAAATAAATAGTTAAGGAGTACTATTCAGGCTTTTTAATATTAACTATAATTTATATTAGTAAAATAGACTTATATTATGGAACTTTTCATTCAAATAAGTTTGAAACCTTCTAGCTTAAAAGTTTGTGAAGTTATGCTGTATATTATATTGATAAATACTGAATAGTAACATATAAGGAGGAAATCATTATGTCAAAAGAATTAAAAACTTTAAATGTTGATGGAATGTCCTGCAGTCACTGCGAAAACAGTGTAAAAAAGGCTGTTGGTGCATTAAATGGTGTATCTAATGTAACAGTAGATTTACAAGCCAAAAAAGTTTCAATTGAATTTGATTCTGAAATAGTAAGTTTGGACATCATAAAGGAAACTATTGAAGACCAAGGCTATGACGTTGTTTAAGAAAGATATTTTTTAGTATTAATTAATCCAACTTTCCATTGGAGTTTAATACCTACGACTTTTTAACTGGAAAGTTGAATTAATTAAGTAAATTAAGTAAAAATAGTGGCAGTATATTGAAGCATTGAAAACTTATCTGTTTAGAACTGAAAGAATCCAATGAATCTATAGTTGCTATTTTTATAATACTGTCACTTCTAGAAATTTGTTGGGATATATTTGATTAATAAAGATACTGTAAAAGTCTGAATTGAAAAAGGAAGCCGTAGAATCAGTTTGGAGCTGAAAATTGAATGATTACTAGTGTTAAAAAAATACTTGTAGTGGATGATGAACAAAAGATAGTTGAGGTAGTAAAATCATATCTCAATCACAGTGGTTATGATGTATATGAAGCTTATAGTGGAAAGCAGGCTATTGACATTTTTGAAAAATATAAGCCCAATCTTGTTATCTTGGATTTAATGCTTCCTGATATGACTGGAGAAGATATCTGCAGGCATATCAGAAAGCAGTCTAGAGTACCAATAATAATGTTAACTGCTAAAGTAGACGAAGAGGATATTTTAAAAGGGCTTGATATAGGTGCAGATGACTACATAACAAAGCCTTTTAGCCCAAGGCAGCTAGTTGCAAGGGTTAATGCTATACTTAGAAGAGTTACTGATGAGCCTGTTCTGCTAACTAACACCATAGCCTTTAATGAAAATGATTTAGTTATTGATAATCTTAATTATGAAGTAAAGAAGAATAATAACAGCGTAAGCCTAACACCAAATGAATATAAAATTCTTATAACTATGATTAAATACCCAAAAAAAACCTTTACTCGAGAAGAGTTGATTAGCATGGCATTGGGAGAGGATTTTGATGGTTATGACAGAACAGTTGATACGCATATCAAAAACTTAAGACAAAAAATTGAAACTGACCCAAAGAATCCAAAATACATATTAACTGTTCATGGTGTGGGCTATAGATTTGGTGGAGAGTGAGGTTTGCATAACTAGTATTGTCAAAAGGAGGGTACGTTCATGCCAATAGGCTTATATAATGATTTTCAAAATAATAAGGCATGGACATTATTATGAAATATAGCTTAAAAGCAAAGCTATCATTATCCTATATTTTTGTTGCATTAATTAGTGTATTTTTGATTAGTATACTTTCAAATATTTTTTTTGATAAACAATTTACTGAATATGTTCAGAAAAATCAAGAGCAGAAGAATAAAGAAATTATATCAGCTCTAAGTAAACAATATCAGAATTTTGGAAAGTGGAATACTGATATGTTAGAATCCATTGGAGTAAGCGCATTAGAAAATGGGATAATAATAAAGATTTCTGATATATCTGGAAAAATAATCTGGGATGCAAAAGTTCATAATAATGGGATGTGTCAACGTATTATTGAACATATGTCTCAGAATATGAGCAGTCATTATCCTGATATGAAGGGTGAATATGTAGAAAAGCCCTACTTTATTTATAATAATTCAGAAAAAGTGGGAGTAGTTGAAATTGGGTCTTATGGTCCGTTTTACTTAAGTGATAATGATTTGGCATTTATAAACACCTTAAATAAAATGTTGATAAGCGTTGGTATTGTTTCTTTATTGTTTGCTCTTATCATAGGAACTATAATGGCGAAAAGATTAAGTTCACCGATATCAAGAGTTATTACTACAGCAAAGAATATTTCAAAAGGCTGCTATTCAGACAGAATTTTAGAAAAATCAAGTACCAGTGAAATAAATCAGTTGACTGACACTATAAACAATCTTGCTGATGCACTTGAAAGGCAAGAAAATCTTAGAAAAAGGCTGACTGGTGATGTGGCACACGAACTAAGAACACCTCTTGCCACACTTCAAGGTCATTTAGAAGCTATGATTGATGGCATTTGGAAGCCTGAAAGAGACAGACTAGTTAGTTGTCATGATGAAATTGTCAGGATCAACAATATGGTGGGTGATCTAGAAAGGTTAGCGAAGTATGAGAGTGAAAATCTAATACTAGATAAATCAAATTTTAATATTACAGAAACAGTACAACATATTATTAATAACTTTGAAAGTGAATATGCTAACAAAGGAATTAATATAGAATTAATTGCAGAAGATGAGTACATTAATGCCGATAAGGATAAGCTTTGTCAAGTTATAATAAATTTACTAGCTAATGCTTTAAAATATACTCATGAAGGAGGTAATGTGGAGGTAATAATAAAAGGAGATGAGAATATAACGCAAATATCGGTTAAGGATAATGGAACGGGTATTTCAGAAGAAGATCTTCCATACATCTTTGAGAGATTCTATAGGGCAGACAAATCTAGAAATAGAATGTCAGGTGGTTCAGGTATTGGCTTAACTATAGCCAAAGCTATTGTTGAAGCCCACAAAGGGAAAATTGAAGTTATTAGTAAAATTGAATCAGGAACAGAATTTATTGTATCCTTACCAAAAAAATAATTTTATACATGATAATGTATTTTAATTTATGAATGAATAGATAAAAATCGAGCAAGGCACTCTATAAAATTAATAGATTAAGTGTCTTGCTTTAGTTTATGTTTTTAACAGACATATTGGATTTATCAAATTGTTTCAACAGGTAGGATCGCTTTTATTCATCATCGTTTCCATCGTCAAGTAAAAAAGGGGTTGAGTTTACTTCTGTAGAATATTAAAGCATCACAACATGATGTAATGACAATATGTATTATTAAGATTAGTCATAAAATTACTATATAACAATGTGATGTAATGACGTCATTAATTGATTAATAAAGAATTGCAATTCTATAAAAAATGTACATAGTAATTTCTTTAAATACATTCTTTATATTTTTCTCTATTTATCTCTATATTTGCTAATTTAATAATGACTTATTAAGGGAAAATTTTTACTTGGCTTCAATTAATCTTCATAAATTCTACATAAGTATTTTGTAAAATTGCTTTGTAAAAAACTTGCTTATTACAAACCAATATACAAACCAATAATGGAAGGGAGCTTTAAATATGAACATGAGTACAATGACTCACTATATGGAGTTGCTTGCAGTAAATCAACCATGGAATCTGCTTATTTTTATGGCAATACCGGTTATCTGTGCAGAAACATTAGCAATTTCTGAATTGATAATACTTTTCACAAGGAATCTAAATAGTATGGCAAAAAAGGTAAGCAAAGTTGTAGGTATTTTCGCAGGACTCTATTTTCTTGGAATTTTCATATATCTTTTATTTACTACTGTAATACCTCTTACATTAACAGGTGGATGGAGGGGACCTGTAGATGTGATTGCTGTTGTATTCTATCTTTTAGGAGTAATTCCTTTCGTCGGTATGTTTTTACTTGAGATAGGAGCAATTGGAAGAAATAGAGATGAAGTTAGTCAGCTAAAACTACATGCTATCCTTGTAGGAATATTTTTGGTAGTTGCACATGTGGCAATGATATTTGGAATGTTAAGCCCTGATTTATTTACGATGGAGGGAATGGGAGGTATGTAAATTACCTCGTTGCGCTAATTTATTTTGAACCTTACAGGATAGTATTGGGTTACTGGTGCTCTCGTACAAACTTAGATACTTTGTTAAAGGTATATGTTTGAATTTATAGGTAAAAATAGTTGATTTTATCAGGAACTGTTGCAAAACATAAAATAATATATCAACAGTAAATTGCTTAAATAGTACTCCCGCGCAAAATATATCTATTGCTTGTCAAGAAATTGACGCTGAATTAATTGCGGTGCAGTACCAGTACTTCCGCTGGCCGTATTAACAAGGCATCCTGTCTCGGGTTAATACTCATAGCTACATCCTGTAACTGTGTCGGCTACAATAGTTGTTCTTCACCTATTATTTTTCTAGCATCAATTTCTAACCGAACTTCGCAATTAGATATATATTACACTCGCGTACTATTTTTGAAAAAAGATATCGGTATACAGAAAATGCTGTTTTGCAAAAGCCCTGCGCCAATGAAGCATGGAGGTTGAATGTAGTAAGGCGGTAAAATTAACTAAGATGAACAAAAAAAATACAACAAATATTTTGTGAGTAATTCATTTAATTAAGTTCATTTAATTAAGTTTGTACGGGAGTACCACAAGCCAGCGATATAAATATTTCATTTTAACGTAAATTTCGCTAGCGAGCCATAATTAAAATACACGGAGTACTATTTAAGTATTCAGGCACTTAATTGATTTAGTTGCATTATCAGTACAATAAATTTTTCTTAGTAAAAAATACGCTGCGCAACAGCTTATATTAAATACTGATGCGCAGCGTATTATATTTATTATAAACTATTTATCTGCTGGGAATTTATCAATTATGCCAAGCAGCTTCTGCTTCATTAAAGCAAAATCAAGAGCATCTATATTTCCAGAACCATCCACATCTGCATTAGTTAAATCAATTGATACTGTGTTAACACCTAATAAATAGGATTTTAATAGACCAAAATCTATAGCATCAAAGTTTCCGTCTAAGTTAACATCACCTATTAATCTAGTTGATGGAACAACAAAATTATAAAGATCTTCTGGAAGTTCATCCAAAGTAATTACTTTATCACTGTTGTAAATGGTTTTTAGGAGTACAGGATCATTTCTGTCAATGAGGTATTCACTATACCATGGACAGAAATACAACCACCAAGCACCTTCATTAATTATATTTTTAATGTCTGGAATAACATCGTTTTCAGACATTGCAACCATTTTTGTGTCGTTAGTATAATTTACAAGTGAAAGGAATAAACTTGTTGCAGCACTTGTACCCCAATTAGTAGGAGAACCTTCATACTTGTCATATGCAACTATATCTACGTAGTTATCTCCTGGATACCATTGCAGAGAATTAGCATATGTATATAGGTTTACTTCCCAAATAAGATTATGGAGTCCATATTTTTCAGTTAGAGTATTGTAAAGCAGCTTCCATAAACCTTTAAAAGCTTCTGCACCTGATGATCCCCACCAGAACCAAGCACCAGAACCATCTATATTGTTGTAGCCTTCTGCTTCATGGAAAGGACGTAATATTACTGGAACATTAGCTTCTTGAAGAATGAGCAGCTGCTCAGCAAGGTCATCAATTGCAGCCATTAGATAAGCGTATTCTTTGGTTGATGAATCGAGACAATTAGCAGTTTTAAAGCTGGAAGTTGGCTTATAAGTACATTTTTGCCAATCCACTGCTTCACCAAGCTTATAGCTTGTAAAATCCTGCGGTATATTGATATGCCAGCATGCTGTTGCAATACCGCCACGTTCCTTAACCCATTCAATAATACGATCGGTTGTACCATCTTCCCAGCCATAGAGAGGATTATAGTTCATAAAATCAAAGCCCCTTATTGCTGGATATTTGCCTGTTTTGTTATATATGTAGTCAAATTCATATTCATAATTACCGTCATGTCCACTGCCGTAAATTTCCTGCTGACCAGAAATCACACTTTTCCCATAAACACTGGTAAGATATTTCATAAGAGATTTTGTTTCAGCAGTTGCTTTTGGATCGCATAGTGTAGGTTCAATATTAAGATCTGGCATATCTGCATAGTCAAATGTTATTGTATCGTATATTATATAACCCCAACTGCCTGAGGAACCGATTTCAATTGTCGCAGTACCTTTTTCAAGATAAAAGAAACCAAAGCTGTAATCAATCCATTGACCCTTGTTTGGGATGTAGAAATCTCCAATTTTTTTACCATTTACACTAACTGACTGAAGTCTTGTTTCATCTATTGCACCTAAATACATCCAACATCTTGTTTTAAGTTCATACATAGCGTTTTCAGGAACATTAACCTTTAATGTTATTGGTCCTGCATTTGTAACCCAAGCAAACCCAGCACCAGAATATCCAGGATATTTTGTTCCATAGACATCAGTAGCAACAGTAACACCACTTCCGAGAGTACAAGCTTCAGCTTCAACAGTCAATGGCAGTGAACTTTCAGCTTGTACTGGTACAGAAATTGTTGTAATAACAGTACAGACCATTGCGATGGCTGCAAGCATAGAGATAGCTCTGCTATAAATTTTCTTCATAAAAAACACCCCTTTTAATAAAATTTCCCCCATCAATAAATAAATAAGAAACTATCCTGTCAAAAAGTCAACACGTAATAACGTCATGCTATTAAGTTAACACAAACTGATTATCAAAGCCGCAATATATGCCAAGTTCATCTGTAACAGTTGGATTATATTGAGTGAGTGCTTTTCTCAGTAGCTATAATGTATTAGTTGATAGTAATTTGCAAATATAATTACAGTTTGGCGCTTTTGTTTAATACAAAATTGAAATTTGAAATAATGCTGTGCAGCAAGTTGTTTTTAGTGTTTAAAACCAAAGCGGATACTGAAAGTCTTCGCATATTGTATTAAACAAAGTAAGCATTGACAGAGTCAATATACAATTCGAAACATACTGTATTTAACATAGTCAGTATTGACAGAGCCATATACAGTAAGAATCAGACTGTATTTAACAAAGTCAATTTTGACAGAGTTAATATACAGTGCAAAGCAGATTGTATTTTACAAAGTCAATTTTGACAGAGTTAATAAACAGTACGAAGTATTCTGTATTTAACAAGTCAGTGTTGACGGAGTCAATATACAGTGCAAAACAGACTGTATTTAACAAAGTCAATTTTGACAGAGTTAATAAACAGTACGAAGTATTCTGTATTTAACAAGTCAGTGTTGACGGAGTCAATATACAGTAAGAAGCAGATTGTATTTAACGAAATTATTATTGACTCTTTTATCGGTATAATTCCTCATATTTAGTCAAATTATAACATATTATTAGAAAAATATCAATTTGTACGTAATATTACATATAAATTTATTTTATCTAAAGGTAATGTTATTGTGCACAATAATAATATTACAATATTTATTATTGGCAACCTAAAATGATTAGTAACTTTAAGAGAAAACTCACCAAAATGAAATGTTCTTATTTAGCTATAATAAAATCCAGTTTGAACACAGCCATACTGGATTTTATTATTTTCATTTAACTTATTCAATTTTACAAAATTATTTGTAGGTATTTATGCTTATCATTTAATCATTATCAATGTAAAGTTGTGTAACTTATTTGATTGCTTCTGCTTTTTACTTTGAACGCATTTTTGAATGTATATTGATTTCTTATTTTATTATAGTTAGTGGCCATGACCTTCTTCTGCAGCTTCAGCAATTGCTTTTGTTGCATGAACTGTACCAAAAGGATGTTGTGGGGGAGCATAGATTGAGTAAAGCTTAAGTGGTCTTCTGCCTGTATTTATTACATTGTGCCATTTACCAGCAGGTATTATAATTGCAGAATTATCTCGTACATTTGCCTGAAAATTAGGTGTATTTTGATTATCTCCCATAATAACAAGGCCTTGACCTTCTTCAATACGTATGAACTGATCGGTTTTAGGATGCATTTCTAGACCAATGTCTTCACCAACATTAATGCTCATTAATGTAAGCTGTAAATGTTCTCCTGTCCATAATGCAGTACGAAAAGTATTGTTTTGCTCAGTAACTGCTTCTATGTTAACTACAAAGGGCTGTGGTCCATAATCCTTAAAGTTTGCAGAGTTACCTTTATTTTGCCAGTTAGATGGTTGATTTTCTTGAGCATTATTTTGCTGTGCCATAGGATTATATGCTGAATAAGTACTCTGGTATTCATTACTGTTATCGGAATAATTCATTGAATTATAGTTATTATTATAAGGGTAGGGAGGCATATACGGTTTTTTATACAATTGTTTTCATTCCTTTCAATATTTGATATTATATTATATGTGTTATGTGAACTAGATGTGTTTAGCAAGTAAATAATATTAGTGTTTGAATTTACTATAAACAACTAATTATATTACATATTAAACTACTAATTATATTACATATTAAACTACTAATTATTAGAAACTCAATTTCAAATTTAAAAAATAAAGAAGGGGAAGAAATAGTATGAATGTTAGTGTAATTGGCGGGGCAGATGGTCCAACCTCTATATTTATTTCAGATAAGATTGGCTTAAGCTGGATAAATATATTTGGTTTAATTATTGTAATATTAATATTGATACCAAACATTATTTATGCAGTAAAATTTCATGGTTTACCAAATAAATGTAAGAATAAACCAATGAATATCATAGAGCAAGTTGGTAGATACTTAACAATTTTTTTTAGTGTATTTAATATTGGTTTGGCTGAATTCGGATTTTCATCAGTGGAGGCATTTATTGTTTATTTTATTGGGAACACAATCTTGATTATAATCTACTGGATTTTTTGGTGTCTGTATTTTAAAAAGATGGTTTTATGGAAGAGTATAGCACTTGCAATTATTCCAACGGCAATATTTTTATTAAGTGGTATCACATTAAGACATTATTTATTAGTTTTAAGTGCTATTATTTTTGGAATAGGTCATATTTATGTAACATATCAAAATGCAAAATGAGATTATTACAAGCTGAAGGCATCTGTATTCATCTATATTGAGGTATATACATATATGATTAAGAAGCAAAAAATGACAGGGCTTGATGATTGTTATATTTCTTTATACCATTGTATACCATTGTGATCCTAAAAAACACAATCTGATTACAAATCGTCAAGATTAATATTACGCAATAGAGCAATTCATAATTAATAATTTTATTAATAAAAAATTGACGTTAAAGTGCATTTGGTTATAAATCATGATAACTATCAGAATTGGATAAAATTTAATTATACGTTATACATAGTAGTTATAGATAGTAGTTTTTCATTATTACACGAAATAATAATTTCGTGTAATTGGAGGGACGAAAAACTATTTCATTTATTAATAGTATTTACAAGTATTATTTTTCCATAAATCCATATAATTTAATAAATATATAAAAATATTTATTATTAAAATATATAAAAAATATGTTTCAGAAATATAATTAATCATATATTGCAACTATTATCGAATACTTAAGCTTTTTTACTTTTTAAACTTATCGGATCATTTTACCGCTAATTTATATTATTTGATGTTGATTAAACTATACCACATAATTCCAACAGCGGATACTTTATATCTTTTTTGTAATACCAAGCTTCTTTTCCATAAGCAAACATGACTAGGACTTTATCCTGCTCTTGCTTTTTAATGTATCCAAAATTGCTCATAGCTTTCAACATTGTTTTCAATATTATCAACTCCAGTTGTTACTTCTGGTACAATAATGTCTTTTACTAGCTTTTGGTTCTCCTTAGTATATTTATCAGTATTTGATTGGAGTATCCAACCTCTATTGTTTGTTGGAGTATCATAAGTAACAAATAACCATATAGTATCGTCTGTGGTATAGCCTGCGAACAGTATTAGAAAGATCGGTAACTTTTGGACTACTTTCACAAGGCATCCATAATAATGGGGTCGATTTACCAACGAATCTATATCTTTCTTGGTATTCCATATAAGTAACAGATAATGGCATGTTATTTTGCTCTGAGACAATTTGGTCATTAGTTGGTGTTGATGTTATGACATCATTAACTGATGTGATTTCATTATTTGTTAATGGCGATGATGTATTAATAGCAGAGCAGCCTGAGTTAAATAATAAAAAGACAGCTAAAACGATTGATATATAAATCTTTTCTTTCATACTTTTCCTCCAAATAATAAAATTAGCATAACAATCAACCAAATTCACTTACAAAATTATAAAATTAAAATTAGCATATTAATCAACCCAATTCACATACAAAGCTGAAAATTGAAACTATATATAATTGAAACTACAAATAAAACTACATATAAAACTACATATAAAACTACATATAAAACTACATATAAAACTACATATAAAACTACATATGAAACTACATATATCCATTACAATGGAATTTTTTCATGAATTTTTTATTGTACTCACAAATAAACTAAAATCCCAAAAGATCAAGAACCTTTTTTTCAGCCTGTCTATTAATGCCTTTGTATGGGAAATCATGTATGTGGAGTGCTGGATTAAAATTTAATTCAATTATACTATAATTATCATTATTTGGTAATTCTTTAATATTATTAATGATAATATCTGCACCACAAATCTTTGCCCCTACAGCTTTAGCAGCCTCCACTGCAATTATTTTATACTCATTTATAATGTCATCAGTAAAATCTATACTATCTCCGCCTGTGCTTATATTTGAATTTTCACGCAGATATACTATTTCATTTTCTATAGGAATTGTGTTAAAATCTTTACCTTGAAATGCTAGGTATTCTTTCTCAATAACCCCTAAATTTATCTTCTCAAGTGGCGTAACATAGCCTTTTCCTCTTAAAGGATCTTTATTTTTTTCTTCAACAAGTTCTGTTATTGTATGCTTTCCATCTCCAGTAACATTAGCCGGAACTCTGTGAAGTATTGCAATTACCTCATCATCTATAACCAAAAATCTATACTCTTTTCCTGAAATAAATTCTTCAACTAATACAGATTGGTCAAACTTAAATGCCTGTTCTATAGCATTTTTTACATCATAATCGGTATAGGGATTCTTTAAAATTACAACACCTTGACCAAAATTAGTTGATTTTGGCTTAATTACAATATCTTTGCCTTTAAATTCTAAAGTCTTTGTTTTATAGTCATCAATGCTTTTAATTGTTTGACCGCTAGGTACATTCAGCGCTTTTTCTCTCAGAATAAGTTTTGTAACCTCTTTGTTTTCCATAATTAAAGGAGAAATATATCTATCAGCTGATGTACGAGTTGCCTGTTTCAAATATTCTATTTTATCGTCTTTAATTAATCTGATAAAATTATCATCCCAATCCAACACTTCAACCTTAATACCTCTGTTTATTGCTTCCTTAATAATCATTTGTGTTGATAGTTCTAAAGACTCATAACCCTTTAGCATCTTTTATCCCATCCTTTGTAATATTTTACTTATTGTTATAAGCACTATAAAAAGAATTTTAACCAATAATTGTGTATATACTAATTGCATTGTTTTTTATATTCCAATGCTTTTCTTATGCCAAAAGAGATATAACTTTCTCCCATTGCTTTTATTTCATTTACAATTTTATTTGATGGCAGAAGTGACTTGTCTTTTAGCTTTTGAGATTGGGTAATGACACACGCCATATATTTATTGCTATCTACGGCTGCATCCAAAACCTCTGCTAACTGAAAAAGTTTATTAAAAATTATTTGACCCCAATCTTCTAACAATACTTGACCATCAGTGTATTGATAAAGTTGTAACTTTGTTCTTCTGCCAGAAATAGCCACCAAATTATGATTTTTATTAATTAGGTCTAACTCTTTTTGATTTATAAATTCATTGCTTTCAAAAAGACAAAATAGTATAAATACCTGTAAAAAATGCAGTTGTTCAAGACTTATTCCTATACTTTCAAAGGGATTTATATCTATTATGCGAACTTCAGCATAACTTACGCCTCTTTTTTCAATTGCATCCAACTGGCTTTCACCTTTTTCAGTAGCTTGCTTTAATCGAATTGGAGAATAGAATTCATTTTCTTTTTGCAGAATATTATCGTTAAGTTGAATCTGCTTTCCTTCTTTGATTATTCCAATCTTTGAGTACTTTTCGCTTTTAGTAGATAACATTGTCCTTATACTTTGTAGGTATTCATACTTATCGTTATAAGAAACTCCAAACTTATTTTGTTCATCATTTGAATAGCCTAAACGACTTACACGTAAGGATACAGCATATTTTTTATAATTATCAATGTAATTGCAGCATTCAGGATAACATTTTTTTAATGATTTTATTTCATTATTAATAACAGAATTAAAAGTATGATGTGAATTGGGTGAAGCTCCAAAAAGGTATATAAGTAGCCAACGATACCTTAAGAAGTTTCTTGCCATTGTGAAGTATACTTTATCAGTAAATTTAATTCTATCTTCGATGTTTCCAAAATACTTATATAGAACATCAAATAGCTCTTCGCTAAAAGATAAATTAAAATGTATGCCTGAAATCAACTGCATTTTTTTGCCATATCGATGTGCAAGTCCAAGTCTATATATTTCCTTCTCTTTGCCTTCGGGTGTATCGTCAAATTTTGCAATTGGGATAAGTTCTTCTGAGGGAAGTTTTGGAGGCATACTTAATGGCCATAAGTACTCATTTTTTAGCTCATTATTAACCTTCAAAGTCAGTATTTTTAGATAATTATATGCTTCTTCCACTGAAGGAAACGGAGGTGTAATAAGTTCAATCTGACTTTCAGAAAAGTCTGTAGTAATCTCACTGTTTGAAATCTTATTGCCAAAGGCTGCTGGATGTTCTGTTAGCGCTAGACATCCATTTTCAGTAACTCTTTGAGACTCTCTCTCAATACCCCATTTTCCTTTTAGCAGAAGCTTACTATCTGTTTTTGAAATTATATCTAATACATTTTCAAAATTCCAATTCATAAAACCCTCACAATAACTAATTAATAATATTTTATAACTTTATAACTATTGAATAGCTTTTATTAAATTTATATTTACATAAATTTCTATTTGTAAATTTATGCTGATAATTTATTATGTGCACAAATATATCATGAATTACTTTTAGTATTATTGTTCCAATAGGTTCTCAGTTTATTTTATAAATAAAGCTTTCCCTTTTTCGGGAATATGTAATCAAACCTGCATTTTCAAATCATTAAAATAATGAAAATTAGTTTAGTGAAGGTTTTAGTTTATTAAAAAAATTAGTTAAGCAAAGGGTTTTAAACAGTTTCTAAAATAAATTAGTTGAGTGAGGGTTTTAAGTAAAGTTTTCAAAAAATCATGAGGTATACAAAAAATTGTATTTAGTTTTTACGGTGTCGGTTGAATTATATTTTCTTCAAACAAAGCTTCAAACGTATTTGTAGCTCCACCATGTTCAATAATTTTACCATCGGCTATTTTATCAATATCAACACCAGTAAATGTCAATCTCTTGCCAGAAGGTTTCATACCTAACCACTCGCCTTTGTGTGTACCTTCAGCTATAAACTCAGATATAACATAGTCACCATCACAATATTGGCGAATTATTGTCATCTTAAAATCAGGATAAGTATTTCTTACTTCTAATAGATGCTGCTTCATTCCTTCTATTCCAACCGGAATTACTTTTTCACCTATTCTAATTGTACAATTATTGTCTATATAGTTTGGAACCTCATCAATAAGGTTATTTGAAGTAACATTTTCATAGAAATACTTAATTTTTTCTTTTATATTCATAAGGCATGCACGCTCCTATATAAATTGATTTTATATACAATTTTACCATAATATTTATAATTTATATATAGAAAAGGACTCAATATAAAAGACTAAATATAATACAGGAAACAACTTTTAACATATCAAGTGAGAAGTTTAATAGATACAAAGTATATTCTGTTTATACTATTACAAATATATCCAAATATAAAGTTAATTAAGAAAGGACTACCCAAACTAGTTTGTGAAACTTCATCACAAACAGTATTGTGTAGTCCTTATAATTTATTACTTAATATACAGGATTTCTTATTAAAAGTAGTTTATCGTGTAATAGTAATCTTATTCAATCCTCTTGGACTGTCAGGATTTAGTCCTTTCAATAATGAAAGATTACATGCAAACATTTGAGCTACTACAACATTAAATAGTGGTGAAACATAATCACTGCATCCTTTAGGAATTTCAATGCTGCTATTACCCAACTTTAACAACTCTTGATTGTTTGATATAATTAATATATCAGCATCACTATTCTTTAATTTGTTAATCATTTCTAAAACATCTTTACAAGAAGGTCCTTCTGGTGCATATACAATAACAGGCATATCCCTTTCAACCATTGCAAAAGGCCCATGATGGAAATCAGAAGTTGCAAATGCTTTAGCACGCACATACGTAGTCTCCTGTATTTTCAGAGCAGCTTCTAATGCAATTGAATAGTTAATACCTCTTGCAAGAACAAAACATTCCTTCATAAATCGATACTTCTGTACTATCTCTTTAATAGTATCTGCTTTGTCAAATATATTGCTCATGATATCAGGTACATTTTTAAGTTCATTTAATAACTCATCATTTTGTGCCCACTTTGCAATAAAGTTTATTAAAAGAAACACTGTGGAAGTAAACGTTTTTGTTGCAGCTACACTTTGTTCAACACTTGTATCACAGAAAAGATGATACTTTGATGTTTGAGCTAGTGGTGAATCCACAAAGTTAGTAACACTCATGGTAATTGCTCCCTGTTCTTTAGCAGCCTTCACTACTTCAATTGCGTCTGCTGCCTTTCCAGACTGGGAAATACCAATTACAAAGCAATTCTTCATATTTAATTTCTTGTTATACATTGTAAATACTGACGGAGCCGCCAATGAAACAGGTATTCCGATTAAAGTCTCAATAGCGTATTTTGCATAAACTGCGGCATGATCTGATGTTCCTCTTGCAGCAATAATTACTGTTGAAATTTCACGAGATTTCAAATCAGCTATTAGTTCATCGATAACTGCCATATTGGTAGTAACTGTTTTCTTTAAAACTTCTGGTTGTTCTAATATTTCTTCCCACATCTTAACCATAAATATCACCTCGTATGTTTGTTTGAATTATTATGCTACATATAATACTTGAAGATTGTATAGTTGTATATACCACTATACCTATTGTACTTCAGCTTTGATAAGAAATCAATAGTATTAATTTTGCCCCATAAATATTCTAACGCTGTAGTTATACTTATCGGCACGGTAAATATCTCTTTCATAGAATAATTTATCTCCATCTTTTGTATAACTTATACCTGAAATTTTAAGTACTGGAATTCCTGCTGAAAGTGCTAGCAGTTGACGATTCTCTTTACTAGCTTTTACTGCCTCAATTTTATTATCCATATAATTTATATCTATAGAATAATATGTCTTTAAAAGTTCATATAAGGATTTTGTTAAATCTAATTTATTAATATCTGGACAAAGTTTTTTAGGAATAAAAACTTCTTCTACTGCAATGGGAGTCTCATCTGCAAATCTAAGTCTTTTAATTCTAAACAATACTTGTTCCTGACTTAAATCCAATATTTCTTTGATATCATAGTTAGTTTCTTCTGCAAACTCGAGTACCTTTGTTATTGGAACCATTCCTTGCCTTTTAACAGTTTCTGAAAAACTCATTATATTTCTTTGTTCAAATTTTGCATCGTTAACAAAAGTGCCCTTTCCCTTTTCACGGACTAAATATTTTTCGCTTGCTAATTGATTAATAGCCTGTCGTGCTGTCATGCGACTGATTCCTAACATTTCGGAAAGTTCTCTTTCAGAAGGAATAATGCATCCAGGAGGATATTCACCGGACTTTATTTTATTTAATAAAATAGTTTTTAATTGATAGTATACAGGTATTGGACTTGTTTTATCTATATTCATATAGGCCTCCACAGCAATTAATCATAAAGATTAATAAATATATGTACATTATAACCCAATTTATTAATACTAGCTAGAAATAACACTTATTAAGAAAAAAACTCTCAGTATATAAAAGTCTCATTATTAAATAAATAATTATTAAAAAGAAATTGACATTCCTAATTTAGGAATATATAATTAAGTTAATTAATAAATGTCCTTTAATAATTATTTAAAATAAATATGTAAAGAGAGACAATTATGAAACCATATATCGCTTCAAATTTAAGAGATATGAATAGAAAAACTGTATTTGACTTGATAGCAAATGTTAGCGAAATTTCACGTTCAGAAATTTCGCAGATAACAGGTATAAGTGCACCTACTGTTCTTAAGATTACAAACTATTTATGTGAAAACGGTTTCATAATAAATGCCGGAGAAGGTCAATCACCTCTTGGCAGAAAACCTCAGATGTTAAAGTTCAACCCAAACTTCGCCTACTCTATAGGTGTAGAGTATGAAGGTGATTATCTCAAAATGGGTATTGTAAACGTTGGTAGTGAAATTATTCTCAAAAAAATAATACATGTTAAAAGTGATTTTGAAAATGTGGTAACACATATATTAATAGATAACGTAAAAAGTTTGATAGTTGAGTCAGGAATACCAAAAGACAAAATTCATGGAATTGCTTTAGGTCTTCCAGGTGCTGTAGACTTAGATAATGATGAAATACGATTAGGGCCTTTAGTTGGCGTTTGTAATACATATCCATTACATAAAATAATTGAAACAATCAAAGACGCATTAAATATATCCGTTTATGTATGTAATGATGTTAATGCTGCCTCTATAGGAGAATACATAACTAGAAATCTCAAAAACGAAGATTTAGTTTATATATCTTTAGGTACTGGACTTGGAAGTGGAATTATCCTTGATGGAAATCTACGCTTTGGTAAGCACTTTATAGCTGGTGAAATTGGATACCTTGTTTACGATAATAATTTTAAAACTTCTGAGTGTTTACCAGGCTCTTTGGAATCATTAATAAATCTTAATGCATTAACATCAAAATTTAAAGATTTTGAAAACAGAATTAAGAATAGAACAAATATTAAAGAAATTATTGATTATATTGCTCCCTATCTCGCAACAACGATATTAAATATAATTAGCATAGTTGATGTAAATCAAGTTGTCCTTGGAGGTATCATAATTGATATGTTAGGTAAAGAATTGTTAATCGAAGTTTCTGAGCAATTTAAAAAATTATCTGCTTTAGATGTAAATATTGATTTACGTAAATGCGATGAACCTGGCATAATAGGTATATCACATCTTATTACTAACGATTATATTAAAAATATTTTCTTGTCATAAAAATAAATTTTAAACCAGAATAAATTAAATTTAAATATTGTCATATTAATTATACATATATTAGTACTTCTTTTATTACTTCAATTTATTACTTCTTTGTTGAGGCTCAAATTCTTATATAACATTTATTAATAAACTTAATTAATAAAATATTCATTAGTCTGTTATAGCTTTTTAAGAATCATTTTTTAAAGGCTACAGAAATAAATTACAAAAGGAGAGATTTAAATGAAGACGGGTAAAAAACTTAGTCGAACTATCGCTGCAGCACTATCCCTAGCAATAACCGTAACAATTGCAACACCTGGTAATACTTCTGCGACTCTCAATGACAACAACCGAGGCGCTGATAAGCTATGGATGGCTATTAAGCAAATCACCGGAGTCTCAACAATTATGGATACTGGTGCGCATCCAGATGATGAGCGTAACTCTATGCTCGCCTATTGCCTATTGGAAAAAGGTGCTGAAACAGTTGTAGTAACAACTACATATGGCGCAGGTGGTCAGAATGCTATAGGTAGCGAAGCTGGATTTGCCTATAGTGCAGTTCGTGCTAGAGAACTTCAAGAAGCTGTTGAGATGATTGGTGGCGAACTTGTTGTTCTAAGTGAAGAATACGATAACACAGCAGTTGATTTCGGATTCTCAAAGCTAGGTGAAGAAGCACTAGCAATCTGGGACGTTGATAAGATTACTGAACGTATGGTACGTGCTATTCGTACATACAGACCTGACGTAATTTTCAACTCAGCAAACAATGTTCTTTCTGAACATGGTCAGCATCAAGCTACTAACATAATTACAGCTGAGGCATTCAAAAAAGCTGCTGACCCAAAAGCATATCCAGATCAGATAACAAAAGAAGGCTTACGTCCATATCAAGCTAAGAAGCTGTATGATACAGGAACAGCAGATGATCATACTGCAAAAATGGACTACAAAAAGTATAATGAAATTCTTGGCTTAACATATGAGCAGTTTGGACAGAATTCACGTTACTTACATATTTCTCAGAGTATGGGTAAAGTACAAGATGTAACTGCAAATGCTGTTTCATATCACAAACTTATTCAAACAACTCTTGACAAAAAAATACCTGACAAAGAAGAAGATATGTTTGATGGCATTGAAATGACATATAATGATTTAGCTGCAAACTATTTCAAAACTAAAGATGTTTATAGATTATTAAATAAACTTCAGGACGATGCTGATGATATAGTTGCTGCATATCCAAACTATACTAAAGTAACAAGTGCAACTCATGACATGATAGATGATATAAATTCTGGACTTAAAACAATAAAAAATTCTAAGTTATCAGAAGAAGAAAAATATGATTTAACATTTAGACTTAACACTAAATTAAAACAACTTTATAAAGTAAGTGAACAGAGCTCAAGCCTTATTGCAACTATCACACCAGCTTCATATGAAGTTGCAAAGGGACAAAGCACAAAGGTAACTGTACAATTATTCAATGGTGGAAATAGCAATATTAAAGACCTCAGTGTTAAGCTTAACACTCCAGCTGGTTGGAAAGTTACAGCTCCAAAAGAAACAACTGCTTCAAAGATTAATTATAATAGTGCTGTAAAATTCGAATATGAAGTATCAATTCCTAAGGATGCAGATTACTTCCACCCATATGCAAAGGTTCCAATGACAGCAACTGTTAGCTACAAAATTGATGGTGTTACTGCAGAAACAACTATTGAACCAAACAAATTATTTGCTGTAATGCCTGAATACTCATTACAGTTATCACCTGAAAACTTTGTGCTTAATACAACTGTATCAAGTACAACTATTCCTGTAACAGTTGGTGTTAGATCATATGTTACTGGTAAAACTTCAACAACTGTAACTCTTGATGTTCCAGCTGGTTGGAAGATTGAACCAAAGCAAGCAACTGTTGAGTTTACTGGAAGCAATCAAAATAAGACAGCTAACTTTACAATTACTCCTCCAGCTAATTTGAAGGAAGAAAGATTTGTAATAAAAGCAAAGGCTACAAGTTCAAATATGGTTAGCGATCAAACAGTACAAGTTATCAACTATGACCACATAGGAACAACTTATTACCTCTATGATGCAGCTCTCAATGTACAGTCTGCAAAGATTACATTACCTCAAGGACTTAAAGTTGGTTACTTTGATTCAGGTAAAGATGAAGTTTATAAATACTTAAAGCAGATAGGTATGAATGTAACAGTACTTGGTGACAATGACGTAATGTATGGAGATCTTTCAAAGTTTGACACTATTGTACTTGGAATTCGTGCTTATAGAGATAGCGATGCACTAATTACTGCAAATAACAGACTTCTTGATTTCGTTAAAAACGGTGGTAATTTGATTGTTAACTACAGCCAGAATAGCGCAGCTGATAGATGGGATCCAAGCTTCGCACCATACCCATTGAAAATTGGTTCACCTACTCTAACATGGCGTGTAGTTGAGGAAGATGCAAAGGTAACTATCCTTGATCCTAATAATAAGGTGTTCAGTTATCCTAATAAAATTGTTGCATCTGACTGGGATGGATGGGTTCAAGAACGTAGTATCTACAACATTTCAGAAGCTGACCCTAAATATACAAAATTAATTTCTGCAATTGATAAGGGTTCTGATATAGTACAAGACGGTCAGTGGTTAACAACTAACTATGGTAAGGGTGTTTACACTTATACATCAGTAGTTTGGTACCGTCAGATACAGCAGGCTATGGCACCTGGTGCTTACCGTATGTTCGTAAATATGCTTGCACAGAAGCAATAAGAAATAATAAGATAAATTAGGTTAAAGGAGCTGTACACAGTTATTAAACTGTGACAGCTCCTTTTTTGTGTCCCTATATCATCTTTATAGCTCAACATCAATAAAAGGAATATTCGCCTCTGGAGACGAAGTACTTGTGTTAAAACAGTAGTAGCAACAGTAAGTCATTCAGAACATGTAGCATATTAAACTGACAAATATCTGCAAAGCAAATAAATAGTGCTATCTTATTCTATCTGAAAAGAATACCTCTAATCAAGAGGACATGCTTGCCATTCTTTAACAAGCGGCAATACTTTGTCAGTAATTCGGCTGAGTCCTTGATAGGATTTTCTCGTAAAAATTCTCCTATCAATGCTCAGTGCCTTTTCCTTTCGGGACTTTCATTCCTTCTTACCATAAAAAAACCTCCAAATTGATATATTTATTCTAACATCAATTTGAAGGTTTAAACAAATTTTAAACGGTCTCATAGGAAAGCTACAAATAAAGCCTATAGCTAATAAATTTACCTAGAACCAACATCCTAGAGATATTGCAATAACCATACATCCTAAAATTGCAATAACAATTGCAAATATAATATCATAAGTGTCTTTATAAGGCTATCTATACTTTGAATTTTGAAACAAGCTGGATTAGCATATTGGATTTTTCCTTTGCCAATTCTGCATTTTCTTTTACTACATTTGACATTTGCGTAATTGATGCTGCACCCTGTGCAATATTGGATGCTCCCTGAGCCTCTTCATTTGCTGAACTCGATATTTCATCAATTGCCTTAACCATATTTTGCATAGAGGCAAGCAGTTCTTCTGAGGTAGCACTAAAATCACTTACAATATCGCTTATATTAGCTGAACTTTCATTATATTGCTCACTTGAACTAACTAAATACTCGTAATCTAGCATTACCTTTTTATCAATAAAGTCCATAATTTCTCCAGAACTGCTTGATAGAACTTGTACTGCTTCTAAAATAACATTTGCTACTTCCTGAATTCTTGATACTGTTGCCTTTGAACCTTCAGCCAATTTTCTTATTTCATCAGCAACAACTGCAAAACCTTTTCCAGCCTCTCCAGCCCTTGCTGCTTCTATTGATGCGTTTAGTGCTAATAGATTTGTTTGAGTAGTTATATCTAGTATAGACTGTGAAAGTACATGTATCTGGTCTACTGCTTTTGATTGTTCAATGGCATTCTGCAAATCAGCTTTATTTCTAACATAAATCTCCATTGCAGTTTCTTTGGATGATATTGCATTTTTCTTCATCTCACCAGACATAGTGCTTACATTATTTGCTGTGATTGTGCCTTCATGTGCTTTTGTAGCAATGGACTCTATTGCTGCTTCTATCTCTTCAGCAGTAGCATTCATTTCTTCTGTAGAAGCAGCAGTCTGTTCTGTTCCTGCTGACATTTCTTGAGTGGTAGAAGATATTTCCTCTATTTTAAAATTAAGTTCATCAACTTCAGAATTTATACTAGTAAGCATCTGGCTAACGTCTGATGATTTGTTTATAACATCCGTTATAATGCTTCGTAATGATTTTTGCATAGATTCCATAGATTTAGCCAAAACGCCAATTTCGCTTTGATTTTTCGTGTACTTCTTTGGTACCTCTTTTGAGAAATCTCCTTCTGCTAAAATCTTCATATGATTAGTGGCTAATTCTATAGGTTTACAAAAACCTTTAGCAATAATATATGTTAATAATAAACTTACTAAGAGAAATGCAATGGAAATATTCATAATAATTTTTAATAGATGACTTACCTTTTCCATAGCTACAGACTTTGGTATGGTTATGGCAAGGGACCAATCAGTTCCGCTTACTGGTGAATAGGCTGCATATTTATCACCATTATATTCATACTCGCCAACTCCTGACTTTCCCTCTGTCATTTCTTTCATAAATGCCGCCATTTGCTCAAGAGATGAATCTTTTTCAACTTCAGTAAATACATTGTAGTATTCAAAAACTAGATTTTTATCCTTATGGGCAACAGTAGTTCCATTCTTATTAATCATAAAGGCTGATGAGTCTTCCCCAAACTTAATATTACTTACTAAATTGCTTAACTCATTGCTGTCGCGTACAGAAAGCACTACTCCAATTATATTTCCTTGATTATCCTTAATAGGAACTGCAAATGCAACTACCACACCATTTGTTACCTTACTTATAAATGGATCGGAAGCTGTACGCTGGCCAGAAGAAGCCTTTATATAATAGTCTAAATCACTGACATCAGCTTCAGCACCCAAAGTGGTATGGCCAATTGCTTCATTATCAACATATCACATCCATAAATAACCATTTCTTTCAGCTTCTTGTTTTAGAAATGCGAGTTTTTCACTTACAAGCACATTAGGATCCTTTATAACATCCAATTGAGCATATGCTTCAACTAAATTAAGTTCACTTGCAACATTACTTGAAATAACTTCCGCAGCCTCTTGTGTTACTAGCATAAGAGATTCATCTATTTTTGATGACAGTGCATCAGATGAAGTATAATATGCAACACTTCCAAGGCCGATACACAGAACAAAAATCAACATTCCAAAATACAAAGTTAAATTAGTTTTAATACTTTTTAGTTTTATCATAGATTCCCTCCTGTAAAGTCAAACTATATATTGGTTAACATAATTATATCACGGTTTAAAAATAAATGTCGAAATTTAGTGTAATTCCAAATATTACAACTGATAAAAACTCAATAAGTTTACTTTTAGCTATAATGAATAACTTATTTATAACATTTAATAATTCCTAATCCCTATTCTTTACACAAGTAATAAAAAACCGCATAATACTTCGTTTTATTATAAAAAACGGATAGTACCATGCGGTAAGATTTAATTATTTAAATTATTAAATTATTGAATTATTAAATAATCAATGTTCTGAATTAAGAAATAACTGTAGCTACTGTTTCTTGCAGTTTCTCATCTGAAGATTTTAATTTATCAATAAATTTATTATATAACTGCTGATTGTTATTAAGTGACTCTAATCTCTTTTCTAGCATTCTTTCTGTTTCAATTGGAGCAGGTCCTCCAGTAATAGTTCTAACATAAACAAAATTAACAGGATCGAGTGCCTTTTCTATTTCGTCAACCTCAAGATCAATAGGTTTTCCCAGTATTTCTTCTGAAATATCAGCAATAATCTGAGGAGTAATATCCTTTGCCTTTTTCTCATGTTTCACCATATATTTTACAATTGTACTTGTAATCCTATGACTATGGCGGAAGGATAATCCCTTGTCTCTAACCAATATATCTGCTAATTCAGTTGCTGTAATAAATCCCTCGTGTGCTCTTTCAAGCAGAAGCTTCTTATTTACATCTAATGTTGTAAAAACAGAACTAAGCATTTTTAACGCTCTGATTGTATATTTTATTGAATCATACAAATGAGGTTGTAATTGTTCCTCTGTATCAACTATATCTCCAAATGGAGTATTATGAAGAATATCAAATACACATTTTGATTCTGCAATAGCTTTGCTAATAGCAGGCCTTGTTTGTTCAAGGGAGGATGGATTTCTTTTTTGAGGCATTATACTACTGACTTGAACATAAGGATCAGATAGATAAAATACATTGAATTCCTTTGTACAAAAATCTAATGTATCCTTCATAAATCTTGACAAGCTAGTGTTCATAATCATAAGAGCAGATGCGCATTCTGTAAGATAATCACATCCTGCAATTCCGTCATAGGAATTTTCTACAAGTCCATCAAAGCCTAATAATTCAGCAGTCCTTTGTCTGTTAATTGGGAAACCTGTAGTTGTAATGGCTGCAGCACCTAATGGACTTTGATTTATGGTATTATACAAGTGCACCAACCTGTCAAAGTCTCTTTCCAATGAATCTTGGTATGCAAGAATATAATGAGCCAAAGTTGTAGGTTGTGCCGGCTGAGTATGTGTATATGCAGGCATAATAGTTTCTATATTTTCTTTAGCAAGTGAAAGCAATACTTGTCTAAAAATATTCAAGGCTTCCATTACTTCGAGAACCTTTTCTCTAAGTACCATACGGAATTCACATATATCTATATCATTTCTGCTTCTTGCAATATGCAATCTTCCAGCAGTATCCTTACCAATTAAGTTCTCAAGTTCATGTTCTATCATAAAAAACATATCTTCATAGGATGGATCGTATTGCCTATCACTCATATCCATCAAATCTATTTTTTTTAATCCCGATAATATTTCCTTTGCTTCATGCTTTGTAATAATATTTTGCTCAAATAACATTACGGCATGAGCCTTACTTATTTGAATAAAAGGTTTTGCGTAATAGTTTTTTTGTGTATCAAATATCGGTGCCAAAACACAATCCTGAAAAGTTTTGCCTGGAAAATGTGTACCGTCCATCTGTTCAACATATTCTCTTGTGTACATAGAATTCCTCCTTAATAAAAGCTGATACCGTATTTTTTTGCTAACACTGATCCCACACACCCCAAAACACCTGCATTATCTTCCAGTTCAGAAAGAACTATTTCTGTTTTTACAGGGGTGAGTCTGGACACTTCTTTTCTAATTGACAATAGTAAACCCAATCCAGCCTTTGAAACGCCACCACCAATAATAACTGCTTGAGGACTGAGTACACTAACTATATTTGCAATTCCCATACTTAAATATTCAGTCATTTCATTTACTGCTTCAATACACTCAATATCATTATGTGATGCTTTTTCAAAAACTTCCTTACAACTTATACCAAACTTTCTTTCTATTGCACTTCCGGAAGCAACACTTTCAAAATATCCATATGCATCAGGTGTATATTTCTCTGTTTGCAGAGCATCCTTTGATAGTACGAGATACCCAATTTCCCCACCTGTATAATTGTGGCCTCTATAAATTTTATTATCTATTATAATGCCACTTCCAATACCATCTCCAATAGATATAAATACACAGTTATTGTATTCTTTACCTACACCTAACCATTTTTCTCCATAAACCGCCATATTAACATCATTGTCAATAAAAACATCTACGCCAAATTCTTTTTTTAGTACATCACATATAGGGAAATCTATCCAATCGAGTTTTGGAACAAATCTAGCTATACCATTCTCAATATCAGCAGTACCAGGAATACCTACTCCAACTCCTATAATCTTGTCTCCTAAACCAAGATTTGCTGCCATTTTCTTTACAGTATTTATGATTAGATTTAAATAATCGTTACTATCGTAATTTTTTTTCTGTAGTACTTCTTTTATTAATATCCGTCCAGATAAATCGCATATTACACAGATGCTTTTTGACGCACCTATATCAATACCAATAATATATCCTGCAGATGGGTTAAACACCAGTTCTATAGGTTTCCTTCCGCCAAGCTTTGTTGAAATACCTTCACCATTTTCCATTATAATATTTTCACTAAGTAATTCTTCAACGATAGATGAAACAGTTGATTTACTTAAATTAGTTAGAGTTGAAATTGCAGCTCTGGATATTGATTTTTTTTTAACAATCAGCGAAAGAACAGTATTTCTATTCATTACCTTTATATATTCTGGTGTTCCCTTTATCATTTCTTGACTCTCCTTCTTAATTACACATATCTACTATTTTATAACATTTATTATAGAATTTCTACTTTTTCTGTGCGCTGAGAATCTCTAACATTATGTTGTCTGCTTCCTTCATACCTAAATTATTTATAAGTCCGATATTTCGGATATTTTCATCTATATCATCTGTAATAATACCACAGCCTGTTCGTATTCCATTTTTATTCATGGCCATATTTGCGCTTATTACTGCGCACTCAGCTGCAAAGCTAACCTTAAAGGCACAGCTTTCCTTTGCACCATCACAGAGCATACCACCAATACTTCCTATGACAGTATTTATCGCATTTTCAGCTTCTTCCAAGCCACCTCCAAGTAGATAAGTGATTGCAGCAGCAGCTCCAGCTGCTCCGGCAACTGCTGTTCCACACATTACAGTAAGACGGTTCATTTGACTTTTAATATAAATTGAAGTTAATATGGAAATGCATATTGCAGTCTGTCTTTCATGTTGTGTCTTTTTTAGTGCATCACATACTGCAGATACTGTTAGAATGCTCAATATACCGAGATTTCCGCTGCCAGCTACGCTAACTATTTGAAACCTCTCTCCTGACATTCTCATTTTAGAAGCATTTAGCACATAAATACGAGCAAGATTTGATAAATCATTAACAGAAATGTAATCCAGTTGAGCTAGATTTTGAATATATTTTTTTGTTTCCTCTGACATTGCATGAGTTGCTGCCTTTTTATTGATATCCTCATATTTCAATATTTTGTCATCCATTATTTGTCCATTCACTGCATTATAGAAAAGATTTTGAAAATTCCAACCCTCATAAAAATACCTTTCATTTATTTTTTTTGGTTTAGAATGATATAATATCTCTTTGTTTTTTTCAATATGATATATCCAATCGTAGTCTCCCATTATTACAACGTTAACATAAGATATATCACTTCTGCAGGTAACACTTATATAAAGTGGCTCATCTATATCAGAATAAACCACTTTTACAGGAATCCTATCTAAATAATCCGAAACCTCATTTTGCATTTCTTGAGTTACTTCCCCTAATACAGCTAGCTTCAACTCTGGTTTTTTTATAATAGCACCAAGAATTGCAGCGTATTCGATTCCAAACTTCTTTATAACAGGGATGCCTACATACACAGCATTTTTGTAAATATTTTTACTTAGAACGATATCAATGCTCTTTAAATCTCCATCAAGAATTGCTGCTGCTTGAGAAGATGCAAAAGCTATCGCACCAGGATCAGTGCATCCCATTGTCATTTTAATTTCGTTTTCTAAAATACTGCGTATACTTTCATCCATCATTATTCCTCCAGCCTTAACAATCTAGCAATATTGTCTCTGAATATAAGCTTTAATTCATCCTGTTTCATACCTAATTCAATACAATCTTTACGTTGTTCGTCATAATACTGCTTGACAAATCCTCTGGGAAACCATTCAGAGTCAGTACCAAATATTATCCTCTCAGGACCAATTGTTTCATAATATTTTTTAAAAAGATCCTTAACAGTTAACGGATATGGCATCCAACGAACCCATTGATTACTACCAGATGTATCAACATAAATATTTGGGCAGACCCATGCTAGCTGTAATAATTCTTGAGGATGTCCACAACCAAAATGAGGTATGATAAAAGATATATCAGGATGCGCTCTTGCTACATCGTGTATCACCATTGGATTGATATTAACATGTGTAGCAAGTCCACCAGCTGCACCCAATATTCCGAAATGAATTAGAACAGGGATTTCATATTTTTCTGCTACTTTCCAAATTGGTTCAAGAGAAGTATCATTTATTTTTCCGGGTAAATCTGGTGCTAATATTTTATACCCCTTCAATCCCTGTTCAGAAATAGCAAATTCTAATTTTTCGGCAGCATCTATTTCAAAAGGATTATGATGCGCATACCCAATAAAATGTTCGGGATGGCTTTGAATAATTTTACTTAAAATTTCATTGTTTCCGCCCGTTACAAAAACCAGCTTTTCAATATTGTGCTTTTTCATTTCTTCAAGCCAACGAACAGATGTTGTATTTACATCATCATCTGCTGGTTGCCTCTGTGGGAAATCCCAAGCCTGTGCCCATTTCTTGCTTTGATATTGGTTTTTAGATTGAAGTTTCAGCCATTTTTCTTTGCCATATTGCTCTATATATTGTTTTTCAAATTCTAAAATATCGTATCCTTTTACGTCAAAATGTACATGTGAATCAATCATTTTAAATTCCAATTTTTTCACCCTCTTATGCTTTTAATCCTGTCATGTGTATTCCTTCAATAATCTGCTTCTGGAAGAAGAAGAATACTATTAATACAGGTATTGTTGCCAAGCTGGCTGCCGCCATTACAAGATCCCATTGATTATATGATTCACCAGAGAATAATGCTAAACCAACGGGGAGAGTATATATATTGGGCTGATCAACAGCGATAACAGGCCATAGAAATGCATTCCAGTTTCCTAAGAATGTAAATATTCCTAGCGCTGCCATAGCAGGTTTTACCATTGGTACTGCAGCTCTTAAAAAGATACCAAATTCAGAAAGCCCATCAATTCTACCTGCTTCAAGGACATCATCAGGGACACCAATGAAAAACTGCCTCATCATAAATATACCAAAAGCGGATGTTAATCCAGGGAATAATAAAGACCAATAGGTGTTTAGCCAACCAAAGCTAGTACTCATCATATACCATGGAATAATTAACATTTCAGTAGGAATCATCAGCGTTGATAAAATTAATACAAACAAAGGTCCTTTTCCTTTAAACGGTAATTTGGCAAAGGAATATCCAACAAGAGTATCAAAGCATAGAACTGATACTGTCGTAATTACTGCTACGATAAGACTGTTTTTAAACCATAACAAGAAATTTGAATTTTCTATTACTCTTATATAGTTGTTAAAAGTTACTGTTTCCGGTATTATTGATGGACTATATATATCTACTCCGGTTTTTAAAGAAGTGGATATCATCCATAAGAATGGAAATATCATTATAAAACCGATTATAGTAAGGAATATATAAGTTAAAGCTTTGTAATACTTACGCATTATTCACCCTCCTTTTCTGATAAATTAATAATCATATTTTTTATCCAAAACTTTCATTTGGAATAGCGATATTGTTAGTATAATAATGAACAGAACTACTGTTGCAGCACTAGCATAACCCATTTTATAATTAACAAAGGCTAACTGGTAGATATATAGTACAACACTTACAGTAGAGTTTAGCGGACCTCCTGCAATTCCCTGTCCACCGGATGTAATATTAAATACCTGTGTGAATACTTGTAATGTCTGAATTGAAGCCATTACTGTCAAATATACAATAGTTGGATTTAACATTGGAATAGTTATATTTTTAAATCTCTGCCAAGGTGAAGCACCATCTATTTTTGCAGCCTCGTAATATGTCTGAGGTATTTGTTTGACTCCTGCTAGGAATATAATTGTATAGAATCCTAATGCTTGCCATATTACATTTGAGATGACAACAAATATTGCTTGTGAGGTACTATCCAAAAAAGGTTGGGTTTGAAAACCAAAAAAACTAATAATATTATTTACAACACCACCCTGTTTCATAAACATCCATCTCCATACCCAAGATACAGCAACTACGGATGTTACGTAAGGAATAAATACTACCATTCTATAAATTGACGCACCCTTAGTAATAGAATTAAGTAGAAGTGCTATTAATAAACTAAGAATGAGTCCTATAGGTACCGCAAATAATATATACTTTCCTGTATTAATTAGTGATGCTAAAAAGACTTCATCATGAAATAATTCTTTAAAATTATCTAAAAATACAAATGGCTTATTTTTTGATAACAAATCCCATTCATGTAAACTAACATTAAATGCATATAATGTTGGTAATATCCTGATACATATGAAGAACAATATTGGTGCTGATATAAATATATAAGCCCACATGGATTGTCTTCCTTTAATTGAAAGCTTCAGCTTCATAGAACCCTCCTTTTTGAACTTAAGGCTATAGACTTATCTGTACTATGTTATATAGCCACAGTAGCAACTTAATATCAAAAGATGTGAATAAATTGATAAGATATAAGATTTTGTAGCACTGTAATCAAATTAATAATGATAATTAATATTTATTTATACTTTTTATGCTTTTAATATATTGCTCGATGTGTCTATATTTAGATAACACATCGAGCAATACTTTTGATATGATAACTAAATAATAATACTTATAGTTTAAAGTTTATTATTTGTTCCAATACTCATCAAATAGAGCTTGTACTTCTTTAACTGCATCATCTAATGCTTTTCTTGGATCTACATTGTTTAATAAAACTTCATCAATAGCATCCATTAATGCTTTTCTATCTGCATCTTCATCAACATAGAAGTATGAATCAGCAACAGGTAATTGCTTAATAAATGGAGCTAACTTATCATCCTGTAATAATTCAGGATCATCTGCAATTTCATTCTTAGCACCAATTTCACCGATTTTTTCTGTCCAAGTCTTCATAGTTTCAACTGAAGTTAAATGCTCTAAGAATTTAACTGCTGCATCAAGTTTTGCACCTGTAGCATTAGTAGTAATACCATTTGTCCAGAATGAACCAAATGATGTTTCAACTCCATTAAATGAAGGAAGAACAGTAACACCATAGTTCAAATCTTTAGCCTGGCTCTTTAATGAACCTAGACGGTATGAACCATCAATGTGAAGAGCTGCTTTACCACTGATAAATGCTGTTGAATCATCAGTATAGAAGTCCTTTTCACCTACTTTTTCAACCTTTGCAAGATTTACTAGGAATTCAAAAGCTTTATATCCGTTTTCTGAAGCATTCCATTGAACAGTTTTCTTATCTTCACTTATAGGCTCTTGTCCAAACTGTTTGAGAAGAACAGGACGGAACCATGAATGTAATTGACCTGATGGTTGGAATGTAAGTCCTTCTATCTCTAGTTTTCCATTTACTACTTTTGTACACTTCTTAGCCATTTCAACTAATTCTTCAACAGTTTGTGGTGGCTTTTCAGGGTCTAATCCGTTTTCTTTGAATATATCCTTATTCCAGAAAAGACCTAATGTACGAACTGCAGTTGGTACAGTGTAGTATTTTCCATCTATTTTGTTAACCTTAACCATAGGAGCAAATGTGCTCTCTATTTTTTCTGCTGAGAAGGATGATGCAGGTAGTTCTTGCAATGTTCCTGCTTTTACATACTTCGGTACCCATCCATAATATAGATTTATAATGTCTGGTCCAGTTCCGGCTGAAACTGCAGCAGCAACCTTTTGTTGGTATGAGTCATAAGGGAAGTGCTTTTGAACAACTTTAATATTGGGATTTTTACTTTGGAAGTCTGCTATTAATTCATCCATAAGATTTACTTTTGTTTCGTAAAAATATTGCCAATATTCAATTGTAACCTCTTCTACTGTTGAAGTACTAGAATTAGCAGCAGTAGTACCTTCAGATGTTGAATCTTTAGCAACTTCATTACCTCCACAACCAGCTAAAAGAGAAACTGACAAGCAACCTGCTAAAATCATAGATAAAAATTTTCTACTCATAATATCCTCCTTTTTTTCTACAAATTGTTTTTAACCAAACAAATAAACCAACTTATTTTACTGCGATTGTTAGAACAGAGTTTACTAGAAAATTGTTACGTAGATATACATTCCCCCTTTAATGGTATTATGCACTATTTGTATTTTGCACATATCCTTGAAGCTTATTAAATTTTGTGAATAAAACATTCATCAAAATTATTATTTTATATTTAATTAATATAAAATATCATATTGGTACGTTAGTTTGTACAGTTCCCTTACTATTCATTTCATAAAAAATACTTAAAGCACTTCCAACGGCTCCTCCATATTTCTTTGTTTGAGTAAGACTAAGTTTTATATCCAAAGGAATTAAGCTTTTAATTTTTCTTGTTAATTCATTTAGAAACTCTGTGCCTTCTTCAGCCATCCCGCCACCAATTACTACAATTTGCGGATTTAGGATGCAAAATATGGAACTTATCCCCAGCCCTAAGTATTTATAAATATCATCTACTACCTTTTTAGCAATTTTATCTCCTTGTTTTGCTTGTAAAAATATTTCCTTACAATCAATATTTTTATTGGTTATTTCTCTATAAATCCGGCTTGCTGCAGATGCAGATGCTTTAGTTTCAAAGAAACCGAAATTATTCTCACTAAATGTTTCATTGTATGCTTCAATTGTTAAGGGTAAATATCCAATTTCACCTGCTTCAAAGCTATGACCTCTATATAGCTTACCCCCAATGTATAATCCACATCCAATACCTGTTCCAATAGTAATCATTACAAAATCATCATAATCTTTTGCTGCCCCTAAATATTTTTCTGCTAAAGTCCATATATTTACATCATTATCAATAAATGTACTTATACCAAATTTACTTTCTATATGTTCTTTTAATTGCACATTTCTCCAATTAAACGCAGGGCATACTATAATATTTCCAGTGTTATGATCAACTGTACCAGGCACCCCAATACCAATTCCGCTTATATCATCATTACTTTCTTTAATAGTGTTTTCTATTATTTCTTCAATATTTCTTAGGTATTGATCTCCATAATAATCACTTTTTCTAGTGTGAGAGTAAAGGATATTACCACGTTCATCACAAATCACGGCAGAAATATTGGTGCCCCCAATATCCAAACCAATACTTATAGGCATATTTCACATCCTTTCCATTTAGTTCGTTTTCATTACCAACCAATATCTATAAACTAATATTAAGCCATTATACGATTTATGTCAAGACAAAATTCGCTAATTTTTTATATTATTTTCACTGATGAAAATTTATAATTAAAAGACTGTTCCTACTAAATAAGCAATGAATAAAATAGTAAGCCAATACCATATGATAACGAATTTAAAACCAATGATATTAAAACTGACTTTTTAACTTTAAATCCACATAATAAACGGATTATATAAGCCTCAATAATAACAACAGCTATTTCCAAAATTAATATTGTTAATTTGTAACCAAAAACATCAAAAATATATCCAGCTCCTAATGCTAATAGGTTTATTGCAGGATTAGTTAATAAATTGCATAAAAAAACATAGTACACAAACTGCTTTGATTTACATATAAAAAGCATGCTTGTGCACTCTATAAGTACTGTTAATATAAAAGCTATTAAGAAGTAAAATAAAATCATAAATTTTAGTCGCTTTTCTCTTTACTGGTTGATGTTGATTATGTTGCTTTACTGTTCTTGTTGCATACGTTGTTTTCGTTGTTATTTATTGCTTTTTTGATGTGTTTGCTGATTTTGTTTTTCTAGCTGTTATTGCTGTTCTTTTTGTGCTTTTTGTTGTACTTCTTGAATTGATGAATTCTTTTTCTGTGCCTTATTAATTAGTATCCAAGCTATTACTATTACAGCTAAAACACCAATAACCAAAGTAAAAATTAAAAAACCGCACCTAGTAGGTAGTCTAAAAGGCGGTGCCACATCACAAAGACAGCTATTAATTAATTGTTCTAACATTGTCATCTCTCCTTTTTTGATTTTCTATAGAAATATAAATACAAATACTCGAAACCAGTATTAGTATAGGTAATACTATTTTTATTATATTATCTGGTAATGTAATTAAATATATAGGAATATTGCCAATTAGCAGTGCAAGCGTAGTCAATCCAAACGCGAAGCCCGGCTGATTTTTTAGCTGCGAAGCAATTCCCCAAAGGGTTATTGACATTGTAATATTAAACATAACAAGACCTATTGAACATAATGCTATATTATTGCAAAAGATACACAATAATGGAATTGACACTAATAATGATAAAACGCCCACATTTCTTGCTCCAAAATAATCTGCAAGAATGCCTCCCCAAAATTTACCTAAAAAAGCACAGATGCTAGGCAAAATGAATAAAAAAGTATTTGTTTTCCATAAAATTGGTACTTGAAAGCCAACATAGGAACGAACAATTATTGAAATAAGGCATAAATAAATAATTATCTTTCCATTTGTAACAATGGGCTTTAATACATTTTGCTTATTAAAATCGGGTATTACATTGTCTTTATCCATAGCGCAATAAAAGCTAATTGCAAAACAACATCCCAATAAAAGTAATACAATTATCCAAAATGTAACTCCATTCCTTCCAGCAATAGTCCCCAGTGCAACACCAATTGCTCCAGATGATACAAAAATTCCTCCCCTAGCAATTTTTCCTTCTGAATATACCAAGGAATTAATTCCACCGCCAATATGAAAGACAGCGTTTCCTACCCCACAAAATAATATAGCCAGCCACGGAGAAAAGCCAATCACAACTCCTGCACAAACAAGTAAACACCCAACTAAAGCTACTTTAGAGTGCTCAATAGAGCGCATATCCACATAATATCCAATAAACATCTGCAATCCAAAGGCTAGAATATTATATAATAAGAAGCCTAAGGATATCGTTGTAGGTTCTTCAATTTGCCTGCAGAATGAACCCATTAAAACATAAAAACACGAAAAATCCACTACCATATGGGATATGGTGTAAATTGCTAATGACGTTTTGTTTTTCATAAGGGACCTCAAACTTCATCAATCGTTAATTTCTGACCCACAATTTTTATATCTGTATGTAATCTCCGTATATCCATAATTTACAATCTTCTCAATTTTTACAATACCACGCAGACTTATGACCTGTTGCTCTACCACCCTTTTCTGAATAGGTGAAGAAGAACCCTAATTTACTATAATTTTTTAATTCTTTTTCCAGTTGTTTTCCACCTACAACCCAAAGTGCACCTCCTTTTGCTCTATTGTCAATAACCTCAAATCCTTTATCTTTTAATATTTTATATATGTCTCTGTTGTTGGAACTTGATTCGAACTCCAAAAGATTATCTTTGCTGATTATTTCTTTTTTTCCTACTAAAGTACTTGCTTCTATTTTAGATTGATTATTATGAAGTGATTCTTTATTATATAAGCTATTCAATCTACTCGCTGCAATATGTTCAATAGATAACTGCAAATCCAAATTATCTAATGGTAGCTCAAGTGGTAACTGTTCTAGCTTGATATCATTGGTCTTAGTATCAACTTCTGAAGAATTTGTCATTTCAGATTTTCCATATGGTATATCTGTATATTTTTTGATATTATATTTATGCGTAATATTATCTCGTTCTATCGTTTCTCCTGTAAAAACATCTTCTTTTATTTTTATTGCACCAAATTCGCCTGATTGCTCTGTTTCATAGTTGATAATTTTCTCATGCCACTCCCTACGAATTTGCTCTGCACGTCTTTTTATTCTATCAATTATTTCATTTTCCATAGAAATCTTTGTTTTGTCATCAATATCATCAGATAAATAATTAGGTCTTATCCCATAGCTTTCCAACTCTTTAAAAACCAATTCCATGGTTTCTTCTGGGGCTCTGTAAAATTCACTTCCTCTAATTCTGATGAATTTCCAGCCTAATCTTTCCAGAATAGCTTGTCTTTTTAAATCATTCGGCAAATTATCTTGAGTATGCCATTTTTCACCATCACATTCTAAAGCAATATTCTTATCCCCATCCTCAATAACTATATCTATTCTATATGCTCCAACGTTCCATTGAGGGATAACTTTGTAACCATGGTTAACGAGTACATTTATAACTTCCTTTTCAAAGTCTGACTCTGCTCTATTTATTATTTCTATTTTTTTATCAATGGATGGATTAATAGCATGCCTTATTAATCTAAGCCTTATATCATTTGGTTTTAAATCAATTTCTGGATTTAATGAATGTACAACCCACATTTGATCCTTTGCTCTACTCGCTGCAACATTATACTTTTTTCTATTGATATCATTATTACCATCTTCACTTAATAGCCTAACTGGTCCATCTTTTTCACTTGGTCCTTCAACAATGCTTAAAAATATAATATCTCTTTCATCACCTTGAAATTGTGATGCCGTTGCACACTGTATTTTTCTATTTTCGTACTCTTTAGGATCTAAATTTACTTGTAAAAATCTATCTATTTCATATGATTGCTCATGTCCTAACAAAGAGATTACTCCTATTGTTTTATTTTTATAAACTTCTTCCTCACAACAGGCACAAATCAATGATGCAATATGTTCAGCCTCAACTTTATTAACTTTATTAGAAGATTTATATGCATTAGGTACTCTATATTCAATTAGAGCAGGTTTTGTTTTTACTTTTGATCCATCCCGTAAAGGTTTAATTCTACCGTTATAAGATAATTGATTGCTGAACTCAATAATCTCTGGTAAACATCTAAAATGCTCAGTTAACATAATTGGTTTAAATCCAGATGTTTTTGCAATATCATATATGGATATTTTTCCATTGAATAAATGTTTATTTGGTATCCCCTGTAAATGTTGCTCAATTAATGCACCAACTTCTTCAATTTTTATACCAACTGTATCAGGGCTTACTTGTTCATCATCGCCAACTATAATTACCTTTTTACCTAAATATAATGCCGCAAGAGCTAGTATACCAGCTTGACTTGCTTCATCAATAATTACAACATCAAATTTATTTTTCCTCGGATCAAAATTTTCAACTACACGATTTAGTGGCATGATCCAAACGGGAATTGCAGTTTGGCAAAGTGGCATCAATTCTCTTGCCTCTTTTATCAATGCAGGTGCAGTCTTACCAGTGCCTTTTCCAAATAGTTTAATTGTTGCCCTCCAACCCTCAATGGCTTGGGTTTGAACAACAGATATATTCTTTATTTTTTGATACCATGCTTTTTCAAAAGCAAGAGTTCTCGCATTGCTCATTAATAACTCATTTATCTTGCTCAATTCTTTTTGTATTGCATTGGCATCATAACTATCAATTCGTGCTATTTGATTGCTAAGTTGTCTCCATTTCCATGCTAATTCTATATTTTCAGGTAGCATACAATCGCCATGAATTCCATCCCTACTTCTTATGGCTTCACCCCAATCTGGTGCAATAATTTCTAATTTTCTTAATAAATTAGATCGCTCTAAATATATATCTTTCTTTGCTAACACACTTGAAAGCATACCATATGCCATTGTATATGTATTTGTATCTTTATTAATAATGGCTTGAATAAGATCAATAAATGGTTGTCCATATTCTTTATATTCATTCAAATAGTTTGCATATTGTGTCCAATCATTTTTTATTTTACCTAATAGTTCAAATTTTCTTCGTTTATCTAAATCAGGTATAAAAATATTATTAAGTAAGAGTGAAATAGATTCTATTGGTTTTTCAATTTCAATCACATTAATTTCTTCAAATTTAGCTTTATTAGAGCAAATATCATACAATTCTCTTGTGAAGTTTAACCAGACATTTTTATACCAACTTAAGGATGAAAAAATCTTGTTACGTTTTTGCTTAACTTTTTCCTCAAAATTATCTATAGTTAAAATTGCATTTTCAGATACTTTAGATAATAATTTATTAAACTTTTTAAGTATTTTAGTCTTTTGCAATTCGTAATTAATAATAAATTTTACATTCTCAAAATCAACTCTATTTTCTATAACTTTACCATCGTTAGTTATTTCATCTTTAAGTTTTTTCCACTTAGGTTTTGTAATCATTGTTACTAAAGTCACAGGGGCTTCTTTTCCAGAATCAATGATTTCATTAAGAATAGAGATACTTTCGTAAGTTACTATTTTGCTTGGTATGTTATAGTCGTTTTCAAAGCGCAATTTTCTATATCTATCGTAATATTCAATTAAAACATCAAATTCCTCAAAAGCAGTTTCCCAAAAAGTACAGTATATACTATCTTTTATAGACTTCTCTATAATGGTAGATTGATAATTTTCCATATTAGTTAAACTATACCCAATTTCTATAGCTGTTTCCAACAGATTTGACAAAATATTTTCTTCAATATTATCTTTCAAAACTAGTTTGGGGTTCCACCCCATAAGTTCTTCACTATATCTCAAGTATTCGTCTACACTATTTTTGAAATCATCAATGCTCCATAGTGACTCTAAAGTTGGCAAATTCTTACTTAATAATTTATCTTCTTCTAAAGTTATTTGTTGATTTGAATGATACAAAGTATTTAAATCTTCCATTGATAGTGGTAAACCCACAGTATCATCTTTTGTTTTACCTGGTATATAGTCAAATTTACCTTGTCCAGAATTAATGAATTTAGCCGCATCAATTGGCGTAATTGTTTGGTTTGCAAATACAATATCCTTGTACTCCAATGACCGAATTTGAAGGAGTTCTTGACTTTTCGCCTTTGACTTGTTTATCAGTTCATTTCTTTCATTATGGAGTCTTTCAATCTTATTCTTTGATTCGTGTAAATCAAGAGATGTACTTTTTATTTCAATCTCATTAATAGCATCATCCATTTCTTGTTTTTGTGAACTTGTACTTAGGAGACTAATACAAAGATTTTGAAGGTTAACTTCTTTATTATATTGATCCTTATACACCTTTTCTTTAAGCACAGTTAAAGCTTTTTCAGTATGGCTGGTAACAAGTACACTATTCCCTTGACTTAATAGATGACCTATAAGATTTGCTATTGTGTGTGTTTTTCCTGTTCCTGGAGGTCCTTGAACTAGAACTGCACCATAGTTATTAATGTATTTGATTATTTTTAGTTGTTCATTGTTAGCTGGTAAAGTCAACAAAATATCCTGATCAATACCACTCTGATTCCAATCTTCATCAATCACATTGGCTTCATTATGTTCTTTGTGGTTACCAATTATATTTTCAAAGAAGTCTGGTAATTCTATATCTGGTTTGTTCTCAATATCACTAATAATATTATCAATAAACGACGAAAATCCAAGTGTTCTTTTTCTTAAAAATAGAATTGGATTTGACATTATAACTGGACCATTATAGCCATTTTCAAATACTTCAACTAATTTTCCTTTTTCATCAACAACATTAATTAGACGTTGAAAAAGCGCACAAGTATTGGATGTATCTGCTATATGGTAATTATTCACTTCTATATCTTGAATTACTTGTGAAAGAACTTTTTGATTTATTGTTGGAATAACTCTAAGCATAGGTGTATAGAGTTCTGTTTTTAACTCATCACATTTCACAGTAAAAGATGGCTTATCAGGGTTAAATATTAATTGAACCTTTTGAAGTAATACAGGGTGATCAATAATTCTAAGGTCTGTATTCCAATATATATGTCCATCTCCAAGTAATAGTTCAATACTTTCAGATTCTTTTTTTATATCAGAGTATAACTTAAATAAATTGTTATATAAAATAAGTCCCTGCTCTTTTGGAATTTCTTGTGTTCTCCATCTATTGCGCTTTTTTGTCCATTCATTATATAAATCTACACGGGCATCTAGGTCAATAAACTTTTCTTTAGTAGAGCAAATAACCTCATCTAAATATTTAAAATTTGTCTTTTTTGCACCACATTCTGGGCATACCCAATTTTCTGAAACAGAATTAAAATCATTAGCTACAGTTGTTTTTCCTTCTTGGTTAAATTGCTGAGGATTATATACCCAAGAACAGTTTTTGCAAATATATCTTGCAAACTTTACTTCTTTCGTCATTACCTCTTTATATTGAATCGTCTTGGTATTTAGTTTTTTCCAATCGCCAATAAGCCATTCAATAAGCAGGTCATTTGGAGCAGGACATGGCTCTAAAACAGGTCTTTTCACTTCTAATATTTTTAATCCATCAAAATCCTGTGTATCATAAATAGACCAAATTTCAGTAATTTGTGGCAAATTTGAAAGTTTAATGCTCCATTTTTGTTTTTCAATTTCTGTTATAACAGGATTTGAGAGTTCATTGTAGTCTTTTAGAAAATTAAAAATATTATTTATGTGAGCCATTCGGTTTCCTCCTATTCAAAAGCATTTAGTTTTCATTTGAAAATTTTTTCGTTTTTTGTTTTACGACGCATCATCAGCTCAGCTATCATTTTACCATAATTCAATACAATATGGTAAATATTTATATAATTATCTAAAATATAGTACATATTTCTCTACTAACTAAAAAAATTGCACATATCAATATTTAATCACAAGTCACGAATGCGTATGCATTTCAATTATGACTATTACAATTATTCCAACAAAAAAAGCCACGCACCAGTAACCTTTACAAACCACCAGTGTGCAGCTTTTTTCACCCATTATATTTTTCTATCAAATCTATTACTGATTTTTATTTTGTTAATGCTAATACTTATTTTTAATTCAAGCCATTATCAATGCATTGTATATCTGTTACGTTTAAATAAATATATGCTATCACTAGTTTTCACAGAAAATCAGATATACCATCCGTTATCCCCTTACAACATATAACTTATGAGAATCTTTTTACAATTCCGTTGATTGCAAGTGCGTTTTCTTTATTTTGGCTGACAATAACCGTCATTTCTTCTGTTGTTACTTCTGTTTGGTGCGCTTTAGCCAAAATATCCTGACTGTTCACTGTCTGAGAATCTGGAACATCTGATACTGATTTAATATGAGCCTGAATTGTATTTACTGTTTCAACGAAAGTTGAAGATGCACCAGCAATATCATCAATAATGACCCGAATATCCTGAATTGACTGATGATAATCATTAGTTGCATTTTTAAACTCAACAAACTGTGCTTGTACATCCTTTTCCAGAAATGCAATAACCTGATCAAAACAGGATTGAATATTTGTAATATTATTTCTTGTTTCATTACATATTGCTTGGATTTGAGTAGCAGTATCAGATGAACTTTTGGCCAAATTGCCAATTTCTCCTGCGACAACAGCGAATCCTTTTCCTACATCACCTGCTCTTGCTGCCTCAATTGAAGCATTTAATGAAAGTAGGTTTGTCTGTTTTGTTATATCCAGAATCTTTGATGCCATTTCATCTATACGCATCAATGATTGTAAGTCACTCAATGCACGTTCAATTGTTTTTTGATTTTCTACTATTTGTTCACTGATTGTTTTCATTGAGTCATTTGCGAAGCTTTGCATTTGAGCAACTTTTTCAAGTAACGTACTACTATGCAGATTACCCTGACGAATTCTTTCTTCTACCCCTGATACTACATGAGCAACTTCCGCTACCTCATGATCTACTTTTGAAACTGCTGCATTTACTTCTTCTGTATGCTCTGCAAATAATGATGTTGCCTTTGCGTTATCTGATACGCATTCTAACAAAACTTCCGATGAATCTTGAATAGCAATAGCAGATTCACTTAAAGAAGAAGAACAATTGCTAAGAGTATATACAATTTCTTCTAACGCATCATACAAAGAATTCATTGCAGTAGCAATCTGTCCGATTTCACTCTTTGTACCAATCCATGGTTCCAATTTTTTATTTTTCTGTAATTTTAAATTTGCAAGTTGTTTGATAGAATCTTCAACATATCGCAAAGGCTTCGTGCTTAATCTAATCATTAAAAATGACAGTGAACTGATAACAAAAACAAAAAATAAACATATCATACCAAGTACTCTCGAATTCTTATTGGAATCACTATAAATATTCTTTTTGCTATCATATGATACTACAGCCAAACCATTTTTGCTGATATATTTGTAACTAGCAACACAATCACCTTCTGTTTCATCAGTATAATAAAGTTCTCCGTAATTACTGTTACCCTTAATTTTATTGATAACACTTAATAACATAGGATCTTTAATTTACTGTGCAATCAAAGTCTCATCATCGGCAAATATATATTTTCCGGTCATAACATTAATCATATAGTATCTAGCTGTTTCTTCTTCTCTTTTCAATTTATTTAAAATATTCTTTAAACTTTCTGCGAATGGTCCACCACCTACATAACCTACAATTGTAGTTCCATCTGTGTCATACACAGGGCAGTACATAGACAAAATAAGCTGTCCGTTTGCCGGAGAAACAATTATTCCTGCATTATATAGTCCATTTTTCATTGAATCCTGTAATTGTTTTAGACTGTCTCCTTCTTTCCTCCAGGTGCGTCCTACGTTAGAAGCATTTGAATGTGTAATACAATGAGTATTCCACTCTCCGATATAAATACCTTCCCAATTATCAAGTCCTGCAAAGTAGCTTTCAGTATAAACTTGTGCAATTGCTTGCTTTTCAGAATTATGTACATCCTTTAATAATTCTCGTACTACAGGAGCCTTACTAAAAGAAACTAATAAACTTTCTTGATTTGTTATATACTGTTCAATAAGACTTGTACGCGCTAAAAGATTTGTATCCACTTGATTGTGCTCTGACTGTTTCATCATGCTGTTAATTGTTGTGTTTGCCATAACATAAAGCAAGCCGATACAAACAATGACAATTATCAGTATTCCCAATGTGATTGTTCTAGTTAATTTCCAGTTCTTCATTATTTGAATACTCCTTCCTGTATTGGAAATTAGTACTAAGTTTATAAATGCTCATTCTTATATAATACCATATATTTCGACAAATGCAATCAATAAAATATAATATTTTACAAGAAATTCTTAATTTATAATAACCTACGGCAGATGATATTCTCACCTTTTTGCAGTTAGTATAAATAACAAAATCAGTTAGATATGAGTAGTGAATAAGAACTATCTATTAAATTCAGCAGTAAAAATGACGCCAACCGTTTCAACGATTAGCGTCATTAAAAATTTCTATTAACTTTTTTATTAATTTTGTGTCTGCAAACATTGATATGTCCACTATTTTTTCTTAGCTTTGCATCTACTATATTGTAACATGTACATAATTTCCATTTGTTTTCATGTATATTTGAAGGAAGTACCTCAAGCAATAATTTTAATTGAGGTTTATACTACTACCTCTCATAAGGCAGCTTATCATATACCCCCAACAAGTAACCTTTGAGAATTGCCAAGTCAATAGCATTTATTTCGCCATCTCTATTCAAGTCTCCAACATACATTACATCTTTTACGTCAAAGCTGTCTCGCATACCCAGCAGGTACTGTTTTAACAATGCAAAATCAATTGAATCAACTGCTTTGTCACCATTATAATCACCTACTATATCATCATTAGCAGCATTTACTATAATTGTTGCTTTAACTCTTACTTCTGATTTCACTTTTCCGTCAGCAAATGGTGAACCAAAGTTTGGTGTGCCGTCACTGTTCCAGAATAATTTTTGAACACGAGTGTGTCTGCCTGCATCATATAGAGGTTCATAGCTGCCAGATATATATTTTTCTTCTTGACGTGCGTGGTATACAAGAATATCTTCACTGCCATCCTCTGATACTGTAAAGGTATTGTGTCCTGGTCCGTATTGGCCTGCCTCTGTATTTAAGGTCATTACTGGATAAGGTGTCTTCACCCATGATTTAGGATTTAATAAATCGCTGGTATCAGAAGCTGTAAGAAGTCCTATGCAATATAGCGCATCTGTTCCGCTTGCAGAATATGCAACGAATATTTTTCCATTTCTTTTAATTACACTTGGTCCTTCGTTTACCTTGTAAGCATGTAATTCCCAATCGTAGGTTGGTTCTGCAATTTTAACAGCATTAGTTTCAATTGTGTATGGGTCCTTCATTCTTGCAATATATAGGTTTGAGTTAGGATCATTTTGTGCCCAAATCATATACAGTTTTCCGTTATGCTCAAAAACAGTTTCATCCAGAGAGAAGCCAGTAAATGCCATGTCTGAAGAATTTGTTTTCTTAACAAGACCCTTGTCCTGCCAGTTACTCTTTACCATTGGGTCTAAATTTCCTGGGCACATCAATACATGAGGACGTATTGCCCAAACATCAGTGCTGGATATTGTAGTTGTATAGTAGATATACCAATTGCCGTCGATAAAGTGTATTTCAGGAGCCCAAACATGCGGACTCTTATTTCCGCCAAGTGGAGCCTTTGTATATATTACTTTTTCTTCTGCAGTGGCAAGTCCTTGAATAGTGGTTGCTCTTCTAAGTACAATTCTGTCATATTGGTACATTCCAACATTGTTATGTCCGTTTGAACCGTCTGTATAAGAAGCAGTAAAGTAATAATAGCCATCTGTATGCTTGTATATACAAGGATCTGCCCTGTTTAATATAAGCGGATTGTTATACTCATTATCATATAGTGTTCCTTCTACAGTTATAGTTCCAGTGCTTGGATTTAGAGCAGGCTCAACCATAGCATCCCATGTTACCTTAGCACTTCCTGTAGTACCATTGCTGTAAGTTACATTAACTTTTGAAGGCAATTCAGGTAATTGACCTGCTTCCTTTTTAAGAATTACATCTTCAGCACTTATAATTTTAACTGGCTCGTTTGGAATGCCAAATTCTTTTGCAATTTCTGTTTCTGTTAATGCACGGTTGTATACTCTTACATTGTCAAAATAGCCTTTAAAGTATGAATCTCCTGAATAGAAGGATTTACCTAAATAAGCCAGCAGCCCTGTACCTAAATCCGACATTGATAAGGATACATTATTGTTTCTGCCAAGCATTAAGCCATCCTTATAAATTGCCATACTAGTAGGCGTTATTACCAGCTTTATATTCATCCACTTGTTTGCTATTGCTGCTGTTGTGGCTTTAACTTCTTGTTCGTTTTGAAATGAATTTATTGTTATGGCATTTCTGCTTTCAGTATCTCTAGTTCTAAGGAACATGTATTTATTAGTATCTTTTCCCACTGTAAAGGTAAAGAAATTACCTGATACTGTTATGGGCTTAATGTCCATTGAAATAGTTACAGTGTCTCTGCCATCAAAGAAGCCCTGAGGAAATGCAGCAAAAGTATTTGTTGTTCCATCTAGATATAATACTTGAGAATTTTTCTCAGAGTCCCTTACATAAGTTGCGTTTCCACTTAATGTACCAGTTCTATTATTACCTGATGTATCAGCTATTGCATTTCCTGACTTTGTTTCATCAAATTTATATTCTAGTACTGGCTTTTGTTGTGGCTCCTCAAAAGTCATACCACCCCATTTTGCCATTACAGCATTGTATTCTGCCTGTGTTATAGGCATTACTGTTCCATGACGAGGCCCAGTTGGCAACTTGTACTCTGAAGAGTTCAATTTTGTAAACACACCTGAAGAAATGTCTGTGGATACCATTGGATAGTAACCGCTGCCTCCATAGTAGTCTAATAGTAGACACCATTTGTTCTGACCGTTAAACTTGAATATTGCTGGGCCTTCAACACCTCTCTGACTTTCAACACTAGTTGATTGCAAATATACGAAATTCTTATTCAGTAACTGGTCACATTTATCTATTATAATGTTTTTATTTACCTCATCCTTTGAAAATCTGTAATATATACCTTCATGCTTGATGATGGTTGTATCTATTACATCATTACTTCTGTCAATATATAGCTTTGGTTCGGTAAAGGTGTAGAAGTCTCTTGTTTTTGCTATATATATTCTAAACTTACTAAAGTTATCTGCTCCTATTCTAGATGCCCAGAACATCACATATTCTCCTGTTTTATCATCGTATACAATTTCAGGAGCCCACGTACAGCCTGCATCATCTCTTGAAACCTTAACCAGCCTTTCTTTAGACCAGTTCACTAAATCATTGGATTCCCAAACAACAACAGATTTACTTCCGTATGTTCCGGCATGATCCCAGCCCTTGCCATTTGCTATTCTCAGGTCTGTTGCTACCATATAGAACTTATCACCTTCAGGTGATCTCAAGATATACGGATCACGTACACCTTTATCTCCAACGGTTGAAGTCAATACTGGATTGTTATTATTCAGTTCATTCCAATGAAGTCCATCTTTACTTGAAGCAAAGTATATCTGCTCTGCATCTGGTCTATTAGTGCCAGTAAAATATGTAAAGAAATATGCCTTATAATCTGATTCACTTATAGGCTTTGGCTTAGCCTTAACAGTAATAGTTAAATCTGTTGTACCAGTTGCAGTTCCTCTAGAAAGTTGCGCTGTTAGTTTTACTTTGGTGTCTTGGCTTGGTCTTGTAACAACACCAGCAGGTGTGTTATCATAACCTGAATTAATTATTTCATTTACATTAACAATATCAGGTCTGTCAGTTGTCCAAGTTAAATTAACCGCAACTCCGTCCACAACAATTGATTTAGGCAATGTTATATTTCCACGTATATCATTTGCATTAGGAATGGAAAGCTGCCTTTTTGCCAATTCAATAATTGGGTCTTCTCCTGGCAATATTGCTTTTACCGTTACATTAAATACCTTAGTATCTTTTACATTTCCTCTTGCAATTGTGGCTGTAAGTGTGACTTGCTTATCTGTATCAGGATATTTAGGGCGAGTAACATTACCTGTTGTTGAAATAATACTTGTATCTGATGATTGCCAGGTAATAGTACTTCCATTTACTCCTGCTGTTGGCAAAGTGATTTTTGAAATAACAGAACTTAAATCTCCAAGGTCTAGCTCAGCTTTATCCATTGCAACGATATCAGCCGATAAGATATTACTAATATCAACAACCTCTGACTGGCTTAGTGCTCTGTTGTAAAGTCTAAAATCAGCCACTTTACCATTAAAATACTTATCCTCAAGATAAGGTGCTCTTCCAATAAAATTTTCTACTGTAGACTCGATATCTTTAGGAGCATATTTGACATTTTCATTAGATGCCACTTTAACCCCATCAACATAAAGAATACCTGTAGTTCCTTTTTGAGTATATGTAACATACTTCCATACTCCTGTGCTGAATGCCGAACTTACTCTAGTGTTTTGTTCGTCACTCCAATGTTCTCTTGCAAGCATAACCCTGTATACATTAGGTTCTAGCAAGAAACCAAAATAATGTGCGTTTACGTCTTTTTTGGAATCTATAGTAGTACCAAAAGTGAATATCCAAGATGGGGTAATGTTAGCCGGGTCAACAAAAATTCTTGCACTAACCGTTGTTTCTGTCAGCCCTGATAATAATCCATTGGGCATTCTTATATACCCTGAGTTACCATCTAGCGAAATTGCGCCAGAACCATTCTGTGCAGCTATCCAGCTGTAGTTACCATACAAAATTCCATCTCTTCCATTTCCAGAAGAATCGGTTACTTTTGTGCCAGTTCCCTCGTTAAACTTGTACCAAAGCATCAAACTAGCATCAGCATTTGCTTTTCCTTCAGGTAAAAAAGAAAATAGTTCAACAATGAACACGGCAATTAGAAAATAAGACAAAATTCGCTTTTTGAACATTTACATCCCTCCTAAAATAATTTTCATACATTCCCCTATAAATACTCTGATTTTATATTGTTATTTAAATAATTTTCGTTGGAATAATTAATATCAATAATCAACTCTTTCAGTAATAAATTATAGGTGCAGGAGATTTTTATCAGGAAAGTTGATTATTAAAATTATTTATTCAACCTTTCCAGCTAAAATTAAAAGATTAAACTTATATAAAATTATAAATGGAAAGTTGAGTTATTTATTTAAATTATCCAACATTAATCTAAGTGGAACTTAAGTTGCTTAAAATAGTTAATGAATCATAGTATTTATTTAAAAGTCAGAAGGTATTTAGTTTGCCTTTAGTAATATTTTATCATATTTAAATAAATAATAGTAAATATTAGCATATTTAGGTCAAAAATTTGCACTTATAGAGAGTAAAGAAAGCTACTGATTATGAAGATTTCAATCATAAAATCAACATTCAGTAGTTAATGTTTTTGGGTTTATCTTACCAATAGAAAGACAAAAAATAATTGCATAATTTAGATGGTGAATATTTATTCCCAAACTAATTGATGCAATTATTTTTTATAACTCAAACTCGGCAGACTTAATTACGGCTTAAGTCCCGATAAACTCCACCTGGGATTTCTGAATATCATGCCTGCCACCGTATAGGAGTAGAATCAATCTTCCACAAATCTCCCCAATCATCATTCTTACATAGTTTCAAGCGAACATCCTTACTCTCATCGATGAACACAACTCTCTGCACTAAAAACCGACTCAATCGCCTCAGTCACTGACAAGCGGATAACCTCAAATAACTAAAGCGTACCTATACTAACTTAACAGTGTCTTAATCTGATTAGCAAACTGGAAAGTTAAGCATGTAAGCAAAAGTAATTTTCTAGTTATATTGGCAATAAACTATTGATAATTCCCGCACCAATAACTTTTGTGTGCTAAGATTGAGTTTATAATTTATCACTCAGATTGACCATCCATTTGAAAAATTAAAGTATTTTTGCTTATAAATTATGCCTTGCTCCCCAAAGAAAATATTTTTGGCACCAAGTACCCCAAGTGCTTAAAATTTGTACATCCTTTTCTTCATTTAAGTTAGAAATCCATAAATCATTTCCAATATATATTCCTACATGAGTAATAACCTTATCAGCTCTTGTGGAAAAGAACATTAAATCCCCAAGCTGAAGCTGCTTAAAGGTCATAGGCTGCCCTGTTCTTGCCTGTTCACTGCTGACTCTTGGTAAATTTACTCCAAACTTTTTATATATATGCTGTGTCCAACCACTGCAATCAGTTGAATATGGAGGATTATTTCCACCGTATTTGTAAGCAGTAACAGATTGAAGTGAACGTGCATAGTCTACTAAATCTCTTTTCTTTTGATCTTTTGTTCTTACAATAATATAATCATTTACGTCAATCTTGTTTGGATTCTCAATATGTGGATTTAAGGAAATTAAATCTGCTAAACTCATATTAAATTGCTTGGCGATCTTTGCCATTGTGTCGCCCTTTTTAACATAATATTCAGCATTAGCAGATGACGCAGAAATGGTTACAAAAACTGCTACTAATGCCGCTGCTATTATTTTTTTCACGAATTTTCTCCCCTTTTATCTGTAATTGTGAATGTTCACAGACTTATTATCTCTTTTTTCTACTGATAATATTAGAATTTTGGTTTGCAATTTCTTCAAAACTTACAAATATATTTTTTACTAAAAAATAGATATAATTTTTTGAAATGATTTTGCCTTTATAATATACAATATTAATACTAGTTACTCGAGTACCAGTGTTATTTGAACTAATCAGTAAGGTTGTTATTACATCATGATAACTTATCCATTAATGTTAGCTTATTTAAACTTAAATCACATAATCTTTTATTGTCTATATTGGTATGCAAGTACAACTTAGATAAATATGATACTTGGTTAAAGATATTTGTTTGAATTTGTAGGTTAAGAATAGTTTATTCTGCCGTAAAACCCTTCAGGACATAGGTTTTAGCGAAACAATGAAGCATGGATGCTGAATGTGAGCGACGGAATAATTAACTATGATGAACTAATACAAATTCAAAAGATATCTTGTGAGTAACACATTTTGATAAGTTTGTACGGGAGTACCAATAAAACAGCACTATAATCATCACTTAAATTCTTTTTCCAAGTATACTCTCAGGTTTTTTCAAATATCTTTGTACTGTCAAAGGATTATATTGGAAAAGGAATCAATAATTGAAGCACTTCTCTAGTACACAGACAAGCTATGGTAGGTGAAAGATAATCTTTACCAACAATATCTGTTATCTTGTTTTTTATATCATTTTTTCCAGCTATAAGTGCCGTATTTGCTTCACTCTCATGATGGTCATAATAATTAAGTAATCCGCTAAATACCGTAGCACCAAAAGTACCTCCTGAAACACAGCTTATTCCAAATAAGTGATTTCTAAAATCAGGACAATCTCTTTGGACTCTTGCTAAAAACTGTGCACTCCAATATGCAGCACATATACCTCCTCATTCAGATAAAACAATAAACATAGGAACTTTCTGACTTTTGTCAATTGATTATTCTTTTAAATCTATTCTAAAGTATCCTATTAATAACTAATCTTTCCTAAATGAATGTATAGGTATCAAACATATCAAATGGAAAGTTAGTTAAATCAACTGGAAAAGTTGAATTTTTTAGTTGTTTAGCTTATCAATTGAAAGTTAGTAAATAAGCAAAAAAAATCACCCTATCATATTTGATAAGGTGATAGCATTAAAATATAACGAGCTATTTTACTTTAGAGCCTTAATTACTTAAACTATAAATTGCTATACCAATTTAATTATATTATTCTTCATTAAATTGAAAATAAACCCGCTAATATTTTAATATTTATTTTACTGGAAGCGAAGGGATACTTCCAAGTAAATACTGTTTAAGATTTGCAAAGTCAATAGCATCAACAGCATTGTCTAAATTTACATCTGCAGCTAATTTTCCATTCTCAGCTGGGAAATCAGTAATGCTACCCATTAGATATTGTTTTAGTGTAGCAAAATCTAGAGCATCAACGATTTTATCTCCATTTACATCTCCATAAATAACAGTAGGTTGTGTTGTTGCTGCATTAAATTTCCACCAACTTACATTGAGGAGGTAATCGCTTCCACCTGTGAATCTGAGGTATAAATCATGTACACCTGTTGCACCACTAACAGCACAAGTTTTAGTTTCATAAGTTTGCCAACCACCAGTTGATGGTACTTCTAAAGTACCAACCAATTTTCCTGTTGGGCTGTCTAAACGAAGCTCTATATTTCCTCCTTTAGTGTTACTTGCTACTCTAGCCTCAAAACTTTTAGCGCCATCGCCAAAATCGACGCCTCTCACTCTAATCCAGTCTCCATTTTCAATAAATGCAAGATTACGTCCGCCTTCACCGCATTCTTCTGTTTCAATACCACTTTGCTCAGCCATAGTTACTGCTAAATTCTTTACATATGGATCTACGTATTTTAACTGTTGTAAACCGTCTTTTGTGATTGTAACTTTCTTTATAGTACCATCAGAATTATATTCTAGACGGTCTATACAAACATTTCTTTGATATGTTGTGTCAACTTTATTTTGCATTGCTACATATCTATTATGATATGCAATATACCAATTATCTTTAAATGTAAATATTGAATGATGGTTATTGTTACCGCTGTTATCAGGTGGATTAGGTAATACTGTACCCTTATGCACGAAACCTGTTGTAGGTTTATCACTCATCATATATTCAATAGTAGCCGCACCTTTTGAGAAGTTACTTGAATATGTAAAATAGTACTTTCCTTTATACTTATGCATGTATGAAGCTTCAAAGAATAGTGGAGCTGTCATTGTTTGAGCAGAACCAACAGTACTTACCATATCATTGCCTAACTTGATAACTCTTATATTACTTTCACCATTTCCTCCGAAATACATATAAGCTTGTCCGTCATCATCTACAAATACACCTGGGTCAAATAACCACATATTGTTTGCAGGCATAACTCCAGGAGTGTTAGAATCTACTAAAGGCTTAGTTCTTACATCTTTAAAAGGACCTGTTGGGCTATCACTTACAGCAACACCGATAGCACTTCCGCCATTACCATAATACAAATAGAACTTATTATTACGATAAACTATTTGAGGTGCCCATGACTTAGTTGCTCCCCAACTGCAATCTTTAGATGGAGTAAAAACTTCACCATGGTCTGTCCAGTTCTTCATATCATCAGTTGATATACATGTAATATCAGAAATTATGTAATTTTCTTGACCATCATTATCATGTGACATATAAAGGTAAAGTCTTCCGTTATACTCAACTCCAGTAGGGTCTGCTGTATAACGCTGAGAGAATATTGGATAGTCTGCAAAACTAACTGATGCTGAAGAAAGCAATATAGCACTACTTATAAAAGCAGCTGCAAAAATTTTCTTGATTTTATTAAACATTTAGAATACCCCCTTAAAATAATTTACTGTTTTTGCTGTCTTATAAGTGCTGTTATTTTGCACTTTAAATACAAACAAATTTAAGTCTAATCTGCGTTCAAAGCCAAATTGAAAGTTTATGAACTAAATTATATGTACATTACTTTCGTTTCTGATTATTTTTGGTAAATTAGGCTTTAAACATTAATCACTTAAGCATTTCCCCCCAATTTTTGCTTGATCTTTAGTTTGAATGGACTGCCACATTTCATTGCCTTGCAATTACTTACTTTTTAAATGGAAAATTAAATTTTTTATGCGATAGTCCAATTAACCTCCTTTCATTTAAAAATATTTGATTTATACAATCTTGTACAGTTGTGCATACAAGTAAGTATAAACATTAAATAACTCATCATTACGCATTATAATAGAAAAATCTAATTCTATCTTTTTCTGCATGAGTCTTTTATAATAAGTTTAGGTATAATTATCTTTTGTATAGGATTATTCTTGTAGTTTTTATCATTAATTAACTGTAAAAGTATCTTTGCTGCCTCTTCCCCTAATACTTCTTTTGGATGACTAACGGTAGTAAGCTTCACAGGACAATTCTCAGATAAGAAAGAATCATCAAACCCAGTAATTGAAATATCATCGGGTACTTTTAGTCCTAATTTATTAAGTAATGGAAACATTTTAAAAGCAATTTCATCATTATAACAAGCAATTGCATCTATATTTCTTTTTTCTTCAAGCATTTGCTTAATTATGGCAAATGGTTTTATTTCTTGCTCTTCAGTATGATACCATATAACTGAATCTGGGTCATATGGCAGCCCAGTATCGGTTAATGCTTTTGCATAGCCTCTATGTCTGTCTATGCCCTGAGTATCATCTGCTTTAAAAATTCCAACAATATTCTTATGTCCTAGCTTAGCAAGGTACTCCACTACAGAATACATACCTGCAACATCATCTAATACTACTTTAGATTTACCTTCTAACTCTCTGTAGTCACCATGTAAAAACACATAAGGAATATTATGCTTATCAAAAGCTTCATAAAATTTAAGATTATTAGAAAAAAGTGCGCTCTTTGTAGGCTCAATAATCAATCCTTCAATATCCTTACTTAAGAGGTCTTCAAAATAAAGAGCTTCATTATTTAAAATATTACTTGTATTTTTCAAAATAATGCTATACTTATTGTTTGATAGTACTCTCTCTATACCTTCTATAACTCTTGGAAAAATATATTCTGAAATATATGTCATTATAACACCAATATTTTTGGAATCATTTCTCTTACTGCTTCTGCTTAGGCAAAAAGTTCCTCGACCATGTTCGGTATAAAGATAGCCTTCATTTACTAGCATTGATATAGCTTTTCTTACAGTATGTCGACTTAATTTATGTGTTTCAGTAAGTGTATTTTCTGATGGTATTTGCTCTCCGGGCATTATCCTTCCCATTAATATCTCTTCTTTTAAATGTTCCATAAGCATATAATACTTAGGTTGATTATTTCTACTTTGCACTTTGATACCCCTAAAACCAAAATTTGTATATATTACTATAAATAATTATATAATATAAATTCAAGTATTACAATTAATTATTTTATGACATTTTTCGCGCTTTAAATATTAGCTACTAATTCATCAAATATCTTGGAAGTATTACATTCAGATAAGTTAAAGAATAAATAAGTCAGTACTTAAAATTTACCTTTAAGGTTTAAAAATAATTAGCACAGCCAGTTAAAATTCTAAGAATATTTTTACAACAAACTATTGATAAGAAAGATAATTAGGACAGATTATACCTAAATGTGTCCTAAAACAAGTCATTATTTCGATGGTAAAAAATCAATTGAGCCTAAAAGATACATTATAAGAGCAGCATAGTCAAGTGCGTCAATGAAGCCATCTCTATTAGTATCAGCAGCTTCCTTACTATCTAATTCAGTTATTATTCCAATTAGGTATGCTTTCAAAGCCGATAAATCAATTGAATTTATCTCCCCATCCATAATAATATCACCTAATTTGAAAGCGACTTTGGGAGTCAAAATTATTTCATTACTTGCAGCCGATAAATTACCAAATACATCCTTTGATTTTACAGTTAGTCTATGAGAAGTGTATTCTGATAAACCAGTTATAATACATTGGGTAGTTTTACTAGCAGAAATTAGTTTAGAACCATCATAAATATTATAACCTGCTACACATACATTATCTTTAGCTTCTGTCCAAGACAAGCTAATTGTTGAATTGGTAAGATAAGAACACGTAAAATCTGTAGGCGCAGTTGGTGCTTCAGTATCTTCTGGAGGCTCAATTACAGTATAATTCATTTTAGTAATATCAGCACTTCCATTGCTTTGGTAGCCATCTACTAAAAACTTACGTCATTGAATTTTTTCTGAATAGGAGATTCAATAAAAATCTATTTAACAAAACGCTAAGTGAATATAGTTCATCAATTATTATATTTATAAGCATTTATTGCTGGTAAAATTACATGATTAAAATCAAATAGCGTTGTATTAGCTACAACATTTGTATCTGCTTTATTAGTTGCCTCAACAATAGCCCAGCCCACACCATTTTGTTCTACCATTACAGGGTCCCAGTAAATGTCTCCGATACATCTTCCATCTTTTACATTCTTCAAAGCATTAAATAATTCCAGCAAAAAGTCTCTTTGACCATTTGGTGAACTTTCATAATAATTTTCATATGCACCATTATTTTTTAGCTGTCCCTCATATCCATTAGGCAAATATTTATTAAAGTTATATCCTGTTTCCATGATTATAATATCTTTATTATATCTGGCACAAATCTTGTTACAGAAATCAACTACTTTGTTTGCTGTAATGCCCGTATAATAAGGATAATATGAAGCACCTATAATATCGTACTTTATATTGTAAGTTTTACAGTTATCAAAGAACCATATGTATTTGTCAGAATTACCAGCATCGTCTAAATGAAGTATTACTTTTGTATTAGGACTTACCTCTTTTACTGCCGTATATCCTGCATTAATAAACCTTCCTAAATTAGCAAAGTTATTGTAGCTGCCATATGGATATAGCATGCCTGCCTGTATTTCATTTCCAAGGGATACTGTTTCAGGTATTGTGCCTTGTGCTGCCATTTGCTGCATAACACTTTTTGTATAGTTATAAACCAAATTTTCTAGTTTAGCTACTGCGTCTTGAGTGGATAATCCTGCGATTTGTGATTTCCAATCTGTAGGAATATTCTGAGTCAAACCATTAGTCCAAAAATCACTATAATGTAAAGTAAGCTGAATAGCCATATTTGCATTTTTTGCGCGCTTTGCCAATCTTAAGATATCCTCAAGGTTCAGATAATTTTCCTTTAAATAATATTTACCATCTCCGCGACCCTTTCCAGGATTATTATATAATCTAAGTCTCGCAATATTCCAACCATTATCCGCTAATAGCTTAACTGCATCCTGCTCTTTTCCGTTTGAATCATAAAACTTAGCTCCCATATCTTCTACATAGGTTAATTCAGAAATATCTCCTCCCACGTAGAACTTCTTTTGCTGTGACTGATTGCTTTCTCTATTGATAGTAAAATCATCAAGATTTACCCAATTTTTTGCGTTGGCATCACTATAGAAGCCAATTCTAATATTACCGTCTGCACCAACTTGGACTCCTCTAACTGTAACTAAGGTCCATCCATATTGCTGTGAGTTCTCGGTATTTAAAGCATTTGTTACTGGAATAGCTGTCATGCATTTATTTTGTCCTGTTCCGTGTGCATAAAGATATGCACTGTTCTGGTTTCCACCATTTTGAACGTAGCAGGTTATATAATAGTAACCCGGCTGCAGTCCTGTAACGTCTTGATAAATATCCGATACATAATTGGATTCAGCATAACAAGATAATTGATAACGCCCTGTACGAGATGCTCTTGAAGATGCATAAGTAGCACCTGTTGTATTTTTAGAGCCTAATGTCCATCCATTAATACTGCCATCCTCAAAGCCGGTATTAGTAAATACTTTATTAGCAGGTTTACCTGTAGGAAGAGAATAAATTATTTTCATTAAATAGCTTTTTAGTATTGCGAAATCAATAGCATCTATCTGACCATCAACATTTACATCAGCAGCTGATAGATTTATCCCCTGAGAATCGCTGCCTAATAAATGTTTTTTTAATAAAGCATAATCAATAGCATCAATATTTCCATCATTGTTTATGTCGCCATATGTAGTAATAGAGGTATTAGCATTTAATTGCCTTTCATTTAATGTGATAGTGGAATTTGACAATGCGCTGAATGAAGAACTAATATCTGTTGCCTTTATATCTTGGGGTAAAACAGTCATTGAAATGAATATACTTAATGATAGTATTATTCCAAAAACTCTTCTTTTCAAAATAATCCTCTCCCTTTTAATAAATTTGTTTAAGATGGTTAGAACTCAAATTAATATTAATATTGTAGTACTAGCTTACGGAGATTTCTGAGAAAACTTATAAAATGGATCACTCTAATGAACTGTTGAAAAACAAAATTTCTGTATACCGATGAATTGTTGCAAGAAATAGTACTAAGTAGCATATATATCTATTTGCTAAGCTCGGTTAGAAATTGATGCTAGAAATAATAGGTGAAGAACAAGTATTGTAGCCGACACAGCATTAGTCAGTAGCTGTGAGTATTAACCCGAGACTGGATGCCTTGTTAATACGGTCGGCGGAAACGCTTGTTCTGAACCATAATTATTTCAGCATCAATTTCGTGAGTGAGCAATAGATATATACTGCACGGAAGTACTACATATGCATCTTACTGTTGATATGTATTATTTCTTGTTTTACAACATACTTAATCCAAGCCTTCCATTTAGCTAAGTTGTACTCACATACCAGAATAATTAATAAGCAATTAGTAGCTTTCCTGCAAACACAGTTCAATATAATTTATCACAATTTGTTAATTTAATGATACAATGATATGGAAGGCCTGTAAAGAATAATTTATACATACAAAAAACACCTATTCCTTACAAATAATAAGGATAGGAGTTTTGGATTTACAGTAACTTTGTTAAAATTTTTGAGTCTAAGCATTACTGTTTCTTATGGATAATTTTGATTTATAGTTTAAAAGTATATCTAGTAGTGCTTGAGGTTTAATATTCCCTTTGTCATAAAATTCATCTAAAACCTGGGCAAGTATTTTTTCTCTTTCTTTTTTACTAAGATTACTGTGACTAACCCACAGTCTGAAATCAGCAAGAAGACTAACAATTTCTGAATAGTCCTCAGTGATATATTTTTCTGTTACCTTCCTGATTTTTTTCGCAAGTGCTGGATACTTCCCTGAAGTAGAAATTCCAATTGTTAAATCACCTCTATTTACTACAGAAGGAAAGAAAAATGTACATTTATATGGGTTATCAACCACATTGACAGGTATATTACTTTTAACTGCATCCCTGTAAACACGCTCATTTACCATGGGTGAAGATGTAGCTGCAACTATTAATGCTGCGGTATCAATGTCCCCTTCACTATATTCTCTTTTTATCAATTTAATTTTTTTATTAATTTCTAAGTCAATAAGTGTCGGATTAAATTCAGGAGCAATTACAGTTAAATCAGCTTTATACCTTAGCAAAACTTCAACTTTTCTTGAAGCCACCTCTCCCCCTCCAATAACAACACATTTTTTGTTATTAAGATTTATAAACAACGGGAACATACCCAACTTTTACTCCACCTCAAATCCCTTCAAAATATTTTATTTGTTAGTTACTATTCAGCCTTTTAAGTACAATGTACAGCAAAGTTTATACTGTAACACTCATTGAACCATGGATGGTGAATATGGAAAGGTAGCTTATAGATGAACCAAAAACACATCACTTAAGTAAATACCACTCACATTAGCAAAAAATGCTTGCTCTTTTTGAGACTCGCAAGTTCACCATGTAAGTACTAACTATACTTTCGAGTTATTTTTCAGCAAACCATAGATAAGTTATAACACCTCATAGACTCAGCTAATAATATTTTAAGTTTGAATAGTAACTTATCATGCCTTCTTTAATAACGAGTTTCTGTATTTATACCATCTGATAAACTCATTAATATGACAATTAATCTGAGTTTCAATATAATCCATATCCAGCTGACTATGGCCATGGTCTTTAACATTTTTCAGTTTGAACTTTTTTAATTGATCAATATTATATAGTTCAATATTTTCATTCTTACTAATAGCCTCATCAAAATCCCTTGGTACAGCTAAATCAATAAATAATTGCTTCTTGTTAGAGTTGACAATCTCCTTTTCAAGCATATCCTGGGTTATTATATAGTGAGGACTGGACGTAGCTCCTATTACGACATCACTTTCTCTTATATAAGAATATCTGTCTTTATAATTGATTATGGTTACCTTTGATTGATTTATTTCATTTGTCAAAAGGCCATTTCTCTGAGTAATATATATTTTTGCTGCACCCAATTCCTGTAACTTGAAGCAAATAGTCTTACCTATTTCGCCTGAGCCAATAATCAATATATTTCTATTAATCACACTCTCTCCATAAATATCTTCAATGAGAAGTACTGCTTGGCCTGCAACCGAAGTAACTTTATTCAAAAAAAGGTTTCTTGTATGAAATTTTTTTGAAGCCGTAATGGCTAGCCTTGATAAGGTATTCAAAACTGCTTTACTTGTTCCGTACTTAATGGATATCTCATAAGCACTTTTAAACTGTCCTAATATCTGTTCTTCACCAATAATCATTGAATCCATGCCGGAGGCAACTTTCATAATATGTCTGATAGCGTTAATGTCTGAATATACATAAAAGTACTTTTTAACCTCATATATATCTAAGCCCTTTAATATGCAAAACTGCTTTTCAATGTATCCGGTATCTTCAATGGTATTTTCTGAAAAAATGTGTAACTCAGTTCTGTTGCAGGTAGAAAGCAGGGCGCACTCCATAATCCCATCAAGAGATTTAATACTAGACAGGATATATTCATATTCATCGCTCTCAACACTGAATTTTTCGCGTATTTGTATCGGAGTTGTTTTATAATTCACCCCGATTACATATAATTCCATGCAATATTCACCTCATTAATGAAACAAGGAATGATTATATAATAAATTTATTGTGATTCAAATATTCCTTCTTAATATACCTTTAATTATAACATTAAAATTCTATAGCATAAAAACTCCTATTTACTAAAACCTGATTGCTTAACTTTTTCTTAGGCTGCTTTTTGGCAATCAGAACAATTTACTGTTAATGGCAAGAAAACTCTTACTATAATTCTGCGTATTAACAGGACATCTTCTTAACTATATCTTCTTAACTATGACCTTATATTTTCAAATTCTTTTTCAAGCAAATCCCAGCCAACTCTGTCAACAGTATTTCTGAAGCGCTCTCCCTGCTTAGCATGTTTTTCATAAAATTTAAGTGTAATATCTACAATCTTGAAAAGTTCCTCAGTTGAAAAAACAATTGGCAAAAGCTGTTTTGCTGTTGCTATTCTGTTTCCAAATAGCCCTCCAAAGTAAACAATAAAACCTTTAGTACCTTTTAAAGCTTTAGTTGGACAGCCTTTCACACAACGACCACAGTTATTGCAGTTTGATTGTTCATATACAAATTTTTTCTTGTTTCTATCAACAGTTATTGCTTTCCGACGACATACTTTGCTGCATAAACCACAGAAAGTACAGCTACCCTCTTCCCATTCTGGTTTCATAGCACCCTTTACACCAAGGTCGTTTTCTTCAGCCTTCAAACAGTTATTAGGACAAGCAGTTATTCCAATTTTAAATTTATGCGGCAACTGCTTGCCATGATATTTGCTATCAAACTCATATGCAAGAGCAGTAGAATCCATAAGTCCATTAGAGCAAATGCTGTCACCGTGGCAGGCAGTTATAGTCCTCACTGCTGCTCCACATGCACTGGGCTCTAAACCTGCTTTAGCTAATTCCGCTTTAACTGCTTCTATATCTTCAAGCTTTATGAATGGAATTTCAATACTCTGTCTTGAGGTCATATGTACATAGTCTTTACCATATTTTTTGGCTACTTCCGAAACCTTTAAAAGTTGGTCAGCCTTAATGTGTCCTCCAACAATGTTTACTCTCAACGAAAAGTTATCCTTCTGAGCCTGAGGAATGAAACCGTTCTTTTTTAGTTCTTTATAATCTACCTTTGCCATAAATACTCTCCATTTCAGGCAACAAGAGTTGATTTGTTCAACTCTATTTACCTTTGATTTTATTTATATTTAAATAATAGTTACTTATTTAGTCTTTGACAATACAAAATACAGAACAGATGTCTTATTACAAGAAATAGTACGCGAGTGTAATATATATATATTTTTGTTTTGCAATAGTTCTTAGCATACTATGATTAAGTAAATACCACCGAAATTGGCAAAAACACTTGCGTTTTTTAAGACTCGAAGTGCACCACATAAGTACCACCTATACTTTCGAGTTATTTTGTCAACAAACCCTAGGCTTAATAGTATCCTATAATATTCTATCATAAAAAACTATTTAAATATAATAATCTACAATTATCTCCTTCTGCTTAAGTAAATCACATACAGAATCAACAGCTTTCTTAGTTGCACCCTCAATGCTAATATTGGCATCAGGTTTAAAACTGTTAAATGGTGAATCACCAATATTTACAATTAATATCTCATGTGGTTGATTTAATAATTTAAGCTTATTAGCTTCATAATCGTCCAAATTAAATACAGAGGTTATGAATATCTGACCTGCATCGGTGAATATTCTTGCCAACTCACCAATTTGTCTTATTTGATTTTCTCTTGCTTCAAAGTCTGACACATTGTTAGATGCAAGACCATGAAGAAGGCTGGAAACCCCAAGATAGTAAGACTTGTAATTCATTTTGAAAAGTCTGTTTTCTAAGTACTTTCCTATATCACGAATAATTTCTTCATTTTCTTCACTTCCAGTTGTTATAACCACAAACTTAGATTTATGCCCATAAATTTCTTCTCTGTCCCTAGAAGTAATCAAACCCTTTTCCCAGAGATATTCTCTGTCTTTTATTTGTTCTATAAGGGTATTATTGCTATCGGAGACTCCTTCTAAAATGATTCCGCCACCTGATATTTCATAATTATCTACTATTACAAACCTTCCTGTAAATTCAATATCCGAAATAGGGTCAAATGCAATAGGCTTTGAAGTTTCCAAAATACACTCAGCCACATCATGCCTTTCAACCTGATCCTTAAAGGAATCAATATTTAATTCTGCTGCGTCTATTATATTTAAAATATCAACAAGCTTAACACCTATTTTCATTGTACCTATTTTCAATTTATAGTTTTTGTTTTTTACCAGCGGTGCTTTACCTACCCAAAAGATATTTACTCTAAAGCGTGAACTTATAACTGGTTGATTTTCATTCACTTTAACCATCAACTCACCGGGCTTAATATATATCTGAGTTGTTAAGGTAAACCCAATAGCTTCATCGGCAAATGCAGTATCTCTAGGTTCTACATTAAAGCCTTCAATGCTGTTAATTGTGCTTCTTTTTTGAGAAGGGAGAAATAAAACCTCATCTCCAGTCTTAATAGTACCACTCAAAATAGTACCTGCAACTATTCTTCTATCATCATTTCCTTCTGTGAATTTGTAAATGTCTTGCACAGGCATACGAAATGGAAGTTGGTAATTTTCTTTTTTATTTATAAAACTATCTAATTGCTCTAGAACTGTAGGCCCCTCATACCAGAATGTATTTTTAGATTTTTCAGCTACATTGTCACCATTAAAAGCACTTATTGGAATAAAGTTTAAGGGCTTTATATTAATTTTGCTCAAGAATTCTGTAAATTCTGCCTGTATATTATTAAATACATCTTTATCAAAGTTAACCAAATCCATTTTATTTACTAGGACAACAACCTGTTTGATTCCAAGCATTGAAACAATATGTCCATGGCGTTTTGAATTCTCTTTGATACCTTCTTTTGCATCAATTACCAAAAGTGCAGCTTCAGCTCTGGAGGCACCTGTTACCATGTTTTTGAGAAATTCTATATGTCCTGGTGCATCAATTATTATATAGTCTCTTTTACTTGTTTTAAAAAAGCATCTTGCTGTATCAATTGTGATTCCCTGCGACTGCTCATCCTTCAAAGCATCTAAAAGAAATGCGTATTCAAAAGGCCTTGAGTTCTTCTTACAGAATTCCTTAACTGACTCAAGCTTTCCCTCTGGAAGAGAATCTGTATCTGCAAGTAATCTGCCAATAACCGTACTTTTTCCGTGATCCACATGTCCAACAATTACTATATTCATTTGTTCTCTGTTATCCATTTACATATACCCCCCTCTACGCAGTGTTTCTAGTCCTCCGCCATCATCCTTGTCCTGTGCACGGCCTGATCTTTCAGCTATATTTGCAAATTTTCCACTCTTTAATTCTTCTATAATTTCACTGACATTCTTAGCTGATGAATCGACCGGTGCTGTACAAGGATAGCATCCCAAGGACCTGTAGCGTTTTCCATTGCCTTGGTCAAAATATAGTGATGTAATAGGAATATTTTCTCTTTCGATATACTCCCAAATATTTAATTCTGTCCAATCAAGAAGAGGATGTATTCTGATATGAGTTCCAGGAGCAAAGTCTGTTTTAAATTGATTCCAAAATTCAGGTGGTTGATCTCCTACATCCCAATCATTTTCCTTATCTCTTGGTGAGAAATATCTCTCTTTTGAGCGACTGCCTTCCTCATCTGCCCTAACACCCACAATTACACCTGTATATTGCTCTCTGTTAGTATCTAGCACGTATTTTCCAGTCTTATGATCCATTACATATCTGTTCCATTCACCTGAAAGTGTATTTTTTAATGCGTTGGATTTTAGTGATTGACAGCATGTGATTCTGTCTACTTTGCCATCAGGAAATGTATTCTTTTGTGCCAAAGCTTCGGTATTTTCGCCGTAAACCATTGTAAGCTTCCATTTTAGTGCCAGTTCATCTCTGTACTTAATCATTTCAGGTATTTTAAAATGTGTATCTATATGTACAAGTGGTATTGGTACGTGACCGAAAAAAGCCTTTCTTGCAAGCCATAATAATACGGTGCTATCCTTTCCGATAGACCAGAGCATACAAATATTTTTAAATTCTCTGTATGCCTCTCTAAGTATATGAACACTTTGCGCCTCTAATTTATCTAAATGATTCATAAAAACCCCCCTTTAAACGCATAAATACGTTTTTATAATAAAATGTTAGTTGATAGCTTTGATGAAAAGCATTCGTACCAAACTTTTATATCAAAAGTTTCAGTTGCATAAGCATCAAAGTTAATAGGTATCTCTTTTTCTAAGTACGATAAATACAGCAAAGGAAACATGCGAAGCTGATGAAAAGCACATATGTATGTCTTTTTCCTTGTTCGCTAAATACAGCTGTAAAACATACTAAAATGATGAATATCACATAGGTATGTTTTTTTAAGTTCGCTAAAAACAGCAAAGGAAACACGCCGAGTTAATGGAAATCACATAGGTATGACTTTTTCGCTGTAATTATAAAATAGTATCAATTTCACTTAACAGAAGAATGTCCTCCCAAATGTAGTCCGCATTCTTTTTTGTCTGGGTCCTCCCACCACCATCTGCCGCTTCGTACATTCTCTCCTGGCTGTATTGCTCTAGTACAGGGCTGGCAGCCAATACTTCGGAATCCCTTATCGTAAAGGCTATTATAAGGTAAGTTATGTGCTTTTATGTATTCCCATACCTTCTCTTCCGACCAGAATATAATAGGATTAATTTTATATATGGAATTTCCTTCGTCCCACTCAAATATTTCCATATCCTGACGAGTTGGTGACTGTTCTCTTCTAAGACCGCAAATCCATCCGTCTACAGTGCTTAAAACTCTTTTTAATGGCTTAACCTTTCTAATTTCGCAACATTTTTTTCTAAGTTCAACGCTTTCATAAAAGAAATTCGGACCAAGCTTTGATACATATTCTTCTATATCAGCACTTTCTGGTGCATAAACCTCAAAATTGAACTTGTAACGCAGCATGGTTTCATCCATTAAGTCATAAGTCTTTTGAAAATGTCTCCCAGTATCAATAACAAAAATTCTGGCTTTAGGATTGATTTTTAATAGCATATCTGTAAGAACCTGATCCTCTATTGAAAGACTTGAGGCCAGTGCAACATTTGAAACTCCTAATTTTTCAACTATAAATCGAATAGCCTCTTCCGGTTCTTTATTTATAAATTCAGTGTTTAGTGCTTTTAGATTTAGTTCCTGCATTTTTATCCCCTTTCAAATTCAACTTTCATATTCAAATATGATTAATAATTAACTTAATTTAAAATTAATAAGTACAAGCATTATCAAGAAAACTTTCCAACAAAATAGCTGCCGCCCCTACTGATATGGCATCCTCTTTGAAGTAACCGCCCCTGTTGAAAAAAATTTTGTCTTTGCTAAATTTATTAATTCTTTTATATGCGGTATCTGTGCTAATTTGATAAAATAACTCAGAGTGTTTAAGTAATGGTCCGCTTAGGATTACAATTCCTGGGTTTAATAGCTGTATGAGATTTGCAAGTCCATTTCCCATTATGGTTGCAGAATCCTCTATGACTTTCATAGCAATAGGTTCTCCTGATTCTGCAGCCTTACAAATATCAATATAGGAAAGCTGCTCAATATTATCGCTATAATTTAATGTTTTATTGCATAGTTCAGTAAATACTTGATTTATTGAATAAATTGACGCATATGCTTCAATACATCCTACATTTCCGCAGCTGCATTTTCTCCCATTTAAATCTACAATCATATGTGCGAAGGCATCATCAGCATCGTTTATGTTTCTCACAAAAACACCTGAGGAAATAACTCCTGTTCTGATACCTATACCACAGTTTATGTAAATAACGTTCTTGATACCCTTTCCTAATCCGTAGTATGTTTCAGCTAATACTGCTGCATTTGCTCCGTTATCTATTACAACAGGGATTCCATACCTTTCTTCAAAAATAGATTTTAATGGTACGTCCTCCCAACCTTTTGCTCTGAAGTTATCAGGATTTAGCACTACTCCTTTTTTTCTGTCCAATGGCCCTACAGTCCCAATACCAATTCCTATAATAGTTCCATGTTGCTTTCTGAGTTTTTCAATTACTTTATCAATCCAGCTTGATATAAGATTTACTACTATTGACGGAGTTGATTCCTTGTTCATATCAAACTTATTTTTTTCAATGAATTGCATTTTAAAATTGATTAAAACCACCTGAGTATAAGTTCTTGATATGTCAATACCAATAATAAAATACCGATATGGATTAACATCATATAATACAGGTTTCCTGCCGCCTGTTGATTCACCTATTTCACATTTAACTATTAACTCTGCTTCTTCAAGAGGAAGCATCATTCTATTTAGGCTTGTAAGCTTTAAGCCAGATAACTCTGATAAGACAGCCTTAGTAAAAGGCTGGTTATGGAGCAGTAAACTTAATATTTTTTTTGACTCCATAGATAGGTTTTTTATTATATCGCTGATGTCCATTTTTCTCATCCCCAACTTTTTACCAATCTAGTCAAAAGTTAATAAAAAAATTAAATAATATAATCATCAGGAATAAACACTCTGAAATCCTTAGGTTTAATATATACTGTCTGCCTTTCCTTCAGCATAAGCTTTTTATATATTTCTTTACTGACTTCAGCTTCAATATATTCTCCTGTATCCTTTCTCTTCATTTCAAGGTTGACAATTGGTCCAACTGCTCGGATAAATATTATCTCTGCAGCAATAAACTCGTTTTCTTTGGGTTCAAGACTAATTTCTATATCATGAGGACGAATAAAACTTATAATATTACCGTCAGCGCTATCGGTATGCTGAGGAGAATCAAGCTTCAAATTACCAATTTCAATTTTTCCATTATGTACTCTTCCATGAAACAGATTAACATTACCTAAAAAGTTGTAAACAAACGGATTTGCAGGATTATCATATACTTCTTCTGGAGTCCCTATTTGTTCAATTTTTCCTTTATTCAAAATAACGATTCTATCTGCTACATCAAGTGCTTCTTCTTGGTCATGGGTAACAAAAACACTTGTTATTGGATATTCGTCATGTAGCTTTCTCAGCCATCTTCTAAGGTCCTTTCTGACTTTAGCGTCAAGAGCACCAAAGGGTTCATCCAATAGAAGTACTTTAGGTTCAACAGCCAAAGCCCTAGCCAGAGCAATTCTTTGACGCTGACCACCTGATAACTGAGCAGGATAACGCTTTGCCAGTTCTTCCATTTTGACTAATTCAAGTAATTCATATACCTTCTTTTTAATTTCTTCCTTACTTGGTCTTAACTTTGATGGTCTTACTTTTAATCCAAAAGCAATGTTTTCAAACACTGTCATATGCTTAAAAAGTGCATAATGCTGAAATACAAAGCCAACTTTTCTATCCTGAGTACTTTTTTCTGTATTGTCTTCGCCGTCAAAGATGATACTTCCCTGATCTGAAGTTTCAAGCCCTGCTATTATCCTAAGCAACGTTGTCTTTCCAGAACCAGATGGACCAAGTAATGCTACCAGTTCGCCTGTATTTATTTTCAAATCTATATTGCTTAGAGCCTTAAAGGTATCAAAGCTTTTGGAGATATTTGAAATTTCAATACTCATACTCAACCTCCTTATATGAAATGTAAATTTGGACTTTATAAATAATTAAATAACTATAGCTTTAGAAATAATAACCCAACCTATATCTTGGCTTGCTGTTTAATTTTCCAATCTGAAATATTCTTAATTATCAAATTAATAATTGCTATAACAGTTAAAATTGTTGCAACTGCAAAAGCTGCTGAAAATTTATATTCGTTATATAAAATTTCTACCTGTAAAGGTATTGTGTTTGTAAGACCTCTAATATGCCCTGACACTACAGAAACTGCACCGAATTCGCCCGCTGCCCTGGCAGCAGTTAACATAACCCCATACAAAAGACCCCATTTAATATTTGGAAGTGTTATATGCCAGAAGGTTTTAAAGCCACTTGCCCCTAAAGTCAAAGCAGCTTCTTCTTCAGCAGTTCCCTGAGCTTCCATTAAGGGAATTAATTCTCGTGCTACAAATGGAAGTGTAACAAACAAAGTAGCAAGAATTATTCCCGGCGGTGCAAATATTATTTTTATTCCAAGGGTATTAAGAACTGGTGCTAGTAATCCATGACTTGTGCTAAATAAAAGAACAAATATTAAGCCTGCAACTACAGGTGAAATGGCAAAAGGCAAGTCAATTATAGTTATTAATACATTTTTGCCTCTGAATTTAAACTTTGCCACAGCCCATGCAGCAATTAATCCAAAAGCGGTGTTTATCGGAACTACAATAACTATTGTAAGCAAAGTAAGCTTTATAGCATCTAAAGCTATTGGGTCACTTAAAGCCGCTATGTAAACCTTTGCGCCTTGCTCAAAAGCCTTCACAAATACTGAAATAAGTGGAACTATAAGCAATAATACAAAAAATAATATTGCTAATGTTGTAAGTACAATACGAACAGCTTTAGATTCTTTTGTCGTTCTTCTTTTCAGTTGATTTTGATTTTTAATTTCTAAATTTAATGGAATGCTGCCTGCCATATTTACCTCCATAAGCCTTAAAGTAGCCATAAAATATAAAATCTTATCTATTAATTTATCTATTAACTTCGGTTATGTCTGTTACTAATCCACCACTGAAAAAAATTAATTAGCAACAGCATAACAAAAGATATAATTAACATAACTGCTGCAACTGCTGTACCTCCAGCATAATCGTACTGCTCCAGCTTTGTTCTGATTAAAAGTGGTGTTATTTCGGTCTTCATAGGCATATTACCTGATATAAATACAACCGAACCGTATTCTCCTAATGCTCTTGCAAACGAAAGAGCAAACCCTGTTATAAGTGCTGGAAACAGTTCAGGTATGACTATTTTAGTAAAAGTCTGAAATCTTGAAGCACCAAGACATGCCGCAGCTTCTTCAACCTCAGTATCGATACCTTGCAGAACAGGTTGAACTGTTCTTACTACAAAAGGAAAGCTTATAAATATTAAAGCAATTGTTATTCCTAAAGGTGTATAGGATATTCTTATTCCCAACGGTTCAAAAAATCTGCCTATCCACCCATTTTGTGCATAAAGTGTTGTAAGTGATATACCGGCTACAGCAGTAGGCAGTGCAAATGGCAGGTCAATCAAACCATCCATAAGCTTCTTTCCAGGAAAAGTATATCTTTCAAGTACCCATGCAATAAGTAATCCAAAGACTGTATTTATTGCTGCTGCAAAAAATGATGTACCAAAAGATACTTTTAGTGAAGCAGCCACTCTTTCACTGGTAACTATATCAATAAAATTTGATAATCCCAAACTTGAACTATTTATAAATACCATTGAAATAGGTATTAGTACTAAAAGTGTAAGATATAGTAATGCAATTCCCATTGTAATGCCAAAGCCAGGTATTACACTTTGTTGTTTTAATTTAAAGGGCTTAATTGTCAGTATCATGAATTCACCTCAGATTTGTTACATGTTATCGATATATCCACTAAATGGCTATAAACTGGTTTTATTTTTTTATGTATATCTGATCAAATACACCACCATCATTAAAGTGCTCTTCTTGAGCTTTGTTCCAACCACCAAATAACTCATCTATAGTAAATAGACTTACTTCGGTAAATTGAGAAGAATATTTTTGAGCAATTTTTTCACTTCTTGGTCTGTAATAATTTTTTGCAGCAATTTCCTGGCCTTCATCACTGTACAAATATTCAAGGTAAGCTTCTGCAACCTTTCTAGTATTTTTCTTGTCAACAACTGAATCTACAACTGTAACAGGAGGCTCAGCAAGAATACTAATTGACGGAACAACTATTTCAAATTTATCCTTTCCAAGTTCATTTATTGAAAGGAAGGCTTCATTTTCCCATGCTATAAGTACATCACCCAATCCACGTTCAACAAAAGTTGTGGTTGCTCCACGAGCACCAGAGTCAAGAACTGGTACATTATCAAACAGGGCTTTTACGAACTCCTTAGCCTTTTCTTGATTGTTATTATTATTCTTAAGTGCATAGCCCCAAGCTGCAAGGTAGTTCCAGCGAGCTCCTCCTGAGGTTTTAGGATTTGGTGTAATTACTTGTATTCCAGGTTTTACTAGATCATCCCAATCTTTTATGTTCTTTGGATTATCCTTCCTCACAAGAAAAACAATTGTTGAAGTATATGGAGTTGAGTTATTTGGTAAACGCTTTTGCCATTCTTTATTGATTAATTCTTTATTCTTATTAATTGAGTCAATATCATATGCAAGTGCTAATGTAACTACATCTGCCTCATTACCATCAATAACTGTTCTTGCCTGACTTCCAGAACCACCGTGTGACTGTTGTATTGTAACATCCTGTCCTGTTGTTTCTTTCCAATACTTTGTAAAAGCAGCATTGTACTCTTCATACAGTTCACGAGTAGGGTCATATGATACGTTTAAAAGTGTAACAGAGTCGCTATTGCTTGAATTAGATGTTTTTTCGCTAACACTTCCGCAACCCGCCATTAGAGAAAAAGCTGTTATTAAGCTAATAATTATAAAACTCAACTTAATTTTTGCGTTATTGGACATAAATATCTCTCCTTTTAAATAAATTATTGGTGTTCAGATTCAAATAAACAGAGTTTGCTGCTAATAACCAAGATTAAATCTTCTTTAGTAAATTAGTATTAATATAGATTTATTTCATAGTTTTCATACTAATCATATAGGATTTGTATAAAAGAAATAATAACATCTCAAGAAAAATATGTCAATAGATTTTAGAAGATTATTTTATTAAATAAGCTTATAGTTGGGCAACAATCTCTAAGTTCTTTGATGGAAGTGCTGTTACTGAATACCGATGTCTTCATGCAAAAAATAGTACGCGAGTGTAATATATATCTAGTTGCGTAGCTCGGTTAGAATTAGGTTCTAGAAATAATAGGTGAAGAACAGGTATTGCAGCCGACATAGCTACAGGAAGTAGCTGTGAGTATTGACACGAGACAGGATGCCTTGTTAATACGGTCGGCGGAAATTCTTGTTCTTCATCACAATTATTTCAGAATCTATTTCGTGAGCAAGCAATAGATATATATTGCACGGGAGTACTATTTAAACAGTTTGCTGATGATTATACATGTATAAATTTCATTAATCTTGATAAATGCTTATTAATATCTTACGGATAAGTATTTCTTCCAGAATAAAACTATTTGCATATAAAAATTTAGAAAAAGCTTAGAATCCTATATACCAATGCTTTCTAAGCTTACATATTCTGTAAGTATTAACAATTAAGAATTTTTATCTATTTACACGTATTTTGATGACAACCTATATATAGCTTAAAAATACTGTCTATACATCTTTACATATTATTATTACTTAAACTTTATGTTAGTCTTCATCATCAAAAATATTTTGGTTGCATTCAAAGCAGGATTTCTCTGTGCCGCAGCAAATGTAAACACTATTATTTTCTAATTTAATTTCATTATTATCTTCATTCATCAATTTATATGCATCATTGATAATTGATTTTAATATTTGTTCAATGGCATTTGGGTCTATCTCACCATTATCGTCTATTATATCAATATAACCGTACTTCTTAAGAATCATAAAAATTAAGCGAAATAAAAAATTATCTTTATTTACATATCCACTATTTTCAAATTGATTAAATAGATTGTCAATACTATCATCATAATTTTCTTGCAGCACTTCTTTTACCTGATTACGAATTCTTTCAACATACTCTCGATTTTCTTTATTTTTAGCCTTTGTCCTAAATTTCTCAGTGTTTGCTAAATCATGATTATCTTTATTATCATCATTTTTACTATTATCATTATTGTCATTATTCTGCGAAAATTTATGGGTATTAATTTCTAAAGCTCCTTCATTAGATGTAGATGCTTTAATAGATTTTTCTTTAGACTTTTTGAGGGATTCTTCGATAGATGCTTCAATAGATTTTTCTTTTGTAAATTTATCATTTTCTATATTGATTATTACGTCATATTTCTCACTTGCTTTTGTCTTTTTGTTATGGGCTTTTCTTTTTCTAGATTTTCCAAATTTATTAAATATGCTAAATATTTTAAGTTTCCTTTTCCTTCTTTTCAACATTTTAACCGCTCCTAAAAATAGATACTTCCTTAATAATAAATTATGAACGGTTAACATAAATTGCGACAAGAAAACATTATATTCCATTTAGCATTATGAAATAAACAAAATCCTCTATCTTATTGAAATTAAAAGCCATGGTTTACCTTTGTCATCTCCAACATTTAACAGATTTTGTTTTTTATCAAACTTAATTTTATAGCTAGGCTTTTCAGCATACATTGTACTATTACCACGAAGTTTAATTGACATATCCATGTCAGTCATTTCATAAATACCTTCATCATTAATTATGCTTATTTTTGCAGTTATATTTTCAGAAGTTACTTGATTCCCGGAAGTATTTATTGAAATGATTGGCATTTCTAATTGATTGAATTGAGTGTTTAAAGTAGTTATTGCTTCTGTCGATGTGCCTGTCTCTGCAGCTAGAGCTTTATTCTCCTGACCCAATAAAAATGGTGCTTGAACTGAAATAATTAACGATAAAACAATAGCAGCTATCTTTTTATTCATTGCAAATCCCCCTTAATATTTCATTATCATAATTGACTTAATTTATTCACTAATTCCCCTATAAATTAACCTCCTTCCTTAATTTTTTAAATTACTGCTTATTTTATGAAAAAATTATTATAGTGAATAAATTATGAAAATAAAGGGACTGTTGCAAAACAATAATTTCTATTCTTTTGTTTTGCAACAGTCCCCATTAACTATATTATAAATTTTGGCGATTATTATCAATAATTGATACTTATAACATAATTATCAATATATTGAATTTTATGTCTAGTGCATAAATTATTTTTATTCTGAAAGCCTTTTCGCCAGCTTTACAGCTTCATATGCATCTTTAGAATAACCATCTGCTCCGATTTCCTTTGCATAATCAGCATCTACAACTGCTCCGCCTATCATAAACTTGCAATTTAAATTTTGTTCCTTTGCAAGTTTTATAACTTCTCTCATTTCCACCATCGTTGTGGTCATAAGTGCGGATAAGCCTATAATGTGTGCATTCAAGCTTTTAGCTTTATCTATAATTGTCTCAGCACTTACATCCTTTCCTAAATCATGTACTATAAAACCATAATTTCGAAGCATAAGTGCAACAATATTTTTACCAATATCATGAATGTCACCTTTTACTGTAGCCATAATTATGACCACTTCTTTTTCTTCAGCTGTTACAGCTTCCTTAAGCAGCGGTTCTACAAAAGTAAAGCCCTTTTTCATGGTTTCGGCACTTTGAATTAATTGAGGTAAAAAATACTTCTTTTCATCAAAGTACTTTCCTACTTGATTAATTGCAGGAATCAAATGGTTATCTACAATGTCACGAGCACTAACCTTTTCTTCTAAAGCTTTTTCTATTAGTGTACCAATGATTTCAGTATCACCATTAAGTACGGCATCGAATATTCTGTCACCTATTTTTTTATCTTGGGCTTGTATTCGTACTTCCCCAGCTGTTGGCTTTGGCTGACTGCCAAAATAGGATATATAGCTTTTGCTGTTTACATCATTCATTGTAATTACGTCACAAGCCATTTTTATATTCATTAATAGTTCACTTGATGGATTTGCTATCGCCATAGTAAGCCCCTTGCTTATAGCCATAGCCAAGAAAGCTGCATTTACCCAGCTTCTCTCAGGTAAACCAAAGGATACATTTGAAAGACCAACTATTGTTCCGCAGCCAAATTCCTTGCTGCACCAATCAATCAGCTTTAATGTCTCAGCAGCAGCTTCTTGGTTTGCCGAAACTGTCATAACTAAACCATCTACTACAACATCGTTTTTTTGATAACCAAATTCAGCTGCTTTTGCAAAAACATTTTCAACAATTACTTTTCTTTGCTCAGCTTTTTCAGGAACGCCTTCATCGCTTAGAGGAAGCAATATAAACATAGCGCCATATTTTGCGGCAACTGGTAAAAGCTTCTCCAGTTTTACTTTTTCTTGAGAAATTGAATTAATTAATGCTCTTCCTGGATATATTCTAAGTGCTGCTTCAAGAACTTCAGGTGATGATGAATCCAAGCAAAGCGGAGCATCAATTATTGAACTCAATAAACTTACAGTGTTTAGCATTGTTGCCTTTTCATCAATACCCGGCATACCAACATTAACATCAAGAATATTAGCCCCTTTCTCTACCTGTTCAGCAGCAAACTTTCTTATTTCGTGGGTTGAACCCTCTCTAAGCTCAGCTTGCAGTTGTTTCTTTCCAGTAGGATTAATCCTCTCTCCAACAATAGCAACGGGTTTATTTAAACCAAAGAATTCAGTTTTACGACAGGAAGTTATAGCACTATAAGGCTCAGAAGAAACAACAGCTGGCTTTAAATTTCTGCTTTCTAAATAAATCTGTTTAATATAATCAGGAGAGGTTCCACAACAGCCTCCTAATAGGTTTACTCCTGCGTCTATAAATTCTTTTATATATGAACCAAATTCCTCAGGCTTCATATCAAAAGTAGTTTTACCATTAATAAGCTTTGGTAGTCCTGCATTTGGCTTAGCCATTAAAGGCACTTTAGCATATGGCTTCATCATTGAAATAATTTTTAACATTTGCACTGGCCCTGTAGAGCAATTACAGCCAACAACATCAGCTCCAAGGCTTTGCAAGGTAATTAAGGCAGTAATTGGGTCAGTTCCAGTTAATGTTCTAAAATTCTCATCAAAACTCATACTTACACAAACAGGCAAATCACAGCTTTCTTTTACTGCAATAAGTGCCGCTCTAGCTTCCTGTATGTCTAGCATGGTTTCTATTACAAAAAGGTCTACGCCTCCCTCTAATAATCCTTTAACCTGTTCTTTATATATATTTACACAATCCTCGAAATCCATATCTCCCAGAGGTTTTATGAATCTGCCTGTAGAGGCCAAGTCACCTGCAACAAGGCATTTATCACCTGCAGCTTCTTTGGAGTACTTAGCTAAGCATCTGTTTAGTTCAACTGTTCTGTCCCCTATACCGAATTCATCAAGTTTAATGCGATTGCCACCAAAAGTACAGGTATATATTATGTTTGAACCTGATTCTATATATTCCTTTTGGATGCTTTTAATCACATCAGGATTCTCATAAACCCATTGTTCAGGACATACGCCTGTAGGCATACCTTTTTTTTGCAACTGTGTTCCTGTAGCACCATCAAGTATTAGTATTTTATTTGAAATTAGTTCTCTAAACGTTGCTTTATTCATTATTATCCTGTTCCCCCTTATCTTCGATACCTGCAATTGCTAAAACTGATTTTTCTGGTATTAGCATGAATTTCTCCGTTAGCGAAATGTTTAATCTTTCAAGCTGAAGCATATCAAAAATAACCTTCTGATATGATAGCGGTAAATCTCCGTAGCCGGGACTATATCTATGTTTTGTTAGTACCTTTCCTTCTCGGATTAGAATTTTTCTAAGTAGCTGTACCATCCAGTCAAGAGCCGCATCAGCAGTTTGAGAGGCTACTGAATCAATTATCAAGCCATTAGCAGCATTGCCTTTTTCTACTTCTTCAAATATCTTATCTATAACTTTTTTCCCCACAGTGGCTGCCATTAGAACAACGCTTTTACTATTTTGCAAAAGCTTTGTTAGACCTAAACTATCAATGCTAACTCCATTATCAAGGGTTATGACAGAGCCATTGATTGTTGAAATAGGAACAATTAAATATGCTCCTTCTGGCTTACATAGGTATTGTCCCTGTCGCATACTCTCTTCAACTAATGCTATATCATGTGCATTCAGTTCAGTAATACCTTTTCGATAACCCAACCTAGTGAGAATAAGTTCTTTTTTAGGAGTGGCTGGAATGTTATCAAAATATTTAATTTTACTATATAAAGCCTCAGCCAAATTAGTCACTCCATTTATGGATATATTCTTGAATCAAAATACTATAGATAATTCTGAACAATTTAATTATCAACAGCGAAAGATGATTCTGTAAATTGTATTACGATAATGAAAAATGATATTAAGGTATTTTAAATCAGTCATAAAACAAATTAGACATATTCTTTCTCATTTCATTATTTTACAATTATATATAGTTTAAGGCAATTATAATTGATTGTCAAAATATCTTTTATATTAAATTCAGTGTTAAGGAACCACAAAATCAGTATTCATGTTTGTTTGGAATGCTATTTTAAGCTACACTTCCACATTTACCATCATTGTTGTTAATGTGCTAGGGTATGTTGCTAATCAAAAATAATATAATCAACAGCAAATTGCTTAAATAGTACTCCCGAATTATATATCTATTGCTCGCTCCCGAAGTTTGACGCTGAATTAATTGCGGTGGAGAAATAATCACTTTAAGCCCACCGTATAACCAAGGCATCCTGTCTCAGTTTAATGCTCATAGCTACTAACTTCCACTGTGTCGGCTAACAATACTTGTTCTTTACCTATTATTTCTATCATCAAGTTCTAATCGAACTTCGCAATTAGATATATATTACTACTTAGTACTATTTCTTTCAATAATACATCGGTATACTGAAAAGCTTATTTAATTAATACAAACTTCTCATAGCATACAAAAGTCAATGCAATTTTGGTATAATAGTATTTGATTATAAGCTAATAATACTACAATATTTGGTATACTATGAACCATGGATGAAGAAAGTAGTAAGGCAGCTTTTGAATTGATGAACCAAAATACATAAAATAAGTAAATACTACCTACAAAATTAGCAAAAAACGCTTGCGTTTTTTAGACTCAAAAGTGCGCCATGTAAGTACAAATTATACTTTCTAGTTATTTCGTCAACAAGCCATTGTTAAGCTTAATCACCGATAGATTTTTGCGGTGGGATAGTTGAATTATTAATAATAATGAATTGGAGTCACCTATGAAAAATATTTCTGATTTTGAAATGCCATTAGTACTACAAGATTTTTTAAATTATCTTCTAACAATTAAAGGTAAATCAGCAAATACTGTTCAAGTTTATTTTTATGACTTACGGGTTTTCTTTCGATTTTTAAAAATTCACAGAAAGCTAGTAGATAAACAAATTGAATTTGATGAAATAGATATCACAGATGTAGACATCGCTATTTTAAAAACTGTTACTTTAAGTGATTTGTACTCATTTATGTCTTTTGTAAGCAGTAACCGTGATAATACAGCTTATGCCCGTGCTAGAAAGGTTGCCAGCTTGAGAGCATTCTTCAACTATCTTACAAACAAAGCTAAGCTAATTGATGTTAATCCTACAAGTGAGTTAGAATCACCTAAAATCATTAAAAGGCTTCCAAGATACTTGAATGTTGAAGAGAGCAAGGATTTGCTGGATTCTGTTAATATCGTGAATAGTGAGTATTCTGCACGGGATTACGCAATTCTTACTATATTTTTAAATTGTGGATTACGACTATCTGAACTAGTTGGAATAAATTTAAGTAATATTAAAAATAACAGCCTCACTGTCATCGGTAAAGGTGACAAGGAACGCAGCATACCACTTAATAATGCCTGTTTACAAGCTATTGATGATTATATGAAGGTTCGCCCTGTTAACGGTGTAAAAGATAAAAATGCATTGTTTTTGAGTAAGCGTTTACAACGTATAAGTAAGGAGTCAGTTCAGAAAATTGTAAAAAAATATATTAAAGAAGCTGGTCTTGACCCTCAGAGATATTCAACCCATAAGCTTAGACATACTGCAGCTACTTTAATGTATAAGTATGGTAAGGTTGATATAAGAGCATTGCAGGAATTATTAGGCCATCAAAGCATTGCCACTACTGAAATATACACTCACCTAGACCAGGAACAGCTACGAGATGCAGTAAGCAGGAATCCGCTAAATCAATTGGTATCGGAAAGCAGGAGAAATCGAAAAAGCCTTGAGGATGATATTTCTGAAGAATAATTAAATCTAAATAAACAACTGGAATTTATTAGTACATATCAAAAGAGTTAGAACAAAATATTTTGCGCTAACTCTTTTTTTTAATATATAACTTTATAATAAAATTATATTCAATTAACATCAGCCTTAAAGCCGACAATTTAAACAGATTGCTGTCATAGTTATAAACAACCATGTAAATCAATCATCTTATTTCTAAATTAATCAACGATTATCTATACAAAGGATATTTTCCGCAAAGTGCTTCTACTCTATTTATAATGCTGTCCTTTGAGTTATCAAAGTCAGTAATAGTAAGATGAATGAGCTCTGCAATCTCCTTCATATCCTCTTCCTTCATACCCCTTGCTGTTACTGCAGGAGTTCCAAGTCTGATACCGCTAGTAATAAATGGACTTTGTGTATCAAAAGGTATACCATTTTTGTTACATGTAATATTAACATCATCAAGCTTTAACTGAGCTTCCTTACCAGTTATATTCATGTTTGTAAGATTTACAAGCATCAAGTGATTGTCAGTACCATCTGAAACTAGCTTGAAGCCTTTTTCAATAAGAGCTAAAGATAGTGCTTTTGCATTCTTAACTATGTTTTGCTGATATTCTTTAAATTCAGGTGAAAGTACTTCCTTGAAGCAAACTGCTTTAGCAGCAATAACATGCATTAATGGTCCGCCTTGTGTTCCTGGGAATACAGCACTATTTATTTTTTTTGCGTGCTCTTCTTTGCAGAGAATCATACCGCCTCTTGGCCCTCTAAGTGTTTTATGAGTAGTTGTTGTTACAACATCTGCATAAGGAACTGGATTTGGATGAACACCTGCTGCAACAAGACCAGCTATATGTGCCATATCAACCATTAAGATTGCTCCTACTTCATCAGCTATTTCTCTGAAAGCCTTAAAATCAAGTGTTCTTGGATATGCACTTGCACCAGCGACAATAAGCTTTGGAGAATTTTCTTTAGCGAGTTTTCTAAGTTCATCATAATCTATATAGTTATTGTCTTCTCTAACACCATAAGGTACTACATTGTAATACTTACCTGAAATATTAGCAGGACTTCCATGACTTAAGTGACCGCCATGAGCTAAATTCATGCCTAAAAAAGTATCACCTGGGTTTAAGAATGCTAGAAATACAGCAGCATTTGCCTGCGCTCCAGAATGTGGCTGAACATTTGCATGCTCTGCCCCAAATATTTCTTTTGCTCTGTCTATCGCTAACTGTTCAATTACATCAACATGCTCACAACCACCATAATATCTTTTTCCAGGATAACCTTCTGCATATTTATTTGTTAAAGGAGTTCCTAGAGCTTCAATTACAGCATCACTTACAAAATTCTCAGAAGCTATTAACTCTATTTTATTTCTTTGTCTATTAACCTCAAGTTCAATAGCCTCAGCTACTTGAGGATCAAATTTTTTAATTGTATCAATATTATACACTTTTGCCTCCACTCCATGCCAAAATACATTTTGACATCATTTGTTAATAATCACATCATTAAAATTATAATAAAATAGATATACTTATGTCAATTGAATAAGCAAATAAATATGCAAAATAGTTTGAAAATTTACATATTTATACAGACAATTCTATTTATTTCTTATTACCAATTACTATAAGCTATGCTCGTGATTGGCAGTAACATATAACTTATAAAGTTCGTCTGAGGATGGTGGTTCAATCTCTTGAACGGTACCTTCCTTTTTACTAATGAGTAATTTTTCATTTTTATTTGCAGTAACTGTTCCAATAATTGTAGCTTTAATATTGTTACTTTCCAAAATCTTCACAAGTTCTTCACCATTTGGACAGGTAATTAACATACTCCCGCTGGAAATTAATCTCAGTACATTTATATCTAATGCATTACAAATGGATTTTGTGACTGGATCAACTGAAATATTATCTTTGTTTATAACAACTCCAACTCCAGAAGCTTCTGAAATTTCCCAGACAGCTCCTAGAACACCTCCTTCTGTAATATCATGCATGGATGTAGCCCCAAATTTTCCAGACAGCACTCCTTCTTTAACGACACTTAATGATTTAACAAACTCTCTTGCATAGCATAAATCTTCATGGCTTATAATGTTATTAAGTTTATGAGCAAAATCAGTGGCAATTATAGCTGCACCTTCCATCCCTGCGCTTTTAGTCATAATAATACTATCACCAGGCTTTGCTCCAGTAGATGATACAATTTTATTTTTCTGAGACTTGCCAATACATGTGGTAGAAATAATTATTTGATTTACAGCTGGTGTAACCTCAGTATGTCCGCCTACTATTTCAACGTTTAGTTCTGCAGCAGTAACACATATCTGCTCCATTACATTTTCCAGTTCTGCTTCACTTGTTCCAACAGGACATAGAATTGTAACCATTAATCCAAGTGGCTCAACTCCACTTGAAGCAATATCATTGCAGGATATGTGAACGGAAAGCTTTCCAATATCATTTACAGCTGCTGTGATAGGATCAGTTGACAACACGCACGCATATTCCCCAAAATCTATTGCTGCACAATCCTCGCCAATTCCAGGTCTAAGAATTATTTCTTCTCTAAATTTATTTATTTTACTAAGAACAATTTTATTTAAAACGTCATTTGGCACCTTACCCGATTCCATTGCTTTCCTCCAAATTTACTCCAGAAACTACTTTGAGTAATATATTTTTCTGTTTGCCATTTATCATTAATCAAAAATTTTAAATTAATTTATGGCAAAACAACAAGGCAGTAAATATCCTCTCTTCTATATGATGTGGCTGTTATCGCTTTTGCTTTCTCGCGGAGAGAATACCTCTTGCCTTATTAAAATTTCGCTGATTCAAATAAAGTATTTCTACAATACATTTTTTTAGAATATATCAATAAAATCAAAAAAATTTTATTTGAATTTAGGAATTTTAAAATTTATTCAGCATTCAATAGTTAATGCCCTTAATCTTTATCATGTATTTTGTTCCGCTAGCTGATCCTTAGCAAGCTGATACTGGTCTCTAGCCATATCGATTAATGATGGCTTACTTCTAGCTTCTGGAGACGCAACAATACGGCTAAACCATGTTATAGCTTCATCAAACTTGCCTACCCTTCTAAATAACTCTGCAATTATATACATACAGGTTATTTCATCTAGCTTGTCCAACGGGAATCTCTCATTTTGATACGCATCTTTGTAAGCTTCTAATGCAAAATTAAGATACTTAATTTCATTAGCACTATGTTTTTTAAACCTATATAACCATGCTATTCTTAAGCAAACCTTAGCTATTTCACTGTTTTTAGCATTTCGTACTTTTAAGGTTAGAAGTGCTAGTTTAAAAGCTTCTATAGCCTTGTCCACATCTCGTTCTCCAGTAAAACTTCTCTTAATCCAGTTTTTACTAATATTTTCTTTTATTGCTTTAACGTCTCTTGTAAATAATCCTTCGAATTTATCTTGTAAGGCAGCATATCCACAATTATCGCATACCCATACATCATAAAATAGTACATTAATGTTTTCATAATGCACACACATATCTGTATCTCTTGAAAGCACTTTACATGCCTTAGTTTTAACTCTTGTAACTTCTATTTCTCTATTACATGCAGGGCACATAACTTTCTTATTGTAAAGTAAATCATTCATGTCAATACCTCTAATCGTTAGTAATTTAATATATGTACTTCTATTTTAATTTATCTTTAAATTATTATAACTTTTTTTATTTACAGCAAGCACTCCACGAACAGGCTTGTAAATATCCTGACTAATTTTTTCAGTATTTATCAGTAAACCTTGGCTGTTATAAGAATCTCTATATAATACAACTTTCATTCCTTTTTTTTCTTTTGTTCTAATAACAACTTGGTTGTCTGACAGGCTATCATCAATCACATATTCTGGATGCGGAGGCTCGTACTCTTCAATAATAACTGGCCTTAATTTAACTATAGGATCATTGATTCTTTTTCTTCCAATAATTTTTACAGTTAAATTGCCTTTATCAACTTCTGCTACAATGCAAACAGTATAGTCTCTATTATTTTTAAATTTAAAGTCAATATATCCCTCAGATATTGTTGCATCTTGCCCAGGAGGTACATAATTAAGAGTTATTGAGTGGTTAATTCTACTAGTAACCTGCAGCATTGAAAATAGAACTGCATTGTACAAAGTTGAAGCCACTTGACATACTCCACCACCAGTCCCTTGCACAACTGAGTTTTTCATTATAATTGGGGCTTCCATATAGCCGTGAGCTGTTGTCCTAGGTCCAAGCACTAAATCCAATGAAAATTCTTCACCTGGTAATAGTAAATAATTGTTAATTTTTTGGCATGCCAACTTAATATTACTTGCCCTACTGTAATTGTTTATATTAAAACTAGTTGTATATGAAGCAAGCACATGCTCTAGTTCTTTAACATCTTCTAAAGTAATAGACGGTTTTACTGGTTGAACAACTAAATTTATATCTTCAAAATTTCTATTGAGTAAATATGTTTCAATCAATTTTAAATTTGTATCAACATCTAATTTTCTTCCTGTGACATCAGCTGTATAGTTTATTTTACCATAATTATAATTATAAGTGGAGGAAATACCTAAAAAATCTATATCTTTTTTTATTACCTCTAGTTTTTTTACAAGCTGATTCTTGTCATATTTATAAGATAAAATAAGGTTAATTGGTTTTCTATTTAAACTATTAATGATATTTAAACGCTGGACTATACTCCCTTTTCTTCCAATGTTATAGGCATAATTTAGCGTAGAATCAAAATCCGGCTTATATTTTATACTATCTAAAGGTATAGGCCATTTCTTTTCCTTATAAATTAGATAAATTATTTTGTCTTTATAATCAAATTTTTTTTCTTTCTGAAGCTTTTTAACTGCAGTTTCCTTTGATAACCCTGAAATATTTATTCCATCAACATAAATTCCATTGTAAAAATACATATATGAAATTTTTTTATAAGTTGTATATCCAAAGATAACTCCTGCAAGTAAAACTAGCGACAGTAGTACTAAAAAATAGTAATAGGATCCTCTTATTCTTCTATTTTTTTTAATAATTTTATTAATTATTTGTTTAAACATAATTTATATTCATGTTAGCATTTTCAATAAAATACTACTACATGCAATTCTCCTTCACCAGTAAAATTTATGCTCGAAAATTGAATATTGTATAACTAAAAGAGTTGATGTGCAATTATCAATTATATTAATAAATATATTTTTATATAATTGATTTTATTAATTGTGAGCAATTTTATTTTTTATTCTGAGAATTTTAAAGCATGTACTATGGTAATGAAGGCTTAAACATAATTGACTTTGGCCAAAAATGGTAACATTCTATATAAAACTTCAATAATATATACTAAACTCTGTTTTATTATGGAGGCTTTAAATAATGAGAAGTCATTTTAGGCGTCATCGAGGTAAAAAAAGCGAAAATTCAAAAACTGATAAATTAAATTCAGAAGTAGTTAATCAAAAAAATGCTAATTGTAAAGAAGACTTCTGCAGTTGCTTTAATTGTCATAAATGTTCAAAATATAAAAATAAATGTATGCATGGTAAATGTAATAGCTGTACCAGTTGTTTCTGCTATAGTTTCCCGCCTTGTCTATTAAATCCTATTAGTCAAACTGACTTAAATGGTCAAGGTATTATGCTAACCCCAACTTTAAACACAGGTCCTAACATAATAACAGGTCCTAATAATCAAATAAGTCCAACGCTAGATACAGGAAATAGCATTTTAACAGGCCCAGTTCTTGATACTGGTTCTGCTCTTATAACCGGCCCTAATGTAGATGCAGGTCCTGTTCTTGATACTGGTACTGCTATTATAACCGGTCCTAATGTAGATGCAGGTCCTGTTCTTGATACTGGTACTGGTATTATAACTGGTCCTAATGTAGATGCAGGTCCTGTTCTTGATACTGGTACTGGTATTATAACTGGTCCTAATGTAGATGCAGGTCCTGTTCTTGATACTGGTACTGCTATTATAACTGGTCCTAATGTAGATGCAGGTCCTGTTCTTGATACTGGTACTAATATCAATGCTGCTCCATCTGTTGACACTGGTACTACATTGGATACAGGCACTACTGTCAATGCTGCTCCATCTGTTGACACTGGTACTACTTTGGATACAGGCACTACTGTCAATGCTGCTCCTTCTGTTGACACTGGTACTACTTTGGATACAGGCACTACCGTCATTACTGCTCCTTCTGTTAGCACTGGTAGTACAGTGGATACGGGCACTACCGTTATTACTGCTCCTTCTGTTAACACTGGTAGTACAGTGGATACAGGCACTACTGTCAATGCTGCTCCTTCTGTTAACACTGGTAGTACAGTGGATACAGGCACTACTGTCAATGCTGCTCCTTCTGTTAACACTGGTAGTACAGTGGATACAGGCACTACTGTCAATGCTGCTCCATCTGTTGACACTGGTACTACTTTGGATACAGGCACTACCGTCATTACTGCTCCTTCTGTTGACACTGGGGCTACGGTGGAATCCGGCAATACTGTGATTAATGAGCCTTCTGTTGACACTGGCGATGCTTTGGATGCAGATACTAATGCCATTTCTGCTCCTGTAACTGACACTGAAGTGGAATCAGGTACTACAACATCTGCATTTGATGCTGAAACTAATTATTCAGAATAATTAATAAAAATTTATGTTAAAAACATTTAAAATATTTGGTGTAAGTATATTAAGAAGCCTCTTCTAAACAGAGGCTTTTTAATATACTTTTTCAAATACTAGTTAAATATGTCGTTGTAAAACTATTCAAAAAAACAAATCACAAGTTAGATAAGTCTTTAAATACTATTCAAAATCATCAATCACAAGTTAGATAAGTCATCAAAAAAATTCAAAAACATAAATCTAATTTCTTAAAGACAAGTATATTTTATCTAATAGGCTGTTTGAAAATATATATCATATGTGAAAAAATATTTACCTTCAAATAGTATAATAAATATCTTTAATTTACTATATTTTCATCTATCATCAATCCATAGTAAGCTTTTATTCTTATGGTCTAACCACAATTACTTCTGTAGTTTCAATTGCAGTTTTTATTAATGGTTCAAAATCCACTTTAGATTCTGACAGCAAAATTTTATCAAGCTTAGGCTTTGTTTGCGGGTGCTTTGCAACAAAAACAGTACAGCAATCTTCATATGGCAGTATTGAGGTTTCAAATGTATCAATTTTTCTTGCAATATCAATAACCTCTACCTTGTCCATACCAATTAACGGCCTAAATACAGGCATATTGACTGCTGAATCAGTACAATATAAGCCATGCATAGTCTGACTTGCAACCTGTCCCATACTTTCACCAGTTACTAAAGCCATAGCATTTGAATTACGAGCTATTTGTTCAGCAATTCTCATCATAATACGTCTCATTATGATTGTTAGCTGGTCTTCTGGACATTTATCATTTATAGCTAATTGTATTTCTGTAAAAGGAACTATGTGCAAATGAATTTTTCCGCAGTATCCAGCTAATATCTTCGCAAGATCAATTACTTTTTGTTTTGCTCTTTCGCTAGTATATGGATAACTGTAGAAGTGGATAGCTTCTAGTTCAACTCCTCTTTTCCCCATCATCCAGCCTGCAACAGGACTGTCAATACCTCCTGATAATAAAAGCATTGCTTTTCCATTTGAGCCCAATGGCATTCCGCCATGACCTTTAATAGTTTCTGAGTAAATATATGAATTCTCTCTAATCTCAATAAATAAAATAAAATCAGGATTATGAACATCTACTGTTAATCCATTTATATTTTCAAAAATATGTCCTCCAATATCATTACAAACTTCGGGGGACTGCATTGGAAATTTCTTATTACCTCTTTTGGTTTCTACTTTAAAAGTTTTATAACCATATTGATTAACTAATTCTGTTGCCATTTTTAATGCATAAGTTTTTATTTGCTCATAATCAGTTTCTATTTTCCAAACAGGACTAACAGAAACTACGCCAAATACTTTTGTGACCCTCTGCATAACCAAATCAAACTCGTAATTTTCATCTTCAGGTTCAATGTAAATTCTTCCTTGAGATTTTAATACCTTTGCTTTACCAAATTTATATATTGCGCTTTTTATATTTCCCATTAATTTCTCTTCAAAAACTGGTCTATTTAAGCCCTTTAATATAATTTCTCCATAACGTACCAAAATAATTTTTTTCATTTTATACATTCCTTTCGTTAGTACCTTTCTTGACTAGTACTTCTTAACCTTTAATTTTTCGTTTAATGCTTATTACAGGAATTATTTCTTTAAGTGCTGCAATTGTTTCATCAATATCAATGATAGAATTTGATGCTGAAAAACTAAATCTAATAGCACTATCAATGTTTTTTGATTCTAATCCCATTGCCTTCAAAACATAACTATGAGTTTTTTTATTTGATGAGCAGGCAGAACCCGTAGATACATAAATGTTTTTCTGTTCAAGATGGTGTAGTAAAACCTCAGATTTTAAATTTGAAAAAGAAACATTTATAATGTATGGTAATGCCTGATCATAGGAATTTATTATTGCATCTTCAAATGATTCAGTTATTTTCTGTACAAAATATTCTTTTATAGAAGCAACGTGAGTATAGTTTGCATCAATATCGTTAAAAATTTTTTCGGCAGCAAGACCAAATCCACAAATTCCAGATACATTCTCCGTTCCAGAGCGTAGCGATACTTCTTGTCCTCCGCCTAATAAAACAGGCTTAATCCGTATTCCTTTTCTAATATAAAGAGCTCCTATCCCCTTTGGTCCATGGATTTTATGAGAACTAATTGACAGAAGATCTATTTCATAGTTTTTAGGGAAAATACGTATCTTTCCAAATGCTTGAACAGCATCTACATGAAGGACTGCAGACGGACATTTAGCTTTCCTGATTTTATTAATCTCATCAATAGGCTGTATTGCCCCAGTTTCATTATTAGTATGCATAAAACTTAGCAAAGCAGTTTCACTGCTTATTACATTTTCTAATGCATCTAGCTTAATTACACCTTTATTATCTACAGGAATATAGTCAACTTTGTAACCATCCTTAGCAAGCTGTTTAAACACTTCTAACACAGATGGATGCTCAATTTCACTTGTAATAATATGTTTCCCTGCCCTAGGATTAGCTTTCAAGAACCCCAAAATAGCTAAATTGTTTGATTCTGTGCCTCCTGATGTAAATACAATTTCCTTTGAGTCTACTTTCAACGAATCCGATATCTGATTTCTGGCACGTTTCACCAGATTTTCAGCCTCAATTCCTTTTGTATGCAAAGATGAAGGATTTCCGTAAAAATTCCTATTAACATCATTCATATATTCAATAACTTCGTCATAGGGCTTTGTTGTAGCACTATTATCCAAGTATATTTCACGGCTCATTAATAATCTACCCCTTCAAAATTTAACTTTTATCTTAAACATTTAACTCATGTTTAAGCATTTAACCTCTATTTAAGCATTTATCTTCTTAAGCATTTATCTTCTGTTTAAACATTCAGCATATATAAATTAAAATAAAAAATATAACTATTTTCAATTGTTATTTTTTTCTTTTTCAGAAAGCTTATCTCTAAGTCTATCAATCTGTTCCTTAGTAATATTTGATGTCATAAAATCTTTTATTGAAACACTTCTGTAATCGTCAATTTCATCAATACATTGACCGCAATTATCACAATGCTTTTCAGAGTCTAAATCACAAATATCACATTCACCACAATTAATACATTCTCTATTATATAATTCACATAGATTATTCATACTAACCTCCCACGCCTATCTTAGGCACAAAACTTTAATTAAACTATCGTGGAGGTACGCAGTAATTTTCACTGCTCCATCCGCTAAACTACAACAACCACATGGCTCGAAAATGCACAATGCTAGTACAAACTATTGTTTCGAGCCGATAACCTCCTACGCCTGCTTTCGGCGCAAAATACAATGAAACTATAGGTTGAGATACTCTGCTTGAGTATGGATACTTCTCCTTATTGAAAGCCTCAACCACCATCATTGTTAAAAAGCTTAAAGCCTACCTATTGCTTTTAATATACCATATATTAATGCTTGAGGCCTAGGGGGACATCCTGGTATATATACATCTACAGGCAATACACAATCTACGCCATTTCTGCCTGCATAGCTGTTTTTAAATATACCGCCACTGCAAGCACATGCACCTACAGCAATAACTAGTTTTGGTGAAGGTGTTGCATTATATGTCTTTATGAGTGCTTCCTCCATATTTCTGGTTACGCAGCCAGTTACCATTAACATATCAGCATGCCTAGGTGAAGCCACAAATTGAATTCCTAAACGTTCTAAATCATTATAGGGAGATCCTAAAGCATTTAGTTCATAATCGCAGCCATTACAAGAACCAGCATCTACTTCTCTGATATTTAGGCTCTTACCATAAAACTTTTTTACTTTCTCCTTTAATTGCCTGCCTAATAACTCATAATCTAAATCCTTAACAACATCGTCTTGAACTAATAATGGTGTTGCTCTTAAAGCTGCTCTGCTTTTCTGTGCCAGTTCAAACTTGTTTGAAAGTAATACTGCTTTATTTGGACACGCATCTTCACAAAATCTGCAGAAAATGCATTCGTCAATATTTACAGCAGGCGATTTTTCTTTCTGCTTGTCATTATCAACTAAAGCAATTGCTCCAGTTGGACATGAATTAATGCACTTTGAGCACCTTTTGCATTTAGTATAATAAAATTCTGGTACACCAGTAATATATGAACTCTTTATTGGCTTTTTAGGGTAATCAACAGTAACAGTACCATGTTGAAACATCTTTTTAATTATATTATGCATTTAATCTACCTCCAAAAGCAATAATACCAACTTCTGCATATAAATTGGTAAACTCAATTAATAACCTCACACTAAATTACAAATCATTTCCAGCATATGAAAGATTGAAACTCTTATTTATTAGTGGAAAATCAGTTAATGTATTAGTGTTAACTGCATGGCATAGTACAGGCCAATTGCAAAATGACGGTGTCCTTACTTTATATCTTAAAATAGTATTATTTTCACCTGTCATAACAAAATGAATGTTTTCTCCTCTGGGTGACTCAGTCATACCAAAGGCATAAGAATAAGGCTTAAGATTTCCTATGTCAATAGAAATAGAACCTTCCTCTGGCATTTTATCAAGAGCTTGTCTAATAATACTTATAGACTCAATAATTTCCTCAATTTTAACATTCATCCTGCAATTAATGTCGCAATTATTATGTTGAGGTACATTAAATTTAAGCTTTGAATATGCAGCATACGGGAATTCTTTTCTAACATCAGTATTAATACCGCTAGCTCTGCCACCAGGCCCAACAGCATTTAAATCAACAGCAATAGCATTAGATAAAATTCCAGTGTGTTCAACTCTATCAATAAACATACCATTATTTTTAACAATATTTACTGTTTCTCTAAACTCTTTATCTAAATTATTTAAGCAATCAATAATTAATTTTTCATTATTTCTTATAAAATCTTTTCTTAAACCTCCTGGTTTATTTGTATTTCTTAAGAATCTACTTCCAGTCAGCTGTTCGCATAAAACCTGTATCCAACGTCTCATCATAGCAAATTGTCCATTTGCAAAAATATAGCCTGTATCAACACATAGACCTGAAATATCTCCAAGATGACTGCAAATGCGCTCAAACTCTGCAAATATAGTTCTAGAGTAAAGTGCTCTTTCAGGAAGATAGGTTATTCCATTAATTTTTTCAATTGCCTGACAATAAGCTAAAGAATTTGTAAAAGTCTCATCGCCCGAAATTCTTTCAGAAAACAAAAGTACTTTCATATAATTTTCATTCTCTGACAACTTTTCTAGTCCACGGTGAGTGTAATATAGCTTTGCCTCAAGATTAATTATTGGCTCTCCTGCCACACTAAACCTAAAATGTCCAGGCTCAATTATTCCTGCATGAACAGGTCCTACGGCAACTTCAAATACTCCTGTACCAGAAATACTGGTATAACTTTGCTCCCTCTTTTCAAAATTCAATCTAGTATTTGCTTTAAAATCCTTATTTAACGGATGAACATTCAGCGGAAAATTTCCATGATGCACTAATTCTCTGCTATCTAATGAATTAACAAATGAAACTCCAAACATGTCTTGTATCTCTCTTTCATACAAGCTTGCAGCAGGAATTTCCTTTGCAATTGAGTCAATATGCAGTGAGCTTTTTTTGTCAAGCTTAACGTATAAGGTAATTAGTGTATTAGATGACCTAACTGCAAAGGTATAATAAATAGTTATGCTATTATTAATTTGAGAGGTGTCATTACCAAATAAATCAATAAGCACACAGTCAATATTATTATAAATACTAATGCAGTCATCTTTAATAGATGCTTGTGTAACCTCTGAATATATCTCATTTTCATTAAGCAATTTGCTTTCAATTGCATGTGATGATAATAATCTATTTATTGCTTCAAAAATAGCTTCGGAAACCACTTATATCCCTCCTAAAACAATTTCAGTACAGGCATCCATTAATGACTTCAATGGGGCAGGTATATATATTCCCACAAAAATTATAATGCATAACAAAACTATAAGAACTGATGAACTAATGAAGTCCAACTCACCTTTTTCTATTTCGGAGTTTGGGTTATTGCCATAAAACATTTTACTTATCTGTTTAACAAATCCTGCAAATATAACTGCTAAAAATAATAAAAGCAGCATAGCAATTATGTATTTTTTTGACTGTATAGCCCCTACCACTGTGCTAAATTCACTCATAAAAATACCAAATGGCGGCATACCCGTTATTGCGAAAACACCAAGAACAAAAACTATACCTGTTACTGGCATTGTTTTAATAAGTCCACGTATGCCAGCTATTTTTTTAGTATGATACTTCAAATAAACATTTCCAGTTGCCAAGAAAAGCATTGATTTTGTCATAGCATGATTAAAGGTATGATACATTGCTGCGAAAATACTTACTGGCGTACATATACCTAAACCTAAAGCAATAATTCCCATATGCTCGATACTAGAATATGCTAAGATTCTTTTGTAGTCTTGCTGTACTAAAACAAACATAGCAGCTGTCGCTATGGACAATATTCCAAGTAATAAAAGCAGATTTCCTGTATAGTTATTATTTCCAAGGCATGTGTTGACAATAGATAAAACTCTTATGATACCATATATTGCAGTATTTAAAAGCACTCCTGATAGTAGTGCACTTACAGGTGATGGTGCTTGACTATGAGCATCTGGGAGCCATGTATGCATAGGAGAAAAACCAACTTTTGTTCCAAAACCTATTAATATAAATATAAATGCTATTTTTAAAATACTTGGGTCAAGGGATGAAGCATTCTGCAGTAAGAAATTCCAGTTTAGTCCGGAAATCTTGTTTCCTACTTGCGTTATAGTTGATGAATAATAAAGTAAAATAATACCTAACATTGCAAATGCTATACCCACTGAACAAATTATTAGGTATTTCCACGCAGCTTCTATGGATCTTTTATTGTTATAAAAACCTACTAAAAAAGCAGATGCAAGGGTGGTTGCCTCAATTGCAATCCACATTACACCCATGTTTTGTGTTATTAAGGCTAAAATCATTGCCAAAACAAATGCATTAGAGAGACTATAATAAAGTTTTAGCTTTTTTAATGTAATTACATTTCTTTTTAACTCTTCTCCAAAATAACTTATGGAAAATAATGAAACTAAAAAAAATGCCAAAGTTGTAATTAATAATATATAACCGCTTAATGAATCAATATAAAATAAATCCTTAAATATTCCAGTGCTTGTAACTGCTTTAAACTTATTAATCTCTATTAGTGCTGCTATCGAAGAAATTAAAATTAACAATGCTCCTATTAAATTAGTTAAATGTATTACAGTTTTATTTTTTGTTATCCATACTAACCCACCTGCTATTACAGGAATAGCTAAAAATGCAAAAATCATATTTCCTCCCATTTTTAAGGCTAACCTTTTAAATTCTTTAGCTTATTAATATCTATTGATTCAAATGTATCATTAATCTTAAACACAAATATACCCATTATCAGAAAAGCTGTAAGTAGGTCAAAAAACAGCCCAAATTCAACAAACATTGGCATACCTTCTGTAGTCAACATGGCAGCTAAAAACATACCATTTTCTATAACTAAGAATCCAACAATCTGACCAATTGCCTTTTTTCTGCTTATCATAAAAAACAATCCTATCATAACAACTGACATTGAATATATCAAATAATTCTTGGTATCTAGATTTGTAATTCCTTCAATACTATATATCACATACCAGCTAAGCACGACTAACCCGCCACAAATAAGCATTGAAATAGGAATATTAATGAAAAAGTCTTTTTCAACTGTATATTCTACCTTTTGTGATGTCCTTTTTAAAACCATTGGAATTAAAATTACTTTAAACAAAACTATTAATAAAAATATTATAAAAACTTCGTCAAACTTCTTATGTACAAGCATACCGCGAATTGATACTAAAAGTGATATTGAAGCAAGCAGTAATGATTGAAACCTAAAAGTTGATATATAGGAATTTTGTCTCTTATTTGCAATTAAAACAAATGAAGAAATCAATATTAATATTGATAAAAGGTTTAAAGCATTGTTGTACATAATAATCATCCACGTCCTTTTTATAGATATTACAATACTGCAAAAAATACTTTTGTCTTAGCGCTTGAAAATGCACTATGTAAGTACAAACTTTATTTTCATTCTGAGCAAATATTATACTTAAACTACTGGTGATAACCTTTTACACTAATTCTTATTTTAGAATAAAACTAGTTAAAAAGCCTAAAACAGATACTATAAAAGCTATTGCTGCAAAATTAGGAATACTGTACAATCGAAGTTTCACAGTATTTAATTCAACAAGTGCAACTAGTATAGTAATCACAAATATCTTTAACAAGTAGATTCCAAATCCCAAAAATATATTTGCTACATTAAATCCTACAGGAATTAGAATATTAGCCATAAATGTCATAAAAACAAGCTGCTTAATATGTGTTCCCAACTCAATAAAAGCAAGGTGCCTTCCCGAATATTCAAGTACCATTGCTTCATGTACCATTGTAAGTTCTAAATGAGTAGAAGGATCATCGACTGGAATTCTAGAAGATTCAGCTATTAAAACCATTAACATACTAACAAACAATAATAGATTAATTGGCGTAAAAGCTAATTCCGTATGATTTACCATATAATTATATATTGATGAAACATTTGTGGATGCAATATCAGTTCTTGCACTTACAGTAATAATTATAATAAATAATGCAGGTTCTGCCAATGCAGAGACCAGCATTTCTCTACTACTGCCCATTCCACCAAATGCACTACCAGTATCTAGGCCTGCTAATGCCATAAACACACGACCTGCAACAAATAAATATACAATAATTAATAAATCTGTATAGAATGTAAATCCTACAAGCTGATTTACTAATGGCAAGCAAAGTAAGGCTGTTAATGATGTTACAAAATATATATATGGAGCTACATTGTAAATCCATGATGAAGTATTTGAAACTACTAAATCTTTTTTAAATAGTTTAATCAAATTATAATATGGCTGAAAAATTGACGGTCCTATCTTATGCTGTGCTTTAGCCTTCAATACTTTAATAACACCAGTAAAAATTGGTGCAATCAATAATATTATTATAATTTGAACAATTAATTTTAATATTGAAGTAATCATAAATATGTCCATGTCTCACATTTTATTAAACAACATAGTACATTACATGGACTGGGCACCTCCTATATAGATATTTGCATTTATTGCATCCTTTTATATTAAGAATAAGTTTAAGTAAAAGGATGCAGACAATAAACTTTAATTACGCCATAAATGAATAGTAAAGTAACATTAATACTAAAATACTGAAGAAATAAAGCAAATAAGTATGTATGCTACCAGTTTGTATTTTAAATCTATAATTCCTGGAAAAATTAATTATGAACTTTATAATTGGAACATAGAAATATTTCTCAAATACCTTTTCAGTTGACATGGTGTATATTCCTTTCTTTATGTAATAAGGGCCATGTCCTTCTGTAATAACTAAATCCCTATTGGGTTTAAATATTCCTCTTAGGATAATTCTGATCGATTTTGAAAAGCCTGTTGCTGAATACTGCATTTTAGGAGTAATTTTTGTAAATCCACAATCCCATGTATTATAGCGTTCCACAGAAGTTCTTTTTCGTAATGAATACACTATTAGTATAACAATGCTAGACAATACAAATATTAAAATTGATAATAACCCAACAGATATATCTAGCTTATTCTCACCTATAGGATAATGTACAAACTTCGTCAATGACCAATCAGTAGATAATAGCTTTAAATTTAAAAACTCATAACTTATATTATCTATTATGCTGATTGTATACTTTGAAAAAATACCCAAAGCCAAACAAAGACAAGATGAAATACCAAGAGCCACTAACATTGGCTTTTCTGGTTCTTTCACATTCTCAGCATTACTAGTTCTAGGCATACCTAAAAAAGAAATACCAAACATCTTTACAAAACAAAAAGCAACTAAAGCACCTGTCAAAGATAAAGCAGCTGCTACAATCATAAACAAAATAATTATAGATGAATTATTAGCAAACCAAACGATACTATTTATAATAGTTTGGAAAATAATAAATTCACTTATAAAGCCATTAAAAGGAGGTACAGCAGAAATAGTCAAACATCCTATAAATATAAAGATTGATGCAATTGGCATCTTCTTTATTAATCCGCCTAACTTCTCCATATCTTTGGTATGAGCACTATATTGTATCGCTCCAGCACCCATAAATAATAAAGATTTAAAAACTGCATGATTTAAAGTATGTAAAAGTGTAGCTGTCAATGCCATTACAAGTAAAAAGGAATTATCAGCAGCTCTAGAAATAAGAAACATACCAATTCCACAGAATATTAGCCCCATATTTTCAATACTCGAATAAGCCAGTAACCTTTTAATATTTATAGTAGATGCAACTGAATATGCAATTCCAAATATTGCTGAAGCAGAGCCAACTATTAACGTTATAACTCCCCACCACATTGGATTATCTGGTAATAAGTCCAAAATGACTCTTAGCAAACCATATACAGACATTTTTATCATTACACCTGACATTAATGCCGATATGTTACTAGGCGCAACAGGGTGAGCATATGGCAGCCAAATATGCATTGGTATTATTCCTGCTTTAGTTCCAAAACCTATAAGTAAAAATATAAATATTAAATTTGCATAGTTACTTGGAATTGAGGTATTGGCAATATTAGAAAAATCAAAGCTAAAACTTTTTGTAAAATATGCCATTAAACCAAAAGCTGCAGTTATAAAGGCTGTTCCTGCATATGTCATTATAATATATATTCTGCTAGCCCTTTGGACTTCTTTTTTTTCACTTTCATAATTAACCAAAAAGTATGAAACCAAGGACATAATTTCCCAAAATACTAAAAATAAAAGCAAGTTACTGCTTGATACTAAAAGAATCATGGAAATAATAAAGAGATTATATAAAAGTCCAAATATAGAAATATTTCTTTTAAAAAAGTAATGAGACATATATGTATATGAAAACAAAGAAACTATAAATGAAATAATTGCGATGACTAAAATAAAAAAAGCAGCTAAATTATCAATTTTAAAGCTAATTGTAAGAAACGGGATATTATTTGAATATTTAAATTCTAAAGGTGTGTCCTTCAAAATTAATAATTTATAAGTCATTAATATGCTTAAAAATCCACTAGCAATCATTGCACATGTATTAGATAATCTATTAGATAATTTGGGTATCGAGAACGTAAATAAAGAAGAGAGTCCACCAATTAAATATATTAACACGCATATGATAAAAAAAATAATTATATTATTTGCTGTCATGAAACGAAACCTCCAAGCAAAGCAACTAAGTTCTTTTCTAGCACAGCATATATAATACTACCCCATTCTGTAAATGTCAAATATTCAGCTACTTTAATCCTGATATAAAATTTTATATCATTACTATTCAGGCTTTAACAATACAATAAACAGAAACAATAAACTACTTAAATAGTACGGACGCAGCAATATATATCTATTGCTTGTTCACGAATTTGCAGCTGAAATAATTACGGTGAATAAACAAGTACTTCCGCCGACCATATTACCAAGGCATCCTGTCTCGGGTTAAGACTCACAGCTACTGACCTTAGCTGTGTCGGCTAATACTTGTTCTTCACATAATATTTCTAAAATTCTAAACTTAAAGTTCATTCTATACTAGTATCATCAGAAGGAATTAAAATTGCAGTATTTTCAAGTATAAGGCTTGACTCTAAATTGTTAATTTTCTTCAAATTATATATATATTCTCTAATGTTTTGGTTGCTTCCATATTTTTCAGCTATAGACCAAAGAGTATCCCCTGAATTAACTATTATAGACTGATACTGAGGTTCTTTATATCCTGAAACTGCATTTGTATAAATCAATATAAATGTAATAAGTGATAGTATAAATATAAAGCTAAAAAATCTTTTTTTGTTTTTTAAGATATATTTTTTCTTCATTTTAACCACTCCAAACATATGTTCTATACTAAATACATGATACAGAACATGTGTTCTCTTGTCAATAGTTTTAGAAATTTTTATAAGATTTTTTCGAACATTAGTTTGATTTCATAATTTATTGTGTTATACTTGTTATAAAGTTCATTATCTGCAAATATTAAAATACAACTACGCTTATTTAATTACTTAACCTTCGATTTGAAGATATTGAAATTTATCAGTGGAAATCAGGTATTACAATTGAATATTAAACATAAAATTATGTGCAGATTAATGCAGATCAATAAAGAGAAGTTTCTTTGTAAAGAATTTATTATAATTTTGCCCAAAGTGGGTGTGGGAGGTTATTATGTCAAAGAAAAGTTCAGATAAACAACAAGAAATACTTGAATACGTATCAAAATGTGTTAATGAAAATGGATATCCACCATCAGTTAGAGAAATATGCGCTGCTGTTGGTTTCAAGTCTACCTCTACTGTCCATGCATATCTTCAAAAGTTAACTGATAGCGGTGTTCTGCAAAAGAACCCAACAAAACCTAGAGCCATTAAAATTGTAGACAATTCAAATTTACAAGTAAAAGAATCTACTGAAAATTATAATAAAGGCTTTTATACTTCCCGTGAGATGGTTGATGTACCTATAGTGGGTAAAGTTGCTGCTGGTCAACCCATTTTGGCTGTTGAAAATATCACAGACACTTTTCCTCTTCCAGTTGATTTTGTTCAAAATGGTGATGCTTTCATGCTGAGAGTACAAGGCGACAGTATGATTGAAGCTGGTATATTAAATAATGATTTAGTTTTAGTTAGACAGCAATCTTCAGCAAATAATGGTGATATTGTTGTAGCATTACTTGGAGACGAAGCTACTTGTAAGACTTTTTTCAAGGAGAAAGATCATATCCGTTTGCAGCCTGAAAATAGCAGTATGGAACCCATTATTGTAAGAGATAATTTTTCTATTTTAGGTAAGGTAATTGGAGTATTTAGACGCATGTAAAAATAAAGCTGTCACAAAATTAGCATACTACTTTGATTGCTTTCTTTTGTGACAGCACTATTTTTATATTATTCAGCTCAATCTATTTCACAAATTAGTTAAATTAACTTTAATTTTATTCACTGCAATTATATTTATATACAAAAATTGAGTTTTTATCTATACATAAATTAAGACTTACTCTTTTATTTGTTCATTAAATATTAAGTTTACCATTTTCATAGGAGTTATTGTAGATATTGCATGCTTATAAACCAACTGCTGCTTCCCATCGCTATCTAAAACAACAGTAAAGTTATCAAAGCCCTTAACCATTCCTTTTAGCTGAAATCCGTTTGTTAAGTATATCGTAACAGCTATATGCTCTTTCCTGACCTGATTCAAAAAAATGTCCTGCAAGTTAATCGTACTTTTTACCAAAGTATCCACTCCTTTGTTTTATATATTAGTTTCATATAGTATCCATACTCTGTAATAATAAGCAAACTGCAATAAGCGGAAGCATGGATTAATGATTTTTTATTAATGCTTAAGCCTTTATCTATGTAGTATACATAGCGTAAGGCATGCAATCTGTTTTCAACTATTCAATGTTTCATTATTACTTCAGCAAAATAAGAAACTTAAGTTTTAAATTTTTATCGATTTTAATTTCTGTAAATTTTAATTTCGATAGATTTTATTTTTCTATCAATGCAATTGAGAAAATATCATAATCATTTTACTAGAATATTCCAGCATTTGCAATAAGAATATTGTACTAGCTAAATCCAAACACAAGTTAGAAAGCATCATAATTCTTTATTTCTTTATCTGCATACAATGCTGGTAATAATCCGGGTAATATGTATTAAAACATTCCTAGATATTAAACTCCAACTACATAGTTGGAAACTGTAGCAGAAATTGCCCTGTGAATCGAAAATATTTAACTAAGACTCCAACTATATAGTTAGGAAATAACTTAAAGTGCACAATGTACTACCCAACCATACATCTGAGTTATTATAGCATTAAACCATTGATAATTTCCTGCACCGATAGACTTTTATTTGTGAAGCTAATTCAATTTGTACAAATGTAATTTGAAACGTCTTCAATAATATTATGATTATTTCCATAATCATCTATATTAAACCATTTGATGTCTTTAATTCTTCTAAACCAAGTTAATTGTCTTTTAGCATATCTTCTCGAATCTCGTTTTATAATTTCAACTGCTTCTTCCAAACTATTTTTACCTTCTAGATAAGCTAATATCTCTTTATATCCAATTCCCTGCATAGCTGTTATTGATTCAGAAAAACCATTATCAACAAGGGCTTTAACCTCTTCAACAAGTCCATTTTTCAGCATTATATCTACTCTCTTATTTATTCTTTCATACAAATACTGCCTATCCATTGTTAAGCCAATTAGCATGAATTTATATTTTGGTGGTACTCTTTTTGACATTTCATTATGATAGGAAATAGGCTTTTGAGTCTGGTAATAAACCTCTAAAGCACGTATAACACGTTTTACATTATTGGGATGAATATTTTTTGCTGCCTCTTCATCAACCTGCTTTAGCTTATCATGTAAATACTCAGCCCCAAATTCTTCAGCTTCTTTTTTTAATTTTTCACGAAGTTCCCAATCACACTGGCTTTCACTAAAATTAATATTATCTATAAGTGAACTAATGTATAGTCCTGTACCACCAACAATAATTGGTAGTTTGCCCTTAGCTATAATTTCTTCAATATATTTTTCAGCTAGTTCTTTGAATTTCACGACATTAAATTCTTCATTAGGTAATACCTCATCAATCAAATAATGCTTAATTCCTTGCATTTCATCTGTAGTTGGCTTTGCTGTGCCAATATCCATATGTTTATATATTTGCATCGAATCTGCTGATATTATTTCTCCATTCAATTTTTTAGCAAGTTCAATTGATAAGTTAGTTTTACCAGAAGCAGTAGGTCCTACAATTACAATTACACGGTTCATAAATATGTCCATGCCCAACACTTCACACAAGAATATCAAATAAATGGTTCTTCTTTTACAGAAATGTTTTGGGCTAAGAAAACTCCTTTTCTATTTATAATTTATTCAAATATGTTTAGTAATCCCTATATTTTTATCAGAAAACAGAAACTTTGTCATGATGATTGTAAAAAATTTTATTTCATCATATAATCCTTTAATTATATAATCCTTTTAAACATTTTTTCTATTTCATATTTTGTTAAGCGTACTATTGTGGGACGGCCATGGGGGCAAGTATACCTCCTGCCTGTGTTAGCCAGTTCAGTCAATAGCTGATGAACTTCTTTATCATCAAGCTTCTTGTTTGCTTTTATTGCCGCTTTACACGCTATGGTGTGAATCATTTCGTCTGCAACTGGCGTATTAACAGGCTTAACAGACTCCTGAATTTTATCGGCTAATTCCAGAAATATCTCTTTTGGTGAATATCCCTCCATTAGATATGGTATACCCCTTAATATAATTGAATTGTTTCCAAAATCCTCAAAAACAAAACCTATTTTATTAAACAGTTCAATATTAGATTTTATTGATTCAAGTTCAAAGGCTTGAAGCTGAATTACAACAGGTTCAAGCAACAATTGAGTTGTATTTTCCTGTGTCTCAAATTTAGTTTTTAGCTTTTCAAATATTATTCTTTCATGTGCAGCATGCTGATCAACCAAAACTAGTTCATTACCATTTTGAAGTATTATGTAGGTTGAAAAAGCTTGTCCTATATATTTCATATCTGCTAACTCAAGCTGTGTTTTTTCAGAGTCAGAATCAGATAAAGTATCAGTATTATATGTTTCTTCATTATATGTTTTTTTAATATATGTTTTTTTAATGTCATCTCTGATTTCAGAATTATAATCTTTATGCTCTTTTTCTATGGAAACTAAAGAATTAGTTCTGTCATTTTCGGTTAATAAGCTTTGATTAGAATTATCTTTCGAAGTAATATCAGATATCCCATCTGTATTATTTTCAGCTTCACTTTTTAAATCCTTACATACTAATGTATCTATAGAATTGTAACTGTTTTTATCACAATTTTCTGAAATTTTATTATCATTACAGGTCATATCTTGATTAACATTGTAATTACCAGAGATATATTGCGAAGCATTAGCAATTATTTCTCTATGACCAGCGTTTTCTTTTTCGGTACTTTCAGACACATCCTTTACATTTTTTATTATATCCTTCTTTGCCAGAGGCTCTAAAGCTTTAGTAAACATCCTTATTTCATGAGATTTGTCTATAACATTATTTGAAATGTCATTTAAAGCCGCAGCTTTTTCTTTTGGCGCAGCAAACTCACTATACTGTGGCTGAATATACTTTTTTTGTTCAATTGCAGGTGTGTCTGTTGAAATTTGAGGCTTTGATTGAGTTGCTATGGTACCTGCAGTAAAATCATCAGCCTCATTCATAGTATACTTTTGTTTTATAAGCTGTTCCTGTATATATTCCTTTTTAGTATATGTAATTTTTATTTTAAACAGTTCTCTGTCCTTTGCAGGCACTGAAACAGGATTAAATAAGCTGCTTGAGTTAAGTGCCTTTGAAACTGCCATATATATTGCTCTTGATAAATAACTTTCATCTGCAAACCTTACGTCCATTTTTGCAGGATGTACATTTGCATCAACTAACCCAGGATTAAGTTCAATATTCAAAACGAAAAATGGAAATTTATTTTTCATAAGAATACTGGAATATGCTTGTTCTACCGCATATGAAACCGTTCTGCTTTTAACATATCGTTTATTTATATAAAGTGATTGATAATTTCTGTTAGCTCTAGCTGACTCAGGTTTTCCCACATAACCAGAAATTTTAAATCTTTCGTCTTGATAATCAACCTCTAAGAGTTCCTTTAAAATTTCTTTTCCGTATACGCTAAAAATTGCACTTTTTAAATCATTATTTCCTGGGGTATGAACCAAGGTTGATTTTCCGCTTGTTAATTTAAAAGCTATATTAGGATTTCCTAACGCTATTCTAGAAATAGTATCAGATATATACGTAGCTTCAGTGGAATCCTTTTTTAAAAATTTATATCTTGCTGGTGTGTTAAAAAACAAATCCTTTACAATAAAGGTTGTGCCGACAGGACATCCTGTCTGCCTTACTTCTTTAAAAACACCGCCAACAACATGAACGTACATTCCATAAGTGCTGCTTGCAGTTTTAGTTTGTAGTTCTACAGAAGAAACGGCAGCAATACTTGCTAATGCTTCTCCCCTAAAACCCATTGTAATTATAGAATCTAAATCTTCCGCCCTTTTAATTTTACTAGTAGCATGTCTCTCAAAAGCAATTTCAACATCATCCTCATCCATACCGCTGCCATTATCAGTAACCTTAATGTAGGATATTCCACCATTCTTAATATCTACTGAAATACTTGTTGCACCGGCATCAATAGAATTCTCAACTAACTCTTTAATAACAGAAGCCGGCCTTTCAACCACTTCTCCTGCTGCTATTTTATTTGATGTATTTTCATCCAGCACAATAATCTTTCCCACTAATGTCACCCTTTCTGTATAGCGATACTAGAACGCAGATTGTAGAAATTTTCACTACTTAAGCGGTGTTTGAATGAGGCGCGAAGGTATTCTCATAATCTGAAAACCAAAATGCTATGCGCCACATATAAATGTAGATTACAATTCCCTGCCTCATTAAACGCATGGATTCAATAGTAAATTTCTCTATTGCAGAAAAACTTAATTTTCTTTAGCGGCTTTTCAATGAGGCGCAAGGATTTGTTATGCATTCATCTTCCTCTGCAAATCGTACAAAATATTCATTGCATCAATAGGCGTTAATCTAGATAAGTCAATTTTCTTTATTTCCTCTAACACTTCATTATTCTGTGATGCTTTTGCCGCAGCTGCAAACAAGTCCATCTGACCCTCAAACTGCTTTTTTGTCTTATGGTGTCTTCCATTTTTGTTAACATCAGCTGCGTCTAACTCAATTAGTATTTCTTTAGCTCTGTCTATTACTTCTAAAGGAACACCAGCAAGCCTTGCAACCTGAATTCCATAGCTGCCGTCAGCACCGCCTCTGATAATCTTACGAAGAAATATAACATCCTCGCCCTTTTCCTTTACTGTAATGCAATAATTTTTAATGCCAGATAGCTTCCCTTCCAGTTCAGTTAATTCATGGTAGTGGGTTGCAAAAAGTGTCCTGCACCCTAATTTTTCTTTGTTTACTATATATTCTATAACAGCCCATGCAATACTGAGTCCATCAAAGGTGCTGGTTCCTCTTCCTATTTCATCAAGTATAAGCAGACTATTCTTAGTTGCATTCTTTAGAATATTTGCAACTTCAGACATTTCAACCATAAATGTACTTTGACCAGAAGCCAAATCATCAGAAGCTCCTACTCTTGTAAATATTCTATCCACTAAACCTATTTTAGCAGTAGTTGCAGGCACAAAGCTTCCAATTTGTGCCATGAGCACAATTAAAGCTGTCTGTCTCATATAAGTGGACTTTCCTGCCATGTTTGGGCCTGTGATAATGGCAAGTCTGTCATCTTCCTTATCTAGCACTGTGTCATTGGGCACAAAGCTACTTTTATCAACCATTTTTTCAACCACAGGATGCCTGCCGTCAACAATTTGTATTTCATCACCGTCAGTTACTTCAGGCATACAATAATTCTCTCTGTCTGCAACTTCGGCTAAGGATGCTAGTGCATCAAGCTCAGCTAATGCCTTTGCTGTCAATTTGATTCTTGTTATTTGGGCAGCTATAGCTTCTTTGATCTCAACAAATAAGTTGTATTCAAGCTGAACTATTTTTTCCTCTGCACCTAGAATTGTTTCTTCTATCTCCTTTAACTCAGGAGTTATATATCTTTCACAGTTTGCAAGAGTTTGCTTGCGAATATACTCCGCTGGTACTAGCGAAAAATATGATTTTGTTACTTCTATAAAATAACCAAAAACCTTATTAAATCCAACCTTAAGGTTCTTGATACCTGTCTTTTCTCTTTCAGCAGCTTCTATAGCAGCTATCCAGTCCTTACCTTGTGTAGATGCTGTTCTTAGCTTGTCCACTTCATCATTGTAGCCAGCTTTAATTATGCCACCCTCTTTAATTGTGATGGGCGGTTCGTCTATTATAGAAGCTTCTATCAAATTTCTGACATCATCAAGAGAATCTAATTGTTCAAAGCAGTATTTGTTATAAGGTGCTTCGAAATCCTTCAAAATATCCTTTATGTAAGGAATCTGATTTATTGAATTTTTAAGAGCAATCAGATCTCTGCAATTTACGCTGCCAAGTACTACTTTGCCCATTAGCCTCTCTATATCGTATACTCTTTTCAAGAGTTCTCTGGTTTCAACACGTGCCATAAATTTATTCTTGAATTCATCAACTGCATTTAAGCGCAGCTTTATATCTTCTAAATTTACAAGAGGCTGTTCAATCCATTTTCTAATAAGCCTACCGCCCATAGAAGTCATGGTTTTATCAAGCACCCACAGTAATGAACCCTTTTTTGACTTTTCTCTCATGGTTTCAGTTAACTCTAAGTTTCTGCGTGTAGCAGCATCTAAAACCATATATTCCTCAATGTTGTATGAATTAAAATTCTGTATATGACTAAGACTTACCTTTTGAGTTGTTACTAAGTATCTTAATAAAGCACCAGAAGCATTTACAGAAATATCATACTCGGTTAAATTCACTTTAAAATCAGTAAAATGGGACTTTAGAATTTCGTTTGATGATCCGTATTCAAACAAGCTGTCTTCCAATTCTGTTATGTATATATTAAATCTTACATTTATTTGGGCTAAAAATTCAGTATCCTTATTAAACTCACTGTTTACAACCAATTCAGAAGGTAAATATTTAGCTATTTCATCAAGAAGCTTGCCTTTGGTATTTCCCCAAGTAATTCTAGTAGCATTAAATTCACCGGTAGTTATATCAACAGCAGCTATCCCATAAAAATTCCCATTTTTACATATTGACATAAGATAATTATTTTTTCTGTCATCAAGCATTGCAATATCTGTAACAGTACCTGGTGTTACTACCTTGATTACATCTCTTTTAACTAGACCCTTTGCAACAGAAGCATCTTCTACCTGTTCACATATAGCAACCTTAAAGCCCTTTGAAATAAGCCTTGCCACATAGCCATCTGCTGAATGAAAAGGGACACCGCACATGGGAGCCCTTTCATCTAAACCACAATCTTTTCCTGTCAAAGTTATTTCTAGTTCTCTTGATGCTATCTCTGCATCAGAAAAGAACATTTCATAGAAATCCCCTAACCGAAAAAATAAAATACAATCCTTATATTGTTCTTTTATATCAAGATACTGTTGCATCATCGGAGTAACAGTAGCCATAAAACCCCACCTATCTCGTAAAGTATATGATGTAATGAGAATTTTTTTAAACAGTAAAATTTTATTTTGATTCTTGGCGTTATAATGAGGCAAAAAATGTACTACACTTTATAAGTGATAAATACCGTTTTGCTTCAGTCGACGAGAATATCTCCGTAGCTCATTGAAACACCACTTGAGTAATTATTTTTCTTAATTCGAAAAATTTCATCGAAAATTTTCATCTAAAAAATTCATCGAAAATTTCAATCGAAAACTCAATTTTGAATTAAGGTGCTTTTATTAACCTTTACAGCCGCCACCACAGGTTTTGCATTTATCATCTGTGCAGCCACTTTCACCTGTTATTGAGTAGACAATAATATCATTTACTTTTTTCATTAATGCCTCTAAATTTGCCTTTGAAACAAGATAATTATTAGTTATTTCATAATCATTAATTTCCTGCTGCTTTTCCAATAATTTTATTTTAGCTTTGTCAATTGCCTCTGCTCCTGCGTTTTCACGTGTAGCCTTAACCATTTCTATTTGAAGCTGCTTATATTCCTTCATAAGTTTATTTGACTTTTCGTCTGCTTTCATTGCCGCTTCAGCGCTGTTATATGCTTTCATTTCCTTTGACTCTGCCATCATTAATCCAAGTTCTCTTGCCTTTTCTGTAATATCCATTATGATCACCTTTCTATTTCCATTTTAAGGATTATTTTTATTATTCTTATATTATTAATTCAACTTTACATTGATAAGTTTAACACCTACGCTTTTTAAGCTGATATTAACTTTAATATTTTATGAAAATACTTCATAAACTTCGTACATAGTTCTATATGTTGAATAAGTCAAATTTCCATATAGACAATATTATTTCAAACTGAACTTTACTTATAAGTTACTCCTTTGAAAGCCAATTGATTCTTTAAAAAATTGAAATTTAACATTGAACAGTTATTTCAATATATTCTTATTTAAAATAATCTTTTTTAACTAATCAAGGGTTCCATTTAACGACCATGTCTGTATTCCATCAATTCTGACCTTTATCAGCTTTCCAACTAAATCAGGACTTCCTTTAAAATTAACAATTTTATTTTGTCTTGTTCTGCCAGTATAAGTGGTTTTGCTGTTTTTACTAAGCCCCTCTACAAGTACTTCCACTTCTTTTCCCAGAAGTTCATTATTAATCTGAAGACTTATGGAATTTTGTAACTCCAATAATCTATCAAATCTATCTTTCATAACCTCTTCAGGAACTTGATTTGGATTCTTTGCTGCCGGCGTACCAGTCCTCTTTGAGTATAGGAAAGTATATGCCATATCATATTTTGCCTTAGAAACAACATCTAATGTTTCTGCAAAGTCCTCTTCAGTTTCGCCAGGAAATCCAACTATAATATCAGTAGTCAAGCCAATATCAGGTATATGCTCTTTAACCTTTGCAATTAAACTCAAATACTGTTCTTTTGAATATTTTCTATTCATGTCCTCAAGAATTTTAGAACTTCCAGCCTGAACAGGCAAATGTAAATGCTCGCAAACCTTTTCACAGTCACGAATGGCATAAATCAAATCATCTGATAAGTCTTTAGGATGAGAAGTCATAAATCTGATTCGTTCGATACCATCAATTTTATTTAACTCCCTTAATAGGTTGGCAAAGGTGTAATCTCCTTCTAAATCCTTACCATAGGAATTTACATTTTGACCTAATAAAGTTATTTCTTTACATCCATCCTCAGCCAATTTTATTACTTCGTTTCTTATTTCATCAATTCCCCTGCTGCGTTCTCTTCCTCTGACATATGGCACAATACAATAGGAGCAGAAATTATTACAGCCATACATAACAGTTACCCAAGCTTTGAGTTTATCTTTTCTGCTAATAGGCATGTTTTCAGCAATTGAACCTGTTGAATCCCAAACATCAATAACCATTTTATCAGACGCAATTGCAGTATTGAGTAATTCAGGAAGTTTATATAAATTGTGTGTGCCGAATATTATGTCAACATGTCGGTACACCTTTTTTATATGCGCAACAACTTCTGGCTGCTGCATCATACAGCCGCATATAGCAATAATAAGATTTGGATTTACTTCTTTCAACTTTTTTAAAGCTCCTAGATGTCCATAAACCTTTTGCTCGGCATTTTCGCGAACACAACAAGTGTTGAATATAATTAAGTCACTGTCTGAACGATCATCACATTCAGAATATCCCATTTCGGAAAGCATTCCTGCAAGACGTTCCGAATCATTTTCATTCATTTGACAACCAAAAGTTTCAATGTTGTATCTAATTGGTTTACCTAACTTTATAGTTAAATCTTGTACATATTGCTTAATAGCTTCTATATATTTGTACTGCGCGTTAATTTCTTCTGCAGATACTTTTGTTGTAACTCTTTTTCCTTCGCTCAAAACTATTCCTCCATAGTTTAACGTTAATTAAATAATATCATAACATACAGAAGCTATTATAACATAAAATCATGTAATTTAAATATTATTATTATTTTACCAACTTAATTTAATATATTAATAAAAATCCTCTAAAAAATACCCAATATATGTAAATGGGATAATTTTTATCCTTTCTTGCGCACTTAACACATAATGGGATTGAGTTGACTTTCTTTATAAATACATTTTATATTTTTCTAAAAGAACCTCAACTCCAGCATATACAAAAGTACTTACCTCATTGGTAGTAAGAAATCCATATTTTTTATAAAAGTTAACAGCTCTATAGTTTTCTTTAATAACCCATAAATAGCAGCTTTTGCAGCCATGCTGCTTTAACCTGTTTATTGCAAATCTGGTCAATTCATAACCTTGCTTTTTCGACCAGTATTCAGGTAATACATACAATGAAATAATCTCGCCTTCATCACAATTTGGGCAATCTAGCTTTGTCATTTCTTTTCCATAGCTAATTGTACCAGTAATCCTTCCATCTTGCTCAAAAACTGCAGCTTCATGAATATTATGTTCAATTACTCTTGTAAATAGTTCTACCCAGCCGTCATCTGAAATATTATTAAGATATTCTATTGGAATAAATTTATCATATGCGCCTTTCCATGTTCTAGCATGTACATAGCTCATTGCTTCTACATCGTGAATACTTGCTAAACGTACGCCCATAGTTATTTCACCCCTCAATACTCCATCTGTTGTTAAACTTATCAGACAATAAAGGTAATATTTATTAAAGTATATATATTTTAACATTAGTTTCATATTGTTCCTAGTTAAAATATATTTGCTTTTAATTATTATCAATCTACGATTACTATTTCGCTTTATAAATTAACTCATAACAGAATTGGATTTATTTTCTTTTTGGTATATAATTATTTCTATCCTATTTCTAACCTCAATGCTTTTAATTATAAATTATTATTTGGAGTAATTTATAAGACATTCAATTTAATTGGTTTAAATCATTTTACTAATTTATTTTGAACAGAGTTTTTAGGAGTACGTCGTAATACTTGCTAGGCGAGTACAACTTAGTAAAATGGGATAAAATGTGACCGCCAGCAATTATCATGGCCGTATTTTAGTACTGCCTTAAATTAACCATTGACACGATAGATTTATTATATGAATCGAGTTGTGTTACTTATAATATTAATAATAAATTATAAGGAGAAAACTATGGAAAAAGATATTAAAAAGTTCTTTGAAAAAGACAGATTTGCTCATTATGTTGGAATTGAACTTGTAAAAGTCGAATCAGGCTATGCTGTTACCAGCCTAAAATTAGAAGATAAACATTTGAATGGCATGAATTCTGTTCAAGGAGGTGCTATATTTACTTTGGCAGATTTTGCTTTTGCCGCAGCAACAAACTCTAATGGACTTGCTACTGTAGGAATCAATTGCAGTATCACTTACTTTAAGGCTCCACAAGGAAAAGTTATTACAGCCTATGCTAAAGAGACCTCTGCTGAAAAGAAAATTTGCGGCTGCGATGTTGAGGTTCTAGATGAGGATGGAACACTTGTAGCAAAATTTAGCGGAACTGGATATAGAATTAATAAAACTATTGATTTTAAAGAAGGAACATTAAAAAATATTGCTTCTAAAAGCTGAAGCTTCCCACGACAAATCGGTGGAAATAATATGTTTAAGCAATGGTGGAATTTTTCAGCTAAGCAAAGTATGAATATCCTTTACAATTAGGTCAGTTTTCTATGAATCTATTCCCTCAAACAATGCTCTAAAAAGTAACAAATGCTTGTAAAATTATTAGTTCCACTATAGTTGTCCCGTCCCTTCGGATACTTATAGTGGAACTTTTTTTCTTCTAATGATGCTTCTCCATTACTCTTTACTAATACTCTATTCCATAGTAAAGAATCTGTTTGAATTTAATAGTTTCAAGTAAAATTTATTACTAATATTTTTTAGTAACAAACAAATAAATACCTTTCTTCAAATAATCAAATATTATAACCACATACTACCAAGGTATTGCAAAAACTAGTTACCTCACTGATTTAATATCAAACAATTACAAAAGCATGTAATAGTTTTTTGATAGTAGTTATCCTCAAAATTTAATATAATATTGATAAATTAAAGTTCTTCATGCTATGTTAAATAACTGATGTTTAGGGATTATACTGTACTGTAGAGCCAGGCTGCAACTTAGGATTTAGAAAGTCTTTAGGATTTGTACTCAATATTCTCTCTATCCTTAATTCTGAATTATTTGTCCTAGAAACCTGTACCATGACTCCATCAACATTCATTTCACAAAAGTTAGTATTTGTAGAAAGTCCATCAATACCTCGGTCTCCAAAAACAAAACTTGTATCATAAATAGAATAAAATATCATTGTATAAGACCTCCTGAAGTAGAATCGGCCTTTTTCTTTTTATTTTCTTCTATTAGTTCATTAAGTTTTGCAATTGCATCTGACAAACCGCCAACAGCATCAATTAAGCCCGTTTGAACAGCTTCCTCACCAAACAAAACAACACCAACATCATTGGCTAATTCTCCTGTTTTTAGCATAAGTTCCTTAAATTTTTCTTTTGTAATCTTTGAATGACTGCATACAAACTTGACAACTCTCTCCTGCATCTTATTAAAATACTCGTATGTTTGAGGAACTCCTATAACCATGCCATTAAGCCTAATAGGATGTATTGTCATCGTTGCTGAACTTGCTATAAAACAGTAATCAGCTGAAACTGCCATAGGAACTCCGATACTGTGTCCACCACCTAATACTATAGAAACTGTAGGCTTAGATAAACTTGCTATCATTTCTGATATTGCCAGCCCTGCCTCAACATCTCCCCCCACAGTATTTAGTACCAATAATAAACCTTCAATTTGCTTACTTTCTTCAATAGCAACCAGCTGAGGAATAACATGCTCATACTTTGTAGTCTTATTATGTGGTGGCAAAAGAATATGTCCTTCAATTTGTCCTATTATAGACAAACAATGTATATTACTTTCTTCATGAGGTAAATTTGTTGTACCTAATTCCTTTATTTGTTCAATTTCACTATTTTCTTTTTCATTTTCTTCATGCTGTGTATCTGATGTTTGTATATTATTATTCAATTTATTTGTACCTCTTTTTTATTTTTTATAGTTATTTATCTTATTAAAATTTTGCTTTTATATTATGCTACTAAGGTTACTTTGCTATTCAAGTTGAACTATATACAAAGTAATGTTAGCTAAAAATGATATCAATGCTTGATTTTCTGCTATAATGTATATCAAAATATAAATCTTAAAAGTAATAGCATTTCATTATATTAGTATATATTTTTTATCAAAATAAATACACAAAAGACATGTTAAAAATACTTATTTTAATTATGATATCATTACAAAATTACACGATTTCCACTAAAGCAAATAGTTCTTCCAATAAAAATAGCCTATATTCTTAAATACATATATTACATGTGTATTAGATATAAGCTTTTTATTTAATCTAAAACAATTTAAAATTATTAATTATTAGATATTTTTACCAATAAGTACTGGCTGCATTTGAATACTTTGTAATGCATTTTGAACTGCAAACAAAATCTGATCAAAATCTGCAACTAAAGAGGTACATTTTTTTATTGGATCATCCTGACCAAATGGAACCATATATATATTTTTCATATTAAGTAAAGTTCCTATATTTTTAGCATTTGCGCCTAACCCGTCATTTGTTGAAACTGCTACAACAACAGGACGCATATTTCTTAAGTGTGCTTTACATGCCATAGTAACTGGTCCATCTGTTATTGCATTTGCTATTTTGGCTATAGTATTACCTGTGCATGGTGCAATTACTAATATATCTAGTAAACCTTTAGGACCTATTGGCTCAGCCTCAACAATTGAATTAATAGGTTTCTTGCCAGTTATTTGTATTAATTTTTTTTTCAAATCTTCTGCTGTTCCAAATCTTGTATCAAATTTATCTACAGATTCAGAAATAATAGGTACGACATCTGCACCTTCTTTTACTAAAACTTCAATTTGTGGAATCACTTTAGAAAAGGTGCAAAATGAACCTGTAATTGCAAATCCAACTCTTACTCCTTCAAGTAGCATTGCTATACCCCCAACTCTTCGATAATATTGTAAGCGGTGTCCTTAATAAATTCTGCAGCTGTTACAGGAGCAACTTTACCTGGAAGTGAGAGCGCCCATATTGCTTTTAAGCCAAGTTCCTTAGCTTTTTCAAAATCTACCCCACCTGGTTTTGAAGCTAAATCTATAATTAAACAATTAGGGTTTAAAGCTTTTAATATTTCATTATTTAATATAATAGATGGTATAGTATTGAAAAGAACATTTATTGATTTAACAGTATTAGCTAACTCACTTAATAGTACTGGCTTATAGCCATAGTTTCTTATCCAGGCCAAATCAGAGTATTTTCTTGCTTCTACATATACATTTGCCCCCATTCCTGTTAGTACTTTAGCTAAAGTTTTGCCTATTCTGCCAAAGCCAAGTATTAGAGCATTGCTATTATGTAAAGTAGTGGGCATTTCTTCTAATGCGATTTGAATTGCTCCCTCTGCTGTTGGAATTGCATTTAACACTGCCATTTCTTCTCTTTCCAATAAATCAACTGTATAAACATTATAAACCTGTGCCATATGGCTGATTTTCTCACTTATTCGTCCAGCTATAAACAATTGGTTCTTGTTTATACATTTAAATACTTCGTTAATATATATTTTATCCGTATGAAATGGTGCATTTATAAATACATTATCATTTGAAAATGGTATAGGTCCAATTACAACATCAGTATCGTTAATTGCATCCGAAATAGTATTACTTTGTTTTAATTTTATTTCGAAGCCTGCATTACTAAAGCCATATATATTAACAGATTTGCCTTCAGCAGCAATCAACTCAGCCAATTTTACACTTCTTAAGTCTCCACCTATAATGCTAAATTTTTTGTCTCCCACTTAAAGTCCTCCTCATCTTATAATTTGCTCTAGAAAATTTGCTTCGCTCAGTGCTTTAGTATAACCTCAATTTCTTAGTTGGTTTGGAACCAATCCAATTTCCTTTCGTATAAACGTTTTGTGTTTGCCCTGCTCCATTCTTAATGCTATTCACTCTTTGTAAATAATGCAAAATAGTAATTTTTCGAATAGTAAAAAAATTTCATTACATATGTGGTATTTTATTGAAGCCTTAAAATATTTGCATCACATTACAACTAGTGACTTCAAAAATAGTTTTAAAGCTACTTATGATAGTGAAAAGCGTTTTCTTGCCTCGCTATAATACCTAAATTCAGTATGTATTTTTTCGATTGTAGAAAACTTTCATTACATTTACGGTATTTCATCGAGGCATTAAGATCTCTGCACCACATTAAAACTAAGTAGCTTCTAAAATACTTCTAAAGCAACTTATAAAGTTGGAAAGTATTTTCTGGCCTCGCTATAATACCTAAATTCAGTATGTATTTTTTCGGTTGTAGAAAACTTTCATTACATTTACGGTATTTCATCGAGGCATTAAAATCTCTGCACCACATTAAAACTAAGTAGCTTCTAAAGTACTTCTAAAGCAACTTATAAAGTTGGAAAGTATTTTCTGGCCTCGCTATAATACCTAAATTCAGTATGTATTTTTTCGATTGTAGAAAACTTTCATTACATTTACGGTATTTCATCGAGGCATTAAAATCTCTGCACCACATTAAAACTAAGTAGCTTCTAAAGCTACTTATAGTAGTGGAAATCGTTTTCTTGCCTCAATATAATTAAATTTATACCAATTATGACGACTAATATATCTTATGTACTTATTAAATACCAAGTGCCTGTACAAGTTTTATATCACCTATATTTAAAATAAGATTTTTTGATTTAAAGAATAATTTTTATAGAATAATTTAATTACGTCGGCGACGAAGTGTAAATTAAGAAGAGAGATATTTCATAGCTTTAATATAAAAGTCATATCCAAACTTTTAGAAATGCGGGAAGTTTTATTGTATTTTTATATAAAAGGGGTTATTAAAAAAACATTTTATATACTTATGTCTTGTTGCAAAAAATAGTACGCGAGTGCAATATATATATAATTGCGATGCTCGGTTAGAAATTGATGCTAAAAAAGTAGGTGAAGAACAAGTATTGTATCCGACACAGCATTAGTCAGTAGCTGTGAGTATTAACTCGAGACAGGGTGCCTTGTTAATACGGTCGGCGGAATTGCTTGTTCTTCACCGCTATTATTTCAGTGTCAATTTCGTGAGTAAGCAATATATATTGCTACGTCTGTACTATTTGTCAGTTTACTGTTGATTATATTTTTCCTTATTTTGAATCAACCTCTTAAATGTCTATACTTTATAAAACTATTTCATTTTTTAGATTGCCTACTGCCGATAAGCTAATCCTTCCATTTTTAAATATGCTTTCAATAATTTCATATACATCATCAATTTTAATGTTATCCATCTTTGAAATTACTTCCTCAGGAGTTTCAATTTTTTTAAGCATTAATTCAGACTTGCCTATACTGTTCATTCTGCTTCCAATACTCTCTAGTCCCAATAGATAACTGCCCTTTAATTGCTCTTTTGACTTATCTAGTTCATCTTGTGTTATACCATTTTTGATCAATAGTTTAATTTCTTTTTTTGTAAGGTCAATAACTTTTTGTAAATATTCTGGATTCATACCGGCATAAATCATAAATAGCCCTGCACCCATATATGTTGATGGATATGAATATATTGAGTAAACTAGTCCTTTTTTTTCTCTAATATTTTGAAATAGTCTAGAACTCATACCACCACCAAATATGTTATTTAGAGCAAGCAAAGGATATATTCTGTCATCTCCATGCTGCACTCCATCTAATCCCATACATAAGTGTACCTGTTCTGTTTCTTTACGACGAATATCTACATCTACTAAATAATCTACAGGAGAGTAATTTAAATTAAACTGTTTATCATATTTCCAGTCGCCAAAATATTTTGTAACATAATCTACCAATTGGCCTTCATCAAAATTACCAGCAACAGAAATAACAGTGTTATATGGGGTGTAATAATCATTCATATACTGCTTAATCATTTTTTTATTAAATTTATTTATACAGTTTTGAGTTCCAAGTATAGGATAACCTAAAGAATTTCCACGCCAAACCATTTCTGAAAATATATCATGTACTAACTCCTCAGGAGTATCCTCATACATGCTAATTTCTTCAATTACTACTTTCTTCTCAGTATTTATATCCGAATTATCAAATTTTGAATTAAAATACATATCAGACAATACATCTAAAGCAATATTAAGATGAGTGTCAAGTGTCTTTGTATAGTAGCAAGTACACTCCTTACCAGTAAAAGCATTTATTTGTCCGCCTATAGCATCAATAGTAGCTGCTATTTCTCGTGCTGAACGATTTATTGTTCCTTTGAAAAGCATATGTTCAATAAAATGTGAAATTCCATTGTTATTTAAATTTTCACTTCTAGAACCAGTCCCAACCCATATTCCAACAGATACAGATCTCACATATGGAATGTTTTCATATACAAGTCGTACTCCATTATCTAATACTTTCTTTTTGAACATTTAATCCTCCGTAGTTCTATTTTTTATTACACTTTCTATTTGTCAAGCTTTTCAATCAAGCAATGTATAAACACTGTCCTTGTAAAGGAGATGTGTTTAATAATAATTGGGGCGTAAACAACAGTCTACGCCCAATAATAGATAGTATAAAAATAACCTTAAAATCTAGTTGTTTTCTGATAAAGCGTCTTTGTGAGAAAGATTGATTCTTCCCTGCTTATCTATTTCCATTACCTTAACAAGCAATTCATCACCTATATTTACAACATCTTCAACTTTATCAACTCTCTTAGAATCAAGCTTTGAAATATGAACAAGCCCATCTTTTCCCGGCAGTATTTCAACAAAGGCACCAAAAGTAGTAATTCTTACAACTTTTCCCATGTATATCTCACCAGGTTCAATATCCTTTGCAATACCCTGTATTATTCTCAATGCCTTTTGTGCTGCATCAGCATCAGATGTTAGTATATATACTCTGCCATCATCTTCAATATCAATTTTAACACCAGTTTCTGCAATGATTTTGTTAATCATTTTTCCACTAGGTCCAATAACATCTCTAATTTTCTCAGGATTTATATAAGTTGTAATAATTTTTGGAGCATATTGAGATAACTCTTTTTTAGGAGCAGGAATAGCCTTCAAAATAACATCATTAATTATCTGCAGACGTCCTTTCCTAGTAAGTTCAAAAGCTTGGCGAATTATTTCGTAGCTTAATCCGTCAACTTTTATATCCATTTGTATTGAAGTAATTCCTTCAGTTGTTCCTGCAACCTTGAAATCCATATCTCCAAAGAAATCCTCTATACCTTGGATATCCATAAATGTAACAAAATTATCTGGATTGTCTTCATCAGTAACTAATCCAGCAGAAATACCTGCAACTGGTGCTTTTATAGGAACACCTGCATCCATTAACGCTAATGTACTTCCGCAAACACTTCCTTGTGAAGTAGATCCATTTGACATTAAGACCTCAGAAACTAGTCTGAAAGCATAAGGAAATTCTTTTTCAGATGGAAGTACTGGAACCAAGGATCTTTCTGCTAATGCACCATGCCCTATTTCTCTACGTCCAGGTCCTCTTGAAGTCTTTGCTTCTCCAACACTATAGCCTGGGAAATTATAATGATGCATGTATCTCTTTGTTTCTTCTGTATCTATACCATCCATCTTCTGAACATCACCCATTGCTCCAAGGGTACAAGTAGTTAATACTTGTGTTTGACCCCTTTGGAATAGACCTGAACCATGAGTTCTTGGAAGTATACCTACTTCAGCACTTAGTGGTCTAATTTCATCAAGGCGTCTTCCATCGACACGTCTTCCTTCTTTTAAAATATATTCACGTACTACTTTCTTTTGAAGCTTGTACATACATTCATTTATTTTAGCCTGCATATCAGGATATTGTTCAGCAAGAGCAGCTTGAATTTCTTCTGTTAAAGCTGTTACTTTTAAATCTCTTTCCTGCTTATCAACTGCTAACACAGCTGTACGCATTTTTTCATAACCCAATTCCATTACAACTGCAAATAAATCTTCAGGTACTGCTGCTGACTCATATTGGAATTTTGGCTTACCTACTTCTTTTACTATATTATCAATAAATTCACAAATTTCCTTAATTACTTCATGACCTTTTTTGCAAGCATCAAGCATTACATCATCAGGAACCATTTCTGCTCCTGCTTCAATCATAACAATTTTTTCCTTTGAGGCTGCAAGTGTAACATACATTTTGCTCTTTTCACGCTGTTCTTCATTTGGATTAATAATTACTTCACCGTCTATTAATCCTAAAACAATACCAGCAGTTGGTCCATTAAAAGGTATATCAGATATACATAATGCTATTGAAGCACCAATCATAGATGCTACTTCAGGCGAATTGTCCTGTTCAACTGACATAACAGTACTAATGACAGTTACATCATTTCTTAAATCCTTTGGAAATAGTGGTCTGATTTGTCGGTCAATTACTCTTGATGTAAGAATAGCCTTATCTGTAGGCTTTCCTTCTCTTTTTGTGAAACCACCAGGAATCTTACCTACTGAATATAATCGTTCTTCATAATCAACACTAAGTGGAAAGAAATCAATACCTTCTCTTGGTGCCTGTGACGCTGTAGCAGTACATAATACTACTGTATCACCATATTTTACAAGTGCCGCTCCATTTGCTAATTGAGCTAACTTTCCTGTTTCAACAGTAAGGGTTCTTCCAGCTAGTTCCATACTAAATGTTCTAAACATGTTACTCCTCCTATGTTTTATAGTTCTTATAAGCTATTTAAAAACTATAGACATGTAGCATGTAGATTCTGCGTCAAATCGAAATTTGGCGTACAATCTACCTTCTACCGTCCATAGTTATATGCTGTTATACTTTAGTCTTGTTAGTATTATTTCAATAATCTGCTTATCTTATAATTTTGAATTTTATTAAATATTTCCACATACACAAAACCCTTATTATAACATAGAGCATTAAAATAGGCAAGCTGTAAGCCTGCCTACTTCAAAATCATTATTTTCTTAGACCTAGCTTTTCATTAATTGCACGATATCTTTCAATATCAGTTTTCATAAGATAGTTCTGTAAACCTCTTCTAGCACCAACCATCTTAAGAAGACCTCTTCTTGAATGGTGATCCTTCTTGTGAATTCTCAAGTGTTCATTGAGGTGGTTGATTCTTTCTGTAAGAATAGCAATCTGAACCTCTGGTGAACCAGTATCACCTTCGTGCAACTGATACTTTGCAATAATTTCTTGTTTTGTTTCCTTAACCATGTTTTACCTCCAAAATAATAATATTTTAATCGCCATAAACCAGGTAATTGGACGGAGAACCCAAAAACGTAGTTTATGGTTAAAGCACTAAGAAATAATATTAAATGTATAAGGATTTAACATATTCCTAATGCAATTTGTACTCAAGTATCTTAGCACATTTTTTGATTATTGTAAATAAATAGTTTTATTAAAATTTAGAAGCAACGCAATAATTACCACTTGATATTGCAGTTATTTTAGTAAAAAACTAATTTTAATTCTACCACACTAAAAGATTTTTATGTGCTAAGTTCAAGTTATTATATAGTACCATTTTATTTCTAATTATATTATTGTTTGTATATTATTGTTTGTATATTATTGTTTGTAAATTATTGTTATTAAATACCTGTTTGTATATTATTGCCTTTTTGTAAATATATTTGTAAAAGTGAATATTTTATATGGTATAAATATCAATAGTTTATTATAATTAGCATGTGTTAATTAGTATTCATAACTTAAATTAATACTCAACATATATTTTTGCCGTAAGTCGGCGTGGAGGTTAGCTTAAATATACTATTCCATAGTATTAAAAAAGTTGCGTACCTCCACGATGCTATATCAAATTTTTTTGCCGTAAGTCGGCGTGGAGGTTATTATGAATGAAAATTCTGTTCTTTTAAGAAAAATTGCTGATAATGTTGAAAAAGTTATTGTCGGAAAAAGAAATGCAATAGAACTAACCCTGATAGCTCTAATTTCCAATGGTCATATTTTGTTAGAGGATGTTCCTGGTGTTGGTAAAACCAGTCTTGTATCGGCATTAGCTAAATCTATTTCTGCTTCATTCTCTAGAATACAATTTACTCCAGACGTTCTCCCTTCTGACATAACAGGATTTTCTATTTATAATCAGAAAAAAGGTGAGTTTGAATACAGACCCGGTAGTGCTATGTGTCAGATATTATTAGCTGATGAAATTAACAGAACCTCTCCAAAAACCCAATCAAGTTTGTTAGAAATTATGGAAGAAAAGCAAGTTACTGTTGACGGCACTACATACAAGCTTCCGAAACCTTTTATGGTTTTAGCAACGCAAAATCCTATAGATTATATAGGTACTTATCCACTTCCAGAAGCACAAATGGATCGTTTCTTTCTGAAAATATCACTAGGCTATCCAGAAGCAGGTGAAGAAGCATATATATTAACTAGATTCTTACAGGACAATCCATTAGAGACATTAAAACCTGTTGCTGACAGTTCTGATATTATAAATATGCAAAATGAAGTTAAGCAAGTACATATTGATAATACACTCAAAAGTTATGTTGTTGAAATAGTAAACTTAACTAGGAGAAATGATTTTATTGCTCTTGGTTCAAGTCCAAGAGGTTCACTTGCTGTTTGTCGTGCCGCACAGGCTTGGGCATATTACAATGGTAGAGATCATGTGCTACCTGAAGATATTAAAAAAATGCTTTTGCCTACACTTTGCCACCGAATTTTATTAAAACAGGAAGCAAAGCTGAAGAAAATGTCCGCTATAGATATACTAACTTCAATTATAGAAAAAGTGTATATACCATTAGTGGAAAAAGTTTAAAGAAAATAGTCACCGAAAATATCTGTTAATTTTAAAGGCAAATCATGTTAGATAAATCACTTTTAAATTGAGATAGTTCTGCTTTTCATCTGAAAAGTTGGATTAAAAATAATTATATGAATTGTTTGATGGGACAGATTACTAAAAAGAATGGGAAACGGGCAAAATTATGAAAAAAAATAGAATTACATTTATTTTCTTGTTTTTGTTATCAATAATATTTAAATATAGCTTTGGCGGCTTTGTTCCCTCCTTCTTTTTTAATACTCTTTTAACGCTGCTATTTGCTTCAATTGGCTATACCATCTATGTATATATAAGAATAAAATTTATTCAAGATATTGAAAAGCGAATAATTGTAAAGGGTGAAAGTCTTAAATTAATTGTAAAGCTTTACAACGAAGACTTTTTAATATTTCCTTATGTATTTGTATCGTTTTTTGGCTCACATTCACATTTTAACGCTGAAAGTTATTCTCAAAGCCTTGCTATTACCCCATTCTCAAAGAAAGAGTTTGTCTTTGATATGGAATGCAAATATAGAGGTCAATATGAAATAGGTATAAGTGATATATACATAGAGGATTTTTTAGGACTTATCAGATTAAAATATAAAATTCCTGAAACAAAAAAGATTATAGTCTATCCAAATATTGTATACCTAAGTAAATTTGATATATTTTCGAATAGTTGTTCAGACTCACAAAACTTTTCATTAGGTATAGTTGAGGATGTAAATAATATAAAGGATTTAAGAAATTATACGTACGGTGACAGCCTAAGAAGAATTCACTGGAAACAAACTGCAAAAAACAACCAGCTAATGGTTAAAAATTATCAAAGCACAACAGACGTAAATTTAAACATACTATTGGACTTAAGGCATGGCAAGTACTCAGAAGATATAAACATTATTATCGAAGACAAATTAATAGAAGCTGTTATTTCCGTTGTACATTATTATTTATTCAAAAATGTAGCTATAAATTATATCTATTTCGATCAAAAGCTTGAGGTCTTAAAAGCTGCGAATCAAGCTGAGTTTGATTTAATTTACAAAACATTATCTTCTGTAGAATTCAAACAGCAAGTTTCTTTAGCTGATATTGTAAAGTTGCATTATGAAAGCCGAAACAACTTGAATGATATGATTATTTTTACAAGTAATCTAGATATTGATTTATATAATGAAATTTATAATGCACAGATGTCAAATCATTCTATATGTCTTATTTATGTTTCTCCAAGAACGCTAGTTAACGAAAAAAATGACATAATAGATGAAATTCTTGACAATTTACCTGAAATTGGTGTGCGAGCATATACTATCAATCCAGATGATAACTTAAATGCTATACTTGGAGGTTAGAAACTTATGTTGCGAGAAAAAAAACTTAGCTTTTTAGCAAATTTAATCCTTGTTATGCTCATGGCCTCAAGTATTTGTCAAACTTTATATACTTCGTTATTTATGACAACTAATTTAAGTGTGAAAATATTCTTATTAGTTGTAGGGTTTACTTTGCTATTCTATGTAATGTTCAGAAACAAAATAACTACAATAGTATCCGGCATAGTATTTTGCATTATCTCAATAATAGGATTACTTTATATTATTTACGGTATTGGTGTTACAAATGCAGCAAATTGGATAAAAAACTATTCTAATTGGTTTATTGATGTTGTTAATGGATTTACTAATGGAAGTTCGATTTTATATATTAATATAGTTTTGATTTCTCTTTCATTTTTGATTACACTATTTACTTTTATTTTTACATTAAAGGTTTACAATTTTTATTTTCTCACACTCATGCTCTTTAGTGTGTTTTATTTCCAATTACAACTTGATATTTTTGTGAGTAATATTTCTTTCATTCTATTTATATTTTCTTTTTTATTGTATTACTTCTTCAATGTGTTAATGAAAAGAAGTCTACAATCTTCTTATGATATAGGTAATAAACTATTGTACCTTATTTGTATTTTGCCTATTTGTCTATTTGTAATAGCTTTTAGTTTATCTCTACCCATTAATGACAAAAGAATTGAATTTCCATGGCTTGATTCTAAATTGGATTTTGCTATATCTTATTTTGTTGATAATGAAAGATCAGACTTTGAATATTTTTCATTTAAGGCAACTGGATTTGGGAAAAAAGGCAGATTAGGAGGAAATATAAAGTTAAGTAAAACTCATGTAATGAATGTTAAATCAGAGTCCTCCAAATTATATCTTAAGGCATCCTCAAAAGCATTTTATAATGGGTATAGCTGGTATGATAACGATAATCAGTTAACACAGCTTGGAGTATCAAACAATAATTACTCTATGCAAATTAATCAAGATGCTGAAGAATTTATCAACGGAATTTATATCGAAACGGGTATGAATCAAAATGATAAAATATTTAAACCTTCAAAAGCTGAAATTGAATTTGTAAATCTAAAAACAAAATCTATTTTCGCTCCTCTTAAAGTAAATAATATTAATTTCAGAAACTTTCAAACACTTTTTGTAGATAATGAGCAAATTATTTCTTCAAGCGGAAAACAGCAAAAGGGTTTTTCCTATTCATTAGAGTATAATAATTTAATTTTAAATAGCGATGAGTTTAAAAACATTTTAAGAAGAAGTGAAAAAGGATATTATAGAAAGCTTTTAAATAGCTACATAAAGGATGATTTAGCAAATTCAGCACTTGAAATCTTAAAGCAAAATAAACCTTTATATATAGATATGGAATCATTTCCTATTGATAATAAAATAGTTTCAGAATCAAATCTTGTTACGAATAGAATAGACTGGGAACCAGTTAATATTAGTAAAAAAAGAATTTTAGAAACAAAAGAACTTAGCGATTTGATTATTAAGGCAGATGAAATATACAAGCGCTATACTCAAATACCCTATTTTATACCGCAACGAGTCAGTCAGTTGGCTCATGATCTTACAAAAGATTTTGATAATAATTATGATAAGGCAAAAGCTATTGAAACATATTTATCAAGTACCTACAAATACACATTGAGTCCTGGTAATATTCCAAGAGACAGAGATTTTGTTGACTATTTCCTATTTGAAGGAAAAAAAGGGTATTGTACATATTATGCGTCAGCTATGGCAATAATGCTTAGATGCATAGGCATTCCCGCTCGATATGTCGAGGGATATGTTATGCCTCCTTTAGCTACAAATGGAGTTTATAAGGTTACAAATGAGCAAGCTCATGCATGGGTTGAAGTTTACTTTGAAGGATTTGGTTGGATTCCATTTGAACCTACTGCTTCTTATGTTTCAAGAATGTATTATGATACAACAATCACATCACAATCTTATGACGATACTATGAGAAACTCAGGATACAGCAGCTATTTGGAATATTTAGAAATGATGGAGAGGAACAAAAACAATTCTAATATAAGCTATGACAATAGTGAATCAAATACCGTTGTTGATAATACTACAAATAATGTGCTTTTTGTATTAATAATAATTGCTATAGTTATTGGTATAATTTTACTTACTTTTATTTCATTAGTTTCATTAAATACAATTAAGTCTTATCTTAAAATAAGAAGAATTAAAAAAGCCGAACCAAACACAGCTGTTCTTTTGGCATACAACTATATATTAAAAATTTTGAAAACTCAAAATATTAGTTATTATCCAGGAGAAACCCCCAATCAATTTGGTTTAAGAGTGGAAAAAAGGCTTGATTTTAAGGGCTACTCTTATAATAAAACAGACTTCATAAAAATATCAAGTCATTATGTAGCTGCAAGATATAGCAAGACCCTATTGACAATACATGAACAAGAAGCAATGCTTGAATTTATATCCACCTTATTAAGCATTACTTATGAAAGAATGGGTAAACTAAAATATATAATTACTAGATATGTTTTAGGAAAGCTATAAAGCTCATATTAAAAGAGTATTTAGTTGGAATTGTAAATCGTTTTTAATGTACTGCTAATAAGAAGAATTTTGATACATCTTTTAATTTATTGTTATCACTAAATCATCAAAATCATCAACTTTTTCTCATAAAATCTATCAGTTTTAGTGAATAATCATGGTAGCTGCAGAATTAGTTGTTAAATTAGTAATTGTAATAAATTTCGGTTAACAGTTCTACCCCAACTATTGACATAGAACAAAAAACTAGCATTTTCATTATCATAGATGTTATTCTATTTATAAATTAATGGACATAAAGTAACGAAATTTTGTTATATTATAAACAAGGTATGAAAGCCAATCTTTCGGCCTTCATACCTTTAATTTTAATATTATAGAAATCTATCTACAGAAAAAATTTCACAGACTCCCTTATTCTTGCTTTTATAATTAAATTGCTTCGCTTATAGATTCTCTCAAGATGCTATCTTCTGCTTCTCCAAAAGTTAATTGATATAGCAACTTATTTAGGTCTTCTTCATTAAGCGGCTTTCCCCATATATAACCTTGAATACAGTCACAGTTGTGCTCTTTTAAATATTCTAATTGTATTGAATTCTCAACACCCTCGGCAACAACAGAAATATCCATTTGATGAACCAATGAAATAATAGGTCCTACAATGTGTCTATCTATTCCCTTTCCTACAATACTGTCAATAAATACCTTGTCAATTTTTAAAGTATCTATTGGAAGCAACTGAAGATAACTTAATGATGAATATCCAGTACCAAAGTCATCTAGTGCTATATTAATTCCAATTTCTTTTAATTCATTTAGAACACCAATTACATAATCCATAGATGAAATAAAAATTGACTCAGTAATTTCTATTTCAAGATTATATGGACGGACTCCTGTCTCTTCAAGTACACTTTTTATCATTTGAACAAATGAAGGCTCCATTATTTGTACAGCTGAAATATTAACAGATAAAACCGCATTAAAATGATATTTATCTTGCAATTCCTTAAATTTAGTACATGCTGTTTTAAGAATCCATCTTCCCATAGTATTTATAAATTTCGTTTCTTCTGCTACAGGTATAAACGTAACTGGGCTGACAGCCCCTAATTCTGGTGAATTCCATCTTACTAGTGTTTCAAACCCCCTAAGCTTCTTTGTATCAGATGTGTATTGAGGCTGATATAAAAGATAGAGTTCATTGTTTTCAATAGATGCATGCAATCTTTTTTCCAGTTCCATCCTCATAAATATTCTGTCCTTCATCTCTTTATTGAAGAACTGAACCCCATTTTTTCCATCCTCTTTAACTTTATACATTGCTGTATCAGAGCATTTAAGAAGATCTGTGGAATTATCACCATCTCTGGGGTAAACAGATATACCAAAACTTGCACTTATTGTTATCTCAGTATTTTCTATGTAAAACTTTTTTAAAATCTCTTTTCTCAGGTTTTCAAGATATTCTAATATTTCATCTTCTTCTAATTGTCTTTGAATTATTAATGCAAATTCATCTCCACCTAAACGACCTAACATATCGTCTGGATGAATAGCAGCTTTTAGCCTTAATGCAACTTCTTGTAGTAATACATCCCCTGCATGATGACCCATTGAATCATTAATTCTTTTAAAATTATCTAAATCAATAAAAATCATTGCGAATTTCATCATTTTTTCCATAGATAAAGTAATTAATATATCTAATCGGTTTATAATCATTTTACGATTTGGAAGTTCAGTTAATACATCAAAAAAAGCAAGATAATTAAGTTTCTCCTCGTTTTCCTTCATATCTTGATTGTATTCAAGCAACTGTTTGTTCTGATTAAATAATTCACTCTCTGTTACTGCAAGTTCTTCATAAAGAGTAACAAGTTCTTCCTTTTGTTCTTTTATCTCTTCATACTTTTGATTAAGGCGTTTACTAAAAACATAAATGATTGTTATGGTTATAATAGTACAAATAGGAAGTATCATACCAGGGGCTGACCTTACATTCCCCCTAGAAAATACATTTATAGCAACCAAAAGGAATTGAATAATATTAATAGAAACACCAATAATATATCCATTTTTTACTGCACTAACAACTAAATAAACCGATATCATTACTTGAAATTGCGCAAGAATACCAGTAACAGTTTCTGATATATCACGTGTTTCTATTACTAATATAGATATATAAATTAGCAAGCAAATAATAAATGTTACTATTTTAAAAAAAGACATATATTTACCGCTCTCTAATGATCGTTCTTTTTTCTCAAAATATCTATTCAAAAAATTATCTTCTGTTCTATTCGGCATATAATAATCCCCCATAGATGTACTAATTATCCTTTATTCTACCATAGTATGTCAATAAAAGGAATAGTTTTTTACAAAATATATTAAACTTCCCTATCAGTTACTAATTTTCTATCATTTTGACCGAATTTTCTCTTGCTATGTAATGCATTTTTTTAAAATAGTATATTGGATTATTGCCCTTTTACTTAAGTTTTCATGTATTTTCTTGATATTACATGTCTTTTTGAAAAACAGTATTCATATGTAACTCACAACACATTATTCTCCATTATTTATTATATTTTCCTAAAATTCGCTACTTTTTTTGACAATAAATTTATTAAAATTTCTATATCCGATATATTTTCAAAACACCTTCGAGGAAAAATGTAGTAGTTCATTTTCACATCAGATAATATAAATGCAGTTGGTGTTTCATACGCATTTATAAATAAATCCCAATCATAACTTTTCTCACTTTTATCAGCAAGCTGTACACCTAATTCAGAAAAGATATAAGTTGCCTCTTGTCTTTTCCTATAAAAATTAATATAACTGCTGATAGGCATTTTATAAAAAATAATATAAAATATAATATCTAAGGCAATACAAAGTAATAATATAAAATAAAGATAACTTTCAAATCCATTTTTTATTCCATATATCAATATTCCAACAATGACTACAGAAGGAATTAAAAATAATTTCCAACTCTTTTTTACATGATTAATTATATAAATTATGGCTTGCTTTACATCATTATCATTACATAATATTTTTGTACTAATTTCCTTTTTCATACAACCTCCGACTAAAATTGGCATAGATAAACTTAATTTGGTATTTTGAATATTGAGATTTGATTTATTAGATTTTTTACACCATATTATAACATTATTAATATACAAAACCATTATATACTAATTTTAATATGCCATCAATGCGAGAATATTGAAGCTAGATTGCTTTTTAGTTGATAATAATCAGTTTTGTACATTTAAACATCAATAATAAACCATATAAATAATATATACATATATGGAAATATTAGTATTGTATAGAATATTTCATTACTTCAATATATAGTCATATGTGATAGTTTTTTAGTAGTATTTTATATTAAATTACTGTTTAATTATAGCTTAACTTGTGATTTAATATAATTAGATAAAGGTAAAATAAAATTCGTTCATTTATAAATTGGATTAATATAGATTGGATTAAGGAGTATCAATTAATGAAGTCTTCAAAATTAATTTTGTTATGTAGTCTTGTTAGTGGTATTATTTTATTCTCGTTAGGTATATTCTTGCTGGTTGATTTTAAAACTACATCATCTGAAAATGCACTTGAACTTCCTACTCCTTCTAGTAATTCAACAGGCAATCTGATAGACAATTATACATCTAATGAACCAATAAATTTTTTAGTACTGATTAAAGAAGCTTCAGGATTAAATACCGATACCATTATTATTGCAAACTATAATCCTAGTTCAAAAAAAATTAGTCTATTAACAGTTCCTAGAGATACAAAACCTAGCGCTTCAGCTTCGTATAAAATAAATGCATACTATTCAATTGGTTTTAACAAATATGAAAAATCAAAAGAACTTTCAACAACAGATGTAAAGCACAAGGCAGTAGAATATTCTGCTCAAGCAATTAGTAGTATAACAAATATACCAATAGATTATTATATTTATATAGAAATTGATGTTATAAAAGAAATTGTAGATAGATTAGGCGGTGTATATTTTGATATTCCAGCAGATTTAAAATATACAGATCCAACGCAAAATTTATATATTGATTTAAAAAAAGGTTACCAACTCTTAGATGGTGATAAAACGGAACAGTTTTTACGTTTTAGAAAATCAAATTCCCGTGCCTCCTCAGAATGGAAGAAATATTATGATGGTTCTGACTTAAAAAGAACTGAAATGCAAATTAAATTTGTGAACGAACTAATTCAACAAAAGGTTAATTTACTTCAACTGCCTAAGCTTATTCCTATCATTAACTATGCATTTGAAAATGTAATAACTAATATATCACTATCAGATACATTATCTTTAGTTAGTGCATTTACAGAATCTTCCAAGCCAAGTATGAATACTTTTAAGCTATATGGCTTAGATAAGAGGTTTGGTGATACTGATTATTTTATTTATATAAACAAAATAGAAGATACAAAAACAAGAGAAGTATTTGATTCTCAAGAAATAATTGATAGTCTATTTAAATCCAACTCATATTTGATTATTCCCGATAAAAATAAGAAATATGATTATAAATCAATTTTAGGAAATAATCCATCAAATTCAGGTACTGATTTCGAAGCTAATAATCAAGACAGGCCATAACTCAAAAGAAAATTATTAAGGGCCGTTGTGAAAATAAACATAGCTTTTTTATGTTTATCTCTCGCAATAGCCCCATTTATTTGTCTTCCCTATTACTTTCATATATTCTAAAATTGTTTAAGCTTAGAAACTAGTTCTTGATACTCAGCCTCAAGCTTTTGATCATTATTTGAGTCTTTTAACTTTGATATCAGTTCTGTTATACGCATCTCTAATAATAATTTTTGAGTTTGAGTATTTTCTTTTAGGGATTTATTTTTGTTTTGATAATCAGTTAAATTCCCTTCATGTTCCAATACTTGACCATTTTTTATTACCAGCAGCCTCTCTGCAATACTGTCAACAAATGTCCTATCATGTGATACAAACAAAACTGTTCCTTCATACTCAGAAAGTATACTCTGTAATGCTTCTATTGAAGGTATATCTAAATAGTTTGTTGGTTCATCTAATAACAAGACATTGGAATTTGAAACAAATAATTTTGCAAAACTGACTTTTACTCTCTCTCCTCCGCTTAAAATCCCAACCTTTTTATATACACTATCACCAATGAATAATAGTCTCGCTAAAATAGTCCTTACAGTAGTTTCATTTTGAACACTTTCACTCATAACATTATCAAGAATAGACTTTTGCAAATTCAAGTTGTCCAAATCTTGACAAAAGTATGCAATCCTAGCCTTAGGAACAATGTTTATTGATTTTAAATTTAAATCTTTATCAGAAGCGTTTAAATTTCCCTTCTGATAGAATTTATATATTTCATTTAACAAGGTAGTCTTTCCAGTGCCGTTATCACCAATAATAGCGTGCTTTTTACCATTATAAACATCAAATTTTATGTTATTAAAAATACGTACTTGCCCATAACTAAAACTAAAGTTATTTGCCGAAATTATTAGTTTATTTTGAGGCGGATTTGTCAATGAAAAGTCAAGTTTTATATTGGGCTGTTCCTTTGGCTTTTCTTTAATCTCAAGCTTATTTAATCTACTTTCCATAATTTTTGCTGCATCATGTATCTTTTCCTGCTTTTCATTAGAACTTCGTTTGTGTAGTCTCGCTTCAGAATTACCCATTCTTGAAGGAGTTTTTTTAATAGTTCTAGCATGTGCTTTGCGATTTATTATAGCTTCTTCAAGATGTTTCTTTTCAGCAATATAGTTTTCATATTCAAACCTTTCTCGTTCTAAAATCTTCTGCTTTTGCTGCTTATAAACCGAATAGCTTCCTTCAAAGAATGATAATTTCCCATTTTCAACTTCAATTATTTTATTACATAAGCTATCTAGGAGTTCTCTATCATGGCTTATTAATAATAATGTCTCAGTTTTTAACAGCTTTTTCTTTAATAGTTCAATACCTTTATAATCAAGATTGGCTGTTGGCTCATCTGCAAAAATAACTACACTGTTTTTACTAAATGCTCCCGCAATTTTTAACCTTGTTTTTTCCCCACCACTAACAACTGGCTTATGCAGCTTATTCTTAACATTAAATTGGCTCAAAAGCTCATAGTCTGCTTCAATCATTTCATTTGATATTTGTTTTATATAAGCTATATCACAGTACCTTCTTATAATCCCTTCATCCGGAATTAGTTCCCCTGCAAGAATATTTAATAGTGTGGTTTTTCCTGCACCATTATTCCCGACTACTCCTATCTTATCTCCGCTTCTAATTTGGAGTTTATCAAAAGATAAAATTTCTCTATCTAAGAAGTTCTTTTTAACATTGATTGCGTCAATAATAAGCATAAAAAAATCTCTCCTTTTTATTGCTGGAAAGATTCTAATAAACACATTTGAAAATTAATTTTCTCAGAATATTTTAAATAAAGCAAAAAACAATTGATAATTGGCTTTTTATATTGATGAATACGAACAATAGCTAAAGTTTTAAAATATATTTTGATAGCAATTCAACAATATACTTATTTAAAATTCAAGATATGCGTTATAATTAGACTAATCCAGCACAAATAAGGGCATATTTCGCCCATTTAAATATTATTTGATTATAAACTGAATTAGTCAATTCTCATTCTTCGCTACCTTACCCTTTCATAAAAATCAATAACTTAGTAATTCAACTTTCTATTGATAAGTTTAACAACTACGATTTTTCAATTAGGAAGGTTGAATTAATAATATATATAACTGAAACTATAATTTAAAATTCAGTTTCAATATTTATTATTAAAATACACTACTTTATTAATTATAATGCATTAAAGAAAATGAATCAATCTCAAAATAAATATATCAATCACTAAAGGCCAAAACTGCTGTGTAATAGTACAAACTACAATGTTAAATAAAAACCACTATAAAACAGGTAGCCACTGTGCAATAATTCAAACCACAACCTATATAAAAACCTAGCTACTGCTTAATAATACAAATCTCATTTCTAAGCTGCAAATTTACAATGCAGCTATATTCCACACGTTTCTAGCTATATAATACAAAATAAACAAAATAATTATTGATACCCAAAAAATCTTTTTTCTAGGTATTATTTTAATATTTTTCCCAAATATATAAAGAACTAGTTCTATATACGCTAGAGTTCCTAAAATCAAGATAAATACAGGTGTAATATTAAATTTAAGAGAATTTAGCACATCACCTTTTAATAAATACTGAACACTTCTGGTATTTCCACACCCCGGACAATACACATGAAAGTACTTGTAAATTGGGCATGCTGGAAGATGTGTGCTCAATTTGTATAATATATTTCTAAAAGCAAAAATCATTCCTATTGTAAACAAAGGAAAAATACATACTAATATTTTTAACAAAGGAATCTTTTTTTTCATAATTTTATCCATGTCTCATAAAATCTAAAATAATTTATCGATAAATAACCAAGGTGAGCCTTATAAATTAATTCCGTCTCATATAAACTAAAATAATTATATCGTTTTATTTTACACATGTTTAGCCATATTATAATTTATTAAACTATTTAAGTTTAAACAATTATGAATGTAGTATTGGAATGAGTTTTGTTATCTGCCTTTGAAGTCTTTATTTAATATTAATTAACTTTATGAACTATTGCATTTTAATTATGTATTCATTTACAACAGGAATTTGTTCTCGAATATTGTCTACCATGTCTAAATCAATATCTGAAATAATTATTTGTTCTTTTTCATCTGCTCTAGCCAAAACATTTCCCCATGGATCACAAAGCATTGAGTTTCCATATGCAATATAACTAGCCTCAATATTTCTCGCAGGAGACACAGCAGCATGAAATAATTGATTATCAAGTGCTCTTGTCCTAACAAGCAACTCCCAATGAGCGGGGCCTGTAGTCATATTAAATGCACCAGGTGTAAAAATAAGCTTTGCACCAGCTTTACTCATCTCTCTATATAAGTCGCTAAAGCGTATATCAAAGCAAATTGCTATACCTATTTTACAATATTCTGTTTCTATAACAGTAACTTGGTTACCGCTAGAAAGTATATCTGATTCTTTAAAACATATACCATTTTTAATGTTCACATCAAAGAGATGTACTTTCCTATGCTTACCAATTAATTTGCCTGTTCTATCAAACACAAGACATGTGTTATAGTACTTTCCCTCACATATTTCAGGAATGGAACCAGCAATAACATATATATCATTATGCTTTGCAGCTTCTGAAATGATTGTAACAGTTTCACTTTTATCTAAATCTTCAGCATATATAGGAAACTTCTGAGTATCATAAGGGCAGTTAAACATTTCAGGCAACACAGCAATATTAGCACCTTCATTTTTACAACTTTCAATCATTTGAACAGCTTTATTAAGATTGTCTACCTTAAAATCTGAAACTTTCATTTGGCATAAACCAAGTCTTAATTTCATCAAGCTATACCTCCTTTTCACCTGAATCGCCAGTAACAATAATAAGTAATTAATAAGTGTATAATTATTGCTTGATTTACTCATAAACTCGAAAATGCACCATATCTGTTAAACTTTATTTTGGAGTTAACAACAACAGCTGATAACATAACAAAACGCTCAAGTTATCAGCTGTTCAAATTATTACCTGTAATTTTAGTTTCTCAAACTGTGTAAAGGAGCAGGAATTCTTCCCCCTCGTTTAATAAACTCAGAACTTCCATATGAATTTACCTTCATTACCGGTCCTGAACCTAAAAGTCCACCAAATTCAACTATATCGCCAACCTTTTTGCCTGGAGCTGGTATTATTCTTACAGCAGTAGTTTTGTTATTAACAACACCTATTGCAGCTTCATCAGCAATAATTGCAGAAATTGTATCAGCTGATGTATCACCTGGAACTACAATCATATCTAACCCGACTGAACAAACACAAGTCATAGCTTCAAGCTTTTCTAGCGATAAAGCATCGCTCTTAACAGCAGCTATCATACCAGCATCTTCACTAACAGGAATAAATGCGCCACTAAGTCCTCCAACGGAAGAAGAAGCCATTACCCCACCCTTTTTAACTGCATCATTTAAAAGAGCAAGAGCAGCAGTAGTACCATGAGTTCCACACTTTTCCAATCCCATTTCCTCTAAAATATAGGCTACACTATCTCCAATTGCTGGTGTAGGTGCAAGTGATAAATCAACAATTCCATATGGAACATTAAGCCTGCGAGATGCCTCTCTAGCAACTAATTCACCCATTCTGGTAATCTTGAAAGCAGTCTTTTTAATTGTCTCCGCAACTGTTCCAAAATCAGCACCCTTTACCTTTTCAAGAGCACACTTTACTACTCCGGGTCCACTAACACCGACATTTATAACACATTCAGGCTCACCTACTCCGTGGAAAGCTCCAGCCATGAATGGGTTATCTTCTACTGCATTTGCAAATACAACTAATTTAGCACAAGCCAATGCTCCACTATCAGCAGTAAGCTCAGCACATCTCTTAATTACCATTCCCATTTCTGCAACTGCATCCATGTTAATACCTGCTTTTGTAGAAGCAACATTTACTGATGAGCAAACCTTGTTAGTAGTACTTAGCGCCTCAGGAATTGATGCAATCAACCTCTTATCGCCTTTTGTATAGCCCTTTTGCACTAATGCAGAATATCCGCCAATAAAATTTACTCCAACAGTTTCAGCAGCTCTGTCCATTGCCTTTGCAAATTTTACATACTCCTCACTATCACAGCTTTCAGCTATTAATGCTATAGGAGTGACTGAAATTCTTTTATTTATTATAGGTATACCATATTCCTTTTCAATATTTTGTCCAGTAACAACAAGATTCTCAGCATATTTTGCAATTTTGTCGTATATCTTTTTACAGGAAATATCAATATCTGAATGACAGCAATCTCGTAATGAAATTCCCATAGTAATTGTTCTAATGTCTAAATTTTCCTTTTGAATCATTTCCAGCGTTTCAAGTATTTCATAAGTTCCTAGCATTAACTCTCACCTCATATCCTATGCATAGAATTAAAAATATCTTCATGTTGAATCTGGATTTTTAACCCCAACTCTACTCCCTTTTTATCAAGCCTTTCAGAAAGAACATCAAAAGGAATATTACAACCAGAAATATCTACAAGTGTAATCATTGTAAATACATCTTGCATTATAGTTTGAGTTATATCTAGTATATTCACATTACTATCAGCTAGAATATTGCTAACTCCAGCTATAATTCCTACTCTATCCTTGCCTAAAACTGTAATGACTGCTCTCACGTCAAATACCTCCATTTATAGATAAACTTATTTTGTACTTCTCAAATGAATGTTATAATTTGTTAAAATACTTTTAGAGTCGTTTAATATTATATAACTTTGTTATTTAAATATCAATCATAATTAATTATATTGAAGTTAATTCAAACTATTGTGCAAATTATTTTATGGAACATTACCTTGTAAAAATTGTTACTTGAACCTTATAAGATAAAATTATTTTATAATTTACTTACTTCCGTGAATCTTATCTAAAAGGGTTACTCACAAGATATTTGCTGAATAATTATTGGTTTAGAACATTTATATCTACGCCTATATTCATCATTCTTGCTTCAAATAAAATTAAAAAAGATATTATTTTTCTCGAACATTTGTTTGATTTTTACTTTTAGTTGTGTTAAGATTTTATTATATAAAGTAAAAAATAGTGCCTTTTCTATAGGCAATAAACACTTTAGTTTTCAAACAGTGTATGTATTTCTTGACTCGTTTTAAACTAGTTATAGAAAAATAACTCAAGCTTCGCACATTAAATAATGTTAAATGAGAGTGATACTGTGGACTTATTTGATAAACTTGGTATATTAGCTGATGCTGCTAAATATGATGTTTCCTGCTCTTCAAGCGGCGGAAGCAGAAATAATAAAAATGGTGTTGGAAACAGCCATGCTGCTGGTATATGCCATACTTGGTCTGATGATGGCAGATGTGTTTCATTGCTCAAAATTTTATTATCAAATGAATGTATATATGATTGTGTATATTGTGTTAACAGGTCTTCAAATGATGTCCCTCGTGCAAGCTTTACTGCCGATGAAGTCATTGACCTCACCATGAATTTCTATAGAAGAAACTATATCGAAGGACTTTTCCTAAGTTCAGCTGTGCTTAAAAACCCTAGCTATACTATGGAATTAATGCTAAATATCGTTAGAAGACTCAGAAATGATCATAGATTTTACGGGTATATACACCTGAAAGCCATTCCTGGCGCTGATGAAAGACTCATTAGTGAAGCAGGTATGTTTGTAGATAGAATGAGTGTCAATATTGAACTTCCTTCTGACAAAGGACTAGAGGTACTAGCTCCTCATAAGCCCAAAAAGGCATTATTAAAACCAATGCATCAGATAAGCCAAAAAATTATTCAAAATAAAGACGAGCAAAAAATATATAAAAGAGCCAATTTTAATACAAGTTTGACAAAGAGAGATCAATTTGTACCTGCTGGACAAAGTACCCAGCTTATAGTTGGTGCTACACCTGACAAAGATTTAAGCATTTTGAAGCTTTCAGAAGCCTTGTACAGCAATTTTAATTTAAAGAGAGTTTATTACTCTGCCTATGTTCCTACATTATCTGACCCAAGACTTCCTGCTATTATAAAACCACCCTTACTCAGGGAACACAGGTTGTATCAAGCTGATTGGCTGCTTAGATTCTATGGCTTTTACGCAGATGAATTACTTAGCAAGTCAAATCCAGACTTTAATCCAGAATTAGATCCTAAGGCTGACTGGGCACTTAGAAATCTTCATCTATTCCCAGTGGAAATTAATTCTGTAGATTATGAAATGTTATTAAGAGTACCTGGAATAGGCGTTAAATCGGCTCAAAGAATAATAAAAGCAAGAAGGGTTGGCAAATTAAACTTCGATAACCTAAAGAAAATTGGTGTTGTACTAAAGCGAGCTGGGCATTTTATTACTTGTCAAGGTAAAACATACGAAACTTATAGTCAGAATGAGCATATAGTTAAGGAATCCCTTATATCGGCAAAACTGCTTCCTCAAAGCAAAAAATCTGTACCTGGACAAATGTCTTTATTATCAGAACTTAATGAGAATGGCATAAGCGAAGGAATGTCTGATTTATATCTATATGATTCACCACAAAACACAAAACAATGGCTCAGTTATTATAATCTGCCACAGGATGGGAGGCTATTAATAAGTGATATACATTTATGATGGAACCTGGAATGGCTTTTTAACAGCCGTACACCATTATTATTACGACCGTGAAAATATAACAAATATTGAATCTGCGCTCTCCTGTTCTCCAAATTTGATTGACGAATACCGAGAGATTACTGCCGATATCGATAAAGCAAAAGCCGTAGAGAATGCTATACGGGTCAAGATATCCTATGAAAGCTTAGATAATATTTTGCGATGTTTTTTTTCTGAAATAGCTGGTCGTGAAATGTGGATTTTAAACTATATAAAGCTAGGGTTTAAAATTGGAAGTAAAATAGATAGTATGCTTGGAACTCAAACTGTTTTAGATGTTTTGATACCTGCACGAAAAGTTAAATCAGAATCCCATCTTATGTTGGGTATTCTACGTTTCGAATTGTTAGAAAATAATATATACTATGCTCCAATAAAGCCAGACCATAATATTATTACTTTTATCGCTCCCCATTTTAAAGAGCGTTTTGCTGATCAGAACTGGGTTATTCATGACATTAAAAGAAAGCTTGCAGCCTTGTACAACAAAAAAAATATGATTATCTCATATATGGATTTAGCTGATATTCCCGATCGACATGCTGATGAACTCAAATTTCAATCCCTTTGGAAAAACTATTTTAAGCATATTGCAATCAAAAGCAGAATAAATCCAAAGCTACAGAAGCAGTTTATACCAAAACGCTATTGGAAGCAGCTTACGGAGAAGAATTAAGTTAGTCAATGCCTCTAATTCTTCTCAATAAGCAATATATTGATTGAATTACTTGAGTCTATTAACCAATTCCTTGAATGTATTTCCACGATGCTCAAAGTTTTTGAACATATCAAAGCTGGTACTTGCAGGCGACAATATTACACAGTCTCCCGGAGAAGCTTCTGCATAAGCGCGGTTAACAACTTCCTCATAGGTATTGCAATGGATTATTTTAACCTCACATTCATTATCTGTCTGATTAATGTAGTTATTTAATGCTTCTTCAATCTTTGGAGCAGTAGCACCTATTAACAAAAGGCACTTTACCTTTTCGGCAATTATCTGACCAATTGAATCATAAGGTATTCCCTTGTCCTTACCACCTGAAATAAGAATTACTTTGTCTTTAAAAGTACTCAGAGCAGCAATTGTTCTTGAAGGGCTGCTGTCAATTGAACTATTGTAAAATTTAATGCCATTTAACTCTCTTACAAGTTCTATTCTATGTTCAACACCGTTAAAGGTAGTTGCAATCTTTCGAATTGTTTCAGGCTTAACATAATCAATTGTGGCAGCAGTTGCAGCCATATAGTTTTCTATATTATGAACACCTGGTATCTTTATACTTTCAGCATCTACTACCTCTATTTCTTCATTTTCATTTTTCACAATAATTTTTCCATCTTTAAGAATAACTCCAGTATCAATATTATTCACTCTTGAAAAATAAACATATTGACCTTTAGCTTCATTTGCAAAACTCTTTGTTACTTCATTATCATAATTTAAAACTAATTTATCATTTTCAGTTTGGTTTAAGAAAATATTCTTCTTTGCATCAATGTACTCGCTTAATGATTTATGAACATCAAGATGATTAGGTGTAATATTTGTAATTACTGAAATAGATGGACACTTCTTTATTGTCATAAGTTGAAAACTGCTTAATTCTAAAACAACTTTATCGGATTCTTTAACTTCATCTATTTTGCTCAATAAAGGAGTACCAATATTACCACCTAGCCAGCAATTATACCCTTCCTCTGTAAGTATCTTATAAATTAATGTTGTTGTAGTGGTTTTACCATCACTTCCTGTAACTGCAAATATTTGTGCAGGACAAAGACTGATAAAAACTTCCATTTCAGAAGTAAGTTCTGCTCCGTTATTTACTGCATTTACTAGCTGTGGTAAATCAGGTCTCATTCCCGGAGTACGGAAAATAATATCAAACCCATTAAGTGATTCTAAATAGTCTTCTCCTAAGATATACTTAACAGATAGTCCCTTAAGTTCTGATAATGCATCTGAAAGTTTTTCTTGAGTATTTTTATCAAAAGCAGTGATATCAACACCTAAATTTACCAGATATTTAATAAGAGGAATATTGCTGATACCAATTCCTAATACAGCTACCTTTTTATCTTTAATGCTTTTTTTAAACTGTTCTAGTTTACTATTCATAATTATGTCCATACAATGTGTAATGTAAATAATTAAAACAAATACATTTGCATGGACTCTATCCCCCTTTATTATTCATATATGCAAAGTTGACTGGCAACAGCATTATCTAATATCCCAATTCTTCCATTTTGAATTTTTTAGTTAACTCTTCTATTGCATTATTTTTTTATTTATAGTAAAATACTTATTGCAGTCAATTTATGCGGATATGGCGGAATTGGCAGACGCGCATGGTTCAGGTCCATGTGAAAGCAATTTCATGCAGGTTCAAGTCCTGTTATCCGCACCAAAAGAGTTTGAAAATAATACTTTCAAACTCTTTTAATTTTATTCATAAATTTTTAGTTTAGAATCTTAAAAGACAAAATTATCCTCATCTTTTTCATAGAAAAATGTTTTTATTGATTTAAAATTATATTTGTTTGCCATAATTAATTGCTCGGTACTTCCAACAAATAAAATACCTTGTGGATTTAATGACATATTAAACTTCTTATAAATATCATTCTTTGCTTCATCTGTAAAATATATAAGTACATTTCTACATACAATTAAGTCAATGCCTTTAGGATATGGGTCTCTTAAAAGATTAAATTGCTTAAATTCAACACATTTCTTTACTTCGTCATTTATCTTATAGCTATCGCCAATAACAGTAAAGTATTTTGATTTCATGTCTTTGGGCAAATTCTCCAAACTTTTTGCAGAATATACCCCGTTTTTCGCTTTTTCTAATGCTTCTAGGTCAATATCAGTGGCAAGTATTTTTATTGAACTAAGTGGTAATAGTTTGTTTAAAACCATTACCAAAGTATATGGTTCATCACCTGTCGAGCAAGCAGAACTCCAAATTGATATTTTTTTCTTTTTACTTAATAAAAGAGGAAAAATTTCCTTTTCGAGAACTTCCCATTGGTCTGGATTTCTATAAAATTCTGAAACATTTATAGTAAGATAAGTCACAAATTCTTTCAATAAGTCTTTGTTCAACTTTAAAGCTTGCACATAACTGGAATAATCATTAAAATTATTCTTTTTAATTAGAGCATCTATTCTTCTTTTCATCTGTTTTTCTTTGTACAGTGAAAGATTTATTTTGGTAATCTTAAATATCTCTTCTTTAAATAATTCATAATCCATAATTATATCCATGTTCCTTCTTCATTAAACTTTAGAAACAACTTGGAATCGGCACCTCCTTTAAAGTAAATATGATTTCTCTTAAATTCATCTCCCATTAGTATTAGGGGCACCCTATAATTCATGTATTTCGAAAAGTTGTTTTTATACTTAAATAAGGACGTACCAAGGTACATCCTTATTTATATAAAAACACAGAGTACATAATTTAAGGTTGTCTATGCCTTTATTGAATTATTTAAAACAATCCAATATACTATAGTTATTTTTATAAAGTAATGTCGTTATAGTAGTTGTCTAGAGTACAAACTGTTGTCAGAACAACCATTTAATCAAAAAAACAATTAATCATTTAAACTATTCAAATTTTCAGCTATAGTATTTGTCATATCTTCTTTATGCTCAGTTGGCAATTCCTCATCAGCAGCAACAGGTGCGTCCTTCTTTGCTCCTTTAGGATCAATTGGATTAACCTCTTTAATACTAAGGCTTATTTTCTTAGCCTCTGCATCAAGTTCTGTAATTTTAGCTTGAACCTCTTGACCTATTTTTAGAACGTCTCCTGGTTTACCTAATCTAACTGATGATATTTGTGAAATATGAACAAGTCCATCAAGTCCCTGTTCGATTTCTACAAAAGCACCAAAAGGCACTAAACGAACAACTTTACCAGTAATAACATTTCCAACTTCGTACTTTTTGATAGCGCTTACCCAAGGATTATCCTCTTTCTTTTTGAATCCAAGTGAAATACGCTTCTTTTCTTTATCAAAATCAATAACATAAACAGTTATTTCATCTCCAACCTTAACTACTTCTGATGGATGTTTAATCTTATTCCAAGATAATTCTGATAAATGAACAAGACCATCTACTCCACCTATATCTACAAATGCGCCAAAGTCCATAAGACTCTTAACTTGACCTTTGTATACTTTTCCTATTTCAATATTATTCCATATTTCATTTGACGCAAATTCTTTATTTCTCTCAATAATAATTCTTGCTGAAGCAACTACTTTTCTTTTCTGCTTGTTTATTTCTATAATTTGAACTTGCACTACTTGTCTTACAAAAGATGATAAATCTTTTACAAATCTATCACTTATTTGAGAAGCAGGAATAAATATTTTTACGCCATGTGAATAGCCAATTACCCCACCATTTACCTGTTCACTTATTTTAACAGCTATTGGTCTCTTGTTTTCAAAAGCATCTTCAAGAACTTCCCAGCCTTTAACAGCATCAACTTTCTTTTTGCTTAAAATTACATTTCCTTCACCATCATTAACTCTAACTACAAAAACATCAACTTCATCTCCAACTTTAAGTGATTTTTCAGGATCAAAGTCTATATCATCAGTAAACTCCTCCATTGGAATAATGCCATCTGATTTGAAGCCCAAGTCGACATATACTTCATTTAAATTAAAACCAATAATCCTTCCTTTTGTGATCTGACCCGTTGTCAATGTCACCAGTGAGCTTTCAAATGCATCAGCAAAGCTCATCTCTAAATCCTGTTTATTTAATTCACTCATGTTATGAATAACCTCCTTGATTACCCAGTCAGGTGTTGACGCCCCCGCAGTAATACCAATTTTTTTAATTTTTTTTATATCAACCGGTGGAATATCACTGGCTGTTTGTATTTTGTAAGTTTCTGGGCAGTTAGCCCTGCAAATTTCAAATAGTTTATTGGTATTTGAACTGTTTTCTCCTCCAATAACAAGTACCATATCTACTTCTTTTGAAATTTTATCTGCTTCTGATTGTCTTTTATCCGTCGCATTACATATTGTATCAAATTTTAAAACATTTTTAAACCTTTTATTTAAACTATCAATAATTTTTTCCCATTTTTCTCGAATAAATGTAGTTTGAGCAACAACACAAATGTTTTTTTCTATGTTGGGTAATGTTTTAACCTGTTCAATACTGTCAATAATATAAGCAGTATTGTTACACCATCCAGTTATTCCAATAATTTCAGGATGTTCTTTATCTCCAATTATAATTATCTGATAGCCTTCATTATACTTTTTATTAACTAAGCGTTGCATTTTTTCTACATATGGACATGTAGCATTAACAACTTCAATACCTTTAGCTTCAAATTCTGATATAACACTAGGTCCAACGCCATGAGCCCTGATAACTACCTTTGAAGGAGCAGATACCTGTTCAGGCGAATTAATAGCTAATATTCCATGCTCTTGCAATTTATTCACCACTTGCTCGTTATGAATAATTGGACCAAAAGTGTATACTTTATCTTCAGATTTTTCTGCTAAATCAAAAACAATTTTTACAGCATTATTTACACCAAAACAAAATCCAGCAGTACTTGCCACGACTATATGCATAGATATTTAAGTACATACCACTATTATTAGATATATTAACTCCATTAATACGCTAGTATGAACTCAGCCCTCCCTTTATTAATATAATCGCACATTTTTATTAATTAGATTAGCAATAATTTGTAAAAAATCTTGTTTCAAAATGGAATTTTTCGACCAAAGAAAAATTTCATTACATTAGCGGCTTTAATTGAGGCAAAAGATTTTTCACTGCCACTAGAAATACTAAATCAATATCCGCTACTTATTGAAGTGGAGAAGTTTTTCCTGCCTCTAAATAATAATACATAATCTTTTCAACCACTTCATCTATTGTCATTGAAGTAGAATCAACCTCAATTGCATCTTCAGCTTTAACAAGCGGAGCAAAAGTTCTTGAACTATCATTATTATCTCTTATAATCATATCAGCTTTTACTTCCTCAAAATCAACCTTTTGACCTTTTTGTAATAATTCCTCATATCTTCTTCTAGCTCTTTCATCCACAGTTGCCGTCAAAAATATCTTTAAATCAGCATTTGGTAATACATATGAGCCAATATCTCTACCATCCATTACTACATTTTTGTCCGAAGCAATTTTACGCTGTAAATCAACTAACTTTAACCGTACCTCCTTGAATACAGCGACATTAGATGCACCTGCGGATACTTCCGGAGTTCTAATAGCCTCTGAAACATCAACACCATCAAGGAAAATCTTTTGGGTATTGTTTTCATGTGATATTGTAATATCAATATTTTCAACTATTTTTTCTACATCATTTTGTGATTTTGTATCTACACCTTCATTTATTGCTTTTAAAGCTACAGTTCTATACATAGCTCCTGTATCTAAATAAATAAACCCAAGATTTGCAGAAACTTTTTTTGCAATAGTACTTTTACCAGCTCCTGCAGGACCGTCAATTGCTATACTCTTTGGCATACTAACCTCCACGTTAGATTTTTAGCATAATATAAAACCTATACATTGTGGAGGTACGTAATATCTTTCTTTTTTCCATCCTAATTCCTTCATACTAACCTCCACGTTAGATTTTTAGCATAATATAAAACCTATACATCGTGGAGGTACGTAATATCTTTCTTTTTTCCATCCTAATTCCTTCATACTAACCTCCACGTTAGATTTTTTGCATAATATAAAACCTATACATCGTGGAGGTACGTAATATCTTTCTTTTTTCCATCCTAATTCCTTCATACTAACCTCCACGTTAGATTTTTTGCATAATATAAAACCTTATACATTGTGGAGGTACGTAATATCTTTCTTTTTTCCATCCTAATTCCTTCATACTAACCTCCACGTTAGACTTTTTGCATATTTATAAATTAAATTTCGTGGAGGTGCGTATAACTCGAAAATGCACTATGTTTGCACTAACTATGTTTTCGAGTTGATAACTCTCCACGCTAATTAAAAAATTCACTTCATAATACAAATAATGCAATCTATTTAATAAAGTTTATTAATTTGATATATCAGGCCTTAAAACTGTTGCACCCTTAAGATAAACATGATTAATTTCATTATTTTTCTTTTCAGTGTTAAAATGAATTAGTACTCTTATACATTTTTCTAAGCTTTTTGGCACATTAATCTCATTTGTACACATCAGTGAAATATCATTCCACCCAAGTTCTCTTGCAGCAATAGCTGGAAATGTAGCATTCAGGTCATTTGTAACAGAAAAAATCACACTGATAATGCTCTCATTGTCTATTTCATTTCTATTTATCATTTCGACAAGAAGTTCTTTGGTTCCTTCTAAAATTGATTCCTTTGCATTTTCAAAAACAGTTATTGCTCCTCTTACTGCTCTAACAGACATTTTTACCTCCAAATAGAATATATGTTATACTAAAATACTCTTGAAATAGTATAAAAAGATGTATCTGATTAATTAATTCAAGGGAGTTTTGTTATATAATTGTTGTAATATATTATTTTGAAGCATTTATTTATTATACAACTCTATGACCAAGTCCGATAGCTACTTCATTTAAATTTAGCAAACCTATTCCAAAAAATATAGCAACACTAATGTGGTCTTTATATCTAGCTATACCTATTTTCCCACCAACATTAAGTCCAATTGCTTTAGGCATAATTTGCGATATAGCTTCTCTAGTAGCTCCTGCAACTGCACCCTGTTCAGCATGACTTTCAGTTATAACCCCTTCTCGTTTAGATGCTACAACTGCTCTTTCAACTATCTTCATAACAGAAGAAATAAATTCACCGCCATAATCAACAGCCGCTGAACTTATACCTATTTGGCTAAACTCCATCTGCAGTTTTTTTTCGGAAGCTCTATCACTTGTTAATGCTATTCTTATAGCTGCACCCGAAATATCTTTACTTCCAAATACATTATTTTCTTCTCCAGATATTCCCATAATTAATCCTCCAAGAGTAATACTATATACAATAAAAAACCTATAAAACTTATTATATAGGTTTTTTTTACATAAAACAATATTGTAATCGGTATATTAATAAATTTGTACCTTAACAAGTTTTTGTATATTTGAATTAACTTTTGCAGCAGCAGTACTGCACTCACTGCTTATATTTTCGGACACCGAATCAACCATAACAATATGCCCTATAAGACTATGACTGCCATCTATTTCAATAACATCACCATCATTAACGTTAACCTTCATTATAAGATTTTCAAATATTGCTACAGTTTCTCCATTAACTAATATCTTTACAGTTGGATCAGGTTCATTACCAATCATTTTGAGTGTTATTTGTCCTTGCTTATATAGATAATTATCTTTACTTAATGGTTCCCCTATACTTTTATCACCTAGATTAAAAGTATCTCTTACAGATGGTATCAACAATGCTGCCTGAATTGAAACAAGAATTAAAAAGCTTACAATACATGTTCCAAAAAGTAAATCCTCTAAAATAGTAACCTTATCTTTTTTATTTTTTTTTAAAAGTCCAAAAAAATTACTTCTCATTTGTATGCCCCTATTTTTTATATTTATAAAACAATAAACTATAATATATTATTGTTATATAATTATGTACTAATTTAGGGCAGATTACACATTATTTCCTAAATAATATTGAATAATATTGAATAATCATTCCTCTGAATTACAGCTAATACCAGCTAAATAACCTGTAGAAAAAGCAATTGTTAGGTTAAACCCTCCAGTATAAGCATCTACATCAATTATTTCACCAGCAAAATATAATCCCTTTACTTTCTTTGATTCCATAGTGGATGGATTAATTTCATTAGTTTTAATTCCACCAGCAGTGACTATGGCTTCTTTTATTGGTCTTGCAGCAATAATTGTACACTCTAGTCCTTTAAGAAGAGTTACAAGCCGCTTTCTCTCTTCCTTTGTAATCTGATGCACTGGCTTTTCAGGATTAATTTGAGACAAATATACTATCACAGGAATAAGCTTTTGGGGAAGTAAATCGTCCAAAGAATTCTTAAATTGTTTTCTGTTGTATTTATCAAAGTCCCTTTGAATTCTTTCATCTAATTTTTCTTCTGAAAGTGCTGGTTTTAAGTCAATTGACAGCATAATATCTTTGAAATCATAGGAAAGCAGATGTCTGCTAGCACTTAGTATTACAGGCCCTGAAACACCAAAATGAGTAAATAACATTTCTCCAAAATCATTATATATTTCTTTACCTTTTGGATTCTTAAATTTCACAGATACATTTTTTAAAGATAAGCCTTGTAAATCCCTTACCCATGATTCCTTTGTAATTAAGGGAACCAAAGAAGGCTTCAAGTCCGTTATTGTATGTCCTAATTTTCTAGCAATCTCATAACCATCACCTGTTGAACCAGTTCCAGGGTAAGACATGCCCCCAACAGCTAGAATTACTGAATTAGCCTCCATAATATTACCGTTTAACAGTTCTACCCCAATAACTCTTCCATCCTTAGCATGAATCCTTTTCACAGCACATTCTGTCATAATTCTTACTTTATTTTTATTTAAAAAGTTTTGAAGTGCATGCAGAACATCCTTTGCAGAATCTGATTCAGGAAATACCCTATCACCACGTTCTACTTTCGTCCTAACACCCAGTTCATTCATAAAATCTATCAAATCCTGATTTGAAAAGGTATAAAAAGCTGAGTAAAGAAAATTTCCATTACCAGGTGTATTTTCTATTAAGCCTTCAATATCGGTAGCATTAGTTATATTGCATCTTCCCTTGCCAGATATAAGCAATTTCTTGCCAAGTCTATTATTCTTTTCCATCAATATAACTTCATTGCCTTTTTGTGCAGCAATACCAGCAGCCATAATACCAGCTGGTCCCCCGCCAACAACTATTACTTTTTTCTGAGCCATTATTTTTCCTTTCAAAATTCCTTATAATTTAACGTCATGATTGTCATCTTTATCATATACATTGTATTCATCCCAGACCTTTTCAAGGTGTTCAAATGTATTATACACCTCATTTTTACGTCTCATACCTATTGCTGCAATAAGTGCATTTATTACACTAAGAGGCGCAACAAGAGAATCAACAAAGGACGCCATATCACTTCTTGCAAGCAATGACAAATCAGCACACTGTGCAACTGGGGACTCAATGCTGTCAGTCAAAGCAATTGTAATAGCGCCTTGCGACTTTGCATACTGCATTGCTTTGATTGTTCTCTTTGAATATCTGGGATAGCTTATACCAATAACAACATCACCAGATTGGGCTCTCATTATTTGCTCAAACATTTCACTAACACTTGTTGTATGAACAAGTCTGACATTATCAAAAATTAAATTGAAGTAAAAGCCAAGAAAACTTGCAAGAGTAGCTGAACTTCTAACTCCTAGAATAAATATTCTATTTGCATTTAAAATAGTTTCTACTACATTGTTAAAATCATCTAGTTCAATTTGTTCAAGTGTAATCTTAATCTTTTCAATATCAGATTGAAGAACACTTTTTAAAACGTTATCTTCATTTATTCTATTGGAAGAAACCTCTATTCTTTGAACAGAAGTTAATTTACTCTTTATAAGTTCCTGTAAGGCTTTTTGTAGCTTTGGATACCCATCATATCCAAGTTCAATTGCAAACCTAACAACAGTTGATTCACTTACGCCAACTATTTCTCCCAGTTTAGCAGCTGTTACATATGCTGCTTTATCGTAATGGTCAGCAATATAATTAGCAATCAATTTCTGCCCTTTGCTAAAGTCATCATATCTCTGTTGTATCATTAATAACAAATCATTATTCTTTTGTTGATTCATAACTTCACCAGCCTAATAATTTAATGTAAAATAAATTAAAGTCTATTGCAATCAGCATAAGGGTAATCCCTAATGTCTGATTGCTTTAAATAAATATTTAGAGGGAGTAAAAACTCCCTCTATTAATCTCATATCTTAAAGCTGAAATAACTATATAACATATCAAATACATTTTACCTTTTTGCAAGATAAAAATCAAGCACTTGCAAATATGTTTTTGAGACAACTGCAAATGCTATCAAATATAGGCTTCCAAACTAAATTAATACAATTATTTCCCACTGTTCTTTCATTCCATAAGTATGAATACCTATAATAACAGGTTATGAGTTTTTGAAAATTGCCATGAAATTTATACATTGATTTCAATTGAACTTCTAACATTTACATTTTTAATATATACATCATTACATATAAATTAAATATATACTTATAATAGAATTATGTATATTTCCCAACTGTTTTTTACAATACTTTATGCCAAAGTAGGCATGGAGGTTTTTATGATTCAAATAGATGATGCTGGAAGCGGCAGTTTTGTTGGTGGAACCTGTATAGGTTTCTATAGGCCAGAAACAAATGAATATTATTTTGACATTATTCCTGTTGAACTATATAACATGGAAAATTTCAAAAAAAAGCTATATCTAGATGATGTTTTAGACATAGCAATCAAAGCCTTTGATGCCCTACAAGTTAGACAGGACGAGACTATTGAAATTTGCAGAGGTTATATGTTCGAAAGACTAAAGAGTTGGCTCACTCAACAGGGCTTTTTTTGGTATGTAACTCAAATTACTGGCAAAATACAGGATATAGTTGAGAAAAACTTTGAACTATACACCATAAATTTAGGACTTCCAGCTGAATATATAAAATATACTAGATACCCATTTCATTTTCACAAGCTTTTAAGATGGGTATTTTCTGACTACGACAATAGAATAGGCTTATGCAAGGTTGGCTGGAAAAGCTGGCAAAAGCTTAAAGACATAACCCCAACCGTTACTTACGAAAAAATGAAGCATGCCAACTATTACTGCTTAAAATGCGGTAAACACATAAAGGTTGGCTCTGACGTTGCTGTTATGGAATTTTACAGTAATAAGCATAATTATGTTTACTTGCATAAGGGGTGTAAATGATAAATTAAAAGACCTTCAGTCGTCATTGAATGAAGGTCTTTTAAGGGATTATGTGTGTCCAGAACAATAAAATGTTCAGCATCATTTTATCATTCTGGTGAAGATATCTAATTATGAAATTTTGGGTCTTAAACAATCTAGGTTATATCTTAGTCCTAAATCTTTCAAGCATACCGTATAGGCTCCATCTGTTTTGATTGTTAAGCTGTCTTATACTTCCAACATAATAATCCTTGCCGTCTCTTTTGCCCATTTCATAAACAGCAGCAGATATGGCAGCTACTACCTCTGGATTGATATCACCATTTGCTTTTGGTGCACCATCAGCATTATTCTCCGTTTTCTTTCTGTCCTCTATTCTCTGCTTAAAGAACTTTTCAGCAACCTGTGGAAGCATTGCATAAGACAGCACATCTTCATCTTGTTCAATGTATTCTTTTATTGCTTCTTTAATTTTCTCTAGTTCAGGCTCAATTAAATCGGCTGGTCTGCAAGTTATAGGCTTCTCATCACCTAATATCTTCTTCATTATTTCTTCGCTAATAGGTGCTGGAGTCTTACCATATTCACCCTTAACAACACCCTTTGACTCCTTAGGAACCATCTTGTATCTTTCACCAGTTAAAACATTAAGAACAGCTTGTGTTCCAACTATCTGGCTTGAAGGTGTTACCAATGGAGGGAATCCAAAATCTTCTCTAACTCTAGGCACTTCCTTTAAAACCTCTTCATATTTATCTAAGGCATTTGACTGTTTTAGCTGTGAAACAAGGTTTGATAACATTCCACCTGGAACCTGATAAATAAGTGTATTTACATCAACACCCATTACCTTAACATCTAGAAGTCCGCTCTCAATGTATTTTTCTTTTAAAGGTCTGAAATAATCAGCAATTTCACTTAGCTTTTCTAAGTCCAAGCCTGTGTCATACGCTGTATCCTTAAGAGTTGCTACCAAAGGTTCTGTTGGAGGCTGTGATGTTCCAAGTGCCATTGGTGAAATAGCACAATCAACTACATCAACTCCAGCTTCTATAGCCTTTAAATATGTCATCGAAGCCACACCACTTGTATAGTGTGTATGCAACTGAATTGGCACACTTACATTTTCTTTTAGCGCTTTAACTAAATCGTATGCTTGATAAGGAACCAATAACCCTGCCATATCTTTAATGCAAATAGAATCTGCTCCCATGCTTTCAAGTCTCTTTGCATCCTTAACAAAAAGTTCCAAGCTATGAACTGGACTAATTGTATAGCAAATACAACCCTGAGCATGACCGCCTTCCTTTTTACAAGCCTTCATAGCAGTTTCAATATTTCTAGGGTCGTTTAAGGCATCGAATATTCTCATAATATCCATACCATTTGCAATAGCTTTTTGTACAAAATATTCTACAACATCATCTGCATAATGCTTGTAGCCTAAAAGATTCTGTCCCCTAAGCAACATTTGAAGTTTAGTCTTTTTTGCAACTTTCTTGATTTTTCTAAGTCTTTCCCAAGGATCTTCATTTAAAAATCTCATTGAAGCATCAAATGTAGCTCCGCCCCATGCTTCTAATGAGTGATAACCTATATTGTCAAGCTTCTCAACGATAGGAAGCATTTCTTCTGTTCTCATCCTCGTTGCAATAAGTGACTGATGAGCATCTCTAAGCACTGTTTCAGTAATTCTTACTCCTGCCATAAATATATCCATCTCCCCCGCATTTACATATAATTCTGCAAACTACCGGAATGGACTCAATCCCCCTTTACTAATTATTTTAGTAGTTTTTACCTTCTATCTTATTATTGCTTTTTATTCAAATAAAACATACTAAATTCTGAATAGTTCAATATTTAAGATAGTTTTAGGGTTTTCAAAAGATTTATTAATTAATAAATTGCTTATTTAGCATTGCTTGTTATTCAACAGTTGCCATTACTTCATGAGCAACAACAGCCTGACCCTCGCTAACATTTAGTGTAACTTTTCCATCTGCTGTTGATACTATCTCATTTTCCATTTTCATTGCTTCTAATATTAAAATAACCTGACCTTTTTTTACTGTTTCACCATTAGCCACCTTCAACTTTAGAACAGTTCCAGGCATTGGTGCAATTACTTCTCCAGCATTACCAGAAGCAGTTTGTGCTACCTTTGCTGTACGAGGAGCAGCTGCCTTAGCTGGCATTTTTGTAGCTGGTGCAGAAGCCCTTGAAGCTGTGCCTCCTACTTCTTGAACTTCAACTTCATATGGATTTCCATTAACTTTTATAATATATTTACTCATCTTTACCTCCTACGCCTACTTTCGGCATAAATATTAATTTTAATCTTTGTGTGGTTTCACCACATATTTTCGCTTAGCTTACTTCTACGCTGGCAAAAACCACTTGCAGTTTTGGGGATTAAAAACATACTATGTTAGTATTAAATACTATATTATTAGTTGATATAGTTGCTATTTAAGAAATCTTAAAAACATACTATACAAGTACAAATAAGTTTTCAGCTGATACCCCATTTACGCCTTTATCTCGATATAAATTGTTTAAGAAAACATATATCACAATTATATTTATCTAAATTAGATTTTAATTCACACCATCATAAATTTTTATTTAATTTTTGAAAAATAATAATTTCATAAAAAACTTTTTAATTATTAAATTACTATTCATAAAACACCAAATTTCTGCGGTATGTATTAAACTCATACACAAATATTATTATTCTTTAAAGAGGTATATTTCCATGCTTCTTAGCAGGTCTGTTTTCTCTCTTTGTATTTAGCATTTCAAGAGCTAAAATTATCCTCTTTCTTGTTTCTGCTGGCTCAATAACATCATCAACATATCCTCTTGCAGCAGCAACATATGGATTTGAAAACTTATCTCTGTATTCAGAAATCTTTTCTTTTCTGGTTTCCGCAGGATTTTCAGAAGCAGCGATATCCTTTTTAAATATAATGTTTGCTGCACCGTCCGGTCCCATAACTGCAATTTCTGCAGAAGGCCATGCCAATACCATATCAGCACCTATAGTTTTACTGTTCATTGCTATATATGCTCCACCATATGCTTTTCTTAAAATTACATTAACCTTTGGTACAGTAGCCTCTGAGAAAGCATATAGAAGTTTAGCACCATGTCTGATTATTCCATTATGCTCTTGTGCCACACCAGGCAAAAATGCTGGAACGTCAGTCAATGAAACTAATGGGATATTAAAGGCATCACAGAAACGAACAAAACGAGCAGCCTTATCTGCTGCATTCATATCTAATGAACCAGCCATTACTTTTGGTTGATTAGCAACAATACCTATAGATTTACCATTTAATCTAGCAAAACCTATTATAATATTTTGAGCAAAATAACTCTGTATTTCAAAGAAATTGCCATCATCAACAATCTGGCTAATAACCTCATACATATCATATGCTTTATTTGATTCTTCAGGAATTATTTCATTTAAGCTTTCAACTAATCTGTCAGCATCGTCAGTTACACCATAATACATAGTATCAGATACATTATTGTCAGGAATAAAGCTAAGCAAAATCTTAATGTCCTCAATACATTCCTGCTCACTAGCACATTTAAAATGTGCAACACCGCTAACAGCCGTGTGTACATCAGCACCACCAAGAGTTTCAGCAGTAACATCCTCTCCTGTAACTGATTTAATTACTTGAGGTCCTGTAATAAACATTTGACTGGTCTTATCTACCATGAAAATAAAGTCTGTAATTGCAGGAGAATAAACCGCTCCACCTGCACAAGGCCCCATAATTACTGATATTTGCGGAATAACTCCAGAAGCCAGAGTATTTCTATAGAATATATCACCATATCCTGAAAGTGCATCAAGACCTTCTTCTATTCGTGCTCCACCCGAATCATTAATTGAAATAAATGGAGCTCCCATTTTTAGTGCCATATCCATTACCTTTGTAATTTTTTTAGCATGCATTTCCCCAAGTGAACCACCAATAACTGTAAAATCCTGAGATGCAACAAATACTTTTCTTCCGTCTACTGTTCCATATCCAGTAACTACACCATCACCCGCTAGTTTTTTCTTTTGCATACCAAAGTCAAAGCATCTTGACTCAATAAAAGCATCAATTTCTACAAAACTATTTTCATCAAATAACAAATCTATTCTTTCTCTTGCAGTAAGCTTCCCATCAGCATGTCTTTTATCAATTTTGTCCTGCCCACCACCTAATGAGATTGAGTTCTTTAAACTTTTTAAATTTTCGATTTTATCAAACTGTGACATATGCAAATCACCTCTTTAAGAAAATTATTTTTCTTTATAACATTATTAGTATTAGTTATTATTACCTAGTGATAATTATTATATATTATGTACTAACACAGTGTCAAGGCTGTTTTAAAACAAATATATTCTGTATTTTAGACAAATAACTCCTAAATAAATTGACAAATATTTACATGTAAACACTTTTTTACATGGTAGGATTAACAATTTTTATAAACACAAGTGAGTATAGTTAGTGGTTAGATGGTAATCTTTACAGTCTTAGTAAACGCAAACTTTCTAATTAAAGGAGGGCAATGTTAAATCCAATTAATGTCAATTAATGATAAATTTTTCTTCTATTACAGGATTACTAATGCTATAATCTACTTATAATATTTATAAATAAAATTTTAAGGGGTGTAAAAATGGACAATCAATTTGACTCTAATAATCATATGCAAGACAATATTAATGAAGGAAATATAAATGAACAGAGTTTATATAATTCAAGTAATCCACAGAATAATATGAATCAGCAATATTATTATGGTGCAAATGGTATTCCTCAAAATAATTTTTATATAAATTCAATGATTGATAGTTTATCAGGTTGGATGAAATTTATGGGTATATATACTATTATTGCAGGCGTAATTTCTTGTTTAGGTATTATATCTGCTGCGATTGGAGTACCTATGATTTTTGCTGGAATAGCTCTCATTAAGGGTTCTGATTACTTAAAAAACTACAAGCTAAACAGCAATCCCCATGTTCTAAATGAATTATTTACATCCTTGAATAAGTACTTTAAAATACAAGGAATTCTTGCTATCATTGGGATTGTATTTTTAATTATCTGTATTGTTTTGTCTGTAATTTTAGCAGGCTTAACCATTAATACAATTCAGAATTATTACAATTACTAATATAAGCTTTTTAACTCTGAAGCTGTAAGCTTTCTCCATTTTCCTTCTGGTAAATCACCAAGAGCTATAGGTCCTATCGAAATTCTTTTTAAGGTAAGAACATTATGGCCTATAGCTTCACACATCTTTCTAACCTGTCTGTTTTTGCCTTCATGGATTGTTATATGCACCAACGCATTATTTCCAATGACATTCTTTATATGTATTTTTGCAGGAGAAGTTATATAGTCCTCAATTTTAAGTCCCTTTTCAAACATTTTAATTTCATTTTTTTGTGGAACACCTGAAATCAATGCTTCATAAACCTTTTTTATCTCATGCTTCGGATGAGTTAATCTATATGTAAAATCCCCGTCATTTGATAATATTATAAGTCCTGATGTATCGTAATCAAGCCTGCCAACAGGATATAAACGACAATTAATATCAGTCACAAGGTCTAAAACAGTTTGCCTTCCAAATTGATCTCTTGCAGTCGAAACATATCCAGTAGGTTTATGTAGCATTATATATATTTTTTCTTCTTTACACTCTACTAGATTTCCGTCCACAGTAATCTTGTCTGTATTTTTTACAACAACGCCCATATCCGTAACTATCTTGTTATTTACTGCAACTCTTCCCTGCTTTATATAATTTTCAGCCATTCTTCTTGAGGCTACACCAGCGTGGGCTAAAAACTTCTGCAATCTCATTTCTTCCATTGTAATGTCATCCTTTTTAAAATACTCACATGTATTTTATTATTCATTATTACTAGAGTCAATAAAAAGTTTAAATAGATGGGCTGCTGAAAAATTTTGTATATATCTTTATTACCAAAAACAATAAGCAGTAGCAGTATATATCAATGGAGTAGCCAGTTGGAATAGTTACTAGAAATGGCAGTCAAAAAATTATTGTATTTAGCACAGCAAAAGTAATCAGCTGTGAGTATAACCCAAGACAGTACGCTTGTTAATTTTATAAGTGTTGTTTTATGTGGCTAATATTTAGAATCGTTTTCAAAGCAATCCATAGATATACACTGTACATGACACTATTTTAGCAATTTACTGATAGATTATATTTATCTTGTTTTACAACAAGTCTCTATCAGTTTAAATTATTCCTCATAATCTTCTTTATCCTTATCATCATCCTTATTTTTCTTTTTATTGCTGTGCTCCTTCTTATTTGATAACTTTGAATTTATTGTTCCATTAATTTTTTCAATTAATCCTGGAATCAAATCTAGTACTTTGTCTAATGAAGTATTCATATCTACAGGGAGTAATTTAACATGATTTTCACCACATACCATAAATGCTACAGGATTAATAGATACACCTGCTCCGCTTCCTCCTGCAAATGGCAATTTGCTTCCACCTTCTGAATCTGAATTAGCTCCATTGGATTGCTGTCCGTAATCACCACCTCCAGCCGCAAATCCAAAGCAAACTTTAGATATAGGAATTATTACTGTTCCGTCAGGTGTCTGAACAGCATCTCCAACAATAGTATTTACATCCACCATTTCTTTAATACTTTGCATTGCTGTAGTCATTAGACCTTCTATTGGATGGTCTGACATCAGCTTCACCACCTTTTCTATTTTTTAAATAAATTATTAATAGTTGTTTACACATAAGTATAATGTTTACAATTTTTATGCTAATTATGCAACTGAAGTTTAAATTCCAAACTTTTTCTTTGAAGTCAGTTTCTATTTTTATATCTTTATTTCGTACAGTAAATGAATTCATAATAATTGCTTGAAACATTCCAAACAAATTCCAAATTAGACCATATAATATTGCTGTATTGAAGGCATTTCCTGTGCCTTCTTTTAAATAAAAGCTTAGTTCTTCTAATATAATTCTTTTTTTAAAATCCTCTAAAATCTCTAATATATTAAAAATACTTTTTGTAAGCTTTTTAATATCTTTTTCATTTTTCGGAGACTTTTTATCTACTTTTTTTGTCTTCTTCTTATCCCTAGGATAAACAGCTATCTTTTTTTTAAGCTTATCTCCAAAAAAGTATATGGTTATATAAACAGTACAAGCTAAATTTTCCATAAAAATTGACACTCCTATTTTAAACTTGTACTGGAAAATAAATATAAGCATTAAAATTATTGTTAAACACACAAAAAAAATAACCAAAAGAGAAATCACCTCTTGGTTATTTTTGACACTTTATTTACGTTTAAATCACATACTATTCAATAGTTTACACTATTTAGAATTACCTACATCAATAAGTTCATCTAAATTTAACTGGCTCAAATCTTCAATATCAAGCATTGGCAAATCTCTTATTGATTTAAAGCCAAAGCACTTTAAAAATTCATCAGTAGTTTCATAAAGTCTTGGTCTTCCTGGTGCATCTAGCTTTCCAGCTTCTCTTATAAGATTCCTTTCTAGAAGTCTTGTAACAGCACTATCAGAATTAACTCCTCGTATTTGTTCAATTTTTGCTTTAGTAAGAGGCTGATTATATGCAATTATTGCTAACACCTCATAAGCTGCTTGGGATAAAGCTTGTTTTTGTCTAATTTGATAAAGCTTAGATACATACTCAAAATATTCAGGTTTAGAGCACATTTGATATTTATCGTTCAATTCTCTTATAATAATTCCTCTATTAGAATTATTATAATTGTCCATCATATTTTTAATTAAGTTTCGAGCTGTTTTTCTATCTAATTCAAGTATTTCACAAATTTTGTCTAATGGTAAAGCATCACCATATGAGAAAATAAGACTCTCAATAATGCTTTCCATAGTACTAATGTCCATCTAACTTCCTTCCTTTCGCTTGTTCTCACAAACATACTTTCATATTTGTTAGTTAAATTTTGAAGATGTTCAAAACATCGCAGTTTATATAATGAATATTAAAACTCCTTAATATTGTTTTCAATTTCACTATACAAGTGATGTTCATCTCTTTCTTCAGCTGTATTACTAATAACATGTATGTCTGAAAATTGCTTGTTCTGAACTATTTTTACCTTCTTCATTTTAGCAAGTTCAAGAATTGCCATAAATCCTGTAACAACCTCTGTTTTTGACCTGCTTTTCAATGAAAAAAGTTCTGAAAACACAAATGAAGTCTTACTTATTAAGTACTTAACCACTTCTCTTATTTTACTTCTAAGAGAAACTTTTTCATGTTCAATAAGCTTTGTAATATTTTTTGCACCAACGTTTATTTTTTTCTTATTTCTTTCAAGTATTGCAATATATTGTTTTCTAAGAACTTGCGGGTCTATTTCCAGTACTTCTTCAATTATTGGTATGTCTAAAGGCTCTGGTAATCGATAAACTGTTTTTTCCCATATCTTTTCCATTTCCTTTAACTCAGTAGCAAATTCTTTGTAACGCTTATATTCAACTAATCGCCTGACAAGTTCTTCTCTTGGGTCTACTTCCTCTTGCTTTTCTTCTTTTTTGTCTGGTAACAGCATTTTTGACTTTATATGTAAAAGTGTTGAAGCCATAACAAGAAACTCACTGGCTACCTCTAAATCTGGGCTTTGCAAATCATACAAATAGTCCAAATACTGGTCGGTAATTACATTTATCGGAATATCATAAATATCCATTTGATTCTTTTCAATTAAATGAAATAATAAATCAAATGGACCTTCAAAATTGTCAAGCTTTAATGTACATGCTTTTGTAAGAGAGCTTTCCATTCTTTTATCCTTGCCTCCACATTTGCTTATTAAGACTAATGTGCTGACATGGACTCTGTCCCCCTTTTTTATTAACCTAAATAAAACGAACTACTCTAGTTTATCATAATAGTATTAATGTTTACAATAATCTGTGGCAATAAATAGATTATATTTTTTTATTTTTTCGTTATAAAATCAGTGTAATATTTTCCTAATACTGTTATTATTTCGGTATCAATTTTGGTATTAGCCATATATACCGTACTGGAAATATTTCTATTCAGTTATCTCAAAAAGATTTCTTATTTTCCAACAGACCTACGATATAAATATCTTAGCGTGAAGGCTTGGTCCTTAAATGATTATAGTCAATATTATTAAATGCATATTGTAGACATTTATAAAATATTGAAGTACAATTAATTATCAATAGTAGGAGGAAATTTCATGTTTGGTAGAGATATTTTTTCACCCGAAGGCTTAATGAATATATTAATGACCTTACCGGGAATTCTTTTAGGCTTTGTATTGCATGAATTTGCACATGCTATAGTGGCAGATAAACTAGGTGATCCTACCCCTCGTTCACAAGGAAGAATCACTCTAGACCCAAGAGTTCATATTGATATTGTAGGATTTATTTTGATACTTATAGCAGGTTTTGGTTGGGCTAAACCCGTAATGACAAATCCAAGGAATTATAAGAATCTTAGAAGAGATAGTATCCTAGTTTCAATTGCAGGCCCATTGACCAATTTGTTGCTAGCTTCAGCGTTTATATTTCTTATGAAAATATTTAATTATTCAAATGCTTTTTCAGCAAACGAACAGTTACAAGATATTATAGGTAATATGCTTTTATTTTCAGCATATATTAACGTAGTACTATTTTCATTAAACATACTGCCACTTCCTGCATTAGATGGATACCATGTGATTACAAACCTTTTTAACACTTGGAAATATCGTATTTTCAATATTTTAGAACAATACGGAATGTTTATATTTATACTTTTAGCAATAACTGGTATTCTAGGCAAAATACTTAACCCTATAATTAGTTTTGTATTTAATATTTTAATAAGACTTTTTTTATAGAACGACACTCATATTTGCCAAAACTTTTACAATACAAATTATGGATTTTGTTATTGAAAACAAAAAACAGCCTATACTAAGGCTTTTAATCTTAAACGAAAACGATACTAAGGTACAAATTGAACTTATTCAAAGTTATGACTTTAGAATACTTTAAAGTTAAAATATTAAGCACTCTAATTTTGCACATAATAATCTATTTTTGTTGTAGAATTATCAATAGCTTGTTGTGTAACAAACTTACTTAGCAAATGAAATCTTATCTAATAAATTATGTTCTTTTCATTTGATAATGCTGCCACACTTGATATTATTAGGCTTTAAACAGTATATTCCGCTTTGAAGCTTTAGTTAATTAAAAAGGAGAGCTATGTTACGCTCTCCCCAAATTAAACCATCTAGAAACTAATCTAGTAAACAACTTTGCGAAAGATATTCTACTCACATTTTCATTTGCAACTAAGTCAAATCTTCCAACTTCATTACCATCTATTTTATAAATAATATCGCCAACCTTTTGATTTATTTCAACTGGTGCTGTCAATTCAGGTGTGAGTACTACTTCCTTTTCTATTTTGCCCTTTTCACCTTTTGCAACCAAAACACTTGTATCACTTCCATAAGCAGCACTAACAATAAGTTTTGTGCCTTTCTTCACAGATATATTCCCTACCAGTTCACCCTTTTTATCTAAACTAACAACCTCATAGTTTGCGAAACCATAGTCCATAAGCTTTCTAGCTTCAGCAAATCTTGTATTAGAATCAGGCTCTCCTAAAACAACTGATATTAATCTTAAATTGTTTCGTTTTGTTGTTGCTGTTAAATTAAAGCCTGCTTTATTTGTAAAACCAGTTTTAAGTCCATCTGTATTAGCATAAAACCTAATCAGCTTATTAGTATTATCCAGACTAAAAGTACCATTTCTAAAGGTATCATGTCGTATTCCTGTAAATTCTAAAATCTTAGGATGCTTTACAATCAATTCTCTTGACATAATTGCAACGTCATGTGCAGAGCTATATCCCTCATCTTCTAAACCTGTACAGTCTAAAAAATGAGTATCCTTCATTCCAAGTTCTTCGGCTTTTCTATTCATATCAGCCACAAAAGCCTCTTCACTTCCGCTTACCTTTTCTGCAAGCGCTACAGTTACATCGTTAGAAGAATGAATTGCCAAAGCCTTCAGCATTTCAGTAACAGTAAATTCCTCTCCTGGCTCTAAATACGCTTGTGAACCTCCCATTCCAGCAGCATATTCTGATACCGGAACCTTATCATCAAAAGATAGCTTTCCTGAATCTATAGCTTCCATTATCAGAAGCATTGACATAACCTTTGTAACACTGGCTATAGCTAATTTTTCGTGACTATTTTTTTCAGTTAGTATTTTTCCTGAAGCTGCATCCATAAGTACAGCTGATTTTGCTTTTAAATCCAGAACATTTGTTTTTGCTACAAGTTTATTAACAGCTACTTCATCATATTTAGCCGATGCCTCAACGGCCGCTTCATTGAAGTCAGCAAATACATTAATAGGCATCACGCTTAGAATTATTGCCATAACTAAAATGTATACTATAATTATATTTCTTTTCACTATGGTCCCTCCAATATTAACTATATAGTGTATATATATGATTTAGTCCTAGTTAATCTTTATGCAAAACCATAGTGGTATATTCTGTTTATGCTGAATTATTTTATGTTTATTTTAATTTAAGCTAAGTAGAAGACTTATTATCAATATACGCTAAAATCAATGGTTTTAATTGTGGTTTTTCTTCGCTGAAGCAAATAGCCCTATCCAGCAATGAACAGGCAGACTGTATCTTTTCCTCCTTGTTTGTGTAAAGAGTGGCAATTACTTCTCCCTTTTCTACTCTATCTCCAGTTTTCTTTTTAAACAAAATTCCTGCTGCATAATCTATACTGCTTTCCTTTGTCTCTCTGCCAGCACCAAGTTCTAAGGAAGCTACACCTATTGTGTCAGTTTTCATTGCTTCAATATATCCAGCTTTTTGAGATACATAATCATATTTATATTCAGCCTGTGGGAAAAGACTATAGTCATTGATAATATCCGTATTTCCTCCCTGCCTTTCTACCATTTCTGCAAACTTTGAAATAGCTTTTCCACTCTCAACAGCTTTCAGAACCATATTCATACATTTATCAAATGTTCCCAGTTCACAGAGTTCAAGCATTCTAGCAGCTAATTCAAAGGATACCTCCATCAAATCCTTTGGGCCTCTGTTTTGTAATGTTTCAATAGCCTCAATTATTTCTAAAGAATTTCCAACTGCAAAGCCCAGTGGAATGTCCATATCAGTTACTATTGCAGCTGTACGTCTGCCAGTATTTTCTCCTATTTTAACCATTTCTTTTGCTAGCTTAACTGAGTCCTCAAGGTTTTTCATAAATGCACCACTGCCTGTTTTTACATCCAATATAATTCTGTCAGCACCTGATGCTAGTTTTTTACTCATAATACTGCTTGCAATTAATGATATATTATTAACAGTGGCAGTAACATCTCTCAAAGCGTACAGCTTCTTATCTGCTGGTGCCAAATTGCCTGTTTGTCCAGCAATTGATATACCTATTTCTTTAACATTTTTTATAAAATCTTCACGAGAGATACTAGTATTAAATCCAGGTATAGCTTCTAATTTATCAATAGTTCCTCCAGTATGCCCCAAGCCTCTGCCCGACATTTTGGCTACCGGTACACCGCAAGCAGCAACAATTGGCGCCAAAACAAGGGTTGTTTTGTCACCAACACCACCAGTGCTATGCTTGTCAACCTTTATTCCAGGTATATCAGACAAATCTATCATATCCCCTGAATGAGCCATAACATTAGTCAAGTCTGCTGTTTCTCTTTCATTCATTCCCCTTAGAAAAATTGCCATAAGCAATGCAGACGCTTGGTAATCAGGAATTCTATCATTGCAGTATTCAGTTATAAAATATTCTATCTCTTCTATACTTAACTCAAATCCATCTCGCTTCTTTTCAATAATATCATACATTCTCATTTTGCTTCCTCCATTCATAAACGCTTAATATTATATATGCAATATTTTATATATTTTTTCATATATTATTAAATAATTAAAAAGGGACTACCCATAATGAGTGTCCCCATATAATACAAAATTAAGCTCTTGGATGAGTTTTTTTATAAACCTCTTTAATCTTGTTCTTTGCCATTTGAGCATATATTTGAGTTGAGGAAATATCTGAATGACCTAACATCTCTTGAATTGATCTTAAATCTGCACCGTTTTCCAGCAAATGTGCTGCAAATGAGTGCCTCAAAGTATGAGGTGTAATGTCTTTATTAATATTTGCTTGATTCTTATAATGCTTTATTATCTTCCAAAAACCTTGTCTTGTAAGCCTTTTACCGTTAATGTTTACAAAAAGTGCATTATCATTGGCATCTTGTAATAGCAACCTTCTAGACTTAGTTAAATATTCTCTTAATGCTGCTATTGAAATAGTTCCTATTGGTATAGTACGCTCACGGTTGCCCTTGTTACATTTAATATAACTATTTTCTAAATTTATATCTTCTATATTTAAAGAAATAAGCTCTGATACTCTAATACCTGTTGCATAAAGCAATTCTAACATTGCTTTATCCCTAATACCCTTTAAATCAAGACACTTGGGTTGTTCAAGAAGTAATTCAACTTCTTGGGTGGATAGTATCTGAGGAAGCTTTTTCTCTACTTTTGGAGATTCTAAATCATTAGTAGGGTCATTGTCTATAGCTTTATTTTTATATAGAAATTGATAAAAAGATCGAATAGAAGCCAAGTTTCTAGAAATAGTGGAGGTTGCCCTACCTTTCTTTTGTAAATGCAAAAGATATGCAATTACAGTAGTCTTATTTGTAATAGCAATATTTGTAATATTAATATCATTTAGATATAGAATATATTGTTCAATATCTCTTTTATATGATTGAAGAGTATTGAGGGACAATCTTTTATCTCTCTCAAGGAAATTAATAAATGGTTCTATGTGAACTTCCATCAAACAACGACTCCTTTATTTTCTATTTAAAATTAACTCCTAATTCAAATCTACAAATCTCAACCTAACATTAGTTTTCATAATATATTTATGCTCTATACTTAATATTCTAATACAAATATTTCTATTTTTAAAGGATTATTTTGTATTTATATCTAATTTCATCAAATAGATAATTAACTTGCTATCCTACTAAGTATATTTAATGTCCCAGAAGAAATATAAGCATCAAATAATGCTGCAAAAAACAGAAATATTGAGAAAAATATCGTTAAAAAGCTATAGGTTCCTATCTTTTGTGCAATTATATTTTCATCTTTGTTGGCCTTTTTTATCCATGCTCTAAAAATAGTTCTTGATAGTCTTATTCCATTTACACCAAGTGCAATTATGCAAGGTATTATGATAATCTCTTTTGGTAAAAAGCAAATAGCAGATACCATAATTCCCTTTACTCCTAATACCCCCATAATAACTCCTGAACTAAAACCAGTTGTAAATCCCTTCATACCTATCATTATGTAATATATAGGAATACCAATAACAGTAAATCCTAGAGCCCAAAATACTGCTATTGTTTTAAAATTATCTATCATTGACATTTTAAATAGTGACATTCTGTTAAGTTCATTGTTATTTAGGAGTTTTAAAAATCCATTCAAATATTTAGTCATATCATCTTGCTGCTGTAAATCCAAATCATTAACAGCAAAGGCTCCCAAAATTATACCTAGTATGTAAAATAAGAATAAGCCTAAAAATGTATACTTATTCTCTTTTATGTTAACTTGAATTACCCTGCCAATCTTATGTATCACGCTGTAATCCTCCAACATTTTTTACATACTAATATGCATATTAAATACCAGTTTATATGACGCAAATTTGATATATATCTAAATCATGCGCTAAACTATTACTATTACACTTTATAAAATAAAAATAAACTAATATTTTTATGCCATTTAATATTAAATTATAATTAGTATGCTAATAAAATATATGCTGATTACATTAGCTATATTACATAATATAGTACATTAATGAACTATAAACTTCATAATCATTATTTATTTCCCTTTATTATTTTCTCTGCCATTAGGATCCCTATTATTGTTTTTGCATCTGTTATTTTGTGGCTTAATATCATATCAACTAACTCACTTACATGAATCTTTTCAACATCTAAAAATTCATCTTCATCAGCACAAGCTTCTCCTTGAGTCAATTCTGTTGCTGTATACATATGAATAACTTCATTACAAAAACCAGGAGTTGTATGAATACTAATTAAATGCTCAATTTTTCCTGCTCTTAGTCCTGTCTCTTCCATTAATTCTCTTTCTGCACAAATCTTTGGGTCTTCTTCTGCAGAATCCAACTTTCCGGCAGGTAACTCTAAAGTAGTAATATCAAGGGGCTTTCTAAACTGCTTTACCAAGTATAGTTCGCCTTTTTCATTTATAGGTATCACAACAGAAGCTCCCGGATGTAAAACAATGTCTCTCGTCGCTTCTTTTCCATTTGGAAGACTAACAGTTTGTTTTTGTACCTTAATTATGTTACCATTATATATATCTTCAGTTTTTAAAGTCTTTTCAGTGTACTCCATTAAATTTTCCTCCATTAAATTTTTTGCATTAAATTTTTCTGCATTAAATTTTACTCCATTGAATGTTTGTTGAATGTTTGAATGTGTATGTTTGTCTGTTCTTCAAAATTGCTGTTTTTACTCTTACAGCAACAGTCCGGTTAAGCTTATTTTATCCATTTAAAGTTCTCTTTAAATCTCTCTTTAAAACTCTCTGCCAAATAAATTCAACTCTCTTAAGCTAATGAATATAATTAAAAAGCATTGTGTGCTAAAGCTGTTAATAAGTTTAAAGGTTGCTATTTAACTTAATCTCAGTGGTAGCAAGCTTGTCACATTGATTGTTATATTCATTGTCTGCATGTCCTTTCACTTTTATCCAATTAATTCTATGATAATTAGAAAGACTAACCAACTCTTTCCAAAGTTCTACATTTTTTACTTCTTCATTTTTATTTCTTTTCCATCCGTTTTTAATCCATTTATCAAGCCAGCCTTGTTGAAAAGCATTTATCAAATAGGCACTATCACTGTATAAATTTACACTGCAAGGCTCCTTGAGTTTTCTTAAGGCTTCAAGAGCAGCCGTCAATTCCATTTTGTTATTTGTAGTTTCTTTCTCAAAACCAGACATTTCAATTTTATGTTTGCCATACATTAGTATAGCTCCCCATCCACCAGGACCAGGGTTACCAGAGCAAGCTCCATCCGTATATATTTCTATCTGTTTCATACGCCTCCATACTATGTATATCAACTGAGTTATAATACTTTTATATTAAAATTGGGTTTAAAATTTAGTATTGTTCATACTTTATAGCAATATTTATAGTTCATATAGAACCTGCCAACCACATTAACCGTATATCTTTCCAAGTTCTTGAGCTTTCTTTGTACACTCATTCATGGCTTGTATTATAGAATTTCTAAAACCATTCTTTTCTAGTGCAGCAACGGCTTCAATAGTTGTCCCTGCTGGTGAACACACTTGATCTTTCAGTTCTCCAGGGTGTTTTCCAGTTTCAGCTACCATTTTTGCACTGCCTGCAACTGCTTGTGATGCAAGTCTATATGCTGTTTGTCTAGGAATACCGGAAAGTACAGCTGCATCAGCCATTGCTTCAATCAACATAAAAATATATGCAGGACTGCTTGAAGTAAGAGCAACCACTTCGCTCATAAGCCTCTCCTCCATACATTCTACTTTACCAAGAGCGCTTAGTATACTAATAGCATCATTAATATTATCATTATTGACAGCTTCATCAAAACTTATAAGTGTCATTCCCTCACCAATAATAGCAGGGGTATTAGGCAACGCCCTTATAACTTTTTTATTATCACCTAATGCTGCCTTATATGTCTTTAGTGGAATTCCTGCAGCAATGCTGATAAGAACCTTATCCGCAGAAAATACTCCAGCTATTTCAGATAAAACAGTCTTAACCACATTAGGCTTAACTGCCAATATAACAAAATCACTTTTTTTGGTCAGCTGCAATGAATCAGCCTCAGCTATTACACCTGTTTCTTCACAAAAAATCTGCAACTTTTCTTTATCTGTATCAAATACATAAATATCTGAAGGTTCAAGAAGCTTTGCCTTTATAATTCCTTTAATCATTGCCGAACCCATAGCGCCAGTTCCAATAAAACCTATTTTATTCATAAATTTTCTCCTTACATGTCTTTTGTAATAATACTATTATAATACTAAATATTGGTCAATTGCTATAGCACTTGCATAAAAATACATCTGTACAGTCTTCCTTAAAATTTACTATATGAAATCTATAAAAAAATAATAAATGACACAAGCTTGAAAACCAGTGTCAATATATATAACCAAAAATACAATTTGTTGCTTACTTTTTAAAAAAATGGAGGTGCGGAAGATTTTTTATATATTATATTGTAGTTATTTTATAAGATAATTCTACCGCACCAATAGAATTTCAAATTACGAAGTTTGAGTCATTTATATATGTAAATTAAACACTTACGCCAATCTTTAATAACATCAATGCAAATACTGAGGTTATAGTAATTAAAATAAGTGCAAATATAAATGCCATCTTGATTACTTTATTTTCTTCACCTAACTTATCAATTGAAGCAGCAGCATTCTGTAACTTCGCTGGAGATATAACACTTGCTAATCCACCTCCGAAAGCCAAAGCCGCTGTAACAATAATTAATCCGTTCGTTCCTAAATTCAACTTACTTGCAGTTTCCATTGTATAGTTGGCAAACATAGCAATCGTAGATGCTTCACTGCCAGAAATAAATCCTCCAAACATTCCAATAAATCCTGTAATAAATCCATATGCGTTATCAAATGCGCTAGCTGATGATTCTGCTAATACCTTAATCATACTGTTTGTTTCAAATTTCATAGTTTCCATGCTCCAACCAGAGTAATTCATTATTTCTCCAATTGCAAAGAATATTGCAGCAGAGAAAACAGGTCTTGGAGCTCTCTTCCACCAAACCTTAACAGATTCTTTAACCTCTGTTAGCTTTGGTTTCATAACAAACATTGATAAAAATACAGCTACAGCTATCCAGGTATATGCATTCCACAAAGCTCTAGTTGCAATTGGTTTTCCATCTACTGAAATGCCGCTAATAGGAAGCGTAAGATTATAAAGGAAATCATAAATTGGTTTAGGTAGGTTCAATGCTAAAATCAAGCCTACTAATATAATCCAAGGACTTAATGCCTTCCAAAGTGGATACTGCTTCTCATAAGCTATTTCTTCTTCTGTCAGCTTGCTTCTGTCAAATAGTTTTTTACCCGTTACTTTAAGGTACAATGCCATTACAAGTATTACTGCTATACCACAAAGTACACCTGTTAATGTTACCAAATTGTCAACCTTATTTGTAAAATATGCAACAACTGCAATAGTACCTCCAGTTACAATACATGGTAAAAAGCCTTCTTTAATACCTTTCCATTTACCAACTATATATAACATGCAAAAACCAATCAAGGTTGATACTAAAGGTAAGAAGTAGTAAAAAACACTTCCCGCCTGGGATGGTGTAATTTCGTTACCCGGACCTAAATATCTATTTGCAAAATCCAAAAAGGCAACTAATGGAGCACCTAATAATGAGTATGTACAAAGTGAATCATATCCTATAGCAGGTAACCCTATTGCAACCTTTGTTGAATATCCCATAGCTAAAAGGATGGGCGGTAATAATGAAACAGGAGTAGCTCCTACCGATACCATTAATGTACCAAAACCTATGTTTATCATCATAATTTGAACTGCTTTGTTATCACTGGATATTGTTTTAATAAAAATAATAATTCTCTTTAATGCCCCTGACTTCTCCATATATGCCATCATAAATAAAGAAGTTAAAACAATTAATGAAACAGGAAATGATCTGAGAATACCTGATGCAGTTGATTTAAGAACTACTTCCAAAGAAGTCTTGAAAAATAGAATTGCCACAGCAGATACACATAACCAACCAGCAATACCGCTGACATCTGCTGATTTCTTAAAAATTACAAGCATACATACTATTACCGCAATAGGTAATAGCGTCAATAACAACTGACCTTCCATATTAACCGTCCTCCAAAAAATTTTTTTACAACCCATTTTACGTCTTAAACAATTAGCCTTAAATTTCTAAATAGCTTGCTTACGAACTTCAGTCACTATTTTAATACAAATTAATATAAAAATAAAGTGTATTTTTTAAATTACACTTTATTCTGACATAAATATAAAAATTACATCTATAGACAAAAAGCTTTAGAATAAACGCTATCTATTTGCTTCACATTTATATAGTTCAGATATGATTTTGTAATACTGATATGTTTCCTGTGCATACCTTTCTTTTGTTTTAACTGGGCCTATTGTTTTTGGAATTCTTGATTGATTGTACTCTTCTAATACTTTATGTATTTGCTCAACATCTAAATTGTGTAGATCAATTTGCTTGTTTCCAGTTAGTGTTATAGCCCTTGCCCTTAGTTGAACTGCACAAAAATAAACTGCTTGGTTTGGATTCTGCAACATTTCAATAATTTCATCATCAGTTTTATTTGCTACTATCGAGTCTTTTCCATGAACAGTATATTCATTATAGCGAACATTTTCAACACCAATCTGACAGATGCCCATTGATTTCCCGCCAATAAATTTAACTCCGTCAAGAATATCCTCTTGCCCTAAAAACATCATTTCTCTAAATAATACTGATGCAAGTAATGCTTTTGGCATTTTTTGAGCCTTGGCAGTTTTTTCAATTACATTATCCAATTTTTTTAGTGCATTCATTGTATATTCATAATTAAAAATATAATAAAAATCAAAATACTTATGTCTATAGGAATCCTCTTCAACTTGCTTTTTAAGTTGGTTTGAAATATTCTGATACTTTTTATATTGTTCTACATATTCACTCATTGACTTAATGGAGCCTGTTTTCTTACTCTTCTGGGGTAAATAATCTTGATATCCCCCATTAAATGAAGAAGCATCTTTTTCAGATATTTTAATGGCATCCTGCTGAGATTTTATTATATTATCGGCAATATATCCTGCTGTATTTTCATAAGAATAATTATCACTTAATATTCCAATTTCACCAAACATATATTTCATTTCTTTTTCTTTTAAAAGTTCAACTTTATTACTTACTAATCCTGTTATATTAAAAATACTATTTGAACAGTACAATAACGCACAGCAAAGCAAAATTGAAATTAAAGAAAAAAAGTTCTTTTTCTTTAACTTATATATTTTCATATTAATTATTTCCCCCATGATATTGCAAATTAAAAACAAATACAAATAATATGCTTGAACACTTGTATTTTTTATCCCCTAAATGTTATACAAACAAATCAAATTATTGTCAATTGTTCAATACTTTTAAAATATCCGAAAATTTAGATTCTGACACTACCTATACAGAAATTATATACCTAAAGTGCTTATTACTTTCGACTGGTCAACATTGCTCAATCCCTTGAATTTTCTATGTTTTAAGCAATAAAAATAAACAAAAAGCCATGAGAAAGTTCATTGCTTTTTGTTTATTTTTAACGAATCATTTACATTCTAATATTATATGTACACAACTTATTAATGGAAAGTTGAGTTGATATAAAAAATTTCTTTCTGATTATTTTACTTCAAGCTATTTTAGTGCTTCAACAAATGCTTTTTCAATTAATTTAAGTTTTGCAGCTACTTCATCAATTTCAACATCTGATTTTTCTTGTTTTAAGTCATTTTTAAGAATAAGAGTAAGTTCGTTGAACTCTTCTTTTAAATTCTCAAGCATATTAACAACCGTAAGTCTTTTGAATCTATGCAGCATTTCTGCACTAGGAACATTCTCATAAACATTATCACGACTTACAACAAAGCTATCGCCCCTAGAAGGGATTATACACTTAATGCCATACTTTTCAGTAATAGTTTGTGCAAATACTGGCATCGTTTCCTTTTCACCATGTACAATAAAGATTCTTTTAGGCTTATGTGCAAAGCTTCCGATCCAATCAAGCAGACCTTTTTTATCAGCATGTCCAGAGAACCCATCTATTACTTCAATCCTGGCATTTACGGATATTTCTTCTCCAAATATTTTAACCTTTGGAGTACCGTCTATAATTCTTCTTCCAAGTGAACCTTCTGCTTGATAACCAACAAATAAAATAGTACTGTTCTTTCTCCAAAGATTGTGCTTTAAATGATGCTTTATTCTACCTGCATCACACATTCCACTTGCTGAAATAATAATTATACTGTCATTTCTTTCGTTAAGCTTCCTAGATTCCTCAGGAGACTGTGTAAATTTAAGTGTGGGAAAATCCAAAGGATTATCTCCATTAGCTATGTACTCTTTTGCTTCTTCATCAAAACAATCAAGATTATTTCTAAATATCTCTGTTGCAGAAGTAGCTAGAGGACTATCAACAAAAACCGGCAAATCTAATATTTTATTAACCTTGTCACTGTAAACATCCATGTACTTATTTAATTCATATATGATTTCCTGAGTCCTGCCTACTGCAAAAGAAGGTATTACCACATTCCCTCCAGCTGCAACTGTTTCTGTTATTATATTTATAAACTCTTCTATTCTTTCAGGCCCTTTACTATGAGTGTGAAGTCTATCACCATAAGTGGACTCAACCACCAAATAGTCTGCATCGCTAATCAAAGTAGGATCTTTAAGAATAGGCATATCTTTATTTCCTAAATCACCACTAAATACAATCTTAGTATCATTTCCATTTTCATTTATCCAGATTTCTATAATTGCTGAACCAAGTATATGCCCTGCATCATTAAATCTTACTCGAATATCATCATTGATTCTTAAAACTTCACCGTATTGTACACCTCTAAATAGTGCTAGACATTCTGTAGCTTCTTTTACTGTATAAATGGGCTTAACAGAAGATTTTCCAGCTCTTTGTCTCTTTCTGTTTGTCCATTCATTTTCTATCTCTTGAATGTGTCCACTGTCAGGAAGCATTATCCCACAAAGCTCAACAGTTGCTTTTGTGGCATATATAGTGCCCTTGAAACCGTCCTTATAAAGTTTTGGAATTCTGCCACTATGATCAATATGCGCATGTGATAATAGCATAAAATCTAATTCTTCTGGATTAAATGAGAATGGTTCATTGTTTAGTATAGCTTCATTTTTACTTCCCTGAAACATACCGCAATCAATCAAAAATTTTGTTTCCTTTGTTTCAACTAAATAGCATGAGCCTGTTACCGTTTCTGCTGCTCCTAAAAAAGTAATATTCATAACAGCACCTCATTTCGAAAATTTTTTTATAATGCCTAGATTCAAAATAAAATTTTTCGGTATAAAATTATATAAAATTATATAAAAATTTTATTTCATAAGAGGCGTTTTAAAGAAGCTGGATATTCTAACTGCCAAACCACTTATAGCAGCAAGAAGCAATTTTTGCCTCTTTATAAAATTTAATGTCTAAATATAATCTTACTAAACACATAATTCTACTTTTAGGTTATAAATTCCTCTAATTCTGTTAACTTATATTTAAAGCACATATGAATTCAAGCTTATCAGTTATTTGATGACCAAATATTGAGTAGATTAACTCGTTATGCTATTTACTATAACTGAACTTTCGATAAAATACTTATTGTTAACTGATACGCGAGTCAACTAAGATAATTGGGCTACTTGGATAAATATATTTGATTGAATTTTAAGTGAAGAACAGTTGATTCTACTAGGGTCAGTTGTGAAACAAGAAATAATGTGTATCAATAATATAATGCTTAAATATTACTCCCGCGCAATATATATCTATTGCTTGCTCACGAAATTGATGCTGAAATAATTGCGATGAAGAACAAGCACTTCTGCCGACCGTATAATACTCGATCTCCTTGTCTCGGGTCAATACTCACTGCTAAATCCTGTAGCAGTATCGGCTACAAAACTTGTTCTCACCTATTATTTCTATCATCAACTTCTAACCGAACTTCGCAATTAGATATATATTACACTCGCGTACTATTTCTTGTAATAAGACATCAGTATATAGAAAATGTTGTTTTGCAACAGCCACCGATAACAATGAAGCAGATGCTGAATGTGGTAAGGCATTATCAACCTCTGCAAATTCAACAAATATCTTGTGAGTAGCCCATTTAGATAAGTTTTTACTGAAGTACCAGTACGATAATTTCACCTTAGAATGGCTTAGCATTTTCAACACAAAAATCGCAACGCCGCTTATACTACACTAATTAAAGCGTAATATGGCGGCGTTGCGAATAAATTTTTATAAAACTAATTTGAGAAAACATTGAGAATTAATCTCTTATTCAAATTATATAGCATTATTAATTATTCATTCAAGTTATTTTAAGAATTTCTTTATTTTAAGAATTTTTTTGCACTAACCAATTGAATACAAATTGCAAAAATCTCAATTGCCTTTTTTAATTCTTCTACTGGAGGCATCGTAGGCGCAATTCTTATATTCTTATCACGAGGATCTTTTCCATATGGATAAGTTGCTCCTGCTTTAGTAAGGGCAACACCAGCCTCTTGAGCTAATTTCGCAACTTCCTGAGCACAATTATCCAATGTATTGAGACTAATAAAATATCCACCATTTGGCTTATTCCAAGAAGCTATTTCTTTTCCGCCTAATTCTTTTTCCAGTATATCTAAAACCATATCAAACTTTGGCTTTAGTATAGCAGCATGTTTTTTCATGTGAAGAGTTATACCATCAACATCTTTAAAGTACTTAACATGCCTCAGTTGATTTATTTTGTCATGTCCAATTGTTTGAATTGTTAAACTCTTCTTTATGCTATTGATATTGTCAACACTTGATGCCATTACAGCAACTCCTGCACCTGGGAAGCTTATCTTTGAAGTGGAAGCAAAAATGTACACCATATTTTCATTTCCAGCTTCCTTACATGCAGTCAAAATATTTTTGAGCATGTCAGGCTTATCTGAGAGATGGTGAACGCAATATGCATTATCCCAGAATATTCTGAAATCGTTAGCTTTTGGATTTAATGCTGCGAACCTATTAACAACCTCATCTGAATATGTAATTCCATCAGGATTGCTATATTTAGGAACGCACCAAACACCTTTTATTGTCTCGTCCTCTGAAACAAGCTTTTCAATAGCATCCATATCAGGGCCATCCTGCTTCATATCAATAACAATCATTTCAATTCCAAACAATTCACAAATAGCAAAATGTCTGTCATATCCTGGACTAGGACACAAAAATTTTACCTTTTCCAACTTTGACCATGGCGTTCCCCCCATAACACCAAGAGACATTGCTCTTGCAATAGTATCATACATAAGATTTAAGCTTGAATTACCACCAATAATTATCTCATTTGTATTAACTTCTAACATTTCCGCAAAAAGTGCTTTTGCTTCTGGTAACCCATCAAGAACACCATAGTTAAAACAATCAGTACCGTCACAAGCTTTACGAAGCTCCTTTGCTGGAATATCAAGCATATCCATACAAATATCAAGCTGTTCTGAGCAAGGCTTACCTCTTGTCATATCTAACTTTAACTTTTGTTCTTTAAATGCATTATATCTTTTTTCTAAAGCTTCAATTTCATTTTTTAGGTCATCTGCTGACAAAGTTTCATAATATATCATAAATATATCCCCCAAATATCATTTTCAATAATGCTATTTTAATACATAATATTAAACTATGCAAGTTTAATATTCTATTTATTCAAAAAATATTTTTCGAAAGGAATTAACTTTTGTTTTGAATGAGTTTTATGCAAGAATCCATTAAATAAACTGCAGTTATTTTGAGTATACTAATACAATATATTAATTTTTCGAGAGTATTATGGTTACGGAGATAAAAATGAAAAAGAATAAATATACAACTGAAAAAGACATTGAACTATTAAGAATCGAAATTGAAGAAGCAAAGCGTACAAATATTAAATCAAAAAGAAACAAGTTAGTTAAATTTGCAATATATACTCTCATTTACTTATTACTTTTTAGTACGCTAATATCTGTATTTATATCAAAACACTCCGGTGAAACTCCTCAGATTTTTGGGTATCAGCTGTATATTATTAGGTCTGCAAGTATGTCACCAACTCTTGAAACCGGCTCAATAATATTATCAAAAAAGCCTGCTGACGCAACCACACTTAAGGTTGGCGATATTGTTACCTTTTCTCAAGCAGAAGCAATAATTACCCATAGAATAATAGAAGTTGTTAATGAGGGCAGTATTAAATATAGAACAAAAGGAGATAATCCTAGCAATACCCCAGACGTTAACCTTTTGTCACCAGAAAATATAAAGGCAGTATTTGTTATGAAATTATACTAACTATTTTATTTAGAGGTTAATTAAATGCAGCTTCCTATAATACTATTGAAAAATCTTTATTCAAACGAATATTATGCAAGTAAACAGGAGCCTAATCTGCCAATTGAACAGGTTTTAAAAGATATTAATTTTTCTGCAAATACAGGTGAACTATGGACTGTACTTGGAAGTTCTGTATATGAAATAAAGCTATTACTTGAAATTATGGCCAATGCAAAAGCATATGAGAAAGGTAAATTAATGATTGCAGGCTTTGACACCACTAAGAAAAAAAGCATCATCCTCCCCCATGTATTTTATATTGGAAGTACCAGCATGGCTTATGGGAATATGAACGTATTAGAATATTTGATGTTTATTACAAGCAATTCAAATAGGAATTCTGTTGACAGGCAGGAATATCTGCTTAATTACCTTTTAGATTCAGACATGGGTTATATATGCCTAACTCCAATCTCTATGCTTACTAATCAGGAAAAATCCATAGTTATACTAACTGCTGCAATGTTAAGCGATAGTAAACTAATTATTTTTAATCTGCCGAAGCTTCACTATTCACCAAAAGAAATAAAAATAATAAGCAAATTGACCTCACGTATTCCATATTTAGGGAAGTCCTTAATTGTTAGTACACAGTGCTATAAGCTTGCTCAATTTATCAGCAGCCATATATGTTATATAGATAAAGGCAGAATACTTTTTAATGATACTCTTAATAAATTTCTTGAATATGACAAAGTAACCTTTTTGATTGAACCAGAGAATTTAAACTATACAGTACAATCACTTAAGTATGCTCTGCCACAATTTGAGTACCTAATAGAAAATAATATTTTGAAAATTATTACAAATACAGATAGTAAGAAAGCAGGCACACTTCTATTTGATGCATTAGCGTCCTTTAAAATAGATCCTGCCATTGTAATGAAAAATAAAAAGAACATTAAAAATTCAATTCAAGGATTGATGAGACATTATGATATACAATAAAAGCATATTAATTAAAGAATTGACAGAATCTTATTTTGACCATTCAATTAGTAATAAAAGGCGTCTTGGATATGCCCTGTTTCTTGCATTGGTTTCTTTTGCATTTCATTATATTCTTAGAACTCTTGAAAAAAGTGTACTATCTGACGCTGTACCAAAGTATATGAGCCCAAGTTGTTTTAGTACTCTATTTATTTATGTAGATTTATTTTATCTCTTTATTGTATCATATTTAGCTACCAATTATAACTTTCTCACTTTTGATGAAATACGAAACAACAAATGGTATATTCCTATAAAGTTTGGCTTTAGTCCTATTAAAATGATTCTAACAAAGCTGTATGCTAGACTGATAACGATAACTTTTATTTATGGGTTTGGTTTTTTATTAATGCTATTTCTAACTACCTTGTTAAAATATCCATTAGTATTTGAGTATATTATTCCTATTTTTGCTTTAGGTTTAATAGATTTTATTTTTATAATGATTGTTTCTATGACCGCTTCACTATATTTTAAAAAAGGTATAATATCAAATTATGCACTTCTTTTCTCTGTCATTTCAATTATTGTTCTAAAACGTTATCTTGGTTATTACAGTCTTATAAACGATATAAGCAATTTTCAAAATATCTATATCTTATCTAAATTTTCTAAATATTTTTCTATTTTGATTTTTGCTTCCATAATATGTATTCTTATTATAATTACAAAAGGAATAACAAATGCAGAATATTATAACTTTTCACTCTATGAAATGGATTATGATATACCTGATGATGTAATAATTACAATGCAACCTGATTCTGAGTTCAAAAGAACTATAACTCATATAATTGACCCAAATAAAAGACTCAGAATTTTGACTAGAATATTAAACTCATTATTATTTATTTTAATATTGTCATTTATAATTGTTAACGTAATAGTACTTGTAATCTCTATATCTACAGCCAGAAAAGAAGTAGCAATATTTAGGGTTATTCCTTATGTATTTCAATCAGAATCAATGTATCCTGCTATTATGTATAACGATTTAGTGTTTTTCGAAAAAACTAATGATATCAAGGTTTCAATAGGAGATATAGTAATCTATGAATCCAATGGAGAGGCAAGCATTGCAAGAGTACAATTATCTCAAGCCGGAAAAGTAACTGTTTCTATTGATAATCATCCTTCTGAAAGTGAAGGAAGAGTTTATAGTGAAACTATAAACATAAACCAAATATACGGAAAGTACATTGGTAAAAGCAGATGGCTTGGCTTATTAATACTTTTTGCTAATAGCACAATAGGTCGCCTGACATTGCTGCTCATACCAATAATTTTACTATTTTATTATAAGCCTATTGTTGCAATGCTTAGATATATAATTAATAATGGCATGAATGAGGAATAATTTCTAGATTATCATGTATGTTTCAATAATTAGTTATCACAACGCGTTAAGTTATCATGTTATACTAGCTTATTTAAAACTTAGTTTTCACGTAAAATACGTATTGCTTTTATTGGTACACGAGTATAACTTAGATAAATGGGTTACTTGATTAAGGATATTTGCTTGAATTTGTAGGAGAATTGTTGATTCTGACCAGAAACTGTTGCAAAACAAAAAATAGTATATTGATATTAAACTGCTTAAATAGTACTCCCGTGCAATATATATCTATTACTCGCTCACGAAATTGACGATGAAATAATTGCGGTGAAGAACAAGTACTTCCGCCGGCCGTATTAACAAGGCATCCTGTCTCGAGTTAATACTCACAACAACTTCCTGTAGCTGTGTCGGCTACAATACTTTTTCTTCACCTATTATTTCTAGCATCAATTTCTAACCGAGCTTCGCAACTATATATATATATATTACACTCGCGTACTATATTAACTATAAAGAACCTATTCAAATTCAATAAATATCTTAGGAGTAACCCATTTAGATAAGTTTGTACAGAAGTGCCCTTAAACCAGTATATTTACCTACAAGGGTCGTACAATTAATAAGTTCGAGCAAAGCTAACCTATTTTCAATTGAAATGCATACTATTTAAATAGTATTTTTATGTAGAAAAGTTCAAACATTACAATTATCTTCCTGTTGACCTAAGCCAGTCTCAAGTATATAATCATACATGGTGTTTGTTTATGTTAACCATTACGAAATTTTCAAATGATTGCACATACTGTAATATGCTAATTTGAGTATAAATTGTATATTACATTTTAAATAAATTTTTATACAGCGTTATGAAAAAGACTCAATTTTGTTCAAACCAATTAGACCACTGCTTTTAGATAAGCAGTGACTAGTAATCTAAATTTTTACTTAATACAAAATAGCATTACTATTTTCATGGAATTTCCATGAATTAAGATGTCCATGTATTTCTGCAAGGATTATTTATTATCAATTTTATTATTGTACGCCCAAAGTGGGTATAGGAGGATTATATGAAAAAACATATTATTATTGGAGCTCTAATATTAACTATTGCTACTTCAATGACAGCAGGAACTTTTGCAACTTATACAAAAACACTTTCACCAATTACAGGAAGTGTAGCTGCTAAGTCTTTTTATATTGGAAATAATGAAACTTATTTCCCTGACATTGAATTAGCACCGTCTGAAAAAACTGAATGGAATTTTGAAGTTGTTAACTTTAATGCCGATGGCACAGTTAATGCAGTTGATACTGATATGACAATTTCATTAAATGTAGCTGCAGAAGCAGACAAACAGCCAATTGATGGACTGAACGTGAGCATATACGATGAAAATAACAATCAAGTTGGTACTACAGTTATTAAAAACGGTCAAATGTCCTTTGATGTAGAAAAAGCATTCACAGCTAATTCAAAAGCAGCACAGAAGTACAAACTTATAGCTGAATGGAAAAATTCTAATAGCAATAATATTGATACTTTAAATGCTGAAAACAAAAACGCAACAGCAATTAGCGTTACTATTACAGGTACTCAGTGCTTGCACAAATAAGATTAATTATTATGTATTATTGTTTATTTGATACACACCAATACAGCTTAGATAAATGGGTTACTTGGTTAAGATATTTGATTGAATTTGTGAGTAACCCATTTAGATAAGTTTGTACGGGAATACCAGTAAGGTAGTACTTAGAACTTACCTGCAATGTTCATAAAATAATTAGCAAAATACGGTAATATATCTCATTTTGCTAATTTAGTTTAAGCTAAGTTTACAGGTAGAATACTTCTGGCTTTTGCTGATGCGTCAGTAAAACTTAGACAGATAAGATAATTCATCTTTCCTAGTTGAAAAATCGTAGGTGTTAAACCATTATCAATGGAAAGTTGGATTAGAAATAATTGCATGAATTAGATGGTGAGTTGCAAGTATTTTTGCCGAAAAACCGACACGATGTCGGTTTTAGCACGCTATGAACCATGGATGGTGAATGTGTGCGACGGCTAAAATACTTAAGATAAACCATTACTAATTCATGCAATTATTTCGTCAACAAGCCATTGATAAGCTTTAACACCGATAGATTTTTGAGGTGGTAAAGTTGAATAAGATAATTAATTAAAGATATTTGTTAATACATAATAGTTAATTATTTACGGAGGTTCAATACATGAAAAAAATACTATTTCCATTGGTCATTATCATTTGTATTATGACCTCTATGCTATCAGACTCAATGGCTGTATACACAAAAACACTGCCCCCAATATCAGGAACAATAACTGCTAAATCATTTAATATTAGTGATTACCCTCTTTGGAGTTATGAAAAAGAGTTGCAACACCAATATAGAATATACGATATTGTACAATATAACGGAAAAATCTATAAGCGTAAGGATTCGGGCTTCTTTAATTATAAAACACCGGATGAAAACAAATGCTGGGTATTAATTGGTTAATACCCTCTTTATAACTCTCAAGAAGTTCTGTCCAGCAATCTTATTAACTAAAGCCTCACTATAATTTAGCTTTAATAATTCATTTAGCAGGTTATTAATACACTGTACCCCTTCTAAACCTTCAGGTGTAGCATCTATTCCATCATAATCTGCACCTAATCCTATTGTATCTTCCCCTGTTAGCGCTACAATATATTCTATATGCTCAATTACATGTTTCATTGAAGCCTTTGTGTCACTGCAAATAAAATCAGGGCACAAGTTTATTCCTGTAACACCACCATTTTTCTTTAACGCCAAAAGCTGCTCATCTGTAAGATTTCTTCTATGATTGCAAATTTTCTTAGCATTAGAATGGGATGCAATTATGGGAGCTGTACTGCAGTTTATAACATCCCAAAAACCAGCTTCAGATAAGTGTGATACATCTACCATCATACCAAGTCTGTTCATTTCGGCTACAACATCTTTGCCAAAGGGTGTAAGTCCGCCACCTGTGATTGCATCAGCTACTCCATCAGCTATCTGGTTTCGATAATTCCAAGTCAATGTTATTGCTCTTACTCCCAATTCATATAACATACGCAATGCTGATAGGCTTCCTTCTAAAGCATCTCCGCCTTCAATAGTAAGAATTGCAGCAATTTTATTAGCTTTAGTTGCTGCTAATATATCGTCGTAATTACGACATAACGAGATATCATCTTTATTGATTTCTATTTCTCTGTATAATCTGTCAATTATATCAATTGCACGACACAATGCTCCCATTTTAGCATGATTAGGTGAAATAAATGCTGCAAAGAACTGAACAAAACTATCATATTCTTTAAGTCTCTTCAAATCTATATGTCCTTTATTTTCACAAAGCTGTTCACCAGTATCCATAATGGTTGTAATTGTATCACAATGTGCATCTACTATTATCATTTAATAAACCTCCACTCCAAATTTTGCACAAAAATTATATAATATTTTTTTAAATATAACTACCCACATCAGCACAAAAACTAAAGTGACTCCCAAGTACAATGTAAAAGTTAAACAATAATTTTAAGTTGTTTAAATAAATCATTGATAAGCTTAATTATCGTATATTATTATGCGGAAAAGTTTGTAATATTATCAAAATGCATTTTTTATAAGGTTAATTGTATTCATTTCATTTGCATCGTTATTATTTTTCATTAGGATTTCTACAATATCAAACCGAATGGGTTTATCTATATTACCAGTGTTAGTTAAATATATCGATGCAAGAAGCTTAATCTTCTCTTGCTTTTTGAATGTGACAGATTCTCTTGGAACTCCAAAACTATAAGATTTTCTGGTTTTAACCTCTATAAAACAAATATATTCACCATCTTGTGCAATTATATCTATTTCACCAATTCGTCCAACCCTATAATTTAATTTTAGAATTGTATAGCCATTTTCTTCAAGAAATTCAACTGCTTTTTGTTCACCCTCAGTACCAATGGCACGGGTATTTTTATTTGCCATATCTATCTCCATAGCTTTTATCGACACTGCCAATAAATATTAATATTTCAGCAACAACCTCATATATCTCAGGTGGAATTTCACTTCCAATACCCAATGCAGATAATGTTTTAGCTAAATTACTGTCTTTATATATTGGAATATCTTTCTCTTGAGCTTTTTCAATAATTTTCTCAGCTACAATGCCTTTTCCCGTAGCAATTATTCTTGGTGCAGCATCTGTCTCAGGAGAATATTGCAAGGCTGTAGCCTGTTTAATTTCCTTTTTAATATTCTTTTTCTCCTGTGGCATATCTTACGCTCCTTCTTTTCAGTTAAATCAATACTTCTAATACATCTAAATCAGTACATCAATATTATTTGGATTTTTTATGAATTCCTTTTTGGCTTCTTCTTCAAAATTTACAATACTCAATGGTTCCTCTAACAATCTATAAGTAAAATCAACAAGTCTAAATCCCTTTTCTAATAAACTAGTGTATAGCATTTTATGGTGTTCCTTTAAAACATCAAAAACCTCACTATTCTCTACTCTGAAATTTGTGCTTATATTTTTTTTGTCAACACTTAGCAAAGTATCAATCCTCCCAATATTATTGCTGTCTAAGGATATTAGCACTGTCATATTGGAGGCATCAAGTTTTTTGGATTTAGAACCTCTTTTTAACATGTAAAGTTCACCTGTAGTGTTCTGATTAAATATACTCAATGGAATTTGCACATATGAACTGTAATTATTAAGTTGATTAATGAAATTTATATTGCTTTCTAAATTCCCTACTATATTCGTAGCTGTTTGCTGCATAGACGCAGGCAACTGCAAAATACTAGTTTTTATTGCTTGAATTGCATCATCCATACTTTTATAAAGCTTAACAGGATTTATTTCATCACTGCTCTGATCAATTTTAATAAATAGATTCTGAAGCTTATTTACAGTTTCTTCAAAGCTTTTTATGCTCTTTGCCTCCATACTTAATTGGTCAAAAGCAGTGTCACCGCCTTGAATTCTGAAAATAGCAGAATTTATTTCCTTGGCAATTTGCTTTGAGGCTGACAATTCTTCTGCAGACAATTGTCCACTGTTTATAAGAGACTCAAGCCTTGAGTTAAGTTGGTTCAAAGCTGTCAAATCTCCTTTGCCAAGGGATTCTCCGCCTTTTAGTAAATTACTGATTTGCTGCTCAATATGACTTATACTGCCTTTATTATTAATATTCAAAGAATTATCAGATTGCTGTATAGCTGCTTTCCCTTCTGCAGCCCCATTTACGTTGTTGTCTATGCCTTTTGTACTATTTAATGCTTCTTTTAAATTTGCTGTATTGTTATTTATAGCAGTATTGCCTTGTAGATTATTAGATATATTGCTTTCTGCTTTGCTATTATTAGCAGCATTATTCACAGCAGTTTTTGCATTATCAGAAGCATTTTGGATTCTATCAGCTGCAGTATTTACATTATTGGTAACTTCCGCACCAGATGCAGAACTACTTCCATTAGCCGTTACAGCTGCATTATTAGCTGTCATAGAAGAAGAATTAGAACTCATTGTTTTAACTGCATTTGCAACTTCATTAAGTGATGCTGCTGTACTATTACTTGATATATTATTATTTATCTGATTCTTAGCTGCCATTTCTGCAGTTAATTTTCCAAGAATATCATTAACTATATTTTGGTTTACAGTATTTGCAGAATTTTTTCCGTCACTATTTATAAGCTTAAGTAAATCACCAATATCATTACTGATCTTAAGTCTTCCAGCTAAAAGATTTTGCAGCTTTTCAATGCTTTGATTATCAGACATATTTGCTGCTGTTAAGAAAGCAGCGGAATTAGCCTTTAATTGTGTATTATTACTCAGCAAACTCATGGCTTTTGACATATTTTCAGCATTAACAGGCAAATTTTGCTTCTGCAAAGCTTGAGCAAGTTCAATATTTTTATCTGTAACAGGTAAATTCAATCCCTTTAAGGTATTTTTTATATTCTCAAGTGCAGAATCGACTTGTGGCTGTATATTACGATTGGTAACCTCTAGTGCAGGCTTTCCATCAACAATACCCCGAAATACAAAATTAACATACTCACCTTCTGAAGCATCAACAGGAGTCATGGCACTGGCTAGTACCGTTGAGCCATCTGAAAGCTTCAAACTAAGTTCGCTGCCTGAATTTTCAAGAACTTGTGCTCTTACATTATCACCTGGTTTTAGTTTACTTAATATATCTCCACCAGTATTTTGTATAATTCCTACTGCAGGAACCAATCCATCAACTCTCACTTTGACACCTCCAAATTATTTTTCATCATTCTTTGAATGGACTTAAAATTTCAGTATAAAATATTTCATTTTGATATAATTTATTGACAAAGCCAGGCTTTATTTATAAAGCTTACTCTATGTATCGGACAAAGTCCCAATTTCTTTATAGCAGAAATGTGCTGTGGTGTACCATATCCCTTATGCACAGCAAAGCCATACTCTGGATATTTCGAATCATACTCCTTTATTATTCTATCCCTTGTAACCTTTGCCAGTATTGATGCGGCAGCAATATTCATGCTTAGGCTATCGCCCTTTATAATAGGAACTTGTTTTGCAGCTACGTTCTCAAGCTGAACTGCATCTAAAAGAATACAGTCTGGTGCAGGCTTTAGCTGACTTATAGCTTCAGTCATTGCTTTTTTTGTAGCATTTAATATATTAATTTCATCAATACTTTTTTCGTCAACAGCAGCAATACCATAAGAATCAGCCTTCTCTAAAATCACATCATATAAGGCTTCTCTTTTAGCTTCACTGAGTTTTTTGGAATCATTAATGCCTTCAATAAGTAAGCCTTCTGGAAGAATTACAGCAGCAGCAACCACAGGACCAGCTAATGGACCTCTGCCTGCTTCATCCACACCAGCTATAAAGCTAAAACCTTCTTGCCTTGCTCTGTTTTCAAAAGTAAGCATGTTTTGCAGACGTTCTATTTCTTTATTATGCTTTTCCTGAATCTTGTAATATTTCTCTAAAAGCTTTCCTACTGTTGATCCACATGACTGAAGCTGTAAGAGATAATCTATAGTTTCTTGAATTGATTTATTCTGAATTTCTTCTTTTATCTGTTTTAATGTTAATTTAGCCATTACATACCTCAAGTTTAATTTTATAAAATAATGCTATACAAGCTGGTAAAGTAACTTTTATCCAAACCACTTCCTTTTACATGTGGAATTCCAACCTATATGAATTGACATATTATAATTTACGGTTCAAGCCATTTTAAATGCAGTTTGATTTGAATTTGTTACTTAATCTATCGGCCCATAGCACCTAATTTTTAGCCGAAAGTAATTGACTTTATTACTAAATATACTTTACTACATTATAACGATATTGACTAGTATAATATATAATCTATTGTTGAATTTCAACAGTCCATTTCAGCTTTAAAACGCTGGAATGCAAAAGGTATTAGCTGAAATGCAAAAGCAAGTAGATATTTAAAAAATCACAAAAGAAATAATAATATTTAGGATTTAAGATAATAAAAATATATATGTTTTTGCGCTTACAAGTTGCAGTTCAAATTTTTGCTTATATTATAAAGAAGGTATGAAAGCCACTCTTTTGGCCTCCATACCTTTAATTTTAATATTATAGAAAGTTATTTACAGAAAAACTTCACAGACTCAATATTTGAATAAATCCGACCAATATTTAGTAATATTTGCAAAAGTGTGTTCTGATTTATTTCTTACAAATGTAATCACATCATCATTTTTACTATTACTTGTAGTAAAATCTATAAAACTATTTTTTATTTGTTGAATAACTATATCTATATTATTTTTATTCATACTTGAAAATAAACTTGATATCAACTTATTTTGAGCCTCAATTTCTGCAGAGGAATGTGTAATGCCTCCAAATATATTTCTGATTGCTAATTCTTTAGCTGCCTGCTCATTCCGTAAGGCTTCAGGGAACATGGATCTGCCTTTTTCCAAACGTACTTTTGCTTCACTTGGCAGTTTATTATATCCTTTATTAAAATTTTCTTCTATAGAAGAATATCCTTGAATCACTTTGCAGTTATGCTCATAATATTTACTTATCAACTCGCGAAAGTCATCCTTTTTATCACTTGCCACAAATTTATCGCAAAAATACTGTAATGCACTTGTTGAAGACTCCAATTCCAAATACGCTTCACTGGAACTCAATTGCTCATGGCTTTCTCCATATAAATCAATGCCTGTTTGGCATAAGCTATCTAAGCCATTTGTTATTTTAATTAGAAGGCTCTCAATTTCTTTTACTTCTGTATTTGATAAGGAATCATAGAACCCATTATTATATAAAAATTCACTAAATATTAACCATTGATCATTAGCTTTTAAAGAAAAGATATCATTAGGGTCTGCTTCTAGAACTGTGGCATTTTTAGTAAACAGTTCTTCTACATCTCTAAGCATCTTTTTTTTACCATCTTCACTAGTTAATAAGTTTAGTCCTTCCTCAGATATCGTAACAGCAACACCCTTATAATTTTCTTCTTTATACATCTCTTTAACTATTTGGTTGCATCTTTCAGTAGCACATTTATTTTCTACTAAATTTTCTGAATTCTTAGCAATCCGAGTATGATATGCACCTTGAAAAAATAGATTCACAGAATAGCTCATACCATTTGCCTCCTAATTCTCAGTTTATTGAACCTTTGGTAACCTATTGAATAAAAGTTATTGTAGGTAAACTTTCAATGCCTGCTGCATAATAGTAATTTAAAACACTATAGAAGTCTATTGACCTTCCTGTATTTAAGTCAAACGCCAAAATATGGTCACCATAATTAAAATCATCTGCATCTAACCTTCTAGGAGTAGTTTTTCCCAAGACATCAACAAAAGAACTATAGTAGTAATGTGGTACTGATTGGAACTGTGATTCAAAGTATGTATATAACGTACCTATATCCAAGTAGATTAGCATGACATTCTGTGATGATGCATATGAGGAAGAATAGGTAACCGGCCCAACAACATTTTTTATCTTTACACTACTAATACTTAGGTCTCTATTTGAATAATTTCCACCATAACTAAAAAAATAATCTCTTTCCCAATCTAAGTGTGAGTTAACTGCAGATGGGCTTGTATTGCAGACATATACACCATTTGCATAGATAGAATTATCATTGTACTTCAAAACAAATTGTTGTAAGTCTTGTGTTATTTTTATAATACTATTATAGCCACCATATGGATTTGTAGCATTTATCTTTAAGGAATAAGAAGCACCAACATTATCCATCGAGTATATTGCTAATGCATAGTCGCCTTGTGGCAGACCATTTAATGCAATAATATTATTTGCATAACTACTTATATTAGTTAGTATTGCATTTCCTGTTTCATAATCAATAATATAGAGATCTGCTTTATAGTATGAATTATTTGAGTCTAAACGAGCAACCATAAATGTATCTTTAGTTACTGTAAAGAAATAGAAGTCCATATATTTTTCTTCAGTTAACGTTTCATTAACTATTGCTCTTGGATTATCATCTAAAAGATATAAACCGCTACCTGTTGAGTTAGATTTTGAATATTCCTCACTTTCGTTATTCGACAGTAAAGATTTAGAGGAATTTATTTTATTTTTTGCATTTTTAATTTCTTTATCATCACTTAACTTTGGTATTTTAAGTGATTTTTGAGTTTTGTCTACCTCGAAATGAGTTTCTACATTGAAATCGCCTATACTTTCGTCAACCTTTACCAAGGAATTCTGTTCATCAATAGCATTGATTGTTTTTAGATTCTTTATGTCCCCTGCACTAATAAAATTCTTAGTGTCTATTTCTGATGCATATGTGGAAAATGAACTAAGCAATAATGCAATGGTTACTATCAAAGCTAATTTTTTTCTCATGTTTTTACACGCCTCCTAAAGATAATATATTTAATAAATAATATATTTAATAAGAAATCAAATATTTTATGCTATTCCAATTTAGTTGTTAGGTGTAAATACTCGTCGTTTCACTTCCTTTCCCACTTACTAAATAACATCGAAATATACATAAAATACTTACTCTTCTTGCACTGAATTACTCAATTTTCTCAAATGAAACAAAACGTTTGCCCTATATTTTACCATTATTATTAAATTTTACAATCCTGTATCGGTATTTTTTTCTAATTTATTAAGTATTTTTTATAAATAAGAAAATAAAATCGATCTGACTTTTAATTTAATAGATATTGAAGCAAAAGAAAAAAATTAAAATTATTTGTGGTAATGCCTGATTTGAGCAATAATTATTAACTAACAGAAACTGATAATATAATTAATATACCGCAAAGTCCTTTTCCCAAATACATGGAAGTATCAAAAAGGATATACTGTTATTATTTATTCAGAAGGATACTTACCAATTAATTGAAAATAATACCTGTATTTATACTGGAGGAACAATATTAAATGTAGAACTATCAAAAGCAGAAATATTAACAATGAAAACTACATATAAATCCTTAATCCTGCAAATAAAAAAGGCATAGATGATTTATTAAACTCCTATTTTAGTGAAGGTAAAGGTAATAACAAATACTTTATTACTGAAAACACTTTTATAAAAAACGTTGTAGAACATAAAAATATATCAGATATAAAACAAGTAAATGTTTTATTAATGTAGTTGATAGTGACTCAAAAAAGGAAATTGACGACTCTTTTCATAATAACAGATTTGTCCATAAAAGTATAGTATATCAAAAATGGTACCATAATTTATTTATCTCAAAAACTGGTATCATCCTATGTAGGAAAATATGAAACGGGTTATACAATAATAACTGGTGCAATCGGGTATTTAACACCTATTGACCATAATGTTTTAATGTATGATAATGTCCAGAGAAACATGATAATTTAAGTTCCTCAGGACACTTCAAAGTATGGGCTATTGCAAAAATCGACCATTTTTACAATCGAATAAGAAAATACCTATTTTAATTATTGTTGAATTTTTTCAACTCTTTCATTTGGTTTTTCAAGAGTTATTCTTCCAATCTTTCCACCTCTGAATTCATCTAAAACTATTGCAGATATTCTGGAATAATCTATCTGTCCTTTAGATATGAGGCAGCCTCTCTTTCGCCCGACTGTTTCTAATAGTTCCAACGGCTCAATATTTTTGATTAAATCAGGTTCAAGCTTAAATCTAGCGCATAGTTCCTTTGGGTACAGCTTAGAAAGCCTATAAAGCAACTCCATTGCCACCTCTGCTGTATCCATAATATCATCTTTAATAGCACCTGTAAAAGCGAGGTTCATTCCAACCTCTTGGTCTTCAAACTTTGGCCAAAGAATACCGGGAGTATCTAAAAGTTCTATTTCAGAGTTTATCCTAATCCACTGCTTTCCTCGTGTTACCCCTGGTCTGTCTCCTGTTAAAGCTGTAGCTTTTCCTACAATTTTATTTATAAATGAAGACTTACCTACATTAGGAATGCCTACGACCATTGTTCTTACAGGAGTAAATATTTTCCCTTTAGCCCTGTCTCGTTCAATTTTCTCAGACACTAATTCCCTTGCTCTAGTCTTTACATCATTTAGACCTTTTCCAGTGATTGAATTAATCAAAATACACTTAATGCCTTGTTCAGCATACCATTGTATCCATTGACTTGAAATCTTATCATCGGCTAAGTCTGATTTATTAAAAGCTACAAGTCTTGGTTTATTATTAACTAAAGAATCAATTTCTGGATTTCTGCTGCTATAGGGTATTCTTGCGTCAAGTAATTCAATAATAACATCAACAAGCTTTAAATTTTCAGCAATAAGCCTCCTTGTTTTTGCCATGTGTCCTGGAAACCATTGTATATTCATAATTTCTTGTATGACGTATTTAAAATAAAATACATCAATATATTCCTTTCTATATAATAATTAATATAATGATCATAACTTGATGCAGTATCCTGCTGTTCTGCTGAAGATGCTTTGCTTTCTGCAAATTCTATCTGTTCAATTGCACAATTATTTGTATAAACCTTGGCACCATCTTTTATTGATAAATAACAGAGTTCTTAGGTTGGTAGGAGTTTGTGCTTTCTACCTTCCAAAGAACTCTTAATTAGTCAATAAATCAGTTTAAAATAAAATGACATTAAAAACTCTTAATCATACAATCCGCCAAACTCTGATAATGGCCAAATACGTAATACTGCTTTACCAATAACTGTGTCCATGTCTATTGTTCCAATTTGTCTTGAATCTAGACTTTGTTGTCTATTATCACCCATTACAAACAACTGCCCCTCGGGTACTGTAAATGGCAACTGCATACCTTTTGTATCAGTAAGGCTTTTTACATATGGTTCTTCTAACTTTACAAAATCACTATCTCCTTCTGATTTACGATACACAAAACCATCTTCTCGTATGTCAATCTGATCGCCAGGTAAACCTATTACTCTCTTTATATAATCTACCTCTCCAGGGTTTCTAATAGGTAAATATTTAAAGAAGTTCTTAATCTTGCCCTCTTCATGCATAAATACTATTATATCTCCATGGTCAGGTTCATTGAAGAAATAGCCTGTCTTATAAACAATTACATTATGACCTTCGAAAAGAGTATTCTCCATTGATACCATATTTACCTTATAGGTTGAAAATATAAATGCTTTTATAAACATTGATATAACAAGTGCTGCAACAATAACCATTACCCATTCAAAAATCTCTCGTCCTATTGAGTTTTTCTTTTTAACTATAGTTTCTTTATTATCTATATTGTCTGTAGTATTTTCATCATTTTGATCAGCTTCGCTTATCTCCGATTCATTTGAAATACTACTGTCAATATGTTTTTGAATATCATTGTCAGTAGTACCATCTTGATTATTATTGTCAATATCATTGATATTAGTATCATTTTTATTTTCATTACCTATATTATTGATATCAATATCTAAATTTTCATCATTTCCATTCTCATTATTTCTGTTTTCCATCAACATATCACCTCATTTTATTTTTTATAAACAATAACTATCCTATACAATTTAATCTACATAATATGAATTATACTATTATTTATAAAACTAATCAATTTTTACTAATAATTTTTAGAAATATTTAATATAATATCTAGCTATGTACCTTCATCGAAAATCTTAATATATCTATGAAACCACTTAGTGTTGAAGGAAAATTTCTTTATCAAATGCTTAAAAAATCAATTGTTTAAGAACTACTTTTTGCTAATTTATGTGTACCCCTTCAATATTAATATCACCAACCATATGGGGAGAATAATATATAAGTTCTAGTTAAATTTTAGTTAAAAAAACCTAGAGACGGTAATGCCTCTAGGTTTTTTTATTTCAAGATTATAATCTTTCTTTAATCTTAGCAGCTTTACCAACTCTATCACGTAGATAGTATAGTTTAGCTCTTCTAACAACACCTTTTCTAACTAGTTCAATATGATCAATTCTTGGTGAATTAACTGGGAAAATTCTTTCAACACCAACACCATAAGATACTCTTCTTACTGTAAAAGTTTCCTTTAAGCCAGAACCTTTTTTAGAAATAACAGTTCCTTCGAATACCTGTATTCTTTCCCTATTTCCTTCTATGATCTTTGCATGAACTTTGATGTAATCACCAATTTCCAATTTGGGGATATCAGATCTTATTTGTTCACTTTCAATAGACTTTATTATATCCATCTTTATTCCTCCTCCCTCTCCTAGATGTTCGTGCAACAATAGTGCAGAGGACCATCCGTATTACACACAAAGAATATTATAGCACAACAAATTCAAAAATGTAAAGTATTCTATAAATTTTTTTTGTGAGTTCTCTCATATACTTCATACATATCTGGTCTTTTTTGTTTTGTTCTTTCTATGGATTGTTGTGTTCTCCATTTTTCTATATTAGCATGATGTCCTGATAACAGTATGTCAGGAACTTTTTTTCCATTATAATCGGCAGGTCTTGTATACTGAGGATACTCAAGCAATCCATTAAAATGCGATTCCTCACTATATGAGTTTTCACTGGCTAAAACTCCCTGTACTAATCTGCTTACGCAATCAATGAGTACCATAGCTGGCAATTCTCCACCTGTTAAAACATAATCACCAATAGAAATTTCCTCATCGACAATCTCTTCAATAATTCTTTCATCTATGCCCTCATAGTGACCACATAACAATATTAAATGCTCTTCTGTTGACAATTCCTTTGCAATTTTTTGATTCAAAACCCTGCCTTGAGGACTCATATATATAACTTTTGGTTTAACTGTCATATCCTTAGTTATATCATTGTAGGCATCAATAACTGGCTGACATGTCATAACCATTCCTGTACCGCCACCAAAAGGATAATCATCAACTTTCTTATGTTTGTCTTTTGAATAATCTCTTATATTTATAGCATTTACTTTTATAATGCCATTTTCCTGAGCCCTACCAATGATGCTTTCTCTCATTACTATATTAAATAGTTCTGGAAACAGTGTAAGAACATCAAATTTCATTAATCCAGCAGTCCTTTCGGTAGAATTACTGAAATTCTTTTATCATCTAAAGAAATTTCTTTTACAACACTTTTTAATGCTGGTATAAGTATTTCCTTACCATTATCATGCTTTACAACATATACATCATTGCTACCAGTTTGTAATACATCTGTTAGCTGCCCTAAAAGCACATTATTTTCATCATAAACCTTAAGGCCAATAATATCTGCAATAAAGAATGAACCCTTTGGAAGCTTAACAGCATTAGCTCTGTCAACTTTCATATAAAAGCCCTTAAGCTTTTCTGCGTCATTCATAGTGTCGACACCTTCAAGCTTTAGTATTACAAATTGTTTAAAAAACTTAACACCAGAAATATTATACTTTTCAAGTTTACCATTTTTATCAATAAAAACCCACTCTAGTTCAAGAAATCTATTGGGGTCATCAGTCATGGGAATAGCCTTAAGCTCTCCTTTTACGCCATGAGTGTTTACTAATTGTCCTACTATTAAATATTCTAACACTAAAATCACCTATCTTTACTCTAAAATAGAGCCTCTCCATATAAGTAAAGGGGCATTAGCCCCCTTTTCTTATTGTACGATATCTACAACTACTCTTCTGTTGTCCTTAACTGCTGCAGCCTTGACAACAGTTCTGATAGCTTTGGCAATTCTGCCCTGCTTACCAATTACTTTTCCCATATCATCCTTAGAAACTTTAAGCTCAAGAATAATTGACTTTTCATTTTGAATTTCATTTACAAAAACTTCTTCTGGATAATCCACAAGGGCTTTTGCAATGTTTTCAAGCAATTCTTTCATCCTAACCTCCACGCCGATTATCGGCACAAAAAATTATGATACTATTGTGGGCAATCCACATCCATCTGTAGCATAATATATTATTTCTATAGGTGGAGAACCTCTACTTTGTAAAGGTACACGTTATTGCAACTGTATCAGGTTTTCTTCTGTTAACCGCAAGTAGTTGCACTTCAGAAAATGAGCATCAATACATTGATATTATTGTATAATACCAGACTTCTTAAGAAGTGACTTAACTGTATCAGTAGGTTGTGCACCATTCTTAATCCATTTTTGAGCTTTTTCTGCATCAACTTTGAAGTCAACTGGATTTACCAAAGGATTGTAAGTACCTATCTCATCGATAAATCTACCATCTCTAGGATATCTTGAATCAGCAACTACTACTCTATAAAAAGGTTTTTTAGTAGCACCCATTCTTTTTAAACGTATCTTAACTGCCATTTATTTTCACCTCCTTTAAAGGAATATAAGAAAACTAGCCTTTAGTCAAGCATCTGCATAGACAGAAGTTAGTTGCGCTTATACATTTTAAACAGGAGATTAAGTTACATGCCATTATAAACTAGCTGAGGCTTATCTCCAATTACTTATATATATTAAAAAGGTAATCTAAACCTTCCTAATCCGCCTTTTTTACTTCGTTTACCCATATCGGTCATCATTTTCATCATTTTTCTCATCTCTTCAAACTGCTTGAGAAGAGCATTGACCTCTTGAACAGTTGTACCACTTCCAGCAGAAATTCTCTTTTTCCTGCTTGCATTAATTATAGAAGGGTCATTACGTTCTTTTTTTGTCATTGATCTAATAATAGCCTCAGTACGAGCCATATTTTTTTCGCTCTCTTCTTGATTAATTTCCTTGAGAGCCTTTGAATCAATGCCAGGCATCATTCCAAGTATATCGCCAATAGAACCCATTTTCTTAATTTGCTGCATTTGCTCCAAAAAGTCTTCCAATGTAAACTGCATAGTACGCATTTTCTTTTCCAGTTCAAGAGCCTGTTTTTCATCAAATGCATCCTGTGCTTTTTCTATAAGGCTTAATACATCACCCATACCAAGTATACGTGATGCCATTCTATCTGGGAAAAACGGTTCAATTTCATTGAGTTTTTCACCCACACCTATAAATTTAATAGGCTTGCCTGTAACAGTCTTAACAGAAAGAGCTGCTCCACCTCTTGTATCACCATCAAGCTTTGTCAGAACTACTCCGTCAATGCCTAGCTTTTCATTGAAGCTTTGTGATACATTAACAGCATCTTGTCCAGTCATAGAATCAACAACTAACAATATTTCATGAGGATTAACTGCTTTCTTTATATTGAGCAGTTCATCCATCAGTTTTTCATCAATATGAAGTCTTCCGGCAGTATCTATTATAACTAAATCATGTTGTTTAAAATTAGCAAACTTAACTGCTTCTGTTGCTATTTCAACTGGATTTGTATTGTTTTCTATTGTAAATACCGGAATATTTAACTGTCCGCCAACAACCTGAAGCTGTTTGATAGCAGCTGGTCTATAAACATCGCAAGCTACTAAAAGCGGTGACTTACCCTGTTTTCTTAACAGGCTTGCCAGCTTTCCTGAAGTAGTTGTTTTACCAGAACCCTGTAACCCTACCATTAATAATACTGTTGGAGGCTTTGAGGAAAATGTAACCTTGCTCTGCTCCCTGCCTAACAACTCAATAAGTTCTTCATGAACTATTTTAACTACCTGCTGTCCTGGGGTTAGACTTTCTAAAACATCCTGTCCTACTGCCCTCTCAGATATCTTGTTAATAAAATCCTTAACTACTTTAAAATTTACGTCAGCCTCGAGCAAAGCAAGCTTTATCTCTCTCATCATTTCTTTAACATCTTTTTCGGATACTCTGCCCTGCCCACGAAATTTTTTCATTGTTTCTTGGAGCTTTCCTGACAAACCCTCAAAAACCGACATCCTAAAACCTCCAATTCAAACTTCCACTATATGTTATTAGCAAGTTCTCTTATTTCCTGCATAACCTGCTCTATAATAGCTTTGTTATGAGGACTAAGTTCAGCTAAATTTAACTTTTCCAAATATTTTTGTACTTTTTCAGCCTTTTCCTTTTGCTCACAAAATTTGCTTAGTAAACCAAGTTTACTTTCATATTCATTTAATAACGCTCTTCCGCGCTTTTCATTATCATAAACGCCTTGACGGCTAATACCCAGTTGCTCTGCAATCTCAGTCAAAGTAAAATCATTGTTGTAATGTAAATCCATAATTTCATATTGTCTGTCAGTTAGTAGCTGCCCATAAAAATCAAGCAGCAAAGATATTTCAAATACTTTATCCATAGTAACCTCCACGCTTGCTTTTGTAAGAAAAATAGTCAAACCATATGTGGAGAACCTCTGGCTTTGCAGAAGCACACAATTCAAATCACATGCGCCATACATAATAAATATGTAAAGCAATTTTACTTTACGACTTATTTTAAAACAATTAATATTTGTTGTCAAGTGTTTTTACTTTACAATATTATTTTTATTTCTAACATATATGTGCTTTATTTTTGAGTTATTTGTGTCTCTTTCTTCAATTTCAAATTCTTTTAGTTTTCTTATTAAATGAGTAAGTTTATAGAAACCAAAATTTCTAGGGTCAAAATCAGGTTGCTTTTTATTAATTAGGTTACCCACATCTCCAAGAAAAGCCCAGCCATTTTCATCTTCAACATCACTAATTGAAACAGCAATCAGATTTATTATATCTTTGCCAATAGCCACTGTACCACATTTCTGCTCTTTTTCTGCTGCTCCATCTTTCTTATGATCATTTTCATAAGTGCTATTACTATGAGAAGAAGCGCTTATTATTTCAATATACGTGAATTTATCACACGCAGCAATAAAAGGGCTCGGAGTTTTTCTCTCACCAATGCCAAATACTTTCATACCTGCTTCACGTAATCTGATTACTAACCTTGTAAAGTCACTATCACTTGAAATAATACAAAAACCTTCCACCTTTTCTGTATATAGTATGTCCATTGCATCAATAATCATTGCTGAATCCGATGAATTTTTCCCGCTGGTATAACTATATTGCTGTATAGGAGTAATAGCATTTTCCAATAAAACATTTTTCCAACCAGAAACAGTAGGTTTTGTCCAGTCCGCATATATTCTCTTGATTGTTGGCGTTCCGTACTTAGCAATTTCTTCCATTATACCTTTTATGTCACAATAAGGTACATTTTCAGCATCAATAAGTACTGCAAGCCTCATTTCGCCAGATTCCATATTATATTTGCTCCTTTCATTAACTACTGTTAGTTTATTTTGTTAATCACAGTATATTATATATTATTTAATCAACTTTCTAACATGAAAGTTTATCGGTACATGAATTTTATCAAAGTTTTATTGCCTTAATAATTCAAAAGTATAGTTTATGCATACATGGCGCACTTATACAACTAATTCATTCAAATATTCAAAATTCGAGTTTTCCAATGAAAAGTTTGTCCATACTAAAGATTATTAATAGCCTGTTACCAAGTTGATAACTTATCTTAAGCATTAAGTATTAATTTATTAGAACTCCGACACATACGATTTAACGCAAAAATTCAATTAATATTCAATTAATAATAAAAAATATAACATCATAGATAATAAATCATGTACTTTACATCGTTATTTTAATTATTATAGCACTAAGAATTTAACTTTACCATCCTTATATTTACAGTAATATTATTTATTTACACACTCAAAACTGTTTCAAAACAAATACCAACTCAACTGTAAACTGTTTACATAGTACTCCCTTGCAATATATATTTTTTTCTTGCTCACGAAATTGATGCTGAAATAATTATTGGTAATAAACAAGCAATAACAAACCATTTATAAATTTGAACACTTATAAACTAAGCTAATTTAATAGGTTAAATAGCAACTTATTTTTTACTAATTTGCCCAAAATGCACATGAAACATTGCACGATAGAAATTATTGTGATATTATACTTTATTAGCTAGTATTCTTTTGAAACTAGACTTAGGTTTTATTTTCTTTATAATACGACTTATATCCCTTGGGAATAAGAACGGAGGTTGAGTTAATGATAAAATTCATATTTATTTCAAATTAGCCCTTCTAACTGGTTTGTTCATTTTTATTACTTTCATAATTAAAGTATAACTAAAAAGAAATAACTTATTTTACCAATTCAACTTTTCAAGCTTGATTCTAGATGTATAAACCTATCAATGTTAAGTTGGATTATATAAAGATAATGTATTATTATTTTTAAACAAATTTCTAATAGTACATATCTCTTTTTGCATATTTCAGGGTATGAGATTGTAAGAATGAATAAATAATCTTTTACATGTGTAAATTGTAAATAGTGTTACGTCAATTTTGTGCCTAAAGTGGGCGTAGGAGGTAGCTCGAAACATAGTTTGTTCTAACATGGTGCTTTTTCGAGCTTCAAAAACCACAAGTGGTTTTTGCTAGTGTCGGCATCCTTTAACAATAAAGAATTACTAGTGTTTAAACAATTTTTTTGCCCAATGTGGCGTGGAGGTTTTTATGGGTAATACAGAAAGAAATTTTTTAGGGGTGGAACAATTATCACTGAGAAGCTTAATTTTTGGGGCTTTGGGGTCTTGTATTATTACAGCAAGTTCAATGTATGTTGCTCTTAGGATGAGCGCTCTCCCCTGGCCTACAATTTTTGTAGCTGTGCTTTCAATGGCGTTATTAAAATTGTTCGGAAAAACTACTAATAATGAAATTAATATCACTCAAACTGCTATGTCAGCTGGTTCAATGGTTGCAGGGGGATTGGCTTTTACTCTCCCAGGCTTATGGATTATGGGTATCTGGAACAGTTCATCAGGCTTTTCAGAAAACTTTATTAAGGTATTAGCTATAGCAATTGCTGGTATGCTTTTTGGTACAGTTACTTCATATATTTTAAGATACAGATTCATTGTTAAAAACGGTGGTTTACCTTATCCGATCGGTCTTGCAGCAGCTGAAACAATTAAAGCTGGAGATGAAGGCGGTAAAAAATCAATTATTCTTTTTGGAAGCATGCTTGTATCAACAATTTACACATTTCTAAGAGATCAATTGGCTATGGTTCCTCAGGTATTTATGTACAAAAGCACTATACTTGCATGGAATTCACCAATGGCTGTTGGCATGGGTTATATTTTGGGTGCTCTATATACTGGTGTTTGGTTTTTAGGAGCTTTGTTCTCTAATGCATTTATAGTACCTTTTGGTCCAAAGTTGGGATTATTTTCAGATGCTGCTGCAGCCACTGCTTTTAAAACAAGTGCTGGTATAGGACTTATGGTTGGTACAGGAGCAGGAGTACTTATAGGAATAATTATATCGGCTATTAAGAAATTTGCTAAAAAAGAGAGCAATAACAATTCTGCATTTTCCGATAAAATGAAATTGTTTAACTCAAGTCGAATATTGATTATAGTTGCAACAGGTTTAGCCTTTGTTTTTACTGTTACAAGCGGATTATCAGTCGTTCCTTCAATTTTATTAATCATAGGAATATTTATTGTTTCCGTAATGGCAGCTACTATTACAGGCCAAACCGGAATTAATCCAATGGAAATTTTCGGCATTATTGTTCTTTTGGCTATAAGAATATTTGTAGATATTGATGCAGCAGAAGCTTTTATGGTAGCAGGTTGTGTTGCTGTAGCTAGTGGTTTTTCAGGAGATTTATTTAACGATTACAAAGCTGGTCAGGTACTTGGAACCAATCCAAAAGCTCAGCTTATTTCACAGATTGTTGGAGGAGTGATTGGAACAATAGTGGCTTCATTAGCCTTATTTGCTATTATAAATCAGTTTGGAGAAATTGGAACAGATACTGCATTGCCAGCAGGCCAAGCAGTTGGCGTAACTGCAATGATAAATGGAATTGGAGATCCTGTAGTCTTTGGTATTGCAGCACTAATTGGTGCAATTCTATACCTTCTAGGACTTCCTACAGCTACTCTTGGCATTGGTATTTACCTTCCATTCTATATTTCATCAGCTGTATTTCTAGGAGGAGTTATAAGATTTGTAGCTGACCGTGTACGCGGTAAAGCAAATAATGAAACAGGTACAGTTGCAGCATCAGGTTTACTTGGCGGAGAAGGTATTACAGGCGTTGGAATTGCAATTGTGAAAATGTTCACTGGAGCATAATTCGTATATATGTATACGTTTGAATAAAAGCTTCTTAAGTTTTTCGCTCTGCACGCAACATAATTGTAGATATGTATAAGGTTTAACTGAAAGCTTTTTCAATTTTTCGTTCTGTACTCGGCATAATTGTTAATATGTATAAGGTTTAAATGAAAGCTTTTTCAATTTTTTCGCTCTGTACGCGGTATAATTGTTAATATGTATAAGGTTTAACTGAAAGCTTTTTCAAGTTTTTCGTTCTGTACTCGGCATAATTGTTAATATGTATAAGGTTTAACTGAAAGCTTTTTAAGTTTTTCGCTCTATACAGCGGCATAATTGTTAATATGTATAAGGTTTAACTGAAAGCTTTTTCAAGTTTTTCGCTCTGTACTCGGCATAATTGTTAATATGTATAAGGTTTAACTGAAAGCTTTTTCAAGTTTTTCGTTGTACTCGGCATAATTGTTAATATGTATAAGGTTTAACTGAAAGCTTTTTCAAGTTTTTCGTTGTACTCGGCATAATTGTTAATATGTATAAGGTTTAACTGAAAGCTTTTTCAAGTTTTTCGTTCTGTACGCAGTATAATTGTTAATATGTACATAGTTGAACTGATAGACTTTTATAAGCAGCCGTTTCAGATGTAATATACTAAATAATATATTTTAGGGAGTGATTTTGTATGGGTAAGGTTATAGGAATAGATATAGGTGGAAGCACTACCAAGATAGTTGGCTTTGATAAAGAAGAAATAATTCATCCTTTACTTGTACGTGCAACAGACCCTATTGCATCAGTTTATGGGGCCTTTGGTAAATTTCTAAATTTGAACTCATTAAAAATTGAAGATATAGAAAGAATAATGATCACTGGCGTTGGTGCTTCATTTATAAATAATAAACTATTCGGTATACCTACCGCAAAAGTTGATGAGTTTATGGCAATAGGATTAGGGGGCCTTTTCTTAAGCGGTTTAAAGAAAGCAATTATTGTTAGCATGGGTACAGGTACAGCTCTAGTTAAAGCAGAAAATAACACTGCAACTCATTTAGGAGGAACAGGTGTTGGCGGTGGCACTTTACTAGGTCTTTCAAATAGGATGTTAAATGTTCGTAATTTTAATGAATTGATTGAAACTGCAAAGGATGGAGATTTATCACATGTAGACCTTACTATCAGTGATATCTCAAAAGAGGTCCTTGAGACTCTTCCTAGCGAAACAACTGCCTCAAATTTTGGAAAAATAAGCGATTTAGTTAGTAATGCTGATTTAGCGCTGGGTATTATTAATCTAGTTTTTCAGACTATTGGAATGGTTGCTGTTTTCAATACAAGAATTGATAATATTAAAGATGTTGTGTTAACTGGTAATTTAACAAATGTTCCTCAGTCAGAAAGTATTTTCAAACAATTAAGCAAGCTTTATGATGTCAATTTTCAGACACCTAAAAACGCTGAATATGCTACAGCTGTAGGTGCCGCAAGATGTTATTCCGAAAATGTTAGCTACAGAGAAATAACAGCATAATTAGTTATACATATAGCATACGAAAAGGAGCCATATGTATCGAGCAAATAGTTAAGGATGGAATCACCTTACGGTAAAACCATCCTTATTCTTTGGCTGTTATTTTTTATCCCCTTTATTATTATACGAAAACTTCGTAATCTAATTTAAATCTAAGTGTACATATGTATGCTTTTCAATGACATTTTCCTGCTATAAAGCTATGTCATATAAATCCTCAATAAAAACGTTATGGTTGATATTTTATAGGTGGAATGCCCGGGTCACTTGGATATGGATTAATATAGCCACCAGGCATGCTGCCACGACCAAATTCGGTACCACATAAAGGACAGTAATCTCTAAAATATGTAATTGGTAACCAATAATCAGGACCAGACCAATATTCTCTTACTGAGATGTGCATACATGTTGTGCTGCTAGGGGAGTAAGCTTCTGCTGTGATAGAATTGATGGTCACAGTTCCAGCGAAAATAAGTACTGCTAATAGCAGTGTAATTGCTGTTTTTTCAATTCTTTTTTTCATAGTTTCTCCTTTCTCACATACCTTATTTAAGAGTATACCCTTATAAGTCATATAATATAATTATTTTCATAATATGTCAATTATTGTTTATTTAAAATATCTACATCTCAATTTTCTTAATGTCATTTATATTTATAGCAAATGTATAGTCTTTTCTCCATTTATTCTTTAATTCATAAACCTCTCCAAAGCAACATCTTCATTTGTTATTATTGAATGTTAATATTGAAATAAAAAATTCCTCCTCGGCTTTCATAATTATAATTCTTGCCAAGAAGGAATTTAGTTATGTAATTGAGTTTGTGCATCATCACTATTAAAATTGTAATTGTGTACTAATTATCGTATATGTATATTAAGTACAAAATTATGTATGAGATTTATTCAATAGCAAGTGCAATTTTTTTGTATTTTATACTTTTAGGCACATCAATTATACGTTGATTTTTTGAGCCTCTAAACTTTAATTGTAAGCTTTTCTGTTCTTTAATAAATGGACCGTCTATCAGCAAATCAGTGTTATCTAAAAGTTCCTTGAAACCTTTTCTTTCAGAGGAATATTTAATCAGCTGTTCAAAGGTATATCCTGTATAGGTAACTACATTTTTACCCATTTTTTTAACCTCTGCGGCTAGTTCAGCAAAGCTTTCGGCTTGCTCAAAAGGATCCCCACCACTTAGCGTAACTCCATCTAAAAGGAAATTGTTTTTGATGTCACTTAAAATTTTGTCTATTTCAACATATTCACCGCCGTCAAAAGAATGGGTATGCTGATTGTGGCAGCCTTGGCAATTATGTTTACAGCCTTGAGCAAAAACAACCATTCTAATACCTGGTCCATCAACTATTGATTCATTTACAATTCCCGAGACTTTTATCATTTTTTTCATTTTGCCTCACCTTAATATAATTCGTAAATATCACTTCTCTTGGTTTTAATCAATAAAAAATTAAACCAATAAAAGTTCTAAATAAATCAGTCTTTTCTGTTAAAATTATAGTTACTCATCCTGCACAACGGTAAGTATTTCTATATAAACCTGATTATCTTCTACATATGCTTCACTCTGTCGCGAACTTCAGCTAACTTTGCATTGTTAAAGCGGTCAAGCGTTCCAACTAAGTAACCAGTTATACGCCTAATTCTTTCAAAGCGAGCACCTTCCTCTTCTTCTCTACCACACTTAGGACAAGTATCTCCAATAATTCCTGTATATCCACACACTGGATCTCTGTCAACAGGATGATTTATAGAACCATATCCAATACCTGCTTCCTTCATGGCTTTAATAATTTTTTCAAATGCTTCAAGATTATTTAGAGGGTCGCCATCAACCTCAACATAGGTTATATGACCAGCATTAGTCAATTCATGATACGGAGCCTCTAGTCTTATTTTATCAATTGCATTTATTTTATAATAAACAGGTATATGAAAGCTATTTGTATAATATTCTTTATCAGTAATACCTTCTAATACCCCAAACATCTTTCTGTCATATTTGATAAAGCGTCCTGAAGTTCCTTCTGCCGGTGTTGCCAATAGAGAAAAGTTCATTTTATATTTTTTGGCAGCTTCATCCATTCTCTTTCTCATGTAGCCAATTATCTCTAGGCCAAGATTTTGTGCCTGCTCTGACTCTCCATGATGCTTCCCAATAAGGGCCTTCAAACATTCAGCCAAGCCAATGAAGCCCATAGATAGTGTTCCATGTTTTAAAACCTCACCAACTTCATCCTCCCAGCCTAGCTTATCTGAATCCATCCAAATACCTTGTCCCATGAGAAATGGGTAATTTTTAACCTTTTTCTTTGCTTGTATCAAATATCTTTCATAAAGCTGTTCTATAACCAAATCAATTTTTTTATCCAGTTCTTCAAAAAATGTATTCAGATTCTTATTGCTTTTTAAAGCAATTCTAGGTAAATTGACAGTAGTAAAGCTTAAATTTCCTCTTCCAAATATAGTTTCTCGTGAACTGTCATATACATTTCCAATTACTCTGGTTCTGCATCCCATATATGCAATTTCTGTATCAGGATTTCCTTCCTTGTAATACTTTAAGTTGAATGGTGCATCTATAAATGAAAAATTCGGAAATAACCTCTTAGCACTTACACGGCATGCCAGCTTAAATAAGTCATAATTGGGATCTCCATCCTTGTAGTTTATTCCATCCTTAACTTTAAAGATATGTATTGGGAAAATAGGTGTTTCACCATTTCCTAGACCACTTTCTGTTGCAAGCAATAAATTTTTAATTACTAATCTTCCCTCTGGAGATGTATCTGTTCCATAGTTAATAGAACTAAATGGAGTTTGAGCACCAGCACGACTGTGCATTGTGTTCAAATTATGTACAAATGCCTCCATTGCCTGATAGGTTATCTTGTCAGTTTCGGCATCTGTTTTTTTAACTGAAAAAGCTTGTGCTTTATCTAATATATCTTCTGGTACATATTTAAGAAGATATTGTTTTTCTATTCTTATGTACTGCTCCATCCTATTTAAAGCTGGTCTGAGATGGTTTTCTTTTTCAATCGTTTCACAAACTAAATCAATCTCTTTTGACAAATCCATATCAGTAAGCAGCAATAATGCTTTAGATAAATTCTGTTTATAGCCTTTAATATAGGTTTTTGCAACTCCCAATGACATTCCGTAATCAAAATTAGGGATACTTTGTCCACCATGCTGATCATTTTGATTTGACTGTATCGCAATACAAGCCAGCGCGGCATAGCTATTTATATCATTAGGTTCTCTAAGATGTCCATGGCCAGTACTAAAGCCGTTTTTAAATAACTTAACTATATCAATTTGACAACAAGTAGTAGTCAAAGTTAAAAAATCCAAATCATGTATATGTATATCTGCTTCATTATGTGCCTTTGCATGCTCAGGCTTAAGCACATACATTTCATAAAATTGCTTAGCACCTTCAGAACCATACTTTAGCATGGTTCCCATTGCAGTGTCAGTATCAATATTCGCATTTTCGCGTTTTAAGTCATTATCCTTTGCATCCTTAAAGGTTAATTCCTCATATACCTTCATTAGCCTAGTATTCATTTCTCGAGTTCTGGTTCTCTCTGCTCTATATAAAATGAACTCTTTAGCTGTTCTTGCATGACCAGTCTCTATTAGTATTTTTTCAACCGCGTCCTGTATTTCTTCTACACCTGGAATTCTTTCTCTATAAACTGATTCTATATAGTCAACTACTTTTTCAGCTAAGTTCATAGCCGTATTATAGTCTTTTCCTCCTGTTGCACTTGCAGCCTTAAAAATAGCACTAGCTATCTTTTCAATATTAAAAGGTACTTCTCTTCCATCACGCTTTTTGATTTTGGTAATCATTGCGTCTTTGCCACCCCTCTAAAAGTAAATACATAATTTCCCACGCCATATATTGTGTATCTATACTATCACTATCAAACATCTAGTGTCAACAACGTATTTTTTTGTTATAATTTGATTTTCGCTTGTTTAATATTAATACCATAAGTTTTTCTGTAGTTATCTATTTTTATAACTATAAATTCAAAAAGCAATTTTCAATTTTAGAAAAATATCATTAAATTACCGGCTTATAAACAAGTGAGAAAAATTCTAGCCAGCTAAACTTTCACCCATTAAAAATCAAAATAATACCCACACTTAAAAGTAAGATTTTTATCTTACTCCGCCATAAAAACATATAAAAATTAACAGAATATTTTTTTTCTTTAAAAATAATAATATAACTGTTACAAAAATATAAAATAGAATTGGAGTGATATAACATGAACGATATTAATCCAAGCATAGGTTGTACTGTTACTAGCTGTAAATATCATAGTGACACACAGGACTATTGTGCATTGCAAAAGATTCAAGTAGGTACTCATGAACCTAATCCTACCAAAGCTGAATGCACAGATTGCCAATCCTTTAGTAAAAAGTAATAGTATTGCAAGATACGCCATTTTAACTAATATAAGGCTATATAAAATATGCTCCACATTTATATAGTTTTGTTCTAAAATCAAAGCAACTTGATATAGGCTGTTGCAAACAGTATTTGTTTACACTATGTTGTTATGATTTAACACTCTAGTGTAAAGCCAAGATACTTTGCAACAGCCTAAATAATAAGTTTCTAAAACATAAGAGTTGAATATACTACTTAAACATAATAATATTAGGTGTGGTAGCGTTATCATTGATAATTCTACCGCACCAATATATTCTTATGTGCCAAGTTAATTGAATTAACTAAAAGTAACTTACTAGATATCAATGCTATTTAATATATTCTTTAATTCTAGCAGTTCTTCTCGAGATAAAGTCACACCCTTACCCATCTTATCATGTTCTGGAGACCATTCTCTTATATCATACTTAGGAGCTCTATCGTTCCAGCTAACAAGGTTTATTTCCTTTACCCAACCTTTAGCATTTTCTGATAAGACTCCTATTCTTTTATTTATTTCATATTTTATATCAGGCATACTAACACAATCCCTCCATTCTGATTAATCAACAATTAAATCTATTCAATATAAACTATTTACTCTTTCTTAAGCTTTCAATTAGTTCATTTATTTCTTGTGACTGCTTCATTAATGCATCGAGCTTCTTTTGAAGTTCGTCTAGTTTTGCTTCATCTATAGCCCCTTGAGAATCATTATCTGTTGGAGGAACAGTTTCATTTCCTTCATTTCCTTTATTATCGCCAGCATTTGTATCTGGAGTAGTTACATCAGCTTTATCTTCTCCATCAGGAGTTTTGATATCCCCAGTTTCTTGGTCTACTGTAGGTATCTTATTTTCAGTAGGTTTTACAGAACCATTAAATAAATCAGCAATAGCAGCATTAAGATTATCACCTATACCATGCTTAAAATCATTTCCCTGCTGGTATCCAACTATAATGGTTTTAACCTGAGGAATTGATGAAGTACTATTTGATTGAATATATATTGGTTCCACATACAGAACACTGTTTTCAATAGGTATAACAAGCAGACTACCCTTAAATGTCTTAGAACTTCCTTGCCCCCACAGTGTTAAATTTTGTGAAATTTCACTAATTGCATTTATATTGTTTTCAACCTGATCTGGACCAAGTATATTGGTATCTTTAGGGAAGTTGAATAATATCATTTTTCCATAATCTTCCTTTGCATTCCTAACTGCAAGCCATGACGTCATATTGTGTTTATCAGCAGAAGGAGTAAAAGGTCTCATTAATATCAGTTCTTCTTTTGTACCTAAATCACCGGGAAGCTTAATCATATTATAATAAGAATCTATTTCCCTGACTCCAGAAGGACTGCTTTTATCAGGATATTTAGCTATTGACCACAAGTCCTGATTTGTATAAAATGTTGAAATATTTTCAGGTTTGTCTGGATCTAAATGATATTTTTTCAGCACTTCTGTTTGAACTTTAAATAAAGTTTCCGGATATCTCATATGTGAGGTTATATCCTCTGGAAGAGGTTCCTCTGAAAATACGCCAGGGTAAACCTTTTTATAAGCTTGAATAATAGGATCAGTTTCATCAATAATATAATATTTAACATTGCCATCATAGGCATCAACAGTTACCTTAACAGAATTTCTAATATAGTTCATTCCATTAAGTGCTCTTAAATCGGCCTCATCACTATCTGTATAGAAATTTTGAGCATATGGATAATTACTTGAAACTGTATATGCATCTAAAACCCATTTAAGCCTTCCATCTGAAGTAATTGTCAAAGCAGGGTCTGAATCAACCTTTAAGAAAGGTACACCCTTCTGCGCTCTTTCAACTACATTTCTATTTAAGAGTATTTGCGAGTCAGATGAGATATTACTTGATACAAGTAAGTTTGCATCCATGTATTTAGCTGAGAATAATATTCTATTGAACAGATTTAGTTTGATTTTCTTTGCATCCTTGCCATCTTCTGTATTGGTAGAATTAAAATAAGTTGCAACTGTTCCATCATAATCAATTTCGGCTTCTTTCCCTGCTTCTTTCGGACTAACTATAACATAATTGTTTGTAAGTTCACCATAGTATATTCTTGGTTCTTTTATATTAAGAGTATTCTTATCTACTGTGTCCATTTTGAGACCACTAACCAAAAACTCAACCTGACCTTGGTCTGTTGTTGTGTTTATTGGATTTACAACCACACCATAGCCATGAGTATATTTAAAGGTCTTATTTACGAAATTTTGATTTTGCAGCTTAGATGTATTTATTTCTCTTGCTGAAATAAGCACTGGAATTTCCTTACCATTTACTGTATAGTTTAAAATATCTCCTGTAGTAAAAGTGTAAAAGTTTGTATTGCTTTGTAGCTGTTTGTTACTTTCGAGTGTTGGTGCATAGTCAACCACCCTAATATTATCAATTGTATTTCTATTTCTCTCAATTATTTCAGGAGTCAAGTCTTCTATTGTTTTAAAATCATATGTTTTTATTTTATCAAGACCATAAGCAGCTCTTGTTTCAATCATATTATGCTGCAAATAATTCTTTTCATATTCAAATTCATTAGGCCTAACTATTAATGTCTGAACTAAAGTAGAAATTATTGAAACCAATATAAAAAGAGCTGGATATATGGCTATTGAGATGGCAGCTTTCTTTAGCTTACCCCTCCACATAAAAAAGCCTGCCAATATAACAATGGCTAATACTATTACAGGCGCGATTGTATAAAACTTAATCCATATATTTGTATTTGAATAGCCTGCGCCACTTATACCTGTGTCTGTGAAAGCAGAAAACAAAAGAGCCTCTCTTTGAAATTTATAAGAGATAGTTTTAAGTACAAAATAGATAGCAACATTAATCAGGTTATGTCTAAGTATTGTTTTATCCCTGAACTCCTTCAGGTTAAAAGATTCACCCAAGGCTGCTAATATTACCATCAAATAGTATATAACTGAATAAATAACTATAAACAACCACAAATTTGATATAAAGCTAAACAGTGACATGTAAAATGGTCTTTGAAAAATATAATAACCAATATCCTGTCCAAATTGTGGATCTACTCTGCCGAAATCTATAGAATTCAAAAATAGCAATGCCTTGTTATAAAAGAAATCTTTACATAAATACGAACCTATAATTCCAATAATAAGAGCTACTGGCACATTAATCAATCTTCTAGGTTCTAAATTGATATTTGCAAAATATTTTTTCAAATTTTTAATTATTGCAACATTAGTAATAAAAATTAATAATGAAATAACTACAAAGCTTGCTAAAGAGAATATCACCTTATACAGCAGATTTTTAGTAAAAACCATGGTATAATCTGCCTGCTGATTTAACTCCTTTAATTGTATAAGTTCCATATATATTGAACTTCCTAGTATAATACCGATAATGGCAATTACAGCTATCACCAATATTGCTATTTTGCCCTTATACTGTTTTTTCTCTTTTTCCTTATAATAATCATATATCATTTCTTATCTCCCCTCATACATTAAATGTATTTCACATATTATATGTACAACTTTCACCTTTGAAGATTTTTGATGTAGTGAGTTTACCAAATAAAATTTGAAGCTTATAATTATACAAGTTTATATACTTGTCAATAAAACTATTGATAAACTTGACTAGGCTTCAACTCTTCATAGGGAAAGTTGCTTTAAAAATAATTGCATAAATTAATTTTGTGATAAATGTTTTCTTATTAAAGACGTTTTAGTTATGAAACAACAAATTATTATACATTTAATTTTACAGCTATTTATGAAAATAATGCTTCTACAAACTCAGACGCATTGAATTTTTGCAAATCGTCCATCTGCTCTCCCACACCAATTAGCTTTACAGGTATATCAAGTTCTGATTTTATTGCAACTACAATTCCGCCTTTTGCTGTACCATCCAGCTTAGTAAGTACTATACCTGTAATATCAGCTGTTTCTCTAAAAGTTTTTGCTTGTGAAATAGCGTTCTGTCCAGTAGTTGCATCTAGTACCAGCAATGTTTCTCTATCTGCTCCTGGTAACTCTCTATCCAAAATTCTTGAAACCTTTTTTAGTTCTTCCATAAGATTTTTCTTTGTATGCAATCTTCCTGCTGTATCACAAATAAGTAAATCAGCTTTTCTAGACTTTGCAGCCTGTGCAGCATCAAATACTACAGCTGCTGGGTCTGAGCCTTCCTTCTGCCCAATAATATCTACACCAACTCTATCTGCCCATATTTCTAACTGATCTATTGCTGCAGCTCTAAAGGTATCACCTGCTGCAAGCAGTACTTTTTTCCCTTGATTTTTATAATAGTTTGCAATCTTGCCTATTGAAGTAGTCTTTCCTACTCCATTTACACCAATTACTATAATAACTGAAGGCTTAGTTTCTAATTTTAGGCTATTATCTCCTGACTCTAGTATCTCCTTAAGTTCTTCCTTCAATAAATCCTTTACCTTCATTGCATCAATAATTTTTCTTTCACGAACCTTTTCCTTTAAGCTTGCAATTATCTTCATTGTGGTATCAATACCAATATCAGATGTTATTAGAATTTCCTCAAGTTCATCAAATAATTCCTCATCAACCTTTCCAAATGAAACAAGTACTTGATCTATCTTTTCTGTGATACTTTTCCTTGTTTTCATTAATCCATCTTTTAACTTATCAAAAAAACCCATATTTATCCTCCAAAATCAGTTGTATTTATTATATCCTCAATTTATAAACTCAATATAAACAATTGACAATTCTCACGCACCACTAGGATTTTATATGCAAAAATCGGCTTAATTCTTAAACCGCAACTTCACCCATTTTCATTGAAACAACCTTAGATATACCATGCTCTTGCATTGTAACACCATACATTGCGTTTGCTGCCTCCATAGTACCTTTACGATGTGTAACCATAATAAATTGTGTATTTTCGGAAAATTTCTTTAAGTATTCTCCAAATCTATATACGTTTGCATCGTCAAGGGCAGCTTCAATTTCATCAAGCAAACAGAATGGTGTTGGCTTCATTCTAAGTATAGCAAAAAGCAATGCTATAGCTGTAAAGGCACGCTCTCCACCAGAGAGCAGCATCATATTCTGAAGCTTTTTACCAGGTGGTTGAACCTCAATATCTATACCACTTTCAAGAACATTATCCATGTCACATATGATTAATTCAGCATGACCACCGCCAAATAGTTCTCTATACACTACACCAAAATTTTCATTTATAATTTTAAACTGCTCAACAAATTGTTTTTTCATTACTTGTACCATGTCATGTATTATCTTGTGCAGTTTTTCTTTGGCTTGTTCCATGTCATCTTGCTGAACTGACATAAACTCATATCTCTCTTTGGTCTTGATGTAATCATCAATAGCTGATACATTAACAGGCCCCAGCATTTTTATTTGAGCTCTATAATCATTAATTGTTCTCTGTGCTTGCGGTATGCTTTGGATTTCTTTTTTAAGTTCTAAAGCATTTGAATAAGTAAGTTCATATTCATCCCACATTCTATCCTGAATGGCTTTCATCTCTGCTTCAGCCTTGGTGTTTTTTACATCAATTCTGTTATATTCCTCTTGAAGCAAATGAATTGTCTTATTAGCTTCATTAAGCTTGTCAATAAAGTCTGAGGATTCTTCCTCTAGAACCTTTTTCTCCTCAACAAGTCTATCTATTTCAATAGTTTTCCCTGTTCTCTCATTTTGCAATTTTTTTATTGTACTCTCAAGTCCTTCAATTTCTTGTTTTAGAGACTCAATCTCGTTATTGGCTTTAAACTTTTCAGATTCCTTTCTGCTTTTACTTTTTTGCATTGATTCTTTATCTATGGCAATTCTTTCTAAATGTTCATTGACACTTTGCAGACTTTCAACTATAGAGTTTACAGATATCTTGAAATCAGTAATATCATCATGCAAACCATCTCTGACCGTTTGACGTTCTTTAAACTTCTCTTGATGTTCTGCTATAATTGCTTTTGTTTCAACAATATCCTTTTCAATAGCTTCAAGTTCTTGCTCATATTTTTCTTGTTCTTTTAAGATATCCTGTTCTTGCTGTATCATTTGGGATTTTTCTTCTTTGAGCATATCTATTTTTGCATCAATCTTGACAATATTGTCTTCAATCATGCTCAAATGATTCTCATCTCTTGTGATAACTAACTCAGCATCTCTTAATTTTATGTTTTCCTCATTCAATTCTGATTCTATTTCAGCAAGCATGCTTTTAACTTCAGATGTTTTTATTCCTAATGACATATCTTTTTTCTTTAAGCTTTCAATTGCTTCCTCAAGTTCAAGAATTTCTCTATTTCTGCCCAAAATGCCCGAACCCTTATGGTCATTGCTACCACCTGTCATTGAACCACTTGTGCTTAATATATCTCCCTCAAGAGTAACTATTCTAAAGGAATAGTTAAACTTTCTTGCAATATTAATACCTGCATCAATATTCTCAACTACAGCAACCTTTCCTAATAGGTTTAAAGCAATACCTCTATATTTTTCATCACAACTTACCAAATCAGAAGCAATACCACAAAAACCGCTATATTCCTTTAGTTTGCTAATTGTAGTATCATCTAAACGCTTTCCTCGTACTGATGTAATAGGTAAAAATGTCGCCCTTCCTAATTTGTTCCTTTTCAAAAAGTCTATAGCTTTTTTTGCATCATCTTCTGAAGAAGAAACAATGTTTTGAGTAGCACTACCTAAACTCATTTCAATGGCTGTTTCAAATTTTTTATCAACGCTGAAAAGCTGTGCAACAGTACCATGAATACCCTTCCCAAAATCAGAGGATGCTTTGCAGGCATTCATTATTTCCTTTACACTTCGACTATAGCCTTCCATGCTTTTTTCCATGTCTTTTAGCAAACGTTGTCTTGAGGACTTTACTTGTATATCTGTTTTTACTGCTCCTTGCTGCTTTTCCAAGTCAATAAGCGTCTCTTGAAGTTCATTTTTTTCTGAACTAAGTTCCGCAATCTTTTCCTTTTCATACTTAATAAGATTAGCAGAATTTCTTATACTCTCAGCTAAGTCCTCCTTTTTCATATTTTCTTTATCTTTTTCCACCTTGAGACTGTAAATCTCTGTACCAATAGAATTTTGTCTTTTCTTTATATTCTCAATATGGTTCTTAATATTATTTATCTGCGTTCTCTTGTCCGATTGAATATCTAGCTTGTCCATTATTCCGGACTTAAGCATTTCAATTTCACGTTCACTTTCGCTCAAGGTTGATATTATTTCATCTAACTCAGCTTGATATTTTTCAAGTTTATTTGAAAATTCTTTATGTTGTCCGTTTAAATATTCTATTTTACTAAGCTTGTTCTTTTCCTCTTTTAATAATTGTTCAGTTTTAGAATCAAGTTCTGTAATCTCTTCATCAAGTCTCTGTATATTCTGATTTAAGCTGCTTATTTTTTCTTTTTTCAAGCTTATCTCAGAATTACTCTTCTCAAGGTTTGCTTCAATTATATAAAAGCTATCTCTTGCTTCATTTACCTTTACTTCTAAATCCTTTAGAAATTCATTTTTTTGCTGATTTTGAATTGTTATATTGCGCAATCTTCTTTCTTCAGCTTCAATATTGTCCTTTATGTCTTTAAACTGCACTTCATATTCTTTAATTTTTTCTTTAAGCTTATCTATGCTGTCTAAGTATACATTGACTTCTAATTCCTTAAGTGCTTCTCTCAAGGATAAGTATTTTTTTGCTGCCTCTGATTGTTCTCTGAGTGGCTCTAATTGAGATTCAAGTTCATTAATAATATCCTTAATACGAATAAGGTTTTGTTCTGTTAATTCAAGTTTCCTTTCTGCCTCTTGCTTTCTGACTTTATACTTCATTATGCCAGAAGCTTCTTCAAAAATATGCCTTCTGTCCTCAGATTTTGAACTTAATATCTCATCAACTCTACCCTGTCCAATTATAGAATACCCATCCCTGCCTATACCGGTATCTAATAAAAGTTCATAAATGTCTTTGAGACGGCAGGAGGTTTTATTTATATAATATTCACTCTCTCCTGAGCGATAAACTCTTCTAGTTACAGTTACTTCACTATATGTTACAGGCAGATAATTATCTGAATTGTCAATAGTTAGAGATACCTCAGCAAAGCCTACAGGTTTTCTGTTTTCAGTGCCAGCAAAAATAACATCCTCCATTTTGCTTCCTCTAAGTGTCTTTGCACTTTGCTCACCTAAAACCCACCTAACAGCATCGCCTATATTACTTTTTCCGCTTCCATTTGGACCTACTACTGCTGTAATTCCAGAAGAAAAGTCTAATGATATCTTGTCTGCAAATGATTTAAACCCTTGTATTTCTAGTCTTTTAAGATACATTCTACACCCCAAATTATAATGAAAATCTAATTACAACTAATTATAAACTATAATATTTTATAACTATAAAAATTTATAATATAAATTGTTTTCGTAAAACTTAAACCATAATTGAAATTATCCATATAACCTTGTATATCTCACATAATACACTTAAATAGTCTAGCATACTTTGTGTTTCATTGGAAGGTTATCAATATCATTTATAACTCCAAGCTTTAAGATGAAATTTTTTGATTGCATTCTATTGAAGATAAACTTGATATTACTATTCTTTAAGCAGGATAACCATCTGCAAAGTATTTGCTATTTATAAATTATACGGCAGTTATAAAGAAATGTTCTATATTAGATTCATTTTTCTTTAGCAATAACCTTTACAATAAATTCATAACCTTCAGGTGCATCAGCACAATTAAAATCAAAGGTTGCAGCATTTCCCTCATGTTCAAGTGACAGCCACAAATGATATAATGCAATTCCAATATCTATTTGATTATATCTATCTACAAATGGAGCCTTAAGCTTTGATAACTTTTGACGACTGACAATGATTTCGTTTAAATCTCCACTGAAAAACCAAGGTTGAGAGTTAATAGCCGAAGGTGCAAGTCTTACTGGTTCGAGCAATTTCTCAGCACTCTTTATTAAACTTATTTCTGAAATACTTTTTCGTGAAAATTCAGAAATACTTTTTCTATGAACAGATTCTTTTGGGTTTCCAAAAGCAAGTAGAATAACAAATTCTAAACCATTTTGAGTATTAACCTCTTTTTTGGGTTTAAAAAAACCTAACCAACAGCTTCCAATACCCCTTGCAGATAAATACAAGTCAATCTGCTGCAATAGAAAGCCTGCATTGGTCAAATATCCATCCTTTTTTTCTGAATATATACATATGTAATGAGGTGCAAATTTGACAGGTATTAATAATTTTGTATCAACCTCACTCAAAAATGATATTGAATATCTAATATTATCAATAAGGGGCATAAGATTATCCACATAGCTTTTTATTTCATCTAATATTTCCTCAGATAGTGGTGTCATATCATATTTTCTTACTGACTTTCTTTTAAATATTGCATTATAAAGTTCTTGATTTGTCATAAATCCATCTCACCTGCTTTTAGTATAAAATAATTATTAAAATTATATATTAAATCATATACTATGGGCTCAGGAGCCATTGCAAGGCCTCTGACCCTCATTAAAATTATACATTAGATCATTTACTACGTCGATGAACAATGTTAAATATTTCTCAATTACTATACTACTATACTGTTCACAAAGTTCGTTTACATTTTACGCCATACTTAAATCAAATCATATTATTATATTTAAAAGCTAGTTGATATCAATCCTACAAGTACGCATGCCTGAACACTTTGCAGTCCATATCCTTTAATTTGTTTTAGTAATTCTTCATCATATGTCCCAGGTTGAAGCCATATATACTTAATACCTAATTTTGCTGCTTCATCAATAAATGCTCGTCCTCTTTTAGGCGATACAACCATATCAATTACCTCTGGGACTACAGGAAGAGAAGACAGATCTTTATAGCATTTATCCCCATCAATGTTGTCATACATGGGGTTAACAGGGTAAACCTCATAGCCTCGTGTTTTTAATTTATGGTAAATCTTGTTTCCAAACTTCTCAGGGTCTTGATTAGCACCAATAACTGCCCAAATCTTTTTTTCCAGCATAACCTCTCTAGTAATTTCTCTTTATTCATAGCAATATCCTCCATTATAATTATAATCTATATAGGTTTCTTACCCGACTTTCCTACGCAAAAATGTTCAATAACTAATCAATGCTTAGTTGATGGCGCAAAAGGAAGAACACTTCTGTATTGTTTATCAAAAACAGTGTCAAGAAGCATTGAAACAACAGCTTAATACGATTTTAGACATTATGAACACATAGCAATTCATAAACAACGCGGTTCAACGATTAATTAATGCTTTTTTTCTAACTCAACTTAACATTGATATAGTGGGCTCTCTAAAATATTAGCCAGTAACGCCATTTATTTATTTTCCTCTAACAACCCTCGGAATATTTATGGGTATCTATAACTATTATAACTATTTCCCTCTTTTTAATCTTTATATTTGTAAATAATAATTGAAATATCTGGACTAAGTGATTATTTAATAGATGATTTTAACTTTATATATAAATATAATCCAGATAAGAAAAGATTTTTAAGAGTAAATTAGTGCTGTTAACAAATTATTAGAAGTTTTAGAATCCCTAGAAATCCTTTACATAATATCTTAAATTAGTAACCACTAATCAATAATATTCATATAATTATAGTGTCTACTAGTCAGAGAATAAATAAAAGTCTGCAAGTTAGAGACAAAGTTTTAATAGGAGGTAGCTTTATGCCAAATTTTTATATACCATTTATGCAAATGATGGATTTTCCCGCAGATTATTCTCCAATGTTTGAAATGCCACAGGATCAATTGGAAGCTATGTACCCCAAATGTTATTATATTATTTATCCTGAAGTTAACCGTCATTGTGACATGTTCAACAAAATGTATGGAACAATGTATACCCCCACGCGCAAGCAGCTTGAGCAAATAGTTGATGAAATCGACAATTCTGTTGGTTCATATGTGGATGCTGAATATCAAGAAGATGAAAACGATACTGAAAATAGACAATTGGGATTTGGGCATTTTGGATCTGGTAGCAGGCGTCGCTTTAGAAGAGACCTAATTAGCATTTTGCTTTTAAGAGAACTACTTCGCAGAAGACGCCCTCACTATTATGGAGGTTACCCTTTACATTACGGTGGCTATCAGTACTGATATACTCATCTTCACAATTAAATAAAATATTACTTGCAATTATTATCATAGCAAACCATCAGTAAGTTTGAATAGCAATAGAATAAGAAAATATATTATAGTTGAATATTAACACATAATTTTATGCCTTTAATGCGGCGTGGGAGGTTATTATGATTCCAATTGGTAAGCATCAGTTACCGCCATTACCCTACTCATATGACGGATTAGAACCTGTAATAAGTCAGAGAACTTTGAAGTTTCATCATGATAAGCATCACAAAGCCTATGTTGATGGTCTTAACAAAGCTGAAATAAAGCTTCAAGAGTCTCGTAATCAAAACAACTATGAATTTATTAAATACTGGGAAAATGAAATTGCCTTTAATGGCTCTGGTCATATTCTTCACAGCATATATTGGACAATTATGGCTCCTATAGGTATGACAGGGCAACCGGGTATACAGACACTTACTCAAATAAATAATTACTTTGGAAGCTTTAATAACTTCAAAGAACAATTTAAAAATGCTACTGAAAAGGTTGAAGCTTCCGGTTGGGGAATACTTGCTTGGCAGCCTGCATGGATGAGATTAGAAATCCTTCAGGCTGGAAAACATCAAGATTTGACCCAATGGAGCGCGATACCTATATTGGTTTGTGATGTTTGGGAACATGCATATTATCTGGATTATCAGAATGAACGTAAAAAGTATATTGAGTCCTGGTGGCGCCTTATAAATTGGTTTGAAGTTGAAAGAAGACTCCAAATGGCCATGAAAGGGCAAGTTCCGTTAGTTATGTATTAGTACTTTATTTAATGTTCAATATTGTTAGAACATAAGCACATTCTATATTCGTCACATACGTTTAGTACTATAGTTAATTTTTAACTAAGTAATCCAACTTTCCATTGATAAGTTTAACACCTATGATTTTTCTTTTTCAACTGGGAAAGTTTAATAAGTAAGTTATAAATTATACCCATAAAAGCTAACCACATAAGCTCGAAAAAAGACAATGCTTACTAAAAGTCTATTTTTCGAGCCTATTATGCCATATAATATATAAAACTTTTGATTACACCTTTGGAATCATAGAATAACATTAATTTTTTATTATTATATCAATCTAATTTTATGTATGCGTATAGGCTGGTAAGAAAATTGAAATTCAGTTCAATAATGGTCTTCTGAATTTATTAGCTGCAAATTTGTTTAATTAAAACATGAGAATTTTCCTGCAAACTAAATTCATATGGAACAGGCAAAGGATTTCTATACTTATCAGTCATAATCTTCAAAACAGGCCTCAAAGGCATTTTAGGGTTTGAATCAATAACAAAAGCAACTTGATTATTACTAAGAAGCACTTGGCATCCTTTGGGATAAATAGCTACATTGTCAATAAATACTTTTGCAATTTTGGCATCTATCATAGTATTTGATATACAAAGCAGATACTCTGCAGCTTCATGGGGCAGAACCTTCTTTTGATATACTCTATCTGATGTCAACGCATCATATATGTCAGCAATTGCAACCACTTTAGATAACATATGTATATCTTTATCCTTCAATTTTTTAGGATATCCACTGCCATCACAGCGTTCATGGTGTTGTAAAATTACTTTTTCTATATCAGAATTGATTTGTGGTGATTTTAGTAAAATTTGATATCCATATTCAGAATGTTTTTTTACTTCATCGTACTCATCATCGGTTAATTTACCAACTTTATTGATTATGCTATCGGATATTTTAATTTTTCCAATATCATGCAGAAGAGCTCCGATACCAAGTATTACTACTTCTTCATAGCTTAATTTCATGACCTTTGCTGCTATAAGACTGTATATGCAAACATCTAAAGCATGCAAAAGAAAATAATCTCCTTCCCCTCTAAAGCCTGTAAGTGATAAAACTGAATTTTGACTTGAAAAAACAGCCTCCAATATACTTTCAACTATCGGAAACACTCTTGAGACCTCTATTTTATCTGTTTCCTTTATTCGTTCAACTACTTTCCTCAAAGACTCATATGTCTCTACATAAAACTTTTCTACTGGATTTAAAAAAATATCATCATAATATGTTTTATCTGCTAAAACTGCAATCTCTGATATCCCCCTTGATATCAGCTTTTTTATATAACATTCCTTTATTATCATTCCTTTTGATAATAGTAAATTTCCATTAGAATAAACATCTTCTCCGAGAATCATTCCGTTTTTTAAATCATCAACATGAACTTTTAAGCTCATTTTCATATATCAAAGACCTCTTTAGTACAATAATATTAAATTTTAACTTATTGTTTTATATTCTCGTATATTTTATCACAATTGATTCGAAATTTTTTACATAATTTTAAGGCTCACCAATAGGCGAGCCTTATTAAATTGAGAAATGAATTATCTAGGTTGTATGTAGAATTTGATAGCTGTTCTTTCTTCACCATCAATAACAACCTCTGCAAAAGCTGGAACAGTCACAAGATCTATCCCATTAGGAGCAACGAAACCTCTAGTAATTGCAATAGCTTTAACCGCTTGATTGACTGCTCCTGCCCCTACTGCCTGGATTTCAGCATAATTGTTATCTCTTAAAACAGCGGCTAATGCTCCAGCAACAGATTTAGGCTGTGAATTAGCTGAAACTTTTAGTACCTCCATAAATATATCCTCCTAAAATGCTTTAATAATTTTTTTTGCAAATATATAACATTTATATTAGTATTCTATATATTCCTTCAAATACCTTCTTTTTACATATAAATTTTTTAAATATTTTTAAAAAATCTTATAATTTTAGTATTTGAAAATGTTCAATATCATTATTTACTTTTACAATTACATTATTAAAATTAAATTTATTCTTTAAATAACTTATATTTGCTCTTTTTTGTCCAATTATATTTGACAGTTGTCTTTCGTTGCACTCTATAACTATACCAGGTAGTTTTGCAAAGTTGTTTTCTTCAATATATTTTTCTATTTTATTTAATAAAAGTCTTGATTCAACTAATTGCCTAAATGCAGGATGAAAAGGACCTGCCACCACATCTCCGTTATCATTAATATTTTCAGTAGGTTGAAGTCCAATCCGAATTACATTTATATTATTTTGTTGATATATTGCTAATAACTCTGCGCATATTTCAACTGCCTCTTCAACTGTAAGAGGTTTATATTTTTCTTCTAGATACATCTTTTGAAGATAAGTATTTTTTATAACAAGTGTAGGATATATTCGAACAATGTCAGGAACTAGTTTTACAACACTATTTGCTGTATTTATAGCCTTCTCCTTTGAATCTTCAGGCAAACCAACCATAGTTTGAATTCCAAGTGAAAATCCCCTTGCTTTTATCATTTTTGCTGCTTTAGTAACAGCCTCGATATTATGTCCTCTGTGACTTAATGCTAATACCTGTTCATCAAGGCTTTGAACTCCCAATTCAATAGTTTTAACACCATATTTAGAAAGCAAATCAAGAATTTCCTCATTGATATAGTCTGGTCTTGTTGAAAGCCTTAATTGAGTAACCTTTCCTGCCTTTATATAACTATATCCTATTTTTAAATACCATTCCTGCTCTTCAATAGGAATACCAGTAAAGCTTCCTCCATAAAAAGCCACTTCCACAAATGCATCTCCACTTGTACTCAAAGTATCTTCAATGCTTTTTCGAATTTCGTCCTCATTTGCATCATTAATCTGACCACTAATTATTTTTTGGTTACAAAATATGCAATCAAAGGGACATCCTTTATGTGGTACAAAAACAGGAACTACAATATGCCTTTTAATTATATAACACTCCCTTATCGCCATTATTTATCTTAGTCAGTGCATCTTTTGCTGCATTTTGCTCAGACTCTTTTTTAGAATGACCAGTGCCTTTTCCTGTAATAAGTCCATTTATACATACTTCTGTAACAAATGTTTTATTATGATCCGGTCCACTTTCGTCAATAACATTGTATGCAATATTTTGTTCTCCATTTTGTTGAACCAATTCTTGAAGCTGCGTTTTGTAGTCATAAAATAACTTGCCGTTTACACAACTTTTTATAACATCTTCCATATACTTGAGAATAAAGGCTTTAGCCGTTTCAAAGCCACCATCATTATATATTGCTCCAATTAATGCTTCAAAGGCATCAGATAGAATTGAACTTTTAACTCTTCCACCTGAAAGTTCCTCACCCTTACCTAATAACAAGAATGTTCCCAAGCCAATATCCGCAGCACATTTTGCAAGAGAATTTTCACAAACAATCTTTGCTCTTGTTACAGTCAATTCTCCCTCTGGAAGATTAGGATACATCTTGTATAAATATTCACTTATCACTAAACTTAATACTGAATCACCTAAGAATTCAATTCTTTCATTATAATTTAATTTTTTTGATTTTCTTTCATTTGCATACGAACTATGAGTAATAGCTGTCTGTAGTATTTTTTTGTCCTTAAAATCATATTTTATTATACCTTCTAGTTCCGAAAGACTATTAATTAAGTCATTATTATTCATTTTCATGTCCATGTCCACATTTTTTACACCATCAAAGAAACATGAACTAGGTCACCTCCTATAAAATTTGTTATCAATATTTTCTATAAACAAGTACTTATAGCTAATTATCCAATGATATCGGATAATAGTATAGGTTTTATCTGTCTTTACCTGCTTGCAGTTTTTAACAAAAAAGGTGGAGTTAATAACCCCACCCTTTTATTTTATACTTTTAAATCTTTATCAGCAATAGTATAATACTATTCATATTTTTTCATACATAGAGTAGCATTGTGACCACCAAATCCAAGTGCATTTGACAATGCATACTTGATGTCTGCTTTTCTGCCTACATTTGGAACACAATCAATATCACATTCTGGGTCTTGATTCTTAACATTTATTGTTGGTGGCAAGAAGCCGTCTTTTAATGCCATTGCTGTAACAATAGCTTCTATTGCTCCCGCAGCACCCAATAGATGACCTGTCATGGATTTAGTTGAACTCATTGCAATTTTTTTAGCGTGTTCTCCAAATACACTTTTAACAACCTTGACCTCTGAAGGATCATTTAATGGAGTTGATGTCCCATGTGCATTAATATATCCTATATCCTCTGGTTTTATACCAGCATCGTTAATGCTCATTTGCATACTTCTTATTCCACCATCTCCATCAGGATGTGGAGCTGTAATATGGTATGCATCACAAGTGCAACCATAACCAACAATTTCAGCTATAATATTTGCTCCTCTTTTAACAGCATGCTCATATTCCTCAAGAACAAGTATTCCTGCACCTTCTCCACATACAAATCCATCCCTGTCTTTATCAAAAGGTCTTGAAGCTGTGTTTGGATCAGGATTCTTAGACATAGCACCCATAGAACAGAAACCACCAAAGCCCATAATTGTAATACATGCCTCTGAACCACCTGTTATCATCACATCAGCATCTCCACGCTGAATTACTTTAAATGCATCTCCTATTGCATTGTTTCCAGTAGCACATGCAGTAACAACACATTCATTAAAGCCTTTAAAACCAAATCTGATAGCTATTTGACCTGAAGCCATATTTGCAATCATCATAGGAATAAAGAATGGACTTATTCTTCCAACTCCTTTATTAATATAAACATTATACTGATCCTCAAATGTTTCTATACCACCAATACCAGAGCCTACAATCACACCACATCTTTCAAGGTTTACTGCTTCTAAATCTAGCTTAGAAGCTTCAATTGCCATTTTTGATGCAGCAATTGCATATTGATTAAATCTATCCATTCTTTTTGCTTCTTTTCTGTCCATAAACTGATTAGGATCAAAATCCTTAATCTCTGCAGCTACTTTAGTTGTTAGATTCGAGACATCAATTCTTGTAACTTCACTTATACCATTTTTACCTTCTTTTATTGAATTCCAAAATTGTTCTGTTCCAATACCTAAAGACGAAACTACACCTGTACCAGTAATAACTACTCGCTTCTTCATAATAACCTCCACGCCCATATTGGGGCACAAGAATTTTGTAAATATTTTAAAATATTTAAAAACATTCATTCAGTATCTCTGCATTGCAGGGATAATCACATTTTTATCATCCTAATATTATTTTTATGTGCTATGAGCACAAATAATTGGTAAATACCCTTTTAATATAGGTATATGTTATTATATACATAACTTTCCATATGAAAATTTATATCTACAACTTAAACTGGACACGTTATGTAATTTATTAATATATCAAAAATTATAGTTATTTTATATAAAAGATTTTATCTCTGTATTGTATTTCAGATTTAGATAAAAAAAGTCCCATTTTTGGGACTTTTTTTATCTATCTTTTAAGTGTTCTTAGTAATGTATTCAACAGCATCACCTACTGTTGTAATCTTCTCAGCTTCAGTATCTGGAATCTCAAGGCCAAACTCTTCTTCAAGAGCCATTATTAATTCAACTATATCAAGAGAATCTGCTCCAAGATCATCTATGAAAGAAGATTCCATAGTTATATCGTCTTCTTCAACACCTAACTGTTCAACAACTAACTTCTTAACTTTTTCGAAAACCATATATTCACCTCCTTCCAAGAGAGTCGATAATTGCATATATAATCAATACAATATAATGCAATTTATTGTAATTCAAGCAAAGTAGCTTAAAAAATACAAACAATTCACAAATATAATATTATATTAGCAAACCACCGTCAATATCTATAACTTGACCTGTGACATACGCAGATTCATCTGAAGCAAGAAAAGCGACTACGTTAGCAACTTCTTCAGGTGTCCCATACCTTCCGAGTGCAATTTTTTCAATATATTTTTGCTTCAATTCTTCTGGTAATATTTCCGTCATTTCACTTTCTATTAATCCTGGTGTAACTGCATTACAAGTAATTCCTCTTGGTGCAAACTCCTTAGCAGTAGTCTTTGTTAATCCAATTAGTCCACCCTTAGATGCAGAATAATTTGCTTGACCTACGTTTCCATATGCACCAGCAACAGAAGAAATATTGACAATTCTCCCATATCTTTTTTTAATCATATGCTTTGAAGCCATTTTAGTACATAAAAAAGAGCCTTTTAAATTAATGTCAAGAACAACGTCCCAATCGTCCTCAGACATCATTGCCATTGGTTTATCCTTTGTTATTCCTGCATTGTTTATAAGAATATCTATACTTCCAAATGTATTAACTGCAGTGCTAATCAATGCCTTTACATCTTCTGCTTTACTAACATCTCCAACATTTGCAGCAACTTTTATTCCCATGGCTTCAAATTCTTTTGCAGTTTCAAGCACTCTATCAGTAAACCCGTTTATAACTACATTTGCTCCAAGCTTGCCAAGTTTTATAGCAATTGCTTTTCCAATTCCTCTTGATGAACCTGTAATTATAGCAGTTTTCCCATTAAATTGCACTAGCAGCACCTCCAATCACATTTAATGATAATAAACATAACTAGCATAATAACCTATCATTTATCAACATAAAAAGTTGCGTAACTAATACTAACACTTTATTTATGTAGTACTAATAACTGCTCTGAAAATCCTAGTAATCAATACGTTTCTTATGCTAAAGCTTCTAATGTCTTATTCAAGCTTTCTAAGTCTTCAACATTTAATGCGATAACATCCTTGTTAATTTTCTTAACAAAACCGCTTAGAACTTTGCCAGGACCTATCTCAATAAATGTATCAACGCCTTTGTCAATCATAGTTCTTATACAATTTTCCCAAAGTACAGATTTACTAACTTGATTTACTAGCAAATCCTTAACAACACTCTTATCAGTTATACATTCAGCTGTAACATTTGTTAATACGGGAATTTGAATATCATTAAGAGTGATATTTTCTAGTTCTGCAGCCAACTTTTCTCCTGCAGGTTTTAATAAACTGCAATGAAATGGTGCACTTACTGGTAAAAGGACAGTTCTTTTTGCACCCTTTTCTTTGCATAATTCACTAGCTTTCTCAACTGCAGCTTTTTCACCGGCAATTGCTATCTGTCCAGGGCAGTTGTAATTTGTTGCTTCAACAACTCCTAATTGTGAAGCTTCTTTACAACATTCAATTACAATATCGTTATCAAGCCCCATAATTACTGACATAGCACCAACACCTACTGGTACGGCTTCTTGCATATATTTCCCTCTTTTTCTTACAACCTTTACGGCATCAGAAAAACTAATAGTACCAGCAGCAACATGAGCTGCATATTCACCTAAGCTTAAACCTGCTACATAGTCAGGCTTGATTCCTTTTTCAAGCAGAGGCTGCATACATGCTATACTTGTAGTAAGAATTGTAGGCTGAGTATTTTCAGTAATCTTTAAAGTTTCATCATCGCTGCTAAAAATCATTTCTTTAATATCAAATCCCAAAGCAGCTGTTGCCTCATTAAAAATGTCATCTGCACTTTTGTATTCATCAGCTATTTCCTTACCCATGCCCACATATTGAGCACCCTGGCCTGGAAAAATAAATGCAATTTTCCCCATGATAATACCTCTCTTTATATTAATATTTAAATTAAAAACTTGTAAATTAAATCCACTTAAGTGCTATGGAACCCCAAGTTAATCCTCCGCCAAAACCTACTAAAACTAAGTTATCATCTGTTTTTAGTCTGCCTTCACGATTTGCCTCATCTAATGCTACTGGTATTGATGCAGATGATATATTTCCATATTTCTGAATAACGTAATACAACTTATCATCTGTGACACCAAGCTTTTTAATAGCACCATCAATAATTCTTGTATTGGCTTGATGAGGAAAAATATGTTGCAAATCATCAATGCTCATATTTAAATCTTCTAGTACTTTTAATGTTGCGCTAGACATTGCCTTAACAGCAAACTTAAATACTTCCGTTCCATCCATCCATAATGAATTAAGCTTATTATTTTGCCTTTTTTCTTTATCTTCTTGCGAAATATATAAACTAGGAGCATTGAGCACCATTGCAGAAGAACCATCTGAGCCCAGAAATGAATTGAGTATTCCATATCCTTGCTCAACTTCACTTAAAACTACAGCTCCAGCTCCATCTCCAAATAATACACATGTATTTCTATCGTTCCAATCAACTATCTTAGATAGTGCTTCACAACCTATTACTAAAGCATGTTTGTACATCCCGCTAGAAATAAATTGTTGTGCAATTGTCAAAGCATAAATAAATCCTGTACACGCAGCATTTACGTCAAATGCTGTAGCATTGTTTGCACCAATAGCAGCTTGAACAATGCATCCTGCTGATGGAGTATGGTAGTCATTAGTAATAGTTGCATATACAATCAAGTCAATATCTTCTGCTTTTAAGTTAGCATTTTCAATAGCTCTCTTTGCTGCTTCAACAGCCATTGCATAAGATGGTTCATCTTCAGCCAAAATTCTTCTTTCAGAGATTCCTGTTCTCTTTATAATCCATTCATTTGATGTATCAACCATTTTTTCTAAATCAAAATTAGTAAGCACTTTTTCAGGTAAATAGCTACCTGTTCCAATTATTCCGACACTTTTATCTAATTTCATCATCAGAAGGCTTCACCTCCATATTTTCAAATTGATTTTTAATTTCATTTACAACTCCACACTTTACTAATGGAATTGCACGTTTTAGTATTGCAGTCCTAATTGTTTTTGCCTTAGACGAGCCATGGCTTTTAATAACAAGACCTTTTACTCCTAATACTGGCGCCCCGGCCAGTTCATCAGCATTAAATTTTGTTTTAAATTCTTTAAATGCTGATTTCATAAGTAAATAACATAGTTTTGTTATTATATTCTTTGTAAAAATCACTTTAAGTTCGTTTAATAATAAAGAACCAGCGCCTTCAAAAAGCTTAAGAGACACATTACCAACATAACCATCACAAACAGCAATATCAATATCACCACTAGTGATATCATTCCCCTCCATATTGCCAACAAAATTGATTGGTCCTTCAGACAGCATTTTAAATGCATTTTTTAATGTTTCATTACCTTTTGCATCCTCAGACCCAACATTTAATAAACCTACTTTAGGCTTTTGAATATTATAAATAAGTTTCATATATATAGAACCCATAATTGCAAACTGTAAGTAATTAATAGGTCTACAAACAGTATTCATACCTGCATCAATAAGTAAAACCATGTTCTTCTTTGAAGGCACTAAGGCTGGTAAGGAAGGTCTATCAATTCCCTTTATACGACCTAGTAACAGCAATGCACCCGTCATAAGCGCACCGGTATTACCTGCAGAGATAAATGCATCTCCTTTGTTTTCTTTGATAAGTTTCAAACCAACAACCATTGATGAATCCTTCTTACTTTTAATTGCTTTTGTAGGAGTATCATCACCTTCAATGACTTCAGTAGCATTTACAATATCAATTCTGTCTTTATCATACTTATTTTCATCTAGGATTTTTTGAATGATGTCACTTTTCCCAACAAGAGTAATTTTAAAACCTTCCTGCATATTAATTGCTTCTATGCATCCATCTATAATAGCTTTAGGTGCATTATCTCCGCCCATAGCATCAACGATAATATTTATCACGTGATTCACACTCCAATTATTTGTCTGTTATTTAAGAATAATATTAATTATGACTTTATATTATTCTTATCTATAGTAACTAAGATAAATTTCCCTCTAAATACCTCTATATTTTTTTCATATATTTTAACCCAAACAACAAATCTACTACCTTTACTTTTCTTTACCTCTGCCTTCGCAACTATTTTTGCTCCTGAGTATACAGGGATCTTATATTTTATGTTAGCAACACCCACAAGTGCCACCTGTGCATCTATTACTGCTATAGCAAGAGTTTCTGCTAATGAATAAATATAATTACCTCTTACAATTCGTGTTTTCTCAAAAGCCATAGTATCATTTGTTTCCATTAAAGATATTGCACTTAATCCCAGCTGCAAATCAATTAACTCACCTATCAATTCTTTACCTTCAATAGACTTTAGCTTTTCTTGATTACTTTCTGCAACATTTTTTATTCTCTCCCTAAGTTCTGGAATTCCCAACTCAAGCCTATCTAGTCTTATCGTTGGTACGCTTACCTTAAAAAAATCGGCCAATTCTTCATCTGTTAAAAATGGATCGTATTTGATCTTTTCAAGGAGGGTCATCTGCCTTTGTTGTTTCTGTGATGATGGTCTACTCAAAAACAAACACTCCTTATATCTATTATCAATTTTATATAATTATTACCTGATACTAAATGTTGATACTAAGATTATATATTAACTTTTATGTTATTGCAACTATTTTATGATAATATTACCTATTTCCCATACTATATCAGGCTTATATTTTACGGTTAACACTCTACTTTCATATTATGCAGTCTTAAAACAAACCATTTCATCAATCATTGTGTGTAATGATCCTAATGTAAAATACAGAAATAAACTTTTATATTTTTTCAGCTTCGCAGTAAAAATTATGGCTGTGGGTACCTTATGAAAAGTTAAATGAATGCTTTAAATAGTTAGTCTATTGGTAATAGACAATTGCTTTAGCATAGATAACTATTCAAATAGAAGGTTGGTTTAGAGATAATTGCATTAACTAATTAAGTTAGAATACTACTGCTATAAATTCCAAAATTTTGTTTATTTGCTAAATAATCATAAGATTATAATATACAAAGCCAAAACTTTATATGTATAAGTTTTTGAAATTCTTATATATTTCATTAATGTATTATAACAGAACAAAGCTTGAGCATTATTAATAAAGCCTTACTTACAATAATGCTGTATTATAGCAATAATCTTAACGAAAACTTTATATGCATTTATGCTGCATAAAATTGATGTGCCCTTTAATAAGAACCAAAATTTCAGATTACAGGTCTATCCCAACTATTGATATTGAACCAGTGAAAGGCAATCGGCCCTTCAAAAAATTTAGTTTACTGTTCTACACCAAATATTTATATTGAACCCAAAAAAGAGCAATCGGCTCTTCAAAAAATTCAGTTTGCTGTTCTGCCCCAAATATTTATATTGAACCCAAAAAGAGCAATCGACCCTTCAAAAAATTCAGTTTGCTGTTCTACCCCAAATATTGACATAGAACCATAAAATAAGCCGTAACTATTATTACGGCCATCTTTATAATTTAATATTCAATTAAAATTCAAATGTAGTTCCATGCCTAAAACCATTTTTGAATTACAATGCTTATAAGGCAATAATTTTTGTTTCTTTATATCTAAATCTTAATACTAAACCTCAATAACAAGCTTGTTACATTGTATATTTTTATATAAAGCAAAGCAAATTACGTTTAAACATTGAGTTAAGAAATATTTTTCATCTTTTATTTATTACCCGATCTTAATATTTTTCCATTCTTTACAAAGAAATCAATCCCTGAATAAATAGTTACTATAACTGCTAAAAACATTAAATAAGCCCCAATAGGTATATCTGTTATCAATGAAAACGGCCAGTTTTCAAGTAAACACACTGATACAGCTACTGTTTGTAAAACCATCTTTACTTTACCAGACTTATTAGCAGCAATAACCTGTCCCTCAGCTGCTGCTATAGAACGGAATCCTGTAACCAGCAATTCTCTAGATATGATTATCATTGCTGCCCAACCAGTTATTACTTCATTTTGAACTAATGCTATTAAAGCTGCCGTAATCAACAACTTATCTGCAATAGGATCAAGAAATTTTCCCAGAGCTGTTACAAGTTTATGTTTTCGTGCTATATAGCCATCTACTCCATCGGTGCTTGCCGCCAAAATAAAAATAAATGCAGCAATATAATTTCCTGTTCCATTAACAAATCTATTAAAAGCTAGCATTTCATCCTTAAGAAACTTTAGCAAAGGAAAATTCACTGTAGCATCAGGAATTGGTATCATAAAAATCATTAATAATGGCACTAATATTATCCTAGACACTGTGATTTTATTTGGTAAATTCATTTATGACCTCTCCTATCAAATCATATTCTTCAGCATTTAATATCCTTACATCAACAAAGTTTCCTATCGTAAGCGGTTCAATGCTTGTAAAATAAATTAACCCATCAATCTCAGGGGCTTCTGCATAAGTACGTCCATAATAGAATATACCATCATCAGCAATTCCGTCAACAATAGCTTTATATATTTTCCCTATTCTATTATTGTTTATTTCCTTACTAATAGTATTTTGAAGATCTAATACTGCTTTTTGTCTCTTTAGTTTTATTTTTTTATTTATTTGATTTTTCATTTTTGCAGCTGGAGTGCCCTCTTCTTTTGAATAAGTAAACACACCCAACCTATCAAACTTAAATTCATCTACAAAGCTAATTAATTGCTCAAAATCCTCATCAGTTTCACCAGGAAATCCTACTATTAAAGTTGTTCTTATAACAATATCCTTTACATTCTCTCTAAGCTTGTATAGAGCAGTACGAATATCGGAAATATCTCCACGACGTCCCATAAGCTTCAATATTCTATCAGATGCATGCTGTATAGGTATGTCTATATACTTACAAACTTTTGGATTTGAAGCTATCTCTTGTATTAATTGATCATCAATCTCCTCTGGATAGCAATATAACAAGCGTATCCATTCAATACCTTCAATTTTTGATAACTTCTGAATAAGCTCAGGCAGCATTTTTCTGCCATATATATCTATTCCATATCTAGTTGTGTCTTGTGCTACTAGTACAAGTTCCTTAGCTCCATGTTTTGCTAATAACTCAGCTTCATTTATTAAAGCATCCATTTTTCTGCTTCTGTATCTGCCTCTCAAATATGGAATGATGCAATATGTGCATCTATTGTCGCAGCCTTCAGATATTTTCAGATAAACCGATTGCTTGCTAGAGGAAATAATACGCTCTCTATCAAGATAATCTACATCTTCAAGTCTTCCGTAGGATACAGTTTTTTCACCTTTATATGCTTTTTTTATTGTGTCTGCTATTTCTTCATAGTTACCAGTACCAAGTACTGCATCAACCTCTGGTATTTGTTCTAATATAAGTTCTTTATATCTTTCAGCCATACAGCCTGTAACTATCAGTATCTCACAATTTCTTTTCTTTTCCTCTGCCATCTCTAAAATAGTATTTATTGATTCCTGCTGTGCAGATTCTATAAATCCACAGGTGTTTACTATCAAAATATTTGCTTGTTCTTTATCATTAACAATTTCATAGTCTGCTTTTGATAGTAAACCAAGCATTATTTCACTATCTACTAAATTTTTAGGACATCCTAAAGAAACAACGCCAATTTTTTTTTTCACAATGCTCTCCTCAAATATATATTATAGTCGTATATGTATATTTCAATAAAAACTCTAATAGAAATTATTTATTAATATTTAGAAATTGTCAATGTATTAAGAAAATTATTTTCAATTAATTAATATTTGATTGCTAATCCAACCATACAAAAAAGATTATACCCACTTAAAAACTTTGGGAAATTGAGTCTTTTAAATACATTGGAAATCATTTCAGATTTATAAACTTTTTGCGACATTCTCAATCATGTAAATTACTATTTTAGCAATCTTCAAAGTATTCATCTGGTAGAAATTTACTCATCACTCTAGATATTTGTGAATAACTGAATCCTCTATTTGCTAAAAAAGACTTCATTTTTTGAAGAGTTTTTTCATCAAAAGTTTTTTCATTATAGGAGATTATTTTTGAAAATTTCTTCTCTAAAAGCTTATAAGCTATACTATCTTCATCTAAATTAATTTCATTGAAAGCCTGTTCTATTGTTTCTTCAGCAATTCCCTTATAGCTTAATTCCATTGATAACATTTTTATAGACTTTGGCTGAAGCTTAGTTTTCTCCCTTATGTATTTGATAGCATATTTATAATCATTTATATAATCTATCTCAATCAAGGAATCTATAACTTTATTAATTATCTCTTCTTTATATCCAAGTTCAAAAAGCTTTTGATATACCTCACTTGCTGTCCTAAGTTTAAAGGAAAGAAACTTAACAGCACATGATTTTGCTGCATCTAGTACCTCATAATCCATAATAAATTCTAATGTCTCTGGCGTAATATCCTTTCCTTTATATAGGTCTAAAGCTTTAATACGTTTTTGCGGCAAGCAAAAGGAAATGGTGTCATCAACAAACACTTCAGCCATAGAGGAAATATTCTTATTTACTTCTATAGATGTGATAATCACATTAATCCTCCTAAAAGTATCTTAAATCATAACTATTTTGGGTAAAAAATTTTAACAATTAGTAAATTTTTGTACATAATAAATTGTACATAATAAAATATTGTAATGGGCAGTTAAAACAAGAATTAATAATCAACAGTTAATGTATAAATAATATTTTCGTAAAGTATAAACATAGGTCAGTGCCAAAATTGACTAAAATAGTTATGGTGAAAAACAAGCACTTCCGACTACCACATGACCAAAATATCCTGTCTTGGGTCAATAATCACAGCTGCTTACTTCCGCTGTGTCGGCAACAATGCTTATCCTTCACCTACTATTTCTAACAAATATTCACAACTAAACTTCAAAATTAAAGCTATATTACACTTACAATACTATTTCTTAATAAGTTATCAACATTACATAAATTGTTGATTTGCAACAGTCAATCATAATAGTGTCTCGCCTCAATCAATGAAAGCTAAATAGCTTTTAATTGAATTGCTGCAAAAAATGTGTCAGTAGAGGCCGTAAGGGATTAGTAATTCCAATTCCGTGCAGAACTGCTCCAAAAATGTATTTTCAGGACAGCCACTTCTACACTTCTACAGACCAATTTAACTTTTAATTATATTTCGTCATTTTCATCAAATTCTTCTTCTATATCATCTACCTGCTCGGTCTGAACAGTGGAAGAAATATTGCTTCTTACCATTTTTTCAATCTCAGCACAAATAGCTGGGTTCTCTTTTAAATATTGCTTTGAATTTTCCCTTCCTTGACCTATACGTTGTCCATTATATGAAAACCAAGCACCGCTCTTGTTTACAATATCCATACTTACAGCAATATCAAGTATGCTGCCTACTTTTGATATACCTTCACCATAAACAATATCAAACTCCGCTTCTTTAAATGGTGGAGCAATCTTGTTCTTAACTACTTTAACCCTAGTTCTATTACCTACTACTTCGTTTCCTTGTTTTAAAGATTCTACTCTTCTAACATCAAGACGAACAGATGAATAGAATTTTAAAGCCCTGCCCCCAGGTGTCACCTCAGGATTTCCAAACATAACACCTACTTTTTCACGTAGCTGGTTAATAAATATAGCAGTTGTTCTGGATTTACTTATTATACCAGCAAGTTTACGAAGTGCCTGGGACATCAGCCTAGCTTGCAATCCAACATGAGAATCTCCCATTTCTCCGTCTATCTCAGCTTTAGGAACTAAGGCTGCAACTGAGTCAACAACAATAATGTCTATAGCACCACTTCTAACAAGTGCTTCTGCAATTTCCAACGCCTGTTCACCTGTGTCTGGCTGAGACACAATCAAATTTTCTATATCAACTCCAAGATTCTTGGCATACTTAGGATCAAGAGCATGTTCAGCATCAATAAATGCAGCCTCTCCACCCATCTTTTGAGCTTCAGCAATCATATGAAGTGCAACAGTGGTCTTACCAGAGGATTCCGGCCCATAAATCTCAACAATTCTTCCCCTAGGCACTCCTCCAATTCCAAGTGCAATATCAAGGCTCAATGAACCAGTAGGGATACATTCCACATTCATATGAGCATTCTCTCCCAATTTCATAACTGAACCTTTTCCAAATTGTTTTTCGATTTGACCAAGAGCCATTTCTAACGCTTTTTTCTTTTCTAACATGTGATTTCCTCCTCACAAATTTCGAACATTTGTTCTTTTTAAATTATATAGCTTTTTATCTTTATAGTCAACTAATAAAATAAATATTTTTATTAAGTTTTTCACAAGTCGATTACAATCTGTTGAACTGATACTTACCCCTTTAACCTATTAAATATACTATTTATTCTATTAAATATTCTGTCTTTAAACATAATAGCTTCATTTACTTTCAATAGCATTGTTGCAGCAAAATAAACAAGAACACCTAATGCAATCTCAACACCTAATATAAGAATTTCTAATAACTTTTGCTGAATTGAGAATTCCTGTAAAAAGTCTATAGAAATCAGTCTATTCATAAAGAAAATAACAATGCCCATTATTACTGCTGCCGCAGTAAGCTTTCCAGAGTACTTTATAAGCTTCGTCCACTGCATTCCATTCATTTTCTTCGTAAGTACACTCATCATAATAATCATATACACTACACTTATCATTGAGTAAGATAAAGCCATACCTGCAACACCCAAATCCGTTACTTCAAAAAATATAGTGCAGAACAAATAATTTAATACCATTGATAAAACACCTATATATAGTGGAGTTTTTGTATCATTATTAGCATAAAAAGCTCTCGTAAGGATTGCAAGCATAGATTGTGCTATCATTGCAGCAGAAAACATAATCAGAATTTCACCTGCAAGAGATATTCTCTCAAAGCCAATTTCTTGAGACCATTTATAAACAACACTAATTAATGGCTTAGCAAGCACAATGCAACCTACCGCAGATGGAATTATCAAATAGAGAATTGTTCTAAATGCATTATTTAAAATATCTTTAAATTCATCTAATTTTTTTAGTGCTAGCTTTTCAGATAATGTAGGAAGCAGTGCCGTACCTAAACCCATAGCAAAAACACCATATGGTAGCTGCCACAAATCATTTGCATTACCGTAGGCAGTTATACCTCCATCTAAATCATATAGAGAAGTAAAACGTTGGGTAATTATAAGGTTAACTTGTACAATTGCAGAGGCAAGCAAGGATGGAATTGCAAGCTTGAATAATCTTCTGAAACCCTGATGTTTCCATAAAATTTTAGGTCTATAATATTTGAAATTTGGAAAAGCAAAGGAAATCTGAATTATAAAGTACATAACAGCACTAGCAAGAATTCCATAAGCAACATACTTAACTCCAAATCTACTCAAGACAAATATACTTAGTGCTACCCCAAGATTGTATATTGAAGGACCATAAGCTGCTGCTGCAAAACGCTGATATGAATTTAGCACCCCATTTGTTAGCCCTGCCAGCATCATAAAAGCAACTGACGGAAAAAGTACTCTTGTCAATTGTATTGTTAGTTCTCTCTTCTCTCCATAAAAGCCTAAGGCGGTAATTGAAACTACCGTCGGCGCAAAAATAACACCCAAAATACAAAGTACAATCATTGCTATAAATATAACATTTATAAATGTACCTACTGCCTTCCAGCCATCCTCTTCTTCATTCTTTGCTAAATATCCTGATAATACAGGTATAACTGCTGCCGCAATGGCACCTCCAATAAGTAAATTGTACATCAAGTCTGTAGTTTTGAATGCAGCCATTAAAGCATCCGACTGTGAAGCTGTAAGTAAATTATTTATTAGTATAGTTCTCAGGTAGCCTGTAATTCTACTGACAACAATAGATGTCATCACTATTATGGCAGCACCTGTTATTTTTTTATTTTTTGAATTCAACTTATTAACCCCCTGACTGCTCCTTGCAGTCCTTATTCGTTTGTTTATTTTTACTAAAACTTAGTTAAATATACTGCTTAAAACCAAATCATATTAGATTATAGTGGCAGGAATATCAATTGAAAAGTTAAATAGTTCTATGAGTTAGTTTACTGTACAACAAACTAATTATACTTCTACCGTACTGAAGATTTAAATGCAAAGTTTGAGTTTTTATTTTTGTCCGCCTATCTCAATCTTTAAGCCCAAAATATGTCTTCTTATCATGTCAAAAGCATGTAAAGCTGTAACAGTACGAATTCGATTTCTATTTCCTGAAAGTCTGAGTTCCTTTGTTATAGTACCACTTTCAGAAGAAAGTCCTATATATACTAATCCCACAGGTTTTTCAGCAGTACCTCCATCAGGTCCTGCTATTCCTGTTATTGAAATTCCTATGTTGGTGTTTAACCTTTTCCTAACTCCCTCTGCCATTTCAGCTGCTGTTTCTCGGCTGACAGCTCCAAACTTTTCTAAAGTTTGCTTATTCACACCTAAAATTTCTTCTTTTGCCTCGTTTGCATAGGTTACAACTCCACCAATAAAGACCTTCGATATTCCAGGGAAATTTGTAAGCGTCTCAGCGACAAGGCCACCAGTACATGATTCAGCGGTAGCAATAGTAATATTTTTTTCTAAAAGAAGGTTTGCTACCAATGAGTCAAGATTTTGGTTTCTATCTGAATACAGACAGTCACCAGCTCTTTTCTTAATTTCATCTATAACTGGCTTTAATATTTTTTCAGAATCTTCACCAACTTTTACTTTTGCAGATACTCTTAATGTAACTTCACCTTCTTTTGCATATGTTGCAATTGTAGGATTAGTCTGCCCATCAATTAAATCTATAATAAGTGTTTCCATTGCGGATTCACCAATACCAAACACTCTTAAAAACTTCGACTCAATTAAGAATTCACTCTTGTTTTTGAAATACGGCATTACATAATCGTCGAACATAGGTTTCATTTCAGATGGGGGACCAGGCAACATAACAACAACCTTAGAACCTTGTCCAATAATGCATCCTGGAGCAGTACCATTATTATTTTTCAGTATAATACTGTCTTCAGGCATATAAGCTTGCTTTTCATTATTTTGAGTCATTTGCCTTCCAATCTTGTTAAAAAAGTTCTTGATAGAAGTTAAACTCTCCTCATGTAAAACAAGCCTTTTGCCAAATACACCGGCAATTGTCTCTTTTGTCAAGTCATCTTGAGTAGGCCCAAGTCCACCCGTTGTAATTACAACATCACATCTTTCCAATGCTGTTTTTAGGCTTTCTTTCAATCTATTAGGATTATCTCCAACAACACTGTGATAGTATACTCCTATACCAACGTCAGGTAATTTTGAAGATATATATTGTGCATTAGTATTTGATATCTGACCCATAAGCAGCTCTGTTCCAACTGCTAAAATTTCTGCTTTCATATTCTACTGTCCTCCGATAAGAATTATAAAATAAGCTAATTACATCTCCAGTACTCCTCTAGAAGTGTATAGTTCCACATTATATAGTACTCTCCAAAAGTAACGCTTATACAGACTAAGAACTTCAAAGCTTTATATCTGCTTTCTTAATCCATAAAAAATACATCTTAACTATTATATCAATACACAGATAAAATAGTAATACTAATTCCATTAAATGCGTATTCATTTTTTTATTTTGTAGAAATATAATTAGAATTATAACTAACAACATACTCTTAAATACTCATACTCATTGCAAGTTCAATTCTAAATCAAGAATATTTTATAGGAAATATTAAAGCTATGGATTTAAATTTGTTCTGATTAAAATTCTTAAAGTCAAAGTGAGAAATTTATTGCCAGTTGATTTTGTATTTAAAATAGAAAAGTAATTGTTTACAAACTTTTTATTGAAAAGAAAGAGAATTTAATATAATTCACTTTATGATAAATGATACCATATTATTGAATATTTAGCAAACATATTTTTATTAATTTACTTGTTAGTGCTTTACCAAGCATATTTACTTACACATTATATTTCTATTATAACATTATTAAATTAATAAAATGCTGCAATATAAATTCAGTTTACAGTTCTAACCTAACTATTGTCATAGAACCACAAACAAAAGAGCTAATCACTCGTTAAAGCAATCGGCCCTTCAAAAATTTAGCTTGCAGTTCTACCCCAACTATTGTCATAGAACCACAAATAGAAAAGCTAATCACTCGTTAAAGCGATCAGCCCTTCAATAAATTTAGTTTGCAGTTCTACTCCAACTATTGTCATAGAGCCACAAATACAAAGAGCCAATCACTCATTAAAGCGATCGGCCCTTCTAAAAATTCAGTTTACAATTTTACTCCAACTATTATCATAGAACCTTTTATAATTATTTTACGTTACAATATATTTTTTCACTAGGAATAATTTTAATATCACAATTTGTAAGAGTTCTTAATGCATCTTCAGGATTTTCTACTCTCAAAATAACAAATGCTTCATTACCGGTCTTTCCAACAAAAGCATACATATATTCTATGCTAATTGCATTATCCTGCAATATTTCCAATACAAATGCCAATCCTCCCGGCTTATCCTCAACAGCAATTGCAATTACATCAGTGCAGCTAACTGTAAACCCGTTATCACTCAATGCCTTCTCAGCATCTTGAGGTTTGTTAACAATAAGTCTGAGAATACCAAAATCTGTAGTATCAGCTATTGACAATGCACATATGTCTATGTTGTTGCTTGCTAATGTTCTAGTAACTTCTGCCAAACGTCCTGATTTGTTTTCCAAAAAAACAGAAATTTGTTGTACAAGCATGATTATGGCCTCCTTTATTTGTGTTACATAACTCAACCTTTCCGTAATATATTTGTATCTTATCATATTTATATGTGGATAGATGAGTCTTTAATTTTTCTATCAAACACTTCTAAAGCACTCTTTTGTCAATTACCCTCTTGGCTTTACCTTCGCTTCGCTGAATAGATTTAGGTTCTACCAGTCTAACCTTTGCACTAATTCCTAAGGTACTCTGAACTTCTTTTGTAATCTTTCTTTCAATATCCTCTAGCTTTTTCACTTCATCAGAAAACATTGCTGTTGAAAGTTCAACCTGTATCTCTAACGTGTCTAAATTATCTTTTCTATCAACTACCAGCATATAATGTGGAGCAGTTTCTCCAATTGATAGAAGTACACTTTCAACTTGAGAAGGAAATACATTTACTCCTCTAATTATAAGCATGTCATCAGTTCTGCCTGTAACCTTACTCATCCTAACCTCTGTACGACCACATTCACAGCGTTCGTAGTTCAATGAAGAAAGGTCCTTTGTTCTATATCTAATCAATGGTAAGCCTTCTTTAGTTACAGTTGTGAATACTATTTCACCCTTTGAACCTTCAGGTAAAACCTCCTCTGTATCTGGATCAATTATTTCAGGAATAAAATGATCCTCAGGAATATGCATTCCATTCTGATATTCACATTCACACGCAACACCAGGTCCAATTACTTCACTCAATCCATATATATCAATAGCTTTAATTTTTAGTCTATCCTCAATTTCTTTTCTCATACTCTCAGACCATGGTTCAGCACCAAAAATACCAGCCTGAAGCTTTAAATCACTTCTCTTAATGCCTAATTCTTCCATTTCCTCTGCAAGATATAAAGCATAAGAAGGAGTACAAGCAATATGTGTTGTTCCAAAATCCTGCATAAGAGATAACTGAAGCTTTGTATTACCAGAAGATGTAGGAATTACTGTCGCTCCTACCTTTTCACCACCGTAATGAGCACCAAGTCCTCCAGTAAACAAACCATATCCATAAGAAACCTGTAAGAAAGATTCTTTAGTAAGTCCAGCACCTGTAAATGTCCTAGCTATAACCTCAGACCAAACTTCAAGGTCTTCTTTAGTATAGCCAACAACTGTTTTCTTACCTGTTGTTCCAGAAGAAGCATGAATTCTAACTATCTCACTCATTGGTACTGCAAATAGGCCAAAAGGATATGTATCTCTCAAATCTTGCTTGTATGTAAAAGGTAAATGCTTCAAATCATCCACTGACTTGATATCTCCAGGCAAAATACCTTTTTCATCCATTTTCTTTCTGTAAGTTGGCACATTATTATATACCCTGTTTACTGTTTTAATGAGTCTCTCTGACTGTACTTTTCTCATTTCGTCTCTGGACATACATTCATATTTTTCATTCCAAAAAGACATAATAACCTCCCACGCCACATTTAGGCTCAAAAATTTTGACTTCAGTGGAGAACCTTTGCTTTGCAAAGATGTGCTATTATTTTTGAAGTTTAATCATAAGACTTAAGCAAAATCCCCCCAAAGAATTGAATGTTTTTATATTTATATATGTGCCAAACATCCCACCTTGGAATGGCTTTCAGGGTTTACTACATAAAATGAGCCCCACACAAAAGCAATAGGCCAAAACAATGCATTGCTGGCAAGCCAACAATACATGTTTATTCAAGTACATTTAAACTTAACTGAACATAAAAACTAAACTATAACATTTAAGTCTATTTTTAATAATACTAATTATGATAATTGTAGCCCTCTTCAAAAGCTTTTAAATTTACTTCTAAAAACTTTGCTGGTACTACTTCACGAATTGCTTCAACAAAAATATCCTTATTTATACCTGTCAATTTTGCCAAAACACCAATAAGTACGATATTAACAGCCTTTATGTTACCGCATTCACGAGCAATCTTAAGGGCATCTAATGAGTATATTTTGTTATTTTCCTTAAGAGTCTCTATAATATTTTCAGGATATTTTGCCTTGCCAATTATAACAGGCATAGGATCTATCTGCTGTTCATTTATTATCATTTTACCATCTTTTCCTAAACAGTCAATACATCTAAGTGCCTCAAGCTTTTCAAATGCAAGTATAACGTCAGCCTCTCCTTTTTCAATTATTGGAGAATATACTTTTTTACCAAATTTAACATATGTTACAACACTTCCGCCTCTCTGAGACATACCATGTACTTCTGAAACCTTTACATCAAAATTTAATTTCAATGCAACGTTACCTAGTATTCTACTAGAAAGAAGTGTACCTTGACCACCAACACCAACAATTAATATATTTAATTTTTCCATATTATTCACCCGCCTTCTCAATTGCACCAAAACCACAAACTTTAGTACAAAGCATACATCCAACACAAAGAGCCGGATCAATTTCTAAGTGCTCACCTTTATCAACTATTGCAGGACATCCCATTTTCATACACATTCTGCATCTTTTACATTTGTCTTGATTTATTTTTTGAACACCCTCATATTTAACATTCTTCAAAAGCGCACATGGTCTCTGAGATATAATTACTGAAGGTTCATCAATCTGGGTCTCAGTTTTAACCACTTTTTCAAATTCTTTAATATCAAAAGGATCAACAACTGTAACCCTATCAATTCCAACAGCCTTACAAAGTAACTCTAAATCAACTTGTTTAGTAGGTTCTCCCTTGATTGTAAAACCAGTTGTAGGATTTTGCTGGTGTCCTGTCATACCTGTAATTGAATTATCAAGTATTATTACTGTTGAATTTCCTTTGTTGTACACGATATCAATTAAGCCTGTAATACCAGAGTGTATAAAGGTGGAGTCACCAAGTATAGCAACTGTTTTCTTACCGAATTCGGTACCACGTGCTTTTTCCATACCGTGAGCCACGCCTATACTTGCACCCATACAAACACAAGTATCAATACTTTCATTTGGTGCCAATGCTCCAAGTGTATAGCAGCCTATATCTCCGCTCACATTTAGCTTAAGTTTCTTTAAAACATAAAACATGCCTCTATGCGGACATCCTGGACACATAACAGGTGGCCTAACAGGTACAGACTGTTTTGAAGCATCTATAATTGCTTTACCTAATAGTCTTTCAGCAATAATCTGGCTGCTCAGTTCACCTATAACCGGAAGCTTTTCTTTTCCAATAACCTTTATGCCCATCTTTAATATTTGTTCTTCAAAAAATGGTTCCAACTCTTCAACAACATAAAGAGTTTTCACTTTACTAGCAAAATCAGCAATAAGCTTTTCAGGTATAGGATAAACCATACCCAGCTTAAGAACAGAAGCATTTGGCATAGCTTCCTTTACATACTGATATGCAATACCACTTGTAATAACTCCGATATCGTCGCTGTCCATCTTTACTCTGTTTAATTCACTTGAATCGGAATACTCTCTCAAGTCAGCCATTCTTTTTTCAACAACAACATGTCTTTTTCTAGCCATTGCAGGCATCATAACATATTTACCGGCATCCTTAATATAATCTTTGATTTTATAATCTTCTTTATCATTTAATTCAACAACACTTTGTGAATGTGCTACTCTAGTTGAAAGGCGAACAATTACAGGAGTGTCAAATTGTTCACTTATAGAAAATGCTTTTTTTACATACTCCTTACATTCCTGACTATCAGATGGCTCTAACATAGGAACTTTAGAAGCTCTTGCATAATTTCTGCTATCTTGTTCATTCTGTGAACTATGCATTCCAGGGTCGTCGGCTACCATTATAACCAAACCACCATTTACACCAGTATATGATACAGTAAATAATGGATCAGCTGCAACATTAAGTCCTACATGCTTCATTGCACATATTGCACGAGCTCCTCCAAAGGATGCTCCTATAGCAACTTCCATTGCTACTTTTTCATTAGGTGCCCACTCAGAATATATTTCATCATATTGTTTAGCAATAGCCTCTGTTATCTCTGTACTAGGCGTTCCTGGGTATGCAGAAGCAACTGTGCAGCCTGCTTCATATGCACCTCTTGCTACAGCTTCATTACCAAGCATGAGTTTTTTCATTTAAATTCCTCCATCACCATTTGTGTTAATTTATATAATTTAAATATTATACAAAACATTAATACATATATTTATATTTCATTTTGATCTGCCACTAAACTGGCCACACCATATTTTTCTCTTAATTTAGGCTTTTCTATCTTTCCTGTAGGATTTCGTGGAATTGTATCAAAAATAATCTTTCTTGGACGCTTATATCTTGGCATAGGTGAACAGAAAGACTCAATCTCTTTTTCAGTACATTCACAACCTGGCTTTAACTCTATAATTGCAGCTGTTATTTCACCAAGACGTTTATCTGGCAAACCAATAACTGCTGCATCTTTAATTTTATCGTTTGTTCGAAGGAAATCCTCAATCTGTACTGGATATATATTCTCTCCACCACTAATAATAACGTCTTTTTTTCTATCTACCAAATAGATAAAACCATCTTCATCCATCATAGCCATATCCCCGGTAAATAGCCATCCATCCTTTAATACCGCTTCTGTTGCCTCTGGGTCATTGTAGTAACATTTCATAACACCTGGACCCTTAACTGCAAGTTCTCCAACTTGTCCTTGCTCAACAGGTACTCTGTTTTCATCAACAATTTTAGTCTCCCATTTATACCCAGGTACTCCAATAGCACCTACCTTATGAATGTTTTCAATACCTAAATGAACACAACCAGGTCCAATAGATTCACTAAGGCCATAATTTGTATCATATTGGTGATGTGGGAAGTACTTTTTCCAGCGATTTATTAAACTTGGCGGAACAGGCTGTGCACCAATATGCATTAGTCTCCACTGAGATAGATTATAATCCTCCAGCTTTATTTCACCACTCTCAATAGCATCTAAAATATCCTGTGCCCAAGGAACTAACAGCCAAACGATGGTGATTTTTTCCTCTGATACTGTTCTAAGTATCCATTCTGGCTTGATTCCACGAAGCAAAACTGCCTTGCTTCCTACCAGAAAGCTTCCAAACCAATGCATTTTTGCACCTGTATGATAAAGTGGAGGTATACATAAGAAATTATCTTCTCTAGTTTGACCATGGTGTTTTTGCTCAGTATAACAAGCAGACATCAAACTCCCATGTGTATGTAATATTGCTTTAGGAAATCCTGTAGTTCCAGATGAAAAATAAATAACTCCATCATCTTCATCAGTTATCTTTATTCTTGGATCTTCAGATGAGCAATTTGCAGTAAGCCTATCATAGCTTTCAGCAAAAGATGGACGTCCTTCTCCTGCAAAAAAGAGTATTTTTACATTAGGTATTTGATCATAAATTGTTTCTAGTCTACCAATAAATTCAGGTCCAAAAATAAGAGCAATTGTATCCGATAAGCCTAAACAATACTTTATTTCTTCAGCAGTATATCTAAAATTTAATGGTACAGCAATAGCTCCTGTCTTTAGTATTCCAAAATAAATAGGAAGCCACTCGAGACAATTCATTAGAAGAATAGCAACCTTGTCACCTTTTTTAATTCCTCTTTTGAGTAAAAGATTTGCGAACCTATTTGCTTTCTCGTCAAATACACGCCATGTCATTTCTCTTCTGTATTCACCTGCGGGATTGTTTTCAATAAGTTCGAATTCTTTCCAGATAACATTATGACTGTCCTGTAAGTCTAAATTGATCTCCGTTAAGCAAATTTCATTTCCGTACATTTCTGCATTGCGTGATAAAAATTCTGTAATTGGCATTTATTTTCCTCCGTTCTACTAGTTATACAAATTATACTAAAGTTATTTATGTCCATGTAATTATGTCCCATACTACTATAAAAATTACTATATAGAATTATAATACGATAAATTTAGATTATCAACAACCGCTTATTGTGACTTTTATGTTAATTTTTTTTATTATCTCAAACTTAGCACATAAAAAAATGTTGGTTTGTTAGAATTAAATAAGAATTATTAATAATTATAAATGAAGAAAAATTATTTACGTTTCATATAATAATGCTACTGTACCTAATATTACTAGGTTTTAAGCAGAATATTCAACCGTCAAGTTTGATTATTAATATATAATTTATAGCTTGTCCCTGTCATATATACCTTTAGCAATATTTTCAACCTCAATTCTAACCCCATTAAGTTTCCAAAGTATATTGTCATAATTTCCATTTTTTATGTACAACCTAATATTTTCAGATAAATTATTAAGCTTTTCAGCTTCGATGTTCTTTACTTCAATTTCCTTATTTTTCACGTAGTAGCAGCCAATCATAAAACCCACAATATTTATAACGGGAGATAAAATAATGGCAATTAACAAAATAAAAACTGAATTTTTTGACATCTCTTCTAAAACATAATAGTTTGTAATAGCTTCATAAATTACTTTTAAAAACAGAACATTAAATAATACAATTACATAATAAATTGCAGATAATAATGGACTCGATAAAATATGTTTTAGCCACTGCCCCTTTAATAATGTACGTTTTTTAGTTACAAAGTATAAAAGCAAAATATACTGTATTACTCTAATAGGTAATGATATTCCAAAGCCTAATAGAAAGTCTCTGTTTATTTGCTCAATGGTTATTTTAGATATATGCATTATGAATGAAAAAACTAAGAAATTTAAGATTTTATTAATTATAAATCCTAATATCATAAATAAAAAAGTCCTAGACATCCACTTTAAAGCACTTGCATCATCAAAAACATCATTTGTAACTACTAAAATGATATAAAAGCTTACAATTGATATAAATTGAACTAAATACCAGCTTAATCCAAAGTAATAGCTAATATTTATTATAAAAGCAACCACAACAGTAGGTAAAAAAACTCTGACATAATCAAATTTATTAATAAGTCTTTTACATTCGGATTCGCTCCAATATTCAAATTCTCCAACAAGAATTAATGTAAATAATACCCAAAAAAACACTTCCGGAATAGAAATAAATAGAGTATCAAAAAAAATCTTAGTACTTGCATCATATGTAAATAAATCACTAAACATTAGAGCCCTCCACATACACAGTTTACTAATACAAAGTTCTACATTAATTCAATCATTTTTTATGTCGCTCTACATTTTAATACTTATTCAATTATTTGTAAACTATGAAAAGGCTCTAGAAACTACAACTCACCTCACTCTCAATCATCATAAATAACTTCAAATTTAACTCTGTCATATATATCTTTTTGATTCTTTGGATTTACATAAGGTGATAAAGTCATAAGTTCAATTGAATTTATTCTATATTTTTTGCTTCTTCTACCCTCTTTAGGATATATCTCAAAATCAACAACATTTTTAAGTACTAATGGGACCATGATTCCTCTGGAGTTTAAAAAACTCAGCTCTATTTTTTCAATTTTAGAATCAAGTCTGCTAGTCCAGTAAGGATTATACCCAACTGCAATTAACTTACCATTTATACCAAGTTCAATGCTTCTCAAAGTATATTGATTTTTGAGCATATTTGAAAAAACGCCTTTTAGTATATCTATTTCCTTATAATTCAATCTAAATGCCCCCTTAGCGAGCTTATATACCTTTAGAACATAATATGATTCAAAAACTTATTATGTTACAGGCGTAATAAAGTCAATAATTTCATTTAATACATATTGGTTCATCCCATAGTTATTTTTACCGGCGCTAACATTCAGCATACATGTGTTGAAAAATAAAAAATAATTTATATCAATATTAAACTGCACCAAGCAGCCTATTTATAAGTTGTACTCGCGTACCAATATTAGAAATAAGTAGTTACTTGTAAACCCGAATAAATTAAAAAATTATTAAGTTTATAATAAAAATTTTATATAATATTTTTATTGAATTCTTTATATGTTATAATTCTATGATATGATTTTATTAATTTTTTTAAATGAGGTTTAATAGAATGAATACAAGAAAATTTACTTACATAACTAGTATAGTATTGGGAAGCTTTCTATTTGTACTTGGAACAATATTTTTGTTTTATATAAATACTTTAGAACCTAACGATGGAAATTCTCCTTTAAATGATATGTTAGCTGGTATAAATTCATCCAGAAACAAAGAACCTATGAATTTTCTTTTGCTTGTTGGTGATAAATCAAGTGGTAATACCGACGTAATGCTAGTAGCAAATTATAACCCTGCAAACAATCAAATTAGTATTGTTACTATTCCAAGGGATACAAAAGTTAAAATAAAGCACAGCAATGTTCCAAAAATCAATTCCGCATACGCTGCTGGCGGACGTAATCATGAGGGTGCCATGTATGCTTCAGAAATTGTTTCCAATTTGACTGGCATAAACATTAATTATTATGTTCATATAAATATATCTTGTATTAAAGGAATAACAGATATGCTAGGCGGTGTATATTTTGATGTCCCAGCAAAATTAAGATACAATGACCCCGAGCAGGATTTATATATTGACTTGGACAAGGGTTATCAGCTCTTAGACGGTGAAAAGGTTGAACAGCTGCTTAGATTTAGAAAACCAGCCAATAATCTATATTCAGCTCAAGAATTAAAAGAATTAAAAGAATTTTATGATGGCAGCGACATAAAAAGAACTGAAATGCAAGTTAAATTTATTAAAGCTTTTATAAGTCAAAAAGTTAATATACAGAATTTCCCAAAATTTAATTCTGTAATAAACTACACTTTTCAAAACATTGTAACTAATATGACGTTAACTGATGCACTTAAGCTAACGTCAGGAGTGCTTAATATTAAAGCTGATTATTTCAATTCCTTTAGGTTAGACGGAGAAGACAAATTAATAAGTGGAGGATGGTATTACGTTTACAATGGTAATTTCCTAAATATAGATACTAATATTTCAGAGCCAGCTGAAACTATAGTTCCTCTGTATTTTCATTCAGAACATGGAATTTCTACTCCTTCAGAATTATTTGTCCCTGATTCAAAGGATTCTGAGGATACGCAACCATCAAAAAGCACAAAAAACCCACCTGTTACGAAGAAAAATCCCTCCAATTCAGAAACTGATACCAAGGGTACTGGAGTAGATAAGCCTTAAAATACGACTAAAAAAGTTAGCTTAAGATAGTTAAACTAGCTTTAACAGATGAAATTATAATAGTTGAAATCATTGCGGTTGAAAACATATAGATAGATTTACAATCATAAATTAAATAAAAACTACGGAAATTAGTAATGTGAACAATTAATATACATTATTTCGATAAAAAATAATGACTATAATTGGCAATAGACATTTATTTGAGAAGTAAAAATTGATATAAATATTAGTTAATAACTTACTGTCCCTCACCTATTTAAATTTAAAAAATAATTTAAATAGGCGAGGTCATTTTTTGTAAAAAGCAATTTTCTCGCAATAAACATTCTTGTCAACCTAAAAATTATCAGCCAATTGTTAAAACACAACTTAACCCAAAAAGGAGCCAGAAAGCCAAAGCGTTACATAACGTGAAGGACATTTTCTTGTCTTGTTATAACTGATTCTCTAATTATCCAACGCCTAAATCATATAAAAAGTTATGGCACTAGATAATAATTTCTTAGATTGTAATCTTAATTTAGATTTGATCTCTTAATATCCAAAAAAATTATTTATGTCTAGGAGATCTTTTTACTAATACAGCAGCTTTTGTAAGAGCAGCAATAACATCAACCTCAAACTGATTTCTCAGAGAATTTACCTTTGAGTACAGTTCACCCTTTTCAGTCGCAATATATTTTGGTGGCAAATCGTTCAAAGCTAAAGCTGCAATATCCATAACGCAGGCTTCACACTTACACATATTAATATCATCTAGCACGTCATCCATTAAATTGAGCACTACTTCTTCCATATAATTTTTAATTACTATCATTTCGCCCCTCCTAAAAACACAAATAATACGACATACATTACATTTCAAATACATTAATAATATTCGTTATTATTTTGGAAAATCCTTCATTTTAATAATTTTATTTAATAATTCTATAGCCATTTGCCTTGGTACTATATTTCCAGTCCAAATTTCAAAAGCTGAAACTCCTTGATTTATAAGCATACCAAAACCATTTCTAGTTTTGCATCCATAACTTTCCGCCTGTAGTAAAAATTTCGTTTTTTCAGGACTATATACCACATCGTATACCACCTGATTTTTATCAAAAACATAGTCAATATTAAATGGTGTAGAATCTAAATATGTACTCATTCCAGCTGGAGTAGTATTAATAATAATATGACTTTGTGACATTTGATCAAATAATTTAGTAGAATCTGGTAGCATATAGCTTGCAATGCCACCATAATTATTCTTAATTAGTTCCGTTATATTTTTTGCATTTTCCTCTGTTCTATTTACTAATGTCAAGTGCTCAATGCCTTCTGATGCCAATTTTACAGCTAAGGCTCTTGCTGTTCCACCAGCTCCAAGTATCATAACTCGTTTGTCCTTAAAATTTGTATCAAGGCCTTCCTTAAAGTCCCGTACAAAACCTTCAGCATCAGTATTATAACCTTTTAGCCTGCCCTGAATATTTTTTACAGTATTAACTGCACCCATTAATAATGCGTCATGAGAAATATCATCTAAATACTTTATAATTGATTTCTTATGTGGGACTGTAACATTAAAACCACTTATATTCTGTGCTTTTAATCCATTAATAACATTCTCCAAGCAAACCTCATTTACATGTATAGGAATGTAAATAGCATTAATATTAAACTGCTTGAATAATGTATTGTGAATAAACGGAGATTTAGTATGCTCTATAGGATCTCCTAATATACCATATAGTTCTGTTTTACCATTAACAAAATTTACAACCTCCATAGTATGCCCCCTGTTTAAGCTAAGTTGAATTTGTTTAAATTTACTATCTAAAACTATCCCTTAAATCTACTTTTTTCAAGTTCTAAACTATTTTTCTTCCATTCTATTCTCTTATCCAATCTCTTGTTAATTTTGTCTTCTACATTTTCAGTAAAACTCTTGATAATTAATTTTTCAAAAATTCTTTTAAATCTTACAAATAAAATTTCTTTTTCGTCAATAGGTTTCACAAGAACTGTAAGCATATTTACTTTATTGCCTCCAATAATATCAGTAAAAACCTGATCTCCTATAACAGCAACCTTCTCAGGCTCTAGTCCCATAACCTTAGCTGCATTTAAAAATGCCTTGCCAGAAGGTTTATATGCTCTGTGAATGGCTGTTACTGAAATATCTTTATTGAACCTTATAACACGCTTTTCAGATGCATTTGACAATATACATACCTTGAATCCTTTATTCTTGAGTTCTGCTATCCAAGAAATTGCATTTTCATCAGCATCTTTTGCGTGCATAGGTACTAATGTGTTGTCAATATCCAAAATCAAACCTTGTATGCCTCTGTTTTTAAGGTTTTCAAGGTCAATATGTCTTATGCTATCATAGTATAAATCAGGGTAGTACTTTTCAATCATTTTAATATCATTTCCTTTCTAATACTAAAAACACTATCAACGATATATGAAGCTAATGCATTGATGGGTATAATATTATTTTAACAATAAAGCTTTAGCAGTCGGTTAATCATCAATTAGCTTCACAATCAATCTATCCTATAATAACAAAAGGATTGTTTTTGTACAACCTATAAAATAAACATTTAAGTCTTAAAACACAAACTTAGTAAATAAAAATAGTTTAATTAATTAATCAAAACTCAGCAGTTTATTTTCTAAGCATATTTGCAAATTAAAAGTCTTATATTCACCACTAAAAAACTTGATTTTTATTGTCTGATTGTCGGCAGAACTTTCATTTATTTCAGCAACCGCTCCCCTTCCAAATTTTGTATGCATAACAATGCTTCCTTCTCCGATACCATCTATTATGTCCTTTTTAAGAAAATATAGAACTTCATTTATAAATATAGACCTCATTGCTATTTCATTATTAATTTGCATGGGATATATCAAATAAAGTGTGTTTCTTGCTCTAGTCATACCAACGTAAAAAAGTCTTCTTTCCTCTTCCAGCATTGCTTTATTTTTACCCTCTGAATTTTGTTCTAAAGCTTTTTCTCCAGGAATTTCACTGTTTATTAAATCAATCATAAACACACAATCATATTCTAAGCCCTTTGATGAATGTAATGTACTCAGAGTTATAGAACTTTTCTTGTTAGCATCTACAGCTATTGTCCCATCAAATATTTGTTCTAATTCCTGCAATCTGACTAAAAAAGAAGCTATTGTTTGACATCCTACAGACAAGCCCTGTAAGATTCCAAAAAGTCTGTTTAAATATTCAAAAGACAAACCCACAAGTTCGCAATATCCCTTAACACTTTCCAAATAATTAAAATCATTTTTTATATACTCCAGTGCTTCCCAAGGCTTCATTCTTGACAATGAATTAAACTCTACCTTTAAAAGCTGAAGAGCATTAATCTGAAATTGCTTTAAATCTGCATTATTGATTATACAATCAATTACAGACATACCTGAATTATCTGCGTTTATAGAGCACTCAATCATAGTCTTTGATATATACCTATTCATTCTGTAGTAAATCTTTGAGAATGCTTCTTTATCGTGTTGATCAAGGGCAAACATTAAAAAAGCAACAACATCCTTTACTAGCCAATGTTTAAAGAATAATAAGCTATTTTGCTTAATTTTAAAGGGTATTTGCTGTCTAAGAAAAGCATCTGCAATTATTATTGAGGATAAGTTATTCCTGTATAATATTGCAATTTCCTTATCTTCCCTACGAGATAGGGTTTCTTTTACTTTATCAATTATAATTTTCAATTGTTCATGTTCATTTTTAGCATTAATGATAATTGGATCGCATTTTTCTTTATTAAAAGTTGTGTGGTTTTTATCAAATCTATTCTCGTTAAGCTTTATAAATTTACTGCTTAACTCAACTATATTCTTGCTTGAACGGTAATTTGTTTCCAAATTATAAATACTGCAATTGCTAAATTGCTTTCTAATATCTAAGATATACTGAGGCTCTGCACCTCTAAAGCCATAAATAGACTGATCATCATCAGCTACAATAAAAAAGTTATTGTTTCCTTTTATTAATAAGTTCAATACCTCAAACTGTATTTTTGATAAATCCTGACCTTCATCAACTTGTATATATGTATACTTGTTTTTATAATAATTCAATATTTCCGGGCATTTAATCAATATACTGTATGCATAGGTAAGCATATCATCAAAATCAATATATAAATTTTTTCTCTTATACTCTTCATAAGCCTTGAAAACCTGACTAAATTTATTTGTGGAGAATATGCCTCCATCTATATTTTTTATCATTTTGTTTTTTACAAAACCAATTTCATTAATTAAACTTTCAAGTTCATCATCATTTATTTTTGAATTATTAATCTCCAAATATAGAGTTTTCAGTAATTGTTTTTTATTAATATCGTTATCATTTCCCTCAATACGCTTTAGTCTTTGTCCCTTCAGAGCCTCATATTTCCTCACCACATTATTGCAGAAGCTGTGTAGTGTTGAAAAATGTACCTTGCCATTAATTTCGTTTCCATAAAGCCTTTGAAACCGTCTTTCCATTTCCAGTTGGGCAGCCTTATTGAAAGTCAAGGTTAATATGTTATCAGGTCTAACACCTGAATTTTGAATCAAACAAGCAGCTCTTGCAGTAATAACTGTAGTCTTTCCTGAACCTGGTCCTGCAAGCACCAAAGCAGGGCCTTCTTTGTGCAAAACTGCTTGTTTCTGCTGTTCATTTAGTTTTATATTGTGTCTGATTTTAATTGTCTCGAAAAAATCCAAAAATTATCCGTCCTTTAAATAAAAAATCAAGGATAAAGTGCACCCTTGACTTTCAGAGTAAGCAAATTAAATACAATAGGCAAATTTCTGTAAATAATACTGGTAATATCTTAACTTAGTCCTGATAAATATTTATTTACAGCTTCTTCAATGCTTTTTACACTAATAAGTCTATCCTGAGTATTTTTATTATTGCTTTGAAGTTCTATATCGGCAGCACTTTTCATTATATTAATGACAATTTCAGAACTAATAAATGGAAGTTCTTTTTTAAGCTTTTTAGTTAACCACGAAAGCATTTTTTCACTATATTTACCGCAAATAGTACGTGTTCCGATTATTAAATCTAGGATATAGAGCTCCTTTAGTTCTTTTTGTCAACAGTATAACATATTATACAATATAATTGCTAAATAGTTAGTTATAATTGGTAAAAAGTTTATTTTTGTAACATGATGTTAATTAATCACATACGCCTATAATATACGCCTATAATTTTTAAAATTTTTCATCCTTCATATCAATTATTTACCACCCCAAAACCTCTCCAGCTTCTGCTCCAAATCTGGTAAGCTTTTTACTCGCACGCTATGTTCCCAGTGCTTTGGAAACAAGCACTTATACTCATAATGAGAAAATCTTTCGTCAATCAGCAAAACTAAGCCAGTGTCATTTTCAGATCGAATAACTCTGCCAGCCGCTTGCAGAACCTTGTTCATTCCTGGAAACATATATGCGTTTTCATAGCCCATACCATTTTTTTGCTGAAAATAATTCAAAATAATGTTCTGTTCAGCACTGACTTGAGGAAGGCCCACACCAACTATAATAGCTCCAATAAGCCTATCGCCTTTTAAGTCAATACCTTCTGAGAAAATACCGCCCAAAACACAGAAACACACAAAGATTTGTTCATTATTAGGCAAAAATTTATTTAAAAATTCCTCTCTCTCTTCCTCTGTCATTGAACTCTGCTGAAGCAATGTTTCAATATAAGGATACTTTTCAGTGAATCTTGTATATACCTCGTTCATGTATTTATAGGATGGAAAATAAACCATGTAGTTTCCTTGTTTCTTATCGATTGCAGCTTTAATAAGCTCTGCAATTTTGTCATAGCTATTTTCTCTGTTTTTGAATTTGGTTGAAATTTTGTCTTCTACAAGCAGACACAGCTTTTTATTATCAAAGGGTGATGTAAGGTTAATATTATAATCCTCTTTTTCACCGCCTAAAACCTCCATAAAATAGCTAAGCGGCGTCAGTGTTGCAGAAAAAAACACCGCTGTTTTCCCTCTCTTTACAGCTTCTGACAATAGGTAAGAGGGATCAATACAAAATAGCTTTACACGTACTTCACTAGAGTATGTATCAATAAATGTTACATATCTTTCATCATATAATTCTGCTATCTTTACAAATGAAATAGCATTAAAATACACTTCTAATACAAGGTCAAAGCCCTCTATATTATTGCTTTGATTTCTCAGTATCCACTCTTCTGATTCACGTATAAAATTGTTTAGTAATTTATATAAATCAGTTAATTGCTCTTTGCTGACCATAAAGCCATCTTCATTGCACTGCTTTCTAAGTGCTATCATATACGAATTTATTTTTGTCAGCTGCTTTGCAATCTTTGGCTGCTTGTCCTTCATCAGCTTTTTAGCTTCATAAAATGCCACTTTGTTAATTTGAGCCGAAAACATTTCTCTTGCCCTGTCAACAAGATTATGAGCCTCATCTATCAAGAAAGCATAGTCACCTTCATTATTCATAAAGAATCTCTTCAGATAAACTCTCGGATCAAAGACATAATTATAATCGCATATAATGCAATCAGCCCATAAAGATAAATCTAATGCAAATTCAAAGGGGCAAACATTATGTTTTAATGCATATTCCTCAATAGTTTCTCGGGAAAAATACTCTGTATCACGTAAAATATCAGTCAAAGCTTCATTTACTCTATTATAATGTCCTTTTGCATATTCACAATAATCCGGATTGCAGCTTCCTTCTTTATTAAAACAAATCTTATCCTTGGCTGTCAAAGTAATAGTCCTAAATCTGAGACCCTTGCTTCTCATTTTTGTGAAAGCTTCTTCAGCTACCTGCCTTGTTATTGTTTTTGCCGTTAGATAAAATATTTTTGAAATATGCTGCTCTCCAACTGCTTTTACTGATGGGAACAATGTTGAAATAGTCTTTCCAATACCTGTAGGAGCCTGTACAAAGAGTTTTTTCTCCTGCATTATGGTTTTATATACAGCCACAGCTAATTCTCTTTGACCCTTTCGATAAACTTCAAAGGGAAACTGCAAGTCTTTAATAGAAATATCTCTAAGAGTATTCCATTCATGCTGCATACTTGCCCAAATGAAATATTTATTCATTAAATCATCCATAAATTCTTCTAACTGAGAGAAACTGAACTGTTTTCTTATATTCATTCTCTCTTCAGTATCCACATGAAAATATGTCAATTGAACAGTAATTTGCTCCATTTCATTCTGTGCAGCATAAATAAAAGCATAGCATTTCGCTTGTGCCCAGTGCAATAAACTAAAATCTTCATCTATATATTCAAGGGGTCTTGTTGTGGATTTTATTTCATCAATAACAATGCCGTCTGGCTCAGTAATTATACCGTCTGCTCGGCCTTCTAGCCTAATTGAAAAACCCTGAATTTCATAATCAAAGGACAAAAATACCTCTTTGTTGTAATTTGAGCCGCCTTCTTTCTGAATTCTTTGATGAATACGAGTGCCCTCTAACATTCTAGTAGATGAAACAAGTCTATTATCAATATCGCCAGACCTTAGTACCAATTCAACTAAATTTCTGATTGAAATTTTAATTTGTGATTTTTCCATAGTATTCCTTGTAAATTTAATCAACCGAGCATTTGTTTATTAATAATATACCTATTATATAGCATATATTGCAATGGTTTTTTAAAAATAATTTTAATAGTTTGTTACTATCAAACAATACACTATAGAAAGCTGAAGTTCTTGCTACCGTGAAATAATTTTGATAGTTTGCTACTATTAAGCCTTTTTAGCAGCAAAAATTAACCTTCCCACCAAAAACTTATCGGTGTTGAAATTTTTAACTCAACTTTCCCTTAATCTATTGATAAGTTTAGAAACTTACAATTTTACTGGAAAGTTGAGTTATTAATTTTGGTTAAAATTTAGTCTCTTTGAGTATACCTATGCTATGAATATTTATTTTACATTAAGTTAAATTAAATTAATTAATATAATTCTGCTTCTTCAGTTCTTTTTTGATTACATTTATTTTCTCATCTTCATTAAGTTTGTCCCATGCAGTATGTGTCACACTGGGTATCTCAATGTCTTCAATTGTTTCTGAAATATTCTGGCCAAATTCATCACTTCCGCAGAACAAACACTTATCGTCTCTGCTAGCAGTGTCAATAGGCTGATTCCTTATGTAATCGCACGTAATGCCAAATAAATCATTTATACATTTAGCTATTTGTTTTTCTGATAAAGTAATATTATGACATTCTAATATCAACTTGATGTATTTCTCAAGTTCTTCAAATGCCTTATCTTCAATTAAATTAGCATACGCATAACACTTCAAATCCTTTGTCATAACCAATCTTTCACCATATGAATAATCTGATAAATAATAAAAGGATTTTTTCTTACCGCATTGTTTACACAATGCTTCCTCTTTTCGAACTCTGACAGTTTTCATATTCATAGAAATATCTTTTACATGCCTAGGGTACATAATATGAATGTAGTACCTGCATGAACCTCCCTCTTATTTATTAACAAAGCTATATTTGCTTTTAAAGTCTATTATTTAAAAAGCATAGTAGCTGCTTTGTATTTTTCTAATCAATTGGCGTAACCATTTTAGCTGATAATATCTTTTTAAAATCATCGAAAATTACGTAATTGATTCCGCTTCCTCTATATGATTTAAATTTAATAACAGTATAGCCTTGCTTCTCAGCTAATTCACCAATTTTCTGACAATCTCTAGTTGATGTAACATCCGGAATAAAGTTCCATTTAGCTGCCACATCTGGTTTAGTTAAGTCTAATACCTTTTGTCCGCTAAGATTTAAATCATAGCTAATTGCATATTTAGCCGTATTTCCGTGTTCTGCAAGTTCAGCCACTATTGTCTTTCCGTCTGAACCCACATAGAATCCGCCTCCAAATCTACTATTGCTATTAAAGTATTTAGGATCTATTCCATCTAATACGCTTTGTGCCTGTTTAGCATTGCTAACTGCGTGTTTAACTTTAACCTCAGGAACACTCTTAATAAATGGTTTTTTAACCAAAGCAAAAATCTCTTCTGCTTTTTTGCACAGAGTCTCAATTCCAAGTCTCATGCTTTTTGCAAATAGACGTATTGCTCTTATATCATTTTTATGTAAAATCTTTTTCAGCAAGCTGTTATCTGCAATAGAGTCTACTACACCGGGCAGCTTGCGAAGAATACCTTTAAAGGTTATTAAAATGGAATCTAGCTTTGAAGCAACCTTTGATGTTCCTCCAAAGGTTTTAGCTAAAAACTCAATAGCCTCTTTGACTACCTTTGTGTTCCCCACAGCATTTGCTATAGCTTTCATTGGGGCGGCTAAGACAGAGCCCAAGGCAGGAAGTAAAGATATCCCCGAAAACACTGCATCCATCCATCTTTTTCTTACTAAATATATTCCTGTATTAACTCCATCTGCAATATCACCAATACCAGGGACAAATCCCACTATATCTATAACATTCTGCATTGTATCTAGAACAGCATCAGGCGTAATGCTAGTTTCTTCTTGCTTACTCTTTTGAATTACCTTTTCAGGTATTTGAGCAGCTTTTTTAGTCTGTATTGTGCTATCATCCTTTACTTCGCCTTTTGCCTTGCTTTGTACTGCATCTTGAATAACTTGTGCAGTTTGAGGTGTATTTGGCTTTTTCGTAGCAGCAGCAGTTGGTTTTATAGCACTGCTTTGCTGTAAATTCTGTATTGAAGGGGTATTAGTTTGTTTCTTTTCATTGTCAGTGTTTTCTTTCCTCTTTCGCCTTTTGCCCTCTTCCATTATTTTCATAGCCTGCTTATATCCAACGACACTTTGAAACCGCATAAATTCATTACGTGATACGGAATCTGGATTAGATAGCAGCTTTTCAGTAATGGCCTTCACATCAACTGCTGAGGCAACTTGATTTGAGGTAGTTTGCTTGGAAACTGATGCTTTGTTTTGTATATACCTGTTTGAATGCTGTTCTATGTTTTTGTCTGCTAAAGCGTTTGTTATCACGATGTCATCACTCCCTAAAATCTTATCTATCTATAATGTAAATTTTATTGAGCAAATAACATCTAATTTAAAAAATAAATTTATATCTTCACTTAGAAAAGCATACAAATATTGGGGTGATGAAAGAGGAAGGGCATGGGACTCAAGCAATACATCTGCGAGCGGTTCACTTGATCTTACTAATTGAGACTTATCAATGGATTGCCGCCATAACTGCTTGTATTATGTATTTATATATTAATGTGTAAATAACAACTGTCTCAAGGCCTTATCATTTATTACTTTTCAATTGCCATATAATAAGTTCCCCATAATTCATCTTTATATGGAAAATTCTTTTCAATATAGTTTTCGTCAACAAATCCTACTCTTTTATAGCAACTATAAGCTGAAGGATTAGTATCAAATACATTCAACGTAATACGTGATAATTTCAGTATTTCAAAAGCATATTTAATTGCTAACTCTAGCATCTCTTTTCCGTAACCTTTTCCACGAATCTCTGGGTCTACAACAATAAATCCCATATGTATACTGCCCTTTACATAGTCAGCAGATCTCATTAGAAAGTGTCCCACAGGGGTACCTTTTTCATCAATAGCTGTTGTTATCCATGCATTTTCATCATTATCAACTTTCTCTTTGTATATTTCTAGCTGAGTTTCTGTCAGTGGATACTGAAACTTATTTGCACTCCACATTGAGAATAATCTTTCATCATTAAACCAATTTAGCAGATACTTTGCATCACTTTTTTTATATGGCCTTAATCTTAACATTTCCTCATCCTCCGTAAAATACTTATCTTTATCTAATGTTTTCTGTTTCATATTAATATTCGGTGTTTCAACGAGGCTGTAGATCTAGTAACCTCTTGAAAACTAATAGAGCTCACTCCTCCACGATTAGAAGTTTTGAACATTTTCTTGCCTCGTTTTAGTATAACATATAATTTTACCAAGGTTTAACATTCTCATTATAATTTTAAAATATTTAAGACTCCCAATTTATATTTATGAACACCTGCAATTTTTCAAAAATTAAAAGCGTGCTATATATTTTATTTAATAGGTTGAATAGCAATAAATAAAAACTTTTGTGTTTTAGAAGAGCTATATATAATACTACTAGGTGGTTGTCACAATAAAATATAAGACTTGATTTGTTTATAAAGGCTGCGTGTCAAACAACTAGGGCGGTTGCCATAGCAAATTATTAAACTTTATTTGTTTTGAATGGCTACATATAACACTGCTAGGTAATTGCACAATAAAATATAAGACTTAATTTGTTTATAAAGGCTGCGTGTCAAACAACTATGGCGGTTGTCATAGCAAATTATTAAACTTTATTTGTTTTGTATGGCTACATATAACACTGCTAGGTAATTGCACAATAAAATATAAAACTTAATTTGTTTATAAAGGCTACGTGTCAAACAACTAGGGCGGTTGCCATAGCAAATTATTAAACTTTATTTGTTTTGTATGGCTACATATAACACTGCTAGGTAATTGCACAATAAAATATAAAACTTAATTTGTTTATAAAGGCTGCGTGTCAAACAACTAGGGCGGTTGTCACAGCAAAATATTAAACTTTATATATTTTGAAGCAAATTTTAGAATTTAATATTTAAACAGTTTTGTTTATATTGACTTATACTAAAATATACAAAAAAAATAGAGTTAATAAGTCTACAATCTTATTAACTCTATTTTTAAAAATAATATCAGGAAGTAAAAAATAGTATCTTAACCATATCGTATCATAATTGTAAATATTTGTAAACAATTACTTTAATTTCACAATTAGAAAGATGCTATCTATATCATAAGTAAATAATCATAATACTCATACAACCATATAGGAAATATTATTTTAAATAACGTAACACTAATTAGTAACAGCTTTTAGCACTACTGTCTATTCTCCTTCAATATCTATTACAACTACTTCTGGAGGGTTAAAGATACGTGGTAATCTAGGGTTAAAGGAAATTCCTCTACTTACTACATGTACCAACGAATCATGCTGATATTTACCACCGGCAAATTTAGGAAGCCAACCTTGGTTTGGAGCAAAAAGTCCGTTTATTATAAATGGAATTCTAACCTGTCCACCATGTGCATGTCCTGATAATACTAAATCAAAGTAACTCTCTTTATATAGTTCGATAAATTCAGGACGATGAGCTAATAGTATTTTGTATTGAGACTTATCCTTTAATTCTGAAAAAGAGTTATGAAATATCTCACTATAGTTTAAATTTGTGTATTCATATCTCATTATTTCAGGATCTTCAACTCCGCCAATTATTAAATTGGAATTTCTAATGTTTATATTTTGGTAATTATTTTCAAGTACGTTTACATTGTACTTTCTAAATAATGCTTTTATATTTCTTATGTCATTAGACCAATATTCATGGTTGCCAGACACATAAAATGTTGGAGCCAGCCCTTCTATACCAATCAAGAACTGCTTTGCACCCTCAATTGGTACTGAATCATCTACTATATCGCCTGCTAATGCTATAATATCAGGCTTTTGCTTCTCTATCAACGACACAAGTTTCGATTGGTTTTTTCCATAAATGTGGCTATGTAAATCAGTAATTAATACTATTCTTATTGAATCCTCTTTGTTTAATTTATTAGTAGTAAGTTTGTGTTTATTGACTACTAAGCCATTGTAAAAAGCGCAAACCATTAGTAATGCTAATATTACAAAGCATATAAGAATCACGAAAATTTTTCTTTTCTTATTCACAATATTCTCCTTAAGTTTTATTTATATTTCAATTAGAGGTCAAAATAGACCTTGATTTCTATTTGATAAATAAATCAACTTCGGTAAATTATTATATGAAAATTTAAGCAAAATGATTAATATATTGATTATCTGTTATAGCTTTAATGCCATCTCTCTGTGTAATTCTTCAAATCCTAATTTTTTGTATAAATGGTAGCCATCGTCCGTATAATCTAAGTGAATTTTTCCTAAACCCAAAGCTTTTGCTTCTTCAATAAGTCGTGATAACAAATTATACGCTAGTCCTTTACGTCGATATTCCCTAAGTGTATATACATTCAACAAAAGTCCTGCCTTACCACTCAAACAGCTGGGCGTAGGTAAAGTCTGATAAATACATAAAATGCATGATGAAATTATTTTACCATTATCCAAAGCTATAAAAGAAAGTAAGGTATTGTCTTCTAAATGCTTTTGAAAATATTCTCTTGTAAGTCTTTTAAATGCTTCTTTATCTTCAACATTTCCAATTGAATATACAAATTCTAATCGATTTTCAACTAACATATCAATGTCACTTAATTTTGCTCTTCGTATATCCATATAGTCCTCCGCTTTATCCTAACCTTAAGTTAATCACTCAATTTACCTGATTAAAAAGATTTTTGGAATTCTTAGTTTCTATTTATATCACATATAACCCATATAAATACTATTATAAAATCACGTTAAAAGCAACAAGCCCTTATGATTTCTCATAAGGGCCTATTGCTTTTGTAGATAATTAATACTATAAATGAAAATACGAATGCTTTTGCAACTATAACTACAACTTTTGCTACATAGAAGCTATAAATTTTGATGTGTTAATAAGTACTAAAATTACTGCATATATAAGTGTGTATATTGCTGAAAACTTTTAAAAATTTACTTCCAGATTAATTTTCCCAACTACTTAGATTTTTATGCAGTCTGTAGATACATCAATCAGGTAAGTTTATTATCTGCTAGGAGGTAAATAATATCTTACTGTAGTTTTATGTTAGCACATATTTCAGAGGTTGTAAAATGTATATTATTATTGTTATTTGTCGAATTATTAATATTTCTCTATTTTTCTCAGCTTTTTTCGTCATTTTGTGACTTTACTACACTATGCTATTAGTAATTTATAGTATACTGCTTTAATCAAATATCACCAAACAATAAATACTGCTTTAAAATAGATAATACCCAACACTCAAAAATTTGCTTGCTCTTCGGTTCAATCTTAATTTTCATGGCTCTTTATAGAAATTAGTAGACACCTATACGGTAATTTCAATAGTATTGGCCATAGTTGTTATAATCAGAATTAATTTAGTTTTATAGCACATTAAAATTTAATTTTCCCATAAATTATCTGTCTGCATATTTTGCTGCAAACACCAAATGATATTTGTATTCCCGTGTTGAATGTGATAATTTATTCTTGTCCATTATGGACCCTCATTTGTTTTTATAATGTGGTTTGCGAACCAACACTATTTTAGCATTGGAGGTATTTTTTTTAACTTGAAGCTAAAGCTTTATGGCTCACCCCAGCTTAGCCGAGGGTTTGTTGTTGCAGACAATAAAAAACGACATTCTATCGTTTAATAGAATATCGTTTATATAAATTAAAACTCAATTAACTTTTATATTTTAGACCTCAATCTCTTGATTAACGTCCATTAAAATTCTATTTTCAAAATTTAATTTCTCTGCTGTGCTTTTACAATAAAGTTGATCAGGGCTGGTGTGTATAGGAATACAATACTTACAAGCAATTATCTTTGCACACTCTGCAGCTTCTTCTATATCCATATTGTAAAAACCATCCGCAGGTAAGAAAGCATAATCTATATTCTTTGAAGCTAGTTCTTCCATTTCAGGTATTTTTGAAGTATCCCCTGCTATGTATAATGTCTTATTTTCTGCCTTTATAAGATATCCAACACACTCTTCTTTTTTATGATTTTTGTTATATGCTGGGACAGCTTCTATTTGTAAATCCTTATAATCAAGAGTCATATATTTTCCATCTTTTAAAGCATCAAAGTTCTGATATATAAGACAATCGTTTTTCTTATTTGGCAAATTAATCTGATTGTGATCACCATGCTGATGAGTTACTAAAATAATATCTGCAGGTAAGTCGTAGCCTTCTCCCATAAACGGATCAACATAAACAACTGTTCCTTCATTTGTAATTATTCTTAAACTTGCACGTCCTTGATATAGAATTTTCATATATTATCTCCACCCTTTTAAATTATTTTTTGATTAGCACATTGCTCAAAATACTATATACGCAAAAACCCTCTCTTAATTGAATTCCCAATTATACCTGCATAGTTCCAAAGCTAAGGTGAATTATCTTAACAAGTATTTTACTATCTTTCTTTTTACTTGTCACCTCCACATTGCTATATATATCCTTATATACTATAGTTTAACAAAAGTAGCAATAGCCTGTCCATACAAGATACAAATTTAAATTCGATTACTTTTTATTTCATTAACTCTCATAAATGCAATATTCTAAAAAACACCTTTTTCGCAATTACATAATAAACCAAATTTTTATAGCCAATGGTTTTACAATATCATTTATAGTGCATATTAGTCTAGTGGAGGTACGCTACTTTTTTAAGCTGAACCTACCTTTTAAGCTAACCTCCACGCCCAAATATATATCTCTTTAATGTTTTTTTATTATTTTCAGTAATCTTAAATAGTGATTTGCTTCTCTTAATGTATGATCGGCTAATAATGGTATTATTATAGACCTAATCTTACATTCAAGTATTCCCTTAGTACCTGCTGCTTTAAAATCACGGATTTCTTTTGTTGCTTTCAGACTTTCATTTGTTACCTTGTCGCCAAATAATGAATTTCCCATTGCTTGTTTTGCCTCATTTGCCAATTTATCAAACTCATTTCCAAAATTATTAGCCGCGTTGAACAACTCATTTTCTGCTGGATCAAGCAATCCCCGTATAAACTTTGAATGTTCAGCCATAATTGTATTCCAAAAGAATTCCTGTTCATACGTCGTTATTTCTTCATCAATTTCTTTTCTATTTTGAAGTATTTGTATCATGTGCAAATACAGTTTTGCTTCTCGCATAATGTGATCAATTAACAATGGGTAATTTACAGTAAACATTTTACAGGATAAAACATCTGATAAAATATTAGCTTTGAATTTTATTAATGCACTTATCAAACTCATTGCCTTTTGGTTGAGTAAAAATACTTTTCGTTCAAGCATTGGATTAGGCTTTATAAAGGCCTCGCCCATTAGTCCAGCTTCTGCCTTAGTAAGCTTTGTTTGAATATCTACACCAGTAAAATATGCTGATGCCATCTCTGCACTTAGAGTATATTGTGTAATCACTTCTCCAGATTGAAGAACCTCAGGGCTTACAACTCCATTGGATAGTAAAATTACATCCGCTAAAAGAGCATCAAACTCCTTTCTAAAATTGTCCGCTTGACTAGAGAATTTACTATCCTTTGGTGTAAAGCTAACCTCAAGAAAAAATGAGTGTTCCTTCATAATTCTACCGAAAAAGAGATGTAGTTCAAGGGACTGTCTTACAAATTCCATACCTGATAACATACAAAGACCTCCTATAGAAGTACAAAAAGTGGTTCAGTACATTATCAGTCTATTAACAAATTATGTAAAGTGTTACAAGCGCAAAAATCCTCTCTTTACAGAATCCTCAATTATTTCCTTTGCGTATTCCCATAACTCAGGTGTATTTTCTTCTAAAAATCTGTTTCGATTAAGCACTTTTTCACTTGTGACATCAGTATTCTGCCATGTATATCCCTCTGTATGATAGTTTAGTAAAAGAGGCTGCAATCTGTCTAAACATGATGCAAATTTTGCTTCAGGCGTTTTTCTCTCTTCAAATTCTCTCCACAGTGTAAAAATTTCCTCTGCTTGATCATCCGGCAAAATATTAAATATTCTATCGGCTGCCTTTTGCTCTCTTTCAGCCTTATCCTCCTGAGCCTTTTCATCATAGCAAAAAGTGTCCCCCGCATCAATTTCAACAAGGTCATGCACTATAACCAGTTTAATTACCTTTAAAACATCAAGATTTTTTTCTGATGAGTACTCAGATAAAAGCATCGCCATTATTGCTAAATGCCATGAATGTTCTGCATCATTTTCATTTCTTATTGTTCCGATTACAATATTTTGACGAAATACCTTTTTCAGTTTATCAACCTCTATAATAAACTGCATTTGCTTCATTAATCTTTCGTTTTTCATAAATTATCTTTTAGCGAGGGTAAAACCCCTCTATAGCTAAATTATCCTTTCTTAATTCTAAATTAGCATTGGAAATGCAATAAACGAAATATTTATATACATATCTATGATAATTGATTTCAAAATTAACTATTTACACTTTAATTAATGCTTATTTTATCAACATTAATTTTAACCTAAATTTAATTTTGCTTCCAATCATCCCTCACAAGTCCATAGATAACTGAATCGTTGATTCCATTATTATTTTTTAAACCTTGCTTCTGAACCCCTTCTTTGATAAGTCCACACTTTTCCATAACTCTGCCTGAATTTGGATTATTTATATCATGTCTTGCTTCAATTCGATTTACCTGTACTTCTTCAAAAAAGAAAGTAATCAAGGCACCAAATGCCTCTGATGTAATTCCTTGTCCCCAGTATTTTCGCCCTATACAATAACCCACTTCTACTGAACGAATATCTTCTTTAATATTAACTACACTAATGCCGCCGATTGCTTCACCAGTCTGCTTTAATTCTATACACCACTGATAAAAATTTTGTGAATCGTAATCCTTTATCCACATACCAATAATCTTTTCTGATTCTTCTACACTCTTATGTGCAGGCCAAGTAAGATATTTAGTAACCTCATCATCATTTGCCCAGTTTGTAAACATATTATTTGCATCACCTAAATTAAATTTGCGCAATATTAGTCTATCTGTTTCTATTGTCTTTGATCCCATGTGTTTCATGTTTGACCTCCAATCAATATTCTAAACGCCATAGTGTATAACATATTTATTTTCTGATATTGCCTTCCTCAATAAAATCTTTAAATTGGTCAATTCTTCTGATGTTTTAGTCTTTTCATATTTTGAAACAATGTTATAAAAGGCCTCTAATGATTCAGGAGGGATTAATGTAACTCCCCACCTTGCTAAACCATACTCTAATCTGCTATAACAATGAAAGTATGTCTTAATCAAAGTCAGCTCCTCCCACCAATCATCTAAAATGTCATCATCAATAGCAACACAGTTATATTTTTGTGGTTCATACTCAGAGGAGTAATCCTTATCTTTATCAAATTCTTCTATAATACCAAATTCAGCAACACAGGGCATATTTTCACCTACTCTATAAACTAATATTAATAAAGACAAAGTAAAATGTTACTCTAATAATAACTATTAATAATATGTATGCAAATTATTACTGTTCTTTAATATACCCATATTCCTTCAAGCGTTCTATACAGGAGTCAATTTCTTCTTGTGTAAATAATTCTTGAAACTCATCCTGAATTACTAGTGCTTCAACAGATAATTCTAGTCTTCCTAATTCCCACAACTTTGCGAAGCCTTCTGTTCCTCCTGGCTTGCTAATAAGAATTTTTGCTGTATTTACCCCACCCTTTTCATTAAGCATCTGTAAAAATCGTGTAGCCCTATATCCGCATTCTTTATCTGCTCTAATATAAATATTCTTCATATTCTCAAAGAATTTCTTTTCTAAATCTGTCATTTGTATCAACTCCTTATATGATAATTAAAAGTAAAGATACTAGCTAAAATTTAAGTCAAACCAGCAAGAAAATTAATTCTATTTCAATTCAGAAAAAACAAATGTAGTCATACAATATAAAAGACTGGCTTTTGAAAATCTTACATATCAAAAAGTCACATACTCAGCTTGCTTTTCATATAGATGCAGCCTGCCATCTTTTCCAATTTGCTTGATTACACCAACATATTGCAGTATATTCATTGCTGTCTGCGCTTTTTTCAAATTCAATGCAGATAATTTCTTAAAATCCTTTGATGTAAAGTTCTTTGGCATATCCTGTGGTATCAGTTTTTCAAAATCCCATTTATTATCAATATAAATTTCGTCAATTATCTCAACCGGAATACGCTCATAACGAGAGGAGCCTTTCTTTCTATCCTCGCTCCAGCCATCAAGCTTACGATATTCTATAATATCAATCATAACAATGCATAATCTGAAATTATGATGCGTAAGAAACGATTTAATTTTATACAGTTCAAAAAAAGCTTCATAAGGTGAGCCTTTTTTAGTACTTTTACGTTTATCTGTAACCTCTCCAGTAGAATCATCAATCCAAACAATCCATTTAGTGCTTGGAATGGGGTAAACAACTGTTACTGTTGTCACTTCTAGGAAGGTTTCAAGCTTTTTTCTTAGCTTATTAAAATTGCCTGTTTGGATTTCAACTATACCATTTTCGCCAACTATATCAGCAACAAAACTTCCCATTCTAACTTCGTGGTTTGCAGTATACGGTTCAAAATAGTGTTTTAAAACAGCATGTAATGTCTTCTCTCCAAGTGTCCCTATACCACATTTTTCTCTGTTACTATTAATAATCATTTCACAGCATTCAAGAAATCTTTGTTTATTCACTGCTATAATATTTAACCCCTTTTCTGGACTGCATCCTTTAATGAAGAGTATCTATCATGGTGTAAATACACTTTAATAAAATCTTCATTATGTGTTTGCTTTTACTACTTATTTATTATTTGAACATCAAATACGGGTATATCTGTTTTCCAGTTTATTCTTGCTATTATATTATCAATTTATACAATGGTAGTCAATTTTTATAGCTGTCTTAAAAAACACATCTTTAAAGTAGCTATACACAGACTTAGCAATACCAATCCCCTTACGACTTCTACTGGTACCTTTATTGCACAACAATTAAACTCTATTCAATTTTGATTGATTGTGATGAGAGACACTATCATGATTGTCTGTTGAGAAAAACAATGATAATGCACTTGATCTCGTTGTTTTACAAATGCAAATTTTTCAGCAAAAATATCAAATTGCATAAATTTGTATTACCTGCATTATTTTCATTTAGATATTATTTGTCCCTTTCCCCGTCAACCTGTTAGGTCAGATAAATAAACTCATTATTTTGCATTTAGTTAATATAGTTCTCAAATTGTAAAATATACCTAAGTTTTGAGCATAATAATAGCCCTGATCTCTCAGGGCTATTATAAAATAAGTAAGTCTATACATCGTATTAAATACATTCAGATTATATGCTACAAGCAACAAAAGTGCCGACCTAATACATATATTTACTATAATCCCACAATAAATCGCTCAGTTCCAAATCCTTTTCATAATAGAGGTCCACAAAAATATTCTGAACTCTCACTATAGGCTTCAACGGATATATGGGGTTAACATGTATCAGTTCTCCTATTTCTCCAGTATTAAGCATTACGTAATCCCCTATATAATGGCATACAATTCTTTCCACAAATACGTTAAGCATAGCCCTGTCCAAAAGATTTGCCATTTCGTCTTGCATATATCTTAAAACTTCAAACACTGATTTCCTTTTAGAATACACTTTATCAGAGGTCATGGCATCGTAAACATCTGCAATAGCCAATACCCTTGCGTATTTATGAATCTGATTATCCTTAGCCCCCATTGGGTAACCCGTGCCGTCCATTCGTTCATGATGCATAAGCACACCCATCTTAATTCCTTTGCTGATATCCTGCATGTTTTCTATCATTCGGTAGCCATAAGTAGAATGCTTTTTCATTTCTTCTAATTCATCCGATACCAGACGTGCCTTCTTATTAAGCAACTCTGCATTAACTTTAGCTTTTCCTACATCATGAAGCAAGCCAGTTTTCGCTATCTCCTCTACCTCAGTATCGTTCATACCCAGCCACTTAGCAAGCGTCATAGCCAAAAGAGATACATTAACACAATGAGCATAAGTATATTCGTCAACAGTTCGGATTGAATCAATACATTTTAAAACATCAAAGGAATCATGTACATTTTCTTTTATATTTTCTAATGCATGATCCACATTTCGGACATCAAGAAGCTTTCCTGAATTAATGGAATCGAGAATTTCTTTTACCTCCTGCTTTGCGTCCGCATAGGATTTCGTAAGTTCATCTGACATAGTTCTTTTATTGATATTTTTTTCAAAGCCTTTTATCTCCTCAACTAAAATACTATCATCATATATTTCAACTTCAATTGGTTTTAATCTGAACCTTTTAACTTTCTTCTCAAGTTCCTCGGTAATTAGTGTTCCCTTTGGAATCAGACAAGCACCTTCTTTAGTACAAATGTCTTCTGTCAACAACATTCCAGCTACACAACTTTGCGCTGTAATATATATATGCCGCATGTATAATTCCTCCAAATAGTAGATAAAAAAGTTGTAATATAATTGATTATACTACTATTCGACAATAATTTCTATTTATATTTTAGAAACCAATATATTAAACGATTGTTGTTTAATCTTATTTAAATCTCTTGCCTCACAAATTTTGTAACAAGTAAACAATGTATGTAATATGCACGAAACCCACTTAATTACACTTAATATTTGCATTTATAATCACAGTGTCTTGCTATCGATATTCATATCAAATATATTGTATATTTCGATATGATAATAATCCTGATAATTAGTATATATTATAATGTAAAATTTTGAAATGCAATAAATATTCTTATTTATTGTTTATATTTGTTATGAATAGAAATCACAATTGTTAGGAATACTTTTTCTAACCTTTGAGAATTGTGATTTTTATTAAATAGATTAGTAAAGGCAATCACCTTTGTATATTCGAAATCTTGTTGAACTGGTCTAAAAACTTATGACCTATAACCACAAAAACACTCGCCATATAAGCGAGTGTTTCTGATAATTGATGTTGAGTAAGTCTATAAGCCGGGTTCTGTATTAGATGATCATCTATCTAGGCTATACATTTCTGTATAACTCAAGCCGCCTCCACGGGACTGACGGGCAGTCATTGCGTCCCTCCACGGCGTTGCTCCAGGTGGGGTTTACATAGCCGACAAGTCGCCAAGTCGCTGGTGAGCTCTTACCTCGCCTTTCCATCCTTACCAAGATAAATATTTAAACTGAAAAAGTAAACTTTACTCAACTTAAATAACTAGCTTGGCGGTATATTTCTGTTGCACTTTCCTTAAAGTCGCCTTTACCGGGAGTTACCCGGCACCATTGCCCTTTGGAGCCCGGACTTTCCTCATATACGCCTTTTCAAGCTGTATCTGCGATCATCTGGCTTACTCATTTAATATTTAATTTTATATTTAATAATTTATTAACATGTACTTTTTTTATTAACATGTACTTTTTGAAATAAACTGATAATAAATACTTTTTTATTTGGCAACAAACCAATAATAAGTGTCCCATAAAAATATATCTTTTATGTGCTTATTTGATTATTACCAAAATTTAATTTGCTGCATAAAATAGTTTAACTAACATCAAATACCATCGTCTATACTATGTGTTAATATATATTTTATCAGTCACCTTATTATAGTTGTTCAAATATAAATAGTCAAGTAAAAATAAATGGGTCTTCTTCCATCGAACTGCATACTATTTCAACCTTTTCAAATCTTTTTTCCAAAAGCTTTTTAAGCCTTGTTACAATAAGACGTTCAGAAGCAAAATGCCCAACATCAAGAATGCACAAGCCCATTTCCCTTGCATCTAGTGCTGTATGGTACTTTATATCTCCTGTAACTAATAAATCAACACAGTGGCGTTTAACACTTTCTAAATCACCATCAAAACTGCCACAGAAGGTAGCCACTTTTTTCACAGTTGAAGGCTGAGTTCCAATTACTCTTAAATTTTGAATATTAAGATGCTTTTTAATATAAATTACAAATTGGTCAAAGGACAATTCATTTGGCAGCTTTCCTACCTTTCCCAAGCCCAAATCAAACTCAAAGCCTTCGGGAATATATGTCTTTAATTTATCACATTCTGTTAAGCCAACTGCTTCAGCAAATGTATCATTAACACCACCAACTGCCACATCTAGGTTGGTGTGTGCACTAATAACATTAATATCATTTTTAATAAGGGTTAATATCCGTTGCCCAGTCATTGAGTCAAAATCCACCGATTTTAGCTTTGAAAATAAAAATGGATGATGAGATACTATGAGGTCTGCACCACTGTCTATTGCTTGTTGAATGGTCTTTAAAGTCACATCCATACATACCATAATCTTGGACACTTCACTTTTACGACTCCCAAGCATTAGTCCTACATTATCCCACGCCTCAGCATATTTAAATGGTGCAAGTTCATTAATATAATTAAGTACTTCTCCTACATTCATATTATATAATTGCTCCTTTAGTTCCATTTTGTATAGTTATTTGCAATTAATTTCTATACTTTTTGTTTCTTCAATCTAAATTTTAACCTTAAGTTTTAAATTTAATTTATTAATCTAATTTTATAATCTTATTTGTTCAATTAAATTCATATAATCCTTCTTTAGTTGCCTATAATAGCTTTGAAGCTTGCTATTATCCTCCATGTACTCCAATTGTCCTAATACTCTGTCAATCTGTCTTACCTTTATTTCACAATATTTTAATAATAAAGGGTCTTCCTTCTTAATTAGCTTTTCACCCACATGTAGCTGAAACTCCTCATACTGCCTTTCATTGCCATCATATTTAGCAGATATTACACAGTATACCTTTTCACCTTCGGCTGCCAATTCCTCGTCATAAATGTCAAATTTGTGTTCAAACAGCCATTTCCGAACCACATCTAAATCATTCATTGGCTGCAAAACTAATAAATTTGCTGCACAAGCTTTTTTAATATTAGCCTCTAACAGTTCAGATAAAAGGGTTCCACCCATGCCTGCAATAATTATAGTATCAGCCTCATTTTCACAAAGGGTGTCAAGACCGCTTCCAAGCCTAGTTTCTATTTGATTACTCATTTTATACAAGTTTATATTCTTTTCTGCAACTTTAACTGGTCCAATTCTCACATCAGAGGCAATTGCCTTTTTGCAAATCCCCTGTTGTATTAAATAAATTGGTATATATGCATGATCAGTACCAATATCAGCAGCAACATTACATTTTGGCACCTTATCTGCTAACAATTTTAATCTGCCTTTTAAACTTAATTTCAAAACTATCCTCCACGCTAATACACGCTAATAAACGTTAAATAAATTTATTGCATTATTTTTATTAATTTTATGGTTACTTGTATTATCAAAGTAAATTATACACATAATATTACTAATTAATCAACTTTAAAACAATAATCTCAGAATAAATATGAGCATTAATGTAATTAACCATTAGCAGATTTTTTTGTTTGCAGCTATTTATTATTTGTTAATTTAGAAGTAATAATAATTTACTTTAATGACTAAACAAACACTAAATAGGTTTTACAAAATAACTGCATTTACAAAAACTGCATTAAATTTAATAGAAAGGTGTAAACATATGCAATTTAATCGCAAAGGTACTAAAGTAAATGATATTGAAAAACCCATTTCTACTAATATTTTTGGAAGAGATATTTTTGGAGTAAATGCAAACATACCCTCAATGAGCAAAACAACCATTGATATACAAGACGAAGAGCAAAGTCTAGAGTTCATTAATAAAGTAAAATAACTACGCCTGTATTATTAACCCATATTTCATATTACCCTAGCATTCATTAGAACCTACTATAGATAAATTCCTAATAGATACTATATTTCAAATAGTGTGCACAACATATCCTTAACAATAACGTAATTAACAATAACTAAGAGGCAAAAGGATATCATTAATGCCTGTGGGCTGTCCACTGATAGTTTGCCTGCCTGGCTTTCATATATAACTGTATAGTATAATTTTGCGAGAGTTTAGGATTTTATTTAATAACTTAATTTAATTTTTGGTTTGCTAGAGCGGAACTTTGCATCTGGCTTCCTTCAAGTTCCACCTCATAATGACCCTTGCCCTTGGCTAACGGTTGGTGACGGTTGGTGCCATCCCCCGTGATTAGCTAACAGGCTTCTTGGTAATTACCAATGACAGACTTACGCTGGCAAGTGTGCTCCAGCTTCGCTGGCGCGCTGCAAAAAAAAGAACACGCAAAGCGTGTTCTTTTTGGTGGGCCTTCAGGGACTCGAACCCCGGACCAACCGGTTATGAGCCGGTTGCTCTAACCAACTGAGCTAAAGGCCCAAGTGGCTCCCCCTGTTGGACTTGAACCAACGACATCGTGATTAACAGTCACGCGCTCTACCGACTGAGCTAAGGAGGAATATCTCCCGCATGTTTTATGCGTTTGTGCTCTTCAAAACCGTTGTTCTCTCAAGCACAAGTAATATTATACTTACCAACTGTAAACTGGTCAACACCAAAATATCTATAATTTGACCATTTAGAAAACTTATTGCCAATTTTCTATTTGTTTTATAATAATACTTTCTATTTCTCTTAATTTCAAAGTTTTAACAAGCACCTTTATTTTACAGTTAAATTAATGATTTTTGCTAATCTTTTTATGAACAGTGCTAAGTTAAAACTATAATACTAGTTTATCGACAGTTACGTACAAACTTAGCTAAATGGGCTTATTCCAAGATATTTGTTGAATCAGTGTTTGTTGATTCATAGTCAAACAAATATTTTCAATTAAGTATCCTATAACCTACGTTATACTTGCGTATATTTAAAAAGCAATAAATAGTCTGCCTGCATACTCAGTTCAAAATGAATAAGAATAAAGAATTAAACTAAGGCACACCAAATTCACTTATATTAGCATAAGAAAGCCATTAATCTTAGTTAATATTAAATTGATAACACATTAATATGACTGGTCATATAGCCTTTTAGGACCTCAAATAAGCATAACCGTATATAACATTCACAACATTATACTGATGCCTTAATCTTCTTAGCAGCCGCAAATATATATATAATATGTAATCTTAAAAATTGAGTATTTCTTTAACTAAAATAAGTAAATTAATCTAAAAAAGGCATTCACAAAATGATATACAATCAAAATATATCTTATTATTAATAAAACGATACATTTTGATTGAAATACACTATGTGAAAACCTCTTCTTAAAATAACTTTTATTTTCTAAATGATATACAATAACTTCGATGCTAACTGAGTTCTTAACTTGATAGATAGGAGAACATCCAGTTTCTTGTTTTGACTACAATTATTTATAATGCGATTTATTATTGGGTTAGAATTTTAATCTAAATAATCCTTCAGCTTCTTGCTTCTGCTAGGATGTCTTAACTTTCTCAAAGCTTTAGCCTCTATCTGACGAATACGTTCTCTTGTTACATTAAATTCTTTACCAACCTCTTCAAGCGTTCTTGCTCGCCCATCATCCAAACCAAATCTGAGTCTTAATACCTTCTCTTCACGGGGTGTTAATGTATCAAGTACATCGATAAGCTGTTCCTTTAACAAAGTAAATGCAGCAGCTTCTGCAGGCGCTGGAGCATCATCATCTGGTATAAAGTCCCCTAAATGACTATCTTCTTCTTCTCCAATAGGAGTCTCAAGAGACACAGGCTCCTGAGAAATCTTCATTATTTCTCTAACCTTTTCTACTGACATACCTATCTCTTTTGCTATTTCATCAGGTTGAGGCTCTCTGCCTAACTCCTGTAATAACTGCCTTGATACTCTAATCAGTTTATTTATTGTTTCTACCATATGGACAGGAATACGTATAGTTCTAGCCTGATCAGCAATTGCCCTAGTAATTGCCTGTCTTATCCACCAAGTTGCATAAGTACTGAATTTGAAGCCTCTTCTATAATCAAATTTTTCAACCGCTTTAATAAGTCCTAGATTTCCTTCCTGGATAAGATCAAGGAATTGCATACCTCTACCAACATATCTTTTTGCAATACTAACAACAAGTCTTAGATTTGCTTCAGCAAGTCTTCTTTTTGCTTCAATATCGCCATTTTCCATTCTATGAGCCAGCTCAATTTCCTCTTCTGCTGATAAAAGGGGAACTTTTCCAATCTCTTTAAGATACATTCTAACAGGGTCATCAATGCTAATTCCTTCTGGAACACTAATATCTAATTCTTCTTCCTCGTCAGAATTTTGAATCTCCTGCAAATCAGCTTCCATATCGCCAATAACATCAATACCTAAATTTTCAAGGGTTTCATAAATCTTTTCTATATGCTCCGGCTCTATTTCAATTTCATCAAAAGCATCTGTAATTTCTTTATAGGTAAGCATACCCTTAGATTTTCCCTTTTCAATTAGGTCCTTAAGTATTGCCTTTCTAGTCTCCTGACTATGCTTCATTGGTTCCCCCTCCTTTCTAGCATATTTACAATCCTTTCTTGAGCATAGCTATATTTAACACAATATTGCTTAATTCTTGATTTAATAACTCAACATCTCCTTCTGACAAATCACTTCTTTTTTTTAATTCAATTATTTCTTCTTTTCTAGCTTCTAGATCATAAAGGTCTATTTTTCTAACAATGTCCAAAGCAGCTTTTTTATTATTTTCATAAATGCTTTGGGATTGGATTATATTTGCAAAACTTTCGGCTAAAGGAGCAGAAAGTTTATTCAAAATCTCTCCTACTAAAACACCTGCTTTACTTTCTATTTGTTCACAGGCATAAACTAAAGCCTCTTTAATTTCAGCAGAACTAATTTTTTCTATTTTCAGTGAATTCTTAATCTGAAAATATACATTGTTTTCAAGACAAATTGCAGCTAATAGCATCAATTGTAATTTAATAAATCTCTCTTCATTTGTTTCTGTTTTATTACTTTTCTTTATAATAGTATTCTTTTTTACAACTTTAATATCCTTTATTTGTTTTCTATTATTTTCTTCAATGTTTTTCTGACGCTTAGCTATTTCTGAATAAATTGATTGTTCGCTTACACCAAAATCTTTAGATAATTTTTTGACGTATAACTCTCTTTCTACATTATTGTCAATTTTGTCCAAAATAAGCACTGCTTTATCAATAAATTTAACTTTTCCTTCATTTGTTGATGTATCAATTTTGTTATCTAAAATTTCTAGTTTAAAATCTAAAAGTGTTTTTGCTTTATCAACAAGTCTCAAAAACTCATTAACCCCATGAGCATTTATGAACTCATCCGGGTCTTTGCCATCAGGAATAGTTAACACCTTGGCATTACAACCAATATCATTGAGCAAATCCAAACTTCTGAGTGCAGCAGCTTGTCCAGCAGAATCAGAGTCAAAGGAAAGAATAATTTCCTCCGTGTACTTTTTTAAAAGCTTGCTCTGATTTTCAGTCAATGCAGTTCCAAGGGGTGCAACTACATTTAGTATCCCTCTTTGGTGCAATGATATAACATCCATATACCCTTCGGCTAAAATGATTTTTTTAGCACACGAGCCTTTTGCAAAATTCATTGCATACAAGTGCTTTCCTTTTTGATATACAGCAGTTTCAGGAGAATTCATATATTTAGGCTGTGATGAATCAAGCACCCTTCCTCCAAAAGCAATTACATTCCCTCTGATATCAAATATTGGAAACATAATTCTTCCTCTAAACCTGTCGTATACCTTTTTTGTTTCTTCCTTTACTATAACAAGTCCACTTGCAAATATTGAAGTATCACTAAAGCCCAGTGACTTTAAATGCTTATATAAACTATCATATTTATCTTCAGCAAAACCTAATCCAAACTTAATAATAGTTTGTCTTTCTATTTTTCTCTTTGCAAGATATTGAATTGGCAAAACATTCTTCTCATTAATCAAATTATTATGAAAGAATCGGGCTGCTTCTATATTTATTTGTAAAAGTTCCTTTTTCAGCTTTGCCTTCTCATCATCACGAACTCCATTGTTGGTCTCCGGTAACTGTATTCTAGCCCTATCAGCAAGCAGCTTTATGGCTTCAATAAAGTCCAGATTTTCAATTGCCATTATAAAGTGTATTACATTTCCGCCTTTTCCACATCCAAAGCAATGAAATATCTGTTTTACAGGTTCCACAGAAAAAGACCCTGTCTTTTCGTTATGAAAAGGACATCTGCCAAAATAATTTTTTCCTTTCTTTTCCAGTTTGACATATTCGGATATTACATCTACTATGTCGTTATTTACCCTTATCTCTTCTATTAAATCTTCAGGGAAAAAATTTGCCATTACTCCTTACATTCCAATCTAGTAAAGTAAATAATTATTTAATATTATAAACAAATCTGCTGTTTATTATTTTAGCTTTTCACCAAAATCACTTAATACATGTTCGACATTATTATTTAGAATCCTTCTTTTTTGATAATATTTTTATAGTTAATTGATTTACTGCAACAAAAAAGTATGCGATAAGCATACTATGAAAAATTGAACATAATTGAACATAATTTAAAAAATATTTACGAATCCCAAAAATATAACATATGTAGAATTAAATTACAACGTAAATTGGTATGTTCTAAGCAATGTAGTCGTAAATAACATCAAGAGCACTTACTGGGGTAACAGAATTTGAGTGAAAAAGCTTAATGAGTTCAATCATATCATCCCTTGAAACAAGGACATCTTGTATGATGGCTGTTTCTGACTCTCCAGTATCCTTAGTCATATTTATTTGTATACCATATGTACAAGAACCCTCACACATACTTGATAACAAAAAATACTCTAAGGTAATCTCTCTACTTTTGCACTCCAACGTGTCGTCAAGTTCAAGTTTCTTTGAGCAAACAAGTTCCATTTAAAATACCCCCCTTATTCATTTTTCAAAACATCCTCTTACATTTTAATAAATATCACAACACTTATTATATAATATAGGATAATAATTATTCCACACAAAAGTTTTTCGGTATTTCGACCACTTTACATAAAATTAGTATAACATCAATATTTTGGTGTCGAAGTATGGGTTTTTATCAATTATTTACATTGAACTTGGGTGTTACAAATGTTAAAATTTTATGTATACTAATTATCTACCAATGCGTATAGAGATTCATCATAAGGTTATCATTTTATATAGGAGGGGTATACCGTGGGTAGTCAAGAAAACAAAAAAAAGTCTAAAATCACTTTACTTAGTAATGAGTTATGTAAAATGGCAGAATTACCAAAAAAAATGATTAAATATTCAACACCAGCTGCTTTACTACTTATATCACTAGGCACTGCATTATTTGCTGTAAATAAAACCAGCAATAACTATAATATTGAATTTGAGTTTATGACAACAACACTTATAACAAATGGATTCATTGTTTTTGCTGAATTTATGATAGCGTCATTAGTACTTGATATACTAATTCGAAAAGCCAAGTAAAAAAGAAAAAATTTTATGATTTAAATAAGCAAAAAGAAAGAGCAATTAACAAATCGCCCTTTCTTTTTATATTTTATCTAATTATTTATATTTAATTAAACTTTAGCTGGTTTAACTTTGTTTTTCTTCTGGCTTTCTTTCCACATTACCCATAATGGACTAGCAATAAAGATTGAAGAATAACATCCAGCAGCAATACCAATTATTAATGGGAAACTAAATTCTGACATAGAAGCAATTCCATTTATCTCTGCAAATACAAATACAGTAGTTATTGCTATCAATGATGTTACAACAGTATTTATTGATCTATTCAAGGTTTGAATTATACTAGTATTAACCAATTCAGGCAATGGAACCTTTTTTAGTAATCGGCTGTTTTCTCTTACTCGGTCGTAAATAATAATAGTATCATTCATTGAATATCCTACAACTGTAAGAATAGCAGCAATAAAGGATTCATTTATTGGCAGCCTAAATACTAAGTAAACTGCAACCATAACCATTAAATCATGTAATACACCTATTATTGCAAATACACCAGCTGATAAGCCAGACATTACTTTAAATCTGAACCATACATATAATATAATAAGTACAAAGGATATAAGTACTGCTCTGACACCGTTCTGACTTATTTCCTTACCTATAAACGGTTCAACGCTTTGTTCATTAATAAAAGCTTTGTCAGCATCAAGCTTTAACTCTTTAATAACAGCATCTTTTACACTTGAAAGCTCATCATTTGTAAGTGTATCCATACTTCCAATACTTATCTTGATAACATCATAACTTTCACTTTTACTAGCAGAAGTATCATATGCTGTAGACTTCTGAACCTGTGCTGGCTTGTTAACTGTATTTTGAACTAATTCAGCAATCTGAGCTGTTATACTCTGAGTGTTTTCTTCAGTAAAAGTATCTTTATTTGCTCTCATTTCAATAACTGTTCCACCCTCAAACTGTATGTCCAGCTTAAATCCAAACGCAAAATATGCAATCAAACCTGCAACAAATATTAACGCCGAGAGAATGAAAAAGTAGTATCTCTTATTATATAAATTAACCATTTGCTTTGCCTCCTCTCATAGTTACACCATATAACCACTTATGCTTAGCAATATCCAAATCTGAAATAGCTCTTAACATAATTCTTGTTGCTGTTACAGCAGTTATAAAGCTTAATATAACACCTATGCCCAAAGTATATGCAAAACTCTGTATAGGACCTGTACCAAACTTTAGAAGAACAGCAGCAGCAATAAGAGTAGTTAAATTTCCATCAAGAATAGCTGAGAAGGCTCTCTTAAATCCTACATCAATAGCTGCATGAAGAGTTTTTCCACTCTTTAACTCATCTTTAATTCTTTCGAAAATAATAACATTAGCATCAACAGCCATACCAATTGTAAGGATAAGACCTGCAATACCTGGTAATGTAATAGTAATTCCTAGCCATGATAAAGCTAAAATTTCCATAACTGTGTGAAGGAATAATGCAATACTTGCAACAAATCCTGGTAATCTATAATAGATTATCATAAACAAGCATATTAATATAAATGCTACAACAAAAGCAAGTAAACTAACTGAAAGTGCACTTGAACCAAGTGTTGGACTAATATTGTTAACTTGTTTTGCTTCAAGCTTGAATGGTAATGAACCAGACTTAATTAGTTGAGCCAAATTAGTAGCTTCTTCTTTTTGTGCTTTTGAACCATTTTGACCACCAATACTGATTGTAGCTTCTCCTCCAGTAATATGAGCCTGTACAGTTGGCGCACTTATTAATTGGTCATCCATAAATATAGCTATTGGCTGTCCTATAAGTCTTTCTGTAGCCTCAGCGAACTTAGCAGCACCTTCTTTTTTAAACTTTAAAGCAACGTAACAGGAACCGTCCTGCTGTGAAATCTCTGCTCTTGCATCTTCTACATCATCACCTACAACAACATTTTTTCCTGTTGGTAGATAATTACCTAATTCATCTTTTTTATTTTCATCTACTTCCTGGAACGTTAGCAATGCAGTTTTGCCAATTTCCTCGATAGACTTTTGAGGATCAAATGCTTCACCCTTTTTGTGTGGGATTTGAACAAGAAGATAACCTTTTTGCGCATCGTATGTTATACTTCTATCATAAACCTTTTTGTCATCCAATCTTCTGCCTATAACAGCTTTTGCTGCTTCTAAATCTTCTTTGGATGGAACACTGCCATCCTCTGTAACTGCATATAGCCTAGCGTCTATACCACCAGAAATATCAATACCTGGTCGCATATCATACCCGCCAGGAATATCAAATCCTAAGATAGACCCATAATAAGCTATCCATGTTAAAATCCCGGTAATAACTAATATCGAGAAAAATTTAACTGCATTTCTTCCTTTCATCTTTTGCATTCCCCCTTGTTTATTAATTCCACTTACGACATTATATAACTATCCGAATTTCTAGTCAATAAACATGTCTTAAAATTAGCTAAGAATTTACAAATTAATCGATGTTTTTTTGTGAAATTAGCCAAATTTTAATATAAATTTTTAATTATAAATAAATATAAAATAGTATTTAACTTTATAATACACAATACTTTTATTAATATTCACAAATCAATTTTGACTATTTATACAACTTTAAAAGACTTACATATTCATTTGCATTATTCTCAATATTCAAAATTTCCTGTTCAGATAAAACTCGTTTAACCACTGCAGGACTTCCAGCAATTAAGCTGCAATCTGGTATTTTTGTTTTTGAAGTAACAACACTGCCAGCTGCAACCAAACAATTATTGCCAATTTCAGCATTATCAAGTACTATTGCACCCATTCCAATCAAGGTGTTATTACCCACTTTGCAGCTATGCAATATAGCTCCATGTCCTACTGTAACATTTGATCCAATTTTTAGACCCTCACCTTTTTTGCAGTGCAGAATGCAACCCTCTTGAATGTTAGTATTATCGCCAACAACTATGCTGTCAATATCACCCCTCAAAACTGCATTGTACCATACAGCCGAATTTGCTCCAATTACCACATTTCCTATAACTGTACTATTAGGTGCAATAAAAGCAGTTTCATGAATTTGGGGTGTAATACTTTTAAATTCTCTTATCATATCATACCCCTTTTATTCTTGAGTTTTAATCCAAATTGCACATTCAACTCTCTTTTTCTCCAACTCACAGCCTATTTTGTATGGAACATTAATATCATTGTTGAACTGATATGCATTAGCAGCACATCCTCCGCTGCAATAAAACTTTGCCCAGCACTCAGAACACTCCTTCTTTGTATATACATTAGACTTTTGAAAGTTCATTTGAAAATCAGAATTAAACTCACCACAATGAACATTGCCCATTTTAAACTTCTCATCACCAACAAATTGATGACATGGATACAAGTCCCCTTCAGGAGTAACAGCCAGATATTCATGTCCTGAACCGCATCCTCCTAGTCTCTTTAAAATACAAGGGCCCTGACTTAAATCAATCATAAAATGGAAGAAATTGAAGCCTTCTTTATTTTTATCTCTATTTATGTATTCCATAGCAAGAGACTCATATTCAGTAAAGAGCTTATCTAAATCTTCTTCACGAATGTCAAGTCCTGAATCCTTAGCAGCTACAACAGGTTCAACCGATATTTGCTTGAAGCCCAAATCTGCCAAATGTAAAACATCCTTAGAAAAATCAAGGTTTTCTCTTGTAAAAGTACCTCTTACATAATAGTTATCCTGATTTCTCGATTCTGCCATGTCTTTTAATTTAGGAAGAATACTTTCATAAGTTCCAGAGCCATCTACTCTAGGTCTCATATTGTCATTTACTTCTTTGCGGCCATCAATACTAAGGACAACATTGTGCATATTCTTATTTATAAACTCTTTGTTGTCTTCATTTAGCAAAACAGCATTTGTAGTAATTGTGAATCTGAAATTCTTATTTGTTTCTTTTTCTCTGATTCGAGCATATTCAACAATCTGCTTAACAACCTCAAAATTCATCAGTGGTTCACCACCAAAAAAATCAACCTCTAAATTTCTCCTTCCTGCTGATTTTTCAATAAGAAAATCAATAGCTTTTTTACCCGTCTCAACATCCATCATTGTTCTGTGACCACCAAAGCTACCAGTAGATGCAAAGCAATACTTGCACCTAAGATTGCAGTCGTGGCAGATATGTAAGCAAAGGGCTTTTACAACAGGCTTTCTTTCCCAATTATTTATAGCATCTAAATATACATCCTCACTAAAAAGCAACCCATCTGCTTCTAATTGAGCAATTTCATCATAAGCATCTGATACAGCTTGTCCATCATACTTCTGAGATAAAGCTTCAATTACCTGCTCTTTAGTTTTGGTTTTGTATAAATCAACAACATCATAAGCAGCAGCATCAAAAACATGAACTGCTCCACTGTTTATGTCCATAACTATGTTTGTACCATGCATTATGTACTTGTGAATCATTAAATAAGAACCTCCTAAAGCCCTGCAAAAAAATTATAAATAAACTTAAAAGTAATAAAAGAGTATTATTGCAATTCCATGCAAAAAAATACTCATTGTAAAGGTGTTTTGTATTTTTTCATTGTTTATCAATGCACATAGTTCTGCTTTGTACATCAATAAAAAGCGAAAAGTGCCATTTAACACTTTTCACTTATTTTATTATACAAAGAATATATTTATAACATACTATTTGTATTATTTCTTTTCGCAGCTTTGATTTGCAACTGTACAAGATGTCTTGCAAGCTGACTGACATGAAGTTTGACATTCACCGCATCCGCCGTTTGTAAGGCTGTTTTTCAAAGTAGCAGTATTAATTGTCTTTATATGCTTCATTATAAATACCTCCTATAAGTTTTCTCTGCCGATTATAGCATATTTGAATGGTTTTGAAAAGGCATTTTTTAGAAACATAAGATACATGTACTTCTATCTCATATTAATTCCCAAAATGCCTCCTAAACAACCAACAATTGCCCCGATAAAAAATGTAAGTATACCTGAAAAATTCAACATGAAATTCTTATCAACTATGCTACTTGCCACGTACAATATAGTAACATAAAGTAAGCCTACAAAACAGCCATTCATCCAACCTTTGTGTTTTACATTTTTTGTGGAATAAGCTGATGCTACCAGCACACTTATTACCGTGGTAATTAGAACTGCCATAGAAGTATATTTTTCAGGGAAATCTGTATAAGTCAAAAACAATGCGAAAATAAAAAAGCAAGGCAATGTTATAAGAAAGGAAAAAATTAAACCTTTTACAACCCTTATTATATTCACATGCTCATCAAGTGACTTTTTTAATCCTGTTGTCTGTCCAACCATAGTATACCTCCGTAAAATATATTAGTAACATTCTATAATATATTTTATTTGAGAGGCACACCAGTTAGAACAAGTATAATCTAAAATTATTTTTTAGCCTTCAATTGGCTTAATAACGTCTTTAACTGACCAACGCTTAACAAGTATCTTTGTCTTCTCAATACTGGATTCAATTGTTATTTCATCGTCTTTAATGTTAACTATTTTGCCACAAATGCCTCCAATAGTAACTACAGCCCATCCAACCTGTAACGAATCCAACATTTCCTTTGTTTTCTTTTCCTTTTTCTTTTGTGGACGTATCATCATAAAATACATTAATCCAAAAAGAAATACTAAAGGTATTACAAATTGAATAAGTGCTGCCATTGCTTGATCTGTCATATTTAAAAACCTCCTAAATATTTATTTAACACAGTAATACTGTATTATTCATTGTTTGATTTGTTTTTGTAACCATATTTATAGTAAAATTCATCTCTAAAACTTCCCAAACTATCATTCATTATAGCCTGTCTTACTTGTTTCATCAAGTTAATTAAGAAATATAAATTGTGCCAGGTTGTAAGTCTCAAGCCCAACAATTCTCCACACTTTATTAAATGCCTAATATATGCTCTTGAATAGTTACGACAAACATAGCAATCACATTCAGGGTCAAGCCTAGAAAAATCTCTAGCATACTTTGCATCACGAATAATTATCCTGCCATTACTTGTCATTACCGTACCATTTCTGCCTATTCTTGTAGGTAAAACACAGTCAAACATATCTAAACCTCTGATGGAACCTTCTATCAAATAGTCTGGAGAACCTACTCCCATTAGATAACGTGGTTTATCAGCCGGCATTAATGGTACTGTGTAATCCAAAACCTCGTACATTATTTCTGCTGGCTCACCAACACTAAGGCCCCCTATTGCATAGCCCGGGAAATCTAAATCTTTTAGTTGATGAGCACTCTCTATACGTAAATCCTTGTACATTCCGCCTTGAATTATACCAAACAGAGACTGCTTTTCAGTATTTTTATGAGCATCTTTGCATCGTTTTGCCCATCGTGTTGTTCTTTCCATAGACTTTTTAACATAGTTGTATTCGGCAGGATATGGGGCGCACTCGTCAAATGCCATAATAATATCCGCACCTAAGTCATTTTCTATTCCCATAACTGATTCCGGAGTAAAAATATGCTTTGAACCATCTAGATGTGATCTAAAAGTAACACCTTCCTCAGTAATTTTTCTCAGGTCACTCAGGCTAAACACCTGAAATCCTCCACTATCTGTAAGTATAGGTCTGTCCCAGTTCATAAAGCCATGTAGACCACCAGCTTCCTTCACAATATCCTGCCCCGGTCTCAAGTAGCAATGATAAGTGTTGCTTAATATAATCTCTGCATCAATTTCCTTTAATTCCTCTGGAGACATACCCTTTACAGTAGCCAATGTTCCAACAGGCATGAAAATAGGAGTTTCAAAGGAACCATGAGGAGTATGAACTCTTCCTAGCCTTGCACCTGTCTGCTTACATGTTTTTATCAATTCATAAGTTACTGCTGCCATATAAGTTACCTTTCTATAAATATAGTGAATTTTTGATATTTTGTATCATTTGTCAATATAATTTTATTTCTAAATATATTTTATTTATAAAAATTATTACTAGTTATTAACCCAATTTCTCACCTTAAAATCTATCTATGTCAAATTAGCATAAAAATAATCCAATGCCTTGTTACCCAAATAGCTGCTAGTATTTAGTTATTGCTATGAACTAGCACTTTTTTATTCACAGAATTTTAGCCGTCACACCTTCATTATCTATGGTTCATTGTGTGCTAAAACCTTTGTATTAATTCAGCAAGCTTTATTCGTTCAACTAATTCATGCAATTATTTCTAATTCAACTTTTCAATGAAAAGTACTTTTGTATTAAAATTTACCAATGATGATTACCGAAAAACCATCCAATTTTATTAACTAATTAACTTTTCATTTGATAAGCTCAAGCATCTGCGATTTTTAAATAGGAAAATTAACTAATTATTTACTTAATAAACATTGCATCTCCAAAGCTAAAAAATCTGTATTTTTCATTTACAGCTTCAGCGTATGCCTTCAAAATATTCTCTCTTCCAGCTAAGGCACTAACCAGCATTATTAGCGTAGATTCCGGCAAATGAAAGTTAGTGATTAGTCTATCCACAATTTTAAACTTATAACCAGGATAAATAAAAATATCAGTCCAGCCTTCACAGGCATGCAGTTCTCCATTTGCTCCTACAGTCTCTAAAACTCTTGAACTGGTTGTCCCAACTGCTGTCACTCTATTACCAGCTTTCTTTGCAGCATTTATAATGTCACAGGTCTCCTGACTAATTGAATAGTATTCAGAGTGCATTTTGTGCTGCGTAATATCCTCAACCTTTACAGGTCTAAAGGTACCTAAGCCAACATGCAGCATTACAAATGCTATTTTTACTCCTTTATTTTGAAGAGTATTCAAAAGTTCTTCTGTGAAATGCAGACCTGCTGTTGGCGCAGCCGCTGAACCATTATATTTTGCATATACAGTTTGATATCTCTCAGGATTTTCAAGCCTTTCAGTTATATATGGAGGCAATGGCATTATACCTACCCTATCTAGTACCTCTTGAAATACACCTTCATATTCAAACCTAACCAATCTATTACCTTCTTCAAGTACCTCAAGTATTTCAGCCTTCAATTCCCCATTGCCGAATACAAATCTTGCTCCAGGTTTTGCCTTTCTTCCCGGCCTTAGTATAACTTCCCAGTCATTTTCTTTTATACATTTTAAAAGTACAAACTCTATTTTACCGCCGCTTCCTTCTTTTTCTCCAAGCAATCTAGCTGGTATAACTCTAGTATTATTTAAGACAAGGCAGTCACCTTCTCTAAAGTAATCAACAATATCCTTAAATATTCTATGCTCTATCTGTCCCGATGCTTTATCCAGTACCATTAAACGGGACATATCTCTCTTTTCCATTGGATGCTGAGCAATCAGCTCCTCAGGCAAATAATAATCAAACTCCTTCAAATCCACAATAGAAATTCCTCCATTAAATAATCAATAATTATCATACATTATAATTTGACATATTACAAATAATTATTGCCATGTAAAACGTTTTTTTGTATAATTTAACTCATGGCTCAGATTCTGAGGATTTTAATGCTTCTGAATCTGAGCGCTCTGTTATAACTCTTTAAAATATACCAAGGGATGTCTGTTGTTAGTAGATATATATCTTGTCAGCTTGTGTAGCAGACTTACATATAATATTTATGTACTATATTAGACAGCTTCGTTCAAGTATAAAATTTCAATGAATGAATGGAGGATTTAATAATGAAGGTTGCAAAGTTTGGAGGAACTTCATTAGCTAATGCAGAACAAATCAAAAAAGTATGTGATATTGTTCTCTCAGACAGTGATAGAAAAATAGTTGTTGTATCTGCACCAGGTAAAAGGGAAAAAACAGATACCAAAGTAACGGATTTATTAATTGCGTGTGCTGAAAAGCATTTAGCAACAAAGGATGCTAAAGCAGAACTTGAGGCTGTTGTTAAGAGATTTAAAGACATAGCTGATGATTTGAAGCTTGGCAATGAAATAATAGATGAAATTAAGACTGACTTAGAAAACAGATTAAAGTTAGATACAAGCCATAAAGAAGTGTTTATGGACGCTATGAAGGCTGCTGGAGAAGACAATAGTGCTAAACTAGTAGCTGCATATTTAAATAGCATAGGCAAAAAAGCTCAATATGTTAGTCCTAAAGATGCAGGTTTACTTTTAAGCAGTGAATTTGGAAATGCACAGGTACTACCTGAATCCTTTGATAATCTTAAAATGTTAAAAGACATTGATGGAATTATTATTTTCCCAGGCTTTTTTGGTTATACTGTTGAAGGCAATGTTGCAACCTTCCCTCGTGGTGGTTCTGACATAACAGGATCAATAATTGCCGCAGCGTTAAAAGTTGATTTATATGAAAATTTCACTGATGTTGATGCTGTTTATGCTGCTCATCCAGGCTTGGTAAACAATCCTGTTGCAATATCAGAAATAACTTACAGAGAAATGAGAGAATTATCCTACGCAGGTTTTTCCGTTTTACATGAGGATACGCTGGTTCCTGTTTTCAAAGCTGGTGTACCTGTTAATATTAAAAACACAAATAATCCTACAGCACCTGGAACAAAAATAGTGCTTTCAAGAGATTATACTCCAAGTACCCACGTTGTTGGTATTGCAAGCGATGATAGTTTCTGCTGCATATATGTAAGTAAAATCATGATGAATAGAGAAATAGGGTTTGGCAGAAAACTCCTCCAAATTTTTGAGGACGAAGGCATCTCCTATGAGCATACTCCATCGGGTGTTGATAATATCTCTGTAATATTTAAGCAAAATCAATTAAAGAATAAAGATGTAGAACAAAGAATTTTATACAGAATAAAAAATGAATTAAATTGTGATGATGTATCTATAGATTATGGCTTAGCACTGATACTAGTTGTTGGTGAAGGCATGAAAAACACAGTTGGAACTGCTTCAAGAGCAACTACAGCTTTGGCTAATGCTTCAATCAGTCTAGAAATGATAAATCAAGGTTCTTCCGAGGTTACAATGATGTTTGGTGTAAGACAAAGTGAGGCTCATAAAGCTGTTATTTCATTGTACAATGAGTTTTTTTTAAAGAATTAATTATATAAGTGATTGTTGCAAAACAACACTTTCTGTATAGTTACATCTTGATTTAAGAAATAGTACGCGAGTGTAATATATATCTAATTGCAAAGCTCGGTTTGAAATTGATGCTAGAAAAAATAGGTTCAGAACAAGTATTGTAGCCGACACAGCTACAGGATGTAGCTGTGAGTATTAACCCGAGACAGGGTACTTGGTAATACGGTCGGTGGAAGTTCTTGTTCTGAACCCTTATTATTTCAGCGTCAATTTCGTGAGCAAGCAATGATATATATTGCACGGAAGTACTATTTAACAGTTTACTGTTAATTATATCTTGTTCTGCAACAACCCATTTAATTTACCATATAATTTTTAAAATAATCTCTCTAAGTTGAAATAATTATGCGTTCAAAATTATCAGTTTAAACTTATCCGTTCATTCTTTTTATATACTTCCATGCTACCTCCATTCCCTTCTTCAACAGGATAAGACGGTCATCTTGTGTATGTCAATGAAAAATAGAATCATCATCTTTCTTCTTTTTATTTCTTTAATTTTACTTCTTCAATTCAATCTTTGTACCTGTATAATAATGTGCTAAAATCTGATCATAGGTATATCCAGCGTTTGCATAACCTTTTGCACCCTCTTGGCTCATTCCTACCGCATGTCCCCATCCCTTTCCTACAAAAGTATATGATGTTGGACTTATTTTAGGGCCTACTTCAGAGCCTGTTCCCAAATTATTCTTAATGCCATTAGCTCCAACCACAGTTACTTTGCCTGAAGATAATAGTTTTGTTTCGCCAGATGCTGTTTTTACTTTTATTTGATTTATTAGCTTTGTAGTATTTTTATTCTTTATAAAAAAACTGGTATTGGCTGTATTACTGCTGCCGCTATTACCATTAATTGTATACCATTGGCTATCCAAGCCTAAGAAGGTTCTGCATTTATCCTTAGTAATAACTACCCCTTCTGGCTTTAAGGTACCCTTAATAACAATTTCAATAGGTCTACCTGCCTCTGAGCATTTAGTTATTTCCATACTAGTTACTGTTCCAAGGCCATAGCTTTTTAATTTCTCACTTAACTCTTCAACAGTGTATGTTACACTCCAGTTATATTTATATGAGTAACCTGATTCATATTTATCTTCTACACTTCTCAAATAAGGGAAATCTGTTCCCCACACATTTACAGCAGATTCTGTTCTGCCACCACTTGACGAGAAATACAAGGTTTCGGCTAATGAACCATTATAGGTTACCACCATATCCTTTGTGTCATCAACTGCCTTATTAGTAATAGGGCTTTCAGAAGAATATCCCTTATAAACATGGCAGTCTGTAGTTGAACAAAGATTGAAGCCGTAAGCTGAATGCTTATTTATAGTTTTATATGAATAGGTTCTTGCTGCTATTGCTTGCGCTTTTAACGCCTCAACATGAGATGATGCTTGCATTTCATTTGGAACAACACCATATATGTATTCTTCCATAGGCAAAACATTAATTATGGTCATGTCACTATCTGCTTTTCTAAAAAACTCAACTTGCCCTCTATAAGAAGTAGTTTTACCAATGTTTATCGGATTTTGATTTTGATCAGATAGGGATTTCCCTCTTAATAAACATTTAGCAGAAGCAAACATAAATTTAACTTCTCCAGCACCGTTTACACCATAAATTCTTGTATCACTTTTTTCAATAACTGTATATGAGATGTCACCAAGTTTTGCTTTGACATTGGCTATATCTTTTTCAGCATCAGTTTTATTAATGTAAAAACCTGTCCAAACATTCCATCCAGAATCAGTATACACTGGATATGCAGTAATACCTTTTTTTGCATAGTTCTGAACTATAGCAAATGCGTCATTGTATGTACCATAATCTTTTTCAACTTGAATATGGTAGGGACCACTTTGAGGAAGTGTAGGACTAGCACCCTCTCCAACCGCTGTATAATTTGAACCGCTGACAGTAAAAAAACCATCTTTTCTAAGAGTAATAACTTCATCTGAGGTTGAATTATATACTATATATTCTTTATTGCTCGCTGAGTCAAACCCAAAAAAAGCAACTCCTTTATTGCTGCTAATATCTATTTGGCTTTGAGCTGTTGTTTTAAAATACAAACCTATTTTTATCATAGGATTTGCTGCTGCAAAAGTATTTAAACTATAAAAATAAAAAAACGTTATAAATATAAATGTTGCACTAAAAAACAAACAAATCTTCTTAATTTGGTAAATCTTCTTCATTTGTGATATACTCCTTCTTTTTTATTTCAAATATTGCTTGTTCGACAAGTTCTATACTAGCTCCTGCTAAATATTTAAAATGTAACATTATTGAAATATCTTGAATACACTAATAAAAAGAAAGTTTGTTTTAATATTCACCAGAGAACTTGTTACAATCAAATAAACATTGACACATTAAATATCCAATGATATTATTAAGATAATTGAATAGCTTTTAGATAGAGGTGCGTTTTTTAATAGTAAAAGCAATGAAGATATTCGGGGTCTTGTGATTTGTTTCGAAAGGAAAAAACGCCGAAGGAGTTACTGGCCCAATATTTGTAACTCCTGGTTTCAAGGTTAATAGCTTTGTGACTGTCATCATTTCGCATGATGGAGCGCTATCTGTTTATTATAAATTTATAAGTTAAGTTATAAATTATAGTATGTAAGAACAGACGTTAGCCCATGCTAGCGTTTTTATTTTTTATGAAAGGGTGTTTTATATGAAAAAGCCAGTTATTTTTACAGGTTCAGCCGTTGCAATTATTACCCCGTTTACCGATGAAGGTACTAATTATCAGAAGCTTGCTGAACTCATTGAGTTTCAGATTAAAGAAGGCACAGATGCAATTGTAATCTGTGGAACTACCGGTGAAGCTTCTACCATGTATGATGATGAACATAAAGCTGCAATAAAGTTTGCTGTAGAAAAGGTTAATGGAAGAGTTCCAGTTATCGCAGGTACTGGCAGTAACCATACTGTCCATGCAATAGAACTCAGTCAGTATGCAGAAAAAGTTGGTGCTGATGCTATTTTATCAGTTACGCCATATTATAATAAAACAACTCAAAAGGGATTAATCGAACACTTTAAAGCAATTGCTAACAGTATAAAAATTCCAGTAATTCTTTACAATGTTCCATCAAGAACTAACTTGAACATTGCCCCAGAAACAGTGAAAGCCTTGTCACAAATTGAAAATATAGTTGCCATTAAGGAGTGTAATCTTTCACAGGTTGGAGATATTATTAATTTGTGCGGAGATGATATTACTGTTTATTCAGGAGAAGACGGTTCTATCGTTCCTTTCCTATCAATGGGAGCAAAAGGAGTAATCTCTGCTATGGCAAATGTTATTCCAAAAGACACTCACGACATAGTTGCAAAGTACTTAGCAGGCGATATCGAAGGCAGCAGAAAACTGCAATTAAAAGCATTGGATTTGGTAAAAGCACTTTTCTGTGAAGTCAGTCCTATTCCAACAAAAGCAGCAATGAACTTAATGGGTATGAATGTGGGCAGCTGCAGATTGCCTCTAGTTGATATGAGTGACAAGAATTTGGAATACCTTAAAAATGAATTAAAGAAATATGGCTTGCTTTCTTAATTTACAGACATAAATAATTACAAATTTACTTATTAACTATAGATTAGGATGTGAAATGCAAATGATTAATATACTGTTAAGTGGCTGCAATGGAAATATGGGTCAGGTAATTACACGACTTTCAGAAGATTTCAGCGGATTAAAAATTGCTGCTGGGTCTGATATAAATAATAAAATAAAAAACTCCTACCCTGTTTTTACTTCATTAAATGAATGTGATATTAAGGTTGATGTTATTATTGATTTTTCAAATCCAAAAGCATTTAATGGATTAGTAGAATATGCACAAGAAAGACGTATTCCGCTTGTTATGTGTACAACTGGACTTTCTGCCGAACAAATAAGTATGCTAAAAAATGATGTATCAAAGAGAATTCCTGTATTTTTCTCCGCAAATATGTCTATCGGTATAAATTTACTTATTGATTTGGTAAAAAAGGCTGCAAAAATTCTTGAGGGACAATTTGATATTGAAATAATTGAGAAGCATCATAATCTAAAAATTGATGCTCCTAGCGGCACTGCACTTGCCATTGCCGACGCTATAAACGACACTCTTAATGAAAAATGTGAGTATACCTATGACAGACACTCCAAAAGGAAAAAACGCGGTAAACAAGAAATTGGAATACATGCTGTTCGCGGCGGTACTATTGTTGGAGATCACTCTGTTATATTCGCAGGTAAGGATGAAATTATTGAAATAAACCACACTGCAACTTCAAAAGAAATTTTTGCAGTAGGCGCATTGAAAGCATCACTGTTTCTTGCAAATAAGAAACCAGGTCTATATTCAATGGATGATCTTATTGCAGAAAGTAATTAGAAAAAATAATTAGACTCGATATTTTAAGCCCATAAAAGCTGCATATAGTTGGCGAAAACAAATACAATTTATTTTCGCCGACTATACAAAAGTCAACTACTATGGATTAAATATGCGATGATATGGAGCGATATTTTGGTTTTTCAAGCTAGCTCGAAAAACGCATTACAAACAATACGCTTTTTCGAGCAGCAAAACCCGAATACTAGTTTATCAACTACGGACGCTAAATTATATAAGCTTTTACACATTTACTTTACACATTTTCTATGTAGCTATTTACACTTCTGAATTTTACAAATGATGATTAGCAGCTATAATGCTGTATCAGGCTTTCCAATGTCATGCAGTAATGTCGCCCAAATAAATATAATTTGCCTTAGCTTTTTCCTTAACCTTTGCTGCTTTGGTCTTGACCAGCATAGTATGATTCCATACATTTTCTTATGTATAATGCTTTGGAGACAGTTTAAATTGCCTTGGGTATTTTGTTTATGGGCTGTTTTATAATCATAATAATAATCTTAAAAACATATATTCTTAAAAGCATATATAGGAAGACTTAGAAAACTACCAGTAGGATAACTTGTTAAGCAGCATTATAAAAGAATATTCCATTAAGTTAAATTCTAAAAACAATGTTTTAGAACAATGTTTAAATAAATACAATTAATAAAAATATTAAGGAGGAATTTCTTATGACGAATAATCCTATTACAAGTATTAGCACAACATACAATGTAGCACTGGTTACTGTAGACAATCTTCCAAACGATATGACCATCATTTCTAATATATTTCGAAAAATTGCAGATGAAAAAATCAATATTGATATGATTAGCCAGGCTGCCCCCTATAAAGGAAAAATCAATATATCCTTTTCTCTTCCAGTTGAGGATATCACCAAGGTAATAAGTTCGTTGAACTCCTTCAAAAAAGAAATTCCAAACCTAAGAATTGAAATTGATTCAGATAACACAAAGATAACCGTTTATGGTGAAGCCATGAAAAACATTCCTGGAGTGGCTGCACAGTTATTTACGCTGCTAGCTGTTAATGATATTGAGGTTAAGCTTATATGCACCTCTGAAGTTGAAATATCTTATCTTATTTATGAAAAAGATATAGACAAAGCTATTTCTGCAATTAAGAAAGAATTTAAGCTTTAATGTACTTTGAAAAATAATGTTAGGCCTTCGCGACTATATAAATATCGTCATGAAGGCCTAAACTGTATTGACTTTAGTTATAAATTGTAAAATTCATTTAAGACAATCTATCTTTATTTATCCTCATCCTCTAAAGCAGGCTTGTAATAGCTTTCACCAGTACTACCATCATTAAGCAAACTATCTTGGTCAATTTTATCATTCACGTCAGGTATAACAACATACTTCTTTATCAGTGGGTCTACGTAGAAGTTGTTCATCAAACCTACAAAAGCAGGCAATAAAAATACGTAAATTACAACTCCAAGAATAGGAATATAAAAAGCTAAATACGCAATGAATAAATTGAGTATAATCATTAAAAGGTTTGGTATAAACTTCATTATGCTGAATATTAATGCATTCTTATATATATTCTTAACGCTTAAATTAACAGTAACAAGCATTGGGTACATATATAAATGCATCATGAAGAAAATTACTATTGATATTAGCATAAATGTTGCACCAAATATAGGCAATAAACCATTCATACTAAAATATACATTAATGGCAATGCTAAATAGTATCATAGCAAATATGTCTATAATTGTAATTATCATTCCCTGCTTAAAGTTCTTTACAAAGTGCTCTTTAAAATCTCCCCATATAAAGGAATGCTCTTCTCGTGAATAATTTCTCAAAATATAAGTAAAACCAGCTTGTACAGGTCCAATAGTAACTACAGGAATTAGTGTAATAATGGCGGCAAAAAATACTCTAATAACTAAATCACCCATACCACCATCAATCCTTATTCTTTGGAATAGTACTGATGATATATAATTTGCTACCAACAATGCAAGAATATTGAACAGCACAAACATCATGTTAATCTTAATCAAATTCCAAAATTTTCTTTTAACTACTTCAAAAAAAACAAAAAACCTTGGCTTTGGAGGTGCATCCTTTTCAACCCCTGGACCTGGCTTATTATAATTAAAACTAAATAACCCCACACTCAACTCTCCTTTTTCTCATTGTCATTAGTATATTGTATCAATACTGCCCTAAGACTACAATATGTATTCTAAAGAATTTAATAAAATTTATTATGTCAATCCTGTCGGCGAGCTTCCGATTCTATCAGGCAATAGTTTGGGTTTGTAGCTATATGTCCTATGCTATCGGACGATAGCTTGGGTTTGTGTTTAAATATCCGATGCTATTGGACAATAATTTGGATTTGTAACTGAATATCCTATTCTATTGGACGATTGCTTGGGTTTATAGCTAAATATCCTATGCTATTGGACGATTGCTTGGGTTTATAGCTAAATATCCTATGCTATTGGACAATAGTTCGGATTTGTAACTGAATATCCTATTCTATTGGACGATTGCTTGGGTTTATAGCTAAATATCCTATGCTATTGGACAATAATTTGGATTTGTAACTGAATATCCTATTCTATTGGACGATTGCTTGGGTTTATAGCTAAATATCCTATGCTATCGGACAATAATTTGGATTTGTAGCTAAATATGCTATTGTGTTGGACAGATTGGTTTAAGCTAAATCTTTCTGAATTACATACCTTAAAATCTAAAAACCAAACCGTTGAAACAATCAAAGTATAATATCACATTGTTCATTTTAAAGGCAAAATTATTAACCATAATTGACTTTATGATAGATAACTATATTTATTATAATTCTTTTTTAATGTAAAATTGTTAACTTTGTATTAAATTATTCTAACTTTTACACTCTGATTTTGTGACAGGGTATACTTTGTTATTTGTCACAACATTTAATTAATAGCAATAGAAGTTGATGAAGAGTTTTCCGTCTATTTTTAGAACATCCTAGAATGTTCCAAGTTGCTATTTCAAGCCCCAACTCAAAATACACAAAAAAACAACCGATACACATATCGATTGCTTTTAAATTGGTGCGCTCGATGTGACGTTGTCCAAGTTCAAGCCCCAAACAAAAACGATACAAAAAAGCAACCGATATCTAATACCGCTTGCTTTTTTAATGGTGCGATCGATGGGACTTGAACCCATACGGTCTCCCACACGCCCCTCAAACGTGCGCGTCTGCCAGTTCCGCCACGATCGCATTTATCATATAAACAATGTGTTTGCCATCAGCAAGTATGATTATACTCGCATTCACTCTATGTTGTCAATAATAAAATTAAAAAAAATCAAAAAAATATACATAAAAATAACAATATATAAAATATAAAAATTAAAATGTCTTATCTTCCCTATCTTTATTGATACTATATTCATTTTTGTATATTACTACATACTCACTTATAACTGATTATTGTATCTTACAACTACAACTAATCTATAATTAGTACTCTAAACAAAAGTAATTTAATATTATAATTGTACTCTTATTTCCATATTCCTCTAACTTATACAATAAAAATCCTAATATAAATAATGATACTTACAAAATATCATATAGATGTCATAGAAAAAACAAGTAAAATTATAATTCCTAACTTTTCAACATCTTTCTTATTTCCTGAGCATATAGAATTCTATAATGATAATACTGCAATTAAAGGTGTATTCTATAGTGGCAGGATTTTTCCTTTTACAATAGATACATTTATATCTTCCATTGTAAAGCTTATATGAGTTATTCATTTGATACAAATGCTTTTATTTTTGACTTTATATTTATATCAATCTCGTTAGCATTCAATATCTCAATAAAATCATAAATACAGTCTAATTTTCTTGCCATATATGGTAGTGTTTCTCTTTCAGGAGTAATGATTAGTATTTTCTTACATAGAGCTATAGCATAACCCAATTCAATTAATACACCACTAGCAATTTTTTCAGGATACAATAAAATAAAATGAGAAGATTTATTAATAATATCAAAATCATGTTTTGCTGATATAGCTGGATCATCAAATTTATTATTTGTAAAAGCCGGCTATTATTTCCCACTGCTTAAAACATAATCATCTTACTTAAATATTTCTTTCATTATTCCATTTTCCATATCATCAATGCTATAGATATGTTCCATTACTTCAAAAGTTTCTCTAAGATTGCCTCTTGCACTTTTCCATCCAATACCATCAGTAAACCATACAAAAGTAAATCCCGGCACTGTATCAGCTTCTTGCGAAAGCATTTTATAACTTCGAGCAGTCTCATTCAGTTTTGAGCCGCCACCACCATAAAAATTAGTTTCAATTGCATAAATCATATTATCTGTTTTTACAACATAATCAAATCTTTTTGCAGCTTTTCCTTTATTCGAAATAGCCGAGAGATTTATGCCCCATTTCTTTTCGATATCCACCAGATACATCTCTTTAAAATAATTTACATCCTTAATAAAACCCGCAGTTTTTATATATTTCTCTACTAAGTCCTCCATCTGGTGTCCACCTCTATTTTTTCTTCCATTAGAATCAAGTCCTGTTTCAATACCCAGTACATAGTCCACAAGATTATTTACCAAATGATTTGCAAGCATATCAAACAAACCTGTTTTTCTCATGAATACCTTATATTGCTCAATACTATAGTTCATTTTCTTGAAGTTATACAGAAATGCACCATTTTCATCTTGAGCATATATTTCGTTACCTCTTACTGCCAGTAACAATGGAATGCAAGCAAGAGTCTCTGGATATCTTTTTACAATAGCTTCAAATTCTGCCTCTATATTCTTTGAACCAATCAACGAATTAAGGATATTTAGTTCTACCTTGATTTCTTCTACATTGCTTACCACTTTCTTAAAATCTATATAATAATCATAGCTTGAAATACTTGCTCTGAATTTCCCAAGCCAATCTTCAAAATTTCTACTTGCCATCCATTTCCATCTCCAATCGCGTCTTAGTAATATTCAAATACTCTTCTTCTGTATCTATTCCAATAAAATAACGCCCAAATCTGTTAGCTACAACTCCTGTTGTCCCAGAACCGCAAAATGGATCTAAAACAACATCTCCTGATTGAGTAGATGCTAAAATAATTCTTTCTAACAAATATTCCGGTTTCTGTGTAGGATGCTTGCCTGCTTTCTTTTCTGATGGTTTTGTTAAACTTCCTACCCACACATCTTTCATTTGCTTTCCACCATTTTGTTCTTTCATTAATTCATAATTAAAATAATGACGAGATTTTTTATCTGCCTTCTGCGCCCATAGAATAGTTTCTGTTGAATGCGTAAAACATTTACATGCAAGATTGGGTGGCGGATTTGTTTTTTGCCAGGTAATATTATTTATTATCTTAAATCCTTCTTGTTCAAGTGCCATTCCAATAGAATAAATATTATGCAATGTTCCTGAAATCCAAATGCTTCCGTTAGGTTTTAATACCCGTTTACACAATTTTATCCATTTTCTATTGAATTTGTGTTTTTCTGATATTTGCGTTGAGGACGTTCCTATCTTATCCCATTCACCTTTATTCACAGATACCATTTTGCCACCCTTACAAGTTATTCCATCATTACTTAAAAAATACGGTGGGTCTGCAAATATCATATCAATGCTTTCTTGCTTTAGTTTTGGTAATATCTTAAGAGAATCTCCTAAAATAATTTGAGCAGCTGTGTTTTCATAGAAATATTGCTGATTTTTATCAAATAAACTTTCCAAAAACACACCTCCCTAGTAATTATATATAATAACTTCTTCCCCAGTTCTTTTAGATGCATCAGAATTAATCATTCTCTTGACACTAACAACATCAATCCTATATCCCTTATTGCCATATAATTTATTGATAAATTCAGTGTTATGATTTGTCAGCATACAATAACACCCTCGTTTTGTGAGTTCATCAAAAAGTCTTGAAAGCCTTTCATGACTTTCCACATCAAAACCTTCTTTTGTATAGGATTCAAATGACGAAGGATTTAAAGGAGCATACGGACTGTCAAAGAATATAAAATCACCCTTTTTAGCATCACAACAGGCTTCTTCAAAATCACCTTGTAATATATCAACCTTTTTTAAATATTCAGAAACATGAAGAATAGATTCTGCGTCAATGGACTCTTTCTTGCTATTGTTATAAGGTACATTAAATAAACCTTTTCCATTAACTCGATACAAACCGTTATAACAATGCTTATTTATAAACACAAACAATGCTGCAAGTTCTATGTCAAACTCTTCTTTCATTAATTTATCATTATAATGCTCTCTCAAATAGTAATAGTATTCTTTTCCGTTTTCGAGCATCCCAGAATCCAATTTGTGGATATATTCTATAAATTCTTGTGGATTCTTTTGAATAATTCTATACGTATTAATAAGTGAGGCATTAATATCATTAATTACAGCTTGTTCCGGCTGTAATTCAAACAATACTGCTCCACCTCCAATAAAAGGTTCAAAATATTTATTATAGTTCTGAGGTATTCTTTCTGATATTCTATCTAGTAATTGTCTCTTGCCACCTGCCCATTTAACAAATGGTGTCACATATTTGTTTGACATACCTTTTCCTCTTTCAATAGTAAACTTACATTTAATTATACGAGAAAGAGCAGTTTTAATCAATGAAACATCGAAATGATTGGATTCCATTATTTCTCATTATTTTTTCAATATAAATTCCTTAAGATTTTTTTAGATTAAATTGAAGCTGAAGGTACTATTTCACCTAGCCTTGGTAATACATTTATACAAGTATTGAATGCTGCTGAGAATTTATGGCATACATCAAATGATGAGTACAAGTTTAATAATACTATCGCACCAAAAAACTACTGGCTTTTGTCCAGTAGTTTTTAGCTGTTCAATCTTATATGATTTTTTTATTTTCTATGCGGATTTTTAAAGATAGCGTACATCTTCTTTATCTACACTCTAAATTTCATAATCTGTTTATGCAATTCTTTTGCAACAATTGCTAATTCTTGTCCAGAATTTGAAATTTCTCCTATGGTAGCCGCTTGTTCTTCCATTGATGCAGATGCCTCTTGAGTTCCAGCAGCATTCTCTTCAGATATAGCTGACAAATTCTGTGTAAGTTCAATTATCTTATTCTTATTATCTGTCATGAGTTCTGCAAAACTGTTTAATTTTTCAACAATATTTTTTACAGAATCTATTGAATTTGCAATCAATGCAAACTCAGCTTCAGTATTTTTAACACATTCTGCCTGAGAATCTCCGAGACCTTTCAAATTCTTCATTGTATCAACCGCATCTTGAGATTTTAATTTTAGTTCATTGATTATAAGTTCTATTTCACTTGTGAATAAATTGGATTGCTCAGCTAGCTTTCTTATCTCATCTGCTACAACGGCAAAGCCTTTTCCTGCTTCACCTGCCCTTGCTGATTCTATTGCTGCATTTAGTGCTAGCATATTTGTTTGTTCTGCAATACTTTTTATCATTTGGCTGGCATTTTCAATTTTATCCGCACTTTCATTGTTACTTATAATTATTTTAAAAACTATTTTTGCTGCATTATTATTCATATTATTTTTTTCAACCAGCTCTTTTAGTATTGACAAGCCCTTTTCTTTTCTTTCATCAATAGTTAAAGCAGCATCATTAAGTTCTTTTATTAAATCAACATCTTGCTCTAAAATACTACCTAGTTCTTCAATATTAATAGATGCTACCTCTGTATCTTTAGCTTGTTCACTTGCTCCTCGTGCAATTTCCTGTATAGTTCTAGCAACCTCATCAGATGATAAAGCCGCCTGTTGAGCTGTTACAGTCAGTTCCTCCATCGATGCTGCAATTTGCTGTGCCCATTTCGATGTATTAGCAACAAAATCTTTTACACTATCTTCCATTGTTTTTAGAGCGTTTACAATAATTCCTATTTCATCATGCCTAGAGCAATACTTAACTGCTTCTGATTTTTCATAAAAAGAGAAATCAAGTGCTGCTTGTCTTTTGAGAACTTCTACTATGCTAAATATAGGTTTTGTAACAGTTTTCTTAATGACAATAGAAAGAACCACAAGTGTTAATACAAGTATAAAAACAGCTACAAATGCAAACATCTTTAACAAAGTATAAAAGGTTGCTAAAAAATACTTATGATAAGTTATTATACATATAGACCAATTGGTATTTGTACCCTCAAAGCTTATAGGTACGAAAATCTTAAGTGTTTTTTCACCTGTTACAGCAGAATTATCTACTATATCAAATTCTTCTCCTTTTGCGATTCTATCAATTAAATAATTGTTTGCTGCGTCAAGATCAACCACATTTGTCATGACTAAATCAGCTTTTGTACTATGAGCAAGAAATACTCCCTTTGGAGAAAAAATAGTCGAATAACCACTTCCAAAGTCAATACTCTCAATCAACTTTTGTAGTATAGCAATGTCTATGTCAACTGCAACTATTCCAATAAAATTACCTGAGGAATCAATTATCGGAAGTGCTTGAGTTATAAGTGTGTATTTTTTACCATTGACTTCATAAGTCAGTGGCTCCATAAATGTTTGCTTTCTCGTTTTCTTCGTATCAGAATACCATTCTTCCTTATCATAATCAACTAAGACTGAAATATCAAAACCATTCTCTCCTCTTGATATGTATGGATTCAAACGTCCCGTCTCATCATGGTATTTTTTATTTACAAACTCCATATCTCGTCCGTCAAATGAATTTGGCTCAAAGCAAACACGCACACCAAATATGGAGTCATTTGCCTTCATGGTTTCTTCAAGTATTTTAATTATATCCTCACGGTTTTTTGAAGAACTGCTTACTATGCCGTTTATTCTAGTTTCTAAATCTTTTGCTGACTGAAGACATTTTATATAAAGTTCATTTATTTCGGCAGCAATAACTTTACCTTCGTTAGCAGCTAACAGCTTTGCATTACTTACCTGCGAACTATATACTCCTACAGAAACTAATATAAACATAATAATTAATGGAAAAAACATTACACTAACAATCAGTAAGTTTAATCTTACGCCAAGCTTTTTAAATTTCATATAAATTCTCCCCATCACATATTTTTTACATTATTCTTCTATTTCAGTATTATTCTAACATTATTTGACTCGTTTTACAATACTATACTTGGATATTGTAGTAAGAATTTACAACATAAATTGCAAATCATATCCCAAAGACATTAGAAAAGTATCCATTTTTTATATCAAAAAAACTCTCCGAAATAGGGAGAGTTTTTTCTTTGATTTCTTTTAATGTCCATTTATCCTAAGAAATTATATGCGATGTAATTTGTTCGTCCAACCCAGAATATTCATTCTTAAATGTTTCAATTATTGTCTCCAACTCTTTTGCGATTCAATTCATATAGCCTCCTTCAAACTATATCAAATTTGTTATATCATGGTTGTCAAGGTCTTACAAGTGCTTTAACCACATCAAATTAGTCAACTACTCTGCCCTTTTCAATCTCTTCTGGCAGAGGAGTTCAAGGCTTTAAAATTTCACTGTTTACCAGTTGAAGCTGGGTAGTGACAAGGGGTTTATTCTTATTATATTCCGTTTGTGTGACCATGAGTTTTCCATCTTCCATGGATAAATAGTAGTCATAATGCATACGATCAGCTAATTGATATTCCTTATCATTTACATAATCATAAACAACTACTCGATTATCTATAATCCCTGACCCAATACTTACAGTAGTGCATATTTCTGGCTTACCGTCATTGGTCAAATCCGCCAAATAGGCATTCCAAACGGGCATACCGAAAATCAAATCTTTTTTACCGTCTGAAATTTTTTCAGATGTACAAGTAAATTTAACACCCGGAAATTCTGGCAATGACAATTCTATATTTTCGCCCCACGGCTTTTTTTCATCATTTAAATAGTCAAACCATTTTTGTGTTTTGTAATCGGGAATTTTTTTAATCCCCAGAAAATCATCAAATACCAATCCTGTTGAACCATTGCGGTCTAGCGGAAAGCTTTCCCCACTTGCATTTCTTTCAATTGTAAAGCTTGCGTTTCCATCCTCACCATCAATAATAGTCAAGGTATATTTGCCTTCAACATCATAGATTCTATAATATGGGTCAACGATTACACAAGCATACTTTTCAAAATCAGCTTGGGTAAGGGTATTTCCTTTTTGAGCCAAATCCCTTACTATATCAAGGGTTAATGCATCACCAGCTTTCTTACTATACTCGCTTAAATACTCAGCTTTTGAACGGTATTTATACACTGCACCAATTTTTGTGAAAGCTATACCAGAGGACATCTTCATCGTGAGTGTGTCACCATTATCAGAAATAGAAAAAGTGACACTGGTATTTGGGTCACAAGTGACAACTAATTCATCGTCTCTTACCTGATAGTGACCTATTCCCAACATACCAACACTGCTAATTAGTGGCTGTGACAACCTTGCGTTGCCATTTTCATATAGTGTAACAGTAGGCATCTTTGTGAAATCATCATCAACTAATGCATAGGTTTGTGGCGTTTCGTGCAATGTAAAGCTTCTGCTATTTTCTTGAGAAGCAGATGAACTGCACCCAGAAACAGCAATCACCAATAGCATTATACATACTGTTAAAAACACAAGCTTTTTCAATTTTCTCATCCTCCTACGTGGGTTACAAACAGCAAAATTCTTATTTAGCTATTCTCACATTTCTTGTAGTAAAACAACCATCATAAAATATTAATTAAATTCATGCACACATTGTCATCGACAAAGTCCAAAATGGATACCATTGTAACTAAGCTTCCCGAATAAATATAATGAATAAAAGAATAAATAAGTGTAGAAATAATTTTTATATAATCAATTACATTTATAAATTCTAATTGTTCATCAAATAAATTAATTAGAATGTTCTTCTAATGAATATTTTAGCACTTTATTATATATAAGTACAATATTGCCATTTTTATTGTGATTACAGAAAACCCTCTCTTTTGGCATTGACCTTATAATGCTATATTTCTCTATTCTCACTATCCAACCACACCACCGAAAATGACATCCTCTATCAGACTAAACAATTGGATGTTTGCCTTTATTATGTACAATCAATATAATAAACTGTTAATGCAAAATATGCTGGAAAATTAGCATTCTTGGAAAGTTCCCTATACAATCAAAAAAGGATTGATGCTTTTTGTTAAAGCTTCAACCCTTTTTTTAATATTTATTTACTCTTACAATTCAATCTGCTCAACTAGAGCATCAATTTTAGCTGTAGCCTTTTCAATTGCTTCCTGACGCTCAATTTCAGTAGTTCCTGTTCCATCCACCAAAAGTTCTTCAAATTTACTTATACCCAAAAATTTCATGATTTCTTGTACATAATTTAAGCCCTTATTCAATATCGGTCTGATAACCCACGGAATATTGGCTCCAGAAGATTGGACGTATATAAATGTACGTTTTTTATCGTCTAAAAGGCCATGTGGTTTATTTTCAATAAATTCAATTGTTTTATCAGCCAAAACAATACAATGAATATATTCCAGTAAAGGAGCAGGAAAGGAAAGACTCCACATAGGTGCAGCTAACACATATAAATCAGCCGCTTTAAATTGATCACATAGCTTTATTATTTGACCTATCTCTTCCTGTTCTTCATTTGTCAATTTAGAACACACTTCTTGGTCAACTATGCAGCTTCTGCTACTAAAGTAGCAAGACTTAAGCTGTGGTACATGTTCTTTATATAAATCTAATTCTTCTAAAACAATACTAGGATGTACCTCCAAAATTTTATTTACCAACCTTCTTGCAACTGTCTTACTAGATGATATGTCTTCAGGCTTTGAGTTAACAGTAATATAAAGCAGCTTTTTCATCTCAATATCCATATCTCAATCTCAATTCAAATAAGTATATAAATGATTGATATGGACTAGACACCTCCTATTTTAGTAATTTTATCTATTCTATTTTTTACTAAAATATTATTTATATACTGCTCTCAAATTTCATTTATTACTTGAGGCCAGGAAAAACTTGGTCAATACAGATTTATAACAGTATATTTGACATTACACAAGATAAATACTATTAAAAACAATGCACCTGCAAACACAATAATTAATGTCTGAGGTGCATTTTATGTATATACTTACATCCATAATTATATCCATTATTTAAAACTCGAACTTCGCAGTTTAAAATTGCTTAAAGCTAAGTAAATACTTGTAATAATGGATATAATCAATTACAACTATATACATTTTTGTATATAACTTCAATATAGTACTAAATAATATATTTGTACATAAATAATCAATTTTTTAAAACAAAAGTATATAAGAATACTATTATTTCAGCATAAAATTACTTCTCTATATAAAAAACAAAGCAGATTGCTTTATCCAATCTGCATAAGCTACTTATTTTAACACATATCCAGCAAGTACACTTTGCACTTCATAAATATTTAGACTTTTATTAAATGTCTTTTGAATCGGCATCTGAGAACCAGAAAGCCAAATTTTTAGTTCAGCATCTAAGTCAAGGTGCCCTGCTGTTTCTATACTAAAATGAATAATACTTTTATACGGAATTGAATGATACTCAACTTTTTTGCCAGTCACTCCCTGCTTATCCACCATCAGCAGTCTTTTATCTGTAAAAACAAAGTAATCTCGAATCAGCTTATATGCTTTTTCAATTTTTTCTCCTGCTGCAAGAAGATTCCCCAGTTCTTTTTGAATTTCATCAATTCTTACCTCTGATGCATTACCAAGTAATCCATCCATTAATCCCATGACGCTACCTCCTTTTGCTTAGTTAAGCATATTTTTTTCCTATTACTTTTTATTTATTTAATACTCTCACAAAAAATCTATTAATGCAGTAGAATTATCTATGATTAGTTGAATTACAATAAGTTTAAGCAACAAATAAAACTATATTTAGCACTATATTTGAAAGCTGAGAGTATAACTTATACTTTCATAAGCAAACTCTTGTTACCACCTTCTCTGAATGCCTTCATCTGTAATTTCTATGGCACCTTCCTTTAAAAGCCTGCCCACTGCTCTTTTAAAAGCAGCCTTGCTTATTTTAAATTCAGCTTTAATACTTTCTGGAGAACTTTTGTCATTTAGCAGAAGTTTGCCTCCATATGACTCCAATCTGTCCATTATTTTTCTAGCATCACCTTCAATTTCGTTGTAGGCTTCATTTCTCAAGCTTAATTCAAGCTTTCCATCTTGTCTGACCCTTTTAACTCTTACTTCAACATTTTCACCTACAGCATAGCTGCCATATAGTTCTTTATTGGGAATTAAGCCCTGATACTTGTTATCTACAGCCACAAAAGCTCCAAGTTCCTTGCTAATTTCATATATCATACCACGTACTCTATCTTTTTCTTTGTATGGTGACCGAAATTCCAGAAAGTCATATACCTTCATTGTTGCAGATAATCGGTCGCTTTTATCTATATACAAACCTACCAAATAATCGTTACCTTCTATAACCTCCGTTGTTTGCTCTTTGAAAGGCAAAAACAAATCTTTTTCCAAGCCCCAATCTAAAAATGAACCTATATTTGTATTTTCAACAACCTTTAATACTGCTAATTCTCCAAGTTCAAGCTTTGGCTTTCTAACAGTGGCTATTAGCCTATCTTCCGAATCTTTATAAACAAATACTTCTAATTCATCTCCCACTTCTGTACCTTCAGGTACTTGACTTTTGGGCAGTAAAATATCTTCTCTATCGGAACAATTTTTTTTGTTAAGATATACACCAATCTGAGTTTTTCTAAGTACTTCTAAACATTGTGTTTTCCCTAATTCTACCATATATTATCCCTTTTCCTTTTATCTTAATGAATGTTATTGTTTTCAGTTTACTAAACTTTCAAAATGAATAGTCTTTTTGCACACAAGTATTTTACTAAATAATTTATAGTATTGTGCTAATTATTTCATGAACCTTACATGGCAAAGCTATAGTAATTGCTTACTATTACTCCCGTACGAATTTATCTAAATGGTTTACTCACAAGATATTTGTTGAATTTGTATCTGCTCATTATAGTTAATTATACCACAATTCAACATTCAGCACCCATGCTTCATTGATTCGTTGGTATACATTAACTATTCTTCAACAATAAATTCAATATTATATAATTTTAGGAATATTATTTCTATGCCATATTCTTATAGTATACCGTTATTATGTTTATAAGAAAAGATTTTTATAAAATAAGGATGTCACCAATACCCTTGTCATTGGCTGTGTCTTTACCAATACTAGGGCAGGCTAAGGACTTTCATCCGTTAGATTGTGCCCATTCTATGTGCACTAAAATAGACAGAATCAATAGGATAAATCCCATCAATTCTGTCTCTTTTAAATAAATATATTTATATTAATTATCCACTAGTTCTTCTCTGCTTGTTTTGCTTTGTCACAAATTCTCCATTAGTTATTTACTGCTTGTTTTGCTTTGTCACGTGGTGCTTTTATAAAGGATATTATTACAATTCCCACCAATGCTGCAATTGCAGCTATGATAAAGGCTGTTGAAAAGGCTTTTGTTTTACTAAAGTACGCTACAATATATGACGAAGCAACTGCTCCTACTCCAAAGCCTAATAAAACCATACCATAAATTTGAGAACCATGCTTTGTACCCCAGAAATCAGCTGTTAATGCTGGGAATACTCCAAGAAATCCTCCGTAAGAAAAACCTATAACTGCTATAAACGCAAGCATTATATATGCTTTTGCAAATGATACTCCAATGATTGAAGCACCTGCTAAGAATAAGAGAATTAATATTGTTTGCTTTCTTCCAAGCTTATCTGATGTCCAGCCCCAGAATAATCGTCCAAAGGAATTACAAATTGATATAATCATAACTCCCGCAACTGCTGTACTGCTTGACAAACCACTATCAGGCTGTAAGCCTAGTATCTTTGCCATTGGAATCATCATTGAACCTGCTGCAGTAGCACACATCATAGCTAGTGTTATCATATAAAACTGTGGCATTTTTAATACTTCACCAGGTGTAAAATCCTGCACTATAGCAGCAGTCTTTTTTTCTGATGGTGTCCATCCCGCAGGCTTGAAATCTTCAGGAGGATTTTTAATAAAAATAGCTCCTAAAACGGTAACAACTATAAATATGAATCCCAAAACTGCAAAGGTCTTTAAAACACCTATTTGACCTATAAGCGCTTCTGCAATAGGTGTAAATACCAATCCTCCAAATCCAAGTGCTGAAACAATTATTCCTGTTACCATACCTCTGCGATCTGGAAACCACTTTTGACAGGTTGAAATAGTTGTCGTATAAGCCATTCCCATTCCAAAGCCGCCTAGAACTCCATAAGTAAGCCAGAGCAACCATGGTGTAGACTCTGTTGTAAACTGAGCAAGAAAAAATCCTACTCCAAGTATAATGCCTCCTGAAATAATAGCTGGTCTTGGATTTTTTAGCTTATTGTGAATTTTTCCACCAACAATGCTACCAAGAGTTAACACTCCAAGTAATAAAGAGTATGCCAAGGTTCCATGGGTTGCTGGCCACTCAAACAATGCATTTGGTGTAGTGCTTCCTTTGATTAAGTACGATTGAAATACGCTCCAAATATAAGCCGTACCTAAACACATTTGAATTGCAATACTTGCTATAACCGGTATCCATCGATATCTGTTATTTTGTACATTTCCTTGATTCATTTAATCCGCTCCTAATCATATATTGTATTTTCCTGTAACAATATGTTACTTTATGGTTAAGATTTTAGCCACACGATTTATATCCTTTTAGTGACAAATATATGAATGTTTTTTATCCTAAATTTATAAATGCTAATATTCTAATACATTAAGTGTGGAATAATTAGCTTCTCTAGCATTTTGGATAATCTATTTTGGATAATCATTTATTGGAGCTGTTGAAATAAAGTGAATCTAAGAAAATCTCATTTATTAATATCTAACCAACTCTTCTCAGTATAAAATTAAAGGTGCTCAACTTATCAATTAAAAATTAAGTTAGAAGAATTGATAAGTTAGAACACCAAAATTAATTACCTTCCCCATTTTTTCAAAAGCTTATCTACTATTTCTGCACACATAATTACATCTCTATGCGGAACAAGGTTACTTTCTATTTTTTTATTGCTGTATAACTCATTAAAATGCTCAATTTCATATATAAGACCATCTTCAAATTTTTCTCCGAAGCATTCCTTCAAATTATTCTCGCTATCATATAATTCGCATTTTGGAGACCCAAAAAAATCATATACTATAATATTGCCTTGCGTTCCATATATTCTTGCATCTCTATTTGTATAAGCAGTTAATCCACAGCTAAGTGTTGCTAAAACCCCACTTTTAAAACTCATATTAATTGCAGCAAATTCATCAACACCTGTTGCACAATTTGTTGCAATACCATTGACAATCTCGGGGCATTCATTCAATATTCCTGTAGCAAATTGAATTGGATATACTCCCACATCATATACACTTCCTCCTGCCAAATCAGGATTAAACAACCGACTCTTTGGATTAAATTGTGCATAATATCCAAATGAAGCACTAATGAGTTTAACATCACCTATCTTCCCTGTTTTAACCCATTGCTTAGCTTTAAGGTAGGCTGGAACACATTTCATCCACATAGCTTCCATTAAAAGTACATTCTTTTTTCTAGAAAGCGCTATTAATTCTTCAGAATTCCTTTTATTAGTAGTTAACGGCTTCTCACATAAAACTGCCTTCCCCTTATTCAAGCAATGCTTTACAACTTCATAGTGAAAATTATGGGTGAGCGCTACATAAATAACATCAATCTCTTTATCGTTAATCAGTTCAATATAATTGCCATATGACTTTCTAGCATTGAATTTATCTGCGAAAGCCTCTGCCTTTGCTTTATCTCTAGCTGCAACTGCAGTTAATTCGACATTTTCAACTCTATTTAACACCTTTACAAATCTTGTAGCTATATCACCTAAGCCTATAATTCCATATCGAATATTCATGATCAGTCCTCCGTTTAACATTAGCCTATCCCAATATGTTTATATTGATTCTAGCATATCACATGAATATATTCCAATACTTTATAAGAAATTTATTCTATATTTCAACTTTTTTCTTTTTATAAACTTATTTATCGCCAGCAGTCTTATTGTTTTATCGACAATACTATTTCAAAATTATGAAGGTTATCATCATCCTTTGAGGTCAATAGTTATTATATTATATTTTTATATACTATTATCCATCCATGCTTTAACAATTGCTTTGTAGCTCTCCTCCATAAAGGGATTATTTTGTAATTCATAATACGCTTTCTGCAAATTCAAATAGCTTTTTCACTTTAGTTATCATTTCTTTGTTTATACCATTCCATACAAAATACGGAAACAATGGACATTTTGGCTTTGTATTGCCATTTAGTTCAAGAAGTAATGTGAGCCGCGGGCGTTTACCAGTTTTATCGGTTTGATTGCAATAACCGCATCCATCGCATATTTTAGTTCTATTAAAGACCATAGCTTTTAATTCAGCGTCCATCTGGTCATAAAATTTTAGTACTTTACTAAAATGAGGAACTTTGAACTCAAATATCATGGGGCTTACCTTTCGGAAGTCATATGAAATATTCATATACGCCTTTTGTTTATTTGGGTATTCTTTTTCATATCTAACTGTTAACTGGCTATTTTCGCAGGTGTATTCTTTCTCCAGAAAGTATTGTTCAAGTTCAGAAATTAGTGCTGGATTCCCTACCCTGCCGAAAATCTCATCTGCCGTGTATTTCTTATCCATAAGGCTTCCATACAGAAAATTCATCACATCATGTTCACTAATTTTATTATCTTTTGATATGGAACAGTGCAATTTCCATGCAGGAAACATTTCCTTATATTTATTATTTATAAAATAATAGCCCTCTTCTTTTTCATCACAAACAAGTCCGAATGCAAAAAGCTTATCTTTGTTTTTTTGTGTTATTCGTAAATTGCCTTTGCTAATGAATAAACTATTTTGCATGACTTCGCCTGCCAGACCCATTTTAATGAAGTATTCATAGACGGCAAAGAACTCCTTTTTGATTTTCTGCATTTTCGAAATCAATTTAGGTTTAGTATTATTAGTTTGCCAATACTCATAGCAATCGTCTGGTTCGTAAGAAATATTAATAATTGATAAATCCAAATAAATGGTTTCAATGCTTTCAAATAAAAAATCATACATTTGCTTTTGTGAATCGCAGCTAACATTGCAATCATTAACTGGTTTAAAGACAGGATAGGTTGCTAAATAAGGATAGATGACTCTCTTTCCTAGACCATCGAATGATTGGGCTAACGGTATATAATAGTATAAAATAACCTCTCCGTTTGCATCAGGTACTGTGAAACGCGGATTAGTGAATAACTGCATTGACCATTTCATCTGATTTGGGCAAAGTCCATTGTTTTTTATTGCCTGCATGGTTATTTCATGTGCACTGCTGCAAACATCAGCAGCATCTTTGCCCTTTATCCATCACATGCCAATCTTTTCATCACCAATTTCATAAACAGCATATCCCTCTGGTACCGTTACTCCTTCTTTAAAAAGCATTCCACAAACATATGAGAAATTTCCGTACCCCATATCCATGTAAATGCAGGTACCTACATACGCAGGCTGGTAAACATATTCCTGCTGCTTTTCAAGAACATAAAAAGTTCCATCGGCAAGACATTTATCCCAAAAGTTCGAGATACTGTTATCACCTTTATTATGTACTTCTATAGTAAACTTTTTTTCTTTACCTACCAAATATATTTTGGGCAAATCCACTACCTAGAATTTAACAAGTTGAGCCACATTAATCACCTATGCGTATAATAAATTCGTAATATAATTCCCCGTAACATTCTCATTTATCAAAGATTTTCACAAAATTCTTTTGGTCTTTTCTATGTGTATATCCACAATGACTATAAAATTGATGGGCTTTTTCTCTGCTAAAGCTTGACACAAGGCGTACTCCAGCACAATTATCATCTTTTGCCCATTGCTCCACAGTCATTAAAAGCTGCTTACCTATGCCTCTTCCTTGGTATTTCTCATCAACCGCAATTGCCATTTTTTAGGGATTCAGAATATGTACATTCATAATCAGCCCCATGTATATAGCCTACTACCAAATCATCTTCACAGGCAACCCATATTTTATCTGTTTGCCTGCTTATAATATATTTTAATCTTTCCTTTGTCTTTTCTTCAGGATAATCATATCCAAAGGAATTCTTGTTAATTTTACAAATGTAATGTGAGTCCTTTTCTGTTGCTGGGCGGATTTTGAGCATGGGGATTCCTCCTTTTAAATCTATAGTTTTAGAGTAATAGGGGTTGTCCATTATTTATTCAAGTCTTAACTCTTAACCTTCATCTGTTATTTAGTATGTATAGACCTATGTATTTTTTCCTATATATTAAACATTCTGTTTTCTTTTCTTCTGGATAATCATATCCTAATGCATTCTTGTTTATTCACAAATGTAATGTGAGGCGTTTTCTTTGACTTGGTGGATTTTGAGCACGATGGTCGACTTGTAAATATTTTTAGTGTTATCGTATTATTTATAGTTCATAAAATTCAATCAATATATGAAAAAATATAGTAATGACACTTTTCAATAACAAAAATGCACATTATTTCTTTTAAGATATTGATAACAGTTCCAAATTTTTATTTAAATTTAGTTTAGATATAAACTCCATTTCATCTATATGGCCTGAAACATAAAGTTCATAAATAAGAATCCAAGAAAATGCATTATCCCTTACTTGGCTTATATTTTCACTTTCCAACAAATCTTTTCGTAGAAGAATAATTTTAGCTAATTCATTTCTACTTTCTATAATTTGTTCCACTAGTAATTGTTCAATATTATTGCCTGTTTCGACCAACAAATATAACAGCCATAGTACTTCCAAATCATGCTCATACCTAATATGTTTGGTTATCATATCCTTTATAAGGACAACATCTTTTACATCTAATGTTAGGTTTTCTTTGTTTTTAATAAACAATGAACATGCCTTTGTTAAAGAGCGATCATTATTTTCAATAATTGTTAATAAATAAGCTTTATATAGGGATATGTTAGTTGCTTGTATCGGATTTTGTTCTAATGTTTTTAGCAAATATCTTATCGCTCCTTTAGTTCCATTTTTCTCCAATAATAAATATGTATTAAATAACTTCATTAATTCTGAATTATCCAGAGATTCTTTAATGAGTCCCTTAAAAATCTTTTCTAAATTCTCTACTACATAATAAGGAAAATCGTCTATCTCCGTCTTTTCATAATTAAGAGAAAATCCATACTTTTTAAGCACTCTTGTAAAAATGCTTATTATGGATTTTTCATCATCATTAAAAAGATAAATTTCATAATCATCAACATATCGAGAAAATTTAATACCCTCAAAATTCAATTCCTTATCAATACGAGTTAGAATTCCTTCCGCTATAATTTTTGATATTAATGGGCCAGGTAACAATCCGTTAGTTCTATTTAAATTTTGTCGTCTAAGGACTTCATCTAGTTTACGATATTTTCTATAAACATTACTAATTGTCTGATCATCAGGATTCCTTATAAATTTATTATAGTTGCGTTCAGTTTCTTCAACACCTAACAAAATTGCTGGTATCATATGCATATAGAAGCTAGAAAAGCAATTTGATATGTCTAACTTTAATACTTTTTTAGCCCCTGTTGCCTTAATTATTTTTTTGGCAATATTTTCAATATAATTAGAAGAAATTTCCTCCAATTGAGCAAAATCCATTATTTGAGTCGTTGTTCCACTATATGCTTGTTCATGTCTCATAATGCTATCATTTTCACCTAAAATAGGAGAAAACGATGCTTCGTTGTTTTCAGTAAACTCAATTAGTTCTTTTATAATATTTTCTTGCCTGATATAATTTCGAACGACAGTATACGCTCCGATTTCAGGAATAAAAATATTACGCCTAGCATCATTGTTGTTATATCTACTCATCGTAAAACAATATGGTTGAATTAAATCACAGTTCTCAGGAGGAACTCTCATAAATACTTTTTGATCTAATTTAAAACATGGAGGCAAATATTCAGAAAAAAAACCTGTTTCTGCTATTTCTTTTTCTATTTTGTTATAATCTCTAAGCATCTATACTTTTAATCTCCTTGTATAACTAATTTGTAACTTATTACTACATTAAAATGCTTGTTAATGTTGTAATCCCAGATACTCTTTTAACAATTTCAGAATGACATTTTTCTAAAAAGTATACAAAACAATTTGGGTTGTATAAAATTATATGAACATAATCATTATCATACTCAAATTTCATGTCCCCAGGTACTCTCCATTCACGTTCATGTGACCAGTCTACAATATCAAAATCTTCATTTTCTAATTTTTTAAAATCCAATTTAACTATTCTCCACCATTCTTCTTTTTGAAGTAAAGCTTTAGCTATGTCAGTCTGTTCATAAATAACAGGCCTTGCTCCATATGTTGCATACATATATGGTTTAATAAAAGAAAGTCCAACTCCACAGTAACGTAGTTTTTCTCTTGAATTACGTTCTCTTCTTTTACGCTCATGCTCTACATTTTGTATTAGAGCATATAAAGGAACATCTTGAAAACATACAGCACTCTTATCCCCTATTACATATCCAGTTTGTGTTGTACTCCCTAAAATAACTTTTTCTTTTAGTATCTTAATTAAATTGTCTACTGCCAATATATTTATTTCATTAAAGGTCATATCAGTGATATCTATTCCTGTTGGTTTAGTTAAATGTGTTAATCGTCCTGTTAAGTCTGAACGGTCAGCAATTCTATTACACTAGTCCACCATATTAATTCCCATGCCTTACCTCCATTTATTGAAACTCCATATTAATTGCTAATCTTATATTCTTACTATATTTTACCATAATCCTCATACTTTGTAATTATCTTCTATAATTTTTAAATATTATACTTTAAATACAATCACCAACCCACTTTAACCCCCATTTATTCCCAATAAATATACATAATTTGATTATTTATCCTCAAGAATATGTAGAACTTATTAATACACCATGTTTCATTTTTTATCTAAGTGCCTCCTAATAGCATTTCTCCCCCCACATTCTCCCATTTTATTCCTCTTTACAGAACACATGTTCGAGTTGTATAATTATATTACGAACACACGTTCTGTGTAGAGGTGATTTTGTGGAAAGGACTATATTGCATTGTGATCTCAATAACTTTTATGCCTCAGTTGAATGTTTATACAATCCGTCAATTAGAGATTGTCCGGTAGCTGTTTGCGGGAGTCAGGATTTACGGCATGGAATAGTACTTGCAAAGAATTATATTGCAAAAAAATATAATATTATCACTGGTGAAGCTATTTGGCAGGCCAAGCAGAAATGCCCCAATTTGGTAGTTATAAATCCCAACTACTCTTTGTATTTGCGATTCTCCAAAGAAGCCCGTGATATTTACTCTAGGTATACCAACAATATAGAGGCTTTTGGAATTGACGAATGTTGGATAGATGTTTCTGAAAGCACCAAGCTATACGGCTCAGGTGAGAAAATTGCAAACGAAATCAGGGAAGCTATTAAGGAGGAACTTGGAATTACAGCTTCTATTGGTGTAAGCTTCAATAAAATTTTTGCCAAATTGGGCAGCGATTTAAAAAAGCCTGATGCTGTTACTGTAATTTCAAAAGAAAATTACAAAGAAATAGTTTGGAAGCTTCCTGTAGGTGAGCTTTTATATGTTGGGCGTTCTACTAAGAAAAAGCTGAACAATATTGGTATTATGACAATTGGTGACCTCGCTGCCGTGTCCCCCACATTTTTGAGAAGTCTGTTGGGCAAATGGGGTGATACCCTCTGGGCATTTTCAAATGGCATGGATGAATCAGAGGTTACAGCGGTTGATTTTCAAAATACAATTAAAGGCATTGGAAATAGCATGACTACAGCAAGAGATTTAGTTAACAATGATGATGTGAAGTTCACTTTTTATGTTTTGGCAGAAAGTGTTGCAGAGCGTTTGCGAAAGCACAATTTTATGGGAAAAACCGTACAGGTGTATATAAGAGACAATGAACTGGGTTGTATGGAAAGGCAAGCAAAGCTTCAAAACCCCAGCTGTATTTCCGGTGAAATAGCTAATAAGGCTTTTGATATATTCAAGAAAAACTGGAGTTGGCACAAACCCATACGCTCACTGGGCATAAGGACTACAGACCTTGTTACGGCTGACACCTATACTCAGCTTTGCCTTTTTGAAGACCAAAACAGAAGGTGTAAGCAAGAAGCGCTGGAACAGAGTATTGATGAGTTAAGAAAACGCTTTGGGCACTATGCTATTCAAAGAGCGCTTTTTCTTAAGGATAAAGCACTTAATGCCAATCCTGTTGAAGACAATATTATACATCCGGTTTCATTTTTTAGGTAGGCAGATTGGGTTTGCTTCGTAAAATATGCAATTAATCCCTATTATCCTCGGATTCTATATTGAAGCTGAAGTATATAGCAGGATTAAGTTTCATTATTAAAATCTATTTATTATATTTGAAAAAATAATACTATATTCCCCGATAGTTTTAGTTTAGTGCTAATCTCTATGCCGACACAAAATAGTGAAGCTATCGTTATAGATACGCCAACTTTTTGTGGTTTCATACTTGATAAAAAAGTTTGTATTATAACATTTTATATTTCAAATAGAAGGAGGGCTAAGTTCTACGTCTGTATTTTGATGAATTTAATTCTCAAATTCAGGCTAGAATATAATTATGCGAAAGGTTTATGTTCAAGTAAATGCTGTTTTTTCATCAGATGGAGAGCTTACTCCCAAGTCCTTTATTTGGGATGATGGCAGACAATACGATATTGACAAAGTTTATGAACACAAGCCATCTGCAAGCCTTAAGGTAGGCGGTCATGGTATTCGTTATAAATGCAGAGTTATGGGAAAAGATATTTTTCTTTTTTTCGAAGACGGTCGCTGGTTTATGGAGGGTAAATAGAGCCTGTTGCTTTATGGATAACCAATAGACCTCCATTGACTTTATAAATTGATATGATATTCTGATATAGTAAAGGTCTACCAAGACTATCTGGCTTTTTAGCTTTATTTGATGCGGAGGAACACCCAATGTGCGGACGCTATGCAATTTTCACAGAAGAAGAAAATGCAGAGTTACGAGAGATTATCAATAGTATAAATGAGCGATACAAGGATGAGACTGCTAAAGAAAATTTGGCTTATGACCAGCTTTCACAAATGCAGGAGCCTAGCTGTACAAATACTAGCAAAGTACAGTCTAAAGGAAACTCAGCATATACCCAGCTTTCGCTCTTTCCAGAGGAGCCTGTCAGCAACAATATTTATCAGGTGCCCTCTCCAATGAAAACTGGTGAAATATTCCCTACCAATATAGTTCCCGTTATTACTGGTGTGTCTGGAAGTAAAAAGATCGCAGACCTCTTCAAGTGGGGCTTTCCAAATTACAGGCAAAATAGCGGAGTAATTATTAACGCAAGGAGTGAAACTCTGTCTGAAAAACCTACTTTTAGAAAGCTGCTCAAAAATAACAGATGCCTTGTCCCTGCCAGTGGCTTTTACGAGTGGAAAACTATTGAAAATCGTAAAGAAAAGTACTTAATCCGCTCTGTACCTGATAAATTAATGTATTTTGCAGGCCTGTACAATAGCTTTATCGATAAAAATGGTATTCCCTTTACCAGCTTTGTCATAATTACTACTGAAGCTAATAGTCAGATGTCACAAATTCACACTAGAATGCCAGTTATTTTAAGCAGTGCCAAAGCAATGAGTTGGATTAATGGTATCACTCCTGAAAGCGCTAATAATTCATATATTAGTACAAACACCTTTGATACAGATATTTTAAGCCTGCTAAAGCCATATGATAAGTTTATTAGTATTGAAAAGCTGGCAATATAAGCAGAAAACCAATCCTGCACTTGAAAGTTAGATTGGCTTATTTCTTTTTATTTATATCTTCAGCTAGGTTCGGTAGTTTAGCTTGATTCTTATGCCTTCTGCTAAGATTCGGTTGTTTAGCTTGATTCTTATGCCTTCAGCTAGGTAGTTTAGCTTGATTCTTATACTTCCAGCTAAGGTTCGGTAATTTTGCTTGATTCTTATGCCTTCAGCTAAGGTTTGGTAATTTTGCTTGATTCTTATGCCTTCAGCTAAGGTTTGGTAATTTGGCTTGATTCTTATGCCTTCTGCTAGGTTCGGTTGTTTAGCTTGATTCTTATACCTCCAGCTAAGATTCGTTAGTTTGGTTTCGCTGGTTATATAACTCCATACAAGTTTGATAGTTTAACCTAGTTCGTTTCATTTGACTCCAAATAATCTCGGTAACTTGGTTAAAATCATTTAATGGCTCCAAGTTAGCTAGTAATTTGATTACTTAGAAATATATCTCACAGGCTTATTAAGTTTACTTACCATACTTAGAGACATTGCTCTTTCAATCCATGTAGACGCTTGTTTTTTATTTATATTCAATTTTAATGCAATTTCTTCTAGAGTCATTGGTTGTTTTAGCAATTTAATTATTGATGGAATAACTATATCAAATAAATCATATGATGTTTGAGTCTCAAGAATTTTTTCTTTATCTATTCCGCTAATTCTACTTGCATTCTTTTTTGAATTAATATCGTAAAATTCATCTATAACTAGTTCTGTATCCTTTTTACAAATAGCACTTGTATCCGTATTTTTATCTTTAACTGTATCAGTGATTTCCTCTAAAACTTCTTTAATATAAGCCTCCGAACACTCTCTTATAGCCAAATCCTTCTCATATATTCCAAACAAATCCATTTGATTGTTTAAAGAAATTTTTTCACTTATTAAATCTGATAAATTATCTTTAGCAATATCAGTAAGTGGTATTCCACCCTTTTCAATTAACTTTTTATTCCCATCATATGTCTTATTATCCCATATAAAGGTTTTAACCCAATTATTCTTAATATTCTCTATTGCTCCTGCCCAAGTTCCGCCTTTGTTAAAGTCTGATGCAATAACAAAAGCAGCACTTGACAGGCAGTATATATACTTATTTCTGTTCATAGCTCCTCCAGCAGAAAAAGGAGCATCGGGATTGTTTGCGCTTATGAGCAGCAATTGCTTATTAACGATTCTTTCCCTAATTTCTTTCTTTTTAATCCTCTGAGATAACGAATCTGCCAAAATTGAAACCACCTTACCTCTATTTTCAATTGCAGATTGCTCTGAAGTTGTATCTATACCTTTTGCTCCACCTGAAAATATAGTAAGATTTTCACCAGCAGCCTTTTTAGCCAAATCGTAAGCAAATTTAACACCCTTCTCATCAATGTTTCTTGAACCAACTATAGCTATTCCTTTGCTATTTATCAATGATATATCTCCAGAATAGTAAAGTAATGGAGGAGCATTCTTTTTTAATAATGCTTTTATCCTCTTTGGATATTCCTTGTCACTTTTAGTTACCACACCTATACCTTTTCTTGATAACTCTTCAAGTGCAAAAGCAAGCTTCGCCCCTCTAGATAGTAGTATAGAAATTCTCTCTGCATTTTCTTCAGAAATCAATAGATTATTTTGAATTTCCTGCTTTGAAAGTTGCATTAAACCTGCGGGTTCTTTAATTTTAGAATTAATAATATTTGCTGCCAAGTTGCTCCATTCCACTATTGAAAATGGTTTAGCTCCATCATCCTTCAATAAGTGACTGCATAATAAAATAGTTACATAAGCATTATCTGAAAACATTTAATCTTGTCCTCCTGAGCCTGCTGTATTTGCTAATGCAAACGGATATACAAGCCCTGCTCCCTTTTTTCTAAGTTTATATCCACATACGGTAAATGTCCATCTTGAATCTACCATATCATCAACTAATAATACATTACCGGCATGAACATTATTATTTACTTCAAAGCTGTCCCAAGCATTTTTAAATTGACTATGACTATTATGAAGTTCTTTTTGTTGCTTAACATCTGCAATCTTAATAATTGTATCATAATATGGTAATCCAAGTAATTCAGATAACCTTACAGCAAAGCTTCTAACTAACTCTGGTCTTCTAAGTGAAGAGACAGCAGTTATCCACTCAATATTTTTTTGCCCTGCAAAATCTTTTAGCAGTTCAAAAGAAGCTTTTACTAAATCATCTGAAAAATATCCGTCGTTATATTTGTTTTTACTAACTTCTCTACCCCAGCCAGCATCTCCATAATTACTTAGTGCAATTCCATTCTCGCACCTATACATTTCATTAATTTTATTCTTACCATCTACAGATAATCCAGTCGGCCACTGTTTTCTTGCCTCAATTGTATAATGTTCATTTTTTATATATTTCAGTGCCTCTATAATTGTATCTCTTTTAACCGAACTTGGGTATATGTCTTTTTGTAAACAATTTCTGCATCGGTTACACTTTTTTGCAAAAGAATCATTTAGCTCCTTAGCAATGAACTCCATATAGCAATCATCTGTTTTAATAAAATCATTCATTCTTTGCAGTTCATAATGTCTTATCTTAGTTATGCTTTCGCTATATGCTAAATCGGGAGTCCATGGTATAGGTGACTTATAATACTTTGAACCATCTTTATATATATCACCACTTATAACTAAAAACTTCAAACAGTTTTCCAGTCTTTTATTACGTATGTCTATTTCTTTCATAATTTCATATATAGATATTCCATCACTATTCTCTATAGCTTTTACAACAATATCCATTTCTTTATATGTAGGAAATGCGGTATTAATAAAATAATTAGTTATTTCATCGTCTTCATTGCCAGCAAGTAAAATTGCATCTGCTGACTCAATTGCTCTTCCGGCCCTGCCTATTTGCTGATAATATGTAACAACATTACCTGGCTTTTGAAAATGTATTACAAATCCAATATCTGGCTTGTCAATACCCATACCGAAAGCAGTAGTTGCAACTAGTACTTTCATCTCATTGCGGATAAACATTTCTTCAAGCCGTAACCGTTCTTCTTTTTCCTCAATTTTATCTTTCCTTAACCCTGAGTAATAAGCATACGCATCAATACCGCACCATTTCAGCCATCCTGCTACTAAATTGCAATCATGCTTTGTTAAACAATAAATTAAACCCGTGCCATGCATTTTATTAATATTCTCAATTAACCATGCCAATCTTTCTTCTTTTCTATTTAAATGTATAACTTGTATTGAAAGAGATTCTCTTATCAATGGACCTCGTTGAATAATTATATCATTGCCTAGCTGTTCTGAAACATCTTTAACCACACGATCATTAGCTGTTGCGGTAGTAGCTAGCAAAGGAACATTTGGTGGCAAAAATTTTACAATATTTATAATTCTTCTATAGTCAGGTCTGAAATCATGTCCCCAATCAGAGATACAATGTGCCTCATCAATCACCAGCACCCCGATTGAACTATTAATCTCATTTAAGATATTCTTTTTAAATTCCTCATTATCCAATTTCTCGGGTGCTATAAATAAAACATCAACCTTGTTCTCCCTCAGTTCTTGATAAATTTCTTCCCATTCATCTTTATTATTTGTGTTTATTGTTCTTGTATTTAGTCCGAAATTATTGGCCGATTCAATCTGATTGTTCATTAATGCAAGTAATGGGCTAATAACTAAAGTAAATCCTTTTCCTTCTTTGCGCAATATTTTAGTTGACAGAAAATAAATCAAGCTTTTACCCCATCCTGTTTTCTGCACAACTAAAGCTCGCTTTCCTTGTAAAACCCCAATAATTGCTTCTAATTGACCATCTCTGAAAGTTGCGTCTTCACCATAAAATTCTTTCAGGCACTCAATTGCAATTCTTTTTAATTGCTCTTTATCCATAGAGTCACCTTCATTCTACATTATAAGGTTTCATTGTAAATGTATTCAGCCACCAAAAAAATAAACAAGTTATAGTTTTGGGTGGTATACTACTTGGTAACTCTATTATAATATTTATATAAAGAAAATTATATAAAAATAAACTTTTTATACTATTTTATCTTTTATTTTCCTAATTTCGCGAAAATCCAGCTATACGTATTTCACAAAAGTATTCAACTTATAAAATCACATTTTCAACCCCATTCATACTCACCAATTTCCCATTTGAAATTACTGAAATGGGGCCATGGCCTCCGCAGATAATGCAAGGCTTTTGGTTAGCATCGCCAATTTCTTCAGCAAGGCTTATAATTTGATTTCTCATTTCTGTTGCTTTAGCAGAGTCAGTATTAACACTCCTTAGAAGATATGGCGCAAGTGAATTAAACTCAGCTCTTTCAGGTGTAAATCCACTTATATTAACAAGAATATCGCCTGTAAAAACAATTCCGTATTTTCTGCACACAAAAACCATCTCTCCACGCAAGTGACCTCCGCTTCCTTCAAACACCTCAAATTCAAGGTCAGACACAGCAAAACTTCCAATAAACTGAAGATTATTGTGCTCCTCAGGAGTATCTTCATCAATAATATAGAATTTATCAGTATTTGGTGGTATATATCCTGAAATAATGCGGCTCAGCTTACTGTAGCCCAAACTAGTTTCATTTTGTTCTCTGTCATCAGGAACTCCCATATACTGCCGTTTCAAGCTGTCAGCACTCTTTTTATTAAGACAAATAGAAGCCCCTTCAAGCTTGGATAAAAGTCCGCAATGGTCAACATCTGCATGAGTAATGTATACTCTTTTTATTCTATTTTCCCAGTTAATAAATAGCTTGCTAAAAACCTCGAACATTTCATCTGCATATATAGCATAGCCAGTATCTATGAGCACAAGTTCCTCTTGAGTTTCCAAAACATAAGTATTACTGCCGCAGGGCGGTTCAATGCTGTAAAGAGTAACCAAATCACTAATTTTTATCTTTTCGATATCAGCCTTAAAATTAATTCCCTGTCGCTTATTTATGAAATATGCAAATCTTCGAATATAGTCAAATACCGTGTCTGGATTTTCACCCTTATCCTGAAGCCTTTGCATAATCCTGTTAGACTCAGAAATAAACTCCATCGTTGTTTCAGTGCTTAGCTGTAAAAGCTTTTGCATCTCATTAGCAAGTCTTATATAAAATATTGTATTATCCAAATTCTTTTCAGAATCATCATATTCAGCAATATCAACCTGATAAACTTCGCTAATATCATCAAGTACCATTTTGATTATTTTAGGATTTTCAATTAATAGTCCCATTTTAAAGTTCTGGTAATCCGAATTGGTAGAGTTTGAGTTTATATATGAAATATTTATGTCATACCTGTCAAGGATTTTAAGTATTGGCAGAACTGCTCCTGGTACATCTGGTATTTTTATATTAACCATAACAACTCTGACTTCAGATAACTTATTATTAATATAGCCTATAGTTCCCAGTTCTTCTGCTATTTCAGAAAGTGCCTCTTCAGATGCTTCGACGTCAATAAACAGTGTATGCAGGTCAACTGCCTTGTTATAACTGACGCGAGCAATATTTCCATTGTGCTTTGCTATGATTTTTGATGCAAGTAAGAATGCTCCTGTTTTATCTGGCATACTTGTGATGTACGTTTTTCGTGGCATATAGAACCTCCATAAATATTAAGTATATGCTAATACTTAATATTTACCCATTTTAACTGAAATTAAAATATTTATTTAATTCTCAGTTCTAGTTTCTAAGTTTCTATCATTTTTAGTTTCTACAAATACAGCCAATTAAAACAACGTAAGCTGCTTATCATAGTAACCTTGCTTATAATCCTTAATTATATCCTTCATATAAAATAAAATACCAAGTATCTCACACTTCTGCTTAGCAATTGACATAAGCTGCTTGGCATTAAGAGAACTGCATTCATATGAATTGCCGAAAGCATCTAACTAATTATTATTGCTATCATATGTCCAACCAAAATCATTGTGATAAATCATCAGCTTAGTCATACCACCGTCAATTGCAATATTCTCACCTGTAATAAAGCCTGCCTTATCACTGCAAAGAAACAATACCATATTAGCAATATCAATGGGAGTTCCAACTCTGCCTGCTGGGTGCTGAGTATTATCAGCACCGTGAAATTCAGTTCCGCTAGTGTCAATCCATCCCGGGCTAATGGAATTTACTCTTACCTTTCCCGCCAAACTTACTGCCAGTGCATGAGTTAAGGCAGAGATTCCGCCTTTTGCCGCCGTGTAGCTTTCTGTATTAGGCTGACTCATTCTGTCTCTGCTAGATGAAATATTTACAATTGCCGCACCCTTGCCAAAATTGTTCATGAATAACTTTGCTAGCATAAATGGAGCTGTTACACCAGTTCGAAGAACATAATTAAAATCATCATATGAACAATTTTCAATACCTCCTCGTGTTAAACACGCATTATTTATAATATAATCCACATGCCCATAATCCTTTAGAACCTTTGCCGCAAAATTACGCAGAACACCTTCATCGGCTATGTCACCCACAAAATAAGGGTTATCTGATTTATCAATAACGCAAACATTTGCACCCTCTTTACGGAATTCCTCACAAATGACCTTTCCTATACCATTAGCACCACCAGTTACAACAGCTACTTTATTTTTAAACATATTATCCCTAGTCTCCTAAAAATTAATTATTTATTTTATTTATGCAAACAATTAAATAAACTATTTATACAAATTATCGGAACATATTATACTAAAAAGTTTCAATTTATTAAACCAATTATATCATTTTAAAATGACAGCAGTCAGTTATATTAATATAGATTAATAATCAATGTCAGTCAAAAGTACCTAACTAAAGTTAAGTACAGCCATGCTTATGCTTAGTTGTTTTCTGTACAGACAATAAAAATGCATTCCAAATGTTAAATATATTGTCTAACTTTTGGAATGCATAGCATAATCTCAACTGACTTATTATTATGTGGTATATCTTATTTTACAATAGCTGTGAAAGCTTTGTCTTTCTTAATTGAAGAAAATGCTGAATCTTTTTTTATTATCAATGTATTTCTTATCAAATGAAATTGCTTTTTTTAGACTCTCAATTGATTTATCTTTATTCTTAAGCAAAGCATATGCACAAGCTTTTTGGTAGTGAGCCTCTCCATTAACAGCATCTACACTAATTGACTTATCATACATTTTAATTGCATCTGCATACTTTTTATTTTTTACCATTGCGTTACCCTTTTGAGTATACAAATCTTTATTACTAGGCTTTAGTGCTATGGCTTTATCTAAAACTTTTATAGCATCTTGATACTTTCCAAGACCTAGTAATGCGTCGCTTTTATTAGAATATGCATCAATATTATATGGATTCTGTGAAATTATATTATCATAAATTTTAATAGCTTCTGCATATTTCTTCCACGAATAATATATCTGTCCCTTTTTATTCATCATTGAGAAATCTTTTGGTTTAATTTTCAGGAAATCATCTGCAACTTTGACAGCCTCCTGATATTTTTTCTGTTCAACTAATATATCTGCTTTTTCATTTTATTATTCTCCATATATTTTTTCAATAATACCATTTTACTACAATTTTATAGTGCTCTCAACAAAATATTTACATTTACCCTAACATAAAAATGCTACTAAGCCAGAGACTTCAGTTTTTCTAAATTCTCTGCTTAGCAGCATTTTTACTTGTATAAAATTATGCATATATAATAAATATCTGCAGATAGTCTTTCTTAAATAACAGTCTATTGTTCCATAATTATGTAAACAATCAAAATTTATGAATGAGCTTTTCTTACAACATTATGTTACCTAATGTAATTATTTGCCCAACAACTGTGAACACACTTAGAGTCGCAGCTTCCTCTACAAGTATATGAACAACTGCTTGCACATTCATAATCACATGTATAGCAATATCCACTTATATCCTGTCTTGCTTTAGTAATTTTTTTATTTGAAAATAAACGCTCCATATTAACACCTCCCACGCCCCAATAGGCATAAAAAATTATTGTTAGTAGTAGTACCATGCATATGTAATACAGGCATAGAATTGTTTTCTTCTATATATCCCTCAGCATTAATTCCAAATCCAGTGGAATGCACCACTTGCTCACTTAGATTGCATATTTCAGTATTGATTCCACTGTCTACTATAGCAATTCTTATCTTCTTGCTAGATTCTCCGATATCAAATCACCTCCTTGCATCTCTCCATTAATAAGTTCAACCTCTGCTTTATATAATTTTTTATATATGCTGTTAGTGTGTATTAATGAGTGGTGTTTGCCGCAACCTGCTAACTTTCCTTGTTCCATTACATATATAACATCAGCTTCAATTATTGTTGAAAGCCTGTGAGCTATTATAACCACAGTACAATCCTTAGCTATGGCATCAATAGCTTTCTTTATATAAAATTGAGATTCATTATCCAAAGCTGAAGTAGCTTCATCAAATAGAATTATTTTTGATTTTTTGATTAAAGCTCTTGCAATTGCAATTCTTTGTATTTGACCACCAGAAAAATTAACGCCATTTTCTCCTATCACAGAATCATATTTATTAGGTAAAGTTTCAATGTACTCATGTATAAATGCCTTCTTACATGCATTTTCTATTTCTTGCTGAGACGCATTTGGATTTGCAAGCAACAAATTCTCTTTTATTGATGTCATAAATAAAACAGGTTCTTGACGGACAACTGAAATATGCTTTCGCAAGTCCTCTTCTTTAATGTCATTTATGTCTATACCATCAATTAAGATACGTCCTTCACAAGGGTCATACAACTTAAGCAGCAAATTGAACAAAGTAGTTTTACCGCTTCCACTGCTCCCTACTATTGCAGTCTTACTTTTTGCTGGAATATGTAAAGTCAGATTATTAATTACCTTTGCTTTCTTGCTATAACTAAAGGATACATTTTCAAACATTATCTCACCCTTTAGTTTGTCCACACTTTTTTCACCGAATTTTTCAGCTTTATAAGACAGTCCGTCAATCAATAAAAATATTCTTTCAATGGAGTTCATGACTTGTTGAAGATTAAGATTTAGTTTGCTAATGTTGGTTATCGAACTTGAAAACTGCCCAGAATACGAATAAAAAGCTATAAAATATTTTATGTCTAATAAACCTTTTACAACAAATAGACCTCCAAAAAAAGCAACTGCCATTTGAGAAAAAAAGCTTACAACACTTGATAATGCTTGAGACTTAGCGCCTAACAATGTTATTTCCACTATCTTATTCTTAATTTTGTTCGATAAGTAAATAAAAGAATCAAATTTTTCTTTTTTAACTCCCAGACTTTTTATCTCTCTTATCCCCCAAATTGCTTGTCCCGAATCACTATAGTATTTATCATTTAGTTCTGATAACTCTTTGTTACTTTGTCTTATTTTCTTGCCGTATTTATTAAAAATATAAAAGGATATTGGAAAAGTAAATACCACTATTAAGGCTAATTTTATACTTATAGCAAATACTGTTACCCCTATAGCAATAAGACGTATTATATCAACGATAGTGTTTAACAATGTTCCTGTAATAGCATTTGCTACTGCTGCAGCATCTCCATGCAATCTAGAAATTAATTCTCCGTTGCTTATATCATCATAAGCCTTTACAGGTAGATCAAGCATTGATTTATACATATCCCTTTTTAAGTTGAATATTATATTTTGGTTAAGTGAAGAAAATATATATGATTGCAAATATGAAATTATATTGGTAAGTATGCCCAATATAATGCTATACATTATATTAAGTGCTGCACCGTCCATACTTTTTTGGAACAGACTGTCCAATATTCTCCCCCAAAGCAGAGGCATTATTAATCCAGTACCAATTGTGCTGATAATACATAATAGTGCAATTATAAATTTAGCCTTATAATTAAAAACATATTTTAGCATACGTTTAATTAAAGCAACATCTTTTTCATTTAGACCTTTAATCTTCATTTTTTGTCCCCACATTATATATTTATAATAATCATCAATCTATTTCATATTAATCTTTCACTTTATCTTTCGAGTACTATTACAGATAAAATTTATTTTTACATCTTAGAAAATAACTTAAAGCCAAAACTTAACTTCTGAAAGCCAAATTCTTATATATGAAAAATTAGTATTATTTTAAAGATTAAATTGAGCAGTAATTTGTTCCATTTTTTAATAATATTATCATAGTAATTTCAATTAAATATTGTATTTATATTGTAGTTATATTGAACTTTTGTTGAATTTTCTATGATATCATTATTTAAATATATATCCATTTATAGTTGATATAGGAAACTATAATGTGATAAAATTCTTACGGTTAGACTATTTGCACTATATGTTGTAGTTATTAAATTAACTTGTTGTGCTAAATTTTTGAACTGAGTTTGTCGGTAAACAACTAATGCTTATATGCAAGTACAAAATATAAATGAAAATATCTTGAAATAAACAATTTAAATAAGTTTGTGAAGAAGCAACAGTATGCTAATACTATAATTTTACTCAGCAAGGTTAATAAAATAATTGGCCTGCGCATTAAATTAATATAATATCCTGTCCTTGTTTTTTATACTGGAGGTACATATGACAGACAATTCCCTTAATATCGATAATGTTTTAAATATAATTTTTAAAACCACTACAAAAAGTCCACAAATTTTCGCCGATTTTTATCTTAGAAAAGATATATCTATAATATCAAGATGGAGAAATGGTACGATTGTACCTAAAACAGAGGATTTAAAAAAAATAGCTGAGTTTGTTTTAAATGAGTCTACCGAAGTACAGAGACTTGTTATCAAAAACGAATTAATATCAATATTAAGAAATAGTTTGTTAAAACAGGAGCTTAAGCAAACTATAATTAATAAAGAAAACTTTGAAGATTTTTTGATTGAATTCTTGAGTATCTTTACAATAGAATTTGATTTATATGAAGAAACAAAATCTAACCATCCTGCTGCAAAAAAAATTTTTACCCCAAAGAAACGTTCTGCTAGTATTGAATTAGAAAACAAAGAACTTGAGCAAATTGATAATCAAAATGATATTTCCGGCAATTATAAAGGTATTATGAAATTTAATCTATCTATAGATAAAAAGGGTAATATTACTTCCAATAATTCTATAAAAAGGCTAATTAGAAATACTAATCAAAATGTAAAGGATATAAATAAAATAAAAAATATTAAATATTTATTGAGCAAAGCAACATTAGTAATAGTATTGTTCTCGCTAACCAGCTTTATAGTTTATCAAGCACTAGATAATAAGCAAAGCAATATCGGCTTAGAAACAGCTCCCGCTCAGAGTTCTCAAGTAGTAGCTTCTCCTAAGCAAAATAACACTGTAATTGCAGATGATAAAAAGTCATCTGACAATGATATACCAACTGCCTCTTCACCAGCTGTGTCCAGTGATACAAATTCTACTTTAGCTAAAAATACTGAAGTAGTTGAGAAGAAACAGCATGAAAGCCCCAAAAAAACATCTCCAAAGGCTTCATCTAAAAAAAGCGCTGAGAGTGGTATTAAGACCGACTTAAATACCTCCTCAAAGAACAACAATAAAGACAGCAACAATAATATTGAAAATAGTAATAATAATATTAATAATTCTATTAATATAAATGGCAGTAATAATAACATTGCTGTAGGAAGTTCTACAATCATACTAGAAAACGAATAGTCTGCATTAAGCAATTTATTTTTACCGAAAAACCGACACGATATTGGTTTTAGCACACTATGAATCATAGATGTTGAATATAGTAAGCCAGCTTTTTGCATTGATGAACTAAAACACACCAAATATATAGATACTCCCCACACATTAGTAAAAAAGACTTGCGTTTTTTGAGACTCGAAAGTGCACCATGTAAGCACAAACTATACTTTCGAGTTATTTCTTGTCTACAAGCCATTGATAAGCTTAAACACCGATAGATTTTTGCGGTGGGATAGTAGAATTAATAATTAATAGGAGGAAGACTTTTGAAAATTGTTTCTAGAATTTTACTTTTTACTATTATTTCAATTCAAATAATCCTTTTAATGATTAATCCTATATATGCAAAAGATAATTACATTTATGTTAATACCAATAAATCAATTTCAATAAAACCAAAAATAATTAACAACAAACCGTATATCCCATTGCGAACTGCACTTGAAGCTTATGGTTGGGAAGTAACTTGGAACTCAGCTAACAAATCTATAACTTGCATTAGGGAAGCTGATAAGGTTATTTTTACAGTTAATAATAGAACTGCTGAAATTAACAATGTTAAAACCCACATAAATAGTTCACCAATTATAATTTCAGGTGTTACATATATAGAAAGCAAGCTGCTGGCAACACAATTCGGAATTAAAGTCAGATGGAATAAAACAGATAATTTCATAGTTGTATCAAACGATGTGTACAGTAATATTGCTGTAAAAGGAAACGGAAATATTATTGTTGCCGGAAATGGTATTATTGTCAATATAATAGAACCCTATGGAATTGACACCTTAAACGACATGCTTGATTATGCAGATAGCATGTTAGCTAAAAATCTTGTAGATGATGCTGTTATACAATACAAGAGTATTCTAGATAATATCTCTTTAAATGAAGACCCTAATATTTATGCACATATCATGAATAATCTTGGAAATGCATATACCCTTAAATCAGAAATTAGAAATAAGGTTTCAAACATTAATTATGCAATAAGCTATTACAAACAAGCATTAGAAATCTATTCCTCAGATGCAAACAGTCTTAAATATTCAATAGCATCTATTAATCTAGGCAATGCTTACAATGTTCTTTGGGAAGTTTCAAGAGAAGAAGAACATCTAAAAATGGCACTTGAGTATTTTTCAAATGCCTCCATTAACGATTTGTCAAAGAATTATATCCTTGAATATGCTACTTTGCAAAACAATATTGGAATAACTTATTTTAGGCTAAATCAAAAAAACTTATCTGAAGAAAGCCTACTGACAGCATTAAATATATATAATGATTATTTAAATATATACAATTTTTCAGAAACACCCTTAGAATGTGCTTCAATACATAAAAAGACTGGAGATATTTATAAGTTATTATTCTCCTTCTCCCCATCCGATTTGTATATTCAAAGTGCAATTGACTCATATAAGCAAGCCTTAAATGTGTTTACTGTTGAAAGCTATCCAAAAGAATACGCAAAGCTTCATCAAAGCCTTGGTGATGTTTTTTCAATTCAACTTGCGAAGTGGAATACAGATAGCTTTAATAAACCATATTTAGCTGAATATTTGTCATCTAATACCTTTGCACAAGTTAATAGTATAAAATTACCTTCACTAGTAAAGCCAACTTTACTTGAATTAATTAAAAATGAGTACACAGAAAGCTTATTAATCTACACATATGAAAAATATCCTATTGGGTATGCATATAGCAATTATTTACTTGCTGCAGTATATAGCCATTTAATTATAAATCAAAATGAAAAAGAATACCTTTCATCAGCTCTTTCTGCATATAATAATTCGCTAAAGGTCTATACAGAGCAGGATTATCCAGTTCTTAATTCCCTAATTAATCAGAAGGTTAATGAAATGGTCAACATTAACTGAAAATATATGCAAATTATATTTTTGACTAGACCACTTATTTTTATATACTACTAACTCAACTTCTACATAGACGTTTTTAACTTCTCATTAGTTAGTTGAGTATAAAAAATGGAGGTAACTATGAAAAAATTAGTAAAACTTACAGCCTTTCTTTTTATGTTGATATTAAGTTCAACATTTGCATATGCAAACACAAGCCCTGTATCAGGTGTTAAAATCAATGGAGAAAATGTTAAATTCAACTATCCCCCCTTCAAAGTTAGTGATACTATTTTTGTTCCAATAGCAGAAATAGCTGATATTTTAGGCTATGATTATAAATGGGATAGTACAAAAAGAACTGTGACATGCAGAAATAGTAACAAAAATATTATATTTAACTTATTTAGTAAAACAATAACAGTTAATGAAGAACATCATGTTCTTAAACTATCACCAATTATTATTAATAATAAGTTCTACATTCCTGATGAGGCTTTGGATATAGCATATGGAATAAAATCCTACTGGGATAAAAGTGATAATGTTTTCCATATAAATATTTTAAACGATCTATCTATTACAGGAAATAATAATAATATTGCAATAGGTTATGAAAATATTCTTTACATAGATAAACGGTACGGATTAAGCAAAATAAATGACAGTATCAACGATGCTAACAAGCTATTTGAGGAGAATCGTTTTTCTCCAGCTATAAAAGCCTATGAAAATATTCTAAAAAATATATCAAGTACCAAAAATCCTGAGGAATATATTCTAGTAAAATTCAATATAGGAAATGCATATACAAAGCTTTCTCAATACAATAACAATGAGGATAACCTTAAGAAGGCAATAATTGTATATGAGGAAGCCTTAAAAATATGTTCTGAAGAAAAATATACAAATATGTATTTTTCTATTCAAAATGGTTTGGGTGTTGCATATTTATATCTTTCAACAGTAAGAGATGCACATACAAATATTCCTAATGCACTAATTTGCTTTGAGAAAGCTTTAAAAGCCAGAAATATTGACCCTTTACAAAAATCCGAGGTTCAGAAAAATCTTGGATATGCATATTATTCTCTTTCAAATGTAAAAGATAAAACAGAAAACCTTAATAAAGGCTTAGAATATTGTAATGAAGCTTTAAAAATTTATACTCTTGAAAGCTATCCTTCACAGTATTCAGCTGTTCAAAAAATAATAGGTATGATATATTCAAGCTTGTCTGAAATAAGTAATTATCAAGAATTTGTCACTAATATTAATAAATCAATATTAGCCTTTAACCAAGCACAATTGGGGTATAAAAAAATTGATGATTCTGTAAACTATACACTCATTAATCTTAATTTAAGTACAAGCCATATACAGTTATTTAGTAAGGAAGGAACTGAAAGCTACGCCTTAAAAGCATTAGAATTTTGTGAAGAAGCACTTAGTTTTTTTACCATTGAGCAGTATCCTAATTACTATGCTGATACAAATATAATACTATCTAATGTCTATAGAAATCTATTTGTCATGTCTGACTCACCTGATAATCTTTTAAAAGCAATTGCTTTACGTGAGGAAGTCTTAAAGATTTATAGTATGGAAAATTACCCATTACATTTTTCAGATGTACAAATGAGTTTAGGTAAAATGTATGTTCAATTGTCTACCATTCGTAATTCTGAAGAAAACTTAAAGAAAGCTTCTAATGCTTATAATAATGCTTTCAAAGTATATACTAATGATAAATATCCAATAAGTTCTTACGAAAATAAATATGACCTTGCAGATTGGTATAGTAAGCTTTCTGATATTGAAGATGCTGCAGATAATCTTTCAAGAGCAATTCAGCTTTACATTGAGTTGCTTGATTTCTACACACTTGATATGTACCCCACTAAATATGCAAGTATTTATTTCAATTTATCTTTTGCATACACAAAATTAGCAAATTATAGGGATTATCAAGAAAATAATTTAAAAGCTATTAATGCTGCTAATGAATCTCTAAAGGTATTTAAGATAGATACATTTCCTCTAGATTATGCAAAAGTTCAAAATTCTTTAGCTTGCTCTTATTCTGGATTGGGCCTTATAACAGGAGATTTAAATTATATAAGAAAATCCTTTAGTGCTTATGAACAAGCATTAAAAGTATATACCTTTGAGCAATTCCCACAAAGCTATGCAATAATAAATACCAATCTAGGTTACTCGTACTATTTCTATGCCGGTCTAAGCCAAGATAGTATTTATTATCAGAAATCAATAAACGCTAATTTTGAAGCTCTTAAAGTTTTTACTCCTGAAACATACCCTTTAAAATATGCTTTATGTCAATGCCAGCTAGGAAACTCCTATACAAATTTATCAGCATACATTAATGTAAAAGAAAATCTATATAGAGCCATAAAAGCATATGAAGAAGCTATTAATATATTTAATAAGGAAGATTATTATTCAGAGTTAGCAAAAACAAAATTGGGCCTAGCATTTGCTTATACTAAGCTTGCAAATTTGGAATCAAATAAAGAAATGTTTGAAAAAGCCATTGCTCTAAATGAGGAAGCTTCACAAACTATCACTTATAAAAGTTCACCCCAAGACTATTATTCATCACAAATATCTTTAGGACAGCTATATTACTATCTATCAAATTATTCTGATAAAGAATACAATCTTACTAAATCAATTAGTATACTTAATAGTGTAGTCAATTTGGGAGTGGAGGAAGATGGTTCTTACCAATATGCCACCATTCAATATATCCTTGGTATTTCATATAAAGAACTAGCTGAAATAAAGGACAAAGAGGCAAATCAGAAAAAAGCATTAGAATGTTTTAATAATTCACTTAAATATAAAACTAATATAATAGAGCGTGAAACAATCGAGAAATATATAGATGAGATAGCAAAAAGTTGTACCATATACTCAAAGTCTCCTACTTCTGTACAGTAGGAGACTTTGTCTTATAAACCCCTCTTACTAAATATTTTAATCTAGTAATTATTTATTAAATACTATCTTAATAATAATTCTACTAAACAGGCAGCTTGCTAATATTGCCAAGCAAGAACATCTTAACTGTTGCAAAGTCAATAGCATCTACACTTCCGTCATTATTAACATCAGCTAGCTTCATTCCATTCTTTCCTGGGAATGTGCTTATTTGACCCATAAGATATTGCTTGATAATAGCAAAGTCGATAGCATCCACAATGTTATCACCATTAACATCTCCGTAAACCCCTGCATTAGTCTCTCCAACAAATGTAACAACTGATTTTGCTGGTATTGTAGCTGTAAAGCTATTTCCGCTTATTGATATCTTTGAACCTGCAGCTAAATCTTGTGATGCAGAAGTTGTATATGGTATAACAGAATCAGCTTCAAAGCCTTGTAGATTATAGGATATAGATTGACTAGATGAACCATCATTCAAAGCAACTACTGCAAATTTTCCTGTCACTGGATCCTTGTACGCAGTTACATAAACACCTGACACTGGATTTTTGGTAGCGTCAAATCTAACCCATCCTGGTCTTACAAATCTTGAATACTGTCCAATGGTAAATAATCTTTTACCAACCTTGTAATTTTTTGAGTTCATGTCCATTTGTATTAGGCCTTCGCCGTTCCATGTTTTGTAGCACGCACCCCACCAATACATCCAAGCATTTCCTTGAGTTACAGTCATAAAATCATAGACCTGTTTTGCCCATTTCAAGCCATCATTAATTGTAAGATCATTACCATTCAAATCAGACACTTCTGTCATCCAAATTCCTTTTCCCTTTGCCTTAGTAGTTGGAAGTGTATTATAATAATTACCATAATTATGTACGCCCACAATATCTGTCCTTGTAACAGCAACAGGATCATTTAAGCAGTCTACAGCATATGATTCATTAAATTGTGAGTTTTCGCTCATAACAACCTTTGCTGTTATACCTTCCTTATCAAAGGTAGGAACCAAATAGTCTTTCATAAATGTTTTGAACTGAGCAGCTGTCCATTTACATGAAGAGTACGAAGTTTCAAGGTCAGGTTCATTTTGAATTCCTATATGAGTAATCTCAATACCAAATTTTGATTTGTAGTTTTTTATATTTTCTGCTAAATATGTAGCATAAGCCTGATACATATCTGATCTAAGAGATCCTCCTACAACTGAACCATTTGTTTTCATCCATGCTGGTGGGCTCCATACTGTATAAAGCAATTTATCAACACCATATTCTTCCTGAATGGTTCTATACATAGGTATTTGGTCATCGTTTTTTTCATTCCAGTCCCAAGTATTAGCAGAAGGCTGCATAGTCTTGTTTGGTCCGTCCTGTGCACCTCCCCATGTACCGCCATCACCTAAAATTGAACGGAATATTGAAAAACCTGCTCCTTTTTCTGTTGAAAATAGTAAGTCGTATATTTCCTTTTGTTTAGTCTCTCCTAAAAGAGCAATGTTATTTGATTGATGAAAAGCTTCTGATACACCAAAGCCATCAATAACTTGATACTCTTTGTTCCAATCAAGAGTAACTGTGGAAGCTGCATACAAATTTGTAGGTACTAGCATTGTTAATAGCAGCGTCAAAACAATAGCAAGACTGATTAAACGAGTTGTTTTTTTCATAATGAAATCCCCCTGTTTAAATTATTAGTATTACTCAAAATTACTGCAATCCCCTGAAATATCAAATTAAATAATCTTTTGTTTATTAGCACACCTCATAATAAAAGTGTGGCTAATCAAAGGTACTAGCAATGCTTTCGCATTACACGCAACTTACTTTAAAATTTTTAGTCTGATTTCACCCCTTTATAATTTATTTAGGTTTATGGATACCTAGAATCCAAAGCTGTTTTGTTAATTCAATTAATAAATAAGCCGTTACCAAAAGGAATATCTGTACATATTTTGAATAGATATTCCTTTTGATTTGCAATACACCAGATAAACTTGCTTTAATGCTTGTTTAAATTGACTATATATTTAATTTTGTATTAAGATTTTTTAGGTAATGAATCAATATTTCCAATTAAGTAGCTTTTTAAAATTGCAAAGTCTATGGCATTAACTTCACCATCAACATTTAAATCTGCTGCTGATAAGTTCACATTATCAGGCTTATCCCCTAATAGTATTTTTTTCAGCAATGCAAAGTCAATAGCATCAATGCTGTTATCTTCATTTAGGTCACCGTACTTAATTTCAGGTGTAGGTGTACCACCTTCTGGCTCTTCTCCCCATAAGAGTTTTCCATCGTCATATACAGGTATATATGGTGTTAAGCCTGCAAAAGAAGTAGCTTTGTAATCTGGTGGACCACTTAAATTCTGATAAGACCAGTCATTGTCATTTGAACCTATATTCATATCTTTATACTTTATTTGTACAGTGGCATCTTTTTCGCACATTTCCCACTCAGTAGGCATAATCCTTGTTCCAGTAAAATCTACAGTAAAGTAGTAGATATTATCTTTGTATTGCTTTAAACCAATCAGTTTTGCGCCCTGATGATCTAATAGCTTTAATTCAACATCATCTAAGCCTTTACCAGCCTCAAACAATTCTGAAAGATCCATATAATAACGAACTGAAAGTTTATCTTTCATAGTAGGTGGCCATGCAGAACGGTTGTTAATCTGGAACATGATATTTGTTGTACCATAACCTTCATAAATTATCCATCCACGGCAGAAATACTCTACTATATCATCCTGAGGATCTCTAAAATCTTCAGGCTGTGGCCAATTTTCAAGAGGGTCTCCCCCATACATATCATACATTTTAGCTAATGAACCAACAAAACCTGCATTATAATCAGTTGCAACTTCATTGAGCATGTAATCCTTGATATCATCTTTCCAGCTGTCATCTGAGCCAGGTCCTCCAACTAATGCACCATATAGAATATGTCTATGGAAGCTAGGTGTTTCAAGCTGGCTTGTCCAAGAACCATGAGCAGTCCTATGATGTGGATGAACTGGTGCATTTTCACCAAATCCAACTACATAGCTACCGCCGCGTGGATTATCTCCTAATGCGTAGTTTACTTGTCTTTCAGCAAAATCATGGTATTTCTGTTTTTTAGATGGTGTACATACAGTATCATCATCAGACCATACAAATGCTAAAAAGGCTGCTGTTGTAGCATAACGTAAAGAACCCCACTGTGAAAGCCAAGCCAAACCTCCTGGAGTATATGTAATACTTCCATCTGGCATCCAAGAATCTAAGTTCTTTTCAACAACCTTTATGTATTCAGGATCTTTTGTTAACTGTGCAAGCTTAAGTCCTGCACCGTAGCTAACATCATCCCAGCAGTGAGTATGTCCGCCTCCTAATTTTGTTGGTGGCAATAGTTCTTTAGCTTTATCAAGATAAGTAGAATCATTAGTCTTTATGTACAGCCAAATAGCACCCCAAGCTAAATCATCAATATAACCGCCTGATGGATACAAAGTATCAAGAGGATTTTTTCCTCTATATTTATCACCAAAAGCAAAACATTGCTTAGCATGTTTTAAACATTTTTCTGCATATTCTGGATCAGTTTTTTCAAAGATAAGAGATGCAATAGCTAAAGCTGCTGCTGTGGAACCTGCAACATCAGACCCTGGAGTTTGAGCATTAAGTACAAAGGATTTTCTGTCTGTCATATAATCCAGCATTTCATGTGGTACCCAAACAGAGTGGTCAGACGCTTCATATCCACACATGTAATATAAAACTTCAGGACTTGGATTTGCTTTGATAAAGAAGTCAGTAGCCCATTTTATTTCATCTAAAATGTCGTCTATTTGTCCTGACCTTTCAAAAGCATCACGATATTCATACACTGCCCATCCTAATTGACCTGCGGCATATGACATAGGGTGAGTAAATTTAATACCATCTCCTGCGTCAGCCCAACCTCCTGTTAAATCCAGACCAACATCTTTGCCATCATCCATAGCAGCATCAGCTCGATAAGGCAAGATATAGTCATCAGGTAAGTCTCCAAGTCGATTGGCCTTGTAGAAAAGAATAGCTTTTTGCATTGCTTCACCATAATTGTAGTAAGAGCCTCCAGTACGTGGTGAGCTAGCAGATTGTGTTTCTGGAACATAAGCAAATAATGTCAACAACAAAGAAGTCACAAGTACTAAAGCTGTTGACCGGAAAAACTTCTTGTGTGAAATATCACATTTCATTTTCCCCATAATTATTATCTCCCCTTTTTTTATTTTATTTTTTATTGCAAAAATTGTATTATCATAGAAAACTTTGTTATTAAAAAACATAATTGTGTGAAAGCTTAACAAATTGACTTTAGTCATAATATTCTTCTACTGTAAATCATTATTAATTTACTATTTAATTATACAATGCAGCAGGAATTCTGTACAGGCCAATTTTACTGTATTTAAAGCTTCTTAGTAAAAAATGCCATAACATTAACCCAATTTAATTTCATAGAAAAATAATCTTTTTGATGACAATAATATCGTTAGAAAGCATGTCAAAAAAAGTATTTTTTCACGCTCTTATACTAACAAACTTATGTACTAAAAAGAGCAAAGCAAAAAATAGTATATGTTAGCAGTAAACTACTTAAATAATACTCCTAAACAATATATGTATAGTTCTCTCCTAAAATTGACGTTGAAATAATTAAGGTGAAGAACAAGCACTTCCACCGACCGTATCATCAAGACATCCTGTCTCGGGTCAATACTCACAGCTACTTACTTCCGCTGTATCGGCTACAATGTTTTTTCTTCACCCACTATTTCTAGCATCAATTTCTAACTGAACTTCTGAATTATATATTACTGCTTAGTACTATTTCTTAATAAGACATCGCAATACAAAAAATGTTGTTTTTAAGCATCCTCAAGCAAAGTAAGCAAGCAAAACTACTCTCTAATTATTTAGGCCAATCACACAGCATTAATAGTTTACTTGTCGTAAAGCCTACAGAATACCGGTTACAGGAACCACGATTGTGAATGTGTACAGCAGCAAAGCTACTTGTATGAATAATGCTAGTTTCTTGCACTTACAAATTCTAGCAATTTAATATCATTGATAATTATGAGTTACAAAAAGCTAGGTTAATATGTTATATAGTAATAACTGCTTCTACAGTTATTACCACCCCATCATATTGCATTTTATAGCAGAAAAGTTGTTTTTACTTTCAAAGGACATTGAAATTCCTTTTTCATGGAATCTTATTTCAAAAATCTCTTTTGTTGGAATTCTAGTAAACAGAGTTTCAAACCTGAAAGTATCTTCCTTTATCCATGCACCTGCGCAAGATATATCATTATATTGCAGAAATACTTTTTTATCTTCTTTATTAAGACCTGCTTGATTGTCAATCCATTTTTGATAACCAATTTCTGCCGTATAACTCTCATTTCCTAATGTCATTGTAACTTTATTTGTATCAGCAAAATCAAAAATTATCTTTGTAAGCTTAATCGGGTTTTCAGATACTTCATATTCTCTTCTTGAAACTTTATCAGCTATTGGTGACGTTGCTTCTCCCGCCGGTGCTTTGTATATTAAGCTGGACAATTTCTCTTCTAAGGCCATCTGACTTTCTTTGTCTTCTGGAACTGTATCCTTTGAAATATCATCCTTCATTGCAGGTAATAATATATCCCATACACAGCTTAAAATAGTTTGAGTATCCTCTTCACCTGACTGCATAGCTAATATTGCATCTTGATTTGGCATTACAATACAAAATTGTCCGAAAGCACCGTCTGCACGATAAACACCCTCTGGCTGACAACGCCAGAATTGATATCCATACCCTTGAATCCAGTCTTTAGGCCATTGGTCAGCAGTTTCTGGATTTGACAGAGACTCAATAACCTTTGATGACGCTTTTTTAATCCATTCAGAATTTAAAAGTTGTTTTCCTTCCCATACTCCATTATTTAATAAGAACGTACCAAATTTAGCAACATCCTCTGTTTTTGCATTCAGACCAAATCCCCCTGTACTTATACCTTTTGGGCATAATTCCCACCAGACATTAGAAATACCCAGAGGCTCAAATAGTCTAGGCTGTAAATAATCATATAAAGTTATCCCTGTAATTTTTTGAAGGATTGCTGACAGCATATAGGTTGCTGGAGTATTATAAACGAATATGCTTCCAGGTTCACAATCAACATATGAAGTCAAAAACAAATATACCCAATCCTGGCCTTCTTTCATAATATCTGGCTCTACTGAATGACCAGTACACATATTCAGCAAATGCTTAATCTTCATTTTCTTCATGTTTTCACATGGTTGGCATGGCAATTTGTCTTTAAAATAAGATACTACATAGTCTTCAACAGTGAGTAACCCTTCCTGAACAGCAAATCCAATTGCTATTGAGGTAAAGCTTTTGCTTAAGGAATAAAGTTCATGATTATATTCGGGCTTGAACGGTTTCCACCAGCCTTCAGCCACAACCTTGTTATGACGCATCAACATAAATGAATGAATAGAGAGCTGCTTCTCTTCCAACACGTTAATAAAATTTAAAATAGCCTTTGGATCTACTCCCATTTCGTAAGGTTTTGCCCGTAGTAACTTCTTGTTTTCCATAATCAATCTCCTTTATATAATTTATTAAACTCATACTGTATTCCTAATAAAAAATCTCGTATTTCTGTTTTTATTCATTAAAATAACCCTATGTAGCGGATATTAATGTAATTATTTATTATTTCCTTCAATAATCCTGTTACAAACATTAAAATACGATAAACACAAATAATACAGTCACCTGATTAACTTTTATACCTAACAATGCATGTTAACGAGGTGTCTAAAATTTTACCGTTTAAACTACTGGATACCTAACATTTCAATGTTAACTCCCACCTCTCCCAAATAATCAAAGCTATAGTCCCCGCCAAATAGCAGAGAATATCTTTTATATCAAAGGAAGTACCCATAATTGTGGCAGCAAATTTATTATCACGGAGGTTTAGTATATCTATAATTCGAAAATATTGTGCCATTTCAACAACAAAAGCAAAAAGGAATATGTATAAGGGCAAGTGCTTTATTGGTTTTCCAATAAAGGCCCTTATCATTGTGTACAATAAAATTACCACCAAAAAATCACCAAAATATGGTCTAATAATTTTGTCATGCACAAATAAAGCAATTATAATTTCAATTATCAATAAGCAAATAAAAGCAAACAAATATTTCTTATTTATTTTCACTATGCATCTCCTTTACAGCTTTTCTTGAAGTCAATTACTGTCGACTAAATATTAGATTTTATTGACAATTACCATATATATTGTATCACTTTTGCTCCCTTCAACACCATTTATTTTGAGCCAAAAAAACAAAATGTAATAAAATTATAATTATATAATTTTGCTCCGCCTTCTTAGCAGAAATTGCATATAAATAGATAGTTCTTTATAAATAATTATACGAATAATCTTGTGGATTAGAGTTCTAATGGACTTTTACCAGAATAAGTTATCAAGTTAACTTCTTCTTTTCATTTCCTTCACTATATACAAATAATATTTTTGAGTTATAATATTAACAAGCATAATCATTAATAAAATAGTATTAATATTTTAAGAAACAATAGACATAGTTCGTAAACGAGAATAAATTAATACTTTATACATATAAATTGCATCAATCTAAGGAGGTATAATTTAATGGATAAATTAGTATATAAAAAAGTATCGGATTCTAAGACCGAGCAGATACAAATACTTATGCCCGAACACATAAATGGCTTTAACCGCCTCTTTGGAGGAAAGCTAATGGAATGGATTGATGTTGTTGCTGCAGTAGTAGCCAGAAGACATTCAGGCTGTAATGTAACTACTGCTTCAGTAGATAATCTGCAATTTAAAGCAGCAGCATATATAAACAGCACTATCTTTTTAAGCGGCCAAGTAACATATGTTGGTACTACCTCTATGGAAGTCCGTGTAACTACTTATGTCGAAAAGCTAAACGGCGTAAGACAGATGATTAATAGAGCATATTTGGTTTTAGTAGCATTAGACGAAAATGATAATCCAGTTCGTGTTCCCGGTCTTATACTTGAAACAGATGAAGAAAGACTTGAATGGGAAGCTGGTGAAAAGCGCAGAGAACTTAGAAAACAAAGAAGACTTGAAGCATACTAACTCTTTACGTTTGCTTATGCTTGGTCTCTTTATCTTATAAAAAGTCTTGGTCAAGCTTTAAGCAATACTGAAAATATGTTAAATTATATGTTTAAACATAATTTAACTGTTAAATATATTGGTTTTCGGCTTAAGCCCAATAATGTACATTTCATTTAACAATTGAGGATTGCCTCCATATGCAATTATTATTAACACAACATTTCGCATATGAAATTTGCAGGCATTCCTCAATTTATTTAGTCAAACACAGCTTCGTCAAATAACTAAAATTTTTAACAAATTTTCTTTCAAAGAAACTTTCTGTATAAACAAATGCATCCTTAAAAACACATGATTTTATCATAACTATTTAGGAAATAATAGCATTTACATTTTTATAATTCTTATTCAATCAGTTCCCTTTATCTCATTTTCTATGATATAAATGACAAAGGAATGTTATTAATTTTGTAAATCACATTATAATTAATAGTATTACCCAATTAAATCACATAAAGCTTGCGTAATAACACAATCATTCATTATTAAGAAATTATCACCCTTGCAAGAACCTTACCTAATACTACACCTGCTAAGCAAAATAAAATGCTTAAAACAACATTAAGAATTGCAAGAAATGTATTTCCATTTTGATATAGGTTTATTGTCTCTAGACTAAAGGTTGAGAAAGTAGTAAACCCACCTAATATTCCTGTAGTTAAAAACAACAGTAATTTCTTATTATTTGGATTTTGAACGGCTAATATTTCGACCAACAAACCTATCAAAAAAGAACCAAGTATATTAATTATAAGTGTAGAAACAGGAAAAGTACTAGTATTATATCTATTAATTAATAATGAGAGCAAATATCTTGAGGCAGCGCCTATAAATCCTCCGCAGCCCACCACAAACGAATTTAGCATGTTGTAACTCCTTCTGTATTATTATAAAATATGCTTATTATTTTATTTTTTTGTGTATTTGGAATACAAATTAATTATTTTTTATTCTTATATTTATTTTAACTCTTTTACTTTATCTCTTGTGCTTCTTAACAAAGATTGACCGTATAAATTATTATCTTCAAGCCCATTTTCAATCAAAAGTATATCTTATTCTGATTAAATGAGTATTACCAAACTTCGCACATATGAATCTTGGTAAGGCAGAATCATTATTGGTTTATTATGGCTTATTGAAAAAACAACTCAAAAATATAGTTATTGCTTACATGTTGTACTTTTCAGTCAATTATAACACAAGTAGTTTTCGCCAATGTGGGTGGTTTTTCTTATTTTCTTAAATGAGTTTTTGAGTTCATATGTGCCTTAAGCATTATATTCAATTGCAAAGGTCGATAATATTATTATAAGCCGGCTTATAAGAAAAACACACTTATAAACCGGCTTTTAATGTTTGATTAATAAAAAGGCTGACTAAATTATCATTATATGTAATTATATATTTTAAGTATTGAACTTTAAATAAGCAATTGAATTTAAGCATTTGATAAACTTCATATATCTACTTAACTTTAATAGTGCCATCAGTACGGGTTACATTGTCTATCTTCAGCATTTTACCATTTCCAACAGCTCCACCATCTGTAAATTGAATTTTGGTGTTTCCGCTTGAACCAACTATTTTAAAAGTTATTGTTGCAAACGTACCATCTTTGTTAATTAGCTGATTTCCAACTGTGTCATCAAGAAATAATACGCTTATTTTACCATTCTTTTCATCGATGGAACTAGAAAAGTTTACTTTTGGATTAGAAATTATTTTTCCAGCTGTAATTGATTCTGCTTTAAGTACATTGGTATCATACTTTAAGTAAAAATTACAAGTTCCTACATCACCAACTTTTGAAACATCTTTAAAGTTTACTGGAATAGAAACAGTACTTCCTTTTTTACCAGAAGCATCACCAACAGTTATAGACAGTGCAGGTGAATTAGATTTAACCTTTGCTGCGCTTTCTTGTGTACTAACTTTTCCACTTGAATTTGTGCCCAATTGTTCATTGGAAATAGTTTGTGATGATTCATTAAGAACCTTCGCTGGCATTTGTATATCCATTGCAATTGGTGGAATCAGTATCAAGCTGAAAATTACTACAACCATCACTGCTACGGTCAATACAATTCTTTTCATTATAACCACCCTATATAGTTTTTTCTCAATTTTTTCAAATGCAATCCTAAAATCCATGCACAATATTTCATGCAAGAAATCAAGGAAATATACATTCTTTGACAGAAATTGTATGAGGTCGACCAACTTTCTAAAAAATTGAGTTAATTAATTATACCATACTTTTTACTAAAAGTAACAGATTGTTTTTAAATATTACATGAATCTCCAAAGCCACCATGATATATAAAACAAAAAGCCAGACATATCTCTGACTTTTAGTTTTATGAAATAAGTTAGTCTTTTGTTAACAATCCATTGGTAAGTTTAACAAATAAAGGGGGTCTTCACCTATTATTTATAAAATCAATTTCTGACCGAGTTTCGCAAATAAATATATTACTACTTAGTACTATTTCTCGCACTAATTATCTGTGTACATAAATTGTTGATTTAACAACCCATTTATATAGTTTTTCATTCAGTTGAATCATCATCTTGCCAAACCCCTGTGTAAGGATTATATGCACATTCTACTGTGCTAGCATACCAGTCCTTGTTGCAATCATTTGACTGAGCAATAGGTCTGCAATCATAGCATGCATATCGGTATTCACAATCCTTACATTTTTTCACGTCATCCTTTGTAGTATTCCAACACTTCTGAAGATCAGACCCGTTAAGTATCTCACTTAATGAAGAATCAAGTATATTCCCGCAAATTTCATTACGAGCAAATATACAAGGAAAAACATCTCCTGTTGAGCTCACTGCAATTTTCCCAGCTAGACAGCTATGGTATTTATGTGCTTTCCAAAATTCCTCAGCACTTGTATAGAAAGGAGGTCTTATTTTAGGATTTTTGTATTTAGTAGGCAAAAGCTTCTCATCATCCCCTCTTCCAGTAGGACGAACAACATCTAGCTTAGTAGCGGGCAGGCCTAAATCTTCTAATAATTTCAATATATTATCAGCCTCATTTTCGTTTGTTTTCATAATAATTGAAGCAATACGAATAGGAATACCTGCATCTAAAATTTTTCTGACGGCACTCATTGTTTTATTAAAGCTGCCTGAATGTAGTGTTACTTGGTCATGTACCTCAGCATTATCAGCGTAAATGGTTGTTGCAATATTCACATTTTGCTGCTTAAAAAAATCTATACAAGATTGATCAATTAGAGTTGCATTTGTATATATTTCAATAAACTCATATCCTTCTTCATTTGCCTTAATTACAAGTTCCCTCCACTTCGGATAAAGCAGCGGCTCTCCACCAATAAGCTGTATTGAGGTAGCCCCTTCTTTGCGAGCTTCACTAATTAAAGACATCCATCTCTCATGGGGTACCTTATCATCATTTCTGCAGGCATCACTAGAACTATAACAATGTAGGCATTTATTATTGCACTTTGAAGTAAGTTCAAGCCATAAAAAAGACAGCCTCTGTTCTTCAGCTTCTGTATTCTTCATTGATTTATCTTCAGGTTTATTGATGTAGATTGCTCCTAGTCCTCTATATGTTAATTGATCTATAAATTCCAACACATTTTTATTTTCTGGCAGCTTTATATCAATTACCTCATCGATAGGTTCTCCTTGACATTTCTCTAATAGCTGCAGCGCATCAGGATTAATTGAAAAAACCTTACCCGATTTAAAATCATAAATTGCACCTCTACAAGCTCCCTTTACCAATTGGCAATGTGCATTCAGCCTATAATACAAGTTATCTCCCCCCAATAATTATTTTGAGAGTGAACCTCCCCCTTTCACTCTCATTATTCTAAAAACTGAATCCTATGTTTATTACATGAAAACTTGAATCATTCATTTGCTTCTGAAAGTACACTATTTGTTAAATTTTAAAATCAACTTTCTCAATTGAAATTATAGGTGTCAGACCTTATCAAATGAGAATTTATATAACGGCTTAAAATTAAGTTAATGTATTTCTAATTATTTTAGGAACCTTGCAGGATAAAATTATAATACCAATTTACTAGTACTCTCACTTCAGCAACCAATTGCATTTTTGAAACTTTAAAGTGCACCATATAAGCACCAGCTATATTTTAGTTATTTTTATAACAGAACTTTATAATTTTCCTGCACAATAGTTCCATGTGCGAAAGTTCTTTTAAATTTGCTTCATAAAATCTGATGTATAGTATACATGCGTTTAAGCTGTGTACTATGTTAAATATACTTTATGGAGCACAATTAGGCAGACACTGACTTGGAGGACATGGTCTGCATTGGCTTGGTGGACATGGCCTGCACTGGCTTGGCGGACATGGCCTACATTGACTTGGAGGGCATGGTCTGCACTGGCTTGGCGGGCATGGCCTGCATTGGTTTGGCGGACATGGCCTACATTGGTTTGGCGGACATGGTCTGCATTGGCTTGGTGGACATGGCCTACATTGGTTTGGTGGACATGGTCTGCATTGGCTTGGTGGGCATGGCCTACATTGATTTGGTGGACACGGCCTGCATTGGCTTGGTGGACATGGTCTGCATTGCTGAGGAGAACAGCCTGGCAACGGTGGACAAGGAATAATTATAATTGGTTCACGAACATCGGATTCATCATAATAATCATCTTCCGAATAGGAATCTTCATATTCACCGTCATCACACCAATCTACAATTTCCGGTCTGTAAACTGGCCTCATGTCATCATTATCATACATTAATCATCTCTCCAATCATACAAGATAAATATTATTTTATGTTACCCTATATCATATTCATGAGGCAGTTATGTAGTTACACATCAATGATTCGGTTCATAGTTCTGTAGTTTTAATTATCAGATTTTTATATGATTTTTATCTGCTTTCATTGATAAACCAGAAAAAGTTACCTTGGTCATTGGGCTTATAAAAACTAGAAATATTTCGTTCAGCATTGGTTAGTTTCTTTTCAGTTTGAAAAGGTTTGGATTTTAAAAGTCATAGATTTAAAAAGTCTTGGATTTGATAAGTCTTAGATTTAAAAAGTCTTAAAATTTAAAAATTTGGGGGTTGAAATAGTTTTGGTTAAGAAAAGTGTATCCCCCACTAACTTTTATTAATATAGATAGTTAAAAAACTGTAGGCTGCTGCGTTTTCACGCAGCAGCCTACAGTTTTAACGCCTGCTAAATAATTCGGCAAGCAGTTTTTTTATTAAATTAAGCCTGAGTTTTTCAAAATCTTATTAATGATTGATGCTACCTCTCCACGGGTAATATTGCTTTGAGGTTCAATCATTTTTGTATTTGTACCAGATATTATATTATTCTTTATACAAGCAGCAATAGCCATCTTTGACCAGCTTGATACCTTGTTAGAATCCTTAAAACTGCTTAATATGTTGTTTAATTCATTTTCATTTAAATCAGTTTTTATTCCAGCAAGTTTCATAGCCTTTGCAACAATTACTAAAGCTTCTTGACGAGTAATTTTGCTGTTTGGTTTAAATGAATTGTCTGCATAGCCAGATACTAAACCATATTCATAAGCTATACTTATTGAATCATAGTATGCAGAAGCTTTTGTCACATCAATGAAGCTATCCACTCCTGCACCACTTCTATATAGACCTAAAGCCTTTACAACTGAGTCAACAAACTCGCCTCTGTTAATACTTAAATTAGGTTCAAATTTATCACCCACAGTACCGCTCAAAATAAGTCTTGAAGTAACTACATTTACTGCATCCTTTGACCAATGCTTCTCTACATCACTGTAAGCTTTGTTATTAGCAATTACAGCATATGTACTATTTGTCATGCTCTTTATCTTAGCATAATACTTACCATCAATATATACTATTGAGGTTGGAATATGAGAGAAGCTACCATCTGTATTAATTATAACAGCTGTAGAAATTTCTTTTGGGTTAATATCATCAGGAATTGCTATCAATCTCTCAATAAAGCTGTCAAATTTTGATACATCAATAGTCTTATCTCCATTAGTCACTGTAATTTCAAACTCTATAGGCTTTGCCACAAGCTTATACTTATTCTTTTTAGCATTCTCTTCGGCTAAAGCAATTTTCTCATCAGATGACTCTGCGATTTTAATACTTATAGTTATGTCCTTTAAATCTGAACCCAACGCTAACGCTATTTTTTCAATGTCAATTTTTGAAGCAGGAAGAATGTAGGTTCCATTTTCAGTATTAATTTGCAGTACAGCATTTTTTGTTTTCAGTTCTTTGAAGGTTACACCTTCAAACCTGCCTTCAACAATATTAGAACCATTTTTAACATCAATAGTAATAGTCAAAATATTGTCTTTGAGAATTTTACTAATTTCATCTTCTATTATCTCAAGTATAGTATGTTTTTTGCCTTTTATAACTTCTGATATTATTTTTGCAAATTTATCATTCTTGCCATTGATTTTAATTTTATCATCATTTGGTGTCGTGCCAGTGCCAGAACCGGAGCCTGAGTTAGAACCTGAACCAGAACCATTGTCAGTATTTGAGCCTTTTGTTGACACTAATTTTACAACACCTATTTTAACCAAACTAGACCAGCTATTACCTGAAATATCATTCCAAATAGCAACACTGTCTCTTATACCATTGCTGTTATCTGAATTATTAACTTGTAGGTCAAAACCAATAACAGTTCCTTCTTTAGCATCAATCTTATCTAAGTCAATAGCAGCTTCTACAATATAACCTGTTTCAGTAACAATTGCTGCTGATGTAAGAGCGCTTCCTCCAGGGTTACTTCCAAAGCTCTGCTCATTGTCAAAATTAATTCTATATTGACCGTCATCATCACCATAAATGTCAGTCTTATCATTTTTTTGGTCAACAAATATTTCAATAGAATCCTGCTGGTATGTATCCTTGCTTTCTTTATGCAAGCTGCCGTCAGTAACTACAGCATATACATAAAGCTTGTTTTCATCCCACATAGTTCTTGCTACAGCAGTTGCTCCTGATGTTCCAGTTATAAATTTATTAACACTAATCTCATTAGCATTATCCCATATTTTATCCTTAGTACCATCTATTGTAGGTGTACCTTTTATAGCTTCAGTTGCACTAACGGCTTCACTGAGAGTTAATTTTCCAATATTGGCTTTGCTTGTGTCCTGATTATTTGTTATATCATTCCATGAAACCATTTTTCCATTTCCATCAACAAAGCGAATATCAAAAGAAACTTTTTCGTCTAAAACAACAGTCGAAGTTAATGGGATTTTTGCTTCAAGAATATAACCTTTTTCAGTCTCAACTGTTTTAAAATTACTATTTGAGTTTTTGCGTTCAAAGGTTGTTTTTGTATCATTTACAAATACATCTATTGAACCTGACTTATTAGTAGAAGCATCTGTTACCTCTGCAAATACATATAGATTGTTTTCATCCCAACGTACTCTAAATGAACCTATATAGCCATTATCACCTTGCACTGAAATTGGCGCATTTGATTCCCAAAGAAGTTCGCTATTTCCATCAATCTTAGGTGTTCCTTTAGGTGTTGATAAATTCTTTATTAAAATTGGCAGATTTGCAGAATATTCTTTATACTCTGGATTTGCCAAAACAACACCCCAGTATGCATATTTCGCTTGTTGATTTGTGTCAAAAAGAAGCGGTTTCTCCAGTCTTGTTATTGGGAAAGTAGATAACCATGTATTAGCATCAGAAATTCCCCATATAGCAACACTGCTTATGCAATCTTTTTTCTTATCTATGTCTAAAAGTCCTTCAAATAGCTGCTTGTAACGATATCCTTGTTCTAGAAGTACTTCTTCCGGAACATCCTTATTAGCTGTTGACTTAGCGAAATCACTTACACTGTCATCATAGTTACTTACATCAAGTTCAGTAACCTGATTGTCAAGACCTGCATCTGCAAATTTCTCAATAGAAGCGATAATAGAACTTACAGATGGAGAAGTACGGCCTATATGGCACTGATGACCCACACCATCAATCAGAGGTTCATCTTTATTTATCTCTTGTACAAGATTATATAAGAAATCACGTTTTGAAGGTTGTTCTGTATTGTAATCATTAATATAAAGCTTACCAGTATAGCCTTTTGCATATAATTCATCCTTTGCAGTTTTAAAGGCTACCTTGATATAATCCTTACCAGTTATTACATACCACTTGCTTCTGCGCATTCCATCAGGCTCAGCTGGGTCAATAACCTCATTAACCACATCATAATAGTCAATGTATTCTCCATATCTATTAATTATCAGCTTTATATAAGCTTTCAATCTATTAAGCACCAATTCTTTGTTGGCAGCCTGCTTTACAGGATCCTTCTCTATTAGAACCAAATTTCCATTTTCATCTGTTGTTGTTAAATCATTCCCGTTTTCATCTGTAAAGAGCCAGTCAGGTGTCTGACTATGCCATACTAAGGTGTGCCAACGCCACTTCAAATTATTAGCTTCTGTATATTCTTTAATATAATCTGAAAAATCTAAATTTAAATTTGCTTCTGTGATGTCCTCAAGGGCAAGGAATGTATTAGGTAATATTGACTCTGGCTTATTATCATTTCCCGCTACCATGCTATTAAAATGCTTCTTGAGCAAATCACCTGAAGATCCAGTATACTCACCAGGTACTACTGATGCTCCCATTTCGAAATATTTTTCATATACATCCTTTAATGAAGGAATATCAGTCTGTATTCCTGAAGGTGGTATATATGTAACACAGAAATCATCAATGTAGAAGGATGCTGTATCTCCCCTTGATTCTATGTACAAGCTTACTTCATCAGCATCATATGCCATTAAGTAATCAAAATTAAGATTAACCCAACCTTCACTTTCTGTTACAACAAATGGATTGCTCACAGAACCAAAAAGATTAGTATATTTTGTGTCACCATCTTTAGTATAAGCCATTGAAACAATGATTCCTGATTGTTCGCTGCCAGGTGCTATTTTCAGCCAAGTGGAAATATTATATTTTGAACCCTGAAGCATTTTTCCACTTACATCAATAATAGGACCGTCAATTTCATCCTCTCTGTCACTAACAAGTAAACTATATGTTCCTGCTTTTTTATCAGCATTTGTTACTGTAACATTACAACCTAATCTTGATGTAAAGCCCTGAGTGGTCTTGTCTTCAAATCCTATATTAGGTACACCAGCTCCTGGAGATGCAATATATATATCATCAATATAGAATGAATCATATGGGTCACTGCTTTCAAAGTACAAGGTTTGATCTACCATGTCTTCAGTAAATGAATATGTACCTTTAATTTCATGCCATTCACTATCATTAATGCTGCCAGTTGAAGCAACCTGTTTATATTCTGTGCTTGCTCCGCCAGCTGTTGCTTTTTGCTGCATTGTTAAACTAATTGCACTAGGTGTTGTTGATGCACATATAGATTTAACCTTTGCTGTAACTGTGTAAATTACATCCTTGTCCAACTTTCCTAAAGCATTTATGCTTGCACCATGCCAATTTTGACTTCGTCCTGTTACCTTTATACTGTTTGGTAATGATGTGGCTGCCTCTGCAGAAACAGCAACATTAACACCGTCTCCTCTTGGACTCCATCCTTGTGTTGTTCCATTGTCAAAATTATATTCATAACTCTTTATATTACTTGATGCTTCTGGTTTTGAATTATCTAAACTTACTAATGTGAAAGTTACGTCATCAAGATAATAGTCAGGTGTATTATTGCTATCAGCAGATTCAATTTTTATACTGCTAGCAACCATTATTTTAGACAATGTGAATGTTCCCTCAAGCTTTGTCCATTCGCTAGAAGTAACATTATCATTTGCTGTAAGCTGATCATAAGCATCACCATCTGCACCTTTATCAGTATGCTGGTGGGTTATCTTAAGAGCACTTCTTTCTGCTGACACAAGCTTTACATAACCCTCAATCTTGTATTTTCCTGCTGGAAATGAAGTAATATTGAGCATTGCTCCTTGCCAATTTGCAGAAGAATTTGATGACTTTAGTCCATACGAACCACTATTAGCCGCAACTGTATCATTAACTACTTCAACAGTGCTGACTAATCCTTCCCAACCTTGAGAAGAACCATCTTCAAAATCATATTTTTTTGTGTCACCAGCCTCAGCAAATAAAGTATCTGCTGCTTGAACATCTGACATGCTCATTGGTAATAATGATGTTAAAACTATCGCTATTACCAAAAGCAGACTTAGTTTTTTTGACATGTTCCTACCTCCTAAATTTGATATGTGTTTTATTGCACTGGTATTTGCCTAAAAAGCTCCGATATATTGAATATTGACTGAATCCCCTTTTCAAACACACATAATATATCGACTGAAATCCCCTTTTCAAATTTACAAAAATTTTAGCTTTGTATAAATCCTTACTCCATAATATGCTTATAACTATTATCCACTGCAACAGTGCAGCTATTCTAACACTAATATCAGTGGCAGTATTAGCGTGGCAGACAATAGAGTAAGCATTTCTTCTCAAAATGCTATTTAGGCAAACCAAGTGCAAAATAATAGTATATTATAATATGCTATTATTTCAAACAATACAATTAAATTGATACCTATTTAAATTATGATATTTAATCTATCTTCTTGATTTCTTGCTAAATGTTCTTAGGGAAATATATTAAGCAGAGTTTTAGTAAATTTACTTTGCAACACTTAGAAATGCTTTTAATTTGAGCATTCTTAATATACTATAATTTCCCTAAAAGCCATTAGAATAAGCATATGGAAACTTCCATTAATTTAGGAAATACTATATCATAAATATAAATCTATACACAATATATAAATCTATACAAAACATATAAAATACTAATATGTTTAGAAATGTAATGGAGACATTTGATTTTTATAAACGTTATTTACTTTACTATTAGCTTATAACAATAAATGTTTTGATAACAAGTGTAGAAAATATATAATGAATTGTATTCAGCAATACTAAAGACTTATTATTCTGGGGAAATCTAAAAAATATCATATCTTGTATAGTATGTTTTTATTATATTTAAAGATCTTACAATAATAACCAATAAAATTCACTTTCCAACAATAGCTGATAAAACACCCCTAAAATCATATAATATGCTGCAATATCTATTTGTAAGCTTCGTAAAAACAAGTTATAATTGTAATATAATTGATATTTTAATCATAGTTGTTAATTTTCTGCACCTTGAAAATAGAAAAATCTTATCTTTAGTGGCCTATTTATCCGTCGTATTAATTACATTATTGATGCAGCAACACAAATATTAATATAATTTGATGTTGAATTGTATCAATATATTTTTTGAGTTTTTATCCACTAGCATATTGTTAACTTAAATATTACAGGAGGAATTTTGTATGAAAAGAAGTCGCTTACTAATTTTGTCATTAGTAATAGCACTTGCTGCAAGTGTTTTTTCAATGACAATAGTCTCCGCAGCAACACTTTACGGTGATTTAAACCAAGATGGTGCAATAGATGCCATAGATTTTGCTTTAATGAAAGGTCATCTTTTAGGTAATACTGAATTATCTGATCTTAAAGCTGCAGATTTAGATGCAGATGGTTCTGTTAATGCACTTGATTACTCATTATTGAAGCAATATTTACTTAAGGTAATTGATAAGTTCCCAGCTGATAAAGGCACAGAAGAAGGAAAGAAAACTGAAGCTGAGAAATTGCTTGGAGATATAATTTTCTCTGTTCCTGGTTCAACCTTCCAGAACTCTATTTCAGTATCTTTAAGTACAAAAATTTCAAATGCTGAAATACGTTATACAACTGATGGAAGCATTCCTACAATTAATTCACCAGTTTATAAGAATCCTTTAACGCTTACAAAAACCACTCAAGTAAGAGCTCAAGCTTTTGTAAATGGAGCTGCAAGTGGCAAGGTGGGTACAGCAGTTTATATATGCACTTCAATAAATACCACTCATGATTTACCTATTGTAATTATTGATTCCTATGGTGCTGGAAAAGCAGGTAAAGAAGATTATTTAGAGGCTGCAATCATGGTAATGGAGCCTAAAAACAATCAAGCTTCATTATTGCAAGCTCCTACAATTGCTACAAGAGGTGGCTACCATATTCGTGGACAATCCTCCTCAAATTTTGAAAAGGCACCTTATAGACTCGAATTCTGGGATAACAAAGGTGACGATGCAAAATATTCAATAATGGGTCTCCCTGCAGATGGAGACTGGTGTTTACTTTCACCATATCCGGATAAATCCCTTATCCGTAATGCCTTAGCATATGAACTTGGAAATATAATGGGATTAGAAACACCTGGCTATACATTTGTAGAGGTATATATCAATACTGATAATCAGCCGGTATCTTCTTCCGACTACCAAGGTGTTTACTTGTTAACTGAAAAAATAGAAATAGACAAGGATCGTCTAAACATTGCGAAATTAAAAAAAGAAGATTTAACTGAGCCAAATATTACAGGTGGTTACTTAATGCAGTTCAATATGATGGCAGCAGAACCTCCATTAATCAGAGGTAACGGATGGTCTGACCTTGAACTTACAGAGCCTGATGATGCTCTTCCTGAGCAAATTGCTTGGATAACAAATTACATTCAAAAAACTCACAATGCTATCCACAGTGCAAACCCATCAGATCCAAATACCGGTTATCCTGCATACATAGATGTTGATTCATTTGTAGATTATATAATCGTAAATGAAATGGCACGCCAAGGTGACTCATACATGCGTAGTACAAGAATATTTAAAGACAGAGGTCAAAAGCTAAAAGCCGGACCTCTCTGGGACTTTGACCTTGGCTTTGATTGTGTCGCTGGTTTTGGCTGGGGCGGTGGAGGATCTTCTAATGTACAAGGATGGCAGTTCCAACCTATGTTCGGTACAAACTCGACTGTTGATTGGTACTACACATTAATGAAGGATCCAAGCTTCCAGCAAAAAATTGCAGCCCGTTGGAGTTCATTACGCAGCGGTCCTCTATCTGATAATAATTTGAAGGCATTGATACAAAGGTTATCAAGTCCGTTGTCAAACGGTGCAAAGCGTAACTTCCAAAAATGGAATATCTTAAACACTTCTATGGTAGGTGGTTTTGGAACACAAACTACACAGACTTGGGAGCAGCAGATAGATATTCTTCAAAGATTTGTAATCAATAGAGCTGCTTGGCTAGACACATCTGGTTGGAAGCCTACAACTACTAACCCATGGGGATTTTAGAGTTATAAATAGTAGTTTGTTTCTTACAAATGTGGTTTTAACACATATTGAGTTTATGGCTTCAGATGTAGTTCTTTATATGTAGTTTTTATGTGTAGTTCTTCATCCGAAACTTCGAATGGTTAATTGCCATAATGCAGATAGCATATATATGTGTTATCTGCATTATGTACCGGATAAGTACCCACTAAATTTAAGATGAGTATACTCATTTATTAACATATCATTGGCAATTGTTGCGCATGGCAATTGCCAAAAGAAGCAAATTATATTCTAACCAATACCTGTAGAGCACTTTAATTTTTGGGTTTCAAAGCAGGCTTACATGCAAAGTAGATATTTAAATAGTTTTATATAAAAAAATACAGTAACCAGACAAATGTCTTGTTACTGTTATTTTTTATTCAATATATCATATTCAATATATCAATGGTTTGCTCACGAAATTTCTGCTGAAATAGTGCGGTGGAGAAACAAGCACTTCCGCCGAACGTATACCACTCGACATCCTGTCTCGAGCTAATACTCACAGCTACTTTACTTTCGCTGTGTCGGCTACAATACTTGCTCTTCACCTATTATTTCTAGCATCAATTTCTATTCAAGCTTATCCATTAATATATAATTGCACTCGCGTACTATTTATATAGTATTTCTTGTTTTTTTATACAATATCATCACAAATGTATTAACTGTAATTGTCTTTTGCCATTTCGATTGTGTATTAACGCCACAGAAAAGCCCCAGTTTTGGTATAAAATATATCTCATGTACTTCTCAAATATATATTACACAACCAGAAAATTACTTTGCTTAAGGTTTAGTTACATTTGTTACCTCTAGGTAATCTAAATTAGGGCCTCCTGTTGCTACAATAGAAGAAGCTCTTATTTTATTTATACCAGCATTAAGATTTGCATTTATAGTTACATCTTGCCAAGTGGTCCATACTCCTGTAGAAAAGAAGCTTAAACTGCTGATTACAGTATTTCCATTAACCTCTATTTTCATAGGACGATCAGCCGTTGTACCATTTGCATATCTAAACTTTAGTTTATACAAACCTGCCTTTTCAGCATTAACAGTCCATTCAATATAGCTTGTTGTATCATTGTTTAAATTGCAATAACCTTCCCCTATAAAGCCACCGTTAATTGTCTCTTTTACGCCGTTGAAAATATAAGCATCTTCAGCCTGATATATTGTTGAAATTTCTGTATTTCCCTCATCTACAGGAAATTCTGTAATGGCTCCTAGAAGATACTTTTTCATTAATGCAAAATCTAATGCATTTATGTTGCCATCTCCATCAAGGTCAGCAGCAATTTTGTCATCTACATCTGGGAAATCACTAATTACACCGAGTAAGAATTGCTTCATAAGTGCAAAATCTATTGCATCAATATTTCCATCTCCATTTAAATCACCAGCTTTGTCCTTTTCTTTAGAATCGAAAAGACCCTGCCTTTGTATATCCTCAACAATTAAACGTGCCAGTTCAGTTGCACCTGCTCTATTAGGATGAACAGCATCCCCACTCATAAATAAGGAAAGGGTTGCATTTGGCCCAATACTTGTGAAATATCTAGAACTTAAAACATTTAGGTCTACTAGTGGAACATTTTCTTCTCTTGCAAGTGCAAGTGTGGAGTTTCTATAATATCTGCCTTCAGAATTATGTACATTTGAGGAATTGAAATCTGTTGATCTTCCCTGGGGAGTTACCAATATTATAGTAGCACCCTTTGCAACTGTTTGTTTCACCATATCTCTCATTATTTCTTTAAATTGTGCCTCAGTTGTATTGTTTTTTGCTGCTGTATCGTTTATTCCGAATTCTAATAAGAAGTAATCTCCTGGCTTAATGTATTTAAGGATTGTTTCAAACTGACCATCATCCCTAAAGCCTCTTGCACACTGCCCACTGGCAGCTATATTTCTTATTTGAAATTCTTTCGTATCTATAAACCTATGAAGCATTTGCCCCCATCCAGCTTGTGCACTAGTGTCTATTGGATAGTAATTGCAGGCTGTTGAGTCTCCTCCTACATATATAGTTCTGTTTGTCACTGCATTATCTGATATTTTTTTAATTGTAAGAGCACTTAGTGTAAAGGCTGTTCCTTCTTTACCTTCAGTAACCAATATATTTAACTGCCCATCTGTTATTGGAATTTGAAATTTATCCTTTGCACAATTTCCAGTCATATTAATAATTTGAAACACACCTTCTGCAGCAACACTTGCTCTTGAAGTATTTCCCAATGTCACTTCAATCTCATAGAGTCCATTTGGCAAGTCTACGTTAAAAGTATTTGTACTTTTTGTACCAAAGGCCAAAAATTGAACAGCATCACTTGTAAGCCCACTGCCTGATGCTGTTACATTTTTCATATTTGCTGGAGTATTAAAACCATATCCTCTTGCAGCACTGTAAGCAGTGGTTGCACTAACACCAATATATCCTGGCTCTACTGCTCCACCACCAAAATCGAACTTATATTCAGTTGCCGCTGTTGCATTAAATCCATTTGTATTGCAGGCAATTGTTGTTGTGAAAATGACAGCACACAAAAACTTGCATATTTTATTTTTCAACATAAGTTCTCCCTCACATAAATTATTTTTTTAAAAATTAGTAATCTTTTTATAATCAAATAATCTTTCATACTTGAATTTTTTTAATTACAATCAGCTTTCATATAAAAAGCTATTATTTTATAAATAACATACCTCTTTATGCGATAAATCTGCCAACTAAATTCTACTATTAAAATTAATATATAATTTTCTTGGACTTCTTTAAAGCTACCTCCACTTATCATACAGAAGAGTGGAGGCAGCTGCTTAATTCTCAAAGGTATAACCGTAATAATTTTTACTATTTAACAGCACTAGCTAATGGTATATTTAACTTCTTTACTTCTTGTGCAATAATTTTAGCCATAGCATCTGCACCCGCTTCTGTAAAATGAGTATAATCAGTTCCATTTGAAGAAACTAAGTACAATTTGTATGCTTCATTATACCCAATAGAAGTTAAGTAGTTTAAGCTAAGAGTCATCAAATCAATCAATAGTACATTTTCCTCACTTGCTACCTGCTTCATAGCAATACAATAATCAGGGAAATCATTTTTAAAAGCACCATTTGAATAATTAAGTCTTGCAACTGGAGTTATTAACACTGGAATTGCACCTTTTGCTCTTGCACCAGCAACATATTTCTTAAGGTATTCTTTATAGGTTGTATATGGTGCTGCATAACGGTCAGCATTATTTACAGTTGCATCGTTATGTCCAAATTGAACAAATAAATAATCATTGGGTTTTATAACATTCAAAATAGCATCTAGTCTTCCTTGCTCTACAAAGTTTTTAGAACTTCTTCCTCCAATTGCATGGTTTGAAAAGGTAACTTTTGAATCAAAGTATTTCCAAATCATTTGACCCCATCCAGCTTGAGGATAGTAGGATGCATTATAAGTCATTACTGTTGAATCACCGCAAAGATACACCGTAGCCCCATTAAACGGCTTTGTTGTTGGAGCAGTAGCATTTGTCACCTCCAAGTAGTCAACATTAGGACCTCCTGTGTCTGTAGTAGAAGAAGCCCTGATAGTATTGATGCCGGCTACAAGATTTGCAGTTAATACAACTTCCTGCCATGCTGTCCAGCTTCCTGTAGGGACAAAGCTTGTACTGCTACTAACTACGTTTCCATTAACTCGTATTTCCATTGGACGGTCAGCATTAGTACCATTTGCATATCTGAACTTAAGTGTTTGAACACCTGCTTTTTCTACATTTATAGTCCATTCGACATAGCTTGATTTTTCATTGTTATAGTTAGCATAACCTTCTCCAGTAAAGCCACCGTTGATGTTTTCTTTTACACCATTAAATATGTACGCATCTTCAGCCTGGAATATTGTTGAAAATGGTGTTGGAGGTTCGTCCTCTACAGGAAACTCCGTAATTACTCCTAACAGATATTTCTTCATTAATGCAAAATCAAGTGCATTGATTTCTCCATCTCCATTTAAATCTGCATTCTCTTCAGATATATCCTCAGAAGAGTCAAGCAGGTACTTTTTAAGCAATGCAAAGTCTATAGCATCTATGCTGCCATCACTATTTAAATCACCTCTAACTGGTTTATCTATAACAACTACATTATTAGGAGTATAAATATTTGGTATTGGCGGTTCTTTCATTCCACTGCCAATGAAAAAGCCTGTATGTGGAGGCTGATTATATGCAGTGTTCTGCCATGCTATTCCCAATCTATAAATAGGATCATGCATTAGTGTATAAATTCTGCGATTTGTAATATCTGTAGTAGTATATATACGTAAAGCTCTGTTATCACTTGTTGCAAATATAACTTCCTCTCTCCAGTCACCCAATATATCTGCCTGTAAGCAAGGAGTAGCTTTTGTTCCATTTATTGAAACACAGCCAGTAGCAGAAAGCAATGTTCCCGCATTATACTTAGAAATTGTAGTACCGTCTAAAAGTTCACGGAGTTCATCTCCATCCCACCATATTGCAAAATTAGTTGGTCCAGGAGCAGTTCCTATATTTTGCCCTGTTGCACTATAAAGTGGTGAACCTGAAGCCCACATTTCTTCACCAGGAGAAGAAGCAACTATGTCAGCCGTACAAGCTCTTCCGCAATCCTTTGTATAGTTGTATCTGAATATTTGTTTACCTGTTTTTGCATCTAATAATACAGCACCTTTTTCCCCTTCCAAAGCTGTCCACACTTCTAAGCCTTCTCTGTTTGGATCCAAATCACCAAAATGCATTGCATCTCCGTGTCCTAATCCTGTAGTCCATAAGCCATTTCCATTATGGTCGATGACAGATGTACCATTTAAAATTTCATCAAAACCATCATTGTCAACATCTCCTACACTGAGATTGTGATTACCTTGTCCTGCGAATGCTGAATTACCGCTGTTATTACTATCAAATATCCATCTTTGTGTAAGCTTTCCATCTCTAAAATCATATGCAACCGCTACCATTCTTGTATAATATCCACGCATCATTACAAGACTTGGATGTACTCCGTCAAGATAAGCTATACATGCTCTAAAACGGTCTACACGGTTTCCGTAATTATCTCCCCAACTGGAAACAGTGCCTCTTGGCGGATTATAATTAACAGTTGTAATAGCCGCACCAGTTTCTCCGTTAAATACAGTAAGATATTCTGGCCCTGACAATATGTATCCGTTAGCATCTACATAATTTGCATTTTTATCTCCAATATATATACCCTTACCATCCATAGTACCGTCTGCAGTTTTACATGCAACCTCGGCCTTACCATCACCATCAAGATCATATACCATGAATTGAGTATAATGGGCACCGCCACGAATATTTCTGCCTAAGTTTATTGTCCATAATCTTTGACCATTAAGCTTATAGCCCTCAAGATATACTGGATCAGTAACTCCTGCATTTGCATTGTCATTTGTTGCTCTTTCCCACTTTACTACAATATCATACTCTCCATCTCCATCTAAATCACCAGTACTGCAATCTCCTGCCATATATCCGTTGCCTGGTGGCGTAATAGGAACCTGTAAATAATTCTGCCCCCATACATTTGCAGCCTTTGATGCAGCCTGTTCTTTACCATTAATAATTGCCTTTACAGTATATGTTGAACTGGTAGTACCACTTGCATCAAGATAGTTTGTACTGTTGGTAATTGGTGTTGAATTTACTTTTGTTCCATTACGATATAAATTATATGCAACACTGGTTGGTTCTGTACCGAACATTCTCCAGCTTACAAACACACCATTGCTAACCTTTACAGCCACGACACCTCTATCCAAATCCTCCATCTGTCGTTGGAAAGATACTGCTTCTACAGGTTGCTGCTGAATTGGCATAAAACATAAACCAATTTGCAAACTTAAAAGAAGTGCAACTACTTTTTTAAACATACTTTTCCCCCCTGAATTATCTTAATTTACTTTTTCAATTTTTTCAGACTAATATATGACTAAACCTAATTATAAATGCTTATATTCACATAGCATTAAATGCTAAATTTAGTCTTCAAGTCCTTCTGTGACAATTGAATTAATACTTACCTTCACTTTGTCCACAATAAATAAGAAAGGTTGTATTGTTTACCTTTTTTATCCTGCCCATTATTTTAGCTTTTGTAATTATGAATTTTTTGAGACAGTAATTTTCTTATAGTTGACTGTATTTTTTGACTTTTTAAAACAATCTTCCACATTGTTGCATAAAAAATTTAATTTTCCAATTTAATAATACACTATATTCATAAAGTGGTCAATCACAATAGTTTAGGTAACTTCGAGTTCCGAATGAATTTTATTTTCTTAGTTTATTTTCCTATACTTTATTGAATAAGATGCTAACTATTTGCCCCAAACCAAAGAAAAAATATAAACCAATTCCACCTTTAATTAGGTAGTACAGGTAATATAATTGTATAGAAGTGGTGTTAGCCAAAGTAATAAATGTAAAAGATTAATACAAATCTCTAAAGCAAATCAAAAAAAGGAAGAACTGTTTCATCTCCCTTTCATTTACTTTCATTTATATATATTTTAATTTATATCAGATTATTAATTATTTTACGTTCATAATTTTGGAAGACTCAACAACTTAAAGCCTTTTATCTTGGCTATTTACTGACAAAGCGAGATAATCCATTTTGTTATTTAAATTGGTAAGTTGCAAAGAGTGTTCATCTAACTTAGTAGTGGTAGCAGAACCCTGTTCACCAAGTATCTGAAGCTTGTCTTCTATACCATGTTCTACTTTAGCTTCAAGCTTTGAAAGTCTCTGTACAACATCTTGTTGTGCTGATTCAAGCTTATCAAATCTTGTAGTTGTTTCTTTCCTAAATTGTAATAACTCGCTATATATCTTCTCAATCAGATCAAATGTTTTATCTTCCACTGATACTCGCCTCCAAATACCTTGTGAAATTGATTATATCATATAGGTAAACGGGATTAAAGGACTAATTTAATATGTATCTCATATCCAAAGATAAAGTATTAAATACTACAAATGTATTATCAGAATGCATGTGTACAAATACACATTATTCTTATAGTTTTATTCTTCAATGTGTAAATAAGGTGTAAACAGCACATTTTTGCATAAAAAAGAAGAGTCTCAAAAAACATGAAACCCTTCATTCTTCACTGGTCGGAATGACACGATTTGAACGTGCGACCCCTTGCACCCCAAGCAAGTACTCTAGCCAAACTGAGCTACATCCCGTTAATATATATTATCTAACCGTTATTACGGAAAATAGTATAACATAATTGTATTTTAAAGTAAATATGCAATTTTAGTTACTAGCTGCCATAAAGCTTGCAGCATAAAATCATGCTCCCCTCATAGCTGACAGCCTTTATTATTTCTACTGTCTTCTACTACAAGGGAAGCAATCAACAAGTTTCTAAATACACTTTCCTATTCTTTTTAATGTACAAAAACTACCTTATTTCTAGTTTCAAATTTATCTGCATCAAACCTATTTACAGTAGTTTTTTATCAACTCTATTTCGCTGTAAATACAGGTCTTACACTTACATTTCCAGTAGGATTGAAGGTTATAGTATCAGAGGTAGTTGTAACACCTGATATTCCTTCCCAATGGTCAAATTTGTAGCCTTCATTTGGTATAGCTTTTAATGTCACAGGAACACCTTTAAAGTAAATTCCAGTCCAACTTGATGCATTGGTTATTCCAGGTGTTGTAGTTTTTATATCAATTGAATTAACCTTTACATAGCCTTGTGCTGTATTAGTCGATATATTGATTTCTGCTGTTCCTGTTACTCCATCATTTCTAAAATTATTTACTATGGCTTGTCTCATGTATGAAGGTCTTTGTTCTGCATAGTTCTTTAGAACTTTTACACTATCATCCCATGAAGAACCACCCATACCTGGAATGCCAGGGATACCAGGAATACCACCACCCTGATTATTATTTCCCATACTAATAGCTTGCCATCTATCACAATGCTCAGGCATTGCAGTTTGAATTCCTGCCTTTAATTCATCTACCTTTGCAGTTACTCTTGAAGGAATAAATGATGTATTGAGTTGGTCTGCAAAAGCATTAATAAACTGATTTCTAAACTCAGTATTTTGAATTAGCGTTTTTAACAGGAATACAGCCCATGAACTGTTTGAATTAAGAGCAGCTCCAGGTACATATTGCTCTGAAGTAGCATATTTTATAGAATCAAAAGATGGACTTTGATTTTGGTATCCAAAGCCGAAGTCAGTATCCTTAAGCATCCATCTCCATCTTCCATCCTGTCCATATGGAGCCTCTGGATGATATTTTCCATCATCAGTCTTGTACTTCCAAATAGCTACATTATTGCCCGGCCAGTCTGTATTACCGCAGTAAATCTGAGTTACATTATAATTAATGTAGTTTTCGATATCTATCTTTGTTTTAATATTCTCATAAACTTCTGTATTTCTAATATTATTACTTTTCAGATAATTTATAACATCATCTTGATACAGCTTGTAGTCTTCAGGCTCCCCTTCCGAAACTTCAGGTGTTTGTAATACATCTAGTATAATAACTTTATTCTTATCAAGATTATAGTGGGCTTTGAGATATTTATTATCATAGCGTTCTCTTATGTTGTAAATACCCCAGAATTCACCATCTAAGAACACAACTGAGGGTCTATATGCCATAGTATCTACATTTAGATGTGATACTAAACTCTGAATTAAAGCATCTCTGAAAAATGTTCCTGAATTATCATTTCCAGCATTTCTCAAAATTAATGTTTCAAATTTATCTAACTTCTTTCCATTTGCCTTCTTTTTCAATCCTGGGAATATTTCATATTTATATGAATCTACATCATCATAATCATGACCAGCATAAAGTCTAAGTGATTTCTGAGCAATCTTTCTTGTATAACCGCCATTTATACGTATACCGCTGTTATCAGAAAATGCAAGCGTTCCGTCTTTCTCAAAGAACTCAATATGTACAGGTCTTTCCCATTCCTCGCCTTTCTTTTCATAGTTCCCATTAACATATATTCCTTTTGAATTATCAAAGAAATTAGCTTGGTCTGTAACTAAAGATATAACAGGCAAGTTGTATCTGCTAGCTATATTCTGGTCTACAAAATATGAATGGGTAATTATTTTGCTTTTATTACTGCCATCTTTAATTGCAACTGCCTTTATTGTTGTACATTTAAAAACCTCTCCCTTTGGTCCTCTCCATTGTGACCACATATCATTTGATATATTAGAAATCGCAGAAAGAACATTTGGATCTCCTGCTCTGCTTTTAACTAATATTGGACTTGTGTATTCGAATGTTCCTTGTTTACCGGGAACAGGATCAGAACCATTTAGAGTATAATAAATTTTTGTATTTGGTTCATTTGTTGTCAGCTGAAGATTAAATTGAGATGTATAAAAACCACCATTATGTGAAAATGCAGGTTCTTTTACAACTATTGACTCAGATGAATTAATATTTGAATTTGAAGGTGATGCCTTGGAGAATATTACCCATTCTGAAGAAGCATCAGTCTTTCGTCCGTATGACTCATTATCCTTTAATGCAGGAAATGTCAGTGAATCAATAATAGATCCATTGGGTGCTTTCAAGGTTATCTCCTCACCTGAAGCACTTAATTTAAAATTAGTATGTAACTGCCCATCTTTTGCAACTTTATTCTTATCCGATGCCCACACAAGCAAGTATCCCTTTGCTGGAATAACTCCCGAAGGGAATTCCCATGTACTAGATGAATCAGACAGAGTATAACCTCTTAAATCAACTGCCTGATTGCCGGAATTGTAAAGTTCTATCCAGTCAGAATAGGCACCTCCAGAACTTCCTGCATCAGCGTCCTCAATATCTCCATCACGTAATGTAGTATTAGATGCCATTATCTCGTTAATAAAAATTGTCTTCACACTTTCTGAAACTGGGAATTCTGTAATTGTTCCAAGTAGATACATTTTCATTAATGCCAAATCGATAGCAGAAATTGTACCATCCCCGTTTAAGTCACCCGCAGCCAGATCATTGTAAACAGGAAAACTACTTAATGTTCCAAGCAAATAGCTTTTCAACAGCGCAAAGTCTATTGCATCAACACTTGCATCTCCATTTAAATCTCCAACTATTATAGAATTGGTCATTCCACCAGTATTTCCGGCATCAGCAGCAAATACTTCTAAATTAGTTCCTAATGTAAATGTTGATTGGGAACTTAGAATTAACGATAGTGCTATAGCTGTTAATTTCTTTCTCATAAAAATATCCCCTTTAAATAAATTTTATTAACTTATTAGAATATCTCTTAGCTAGCACTATAACACCTAGAATCAATTTTAATTTTTCGATTATAGAAAAATTATGTTTAATTATAGGCGTGTATGCGAGGCGGGAGATATTCTCACCGCTTGAAACCTAAGCGGTACCCGCCACTTACAGAAGTGAAGGGAATTTTGCCTCGTTAGAAATTCTAGCCGGCAACGGCAAAATTGTCATTTCTGTCCAATCGCTGTCGACCTAGAAAGTCTTATATAATAATTATATAACAATTGTGTATATTTATCAATAATTGTAATTTGTTGTAGAAATTACACACAAACTAAAATATGATAATTATGTTGACTTATTGTATAAATTTGCTTTAAGCAAAGCTTGCAGACAAACTACTTGCTAATGCTTGTACGGGAGTGCCAGTAAGCCAGTATTATTATTTGACCTTAGCTTATATTTGTTCGGGAGTAGCAGTAAACCAGTACTATAAATTTACCATGCAAGGCTTACAAAATGATTGGTATAAAGCGTTATTTTACCTCGTTATGCTGTTTTTATTGAATTGAGTTTGCAGGTAAGAATACTTATAGCGTTTACTGGTACGAGAGTACAACTTAGATAAGTGGGAGCTTACTTGGTTAAAGATATTGTTTGAATTTGTAGGTAGTGCTCTTCTATAGAAATTCTAGCTGATATTTCCCAATGTTTTTAACGTTGAGTTATATATTAAAAAAGCCATGAAGCGTAAACTACCAACTTCATGGCCTAGATAAGTGTATCGTTATTTATATTTTGCATTACAATTTACCTCTCTTTTTTAATTGCTTTCGTACTCAAAATGCACTAATAAATGCATAAATAATAGTAAAAATTAAACTTTTGAATCAAAACTATGATTTATCTTTTGTTTGAGAGTATTTGCAAAATCATTTCGTTTAGTATCCTCCTCTCTTCTCTTGTCATCTGTTCTAGCTTCCTTACGATTGAATGCAGTTACTCGTGTTATAGGTGAAACAGCAGCTACTCTAGTAATATCCATAATGAGCACCCCCTTTGTTCATCCATTTAACTAGAAGTATCTTCCTAATATAAAGTACCTTCCTAATATATATATCGACATATAAGCTAATTCTTATAAGCTAGTTTTATTTATAGAACTGACAAATAAATTAATCCCTAATTAACTACCAAACAGCTTTGATGTACTAGTTGGAATAATAACAACTGATACCGCTAAAACTTTAATTAATTACTAAACAGCGCTTATTATTAATTTTAATAAGCGCCGCAACGAAAAACCATTTTAGATTAACCTTTCTTTGAATAATGAGATTGTTTGAATAATAAGCTTAAATGTATAATCTTTCAAATCTAGTATTTCTAAAATACAATCACAAAATTAAAATTTTCGATAAGTGGTCTTATTAATTAATCTAAAAACAATATACCCAATAAGTGCAAGAACAGCTAATGGTATTATTACACTGAGTACAGCCCCTATTATCCTTATTGCCACTAGTCCCAAAATCACTAATAAAATAACAGTTAGTATCTTTTTAAATGTATTATCCATAATATTTCTTCATGCTCACCTTAAAAATTCCCCTATAAGTCAGCATGAAATCCATCCTCCCTTTTATATATAGTAAACATTACCTTGATTTATAATATATATAGATTATACACCTGGAAATAAATTCTGTCTATATAATTTGAAATATTTTTTAATATTTTTTATTAATTTATTAATAATATTAATTTTTTAATCAATTTCATTAATTTCTCTGTATTATGAATGTTCAACTGCATCTTTTTTAAAACTATTATATAATAACTTATACTTTACAGTTTATTCCTTACTTTAAGCCCATATTCAAATTAAAAGACAATTAAATTATAAATTGGTGTTTTTCTGAATGAGTAACCGTTTATCTACTTTTTTCATATGCAATTTTATTCACAGCTATTACTGCTCTGTCAATTTCATTTATTGTATTAAAATAACCTACACTCATTCGAACAATACCTGTCTTTTGCGTTCTGAAATGATTATGTGCCAATGGCGCACAATGAAGTCCTGCTCTACATGCTATTCCATAAATACTGTCAAGTTCTTCGCAAATTTCAGAAGAATCTATATCTTTAATATTAAATGCAATTATGCCTGAATTTTCAGCTGCATTTTTTGAACTATACAATTTAATATAGCGGTTTTGATATAATCCATCATATAATCTCTTAATAAGTAAATCTTTTTTAGTCTTAATTGCATCTTCCCCAATTTTTTCAATAAACTCTATTCCGGCACCCAATCCAACAATTCCTGGAGTATTAAGTGTTCCGCTTTCATATTTATCTGGCAAAAAATCAGGTTGATATAAAATTCCTGATTTACTTCCAGTTCCTCCGGTCATTAATGGTTTTAAAGCAACACCAGGGGCTATATATAAACCTCCTGTACCCTGCGGTCCCATTAGTCCTTTATGGCCTGGAAATGCAATCATACTTGCATACTGTTTAGTTAAATCTATTTTTAAACAACCTAATCCCTGAGCTCCATCTATTAAAAACAATATTCCTCTATCCCTAGCAATTTCACCTATCTCTTTAACAGGCATAATAATTCCATTTACATTTGAGGAAAGTGTGCAGACAATCAATTTAGTTTTTTTCTCTATACTTCTCCTGACTTGAACAGGATCAATTACTCCCAAATCATCTCCTGACAATATTGTAAGCTTAATCACACCATTTTTTTCCATAGTTTTAAGTGGTCTTAATACTGAATTGTGCTCCATACATGTTGTAATTACATGGTCACCTTTTGACAAGCACCCAAGTATTGCAAGATTTAACGCCTCAGTTGTGTTTTTTGTAAAGCAAATATTGAGATAGTCCTTTATATTAAGCAGCTTTGCTATACGTTCACGAGTTTCTGTAACTGCCATAGCACTCCGTAAAGACATAGCATGACTTCCTCTTCCAGGATTAGAACAATATGTTCTCATACATCTGTCCATTTCTACATATACATTTTCAGGTTTAGGAAATGATGTTGCTGCATTGTCCAAATAAATCATTGTCTACCTCCATGAGCTGTATAACAATACCCTAAAACAGCATCTTATATTAATTTAAAAATGTGGTACTAATCTATATATAGCCCCATATACGGCTCACACGCAATTATATTACTATTATATTATGATTGTAGAGTTGACTTGTTTACAAAAACATTTTATTTGAGGTAACCAAATATTTAAGTTGTTCAAACTTATTTAAGCACCAACTATACTTTTCAGTTATCTTGTTCAAATAATTAATAAATTTAAACGCTAATATACTAAACTAATTTAATTAAGTTAAATAGTAACTTTTTTTATACACATTTTACTAAATTGCCATTAAACTATGGACTTTTTTTTTTAAAAGTAGCATAATTAAATGTAATTAATAAAACAGATTGATTGTAACTTTATATACATCAAAATATAATATTTAAATAAATATGAAGGGAGTAATATTAATGAATATTTCTATTACTAAGACAACAAATCCAAAACAGAAACCAGATCAGAATAATTTGGGTTTTGGTATAAACTTCACAGACCATATGTTTATTATGGATTATGATGAAGGACAAGGTTGGCATGATGCAAGAATAGTACCTTATGCTCCTATACCAGTAGATCCTTCTGCAATGGCATTGCATTATGGTCAGGCAATTTTTGAGGGCTTAAAAGCATACAAATCTGCTAAAGGCGAAATTCTACTATTCAGACCAGAAAAAAACATGCAGAGAGTCAATAATTCAAATAGACTACTATGTATTCCAGAAATTAATGTTGATGACTGCGTACAAGCAATAAAAGAAATTGTTAGAGTTGACGCTGGCTGGATTCCTAGTGCTCCAGGTACCTCCCTATACATCCGTCCGTTTATATTTGCTTCAGAACCTGCTCTTGGCGTAAGACCATCACATTCATACAAATTTATAATAATACTTTCACCTGTAGGCGCTTATTATCCAGAAGGAATTAATCCAGTAAAAATTTATGTAGAAAGCAAATATGTTCGTGCTGTTAGAGGTGGTCTTGGTGAAGCAAAAACTGTTGCTAACTATGCTGCCAGCCTAAAAGCTCAAGTTGAGGCTAAAAAAGAAGGCTATACTCAAGTGTTATGGTTAGATGGTGTTGAAAAGAAATATGTTGAAGAAGTTGGAACAATGAATGTATTCTTCAAAATTGATGGAGAAGTTATTACACCTGAACTTACTGGCACAATCCTTCCTGGTATAACACGTATGTCTACTATTGAACTCTTAAAACAAGCTGGTATACCTGTATCTGAACGCAGAATATCAATACAAGAGATTTATGATGCTCATGCAGCCGGCAAATTAGAAGAAGCGTTTGGTACTGGTACTGCAGCAGTAATTTCACCTATTGGTGAGTTCAGCTGGAACGGAAAAGTTATTAAAGTTAATGATGGCAAAATCGGAGAGGTTTCTCAGAAGATATATGATACAATTACAGGCATCCAAAGCGGAGAATTAGAAGATACATTTGGATGGACTCAAAAGGTTACTCTGTAATAATCAGTTAAACCTTTTAAATATGCTTCTATTCAAGCTTAACTTTTGACATATTATTAGGCAATATTATATTAGTTTACACTGATACATAAAAATACAATTACGAGTAATCTCAATAGTTGGGATAGAACAAAAAAATATAATTTTATGAAGGGCCGATTACTTTAACAAGTGGTTGGCTCTTTGTTCGTTTGTATTGCATATAGAATTACGGTTCTACATCAATAGTTGGAGCAAAACTGTAAACTGAAATTTTATGAAGGGCCGATTACTTTAACAAGTGATTGGCTCTTTGTTCGTTTGTAGAGCACGTAAAATTAAAATCCCAAAATTAAAATCCCATTGTATAGATACTGATTCCATTGATAAATATTATCCAGATGAAGATGATAAGGATATACGTCCCGTGTTTAGATGCTGTTTCTATAGTCGTTGGCTATTTGGTTAATTTTATATACTTCCTCTCAATTTCTATGCATTATCATAGAGTGGAAAAGTTTAGCTTTTGAGTTATAATACTTACCTTTAGCGTATATATTTCTAAATAGGGCTTGCTTAATGAATAGAAGATTTTTGTCAAAGTAATAGAACTTTGGAACATAATTAAATCCAGTCAATAATTTAAGTTATGCTATGATTATTACAACCTATTTTATGAACTATATAAAATTATTTAAATTTATCTTATTGAAAGAGAGCGTGAAGGGTAATTTGAAAATATTTTTCTTGATTTGTTTTTTGATTATTGCAATATACATATATATTACCAGCAAAAGATATATACAAACATATATAAAAAAATTTATTGTGCCAATATTTGCAGTACTATTTATAATTGCACTTATTGTATATCCAAAAACAGTAGTTACGTCTGCTTCTAAAGGAATTAATCTCTGGCTTAATGTAGTATTCCCTTCTCTATTTCCATTTTTTGTTGCATCACAGCTGCTTAGCAAATCAGGATTTATTAATATTTTCGGAATAATATTAGAGCCAATAATGCGTCCGCTCTTTAATATCCCTGGCTGCGGTTCATTTGCACTTGCAATGGGTATAGTTAGCGGATATCCTGTTGGAGCTGCAATAACAAATGATTTGAGAAAGCAAGAGCTTGTCTCGAAGACCGAAGCAGAAAGGCTATTAACATTTACAAATAATTCGGGGCCTCTATTTATTATGGGTTCAGTGGCTGTTGGTATGTTTCAATCCCCCAAAATTGGCTATCTGCTTTATATTTGCCATGTTGCAGCATGTGTTACTGTAGGACTTATATTTAAACATTACAAAAATAATACGAAAATAACTAAATCTAATACAAAGATATCACAAAAGCTGCACTTAGAACTTCAAAGAATGAGAAATTCAGATATAAATACATGGACTCTATTTGGAGAAAGTATTAAAAATTCTATATATACAATTTTAACAATAGGCGGCTTTATTATTTTTTTCTCAGTTTTTATAAATATTTTAATTTCAAGTGGAATAATCGGAAAGGTATGCAGCCTGGTACCAAATATTGTAAACAACTTAGGAATAGAAGCTAAAACTCTTGAAGGAATGCTATGCGGATTATTTGAGATAACAACTGGTGCAAATCTAATAAGTTTAGCAAGCGCAAATTTGAAAATCAAACTTTGTTGCATCAGTTTAATAATTGGATGGGCAGGTTTTTCTGTACATACTCAAGTTATGAGCATTATAAGTTCATCTGATATCAGTGCAAAACCCTATATAATAGGTAAAGCATTACAAGGTATAATTTCTGCAGTTTATACTTATATTGGAATAACTATATTTAATAATTGGTTAGCACTAGAATCAACAGTTTTCTCAAACATAACAATCAAATATATTTATAGTTGGGGAAATATTTGTTTGATTTCTATCCAAAATATTTTTGTTATATCAGCAATTATAATTGCAATTTCTTTACTATATATTTGCTTTATTAGCATTACATCAAAGAAAAAGTTACTTTAACTCTTTTCTATTTGTTCTGATAACATCAGTTGCATCTGATAAAATTTCTTCCACCTTACTCAGAACACTATCCGCATATTCCCGAGCGCCCAAACGTATCTCTCTTGCGTTCTTTTGAGCACTGCCTACTATTTCATTTGCCTGTTCATAAGCTTTTTTGGTGATCTCATGTTCATCAACCAAAGAAGCTATTTTGTTCTCAGCATCCTTTAATATGTTATCCGCTTCTTTTTGCGCTTGTAATAGTATTCTCTGACGTTCTTCTTTAACCCATTTTGCCTGTTTAATATCATCAGGTAATTTAAGTCTCATCTCTTTAACTATTTCTAAGACTTCTTCCCTATCAACTATGCATTTCCCCGAAAAGGGTACACCAGAACTTTTCTCAATTAAGTCCTCTAAAGTTTCCAGTACCGTTAATATTTCCATATTATAACTCCCCCTTTGGTTCTTTGATTCCAAATTTGTCTGCAATATCTTCTACTATGCATTCTGGTACAAGACCTTTAAAATCCCCATTGTATCTGGCAATCTCTTTTACCATACTTGAACTTAAAAATGAATAGTTAATACTTGACATCATAAATAGTGTTTCAATTTCTGGAGACTGATTTTTATTTAATAAAGCCATTTGAAGTTCATATTCAAAGTCTGATACTGCCCTGAGTCCTTTAATAATAACATTTGCATTCTTTTTCTTAACAAAGTCTACTAACAATCCTGAAAAACATTCAACCTCAACATTAGTACAATTACATTCCTTTATAACTCTTCTTAGCATATCTGTGCGTTCTTCCATACTGAATAACGGCGTCTTGTTGTGGCTGACTAATACTGCTACGATTAGCTTGTCACAAATCTTTGATGCTCTCTCAATTATATCTAAATGTCCATTAGTAACAGGGTCAAAACTCCCAGGGTAAATAAATATTCTCATGTAAATTTCATCCTTTGTGCTTATAAAATGTCAACTTGGTATTACCGTATATTTGTTTTCTTGAAACTAACAATGTTTCTGTTTCCTCTGGCAACAAATCTTCAACATCAGTTTCAGCAACAATTATAATTTTATTCTCTAATATTCCCATTTTTTCCAATTCTGTTAATATGTCTGGAATAATACCCTTACTGTAAGGTGGGTCTAGGAAAATTATATCAAATTTTTTTCCCATATGGGAGAGTTTTTTTAATATTAATTGGGCTTCACCCAAAAAAACTTCCGATTTGTCAATAAGTCTTGCTTTTTTTATATTATTTTTTATTATATCTATGCTCTTATCATTGTTATCACAGAAAACAGCACTCTTTGCCCCTCTGCTTAGAGCTTCAATGCCTAAAGCACCGCTCCCGGCAAACAAATCTAATATTTTAGAATCCTCTTCAATATATGGAGCAAGTATATTAAATAAATTTTCTTTTACTCTGTCAGTAGTAGGTCTTGTATTCATACCTTCTAAAGCAGCCAATTTTAGTCCTCTTGCACTACCCGAAATTACACGCACTTTAGACTCCTCCTTCATAAAGATATGCAAGCATAGCTGGTTAAATGACCACAGCTAAGAAAGTGTCGCCTTTTCACCAAAATGCTGTGCTAAATACTGTTTTAATTTTTTATTTTTTATAAGTCCCGGATCTTTAATTGCTATTTCCTTTGCACCCTCCTGTGCCAGCTTCAGTATTTCTAAATCTTTATAAAGGTTAGCAATTTTTAGTTCAGGCAATCCATGTTGTTTGGTTCCGAAAAACTCACCAGGTCCTCTTATCTCTAAATCCTTTTCTGAAATAACAAAACCATCATTTGATTGGGCCATTATTTTCATTCTTTCCTTTGAAACCTTTGAATTAGATTGATTAAACAATATACAGTAGGATTGAGTTCCACCTCTTCCTACTCTTCCCCTCAACTGATGAAGCTGAGCTAATCCAAATCTCTCTGCGTTTTCAATAACCATTAGCGTAGCGTTTGGAACATTGACACCTACCTCTATAATTGTAGTTGAAACAAGTATGCTTATTTCGCCGTCTTTAAAACTCCTCATTATGGACTCTTTTTCATTTGATTTCATTTTGCCGTGAATAATACCAACCTTTAAATCTTTAAAAACATTTTTGCTAATATCCTCAGCCGTTACTACTGCTGATTTTGCCTCTATCTCCTCAGATTCCTCAACCAAAGGACATACTATATAAACCTGTTGACCTGCTTGTACGGTTTCCCTAATAAAATTATTAATTCTTTCTCTCATTGACTCATTTACTGAGTATGTTTTTATTGGTTTTCTTCCAGGTGGAAGTTCATCTATTATTGAAATATCAAGATCTCCATATAAAATAAGTGCTAGAGTTCTTGGAATAGGTGTTGCCGTCATTACCAAGACATCAGGGTTTCTTCCCTTTTCTGTCAGAATTGATCTTTGCCTAACACCAAATCTATGTTGTTCATCAGTTATTACTAACCCAAGATTTAAGAACTCTACTGTATCCTCTATTAATGCATGGGTTCCAATAACCACATTAATAGTCCCATTTTTCAAGCCTTCAAAAACGACTTGCTTTTGCTTTTTTGATTGGTTTCCAGAAAGTAATTCAACTTTAATATCAAACTTTTCAAGTAAGGGCTTAACTGAATTGTAGTGCTGTTCAGCTAATATTTCAGTTGGAACCATCAATGCACCCTGATAGCCGCATTTTACTGCTTTAAATAATGCCAAAACAGCTATTATTGTCTTACCTGAGCCAACGTCACCCTGAACTAGTCTGTTCATTATGTTATTGCTCTCCATATCCTGCTCAACTTCTTTAAATACTCTCTTTTGTGCGTTTGTAAGTTCAAACGGTAACGACTTTATAAATTCCTCCATCTCATAGGATTTTGTATATTTTATACCCTGCCTTTCAGCAGTTGCAATATTCTTATAAGATAGAAGTCCAAGCTGCAGCAAAAATAGTTCTTCAAACACTAATCTATATCTAGCCATATCCTTATCTAATTCTGTTTTTGGAAAATGTATCTCATTTAAGCTAAACATAATGTCAGCCAAATTATATTTTTCCCTGATTTCCTTAGGTATTATGTCCTCTAACTCAATATTATTAAAGCTTTTAAGTGCTTCCTGCATTATGGTTCTAATTAAGTTCTGACTTAAATCCTTTGTTGAAGGATATACAGGCAGAATTTTTAAACTCTTCTTTAAGCCATTATTATGTGATTGAGTATTATCTATTTTTTCAAATACTGGATTAGATATTTGAAGTTTATTAAATTTTCTTTCAACTTTTCCATAAAAAATATAATTTGCTCCGACAGTAAGCGAATTCTTTATGTAATGCTGGTTAAACCATATCGCAGTAATTTTACCTGTGCTGTCCTGCACTGATACCTTAGATATAGTCATTCCCCTTCTAGGTCTTGTTACATTAACATTAGATACAATTGTACCTTCAAATGAACACAACTCACCATCTTGAAGGTCAGCAATATTCTTAATTATGCTTCTATCCTCATATGCTTTTGGGTAGTAAGTTAACAGATCAAAGAAGTTATTTATATTTAGCCTTTTAAACAAGGATAATCTTGACTCTCCAACGCCCTTTATATATCTAATGGATTGTTTTTTTAAGTCTTCAAGCGATAATTGTTTCAATTCTAGCCTCCATGCTTTAGTATTATGATAAATATTATCCATGTCTTATATTTACATAAAAGTAACATACAGTACTTTCGGTAGAAAGAGTGACATGGTCTAGGCATCAAATTTTATACAACTTTAATTTCTTAAATCTTATAATAACTCAGAAGTACTGTCATTGCCCAGCATTATTCTTATAAGCTTTATTTAAGCTATATTGTCATAGTTATTATAACAATATAGATGTTATTGTACCACACTTTCTGCGATTATTAAACAAAAGCATAAGCTTATTAGATAATACACATTCTATCAAAAATAAATGCCCGGATTGGGATACCCAAATTCAGGTATTATTCAACATTATTTTTACAAAATATTGATTAAGTTTTTATATTTCAATATTTTTCATTGTTTAGATTAATACCAATTTATAAAATAAATACTTTACATTGGAAATTAATTCATTTCGAATATTCTCGCTTGCTTTTTAAATAGTAAAATTTATATAAAAAGGCTTGAGTTAAAAGTTTTGTTATGTTAAAATAGTTATTGCTTTGATGTCGAAATTAGAGAAACTAGAATTCTCCATAATTTAAAGGAGGTGTTATATATGGCAAAATGTGAAATTTGCAGTAAAGCAACTGTATTTGGAAATAATCGAAGCCATGCGTTAAATGCTACTAGCCGTACATGGAAACCAAATGTTAGAAAAATAAAGATAGTTGACAATGGAACACCAAAATCAATTAGCATATGCACAAGGTGTCTTCGTTCAAACAAAGTTACCAGAGCTATCTAATTTATTTTAGTAAACTAATTTAATTACTTTAAAATAAAAAAGCGTCTATGATACGCTTTTTTATTTTTTTATCTTTATTTAACTTAAGCAAAATTGGAATAACCAATTTGCATTATTTATTGCTCTCGCAATTTTTTCTTAGCTAATGTTACATTCTATCAGCGGTATATCATCCTATTTTAAAAACTCTTTTCAATATACCACCAATAAGTTTAGGCATCTTTACTACAACTATTCTCATAAAATACACTCCCCCTAAATATAGCTCCTCACTATTTATCATATTCCTGTGTTTTCAGTTTCGTGATACTATTCCTAAAAAACTTTTATTAAGAACATGCTTCTAAATGAGCCGGTATGTGTATTTATTATTAAATATGTATATTTGACTTCTAAAAAGTGGATTATTGAATAAATATAAAATATAGTATCATGATTTTAAATAAGTCAAAAACACTAAATCTATTTAAAAGAATCACTGATTGTAATTTGATTAGGTTAATTATTTAGATCCTACTCCCCATTAATATACTAAAGATAAAACTATGTCTAATGTAAATAAGCAAACATTTTAGGAAATAGAAAACATATTAATCAAAAGCAATATAAATGCATATTTTATAGCAAGCCTATTTATTTTTAATAATCATATTATAGGAGAAATAATGATGTATTTATTACTAGTAAAAAACTATAAAAAAAACATAATTATAATATCTTCAGCTGTTATATTTCTCATATTTTCTATTGTCGGACTAAAAATATTGCTGGATAAACCTCCAAAATATAATGTGATTTTAGATAAGAATTTATATATTTCATTTCCTTTTTCGTTTAGAATATCTGATATTTACTCTATTAATTTTGAAACCGCTCCATATATACAAACATCAGCTAGCAGTCACAAAAAATTTTTAGACTTCAAGAGTCCCGAAGAAGGCTTTGAATTTAGCTATCCCAGCATGTTTGAACTTATCCCTTCGAATTTGCCTGGTGGTGAAATTTTATACCACATTGACTTTAAAAACAAAAATGATATAAGCAAAAATGGATTTGTTCAAGTTTGGAAGCTGCCCTATTCAATTGAAGAATTTCTCGAAAACTCAAAAAATACTGCTATGTTGGACTTTATAGATTTTAAATCCAAAAAAATATGCATTAATGGACTTGATGGCTATCTCTGGGATTATTCATATAATAGCACTTCTGGAAAATACAAAGCTCTCGAAGCATTTCTTTATAAAGACTCAAAACTATATAGAGTCAGTTATTTTTTGCCTCTTAACCAATATAACTCAAAAGAATATGATATTTTCTGGAATATTGTTGATTCTATAAAAATCAATAAAAAACCTAATCCATAATATCATAATCTTTTGCAACCTCTATTCGATTTCTACCATTATCCTTAGCTCTATATAATGCATTATCAGCATCTTTTATAATTTCAGTAACGCTCTTAGATGTCTCTGGAAAACTAGCAATTCCAAAGCTTGCCGTAACAGATGCAGATACTAAACTATCTGTTATAACACTATTAGCAATTTTATGTCGCAAGTACTCGACCTTTTCATATGCCTTTTTTATTGAAGTACGAGGTAAAATAATTACAAATTCCTCTCCTCCAAATCTAGCCATAGTATCTGTAGACCTTAAGCTGCTTTTAACCATTTGTGCAACACTTTTTAATACTACATCTCCAAATAAGTGACCGTATGTATCGTTAAATTTCTTAAAATAATCTATATCTAATATAACTAAAGTTAATTCATATCCAGATTCCTTAGCTAATTTAAATTCATTTTCAAATTTCTGATGAAAATACACTCTATTATATACACCTGTAAGTCCGTCAATAGTAGCTAAAACCTGCATACTTGCATATAATTCAGCATTTTCTATTGCCATACTTACAGATTTACAAATTGTTGTAACAAGACTTAGGTTTTCATTGTTGAATGTATTTTTGTTCTTATGTTCAATTAGGAGCAATCCAAACTTTCGGGATTTTGAACTTAGTGGAATACAAATAAATGAGCCTATAACTCTGCTTTGAATAAACTCAAACTTTTCTGGTACTACATCATTTTCTAGTATTGGTTTTTCACTCTCTAATATATCTAATAAAAACCTACAATTAATATTATCACTTAATATTGCTAAATCTTCTTTATCTTTAACATTTGTAAAGTGTACTTTCAGCTTATTTTTCTTTTGGTCAAAAAATACAATTGTAGAATAGTTTACACCCATAACACCAATAATTACGTCATTAACAAACTTAAGTAATTCATTTATATCAAAAATAGAGCCTATAGCCTCACTTATCTGCTGGAGAGTATAGAACTCTGCAATACTTTTTGTAAGTCGTAAATTAGAATCTTCAAGCTTGAGATTAGATTCTTTTAGCTTGTCATATTGAATTTTTATTTCATTTTGAGCAGCTTCAAGCTGTTCATATTTTTCTCCAAGTTCAAAAACTAATCTTTGGTTTTCTATTTCGTTCTTACAATTTTGATTACTAAAAGCAGATGTGATAATTATTATTGAAATCCATATAACATATACCCACACTAATTCTATACAGTAATCAAATAAATCTGAAGTACTTAAAATAATAGTATCTGATAAAAAATATACTATAAATCCTTTTACAATTTTAATTACAGCATTAATACCTAATAACACAAAGCTTGATTTTCTGCCCCTTGAAAGGCTAGAAAATATCATTGGAATGATTATAAGATAATGCTCTATACGCTGATAGTTGCCATTTATAAATATTGATAACAATGCAACTTCAATAATTCTAAAGACATCAAATACTTTTTCAGTATAAAGTAAATTACTATTAATATATTTAAGCCGAACAAAGTTAAAAATACTTAATAACACAATTAAAATAATTAACATTATATCTGATTTTGATAAATTAATTATATTAATTGCAGGATTAATATTTATAGCCACAGATATAGCCAAGAAAGCTAATATTCCCCAGCAACATCTACCTAATACCTGTTCGAATTTTTGAATTCTATTCATACAACCTCCAAAACTACATTCTTACGAGCAACGTACTTATCCTTTGGATTCCCAATAAATTTCGATATTATCACCACGTTGAATTTTATCAGTAAAATTTGCAGCTTTTCCATTGAGTTTTAACACGATGTTTCCCTTTGGAGTAGATAAATCAAAATTGATGTAACTAAAAATATCTACAAAAATATAAGATTTATATTCTTTAAGAACAACTCTCTCTCCATTAACAGTAACAAAAAACTCTCTATCATTACTAGATTTGTCAGCATCACTGTTAGTTTCACTTATCTGCTTTTGAGAAGTAATCATCTCATCATTAACGTAATTATGCTGTACCAATGAATTGTTTTCTATTTCAGTATATATTTCATTATACCTAATATCATCATTATTCTGCAGTATATAATCAAGACTTTTATTTCTGCCGTTAACTAATAATTCTTTTTCCTCTATATCAAGTGCAAATTCCTTTACCAAATCCTTAAGAGTAATTGTTTCATATATACTTACAACATCATTTTCTTTAATATTTTCAGAAATATCACAAGTTCTTCCATTTATTGCTGCGCTAGGAGAAAGCGTAATAGCTTCACCATTCAAATGTATTATAATAGGATCTGGATTTTTAACATAGTCAGCAATACACCTTCTAGCATTTTCTCCATTTTTAGCAGGAATTACGTTTATTTTATCACCGATTTTTAATAGAGTATCTATGCTAGCCACACTATCATTAACATAGATTTCAGCAGCTACGCCATAATCGCCCCTTACATACATTTGCTTGCCATTAAGAGTAAAGCTTAAAGACTTGCCTGTCCTAGCAATTAGCATTTCAGGATTATAACCAACTAAAATCAAGGCGTCAGCAACACTAAGCTTTTTAGAATTTAAAAGTCTTACCTTTTCTCCGTTTAAGGTAACAGATAAAAAGTCCTGACCTTGCTGAATATACGCCATCATAGCTATACCCAGCGGAGTAATAGCTTCTGGACCTGATAGCTTCTTAAGCTTGGTTTTTATATTATGTATTACATCTCTTCCTCTTACAGCAACTCTATCCTCATGGATACCTAGATAATTGGCAATTTTGCTTGTCAGTCCTGGAATCTGACTCCCACCACCAATAAGAAATACTGCGTTAGGAGCCTTTTTATTAAACTCTAATATCTTTTCAGAAATATTGCTAGCTAGATAATCAATTGTACTATCAAGCATACTCAAAGCGTGCTTATTAGAAATTTCAATATTTTTACCAAGAATATCTTTAAACTTTAGGGTTTCTACTCCAGATGAAATATCAATTTTTATCTTCTCAGCAGTATTAAAATCCACTAGATACTCATGTGCAATTTTTTCTGTAATCTCATCACCAGCAATTGGAACCATTCCATAAGCAACAACTGACCCAGACTGAGTAACAGCAATATCGGAAGTTCCTGCTCCAATATCAACCAAAACTAAATTTAACAAACGTAAGTCCTTAGGAATAGTCACACTAATTGCCGCAATAGGTTCAAGAGTAAGACTGTGCACTTTAAGCCCTACCTTGTCCATAACAGTATATAAGCTGTCTACAACAACTCGTGGTAAAAATGTAGCCAATACTTCCACTCCAATTTTTTTACCCTTGTGGCCAACTAATGATGAAATAACATAACCATTGAGGAAATAATTTACTACACTATAGCCTACACAATAAAAGACTGTTTTTTCATCTTCTAATTCAGTATCAAGCTTTTCTTGAGCATTTTGAACGGCATCTACTTCCATGCCACCAACTATTTCTTCGCTTATTTCAGTATCAGGATCAACATCATACTCTAATTTTACCTGACTAGTTTTCAATACTCTCCCAGCCGCAGCAATAGCAACACTTGTTAATGTAATACCAAGAGTTTTCTCTAGTTTGTTTTTTACTTCAGTAATTACTTCAGCAACCTTTAATATATCGTGAATCTGACCATCAAGCATAGCACGGCTTTGATGCTCAACTACCTCTGCAGCAATAACTTTAAAAATTTCCTTCTCATAATATCCAACTATGCCTACTACAGTTCTAGTTCCTATATCAAGAGCAAAAATCAAATCTTCGGCACTATAGTCAGCCTTTATAGATTTTTTTACTGTTTTTGATTTTTTTACTAGGTTTAATTTATTTTGGCTGCCTTGTTTAATATCTTTTGTATCTTTTATATTTGACATCGTCTGTTTATCAGTCATATTAACCTCCACATCGGCTTAAAATGCAAAATTTACAAAGACTATCTGCAGATAAGCCGATTTTGGCTTTTAAACACTCATAAAAGCATTATGAACAAACAAAATTTGATTTTTGATATGCACTATGTGACTATTTGACATTCACATAATACAATCAACAATTATTTGCTGTTCTGTAAAACTTCATTAAGTTTGTAAAATAATATTGTTACAGCTACTACTAATTATTTTTAACGATATAACTACAATAATCCCTTATTTCGCATTTTTCACATTCAGGTTTTCTAGCTTTACATACTGCTCTGCCGTGAGATACTAGCATATGACAAAAATCTGCCCATCTTTCCTTTGGGACGATTTTTTGAAGATCATATTCAATCTTTTCAGGATTTTCACTTTTAGTTAATCCAATTCGATTTGATAGCCTTTTTGCGTGTGTATCTACAATAATTCCTTGAATACCATAAATCTCATAAAGAACAAGATTAGCCGTCTTACGCCCAACCCCAGGAAGTGCTGTTAGTTCTTCCATATTTGTTGGTATCTCTCCATTGTATTTATCAACAAGTATTCTGCAACACTCTTTAATATTTTTGGCCTTATTTCTATAAAAGCCAGTTGATTTAATATCCTGTTCTAATTCTGCAATATCAGCATTTGCAAAGTCTTCTGCACTTTTATATTTTGAATACAAATCTTTAGCTACAATATTCACCCTTGCATCTGTACACTGAGCAGCCAATTGCGTTGAAATAAGCAATTGCAATGGACTCTTATAATCAAGTGTACATTCAGCGTTAGGATAAATCCCGTCAAAAATTTGTAATATATGAATAACTTTTTCCTTTTTATTCATTTGTAATTAATTCACCTTTTTTTCTTTTAACAGCTAATTCGTATAGTTCAAGATAAGCTCTGCTTGGCTTTTTCCAAGAAAAATCACTATCTAAAGCTCTTAATACAAGAGTCTCCCAAATCTTAGGCTTATTCTTGTAGACATCAATAGCTCTATAAATTGTTTTGTTAAATTCACTTACTGAAAATTCCTCAAAGGAAAAACCATTCCCCTCTGCATTATTTTCATCATAATCAATAATAGTCTCTGCTAACCCACCAGTTGCTCTTACCACAGGTATTGTGCCATATCTAAGACTTATAATCTGACCTAACCCGCAAGGCTCAAATCTAGAAGGCATTAAAAACATATCTGAAGCTGCATATATTTTTTTTGCTAAATCAGTATTAAACTCAAAAAATGCAGCTACATTAAGAGGATATTTCTTTTGTAACTCTGAAAACGCATTGTGATAGCACTCATCACCCAGTCCTAAAACAATCAATTGTACATTTTCTTTTATAATTAAATCATCTATACATCCCAATAGAAGTTCTAAGCCTTTTTGCCCTGTAAGTCTTGTAACTACACCCATTAATGGAGCTTGGCTTCTTGGTAAATTCAGTTCATCCTGAATTGCTTGTTTATTTTTATTTTTTAGCTTTATGTTATTTTTGTCAAAATTGGCATATAAGCATTCATCCTTGCTAGGATCAAATTCTTCATATGAAATACCATTAACTATTCCAAAGAGATCTTCTTTCCTCTTATTTAACACACCCTCCATTTTTTCACCATAGGCTGTGGTTAATATCTCTTCTGCATATTGCTTACTTACAGTATTAATAATATCTGCATACACTAAACCACACTTCATAAAACTAAACATGCCATAAAACTCTGCTTTATCAGAAACAAAATAACCTTCTTCCAAATTTAAATATCTAGTAACATCTGCACCAAAATTACCTTGATATTCTAAATTGTGAACAGTGTATATTGTTGCTATATCTTTATAGAAGTCGTTCTTTCTGTACTTTTCATTTAGCAATAGGCAAATAGGTCCAGTATGCCAATCATTACAATGAATTATATCAGGTTTAAAACCTATAGCTGGTAACATCTCAAGAGCTGTTTTGCATAATAATATAAATCTCTGTGCATCATCAAAATAACAGTAGATTCCATTCCTATTAAAATAATTGTGGTTTTCTATAAAGTATACAGGAATTGCTTTGTTTTCAGTATTGAAAATACTTCCTTCTTTAATCACACATGTTTCTATCCGATGCCCAATTTCAACAGCAACATCGGCAACATATTTTGTATTTACATCAATAATTCCATATCTTGGCATTACTATTCTTACATCATGACCTAGCAAAGTTAACTCTTTTGGTAATGAGCCTGCTACATCTGCTAATCCACCTGTTTTAGCAAATGGATCAACCTCTGCAGAAACAAAAAGCACTTTTAGTTGTTTATTATTTATTTTCACTATATTCCCTCCACAGTATAATGACATTTTTATAATCTAACTTATGTATTTACTAATTCTCTTATCATTTTAATAAATACATCGGATACTTTCGGATCAAACTGAATACCTTTGCATCTTTCAATTTCATTAACTGCAACTTCCATTGTCATACCCTTACGATAGGTTCTGTTACTAGTCATTGCGTCAAATGCATCCGCAATACACAATATTCTTCCTAAAAGGCTGATTTCTTCACCTTTTAAGTTATTAGGATATCCAGACCCATTGTACTTTTCATGATGCTCTAAAATAGCTCTAAGTCCTCTATTTAAAAATTCAACATTTTTTAATATGTTGTATGATATCTCTGGATGCTTCTTAATTTCTTCATATTCTTGCTCTGTCAGCTTCTCTGGCTTGTTTAAAATTCCAGCAGAAATTCCTATTTTCCCTATATCGTGCAAAACTGCAGCATATTTTAAATCCTGTATAGACTCTTCATCAAGATTCATATTAGCAGCTATTTCACAAGCTATTTCCATAACCCTTTGACAATGTCCGCTAGTATAGGCATCTTTTGCTTCAATTGCATTAACTAATGACATTACGGTTTGTATGTACCCTGTATTTAAACTTTCAGAATATCTAAGCAATTCTTCATTTTTTTGTCTAAGTTCTTCTTTAGCCTTATTTAAATTTTCAATGTTATCATTAAGGTCATCATTAACTGCAGCAGCTTCCTCATAAAGAGCCTCTATTTCCTGCTTCTGAGCCCAAACATCGTTAAATAATTCAGCCTTATTTATTGCAACAGCAGCATAATTAGCCAAACTTTTAATAAATGGCAAATTGATATTCTTGAAAGAATTCTTTTTAGAGGTTTCTAAAAATATAACACCTAGCTGTTCGGTAGATATACTTAAAGGAATTGCAAGCTTGTCACCGTATATTCCTCGTTTTTTAATTAGAATATCACAGTTAACAACAATTGAATTTGTATTGAAGCATTTTGTAATTACTGAGTCATCATCAAAAAACTTTCCAACTTCACCAAATAACTCTTTTCCAAACTCATATCTGCAAAAGATATCTTGAGAATCAACGTCCTTAAAACAAATTAAGCATCTATCACAATTAGTAAATTTTTGATAAACATCAAAAATATACTCTACAATATTATCTACATCCATTGTAGAATTAAATTTCTCAGATGTAATCCTTAATATCTCAAGTTCTTCCTGTTTTTGCTTTAATAACTCATAGGCATTTAAAGCATCCTTATCTCTATTAGGATAAAAAAAGCGCTGAGGTTTTAGACTCTTTATTGCTTTATTTTTAATAATTTTTTGTAGCCTGCGCTTATTTTTAGATCTGATTTTTGATACTATAATAATTTCTAAAACATTAACTGCTAAAAAAATCAAAAATGCTAATAAACCAATAGATAATAAAAATATATTATGCTTAGAATGTCCATAAATTAATACTGGAATAGTTACAATCAATGCAATACATTTTATAATATAAATGTAATACTTACTAAAGTTCATACCTTCCTCCATCAGTAAATTTTTAAGTAGTTTACCATAGTCAAATACTACCAGCTAGATAGTATGAGTTAAGGGCTAACCACCAACTGACTTTGTGAATCAAAATATGCATTATTGTGGTAGCAAACTCAAAACTCACAAAATAAGTATGTTTTGAGAATAATCTATTATATGCAAAAAAGTATTAATAAGCCAATTTTGTTTAAATCAAATTTTGACTCTCATATCTTAATTTTAAAGTTTTTTTGTTACATTAGCAACATAAATTGTATATTTTTGTGTAATAAATTTATTTTATATCGATGAAAGAGATGTCCCCTCTTCTATAATTTGCGGGTACCGCTTTGGTTTTAAGCTGATAAATTTTCCCCGAAACACTTAAAGTCGCTGATGTAATCTACAATTAAAAATAATTCATTAAATAATTTTATTCATAAAAACTTCGTCAAAAAATTCATTAAAACTACTTCATTAATAAGACTTCATTAATAAAATTCATTTTGATTCTAGACTTAATAAAAAATAGGTACAAACATTATAAAATGCTGTACCTATTATATCATAATCTTTATTTTGTTTCACCTAGAGTAACTTTCAATTTTTTCCTGTTGCCATCTCTATAAATTTCTACTTCTACAACATCTCCAGGCTTAAATTTATTCTTTTCGTCTTCTAGTTCATCATAGGATTTAACTGGTACATTATTAAATTTCGTAATAATGTCTAGTGCTCTGATACCTGCTTTCTGGGCTGCTCCTAAAATTTCAACATCTGCTACAAAAACTCCCATAGGCAAATTATTTTCTCTAGCTATTTCTTCTGTATAGCTATTATCAACGTATATTCCTAAATAAGGCTTAGATATATATGTGTTTTTAATTAATTCATCAGCAATTTTTTTTGCATCATTGACTGGAATGGCAAATCCTAAGCCTTCAAAACCAGTAGCAACCATTTTGATAGTATTTACACCTATTAGCTGGCCTTTAATGTTGACTAACGCACCACCGCTATTTCCAGGATTAATAGCTGCATCAGTTTGAATAAGCCTAATCTTTTTGCCTCCATCAAGCTGAACTGTTCTATTTAATCCACTAATAACACCAGTTGTTAATGAACCCATATATTCTAATCCACCTGGATTACCAAAAGCAATTGCTGGCTCTCCTACTTTTACAGTATCCGAATCGCCAAACTCAATAGCTGGCAACCCACCCTCATTAATCTTTAGAACAGCTAAATCAGTCTTGGAGTCATATCCCTTAATTTCTGCCTTATAGGGTTTATCTATTCTACTAGGAAGATATACTAATATTTGTGAGCCAGCTCTTATATCTCTGGTTTTATTATTCAATGAACGTTCTATAACATGATGGTTTGTAAGAATATAGCCATCTGTGCTTATTATAATCCCTGAACCCTCTCCAAAATCAGCTTGTGAACCAAAGAACTCATTTGTATTTTGATAAGAGGCTCTAATGCCAACAACAGAAGGACCAACCTTCTCTGCAACACTAGTAACAGCACTTTCACCTGTTTGCACTATTTCAACCTTTTTTATTTCACTTATGCCTGTCTGTGCTCCAATATTACTATTTTCCTGCGTACTAATACCCAATAGTTTTTTTATTTGAGGTTGTAATGCTGGTGCAACAACTATAAGCATAGCTGATACAATTGCTGCCCCAACTATAGCACTAACTAAAGAAACTAAGATATACTTCCATGCATCAGATTTTTTGTTATTTGTTTTTTTGAAATTCTCCTTATAATAGCTATTCATATTTAAGTTATAGCCATTATAACTAGTATTCAAATTCTGATTCTGCAAAGTTTTTTGAGTATCCTCGTAATTTCTATTGTTATACGAAGCAGAAGAATTACCCTCATATTTCTGATTTTCGTTTGAAGTCTCAGCTATGTTGTTACTAGTATTACCATTGTTAACAGGGTTACTCTCATGAAAAGAATAACTATATGCTGAATTCGTGTTGTTTATCCCATTTTCACCAAGGTTCTCATTTGAAACTTTATTGTTATTGACCTCGTTATTATTAATATTTTGAATATTGTTATTATCCTCATTAGTATCAATATTTTGGTTATCGTTATCATTTATTTTTTCAGTACTTTCGTCGGTCATTAAGCTTTCCCTCCTTACAGATTTAGATAAATTGTAATAAAACTTCTTTAAAAATTTATGAACAAAATGTTAATCTTCTAGATTGTTTTTGAAATAATCAAGAGTAAACGTAAATTTAGTACCTACACCAATTGTACTTTCAACCCAAATCTCTTGATTGTGTTCATTAATAATATTTTTAGCAATAGCCAGTCCTAAACCAGTTCCCGTTTTATCCTTCCCTCGGGACTTATCCGATTTATAAAATCTATCCCAAACTCGTTTAATATCATCTTCATTTATTCCTATTCCAGTATCTGATACTGAAACTAATACCTTTTCTTTATTCTTTACAGTTTCTAAAATAATTCTCCCATTTTCATTAGAAAATTTTACTGCGTTATGCAAGAGATTTATTATAACTCTTTCAATAGAGTCTTTATCAGCAGAAACCATTAAATTTTCAACCGCAAAATTGGCTTCAACTTCTATATTTTTAGATGTTATCAAAGTTTCAAGCTTAATTACACATATACGTATCAGTTCATTTATATCAAATTGCTTAATATTTAAAGTAACCTCTCCAGCCTCCATTTTGGCAAGATCCAAAAGGTCATTTACAAGTCTGCTGAGTCTGATGGTCTCATCCTTTACTATTAGCAAATAATTAAGTTGTTTTTCGGGCGGTATAGTACCATCAATTATGCCTTCAACAAATCCTCTGATAGAAGTCATTGGGGTTCTAAGTTCATGAGAAACATTTGCAATAAATCCTCTTCTCATTTCTTCTAGTTCTTGCAAATCATCTAACATATGATTAAAACTATCTGCCAGCTGACCTATTTCATCCTTTGAACTAACAACAAGTCTGTTATTGAATTCTCCGCCTGCAATTTTCTTTGCAACTTGATTAATTTGTTTTAATGGTCTTGTAAATTTAACCGAGAAAAGATACACTAGAAAAATTGCTATCAATATTGATAATCCACCAGATATCATGAACAATCTCAATACTGAAAACTGAAGCCTCTGAACCTCAGGTACAGGTGTGTGTAAGTAAACAGCAGCTATTGTTATTTGCTTTCCGTTACTAGGTATTACTTGAATAGGCATTTGCACTGTTAACCACGAACTTCCATCATTTTTGAAAGCTTCATCAGAGAAAAAGCCGAAGAAATTACCTGTCTTTACAAGTGTTTCATTTCCAACCTCCATAACATCTGAATATTGCCTTGGATCAGGTAATTTAGCCAGTCTGTTTTCATCCCTGTATTTTTCAATAAAACTCTCAGGCATGCTTGGTTCACTATATACAATGTGCCCTGAATTGTTTACAATCCATATCATAGAATTGCTTAATACACTTGATTGGTTCAAGAAACTCTGAAACCATTTAAGAGATGTATTATCCATATTACCATATAAAATAATAAAAGCGTTCTTTATAACTTCAGCGTTCCTTTTAAGAGTATCTTCTTTTTGCTTTGTACTATAATCATTTAAAAAATAGAACAAAAAGCCACCTGTTACCAGATAGTTGAGTACTAATAATCCGATAAATACGCTAACAAGCTTTTTAAATATTGTATTAAATTTAAACGTCATTTTAAATCCAGTTTTATATTGGCGCAAACTCCAATAAAATTATGGACTTGTTTCCCCCTTTTTTGTTAAAAGTTGTATATATGTTTGTGTGTAGTATTCTAACTTTTCACTTCAAACTTGTAGCCTACACCCCATACGGTTTTTAGCTGCCAAGACTGACCCTCAATATCAATTTTTTCCCTTACTCTCTTTACATGAACATCCACTGTTCGTGAATCACCATAAAAATCAAAGCCCCATACATGCTCTAAAAGCTGTTCTCTTGTAAATACCTTATTGGGATTGGAAGCCAAAAAGAATAGCAGTTCAAGTTCTTTTGGAGGCATTTCAATAAGATTTCCTTTGAGCCTTATAGTATAGTTGCTCTTATTTATTATCAAATTGGTATATGCTACCTCCTGAGTATCTACTTCTTTGTGTTCATATCTTCTCAAAACTGCTTTTATCCTTGCTACAAGTTCTTTTGGCTCAAAGGGCTTGACCATATAATCATCAGCACCCAATTCCAAGCCAAGAACCTTATCAAAGGTTTCACCTTTTGCAGTTAACATTATAATAGGTATGGAACTGACCTTTCTAATTTCTCTGCAAACCTGCCATCCATCAATACCCGGAAGCATTATATCCAGCACAACTAAACTAGGAGTCTGTACTTTGAAAATATCTACTGCGTTTATTCCATTGTATGCAAAAACTACATCATAGCCTTCTTTTTGAAGATATAATCCTATTAGTTCACAAATATTTCTGTCATCATCTACAATCAATATTTTACTTTTGCTATTCATACTTATGTCTACGCGCCCCAATTGCTAACGGATTATAGAACAGGCACGTAACCCGTCCCCCCTTTTTATCTATTTTATAACTATATTATCAGCAAAATTTTATTTTTTTATTGAAACTGCTTAGCAATATTAATAACTCAGCTTTTTTGCGTCTATAGGTGATTAACCGTATCAATTTCATCCAATTACTCTAAGTGATAAACACCTGCACAACGATTTCCAAATATCTGAGTTATTAAGTTATCTTTAATTACCATAATATTATCATTATTTTAAAATTAATAATATTTTTAAATAGAGATAGACATTTATTTTAATTATATCAATAGTAATTTAAAATGTAATATAAATATTAAAATATTAACAAAATGTTTATTATACCGTCTAGGTTAAAAAATAAATTTTAGTTTATCAAAAGTTACTTTTTAATTAATTTATACCCCAATTATTTACATAGAACCTAAAACAAAATTAAATATTTTAATCAAAAAAACTCCTCCGCTTTATTGTGGTTTTTAATTCAATAAAGCAGAAGAGTCTAATTGATAAATAAATGCAGTGTTGTTAGACACAATTTGTTTCAATTTAAATTAGCTAACCTTCATTTCTAATCTTAATTTATCAGCAATCATAGCTATAAACTCAGAATTGGTTGGCTTGCCTTTTCCAATGTTTACTGTGTAGCCAAACAGAGCGTCGATAGCTTCTACTTGACCTCTGCTCCAAGCCACCTCAATAGCATGACGAATAGCTCTTTCTACTCTGCTTGGAGTAGTATTGTATTCTTTGGCAATACTAGGATATAACAATTTGGTAATAGAATTGATTACATCCAAATCTTTAACTACCATCATAATAGCATCTCTTAAATACTGATAACCTTTAATATGTGCAGGAACACCTATTTCATGCATAATATTAGTTACCTCTACTTCCAAGCTTCTTGAAGTATTATTGATATGAGCTGGTCTCTTCTCAGATGTAGTAAAGTACTCATTCTTGTGAGAAGAGATAGATGATGAAATAGAATTCTGCGGTGCAGTTAAGTAAGTATTAGTTTTCAACTGTCTGATTCTGTTAACTAGAACATCCATGTCAAAAGGCTTAACAATGTAATATTCTGCCCCTAATGCAAGTGCTCGTTGTGTAATTTTGTCTTGGCCAACTGCTGATAGAACAATAAATAATGGTTTTTTCTCCATAGTGGACTCAGCAATCTTCTCTAAAACCCCAAGACCATCTAAATGAGGCATTATAATGTCTAGTATTGCGATATCCGGAGTATTCTGAAATATTAAGTCAACAGCCTCCAAACCATCTCTTGCAAGACCTACAACATCAATATCATTTTGATTTGATAAATACTCACACAGGATATCTCCGAATTCACGATTGTCGTCCGCAATAAGTACTTGAATTTTATTATTACTCAAAGCAATAACCCCCTACGTTTTTTATTTTACCAAAATATGTCATGTATCTATTATATTTTGAACTCGACATAATTACAAGTTTTTTCATTAATTGCCAAAGAAAAATATTTTTACAAAAACAAAATAACTTGTGTATGCCTCTATTTTACCATATTTCTCTAATATTATAAAGAAAAAACATTATATTATTGCCCAAAGAGTAATAATATAATGTTATTTTATTAAAATTTCAACCAACTTTCAACTCTTGCAAATGATTATTAGAATTTCCGTCAATATTTTTTAGCATCCATTCAATAAAAATTCCATAGCCTCTAGTTGGATCATTAACCAAAACATGTGTTACCGCTCCAATTAGTTTACCGTTTTGAATTATTGGACTGCCCGACATCCCCTGTACAATGCCGCCTGTTGTGTCTAATAATCTTTTATCAGTAACCCTAATTACCATTCCTTTAGGTCCGCTGAAGGATTGTCGTGCAACCTTTTCAATATATACATCAAACTCTTCTATAGTATTGCCTTCTATATTTGATAAAATAGTTGCCTTTCCAACCTTTACTTGACCTCTAATCCCTATAGGATAAGCCTTATTTTTAAACATTTTCAAATCATTGTTAAATAATTTGCCGTAAATTCCGCATTCATCATTTTTAAATATATTACCCATTGGCAATTTATTCTCCATAAATATACCTTTTAATTCGCCAGGAGTGCCTTGAACTCCTCTTTTTATAGCAACTATATTTGATTCAAGAACTTCTCCGCTTCTTACAGGCATTAATAGCCCTGTATCAATATCTGTTATACCATGTCCTAATGCTCCAAAGGTGCGCGATTCAGGGTCATAGAATGTCATTGTACCTATTCCTGCTGTACTATCTCTTACCCATAACCCAATATGGTATTTTTTATCGTTTATACCTATAGTTGGGGTTAATATTGTACGCATAATGTTATTTCCTCTTTTATACGCCACCTCAAGTTTTTTTCCATTACTACTGTCAATTTGTTCAATTAGTTCATTTATGCCTGATATTTTCTTCCCATTAATTTCATAAATAATATCCCCCACCCTAATTCCTGCTTCTTTCGCCGGAGCATTTCTTTCACCTGAGCCTTTATCCACATCACTTATTCCTATAACCAATATGCCTTCCATTTTTATTTTAACCCCTACAGTGTTTCCGCAAGCTACAAGCTTTTTACTTGGAATAATATCCACTTGCATTGTTTTAAGAGGAATTAGACCAAATGCTTTAAAATCTAAATTTACAGTTCCTTTTTTTTCTGTTTTAAATGCTAATGGCGACAGCAATTCTAAATAATTACCATTTGCTTCTATATCTTTATTATTTAGTTTTAAAGCTTCGCTGTTATCGGCTTTTATATTTACAAAATAAAAGCTTTGAAAATTATAAACATATTCCTCTCCTTCCAAAAGTGTAATCTTTTTGGGTATTACAGAAAATGCCTGCACATAACTAAATGTAATTACACAAATACATACAAATAGTAATACAAACAGCTTTTTTTTATTGGTTTTATAATAGTGCATGTTTTCACGCTCCCCATGAGAAACAACAATATAATAAATGAAATATTATTATATTGCTGTTTCTAAATAAAAAATAATTTAACATGCTGCTTGCCTTTACATATTGCAATAAACTTCTTAAAAATAAGATTGTTAAAATAAACTTATTAAAACAAGCTTTTTAAAAAAACAAACTTCTTATAAAACACCATTACAACTAAATAACAAGTCACGCTTTTTTTATTTTTTTAAGCGTGACCGAATTATCTAATCATAAGTTAACCTTTATGGATTTTTATTATTCAAGTAAATTAAAACATGAAAGTAATTATTTTATTTTTTTGATTTGAAAATTTTAGCTGCTTTTATAAGTTCCTCAGCATGCTTAATTGCAAGATTTGTAATGTCAGAACCGCCAATTATTCTGGCAATTTCTTCAATTCTTCCTTTTGAATCGAGACTTTTTACTGTTGTGAAGGTATTTTCACCATTTGAATTTTTTTCAATTAATAAATGATTATCTGCCATACAAGCTAACTGTGATAAGTGGGTAACACATAACACCTGATGATTTTTTGAAATATATGACAGCCTTTCGCCTACTTTCTGAGCAGCTTTTCCACTTATACCTGTATCAATTTCATCAAATATCAAAGTTGGTATTGAGTCAACATTGGCAAGAATAGTCTTTATAGCAAGCATTATTCTTGACATTTCTCCTCCAGATGCAATTTTACTCAATGGCTTTAAAGGCTCACCTATATTGCTGGAAATAAGGAATTCAGCGCAGTCTAGTCCATTCTTAGTAAAATTTGTATCATTCTCCTTATATAATAAATTTACTTTAAATTCGGAATTTTTCATCTCCAAATTTTCTAACTCTGCTGTAATATTTTTTTCAAGAGTATGTGCAGCCTTTTCCCTCTCTATATGCAGCTGTTTACTACTAGAAAGCAACTTTTGGGTAAGTTCATCTAATTGCTTATTTAATTCTTCTATTAAGCTCTCACTTTGCAGAAGTTCTTGATATTCACTTTTAGATTTTTCATAAAATTCTAAAATTTCTTCAATTGTATATCCATACTTTCTCTTAAGCCTAGCAATTATATCAAGTCTTTCATCAATACGGGATAACTCTTCAGGATCAAATTCTGCTCCATCCCTTTTTTCCATAATATCTCCGCAAATATCCTCCAATTGATAAATAACAGATTCTAATTTTTCTGATATAGGAATTATTCCCTCATCATATTTGCATATGCTTGAAAGTTCTTGAAGAATTTTGTTTAAAATATACATAGCAGATTTGCCATTATTATCTTCGTTTAACAGTTCATAAGACATAATAATAGAACTCATTATTTTTTCAGAATTAACTAAAACCTGTCTCTTTTTGTTTAAAATCTCATCTTCACCTTTTTTGAGTTTGGCATTTTTAATCTCGTCAATTTGAAATTTCAGCATGTCCATTCTGCGAGCAATTTCACCTTTGTCACCAACAAGTCCCTGAATTCTTGACTTTACTGATTTATACTCTTCAAAAAGTTCAGAATATTCAGCTTTGTACTTTTCAAGAGCAGCACCGCCAAAGGCATCTAAAAGTTCTATATGAGTCTCAGTTTTTAGAAGGGATTGGTTGTCGTGTTGTCCATGTATATCTATTAGCAGTTCTCCTACCTGCTTAAGAGTAGATACATTAACAAGCCTGCCATTAATTCTGCAAGTATTTTTACCTGATAAAGAAATTTCTCTGGAAATAATAATATTCCCATCTTCAGCTTCAATTCCAAGCTGTTCTAAAATATCACTTACATATGTATTTTTATTGTAATCAAATATAGCTTCAATAATTGCCTTGTCTTTTCCATTTCTAATTATATCTTTATTAACTCTTTCACCTAGAATAGCATTTATAGAGTCAATTATAATTGATTTTCCCGCACCAGTCTCACCTGTAAGTACATTAAGTCCAGGTGTTATCTCAAGGCTGAGTTTATCAATAAGAGCTATATTTTGAATATCAAGCTGCAAAAGCATTCATATTCACCTACCTTAAATTTTATAAAACAATGGTAAAATAAGACAGCTGCAATTCTATAAGCAGCCTAAATAAAAGTCTATAATTGTATGACTTAAATATTTATGACTTTCAATCTATAACTTCCAAATCTAAATCTTCTACGGAATTTAAGACTTCCATAAAATATAAACTTTCATATAAGTTAACCTTTTTCATAGAAGTTAATCCTTTTGATAGAAGTTAACCTTTTATAAAATATAAACTTCAAAAGAAAATAAAGCAAGTTATACCTAATCTCTTAGTTATTTATTTAATAAATTATAAAACACAAGTCTTACTACTTCTTAATACATGCACCCTTGAATGAATTAAACATCTAATAAATATCAAATACAAGTCTTACTGCTTCTTGATACATACACCCTTGAATGTATTATGCATCTAATAAATATCAAACACAAGTCTTACTGCTTCTTGATACATGCACTCTTGAATCTGCAATGCATCTAATAAATTTCAAACACAAGTCTTACTATTTCTTGATACATGCACCCTTGAATGTATTATGCATCTAATAAATATCAAACGCAAGTCTTACTGCTTCTTGATACATGCACTCTTGAATCTGCAATGCATCTAATAAATTTCAAACACAAGTCTTACTATTTCTCGATACATGCACTCTTGAATCTGTTATGCATATAATAAATATCAAACACTAGCTAGAACCAGGTCCTTAAAGCAAGCAGACCTGGAGGGTTAAACATCTAATAAATATCAAACACAAGTCTTACTGCTTCTTGATACATGCACCCTTGAATGTATTATGCATCTAATAAATATAAACACAAGTCTTACTATTTCTTGATAAATTAACCCTTGAATGTGTTAAACATTTAATAAATATAAAACACAAATTAAACCTAGTAAAAAAATATCAAAAATAATAAATCTCAAAAATTCAAAATTAAAATTTTATATTAAGACTGTTTTATCATTTTGTTAAATTTATTCACTATTTCCTCTGCTATTTTTTCAGCTCTGCAAACAATTAATAATGTATCATCGCCTGCAATACTACCTAATATTTCCTCCCATTTTAGGGCATCAATTGCAGAAGCTGCTGCCTGCGCCATTCCAGAAAGAGTTTTTACAACTACTATATTATTTGCATAATCACTTGATACATACGATTCAGTTAGAATAGTTGTTAATCTGCTTGATATATGATTTTCTGTTTGGGTTAATGTAGCATATTTATATCTGCCATCAGATGACATAACCTTAATCAATCTAAGATCCTTTATATCTCTAGAAACAGTAGCTTGAGTCACTTCCATACCTTGCTCTTTTAACTTCTCAGCAAGTTCTTCTTGAGTTTCTATTACGTTATTATCTATTATTTCTAAAATTTTTGCATGACGGTTATACTTCATATTATCAATCCTCTTTTCTATCGTAAAATTTATTTCTAACTATTGTAAAGAAATTTTTCGAATCAATCTTTAAAATTTTAACTTTACTGTTTGTCTTTTCAATTACAAGATAGTCTCCTCCTGATATTTCATAAAGCTTTTGTCCATCTACATTTACAAGTGCTGTGTGTTCAAAACCATCAGCCACACACACCTTAATAATCTGCTCTTCTTTTGCAATAAAAGAACTAGAATACAGTATATGAGGACAAATAGGCGTTACAATAATAAGGTTTGAGGTTGGATCAACAATAGGTCCCCCTGCCGATAATGAATATGCTGTAGAGCCAGTAGGAGTTGCTAATACAATGCCATCGCATGGAAACATTTCGATGAAGTTGTCATCAATAAATGTACTCAAATGCAAAATTCTTTGTATTCCTCCACGGGATATTACAACATCGTTTATTGCTTCATCTTCAGCAAACAACTTTCCACCCTTATATATTTTTGAAGAAATCATCATTCTTTCTTCAATTTTATAATTTCCACTAAATATATTTTCTACAGCTTTATCAATTTCTCCTTTTTCAATATCTGTTAAAAATCCCATAGAACCAAGATTAATGCCTAACATTGGTATATTGTATAAATAAGCAGCTCTAGCCGCTTTTAAAAAAGTACCATCTCCACCTAAGCATATAATCAAATCGCAACTTGCACATATTTCATTGACCTCATCGTCAATTCCTTCCTTGCCACTTGAATTAGGAGTTGGAAGTATAACTTGACCACCATGTCTCTTTACACTTTCAATCAACTGATTTGTATATTTTAATCCAATGTCTTTTTCTCTATTCGTTATAATACCTATGTTTTTCATCTTACCCTCCAGGAGGCTGTATTTAGTGATTTCGATGTAATAATCAACTTCCGCATATAAATCAGTACAGGTAACTAAGTCTACTCCTGTAATTTACAATTACAAAAGTTAGGAAATATTACTTAAATTAATACTTAATTATATCTTTCCAGCAAGTGACAAATGAGCACTTGTAACCACACTATCTATAAGTTCATTAACTTCATTACACGAATTGCCTTGATCTTGCTTTGATAAATAAAGTAAATACTCAATATTTCCTTCAGGACCTTTAATTGGCGAATAAGACAGCTCCTTTATATATAAATTCTGGGCAAGTACAAAATTTACAATGTTTAAAATAACCTCTTTATGTACTGCGCTGTCTCTAACCACGCCATGTTTTCCAACCTTTTCTCGTCCAGCTTCAAACTGAGGTTTAATTAAGCAAACAATCTCCCCATCAGCATTTAATAATTCTAACACAGCAGGCATTACCTTCGTTAATGAAATAAATGATACATCAATTGAAGCAAAATCAGAAAGGAATCCTATATCCTCTGGTTTAACATATCTTATATTTGTCCGCTCCATGCAAATAACACGTGAATCATTTCTAAGTTCCCATGCAAGCTGACCATAACCAACATCAATGGCTACTACCTTAGCAGCACCATTTTTCAGCATACAATCAGTAAATCCGCCTGTTGATGCTCCTATATCCAAACATACTTTATTTTCAAGAACTATATTAAATTCGCTTATGGCCTTAGCAAGCTTCAATCCGCCTCTGCTAACAAAAGGATTTATATTTTCTTTTATCTCAATCTGGCAGTCTACTGAAACCTTAGTTCCCGGCTTGTCTTCACGTACTCCATTAATCCAAACAACACCTGCCATAATGGCACTTTTGCACTTTTCTCTGCTTTCAAACAAACCTTTTTCAACAAGTAATACATCAAGTCTTTCCTTTTCCAACGTTTATCCTCCAAAACCCGCTTTAGCCCTAGCGAAATATTCTAAAATACTATTTGCAACCGAATCAGAATCTAATCCTAAATTCTTAAGCAATTCATTTCTAGAACCATGAGGAATAAATTCCTCTGGCAATGCCATAATATTTAAATTGGTTGCAAATCCATTTTTATTAATTACTTCTAATACTCTGCTTCCAAAGCCACCAACCCGGCAATTATCTTCGAGCGTAACTATCTGTTTGAACTTATGGGCACAACGAATGATTAATTTTTCATCTATTGGCTTAATAAATCTAACACTAACTACTTCAGCACTGATGCCACTCTTTTCGAGTTTTTCAGCCGCTTCCAAAGCCGTAGCCACCATAGTCCCAACAGCTAAGATACAAACATCCTTACCTTCCTTTACAATGGCACCTTTTCCCATTTTAATAGGAATTTCATTTGTCATAAGAGTTTTGCCTCTTCCTCTAGGATACCTGATTGCAATTGGTCCTGATTGCTTATTAACAGCAAAATCAAGCATATGTTTTAATTCATAGTAATCGGCAGGTGCCATAATTGTAAGATTGGGTATATGATTCAAAAAGGATATATCAAAAATCCCTTGATGAGTTTCACCATCTTCGCCAACAATCCCAGCTCTATCTATTGCAAATACTACATGAAGCTTTTGAGCCGCAACATCATGTACTATTTGGTCATATGCCCTTTGTAAGAACGAGGAATATATAGCAACTACAGGTATCATCCCGCTAATCGCCATTCCAGCAGCTGATGTAACTGCATGCTGCTCTGCTATTCCAACATCAAAAAATCTCTGAGGATATTCTGTGCTAAATTTATGGAGTCCTGTTCCCTTTACCATAGCAGCCGAAATTGCAACAACCTTATCATTGACAGCTGCTAATTGGCAGACAGTATCGCCAAATACCTTTGAAAAATCTGGCTCACTTGTTCCTAATGTTTCACCTGTTTCTATTTCAAAGGGAGCTATTCCATGAAATCTGTCAGGACTTTCCTCAGCATAAGAATAACCCTTTCCCTTTTGAGTGCTTACATGAAGCAAAACAGGTCCTTTAATCTTTTTAGCTGCAACTAATGCCTTATTTAACTCTTCAAAATTATGTCCATCCACTGGTCCATAATACTTATATCCTAATTGTTCAAAAAACACTCCTTGTGCAAACAGATATTTTATTGTTCCCTTTATCTTTATTGCAGCAGCTCTTGCCTTTTTGCTAAACTTAGGCAATTTTTCAAGAAAATTATCAACGTCCTCTTTGGCTTTTGTATATACTGGGTCTGTCCTAAGCCTGCTAAGGTATTTTGACAAACCTCCAACATTTTGGGAAATTGACATTTCATTATCATTTAGTATAACTATAAAATTACTGTTTAGCCTTCCACCGTCATTCAGCGCTTCGTATGCCATACCTCCAGTCATAGCTCCGTCACCAATAACGGCAATAACACTATACTTTTCATTATTTAAATCTCTTGCCCTAGCTATACCAAGAGCAGCAGAAATAGACGTGCTGCTGTGTCCTGTGTTAAAGCAGTCATGCTTGCTTTCACTAGTTTTTGGAAAACCAGCAAGTCCTCCAAGCTTTCTAAGTGTATCAAATTTGTCCTTACGTCCTGTTAGTATCTTATGCACATATGATTGATGACCAACGTCCCAGACAATTTTATCAAATTCAGAATTAAAATTTTTGTGAAGGGCAAGTGTCAACTCAACAATTCCAAGATTTGACGCCAAATGACCTCCTGTTTTTGAAACCTTTTGAATAAGAAATGTTCTTATCTCCTCAGCTAAGCATATTAGCTGCTCATTATTTAGTTTTTGTATATCTTCAGGAGAGTTTATACTATCCAAATACCGCACTTGTTTATACTCCTTTAATTACCTTTATCCTTTTGGGACTTAGTCTTTTTATTTTGTTTCTTTCTCTTTGACCTAAAATTAAGTTTTTTCAATATTTTAAATTTTCCAAATGGAAAATTAGTTATTATAGCAACTTTATATATAATGTAATTACTATTTGAAAGAGCTATAGACTTTCCTAAAGATTTCCCTCCAACAGTTAAAGAAGCTACCAATGCAGTAAATGACAGAGCAAATATTGAGTTCTGAGAATTAGTAGCATTCCCCGAAAACCTGTAAACAATCAATGCAACTGCTGCTCCGCTGACTACACCGCAAATATCACCTACAACATCATTACAAAAGTTAGATACTTTATCTGCATTTCTTATCAATCGTATAGCCTGCCTTGCACCATATAGCTTTCTTGAAGCCATTGAATGAAAGGGTGCTTCATCTGCAGCTGTAGCAGCAGTTCCAACCACATCAAACAAAATACTTATGATAATTATAATGAAAACAATAAGAAAAGAAACTGCTGTAGATGCATTGCCAATTGTTTTATTAGAGAAGAAAGACATAAAAATAGAAATAAAAAATGTGACAACTATAATTAAGAGTGTCCATACTCTTGTCTCTTTTTTTGAACCAACAATATTTGCTTTAAACTTTACCTTTTTTTCATCGACCGGATGTTTATAATTATCGTCCAACACCAATCCTCCAAATTATATAGAAAAACAGGTGGCAGCTTACTGAGTAAATTTTGCGGCTTAGGTCAGGCAGGATTTCCCAAATGCAGTACTGGAATGTCGCCAAACCAGAGGTTTCCCATTAAACGCATCTCCATATTGTTACCAAATATGGGGCCTGATTACCACTTAGTCCACACTTTAATCCCCAATAAGCCACATATAGAACAGTCTAGGGGTTTTCCCCAACAGTCAAAATGACTCCTAGCCTCTTTTGCAAAAAAGGTTTCAAGCAGCAATAATGCTCATATATCGGCCAATACATTAAGCATCCGATCCACTATCCACCAAATTTCACTCAAGGCAGGCTACTCTGTTCACAGCATCTTTCGATACCGCATAACAGGTTTAATCCCTTATCGTAGATGAGGTGGTAAGCAAAAGCTTAGCTTTTCACCCACAAGTCAGGGTCTCCACGGAAAAGGGGTCAACGCCCGCATGCCATTGCGGATCGCCCCTAAGCCTTAACTCCCAGCACCAACCCACCACTGGGCGTAGCAAGCCGGCACAAGGAACTTCATCGATGTGCCCTTTAACGGATTTTTAGGCCCGTCTTCAGAGCCATTAGTACTGACTAGAATACTGCGCCACCATGTTTTTATTCAAAATTATATATAACGAAGAAAGAAATATCACCACTTGAATTATAATCGGTGAGAATATCTCTCGCCTCGTTTTTGCACCATTTTATATTTCTATAAACGAATTTTTTATTTAAATAAATCACACTAAATAAATATCATTAAATAAATTTTATCTTAATCTTGGCGATATAATAACTCAGCACAAAACTAAAATTACTATAACTAACTAAAAAAATATAACCAATCTTCTCATCTGATAAAACCAGTACAAATACTAAAAAAGAGAGTACTGCTTGACTCTATATTTTTAGTACAATGGCGATATTAGTGCCATCGAGACAATATTATAACATAATTAATTATAAAATACAAACCATATTCTTAACCTGTTCTTTCCACTAAAGATTTTGCCATATCCCTTAAAAACTCAGCCTTTGAGCCGAATTGCTCCAGATAAGTAATCCCTTCATTTGTGACTGTTTCCAATAACTTCTTAGATTGCTCAATTCCAAACATAGTTACATAGGTGGTTTTCTCACAAAGGGCATCACTTCCTGGTTTCTTGCCCATATTCTCAATATCCCCTTCAACATCCAATATATCATCCTTAATCTGAAATGCCAATCCTAAATTTGTGGCAAAATTGGATAATAACTTTAGTTCATTATCAGTAACACCACAAATTACAGCTGCCGCCTCAACAGGTGCTTTAATCAACGCTCCTGTCTTTAGCCTATGCATAGTCTTAAGCCTATCCTCATCAATACTTTTACCTTCAGAACTCAAGTCAATTACTTGACCTCCGATCATTCCAAGTGCTCCGGCATATTTTGCAATAAGCCTCATTGCTTCCAGCTTCCTGCTATTACTAGAGTTTATCGCATCTTCTATCATATTCTCATATGCGAGATTTAACAGTGCATCTCCAGCTAGAATTGCCATTGCCTCCCCATATACCTTGTGATTTGTAAGCTTGCCTCGTCTGTAATCATCATTATCCATAGCTGGTAAATCATCATGTATTAAAGAATATGTGTGAATCATTTCAATAGAACAAGCAAAAGCAAGTACCTCATTTAAATCTTTTCCAAGCATTTCTGCAACTGCGAGAGCAAGAACAGGCCTTAGTCTCTTGCCGCCAGCCATTAAGCTATATTGCATAGCATCCTTTAAACTGATATAGTAGGGATTATCAATTTTTATACTTTTGTTAAGTGTATCCTCTATAATTTGTACATATTCTGATTGCTTTTGTGTAAAATTCATATATCAAAGTCCTTTTCTATTATTTTTCCTTCTTCATCATGCAGCAGTATTGAAATTTTCTTCTCCGCTTCATCAAGCTTAGCTGCACAATATCTAGAAAGTTCTATTCCCTGCTGAAAATTTTTAATTGATTCTTCTAATGTTGTATCACCCTTTTCTAGTATTGAAACTATATTTTCTAACTCAAGCATTGCATCTTCAAAGCTTTTATCAGCATCATTTTTTTTTAGGTTTCTAGCCATTTAAGCTACCTCCTTGTTTTGTTGATACTACCTTGCAATCTATTTTTCCATCCCTTAAAGAAACTTCAAGAGTATCTCCTATACTAACCTGCTCTACCCGACTAACTATATTACCCTCTGAGTTCTTAACCACACTATAACCCCGTTCAAATACTTTTAACGGACTAAGTGCATCTAGCTTGCCTGCAAGCATTGCAAACTGAGATTTTTTCTCTTTAATAAGCATTTCACTGCTCTTAATCAAATGTTTCAAATCATTATCCAATCTTAATCTATGCTGATTAACTTTATCATATGGTTGACGAAAAACGTTTCTGGAATTAACCTTTTGAAGCTGATTTCTACAAGCCTCCAGCTTATTTACAAGAGAAGTCTTCATTCTTATACTATAATTCTGAAGCTTATATAACAGCACCTCTAAATCTGGAACTGCCAATTCTGCTGCTGCAGATGGCGTTGGTGCTCTCATATCAGCAACAAAATCGCAAATTGTAAAATCAGTTTCATGTCCAACAGCAGATATAACTGGTATATCAGATGCATAAATACTTCTTGCTACTACTTCCTCATTAAATGCCCAGAGTTCCTCCAGTGACCCTCCGCCTCTTGCAACAATTATTACATCTACTTGCTTTAATTGATTTAGCTTTGTTATTGCAGCAGCAATTTGGCCTGCAGCTTGCGCTCCCTGTACTGCAACAGGATATAACTGAATTCTCATTTTGCTATGTCTTCTATAGGTTACATTTATAATATCTCTGATAACTGAACCGGTTGAAGAGGTAACAACACCAATACATTTAGGCAATATGGGAATTTTTTTCTTTTTATCAGCATCAAATAAGCCCTCTTTTTGCAGTTTATTTTTTAACTGCTCATAAGCAAGATGAAGAGCCCCAACACCGTCAGGCTGCATATCACTTGCATAGAGCTGATACTGTCCATCTCTTTCAAAAACAGATATATAACCTGAAACAATAACCTTTTCACCATTTTGCGGAGCAAATCTTAGCAATGAGGCATGGGATTTAAACATAACGCATTTTAACACACTATTTTGATCCTTTATAGTAAAATACATATGTCCAGTATAATGATGCTTAAAATTCGAAATTTCACCTCTTACAGATAATCCCGATAAAATGCCGTCATTTGAAACTAATTGCTTTATGTAATTATTTATGTCTGAAACCGAATAAACTCTTTCCATTAATTATTCTCCTATAAATAGGCGTTGAAAAACTTATTTAATAAAAAGTGAAAAAGTGAAATAATTTCATATAACAAGTTTTTCTTGCAATTATCTTATCAGTAAACCATTATTAAAACAACACGCTTTATGTACTTTCATTGATGTACTTTGTACGAAGTTTGAATTAAAAAGAGTTTGAATTAAAAAAATAAAAAAGATAATGCAAATATAACCTTACATTACCCGATTTATTAACTCTATTATGGTTACTATGCATCTAGTATGTTTTAAAGCCTACAAATCAAATCCAAAATATAGTCTGTTATTTTATAATTATTGTCTATGCGCTGTTGATAACAGATATTATTTTCTTTTTGCAAGAAATCAAAGTAACCCTCTACATCTTAATCCTTATATACTTAAGTTTTGAGTTATTTTAATGAAGCATTATCTTTAACTGATTGGTCTTTTAAAGCGCTCTCAGCATTAGCATCTTCTTTTGTAACTTTACCTAAAAGTCCATTTACAAATGACCCTGCATCTTCATTACTATACTTTTTGGCTAATTCAACTGCTTCGTTTACAGAAACGCTGAATGGAATATCCTCACGGTATAGAATTTCATAAATTCCAATTCTAAGTATGGACAAATCTATCTTTGATAATCTGTTTATCTTCCATCCCATTGCATTTTTTTCTATGATGGAATCAATAATATTAATCTTTTCATTTACCCCATCTATAATGCTTCTAATATACTTTTGATCATTTTCTGTAAAGTTTCCATCTTCCAGGGCCATTTCAATTTGTTCACTTTTATCACTTTTTTGTATTTCCATTTGATATAACAATTTCATCGCAGTTTCCCTGGATGCACGACGTCCCATTAAAATTCCTCCTATGTATCTTCAAATTAAATTATTTTATCCAATCTAACTATTTTATCTTAAATTATTTTATCTAACTTTGCTCCAATACAAGAATGTACGCAGAACCTACTTCTAAAAAGCCTGGCAACAGTATCTAAAGTTCAACCCCTACTCTCTTATTAAAAAACTCAGGTATTTATCTGTATGTACCCGGCGGCAGAATTCTATCCAGTAAATTCTTAATGTAATCCTTATCTTGATGTAATCTTTTACCTATATAGCATCCAACAGTAACACATATAATAACAAACAAAGCCTTAATAATGCCAAGCAGCAGTACAATAACGGCAATAGCAAGACCAATTGCAGCACCAAGTATTTCTCCTTTATGAAGCCTATAAATTTCATATACCTTTTGCTTATCCATTATTTTGAACACCTCCATATGCTACTCGACCCTAGAAGACTTATAGCCTGTAAAAATACTCTCTATAAGTACTTTTACACTATCCACTTGAACTCCAGTACAATCCTCAACCGCAGTCTTAACCTTGATTTGCATATCTTCAGATAACAAAGGTATGTTTATATCTGGAAGTACTATGGCTTTCACAGTAATGCTAACACATTCCCCTATTTTAGTAACATATGCTTTTGAATCACGAATGCCTGATAGCTTTCTTGATGTTGCAAGTGCAATATTTTCAATGGAATTCAGAGTAATTCTGATATCACCATTTTTATTATATTTTATAATTGCCTTTTTATCTCCCTCTGGTTTAAATCCTGAAAGAAGAAAAGTCAAACTCAAGCAGAAAAATATTGAAGCAATAATAAACATAATTATTGACGGATTTCTATATTTCAGTACTTCATTATATAGGTATGTATAAGTATCTGTTAGTATGCTAGACTTTACAGTAACAAGCATTACAAACATAGATGCAATAGTCAGAAAAAATGCATATATTGCTAACAAAACTCGTAAAATTATGTTCATAGTCTCCACCTCTTCTATTGACATAAGAAATATTGGCTTACCAACCTTAGTTTTTGAATTTAAAAGCCAAACATTACCTATTTAAGTATCTATTACAGCACGTAGATTTAAATTAATTTTCTAAAATTGTAATATAGAAAAATATCATTACATCTGCGATGCTTCAACGAGGCGGAATATACTCTCAAAGCCTTAATACCAAATAGATACCACCACATAGAGAAGTGGTAACATTTTCTTGCCCCGTTATAAGCTTATTATATTTCAAATACTAATAAAAATCAAACTCTGTATGTATGAAATAACTATAAATACACCAATCTTACATAATATTAACTGCAAAGATATGTCATATATTATTTATTTTACTATTAATTGTATCCAGTTATCCGTATTATAATACCCTTTATAAAGCTTAGAATCAAATTTAAATTTCTAAAAATAAAACTTCTATATATTTATAGAAAAATTATGTTAATCAGCGGCGTGTAAGTGAGGTAGGAGATATTTTTGTCATCACCTGAAAACCAAACGGGTACCCGCCACTTATAAATGCAGAGGACAATTTCTCGCCTTGTTATACTTTCCAGTAAAAAATCTGGCTTTGTACCTGCCATTATTAACTTAGTAATAAAAACGCTATATGCATTAGTACGCAGTTAACACTTGCAAATAAATGACCAATTAATTGCAGACATTTACTTTGCTTCAGCTTCTTTTTTAACTTCTTTGTCAAAGTTTACACCTTGAACATGAATATTTACTTCAATTACATTCAAGCCTGTCATTGTCTGTACTGCAGTTTTAACCTTCTCCTGTATATTCCATGCAACTTCAGGTATTCTAGCACCGAATTCTACTATTATATAAAGGTCAATTGCAGCCTCTTTTTCTCCAACCTCAACCTTTACACCCTTTGAAAGATTTTTTCTTCCAAGTATTTCGGCAATGCCTCCTACTATTCCTCCACTCATACCTGCAACTCCAGGAACGTCAGTAGCAGCAATTCCTGCAATAATGGCAACAACCTCTTCAGAAATTTTTACAGACCCGTAATCATCTAAAACACTATTTTCTTCGTCCATATTGCACCTCTCTATAGGAAAACTTCTTGCAAGAAGTTTGATTATGGCTTAAAAGTAACTTAATACTTTATTATACCCACCAAACATAACTCTAATAACTCTTGAAAAAGAAACTGTTTAGAACTTTGTAAATTATACCACTTAAAAGTACAATTATCAATGAAATAAATATACTTTTATACAAGAGAAAAAGGCTATCCTAATCTGAAGGATAACCTCATTAATTATTATCTCAACTTTCCAAGTTAAAAACTATAGATGTAGGGGCATAACAATGGATAGTTGGGCTATAATCTTAATACATTGACTTGATAATCACTTTATCAAAAGAAACATTTCCTTGTCTAACAACTATATCAGCTATTTTTGCTGCATCAGCCTTTGAAATCGCCGGAGCCTTAACAATAATATCAACACTTCCGTCATCTGCAAACAATGCTATTGCATCACTAAAGCCCTTTCCTTTTATCAGTGATTCAATGTTTGCTTCTTTTTGGTTGATTTCAATAAGCTTCAACATTTTTTCCTGAGCCTTAGCTTTAGCTTCCTTTGAAGCAAGCTCATCAGAAGTTATGCTCTTTATTGTCTCAATATCTTCATCTCTGGATTTTTCTCTGTCCATTTTTGTCTGCGCAAAATAGTTATTTGTTTCCTTAGATGCTGTTACAGCCTCTTGTTCATTGTCTGCAACTTCTCCTGTAGAAATGCCTAAGTTATCTACATATACAGCATCACCACTTTGGGCAGGATCTTCAGCTGTACTGTAATGTTGGTTGTAGCTGATTTGTAAGTAGCCAGCTATAACAAGCATTAATACAAGGGAAAGTACAACAATTTGTTTTCTTTGTAGAAATTTCATTACATAGACCCTCCTAACAATGTTAATAATTTATTATTCCTCCTTAGCTTTTAACTTAAGGATTATAACGAGGTTTTTGTCCTCGCTTTCACGCCGCTGATTATTAATGATTTTTCTACTAAAAAATTTCTCTAAAATGTAAAAGCTTTATTTAAAAAATTATTAGAAAAACTTTATTAGTAAAACTTCATTAGAACAACTTTATCAATAAAATTTTATTGAAAAATTTATATTTGAATCATTAGCGTTATAACTTATCTTAGAATTATGTATATTCATTATTTATACACTTTATATCTGTTTTTTAAATTAATTACTCAACTTTCAATTTAAAATTTTGATGATTATAATATCTAGTTAATTTCCGTTTCTCTCAAATACTTGTATTTTATGAGCAGCTATATCCAAAAGAGCTTCTGCTGCTTTGGACAAATTAGCCTTTACTTCCGCGTCATCAGCCCCATCAGCCACTACTACCACACCCTTAACCTTTGGGAAAATTTCCTTGATTATAAATGGTTTTTTTGATCCATTAGCTTCTTCATAAATAGTTGAATTTTCTATGTCAGTTTGTCTAACAATTCTAGAACCACCTTCTTTGTCCTTTTCCTGAGTACTATTTTCACTTGTATTAACGTCTACAGCCGGTATATATTCATTTCCGGTGTAAAATGTAATCATAACGTCTACTTTACCTGCACCCTTTATTTTTGACAATATTGCCTGCAGCTTGCTCTCCATTTCACTTTTGGGATCTTTATTTGATTGATTAAAGGTTTCTGCCGACCCATCCCTAGTATCAGAAACAGCTTTAGCATCAAGTCCAGCATCACTAGCATTAACAAGAGTTCTATTAATTGCATTATTTTCAGGCTCTTTTTCAAACAGGGCACTTCCAGCAATAAGGAACATAGCCCCCAAAAGTGCTATAATTGCTGCCTTCTCTATGATTTTTTTGCTGCCCTGCTTTTTAACTGATCCTTTTGCTTTTTCCAGAAGCTTTTTAAACATATTCATATTTTCGCCCATACTCTGCATATGTCCGGCAATGTATATGTGCAGTCTTTGGACTCCCCTCCTTTATAATCTATTTTGTTTGTCTATTGTACTAATTTAATATGTTTGACTAAATATTTTACGAACCTTGTATAGTACTGGCTTATTCTTACTTGTACTCGCGTACCAGTAAGACTGCGATAAAACTTCAGTACTAGCTTACTGATTCTTCCGTACTAACTTACTTTATGGTTTGCTCACTAGATATTTATTGAATTTGTATTGGTTGATTCATAGTTATTTGTACACCCTCACCACATTCAGCATCCTTGCTTCATCGTTGGTCTAAAACATATATCCTAGAGGTTTTAGGACATAAATAACTATTCTTCACTCTTCTAGTATTGTTACGAAAATCAAGTCCTTATTTATTTCAAGAGCCCTATTAAGATTGTCTTTAACCTGCTCTGCAATTTTACTGTTATTTTCATTTATTTGATTTGATGCTTTCGTTTTCGCATTTTCTGATTGTGAATTAATTTCAACATTCACTACCGAAACAGGCTTTATTTTTATACTATCAGCTGTTTTTTCATCTTTATCTTGCTTTTTATTTTTTTGCATTTCTAAATACACTCTATTAACCTCACCAAAACTGTCACTATTGTAGTCTTCATTAATTTGAACATCTACCTTTAAGGCTACTACACCCTCTATTTCTTCTGTTTCAGCTTGTATTTTATTTATCAGTTTCTTTTTATAAATACCTGCAATTTGTTTCATTTGAGTATCATTTAATAGCTTGCTGCTGTTTTCCAGTTCTTTTTTATCAATATAAAAGCTGTCGGAAATAATGTCTTCTCTCAATGTATAATTCTGATTCCTTAACGCTATAAATGGATTTATAATTACAATTAACAAAATAAAGCCTGATACCAAATTAATTATTTTCTTTATTTTGCCTGTTGGAATTATAATTTCAAAGAGAATAAGTATTACTGTAATAGTTACAATATTTATTATCCAGTCCTTCAAAAATAGAAGCATCTGCCTATTCCCCCTATCTTATCATTGTTGATAAATTAGTTGTACTTATTACAACTGTTATAGCTATCAAGAACATAACAGATACTGCCGCCGTTATTCCCAGCAGGAAGGTCAATGAACTTGCCATGTCACTCATGCAGTTTGTAATTTTCTTATCAGATATTGGCTCAACAATTGCACTGGCTAGTCTGTATAATATTACAAGAGCAAGTATTTTCAATAATGGAGCTAGACAAATTATTATTATGCCAATCATAGCAACAATACCAGAGGCATTTTTTATTACTAAAGTACAGCCAACTACTGTATCAGCAGCATCAGCCAAATATTTTCCCACAACAGGTATAAAGGTTCCAAGAGCAAATTTAGCTGTTTTGCTTGTTACACCATCTACTACTGCTCCCATGGTGCCTTGAATGGAAACAACCGCAATAAATATTGTCAATATCAGGCCAATTCCCCATGTGCATATTTGCTTAATAAAGCCGGAGAGTTTTGTTAACTGAACCTTGTCCGAAATATTGTTAACGATATTTAACACCGTTATCAAAAATATTAGGGGTATAAAGAAATTTTTTATAATTGTAGCCCCTAATTCCACAAGCATAATAAGTATAGGCTGAAAAACTCCAGCTGACGAAAGATTTCCTGTTGATACAAGCAAACTGATTAATAACGGAATAATTGAGTGCATAAAGCTAACCATTTTGTCAATTATAGACACACACATGGTCATAGCAGTGCTGAAGCTAATCATCAATACCGAAACTATAACAATATAGCAAACAAAGAATGCAAGTTCTCCCACACTTTCACTTAAAAATGAATTCTGCAAGTTCTTCAATATGGCACAAATAATCGCCAGAATAATTATCTTAATCAAGATATCAGTGTTCAAAAACACCTCGCCAAGCAAATATCTCACTACTCTGTTAATTATTCCGGTAATGCTTAAATCAAAATCCCCCTTAACCGCTGAGGATATTATGTTATCAGGCTTGAATTCAGGAAACAGCTCTTCAGCTTCCTTGGAATAATACTTTTTAACGCTTTCTGTAATGGATTTAGTATCGTTTGCATTTAGCTGCTCTTCAATTAAACTACTTGTATCATCTAAACTATTTGTATCATCATATTGACTTTTTTCTGTCTCTTGACCAATAATTTGACCGCTACTAGCATTATTGTCTTTAGCAGCCAAAGCTTCCATAGGGTTTAATACCATGGGGCTTAATATGGATATGAAAACAATCAAAAATATAGTACATGTTTTAATGCGAATATTCATTTTCCTTTTAAAATTATGTAAAATGGTCTCATTTGCTTGAACCGCAAAAGAGATAAATCTTAATTTTTGTTTGTCAATATGTACAGATAAAATTTTTTTCATTGGCATATCCATCCCCCTTGGTTACTCAAACCACAAAAAGCTGCTGACTGAGTTACGCCTCCCCTTTTAATAGTTCTATTTCAAAACATGTCATTCAAAATCACATGTGGTTTTCTATAGGCAAAAGTTAATTATGCTTGTACAGAGTTCTCTTAAATCCACGAAATGCTGCTGACTAGTTGCGCCTACTTATGGAAATTCTGTTTCAAAACATGTCATTCAAAATCACATGTGGTTTTCTATAGGCAAAAGTTAATTATGCTTGTACAGAGTTCTCTTAAATCCACAAAAAGCTGCTGACTGAGTTGCGCCTACTTTTGGCAATTTTATTTCAAAACATGTCATCAAAATCACATGTGGTTTTCTATAGGCAAAAGTTAATTATGCTTGTACAGAGTACGCTATATCCATATTAAGAAAATGATGTATTCACGAAATATTTCCTCAATAAAAGCTGCTTGAAACTTTTCGCTTCTCGACCCCCCATTATGCTTGTACAAAGGATTTGCTAGTCTAAGGCATAAGCTTTATTACTAAATCCAGCAATGAAGAAATTATCGGTACAGCCAAAATCACAATTGTCACTTTTCCAGCAAGTTCTATTTTTGAGGCAATGGAGGATTCACCGGCATCCTTGCAAACCTCAGCTCCAAACTCAGCAATATAGGCAATTCCAACTATTTTCAAAAGTATATTTATGTAGGTATAATCTATATTTGCTTTTTTGCTGAAGCTTTGCAAAAAATCTATTACGGCAGACAGCTTTACTATAACAACAATAAATATTAATATGCCCGTAGCTATTCCCAATTGTAAAGCTAACTCAGGACGCTGCTTTTTTATTATTGATGATAAAACAACCGCAATTATGCCGACACAAACAATCTGAAGTATATCCATAGCACCTTTGACCTCTTATTAGTTATTTGTTGTTTTGCTTAGCCCTTTGTGATTAATCTTTTCAAATAGCTTTTAATTATGGCAGCTGCAATTTAGTTTATTTTGATTAGCTTGTATCTTAAAACCATAGTTTTTACGGTGTTTTAGCCATCCTAATATGTTCATACAACCCTTCTATTAGACAAACATATTAGACATAAAACCTTCTTAAACTCATTTGCTCACAAAATTATAGCTAAACTATCAGCGTAGAGTTTTTGCTTCAGAGGCGTTAGGTAGTATTTCTTACTGCTTCCTCACAATTATGCAAGCTAAACCCTAACCCAATTAGAACTGGAACATAGTTTTAACAGCCTGGAAAAGTCCTGCTATTTCTTTTGAAACTATCATCAGCACAACAACTATTCCTGCCAAGGTTATCATCATTGCCTGCTCTTCTCTGCCTGTTCGCTTAAGCAATTCATAAAGTACTGAAACAATTATTCCTATTGCTGCTATTTTAAATATAAGATCAATGCCATCCATACAAACCTCCACGCCACATTGGACAATAATATAGTAAAACTTTCAGCGGATAACCTATGCATTTATATCAAAATACTGTCTTTCCTTACAATTGTAACAGCTGTATTATCAGCTACTGATGAATTAATTCATATTAGATTTGCAGTTCAATCTAAATATCACTAAATTTGCTCCTATATGCTATTAACTAATTAAATATTTTATGCTTGCAAATTTCTAATTCGTTTTGGCAGAAAACTGCTCAAGCCTTCAAAGCTGTACTTCCCACTTAATTTATAACCATCAGAAAAATATTATAGCTATTGCCAAACCGCTCAAAACTCCAAGACTTCGATACATTTTTTCGTTCTTCTTTTTCATTTCTTCAGCCTTTTGCTCTTGCAGCTTTAGTTGTGACGAAATAAGCCTAATATTATTTAATTGACCCTCCAAATCGGAATTACCAAGCATTTTCCCAAAGGTTAGAAGAATTGTCTTGTCCTCATAATTCAAAGACAGCTTTCCATAGTTTTCCTCAACCGCCTTTTCCCAAGCCAAATCTGCTGTGTAACCATTTGTACCTAGATATTTAGCTGCCTCCCTAAAAATTATTGCAGTATCAAATTTAGCGCTGTTATATATTCTAATAAATGCTTCTGCCAATAAATTGGACAAATAGCTTATCTCGTTTTCCAGCATTTGCAGCATAGATTGCAATTCTCGTAAAGCCCTTGGTCTTTTTGAGCATTCAGCTGCCATTGAAAAGCCTATTATGCTAGTGCCGCCAATAAGTATGACTGCCCCTATAAGTTTTATTATCATGCCCGGCACCTCCTGTATATTGCTGTAAGCTTGGAGTCAACAACTTCTTCAAGAGTTCCGGGGCCATTTCTGCTGCTTAGTACGATAATTCTTTCAAATACGCCTGACTTAATCATTTCCAGCAGTTCTTCCCTCATTTTGAGTTCTGTAATGCTATAGCCATGAGCAGAGGTTATAATTTTAACTCCTGAGTTCAAAACCTTTAGTATTGCTGCCTTGTCGCCCTGAGTTCCAATTTCATCAGTAATTATTATATTAGGAGACATACTTCGAAGTAGCATTTCCATACCTAAGGCTTTAGGGCATCCATCCATAATGTCAGTTCTAAAGCCAACATCATTTTGTGCAATGCCTTTGAAGCAAGCTGCAATTTCTGATCTCTCATCTACAATTCCAACCTTAAGCCCTGTAAAATCAAAATCTGCAGCACCGTTGCTCATAATTCTTGCGACATCTCTTAAAATAGTAGTTTTACCGCATTGGGGTGGTCCGACTAACAAGGTATTATATATATCACTGCTATTTTTTATTATGAATTTTATGATATGCTTGGAGCAGCCTGATATTTCCTTAGCAACACGAATATTTAGCCCATTGAAATCCTTTATATTTCTTACTTGTCCTTCTTGAATTACTGTTTTACCGCAAAGCCCTACTCTATGGCCTCCACGAAGAGTTAGATACCCCGCTCTTATTTCATCCTGGTAAGCATATACTGAGTTCTCACTCATTAGCTCCATTGTTTTTAATATTTCCATTTGAGCTAATATATAGGATGCAGAGATATCCTTTGTCAGTAAGCCCTCTGCTGTAACAAACCAGTCAAAGTTCTTGTAAAATACCATCAAAGGCTTGCTTGCCCTTAATCTTATTTCCTCTAGATTGTCCAAAATATCACTTTCCATTTTAAGCAGTATATTTTTTATACTGGGTATGACAAACGGCAGAATGTCATTTTCAACAGATTTTAGCTTTTGCAAAGGCTTATTGCTCATTTGTGTCCATCCTCTCTTCTTATCCTTCGAGTTAATTACTAATAATATATTAGGCTTTGTCCAACAATATGACTTAAATAAAATAAAAAAGCTGATTACAAATTCAAATATAATTCGAATTTGTAATCAGCTTTTGACAATACAATATACCAAGCAGTAATTTACTTAAATAGTACTCCCGCCGACCGTATTACACTCGACTTCCTGTCTCGGGTTAATACTCACAGCTACTCCTGTAGCTGTGTCGGCTACAATACTTGTTATTCACCTACTATTTCTAGCATCAATTTCTAACCGAGCTTCGCAACTAGATATATATTACACTCGCGTACTATTTATATCAAAAAGACATCGTTATACAGAAAATGTTTTTTGCATTAACTCATTGACTAAGCTAATTTATAGACTGAATAGTAACGGATAAACAGCATTATTACCGTCTATCAGGTAGCGGAACGCCAGAACTAAATCTTCATTTCCTTGTTTGGGACAACTATCATAAATTTATATTTATTTGGGCTCAACAGTATTCTTACTTTCCATGTGTTTGTAAAACACTAGTTGATAGACTTTTCAAATCCTCTAATCTGGGTCATTAGCAATTCAACAAAACAAATAGGAGTATTTCCATTGTAATCAGCTGGTTTCAATTCCCTATTTCAGGTCATTAGTATTTTTACTTGTTTTTTTGAGCTATTCTCAGTATTTTCAAGGCTTTCAGCCATTTTGAGATTGGGTTAAGATTGTAATTTTTAGTGAATAAGCTAAAAACGTAATGCATCTAGATCTCCTGCTTTATACTAAATACCAACATTTCGCTCATATATCTATCACTTAAAACAACACTATCTTGTTACAGCCATACCTTCAATGCTTTCCATGGGGATTATAAATTTGGTGTTAAAGAGTTCCTTTGAATATGTATGGGTTTCTTTTAATAAATACTTTTCTAGCTTCTCCACTTCAAATAATTTTTCTTCTGTTTTGGCCAATCGCATAAAATACGAAAAATTCTCTTCTCTACTTTCAGACTTCTGTATTTTTGGATATTTATCGGAATTATAAACAAGTATGTAGCTTATATTCTTCCTTGCAAAATCAAAGTCAGGAATAATCCCCAGTTCTAACAGCATAATAATACTATCATATATTTTTCTGAATAAATCAGCCCTATCTATTGAACCGTTTTTGAATTCAATAAAGTACCAGCTACCATCTTTACTGATATACAAGGCATCATTAGAAGCCGGAAGACAGGGCAAATGTTTTTCTTTGCTATATTCTTTTGGTATTTTATCAAAATTAATAACTTTTAACTTGCTTTCACACATATAACTTACACTACATTTATCAAAGGAAGCTTTCTTTAGTGTACATTCATGTTTTATTAATGCTTCACGTAAATTTTGAATAATTTCTTCTGTCATAGACTTTCCTTTACTCATTATTTAGCTGGTGGCGCAATGTATCCAGTAACTGGACAGGAGACACCATTTTCTTATAAATCAAGTCAATATTATCTGTCACTATTTCCATATTTACCTTGTTATTTTCCATGGAAGACAAATAGTAATTAACCTTTTTATCAATACCATGCTTTACAGAAAATAAATTTATTGCATCCAAAAAATATGGACTATGGGTTGCAATTATTATTGATAAATCAAAGCTTTTTTGCAGCAATACAATTAACTCTGCGTATGCTACCTGCCACTGAGGATGTAAGTGTATTTCTGGCTCATCTAAAACTAAAACATCCTTTTCCTTTAATACACCCTTCTCAAGCAGCATTTTTATAATGACAAATGATTTTAGTCCTGCTGAAAGGTTGTTAAAATTAACAGGCTCGCTAAAGCCATCATTTTGTAAAGCAAATCCATGCTGATTTTTAATTATTTGTCCATCAACAACTGTTTGCAGAGTCTGATAAACTTCTTTTAGCTTTTCTTTAGCAAGAACAGATTCAAAAATCCCATCCATTATGTCTGCTTTATTATTTTTAATTAATAAATTTTTCAAATAATCATCAATAGTATTTAACTCACCAGTACTAGATAGCGTATCTATAATAAAAGGGTTATCAATATAAACTGCTTTGTTTAAAATAGGAATATCTGCTGAAAACTCTGTACATTCATTATTTGAAAACACTAGATTAATGCACTTCTTCTTTATCTCCAATTCCAATATAGCATTTTTATTTTCATTATTAAGAGAGTTAATTTGTTTATAAAATACACTGTTAAAATATCGTGTTAGAACTTCTGATATAATAGCCTGATTAGGCAAATTAAAAATAGATATTATTTTGTCAGCTGTTTCATCAATCATTTGATTAAATTCATCAATTTCACTATACTTTATGTTCGAATATTTTAGTACTTTTTTTATAGTAAATGTAATGTCATTTTTATTATAAGAATTATCACCCAGAAAAGTTTTTAAATCAAGCTCATTTGTTATAGTAAAAGCAATATGTTTTGCTACCATTGATATTTCTTTTTCAACTGAATTATTTTCAATTTTTTCAATATAATTATTTTTCACTAAAATATAGCAAATATCCTCAATTTCTTTTAATCGTTGATTAACAATTTGGCCTTCAATACCAGCTATTGAATTAAACAACGAAAAAAGCACCTTTCCCACTGTACTTTTTCCAGTATTATTTTCTCCAGCAATAACAGTAATCCCATCAACTAGAATATCCGCATGTTCTATCTTTGCAAAATTATCAATTATTAATTTCATAGTAACCCTTTCAAAAACAATACATCATAAATAGTAAACTTAATCTTTAGAATCAATTATACTTTATTCCCTAATGAAATACAATTCTTTACAAGGACATATACACTCGTCAGTATTAATACGTATCACTTGCATTCTTACCGTCTATCAGGTAGCGGAACGCCAAAACTAAATCTTCATTTCATTGTTTGGGGCAACTATCATAAATTTATATTTATTTGGGCTCAACAGTATTCTTACTTTCCATGTGTTTCTAAAACGCTAGTTGATAGACTTTTCAAATCCCGAATTCGAGATCTATCAGATAGCGGAACACTAGATGATGATTTTGTAATTTCTTTATTTCAGACCAACAGCATTCTTACTTTCCATGTGTTTGTAAAACGCTAGTTGATAGACTTTTCAAATCCTCTAATCTGGGTCATTAGCAATTCAACAAAACAAATAGGAGTATTTCCATTGTAATCAGCTGGTTTCAATCCCCTATTTCAGGTCACTTGCATTTCAACTTAAATGAAAAATCCAATCTTTTAACAGGTAAATAAGTGCAATTCCCTATTTCAGGTCATTAGTATTTTTACTTGTTTTTTTGAGCTATTCTCAGTATTTTCAAGGCTTTTAGCCATTTTGAGATTGGGTTTAATCAGTTAAGGGAGAAAATTGCTCTCCCTTAACTATTTAGTTTATTTATTTTTATCTTGCTGTAATTGAGGTAACCTTGGATCCTCTAAAATCCCTTTTAATGTAAATCTAATATTCTGCTTCACTTCTGTAGCCCCATCACCAGCTATACGATTTAACTTAAACCAAACATGACTTCCTTCGTCATTATTACTTTTTTTATCCTTTTTGCTTTTATTATTATCTATTATTTTCCCAAAAGTATATTGTACATTTTTTCCTTCCATGCTTGCATAATTTGTTATGTAAAGAAATTCTCTATATGCCTTATCATTAAACGAAGAATTCTCTGATAATATTTCTAAAAAATTCATAGGCTTATATGTTCTTATAATAGAGCCATCTTCTGCAATATTCCATGTTCTATTTTTAACTTCATTTACTACTATTTTTACACTTCCAAAGCCTAATGGCTTAGCTCCTCCTATTTTGTGGCACCTATTTCCATTAATATTATTTTCACCAATTGTCAAAACCCAAATAAGACTTTCTAGTTCTTTATTAGTTATTCTTTCAAAGTATATATCAAATTTAAACTCAACTTCTGCTTTAACAGGTCTAACAGTAGTATTAAGAGCTGTAATTCCCAAATCACTTTCTGTATTATTACGTTCACTAAGTTTTTGGGCTTTAATTGAATGTGAATGCCAGTAAAACTTTCTTCCAAGAATCTTTAACTCTTTATTTATATCAGTATTTTTGTTTATTCTACTATAGTCGTAATTCCAAAAATGTGCATTTACCTTTTTACCATTAAGTTCAATCTTTGGACGTTCTGTGTAAAACTCCATTGCTGATGGTTTTGGTGAACTTAGTTCTTCTAATGTCATAATTTCATCAAAACAATTGCTTTCATTAAAACCCTTTTTAAGCTTAGCATCTGAAAACCTAATTTTCGAACCTAATGCAGAATTATCTCCAACCATACCAAAGAGTTCACATGCTGGGCATAAATTACTCGCTTCAGAACAAGAATTAAATTCACCGTTATTTTTATTTTTTAAAATTCCCATAATTGTATTATTTAATCCAATTCTTGAAATACATGCTGGAGCTAAATATATTGTACTACCTACTTTTTCATACCAAACAGGATATTCCATTCCTTCTTTAATGCTGTTTAAACTATAGTGTTTATATCCATTATGTTCATCATTCTTTTCCCCTAAGTTTCTATTTACTGCAGGGTCTTTATATACTTCCAAAACTAATTCCAATTTTTCTATTGCTTCATTAATATCTCCCTGTACTTCAATCCTTTTTCTATTAGCATTATTTAAATTATATGCAAATATACTGTCATGATGCTTTCTACTTCCAAAAGGTTCTCCTAAAAGTAGTATACCTTCTTCTTCCGTACCATTTCCAATATCTTGAGCCAGATATGGATAATAATTATTGTCCTTATATCGCTTTCCAACATTAAATTTAATTTTATCACCAGTGTAATATTTATCCTCACCTACTTTTATATATTTACCTGACTCTATACTATGTATAGGTTCTGGATCATTTTTGCACTCTTTAGTCTTTATCATATATTTATTTGCTTCATATAATTTCCAACCTGTTTTTTCTTTAACAAGTATTCCAGCTTTTTTAGCCTTACTTTCTCGTGCTGTTAATGGGTTATCCGACGTCATCATACAAGAATCTGTTAATGCTTCAAAAGCAGACCTAATAACTCCACGTATACTACTACCTGGAATTATAGGTTCTTTGAGATTATTCAATGAAATTTTTTCAGACATAACTCCACGTATACTACTACCTGGAATTAAAGGTTCCTTTGGTTCATTCAATGAAACTTTTCCAGACAAATCATTATATGAGAAAAAGTCATAGTTCTTATGTTTTTCATTTGTTTCTTTATTTCCATCAGCTTTATTATCTTGTTCATCCTTTTTTTCATTTATCAAATCAGCTAATCCTAACGCATTGTCATTAGTTATATTTGGTATAAAAATTGGTGTCTTTGTTCTCAATGTACAACTAATTGAGCCCGTTAGCAGTTCATCAGAGAAATCCTCTTTACCTTTTTCTCTTCGTTTAACTTCTTTTCCAAGACTTATGAAATTATATGGATTAACAAATTTGTCTCCAAATTCTTCAATATTGTTTGGATATTTACTCTTTTTCTGTATATTATTTTTCCATTTCATCATTTCACTAGCCATATCACCCATCACACTCCACCTCATTTCCTCCAGCTTTAAATCCTGCTAATCTCCAATCTGCTACTTCTGGAGAGCCATCTTCATTAAATTTTATGTAAGTCTTAATTAATAGCTTTAAATCCTGATCTTTGTAAGCTTCAGCATTAAAAGGCAGCTCGGGCAAATTTCTAATTTTACTTTTAAATTTACCGTCTTTTTGCCACTCACCATCAAGATAGTGCTCTTCTTTATATATATAAAGCTTTTTTGACTCATTGTAATCATCAAGATAGCGATATAAGAACTTATCTTGTTCAAATGAATATATAACCCTAACCTCAAAGCATCTATTAAAAACTCGAAGTTCTAACAAGTTATTTGTATCATTTTGAGTAAATTCATTATCATTTTTAAACTTATCACAAAACTTCATGTTTACAAATTTTCCAAAACAAACATGATCTTTGAAAACTGCATATACAAAGCAATTTTCATCTTTTTCACTCACTATAAATTTTTGTTTATTATCAGAATCATCTTCTGTCCTGTTTTCATAAATACTCTTTAGTCTACCAATCAAATCCTGAGGAATTACATTTTTTATTTCCACTTCTATATCTGACCAGTTCATTTCTTTAGTATCACCCATTTTTTCTCAACTCCTCCGCAAGTGATTTTAAGCATTCTTTACTTACTATATCTTTTTCATTATTTTGGGGTATATCTTTTCCTATATCGTTCGCTATTTCCTTTACTATATCTTTATGAATCTTAATATCAGTAACCTTCATAAGTCCTCTACCTACAGCAGTTTCACCACCTACAGCTAACAGCCCATCATTAAGTTCATCAAGGAAAAGGAAAACTAAACCCAATACAGCTTTTTTCTCATCACATTTTCTGTTTATTCCTATTTTTAGTTTTGTTTCTCCACCACAGCATACATTTTCAGTAAATAGAGCTCCATGCATTGAGCCACCAGTAAATCTATCTATTTTAGTTCTTGTTATAGGCATAATTGTGAAATTCTCAATTTCACTTTCAAAAAAGCTGAGGTTTGATTTGCAGAACTGTTTTTTGTTTTTCTTGCTTCCATCTACTTCCGTTTTGTTGTCACTTATATTATTTGTGCTACTATTTTGAACGTTATTGTTTTTAGTATTTTCAGCATTTTGTTCGTTTTCATTCTGACCAAAGGCAATGCTAAGTATGCGATTAACTTTCTCATTTATTTTGCGTCTAACATTATCTTTATCATCATTTACATCAACGCCTATTGCATTTAAGTCCATAGAATTTAATATTTCTTCCAAAATAATTTTTGACCTGTGTCTGAATGCTCCTGCCCAAGTTGTACCAGGAATTACAGGTGTTTCATCGTCCAAACAAAGTTGTCCATAATCAAATTTTTCTATATTAGGATAACTTTTGACTTTGTTCTTTTCAGAGTTATTTTTACAATCTATTCTCTGTTCAGAATTACTATCATTTTCTCCACTTTGTTGAGAATTATTTTGAACTATAATATTTGGATCAACATTATAATCACGTATCATTATTGTATCTGGTATTTTAATTTTTGCTTCAATTCCGTAAATATCATTACTACCAAGGTCCTCTCTTGATGTATAATTTCCATCTTTCCACTCAGAAGAACAATATGGATCAAATTCCAACCAATCTTCAGCTTTGCATTCTCCCTTTATAAAGCTTTTTGTATAATACTCTGCTTCCATATAACCCAATCCACGGCTTGTTTTTGAGCCTATACGAAGGTCGCCTGAATTGATTGCAATTGCTATTTTGTTAATTATCGCTTTAAATACTTTGGCTTTTTCACCACAATATTCAATTATTGCTTCAAATTTCGCACCCTTTTCAATAATTTCATAATTGTACTTTCCAGTGTCAATGGCTGTTTTCCTATCATCCAACTTTACACCATCTCTAAATGAAATAACAAATCTGGATTTTGATTTTTTGTTTGGATTGTCTGTGTTATTCGTGGAAGAATTATTCTCTGCATTATTTTCAGAAGAATTTCTACCTTCTACCTCTGCAAGTACTGCATCACCAAAAATTATTTCGCTTTGCCTTGCCTTGTGTTCCTCTTTTGAGTTTCCTCTATGAATATATCCAAAGAATTCTTTATCAATATCATCAATACTCATATCAGATGAATCTAAACCATTTGTTTTTATGTAGTGCCTGAATACTCCTGCCAGTGTTGAGCCTGGAATAAATGGTTCATCTCCTTGCTTGATAATATCCTTATCGCTGAACTCATCCATACCTGAGCATACTGAAAAAGGAGATTTTGTTGTAAGAATTAGTTTTATATATACTCTTTCTTTCGTACTATTTGTCATTTTTATCGCCTCCCTTTTCATTGCCAATTATTCTTATGTTAAGTCTGCATTGTGTCAGCAAGTTAATGTAATAGTACTTCAAATAATATTCCAAAAGTTCTTCTTTTGCATTGTTATTACTTATTTTTTTCACATCTTCAAATCTTTCAATGGATTCTTTTATTTCATTTAAATCTTTCCTTTTTTCTTCAGCAGCTTTGTTGATTGAATTAGTATTAACTTCTGGAGAATTATTTGATTCATTAGAAGAATTAATTTCTAAGGAACCTTCTTCTTTATCCTTAAATACTAGTTCTTCTACCATTTTCCTTTTATCCGTATCTTTAATATAACTGATAAATTCCACAAAGTCCGAATACTTCCAACCATTTATGTATTTTACAAGAAGGTTATTTATAGTTGTTGAATTAATTGAAAGCTTTTGTTGATTATCTATTTTTTCCGAATTATTATTAAGCCTTTCTGCATTATAAAGTGCTTTTTTCTTAAGTTTTAATAAGTTTTCTTGCCTTTTGATATTATTTATTAATATACTAAGCACATTTTCCAAATCTGGAGTTTTAGCTTTCTCTTTATTGCTTGTACTAATCCAGTCTTTTTCCTTTAGAGCTAGATTATCATTTAAAACAGCATCTTTTACCCAGACATACATTTTGCCCAAGCCCTCATTCTGTCTTTCGCCTATGCTAATGTATTTATTAATTTCTTTTTCGTCACCTGTATATATAAAAGTAAACACACTACCTGTAGCAATTGCTGGAACAGGAGGTCTTTCCAAATTCCATTTCCTATTGTAGCTGCCTATTTGGTCAACCTTAATGAATGATATTTTTTCATTGTCACAATATTTCTTTGTATCATCCTTGCCAAAAAGCTTCTCTGCAATTTTCTTAACAATTTCCTCTGGCTTTATAATATTGCCTCCCAAATCATCAAGAAGCATAATATGTGATTGTGCAACTACTGCAAGTTCATTACCATTGTTTACTGAAATTTTTATTTCATCTGATGTTTCCTCTTTATACTTAACAACTGTTACAGAGCCATATTGAGCAGTTTTTGACTTTCCAATACGCATTTTGCAGTTATTTTTATTAAGCAAATCAACTATCGTCTTTATGCCTTCCTTGCTGCCTTTAATCTCACCAATAAAGTATTGGTCTGCACTTATTGCATTATATTGATAAAATGTATCTATAGCTTTGTCCTTTGACTTTTTACCATCTTTATCATCAACAGGTCTTGCGTGATGGTAGAATACTTCTTTTTTGACCTCCACAAAACGTTTTTTATCAATTTCATATTCATTTTTGCAGTTATTCTCTTTACTACTCTTACAGTCAGGCAATTTACCAAATGGATAAATATCTATATCACGGATAAACTTGTTTGTTAAAGATTTAGAAGGATTTTGTTTTTGTTCTTTTTCATAAAATACACTATTATAGCAAATTCCTTCACTGATTTTTTCTTTTTTACATGTAACAGGTGCTGGAAAATATCTGCTATAATTCTTATCCGAAATATAGAAATTAGAAAAATACAATCCATCCTCCTGACCATTAACAAAGAACTTATAGAAATTTTCATCATCTTTGTTATACTTTAAATACTGACCTGCGAAATAGCCTAATATAGTTGAGCCTGGAATATAGTCCATTGATTCAGAAGCCTTATTGCTGGAAATCATTATCGGTGAATCCAATCTGATCAGAAGCTTAATTTTATTACAATTATCAGAAATATTAATTACATTTTTTTCAATTGCATTATTTTCCTCTAAACTGAGCTTTACTGCTCCAAAGCCCCTTGTCCTGTGTGAGCCAATGTGCCTTAATGCTTTACAGCATTTAACTAATAGTTCTTTATCACTTGGGTCTGACAAGCTTGCCTCAGCAATGAATACCCTGTTTATATCGTTTATATTGGTTTCGATATTATTTTCATTATTTTTTTCATGATTGTTTTTGTTAGCTACATCTTCATTTTTTAAATTATCAAATTTTTCTTTCTTAATGGGATCTATACAATTAATAACTCTAATGGTTCTGAGGCTTCCATCTTTAGCCGCTCCTGTTGATTCATTAATTGCTGTTCTGGTTCTGGTAGACGTAAAGTAGTTTATAATGTCACTTCTTTTTATTTGTTTCTCGCCTTTGTTTTCATTTTTAGTATCTTTTATGCCTTGCTGATTGTGTACATTCTCAGACTGGCTATACATTTCATCAAGCATAGTATAAATTTCTCTATAATTCTCTATGTAGGCATTAGATATGCTAAATGCTCCACCTTCATTTAATCCCTTTTCACCAAAAAGTCGTTTCTTATCCTCCTCAGTGCAGCTTTCCCATTCTATTAATTCATTAGCAGCTTCTAGCAAACAGCCCTTTAGCCTTTTTGCAGGAATATATGGGAATCCGAATTTATCAAAGCATACATCACTATCTATATAGCATCCGTGTCCACTGCCTGATGCCGCACACAAATCTGATTTAAGCTCTATTTTTATCCTGTAATGTTTCATTTAATTTTTCATCTCCTTCTTCTTTTGCTCATCAAGCTGCGCATTAAGCTTATTATTTATAAATTCAAGCGCAAAATCTTCTAGGTTACAATAAATATCACTAATTTCTAATGAATCATAGTAAATGGCCTTAAAAGAATTACCATCATTATAAAAAGCTTTATTCTTAACTTTTTCATCTGATTCTTCAAATATATCTCTGTTCAGATATTTCTGATATTCAGGTAAAGAATACCCTCTAGACTCAAATTGCTTAATAGTATCTTGCAAATCATCATAACTTGAAAAATATTGATTTCTGAACTCTGCAACTCTTGTACTAGGCCAAGCTTTAAGCTGTTTCTTTTTACTTGAGTCGTCTGATTTTTCGGCACTATCATTGATATCAGTCTCTTTAGATGTTTCACAATTTTTATTTGAAACCTTATTCTCTGAATTATTGCTTTCTTCCTTTGGAGTTTTACCAGTGGAAAAGTATTCTGCAAATTCTTCAAGCATCCTTATGTCCTTTAAAGGATCAATTTCTTTACCTGTTACTTGCCAAGGACGTCTTAACAGGCTGTATCCGTCATCATTTACATACTGATTTTTCCTCATATTTTCCAAATCTTCTGTAACCCCTGAAAAGCAGAAATGATAATCAATAAAGCCACGTGTTATATCACTTGCTTTTGATTTTGCCTCAGCTTTAGCATTTGAACAGCATTCTTCGGCAATTTTATATGCTAAATTGAAAGGAAAATGACTGTGTATAAATGCAATTCCTGCACAAGCAGAAAATTGCAAATCATCATTTTCTGTTGACTTAGCGTTATTGTCTAAGTTGTCACTTTCAGAATTATTTTTTTGATTCTTTCCACATTGAACAATCTTCTCAAGATAAAGCCTTGTAAGTGGAATTGCAATTCTAGCATTGCAGATGAATGTAATATCATCACCAGCACAGATTATTGGTCTCATTGGCAATTTAGGTCTATCGCAGTTCTTATTTATATCAAGTTTTTTCCAATCATTATTAGTGCAAATTGCTTTTTCCAGTGCTTCAGGCATTACATTATATGCTTCTATAGTAAACGAGTTAGTTATTATCTGTGATAATTTTCTAATTTTAGGTACTGCCTTTTTATACTCAGTTTCATCAGCCATACTCTGGTTAATTGCATATGCCATGTTGTTACCATCAATATGTACAATAGCAAGCAAGCTTTCTGTTCCCTTGTCTGTAACCATTTCATCAAGGTTGAGCATATAGTTGAAATCATCATATTTATTAGAATCTTCTTTATATTTAATATAAGTCTTCAATTTTAGATTAGCTTCTGTAGAGTTTAAATCGTTATCATTTATATCTGATTTATATATATTCCTTGATACTATTGGTAATCCAGAAATAGAGTCTCTTTTTGTAACAGCTATTCCTCTAGGTAGTGTAAGAGGAGGATTTTTTTGCTTTGCTTCGTTAAGTTTACTCATTAATTTATCTATATCATCTTTATAATTTTCTTCACATTTAACAAATGCTGAAGAAACAGATAAACTATAGGTCTTTTCAAGAATTATTTCGTTCATCCTTCTGTACACTCGCTTATATTCATCTTCACTCTTAAATGCTGCATAAAGGTTTCCGCCACCTTCATAAATAATCTCGACTTGCAAATATTTTTTGCCTTCAAAATCAAATTCCTCACTTTTATTTTCCCAGTCGAAATCCATTTTTTCTGAATTGTTCTTACCAAACACATATTCACATGCTTCTTCAAAGCATTTTCTAAGAATATTTTTGATTATCTCCGAAGCACCTATTATCTCTTTAATCTTATTAGTACGAAAAATGAATTCCTGTATTCCTCTTACATCAAAAACCGTCAACACTGACATTCATATTCCTCCTTAGTTTTACATATGCTTATATTATAATACTAATTATTGTATATATTACAATTTTTATTATATTTATTTCATTTTTGTATTGTTTTTACAAATTTTAAGTGGTAAATTTATACATATAAACTAATAATATTAAGGGAGATTGAATAATGAATGAGAATATAATGATTTTATTTCTAAGTAATGTACGGCCTGTTAAGAATAATTTAAAAAAGTATCCATACAAGTATACCGAAACAAATGAAAATCATAATTATAATTTTGATATTAAAGGTGTACAAACTAACGAAGCTGCTGTTAAAACAGTAATTCAATTATTACATGAATCTCAAAAAAAGCTTTCCACTGTTTATATGCTCTGCACAAAAACAGTGCTTGATGAGATAAAAGGATTAGAAGAAAAGCACAAAGAATTCTTTGAAAGAAGAATTAAAGAATTTTGTGAAGATAATAAATACAGTTGTCCTAAATTTGAAAAAATTGATTATGATGAGAGTAGTAAAGGAGAAAAAGTATTTAATGAAATAATCAACATGGCAAATAAAATTGACGAAGATTATAACTCATCTGATATTACGGTATATGCTGATATGACTGGTGGAATGAGAAATTCTTCTATGCTTATGCTATCCATTATGAGATTACTACAATACAAGGGGATAAAAATAGAAAAAGTATTATATTCAAATTGGTCACCCGATACTGGTGAAACATATATGGAAATTATAAGTAATGAAGATAAAAATTCTGTTTGCAAGCAAAATGATGATAAACAAAAATATAACACCATTGATAATATTACAGATATTTATAAAATAAATAATTTAATTGCAGGTGCTGAAGAATTTGTTAAGTTTGGTAGTGCACAAACACTAACAGAATATTTTCAAATATTTATAAATAATAATCCCACCTCTCCATTATCGCTATTAATTGATGCAATGAATAACTTTTCTGAAAATCTAAAGTTATGTAGATATGGATATTTTAAAGAATCAATAGATAAATTAAAAGATTGTATAAACAATTATAGAAGAAATGCTTTAAATGATATTAATGAGAAAATTTTTTATTTATTTTTATCAACAATAAAAAAAGAATATGATTTATTACTAAAACAAGATAGAACAGATTTAGATATTATCTCATGGTGCATTGAAAAGGGTTATTTACAACAAGCACTAACATTGTATGTTGAGAAGGTTCCTGATTTTATTTATAGCAATCTTTTCCCATCTCTAGATGATAAAGAATTAAAAATTGTAGAAAAATCGTGTTGGTCAAATACTAGCCTAGGCTTCTATTTAATTAATAAATACATTTTATCAAAAAACAATGCAAATTATAAACCCAAAAAGAATAAAGAAAAAGATTTTTTAGAACCAGATAAAAAAGCTGAATTAATTATAAATAGATTAAATAATAAAATCGTCAAATTAAAATCAGATGTTATCAAATATGACTCCGATTATTTAAAAAATATACTTAAAAATTACTATACAATAAAAGATGACCGAAACAATTCTAACCATGCAAGTAATGAGAAAAACTTTAAAACTTCAGAGCATATTAAAAATGATTTAATTGAATATATCAATCTTCTTAATAAGAACAACAAAAACTATAAATAACTTATACCACAGGAGAACCCCCACCATGTTCCTTAACCTTACAAACCACCCTCACTCAAACTGGAGTGAAAAGCAAACATCATATGCAAAAGCTTATGGTGAAATAGTTGATATGCCATTTCCTGAGATTTCACCGCATTTGTCACGTGAGGGCATTGAAGCTTTAGCACAGGATTATTTGACTAAAATTATTGCTTTAAAGCCCAAAGCGGTTTTGCTTCAAGGTGAAATGACCTTTACATTTTGTCTTACAAAATTGCTACAAAACTCAGGAATTAAAGTATTGGCAGCATGTTCTGAGCGTGTTACTTCTGAAAAAGTAGATTCAGAAGGCAAAACTGTTAGGCTTTCCACTTTTGAATTTGTTCAATTCAGAGAATATTAAACCGAAATATTTATCTATTTCTAATAACAAAAGCTTCTTACAGATTTATTCTGTGAGAAGCTTTTTTAACGCTCAAATCCCCTACATCTGCTCATTAGCATTCTTACCGTCTATCAGGTAGCGGAATACTAGAACATAAATTTTTCATTTCCCCGATTCAGAACACTTGCATTCTTACTGCCCAATCAATTTACAAAATTCTAGCTGATGGACTTTTCAAATTCCCTAATTCGGGTCACATGCATTTCAACTGTTGGGAATACCTAGAACACAAGCCAGACAAGTTGTGTTTCAATTCCCTACAACGGGTCACATGCATTTCAACTCGTTTTTGAGTTATTCTCAGTAACACCAAGGCTTTCAGCCATTTTGAGATTGGGTTAAAATTGCACTTTTTAACGCTTTTTTATGTTTTCAAGGTGCTTTTTTGCTAGTTTTATATACTTGAAACCCTTTATTATAAAGGCTTTTGAGATTTTTATACTAAAAATCAAAATAAAAAGTATATAATTATCAAACATTTATTAAATAATATAAAATATGATAGTTATTTACAAAACATTTTAGTTTGATAATCCTAAAACATAAAAAAGCTGCTAACATTGGATGTCAGCAGCTATTCATCTGATATTTCTTTTTCTTATTAAATATTTTTATTCTTCTTCATGATCACAGTCACAACCGCAACCGCAATCATCATCACCACAGTCACAATCCCACTCTAACTCAATCTTTTCATGGCAATGGGGACATTCAATTGTTTCAGCATCTTCATCAATCATGTCAAGATCTACTTCTATTATCTCACCGCAGTATGGGCATTCAACTTCTTCAAATTCTAGATCTTCGTCATCATATACCACTTTTTCAAGCTCAGCAAGATCCTCATCAATGCCGTCAACCTGTTCGCTCATTTCGTCCTGAATTTCCTCAATATCCTCAATTGCAAGAGAAATATCATCCAAAACATCAATGATTGCATTCAGCAATTTACCCTCATTTGTTGAATCGTCAATTTTCATACCCTCTGCCAAACCTTTGATGAAAGCTACTCTTTCGCTAATATAGCTCATTAATCTTACCTCCTCATTACCATTTAGTATTTTTCAGTATTTTATCAGTATTTTGTGTTAATTATTTGTTTACTCTTTCCATGTACTCATTTGTTCTAGTATCAATTCTGATTATATCTCCAACATTAATAAATAATGGAACCTTTACAACATAACCAGTTTCAACAGTAGCTGGTTTAGTTGCTCCTGTAGCAGTATCACCCTTAAAGCCAGGATCTGTTTCTGTAACTTCAAGTTCAACAAATGTAGGTGGCTCAATTCCAAAAACATTTCCCTTATGTGATAATATTCTAACTATTTCATTTTCCTTAACGAGAGCAAGTGAATCACCTATTGTTTCCTTGCTTATTGGAATCTGCTCATATGATTCAACATCCATGAAATAGTAAAGATCTTCATCTTTATAAAGATACTGCATATCTTTTCTATCAATGTGTGCCTTTGGCATTTTATCAGTTGGGCTAAAAGTTCTTTCAACTGTAGCACCAGTAACAATATTTTTTAGCTTACATCTTACAAAAGCTGCTCCTTTTCCAGGCTTAACGTGTTGGAATTCCACCACTTGGAATATGTTATTATCATATTCAAACGTCACACCATTTTTAAAATCACCAGCTACTATCATAATATACCTCCGTAATAAATAAACATTTTATGATTAATTCATAAACAAAAATAACCATTTTGCATTATTTGCATCTTAGTTTATATTAAATTATATTTGACTCTAAGGCAAGGAAAATTTTCATTATTATACGTTTTTTCATATTTTTTTATCATTCTTAGCTAAACAAAACTATAACTATGCAAATATTGCCACATACTATAATATTATTATTTCCTTTGCTGACTTTGTCAATACCCTTGGATTGTCATCCCTGATAATAATTGTATCTTCAATCCTTACACCGCCTAAGCCTTCTACATATATTCCAGGCTCAATTGTAACAGCCATATTGTTTTCTAAAACTTTATCGCCGCCCACTGACAGCCTTGGACTTTCATGGATTTCCAAACCCAAACCATGACCTAAGCCATGACCGAATTTGCCTTCATAGCCATTTCTGTATATAATGTCTCTTGCTATTTTGTCAACTTCTTTTCCTGTACGTCCTTTTATAGCTCCTTTTTCAGATGTTAGCTGTGCATTTAGGACTATTTTATAAATTTCTATCATTTCTACCTTAGGCTGTCCTAAAAAAACAGTTCTAGTCATATCCGAGCAATAATGATTGTACATAGCACCAAAATCCATTGTAATGGTATCACCTAGTTCAAGTTTCTTTTCAGATGCTATTCCATGTGGCATTGATGATCTTATGCCAGAGGCCACAATTGTTTCAAAGGATGCACCTGAAGCACCCAGCTTTTTCATTTTATATTCCAATTCAGCTGCAACATCCAATTCAGTAATACCAGGCTTTATAATTTTCAAAACCTGTTCAAATGCTTTATCTGCTATTTCTACCGCCTTATTAATTATTTCTATTTCCTGCTCATCCTTGATGGCTCTCAAATCATCAACAACACTGCCAATACTAAATAACTCCGTATTTTTCAGCTTTTCAGAATATTCCTTGTATTGACAATAGGTCACACTTTGGTCTTCAAATCCAAGCTTCTTTATTCCTTCTGAATTAACTATTTCATATATTGTGTCTAATATATTAGACTTATGCTGAACAATTTCAAATAATGGTGCTTGCTTTGCTGCCTGTTCAACATATCTGAAATCAGTAAGTAAATATGCTTTTTTATCAGTTATAAGCAAATTTGCAGAACTACCGGAAAACCCTGACAAGTACATATAATTTTCCCTTTTCGTTATAAGTGCCCCATCAATTTTTAAGTCCTTAAGTTTATTTCTAAATGTATTCAAGCGTAAAGATAAATTATCTATGTCGAACATTTTTCCGCCTCCTATAAATTCTATTTTTAGAATTATACACAAAAATAATACTAATTCATCTAAAACCATTGAATTTGTCAGAAGTTTTACTTTATGTCTGCAAATTTGCTGCCGCATGTAGTGCCAGAATATAACTCATTTTTCCAAAGCCACATATCTGACCCACGCAAACTGGTGCTATAACAGATGTATGTCTGAATTCTTCTCTGCTATGTATATTTGAAAGATGTATTTCAATTGCTGGTATTTCAATTGCTTTTATTGCATCTCTTATTGCTATACTGTAATGGGTATAAGCTGCAGCATTTATAATAACAACGTCATATACACCTCTTGCAGAGTGTAGCTTTTCTATTATTTCACCCTCTATATTTGATTGAATAAAATCAGTGTCAAGCCCAAGCTTCAAAGATTCATCATTGACCGCTTTAGCAATATCTAGAAGCGTTTCGCTTCCATAAACACTCTTTTCTCTGACCCCAAGCAAATTAAGATTGGGGCCATTTATTACAAGTACTTTTTTCATACACTTTTTATCCCTTCATAAATTTTCTTCATTTCTAACGCATCCTCAGCCATCTTACCTCTTGATTCACAGATAATTACTGGCTCCATATCTCTTTTAATTAACACTGGAGCCAAATGTTCAAAATTGGGACCAAACTCTCTGTCTTCAAAATTCCAGTGCCTTTTCTCACCGCCCTTTGTATATTCTATTCTGCTAAAATGGCAGTGTATATTTTTTGCTCTTTCTGCTCCAATGGCATTTTCAATTGAATCAATAATGCCAATAAAATCCTCTTCTGAATTAAGAACTCCAAGACCTCTGGCATGAATATGGCCAAAATCAATGGTTGGAATAATTCTTTCATCTAATTGACATAATTCTAGTATTTCCTCAAGTGTTCCCAATTGGTTCTGTTTTCCTAAAACCTCAGGACATATGTGAATATCTCCAAATCCAGCTGCATCTGCTAATTCTATCGTTTCTTTCAAGACATGCTTTGCTGTATCTAACGCCCACCTTTTATCCACCTTGCTATAGGCTCCGCAATGAACAACTATCCTTTTTGCCTCCATCCATTTAGCAACCATAAGAGTATCTAAAATGTACTTTTTAGATTTTTCCCTCTTATCAGCTTCCTCACTTGCCATACTTATATAATATGGTGCATGGATGCTTAAATAAATGTCATGCTTCTTGGCTTCATTTCCAATCTCAACAGCGGTTGTCTCTTTAATATTAACACCTTTACTACATGAATATTCATATGCATTTAAACCCATTGCAGCAAGCCACTGGGGCATTTGATAAGAGTTTTTGTAGCCCTGTTCATAAAAGCTGTCTGAGTTTCCTGATGGTCCGAATCTTATCATGAATTATCTCCTGTTTTTTATTTACCTTAAAATATAGATTTTTCAGAGGTTACGCCATATTTATAATTAGCTATTTGCTTTCCAAAAAGACCTTCATTGCAAGATAGCACATATAAACGTCAATTTTACTTGTTATCTCCATTGGTGAATGCATTGACAATATAGGTACTCCACAGTCAATAACATCAACTCCCAAGTTTGCAACATGCTGCGCTATTGTTCCTCCTCCACCTTGGTCAACCTTTCCTAACTCTGCAGTATGCCATATGATTTTATTTTCATTGAATAGCTTTCTTATCATTCCCATATATTCAGCATTTGCATCACTAGCATCATACTTTCCTCTTGAACCAGTGTATTTCTGCACTACAACGCCATTTCCTAAAAATGAAGCATTCATTTTGTCATTTACATCTGCATAGCTTGGGTCAACACCTGAGTTTACATCAGCTGAAAGCATATTTGAATTTTCCAAGCATATATTCATTAATACATCGGAATAGCTCTCACTAGTTAAATATAACAGCTTTGAAATAAAACTCTTTAAGAAATTGGACTGAGCTCCTGTATTACCCATACTTCCAATTTCTTCTTTATCTGTCAGAATACATAATGCAGTCTTATCTGATGGCTTAGCATCTAGCATAGCCTTTACACATGTGAAGGCACAAACCCTGTCATCTTGACCATATGCACCTATCATACTTCTGTCAAGTCCTATATCCTTTGCTTTAAAGCTAGGTACAGCCTCAAGTTCAGCTGAAAGAAAATCTTCTTCAACTATGCCATATTTATCATTAAGTATTTTCAAAATATTTAATTTCACTTTATCCTTAACTTTTTTGTCATTATACGGTCTAGAGCCCAATAAAAGATTGAGTCCCTCACCGCTAATAACTTCAGTTGCCTTCTTTTGCATCTGATTCTGAGCAAGATGTGGAAGCAAATCAGTAATTGTAAATACTGGGTCATTTTCATCCTCACCTATGCAAACTTCAACACTTGTTCCATCTGCTTTAATAACTACACCATGAAGAGAAAATGGAATTGTAACCCATTGATATTTTTTTATTCCTCCATAGTAATGAGTTTTCAGCAGTACAAGTCCTGAATCCTCATATAACGGATTTTGCTTTATATCAATTCTAGGTGAATCAATATGAGCACCCACCATATTAATGCCTTCTGTCAAAGGCTTTTGTCCAATAATAGCAAAAGCAACAGACTTTTTCTTGTTAACATAGTAAACCTTGTCACCTTTACTTAGCTTTTTACGTTGTTTAAATAATTCCTGTAAATTATGATATCCAGCCTTTATTAATTCCTTTTCAACTAGAGTAGAAAACTCTCTCTCTGTTTTACCCTTGTCTAAGTAGACCTTATAATTTTCGCATAGGTCAAATGCCTTTCTTATTTGACTGTCATCACTCTGTTCCCAAGCATTTTTAATCTCATAGGATAAACTTTCTTTTAACAATTCTGCCTGTGACTTTTCTTCACTCATTTTATAATCCTCTCTTTTAACTAGTTTTATGTTATTTGTTTTTTACACGTTTAAGTTGATTAATCAATCAAAACTTGATACTATTACTATTACCAATACTATATTATTGATTCCTTAGGATAAAAATGTTTGCTTAGTAGTCTTAAGCTATACAACTAATTTAAAATAAATTTTACCAAAATATAATAATTTATGATAGTTTATTTATTATAATTATACTTTTCAAAGGAGAAATAAACAATGCATGATAACCATATTCATTCAAATTTTTCCGGTGATTCCGATATGGAAGCAAATAGTGCATGCCAAAAAGCTTTGGAAATGGGCTTATCTGGCTTAGTTTTCACTGACCATGTAGATTATGATTATCCGGATTTTGATGAAAGTTTTTTAATAAATTTAGATCAATATTTTAATTATTTTAAACAGCTTCAAAGTAATTGGAAAGATAAACTTGATATTCGAATTGGCATTGAAATGGGCTTTCAACCTCATGTAATAGATGAAATTAACAAAACAATTAATAATTATCCTTTTGACTTTATTATTAACTCCGTTCATATTATTGATCACTTAGATCCATATACAGGACAGTATTTTATAGGAAAAACTCAGAGACAAGCTTATGAAAGGTATTTGCAAGAAATTTTGAGTTCCATAGTTTCATATGATAATTATGATATCATTGGCCATATTGGTTATGTTGCAAGGTATTGCAAAGTTGAAGATAAGCCCCTCAGATATAATGATTATGCTGAGCTTTTAGACCAAATATTAAGAGCAGTAATTGAAAAAGGCAAGGGCATAGAACTAAACACCTCGGGCATAAGATCAGATTTACATTGTTCAATACCAGGTTTAGATACTTTTAAAAGATACTTTGAATTAGGCGGAGAATTAATTACTATCGGCTCAGATGCTCATAGAACAGAACATGTAGGCCATAGCTTTAAAGAAGCTGCTGAATATCTGAAGGAAATAGGCTTTAAGTATGTGGCACATTTTGAAGCTAGAAATCCCATATTTGAAAAGCTGTAATAATGAACATAAAATTTATGGGGTACTGATTTCAGCACCCCAATAATCTACTTCTTAATTAAATCTATGGAACCTAATACTACGTGTGCCAATCCAAATCCTAGTACACCAGCACCAATTGCAACCGTTGTATCTCGCTTAGTCATTCCACGTTTTTTCATGTCATAACCTCGCAAAGCCACACCTGTAGCTGTAACTGCTGTACCTAAAACTGTAGGAATTAGTCCTTCACGCATTAAGACTCCTCCTTTAATTTAGAAATAAGATCTATATTATTGTTTGCAACCACACAAAAAATATGCTTTAAATTACTCAGTCAATAGTACCTCCGCCTACAACAACATCACCATCATAAAAAACTACAGCCTGCCCTGGAGTGATAGCCCTTTGAGGTTCATCAAATACCACTCTTACTTTATCATTATCGAGAACATATATAGTTGCTGGCGCTTCCTTTGATGAGTACCTAATCTTTGCTCCAACTCTCATGCCGTCATATGGTTTTTCTACAGAAATAAAGTTTAGGTCTGATGCAGTAAGTTCACTAGAAAATACTTCTCTATCATCGCCTAATACAACAGTATTGTTTTCAGCATCCAGTGCCACAACAAACATTGGCTTGCCAAAGGCTATTCCAAGGCCTTTTCTCTGTCCAACTGTATAATGAACTATACCCTTATGATCGCCCAAAACATTTCCTTTGGTATCAACAAATTTGCCTGGTATAATCTTTTTATCACAATTCTCACTGAGAAATTTTCCATAGTCATTGTCAGAAATAAAGCAAATCTCCTGACTATCTGGTTTTGTTGCTACAGATAGCCCTATTTCCTTTGCCATATTTCTTATTTCGTCCTTTGAATAGTCTCCAATTGGCATTAAAGTTCTGCTTAGCTGCTCCTGTGTCAAATTGTATAGTGCATAAGTCTGATCTTTTCTGTCAGTAACAGACTTTTTAAGAACATATCTATTAGTTTCCTTATCAAATAAAACCTTCGCATAATGACCAGTAGCAATATAGTCTATACCCATAGAAACTGCTTTATCCAGCATTGCTTGCCACTTAACATGTCTATTACAGGCAATACAAGGATTTGGTGTACGCCCCTTGAAATACTCCTCTTTAAAATAATCTATAACACTTTTATTAAAAATATCCTTAAAATTAAGTACATAATAGGGTATTCCAAGCTTGTTTGCAACTCTGCGTGCATCATCTACTGCTGATAAGGAGCAGCAGCCCCCTTCAGATTTTTGCGTTTCTTCATCCATATCCTGCCATATTTGAAGTGTTACCCCAATAACCTCATAACCCTGCTGCAATAAAATGGCGGCAGCTACAGAACTATCTACGCCGCCGCTCATACCTACCATAACTTTTTTTGAGCCCATTTTAACTTCTCCCAAATCATTAATTCAGAAAGAATATTTCTATTCCTCGTCAAAATCTTCCTCACGTCCATGACTATGCCCACAGCTATTACAACAACCTGTACAATCTACAGTTTCATTTGAAGCTTCACCTATATTTCTCCTATAGTCCTCCAGTGCTGCTGCTATTGCTTCCTCAGCAAGATTTGAACAATGCATTTTTGCTGGTGGCAAACCATCTAATGCTTCTGCAACAGCCTTGTTTGTTATTTTCATAGCTTCCTCAACGGTTTTGCCTTTTACAAGTTCAGTAGCCATACTGCTTGTTGCTACAGCTGCTCCACAGCCAAAAGTCTTGAATTTCGCATCAACTATTATATTATCCTCTATTTTTAAATACATTTTCATAATGTCGCCGCATTTTGCATTTCCAACTTGACCTATGCCGTTTGCATCTTCTATTTCTCCAACATTTCTTGGATTTGTAAAATGATCCATAACCTTTTCACTATACATAATAAAACCTCTTTTCTAAATTATAATTTTACTAAACAAAATTACTTATTGCAGCTTTATACTTTTTGTTTATTTTTAACTGCCTCATAAAGAGGTGACATATCTCTAAGTCTCGAAACAATTTTTGGTATCTCCTCTAATATGAACTCAACATCTTCTTCTGTATTTTCATCACCAAAACTCAATCTTAAGGAGCCATGAGCTATCTCATGGGAAAGTCCAATAGCCAGCAAAACATGGGAAGGATCTAGTGAGCCTGATGAGCAAGCTGAACCACTTGAACCACATATTCCTTTCATATCAAGCATTAGTAATAAGGACTCTCCTTCAATAAACTGGAAGGAAAAATTCACATTACCTGGCAGTCTCTGAGTTCTATGACCATTGAGCTTGATATACGGTACTTTTGCCATAAGACCTTCAATTGTCTTTTCTCTTAAGTCTATAAGTTTTTTATTGTATTTTTCCATATTTTCTGTTGCTAACTCAATTGCTTTACCTAAACCAACAATATTTGGAATATTTTCAGTACTTGCTCTTTTTCCTCTTTCTTGTTGTCCTCCATGAATTAATGATGCAATCTTTACACCTTTTTTAATATATAATGCACCAATTCCTTTAGGTCCATAGAATTTATGGCCAGATAATGATAATAAGTCTACATTCAGTTTTTCAACATCAATTGGAATATTTCCTACTGCCTGTACTGCATCAGTATGGAATAAAACACCCTTTTCACGTGCAATTGCTCCTATTTCCTGAATTGGCTGAATAGTACCAATCTCGTTATTAGCGAACATAATGCTGATAAGAATAGTGCTATCCTTTATTGAATTTCTCACATCTTCCAAAGATACAAGACCATCTTCATCAACTGGAAGATATGTAATCTCAAACCCTTCACCTTCAAGGTACTTACAAGTATTAAGAATAGCAGGATGCTCGATTACTGATGTTATAATATGATTACCCTTTTTCTTATAAGCTGCAGCAATACCTTTTAATGCCCAGTTATCTGCTTCACTTCCCGAACCTGTAAAATAAATTTCCCGTGGCTGAGCACCTATTGCTTTCGCAACCTTTTCACGTGCTTCTTCAACTGCCTTCTTGCTTTCACGGCCAATGCTATATATTGATGAAGCATTGCCGAAATATTCGCAAAAATATGGCTTCATAGCGTCAAATACTTCAGGTTTTACATATGTGGTTGCAGCATGATCTAAGTAAATTGTTTTATTTCCCATTACAAACACTCCCTTTTTTAATAGCAATGTTGTCTAGCAACTTGCCCATTTAAGTAATTACTTTAGTTGTACTAATAATGTTCTGTAGTTTTTTAATACATATTTTTTAATACATATTTTCTTCTACACTTTTAAACATATTATGTATTCTAAAAACTGGAATAAGTTTCAATGCTTTCATATGATTATGAAATCAATTCTAACTCTATCCTAGTTCTTGTACTCCCAAACTTTACATATATGAAAAATAAACTTATAAATTTTTATCATATAATAATATACCCTTTTAGGTTCACAAGAATCAAGCTACTTAGAAACTTTTTTTGTCTTAATTTCATAATCTTTCACAAGATCACTGATTTTTATTGAATCTACCACCTCATTAACCTTGTCACGTAATTTTGCCCAAACTGGAGCAGTTACGCATGTTTCAGATTTCTCACATTCAGTGGGATATTCAAAATCCATACATTCTACAGGACAAAGTGCTCCTTCAAGTGATCTTAAAACATCTCCAACAGTTATCCTGTCAGCAGGTCTTGCAAGCATATAACCGCCCTGAGCACCCCTGACACTTTTAATTATTGCAGACTTTTTCAATGAAGCGAAAAGCTGCTCAAGATAATTTTCTGAAATACCTTGTCTTTGAGCAATACTCTTTATGGATATCATTCCATTATCCTGATTTATAGCTAAGTCTACAACGGCTTTAAGGCCGTATCTTCCTTTTGTTGATACCTTCAATTTAATCACCTTAATTCCAATCAATTTACTACGATTTGATAGTAACATACTTTCTTTATTATTGCAAGTACTAATAAATATAAACTATTTAAATTCCAATGAAATTCCAGAAGGCTTGTAATTATTCAACCTGTTATATTAGCTTAGTCTATGAATTTTTAATTTATTAATTATATTGTATTGTCAAAGGCTTATTTGAGTAACTAAAGTTTGAGTGAGTCTCTTAATAGATATTATTTAGTAAATAGTACTCTCGTGCAACATAATCTATGGCTCGCTCCCGAAATTAACACTAAAATAATTGCAGTGAAAAAAAGCATATACGCCGACCGTATAACCAAGGCACCCTGTCATTGGTCGATTATAGAAAAAAATAAGGAGAAGAATTAAAAACACAAATAACCAAGAAATCCTATCTTTGGTCAATGCTCGCAGCTACTTACTTTCGCTGTGCCGGATACAATACTCATTCTTCGCCCATTATTTCTAGCTTCAATTTCTAACCCAGCTTCGCAATTATATTTTTATGCTTAGTATAGTACTATTTCTTAATAAGACATCTTCTTAATAAGACATCGATATACAGAAAATGTTGTTTTGACAACTCCTTCAGCAAAAATTAAAGCTTGCCAACCAACTTTAATCATGCATAAATGCTGATTTTACGGTTTTATTAACACAGATATTTTTATACTGCGTTTGCAAGCTTTATTCACAAAGCTAATTCATCCAATTATTTATATCCAATTTCCATTGATATGTGTAATCACCTATAACTCTAATTTAGAAGAAAGTCATATAAATGAACTATAACACCTAGTTCTAAGCATATAATCTATTTCATCAATACTTTTTCCATTTGAACAGACTATAAAAACGCCATAGCTAGAACTGTTATTTACCCCCATAGTTGCACTAGTATTTTCTTCAGTAATGGCTGAAAAATCAAATTTATTTCCTTCATAAACCACTGCATCTATAGGTTTTGAATAAGTGTATAAATCAACAACTGTATATCCTCTTTGCTTTAGCTGGTCAGCAATACCTGAGCGCATTGATTGAACTGCAACAATCATATTTGCCACCTCTATCTTTAAAATATCAATAATGGGATATTATTTCAAAAAGGAACAAATATTATTCTTTAAATTCAATCAAATATAGCTTTTTAATGGGCTTAACCTATTAGCTGACCATATGCAGCATTTGCTACTTTGCTTTCTGTACCAACTAATGATTCTTTTTAATAAATCTTGCAATGTTGTAAGCCATTTGGTCTACTACAAATCCAACGATATCAATCTGAATCAATCTGAATTAATCTTATTTATGCAATTTAGCTTAAGAAAATTAAACTTTATTTTTTAAACTTTATCTTTTTCAGCCTCATTACTTTTGCTGTTATATGGTTTATTAGTAAATATAAACAAAACAATAGCTAATATATAAACCATAACACTTGGTCCTATTAAGAATTTAAATGTAAATATATTCACAAGCAAAAATATAAATCCAACTAACAAAATCCATGCTAAAACTCTTTTCATAAAACGCTTCCTCCCGTGCCCAATTGTGAGCATAAAATATTAAAATTCTTATCTGTTAAGCCTCTCTCCATTTTTCCAACCAAGCCTTAATCTTTGCTTCATACCCATTTTCAGTAGGATGGTAATATAGCGTACCCAACATTTCTTCTGGGAAATACTCCTGCTTTACAAGGTTATTTTCGTAATCATGAGCATATTTATAGCCCTTTCCATAACCAAGCTGCTCCATTCCCTTTGCAGGGGCGTTTCGAAGATGCATTGGAACGCTTCCCGTATTTTTTGTCTCAACATCTGCTAAAGCTTTGTTTATAGCCATGTACGCAGAATTTGATTTTGGACTGCATGCAACTGTAACTGCTGCATGTGCCAATATAATCCTGCTCTCTGGCATTCCAATCATTTTTACAGCCTGTGCCGCAGCAACTGCAACTTGTAAAGCAGTGGGATTAGCCATACCCACATCCTCTGAAGCACATATTATTATTCTTCTTGCCAAAAATTCTACGTCTTCTCCTGCATATAAGGCTCTTGCCAAATAAAATACAGCAGCATCGGGATTACTACCCCTCATTGATTTAATAAACGCACTTATATTATCATAATGCTCCTCACCATTTTTATCAAATCGAATGGCCTTTTTTTGAACACATTCCTCAATTGTATGAAGATTGATGTCTATAATACCATTTTCATTAAGTTCAGAGGTAAGTACAGCCAGTTCAATAGAATTAAGTGCTGTTCTGGCATCTCCAGAGCAAACCTCGCATAGATAATCAATGGCATCTTCAGATATATTGATATTGTATGTTCCTAGCCCTCGCTCTTTGTCATTTATCGCTGTAATTATAAGCTTTTTGATATCTTCATGCTCAAGGGGCTTTAGCATGAACACAGTAGACCTTGATATTAGGGCTTTATTCACCTCAAAAAAAGGATTTTCTGTAGTGGCTCCTATCAAAACAATTGAGCCATCCTCCACATAGGGTAAAAGCGCATCCTGCTGAGACTTGTTGAAGCGATGAATTTCATCAATAAATAGCACAGTCCTGCCTTTTGGATTTAGCATAGTATTTTTTGTATCTGCCGCTATCCTTTTTATATCTGCAACTCCAGAAGTAACTGCATTTAGCTTTTCAAAGCTGGACTCAGTAGTATTTGCAATTATTCTTGCAAGAGAGGTTTTACCCGTGCCCGGCGGTCCATATAAAATAATAGACGTTATTCTATCTGCTTTAATCATTCTGTACAGCATTTTATCTTTGCCAATTATATGTTTCTGTCCTACAAACTCTTCAATTGTCCTTGGTGACATTCTATATGCCAATGGTTGTATTTTTTCTCTCATCTCATTTCCCTTTCGATATGAAATTTTGATTTAATCATAAAGAAGGCATCCCTCTGTAAACCAGAGTTTATTTATTAAACTTAAAGGATTTCCATATATCATTAATTTCAGCAACTGCCTTGTCTGTAGCATTCAAGTCATACATTTCACTTATAAAGCATACGTGAAATTATCCTTGTCAAACACCTTATCTTCCTCACTACTAGAACCTCATATGCAAAAGCCGATTAATATATTTTATCATCAATGCATCATCAATACAATTGCATAAAACACTCAGTAATTGCAAAAAAATCCCCCTAATAATAATTATTTATATAATCATTAAGTGGATTTTTATACTTATTAGCCCAACTTTCCTAACTAAAATTCCAACTAAATTATTGATGTTCACCCTTATCAATGATAGGCTTTTACGAAGTTAGGCCTTTCAAGAGGGAAAGTTGAGTTTCTGATATAAATGTAATATTTATTACTATACTTTAAATTTAGTAACTGCTGAATTCAAATCTTCTGACAGTTCTTTTAATTCTTTTGCTTGAATTGCTAGTTCTTCAGCCGCTGCAATTTCCTCTTCTGTGCTAGCATATATCTCCTCTGTAGTTGCAGCTGATTGCTGTGCTACTGCTGAAATACTCTCAATTAATTCTAATACATTGCTCTTTGCTTGCATAATAGTTTCTACCGATTGCTCTGTTTTTTCAATACTAGATAGCACCTCTCCCATTGAACTAAATACTGTACCAAACAAGCTTTCTGTATCCTTAACGGCATTTATCTGCTCATTTACTACTTCATTAGATTTTAGCACCTCTTTTACAGTATCATTTGTTTTGTTTTCTATTGACGTAATAATGTCATTGATAATCATATTAAATTCTTTAGATTTTTCTGCCAGCTTGCTAACCTCACTAGCTACTACTGCAAAACCTCTTCCGGCATCACCCGCACGAGAAGCTTCAATAGATGCATTTAATGCTAGTAAATTAGTCTGTTCAGAAATTGAACTCTGTAGCTTGACAATTTTCTGAATTTCACTCATGCTATTACTCAATTCATTTATATTTGCATGTACTTTATTAGTAGTATCACTTACTAGAATCGACTTATCATTGAGTTTGTTTATTGTACTGTATGCAGTTGCATTTAATCCGTTTATCTTGTTTGCTATAGTTATTACTTGAGTTACGTTCTCATCAACAGTTGCAATTCCTTCAGAAAGATTGTTCATGACAATAACACTATCACTTATATGGGAAGCTTGATTTGCCGATCCTTTTGCTATTTCGCCAATTGTCTGTGCTATTTGCCCTGATATATTGTACGTAGATTCAGAAGCTGTAGTTATCTTGCCTGCCGAAGAAAAGACATGTTGTGATGAGTCCTTAACCTTTGAAATAAGTGAATTTATATTTAATAGCATTTCATTATAGCTGTTGCAAACATCAGTTATCTCATCAGATCCATTGTCTATTACCTGATCCGTTAAATCTCCGCTCTTTGCCTTTTCCATAGTTGATACAAACCTGCCTAAAGGTATTGAAACACTTCTTGCAATAAAGATACACAACACAAACGCAACTACAACACAAATTAATCCAATAATAGCAATTCTATTTCCTAAATTCTTAGAAGAACTATTTAGATAATTGTATGGTATTACTGATACAATATACCAATCCTTATTGTCACTTAGTTTAGCAAATGTTACAAGGCTATCAGCACCATCTATATTAATATCAAGGTTAGCAGATTTTGCTTCAGGATTTGCTTTATTATAGCTTTCAATTTCACTTGCTATATGCAAACCATTTAATTGAGAAATCGCTGTATATAAGACATATAAAGCTTTAGTAAAATATGGTAATCTATTTACTGAAATGATATTCGTTAAATTACTACTTGTAAAAATGAATATATACTCGATAAAAAAAATGGGAATTATATGAGGCTATTTAAAATAAAATTGCAGAAATCACAAAATATTAATCCAAATTAAAATATCAGTTTACATTGCTTCATCAACTATTGGCACAGAACCCAAATTTCAGATTAAAGTTCTACCCCAACCATTGACACAGAACATAAAATTCAGATTAAAGTTCTACTCCAACTATTGACATAGAACCAAATAAAAACCGACCTCTATTGGTTAGATTTTAGTTCTAACCCTTTGAGGCCGGTATTTCGTTAATGAAGTGTTTAAATAATATTAAAATGTGTTTTATTAAATTTTAAATCTTTTCAATTTTAAATCTTTTCAATTTTAAATCTTTTCAATTTTAAATCTTTTCAATTTTAAATCTTTTCAATTTTAAATCTTTTCAATTTTAAATCTTTTCAATTTAAATCTTTTCAATTTTAAATCATCGATCGATTATTAATTTATTCAATTCTAAATTTGGATATTTCCTTATTGAGAGTTTCCGAAAGCCTTTCTAAATCTTTTGCTTGGTAAGATAATTCTTGGGCTGCAGATATTTGTTCTTGTGTACTAGCAGAAATCTGCTCTGTTGCAGCAGCTGATTCCTGCGCAACTGCAGATATATTTCCTATTGATTCTAATACACTATTTTTTGACATCATAATATTTTCAACTGATTTTTCAGTTAATTCAATATTTGTTAATACATCCTTCATAGAACCAAATACTGTCTCAAACAAATTCTCTGTTCCCTTAACAGAATTTATCTGCTCATTAACTACATCATTAGACTTGAGCACCTCATTAACAGTATCTTTAGTTTTCTTCCCTATAGAAGAAATTATATTATTTATTAAACTGTTAAATTCTTTTGATTTTTCTGCTAATTTGCTAACCTCACTAGCAACTACTGCAAAGCCTCTTCCGGCATCACCCGCACGAGCAGCTTCAATAGCAGCATTTAATGACAAAAGATTTGTTTGTTCAGAAATAGTATTCTGCATTTTAAGTATCTTTTGTATTTCTTTCATACTATTACTAAGTTCATTTATGTTTGTATAAACTTTATTTGTTGTTTCACTCACTTGAGCTGATTTAGTATTAAGTTCACTAATAGTTGAAGCTGCAACTTCATTTAACCCGCTTATCTTGTTTGCTATTTCTATTACTTTTGTTACATTTTCTTCAACCAAAGTAATACCCTCAGATAATTTACTTATGTCTGTAACACTTTCATTTATCTCCATCGCTTGGTCTGAAGCACCCATAGCCACTTCAGCTACAGACTGAGCAACCTGTTCAGAAACAGAATATGTTGATTCTGAAGCCAACGTTATCTTGTTTGCAGAATCAAATACATGTTTTGAGGCATCTCTCACCTTATTTATAAGGGAACATATATTTGAAAGCATATCATTATAGTTATTGCACACATCGGCAATTTCATCTTTCCCATTATCCGCTACATGTTCTGTTAAATCTCCATCCTTTACTTTTTTCATAGCTGAAACAAGAATATATAGTGGTTTTGATACACTTCTAGCAATTAATATGCATAGTAAAAACGCAAATAAAATACAAATACTTCCAATCAAGATAATATTCGTCCTTAACTCATTAGCATCACTATTTAAATAGTTATAAGGAATCACAGAAACAACATACCAATTTTTCTTACCAATTCTTGAATATGTAACTAAGCTGTTAACCCCATCAACATTAATATCAATATTGCCAGATTTATAGCTTTTTTGTAAGTTTTCAATTTCTAATTTTTGTGAATCAGTAAGAGGCTTTGTTTTTGACAAATCTTTAAGTATTTCTATTTGTTTAGTATCATCTTCTATTGCCTTTTTAATTTCACTGGTTATAAGTTTTGAATTGTCATTTGACGAATCAATAGTATAGCTTTCAGCATTTCTAGTTGCTAATATTCTGCCCTCATCATCAACTACAAATATAGGAAAAACTGTATCTGATGCTAAGTCTTTGCCAATATCTAATTTTTCAAATCCACTGGCAAGATAGTTGGGTTTTGGAATTACTACCATTTTGGCAATAACTCCTCCACTGTTAACACCCTTTATGTTCTGTGTAATACCATAATAACTCTTCTGCTTATTTGACTCTACAAAATTTACATCCCACCATGTCAACTGCTTAAAATCTGCGCCTGCTATTTTTTGAGCATCTAACTCAGCTTGTCCTCGGTTAAAGTTTTGTACTTGTGAAAAATCCTCACCATGTAATATAGCACAATACTCTACATCATAGTCAGCTACAAACTTAGTCATTAAATATTCCATAATACTTTTAACTTGATCATATTTATCAAAAGCATTACCTTCATTATACTTTATTATAGCATTTTGAATATTTCTATCTAAACCTACATCATTAATGTACGCTTCCATTCTTTCTATTTTGCCATCTAATATGACACTAGTTTGTTCCATTACCTGTAATGAATACCTTTTCACTTTATCATCAATAGTTTGCGTTGATGAATTATATGAAAAAATGCCAGTGATTAAAATTACAGCAACCAATAGTAGTACAAAGGACGCAATTAATCTAGTCTTGATTTTAAATCTTCTTAGAAATATGAATTTACTAGAGATTTTTGGAGGTTTACTAATATTTTTGTCTGCACTAGTTTTTCTCTTCTTAGAAAACTTGCTTGCTATAGAAAAAAACAATGCTGATATTTTAGATTTCATTAGTTTAAATTTCATTTTATATGTACTCATAATTCTCCTTTATATATGATTAGACATATATAATAACTTCATTTTTCTTCCATCTCAAAGATAGTTTGTAAATTTATTACATTATTGTATTATGTGTCTATAAATTAATATTACGTTACTATATGTTTCATTTCAAGTCTTATTTTTACAATTATTAAAAATATTTTGTCATATTTAGCACAAATCTTTTATTTATCTCATTTTATGGTAAATAGCATAACAAAAGCACGTGAAAGAAAAATTATCTCTCTCGTGCTTCCTATTTATATTTATAACGTGTTTTACTAAATATTTATGAACCTTGAAACCAAATTAAAAGTGCCCTTACTGGTACTTCTATGCAAACCTATCTTTTTGACTACTCCAAGATATTTATTGAATTTGTATGGTTCATTCCCTGTGTCGGCTGCAATACGTGTTTTCATCTTCTATTTCTAGCATCAATTTTATACTGAGATTCGCAATTAGATATATATTGCTACTTAGTACTATTTCTTGCCTGCAAATTCCACTCTCTCTATAGGCACATAACATAGCTTGTTATTAATTCTTTTACTCTCCATAAGTGAAATAGCATTTACCCAAATGGAAGTTTCATTTAGCTTTATTTCATTTGCCAACTGGTCAAATGCTTCTATTCTAACTTCTCTAGCTAAAGTGATATGTGGATTGTAGCCTCGCTCTTCTTTATTGTATCCAACTTTAAATAAATTAGTTTCAAGTTTATTATGCAAGGCTTGCAGTTGTTGACTTCTTTGCAGACCAACCCATAATATTTTCTTATTTCCTCTATCAAATTTGCCTATTTTACTTAGTCTCAGTTCAAATCCTGGCTTACAAGCACCACCGCTGGATATTGACGTGCTCTCATGAATCTCCTCACCTTCAAAAAGCTTAGCCCCTCTTTGGGAAATTCCATCATCAGTGTTTACAGCAGAAAAAGTATCTATGTGTTTTTCCTTATTATTAAGAAGGTATCTTGCGCCAGACTTTTCTGTTGAACTTTCTAAGCTAGTAGCAGTAGCTTTCATTGCAGATTTTAAAAGTTCTGCTTGTTGTTGACTTTGCTCTCCAATAAAACGTAATGTTAAGTGAAAATTATCTTTTGAGGTAAAATTTCCTCCTATGCAATATTGCCTGACCTGTTTTTGAATACTAAATAAATAATCCTTTAGTTCTTCATTAAACTCAATAGCAAAAAATAATCTCATTTCTTTTCCTTTCATAAAGACATTACTAAAAACTCAGACCATATTCTTTCGACCTTCAGCTGCTTTATTTTAAATATTTATAGTCCAAGCTTCAATAAGCTAATCGCAAATTCCACTAACCACCATATCTGCTCCAACATCCGCAATTGGTATTACTGCCGTACCGTTGCTGTCTAAGGCAATAATTGTCTTATCACCGTTTCCAATTGTTATTGAAATATTTTTAGGAATCTTATAGCCTTTGTCTGGCGTAACTTTAAAATGCACTTCACCTTCAAAAACACTATGAGTCAGCTTACCATTTGAAATAGAGGCTTTAATACTGTATGGAAGAGTGTTATTCTGCATAACGGACGCAATTACAGTATAAATTACTTCATGCCCTTTTGCAGTAGGATGGGGATCAAAGGTTTTTCCAGTATCGGCATTTACAAGTATAGTTCCCTTCCTAGCTTTGGCAAAAGCCGAATACACATCAGCCACTAGATAATTTTTCCCATTTTCAGAGTCACTTATTATCTTTGCGTTTATTGTTTCTATGGCTTCATTACAAAAGCTGGCAAATTGAATATCATATGGATTATAGATTGTGTTTACTACAATTTGAGCACCAGGATTTAACTCCTTTATTTCTCTTATTATACTAGCAAAGTTTCCTTCCTCATTATTTGCTTTATCCCCAGTAAATGTTCTGGTAGCTTTTATTACGTTATTTTTTAAGGTTTCCTTTGCACTTTTATTGAAAATAAGGTCCATTGTTACCTTGAGAATATCCTGCTTATTGGCATTAAAAAGATTCTTGTCTTTTCCAAGCTTGTCATTTAAGACCTCTGCCAACGCCATAAACACATCATTTCCACCTATAGAAATTGTTATAACGCCGGCTTTCTCTATTTGGGCTATTATCTCCTTCTCATCTGCTGTTGAAGGCTTAGTTATTGCTTTTAATAGCCTTGTGGAATCTATTCCATCTACCCCTAAATTCACTGCTTCTTTCCCTATTTTTTTACTTAATTTGGTAACAAAACTCTTTTCACTAGTTTTATTCTTTACATCGTTACTATTGTAGTTCTCCAAACCATATCCCGTTGTAATAGAATCTCCTAACGCAACATACTTAGTACTTTGATTCATAATACTCATTGGGATATATGTAGTGATAACCTCTTCTACTAAATTGCTAGGAGCATAGGCAGGTAAGGACGCTCCAAATAACGATGCAGCACTAAGTACGATTGAAAGCATTTCTTTCAATTTCTTCATATAATCAGCTCCAAATTTTTCAAAATATATACTGAGTATTTATACCTATAATTCATTATATATTTTTCAATTTGGTTATTCAAATTAAGAAAATGTAACAGAGGGCTGTGGCGGGTGTTATCTGGGCAGTAATATTTGGTAATCAAGTGACATTCGCATATGGTATACTCTCAAACTATATATACATTCTTTAATGGTAAATTTTCCAACAGTAGATTTATCCAAAAGTGAGTAATTTAAATAATCTGTTTTATTGAGTATTTCCATATAAAGTCAAATTTAATTCCTTATAGGTATTCTCTAAACTTTGGATGTCAAAGGACTTGAAGAAATAGCAAAAGAGTTTCAATTCCTTATAGGTATTCTCTAAACCAAAAATATAGACATAGAAATAGATAAAAAACTAATGAGTTTCAATTCCTTATAGGTATTCTCTAAACCAAAACAATGAACTTGAGGAAGGGAATCAAAAGAATTGTTTCAATTCCTCATAGGTATTCTCTAAACCTCTTTCAATATCATTTCTACTCACGCTATTATACGTGTTTCAATTCCTCATAGGTATTCTCTAAACCAGAATAATTGTTGCTGCAGCTAGCAATAGAATTTTCGGTTTCAATTCCTCATAGGTATTCTCTAAACCTGTTTGCAATTTTCTCTTTTTTCATTTCAAGGCTGTTTCAATTCCTCATAGGTATTCTCTAAACTCACCAGAGCCTGTTGCTCTGTGAATGTTCCATACATGTTTCAATTCCTCATAGGTATTCTCTAAACAGAAAGAAGCCCTACTCAAATTGCAAGAATGGAGAAAAGTTTCAATTCCTCATAGGTATTCTCTAAACGTTCGGTAAGGGTAAACGTAGACGGATATATTGAAATGTTTCAATTCCTCATAGGTATTCTCTAAACCTCTTTCAATATCATTTCTACTCACGCTATTATACGTGTTTCAATTCCTCATAGGTATTCTCTAAACAACGAAATCTACACCGTTTTCTATGATACTATGTCGTTTCAATTCCTCATAGGTATTCTCTAAACGATTTATTAGACAAAAGTCGTACTATGAGAGCCATATTGGTTTCAATTCCTCATAGGTATTCTCTAAACATATGAGAGAGCAAGAAAAGAAATCAGAAATACCACTGTTTCAATTCCTCATAGGTATAAACTGTCAAGGAAAAATGTATAAAAAGTATTAAATAATTATGTACAACTATTCTCCTTGCTTCATATGATCCTTTAATCTGTATGACTTTCCAGATATAGATATTACATGTGCATGGTGCAATACCCTGTCAAGTATTGCATTGGCTACAACTGCGTCATAGAATACACCATCCCATTCGTTGAAATTCATGTTTGTTGTAAGAATGGTACTTTTTCTCTCATATCTCATATCTATAAGCTGAAAAAACATATTAGAATCTTCTTTATCAATGGGTAAGTAGCCAAGTTCATCAATGATAAGTAGTCTGTAATGGCAGAAGTGTCTGAGTCTTACATCAAGTCTGTTTTCCAGTTTTGCTTTCTTTAGTTGCTGCAATAAATCATGACATTTGATAAAATATGTGCTAGTACGTTTCTTTGCTGCAGCTATTCCTATTGATGTTGCCAGATGAGTCTTTCCAACACCACTTGGACCAAGAAATACTATATTCTCATTTCTTTCAAGAAAACCAAGCGTGCAAAGTTCTTGTATTTCTTGCTGATTTACTGACGGCTGAAAATTGAAATCATAATCTTTCAATTCCTTTACAAAAGGAAATGCTGCTGCTTTAATCATAGATCTAGATGCTTTGGCCTCCTTAAAATCAACTTCGTAATTACTAAGTCTCAGTAGTCCTTCTGTAAACGAAAGATTGTTGGATGTCACAAAATTAGATATTTCATCAAGATGAATTACCATTTGCCCAAGACCAAGAATTTCCATGTTCCGGCATAGCTGGTTGTATGTACTGTTATTCATAACTATATACTTCTCCTATAACCTGTAAGTTTTCTTTTGCCCGCTCATTTATATTTTCTTCCTTAAATGCATGCGATTTTCTTGCTATAGCAGTATAGTGTTCTGTAAAATAATTTAGTTTCTTTTTACTAAGGGTATGGATAGTTATTAATTCCATGTTATAATAAACATGTATGTAACCATCATACACTTGTAAAGTAAGAGTTTTTCCAATGTATTCTGGTGGTACAGAATACTGGCATTCATTATGGTTGAACATGCTGGATGAATTTACTTTTACTTTATGTGGAGTTATTTGATAAGGCTTTCTTATGGTATCGGCTGGTAAGCTTCCTAAGAAAGCTTTTTCCTTGTTGAAATACATTAATGGAATACGACCTGTACCTTGATTTACCTGCATGTTTACTCTGTTATTTATTCGTGTGACCAACTCATTAAGTTCCTTGTAATCAAGTTTTCCATTGTAGGCTCTTATCTCATCAAGTAGTTTCATTGGTGCTTCTACTTTGGCTTTTGTTCTTGGTCTTCCTGCAATACAAGGGTGCACCTTAAAACCATAATCATCCGCAAACTGCTTAAATTTTATATTTATTTTCCCTTCTGTATACTCTGTTCTTGGCTCATCCATAACTGTTTTCATATTATCGGTGACAATCTCACTTGGAACACCTCCAAACGTGTTAAACGCATCATCAAGGAATGAAAATAATATGTCCTGTGTTTTTGATAGAGATACCCTGTATACTCTAAAACGTGAGTATGACAGCAATAATACAAATATGTTTACTTCTATTATTTCACCTGTTGAAAGAGTAAATCGTATAGACTCTTTCCAGTCTAGTTGTGCTTGTTGACCCATTCCTGTTTCATAACGTATGGTTACGTTATTTGCGTTTGAAGGTCTGCTTTTTTTGAAATATGAGTCTAGTTCAGGATATTTTCTTAGATAGTAGCAGAAATTCACATAAGACCCTTCATAAGAATGATTGTCTACTAGGTATTGCCATAAAACTCTTCTGTAATAAAATATCTGCTGGCTGTTATCAGATAGAAGCTCTGCGATAATGTCATAGTAAGCAGTGATACAATTCACGCATTCTCTGGATTTGGCCTTATGAAAGCCATTAATGTATTTATCAACTGTACGCCTATCGACATCAAGTTCCCTTGCGATCTGGCTTTTATTAACCTTCAATGTTGTGTCCTCCATAAATGGTTTTAACTTATAAAGATCCTTGACAGTTTGAATATTTAAATCTGTTATGATACTACTTTTGATAATCATTAGGGTACCTCCTTTTGTACCCTGTAATCATACCATTTGTACATTTTTATTTAATATTATTTGTACATTATTAATTATAACTTTATAAATTAAATGAGGGTACAACAAAAGAATGTTTCAATTCCTTATAGGTATTCTCTAAACAATCTGCCAAAAGACGCAGAATATAGACAACAAAGTAGTTTCAATTCCTTATAGGTATTCTCTAAACGAATGACAAAGAAAGAAAAAATCATATTGGCAGTATTGTTTCAATTCCTTATAGGTATTCTCTAAACTAAAACAAGGTATGTAATGGAAAAATATGGATACATGTTTCAATTCCTTATAGGTATTCTCTAAACTGAGGAATTTCGTTCTAGTTTAAGGATAAGTGAAATGTTTCAATTCCTTATAGGTATTCTCTAAACCAAGAAAAATTTACTGGTGGTCATGTTGAGATGGCGTTTCAATTCCTTATAGGTATTCTCTAAACTCATGTTGAGATGGCTAAGGGAACATCTATACAAAAGTTTCAATTCCTTATAGGTATTCTCTAAACTAAAAAATTCTTTACACAAAAAAATCCAATGCATAAGTTTCAATTCCTTATAGGTATTCTCTAAACACAGAATAATTGTTGCTGCAGCTAGCAATAGAATTTTCGGTTTCAATTCCTTATAGGTATTCTCTAAACACAACAAAGAAATATAATGACCTAAGAGATAAATTGTTGTTTCAATTCCTTATAGGTATTCTCTAAACCTTCTTACTTTTTTAGTTCTCTGTCGTTGCAGTGTGAAGTTTCAATTCCTTATAGGTATTCTCTAAACCCAGCTCCTTTTGTATTTCTGAGGGTTCTGATGTTAGTTTCAATTCCTTATAGGTATTCTCTAAACACCAACGTATGTCATTGTACAACTAGCTAAATTATCGTTTCAATTCCTTATAGGTATTCTCTAAACAGATACAGCAGAATTTGGAGAAGTAATAAAAATTCGGTTTCAATTCCTTATAGGTATTCTCTAAACGTTTTTGAATCTGATGAATTAGGAATACTTATTGGAAGTTTCAATTCCTTATAGGTATTCTCTAAACAAAATGAAGACAATGAAATTGTTTGCACATCATGTGGGTTTCAATTCCTTATAGGTATTCTCTAAACGCTATGGCAGGAAGTGAAACCTTTGAAAATTTTTGCAGGTTTCAATTCCTTATAGGTATTCTCTAAACTTATATATGCAGGTAATGTTTTCTCAAAAGAAAGCAGTTTCAATTCCTTATAGGTATTCTCTAAACAATTGCCCTTTAAATCCATTTTAATTATTAGCATAGGTTTCAATTCCTTATAGGTATTCTCTAAACCATGACAAGGATTTGGACAAAGATGGTAATTTAAAAAGTTTCAATTCCTTATAGGTATTCTCTAAACCTACTCCACAGAATTCAACGGAGTTATAGGAAGTGAGTTTCAATTCCTTATAGGTATTCTCTAAACTTTGGCTTCTGCAAAGAAGACCGAGAAATTTATAGACGTTTCAATTCCTTATAGGTATTCTCTAAACTTTTTAAGGTTGCTGTTATGGACTTATAAAGGTTTGTTTCAATTCCTTATAGGTATTCTCTAAACAACAGACCAATCAACATGGGGTTTTAACTTTTTCAAGTTTCAATTCCTTATAGGTATTCTCTAAACTACCTCTTTATTTACTTATATTATTTTATTATTTCGGTTTCAATTCCTTATAGGTATTCTCTAAACTTGGCTTCTGCAAAGAAGACCGAGAAATTTATAGACGTTTCAATTCCTTATAGGTATTCTCTAAACGGGGAATTATAGAAGACAGCAAACACATAGATACAAGGTTTCAATTCCTTATAGGTATTCTCTAAACCAACAAGCCAGTGTTATAATTCGACTTAATTAGTGTTTCAATTCCTTATAGGTATTCTCTAAACTTTTACAATCATTATAATTTAACCTTCTATTTTCATGTTTCAATTCCTTATAGGTATTCTCTAAACTATTATGCTAATCACCTACCTTTTATTTTTATTTTGGTTTCAATTCCTTATAGGTATTCTCTAAACTGTACGGCATTAGGAATTTTACCTCCTATATTATGGTTTCAATTCCTTATAGGTATTCTCTAAACTTTGTCTTCTAGATAAGATAGGCTGTAATGTGCAGTTTCAATTCCTTATAGGTATTCTCTAAACTGTTTTGCGCTTTCCTCCACCCGTGTAACTCTCTCGGCGTTTCAATTCCTTATAGGTATTCTCTAAACCAATGTGAAAGCCGTCAAGGTAGACGGCGAAAAAATGTTTCAATTCCTTATAGGTATTCTCTAAACATGTTCAAATCCTGCTCAGCTTCTTCTATTTCTTCGTTTCAATTCCTTATAGGTATTCTCTAAACGCAATAGAAGGAATAAAAAAAGGTAGAAAATATTTTAGTTTCAATTCCTTATAGGTATTCTCTAAACTGCAGATTTAAATACAGCATTGGTTGAAGAACAACATTGTTTCAATTCCTTATAGGTATTCTCTAAACACATCCAAAGCCAGTATGTTCAATGACAGTAATTTCCGTTTCAATTCCTTATAGGTATTCTCTAAACCACGTTCTGGTGTATCTCTTCCAGTTCCTCAAACCGCGTTTCAATTCCTTATAGGTATTCTCTAAACGTACAATATTCATGTATACATAAAGAAGTTGTACGGGTTTCAATTCCTTATAGGTATTCTCTAAACTTTGGTTAGTCTAGGTTCTAGTATATCTAGTCTTGGTTTCAATTCCTTATAGGTATTCTCTAAACGAGTGTTATAGATGAACTATTTTATACATACCCTTGTTTCAATTCCTTATAGGTATTCTCTAAACTTACCTATTTGGAGATTTTTAAAATTAACTGAATATGTTTCAATTCCTTATAGGTATTCTCTAAACGAAACAGGTCAAAAATTTTTATGGGATTGGACAGATGTTTCAATTCCTTATAGGTATTCTCTAAACATCACTTGTATCTACAGCTTGAAATGGACTATTGGGGTTTCAATTCCTTATAGGTATTCTCTAAACAGTAGTTTAGATTATGGTGTTGATGTAATTGAATGTGTTTCAATTCCTTATAGGTATTCTCTAAACGTAACTCAAAAAGGCTCAGAAGAAGAATATATGTATTTGTTTCAATTCCTTATAGGTATTCTCTAAACTCCAATTGACTCCATACCTTGTTTAGAGAATACCTAGTTTCAATTCCTTATAGGTATTCTCTAAACCCCCGTCTGCATCTTCTTCTAGTTTTAGGTTATACAGGTTTCAATTCCTTATAGGTATTCTCTAAACGCGCAAGAGATTATAAAGGTATCGGAAATCAGTATAGTTTCAATTCCTTATAGGTATTCTCTAAACTTGAACTAAATGCTCCGGGTACATTTTCCCAGACCAGTTTCAATTCCTTATAGGTATTCTCTAAACTAAAAAAAGACTTTTTTAAACGCCATGACATACAGAGTTTCAATTCCTTATAGGTATTCTCTAAACAGTAGGTAATATATCTATATTATCTTCAAGTAAGTTTCAATTCCTTATAGGTATTCTCTAAACCAGATTTTGTATTTTCAAAGAGCTGAAAGGCTCTTTGTTTCAATTCCTTATAGGTATTCTCTAAACTTTAACCATGTAAATTTAGCCTTTATACCATCCCAGTTTCAATTCCTTATAGGTATTCTCTAAACTTCGAGTTTATACCTATAGAATTTTCATAAAAATTAGTTTCAATTCCTTATAGGTATTCTCTAAACACCATCAACATCAATTTCAATTACTGCCGTAGGGTCGTTTCAATTCCTTATAGGTATTCTCTAAACCAAATTGCACAGCTTTACAAAGAGTACTATGGACAAGTTTCAATTCCTTATAGGTATTCTCTAAACATGGATATTCTGCAACTGAAAATGTAATAGGTTATAGTTTCAATTCCTTATAGGTATTCTCTAAACATATTTCCACTGTCATATATAACAGTATTATCTTTGTTTCAATTCCTTATAGGTATTCTCTAAACTGGGCTTGCTAGAGGGTTTAACCTTCAAAATAAATTTGTTTCAATTCCTTATAGGTATTCTCTAAACTATAAATATATGTATAGCATATTACAAAGAAAATTTGTTTCAATTCCTTATAGGTATTCTCTAAACTAAATCTATTACAGCAAACGTACTACATATAGGAATAGTTTCAATTCCTTATAGGTATTCTCTAAACAACACGTCCACCATTTTGTTTAGCATGTCCATACTCGTTTCAATTCCTTATAGGTATTCTCTAAACGCAAGCGTTATACTAAATGATAACTATACTATTTGTTTCAATTCCTTATAGGTATTCTCTAAACAATTTTTTATCATTAACAATTAAAGCTACATAAGCTGGTTTCAATTCCTTATAGGTATTCTCTAAACGATTGAAAAAAACTTCCACCTATATATACAAAGTTAGTTTCAATTCCTTATAGGTATTCTCTAAACATTTATTAATAGTGTTTATAATGCTATGAAAAAGGAGTTTCAATTCCTTATAGGTATTCTCTAAACCCGCATTCCATATAGAAAATAGAAAGCTTCAGATTTGTTTCAATTCCTTATAGGTATTCTCTAAACTAGATTATATAGAAGAAATAGAGGTGTAGTAGATGTGTTTCAATTCCTTATAGGTATTCTCTAAACGTAGTGCAAAGGGGGTCTTGGACAGTTCGATAAATTAGTTTCAATTCCTTATAGGTATTCTCTAAACTAATGATTCTATTTATCCTACTGGTTTAATTCCAGGTTTCAATTCCTTATAGGTATTCTCTAAACTTTTCTGTTTCAAAAACGAAAATCGAACCAGTTTTTATGTTTCAATTCCTTATAGGTATTCTCTAAACTATACTAACTCTCTTCTGGTGGGGTTTCTTCTGCTTGTTTCAATTCCTTATAGGTATTCTCTAAACAATCAATTTTTAAGCCATCCTACAGACAAAAATTAGTTTCAATTCCTTATAGGTATTCTCTAAACTTTCGCCAAAAACGACGAGCAAAGACAAGTATTGATGTTTCAATTCCTTATAGGTATTCTCTAAACTTTAAAGAAAGTGCGCGCACCTTCAGACGTGGAGGGGTTTCAATTCCTTATAGGTATTCTCTAAACGCAAGAAATAATTTATTGTATTAAGCCATTCATTGTCGTTTCAATTCCTTATAGGTATTCTCTAAACAGCCCTCCTGTGTAAGGTATATCTTGTGGAATTGAAAGTTTCAATTCCTTATAGGTATTCTCTAAACAAACTAAATGGAAGCAGGAAAAAAAATCCATAGTTATGTTTCAATTCCTTATAGGTATTCTCTAAACTATAATCTAAACACATTTAAACACGCTGAAACACAGTGTTTCAATTCCTTATAGGTATTCTCTAAACTCGCCTAAATTGTAGTTAACTTCAAAAATATTGTTGTTTCAATTCCTTATAGGTATTCTCTAAACTGACTACGTGAGATACAGGACCGTTATGAACGGTTGTTTCAATTCCTTATAGGTATTCTCTAAACCCAACCGGAGGTCGTGGGAAGTCACACAAATATTTGTTTCAATTCCTTATAGGTATTCTCTAAACATTCGGCGTTAAAGATAGCTTAATGCGGCAAATATGTTTCAATTCCTCATAGGTATTCTCTAAACAGCAGAATTTTTGGATTTAAATGGTGCACATCATATGTTTCAATTCCTCATAGGTATTCTCTAAACAGCAGAATTTTTGGATTTAAATGGTGCACATCATATGTTTCAATTCCTCATAGGTATTCTCTAAACGGAAGAACTGGAGACCATATAAACGGATATTTAACGTTTCAATTCCTCATAGGTATTCTCTAAACATTGTGTATTTTCTGGCATGAGTCTAGAAAAATTAAAGTTTCAATTCCTCATAGGTATTCTCTAAACGAAAAGTCATTATTTCAAGCGATATGAAAATATATGTGTTTCAATTCCTCATAGGTATTCTCTAAACACACAGGAATCCAATATTCCTGTTGAAAAGCAATAGTTTCAATTCCTCATAGGTATTCTCTAAACTCCCACAAGTCTGGTGCAATCTTTATAATGCTTTTAGGTTTCAATTCCTCATAGGTATTCTCTAAACCTCCTGTAACTGAATCAGTATATGTATTTGCTTCAGGTTTCAATTCCTCATAGGTATTCTCTAAACAGCCGAATACAGAAAAATAAAAAGCAGACTTATTAAGTTTCAATTCCTCATAGGTATTCTCTAAACGTTCAGAAAATCCTGCCTCACTCCTTTTATTTATGTTTCAATTCCTCATAGGTATTCTCTAAACTCGTTCAGAAAATCCTGCCTCACTCCTTTTATTTATGTTTCAATTCCTCATAGGTATTCTCTAAACCATTACATGCAATATTTGTTGCACCTACTACTCCAGGTTTCAATTCCTCATAGGTATTCTCTAAACAGCCGAATACAGAAAAATAAAAAGCAGACTTATTAAGTTTCAATTCCTCATAGGTATTCTCTAAACTGTATGAATTTGCTGTAACAATTCTAAATCAGTCATGTTTCAATTCCTCATAGGTATTCTCTAAACAAACTTCTTGACCTTCTAGTTTTACTAAACTCTGAAGTTTCAATTCCTTATAGGTATTCTCTAAACAATCACCTTCTTTCGTGCTAGGTTCTAATACTTCTTGTTTCAATTCCTTATAGGTATTCTCTAAACTTCAATCCAGCCAAGTCTTAGCCATATTCTCATATTTTGTTTCAATTCCTTATAGGTATTCTCTAAACAACATTATTCCCATGCCCTCCATGCGTTCCGGTGTGTTTCAATTCCTTATAGGTATTCTCTAAACGTCTATGCAGTTGCCTTGTATGCAGTATGTAGGTGTGTTTCAATTCCTTATAGGTATTCTCTAAACGTATTTCGCTGATAGTAAGAGAGAAGGACAGGCAGCGTTTCAATTCCTTATAGGTATTCTCTAAACGGAATTTCTACACTATTGGATGATGGCTTTATAATTCGTTTCAATTCCTTATAGGTATTCTCTAAACTTGTTTAAGTATTGTAGCTGGAATTGTAGGTTTAGGTTTCAATTCCTTATAGGTATTCTCTAAACGTAAATCAACTATGGGAGCATTGCTTGCTCATAAACACTGTTTCAATTCCTTATAGGTATTCTCTAAACGTACATGTAAGAAGAATAAATGCTGAAATAGGAAGTTTCAATTCCTTATAGGTATTCTCTAAACGCAAATGATTTAGGGCAAATTCATTTAGTACTTACCTAGTTTCAATTCCTTATAGGTATTCTCTAAACTCGCGCGTCATAAGCGGAGCGACGCGCGTTTTACGGTTTCAATTCCTTATAGGTATTCTCTAAACCCATTTTTATTTGCCACAAAAGCCACTAAAAGCAACTATTTGAGGCTTACTACTATAATTTACAGTAGAAACCAAAATTTATCAAGTGTTTTTAAAATAATCTTTAATTTCAGGCATTTCGGAGATTTTATTGTGCTGTCGACCCCCCATGTTTTTTGCACTATTACCTATCGACATCACAGAAAAACTGTTGGAACATTTTTTTCTAACCCAATTATTTCTTTATGAGTATATCTAGTATTTGAAAAAGAATACAAGATTATTGAATCCTCTGATTTCTCCATCTTTTTTGTAAGTTCTATTTTTAATTTCTTTAAGTTGCCCTCTGTAATTTCCCCTTCGAAAACTGAATTTTGAACCCAAGTTAAGTATTTTCTACATATTTTTAATGCTTTGCCTACTCGCTTTTCACCAAAATCATATACTAAAATAACGAACACTTTATCACCTCGCTATAAATGACTCAAAAACCAACGATGGACTTATTGAATGGCGCAAAATGCCACTTACCACCTCACTATAAATAGGTCCTAATCGGCTAAATGGGTCGAGATATCAAACTGGCTGTAAACTACCACCTCGCTATAAATGGCTCATAAACTTCTCCCTCTGTAATATGCTTTTGAAGCTTGTATGCTTCTAATCTTATAAGCCTTTTGTATGAAACCTTATTCTCGAGAGAAGGGTGTTTTATAGTAGTTTCTAGTTTGTCGTTAAATTCTTTTACAAACTTCATTCTACCTTCATCCTTCAATATAATGCCGCCTAAATCCTTGTTAAAATCCTTTGCAGTAATTATTTTTTTGTTTATAACACTAAAAATAGTCCGGTCAACTATAATGGGTTTAAAAATTTCAGCCAAGTCTAAATTCAACGAAAACCTTCTATTATTTGTGGTATGCAGGTAACCTATTCTCGGATCTAAATTTGTTTGATATATCTGAGACAATACAATAGTATAAAGCATTGAATTTCCAAAGCTAATTAAACTGTTAATTTTGTCTTTTGGAGGTCTTTTAGTTCTGCTGGTAAAAGTAAACGCTTTATCATTAATTATTTTATTGAAGCACTTATAGTATTTTTCTCGTATATTACCTTCTATTGCCATTGCCTGTTCAATGGTTTCCTGACTACTTAATGAATCCAACATTTGAAGTATTTCTTCTATTTCCTGTGACAAATCTGCACTTCTGCTATTATAATATCTCAGAACTTGAATTATATTTTTTACACTTCCATCAATAAACTGTTTTGCAATAAATAATCTCTTATTGTAGTCAATATAAAACTCGCTCTGTCTTAGTGTAACAAAACCTGAATTGAGACATTCTCTTGGATAAAAACTTCCTATGTAGTATTCATAATAATTATAAAAATGCAGAACAATTTCATTGGTGCATAAGAATTCCAGCAAGCTTTTATTTATATCTACCTCGCCGAAAATATATATACTTTCAACATTATTTACAGGAATATACTTTTTTCCTTCAACACTTTCAAAAAGCAATGTATTGTCCTTTCTAACAAGCTTTCCGCCATTAAAAATATAAATATCCTTTTTCAATACTAATCACCGCCCTATGCATAGCAATATTCTAAATAGCCACAATTTTTACAGTATTTACATTTTTCAGCCTTAGGAGGCTCTTCCTTCTCTATAATAGAGTTAATATCCAAAATCATATTATTCAGAGTCTGAATACTAGTATCATCCAGCAGCACCTCATCCCGACGCTTTTCTTCAGGATAAAGCATAACGCCTTCGGCATTTATTCCTGCATCTTTAAGAGTTTTTAAGTAGAACATCATCTGCCATTTAGAAGCTGCTTCATACTTTGATGATTTTTTTGTTTCACCTATTACTAATTTATCTTTTGTATCAAGAATTACATCAAATTTTACAGACCCAAAGCTTATCTCTTTTTTCTTTCGTGAAAATGAATTCTCATGTAAAAATTTGCCCAAATCAATATTTTCATTATGCTGATCCGGCACTATATTTCTTGACATTAGCCATACTTCTCTTTTGCAGATATTATAATACCAAATTAATGTTCCATTAACCTCCACAAAATCACCTCCAAAACAGAGCACATGCATTAATCCCACATATATAGTTTTCCTTTTGAAAATGATACTACTAATAACCTAATAGTAAATCTAACTAATAAATTTACTAATAAAAAAATGCATCATTATTTTCAGATATAAAGCCTGTACAATTATAAAACTGGGAAACATTTGGTTTGGGAACAATTAAATACGGTGCATCAATATACGAGTAAATTTCATTAAATCTCCACGGCATATTTTTGACTAATTTATTAGTTCTGACTTTCACTGTATATTGGTTTATCAACATGGTTTTCTGCTTAATTTCATCTCGAATATCATAGCTTTTATTCTTTGAATATTCTTTTCTCAAAGCACAATATTCCTCTAAAGCTTCTGTTATAATATCATCCTTTTCAATAATCACATCATGAATATTCTGCTCATCAATAAGCTTAAATTTGGAAATTTCTTCATAATCAAGTTTATGTACAGCCTCCCAGATTTCTCTGTTATAGGATTTATCCTCAAGCATTTCAGTATAATAGCTGTCAACCAAATTTACATATTCATTTTCCTTTATATTTCCGCTTAAATACTTTTTAGTTTTATCAATTCTATATAATTTGTAAACTTGGCTGCCTTTACCGCTTTCAAAAATATAAACTGGGCTATGAGGCACCTTTTTGCCATTTCTGTTCACTCTTCCTGCAACCTGAATAATTGATTCAAGAGGAGCAAGATCTCTATACCCAATATCAAAATCTAAATCAACTCCTGCTTCTATAGTCTGTGTAGATACAAGAATAAAAGGTACTTTATCCTTTATCAGTTTTTGACAATCTTCAATAACTTTCTTTCTGTCCACGCTGATTAAATTTGTAGACAAATATAGAACCGTATGGCCATCTTTAATTAATTTATTATACAATTCGATGCTAGATGCTATTGTATTTACAACAACAAGAGCATTCCTATAACAAGGCTTGGTTTTATGAATCAATTCTGCGATATCATCAATTTCATATATTTTTTCAAAGCAAGGTATCAGCATTGTTCTTTCTAATTCCATAAAATATCGTCTGCCATCCTGAAGCAGCTCAATTGCTGACATTTCGCTATCATCAAGAAGCATATTAGCATATTCAATTATTTTAGGCTGAGTAGCAGTCATAAGAATAAACCAAATACCATAGTAATCAGATATTTTTTTAATTACAGCCCCTAATAAGGGATAATATTGAGGAGGAAGCGATTGAATTTCATCCAAAACCACTATACTTCCCGACATTTTATTAAGCTTCATAAGCCTGTTATTCTTCGCAGTAAGAATGCTTTCAAAAAACTGCACAAAGGTAGTCATTATTACGTTGCTTTCCCATGTATCCGTTAGTAACGACTTTTCATGCAGATTAGTCATATCTGATTCATCGTACTCTTTTAAATTACTCAAGCAATGGTGTACGAGGACATTTTTGAAAATGCTATTATAATCTTCCTTCGTCTGCTCAAGAATATTTACAAAAGGAATTGCTACAATTATATTTGGTTCTGTTCCATATATTTTCTTTAATCTTTCAGAAAGTCTTAGTTCTGCAGCAACACTTGTAAGAGTTTTGCCAGCTCCTGTAGGTGCAGTAAAAGTAAATATTCTATTGTTTTTAAGTTCCTCATCTGTAAGTCTGTTTATTGTTTCAAGCACTTTGCATCTTATCTCATTTCGCTGATTTTGCATATTACTTTGCTGACCCTTAGATTTCTTTAAAATATGGTCATCCAAAGCAGCAATTGTAGGAAGCTTTTCCTGCTGTTTTCGATAAATCCCGGCAGAATCCAATTTGTCAAAGCATATGAGAGAAGAAAAAATGTATTGAAGTACAAAAAAGTGAAGAGGTGTTCTACGTCTTATATTAATCATTCTATTTTTATATTTAATAACTTCCTCAATTTCCTTAATTTCAAGCTCTGACCTGTCAATATCAAGATAATCCATATTAAATGAATTCTCTTTTACTGTCTTAATAAAATTATTATATTGCTTAATCAAGTCATTCCAATTAATGCTATCAAAATAGGTACTTAAGCTTCCATGATGATTGTAAATAGCAATTAACCCTAAATATATTAACTCCTTAGAAAAGCTGTCTTCACACATTTTAACAAAGACAGAAGAGGATAAAAAGGAATGTGACTTCAATTCATTTTCTATGCCTTTAGTCAAATAGCTTTGAAAATAAGTAGTAGCTTTCCCCAAGTCATGATATCTTCCTACTAATGTCAAAAGCTTTTTAAAATCTTCGTTAGGTATTCCTTCAAAGGACAAATAGCACAGCCTATCTGTCATCAAATCAGATACATTTTTCAAATGGTCATATAATAATTGTTCCTCATTTTTATCTCTGTCAAAATGTGCATACAGCATATAACCACCTCATATTAAATATTTGAAAATTGCTACAGCCTAAGTAAAAAATCCTACACGCCACATATATTCACCGACCATATTAATTTTCCGCTTGATTTTGGGGTCAAAATTTACATGCTGTATATAGTTACCCCATATTTTAAACAATTGAAAACTGGTACGGATTCAGTATAAATCCTACATACTGCATATACTCTCTACCTGCATTGAGCTTACGCTTGATTGTTTTTTCTAGTCAAAAATTATATGCAGCATATAGTCACTCATTTCACAAATAGATAGCTTTTATTTTCTACAGAAATGTAATCTGTTCCATTGTGTAATACTGCTGAAACAGGCGTATCTAGCAGGTTTACCAATAGCTTTTTCTTTGAATCTGCTGTAATAAACCTGTTTTCATCAAACTCAGTGATACTTTCCTCTTTTATAACTGAAAATTCATATGATTCTGGAACCTCTAAGTATTTCAAATGTTCAATATTTATTGCCCCAAATATTTTCAGCTTCTCTCCAGTACTTTTATGTTCCTCAGCCTCAACTACCTTGGCATTTTGAATCCAACCAAGGCATTGTGCACTACCTAACGCCATACAAATGCCTTTACTAGAGTAAAAACTAGAACCATTACATAAAAGCTTTGATAGTTCATCTATTATAGAATCATTCTTGTGCCAAAATATAATTTGATAGCTGACATGCCCAGTTCTGATGTTCTTAGGTATAATAAACTCAGTATCATTCTGTGTTCTATTAGCAGCAGAACCGTTTAAATGGCTTATTCTCTCAACCTTAAGCAAATTCATTCTCTGTGTCATTTTTTTTATTGGAGAATTAACACAAACAGCAATTTTACATAAATTATTCGAGAACAATTCATAATATGTATCTCTCTCATATCCCAACAAACCAGCCAGCATTCCTTTTATCGTAGCAACAGGCGGAAGCATATAAGATAATGCAGTTGAATTAGAATAATATTTTCTAAAATGAGCCATCTTGCCATTTAGCTCAAAGGATAGGACTTTCATATAATCACCGTCCTGCTTTTATTTGATCAAGCATATCAACAGATGCTGCATCAGGTAATCCTGACACATTTGTAAACTGACTGCTTTTCCATAGTATTACATCCTTGATGTATCCTTTCTTCTTTAACAGATTCAATTCATCTGATAATGCTGAAAAGTCAACCTTTATGTCATTGCCGCTTCTAATTGGTGTCTCTGGATTGTAATGGGCTTTTATAAACCTTCTCAAATCGCCTAGATAACCATCAAAATTTTCGTCATAAATCACTTCAAGATACATTAGAGGTATCTGTCCCTGCTTAGAATGAGTTAGATTATTCATCATAGATTGGACAAGAGATTTTCTGAAAATGCTTAAATCCTCTTGGCTCATTCTTGTTTTCTTTGCAGCATACTTATTTACACTTCCGCTATGAGCAATCAAAGCATAATGAGCCTTATACATTTTCCCAAAGGTTGAGCTGTCATCATTCATAATGGTAACTATAGAGCTTGATTTTACTAAATCTACAGGGTGAAGTGAATAACCCCAGCTAATTTGAACAGGTCCTGTAAAGGTTTTTGTAATTCCACCCACCGCCATTGCACTTCCAAATAATCTCATATCAATATGATTATCAAGTATTGCATCAATTTTTTTATCCTCCGGTACATCTTTACCATCAACACCATATTTTTTTAGAACCGCATCAAACTTCTTGTCCATAGTAACCTTAGTACCATTCATTGTGGCAACAAATATGTCATAGCCTTTTTCCTCAAGAAAATCTCTGCAATCCCTCTTTCTTCTTACATCACTAACTAACAGTGTCTTTGTTTCATAATCCATTCTAGGCTTATTTTCCTGGTCTGGATCACCATTAGGATTTGTCATAGTACCCTCAAACAAGAATAAAAATTCACTATTGTTCACTATCATTTTCAGTGTCCTCCTCAGAATCTATATTTGATTTTTTATAGTTATCCACGCAAAAAGCGTAGCCTGACATTATGTAAAACACATTTTCTTTTTCATTCAGCAGCTTAACTGATGATAAATCTCCAAAATTCAAATGCATTTGCTTTTGAAGCCTTTCAAACCACCATAAGTTTACATTCTTTTGATACTGTCTAGTTTTTTCAATAACCTCTAAATACAGCTGAACTACATCCTTAGAATTCATGCCCCCAAAGGATATTTTATCAAGTATAGGCTTTTGGGTATGTTTGCTTCTGGCTTGTGCCACACCTATTTGATATATCATTGTACCTAGATAAAATAGACCCTTTGCCTCTTTTGAAAATCCATTTGAATTCAAAAATATTTCCATTTCTGCAATTCTCTCTGGCAAACCACTTGTGATCTGTTCTGCAATTTCCAATTGAAAAACCTCCTTATTTAGTATTTTCAGCTTTTGTAAGCTTTTGAAGAAGCATATATATGACATAACTATTCTTTTTATGTATCTGTCCGTATATCTAAAGTCCTTGCTCTTTTTCTGCTCATTATAATAGAATTCAAGGCCGTAAAGATTCCTGTAGTTTCTGAGTTCAGAGGATTTTAATTGCATTACTCCTTTTTCTAAAGCATCACATGCCAATTCCATTATTTCATTCTTATCAATTAATTCCCCTTGAATAACAGCACTTATTAAATTGAGCACTCGCTTGATGTTTAACTGTGTTCCCTTTTTATCTGTAGTAACTGGAACAATTCTATAGATATGTCCAAGGTTAAAATACCTCAGATATTGACTCATTGTCAGTCTGCATTCCTCAAATATCTTTTGAATGTATATGAATTTAGCATTTGAGATACTTTCAATAGTTTTCTTAATTGCACATGAATTACCATCTGTTTTGTAAAAAATTATACTGAAATAGAAATTTTCTACCTCTTGGAAATAGTTTATTTCTTGATTTAGTTCATCAAACCATTCGTCAGATTCTTTTGGACTGAAAACAATATCAATATTTTCTTTTAGTCTTTGATAACAGCTGTATTCAATATCCTCATACAAGCCTTCAAACAGTAATACAACATCCTCTCCAGCTATTTTGGACTTCATTTCACTCATTGCTTTATTTTCACCAGATTTAAGCAAGCTTGCACATGAGCCGCAAATTGAAAATACACTGTCAAATTTATTTTTATCAAAATTAGGAGCATAATTTATAGTGGTTGTAACAAAGGCTTTACTAATACTGCTTCTAGCCAGTTTTCCGCTGTAAGCTACAGTATTTACATCATCACATGAGTTATTACATATATGGCAAATATAATTTGATTTTGCTCCTTCTGACTGACCCTGGATTTGATTTTCACAAAGTTCCAAGTAATCCTTGTGATTTGATATAACATGTTTTGAACTATTATGGATAATCCTTGGTATGACTAGACAGATTTTCTCTGCATTTCTGGCTCCAATATAAGCCAAAAACAATTTTTCAGCAGATGACTTTTCGCCATTCACATATACAGCCTTTTCCTTATTCTCTTTAACAAATTTCACCTCAAAGCTTTCATTATCTCGAGGAATTATCTTTTCACAATTGAGTCCATTAATGTTGAATAACTCTGCTTTTTCACATTCCTTCAGCAACTCATGTAATTGGCCACCTTCTAGAGAATCCAATAAATTTTTCAAAACACCCTTGCTCTTACCAAACCAATAGTACAAAATGCTTGCAGCATCCCTAACTGCGTAAAACTGTACATTTGATGCACTATTATTTCCAAAATAGTTATACTCCTTTTCGCTAGCAGCATAATAAGGCTGAAAATCCAACTCAATACACTGCTTGTCCAAATTTAAATCTAAAAATACATTAATCAAATCCTTCTTTAAATCCTTTGACATCAGCTTTATACTCTTACCAAGCTTGTCATAAATTCCTCCTTCCGAGCTTCTGCCAATATCGGCAATCAGCAACGGCATGTCCATTTAAAGCACCTCCTCATCTTTAGGCAAAATAAATCCGAACCCTTGTGAATTCTTGCTTCCTATACCGCTTGCAAAAGCCATCTTCTTTAATTCCTCTGATCCTGATATTTTAAAATCACCACTATATGCCTTAATAACGAATCCTTTGTAAATTATGATTCTTTCTGCTATTTTCCCTAGAGGCTTTATAGAAAAAGACGTATCCTCAGGCTCTTTATCATAAAAAGCACAATATTTTTTTATTAAATTTTTTCTTATATTCTCTGAAAATTGCTCTTCATATGGTGTGTAATAGTACGTTTTCTTTTTCCCGTCAGCAGAAAATAAGGTACTGTAGGTGGTTATTGGTGAAAGAGTTCTCACCTCCATTTCCTCTTTATAATTTTGAACATCCTGTCTGAAAAATACATTTGAAATGTGCGCTAGATTGTTATGGATTCGCAGTTCTTTTTCGCTGACAGCAAAGCTTTGAAATATGTATTTAAGAAATTCAGCATCAACACATGATATGTAAATGGAAATCTCCTCAGGAAAGACAAATTTTTTCGTTTCTCTGTCAATTTTCAATGGCTTGGTAATGATGTTAGAAAAGGAAAAAAGCTTAAAACTGCGCTTATTATGTGTATATCCATTGTTATGTAAAAAATTCGAATACTCTTCATCATTAATAAATTTATATAACAATGCTTGAATTATATGGTTATACTGAAATGGTAGTACAATTTTATCAGAACTGCTAATGGTTAATCTGCAATACATTATTTTTCTCCTTTGTTTACAATAATTAATTTACTTACATTATTTTACCTCATATCATACACGTAATACAATATATATATTTTTATACATATTTATCCAATTAATGTATAAAATTAACCCAATAATGCTATTACCAATAGCGATATATTATGCTATTTTTGGCGGTTGGATTGGTTTTTCGTAATGAAGCATAAATTTAAGACAGGGTTCAAGTCCTTATAGGTATTCTTTAATTTAGTAATTATACTTTCATCTAACTACGTTTCAAGTCCTTTATAGGTATTCTTTAATCTTTCATTTAGTAATTACACTTTCATCTAACTACGTTTCAAGTCCTTTATAGGTATTCTGAAATATATAATTAAGTTTTTCAAAACTTTTGTTTAGTTTTTATTAAGACAAATTCTAATTTTACCCTAGTATCTTTATTGCTCACATTAATATCACTTTCTCCTGACTTTTTGTTATGTAATTGTATGAGTTATTTTTCAATATACTCGTGTTAATCTTTAGCCTCACAAAAATCAAAGCTGCAATAGTCAATAACACCACCTATATACAGTGGATTTAGAAAATCCACTTATTCTACATATCTTTAATTTAACGGTTTTTAAAGGACAATACATATTTTATTTTGTTTAATTTTACTTTCATATTACTACTAATTTTATGTTTTGTCAATATTTGGATATATCTTTTTACTTTTTTTATATAATCAATTCCTTATAGGTATTCTCTAAACGTTACACCAGCACGTTTTACTAGTACTTGTTTTTCTGAGTTTCAATTCCTTATAGGTATTCTCTAAACATTGGAGGGAGTTTAATTTCCCGAAACGGTATGATGTTTCAATTCCTTATAGGTATTCTCTAAACTTAGTGTTGACCTCCAACTTTGCTCTTTCTCCTTTGGTTTCAATTCCTTATAGGTATTCTCTAAACTGAAAAATTTAAAAGGTACAGAAAAGATTTGTATAGTTTCAATTCCTTATAGGTATTCTCTAAACGCTTTTTTATTTACATATAATTATGCAGCCAACTAATGTTTCAATTCCTTATAGGTATTCTCTAAACTTCTTTCGGTTCTCTAATTTCACATTCAGTGTTGAAAGTTTCAATTCCTTATAGGTATTCTCTAAACGACTTTGATTCTATAAAAATGGTTAGAAAACAAAGTTGTTTCAATTCCTTATAGGTATTCTCTAAACCAGAACTAAAAGAGCTTATTAAATAGGAGGGATTGTAGTTTCAATTCCTTATAGGTATTCTCTAAACCTCTGAAGAAGAATACATTGACAGCCTGAAAAAATTGTTTCAATTCCTTATAGGTATTCTCTAAACTGTCTAGGTCTTTAATAGTTCCCCGAATAATATTATGTTTCAATTCCTTATAGGTATTCTCTAAACTTAGAAAAGGATATTATAAAGATTCTTATGATTATGGTTTCAATTCCTTATAGGTATTCTCTAAACGGATTTGAGAGTAAAGATCATCGAGCAGGATATATTATGTTTCAATTCCTTATAGGTATTCTCTAAACAGCAACATGCGACAGATACTGAGTTTACCCAAATTAGTTTCAATTCCTTATAGGTATTCTCTAAACCCACAATTACTTAAAATTATTGAGAGAGATGAATTTGTTTCAATTCCTTATAGGTATTCTCTAAACTAAGTTGGGATAATGCAGCACTATACACTGTAAAAGGTTTCAATTCCTTATAGGTATTCTCTAAACGATGCCTTTTTAATTGACTGTAAATTGCAGTTCCTTCGTTTCAATTCCTTATAGGTATTCTCTAAACAGCAGGAGACAATTGGGTAGGAATGAGAGTAATATAGTTTCAATTCCTTATAGGTATTCTCTAAACTCCTAAACAGAATTTAACAATAACTAATAATGAAAAGTTTCAATTCCTTATAGGTATTCTCTAAACATACTATGTATATACATAGTAGTATTGATTGGAAAGTTTCAATTCCTTATAGGTATTCTCTAAACTCAGAGGGAGGTTTATATTATGATTACAGTTGTATGTTTCAATTCCTTATAGGTATTCTCTAAACTTTGAATATAGTAATATATTAATATTTATCTGCTGAGTTTCAATTCCTTATAGGTATTCTCTAAACAAATGCCTTTAGCACCATTCATGTATATTGGTATATGTTTCAATTCCTTATAGGTATGTAAGCGTCAAATAGAAAAGCACCTTGACAAAACCTATCGAGCAGCACTATTACATGATTCTGGCACGTTAGATGGAAGTAAAAGTTCAAGTGCATTAATATTATTGTGAATATCCCAATTGGGAGCATTTTTGAAAATATACACAAGATAAGCATAAGGATTTAAGCCGTTCTCTTTTGCGGTCTCTATGATACTGAAAATTACAGCACTTGCCTTGGCCCCACGAGGTGTATTTGCAAAAAGGAAGTTTTTTCTGTCTATCACAAACGGCTTGATGGAACGCTCAGCACGGTTGTTGCTAATTTCTAGTCTGCCGTCAAGAAGATAACGCTCCAGATATCTACGTTGTTTAATCATATAATGAACTGCCTGTCCCAAACTGGTTTTGGGTGCAGGATTTAAAGATTTTAGCCACGCAAAAAATTCGTCAATCAAAGGCTTTGCCAGTTCCTGACGTTTTTGAAAGCGCTCATTCGAGTTTAATTTTTGTAAACTGCACTCAATATCAAACAGTCCATCGCAGTACCTCTTACCTTGGAGGGCTGCAGAGTTTTCCCTATCTTTTGTTGGAAGGACTTTGAGTGCTTCGTCCCATTTGCGTCTTGCGTGTGCCCAACATCCCACAACTGTAATTCCCTCAGGCAAATTGTGATATCCTTTGTATCCATCGGCATGAAGATATCCGCGGAAACCTTTGAGGAATTCTGCAGGATGCTTGGCTCGTCTATCTGGTTGGTATTCATATAACACAATAGGATGCTGTTCTTCACCACTTGTCCTATACATCCACATATAACTCTTGTTTTGAGCTGTCTTTTCAGGTTCGTGTAGTACTTGAAGCGTAGTCTCATCAGCGTGAAGTACTTCGCGTGTACAGAGTATTTCTCGTAATGCGTTATATACTGGCTCCAGCCAATCCTCGGAACATTTGAGCAGCCAGTTTGACATGGTTTGCCGTGATAAATATATTCCATTTCTACGAAAATCCTGCTCTTGTCGGTACAGAGGTGCTCCCATAACAAACTTTTGTGTCATTATTTGTGCTACAGCTTCTGGTGATGCAAAACTGCCCTTAATAACGGGATTGTCTACAGGTGCTTTAAGGATTGGAACCCCACAAGCATTTTTTTCACAATCTCGGCAAGCATATGTATACCTAACATGTTCTACAATAACTGCTTTTGCAGGTATCAGCTTTAATTCACGTCGGACATCCTTACCCATAATATGTAGAGCCTCGCCACATTCTGGACATTTTTGTTTATCCTTCGGAAGAGTATGCTCAACCACTTCCACAGGCAAATCCGGTGGAAGTCTATCGGCATTTTCTTTTGCTTTTTTGCGGTAATGGCGTTCTATTTCTACAAGCTCTGGCTCTGCCTTTGCTTCATCTGCAGTTGCTTCAGCTTCATTAAATAGGTTGATTTGGTCGTATTGGCTTTTTTCACTGGAAGCACCAAATTGATGATGTTTTGCAAGGCGCACCTGTTCCATAAACCAGTCTACTTTCTTTGAAAGCTCTGCAATTTGTTCTTTCATTGATATGTATTCAGATTTTGAAATTGTAATTTTTTCATCGTTTTTCATGTTCCTATTATATCATGAAAATCCATGAAAATCCATAGTTTCAGCTGTTTTACTCTGTTTTTATATAGCGGTGTTTGCTCTTATTTCCTGTCGCTTTAACTTTTGTGTGAGACGTGGACTTCCTAACAAGTATTCCATTTCTTCAGATGTAAGCATCATAGTTTGCTCATCTCCTGCTAATGGCCATTTGAAATGCCCTTTTTCCAATCGCTTAAAGTGCAGCCAAAAGCCATCCCCATCCCATTCTAAAATTTTTAATCTATCTCGATTACGATTACAAAATACAAATAGCGCCCTACCAAACGGATCAAGTCTAAAACTACCTTCGACTATTGCCGCTAGTCCGTTTATTGACTTACGCATATCTGTATATCCACAGGCAAGATATATTCGTTTGTCTCTTGTATTTAACATAGTTTCAACACCTTGCAGACACGTATAAATGCCGCTTCATTAAAGTCTACAGGTACAATAACTGTAAAGCCGTTAATTTCTACTTGTATTTCAGTATCTGTTGCTAAGGATGTCACTTCTGCCCATTTAGTTTCAACCTTTGTTTTTCTATTCCGACGAGAATTTTGCTCAGAAAGAAGACCAGCTTTCTTTAACCTACTAATCTTATCTGACATTGTAGAAAGATTAATATTATTCTCTGCACACCACGCTTTCAGTGTTTGACCACTCATGCGTTGCTGTTCATATAATTTAATCCATTCCTCATTAGTTCGTTTAACTGAGCCCATATACTCATACCCCCTTGGGCTCAGTTTATCATCCCAATACTATCATGTGTAGGTGTCCATTGGTTTGACGCTTACCAAAGAAACGTACTAGCACATATTTTATCAAATGTCATGATTTATTGCAGCAACTAAAGAAAGCAAAACTGGAAAACAGACTTGATGTAAGACTCAGACACTTCTGCCATTACAGACTACTTATCATTGATGAACTTGGCTACTTACCCATTGATAAAGAAGATTCTAATATGTTTTTTCAGCTTATAGATATGAGATATGAGAGAAAAAGTACCATTCTTACAACAAACATGAATTTCAACGAATGGGATGGTGTATTCTATGACGCAGTTGTAGCCAATGCAATACTTGACAGGGTATTGCACCATGCACATGTAATATCTATATCTGGAAAGTCATACAGATTAAAGGATCATATGAAGCAAGGAGAATAGTTGTACATAATTATTTAATACTTTTTATACATTTTTCCTTGACAGTTTATATGATAGACAGAAAAAACTTCCTTTTTGCAAATACACCTCGTGGGGCCAAGGCAAGTGCTGTAATTTTCAGTATCATAGAGACCGCAAAAGAGAACGGCTTAAATCCTTATGCTTATCTTGTGTATATTTTCAAAAATGCTCCCAATTGGGATATTCACAATAATATTAATGCACTTGAACTTTTACTTCCATCTAACGTGCCAGAATCATGTAATAGTGCTGCTCGATAGGTTTTGTCAAGGTGCTTTTCTATTTGACGCTTACGATGATAGATAGCCGCATTATTGGTTTAAATAGAGATGTTATAACAATATATTACTTCTACTTCCCTCATGATATTCTAAACTATCTTCTACTGTTATTTGATAATTACATTCTTTCTTTTCAAAAATGCTGTCTTAATAGGCACAAATGTATTTTACTTCATTCTTAAGGAAAATTATGTTACTTTATGAAAAAAATAATATACTTTATTGTTATTTATTTTCTCTTTTGGTAAATTAATGAAACTCCATGATAGATTTAGCGTGCTTATTAACACCTCGTCATGTCTCAGTCGAATTTTATATAGTGGTTATACATGTACAAATCTTAGGGGTATCTTTCACGATTCTATAACTAGGTTATCTATTTTCTAGCATTAGGCATCCCAAATCTTTTAATATATTAGACATTAGACTATGTTTACATCAAAAATTGAAGATTAGTGTTTTACAACCAATCTCTAGAGACTTTATGTAAGAATATCTTTTAGTTAGAAAGAAGTACCTCTTTTCTGTGCTGCTATACTCATTGTTACACAACTCTCTTCTCTTCTACTAAAAGATCATTTTAATTATAATAAACATAAATAAGTTCAACATTTGCTAAAATGAGAAATAAGTACACAACATAAATTAGCTATCTATATGGCGTAACAATGATAACAGAATTAGCTATCCAAGGAGATCCTTTCATTGTGTTCTTATGAATGAAGAAATATATATGCACTTACGAGAATTAGTTGGATTTTATGTCCAAATGGCATAAGTCCAACTTTACTTTAATACATTCAGATATACATCCTCCCTCAGATGAAAACCGCTGTCAATAATAACCTCATCCATATTATCCTTATTTACTGCAATTGGTTCAAGGGCTATATACTGAACATCATAGTTTCCATCATTAATGGTTTGAGCATTTTCTAGTTTTTTACCTTGAACAAGTTTAACAGCATATTCTGCTGCCTGCTTAGCAAGCTTATCTACTGGCTTATATACGGTCATCAATTGTGTACCTTCAACAATACGCTGACAAGCAGCTAAATCTGCATCCTGCCCCACTACTTTAACCTTATCAATCAGCCTTTTTTCAGACAATGCTCTAACTCCTTGTGTAGCCAAATCATCATTTCCAAACATTATTGCATCAGCTTTTTTTACCTTATCAACATTATCATAAATATAAGAAGCTGCCAACTCTGCCTTCCAATCATTCGCATATGCTATATCAATAATATAAATATTGTTTCTGTTCATTACATCAAAGAATCCTTGCTTGATAAGGGAAACATTATTATCCTTCGGTGAACCACAAATCATAAGAACACTTTTATTAGGAAGACCTGATGCAACCATTGCTTCAGCCATCATCCTGCCTACTTTTTCATTATCAAAGGAAATGTATAAATCAGCGTTTGCATTTTTTATTAATCGGTCATAAGAAATTACTTTTATACCAGCATTTTTTGCCTCTAATACTACCTTTGAAATTGCTTCCGAATCAATAGGAATAATAACCAATGCATCTATTTTCTTTTTAATAAAGTATTTAATTTGTTCCTTTTGCTTGTCTACATCACCATTTGCATTTTGTACATTGACTTCAGCACCTAATGCTTTAGCTGCTGAAACAAAAACATCTCTGTCAAGTATCCATCGCTCAATAATAAATGAATCAAAACACATTCCAATTTGAATCTTATTTTCTTCAACGTCTGGATTATCTGCACTTTTACTATCAGTTTTATTGCATGCAGAAAAAATTATCAAAGTCAATAATCCTAAAAAAACCAGAATTATTTTTTTTATATTTATTCTTGTTTTCATAATGGTCAACCCTTCTTTCTTTCTTTATAATCCGTTGGGGTTACCCCTACATTTTTCTTAAAAGAGCGACTAAAGTAATTGGGGTCTGAATAACCCACTTTGCTGCAAATTTCCTTCATACTATAATCAGTGTTTGCTAAAAGTTCCTTTGCCCTATCAATTCGAATGTTTGTTAAATAGTCAATAAAATTTACTCCTGTTTCTTCTTTAAAAATTTTACTAAAATAATATGGACTTATATCAACCTCTCTAGAAACGTCATCAAGAGATATTTGTTTATTATAATTACAATTGATAAATGCTTTTGCTTTTTCAATTACGTTAGTTGAACGCTCGCTCTTTTTGCTTACCATATTTAAACAAGATACTCTTATTTTTTCAATAAACCAATTACGGATTTCTTCCATTTCATTATTTTTTAAAAGCGATGGAAGATATTCATGTCTGGACAAAAATTCATAGGTCATACCGCCGCTTTCATAAACGATATGTTCACCCCACAAAACAAACTCCAGTACTTTTAATTTAACATCCATAATATACTCTGCATAATTAGCTGCCATCCAGTCAAAGAAACTGTTAGCAGCTATAACAGCTCCATTTATATCTCCTGCCTCTATACTCTCGAAAAGGGATTTTTCATTTTCAATGGGGTAATTTTCTTCATAAGCACATGAAATTGCCATATCGTCAACATGTGCAATCATCGTAGTGGTATGGATTAATGTATTTAGGGCCTCATTGTAAGACTCCATTGCCTCATTAATACTATGAACTGATCCTATGCCTATGCGAAAATTAACATTTAGTCTCTTTCTTAGCACACGAACCATTTCTCTTGCCTTATTAATAAGTTCAATTCTATCATTATAATCCATTTCCATATGATTGGTTGGAACAAAAACAGGAATTTTATTTGCCATAGCTGAACCCACAATGGAATGCATGCTGCCTTTAACAATTTCACGAACTATATTATAATTATTCTGTAGGTGAACACTTGCTCCTACAGCATTTGTCATATGGTTGCCTTCTTGCTCTTCTCCGCTTATAAGTACAATAAAATAGCCATATTTTTCTTTTATTTCAAGAAGCTTTTTATAATTCTCAACATCTTTTTTGAAATATTCATTAAACAGTATATTATTAATGAAACCATTTTCTATTATAGGTATAACGGTTTCTAACTTCTCACGAATTAGTAAATCTTTGCTTCTTTTTTCCCTTTCTTTTTCAATGATATCCATAGCTTTTTTAATAACTTGAATTATCTTGGTTCTTGCAACAGGCTTATTTAAATACTCTAGCACTCCCAAATTAATGGCATCCTGTGCATAATCAAATTTATCATATGCTGACAAAATTATAAAAATAGTATTTGAATAGAGTTCCTTTATTTCTTTTATAGCTTCAATTCCATTAATCCCAGGCATTTGAATATCCATAAAAGCAATATCAGGTCTGAAATTTTCTGCTAATTCTATAACACTGCGTCCTGTTTGAGCTGATTCAATAATACATTGATTGCCAAATTCCTTTTCGATAATAAAGCGTAATGAGTCAATAACTATTCCTTCATCATCAGCCAGCATTATTTTATACATCTGTACCTTCTCCTTTTGTGTTGTCCATTTGCGTATTCGATACTCAAGTTATTCTATATATTAAAATTTATAATTTGACACAATATATTTCTACCTTCTACACTTGATACACCTTGTCGCAAGGTATAACTATCAAAACCTCTGTACCCTTGTTTTCTCCTTCACTGATTATCTTTAAAACATCCTTTTTATCATAAAGCAGCCTAAGACGTCCTATAACATTATCCAGCCCAACACCATTGGAATTTGCAGACAAATCATCTGTTCTTAGTTTGCTGTTTATAATCTTATCAATCAGTTCCTGAGACATACCCACACCATTATCTTTTATACTTATACAAACATTATTGTCCTTGCCATATACAGATAACTCAATTAAGCCTTGCCAATCGATATTTCTGATTCCATAATTTATACTATTTTCTACAATAGGCTGCAAAATCATACTTGGCACATGGGCTTTGAGATACTCATTCTCAATATTTTTCTTATAATGAATTTTACCTGAAAAACGTACATTTAGAATATATATATAATTATCTATCAACTCAAGTTCTTCCTCAAGGGTTACTATATCATTATTTTTTCTAACATTATACCTAAAGAAATCAGCCACATGCTGGACATATTCATAGGTTTTGTCAGCTCCCTCCATCATTGCAAGTTGGGCTCCTGCGTTTAACGTATTAAATAGAAAATGTGGATTAATCTGAGCTTGCAGGTATTTAAGCTGTGCATCCTTAAGATGGTTTTGCATAAGTAATTGTTTTTCCTCCATTTTTCTCTCTTTGTTCATACCATCTTTAAGCTTTTCAATATAAATTTGTATACTTAATACCATTTTATTAAAAGCTGTACTAACAACACCTACTTCATCATTTGAATATACCTTTAATAATTCAATGTCAAAGTTTCCTTTAGCCACCTGATTAGCTGTACTAGCCAAAACCTTTAACGGATTTGTTATAGTTCTAGTCACCATAATAATCAAAATAACACTAAATAATGTAACAACTATCATAATAATAATATTTGTTGTCTCTATATACTGAAGAGATTCTGCAAGAACCTTATAATTAAAAGAGTTATTCTTGAATTGCTCATTATTCAGACTATATATATATATATTTATATAATTATATAATTTTGAAGCACTTTCATAGCGCACCTTATATTTTTCTACATTTCGTCCTCGTTTTGCTTCAATAGCCTGATTTGCTAGCTTTAAGTATTCTTCAGACATTGTTCTAATATTACGTTCCATTATTTTCATAGAATTATTAGTTATTTCAGAACTTGTATTACCTATTAGATTGGTATAATCCTGCTCATATCTGTAATAGTCATTTATGGAATCAGAAGTTTTTGTGTTCAGATAATCAGTAAGACTTACATGCATATCTTCAAGTGTATCAACTAGTTCATTTAATCTTATATTCCCATAGTATACTTGTTCTAGCTGATTGACCATTGTATTCACATTAAAATACATAAACATATTCACAGTTAATATAATCAGCGATGTTGTAATGAACACCGTAATTAATTTACCTTGAATAGTACTATTCTGAATTCTGTTTTTTATTCTAATCATTAATCGTCTCATCAGTGTCTCCCAAGTAATCTTTTACATTATCGGCAGTAATTACTGAAATGTTCACATCAAAATATGCATTAACATGTCCTGTTTTTTTATACTCTTCTAATGCCTTAACACAGTTCATACCAATTTGCTCGGTATCTACAGTAATGGTAGAATAAATTACATTACGATCAATAGCCGTTAAAATGGTATTTGTATCATGATACCCAATTATATTGGTTTTACCAACCTTGTTGTAATCTACTACTCCCTGATAAACACAGGTTGTATTTATTTCATCCATACATATTATTATATCAGGAATATTTTCTTCTTTTATGAAAATGTCTCTAATAGATTCTTCTGCAGCAAAAGGTGCATTATTACTAATAGCAACAGTTTCTAATTCTATGTTTTCTTGATATTCACTATTCTTAATACTATCCTTTATACCTGAAAAAACAATATTTTGCATATTGTTATCTGAATTTTTATTCATTAATACCAAAACAGTAGTTTTTGAAGACTTGCTTTTGCCGCCATAAAGTTTTTTTTGGATGTTACAAACCTGTTGACCATATGCTAAGCCAAGGTTATAACTGTTAACTCCTATAAAGCTTTTTCTTGTACTGATATTATTATCGCTTACTGCTGTAATGACAGGAATATTAGCATCATTTGCTTCATTGATTAATTCTGTCATTTCTGCACTTTCATTGGCCTCCAAAATAATTCCATCAACTTTAGAATTAATAGCTATTCTCATAAGGTCTGCAGTGGAGTATTCCATACTTAAATTATTCCCCAGCATTTCTATATAGCTATTTTTATCTAAAGCATCCTTCGCTCCTTCAAACACGCTTTTCCAAAAATATGACTTTCTATTATTAGATATAAGCACATAATAGTTGTCAAATGTATCGTAATTCTCTCCTATAAGTTCTATCTTATTATTTTCTGTAAGCTTATTCAAATATACTAAACATCCCACAGTTAATAAGAGCATGCAGCTAACAAAGCACAATGATATAATTAAAATAGTTTTGCTGTTATCTTTAGAGTTCGAAAAACGTTCTTTATAAATATTTCTTCTGTTCATTGTTTATCTCCATGACTGATTCAAAAACATGGAGGACACCTCCTCCTTATGTAATCTAATAACGCATATAATCAAGATGAATTTTTCGATACAAAACTTTCAAAAAACATCTATGTTTTTTTGGCTCGAAAATTCACCTTGTTCGTATTTACTTTATTTCCAGTTATTTCATTTAGCGGTATTTCACCTAGCAACATTCTAACCTCACAAAAACTATACCACCACTCATAGGAAGTGAGAAAACATTTATTGTTTTAATATAATAAAAAGGCCGATGTATAACTTTCCTTAACCACAATTAATAAATAACTATATTTAACAATATACTGTGGTTGAGTTAATTATGCAACAGCCCTATTTATATAATTTACTTAAACTTTTAAAAAAATTATCGATTATAGAATAATTCCACATTTATTAAATAATTTAATTAATCCAACTTCAACACACTCATAAATGCCTCTTGCGGAACCTCTACGGAACCAACCTGACGCATACGTTTCTTACCTTCCTTCTGCTTTTCAAGCAGCTTTCTCTTTCTGGTAATATCTCCACCATAGCATTTTGCAAGAACGTCTTTTCTAAATGCCTTTACTGTTTCACGAGCAATAATTTTTCCACCTATACATGCTTGAATTGGTATTTCAAACATCTGTCTAGGAATTGATTCTTTAAGCTTTTCCGCCATTCTTCTTCCACGAGAGGCAGACTTTTCTCTATGAACAATAAAGGACAATGCATCTACGATTTCTCCATTAAGCATTATATCAAGCTTTACCAAGTCAGATTCTCTGTAGCCTAAAAGTTCATAATCAAAAGAAGCATAACCCCTTGTTCTAGACTTAAGAGCATCGAAGAAATCAAATATAATCTCATTCAAAGGCATATCATATGTCAATACCGTTCTTGTTTCATCGAGATATGACATATCCTTATATATACCTCTTCTGTCTTGACATAGTTCCATTATATTGCCTATGAATTCAGTTGGAACCATAATAGTTGCTTTTACAATTGGCTCCTCCATCATTTCTATTTCTGTTACTTGCGGAAGATTGGTTGGATTGTCTATCATAATCACTTCACCTTTTTTGGTAGTGACCCTATATATAACACTTGGTGCAGTAGTTACCAAATCAAAGTTGAACTCTCTCTCAAGCCTCTCCTGTATAATTTCCATATGCAAAAGTCCCAAGAATCCGCATCTGAAGCCAAAGCCTAATGCAACTGAGGTTTCAGGTTCAAAAGTCAATGCAGCATCATTTAGTTGAAGCTTTTCAAGAGCATCTCTTAAATCTCCATACTTTGAGCCATCTGCAGGATAGATTCCACAGAAAACCATTGAATTAACCTTTTTATATCCTTCAAGGGGTTCCTTTGCAGGATTGCTTACCAAAGTAATAGTATCTCCAACCTGAGTATCTCTAACATTTTTAATACTAGCTGCTAAATAACCTACATCACCAGCCTTAAGTTCATTAGCAGGCGTCAATCCTCTCGGCTTCATATATCCCAACTCTGTTATAACAAATTCCTTCTTTGTGTTCATCATTCGGATGGTATCTCCAGTTTTTACAGTACCCTCCTTAACTCGCATATATACAATAACACCCTTATAGCTATCATAGAAGGAATCAAAAATAAGTGCCCGTAATGGAGCGTCCTCGTCTCCATCGGGACAAGGAATCATAGTCACTATTTTTTCTAGAACTTCATCTATATTTATTCCATTCTTAGCTGAAATAAGCGGAGCTTCAGATGCATCTATACCTATAACATCCTCAATCTCTCTTTTCACTTCTTCAGGCTGTGCGCTTGGCAAGTCAATCTTGTTAATAACTGGCATTACCTCAAGGTTGTGATCAATAGCTAAATAAACATTTGCTAAAGTCTGAGCTTCAATACCTTGAGCAGCATCTACAACAAGAATTGCTCCTTCACAGGCAGCCAAGCTTCTGGACACCTCATAATTGAAGTCCACATGACCTGGTGTATCAATTAAGTTATATATATATTCATGCCCATCAGAAGCTTTGTATACCATCCTGACAGCTTGCGCTTTTATGGTTATTCCTCTTTCTCTCTCAAGATCCATATTGTCCAAAACCTGTTCTTGCATTTCTCTTGAAGTAAGAACACCTGTTTTTTCAATAAGTCTATCAGCAAGAGTAGATTTTCCATGGTCAATATGAGCAACTATGCAAAAATTTCTTATATATTTTTGTCTTTCACTTGGCATCCGTTAACCTCCACACGCTCAATTAAAATCTTAAAATATCTTTTACTGCGCAATTAATTATACCATACCATTGCATAGGTGCAATATAGATATTCCAAGAAATATGCCGGGAGCTGTTAAAACAAGAAATATCTTGTTAGTAATCCATTTAAATAAGTTTGTACGGGAGTATAAGTAAGCTAGTTTCATAATTTTATCCTGCAAATGTGCTAATTTATTTTGAACTAAATTCACAGGTAACTTACTTATTTACTAGCTTACTTGCTTACTACTTATACACGAGTACAACTTAGATAGGGAAACGCTACGCATTAATTGATATTAAAATAAGACTTTACGTTATTTATATCCCTTTTTATATATTTTAAATTTAAATTGATTTTGCTATTCAGCACATTTATTTGACAAATATCATTTTCAAGCATTTCTATTTGTAATATTTCAATACGAGGAGTCCCATACATAACATAGCTCTTATTTAAATCTACCACCAGCAAGCCTATAAAAAGGATGCTAAAAAACAAAACAAATACAAACATTATCTTCAATTTATAAATTCTCTGCTGTCTAAATCTGATTTTTCTAGCCAAATTAACCTCCAATAGCCGCAACAGTGAAACTGTAAATAAAAACCACATCAAAATAGATTTAATTATATATTTGACAAAGCAGAGAATTTTTAGTCAGTATAAAACTATTAATTATTTACTTTTATATAGAACATCATTTATTGCCCTAGCTAAATATTCAGTACTTCTGACACATTCATCTATTGTATTTCCATCTCCTCCTATTTCAATTATAACTGAGCCATTAGTTAAATGCTGATTGTATCTGTTTTTGCTTATGTATACGGGCTTTACTAATCCAGGATATAATTCATTTAGCCTAGCCTGAATTTTTAATGCAAGCTTTAGGTTTTCTTTCCATTTGGAGTTAGGAAGTTTTGAGTCTGTACCAATAACAAACATTATTTGGGCTGCATTTTTCCCATTAATGGTTTTAACAACTCTAAGCTTTTGCCCGCTTATAGCATCTCTGTGCAAGTCTATGGTCATCTTTAACGAAGAATATTTATCCACATATTTTGTAAGAGTCTTAAGAGAATTTCCATAGGAACTGTTATAATCTTTATCGTGAATAGTAGTATCATGCAATACATTAATATCATATTTTTTTAAGTTATTAATAAGTGCTTCACCTACTCTAGTTACATTATATTTCGAGTCTGTTGTTCTTGATTCAACATTCTTCATTGTCAATTGTTCTAGATTTTTTAAATAGCTTTCGGTTGTATGGGTATGATAAATCAATATCTGAGGGCCTTTTTTATTTGGAAGATTTAGGGGTTCAGCTAAAAGCTTATTAACATCTATTTTATAATTTGTTTGATTTATTATATTAACTTTACCGCTAGTTACAACAGAATCGGTAACTTTTTCTTCATCTTCCTCATCACCCTCATAAGTTATACTGCTTGATACCTCTTGAAATGTATTAGCACTAGATTCTGAACTAGTATTTTCAGCAGTTTCAGTATTTTCTTTAATTTGAGCATTTGCCTCTAGAGCTTTTTCTTTAGCCTCCTGAATTTTTTTCTCTTCTAATGCCTTTTTTTCTAATTCAATTTGCGTTTGGACAAGATAGTCTTGATATTCGTTATTATAATACATTTTAAAATAAGGATAATTCGCTGTTAAGATTGTAATTGGATTATACCTGTCAATTCCAAATGAGTTAAACAAAATATCGTTGAATTTGTCAATAGCCTCGTAATTTGTTGATTTATTATTAAGTGCATCTGATAATCCTGACTTAGAACTATCATTGGTATCAGTTTTATTTATTCCCGCTATAGAAACTTTAAAGGCAAAGCTTCCCAATAAAATTCCAGCAGTTGCACATATAATTATAGGCAGTTTGTTTGTACTTTTTTTCATGCCCCCCAAATTTGAACTATTGTATATAGAAGTGCCATTTTGAACTCTTACAATATCCCTCATTTTTTACCTCCCACAGATGCTTCCTGCAAAATAAATAATATTTACATCTCCCAAAAGCCTATATCTTATCGGGCAAAGACTTGATTTGTAATGAACATTAGTTATTCTTCTAACAATATCTACAATATATAAATATCAAAAAGATTTTTGTATTAGGGCTGATATTTTTTATAGATAGACTTGTCTTTATTTCTCTTCCATTGCCATTTAACAAATCTTCTAAACAAATATATTCAAACATTAATAAAAATATACCTAGCTTGTACATCTTTTGGAAAATAAATACCATTTTACGGGAAATGTTGTAAAATTGTTTAGTGACTGTTTTAAAACTTCCTTTTAATCAAAACACACAATTATACTAAAGAATATTCTTATTTTAGAAACGGAGGACAAGAAAAATTGAAATTTAATACCATTAAGTGCTGCATGTGTAATAGCGTACTATTAAACTTACCCAAAGAAGAAGTGGAAAAATTAAACAATCTTACTTTCAGATGTGAATGCTGCGGACATCAACTTGTTTTAAAAGGGACTTCAGTTATCCAAGTTAAAAGTAACGATTCCATTTTTAATTATTTAAGTTATGAGTATCTTTAAACTTGAATAATATCTAATTTAACATATTGTTTATTTAAAACTTACATAATCTTACATAGTAAAATTAAATACTTGCTTACTGGTACTCCCGTACAAATAAATGCCAATAGCAACATTACAACATTGGTTTACTTGTACTCCAGTAAAAGCATAAACTAAGGGTTAAAAGTACTAGTTAACTCCTGTACAAACTTATTTAAATGTACTACTTCCAAGATATTTGTTGAATTTGTATTGGTTCATAATAGTTAATTATACCGCAAAATATATTCAGCATTTATATTTCATTACTTCGCGGGGATGTTGAAAAAATATCTTTAATAGTACTCCCGTGCAATATATATCTATTGCTTGCTCACGAATTTGATGCTGAAATAACTTATGTGAAGAACAAGTACTTCCTCCGACCGTATTACCAAGGCCTCCTTGTCTAGGGTTAATACTCACTGCTACTTTACTTCCGCAGTGTCGGCTACAATACTTGTTCTTCACCTACTATTTCTAGCATCAATTTCTAACCGAGCTTTGCAGTGATATAAATCAACTCATTGTGCTAATTTTGTATAAACCTTATATAGTAACATTTAAATTCTGGCTTACTGGACTTCCGTACAAGTAATTGCACTAAGAAGTTTACATCCCAAATAGTATTATACAATCTATATAAATTTTCTATGTGAAATAAATCTCATCAAATTGTCTACAGTAAGCATCAAATCATTTTTACAGCGTTCCCTTGCTTTGTCAAATGGCAATGCCACTCGATTAATGCTAAATATAGCACTTACACCCTCTTCATATACTTTCTCTATATCATCACCAATATCACCAACTATTGCAATGAGGGCGACACCTGCTTTCTTAGTTCTGCGAGCTACGCCTATTACAACTTTTCCTCTTAGTGACTGCGAATCAATTTTCCCTTCGCCTGTAATTACCAAATCTGCGTCTTCAAGCATAGAATCAAATCCAACAGTATCGAGAACAGTTTCAATTCCCATCTGCAACCTGCTGTCTAGAAATGCTGACATGCCGCCACCCATACCGCCTGCTGCACCTGCTCCAGCCATATTCATAATATCTTGTCCCAAATCTCTTTTAATTATCTCAGCAAAATGAGCGAGATTTCTATCAAGCATTTTTACTATAGTTTCATTAGCCCCCTTTTGCGGAGCAAAAACAACTGCAGCACCTTGTGAACCGCAAAGAGGATTATCTATATCACACATTGTTATAATTTCTATTCCTTTTAATGCAGGATTAATGCCCCTAACATCTATTGAAGTAATTTTATCAAGAGTCTCACCAACCGGTACAAAATTGTTTCCATTCTCATCTTTAAAGCTTACACCAAATGCCGCCGCTGCACCTGCTCCACCGTCATTAGTGCAGCTTCCTCCAAGTCCCACTATTATCCGTTTGCAGCCTGCCTTTGCAGCATGCTTTATAAGTTGTCCAACTCCATATGTAGTAGTTTTTTCAGGATGCTTATTATTACCAACCAGTGGAAACCCCGCTGCTGCTGCCATTTCAATAACTGCTGTATTATCAGGCAAAATACCATAAAAACTTTGAATTTCTTCAAAATAAGGTCCCTTCACACTAAGTGTCACCTTTTTACCACCAACAGCAGTTATAAAGGCATCCACGCTGCCCTCTCCTCCATCAGCCACCGGAACACTTATTATCTCAGCACTTGGGAAATATCTAACAATCACTTTACTCATAATTTCACAAATTTTAGTTGAAGACATAGTTCCCTTAAAAGAATCGGGAATGAGTACTACTTTATTCAAGCTTAACCTCCATCTCACCAGTATCTCTGGCTATTCTAATAGTAATATAGTAATCAAGAAAGTATATGGTCATTGCTTGATTGCTCAAATTCACAAAAAGCTGCTTGCAGCTTTTTGATATGCGAAGAGAACAATGAATACACCAAATGTGAACTTCGCATTTTTCAAGCTTAACCTCCATCTCGCCAATACCGTTGACGATACAATAGTAATATAGTAATCAAGAAAGTGTATGTTCATTGCTTGATTGCTCAAATCCGCAAAAAGCTGTGAGCAGCTTTTTGATATGCGAAGAGAATGATGAATACACTAAATATGAACTTCGCATTTTTCAAGCTTACCTCCATCTCACCAGTATCTCTGGCTATTCTAATAGTAATATAGTAATCAAGAAAGTATATGGTCATTGCTTGATTGCTCAAATTCACAAAAAGCTGCTTGCAGCTTTTTGATATGCGAAGAGAACAATGAATACACCAAATGTGAACTTCGCATTTTGCAAGCTTAACCTCCATCTCGCCAATACCGTTGACGATACAATAGTAATATAGTAATCAAGAAAGTGTATGTTCATTGCTTGATTGCTCAAATCCGCAAAAAGCTGTGAGCAGCTTTTTGATATGCGAAGAGAATGATGAATACACCAAATGTGAACTTCGCATTTTGCAAGCTTACCTCCATCTCGCCAATACTTATGGCACTTCAATTAGTAATATACGCAGTTAATATTAGATTATCATACCCTGCACTACCTTTCCACGGAAAATTGATATAACAACCATTAAAATTAAGAAAATCTTAAGAATTATATTGGATATTTTGTAATATTCACTTGATATTATTAACCATGCAATTAGCAGTGAAAGTTGAATTACTTAATTTTCAGTATTTAAAATCAGATAGATGGGGTGTGATATAATATTGAATGTATATTAAATGTATCTAATACTATTCCATATTAAAATAATGGAACTATTTTAATTACCGCTGAAACGGTGTGCTATATGAGCAGTGACACTTAGCTTAACAAGCGCGAAATGTACCTCTGCAAAGCAGAAGGTCAACACTGTTACTTTAGTGCCAAAGGAACTTGGAGGTTTTCTAGTGAATATTCTTGTTTGTGATGATGAAAAAGATATTGTAGCTGCTATTGAAATATATCTTAAAAATGAAGGATATATAGTATATAAAGCATACAATGGAGCTGAAGCTTTATCAGTGTTTGAAGAAAATGATATTCAATTGCTTATTATTGATATAATGATGCCAGTAATGGATGGAATAAGGGCTACAACAAAGATAAGAGAAAAGTACAACATCCCAATTCTGATGCTCAGTGCAAAGTCTGAAGACACAGATAAAATCATTGGTCTGAATTTAGGAGCAGATGACTATGTAACTAAGCCCTTTAATCCATTAGAATTGATTGCTCGTGTAAAATCACTACTGAGAAGATATGTTACCTTAGGCAGCTTTGTCCAGCGAACTGGAGTATTTAAAACAGGTCAGCTCATTATTGACGATAATGCTAAAGAGGTTAAAGTAGATGATGAACTGGTAAAGCTAACACCTGTAGAATACAAAATATTAAAACTCTTGTGCGAAAACGCAGGAAAGGTCTTTTCTATTGACCAAATTTATGAGCAGGTTTGGAATGAACCAAGTTTCTCTGCTGAAAATACAGTGGCAGTACATATTAGAAGAATTAGAGAAAAAATCGAAATCAATCCGAAGGAACCAAAATATTTAAAGGTGGTGTGGGGTATTGGATATAAAATTGAAAAAATATAAATTTTCTGTATGGTTTAAATTACTTGCAATAGTGCTTTGTACAGCTGGAATGATAAGCATAGCCTATGGTGTAACAAAAGCACCTTATTTTGAATTTGTATTTCAAAGCACCGATTTTGAAGATAGCATTGAACTGAAAAACATATTCAGTAATATTTACCAGCATGTGTCAAACGTTGCCTTCAATTATAAAAGTGAAGAAAATATTAGGACAACCTCTAAAGTAGATGAAAGCTATATTAGTGATAAAAAGAATCAACTACTTTATGAAAGAGAAATTGCAATTCAAGAAATTACAGATAGATATGCCAGCTTGATACAGCAACGTTCTGATAATTGGAACATAAACAACATATATTCTAATGTAATTGAAGACCCATATGTTTCTGAAGAAAATAGCAATATAGAAAATAATGGATATGATGTCACTAAAACTGATACAGCTCCATCAAATTCACAATCAAGTGAATACAAAAACTGGCTCGAAGTTCTCGTTCAAGAAAGAGACCAAGAAATACAAGCTGTTATAGAAAAATATGATGCCTCTATAAATAATATAAAATCAGACTATATTGATGAACGGGTAAAGGATTATTATAAAGAATTAGAATATCTCAAAAAGCTAGAAGGAATACACTACGCAGTTGTTGACAATAACAAAGTAACTTTTACTAATATGTCCGACTCTAGTTCAAACTCTATTGATTCTTTTTATTTAAGGCATGAAAAATGCCTTGTACTTACTTATGAAAACATTAATTCTACATATCCAATAAACTACTATTATGACACTTCAAATTTTCCTAAAACTTCTGTAATTTATCTTGGACTTACTCCAGCAAAATATAGAAGTGAACTAGCTGCATACAACCAAAATTATAGTGACGGCCGTTTAGGTTTAACCTTGCTTATAATTGGACTTGCTGCCTTCCTGATTGGCTTGCTTTATATTGTATATGCTTCAGGACGACGTGTTGGTAAAGATGGAATTCATTTAATATTTGCAGACTATATTCATTTAGATGCTGCTTTTGTCCTTTCATCAGCAGCCATAATACTATGTACTATTCAGGCATACCATTTTTATAGTTATTTTATTATGGAAATGACGCAAATCAATAGTAGTCTTCTTTTTGCAGGTTTTGCTCTGATAGTCGCATTAGGTACTCTTATAGGGATATTATTTATAACAATCTTATCAAAAAGGGTTAAACGACATGAAGTAATCAGTCATACTATTTTATATAAAGTTTGCAAATGGAGTATTGTAAAATCCAAGAAATTAATCTCTAAAATGGGCTCTGTTTATGATACAAGTCCTATAACAATACGATTAGTATTTATTTTCGGCTCATATGCATTTTTGACTATTGTATGTTTACTTCTATTTCTTGCAGGTTCTATAGGTATCTTTTTAGGCTTTTTTTGTATCATAAGCATTAATGTAGTATCATTTTACTATATCCTTAAATACTATAAAATTCTAAAAACTATTAACGAGGGTGCAGAAAAAATTCGTGCAGGTGAGCTGTCATATAACATACCCCAAGAAGGAATTCCTGAATTTAAGCAGTTATCAGCTACTATTAACGGAATTGCCGATGGACTCAAAACTGCTGTTAGTAGTCAAGTTAAGTCAGAGCGTATGAAGACAGAGTTAATTACAAATGTATCCCATGATTTGAAAACTCCATTGACATCAATAATAACCTATATAGATTTACTGAAAAGCGAGGGACTTAATTCTGAAAATGCAGAAAAATATTTAGGTATAATAGACAATAAAGCCCAGCGCCTCAAAGCCTTAACTGAAGACTTATTTGAGGCAGCAAAAGCAAGCAGCGGCAGTATAGCTGTAAACCTAGAAAAACTAGATGTTGTATCATTAATATCTCAAGGTCTTGGAGAGTTATCGGATAAAATAGAAGCGTCGGGCTTAAACTTCAAAATTAATATGCCTTCCTCCAAGTTATTTGTTTATGCTGATGGAAAGCTGCTGTGGAGGGTCATAGAGAACTTGCTGTCAAATGTTTTCAAGTATGCCCTGCCCAACTCAAGAGTATATATTGATACATTTTCCACCGCTAATAATGTTAAAATCGTTATAAAGAACATTTCTGCTTATGAACTAAATATTGATGAAGAAGAACTAATGGAACGTTTCAAAAGAGGAGATGCCTCTCGCCATAGCGAAGGCTCTGGTTTAGGACTTTCAATTGCCAAAAGCTTAACAGAACTTCAAGGAGGAAACTTCCATATCGAAATTGACGGAGACTTGTTTAAAGCAATAATTGAGCTGCCTGTGGGCTACTAACAAAACCCTATATGACTGAAGCATATTAAATTTCAGATTACCGTTCCACCCTAACAATTGATATAAAATCATTAAAACCCGCTTTAGTAAGTATTTTACCAAAGCGGGTTTTTAAATATCTTTTATTGAAGAAGTTGTTGCAAAGCTCCTTTCTCTATTCTGCCTGCTTATTCTCTACTTGAGCCTCAACATTTTCAACCTTTTGCTCATCCTTTTCGCCCCTAATATTCTTAAAGGCTACAGACAGCATCAGCTTAATTCTGTTTAACTGATTTACTTCACTCGCACCTGGGTCGTAGTCTACAGCAACTATATTAGACTGGGGATATCTTCTGCGAAGCTCTTTTATCATACCCTTACCGGTAACATGGTTTGGCAGACAAGCAAAAGGCTGCATACAAACTATATTTCCCGCACCACTTTTTATGAGTTCAATCATTTCAGCTGTCAAGAACCAGCCCTCTCCCGTTTGGTTTCCAAGGGAAAGTATTTCAGAAGCACAATCAGCTAAATGATAAATTGAGCTTGGAGCCTCAAATCTTTTACTTTTACGCAGATATTTTTTTAAATATCTCCTATACCATTCAATAGCAGCAATAACAGAGTTATTAATTATCAAGCTTTTAATTGTACCAGATAAATTTCTATACTTAAAATTGGCGTCATATGCACAATATAGGAAGAAGTCAATCAAATCAGGCATTACAGCCTCTGCTCCTTCTGCCTCAATAATATCAACTACATTGTTATTTGCATCAGGATGGAATTTTACCAAAATCTCACCAACAAGCCCAACTCTAGGCTTAACAATGTCGTTAAGTTCTAATTCATCAAATTCCTTTATGATGGCCTTAATGTTCTTTTTAAAGCTGCCTCTTTTGTTCTCACAAATAGAATCTATACATATCTTAACCCACTTTTGATAAAGTTCATTAGCAGAACCTGGAATCTTTTCATATGGGCGTACTCTATACAGAACTCTCATAAGAAGATCACCATATACAAGAGCCTTTAGAGACAAATCAATAAGCTTTAGTGATATCTTAAATCCGGGTTGACTTTCCAAGCCCGACGCATTTAGAGATAAAACAGGTACTTGATGCATACCGGCTTCTACCAATGCTTTTCTCAAAAATCCTATATAATTTGTTGCACGACAGCCACCGCCAGTCTGCGTAATTAATACAGTAGTATTGTTCAAATCATACTTTCCGGATTTTAGTGCATTTATTATCTGACCAACTACAATTATAGAAGGATAGCAGGCATCGTTATTAACATACTTGAGTCCATCCTCAATTGCAGCAGTAGTAACCTCCGGAAGCACCTCAACATTATAACCTGCAGTTCTGAAGGCAGGTTCAAGGAATTGAAAATGTATTGGTGACATCTGCGGCGCAAGTATAGTATGCCTTTCCTTCATTTCTTTTGTAAATGTAATCTTTTCAAAGCTGCTGCGTTTCCTTTGATGCTTTACCTCTTTCCTATCTCTTTCCTCAATTGCAGCAACCAAAGATCTGATTCTGATTCTAGCAGCTCCTAGATTATTTCCTTCATCTATCTTTAAAACAGTATATATATTATCATTTGCTTTTAATATTTCTTGCACCTGATCAGTTGTTACAGCATCTAAACCGCATCCAAATGAATTTAACTGAATCATCTCAAGTTCAGGATAATCGTTAACCACATTTGCAGCAGCATACAGTCTCGAATGATATTTCCACTGATCAACAACTCTAAGAGGTCTTTCAGTATTTCCTAAATGGGCTATTGAATCCTCAGTAAGCACTGCAAATCCATGAGATTTTATTATCTGAGGAATTCCATGATTAATCTCAGGGTCTATGTGGTAAGGTCTTCCAGATAGTACAATACCCTTTCTGCCATTTTCTCTGATAAACTTTAGGGTTTCCTCTCCCTTTTTCCTTATATCTCTTTTAACATTTTCGTCTTCAGCCCATGCCTTATCAACTGCAGCATCTATTTCGGACTTAGATATATTGAATTCTTTGCCCAAAACTTGATATAGTCTGGTTTTCAGCTTAGGCTTGTTGTCATAAGGCAAGAATGGTTTAAAGAACTTTATATTATTTTTCTTTAATACATCCATGTTATTCTTAATAACTTCAGGATATGAAGTTACTATTGGACAATTGTAATGATTGTCTGCGCCTTCATCCTCAATCATTTCATATGGTATACAAGGATAAAAAATAAAGTTTACCTTCTTGTTTATAAGACTCATTATATGACCATGAACAAGCTTTGCAGGATAGCAAACCGATTCAGATGGCATGGTTTCAATACCCAACTCATAAATTTTCTTTGAGGATCTAGGTGAAAGTTCAACTCTAAATTTTAGTTCATTAAAAAATGTAAACCAAAATGGATAATTTTCATACATGTTTAGAACACGTGGTAATCCTACTGTTCCTCTTGTATATTCAATATCATTTTTTTGCTTATATCCGAAAATTCTCTTATATTTGTATTCATATAAATCAGGAACATCCTCATCATTAATTTCTATTCCTGCGCCTCTTTCGCATCTATTACCAGAAACAAACCTACTTCCATCGTTAAACTGGTTTATTGTGAGCAGACAGCTATTATTACAGAATTTACATCTTTGAAGCTCAGTGGTATATTCAAAATCACCAATGTTTTCCCTAGTTAATAAAGTTGACTTTGCTCCAGTATAACGCTCCTTTGCAATAAGAGCGGCACCAAAAGCACCCATAAGTCCTGCTATATTTGGCCTAATTGCTTCTCTTCCTGAAATCAATTCAAAACTTCTTAAAACTGCATCATTTAAGAATGTTCCACCCTGAACAATAATCTTTTCGCCCATATCCTTTGGGTCACGAATTTTAATAACCTTAAGCAGAGCATTCTTTACTACCGAATAAGATAATCCAGCGGAAATGTCACCTACCTGCGCACCTTCTTTTTGCGCTTGCTTTACTCTTGAATTCATAAAAACAGTACAACGTGAACCCAAGTCAACAGGTTTTTCAGCCAATAATGCCTGAGAAGCAAATTCTTCAACAGTTGAATTCAAAGAGTTTGCAAAGGTCTCTATAAATGAACCACAGCCTGATGAGCAAGCCTCATTAAGCATTATGCTGTCAATAATACCATCCTTAATTTTTAGGCATTTCATATCCTGCCCGCCAATATCAAGGATAAAATCTACTCCAGGCAGGAAGAAGTCAGCTGCTTTGTAGTGTGCAATTGTTTCTATTTCCCCTATATCAACGCCAAGTGCAGCTTTAATTAAGCCCTCACCATAGCCTGTAACAGTTGAGTTAACAATTCTAGCTTCTGAAGGTAATTTTGAATAAATATCCTTGAGTATTTTAATTGCTGAATTTAATGGGCTGCCTTGATTACTTCCATAATATGAATATAGCAATTCTCCTTCTGTATTAATCAAAACTGCTTTAGTAGTAGTTGAACCTGCGTCAATTCCAAAAAAGCAGTCTCCTTTGTAGTCTGCAAGAGGCTTTGTATTAATTGAAGCCTTACTATGTCTTTCTCTAAATTCATCAAGTTCCTTCTGATTATTAAACAGAGGACTAAGCCTTTCAACTTCATGAACTGAAATTGTATTTATTCTAGGTAATCTTTCCTTTAATTTCTTAAATGAAATTGGTTTACACTCTTTGGAGGAAAGAGCAGCACCAATAGCAACAAAAATTTGAGAATTGGTTGGAAAAATTACTTCCTCCGGTTTTAGATTTAGTGTAATCTCAAATCTTTTTCTGAGTTCAGATAGAAAATAAAGTGGTCCTCCCAGAAACGCAATGTTGCCCTTTATTGGCTTACCACATGCCAGACCGCTGATAGTTTGATTAACAACAGACTGAAAGACCGAAGCGGCAATGTCCTCTTTTGCTGCTCCTTCATTTAATAATGGTTGAATATCTGTTTTTGCAAATACGCCACATCTTGCCGCAATTGGATATATGACTCTGCTGCCTTTTGCAAGTTCATTAAGTCCCATTGCATCAGTCTGCAAAAGAGACGCCATCTGATCAATAAATGAACCAGTACCTCCTGCACAGGTACCATTCATTCTCTGCTCAAGACCTCCTTTAAAATAGGTTATCTTAGCGTCTTCTCCACCTAACTCTATAGCAACATCAGTCTTTGGAATAAGCTTTTGAACAGCTTCAGCTCCAGCAATAACCTCTTGAATAAAATCTAGGTCAAGCCACTGAGAGACAAGTAATCCTCCCGAACCTGTTATCATGACAGTACATTCGTCTTCAATAAACTGTTCACAAGTTTCATTCATCACTTCAAATATGGTTTTCCTTATATCAGAATAATGCCTTTGATATTTTGAATAAAGGATATTTTTATTATTGTCAATAACCACTATTTTTACAGTAGTCGAACCTACATCTAACCCAACATGATAGAACTTTTTCATTTTCTTACCTAACCCCAAACTATATTTTGTGATTGCATTATATTGTTTACTATTATATTACTTAAACGCTTAACTTAAGATGAATTATTACTCCATCTGAAGAATGGTTATCCAAAGTCAATATCTGTCTAAACTCCACTTACTCAAGCGGGAGGTCAGCATTAGTGACATGAATAAAGCATACTGCGTTTACCAAACATAACTATATTTATATTTTGTATTCATTAACATTATAACATTTAATCTTTTGTAATTCTTATGTGAAGTTCTTCCAACTGGCCTTCATCAACAATATCAGGCGCATTATCCATAGGTGATGATGAATTTTGTACTTTAGGAAATGCTATTACATCTCTGATACTATCAGTCTTTGCCATTAGCATAATCATTCTATCCAAACCAAAGGCCATTCCGCCATGTGGAGGAGTTCCATATTTAAAGGCATTGAGAAGGAATCCGAACTTTCTATTAGCATCTTCCTCAGTAAATCCAAGCATTTCCAGCATTTTAGCCTGCAAATCCTGTATATGAATTCTAATACTTCCTCCGCCCAACTCGACACCATTTAATACTATATCATAAGCCTTTGCACGTACTTTACCAGGATCTGTATCAAGTAATTCCAAATCTTCATCCATTGGGCAAGTAAAAGGATGATGCTTAGCTACATAACGCTTTTCCTCTTCATCATATTCAAAGAGAGGGAATTCAGTTACCCACAAGAATTTAAATTCATCTGGATTCAATATATTGAGTCTTCTTGCCACTTCAAGCCTCAACTGTCCCAAAGCATCAAAAACAATATCATTTTTATCGGCAACAAAGCAAATTAAGTCTCCTGGCTGTGCATCAGCTCTTTCAAGCAATGCTTTCATCTCTTCTTCAGTCATAAACTTTGCAAAGGAGGACTTAATCTCATTATCAGCACTTATTGAAACCCAAGCCATTCCTTTTGCCTTATATGTTTTAACAACCTCTACTAATGCATCAATTTCTTTTCTGCTGAATTTTGAACAACCTTTTGCATTAATAGCTCTTACACTTCCACCTGAAGCAATCGCATCGGTAAACACTTTAAATCCACAGTTTGCAACTAAATCAGACATGTTTACAAGTTCCATTCCAAAACGAATGTCTGGCTTATCCGATCCAAATCTCTCCATAGCTTCTGCATATGGCATCCTTATAAATGGCGTTTCAAGTTCAACTCCTAAGGCTTCCTTAAATGCTCTTTTTATAAAGCCCTCATTACAAGTAATGACATCATCAACATTTACAAAGGACATTTCGATATCTATTTGTGTAAATTCAGGCTGCCTGTCTGCTCTAAGGTCTTCATCTCTAAAGCATTTAGCTATTTGGAAGTACCTGTCAAAGCCAGAAACCATAAGAAGCTGTTTATAAAGCTGTGGTGACTGTGGCAGCGCGAAGAACTTTCCTTGGTGAACTCTGCTTGGAACAAGATAATCTCTTGCTCCTTCAGGGGTACTCTTAATTAGAATAGGTGTCTCTACCTCTAAGAAACCATTTTCATCATAATAGTCACGTGCAACCTTTGCAACTCTGTGTCTTAATATGAAATTCCTCTGCATATCAGGTCTTCTTAAATCCAGATATCTGTACTTCAATCTTGTCATTTCATTAGCATCTAAGTTCTCCTCAATATAAATTGGAGGAGTTTCAGCAGTACTAAGTATTCTTAGTTCCTTTGCAGTAATTTCTATAGCACCAGTTGCCATTTTTTTATTAACAGCTTCAGGTGCTCTTGCAGAAACTGTACCTACAACGGCAAGAACAAATTCACTTCTAATAGTTTTTGCTCTTTCAAACATTTCCCCATCTTTATCTGTAAATACAATCTGCAATATACCAGATATATCTCTCAAATCCACAAATACAAGACTTCCTAAATCTCTTTGTTTTTGAACCCATCCCATTACTGTTACTGTTTCACCGATATTTTCTACACCAAGTTCAGTACATTTGTGACTTCTTTTGAGTCCATAAATTGATTCACCCATTTTCATTACCTCCATATCCGCAATTTTGCGGTTTATTTAATATACTCAACATATGCTAATTAATTTTGTAATTATATTTTTATCAGCTTTTCAGCTTTTCAATAATCTGTTCTAATTCAAGTTCAATTTGTTCTCCTGTTTCCATATTCTTTAGTTTAAACTTGCCTGCCTTCACTTCATCCTCACCAACAACTATTACGTAAGGAATACCCAGCTTGTCTGCATAAGAGAATTTCTTTCCCATTTTTCCTTCATTAAAGTATATCTCTGTAGGAATATCAGCTTCTCTAAGTTTTGTTGAAAGTTCCAATGATTGAGCCATGGTTTCCTGCATTGGAATTACAAGAATCTTTGAGGTTGTTGCTTTTTTTGTTCCACCTACCACACCAGCAGCCCTTAACTGATAGAACAGCCTTGTAAGTCCGATAGATATACCAACGCCTGGCAACTTTTTGTTTGTATAATTCTGCGCCAAATTATCATATCTTCCACCTGAACAAACACTTCCAATTGAAGGATATTGGTTTAATATCGTTTCATAAATTGTACCAGTATAGTAATCCAATCCTCTTGCTATAGTCAAGTCCACAGTATAATTAGCTACTGGCACTTTGAAAGCTGCAATATAGTTAAGCACTTCTTCAAGTTCTTTCACACCTTCAGCAAAGGTATCATTTTCTATTCCTAATTCTTTTAAGCTTTTTAAAATCTCATTGCAACTGCCTTTAATACCAACAAATCTTAAGACACTATTGGCATCTTTATCTGAAAGACCAATTGTTTTAAGTTCTGCCGCTACCGCTTCATTTCCTATCTTCTCTAGCTTATCAATTGTCCTTAATACCTCTGTTTTATCAGAAACTTTTATACTCTCAAAAAAGCCATTTAAAATCTTTCTATTATTAATTCTTATAGTAAAATCGTCAAAACCAAGTGCTTTAAAGGTAGAATAAATAACACTTAATATCTCTGCATCATTTATAACACTTAAGCTTTCATTTCCTATTATGTCTATATCACATTGATAAAATTCTCTAAATCTGCCTTTTTGCGGCTTTTCACCTCTAAATACTTTGCCTATATGATATCTTTTAAAAGGAAAGGTCAATTCGCCGAAATGCTGTGCAACAAATCTTGCCAAAGGCACAGTTAAATCGAATCTTAAGGATAAATCATTATCACCTTTATTAAACCTATAAATTTGCTTCTCAGTCTCTCCGCCTCCCTTTGCTAACAGTACTTCTGATTTTTCAATCATAGGCGTATCAACAGGGATAAACCCGTATTTTTCATAGTTCTTCTTGATTGTATCAAGCATATTATTAAATACAATCTGGTCTGCAGGTAAAAGTTCCATAAAGCCCGGTAGTATTGAAGGCGTAACTATCTGCTTTGTCATTTAATACAACTCCTATCATATATAAAATTTTAATAATTTCAAAGGAACAATGTTAAGATACATCAACATAAAAAATAAATTCCCATACGTTAAAAAATTCCCCTAATCCCAGCAAGGGACGAGAGGAAACTTCCCGCGGTGCCACCCTAATTACTCTACTAAATATAGAACCTTCTTAAAATCTTTAACGCAGAAAACGGATGAGTTTTTGCTCATCAACCACGGAGAAATATCTCCTAGAGGGTGTCTTTCCTCAGCTTAGCTATAAGCTGCTCACAGTCTAAGGCAGCCTTCCCTGAAATAGCAATTACTGAATACTCTTCCTTTTAAGGTCTTTTGCAGTATTTAACATATAATATATTTTAAAATTAGCTTTAACTATTGTCAATATTTATTATTTTTTAATTGATTACACAGTTTAGCTTTTCTTTCAATCATCTCATCAACTCTGCCAATATACTCTTCAACAGTCTTGACATTATAAGCCCTCTCTATTCTATTTTGTGGAAAAACAAATTTAGAAGCTGCTCCTGCCCCGCATGCAAAAATAGACTGTCTCTCCTCCATTATCTGTATGTTATATAAACATTCTTTATTTTTTCTGCTGTAGCCCACATTCTCTAAATTACCCAAAATATTTTTTTGTCTGTAGAGATAGTAGGGACTAAGCCCCATTTCTTTTGCATATTCTTCTGAAATATCTACCATTTCGGATACTTGTCTATATTGGGCTTCTAAATTATATTTCTCCCTTTCTTCTGTTAGGCGGGACGCTCTTTTTATGGACATTGTATGAACTGTTAAACTATCCGGTTTCATAGGCTTTATTTTCTCTAGTGTTTCTCGAAACATAGCCACATCCTCTCCTGGAAGGCCGCAAATTATGTCCATGTTTATATTATCAAAGCCTAGATCACGAGCCATATAAAATGCCTTTTCGATATCTTCGGGAGAATGCTTCCTCCCTATCTTTTCTAAGGTTACTGAATTCATAGTCTGAGGATTTATGCTTATTCTAGAAGCCAAACTTTCTTTAATAACCTTTAATTTATCTGCATCAATTGTATCAGGCCGTCCTGCTTCAACAGTATATTCTTTCAAATCTGCCAAATCTAAGTATTCCTCAATACCTTCTAAAAGCCTTGACAATTGATAAGCTTGTAATGATGTTGGCGTGCCTCCGCCTATGTAGATATTTTCAATATAATAATTACAATCTTTAATTAGTTCTCCTGTATGCTTAATTTCTTTAAGCAAGGTTTCCACATATAAATCTACTGTTTTTTTATATTGTCCGATTGTGCTAGAACTAAAAGAGCAATAAAGGCATCTTGTTGGACAAAAAGGAATTCCTATATATAATGAGATGCTGTTCTCCTTGGAATTTAAAAATAAATCTCGTTGATTTTCTGCCACCTCATATAGAAGCTTTGCTTTATTATCAGTAACAAAATAGTCATTTTTCAAAGTAGAGATAATATCATCTTTGCCCATACCATTGTCAATGAACTCATTTACCAATTTAGTTGGTCTGATTCCTGTTAATACTCCCCAAGGAATAGTTTTGCCTGTATATAGGGTCAATAGTGAGAACAATTTTCTTTTGAATATACGTTTAAAACTCTTAAGCTGTTGCCTATCCTCAGATTCAAATACATTATTGCATGGCAGACTGATAACTTCGTCAAATTCTCCGTCTTTTAATCTAAGCTTAATACATTCAATGCCATCTGATTCTATTTTGCTGCATAAAATAAATGCCCCGGAACATTTCTCCCTAGGCTCATCTAAAAGCTTGATTTCATCAGGTAAAAAAAACAATTTTATAATATCTTCAAATTCATAGTTAACACTGCTGCATTCATTTCTATAAAATAACATTTTATTCCTCTTCTAATTTAGAATTTGTAAAATTCAGCCTTATAAAATTAACTTTGTTTATTGGTGTACATACTCCTTTTTTGTGAAAAGACACTTGTGGCTTTTCTTAACCTGAAAAGCACCATGTTTGCACCAATTGGGCTTTCAGGTTGTACACACCCGTCTTACATAATCTTTTATATATGAAAAGACACTTGTGGCTTTTCTTGACCTGAAAAGCACCATGTTTGCACCAATTGGGCTTTCAGGTTGTACACACCCGTCTTACATAATCTTTTATATATGAAAAGACACTTGTGGCTTTTCTTGACCTGAAAAGCACCATGTTTGCACCAATTGGGCTTTCAGGTTGTACACACCCGTCTTACATAATCTTTTATATATGAAAAGACACTTGTGGCTTTTCTTGACCTGAAAGGTACCATGTTTGCACCAATTGGGCTTTCAGGTTGTACACACCCGTCTTACATAATCTTTTATATATGAAAAGACACTTGTGGCTTTTCTTGACCTGAAAGGTACCATGTTTGCACCAATTGGGCTTTCAGGTTGTACACACCCGTCTTACATAATCTTTTATTATGAAAAGACACTTGTGGCTTTTCTTAACCTGAAAAGCACCATGTTTGCACTAATTGGGCTTTCAGGTTGTACACACCCGTCTTACATAATCTTTTATTATGAAAAGACACTTGTGGCTTTTCTTAACCTAAAAAGCACCATGTTTGCACCAATTGGGCTTTCAGGTTGTACACACCCGTCTTACATAATCTTTTATATATGAAAAGACACTTGTGGCTTTTCTTAACCTGAAAAGCACCATGTTTGCACAAATTTAAATTTCAGGTTGTTACCACTGACCAGAACTCCTTATAGGATTGGCTCTTTTCTCCATCTCAATTGTTGTACTATTCCCATGCCCTGGATATACAACCATATCATCTGGTAGTACAAACAGCTTATTAACAATTGAATTATATATCTCCTCAAAGCTGCCATTTGGAAAATCCACTCTTCCATATCCTTGCTTAAATAGCGTATCTCCCGAAAACAGAGTATTATTAACTTCAACACAAATAGAGCCTAGCGTATGCCCCGGTGTATGGATAACTTTTAATTCCAAGCTCTCTAATTGAATTATGCTGCCATCTCTAAGCACTTCATAGCTTCCATCATATGATGTAGCCATTCCTGTAAATGCAGATAAATTATGTCTAGCATCTGTCAAAGCAATTATATCATCAACATGAATATATACTGTTGCATTTGTACTTTTTACTATTTCATTTATTTCTACAATATGGTCTACATGTCCATGAGTAAGTATAACTTTTTCAATTGTTAAATCTAATTCCTTTGCAGCTGCTAGAACCTTTTCGCATTTAACACCGGCGTCAATTAAAACAGCCTTTTTATTATCTCCAACTAAATAGGAAATTGAATCATACATTCCGCCATAAATTGGTTTTACAATCATATTAACCTCCTACGCCCCATTGGAGCATGAACATTATTAAAGCTATAAGCGACGAGCCTCTGCTTCGCAGTCATACGCCTCAATCATTATAACATTGTATTCATTACATAATTTATATATACAATTTGTGAGTATAATAAACCATTGATATTCAACAATAGACTTTTTTGTGAGTAAATTTGAATTAAAATTCCTTTTTACTATCTAGCATAAGTGTAACTGGTCCATCATTGCTTATATCTACAAGCATATGTGCTTGAAATACTCCCTTTTGAACTATTATACCATATTGATTGCATTTATCTAAAAAATACTCATAAAGTTCATTTGCTTTTTCAGGTCTTGCAGCCTTATCAAAACTAGGTCTTTTACCTTTTCTGCAATCTCCATATAGTGTAAACTGAGAAACAACTAATATTTCTCCACCAATGTCCAACAAGGATCTATTCATTTTTCCATCATTGTCTTCAAAAATACGCAAATTAAGAATTTTATCTGCTAGGTAGTCAGCATCGGAAAAAGAGTCTTCAAGACCAACCCCTAACAGCACCATAAGTCCCTTCTGTATTTGGCCTACAACATTATCCTCCACTGTAACCTTTGAATTTATTACCCTTTGCACAATGGCCCTCATTCTTACCTCCCATACCAACAAAAACCGCTTGCGGTTTTTGTTGCTCGAAAACGCATCATGTTCACACAAACTATGTTTTGAGCTTATTCCACAACTATACATTCAAAAATCAAACATTTTTAGTAGTTCAAAATTATTTGATGCTTGAACAAAAATAATTCAAGCTGCTAACCTTCTATTTACCAGTAACGTCGGCGACACCAATGGTAAATATGAATGTATGGTCATAGCTTGATTGCTCGAAAATGCATCATGTTTGCATTAATTATAATTTTCAAACTTACTTCCCAAACCTTCAAAAACCGCTTGTGGTTTTTGAAGCTCGAAAATACACCACGTTCGTACAATGCTTCGAGTTAATAATATACACAAAATACAATCTTTAATTTTAAAATTACTGCTTATTTCTCGTTACATCAAACACACTGTCTATCTTTTGTATTTTTTTAATTATTTTTTCTAATTGCTCTGTATTAGATATTTCCAAAGTAAGGTTAATTATAGTCACCTGCTCCTTTGTTGTTCTCGCATTCAAAGCCTTAATTGGTATTTTCAATTCAGTAACGCTATTTGTCACATCTAACAATAATGAAGACCTGTCATGAGCCATTACCGTTATATCTGTCTTATAAGCTACATCAACTGTTGAATACCATTTTACATCTATCAGCCTGCCTTCTTGTTCAAGACCTGCCTTTACATTTATACAATCACTTCTGTGTACCGAAACTCCTCTTCCTCGTGTTATATAGCCAATTATTTCATCACCGGGAACAGGATTGCAGCACCTAGAAAGTCTAACTAAACAATTGTCAATTCCTTTAACAACAATTCCGCTTTCGGGAATACGCTTTTTCTTCTTTTCATTTTTGGACTGGGCAATATTTTCAAGAATTTGCTCTAATTCTTCAGGTTTAAGTGTCTTTTTAAACTCTTCCTTCAGCTTGGTCAACACTTTATTTGTAGTCATTGCACCATAGCCAATTCCAGCATATAAGTCCTCTAAAGATGAAAAATTATATCTTCGAAGAACTAATTCAACCCATTCAGGCTTAAATAATTGATTGTAGGTAAAGCCTTGCTTTTTAAGCTCCTTTTCAATCATTTCTTTGCCTCTGATGATATTCTCTTCTCTTTTTTCCTTTTTAAACCACTGATTAATTTTGTTTCTTGCTTGGCTGCTCTTTACTATTTTCAGCCAATCTCTGCTAGGTCCATGTATAGTGGAAGAGGTCAAGATTTCAATAATATCACCATTTTGAAGTTTATAGTCAATTGGTACCATTTTACCATTAACCTTAGCTCCAATCATTTTGTTACCAATTGCACTATGAATATAATATGCAAAGTCAATCGGTGTTGAATCAACAGGAAGGTTTAAAACATCTCCCTTTGGCGTAAATATAAATACCTCATCAGTAAACAAATCTATTTTGAGTGTTTCCATAAATTCGTTTTCGTCTTTGGTATCCTTTTGCCATTCTAAAAGCTGCCTAAGCCATGCAAATTTGTTTTCGGTGTCCTTAGCCGCAACTTCCTTTCCTCCTGAACCGTCTTTTCCAACCTCTTTATATTTCCAATGAGCAGCAATACCTACCTCTGCTACTCTATGCATCTCCCAAGTTCTTATTTGAACCTCAAAAGGCTTTCCTTCAGGTCCTATAAGAGTAGTGTGTAAAGACTGATACATATTTGGCTTAGGCATTGCAATAAAGTCTTTAAACCTGCCAGGAATAGGCTTATATAGTTCATGGACAAGACCAAGCAAAGCATAACAATCTGGAACAGTATTTACAATTATGCGAAATGCAAACAAGTCGTAAATCTGTTCTATTGTTTTACCCTGGTCAACCATCTTTCTGTATATACTATAAAAGTGTTTTGGTCTTCCGTCTACCTGTACATTTTCAAGTCCAAGTTCAGCTGTCTTTTCTTTAAGCGTTTTTACTATTTCATTTATATATGCTTCTCTTTCTTTTCTCTTATAAGCTACTTTTTGAACTAAATCATAGTAACCTTTGGGATCTAAATATCTCAGACATAAATCCTCAAGTTCCCATTTTATTTTTGAAATACCAAGTCTGTGCGCCAAGGGAGCATATATTTCTAAGGTTTCTCTTGCTTTCTCAATCTGTTTACCCTCAGTCATATATTTTAAGGTACGCATGTTGTGAAGTCTGTCTGCAAGCTTAATCATAATTACTCGAATATCTTTAGCCATAGCCACAAACATTTTTCTAAGATTTTCAACCTGCTGCTCTTCCTTTGAAGTAAACGGAATCTTACCCAGCTTTGTGACTCCATCAACAAGTTCAGCTACTGCTGTTCCAAACTCAGCTTTTAACGCTTCATATGTACATGTTGTGTCCTCAATAGTATCATGGAGAAGTGCCGCTACAAGCGCAGTAACATCCAGCTCCATATCAGCTAAAATTATTGCAACTTCAACTGGATGAATAATATATGGCTCTCCAGAATTTCTTTGTTGACCCTCATGTGCTTTACTTGATACATTATATGCCTTCTCCAGCAAATCAAAATTAGCATTAGGATCGTACTTTTTAACTTTTTCAACAAGTAATAAAAAGCGTTCTGTCAAAATATAATGCCCTCCATTGGTCAATATGAATTAACTACTCAACTTTCCATTGATATCCCCATACCGGCAACTATCAATTTAAAAAATTGGGCTTGATTACTTAAAACTCTACTATAGAACTTACCTTGTAACCATTTAATTTTTCTCTGCCATTAAGCATTTTAAGTTCAATAAAATATATAAGTCCAACAACCTTTCCTCCAAGCTGTTCAATCAACCTGATATTAGCCTGAGAAGTTCCACCCGTTGCAAGAAGATCATCTACTATTAAAACATTCTGTCCGGGTTTTATAGCATCTGCATGTATTTCTAAAATGTCCGTTCCGTACTCTAAATCATACTCTGCGCTAATAGTCTTGTAGGGAAGTTTTCCTTTCTTTCTTACTGGGACAAACCCTTTTCCCATTTTGTAAGCAAGAGGTGCTCCAAAAATAAATCCCCTAGACTCAGAACCAACAATCATATCAAAATCGCCTATCTGATCAGCAAGTTCTTTGAAAGAATCCATACAACATTGAAACGCCTCTGGATCCTGTAATACTGTAGTAATATCAATAAAATCAATGCCTTCTTTTGGAAAATCCATAACATGTCTGAGTTTTGACTTTAAATCCATCATTAATACTCCTCTTCGATAATTATTTATATAGTATCAAGCTATATATATTGTAATTTAAGAATTTGCTATAACTATATCCATACCTAAGGCATGGACTAATTTAAAATAATGTTTAATATTACTAATACTCTATTTTATGTTACTGTATTTATATCATACAATTACCGTACAATCATTTAAATAATTTTTTATTTAGTATTTTTTTATTTTTATTATTATTTTATTACAAATATCTATATTAATGGTCAATATTTTCTAATGTATATATATTAAACTCAGAATTGCTAATATTAACGTAACACCACTAAATATATAAAATTCATATAAAATCAATAAAGGATATAACTATTATAATGAAATATTTACATACTTACAAGTAATTTGATACATAACTATTTGAATTAACTTTCATATATTTACTATTACTTTCATATATTTACTATTAGCCTAATAATATTTTTAGCTGAGTCTATGAATTTTAATTTTTATCAATATTTTGTTGTCAAAACAACTCGAAAGTATAGTTATGCTTACATGATACACTATGTTATTGTCTCTATTATAACTATCCCTGTTACCAAATATCAACAGTAAAGTTTTGTATATATATTATCTATAATTTTGCATAATAATCTGAGCATTTCTATTTCCATTATATTCATTTACATCAATATGAAAAGTCATATCTAGCTTAACATTATTATTTTGTCCTGAGTACATCTTATTTAACTCTTGTTCTCCGAATTTACATTTTATATAGCAATCAAATTCTTGTATATCTCCAAAATAAATACAATCAGTGTATCTATTATTAGACAGCAATCTAAGTTTTAAAACATTCCTGTTTGCACCTAAAACAGAAGCTCTGATTACTGATATATTTTTATCGGCAAAAAGAGGCTTTGAATTTCCCTTTCCATAAGGTTCAAGCAGCTTTAGTTCCTCAGCTAATTGAAGATTAACTGTATCAATAGGAATTTGCGCATCAATATATATCCTTGCAATCAAGTCATCCTCTGTCAATGTAGAACAAAAATTTAACTTAAGCCTTAAAGCGTCTACTTTATCAGGTTCAAGACTAAATCCGGCTGCTAACGGATGACCTCCGAATTTTGTCAACAACTCCTTACATTTTTGTAGTTCTTCAAACATATTATATGCATCAATAGATCTCCCTGAACCCTTTACACAATTTTCACTATCTGTAAGAATAAATGTTGGAACATTATATTTTTCTCTGATCTTTCCAGCTATTATACCAGCTATACTTTCATGGATATCTGGCCTATATACCACAAGCACTCTGTCATTTTTCAAGTCACTATTTTCAACAGTGGCAACAACTTCTTCCACTCCAGCAAGTGTCATATTCTTTCTTTCGTTATTTAAGCTATACAACTCCTGAGCCATTTGAACAGCTTTTTCCCTATCATCGCATAACAGAAGTTCTAGTCCCTTGATAGCACAATCCAATCTTCCCGATGCATTTATACAAGGTCCTATGATAAATCCTAAATGATAAACGCCTATCTCCTTACCCATTATTCCTGTCTGTTCAATAAGTGCATTTAGCCCTATATTTTTACTATTGCCTATAGCCTCTAAGCCATTTTTAACAAGTATTCTGTTCTCTCCTGTCAAATCAACAACATCACATACAGTTGCAATAGCTAGAAATTCATAAAAATATTTTTCTTCATGCTTCGGAACATTCATATATTGATACAGCACCTGTATGAATTTAAACGCTACCCCTGCACCGCACAACAGCTTAAAAGGATATTCACAATCACCTTGCTTCATATCAATAACTGCATCAGCCTCTGGGGTTACTTGTATTCTATTTAAATTGGCATCCTCTATAAAAGGAACATCATGATGATCTGTAACAATGACCGTAATTCCTAATTCCTTTGCATATTTAATTTGTTCTAGGGCAGATATTCCATTATCACATGTGATAATAGTATCAATGCCATCTTTTTTTGCAATTTCAATTATGCTATTGTTAATGCCATATCCATCATATATTCTGTGAGGAATTACATAGTCAACTTTAGCACCGCATCTATTAAGTGCCTTATATAGTATATATGTACTTATTACACCATCCACATCATAATCGCCAATGATTCGAATTTTTTTATTACCAGCTATTTTATCCTTGATTATTAAAGTTCCCTTTTCTAAGTCCTTCATTAATCTGCCATCATACAAACCTTCTATATCTGGTTGTATGAAGCGTTTAGCCGTCTCATAGTCATCAATACACCTATTAACTAAAATTCTGCAAATAAGTTCACTAACTCCCAATGACTGAGACATCTTCTTAAAATCCCTTTTAGGATTCTTTAAAATCCACTTTTCCAATTTTTAACCCCCGATTTTTTCGTTTTCCGATATTAAACTTCTATTAGTAAACTTCTATAAAATCTTAAAATAACAACTTAAAATCTGCAATGGTTTATTGACCCATAGCTGCAATCAGCAATTCAACCGCTACTCTATCGGTTATTTTTCCTGTTTTTATAGACTCATCCAGCTCTAAGCTGTAACTCATAGCTTTTTCGAGGATACTTAAACTTAGTCCTTTGCTAATCTTCATTACCTTTTCTGCAACATATGGTGTAAGACCTAATTGCTTTTTTACCATTTCTTCACTCACACCTTTTTGCTTCAAAAGCTTAATCCTGTACAACATCCTTATTTGACGAATTATCATAAATAGAATTTTTTGCATAGGTTCTTTGAGGGCTGCCATATCATTTAGCAAATTAAGGGCTTTTGACACATCACCACCTGAAATAGCATCTGTTAGGTCAAATATTTTGCTTTTAATTGATTTGCTGCATACGCTTTCAATATCATTCATTGTTATTTGAGGCTTTTCACCCACATAATTAACTATTTTATCAATTTCGTTAAGCAGCTCAGTCATAGAATAATCGCTATTTTCAACCAAATACGAAGCAGTCAGCTGATCTATCTTCTTGTTGTGACTTTCAAATGCCTTAATAACCCATTTAACTAAAACCATTGGCTTTTGAAAAGGGAATTCAACAACAAGACCAGCACTACTTATGGTTTTATACAGCTTAAGCCTTTTATCAGCCTCAGCTTCAACCATAATCAGACAGGTATATGACGGCATATTCTTTAAGTAATCAGATAATTTGTCATTACCAGTTTTTTTTGAGGAACTTCCTGCAGCATCACCTTTTTTTGACTTAAACAAGCCTGAATTCTTTACAATAACCAGCTTCTTTTCACTGAAAATAGGCAGGGTTTCACAGCTGGCTATAATTGATTCTTCATCTATTTTTCCTTCATAGGTAATAAAATTAAGTTCACTATTTTCTTCATTAACTGTTAATTTCTGAATAGCATTAATATAATATTTTATTAAATACTCTTCAGCACCATAAAATAAATAAACATTTTGTAATTTATTTTCTTTGATCTGTTTTTTTAATATATCTATACTCATATATTTTCCTCTTTCACCTTTTATAAATGAAATGGTAACAAAACTAATTCATTCAAATTTTAATTTTATTCAAGTTAATTTTATTCAAATTATTCAAGCCTGGCACATAAAAATGGTAAGGTAGACTTTATAACACAACTAATTCTTGCAACTATTTCTAATCAAACTTCTGGACAAAAAACAGAACCACACTTACTTTCCATTACAAATATCATTAACCATAATTCTGCAACATTGACTTACAATTGCAAAATAATTTTACTGGCAATAGCAGACATTGTCTAAAATCAGCTATTTCCGCTATAAAGCATGGTTTTAATGCTAGCGCCTTCACCATAGCTAGTTACAATGACTGCGCCTCTTTCATCAGTTCTAAGGGGTAATATCCCACTCTCTGTAAGTCTATCAACAACAAATTGAGAAGGATGTCCAAAATTATTTTTTCCTACAGAAATAACTGCATATTTAGATTTTAATTGCTTAACAAACTCTTCACTTGTTGAACTATATGACCCATGATGTCCAACCTTCAGAATATCAGTACTCAAATCCAAGCCTTGTTCTATCATTCTCTGTTCTATTGGAACTTCTGCATCGCCTTGGAATAAAGCCTTAAAATTCTTGTATTTCAATTTTAACACTAATGAACTGTTATTCAAAGACTGTTGAGACAAAACATCTTGCTCAAATTTCATAGGGCTAAGAACATCAAATACAGTGTCTTCATCCAATCTTATTATATCTCCTTTTTTGCACTCAACAATATTAATTTTCTTTTGATTACACAAATTGATTAATCTTTCAAAGCCTTTGCCATCAGTATCAGGCAATATAACCATTCCAACGCTCATCTCTTTTAGTATTGCCTCTAAGCCCTCAGTATGGTCAGAATGTCCATGAGTTGCAATTACAATGTCTATTTTTTTAGTTCCTTGGTCCAAAATATACGGTACCACAACTGATTCCCCTACATCATATGTTGATTTCGAGCCTGCAGACTTACCACCACCGTCAATAAATACTTTCGTACCGTGAGCAGTTCTTATAAAGGTGCAGTCCCCTTGACCTACATCTAAATAAGTAATTTCCAGGGGCTTAGGAATTATATTTTTTATGATAATAATTATAATTGTTAATGCTAAACAAATATATTTCACATATCTAAACCATTGTTTGTTTTTTATAAAATATCTCCATTTAAAAATATATAGTACAGCAATATAGTAAAATACAATTATCCATAAAGGTGGTGTAGGAAGCTTTAAAGAAGCATAAGAAAGCTTTGCCGTGCTTTCAGTTATAAATAGTACAAAAGATAAAAATGTATTATTTATGTAACCTATCAAGACGGCAAGATTTATATTTACAATGCCTGCAAATACCATAATAAAGCCAATAATTGTAATCATCTGAACCACAGGCACTACCAAAAGATTTGATATTATTGATATTGTTGAAAGATTATTAAAATAATAAAGCGTAATTGGTATAACCCCAATCTGTGCTGCAAGAGTCGCTGCAAGTGTGTCCGATATAATATTGGGTAAATACTTATTATCAATACATTCCTTAATTTTTTGATAAAACATTACCAGTGAAATTGTTGCAGCAAATGAAAGCTGAAATCCTATATCAAATAATGTATATGGATTTATAAATAACAAAATAATTGCAGCAGCTGAAATACTGGTAAATATATCGGTTTCCCTCATAACTAATTTTCCAACCAATATTATAATTCCCATTATTACAGCACGAACTACAGAGGCTGAAAATCCAGCAACAAAAACAAAAAGAATTAAAACAGCTATTATCAGTATACTTGACACAGCATTTCCAATACGCATTTTTTTAAATATGTACGTAAGAGGCAATATAATAAAAGCAACATTCATACCAGAGGCAACCATTATGTGCGTTAAGCCGGCTTTGCTAAAAGCATTATATGCATTTTCATCAAGTCCGTCTTTATATCCTATAATCATTCCCGCTAGCAATCCTGCTTGGTTCTTGTCTAAACAAAACTCAACTATTCCCAGCACATAATTCTTTATGCTAAATCCCAGCTTGTTAATCCATCCACCGCCTTTATTTCCAATTAAATCTATATCTGAAATATTTCTTAAATACACTGCCCCCGATACACCTAAACCGGCTAAATAGCGTTTATAATTAAATCCTCCAGGATTGACAGCTGGTTTTGGCTTTTCTATGTTTCCAGTAAATGATATAGCAGCTCTATAGACAAATGCGTTATTTTTCTCAAAATACTCGCTATTATTTGAAGTATTAATAAGCAGCTTTCCAATAACTTCTTTCTCATTTTGTTCATAGATAATTTTATTTGTTTTCATAAAAAATTTTATTTTTCCATCTGATGAACTTTCAATTTCACTGTCCACATAGCCCTCAATAGTCACCGTCTGATTGTAAAATCCATCAAATGTGTTTGAATAGTTTTTCTCCGCATTATAAAAACTAATACCACCATAGGCTAAAAAAGCAAGGGATGCTATTACAATAAACATAGCTTTCTTAATTTTATTGAAAAAGAGGAAAATAAAAAATAAGCTTAAGGCTATAAATGTTAAAACAAATAACATTCCAAAATAAGAGCATAACAAAATGCCTAAAATAAATGATACACAAAAAAAGCAAAGCGGCCTCTTTATGTAAACGTTAAATTTTTTCAAATTAACCACCCTTTGAGTAATATTGGTTTACAATACAATATCTATTTTAATTTCATTTCTTTATTTCATTTTTTAAGTAATGTGCAGATAAGTACGATAATTCAGCTTTCCAATGAAAGGTATATTTAAAGATTATTAATAGCTGCTTCCTAGTAAACCAACTTTTTAAGTGATTTGTTCGTTAGGGTTCTGATTTGTTTTATTATTGTCAAATAAACTAATTTTTTTAAGTGAGAAAGTTGATTTTTTTATTTATGAATTTCTAAATTTTGCGAACATGCACCTGTGAAAAGATTAATCTAAAGTTTAATAATCAACTTGCGTATATAGAGTTCATCGGTACGAAAGGAAAGAACCAAATCTCTTTTGGATATGAAGTACCCATTCCTTAACCATGATTATAACTTTGATAGAACAATAAGATTTGTTAACTAAAGAAAGTTTAAAGATTGGTAAATCTGTGAATTGTTAATCTAAAAATAAAGAACTTAGTTATATCATTACTTGATATTTTATAAAAACAAGAGTTTTTAGAAGTAAATATTACCTTTGGAATTGCTGAATGAAATTTAGTATCAATAAAAAATCTTGAAATAAAAATGATTACTTATCACAAAATAAAAATAACAAAATAAAAACTGCCAAAAACATCATAGAACGTAAAATCAGCTAATACTAGAGATTTTACGTTCTATATAGTATTACATAATATTACATAACTCTTTTAGCACCAATATATGTTCCTCTATACTCTGATAATTTCTGAATAATAACTGAATTATTCGTAGATGAAGCATGAATAAATTTGTCATTACCCATATAAATACCAACATGATCTATAGAGCCTGCTTTCCCTCTGCGAGATGCATCAAAAAATAAAATATCTCCAGGTCTTAATGCACTCTTAGAAACTTTGGTACCATTTGAATACATATCTGATGCTGAACTACTTAGACTAACTCCGAAATGCTTGTAAACATAACTTACAAAGCCCGAGCAGTCAAAACCATTTGGACTTTTACCTCCAGCTACATAACGTACACCAACGTATTGCTTTGCAAAAGCTATAACATCACTGAGATCAGAATTATCAGACTCAGTAATAGTAACTGCAGTTGTTGAACGTGATGTTTTTGCTGAAGCAGTAGTAGAATCTACAAATTTGGTAGCAACATATCCTTCCTTTGAATCTACTTTAACTTTGTGCCAGCCTGATTGAGTATCAAGAATAACAACACTTTTTCCATTATTCAAAGTACCAATTATATTGCTTTCTGTACTAGCACTAGATCTAAAATTAACACCATTAGCATTAATTTTCCCTGCTGTCTGCAGTGGTTTTATGTAGTCACTGCTTACCCAACCTGTCTTTCCACTAAAGGAAATCTTGTACCAGCCATTAGACTTATCAATAATTGAAACCTTTGAATTGGATAACTTTGTGATAACATCGGAAGATGTATTAGGTGCCTTTCTCATATTTACATTTGTTCCATCAATTTGTCCTGACTGACTAGCAGCCATTACAGCTGAACAAACAAGAACCAGAGAAAAAGCAAAAATACATGCAACGAGTATCTTGTTAATCTTACCTATCATTAGCTCCTCCTATAATAACGCTTCCGAAGTTAGCTGTCGGGCTCGGGCAATAGGATCGCCCTACTATTTTCATAGATTCACCCCAAATATTTTGGTTCCTCCGTACCCGTATAACGGGATTCAGCTATTTTTATGCTACAAAGCTATTATATTCATTTTGTAACAGTTTGTCAAACTTTTCGCAACATTTGCGCAATTTTTTGGTAATATTTTTGTAATCTTCTTTTAAATACTGATACATATGGATTAGTTTTCCAATCAGTTATTGATTTCTTATATCTTTATACATGAATGTAACTAATTTACTTGATGAATCTGAACATAATTCAGAGAGCTGATTACATTCTTTATATCCACATTTTTTCCAAAACCTTATCCCAGTAATATTTTTCTTATATACCGAAATATAACTTTTCTCCATACCAAATTGCTGCATCAAAAAATTTTCTAATAAATTCATTACTTGAACTCCATGTCCTTTTCTTTGATATGGCTTGTTTATTGCCAGAGAGTTAATCCATATAATTTTTTCATTTTTAATTATTATGCCTTTAATAAAACCAATAACTTCTCTTGATGGTACTAAATAAATATCAAGAAAAAATACATTTTGTCTTGTAATAAACTGAGAAATTTGATGTGAAAACTGTTTGTAATCTATAGTGTTAAATATACCTGTAGCATAACTATAATCGTATGTATTTTTATATATTGAATAAATATTGCTTATACTTTCTTTATTAATATTTCTTATATTGAACGTATCATTTGTTATATTTATATTTAACATAATTAAAATAGCCTTCCTCTTGTTGAATAAAATAATAGACAAAATTATTATAACAAAAAAATATAGTGCAAACTCTAATTTAATTTCCAAAGATATTTTTCATAAAAAATTACTATATAAAAGTTCTCTAATAAAAATTCTCTATTAAAAATTCTCTATTAAAAATTCTTTCATTAAATTTTCTTAATTTTCTTTATTTTTCTTTATTTAATTTTCTCTTTGGAACTTTTCCTTGATATTTCTATTTATACTTTGATATTTCTATTTATACTTTGATATTTCTATTTATACTTTTTCATCGCAATTACTTTAGTTTATATAAGGAAATAATTGACATACTTTAATTTTCATTGTATTTTTTATATATCAATAAATTAATTGCAGGTATAGCCATAATAAAAATTTGTCAAAAATTAAAGATAGATAGGCTTACGCCTAACAATCACAGATATTTTCAGTTTCGCTGAAAGAAGGAGGAACAAATGCAATTTGAAACGAACTATACAGGAAGTGACGATGTTTTATTGGAATGCTCATACTTGTTAATATCAATTTTATTAAAACAGTATAAAGAAAACGTAATTGACTTAGATTGTTTTAAAAGTAACTCTATAAATAAAATACAATACATCTTGAATAACTTCCATAAAATACAAGATGAGTCACATAAAGAAAAAATAAAAAAACTTATAAACGAATGTATTGAAATAAATAATAGTAATAATGCAAAAACCGCACAAAAGTAATACTCATTAGTCAATATTATAAAACTCTAATATCAGACTATCCAAGCGTTTACTTAGCAGAAGAATATCATGTTTTGCCCATGGCTCATTTTCTAATAATTTGTAGAGTTCGCTTTTTAACAACTCTACTTCCTTATTAAGCATAATATTTTTATCTTCCATTATATACCACCATTCTCTTCATTTGTGGAGTAATATACTACATAATTTTACCATCATATAATTCAAAAGTAAATATATCTCAACATGTTATAATATCAAAAAATCATATTTTATAACGTTAATAAATTATAATTTATCAAACATTGTAATCAAATTCAATATATAGAAATTACACATTTAATAATACTAAATATTGTGTATTATGTAAATTATTTCAATAGAATTTTTTCTAAAATTTTCGTTTCCTATTATTAGCATTCAAGATTTAAAAACATATTCAAAACTATATATTGTAGCCAAAAAAACTAATAGCACTATATGAATAAATTTCCATATTTACATTAATATTACTATAAATATTATAATTTAATATTTACAGCCTTTTGTAACATTAATTTCCCCTAAAAAAACAAAAATATTTTATTCTATTTTTGGTCTTTATAGAATAAAATTCATGTTACAGTTCAAATATATTAATCCACAAAACATCATATATTGTTTAAAGGATAATTTATTATTTTATAGAATTAGTATACTATACCATAAATTTACTTTTGACATTAAATATTTTATTGTGAAAGGATGTGTAAAAATTGTCTAGCCTTAGTAATGCTACAACTTTTGAAACTGTTTCGGTTTGGTGTGTTCTCATAATCGCCTTTTTGGGATTAGGCTACGCATTATTACTTCGCAGTCAGGTACTAAAGTTTGATAAAGGTACCCAACAAATGCAGGAAATATGGAGTTCAATTAAAGGTGGAGCTGATGCATATTTACGCCGTCAGCTGAAAACAATTCTTCCACTTATTGCTATCCTTACGGTTTTGTTATTTTTCTCAGTATATATTGTTCCACCAAGTGATGAAGCTGTAGAGAGATTTTCAAATCTGAGTGAAGATAAAATAAAGCTTGTTATTGGCTTTGCAAGAGCTATTGCTTTTATTATGGGAGCTGGTTTTTCACTTATTGTAGGACAGTTTGGAATGAGAATGGCTGTAGAAGGTAATGTACGTGTGTCATCTGCTTCTAGAAGAAGTTTTGGTGAGGCTTTAAGGATTGCCTATCGTACAGGAACAATTACAGGTATGCTAACAGATGGTTTAGGTCTTCTAGGCGGAACCGTTATCTTTATAGCTTTGGGTGTTGCTGCTCCTGATGCTTTGTTAGGTTTTGGTTTTGGTGGTACCTTACTTGCTTTATTTATGAGAGTGGGCGGCGGTATCTATACGAAAGCTGCCGATGTGGGTGCTGATTTGGTAGGAAAAGTAGAAGCAGGAATTCCAGAAGATGATCCAAGAAATGCAGCTGTAATTGCAGATTTAGTGGGTGATAACGTAGGTGATTGCGCCGGAATGGCTGCTGATATATTTGAGTCCTATGAGGTTACAATTGTATCAGGCTTAATATTAGGTCTCTCCCTTTACGCTGCAACAGGTCAATTAAAGTGGATAATATTTCCATTGTTAGTAAGAGGTATTGGCGTGTTCTCATCAATAATTGGTACATACTTAGTTAGAGATTCTAAAAAAGGTAATGCTCTGACCTCAATCAATAAAGGCTTCTATACATCTGCTGCAATTAGTTTAGGCTCATTTGCCCTTTTAGCTGCTTTCTACATGAATGAATGGAGAGCTTTCCTCTCTGTAGCAGTTGGTATTTTACTTGCTGTAGCACTGGACGAGGTTACAAAGCACTTTACAGATACTAAGCATAGACCAGTAAAAGATATTGCGTCTGCTTCTAAATCAGGTTCAGCCACATTGATTCTGCGTGGTATAGCAGAAGGTTATGAAAGTGCTGTTTGGCAAACTTTAGTAATAGCTGTCACAATTATGAGTTCTATTCTAATTTATTGGGGTCAAGGTGTATCATTTGTTTTATACGGAGTTGCAATGACAGGTATTGGTATGTTAACTCTTACTGGTAACAATGTTGCAATGGATTCTTTTGGCCCTATTGCTGATAATGCAAACGGAATTGCTGAGTTATCAGGTCTTGATAAGGATTCCAGAAAGGTTTTAGACAGCCTTGATGCCACTGGTAACACAACGAAAGCAATTACAAAAGGTGTTGCAATTGGTTCAGCTGTAATAGCTGCGGTTTCTCTATTTGGTTCCTTCCTTACTGATGTAACTAAGATACAATTAGGAATGGGCGCGAGTGAAACACTTTTTGATACAGGTATCAGAATATCAAGCCCAATAGTTTTCGTTGGTATGCTGATAGGTGCATGTATTCCATGGCTATTTTCTTCATTAATTATAAATGCTGTAACTAGAGCAGCTTCTCTTATTGTTAATGAAGTACGCAGACAATTTAAAATACCTGGCTTGCTTGAAGGAAAAGTTAAACCTGATTATCAGAATGCAGTTGATATTTGTACAATTGCTGCCCAAAGAGAATTACTACCTTTAGCAGTAATATCTGTTGTAGCTCCATTAATTGTCGGCATATTATTAGGTGTTGAGGCGTTAGGTGGTTTATTAGGAGGAGTTATTGTATCAGGTCAATTGTTGGCAGTATTTATGGCCACTTCTGGTGGTGCTTGGGATAACGCAAAGAAAACCATCGAAGATGGTGCTCATGGCGGAAAGGGTTCTGATTGCCATAAAGCAGCCGTTGTTGGAGATACCGTTGGAGATCCTCTAAAAGATACTGCAGGTCCAGCCTTAAATCCAATGATTAAAGTAATAAATCTAGTTTCGCTTCTTGCTGCTCCTATTCTCATACAGTATAAAAGTACTGATACTGGTATGATTGTAACACTTACTATTTGTGCCGCATTAATTATAGGTGCAATACTGTATTCAAAAAAGGGTGGCTTCAGAAAAGCTAAACAAACTAAATCACTGTAAATTATGATTATTTAACTTCGTACATAAATATAATCACCTAAAATATGTTCATGATATTTATTTCTTTTAATATGATACTACTGCTATTTGATATTATTAAGCGTTAAGCAATATATTCAACTGCACTGCTAAATTTAAATTAATAAAAAACATAAAAGTTCCAGTATTTTGATATCAAAACAACTTGTCAAAATACTGGAACTTTATTTTATGGCTAAATAAGCTGACTTTTTTAACAAAATTTATGATACTATTCGGTCTAATAAATTATCTTTGTCTATGAGTGTTCAAATATATTAAAATAATATTTTAATATTTTATAATATTATAGTATGTAATTTTGTTTTTTAGTATAATATGAAATTATATAAAGACAGTAAAATATTCTGTTACCTTGAAAGGATGATTTAAAATGACATGGAAAATAGAAACCAAGTGCTTGCAGGAGGGCTATAAACCTGGAAATGGTGAACCTCGTGTCCTTCCTATTTATCAAAGCACAACCTATAAATACAGTTCCACTGAGCATGTGGCTCAATTATTTGACTTGACAGTTCCTGGACATATGTATTCTAGAATAAGTAATCCTACTGTTGAATGTGTTGAAAATAAAATTGCTGCACTAGAAGGCGGTGTTGCTGCACTTTGTACTTCGTCAGGACAAGCAGCCTCAATGATTGCCCTCTTAAATATATGTAATGCTGGAGATCACATTGTTTCCTCTTCTACTATTTACGGAGGTACCTTTAATCTTTTTGATAAAAGGTTCAGAGAAATGGGAATAAGTATTACCTTTGTGGATCAGGACTCAACTGAAGAAGAAATTCAAAAGGCTTTTTTGCCAAATACAAAGGCAGTATTTGCTGAAACAATAGCCAATCCAAAAATAAGTATACTTGACATAGAAAAGTTTTCAAGAATAGCACATAAAAATAATGTTCCACTAATTGTAGATAATACTTTTGCTACTCCAATTTTGTTAAGACCCATTGAATATGGCGCTGATATTGTAACACACTCTACTACAAAATACATGGATGGTCATGCTGTCAGCATTGGAGGAGTAATAGTTGATTCGGGCAACTTTAACTGGGATAACGGAAAGTTTCCTGGCTTATCTGAACCTGATGAATCATATCATGGCATGGTTTATACAAGAGATTGCGGAAAAGCTGCATACATTACTAAAGCTAGAGTTCAGCTTATGCGAGACTATGGCACACCAATGACTCCTAACAACGCCTTTTTGTTAAACTTAGGCTTAGAAACTTTACATTTAAGAATGGAACGCCATTGCAGGAATGCAGAAAAAGTTGCAGAATTCTTGTCTGAAAATGATAAAGTTATATCAGTAAGCTACCCTACACTTAAAAGTGATAAATACTATGATTTGGCACAGAAATACCTTCCTAATGGATGCAGTGGTGTTATTTCTTTTAAAATTAAGGGCGGCAGAGAAGCAGCTGTCAAATTTATGGATAAACTAAAGCTTGCTGCTATAGTGGTTCATGTGGCTGACTGCAGGACTGCAGTTCTCCATCCTGCTAGTTCAACTCATAGGCAAATGACAGACGAACAGTTGCTGCAAGCAGGAATAGATCCTGGACTTATACGCTTTTCAGTAGGTATAGAAAATGTTGAAGACATTATCGATGATATACGTCAAGCATTAGAATAACTCGAAAATCAAATACTACTAACATAGTTCCTTTTCGAGTTTTTGAGTGTGACTCCTCTCATTATGAGAGAGTCACACTCAACATTTAAATTTATTATAATGCAACAATTTAGTGTAGGAGGTCCGTAGCTCGAAAATCTACTCTGTACTTACATTGTTCCTTTTCGGGCCTAAAAAACCATGCATGGGTTTTTGCAGTTTGAGTGGACATACTAACCTCTTATTAGCAGAGGTCAGCCACTCAACATCTTGAAAAAATTTTAATGCTATAATTCAGCGTAGATAGGAGGTTAGTATGTCTTTTACATTCGACGAACTAGATAAACAATTAATTGATTTATTGCAAGCCGATTCTTCTATATCAAATAAGGATTTAGCTGAAAAGGTTGGGCTATCCCCTTCTGCTTGTTTAAGCCGTACAAAACGTCTTAAAGAAATGGGCGTTATTAAGAAATTCGCTGCTATTGTTGACGAAAAAATGATAGGCTATGAGGTAATTGCATTTACTTTTATAACCCTGTCTCCTCATAACAGAGATATTACTAATGCTTTTCTAGCAAAAATTAAGGAGACACCTCAAATACTAGAATGCTATAATATAAGTGGAAGCTGGGACTATTTAATAAAAATTGCTGCACATGATCTTGCACATTGTCGTGATTTCTTAATAGATACACTATTAACATTTCCTGGGGTAAACAAAATAGAAACAAGCATGGTTCTAAGTACTGATAAGAGAAGCTTTAGCCTGCCCTTTGGTTTGGACAAATCACAGGATACGGTTTAACTTATTTTTGAATAACGCTCTTCTGGAGAGACCTGAGTATAAACCATTGTGAAAAAGTTTAACTTATTTTTGAAATAACTAGGATGTTAGCGGCTATAGTGGTATAATCAAAATATTCAAAGCAAGAAGAATTTTATGGTTTTACTTATAACTTGCTGTATTACTAAATCAAACCATAATATAGCTAAATAATATATTTGATAAAAAATATATAATAAATCTTCCGCAGTTAAAATTATATTTGTGGAAGACCTTATCATATAAAAAGTAATATAATTGCTTAAAATAAGCTTAGTCTACTTTGTATAACTATTGATAAAAATTTGAGCACAAATAGAATTTTTTATGTGAGATATTTAATTTAATGTTGGATTAGAAACAAATAGTTTAATAGGAGCACAAAAAAATGCCATTCGATGGAATAGTCACTAAATGTATCGTAAACGAACTAAACCTATTACTTTCAGGAGGAAGAGTAGAAAAAGTTTTTCAACCAGAAAATGATGAAATAATATTACTAATACGCTCAAATGGTCATAATTATAGGCTTGTAGCTAGTGCAAATGCCAGCTATCCTCGCCTTCACATAACCTCTGCTCAAAAAGAAAATCCTCAGACTCCGCCAGTATTTTGTATGCTTATGCGTAAGCATATTGCTGGTGGGAAATTACTCAATATTAGCTTTCATGATTATGAAAGAGTTATTTCACTAAATGTGGAATCTGTTAACGAACTGGGTGATTTATCAGTTAAAAGAGTAGTTATAGAAATTATGGGCAAGTACAGTAATATAATTTTGCTTAACAGCGAAAATAAAATAATTGATGCTATTAAGCACATTGACAGTGATATCAGCAGTGTAAGAGAGATTATGCCTGCAAGGCAATATTCCCTGCCTCCTGCACAGGACAAGCAACAGCCTGAAAACATATCCCCATCTACTCTACTAGAAAGCGACATAAGTGCTGCTAAAAATATTGAAAGCTTACTTTTAAACTCTATTAAAGGGTTTAGCCCATATACCTGCAGAGATATTTGTGCTAGCGCAGGTGTAAATCCCAAAACTCCACTGTCTGAATTGCTTAATACAGACAAAGTAAATATTGCTTCAGCACTTAGCAATTATATAGATAAAATTAAAAACAATGACTTTAAGCCTTGCATTATTTATCAAGATAAAAATTACTTGCATCCAATCGATTTCTATTGCTTCTTGCCATCACAACATGAGTATATCCAGCAATATGACCTTCTTTCATCTGCTCTTGATGATTATTATGCTCAACGTGACACCTCTGAAAGGCTTGGGCAAAAAAAAGGCGATGTAGCCAAAATTGTAAAAAATAGTATTGAACGTTTAGAAAAAAAGATATCCATATTTACAGATACACTGAGAGATGTTGCTGATAGAGAAAAATTAAAGCTGTATGGTGAACTGATTACTGCAAATATTTACTGTATTCCAAGTGGAGCAAGTTCGGTTAGAGTTTTAAACTATTACAGCGAAAATGAGGAATATATAGATATCCCATTAAATGAGTACAGGTCAGCTCAGGACAATGCACAAAGATATTTCAAACAGTATTCCAAGGCTAAAAGCACTTATATAAATGTAACAGAACAGCTTCAAGATGCACTTTCTGAACTCCAGTATTTTGAAAGTGTTAAAGCAATGCTAGATAACTGCAGTACAAAACAGGAAATCGATGAAATCCGGCAAGAGTTGATAGACCAAGGCTATATGAGGTCATCTGTCAAAAATGCCAGAAAAAAATTAGACAAGCCTTCTTCACCTTTAGAATTCACTTCAGTTGATGGTTTCCAAATTTTAGTCGGAAAGAACAATAAACAAAATGATTTACTAACATTGAAAATTGCTAGTACTTATGATATATGGCTTCATACAAAGAATATTCCTGGTTCTCATGTAATTATCAGAACCCAGCGACAAAATGTACCTTATTCCACTCTGTTAGAAGCAGCCATTTTAGCAGCATACCACAGCAGTGCGAAAATGTCCTATAATGTACCTGTAGACTATACTACTATTAAAAATGTTAAAAAACCAAGTGGTGCAAAGCCAGGTATGGTCATATATGATAATTTTAAAACTATAAATGTTACACCAGATGAATCCAAAGTACTTGCTATAAAGTCAAGATAAAAGTATTAAATTATTATAATTTTATAAATTAACATATAGGAGGAAATATGCAATGATATCTAATAAAATTAATTACAATATTCAAAACTCGTCTATGATAAGGGCTATGTTTGAAGAAGGAGAGAAGTTAAAAAAGCTTTATGGTAATGATAAGGTCTATGACTTTTCTCTAGGAAATCCAGATCCCGAACCACCTGCTGAAGTTAAGGCAGCATTGCGTGAGTTTGCAAATTCAGAAGAGTTAAAAATGCATGCATATATGAATAATGCTGGTTATCCTGAAACACGAGACATCATAGCTCAAAAAATTAATCAAGAAACAGGATTAAAACTCACTCTTGATAACATTGTTATGACAGTTGGAGCCGGCGGCGCTTTGAATGTTGTTTTAAAGACTCTTCTAAATCCAGGTGAAGAAGTTATTGTTTTTTCTCCATATTTTGTAGAGTATAACTCCTATATTGACAATCACGGCGGAAAAATAAAAATCATTGATACCGACCACAGTACATTTTTGCCTGATACCGAACTTTTGGAAAAGAACATAACTGCAAATACAAAGGCTGTACTTATTAACACTCCAAATAATCCTACTGGTGTAGTTTATAGTAGAGAAATATTAAACAGTATTGCAAATGTATTAGAGAAGAAAAGTAAAGAGTTTGGACATACAATTTATATCATCTCTGATGAGCCCTATAGGAAATTAACCTATGATGTAGAAGTTCCAAACATATTAACAATATACAGAAATGCAATTATGATTGATTGCTTTAGTAAATCTCTATCTCTTCCTGGTGAACGTATGGGCTATATAGCTACAAATCCCGATGCTGAAGATATAGATACGCTAATGGGTGGTCTGATTTATTGCAACAGAATTTTAGGATTTGTAAATGCACCAGCACTTTTCCAAAAGATAATTGCAAAAACAATTAATTCTTCTGTAGATATAAATATTTACAAAGAAAGAAGAGATTTACTTTACAATAGTCTTATTAGCTTCGGTTATGAATGCGTAAAACCTGATGGAGCCTTCTACCTTTTCCCTAAGGCATTAATTGCAGATGATGTTGAATTTAAAAATAGAGCCTTAAAGTATAATCTCCTCATTGTTCCAGGTTCAGGTTTTGGAGGCCCAGGTTATTTCAGATTAGCATATTGCTGCAGTCTGGAAACTATAAAGAATTCACTGCCAGCATTTGAGGCATTAGCCAAAGAATTTAAATAATAAAAGACTTTTCTAAAGTTGAGTTAATAAATAATTTCTAAAGTTGAGTTAATAAATAATTCTATATAAAAGGTAGCTGCTCTAAGTTCAAGATTATTAGAGACAGCTACCTTTTATTTTACACTTACGCTCTTTGAATTTATTAATTTTAATGAACTTTTTGCAGACTTACGACAACTCAAACTGTCCAGTGTACAGCTGATAGTACTTTCCATGTTCGGCAATCAGTTCTTCGTGATTTCCGCGTTCTATAATTTCACCGTTTTCCAACACAATAATTATGTCTGCGTTACGCACAGTAGAAAGCCTGTGAGCTATAACAAATACTGTACGTCCCTTCATAAGTTTGTCCATACCTTTTTCGATAAGGGCTTCTGTTCTGGTATCAATGGAACTTGTCGCCTCATCTAGTATCAATACAGGTGGATTTGCTACAGCTGCTCGTGCAATGGCAATTAACTGGCGCTGTCCTTGACTCAGATTCGCACCGTCTGAAACAAGCATTGTATCATATCCTTGGGGTAAATGCTTAATAAAGCTATCTGCATTTGCAAGCTTTGCAGCAGCCAAAATTTCCTCATCAGTAGCATCAAGCCTGCCATAACGAATATTATCCTTTATAGTACCGGTAAATAGGTGTGTGTCCTGTAATACCATAGCAAGTGTGCTTCTTAAATCATCTTTCTTTATCTTGTTAATATTTATTCCATCATAGAGTATTTCTCCGTTTGATACATCATAAAAGCGATTTATTAGATTAGTAATGGTAGTTTTTCCAGCACCTGTTGAACCGACAAAAGCAATTTTTTGACCTGCTTTTGCATAAAGGCTTAAATTATTTAATACCAATTTATTATTATCATATCCAAAATCCACACCAGAGAACTGAACATCACCCTTAAGTTTTGTATATGTCGCTGTTCCGTTTTGATGAGGGTACTTCCATGCCATAATATTAGTAGGTGTATCACTTTCAATTAATGTCCCATCCTGATTTTCATTCACATTAACCAAAGTCACATAACCATTATCTTGTTCAGGCTTTTCATCAATAATCTCAAAAATTCTCTCAGCACCAGCAAGAGCTGCAAGTATTGAATTAAATTGTTGACTTATTTGAGTTATTGGCTGAGAAAATGAACGTGTATATTGTAAAAACGATGCTATTGAGCCAATATCTATACGTCCTGCAATAACCAGCATTGCTCCTGCCGCAGCCGTAAATGCATAATTTGCATATGTTAGATTTCCCATAATAGGCATCATAATATTTGCATATGTATGAGCATTTGTTGCTGCAAGGCGAAGGTTTTCATTTAATGCAGAAAATTCATTTTTAGTAGTATCCTCATGGCAAAAAACTTTAACAACCTTTTGCCCTTCAATCATTTCCTCTATATAACCATTTGCTGCACCAACAGCTTTCTGCTGCTTCTTAAAATATTCAGCACTTTTACTTCCAATCTTTTTTATAATGGCAAACATTACAAAAAGCATGATAATAATAAAGAGCGTCAAAATAGGACTAAGTATCAGCATCATTATAAATGTACCAATAACAGTAATTGTTGAAGTTATAAACTGCGTAACACCATTGCTGATTGCCTCACGAAGAGTATCAACATCGCTGGTATAACGACTCATAAGTTCTCCATGAGTATGAGTATCAAAATACTTAATCGGCAAATCTTGCATACTATTAAATAAATCCCTACGTATGGAATTAAGTGCATCGTTTGATATTTTCACCATAATACGGCTGTATATATATGTCGACAATGCTCCAGTCAAATAAATAGCACCCAATAACATAATCATGTGAATAAATGGAGCTAAATCAGCTTTTGAAGGATTTTTTCCAATAAGCGGCATAATATAGTCATTAATAAGAGGCTTTAAAAAGTAAGTGCCTGCCACGCCTGCTCCTGAACTAACTATTACAAAAATGGTTACTAGAATAAGCAGCCATTTTTTATTTAGCATATATCCAAAAACACGTGCAAGAGTTCTTCCCGCGCTTTTAGGCTTTTGAAAATTATGTTTAGCTGGTCCTGCCATTATGCGCTCACTCCTTCCTGCTGTGAATAATATACTTCCTTATAAATCTGGTTATTTTGCAGTAATTCATCATGTGTGCCAATTGCGTTTACTTTACCATCGTCTAGTACAATTATTTCATCTGCATCACACACAGAGCTGATTCTCTGAGCAATAATAATAGTTGTAATTTCGCTGCTATACTTACGTAATTCTTCACGAATTTTTGAGTCTGTTGCTGTATCCACAGCACTTGTACTGTCATCAAGAATCAAAATCTTAGGATTTTTTAGCAATGCTCTTGCAATACAAAGGCGTTGCTTTTGACCGCCTGAAACATTTACACCGCCTTGCCCCAGTTCAGTTTCATAGCCATTTGGAAAACTCATTATAAAATCATGTGCTTGAGCTGCTTTACAGGCTGCAACAATTTGTTCATCAGTGGCATTTTCATTTCCCCAAAGTAAGTTTTCCTTGATGGTTCCTGAAAACAATATATTCTTTTGAAGCACCATTGCAACTGATTCTCTTAATGCATTTAATTTATAATCACGTACATCTACACCACCTACAAGAACCTTTCCTTGTGTTGCATCATACAATCTAGGAATTAGCTGAACCAAGGATGTTTTTGAAGAACCTGTACCGCCAATTATTCCAATTGTTTGCCCTGAATTTATATGAAGGTTTATATTCTCAAGGATATTTGTTTCAGCTTTAGAATTGTACCTAAAGGATACATCTTCAAAATCAATCGAACCATTCTTTACTATGGTCTCCCCTCTGCCCTGTGCATCTGATATATCTGACTCTTCTTCAAGTACTTCTATAATTCTGTTAACCGAAGCACGAGATAGTATTACTGTAATAAGTACCATTGATATCATCATAAGTGACACCAATATATGTGAAACATAGCTTATAAAGCTTATTAATTCTCCTGTAAGCATATCCCCTGCAATTATCATATTTCCTCCAAACCACAGGATGGCAACAATACAAGAGTATATTGTAATTTGCATAAAAGGCATATTAAAGATAACGATTTTTTCAGCCTTAATTGACGCATTCATCAGTTCATCATTAGCTGCCTTAAATTTAAGCTTTTCATATTTTGAACGTACAAAAGCTTTTACAACTCGTATAGCTATTAAATTCTCTTGAACGGAGGAATTTAACGCATCATATTTTTTTAGCAACTTAGAAAAACGCGGATAAGCCAGTCCTGCAATTGCTACAAAGGCAATTGCTAGAACTGGAATGGCAAATAAGAATACTTTCACAAGATTTTTATTTATTGTGTATGCCATAATAGTTGCACTAACCAGCATAACAGGTGCACGTACCAACACTCTAATAATCATCATAAAAGCATTCTGTGTGTTATTAACATCTGTAGTCAGTCGAGTAATCAATGATGCTGTACTAAATTTGTCTATATTAGAAAATGAAAAATCCTGAACCTTGTTAAACAAAGCTTTTCTAAGTTCGCTGCCAAGTCCCATGCTTGCAGTTGCTCCGAGTTTTGAACCAAGTGCCCCAAAAAGTAGCGAAATTAATGCCATTACCACCATTAGCACACCTGTTTGCAATACGTAAGCTATATCCTTTGACGGAATACCTTTATCAACTATTTTAGCCATAAGAAATGGTATTCGTATCTCCAAAAGCACTTCACCTACAATGGCTAATGGACAAAGTATTGCATATATTAAATATTTAGATAAATAAGGTACTATTTTTTTAATCAATATCAATTTCCTCCTTATTTTGATTGCCAAATAGCTTTTTCCCCTCAGCAATAAGAGAAAAAATTGAATTTTCCTCAAATTCATCTGTAGACAGATTTTTTATCATTCTTTCATAATAGCCATAAAGCTGCTGACATTCCTCATCAGAAAAACCCGCAAACATTTGTGCGTCAACCTTATCAAAGTCCTTCCGACATTTATCTGTGAGTTCTTTGCCCTTTTCTGTAATCTTAAGTCGGTTATATCTCAAATCACTATCATCCACCAGTTTTTCAATCAGACCAGCTTTTTGCATGCGCTTTACAGATGTAGATATAGAAGCTGGAGATACCTTCATAAAGTCAGCAACCTCTCTCTGGGTACAGTAGTTATGACTTGCAACATATTCTAGTATTGGTGGCTGTCCAAAGTATAATCCATTTTTCGAAGCTTGTTTTTGAATATTAATTCTATGAAGTATACTAAGCGTGTTCATCTTTCTAGCTATATCTAAAAAAGATATATTCATATCAATACCTAAATTGGACAATATAGATAAAAAGTCCAATAAATGCTCCTTTCTTTATATTACTCAATTTGTGTTTTTCAGTATATTTATTAATTTATCTATTATTAGTTCAACTTTCCACTAATAATTTAACAGCTATTTTTAACTGTGAAATAAAATAATAATCATATCTGAAAAACTTTTATCCCTTGTATATTATATTTTCACATGGCTATAAGCTGTAAAATTTTAATCAACCAATTAATAGTTAACCGATTTACTATTCTATAATATAATTCTTATCATTTTGATTGTCAATAAGCATTTTTGCTTATTTTTACAATATTATACTCAAGCTTCGCAGGATAATATACTGATTATAGTCTAATATATCAGGTGTGGTATGCAAGTTTGGTTAGAAATATTTGCATTAGTTAATTCATAGCGTGCTAGAGCAAAAAATAATATATATCAACAGTAAACTGCTTAAATAGTACGACGTAGCAATATATATCTATTGCTTGCTCACGAAATTGATGCTGAAATAATTACGGTGAAGAACAAGCACTTCCGCCGATCGTATAACACTCGATAACCTGTCTCGGGTTAATACTCACAGCTACATCCTTGTAGCTGTGTCGGCTTCAATACTTGTTCTTCACCTATTATTTCTAGCATCAATTTCTAACCGGGCATCGCAAGTAGATATATATTACACTCGCGTACTATTTATTTTATTTCAATAAAGCATCGGTATACAGAAAATGTTGTTTTAGCAGCCCCTTCAGCAAAAGTACTTATCATTTCTAACCCAACTTTAGGATGAAAAATAGTGCCGTATACCGCAAAAACACCCAAACAAATCATTACTAATTTAAGCTATTATTTTGGTAACAAGCTATTTATAATTCTATCGCACCAATAATTTTTTATAAGAGGAATTTGAGTTTATCATTTTACTTCCATATAATTAAATTTAATTAGGCTTATCCACAGCAATACCATCTCCATAGGCAGCCTTGCTGAAAATGTTCTCAGCTTCAACTAAGGGTATTCCCTCTATACTTATTTTTTCAACATCACTTTCACCTATTTTTTTGTTGGCACATTCAAATAAATATCTTACCCCCTGTGGTCTGAAGCCCAAAAGTCTTGCAGCTACTGTATCAGCAGCGACAGGATCACAGCCAACAATCACCAAACCAGTATGCCGGGCAATGCCCTTTGAAGGTCCTGTACCAATCATAGCTGGGCTTGCACTTATAATGGATAAATCAATAGGAATTTGCTCTGCCATAGCTGAGATAAAGCTATGCAGTTCCTTATGGATTCCTGTTTGTTTCTTGGGGAATCCGTGTTCTTCCGCAGGAGGCCACCCCATAGCTATGTTTTTGATAGCAGCTGAAACAGTTGCTTCCTCATGATATTTTAGTTGCGTAAAAGAAACTAAGACTGTCATTTCATTTAAAATCTTATTTATATTTGTTGCGGATACAATTGAATGATTTAGATTAATCCTTTCAAAAGGTCCGTGATTTAAATCAATAAATTCAACACCTTCTTCCGAAATAATTCTGCTATATCCAACTGCATCCATTACATTTCTTGTCTCGTCATCTGCTGAACCTACTGCTATCACTAGCCTTTTTGGATTTTTTTCTTTAAATAGCCTTATTATTTGTCTTAAACTTTCCTGTCCAACAACTATCGCTGAATTAGGATTTTGATTTTTAACCCAATTTGGTGTTATAACAACTACATCATTGCTATTTATAGCTGGAGTTACTTGCAATAGGTCAATTGCATCTTTTATTGCAATTGCTTCGTTTTGATTATAAGTAATTGCTACTTTTGAATTTCTCCATCGTCTTTGTCTCATAGTCTATACCTCTCTATATTATCTATATTTTCTAGTAAATACTTTATAAAATTCTTCTATAATTTTTTTACTATAACATTCTTACCATTATATTCTTTCCAAAAAAGGGCACAAAAAAACCTCTATCAGTGTAGAGGTTTAATATATACATTTTCTATGTAATTTTCATCCTTGGTTTTAAGATTTCTAAAAACCCTTTATAATTTTTTCAATTTTTCAAACTCTCATACTCATTCTAGTATGATAACGTATGCAAACATTACTCGTTCAAATCATTAGTCTCGAGAAACACAAACCAGTAATAATCCTTCATCGATGGTTACAGCAGCTTCATCCTCTAAAAATTCATTACTCACGCCCCAGGATGTAGAAAAAAGCATTGTGGCATTATCAAGTCTATATTTTAGTCCATAAGTTGTAACTCCAGTAACCCTTTCAGATACAGGAATCAATGACAGCTTATAGCCCTCCTGTTTTTTTATTTTAATAGTTGAATTAATAATAAATATTGTGTTGTGCTCATCAACAATACATGCCTTAATCCCAATATCCATACACTTTTTGAGCAAAAAAACATTAGCTAAAGAATGGTCTATTCTAGAACCCATTGCACCTATAAAAAGCAATTCATCGGCGCCTATTTCTGCAGCCTTCTCAATTGCAAGTTCAGAATCAGTCATATCCTTTTCTTCCGGAAATTTATTTTTCTCAATTCCCATGTCAACAAAATATTGTAAATCACAAGATATTGCAGAATCAAAATCACCAATAAGAATATTAGGAATAATTCCCATATTTCTTAAATGCCTTGCCCCACCATCAACAGATATTATAAAATCATCCATAGTAATATATTTTTTTATTATATTATAATCATTAATTGAACCATTACAAACTAAAACTGCTCTCATTATTCCACAATCGCCCTTCAAATATGATCTTAATATCAGTATTTATTATATTTAATATTATCTTTAATCAAATTTCGTACATAAAAAGCTATCATCGCGAAGGCTTATCAATAGTTATAGCTAAGTAATCACAAAACATGGCAATTGCTAGAACTAGTATGGTTCATTCTGGTGTTTGAACCATCAACACAATTGCCATGATGATGCATAGTTACTAATAATCCATAATAATTTGCTAAAGTCAATTTTCGTTAAAGCCTTCTCGGGAATATAGTTATTAATTACCTTAAGTAAATTTTTTAACTAAAACTAACACCTATATTTTAAATAGTTTTTTTAAAAGCATTCATTCTCAGTTGCTTTATAGACTCAACAGGGTCAGGTGAATTATATACTGCAGAACCTGTAACAATAATATTTGCACCGGCTCCAACAACTACATCAATATTTCCTGCATTTATTCCACCATCAACCTCTATATCTATATTAAGATTGTTTCGATTTATCATTTCTTTCAAGTTTCTAATTTTCTGAGTTGAAAACTCAATATACTTTTGTCCTCCAAAACCAGGATTAACACTCATTATTAAAACCATGTCTACCTCATGCAAAACATATTCCAGCGTAGTTAATGGAGTAGCAGGGTTGAGAGCTAATCCAACCTTCTTTCCACAGTCCTTTATAATTTGAATAGCTCTATGCAAATGTATATCAGCTTCCACATGAACAGTTATAATATCTGCTCCTGCTTCCGCAAATTTTTCTATTTGTTTACTTGGATCTTTTACCATCAAATGAACATCAAATGGCTTATTTGTGACTTTCCTTATAGATTTAACAACTTCATGTCCTATTGTAATATTGGGAACAAATTGCCCGTCCATAACATCAATATGAATTAAATCAGCGCTGCTATCTACTTTTTTAATTTCATCATCAAGACAAGAGAAATCTGCAGACAATATTGAAGGTGCAAGCTTAAGCATTTTATCATCTCCTTGAATCCGACTTTTTGTTTTTGTATTGCGGAATATCTTTTAATGCATTATATATATTTATATATCTCTGAAATCTCCCAATATCTATTTCACCACGTTCTACAGCCTCTCTTATAGAGCATTTAGGCTCTGTTATATGACTACAGGATGTAAATTTACAAGTATTTAAATATTTCGAAAATTCAGGATAATAATTTTCAATTTCATTATATCTGATACTTTCTAATTCAAAGGAACTAAAGCCAGGAGTATCAGCAACATATCCTCCATGCTTAAGTTCAAGTATTTCGGCATGTCTTGTAGTGTGTTTACCTCTCTCAATTTTATTACTGACGCTACCTGTTTCCATAACCCATGAATCCATTATATGGTTGAGTATTGTTGACTTTCCTACACCTGATTGTCCCGCTAAGCATGAAATATGGTCCTTCAATTTTTCTTTTAAAATATCATATCCTACATTAAGAACAGAACTTAACTCAATACAATCATACCCAACTTTTGAATAAATTCCACTTATATTTTTAGCTACTTCATTTTCTAAATCAATTTTATTAATGCAAATTATAACATTAAGCTTTTTCTTCTCTGCTGTAATAAGCAGCTTGTCCAATAGCATATAATCAGTATTTGGAGCCTTCGTTGAAACTACAATAACCATCTGATCTATATTTGCTATTGAAGGTCTAACCAATTCAGAAAAACGCGGGAGAATGTGATCTATAGAACCAATTCTCCCTTGTTCATCAAGTATACAAAAATCCACCTTATCACCTGGAAGAGGTATAACAGAATCTTTCCTAAAAATACCTCTTGGTTTACATTCATATACTATATTATTTTTTTCATCTTTAACATAATAAAAACCACCAATTCCCTTTAGAATAATACCAAGCGGCAAGAAACTACCTCCCAAAATATTTTAATATCCATTTCTATTAGTTTATTACTCCACTATATCTGTATATTAAGTATTAAACTTATAGTTGAGTAAGAAATAATTGCATGAACTAGTTAGTAAAAAAGTTTCTAATAGAATAATAAAATTTCACAAAATCAGTATTAATTAAAGTTACGGAATGGTTTCCGCATCTGTAACAGGTGGAGTCTGCGTTTCTACCGAAGACTCATCAGCTGGTTTTTGCCCTGTTTCTTCTGTATTAGTAGTTGTATCTGATGGTGGTACAACATCTGTTGGTGGTGCAGTATCCTGAGGAGTGAGAAAAATAGTTACTGAATCTCCCTCTGTTACATCCTCAAATGCAGCAGGTAATTGCCTGTCAACAATACCCTTTGTAACACCTGCTGGAATTATTTTTCCAAGCACCAGCTTTGATTCTGCTAAAAGCTTTTCAGCCTCGGTTTCAGTCTTACCAACTAAATTTGGAACTTTTACTGTTTTTAGCTCTGTTCCATTACTTACATATATTACCACTTCAGACCCTACCTTTAATTCCTTATCTGCAGCAGGTTCTGTTTTTATAACATAACCAGCTGGTATATCATCATTATATTCATTTACAAACTTTGAAGTTAATCCAGCTGTTTTAATTTCGTTTTCAGCCTCTCTTTTTTCTCTTTCCACAACATCAGGAACTTTTGCCATTTGAGGTCCCTTACTAATTATCAATTCTAAATTTGTATATTTACCATCTCTATATGTTGTGCCTGCCGGTAAGCTTTGTTCTAAAATAATTCCTTTTTCATAATCATCATTTTCCTGCCATATCTCAGTATAATTTATACCTTTAGCAATTAATTCTTCCTCCACTAAAGAAAAATTCTTACCTTTATAATTTCCTATTTCATAAGTCTCCTTATTACCTTTTGATAATAAGCTAATTGTGAAAAACAGAGCAATTGCTATAACTAATACACTTGTTATTCCCGCAAGCCAATATGCAGTTGTATTTTTCTTATTTTGCTTTTTAGCTTCCATATAATTATTTGTCGTATTGTTTCTGTTATGATTCGGTATATTTGAGTTATTTAATGGTTGCATCCTTATAGTTGCCTGATTAGAAGCAACATTCTGTCCAACAAAGCCACCCTGCGGACGAACTAATACTTTATTCAAATCAACTATCATTGCTGTAGCAGACTGATATCTAAGGCTTTGATCCTTTTGAACCGCCTTATTAATTATTTCATTAACTCCATAAGGTAAGCTTGGCATAAATTTTCGTGGCTCAGGTGGAATTTCTTGTATATGTTTAAGAGCAACAGCTACAGGAGAATCTCCATCAAATGGAACTCTGCCAGTAACCATTTCGTACATTACAATTCCAAGAGAGTATAAATCTGACTTATCATCAATAAAACCTCCCCTTGCCTGTTCAGGAGAAAAATAGTGCACAGAGCCTATTGTACTGCCAACCATGGTTATTGTTGAAGAAGTAACAGCTCTTGCTATACCGAAATCAGTTACTTTCGCAATACCCTCTTTTGTCATCAAAATATTATGAGGTTTAATATCCCTATGTACAATATTGTTCTTATGGGCATGTTCAATAGCAGAGCAAATCTGTATGCTAATTTTAATAGCTTCTTGCCAATCAAGCGCTCCGTTTTTATTAATATATTCTTTTAAGGTCAATCCATCTACATATTCCATAACAATATAATGGATATTATTTTGATAACCAACATCATATATTGATACAACATTAGGATGAGACAAACTAGCTACCGATTGTGCTTCAACATTAAAGCGCTTAACAAATTCTTCATCAGTTGAAAATTCAGCACGAAGTACCTTAATAGCAACAAACCTATTTAGCAATGTATCCTTAGACTTATATACAACAGCCATACCTCCGCCGCCAATTTTCTCCAACAAAGTATATCTATTTCCTAATACTTGACCTTCCATAATCCACCTCAATCTATATTCTGCCTACCATACAAATAACACTTTTTTACGCTGTTCCTATAACATTATGTCTTTTAAATACTTTCATAATATTATATTTTTCCCACGATTACTATAATATTACACCTTTCTCACTATTGCCATAATGTTATATCTTCCCAACTATTACTGTAATATTATCCTCTCCACCCTTATTATTTGCATTTTCTATTAAAGTATCACATGCAACTTGCGGATTTTCAGCATTTATTATTATTTCCAGTATTTCTTCTTCTGACAGCATATTTGTTAGACCATCAGTGCATACAAGTATCTCATCATTTTCTAATACATCTATTTCATATGTATCCACTTGTAAATCATGCTCATATCCAACAGCACGAGTAATTACATTTCTTTTTGGATGGTTAATGGCTTCGTCCTTTGTTATTGTTCCATTTTTTATTAGTTCTTCAATAAACGAATGATCACTGGTCATTTTTTGAATTGAGTTATCTCTAATAAGATAAACTCTGCTATCTCCTACATGTCCAATATACAGCTTATTATTTTTCAAAGCAGTAATAATAAGTGTTGTTCCCATTCCTTGTGTGGATTCATCTAGCATAGAATATTGATATAGTTCCTTATTTACATCTATAATTATATTCTTTAACAACTCTGATATTTCTGAGGTTTCCCAATCAGCTATCAACAAATGTTTGCAAACCGAATCAACCGCTTGCTTACTTGCCACATCTCCACATTTATGGCCTCCCATTCCATCAGCAATAACAAAACAGGGTGGAACACCTGAATATCCAACCAACACATTGCAATGATCTTCATTTAATTGCCGTTTTAATCCCCTATCTGTCCTAAAGCCATACCTCAATCTAATCACTCCTGATACAAACATTGAAATCCAAAGAATTCTTTTATTACTGCATTAGTCTGTTTTTTCGCAGTTGCCCGCAAGCAGCATTAATATCACTGCCTAATTCTCTTCTAACAGTTGTCTCAATGCCTCTAGATTCCAAAATGTTTTTAAATTTATCTATCTGAATTCGTGAACTTTTTTTATAACCATTGCCTTGAACTATATTTACAGGTATTAAATTCACATGACACAACATTCCTTTTAAAAGCCCTGCAAGTTCTTTGGCATCCTGCTCAGAATCATTTTCTCCTGATATCATCGCATATTCAAATGAAATCCTTCGTTTCGTTCTCTCTGTATATATCTTACATGCTGAAATTAATTTGTCAATACAAAACGACCTGTTTATTGGCATCATTTCTGAGCGTTTGTCATCTCTCGCACTATGCAAAGATATTGAAAGAGTAATAGGAATATTCTCTTCTGATAGCTGTAATATCTTTGGTACTATGCCGCAAGTGGAAAGAGAAATATTTCTAAAACCTATCTTCAGTCCATCTGGATGATTAACAATCCTTAAAAACTTAATTACATTATCATAATTATCCAAAGGCTCACCAATTCCCATTAAAACAATATGGCCTATTCTATTGCCAGAATCCTGCTGCATTGTCATAACTTGATCAAGCATTTCACCAGCCGTCAAATTCCTTGAAAAGTTTGCTCCTGTTGAAGCACAAAAAGTACAACCCATTTTACAACCAGCCTGTGAAGATATACATGCAGTAAAACCGTACTTGTACTCCATTAATACACTTTCAATTATATTCCCGTCCTCAAGCTCAAACAAGTATTTTGCAGTAGAGTCTATCTTTGATTTAAGTTTACTGACTAGCTTAATTCTGCTAATTTTGCAAACCTCACTAAGTTCTTGCCTAAGCTGTTTAGATATGTTAGTCATATCGTCAATGGAATTAATTCCACTGTTTACCCATTTGAATATCTGCTTTGCTCTAAAACGCTGCTGTCCCATATCTACAAGCATTTGCTCTAGTTCTTCTATAGTCATATCCATTAAATTCTTCATTTATACTATCTCACTTATCATTATATAGTTTATTATCTCTCTCTTATCATTTTACTGATAAAAAAGCCGTCTGTCTGATTTATATTAGGATATAGCTGTATATATCCATCTTTTGCACTGTTAATTTTCATGTTATTAGGAAGAAGTTCTTCGAATCCTATTAATTTAAAATGCTCATTTTCTTCTAAGAAAGCTTTAACATTTTCAATATTTTCTTCAGGTTGTATTGTACAAGTACTATAAACCAAATAGCCTCCAACTTTTACATATTTTGCTGCGTTAGATAATATTCTTCTCTGTAATTCAACTATTTCTTTTATATCGTTTAAATTCTTAGAATATTTAATATCCGGTTTTTTCCTTATTATACCAAATCCAGTACAAGGAGCATCTACTAAAACTCTATCTGCCTTTCCTATCAAATTTTCATCTAGCTGACAACCATCTGCTAATTCCGTTTTTATAATATTTATTCCTAATCTTTCAGCTGTATTCTCTATAAGCTTCAGTTTATGAGGATGAACATCCCTTGCTAATACTGTCCCAATATTATTCATAAGCTGTGCACAATGTGTTGCTTTACCACCTGGAGCACTGCACATATCAATAATAAATTCATTTTCTTTAGGCTCTAATATTCTGCTTACTAGCATTGAACTTTCATCCTGTACTTGAAAAAGTCCATTTTTATATGCCTTCAATTTAGTAATAGAAGATGGATTTTCAAGTATAATTGCTTCCTCCACATATTTCCACTTACGTGTCTTAATGCCCTCTTTATGTAATGCTTGAACAAGTTCATTTCTAGTAGTTTTAATAGTATTTACCCTAATTGTAAAGTCAGGAACTTGGTTATTACTTTTTAATAGTTCCTCTGTAAACTCTTGTCCAAAGATGGAAAGCCATTTTTCAACCATCCACTTGGGATACGAATATATTATGCTAAAATACTCAGCAACGTCGCTCATATCAGGATATGGAAGATTTGGAGTACTCTTTGCAACATTTCTTAAAACGGCATTTACAAATCTGCTAGATGACTGGTGACCATATCTTTTAGCTAAATCAACACTGGTATTGCAGGCAGCTGAAACAGGTATTTTATCAGTATGTAATAATTGATAAATTCCTATTCTCAATATATTAATAATCCAAGGTGAAAGCTTTTTCATTTTTACACTTGAAAACTTTTCAATAATATAATCTATTTGCAATAACCACTTAACAGTTCCGTATACAAGGTCAGTTACAAAAGCCCTGTCAATTTCTTTAAGATTGCTTTTCTCTAAATATTTATTAATTGAAATATTTGAGTAAGCAGCCTTTTCATTAATATCAAATAAAATCTTTAGTGCTGTCTCTCTAGCTATATCTATTGCCATATTAACCTCCACGACACTTTAGGCATAAAATCAGGCGAAATATTCGGTGGAGAACCTCAGCTTCGCAGAGGTACACTTTCTTTTTTGTTACCTTAAATCCACTTTCTTTCGAGTTCCTCCGATAATCTCTTTTTTTTTAAGTTCTATTTCTCTAATCTTTATTTACTTAATCCCTATTTTATTAATCTGTATTTTTTTAATCTCTATTTTTTAATCTCTATTTTTTCTTTGTCCTGCTATTAGCAATAATCTTATAAAACTTGCCACCGCTACTAGAGCAGATGCAACATAAGTCATTGCTGCAGCATTTAGTACTTTCTTTGCAGATTTTAATTCCTTACCAACAAGAAATCCAGAACTGTCCAAAGCAGCTATTGCTCTGCTACTTGCATTAAACTCTACAGGAAGAGTAATTAAATAAAACAATATAGCTGCAGCAAACATTAGTAAACCTATATTAATTATAACCGGCATTCCAAGAAATAAACCCAGTACAGCAATATATGGTCCAGCAGATGAACCAATATTAGCAACTGGTACAAGAGAACTGCGAAGTACCAAAGGCCCATATTTCACATCATGCTGTATTGCATGACCAGTTTCATGGGCTGCAACACCTATTGCTGCCACTGATGTACTTGAGTAGGTAGCATCAGATAATCGAAGCACCTTATTTTTCGGATCATAATGATCAGTTAAATTACCTGCAACCTGCATTACCTGAACATCAATTATACCATTTGCTCTTAACAGATGTCTTGCGACCTCAGCACCGGTCATATTTTTTGAACTGCCTATTCTGCTATATTTATTAAATGTACTTTTGACTAGAAATTGAGCCAGCAATGATATTAATAAAGCTGGTACAACTAGTATTATATAATATTCATCCATATAAAAATATCCCATAATTATCTCCCCACTTTAACAAGTCAAGAATTCTTGTACAATTCTACGCTCCAAATTTCATCTTAAATCCAGGCGTTATAACGAGGTATTAAATATCCTCCACTTAAATAATGCAAGAATCCACTTTAATTTTCAACATTTATAATATTTCCCGCCTCGATGAAACGCCGCCATATAGCTCGAAAATATAGTATGTGCAAACAAGGTGCATTTTCGAGCCACAAATACCACAATTGGTTTTTAACGGTATATAAATTTTCGTACATCGAAAATTTCATTTTTTATCTAGGCGTTATAAGCTTAGCTGCTCTACTCTTTTTTTAATTGCATCTATATCTACATCAGTATTAAAGCACGGTCCATTTGGAGTTTTATTTACAACACCCACAACTGGAATTCCTCTAACATCAGCAATTCCACTCATTAAATCTCTTTCACAAGCAACTGAAATAATTAGCTTTGGCTTGATTTTCTTTATAATATTGCGAGCAACCGTTCCGCCAGTAGCAATAAAAATACTAATATTTTTTTGCTCGGCAAATTCCAAAAGTGCTCCAATCTTACATCTTCCACAATGTTTACACAGTTTTGAGTCATTTGTAACTTTGATATTACATTCATTGTTTTGCAAACAATGTGGTAAAAGCAGCATTATATCCTGTGCCCTATACCTTTTGTTATCAGAATCCACTAGAATATTATTTAATTCAATATAAAAGTGTTGTATATTTCTTTTGGTATTGTTATTTGCCTTTTCAAGTAACAATACCAATGGAAGCAATACCAGCATTCCCAATTTAGTAAGCACAAGAAAAATACCGTCAGTCTTCTTCCTCTTGTAGGTATATGCAATAGCAACAGACATTAAAACAGCTAAAAACATACAAATACTTATTGCTGCTATAAGCAAAATTAATATTTTATTGTAATCATTAATAGACGCATTACGATACGCCAAACAAAATAATACTAGTAAAGCCGTAAATGCTGCTAATATTATTAGCGTTGCCCGAATAAAGGCTTTAATATTACTTTGTTCCAAATTTCTCACCTGCATCTATTTGATGTCCTCTAATATAACAATCAACCGTCATTCTCTTACTGCTATCACGCTGAATTTCTTTTACTAAAATACAGCCATCTCCACATTTAACTAAAATTCCGTCACATCCAACCTCTACTATAATACCTGCTTCTGCATTTGTATCAATTTGCTTATCAGGAACAAGACTTGTACGCCAAATCCTTATTCTTTCACCATTCAAAAACGTATATGCCCCTGGCCAAGGATCTGTTCCTCTAACTAAATTGTGTATTTCCTGTGCAGATTTGTTCCAGTCTATAAGTCCCAATTCCTTTGTCATTATTGGAGCATATGAAGACAAAGCATCATCCTGTGGTTGTCTTTTTAGCACTCCATTTTTTAGTTCTATTAATGTATCTTTTAATACCTCTGCTCCAAGTATAGCCATTTTGTCATGCAATTCACCAACAGTCATATCCGGCTCTATGTTAATCTCTTTTTTAAGCAGCATATCACCTGTATCTAGTCCCACATCGGTAAACATAGTAGTAATACCTGTGGTTTTCTCTCCATTTATTACTGCCCAATTTATTGGTGCAGCCCCTCTATATGCTGGTAATAATGAGCCATGTACATTAATACATCCTTTTGGCGGAACATCTAATAATTCCTTTGATAATATTTTCCCATATGCAGCAGTAACAAGCAAATCAGGTTTGAGCGCTTTTATCTCCTCAACAAATTCATCTGTTTTAATCTTGTTGGGTTGTAAAACCTCAATACCATGCAAGATGGCAAACTCCTTTACTGGAGGGGCACACATTTTGTTTCCTCTCCCTTTAGGCTTATCTGGTTGAGTAACAACTGCAACTACTTCATAACCTTCATTTACCAACATCTCAAGGCTGGGCACTGCAAATTCAGGTGTTCCCATAAAAACAATTCTCAAAAAGCTTCACTCCCTAAGTTAATCTTTATCTTTTTAAGGATATTCTTATAAATATTACTTCATATTTTCAAGTTCTTCTTTTGTGTACATTTTGTGAGCTCTATCCTTGTATAAAATTCCGTCAAGATGATCAATCTCATGACACACACACCTAGCAAACAATCCCTCAGCTTCAGCAATTACTGTATCGCCACTGGTATTCATGTATTTAACTTTAACGTACATAGGTCTTTTTACCTCTCCAGATGTACCCGGCAAACTCAGACAGCCTTCAGCTCCATCCTGCTCACCTCTTTGTTCAATTATTTCAGGATTAATCATTTCAATAAGACCGTCTCCAACATCTATTGTAACAATTCTCTTCAGTACTCCAATTTGAGGAGCTGCTAGGCCTACTCCATCTGCCTTATACATAGTATCCACCATATCCTCAATAAGAGTAAGTATTCTGTCATCAATTTTATCAACAGGTCTGCTCTTCTTTCTTAAAACCTCGTCACCATCTAATCTTATCTGTCTATAAGCCATAATAACCTCCCACACCTAATTTGGTATAATAATTTTTCAAATACAGTTTCAAATATTCTAGCAAAAAACACTTGTGGTTTTTTTAGTTCGAAAATGCACCATGTGCTCAAATCGGCAAAAAGCTGCTCACAGCTTTTTGATATTCAAAGAAAACCATTTATATATGAAATGCTAACTTCTCATTTTAGATTTGGTAATCTTCATTGCTCCATTTGAGGTACAAAATATAATACATATATATTATTCCCATTCATATTATAAAGCTAACATTAATTATGTCTATAATTATTTACTTACTATGTTTTACTCACCAATACTGTGTTTTCTTTCGACAATCGCATATATTATAGCATATTATATGGATTAATATCTATGCTCATCATAACATCATCATCCTTTGATTTTTTCCATATCCCATCTGACATTTTAGTTAACTCATCAATAAGAATATCTAAATCCATTGCTTTTACAACTAGTCTCCAGCGATATTTATTTGCTATTTTAGGCATAGGGCATCTTGATGGACCTAAAATAACAATATCAGAAGAGCCTTGTTCTATAACTTCTTGCTTTATATTTTTTGCAGCATCAAAAACTGCTCTATCCTTACGCCCGTTAAAAACAACTATTGCAATATTTGAAAATGGCGGATAACCCAATCTTTTTCTAATAAGTATTTCTTGATTATAAAATTTAACATAATCCTGATTTCTGGCAGCAATAATACTATAATCTTCAGTGTTATAGGTTTGAATAATAACTCTTCCGCCTATTTCACCTCTCCCAGCCCTTCCAGCCACTTGTGTCAATAGCTGAAAGGTTCTTTCTGACGACCTAAAGTCACTTACATTCAGCATACTATCAGCTGCTAATACTCCAACCAAAGTAACATTAGGAAAGTCATGGCCTTTAGCAATCATTTGCGTGCCCACCATTACATTTATATTTTCTTCTTTAAAACGATTAAGTATTTCTTCATGTGAATTTTTGTAGCCTATTGTATCGGCATCCATTCTAATGACTGTGCTATTAGGAAGCCTTTGTTTTACTTCCTCCTCAATCTTCTGAGTGCCAATACCAAAATATCTTATATTACCACTTTCACAAGAAGGGCATTTTGCAGGATTCATTACTGTAAAACCGCAGTAATGACATATTAACCTATTGCTCTTTGTATGATAAGTCATTGCAATATTACAGTTTGGACATCTTATAGTATATCCGCAATTTCTGCAAAACACAAAAGTTGAAAACCCTCGCCTGTTAAGGAATAGTATACTTTGTTGATTGTTATCAATATTTTTTTTAAGCTCCTCCATCAGTCGGAAGCTAAACGGAGTTCTATTTCCGTTTTCAAGTTCTAGCCTCATATCTACCAATTCAACACTTGGAAGTTCTGCTGACTTTGGGCGGTTTTTCATTTCTATAAGATCAATTTCCCCCTCAACAGCCCTATAATACGTTTCTACTGAAGGAGTAGCTGAACCATATAACAGGAGTGTACTGTTTATTTCACATCTTTTCTGAGCAACTTCTTTTGCACTGTATTTAGGCGTAGACTCTGATTTATAGGAGCCCTCATGTTCCTCATCAATAATAATAAGGCCTAAATTACTTATTGGGGCAAATATGGCAGAGCGAGCGCCTACTACAACATCCACCTTTCCCTCACTTATCAGTCTCCATTGGTCAAATCTTTCTCCTAGTGACAATCTACTGTGCATAACCGCTACTCTTTTGCCAAATCTAGATACAAATCTCCCTACCATCTGAGGAGTTAACGATATTTCTGGCACAAGCATTATAGCTTTTTTTCCCATTTCGAAGCAGTGAGATATCAACTGTAAATACACCTCAGTTTTTCCGCTGCCTGTTATTCCATGTATTAAGCATTCTTTGTATGCTTTGCTGTCCAGCTTTTGTTTTAACAGCAATAAAGCATTTTCCTGTTCTGCTGTAGGAGGAAGTGGCTCTGTCTTTTCATAGTGCTTACTGCTTAATGGATTTCTTTGCACCTCTATATCAAAGTATTTTATATAGCCATACTTGCTCAGCGTATCCAATACAGATGCTGTTACGCCAGCAAATCTTTTAATATCAGCAACTGACACTATTTCATTGTCCAGTAATATTTCCAGTACTCTAACCTGTTGTATTTTTTTTACTGCATTATTTTCAAGTTCATCTATAACTTCTTCTCTTGGCCTTGCTAAAGAGACACCCTTTATATACTTTGCATTGACCTTTTGCTCATAACTCTCTACTATACTTATTGCACTCAACTCACACAACTCTTGTATATAGCCCTTGAACCCCTTGAATCCGCACATATCTCTCAGCTGTTCATACTCACATTCTCCTCCGACACAGTACAAATTATGAATAATTTTATTCATATTGCTTTTTTTGTAGGTTATACTTTTATCGTAATTTAATAGTTTAACCTTTTTTATAGTTTTAACACTTATTCCTGGCGGAAGCATACATTTGATTATATCTGAATAAGTACAAATATACTGTCTCTTCATCCATTCCAATAGTTTTATATTATCTTCCTTCAGCAGTGGATATGGCTCTAATACGCTTTTAATTTTTTTATATTCTATAGACTTTTCAAGGTTATCTTGAGGATTTATTTCTAATACAAAACCTTCTTTTACCTTGCTTCCATTTCCAAAGGGGACTAAAACTCTACATCCAACACAAATTTGACCTATCAGGTCTTCAGGAACAACATATGTATATTTTTTATCAAATGCTCGCGTGGCATTAATCAGAACAATTGATGCAGTTGTAATATTCATCTCTTTTTGCCTCAAATAAAAGTTTTAGTTTATTTCAATTAGAATACTATTATAACAGATTTATATTTAAAATAATTTATGAACGCATAATATTTTATTATTAACGTATTTTTCTCATATAAAAAGTCTCCAACGCGTGTATTCTTTTAGTTTGAGGCAATTGAAGCATTCATAATTTTTCATCTACATACTTTTACCAAAAAAATAAAGCACCTCATTTAAAATAAAAATGAAGTGCTTAACATTCTAAATTATCTAACCTTTACTCTTCTGACGAGCCCCCATCGTTTTCATCAGTTTCTTTATCTTGCAGCCCACTGCAAATTTCCATCTTTGAAACTGAAACCTCATAGGCAGTCTTAGAAATAGTTTCACCTGATTCTAGCTTTTTCTGATATTCCCTGCTTTGAATCCTACCCCATATTTTGATATTATCCCCAATGGCTAAATTCTGAGAATATCTTGCATTTCTACCCCAAGCAATACAAGGTATGTAATCAGACTTGTTATAAGGCCTATTTACCGCAATAAGGATATCAGTAATCTCTCTGCCAAAAGGTGTCATTCTATATATTGGGCTCTTGCATATGTACCCATTTAAAAAAATCTGATTAGGATTTTTAATCTTTCTATCTTCTTCAGCAAAGATAATTTCGCGAGCAAAAACAGTTAAAACAAGTTTGTTTGATTCGCTCTTGTAGCTATTGTATGATCGAAATTGACCCTCTATCTCCAATGACACTCCAACTTGAAGTTTGCTCTTTGGCACAAGGCGTTCCGAAAATGTAACAGATATTTTATCACTGCTGTCGCTCAATCTAGGCACATCTAAATAAAATGAATAAAATCCCTCTCCATATACTTCATGACTATATTCAACATCCGATACTACTTTTCCTGAAATGGTCACCACATTATTTTCTATTATATTCCCGACCATTTTCCCTCCACTCCTCTCTTTTGCTGTTGTGTCTCTCTTTTTATTTATCTAATGTAATATGTATTCTCGTACAACACAATTTAGAATATTTCTAACTTAAATATTTTAAATAATTTCTTTTTTTCAAGAATGAAGGTAACACAAAATTAATGCCAAAATAATACAATACTATAATATTATATTACATATTCGTTAAAATGAAAATCTTTTATTCTACAAAAATAATATATAATTTTTGTATTTTTTTAATAAAAATTAACGCTTAATAATGATATGCAAATGCACTCTGATATTTAACGCTATTTTTTGACTTTTTCATTTACTATCTAGCATTTTATGATATAATAATGTATATAATTGTTATTTATGTTATAAATAATTTATTTTACCATCACTTAGTTCCAGCAAACTGAATCTTTAAAACACATTTTTAATTAAGTTTAATCAACTTTCCACTAATAAGGTTTCCAACCTATATTTCAACTGCAATGGTTGAGATAATTAACTTTTTATTAATAAATGCAGTTACCTACTATACTTACCAAGGTTCAGCCATACTTTTCAGTTGGAAATGCTAAGTAAAAACCATAGCAAAGGAGGGTTGAGTCCGTGCTGGTAAAATAGCTGGTTATGGCTCATGATACAGAGCATGGACAAAATTATGAGAAAACTTGTTTTAGGTTTATGTATTATTTTTTCATGTTCTATGTTCTTTAGTGGAATAGCATTTCAATATGACGCTACAATAGCGCCTGGCCCAACTCAAGCACTGAATGAATTGGAGTCTGAAGTAAAAGCCTTAACAACATCAGCATTTAAAAATCCCAAATCCTCAGCTAATCAAAAACAAACTATTTTAAAGCAAATCAAAGATGTATACAGCCTTATTCAAAAAGGCAACTTTAAAAGTGCAGTTAATAAGCTTGACAAAGATATCAAAAGTAAAATCAATACATGGATTGTCTCTTCAAATCAGTCAGTGCTTATTAAAAGCATTAATACAGGAGTTATTTCAATTGAAAATGCTTCAAAAACAACCGTAAATACATCCTTCGGAAAAGTTTCTGGTGTTGATGGCGGTCACGGCAGCTGGAAATGGGCAGGTATTCCATATGCAAAGCCTCCTGTTGGTGAACTAAGATGGAAAGCGCCTGTTGACCCAGAACCATGGACGGGGATAAGATTTTCAACAACAGACTTTTCACGATGTACTCAACCAGTAACAAACCTGCAATGGGTTCCTCAAAATAAACTGCAAGGTTCAGAGGACTGCCTGTATCTAAATATATTCCGTCCAAAGACAGCATCAAAAAATCTGCCTGTCTTTTTCTGGATCCATGGTGGAGGTAATGTTATGGGAGGTGCTGATGAATATGATCTCTCATATTTTGCCAACAAAGCTAACATGGTAGTTGTAGTTATACAGTATAGACTTGGGCCTTTTGGATGGTTTTATAATCCAGCACTAAATCCAAATGGAACATCTGAAGAAAAATCAGGTAACTATGCAAATCTCGATATGATAAAAGCACTTAAATGGGTACAAAAAAACATTGTAAACTTTGGAGGAAATCCTAATAATGTTACTATTGCCGGAGAATCAGCTGGCGGCTTTCAGGTACTTAACCTAATGATTTCACCTCTTGCTAAGGGACTTTTCCATAAGGCTATAAGCCAAAGTGCTGCTGGTTCAAATGCTCCTATACAAGCAGCAGCCTCCGTTTCAGCTTCAGCCATTGAAAGGCTTCTTGTAATGGATGGAACCTGTGAAGATTTAACTGAAGCAGCCTCATATAGTAAAACTATGACTAATGCACAAATAGAGAATTATCTTATGAGCAAATCAGCAGAAGATATTGCTAAATCGGTAATGAATGAAGCAGGCGGAATTACAAGTATAAGTTCTATTGCTGATGGCTATGTTCTCCCAGACACTATGAGTGAAGCATTAAAGTCTGGCAATTACAATAAGATCCCAGTTATAATTGGATGTAACGGTAATGAGATGAAGCCCTTCTTCCCATTATACTTTGGAACAATACCAACATCAACTGGCTACAGCTGGGCTAATATTTACAATGTTCTCGGTTTGGAACAACCCTCTATAACATTAAATGAATTATTACCAGAAAACAGTCCTGATAGACAGCTATTTGATACTGTGACTAATTATTCATCTGATTATTGGAAAGCAGCTTTAAACGGATATACAAGAATTATAAAAGAACATCAGGATGATGTTTATAGCTATTGGTTTAAATGGGGCGGCGAAGGCTCTGCGCCATCACCTTTTGACTATCTGTTTGGTTCGGGACACAGCTTTGAAATGGACTTTTTCTTTGGATTCAATGATAAATCCTTAGGAAATATAGCTTTCGTAGATGAAAATAAACATGGCAGAGAAGCATTACATAATGCAATGGCAGCTTACTTAAAAGCATTTGCAGAATCAGGCAATCCAAACCTTAACAACAGTAATCTTCCAACATGGGAAAAATGGTCAAATGCTGCAGATGCACCTAAGAGCATTGTTTTTGATGCCGATTATAATAATTCTAAGATTAATATGAGTAATATTGAATATTCTCGAGCAGAAATAGAAGAAGCAGTAAATAATCTTCCTTCACCAGTAAAGGAAATGACCTATGCTTTAATGTGGTATTATTATATATGGTAATAATTTAAAGCAGAATGAGGCTGTCTTGGAGTTCAGAAGTACATTGATTCTAAGTATAAACTACTTAGTGAAAATGCATTGTGTCTGAAACTTTCGGGACAGCCTCTTTTGAGTGATTTGCGAGTCAAGTATAAAACCACCTTCGACCATTACCACAAACTATACTATGATTCCCTCTGGAAGATTGTGATACCCATTATATCCATCCGCATGAAGATATCCGCGGAAACCTTTGAGGAATTCTGCAGGATGCTTGGCTCGTCTATCTGGTTGGTATTCATATAACACAATAGGATGCTGTTCTTCACCACTTGTCCTATACATCCACATATAACTCTTATAAATGCCGCTTCATTAAAGTCTACAGGTACAATAACTGTAAAGCCGTTAATTTCTACTTGTATTTCAGTATCTGTTGCTAAGGATGTCACTTCTGCCCATTTAGTTTCAACCTTTGTTTTTCTATTCCGACGAGAATTTTGCTCAGAAAGAAGACCAGCTTTCTTTAACCTACTAATCTTATCTGACATTGTAGAAAGATTAATATTATTCTCTGCACACCACGCTTTCAGTGTTTGACCACTCATGCGTTGCTGTTCATATAATTTAATCCATTCCTCATTAGTTCGTTTAACTGAGCCCATATACTCATACCCCCTTGGGCTCAGTTTATCATCCCAATACTATCATGTGTAGGTGTCAATTGGTTTGACGCTTACTACAATTTCATCTTTACCCGTCCCCTGAGTTGGCAATACAGGTCCTATAAAACCATTAGTGCTGCCGTTTCCAGTATTCCCACTATTTTTATTAGGTCTTATACTCGGATTGCTAGTAACTCTATTTGATGGCTTTTTATAAGGAAGTGTAGTAGTTGATATATTTGGAGCAGAAGCACTATTACCTGGTCTTACTGTCTGAGTAGTAAGTATTCCGTTACTGATAGTTGTATTAACGGATAATCCCTTGCTACTATCAGAAAACAAACTGTCAAAAACTTCATTATCAATTACTATTTTGTTTTCAGTACTAATATATGTACCATTTTCCCCAACCTTAATGGTCTTTTTTACACCATTTACAATTAATGTAACACTACCCTGTGGATTTTCTTTATTCTTTCCATTCCATATAATATCCTCTTCATTAGCACCTGCAGCAAGTGCTAAATCTTTCAGATTTGCATCTACATGCCCACTCGGATCCCAATACATCACCGGAGTATTCTATTTTTAACGAGGTAACCCTCGATATTTACGCAATTAACCCTACAAACCTATAGTAAATGTCAATTCTTTGCACCCGTTCGCCACGAACCTTCTCTGCGTCAAAAACTACCACCTTGTCAATCAGTTCATTGAGTATCGGCTTGGTTAATTCCTGTATATCAGTGTATTCTCGCACCAGTGCAAGGAATTTGGTTGCGTTTTCCTGCTTTTCTGCTACTTGGCTGAGGGTATCATCCAAAGCCTTTAGCCGCTCTTTTATCTGCTTTTGCTCGGTGGTAAAGTCCTTCGATAAAGCCATAAACTGTTCATCGGAGATTTTGCCCAAGGCATTGTCCTCATACAACTTACGCAAAATGGCTTGCAGTTCAGTTTCCCTGTGTTTCAGCTTTTCTTTTTCTTTAGCTGCCGCCGATATTTGCTTTTTGAGCTTTGCTTTGCTAATGTCTGACACCATCTCCACAAAGGCGGCTTCGTTTTCTCTTGCAATAGCCGCATTTTTCCGTATGTCCTCCAAAATGATGGTATAGATGTCAAGGTAACTGATGTAATGAAAGCTGCAATATTCCTTACCCTTGCGCCGGGATTGGTTACAAGCAAAGCTGCCGCGTCCTCCTTTACCGCCGCTGTATTTGCTATTGCCGCCCCTTGCAAAAGATAGGCTTTGTCCGCAGGTGGAGCATCTGAGCAGCCCGGCAAATATCTGATGTTCTCCTTCTTTGGTAGGACGCTTTTTTACCCGGATGATTTTTTGCGCCAGTTCAAAGGTTTCTTCATCGATTAGCGGCTCATGAGTGTTTTTGACCTCAATCCATTCATTTTCCGGCACAGCTACGACTTCTTTCGTTTTAAAGGACTTTTTGGTGTATTTATGGCTTACCATGTGCCCAAGATATACCTTGTTTTGTATGATGATTTTAATGGTCGTGGCTCCCCAATCATATGGATATTGAGGATTAAACACGTTTGCATACCGCTGGTATTCCTGTGCCACATACGCCCTTGGTGTAAGGATTTTATCCGCTCGTAGCGCCATGCTGATTTTGTAAGGGCTGTACCCCTCTACTGCCATCTGGAATATCCTTTTGACCACATGCGCCACATTTTCATCCGGCACCAGCTTGTGCTTGTCCTGCTCGTCCTTTTTGTAGCCGTAGGGAGCGAAGGCTCCGGTATAGTCCCCGTTGAGTGCCCGCTGGCGGTAGCCGTTTTTTACTTTTCGGCTGGTGTCCCGCACAAACCACTCATTGAACAGGTTGCGCAGTTCCATGAAGTCATCTTCGCCCTTGGCAGTGTCAATGTTTTCGCTTACTGCAATGAAACGGACATCGTGCTGCGGGAAAAACACCTGGATGCAAAGGCTGGTTTCTATCTGGTTGCGCCCTAACCGGCTTAAATCCTTCACCAGTACAATATCTATTTTCCCGTCCTCAATGTCGCTTTTCATCCGTTGGAAGTCTGGCCTGTCAAAGTTGGTACCGCTCCATCCGTCATCAATGTACCAGTCTACCACTTCAAAGCCGTTTTCTTTAGCGTAACGGGTGAGCATACTGCGCTGGTTTTCAATACTCATGCTGTCGCCGCTTTGCTCATCGTCCCGGCTGAGCCTGCAATAGATTGCCGTTCTTGTTTGCTGCTGTTTTTTCATAACCCTTCCTTTCCCAGCAACAAATCGGTTGGATTCATTATATAATTTTTTCCTATACATATCAACCAATTTGCGCTGCATTTACGGCTTTAGGCGGGATACGGCAACACCGTATCCCGCCTAAAAAATCAGTTTTCTTTACTTTGGCTTTCCAGTTTTCTTGTAATCAGCCGCTTGAATTTGTCAATAATATTCTCTTTGCCGTTATAGCGGCTGTTTACGATATACAGGGTTTTTCCGATTTTCATTTCACTGCGTTTGGTATCGGGTATAATCTCACCAAATTTAAGTTCTCCGCCTTTGCTGGTGAGAATCATGCACATCCGGTTCCATAAGGCTTGAAAATTATAACGGTTTATCATCATTCTCATTCCATCAACCTCCCTTTACAGGCTTAACTCATAGTCATGGTTATGGTGTTGTTTCTTTTTCTGCTTTTTGTGGTCGCTTTTGGGTACGTATTTCTTTTTCTTTTCCCGTTCTTCCTCGGGGTTGTAAGGATTTACAATGTCGTCAACAGCTTTAGCAAGAGCCACAATATCGTCGAAGTCAATGCCCCGACGCCTGCCCATTTGGCCTTGATTTTGAGAGGCGACATGTCCCGGTGCCGGAGCTTTTCTTCCCAATGCTCCAGTGTATTCGTCAGCTTCCATCCAATCGTATCCGTCATCTTGTCCATATTCGTAGTCACTGTATTTGTCATCCGCTGGTGTTCCTCCCGAATGGTTTTCGACAGGAAATCCGTCTGCCTGTCGTAAACGCCCTGATAATATTTCTTCATCATCATGTTCACGTCGTCCACAGTAGGCAGGGCGGATACATGCATTGTCAACTCCTGCAATCGCTGGATGGCTGCGGTCTGACTCTCCAGCATCATGTTCCATTGGTCGGTGGGTATGGCGCTGACCAGCGGCAGGTAAGGCAGCGTGACTGTCTGTTCCGTATTTGCTGCCGATAGGCTTTCCGGCCTGTTGCGCTGTTTCAATTCCTCTAAGTTTGGCACTGAAATATCCCTCCATTTCGGCCTTTAAATACTTGGTTTCGTGGAGCTTGTTGTCCCTGCACCGTTGTCCCTCCGGGGTAGTGTAGGTGATATATTTGTGATGCGGTATCCATTTCACCTGATAGCCCATTTGCTTCATGCAGGCGATAAATTCTTCCCGTGTGCGGCTCTGTGCCATGGCCTGGTCAATGGCATTCATCAGCTTGAATTTATAGCTGCCGCCCCTTACCGCCGCCCGGTACTCACCTGCACTCATTGGCTTTTGCTGTGGCTTTTGGTAGGGCGGCAGGACTTCCAGCCCATGAGCAACACAGATTTCATCCGACAGGGTACGAAGCTGCTCCAGATTCTTTTCGTTAAACTGCAATTTCAGCCCTGTTTCACAGCTTACCGAATTGACTATGAGGTGATTATGCCAGTGATCGCGGTCGATATGGGTAGCGATTTGTACCTCGTAGCCCTTAAAATATCTGGCAAGCTCCACGCCCATTTGATGGATTTCCTGCGGCGTGACATTGATTCCCGGCTTGAAGGACTGGAGATACTGGTAAAAGTATACGCCTTTTTCCTTCCCGTATCGCCGCTTGGTTGCCATAAATTCCTTGAAGGCAGTATCCCCGCAGCAGTTCTGCCCGGACACCAGCTTGCACTTATGACCGTTTTCATCCTCATGCATGGTCTTTTTGTCCTGCGCCACATAGTCCATCACCTTGCGCATGGCGGTCTTGCTCTGTGTCCGTTCCCGGACTGCATAGATAATCGCCATGGTGTCAACCTCTATCCATCCGGTCATACAGGTAATCAAACACTGCGCCGAAAGAGGATTTGACTTCGGATAGGTCAAGGCAGGTAATCCTGCCCATATTACAGAGAGTGGTCAACTGGTTGAGGTTTTTGCCGATGGCTTTCAGTTCCGTAACCACCTTGTCCAGCCCGTCAACCACCACGATATTTTTGTCCAGAGCCGATGCGGTAAGGAAGCCCGTCATACTCATGCCCGCCTGTCCCGCTTTATGCTGGATGCGATCATAATCCGGCTGGCTCATCCGCATGGCAAACATTTTTTCCTTCCTCATACGCTCATCCTTTCTTTTGCTCCCCTTTAGGGGCTGGGGGGCTTTTGGGGGTTCGGGGGTATCCCCCGACCAGTTGTTTGTATGGACGGCGGCGGAAGCCAGCCGTCTATACAAACAATATGCTGGCCTACCCTGAAAGGGTAGTTACGCGCACCCCCGACGACCGCAAAAGCTCCCCTTTGTCCACGACAGCCGGAGCGGGGATTGGCCCGCCCGTCAGGGCAGGGCCATGGCTCCAGCGCCGCTACTTAGCCGCTGATGCTCCCGTTCTCTCCAGCCCGCCTATGTGGATGCCCCCTTCAGAGATAAAATTAAAGCTCCATTCCCAAATCATTATAAACTGTCAAGGAAAAATGTATAAAAAGTATTAAATAATTATGTACAACTATTCTCCTTGCTTCATATGATCCTTTAATCTGTATGACTTTCCAGATATAGATATTACATGTGCATGGTGCAATACCCTGTCAAGTATTGCATTGGCTACAACTGCGTCATAGAATACACCATCCCATTCGTTGAAATTCATGTTTGTTGTAAGAATGGTACTTTTTCTCTCATATCTCATATCTATAAGCTGAAAAAACATATTAGAATCTTCTTTATCAATGGGTAAGTAGCCAAGTTCATCAATGATAAGTAGTCTGTAATGGCAGAAGTGTCTGAGTCTTACATCAAGTCTGTTTTCCAGTTTTGCTTTCTTTAGTTGCTGCAATAAATCATGACATTTGATAAAATATGTGCTAGTACGTTTCTTTGCTGCAGCTATTCCTATTGATGTTGCCAGATGAGTCTTTCCAACACCACTTGGACCAAGAAATACTATATTCTCATTTCTTTCAAGAAAACCAAGCGTGCAAAGTTCTTGTATTTCTTGCTGATTTACTGACGGCTGAAAATTGAAATCATAATCTTTCAATTCCTTTACAAAAGGAAATGCTGCTGCTTTAATCATAGATCTAGATGCTTTGGCCTCCTTAAAATCAACTTCGTAATTACTAAGTCTCAGTAGTCCTTCTGTAAACGAAAGATTGTTGGATGTCACAAAATTAGATATTTCATCAAGATGAATTACCATTTGCCCAAGACCAAGAATTTCCATGTTCCGGCATAGCTGGTTGTATGTACTGTTATTCATAACTATATACTTCTCCTATAACCTGTAAGTTTTCTTTTGCCCGCTCATTTATATTTTCTTCCTTAAATGCATGCGATTTTCTTGCTATAGCAGTATAGTGTTCTGTAAAATAATTTAGTTTCTTTTTACTAAGGGTATGGATAGTTATTAATTCCATGTTATAATAAACATGTATGTAACCATCATACACTTGTAAAGTAAGAGTTTTTCCAATGTATTCTGGTGGTACAGAATACTGGCATTCATTATGGTTGAACATGCTGGATGAATTTACTTTTACTTTATGTGGAGTTATTTGATAAGGCTTTCTTATGGTATCGGCTGGTAAGCTTCCTAAGAAAGCTTTTTCCTTGTTGAAATACATTAATGGAATACGACCTGTACCTTGATTTACCTGCATGTTTACTCTGTTATTTATTCGTGTGACCAACTCATTAAGTTCCTTGTAATCAAGTTTTCCATTGTAGGCTCTTATCTCATCAAGTAGTTTCATTGGTGCTTCTACTTTGGCTTTTGTTCTTGGTCTTCCTGCAATACAAGGGTGCACCTTAAAACCATAATCATCCGCAAACTGCTTAAATTTTATATTTATTTTCCCTTCTGTATACTCTGTTCTTGGCTCATCCATAACTGTTTTCATATTATCGGTGACAATCACACTTGGAACACCTCCAAACGTGTTAAACGCATCATCAAGGAATGAAAATAATATGTCCTGTGTTTTTGATAGAGATACCCTGTATACTCTAAAACGTGAGTATGACAGCAATAATACAAATATGTTTACTTCTATTATTTCACCTGTTGAAAGAGTAAATCGTATAGACTCTTTCCAGTCTAGTTGTGCTTGTTGACCCATTCCTGTTTCATAACGTATGGTTACGTTATTTGCGTTTGAAGGTCTGCTTTTTTTGAAATATGAGTCTAGTTCAGGATATTTTCTTAGATAGTAGCAGAAATTCACATAAGACCCTTCATAAGAATGATTGTCTACTAGGTATTGCCATAAAACTCTTCTGTAATAAAATATCTGCTGGCTGTTATCAGATAGAAGCTCTGCGATAATGTCATAGTAAGCAGTGATACAATTCACGCATTCTCTGGATTTGGCCTTATGAAAGCCATTAATGTATTTATCAACTGTACGCCTATCGACATCAAGTTCCCTTGCGATCTGGCTTTTATTAACCTTCAATGTTGTGTCCTCCATAAATGGTTTTAACTTATAAAGATCCTTGACAGTTTGAATATTTAAATCTGTTATGATACTACTTTTGATAATCATTAGGGTACCTCCTTTTGTACCCTGTAATCATACCATTTGTACATTTTTATTTAATATTATTTGTACATTATTAATTATAACTTTATAACCTGACCGTAAATCTATTGCAGTAGATTTGCGGTCTTTCCTTTCCGCACATATCCCGGTTGCCTTTCACCTGTGCCTTAACCCTGCACCGCAGAAGCCGCCACGTATTTCCCGCCGTTTGGCGGGCAAGCTGCCGTTGCCAGCCGCTTTACCCGGTCTTGCAGATATCAGCTTTTGACTGGCACGCTCGCCCTTACAGGGTCTTGGCGTAGCTATTAGCAAGACGTTTGTATCTCTCACCGGAATATGCTATTCAGTTGTCAAAAACCTCCTTTCCCAATTTGTATATAGACTATTATAATAATTATATTCCATAGTCTATATTGGTATTGTATTCCATGCTTGTTTTCTTGTCAATACTTATGTATAATAGATTTAAAAGTAGTCGATATTCTATATTGAGGTGGTAAAGATGGCGTACAGCTTTAAAGTCTATATATCCGATGGAAAAGAATATTTTGAATATGGAGACGGACAGAAGACAATAAAAAAGAGCTTCGCATTTTCGCAAAGCCTGATGGATATTCTATACCTTGACATTTGGTCTCATAGTGAGTTATTTAATCGGATGGGGGAAAACCTTTATAGCCTGTATCCCGATAAAGACCCGAAACTGGTGGAGGAAATTAAGGATGATTTAAACACGCTTTCAAAAGTACATGTCTATTTTGAATTCCTGCGCCTGGAATGGCTGGACAAGCTGGAACAAGCCGAAAAACAAGGCTTTAAAGATGTTCTGGATTTGCTTCCCCGCAAGAAGCTAACCCACCTGCCCATGAACCTTTCCACCATGCAGCGGGAGCTTATGGCTTTATGGAACCATGTGCTGGATATCCTCTCTCCCGATGAGCCGATTCAAAAGAAAATGGTGGATTACTATAGTCCCAAAAAGTATAGAAAACCGGTCAATCCGGGGGTGTTTGAATTTCAGCCCCTGCGCATAAGCTTTGAAGCGGTTGATTCAATGACCTTTACCGAAGTCCTGTACCCGAAAAGCATTTACGATATCATTGATTTTTTTGTGCGCGAATGTATTAAACGGGAGGTACGATTCCGTGTCTGCAAGCACTGTAATCAATTCTTTGCCCTGACCGGACACATCAATACGGAATACTGCGACAGGCCCTTTGACAGCGCCGGACACACCTGTAAGGAAATGGGGGCGCTTCGCTTATGGGAGAAGAAGAAAGCCGACACACCGGCTTTAAAAGCATACAGTAAAGCCTACAAGAAACGGTTTGCATGGATTAAGTACGGAAAAATACCGAAAGAAGCTTTTTACGAATGGGCAGAAAAAGCAAGAGAGAAACGGGAGTTGTGTTTAAAAGGCGGCATGACGCTGGAGGAATTTCGGGCATGGCTAGATGATTAAGATTTGTGCCATTATCAGATGATTTGCTGAGTTTTTTGGGAAATAATAATTGATGCTATAGATTAGGGACTTATTCCTTCTTTGATTTCAGACGCTATTTCATCGCTCTTTCTCGAACCATGCAAAATTTTTCTGGGAAATATGTAACGTTTTACATATTTTAACTGTCTATATATGTATAAGGGATTAGGTGAAAAGTTTACATGAAAGGTTGGAATGTTATGAGTAAAAGTCTTGATATGCATATTGGCGAAGTAGTAAAAGAGAGGATAGATAACCTTCTTATTATTTGAATGAATTATTTTATTTATTTTATATATGCTATAAATAGCAAATTATACCTATAGTAAATAAATGGGACTTTTGGACGATTTTCACTAACATGCAGAAATTATATAATAATGTAAATAGATGGAAATGCTAATTGACTAACCGATAAAATAGAGGTTAAAGCCGTATATTGATTTTTAGAGAGATATGCTTTAGCCTCTTATTATCTTAAAATACAATTTATAACTTTTTTAGTCATTTTTACATATAAGTAATGAAAATGTAATTGGATTTTAACTGATATGCGTTATACTGTTAACATACAAATGATTCCATTATAATAAGTAGCGAACACTCAACGTTATGAATTAATTGGAGTAATATGGAACTACTTGAATACCTTCACAGTCTTATAGTATAGGGGGACAAGCTTTATCCTCTGTATAAATATAAGAAATCGAGTACCGAAATAGGTGAGCATATGCTACACATAAGGTCGCCGGACATATCGAAAAGGCTCTCGCATATCCCCATATCTTGACCGTTGCAAAGTCCCTTGATTGAAAGGATATTTTAAAGAGCCTTATATTAAGAAAATACACCTGAAATGGAAGCGTAGTCAATAGAAAAATCGAAAAAAAAGAAGGAGTGAAAAAGCATGATAAAAAATAAAATATTAAAAAAGATTCTAATGACTTTGTTGTTGTGTGCAATGATTGGAGTCACTGTGATACAACCGAGCTTTTCGTCAGCTCTAGGAACAGGGCCAGCTAATATTGTCGACCTGCTTAAAACAAATGACTATAAGGCAGAGACAGTACAAGTGTTTGATGGCGGGAAATTATGCAAAGTGCTTGCGGGTGATAACGCTGTTTACAACGTTATTTTCTACAATGATGGAAGCACTGAACTATACGACCCGGTAAAACATGAGAAAATCTTCCAAAAGGATAAAATTTCTCCTGCTTTAAAAAGCAAGATAGAAAAGGCAAAAGATGATGAAAAAATACCGGTATCAATATGGATTAAGGATATTGATTACAATAAAGTCAACAGCTTTGTAAAAGACAAGATAAATATTGATGCCGCCGACATTGAAAAGGACAATTTAAAATTGGACAAAATGCAAGAATACATAGAAACAAAGCGTTCAAAAGCAAAAGATGAATATAACAATAATAACAGTAGATTCGTTAAAAGGGCTCTCGCATCTGATACTATCTTATTTACAAGCAAGTATGCACCTTTAGTTATTGCCGAATTAAACAAAAAAGAAATTGAAATGTTAAGAAATAGCGATGATGTATTTGACATGGATTTCTTTGTAAATGAATGCAATAGTACAGATGAAACTGCATTCAGCATACCGAATATTAATGCAAATTATACAAGGGATACATTGGGGCTTAAAGGAAGCGGTGTTAAAATAGGCCAGATAGAATCAGGTTATCCAAACAAAACGAATGCACAACTATCAGACCGCAGTATAACATTTGATGTTCCAGATAATCAGGCTAATATAACTGACCATGCAACAGAGGTTTCAAGCATTATTGTTGGTAAAACCAATGGATTAGTTCCAAATGCAGCATTATATGTGGCTTCCAACTACACAAGCACAACCAATTTCTATGAAAAAATAGAATGGTTAATAACACAAGGTGTAAACGTGATTAATATGAGTAATACAACCGGAGGAACAGCAGGTGCCTATACATCAATAGCAAAATGGATTGACCATTTAGCTATACAACACAGTGTCCACTTTGTTAAATCTGCTGGTAACTCTGGCCCATCTGGCGGTATTACCGAACCCGGCATGGCCTATAATATAATGACCGTTGGTTCAATTAATGATCACGATTCCCCTAATGAACCTAATTGGTCAGATGATACCTTTTCAACATATTCATCTTATGTTGAAGATTCATCAGCGGCTTACAAGCCAGATGTAACAGCACCAGGTGAAGGAATAACAGCTGGAGGATTAACCGGTAGTGGCACAAGTTTTTCAACCCCACATGTGACAGGTGTCATTGCCCAATTGATAAATGCATACTCCACACTTGCAACAAAACAAACAGCAATGAAGGCAATTCTAGCAGGAGGTACTAAGCACAAAACAGCAGATGATTACGGTAATAATTCCTTAAGTCCGAATTATTCAAATAAGGAAGGTGCCGGAGTTGTAGACGCAAAAAGCTCATATTATATCGCTGCAAACACTAGATACCTGAGTTTACAGCTCTACAACAGTTCTTTCCCATATGAAAAGACATTTACCGTAACCTCATCAGATACACTCATAAGAGTATCATTAGCATGGCTTAAAAGAAATTCCGTATCCTCACCACATTCTACAGGAACTATCACAGAAAAGCCTTTATCAGATTTGGATTTAGAAGTATATGATCCTAATGGAAATCTAGTTGGTAGATCGATCTCCGGAGTAAATAATGTTGAACTCGTTCAATTTGTACCCCAAATGACAGGCACTTACAAGATAAAAGTTATAGGTTATAGTTTAAAAAATGACTATGAATTCATAGGGCTTGCGTGGTTTTAATAAATGATTTGAATTCACTTGAAACTACTTTATATAACGGGCGATAAATCTATCGCCCGTTATAAGTTTGAAGGGAACAAATCAGCATTTATTTACGTCTAATATATATAAAAACTATGGAGGCTAAGATGTATGAAGAAATTAATAATAATCTTTATTTTTGCTTTTACATTGACAGGATGCTCGTACATGGCGAATACTTCTTCGAGACTAAAAGATCAAAACGATATAAATTTACCAAATGAGCAAAATAACTCGTTACAAGTTTCATTTCAAGATAATAATAAAAATACTTCTACAGAGCAAGGTGATAAAAATATGAATCTTAATGAAATTCTTCAAAGAACATATGCTACTGAAATGTGTTTTAAGGGTGAAAGCCAAAACTGGACAGCAAATTTTATAGTAGAAAAAAAGGTCATGTCTATTGAAAATAAAGACACCAATATTAAAATTAGTGTGTTTCCTAAAAAAAATAAAGATAATGACACTACTCCCATTGGAAAAGTACAATACCTGATTGAAACAAGCAATGGAAAAATAAGCGGTGAAAAAGATTTATTGGAAAATATGTCTATTAATATTGATAAGAATACCGATTGTCCCTTAAAAAATGAAAAAATTAAAATTAACATTATATGGCAGGGTAAAAAGGAAATTATTGAATTATCAAATATAATACCTGATAATGTGATTTCTCCAGAGCAAGCATTTAGAAATGCGCTTAACCTTTTTTATAAAACTTTCAAACACTCTCCACCTATTAACTATAGTTTTTTTATAGCGTATGATATGCAAGGAAGAAATTATTGGCAAGTATCATTTGACGATAATGATGGAATAGGTGGGAAAAGTTATATTTATGTCGACGCAATAACCGGAAAAGTTGGCGATAATATAGTAAATGACGAATAAAAGAGATTATGCAAAATAATGTGTAATTGGCGAGATTGCTAATCGATCTCTATAGAAGAATGTATTTCTTATAATTGAAATCCCGCCGGACTGACACCAAAACGAGATTCAGTCAGGCGGGATTCTTTGTTATCTTCCGTACATCATGATTTCCCTCGCAATGGCGGCAGCATAAGCTTTGTCGCCGTTAAAATGCTCTGTAAGCTGATTTTTTATAGTATTCTGCTGGAGGTGATAGTTTTCGGCATATTGGTCTAAAAAGCTCTGCAACTTATCTGTGATAAGGAGTTCCGCATATGTGGAGGGTTCGTTGTCTTTAAGCCATGTCAGCTTTGAGCGGCCAATAATGTCCGTTTGTAAACTGTCCTCAATTGCTGGACATAGAATGCACATTTTCATACCATCTGTGGTAAGTACGGCAAGAGTGTCGTTTTCACTATTATATGTGCAAGCTTTAATCTTCATTACGTACAAGCTCCCCCTTTCCGGTCATCACTTCAATCATAATCCATGAGGCAAGCTTAAAACCATACATAAAGGATGCTTCGGCATGCATGGAGTCCACTTGGGAGCGTAAGTCCAATAATTTTTCAAGCTCATGAAAGTCGTGTTCAGATAGCTTATTTTTCCACATGTCCATTGTGCCGGATATTTTTTTGTTTAATGGGCGATATTCCGGGTCTCTTGAAATGATTAATTCATCTGGATAAATCGTACCGCCATAGAGTTCTTCTAAAATGCTTTTCACATGCTTCATCCTTTCCTTTTTCAAATTGCAACTCCTTGAAAGGAAGGCCCACACATGATACAATATTTATGCAGTCTGCCTTTTTAGGTGGTTGCGGATGGGAAGTGGCGTAAACTTGCAAGGAGAAGCGCCGCTTCCTATCATTTTTTGAGGTCGTCATGTATCTTATGGATACCTTTTCGGATGACTTCTGAACGTGAAGTATTTAACTCTTTTGCGCTGTCATCCAGTTTATCAAGTGTAGTCTTATCTACACGAACACGAAGCATTGTATCCATAGGCTTGTCTGTTTTCGGCCCCGGTTTCCTTTTAGCTACCAATACATCACCTCCAATTTGTAGCCACAAGATAATTATAGATTTGTAGCTACAAATTGTCAAGTTCGTCTTAATACAATTTGGAAATATTAAAAACAAAAAAGCCACTATCCATGTCTTTTGAAATGTGGCCTTTCTATACCGATTTGTTGCTGTTCACCATGTTTTTGTTATTACCTCGTAAAAAACATAACACTGGCTCATTATGACAATAAGTATAAAGATTTAATGACAACGGGTCATTCCTATCGCCTAAATACGTATCCTCCTGCAAAAATCTTGCTATTTTAGGGTCATACATTCTGGCGTTCAGATAGTAAAGCCCTGTTTCGCCGTCGTACTGGTAGCCTGCATAGGTAATGTTGTTGTTTACGTTTCCTGTTTGCTCTATTATGTTTCCGAAGGCATCGTAATAGTAGGTTGCTGTTACTATGCCCTCTTGGTTTAACAGTGCTGTTACATCTGCATGACCATTGTACATATAATTCATTGTATCATTGCCTACAGTTCTTGTCAGCAGGTTTAATCCATAGATATTTCTAGCTGTCTGATTGTTCTCTCCGTCTGTTTCTAGTATTACCTTGTCAGCTTCATAAAGGTAATTGGTGGTCTGACCGTTGATATCCTTTGATACTCTGTAACCTTCACCGTTATATGTATAGGATATTTTCTTATCCTTTACAGCTGTCTTTATCAGCTGATTCCAAACATCAAACTCATATAGTGTTACTTCATCATAGCATAAGTCATCGTCTGTAGGACTTTCTCCTGCCTTAAATACAGTAGCCTTGGTTTCAAGGGTTGATTCTATTGGCTTGGCTGTCTCTGTTGTTTTGCTTATCGTATTGCCGTTATTGTCATAGAAATATTTTTCTGTCACTGTTTGGCTTCCGCTTTGATATACCGTTGACATAAGCCTGTTCTGCTCGTTGTAAGTGTACTTTGTGGTTACTGAGCTTGTACCTAACTTTATTGTTTCAGTAAGCCTATTCCCTGCTCCGTCATAGGTATAGCTTGTTTCCTTGCCGTTTGGCTCTGTTGTTTTTACTAGCCTGTTTAAACTATCGTAGCTATAATTGGTTACTCCCTTCGAATCTGTTTTTGAGGTCTGGTTATTTGCACCGTCATAGGTGTAGCTGTAGCTATCTATTATTAAGCCATTTGCTTTTTTGTTTACAAGAGTTTTGTTCAAACCATTTTTGTAGTAGGTGTATTCTTCCTTTGCTCCATCATTGTAGGTTACACTCTTTCTGCTACCATTGCCATAGTATTCATAAACTGTAGTTTTTCCATATGCTATTACCTGATAGAGCCTTCCTGCTTTGTCATATACCTTCTTTGTCTGGTTGTTCTTAAAGTCTGTTGTAGTTTCAGAATACAACCCATTGCCCTCTGCATTGTCATATGTATAGGTGGTTGTGCCAAACTTTGGTACTGTTTTTGTCAGGACTCTATTTTGTTCATCATAGGTTCTTACAGTTGTTCCTGTGCTGTCTGTAATGGTTAGCTGGTTTCCGTTGTTATCATAGGTATAAGAAATTATGCTGCTTCCTATTGCTTTTGATATAAGTCTGCCATGAATATCATATGTATACTCTGTCAGATTTCCATTTTTGTCTGTCATGGTGGCTATGCTGCCATCTGCATTGTAGGTGTATTCCTCTGTTTTTGCAGCTATGTATTTGTATTCTCCATCTATGCTTATTCTTCCGCCGTGGTCTATTTTCTTAATCAGATTATTGGCTACATTGTACTCGTAGTATGTAGTCTTTTCGTTTCCGTTGGTCTGAGTAAGCATATTTCCGTTTAAGTCATAAGTATAGCTGGTTATCTCTGATTTTGCATTTATTACTGCTGTAAGTCTGCCTAATTCATCATATTTATATGTTGTAGCTGTACCATTGCCATCTGTTGCTGTTCATATAATTTAACCCATTCCTCATTAGTTCGTTTAACTGAGCCCAATATACTCATACCCCCTTGGGCTCAGTTTATCATCCCAATACTATCATGTTTAGGTGTCGATTGGTTTGATGGCTACTCTATTGTCCATCACTACCTCCTAGTAAATTGCCTAGCGTGAACCAATAAGTGCCGAAGACACGCTATCTTGCACTTGTAAAATTCTATAATCGCAAATCAATTTACACTAAACTTAATAGTCTAACTAATATGCGATGTATAAGTAGTATTTCCCTTGTTCATCGCTTGCAATAAATGCCCATACATCATGGGAATAAGTTAGATTTTCAATAGTATCCTCACTTTCAATAACATATGTTCTATACGTCATTTTTACATCATTCTTTTTTAAATCCCACCAAGAACATGTATTCTCAAAATGCCACATATCATAGGGTTCAGTGATTTCATATTTAAAATATTTATTCAACTCATTCTTTATTAAATTTATGTCTTTTTCTTCAATATAGATCTTAGCTTCAAAACTTCCTGATTCCTCATCATATGTAAAATTAACAATATTAGAAGCATTAGGTATGTCAATTCCTATCTTGCTTTTAATTATTTCGACTTTTTTATTATTTGAAATAAAAGAGTCTCCATTTGCAATAACTTGACTTAGTATTAACAAAACAATTGCAATTAAAAGTAAAATAGTAATTCCAATAAGTATAATTTTAAAATAATTATTTTTTGATTCCATATAAATCTCCTTAAAAATTAAAAATCCAATGTTTACTTTATTTCATTTTCCATTTAACTTCGTCTACATTTTCTAATATATCATATAAGGATAGAATCTTTCCCATACTATTTGATACACGTAGCTTATCATTAACATACTTGTATGCAATCCATCCCTCGTTATCTCTACTTTCTTTAATTAACTGTCTTTTATAAGGTATATCACTCTTTGATAAATAAACTCTATATTTCGTTCCTAGTGGATTTGTTTTCCAAGACAAGTGATTAGTACCATCGCTTGCAATAACACAACCTCCATTTATTTTTTTTGCAAATGCTGAAGCAACATTATTATCTTTATAATCAAGATGTCCTGCATTACAACCTAGCAGAAATAGTTTATCAACATTTTTATTATCAAAAGCTGAAATATCAAAGCATGACACATTATTATTTTCTAAAGATAAATAATTATGTTTATTTTATTATTATCATATATGTAGTAGGTTGTGTTTCCACATTCATCTATTTCCTTTATCAGGTTATTCTTGCTGTCATATTCCTTTATTATGGTACTTTTGTCTGGATATATTATTTTTGTAACATTACCTTGGTCATCTATTTCGTACTCAGTTTTGCTGCCGTTTCTGTCAGTTGTTGATTTTATATCGCCATATTTATTAAATTTATCATATTTAACATACTCCGTATATGTAGATTTCCCATCAGGATCCTGAACACGTATTGTATAGAAGCCATCATCGTACCAATAGGTTGTTACTCTACCCTTTGCATCTGTTATTGTTGTTTTCTTATTTTTTGTATCATATGCATAATTTACCACATTACCATATGAATCTATTGCCTGAGATACCTTATGTATGTTTTCATCTTGAACTTGATGGTAATAGCTAATCTTTTCTATTAACTTTTGATTATGATCCCGTATTCTCATCAGAGGTTGCCTCTAAATTCTTTGGAGTTGGCAGTTCTTTTAAGCGTATCTCGATTGGTCTCGTCCCCTTGGACCGGAAGAAATTTTTTCAGTCCATATATCTGTAGTTGGATCATATTCGTATAAACTACTCGACCTATAATTGCTAGCAGTTACACCCCCAAAAACGTACATTTTACCATTTATTGCTACTGCCGAATGACCAGACAGTGCCTCTGGAGCACTTGCCTTTTGTGTCCAAGGGCTTGTTTCCGCCTTTGCAATCTCTCCCCCAAACTGCACAACCTTCCCGTTTTCTACAGGAAAATTGAATATTACTCCTGATGCTGTTATTGCTATTGCTAATAATAAAGCCAAAATTTTTCTGCATTTTTTGTGTGATTTCATAGTATCCTCCCAAATAATATAAATTCATGCTTATTTCAGCACCAAGTAATATACCATATTATGCAAATATCGTAAATGCTGCTTTTGCATAAATGTTCTTAAATTTCATTCTATTTGATTATTATGTAAAAAATGTTAAATAACTTAGTAAACTTAAGCAAAATTGCAAGTCAAATATTTATTTAACTAAAATAACGCCAACCAATAAAGATTGACGTCATTTTATAAATATAGTTTTAATTATAAGTCTTAACATTTACAATTTCCTAATAAGAAAATTAATTAAATAAATATTTAAATGATGAACTTGAAACAATAAAATACACTGCTTAAATTTTCTACTTCCTTTGCTGCCTGCCCTGATTGTCAATATAATAATTATCCAGCATTATCATTTCTGAAACAGGTGCAAATACAAGACCTTCTCTCTTAAGCTCTGATATAATCTGGGGAAGCAGCTCTACAGTATACTGAGTGTCATTGTGAAATAAAATAATTGAACCGGGCTTTGTTTTCTTTAGTATCCTATCCAGAATCGCTTGTTTGCTCATTTCTCTCTTCCAATCTAGGCTGTCAATATTCCACTGAATAGGATAGCAGCCAAGTTCATTGCATGTGTCAATAACAGTGTTGTTATAGTCTCCATAAGGTGGCCTAAATAATTTCACTTTAACTCCAGATATCTCCTCTAGTTTTTTATTGCACAGTTCAATCTCACTTTTACACTTTTCTTTGCTAATAGTGCTCATTTTCAAATGAGAATATCCATGATTTGCAATATCGTGCCCTTCATTTGCAATTAACTTCACTGAATCAGGGAATTTTTCTGCCCATTGCCCCACCATAAAAAAAGTAGCCTTAACATTTTCCTTTTCCAGAATATCAAGAATAGTTGGGATATCCGATGCTCCCCATGCACAGTCAAAAGTTATTGCAACCTTATCTGTTTCAACACTGTAAATTGGCAAATGCCTTTCAGGATTAAAAACTCCTACTGCTTTTGCAGTATACCCTACAGCAAAAATTGCACAAATAACTACAAATGCTGCTATGATCCTACTTGGTACCAATTTTTTATTAACAATACTTATTAAAACTATTTTTTTCATTCTCTAACGCCCCTAAATATAAAATTGAGCTATTAGTCCTTTAATTTGTAAGCAAATGCATAGAATCATGATTCGCCTAAATCACAAAACTTTAGCCCTATAATATGTTTATTTTATTAAAATATAATTATGATTGATATGATAGAGTATTTTCTATAAAGGTTTTTATATTAAAGATGTTTTCATTTTAAAGAGATTTTTATTTTAAAGATGTTTTCATTTTATAAATGTTTTTATTTTGAAGGATATCTTTATATTTAAGAAAGTTTTTATATCAAAAATATTTACAATTTTAACAATCTATTTGTTATAAAAATCTGTTTATATTAGTATCTCTATTTTCAACGCATAGATTCTAAAATATACAAGAATTTATATTATTCTACAAGTATATACCTTTATATAACTATTAATATGTAATATAATGTAACATATAATGAATTTACCATATATTATTAAGAATTTTTATTAAGATAGACCTCCTCCCTTAGTAAAATCCTAATAAAATTTCAGTATAAAGTAAATTCATAAAAATAAAATTTTTGGAGGACAGAATCATGAAAAAACTCATATTTTCTATCATCATGGCTATTATTTTAACAAGTATCGCACCCTATTCAACTATTTTTGCTGCTCAAATAAATGGCAGTGACGTTATGGTTATTGGTGACTCATATTTCGCAATGTCTGGTGAAATTGTAAGAGCCTTAGAAAGAGAAGCTAGAAATGCTGGTGTTTTAGGCGCAAACGATAGATTTAGAGACTACACAGTATCTGGGTCTACTCTAGCTAATAATGGCATCCCTTCTCAGTACAAAAATGGTATTAATTCTGGTAAAGTAAAGTATGTAATAATGGATGGCGGCGGAAACGATTGCTTGCAAGGTTGGACTCCTCCACCATATAATGAAAACACTCCCTTTATTAAAAATGCAACCGACGCAGTTACTAATCTATTAAGAGACATGAAAAATGATGGAGTTGTTAAAGTATTTTATTTGTTCTACCCTAATCCAAATGCAGATCTAAACGGTTTAAAAGGAAAATTGGATGCATTAAGACCAATAATGCAAGCTACAGTAGCTAATGCAGCAATAAAGCCAGAAACATATTTCTTTGATATAAGACCAGCATGGGACGGACATTTATCAGAATATACACTTCCTGATGGTATACATCCTACTACAGCTGGAAGTATTGCAACAGCACAAGCTATGTGGGCTGAAATGCAAAAAGTCAACTTTTTTGGCACTAGCACTCCTGCAATAAAATATGGAGACTATAATAATGACGGCAGCATTGATGCCTTGGATTTCTCGGCTTTTAAAATATATTTGATGAATCCTGAACGTACATACACAGAAGTTTTAGACCTTAATGGTGATAAAAACGTAGATGCAATCGACTTTGCTATTATGAAACAGTACCTGTTGGGTATTATAAGTAATCTACCAAGCAAATAGAACTTATTTTATAAACTCTATATAATCAACGTCAATTTAGTAAAAAACTCCCGAATCATTAGCTTTTTAATAAGTGTATTCGGGAGTTTTTTTGATATCTGCTCTAATATGCAACATACGAGTTACTAAAAATGAGTTTACTATTATTTTATTTAAAAAACCGACTCCGTTACAACGAAATCGGTCTTTTTCAAAATATATTAAATTCTACTAAAGTCCCAATTGCCCTAAAGGCCTACGAACCATAAACTATCAGTTATTTATGAATTATCCTTAACAAAGCTTGAGAATCTAAAAAGCTTTTTGGCTTCTAGGAGTCTTTAGGCGATAGTAATTGACTTTCTTACCAATTTGCACTCTGATTTATTGTATAGGTTACAGAACCTGAACCACTTGTTGCCCATACGATAAGCTTATAAACTCCAGCTGGCAGATTTGTCACGCTAATTGATGCACTTGTACCGTCTGATTCATCAAAACTTACGGTCTGCAACTGTGAATTTCTTAATTCCAGAATATAGCCCCTAGGAATATTCAACTGAGCGCTGTAATCTCCAGTATTTGATATATATATTTTATATTCCTTTGCAGTGTATGAAGGAATATTTGAAGTATCAATAACTGTACTCATATTAGTTATGTTATCATCCTGAACACTTGTGGATTGATATATATGGTATGTACCAGTATCATCACCCGTTGTGCACCACACCACTAGTTTGTACACACCAGCTGGTATTGAATTTTTGGTGATTTGAGCCAAAGTTCCGTTTGATTCAACATAGCTTAAAGTCTGCAACTGTGAGTTTCTTAATTCTAGACCATAGCCTTCAGGGATGTACAACTTTGCATTATAATAAGAGTCCTGAGATAGATAGAATGTATATTCTACTGAGTCATAATTTGGTATCACGTTGGATCCAGTGATATGGTCGATATTGGTAATATTACCTCCATTAGTTGCTGCAAAAACACTCATACTTGCTGTAAAAACCATAACAAGAACAAGAGCAAGTGATACTAGCTTTCTATTCATAAGTAATTTTCCTCCTTAAATGTTTATTTATGTAATTATATTACTATAAATATACAACTTTGTCTTTGTTAATATTATACAATTTATTCTAATATTATCCAAATATAATGTATATTTTGTACATTTTAGCAAATTAGGAATTTCCATATGAATAAGGATAAACTACTTACTAAGTTTTAAAGCTTTTTTATTTTGACTGATATGTTCTCAAGATAAAAAAACCTTTATCTAATTTAATTATCTCTAAATACTCTTTTTCACTGCATGGAAGAGTCACAATATTAACATCCACTGGAACCACAGATGCTCTCAGTTCATTTTTGAAGGCTAATGCAATTTAATACTAACAATCTCACAATTAGTGCCTACTCGCATTGGCATTCCCCAAGTACCTACTCCAGATGTTACAACAACATGAGGGCTATTGCTATCCTTTTGATAATGTCCGTAATCCACAGCATAAATTGCCCTTGTAAACAGACTGCCTGGGAATATCTGCCCCTTGTGAGTATGTCCAGCAAGAATTAAATCAACTCCGCTTCCGTATTCATCAATGTTTTGCGGATTATGATCTATAACAACTACGGGAAGTTTATTATCTGCTAAATCTATTATTTCGGCTAAATCCTTACGGCTCATACCTCCAAATCCCCCAATGGGCGAAGAATCCAATCTCCCAACCAAAACCAAGGATTCATCAACAATAACATGTTGGTCATTTAGTAGTTTTATGTTGCTTCGCTCAAGAAAATCCATCATTTCCTTTAGTGTTTCTCCAGCATCATGGTTTCCTAGACTTGCATATACACCGTTTGTTGATGTAATACTCTTAAGCAAATCACTAATTTCATCTGGACCTTGTATAGCGTAATAATCATTATCAAAGATATCTCCTGCTATACACACAAGATCAGGCTTTAAATTATTAATTTCTCTGACCATATTCTCAATACGATTTTCAGAATTAACGGCTCCTAAATGCAAATCACTTATCATGGCTATTTTTAATTCAGATGACAAAGTCTTTTCTCTAAGCGAAATGTCATAGGATACATGTTTAATCTTATTTGCGCTATATATTCCATAGCCTACTGTTCCGATGGTTAACAAAACGACAATTAGTCCTGAGTAAAAACGTATACTCTTAGGCATAGGATTTGGTATTAACTTTGTCATGCTTCCAATCACTAAAGCCAAGTCTGCAATGATAAAAGACAATAATGTATATACTAAGATGCCCATCCAGTACGAGCTAATTAAGCCCATTATATTTTTTATTGCCATTGGTAACTGTAATAAAGACCGCGCAAATCCAAGGATCATTGTCAAGGTAATAAAAATGAATATACCAATATAAACTTTTGCATTTATTTGAGGAAAAATATAGTTAATACCTTGATATAATCTCAGTGCAATATAGTAATTAACACTTCCAAGTGTAATTAACATAATAATAAGGCCAATAACCATACCTATTACTGTCAAAGCCATTCTCCTTTTCGTGTATTGATGTATTTCAATTAATTCTTATTTAAAGTATAACTATTATTTACATTTTGCTTATGTACCTTCAAATATATCTTTTATATAGTAAGTTATAGTTGAGTATATTTCAATACATTAAAGATTTAGCCTATTTAATTAATTTTACTTCCCCATATTGAAGCATTATCATTTTTGGCTATTGCACTAAAGGTAATAACAAATTTATTAAGTCCGCTATCCCATTGTTTTAAAACAACACCCGCATAATTAACTCCATTGACAGTTAGTATAATGTCATTTTTACCACTTAACTGCCATTTTCCGTTTACACTTCCTGAAATTGTACCATCTCTATTTAGTGTTATTTTTACAGAATTCTTTATGTTTGCACTAATATCTTTACCATGGTTAATATAAGCATATTCTCCGCTAACTTCTTCTGCACTATATTTTGTAATGGTTTCTCCCCCATAGCGATGAGGTGCAACAACAGGCCATCCATCTTCATTTATAAACATTTGATGTACTCTTACCTGATGCATTTCTCCCTGACCTGGGAATCTGGTATGAAAAATGAGATAGTACTTATTTGTTTCTTCATCATAATATGCGCTGTTATGGCCTGGAGAAACATAACCCACTCCACTTTCAGCAAACTTGAAATTCCCCATGAGTTTTAGTCCAAAAGGTTCGATGGATTTATCATCAAAAGTGGTACCAACTGCACCACGACAGTCAATCATATTTTTTCCAGCCGCATCTACATAAGGTCCATCAGGGTTTTTAGAACGTGCAACCCTAATATTATAACCACCAGTAGAATCAAGACCGCCAAAGCTTAAAAACAAGTAATAATAATCTGATTGAGGACTATATAGTATATAAGGTGCTTCAATCCTACTGTGATTTCCTCCTAATAGCTTTTTACCATAACCCTGACCTGAATATGGTTTTCCTGTTTTAGGATCCATCTTTAGTATAAAGATACCTCCTGAATAGGAGCCATAAACCATCCAAAGATTCCCGTTTTTATCGAAGAATGTGTGAGGGTCAACAGTATTAGGGTCCTTTGTAGCATCATATATAGTTCCGCCTTCACCTGGTTGATTCCACATTCCAGACTTCAATAATATACCAACATCCTTGTAAGGACCTGTTACACTATTTGATACTGCCAAACCAAGAGTCGACCTTGGAGAATCACCTTTGCATAAACAATAATACATATAATATTTTCCGTCTTGAAGCTGAATTATATCGCCTGCCCACATTGTTTGGGTCTGCGCCCAGTCAAAGGATTGTTTTAATTCTGTAAATACATTTGGTATTAATGGATTTGAATTGCTAACGCTTGAAGAAATTTGCTGCCATTGCATTAAGTCATTAGTTTTAGCGGAAGCCAAATGGGAACCAATAACATAATAAGTTCCATTAGTCTTGATAACTGAAGGATCATGCACCGTTACATCTTTAAATGTCGGTATAACAGGAGGTGGAGGTAGTTTATCCGCAGGAAACTCAGAAATGATACCTAGTAAAAATTGCTTATGTATAGCATAGTCTATTGAATCCACTACATCATCTCCATTAACATCAGCGGCTTTGAGGGCTTCATCTGTTAATGTAGAATAACCTAGCAAATATTTTTTTATATGAGCAAAATCTATCGAATTTATCTGCCCATCTCCGTCTACATCACCATATTTTATAGTATTATATGACTCAGGTGCCGATGCACTTGATGCGTCTGCTTCTAAACTAAAATTCATAAAAAACACATTTACACAAGTCAAAGCAACAAAAACTGCTAATACCATAGTCATTTTCTTCGATATCAAATTCTGCATAGAATTCCCCTCCTAAAAAATACTTACTAGCTTAATATTTCCATTCATATTTATCCTATAATAAACAGATTCAAAAAACAAGTACACAATTAGTTGCTGAAATTAATCCTTCAAAAAATAACATAAATAGTTTGAATACCCTCAACGCTAAAAGAAGACTTCAAATTAATGAAGTCTTCTAAAAAAATATTACTTTGTAGATTCCTTTTTTTCTCTAAGTACCTTGGGAACCTTAGGTTGATAAATCATCAACATACATTTACCAGCCTTCTGAATTGATATTTTTTCAATACTCTTTCCAATTACATTAGTTAACTTCGTCTTTTGCATATTATCACTCCTCTTTATGTATTAAATATCTATGTAATTTAATAATTACCTTTATAATTATCTCTATGAATCTCATTTTTAGCTAAGTTTTCTCTTGCTTTTATTAAATCTGTGTTCAGCCTTTCTATATATGCCTCCCTAGCTTGTATGTTATATACAGAGAAAAACAAACAAATATAAATTATAATTGGAACAACAATAACACCCATTAATATTAGTAATGTCGTTTGTGTTTCTAGAGAACTATTTATTAGGAACTTGTCTAATACAAATATTTTTACAGCTGCAACAATCCAAATTATATTAAAAACAGAAGCTATCAAAGAAAAAAGAGCTAGTTCTTCATCTTTTATCAGCGTTTTCCATATATTAGTGTTTATTTTCTCATCAAAATACTTTCGTTTTCTCAAATATAAAACTATTATTCCTAACTCTACCACTCTTATTGGTAATGAACTAACAAAAGCATTTATAATGTTATCCTTTAAATTAAATTCATTTATACTTGTACAAAGCATAATTACTTTAAAATTTACAATTTCCAACATTGCATTGATCATACATGCTACAGAAACAAAACTAAATACCGCAAATATTCTTTTTAAGGTTTTTTGTTTATAAAGTAAGCATATTATTACCACCATAGTTAATATAAAGACAATAAATATAATAGTCATATCAATGTTAAAAAAGTATCTTAGTATATTTGAAATTACAGCAGGAACTAGAATAGATGTAACTAATTTTTTATTAAATACTATCATATTTGTCATTCGTAATAATATTAATGTTGCAACTACCACATAGCTTTCTTCCAAAATAGAAATTAATAAAATATTGAGTAAAAAATCAATAATATTGGTCATATACATAATTCCCCTTATACAAAATATTATTTTTCAACATATATTTACATACTTTATTATATATGGTACTATTCTTTTAAGGTAATTTTACATTTCTCGTAAAGATTTGTAAATAGTACAATTACATTTAACAGTAAATTTATAGGAAATACGAATGAAAATTATTAGAAGATTTGCATATTCGAGCGCAGTTTATATTCAAAAAAATAATAATGGTAATCACGAAAACAGAAGAATCCTTTATTTCGGCTTTCAAGCTATATACGGAGATATCATTAAGCTAATTATTGTTATATTAATTTCGTCTGCCTTAAAATCACTTTTACAAGTATTAGCACTGACATTCGCATTTGTTTTACTCAGAAGATATGCAGGCGGATTTCATATGGACACTGAAGGAAAATGCATTATTTCTACCGTTTGTTCTTTTGTTATTCCCGGAACGCTAATTAGTAAGATTAGTTTTGAATTTAATACAGTCTGGATCATAATTATTATTGCCGTAGCATTTGTAATTTGCTTATTCCTCTTAAAAAAATATGCTCCAAAGGACTGCGTAAATAGGCCAATTGAAGAAGATGAGGCAGCTATTTTCAAAAGAAAAGCTATTCGAGACGTTATTATACTGATAATAATATCAATTATTCTTGCTATCTTAGGCCAGCACTTATTATCTTTATCTATTGTTGCTGGAATTTTAATTGAGATTTTTACCTTGGTTCCAGTTGGATATAGGTTGTTTGAGAGGATTAATTCTTGGCTTTAGTCACATGCAAAAAAATACCTACTTTATTGTAGGCAGCTTCTTCTAATAAACTATACTATTTTATATTTTTCTTAATGGTTATTTATTGTTCCTAACTTAATTCTACTGCTTTATACAAACAATCTTCGAATGTTATATAGCTATCAATCAAATTATTTTTATGCCATAAGCTAATTTTGAAATTTAGCTTATCTATTTCTTTAAATACGCTCTTCTTTTCTTTTATAATTCGCTCAGTTCTGATAACCTCATTTTTATAAAACTCGTTAGTTTTTTCATCATTTTTAAAGGTTTCTAAATTCCCTTCATGGTCAACATACCAACCTAAATCTTCTGTAAGTTTCTCAAATTTCTTTTCAATAGGTTCAATAAATAACGTAAATCTCCAGTTATCACCGTAGGTTTTTCTAAAACTGAGTACTAAGCTGTTATCCTCACCTTTTTCTTCCCAAAGAATTATAGTTATTTGAGGATTTTTGGCTGATATATTTTTTTCTCCTCTTTTTTCTATTACAAAACCATTTGAAAGGCAATTTTCAAAATCCTTGAACATATTCTTTTTAAGTGTTTCCAGCTTTTTATTATATGCAGAATAGATCCTGACATTTTCAACACTAAACTGTCTCAGTTTTTCGCTGTATCTATCAACATCTAAAACAGCGGAATTATCATCAATTAACCCTTCCCACTTCATCATTATTCCTCCCCTAGTATGTAATAATGGGAAAACCATTATATGATTATATATAGTATAAATACAAAACTGGAATTACAAAAATAATGTACATAAACACAATAAATATTAACAATCTCAAAAATTTGCTTCACAAAGCCATTTGTTACCTCTAACATTGATTATTACATTCAAATTTCTTGGTTCAATCAAAATTTATCTCGGCTCCTGCAGCGAAATACTTCCTATTTACTCTGTACCCTTTAAAACCAATGGCTTTGTAATTTTTGTGTATTACTTAAAAATCCATAATCTTAAAGACATAATATATAAATTCCTATATGTTTAAAAACATAAAGAATATCTGTATAAATTTCGTAGTATTTCGTTAAACTCAGATTATCAAATACTTTTGAATTGAGTTTAAATTTAAATTACTATAAATAATAAAAAATAATGTGCCACTGAATAGTATAAATTTACATACTTATGCCTTCTATGCAATATTTATCGGTAATATCGACAAAATATATTACATTTTGTTTATTTATATTTAAAAAAAGTGCTTAAATTTTTTCTAAAAAGATGAAATTAAAAACACTGTAATTTTACGACATAAAACCATCATAAAATCACAGTGTTATATAAACAACTAACAAAAATTATTCCTAACCTTTATCAATTATCCCCAGGCTCTGCATTCATTGAAAGAATAATGTTTAAGTTTCCATTCCTGCATCTGAGTTCATCTAGGAAACTTTTTTCATTTACATCGTTTTTAATAGTCACATTATATACAAGTTCATAAAGTGTACCCAAATCGGTTGTTTTAACTTTTTTGAGTTCATGATTTATTGTATATGTTTCAAAAACGTCATCAAATGCCCCTTGATAATCTAAGTCCTCGGGAATGATAATTTTTAATAATTTGTAAGTTGAATTTTTTGCACCAAAATTAATTTTAGATAATATAAACATTATTATACATAAAATTACCGTAAAAAATAATGCATAAGAATAACTTCCTGCTCCACAAGCAAGACCAGCAGCCATTGTAAATAATACATAAGATATATCTTTAGGATCTGTTGCATTACTCCTAAAACGTATTATTGAAAATGCGCCTGTAAGACCAAATGCTCTTGCAATATTACTTCCTACCATTAAAATAATAATTGCTATAATACATGGTATCATTACCAATGTTAATGAAAAATTCTGTGAATACTGTCCTTTTACATGAGTTTTCTTATAAGTAAAGCTAATAATTACACCTAACACAAAAGCAGAAACTAGTGATAAAACTAGTCCCTCAAATGACAATGCAGTGGTATCTGTTCCAAAATTTAATAATGAATCAAACATTCATTTCCCCTCATTTCTAATCGTTTTTTTATCATAGACTTATATTCAGTTCCATATTTAGAAAAACTCGTTTTGTATAGTTTATACTCGCTAAGAATTTTAGCAAGCCATACAGGAATACATTTTTCAGCCTTGACCTCCATAAGCCAAACATCATCGTCAAGAAGCTTATCGCCATAATCTCCAGCTTCAAGCCTAAGATCTTCTCTTCTTGTACGAATATTAGTATCAAAAGTCAAACGTAAGTCTCTATTGTTTATGGCAAAATATGCCTGTCTGTCATACGCAAGATAAAGCTTTGGCGAAAGTTTATAAACTTTTAAAAAATATTCTAGTTCTTTTAAAACTTGCTGATTCATATATTTTTTAATTTCTGGTTTTTCTCCAGTATTAACAAATTCATAGGCTTCTCGTAAAATTAACTTTGTCCGTCTTTTGTTTACCATGCCATTTACTTTTTTCTTTATTTCTAAATAGACTTTGTCTTCAAGAGAAGGTACTCCATAGGCACGTAATCTAAGTTTTTCTTTATATTTTGGTTTTGCTAATGAAGTTCTAATAAGGTGATTATCATGGGTATCATAATATATATTACTTATTGTATAAAACGGATGAGTTTTATTATATTCATCAAGTTCCATATATTCCCTTAGCTTCTTTGAAAGCATCTCATAAGTATCACTATTTAACAAATACTTGTTTTCATGTCTGTTAAATACCTCTATAGCCATCTTTTCACCCCCTTTCTCTAATTGTATTCTACATACAAAACCTTAAACGAACCTTAAAATATAGCAAATAATATATTAATTGTTATTTGTTGCTAAAATATCATTCATCTTTTTTATACAATTAATTTAAAGATGAGTTATTAATATTTCGAAATATTAAATAAAAAATGGCTCTAAACAGAGTCTCTACATAGTATGTAATTCTCAAATAATTTGTTAATAAAATTTCGTTAATTCAAAAAATTAGTCCCCTAACTTATATTCAATAAATTAGGGAACCTTATTTATTTCTAGCAAAATAATATATACTTAGTTACTCAAGAACTTCAGCCAAATCAGGAATAAGAAATACTATTTTTCCTATTACCAGCCCCAACCCCAGCCTGGGCCGCCACCTGGGATTCCACCGCCACCAAATCCAAATATTTGACCACCAGCACTAGTTACCATTGAATTTGTTGTAAAAGTTCTTGTAGATGCTCCATTAACATACATTGTATAGGTTTGTCCCTTTAATAAAGATGGGGAAGTAAACAGCAAAGTTGCACCCGTTTTTTTAGCAGTAAATTTGAATATTTCTGTTCCTGCTGAATTTTTTATACTAACCACAGCATTTACTGATGTAGGACCAGATAATACAGCTGAGCATTGTGTTGATGTGGAAGCTGTTGGAGAAGATGTACATCCGCCAACTGCTGCAAGTGTTCCTCCTGTTATAGTAAAGTTATTTGTATCGCAGTCAGCACAACCATCTGGAAATCCACCGCCGTAAATTATAGCATTACCACCAGTCATAGTTATTGTTCCATTTGAGTCATACGCATCTGTTCCTGCAGTTATACTAATGTCTCCACCATTTATAATTAGTTTTTTTCCAGCACATAATCCATCTTCTCTTGCAGTTATATTTATAGTACCATTATTAACAGTAACTATAGTTTTACCTTCAATACCTTCATATGCTTTTGTAACTGTAATTGAACCACCATTAATTGTTAAATCCAATTCAGAATGTATTCCATCATCACCTGCATTAAGAGTTAGATTACCATCTTCAATTATTACATCGCCGTCTGTATCAATACAGTCTGAAGTTGCAGTAATGTCTAAAGTTCCTCCAGTAATTTTAATAGTTTCATTGCAATGAATTCCGTCTGAAGGAGCAGATTTAATTATGATATTTCCATTTTCAATTTTGATATCGTCATCGCCACAAATACCGTGCTTATGATTAGCTGTAATATAAAGAGTTCCTGATCCCTTAATCTCCAAATCATCATTGCTGAATAAAGCAGCCTTAGCATCAGCATTAGCTGTAGAATAAGTTCTTCCATCAGTTAAGTAGTTGGTTGTGCCCTTCTCAATTGTAATAAATCCTTTGTCAACATTATGGAAGTAAATAGCCGGCCCATTTGAATTAGTAATACTGCAGCCATTAAGACGAAGCTTAACCCTATCAGTAGTATTTACATAAATCATACCGTTTGATAAAGTACCAACAACCTCAAAATCACCGCCAGCTGTAATATTAACTGTTGTACCACTTACGGACGCACCCGTTCCAGTACATGTGATTGTACTTCCCAGACTTATTTTCCCAACATTGAGTTTCCATGCTTCTTTAGGATCAACTGGCTCTTCAGGAGTAGTACCAGTATCAGCTGGGAACTTAGTTATACTACCTAACAGATAACTTTTTAACAGCGCAAAATCAATTGCATCTACTGTACCGTCGCCATTTACATCCGCAGCTTTTAAGTCACCGATTGTTGAATTTCCTAAAAGAATCCCCTTCATTGCAGCAATATCAAGTGCATCTACTACTCCATCCGAATTTGCATCACCATAAACAACTGCTGCATTCGCTAGCATACTGCTAAAAGTTAGTGTACCTACTAGCGATAATACTAAAAGCAATTTTCTTTTCATAATATCCTCCCTTTCCATTTTTTACATATTACCATATGTGATATAATTTTACATTTTAGAACTTAAATCATCCTTAAAATATACAAAATTCAGAATAAATTCAGAATAAATTAACAATTTACATTATTGACATGTTATTTTAGATGTAACATTATATATATTGAGTCAACTACTATTGACTAAAGTTTCCAACAAGTTATGGAACAACTTCAAACCCAAACTGCATTAATGCATATTTCGTCAAAAAACCGATATTAAATGGCGAAAGCTTGAACCATAATTGACTTTAGTCATAGAAATGAGGGTTTATTATTATGAATATTCTGCTTGTTGAAGACAGAATTCCATTAACTGATTCATTGTTAAGCATATTAAAAAAGAATAATCACTCAATAGACCGTACTGATAATATCGGAGATGGACTATATCTTGCTTTGCTCGGTGCTTACGATATTGTTGTAATGGATACTTTCGATCATACAACAGATTGTATAACTCTCATAAAAAGTATAAGGAAAAGCGGATTAACAATGCCTATACTTCTTCTTTCTAATCAAAGTGAAGTATCCTATAAAGTAATGGGACTTGATAGCGGAGCTGATGACTATCTAGTTAAACCCTTTTCTATAGATGAGTTATTAGCAAGAATCAGAGCTTTAGGAAGGAGAAAAAATACAATACTGCTAAATAGCACACTTAGTTTCGGGGATATTACTCTCGATACTAATAGTTTAAAGCTTTCAACAGATAAAGAAGAAACTACTTTAACCTGTCGCGAGAGTAAACTTTTAGAATTTTTAATTATTAGAAAGTGCATGATTACTTCAAAAGACATAATAATAGAGAAAATCTGGGGATTTGATTCTGAAGCACAAGCAAATCATGTAGAAGTATACATATCTTTTTTAAGAAAAAAATTATCTTCTTTAAATTCAAAAGTAATAATAAATACTATTCGTGGATTAGGCTACAAGCTAGATATATCTTAAATATTCATACAATAAAACCAACAATAAAACCAATATAAAAAGCAAGTCATGAAACTTAAACTTATAAATTTGACTTGCTTAATATATTGCATCTAATTAAACAATAATTATATCCTTTTCACCGCCAGTAATACATTTTCCACCATTAGGTGTAACTATATATGTATCTTCAACTCCAACCATTCCAACACCTGCTATGCCCTTTTTGGGTTCTAGTGCTATCACCATATTCTCTTGAAGAGGACTATTAAAACCATTTGCAATAACCGGCGGCTCATCAACATGAAGCCCGATACCATGCCCCAAGAACCTTACCATTCTGTCCCCAAAGCCCATGAAATTTTTTAAAAAATCAGAGTCTAATTCCTTCATTATGTTATTATAAATCTCAGACGGTATATTACCTGGTTTCAATAACTGAGCAGCTCTTTTTTCTATCTCAATACATTTACGATGGACCTCAATAACCTCATCAGACGGAGAAGCTCCAAACATATATATTTGTGTCCTATCAACGTGGTATCCGTACATTCCAAATCCAATATCTATAAATACCAAATCACCCTTTTTTAAAATTCTATCCCTGCTTCCAATAATAGGAACAGCAGGACACATCCCCCTCATTCCTCCAGGGCTATCAAAGTTGGTTTCAACTAAGGAACTATCACCAAAGCCTATCTGGCCTGCAATCATCTCCGTTTGATATCTATAAAAACGTGTAACACCATGATACCCCATCTTTAACATGGTACTGTACATTTCTGCTGTAAATTCTAGTTCACTCATTCCCTCTCTTAATATACTGGGAACTACTTCTTCTAATAAAATATTATACAGTCTACCTGCTTCTTGCAGCCAATAAAGTTCATATGGGCTTTTTACTGCACGAACTTCAAAAATAATGTTTTCAACTGGGTATAAATTACTATATTTAAAATACTTTTTAATTCTTTCAATAATACCAATTGTTAAGGTTTCAGTTTCAACAAAGGTCTCTCCTAGTTCACTTCCGACTATCTTTGCAGCATCTCTGTAACTTTCCATAGGATATATAGTACATATCTGCGATTCAGCTAAAGGTGATTCATCAATTGCTCTATTTAAGCTTCTTCTTACAAAAAACTTTGCAGTTCCATTTTTATTAATTATTAATAAACCATCCTGCATAGTTCCTGTTAAGTAATATTGATTAATACGATTTATTATTAGGACATTATCCCATTCTGGATTTCTTTTAGTTATAGCGTTACAAAGCCTTTCAATTCTTGTTTCTAGTTCAAGTTTTGTTACTCTTTCTTCCATTGTAAAATCTATCTCCATTCTGTTTTATATATATTCAATAAAGCGATTAAAATAAACCATACTTGACATATTTGAGTTTTAGGCTTAATGCAGACTAATAAGTATAACTGCTTTGAATCTCAAAATGTCAATAAGTAGTGTTCTTGCTATACCACCGCTATTTTAATGAAGTTTTGAATTTCAAGTGCCAATAAGCAACTCATTAGCTTCTATTGCCAGAAAAATCAAATATCTTCATAAAGCTAGTTTGGTGACTTTCTAACACATAATTTGTCAAATAGTTACTTTTCCAAGTTTTAATTATATCTATATTAACATAATCTTTACCAGCTTTGCAAAATATATTGATTAGTTTTCTAATATATTACCATTCCCCTTGCACTTTACCGCTTTTATGATCAAGGGAAAAATTTGCTGTATCAAAATAATTTACACCGCTAACACCAAATGTTGTATCAACATTTACCCATCTGCTTTGTTCTTGAAAATAAAATTGGTTCCAAGCATGGTCTCCCCATAACATCCCGCTATAGCCTAGACCTGTAACTAAATTTACCTTTATGCCGTTAGCTTTGCACATTGATACAAATAAGCTGGCATAATCAAAGCATATACCCTTTCTGGTTTGGTAGCATACTATTGTTCCTGACTTAGTATTACGACTGTCTTTTGCAATTTTATTGGCTTTATCATAATCATATGATATATTTTTTGTTATCCAATCATATATTTTTTTACACTTATCATATTCATTGGTTTCATTACTTACCAAATCAACTGCCAGTTTATCAATCTCAGGAGTAGACTTTATCGCATCATCAAGCGTAACCCCGTTATAGTATTGAATCACCTTAATGTTATAGCTATCAAGAGTTTCCCTAATATTTTCAGCTATATTCTCATTATAGTCATTATTCATTCCAAGGCTGTTAAAGCTATCATTAAGTATAACTGGTATTTTTTTTGCAATATCAGAATCAATAACGGGCTTAAGAGCTGTGTCATAAACCTTGTTTAAAACTATGGACTCATCAATGTATTTTGAAAAGCCAGGAATGGTAAAATAATATGATAATAAGTAAAAAATAAAGCTTATAAGTATTAGCGATACAAAGGCTTTAGGTATACTAATTAAAAATGAAATTGATCTTCTGAAAAATGGACTTAGCGAATTTATTACTCTATACAATTTGTATGATAAATTTTCAAACACAAGCGTATATATAGGATATGTTATAAGTCTAATAACAATAACAACAATTATCAGAATAATAAAGGCAATACAAAGATAAGTATATATATTATTTGCCACTAGACTAGCTTTTACTGAATCAGGTAGCATATCATATATATAAACAAATACTTTATTACTTTTGTCAAAAAGAATACCCTTTGTAAGCAGCAATGCTAATATAAATGCTACAATAAACTCAAAGCAATTTACTATTGAATAAAAGCCGTTTGTAATTCTCTCATGGTTTATCGAAATAAATAGCGAACTAACAAGTATTATAATTACAGGGGCTAAAAGTATGATACTTACAGGATTAATTTCTAGGCTTATCAACATATTCACCTTAATTAATATTGCACAATGTTTTATATAATCTTTACATTAATATTGTAATTATAGCACAAATAATATATATTATTTATTTCCCTACATATTTTCTCTTGCAATTATTATGAAAAAATTGTATCTTTTATAAATAAGTAATTATATATACTTTTTATATATAAGCTTAATAATTGATACTTTAGCAACTAATAAATGTATATAGTTATAAATTTTTAATGAGGTGGAATATATGAGTCGATTAAGTGAATTATTTGGTTCAAATGTATTTAATGATGCAATTATGAGGGAACGTCTTCCTAAAGCTACATATAAGGCATTAAGAAAGACTATTGATGAGGGCCTTCCCTTGAATTATGAAATAGCTGAAGTTGTAGCAAGCTGTATGAAAGATTGGGCTATTGAAAAGGGAGCAACTCACTATACTCATTGGTTTCAGCCAATGACTGGAATCACAGCAGAAAAGCATGATTCCTTCATCAATCCTACATCTGACGGTAAGGTGATTTTAGAGTTTTCAGGAAAAGAATTAATTAAAGGTGAAGCTGATGGTTCTTCATTTCCTTCTGGAGGTCTAAGAGCAACCTTTGAAGCCAGAGGTTATACTGCATGGGATTGTACTTCTCCTGCTTTCATAAAAAACAATACACTCTATATTCCTACTGCATTCTGTTCCTATAACGGAGATACTTTGGATAAAAAGACACCTTTACTCAGGTCTATGGAATGTATATCAAACAAAGCTCTTAGAGTTCTTCGTCTATTTGGAAATACCACTGCTACAAAGGTGGTTGCTACAGTTGGACCAGAACAAGAGTATTTCCTTATTGATAAAAAAATGTATGACCAGAGAAAGGATTTAATATTTACAGGCCGTACTTTATTTGGTGCAATGCCTCCTAAAGGTCAGGAAATGGACGATCATTACTACGGAAGTATTAAACCAAGAATTTCGGCTTTTATGAAGGATTTGGATGAAGAACTATGGAAGTTAGGTATATCAGCAAAAACTGAGCATAATGAAGTTGCTCCTGCTCAGCATGAACTTGCACCAATATTTACTACTGCTAATATTGCTACTGACCACAATCAGCTTACAATGGAATTAATGAAGACAATTGCTTTAAAGCATGGTTTGGTTTGTCTGCTTCACGAAAAACCATTTGCAGGTGTTAATGGTTCAGGAAAACACAACAACTGGTCACTCTCAACTAATGACGGCCAAAACCTACTAGAGCCTGGTAAAACTCCTCATGAAAACGCACAGTTCCTTATTTTCTTATGTGCAGTAATTAAAGCTGTAGATGAGTATGCTGACTTGTTGAGGTTAGCTGGTGCAAACCCCGGAAATGATCATCGTTTGGGTGCAAATGAAGCACCTCCTGCAATAATTTCTATATTCCTTGGTGATGAACTAACTTCAATCCTTGAGCACATTGCATGTGGTGAGGATTGCACATCAAGCGTATTCGGTAAAATAAAGGTTGGTGTTACTACTTTACCAGCTTTTCGTCAAGATTCAACTGATAGAAACAGAACCTCTCCATTTGCCTTTACTGGAAACAAATTCGAATTCAGAATGGTTGGATCATCTGCCTCAATTGCTTCACCAAATTTCTTCTTGAATACTATAGTTTCTGAAGTTTTAGAGCAATTTGCAGATAGATTAGAAAACGCTGATGATTTTAATGCAGAGGTAAACGCAATTATAAAAGATGTATATGAAAAGAATGGAAAAGTAATCTTTAATGGTAACGGTTATTCAGATGATTGGATTGCAGAAGCTGAAAAAAGAGGACTTCCAAACCTCAAGAGTTACGTAGATGCAATTGCAAGCCTTCAAGTAGAAAAAAATAAAGTTGTAATGGAAAAACATAAGGTTTTCAATCGTAATGAAATGAATTCCCGTTATGAAATATCACTAGAGAAGTATATAAAAACAATTAATATTGAAGCCTTAACAATGCTAGAAATGGCTAAACGACAGATACTTCCTGCTGTTATCAATTTTTCAGCCAATGTTGCAAACTCTATAAATCAAATTAAGAACTGTGGTGTAGACGTTGATATTTCTGCAAATGTTGAGTTACTAAAAGAAGTTACCACATTAACTAGTCAACTAAAGAAAGATATATCCAATCTTGAAGCTAAGTTAAGTAAAGCTCAAGAAACACATGAAAGTTCTTATGCACAGGCTGTATATTATAAGGATGTTGTATTTACGCAAATGGCTGATTTAAGAGCTACAGCTGACAAGCTTGAAAGCATAGTTGACTCTAAGGTGTGGCCATTCCCAACCTATGCAGATATTTTGTTTAATGTATAGTGGATTGATATAATACTATAAATTGGCTTCGGACTAACTTAATGATGAAGCTATTTAGAATGTGATTCCACATTTTTGATATTATTAATATATAGAAGTTCACCTCCAAATGTTAGGTTATCATAACATTTGGAGGTGATTTTATTTATAGCAAATATTCTGTCAACTGCAACAGTTATTTTGGAAGAAACGCCAGAAATTTAAATTGAACTCTTACTAATCTCTCATTATAAGAGTACCATTAAATTTCTGGCTGAGCTTAGTTAGAAATAATTGCCGAGATACAGGTGAAGCATATGAAATTATGCCGTATAAGCTACAGGATGTAGCATAGCTAAATATGTATTCTAAAGACTCTCTATAAGCAAATAAAAGAATTCTATCATCTTCTTATAGCCTTCAATACTAATTCTTTCATTTACTCCATGAACTCTCTCTAAGTCCTCTGATTCAATTTCTATTGGACAAAATCTAAATATCTGATTTGCGATTTTTTGATAATATCGAGAATCTGTTGAACCTACAGTAAGATATGGTGCTGCTACACTTTCAGGAAAAACTGACACTATAGTTTTACACATTACTTTATATTCATTTGATGCTATATGGCTTATTTTTGAAGGATTAAAACTCACATCATTTACTTTTACTGTTATATCCAGCTTTTTTATTACTTTTTCAACTCGCTTTTTTACATCCTCAATAGTTTCTCCAGGCATTACTCTAAAATTAGCAACAGCTTTAGCCTGCTGAGGTAGTACATTCATCTTGAATCCGCCTTCAATCATGGTAAATGCAGTGGTGGTTCTAACTAACGCATTAGTTTTTGGTAACTTTGTAAAGATTCTTATAATTAAAGGCTTAAACAACCATATATTTGAAAAAATAATTCTCTTCAGCAATGGCATTTTAGGTGCAATAGCCTTAAAGAACTCTTTTAATATGCTATTTATATTTGCTTTAAACTGTTTCTTTTCCAATATGTATATTGACTTTGCTAATCTTCCAATAGCAGTACTATTTGGAGGCATAGAAGAATGTCCTCCATTACTTTCTGCAAAAAGTTCAAGTGTAGTCATTCCTTTTTCAGCTATTCCGATTAAAGCAGCCAGGCAACTCATGCCAGCTATAGCATTCTTAATAATAAATCCGCCTTCATCTAATACCATAGATAGCTTGATTCCTTTTGATTGAAGGTAAGAAGCCATCTGAGCATTTCCTAAATAACCACCCACCTCTTCATCATGTCCAAAGGCTAAATAAATGGTTTTTCTAGGCTTAAATCCATTTATTATAAGTCCTTCAACAGCTTCAAGAATTCCCATAAGCTGACTTTTCATATCAAGTGCTCCACGTCCCCATACATAGCCATCTGATATATTACCTGAAAACGGTTCAAAACACCATTCATTTTCTGTTTCTTTTTCTACAGGTACTACGTCCATATGAGCCATCAGCAAAATAGAGTCTTGATTAGTCTCAGTACCCTCCCACTTAAAAAGAATACCAAAATCATTAATTGTTTCTTTTACCAACACTCTATGAACATTAGGAAAGGATTTTTCAATAAATGTATGAAATTTAAGGAACTCCGACTTGTCTACCATATCCATATTTTCATATGAGATAGTTTTAATTTGCAGCGCCTGTGATAAACGCTGTACAAAATCATCTATATTTTTATTGTCTTTTAGTTTATAATCCATACATTTATTCCTTTCATAATTTATATAAAATTAATATTACATTTTCTATCTAATCCACACATGTAGATATAAATACATAATATAAATACCCTATATACCTACTAATTCAGTATATAGGGTATTACATATTTTTACAACTATAAAATAATTTACTCATATTAAAATAAACTTACTCAAAATTTATGTACAAAAGTTAATTATAAATCATGACCAGCAACAAGCGCTTTCATTTCTTCAGGAATCATGAAATGTTTCTTCTCAGGGAGAACCTTTTTAAGTGCTGCTTCAAAGCTTTCTTTTTTAACGATACCTGTTTTCCCTAATAACTTTCCAAGAATAATTATATTTGCATAAGTAAGATTACCCATATCTGAAGCCATTTCTGTTGCAGGAACTCCAATAAAGTCCACATCAGTTCTTTGTGGCTTTGCCTCAACTAATGAACTATTTGTAATAATTAAGCCGCCTTTTATAACTCTCTTTTCAAATTTCTCCAAAGATGGGCCATTCATAGCAATTAAAGCATTTGGATAATCTATTATTGGTGAACCTATTGGATCATCAGAAATAACAATACTACAGTTAGCAGTACCGCCTCTCATCTCAGGTCCATATGATGGAAGCCATGAAACATGCTTTCCTTCAAGCATTCCAGCATATGCAAGTAATTTACCAGCAGAGAGTATACCCTGTCCACCAAAACCAGCAATTATTAAATCAAGCTGTTTCATACACTACACCTCCAAATCCTTTCCCTTAAATACACCTAGAGGATAGTGCGGTATCATGTTTTCCTCTAACCATTTAAGTGAGTCTACAGGATTTATTCCCCAGTTTGTTGGGCAAGTTGAAAGTACCTCAACAATAGAGAATCCCTTTTTAGCATTTTGAACTTGAAATGCCTTTTTAATAGCTGCTTTTGTCTTTTTAATATTCTTTACATCATGAACAGAAGTTCTTTCTACATAAACTGCACCCTCTAATGTAGATAGCATCTCACACACGTTAATTGGAAATCCATGTATTTCAGGCTTTCTTCCATATGGTGAAGTTGTTGTTACTTGACCTACTAATGTTGTAGGAGCCATCTGACCAGAAGTCATACCATAAATAGCATTGTTAACAAATATTGTGGTTATTTTTTCACCTCTAGCAGCAGCATGAACAATTTCTGCTGTTCCTATAGCTGCCAAATCCCCATCTCCCTGATAAGTAAATACATAGTTGTCAGGATGAACTCTTTTTATTCCTGTAGCTACAGCTGGAGCCCTTCCATGAGCAGCCTGTACCATATCACAGTTAAAATATTCATAATTATTATATGCGCAACCAACAGGTGAAACACCTATTGTAATACCTTCTATATCTAATTCATCAATTACCTCTGCTACTAACCTGTGAATTATACCGTGTGTACAACCAGGACAATAGTGAAGTTCTTTTTCTTTTAATGCATGTGGTCTTTCAAACACAATTGCCATTTCTTACCCTCCATTCTTAAACCCTATTTATTTAAGATTTTCTTAATTTCATTTAAAACTTCAAGTTGGCTAGGAATTACTCCGCCTGTACGTCCGTAGAAATGAACAGGACATTTGCCGTTAATTGCAAGGCGAACATCTTCTACCATCTGGCCAGCACTTAATTCAACACTCAGAAATGCTTTTGGAGTCTCTGCATACTTTTCAAAAGCAGCAGTTGGGAATGGATAAAGTGTTATCGGACGAATCAAACCAACTTTAATGCCTTCCTTATCAGCCATCTTAATAACATTTTTGATTATTCGAGCAACAGTGCCATATGCAGTTACTATAATATCTGCATCTTCACAATTATATGTCTCAACTAGAACTTCATTTTGTTCTATTTGTCTGTACTTTGCTTGAAGCTTGTTGTTTAAGCCTTCTAGAACTTCAGGTTGAATATATATTGATGTTATATCATTGCTCTCTCTCTGCATCTTAGTACCAGTACAAGCCCACTTCTTGTCATCCTGGTAAATCTCTTCTTTGTCCTTAAATTCAACTGCTTCCATCATCTGACCTAACATACCGTCACCAAGAATTATAACGAGCATTCTATATTTATCAGCAAGATTAAAAGCTTCAACAGTTAACTCATATAATTCTTGTACGCTTGAAGGAGCAAGAACTATATTTTTATAGTCGCCATGCCCTCCTCCCTTACATGCTTGGAAGTAGTCACACTGTGCTGCTTGAATACCTCCTAAACCAGGACCGCAGCGTACAATATTTACTAATACCGCTGGAAGTTCCGCTCCTGCTATATAGGAAATACCTTCTTGCTTCAAACTTACTCCTGGGCTGGATGATGATGTCATAACACGAGCACCTGCTGCTGCTGCACCATACACCATATTTATTGCTGCAACTTCACTTTCAGCCTGAAGAAACGTACCATTTACTTTTGGCATTACCTTTGCCATATAATGGGCAATCTCTGTTTGTGGTGTAATAGGATATCCGAAATAATGTCTGCAACCAGCTCTTAAGGCTGCTTCTGCTATTACCTCATTGCCCTTCATTAATAATTTCTCTGCCATTTCTTTCCCTCCAAAATAGTCATCTTTTATGACACATAATAAACTTATTAAAAATTTATACTAGTTCGTAGCTTATAATTTTGATGTCAATTCTTTGAATTAGTATTACTTTTCAACCTCAATAACGCAATCAGGACAAATTGTAGCGCAAAAAGCACAACCAATGCATTTTTCAATCTCATCTACGCCAGCAGGATGAAATCCTTTCTGATTTAATTTATCAGATTTCATTATGACAATTTTCTTTGGGCATACTGTTACGCAAAGCTTACAGCCTTTGCATCTTTCCTCATGGAATTTTACTTTTGCCATTATCAAAACCTCACTTATTTAATTTATTTATTTGATTGTTGCTTAGTTAGAATATTAAAGACCAAGACTATTGTTAATTATAAAACTCTTTAACTATATTTGCAAGTTTAGTAACGTAAAACTTCAAAAAGATAAAATAAAAGAATGCATTGTTAATATCTCTATCTTCAGAATGGTTAAAATTCCACACAATGTGACATAATGCAATTTTTATTATACTTTTTTACTGAAATAAAAGTTATATCATTTCATCAAAATAACACAACAATTATAAGTACAAAATATTCTATTTTTTATCCCAAGGCAAGAAAATTTGTTTCTTCATGGACAAAATTTCTGAACCGCTTAAATGATAACTATTTAAACCATTTATCAGTTCTTCCATACCAGCTGTAAATGCTATTGGAATACCAGTTTTTCTAGAAACCTCAGAAATAATATCATTGCCATGCAATATAATTTCAGGGGTTGTCTCTTCAAGCAAATTGCTGTTATTAACTAACTTTGTAATCTTGATATTTGCGCCCTCCTCAATTATTGCTATCATTTCATATATTTTTTCTGGTGTATCAGTCATTCCTCTTTTTGTATTAATTACAAAAAACATTTCATAATCATCACTTATAATTTCTTCTTTAAATCTAGAAACTGCTTTTGCACCTAAATCTTCTCCGCCTACGTCAAGTACTACCTTGTATGTCTTGTCTTGAAACAATGAGTATACTTCTGCTGGAATTGCAGGTATGTCAACATTAGTATTTGCAAATTTAGGCAAGAGCACTCTGATATTATTTTTTTCAAGTGCCTCTTTAGCGTCTGCCGTCCTGAAATATGGATTTATTATATCAAAATCAACAATAGCAGTCTTATAATCTGCTTCTGCAAGTTTCAAAGCATAATTAACAGCAACCTCTGTTTTTCCGCTGCCAAAATGACCCGTAAAAATATTTATACGTTTTTCAAACATGTAATCACCTCAATTATTTATATACCCATCTTCTTTTACTTGAAGCATTATGATGCCTAGATTAAAAATGAAATTTTTTGTTTAAAATTTTTGATTAATTTTTGATTATAGAAAAATTTAATCACATTAGCAGCATTCATCGAGGCAGAAGATATTCTCGTCTCCTGAAAAGCAAAGTGCATCCATAACTTATTAAAGATAGAACATTTTGGGCCTCGATATAATGCCTAGTTTAAATTAAAATTTCCGATTAAAATTTTTATTGAAGAATAATTTCATTAATTATGTTAATTTTTTCCCCATCCAATTAAATCCTTAATTACCTCTCCTGCTATAATTAACCCCACAACAGATGGAACAAAAGATAGGCTTCCAGGGACCTGATGCTTAACAGTACATTTTCTTGTTGTACCAGATGGGCAAATACAACTGCTACTGCAGCTTGATGTCTCTGTTTCAACTGGTTTAATAGGTTCTTCCTTTGAATATACAACTTTAAGCTTTTTGATTCCTCTATTTCTAAGTTCTTTCCTTACAACCTTAGCTAATGGGTCTACTGAAGTTTTATATATATCTGACACCTCAAACTTTGTTGGGTCAACCTTATTGCCAGCACCCATTGCACTTATAATAGGTATTCCATAAGCATTTGCTTTTACAACCAAATCAATTTTAGCTGTCACTGTATCAATGGCATCTACAATATAGCTATAGCTTTTATCAATAAACTCTTCAGCTACATCTGGCATGTAGAACTTCTGAATCACAGAAACTTCACATTTTGGATTTATGTCCAAAATTCTTTCTTTCATTGCCTCTACTTTGGGCTTTCCAACTGTCTTTCTTGTTGCTTGAAGCTGTCTGTTTATATTTGTCAAGCAAACGCAGTCATCGTCAATTAAAACAATATGTCCAATTCCACATCTTACTAGTGCCTCAACAGTATATGAACCAACTCCGCCAATTCCAAATACAGCAACTTTGCTATTCTTAAGTTTATTAAGTCCTTCTGTACCAATAATCAGTTCACTTCTAGAAAACTCATGTAACATATATTCTTACTCCTATTCTAATCCCATTAATTAACACTAAACTTTCACAGTAAATTTACAAATAATAAAACTTAATTTCAAAAACTTCAATAAAATATTGCTATTACAAGTCTAAATTTTTATCTGTGAAAATTTCTATAATATTTATAGCTATAATTTATCAGTAAATATGTGTCAAACTTTCCACATAAAAATCTATCAAAATTCAATCTTATCAATAGTTTGTTATACAAATATTTCATTAATTAAATACTCTTGTAAATAAAGCAAGCTTTACTTACCAACTAATTCATGCAATTATTTCTAATCAAACTTTCCATTGATAAGTCTAACACCTACAACTTTTCAACTGGGAAAGTTGAATAATTCATTTAAAGATTACCACTACTAAGAATACACTAATTGCTTATCTGCGTCAATTACAGTTAATTTAAACAACTCAATTAACCTTTTAATGCTTTCAGTCATAGTGATTTTAGAACATTAAAGCATAAGTGTTAATTTCAATGTAACATCACAATTCGAAAACAAATATGAAGAACGCTGTTTATTAGAATTTTTGTACAGATTGTCCGTTCGAAATATAGTTGTGATATTATTATACTTTTCAATTCATTTCAGTTCAATTTTCTATCTTATATAAGACTGTTTGCTTTTCAACATTTTTCAGTTGGTATTTCGCTCTTATTTCTTGACTTAGTTCACAAATGTCATTATTCTTCCACTTGATAAAATTGTAGCCATAAATATAAAAATTATTTTGTGAATTATCGTTAATAACATCATTGCTGTTGAAAATAATTTTATTATCAGAGCATCTGATTATTACTACTATTGATTTTTCATTGCCTGATATATTTTGAGGACAAACTTCATAAGTAAATGCATTATATCTACCATCAGGTGAAAGTGAAAAATTACTAAATGCGCCTAAATCATACGTAATTCTTTCAATTTTAGAATTCACCAAATCATATGAATAAATTGATGTTTGAGTGTATTTTTGCTCCTTTTTTCTCTCTACAAAAAAGTAAACTTTATTCATATCTTTGTTCAATATCATATTGTTGAGTCTATAACCTTCTCCTTGCTGTTCTCTGAATCTAAACATATTTCTAATTTCAGCCACACTAGATGCTTCTATTCTTTTCGCAATATACTTTCCGTCCATTTTATAGTTTAGATTTATTGAAACTTGACCACTTATATCCTCAACAAGATACGCTTGCAAATCAATATCAGATGTATTAAAAAAGACCGTAATAGCTTCATTACGAAATTTGCTATTATCATTAGCACTTGTTCTTATTTTATTAGGATTATCAGGATAAGTATGAATAGTACTTATATTTCTATTACTAGCAGCCTTGTATATATTTTTTTCTGCAGGTTTACTTATTAAAATAGCGCTGCTAATCAACAGTGAAAGCAATACAACATATAATATTGATAGGTAAAGCTTTTTCATATACTGTCTCCTCAAAAACATCTCTATTGTATTTTATACAAAAAGTATAATTCTATTTACTATTAAATTAATTTCTAGGATATGTTTTTGTATATTTATTTAGTTTTATTGCAATAATACATAGCAGCTAAAGAGTTTAGAGCTACTATTTTTTTATTTGATGAAAAATAAGAATTTGGGAGGAGACAAAGATATGAGAGCATCTGTAGATCAAGACGGCTGCATCGGCTGTGAATTGTGCGTTTCAATTTGCCCTGCTGTTTTTAGTATGAATGAAGAAGGAAAAGCCGAAGCAATAGATGACGATATCCCAGAAGAAAATGAAAGTGAAGCAGAAGAAGCTAGGGATGGTTGTCCAGTGTCGGTAATAGATATTGATTGAACTAAATGATATACTATCAACATTGTTAAACTAAAAAAAGACCTTTTGGTCTTTTTTTAGTTTATAATCAACTTACACAAATTAATTACATGAAAATCTAATCCCTTAACGGAACGCCCTTTGCATCTCTATTTATACTACCTGACAGTATCAATATACCTTCTATCAATCCCCAAATAGCCGATACCCATGAAAGTAAAAAACATGTCAATACTGTTATTAGCAGCTGAGCAACTCCAATTCCGATATTTCCAAGATAGAATCTGTGTACTCCAAACATTCCTAAGAATATGCCAAATAAACCAGCTGCTAGCTTTGATTTCTGCTCACCATAAGAATTTAAATTTACTCCGCACTTCATACATACCAAAGCCATTGATTCCGTTGCTTCTCCACACATAGGACAATAATTATTACCTTTCCCAACTGGTACTCCACAAGTAACACATATAGCAGCTTGGTCATTCATTATACTTCCACAATTCCTGCAATACATAATACTACCTCCTGCCTTTACTTTATTTAATATATACTTTAGTTTATTTATTCTTTACAATTTGAAAATGCATTTCAACTAAGTATACGTTTACTGAAATAATATGTCTGAAAAATATATTTCATTAAACCAAACTAAATATATATTAAATTATAATAAATTTCAAATAGAAATTTTAATATAGCTATTAATCTAACTTTTTTAGGAAAAAGTTCTTCTTATGTTAATTTTTTAATCTATCTACATAAGTTTACATAACAGCTTTTATTTTAGAAAATATAGATTACTATTATAGACTAATTTAGAAAGGCAAAAGCTAGAATTGACTATCTCTATAACTGCTATTACAAAGCTTTTCTGTTTTTTTCTAGTGTTCTTTCTTTAATATCTATTGCCAACTCAATATATGTTTGATTTTCTGGATTTTGTACAAATTCCTTTACCTCATCAGGCAAATGACTTAAATAAGGACTTCTAATATCATTATAGCCTATTAAGTAATCCACAGATACATCAAAATAGCTTGCAAGCTGCTTCAACCTTGATATAGAAGGCTCCCTCTTATTTCCTACATATCCATTAAAAGTTGGTGATTTGATGTTTAGCTGAGCCGCAACTTCTTGTTGCTCTAAGCCCTTCTCTTTTACTAATTGTTTTAACCTCTCTCCAACGGTAATATCCATAAGCAGCTCCTTCCTATATAATTTTTCATTTTCCATTCAAGTATAATTATAAATTTTACCATTTAAATTGTCAAACATTTCCTTTTGCATAATGAAAATATAATGAACATTTTGTAGAAAGTTTAGTTATTTATAAAATTTATATTAAATTAAACTGCTGCACTGCCGATATGAAAATATACCTTAAAACTTGTTTGCATAAAGGATACAAAAGAGCACGCAATTTTTTACAATTATAATTTCTTATTTGATTATCCATAAGACATTGGTATATTATGGCAAATATGAAGTCATATATATGAAGTTATATATATGAGTTATATATTACTTTGATATATTGTAAAAGGCTTATTTTACTGAAATTGCAAAGTGCATTTTGGTTTTTAGATTTTTATACTATAATATTGACATAATTCATTTTGAATTTTATAATATATGCATGTGGTAATTCGTTCCATTTATGCTATTATATTGGTTGATCAATTATAACTTATCATGCAAGCTTAAGAATCACATTATTGGATAGATGCGTGCAGGAGGTTTTGTATGCTAGAGGATAGGATTAACAAGCTAAGAGAAACACTCAATAGCGAAATAGAAAAATGCAGCTTAGACAGTGAATCAATTTTGACCCTCAGTCATGATCTAGATGAACTAATTACCGAATACTATAAGTATTCAAAAAAAAAGAATATTTAATGGAAACATGAGTCCATTGTTATTGCATTGAAAAATTATAAAGTGTATAATCTTTATGATGTTTTAAATGTTTAATAACCATGAGAGGATATTATAAATGAAACTAGGTATTGTAGGTCTACCAAATGTAGGAAAAAGCACTCTATTTAATGCTATTACAAAGGCTGGCGCAGAAAGCGCTAACTATCCTTTTTGTACTATCGAACCAAATGTTGGAATCGTAGCTGTTCCCGATGAAAGATTAGATATGCTTGCAAAAATGTATAATCCTGAGAAAAACACCCCAACAGTAATTGAATTTGTTGATATTGCAGGTTTAGTTAAGGGCGCTAGCAAAGGTGAGGGACTTGGCAATAAATTCTTATCTCACATAAGAGAAGTTGATGCTATCGTTCATGTTGTTAGGTGTTTTGAAGATGGAAACATTATTCATGTTGACGGTTCAATTGGTCCAAAAAGAGATGTTGAAACTATCAATTTAGAGCTCATATTTGCTGATTTGGAGATGCTGGAGCGTAGAATTGATAGAACTAAAAAAATGATGAAATCAGGGGATAAGAAATTCCTATCTGAGTTAGAGGTATTCGAAAAAATCAAATTACATTTAGAAAGCGGCAAGCCTGCTAGGTCAATAAGCTTCGATCAGGAGCAGCAGCAAATTGTTGACCAGTTGTTTTTAATCACATCAAAACCAGTATTATATGCTGCAAATGTTTCTGAAGATGATTTATCTAACCTAAATGAAAATAAGTTTTTAGCTGAACTTAAGGAACTTGCTCAAGAAGAAGGCTCCGAGGTTATGGTTATTTGCGCCAAAATCGAAGAAGAAATTGCTCAGCTTTCTGATGATGAAAAAGCTGATTTCCTTGAAGCTATGGGATTAGAAGAGTCTGGTTTAGACAAATTAGTTAAAGCCAGCTACAGGATTCTTGGTCTTATTAGTTTCCTTACGGCTGGTCCACAAGAGGTTAGGGCTTGGACTATTATCAAGGGAACAAAAGCACCTCAAGCTGCAGGGAAAATTCACAGTGATTTTGAAAGAGGTTTTATTAGAGCTGAAATCGTTTCATATGATGATTTAATAAGTTGTGGCACATATACTGCTGCAAAAGAAAAAGGGCTGGTCAGGTCGGAAGGAAAAGATTACGTTATGCAAGACGGAGATGTTACCTTATTCAGATTTAACGTATAGTTTATACTATTTTTTAAAGGCTGTGCTTCGGTATAGAGGCACAGCCTTTGCTGTTTAACGAATACCAAACGTTCTCCGTGTGATTCAAAAAGGCTTATTGTTATGATCAAAAAAAATATAACCCCTTTGTTAAAATAATTGCAGGTTCACCAACCACATATAAAATAACAAAGAGGTTATCCAAATGGATAAAAAATGTTTATCACATAGCAAACATAATATTAACATAAAATAGTATTTATCAATATACTGAACGCAAGTAATATACAGAAAATTAAAATCAGATATAGGTCAATGTAAAATTTTCTTATGCATCTAACATAACTTCTGTATTCTTAAATAACTTATGGAATAATTAACAATTGTATAATTCATGAATACTTTTATTTATACCTTATTTATATATTTATTATTTATACATTTATTGAAAACTGATACATGCAATTATTAATTGCTTAAATCTCCATTTATATGTCTAATGCATAACTGAGAATAATGAGTATATTATTTATTATCTGAAAATGCATCATTTGACAATACTTCATTTACCTCATTCATATTCAAAATTTCATTTAAATCAATAATTGAGAATAGCTTTTCGTCCTTCTTCCCTATTCCCTTAATATATTTGTTATTATTAATTTTTAAAACTGCTTCTGACTTGTCAATTGAATTTTCATTTAGAGTTATTATTTCAAGAACATTATCAACTATAAATCCAAATAACTGGTTATCTTTTTCAGTAATAATAATCTTTGTTTTACCTGTTATCTCTGAATCACCCATATTAAATCTCTTATTCAAATCTACAATTGGAACAACTCTGCCTCTAAGATTATATATGCCTCTGATATAGTCTGGCATCTCTGGAACAAGAGAAACATCACTATATTTTTCAATTTTATAAACAATTGATGTATCTACACTGCATAACTCATTTTTCAAATTAAATATAACAACCTGTATGTCAGCCATCCTTTAATCCTCCCTAATATTGTACATTTAATATTTTATCCCAATTGTATAACTCCATAATAGCATAACTAAACTACTTTTTAAAGAACATTATTTCTGATATAATAAACTAGTTTGCTAGTGGTTACTATTTGACTGTATATATAATTGTAAAATTAAATAAGAATAGGATGTGTGTTTTATGGAAAGAAGCAAAATTGAACGTCTGAACCAATTAGCTAAAAAAGCAAAAACAGATACACTTACAAGTTCAGAGTTAGCGGAAAGAGATGAACTAAGAAAAGAGTATATTGCTGCTTTCAGATCAAATCTAAAAGCAACTTTGGATAATACTATTATAGTTGACCAACAAGGGAACAGAAGAAGCTTAAGAAAGGATAATTGATATGGCTAAAGCCTTTATAGTTAAAGGAAAAGAAAGCAGAACAGAATATGGACATCCCTGGATTTTTAAAAGTGATATTTCTCATATAGATGCAGATATTGAGCCAGGCGATATTGTAGATGTATATAGCAGCAAAAATAAATTTCTCGGACGTGGTTTTTATAACCCTAAATCCCAGATAACAATTCGAATGTTGACATATGAGCACGAAGAAATCAACTTCGAATTTCTATATAATCGAATAAATAATGCTTGGAATTATAGAAAGCAAGTTGCAGACATTAACAGCTGCCGTGTTATTTTTGCTGAATCAGATTTTCTGCCTGCTCTTGTTGTAGATAAATTTTCAGATATTTTAGTTGTTCAGACACTTGCACTTGGAATAGATAGATTTAAAAATGATATTGTCAATATACTTGATGAAATAATAAAACCAAGAGGCATTTATGAAAGAAATGATGTTCCAGTAAGACTACTTGAAGGCTTAGAAATGCAAAAGGGCTTTTTAAAAGGATCTTTTGACACTCTTGTTGAAATGACTGAAAATGGAGTAAAGTTTTTAGTTGACGTAGAAAATGGCCAAAAAACAGGCTTCTTTCTTGATCAAAAGGAAAACAGAGCCGCTATTGCTCCTTTTGTAAAGAATGCAAAAGTTTTGGATTGCTTTACGCATACTGGCTCATTTGCACTTCACGCAGGATTATATGGAGCAAAAAGTGTCTTAGGAATAGATATATCTGAGCATGCTGTAAAATGTGCTACAAAAAATGCTGAGATTAATGGTTTAGATAATGTAGTTAAATTTCAAGCAGCCAACACCTTTGATATTTTACGTGAATACTATGATAACAATGAGATTTTTGACACAATTATACTTGACCCTCCAGCATTTACAAAAACAAAAAATGCTGTTCAGGGAGCAATCAGAGGTTACAAGGAAATAAACCTACGTGCAATGAAAATAATAAAAAGCGGAGGCTATCTAATTACTTGTTCATGCTCTCAACATGTTGACTCCAATTTATTTATGGATATTTTATATGATGCTGCAGCTGATGCAAAAAAGAGAGTACGAGTTGTTGAATATAGATCACAGGCGAAAGACCACCCAGTCCTGCTTGCTTCTCCAGAAACTGAATATTTAAAATGTGCTATTTTGCAGGTAGTTTAGAAAATAATTAAACATATTATATTTAAAAAAGAATGGACTGTTTCAAAACAATAATTTCTATTTACCGATGTTTATTGCAAGAAATAGTATGCGAGTGTAATATATATCTAATTGCGAAACTCGGTTAGAAATTGATGCTAGAAATAGTAGGTGAAGAACAAGTATTGTAGCCGACACAGCGGAAGTCAGTAGCTGTGAGTATTAACCCTAGACAAGGATGCCGAGTTCAATACGGTCGGCGTAAGTGCTTGTTCTTCACCGCAACTATTTCAGCTTCAATTTCGTGAACAAGCTATAGATATATATTGCTACGTCGTACTATTTAAGCAGTTCATCGTTGATATATCATATTTTTTTGCTTTGCAACAGTTCCTTCATATTTATTAGTTAATATATTTACTTGGTGCCGGCAGCTTTTCTAATATCTGCTTTTCAAGCTTATCAAGTACCTCGCTGGCCAGCTTTATGTCTAAATCTATTTCTTTTTTAAATTTATTAACAGCTTCTTCATCCTTAAGTATTTTTTCTTCTGTAAATGGAAATTGTCTTTTAAGGCTTTCAATTTCTGAAACTATCATCTTTCTCTTTGTTCTCATAGAAAGAACAGTATTTTCAAGGTCAATATCCTGAGACTCTATTTTTAACGCAGCATCCTTAAACTCATTTTGTACTTTTTTTTGCAATCTCTTTAACTTATCTATATCGCCATTTTCATAAGCCTTTTTTGTTGCCTTCCATACCCTTTTAATGTTTTTATCAGTAGTATCAACTAACTCAGGATGAATATAAAAGGCAATCGAAAAATATAACTCTTTCAACTCCTGCATATTCTGAATTTTTTTATCCTCTTCATCATTTGTATTGTGTACACTATCTATTTCTTTTTTCATATTTCTCAGCACATTATTATGCTTTTCAAATTCCTTTTCAAGCTGCCTGTCAATATTATCAGTATCTATAGGCACTTTAAACTTTATGCAAGCCTGCATCATATCAAGCTTTAGCTTTGCCCTTGCAATAGTCAGTTCAAGCTTGTGAAGCTCATAACGAGGTTCGCCTAACTTAAGTACAAAATCATTTTTTAACACATAAGATTCGTAAGTTTGCATATGCTCCTTTTCGACTAATGCTTCTACAAGTAATCTTTTTTGTGTTTTATATTCTTCCAATAATTTATCCATAAAATCACCACCATTTATTATGATATATTTTGCATTGAATTAATTTTTATGAATATGATAAATTTACTTAACTAACCTTCTTCAACATAATAATCCATCCATGTGTAAGACTTATCAATGGTTTGTTGCCGAAATAACTGGTAAAGCTAAAATTAAGTAACTTTTATTTTCACTATCGCCAACTACTGATTATCATATTGGCTGTAATACAAGTTAGAGTAAAATCCTCCTTTTTTTAGTAATTGCTCATGGTTTCCCTGTTCCACAATCTGTCCATTATTAAGTACTAGTATTAGGTCTGCCTCCCTAATTGTTGAAAGTCTATGGGCAATTATAAAGCTAGTTCGTCCCTCCATCATTCTGAGAAAAGCTTTTTGAATATTTAGTTCTGTTCTTGTGTCTACACTGCTGGTTGCTTCGTCTAGAATAAGCATTGATGGCAGTACTAGCATTACTCTTGCTATGGTAATAAGTTGCTTCTGCCCTTGAGACAAATTGCCTGCACCTTCTGTAAGTTCTGTGTCATAGCCTTTCGGAAGCCTCTTTATAAAATTATGTGCATTAGCTGCCTTAGCAGCATTAATTATTTCTTCGATAGATGCCTCTGGTTTTCCATATGAAATATTCTCTCTTACCGTACCCTTAAAGAGCCAAGTATCCTGCAATACCATACCAAAAGATTTTCTTAAGCTATCCTTTGATATTTTATTTATATTAATGTTGTCAATATATATATTCCCACTATTTACATCATAAAAACGCATAAGAAGATTTACCAAAGTTGTTTTACCTGCACCAGTTGGACCAACAATAGCAATTCTTGAGCCTTTATTAACCTTCAGGCTAAAATTCTTGATTAACGGTATTTGTGGATTATAGGAAAAAGTTATATCCTCAAAACAAACATTACCTTCTGTGTCCTTTAGCTCAATATCATCTATGCTTTGCTCTATTTCAATATCACTATCCATTATAGTAAATACCCTTTTCGCTGAAGCTATTGCTGATTGAAGCTGAGTGGTTACACTTGTAATATTATTTATTGGCTGAGAAAAATATGTGGAATATGTCAAAAAGCTTGAAATATATCCTATGCTTAAACGACCTGCTAGAGAAGCAATTCCACCAGTCATTCCGAGTAAAACATAAGTAATATTATTTACTAAACGTGTTGAAGGATTTACAAGCGACGAATAAAATTGTGCCCATCTACCACTATTATACAACTTATTATTTATTTCTTCAAATCTCTCCATTGAAGATTTCTCAAAATTAAATGCCTTTACCACATTCTGATTGCTTATTATCTCTTCTATATATCCATTTAATTCGCCATTTAGCTTAGATTGAGCAGAAAACATTTTTGATGATTTCCTTGTTATAAATGCCGCAATAATAAAAGTAATAGGTGTCATTATAATTACAACAAGCGTAATAACAGGATTTAAAATAAACATAAAAACCAGCGAACCTACAATTGATATAATTCCTGTTATAAACTGCGTAACAGATTGATAAATACCCTCGGATATATTTTCTATGTCTCCTGTCAATCTAGCCATTATATCTCCATGAGAATTTGAATCAAAAAATTTTAATGGCATCTTTGTAACATGTTCAAATAAATTGCTTCTAATTTCTTCAACAGTTTTATTTGACAACTTGCTGGTCAAAACCTGCAAACTCCATTGAAAAGCAGCACTAATTAAATAAAGTCCAATTACAATAAAAGCATAGTACTTTACTCTCTCAAAATTAACATTTCCCATGTCAATGATATTGTCAACACCCTTTCCTATAATAAAGGGCCCTACTATCATAAGAACATTACTAAAAGCTGCACAAACTAGTGCTCCAAATACATATAGCTTGTTGTTTAAAATATATTTTAAGAGGCGTTTTATTATATTATTATTCATTTTGAGCCTCCTTTTCTTCATCTTGAGAATTATATATTTCTTGATATACTAAACAATTCTCAAGGAGATAATCATTATTACCCATACCAACAATTTCACCGTCATCTAAAACAATAATTAAATCTGCATTTTTAATAGTTGATACCCTCTGAGTAACCATAATGATAGTTTTATCACTTAGTTTCTCTGACAGCATTTTTCTAAATGCTGCATCAGTAGCATAATCTAATGCACTCATACTATCATCTAAAATCAATATTTCTGGCTTTTTCACAATAGCACGGGCTATTGCCAGTCTTTGCTTCTGACCACCTGAAAGATTTGCTCCCCCCTGAGAAATCATTGATTTAAAGCCCTCTTCTTTCTTAACTATAAAATCATAGGCTTGAGCTATTCTAGCCGCTTCTTCAATTTCCTCCTGAGAAGCCTCCTTGTTCCCCCATCTTAGGTTATCCTCAATTGTACCTGAAAATAAAACAGACTTTTGAGGTACTAAACCGATTTTATCTCTTAGTTCTTTTTGAGTATAGTCTTTAACATTTCTTCCTTCAACGTACACAGAGCCTTCTGTTGTATCATAAAATCTAATAATTAAATTTACTAGGGTTGACTTTCCTGCACCAGTTGAACCAATAATTCCAACCCTTTGACCTTTATTTATCTCTAATGAAATATTTTTAAGTGCATATTCTGATGATTCAGAATATGAAAAGCTTACATTTTTGAATTGAATTATTGGTTTTTCATCTTCTTCGCTCTTCAACTGGTTTGAAGCTTTTACTTTTGTACTACTATTTTTAATTGACTTCTCAGTTTCCAAATCATAATCACTGTTTATTATACTTTCAGAAAAATCAGCCTTATCCACAATTGACGGTTCTAACTCAAGTATTTCGTTAACCCTATTAGCAGAGGCTGCTGCCTTCGTAAAGGTTACCACTAAATTTGCTAAAACTATTAAAGCAGACAATATCATATTTACATAGTTTATATAGGCTATTACTTCACCCTGTGTCATACTCCCTTTATAAACCTCTATTCCTCCAAACCAAAGTATGGCAGCAATCCCAAGGTTCACAACAACTGTAGTCACAGGATTTAACAATGCAGAAATCCTCCCAACGCTAATGGAAGCCTCAGCATATTCTTTATTACTTTTAACAAAACGCTCTCTTTCCTTGTCCAATCTTGCAAAAGCCCTTATGACTCTGACTCCTGATAAATTTTCCCTAATAATAACAGAAAGTGTATCCAGCTTTTTTTGCACAGCTTTATAAAGGGGTACTGTACGTGACATTATAATATAAATAAAAACCAAAAAAATAGGCATTATAACCAACAATATTAAAGAAAGCTTCAAATTTATAAGCATGGCCATAATTAAACCGCCAATACATAAAAACGGCACCCTTACAACAAGCCGTATAAGCATAGCAACAGCAAATTGCAGCTGATTAACATCACTTGTTATTCTATTTATTAACGAAGGTACGCCAATTTTATCTATCTCATTTAACGAAAAGCTTTGGACTCTCTTAAACAGCAAATTTCTCATTGTAGTTCCAAAGCCCTGCGATGCTATTGATGCATAATATTGACAAATATATGCAGAACAAGCACCTGTTATTGCTGTTATTACCATCAATCCGCCCATCATATAAATGTATGATGAATTATTTGCTCTTACTCCATTATCAATTAACTTTGCCATCATTAATGGTATAAGCAACTCTAATATAGCTTCAAACAGCTTAAAAGCAGGTCCTAAAGTTACTTGCTTTAAGTATGGCTTTAAATACTTAACTAACTTAAACAACGAGAAAAAACCTCCTACAATCCCTATATTATAATAATTGACTTAAAATGCGGAATCACATCTTAAATAGCCATATTTGTAGTAATGAAGCCAAGCTTGCAAATATTTTTAAAATACAAACCTCCCACGCTCCATTTCAGCAAACTTATGTAATATGTAATTAGTATTTCAATTCTGCATAGAATAGTATAACAAAAAATTCTATATAATGTGATATATTTATTAAAAGTTAGTTTCAATAAAACGCCTAGAATCAAAATAAATTTTTACGATTATAGAATAAAATTATAGAATACTATTATAGAAAAATTTCCTCTATATACTTATATATAACTAAAAAGAACCTCTAAACAACCAGTACAGAGGTTCTTTTTAGTCTTTTGTATTATTTTTTAGTCAAAATTATAAACCTTACGATTTTAAAACTTATGATCAGATTGTAAATATTCATAACCGCTTGGCATATAATTTTATGTCTGCAATAGCAGCATCTACCGCAAAATCCAATGGTTCTGTACAATTTTCGTACCTGTACTAATCTAAAAAGGTATATCCCTCCTTTGCAGTAATAGTTTATATACTGAAAGCACTGCCAGATGTAACATTACTTATTACTAAAAACATACTGTCCACATTTGCATTAAATCCTGTTTTATAAGTTTTAGCCAGTATCAGCAACAAATCCACATCTTCATTAATATAGCTTTTCTGCTTATTAAGCAAAATCTGCAACATCCCATTTGGCATATAGTGTTATATTCTCTTTTACTACATCATTAGTGAAATTCCATGGGTTTATACAATCAGGCTCTTTGTACCATCCCTTAAATATATAACCTTCATATGTAGGAGGATTTGGTGCTTTTATTGTACTATTATAATTTACAGTTGCAGCCTCTACTTCGCTGCCTCCTTGTGAATCAAATATTACTTTCTGAGTAAAGTTAGCTGTGTATTCAGAATAATTCATCTCTAAATCATATTCAGAAATATAAATTGTAGCAGCACTTGAAACTTGATTACCTGTACGTGTGTCCGTCCAGTTTACAAATGAATATCCTGAATTAGGGATTGCAGATACATTTGCATACTTTGCATATTCATAGTTTATATCCATATATCCATTACCACTAGAAATAAGGTCTAAATAATAATATTTCAAATTAATTCTAGAGAATTTATTTCCACTACATTTTAAAGAATATACCCACCCCTCTATGTACAACTCACTCATATCATTTGAAGAACAATTTAAGCTAATATCAATAATGCTACTTAAATCAAGCTTATTTATATGATTGTAAGAGCAGTCTATTGAATACAACCAATTAGCTCCACTAACATCCAGTATAGCCAATTGATTTGATGAGCAGTTTAGTTTCAGCATCCTTTCAGCCCCACCTAAATCTAATTCAACAATCTGATTTGATGAACAGTTCAGCTTTTCTAGATATTTTGCTCCACTTAAATCTAACTTACCGGCTAATGATTTTGATTCCCATGATATTTCTTTAATATAACTTACCTCATTATTGTCAAAATAACCAGGGCACCAAGAAACTCCTGTCCATGTAGTAGGGTCATTCTCATCATAATCTGTATTAATCATTTGTCCATTATTTTTTCCTGCCACAGCAGATTCCTGATTTAAAAATGCTCTTAACTTATTATAATCATTTCCGTTATATGTAATACCATTAATAGTTACATCTGCAGATGGTAGCCACTTAGCATATAATATCGTATCTGAGGTAACTTTATCCCTTATAAAATCCCATTCTTTATTATTATCAACTTCTTTATACCAGCCAATAAAAGCAAAATTCTCTTTAGTTGGAGCAGTAGGTTCATCAATAGTACTTCCAGCTTTAACATTTTTGATTACAAAATATGTACTATCACCATCTACAAATGTTACTGTATATAATATTTCTTCTGCTGCCCACTTAGCATATAGTGTTATATTCTCTTTAACTACATCTTTCGTAAAATCCCAATCATCCAATAACGCGCTATCTTTATACCAGCCCTTAAACTTAAATCCATTCTTAATTGGAGGTAAAGGTGCTGTAATAGTATCTCCATATTTAATATTATTTATTTCTGATACGATGTTTCCATCTACATTGAACTTTACTGTATAGGTCTTTCCGCTATCTATCCACTTAGCATATAGAGTTATATTATCTTTAACTACATCCTTAGAAAAATCCCATGCATTTTTGTAATTTGAATCTTTGAACCAACCTAAAAAATCATATCCATCTCTAGTTGGAGTATCAGGTGCTGTGATACTTTCTCCATAATTAATATTGCTGATATTTGGTACAGCACTTCCACCATTTGAATTGAAAGTAACTGTGTACAGTATTTCTTTAGATATCCATTTAGCATACAAGATTGTTTCTGATGTAACCCTATCCGTCGTAAAGTCCCATTTGTTTATGCAATCCGCCTCTTTATACCAGCCGTCAAAAATATATCCCTCATATGTTGGTATTTGTGGTTCCTCCACTGTATTATTATAATTTACTATTTTAACTTCTACTTCACTTCCCCCTTGTGAATTGAATATAACATTTTGAGAAAAGTTTGCTTGTAAATTATAGGATAAATCTGGTTTCCAATCTCTAAATGTATTTTTCACTGATACTATGGAATTATTAACGGGATCAGTCCAGTTTGCAAAAGAGTTCCCTTTCATTGGAATTGCTTCTAATAAAATTTCACCAGATACTGGATGATTAGATATGTACAAATAGCCATTTCCATTAGCAATTGCGTTAAGGCTTTTATAAAAATATTTACTGTTTAATTCTGATTTAAATTTTTTTAAATTGTAGCCATATATTTCAATTTCTCCTAAAAGTAAGTTATTACTTATATCCACCTCTGTTAATTGATTATAAGAACACTTAATTGAAAATAAATTTATATTTTTACTGATATCTAAACTCGTCAAATTGTTTTCAGAACATGAAAGGTATCTTAATTTTGGACTTCCACTGGTATCAAGGCTAATAAGTTCATTGTATTCACAATTTAATTTTGTAAGTTTTTCATTTTCGCTTACATCTAAAGAAATCAAATCATTACTGTTACAATAAAGCTCAGTCAACTCTTTATTTGAATTTACATCTAAATATTTCAGTTCATTATATGAACAATCCAAATAAGTTAGAGCTGTATTATTACTAATATCAATACTACTTAACATATTTTTACCGCAGTCTATATATGTAAGTTTTGTATCATCTGTTGTAATGAGTTCAGTAATTTTATTTCCATAACACTTTAAGCTAGTCAATCCTGCAGCTCCGCTTAAATCCAGCCTGCCATTTAAATTCTTATAAGACCAGTATATAGTTTTTATTTGTTTTATTGTTCCATCAGTCCAAGTAACTCCTGTCCAAGTGGAAGGATTATTCTCATCATAAGCATTATTAAGCTGTTTCCCATTACTAGTCCCTTTTTGTGCAGACTCTTGATTTAAAAATGCTTTAAGCTTAGTATAGTCATTACTATTGTAAGTAACACCATTTATTATTATGGTCTCTGTACTTATTTGCTGCCACTTAGCATATAGTGTTATTTCGGCTGTAACCCTATCAGCTGCAAAATCCCATTTATTTATGCAATTAGCCTCTTTGTACCAGCCATCAAAAATATATCCATCCTTTATGGGTATAGCTGGTGCTGTTATTGTGCTGTTATAATTTGCAGTTATAGCTGCTACTTCACTTCCGCCTTGTGAGTTAAATGTCACGTTTTGAGCAAAGTTAGCTTGCAGATTATATGTCCGTCCTGCTGTGAGATTGTATGTATAAGAATTTGAAAGTTGTACTCCCTTGTCTGTATCTTCCCAGCTTACACCTGTACCATTCTCAAAAGGAACTGCTATTGCTTGTTTTTTTGAACTGTCTATGAAAAACTCAACATATCCATTACCATGAGATTTCAAATTAATACTATTATTAGATAATATTAATTTAATTTTTGTTAATTTATTGTCAGAGCAACTAAAATTAGTTACTTTTGTATTCTTGCTCAAATCTAGTTCAATTAATTGATTAGAACTGCAATTTAATGTGATAAGCTTTGTACAAGCATCTACATTAAGCTGACCTAGTTTATTTGAATGACAATCTAGAGAAGTTAGCTGTGTGTTATTGATTAAATCCAATTCAGTTAATAGATTGGAATAACACAAAAACGTACTCAACTTTTTATTATTACTAACATCAAGTTCTGTTATTTTATTTGTATTGCAATCAAAATATGTAAGGGCTGTATTTTTGCTTATATCCAGCTTAGCTATATCATTTGAATAGCAGCACAAATTGGTCAGTGATGTATTTTTGCTTACATCTATATTTGTAAGTTTATTGAAGCTGCAATTTACTGCTACAAGCTTTTTATTAGTACTTAAATTCAAATCAGTGAGTTGATTTGAGAAACAGCTAAGGATAGTCATAGCAGTATTCCCAGATACATTTAGAGATGTAAGCTTGTTATTACTGCACACAAGACTTGTCATTGAGGTTGCACCGCTCAAGTCCAAATTACCAGCTAAAGACTTAGTATCCCATGTTATTGTTTTTATACGCTTGACTTCATCGTCTGTCCACGTAATCCCTGACCAGGTAGCAGGATTATTTTCATCATACCCTGCATTTATCGCTTTTCCATTGGTAACTCCTGTAACAGCAGAGTTCTGGTTTAAAAATGTTCTAAGCTTGGTAAAATCATTTTCATTATAAGTAATATCACCTACAGTTATATTTGCCGCATATACTGTATTTACATTGACAGCAAAAACAGTAATAATTAGAAATAGCAATATAACTATTGATTTGAAAACCCTTTTGCTCATTTTTAATCCCTCCTATTTTTTTAAATATATGAGTTATAATTCCAATAATTTATATACTCAATATATCTGTATATTAATGTTACTATATTTCCCTCCATTTCCTTACATGAGTAAGCTTGTATAAAGTAATATTTTAGTGGCATAAAAAAGAACCTCTTAACAAACAGATAACACACCTTTACGATAGATTATAATTTAGCCCAACTTTCTTTTTGCTGACACACTTACAGTGATAAACTAGTTAAACTAAGAATTTAATCTATATGAAATTAGCTATACATCTGTGTATAGAGGTTCTTTGCAACTATTTAGTTTATTTTTGGGTTTATAGTCTAAACTTATTGGCAAGTATAACTTAGATAAATGAATTATAAAGATATTTGTTTGAAATTGTGGGTCCTACAGTATTGGTGACAGCAATCTGAAAATACTTTCCTGTATCTTAATAAAAAAGCCTCTGTTTTGATATTTTTCTTTTGACAATAGTTCACACATTTCCAAATCCTCATTAAATATTTTTGCGCACCTCTGTGAGATTTCTTTTCCATACATAAAAGCATTTATCTCAAAGTTTAATGAAAAGCTTCTCACATCAATATTTGAAGTTCCAATAGTACAACATTCATCATCAATTACCATCATCTTTGCATGTAAAAATCCCTTATATAAATATACTTTTATACCATAATCAATTACATCTGCCACAAAAGCCATAGTAGCCTTGTAAACATATGGTTTATCAGGTATTTTTGGTATTTGAATTATAATCTTAACTCCAGATAACGCAGCATTTTGAAGCGCCTCTAAAAATGTACTGTCAGGAACAAAATACGGTGTCTGTATAAATATACTCCTTTTAGCCGAATTAACCATTTTAATCATACTGCGTTTTATCTCTTCATATTTCGTGTCGGGGCCGCTAGATACGATCTGCATTCCTGTACTTCCTGAATTCTGTTTATTTATAGGCATAAAATATTTCTCAGTATCAACAAACTCCATATCACTCTTTGAGGCATATATCCAATCCTCAAAAAATTTTAGCTGCAAGCAGTGCACACTACTCCCAATAATTTTCATATGTGTGTCGCGCCATGGTGATATTTTCTTATTTAATCCTAGATATTCATCTCCTATATTAATTCCGCCAATATATCCAATTCCCCCATCAATAATCACAACCTTGCGATGATTTCTAAAGTTTACTCTTAAATAATTACTAACTGTATTTGACAAAAAGCATAATACCTCACCGCCATTTTCTATTATGGGTTTATAAGTTTTTAAAGGAGTCAAAAGTTTTGCCCCGTGATCAAATAAAACTCTGACCTCAAGCCCCTCTTTTGCTTTTTGTGCTAATGCAGCTATAATTTTATTGCCAATAATATCATTTTGAATAATAAAATATAAAATATGAATTGATGATTTTGCAGCATAAATATCTTTTAAAAGTTCTCCGTATTTTTCTTCTGCGCTTGTAAAAATAGTTACTTTATTATCATTTGTAAAGGTACTCTGTGAAGTATTAATGTTGAATTTAATTAACTCCTTAATGTTGTTGTCATAAGGTTCATGAAATTTAGTTTCATCATAAAAAGCAATATCTAAGGTATTGTGCAGTTCTTGACAGTATTGTTTACTTCTATCGCATTTTATTAGAAATTTCTTTTTCTTAATATGATATGACCTGCCAAAGATTAAGTACAGTATGAATCCAGCTAAAGGCAGTAAAGATAAAGTCAAAACCCAGCTTAAGGCATTTACTGGTTTTTTCCTTTCAATGAAAACAGCTGTTATTATTAATAGGATATTAATTAGAATTATTGTTATTGAAATAATTGTATATAAACTTAGCTTCATAATCACCCCATAAATTCACTCAATAAATACCAATATACTATATTGTTATGTTGTACAACTTTCGCACTTATATTCTTCGTTCATTACTATTGTAATCTTATAATGAAAGGGGCTGCTTAAGAAAGAAATTTATTGTATACTGATGTTTTAGCAAATAGTACTAAGTAATAATATATATATAATTGCAAAGTTCGGTTAGAAATTGATGCTAGAAATAGTATGTGAAGAGCAAGTATTGTAGCCGACTAAGCTACATGATGCATCTTTGAGTATAAACTCGAGACAGGATTTCGAGTTTAATACAGTCGTCGGAAGTGCTTGTTGTTCACCGCAATTATTTCAGCGTCAATTTCGTGAGCACGCAATAGATATATTGCTACGTCGTACTATTTAAACTCGTTAAGGTTGAATATATTATTTCTAATTTTGTAACAGTCTCTACTTGTAATATTTCAAATAGTCCAATTTATTATATTCCTTACCTAAATGCTCTTTTATGTATTTCTTTGAAATTGTGCTCAGTTCTTTTATATTTTCTTCTGAAAGGGAGAAACTATAAAGCTTTTGAGGATTAATAAGCATTATGTATTTCAAAGCCTTAACTGTTCCAGGCAGCAATGGATAAATCCTTCCCCTTTTATTAACACATTCGCTGCATACCAATCCCGAGTTATCTAAATCAAAGAACATTTTTTCATCATCAGTTTTATTGCAGTGTATACAGCTAATAACATGAGGTTCATACCCTAGCAATGACATTAACCGTAGTTCAAATACTCTGGTTACAAATTCTAACGAGCGATTTGTTTTGGAAATTACATATAGTGTATTAAGCAGAAGCTGAAGAACACTTTCTGCTGGCTCACCTTCTTGTACATTATCTGAAATAAGCTCCAGTATATGAGAACAGTATGTAAGCTTTACAATGTCATTTCTGATTTCATAATTTGATTCTATAACCTCACAGCTAGACATGTTATAAAGTTCCTTGCCTTTAAAAAGCATATAACTGCTATAACAAAGCAGTTGAGTACCTGAACTCAGAGAATTTTTGGCTCTTCTAGCATTTTTTGCTGCTATAGATATCTTTCCTTCTTCAGCAGTCAAAACAGTTATTATCTTGTCAGCTTCCCCAGTATTTACTTCTTTTAAAACTATCCCCTTATAATTCACATATGCCATATAACCACCATATTCTAAAATGTAATACTACCATCTATCTTTTTATCTATACTTTTTATCTATACTTTTTATCTATCTTTTCCCTAACATTCATATGTCAATTTACAATGTGATTTTTCACTCATCGGAACATTGATATTCCAGAACTTAATACCGCGCTTAGTTAGTTGCTAAGTAAAACCGTCACTTATCAGACTATTGATATCCCGACAGCATTGAATTTTAAGTACAAACGTTATGCCTGAAATAATCCTAATTTTTTATGTCACTTATAACGAATCAAGAAAATTCTCATCCAGTCTATAAATAGCGGATGCCTCTTTTTATTCAGGCTAAGAATATATCTCGCCTCAACTAAACACCGCTTGGCAAAATTCAAAAATTATTTATTTGAATCTATGCACTAAAAAACTAGGCAAAAACCAATCAAAACAAAGGCAGAAGCCAAGTTATATATGTTTTATAAACTATCAAACTCAAACTTCTGCCTAATAAATGAACTATTTAAAGTTGGCTGTATATAATTTACAGACTACTAAGTTATGCTAAATTTTTATTTCTTCTTGAACGACATCTTCTGTTTTTTCTGATTTGTACTTTTCCTCAATTTCCTTCATTAGTACATAAGAATCAACACTACCAGTTGATTTAAAAACATTCCAAATAAAATCTACTAGCATAAATGTCAGCTCCTTTTATTCAATATTATAAAAATATTTTCTCTCAAATAGTCCAATAGTATACAAACACAAATAAATATTCATTTCCATTTTTGAATTAATATATTATTAAATTTATTATTTTCTTTTATATCCAAGTTCCTTTAGCATATTGTCATTATTTCGCCAATCTGGTTTTATTTTTACCCAAAGTTCTAAAAAAACCTTTGTATCTAAAAGCCGCTCTATTTCAAATCTCGCTGCAGCCCCTATTTTTTTAAGCATCACACCTTGTTTTCCAATAATTATTCCCTTATGGGAACTCTTCTCACAATAAATAGTTGCTTGAATATTAATCAGACCATCTTTTCTCTCTTTAAAGGACGTAACCTCAACACCAACTCCATGAGGAACTTCATCATCAAGATTAAGAAGTAATTTTTCTCTTATCATTTCAGCAGCTATTATCTTTTCTGGTTGGTCAGTTAACGTATCCTCTGGGAAAAACTTTTCTCCCTCAGGTATATATTTAAGCACCTCTTCCAAAATAATATCCAAGCCATCTTTTTTTAACGCAGAAACAGGTATAATGGCTTTAAAATCCATCAATTCATTGTATCTAGCAATTAAAGCAAGTAACTTTTCCTTTTCAACTATATCCACTTTATTTAAAATTAGCAAAACTGGTGTTTTTACCTTTTTCAGCTGCTCAATAATGCTAATATCCAAACTTTCAGGCGAAGTAGTAGCCTCAGCTAAAAAGAAAATCAAATCCACTTCTTTGATTGTTTCAGAAGCGACATTTACCATATATTCTCCCAATTTTGTTTTAGGCCTATGAATACCTGGTGTGTCAATAAGTACAAGCTGATATTCATCACTTGTTATAACAGCTCTAATTGTATTTCTTGTTGTTTGCGGTTTATTTGACATTATTGCTATTTTTTCACCGGTTAAAGCATTTAAAAGCGTTGACTTTCCAACATTTGGTTTACCTATAACCGATATAAATCCTGATTTGTATGCCATATTCTATTTGTTTCCTCCATTACTTTTCATGCGTTACGTTAATATGTTTTTGTTCATAAACGTTATTTTAGCTCAAGTGGTAGTCCTGCAATGAAAAAAATTACGCCACTTACCATTTCTTGTTTTAATCTGTTCTATAAATACTCCTATAATTAACAGTTTGCACCAATAATCAATATTCTTATATTTAACCTTAAAAACTTCTGAAAGCATTAGGTAATATATCTCCAAAACGAATTTCTCTGTAATCACCTGCTTTATTTGTACAAAGAAGCTTCATGTCGTCATTTGCAAATTCCGCCATGACTTGCCTGCAAATACCACAAGGATAAATATAGTCATCATCATCACTTGCAATTGCAATTTTCTCAATCTCAATTTTGCCTTCCTCTGATATGGCCTTCCAGACAGCAGTTCTTTCAGCGCAATTTGTTGCACCAAATGATGCTATTTCAACATTACATCCCGTATAAACTTTTCCTGTTTTGGTTAGAATAGCTGCACCTACTCTGAATTTCGAATAAGGAACATATGCATTCTCTAGTGCCTTTTTTGCGGTCTCAATAAGTTCTTTATCTGTCATTACTCTTCTCCTTTATCTGTAATTTACTATTTGCCTATATAATCTATTAATCTTAACATTAATTTATCTCCCATTATTACAACACCTATTATAATACTAAAAAATGCCGAAACAAAAACAGCACCGGCAGAAACATCCTTTATTATCTTAGCTTTAGGATGATATACATCTACTATAAAATCAACTACTACCTCCATTGCCGTATTTATGAGTTCAAAACATAAAACTATTGCAACTGTTAAGCACAATATAGCAAACTCAACCTTGCTGACACCTAACCATATTGCAAGCAAAAGCACAAAAAAACTCATAGCCAAATGAATTTTCATATTTCTTTCTTTTACAATAGTATATAATACACCTCGAGAGGCATTCAAAAAGCTTTCGATAAGATTTTTATTCTTCATATAATCCCCCACACCTAAAACAGGCTGAAAAATTAGGTAAAATTTACTGTCTAAAGCCTCAACCTGACAGAGCAATACTTAGCACTGAAGTTGAATTGTAAATTTTCGCCTAACAAATATAAAGTTATTATAATGTATCAAACCTTTTAGCAAGCCTATCGAAGCCTAGTTAATCCTACTTCCTTCAAAACAGCTTCCTGCTTGCTAAACATAACCTTTTCTTCTGCTTCTTCCATATGATCATATCCTAATAAATGAAAACACGAATGAGCTGTCAAAAACGCTATTTCTCTCTCAAAGCTATGACCATATTCCATTGCCTGTCTCTTTGCTGTTTCAGCTGAAATAATAATATCACCTAGCATTAATTGCTCAGACTCAAGATCATAATCCCCTTCATCAGAAATTAATTCTCCATTTTTAAATTCAGCCATCGGAAAAGATAGCACGTCAGTAGATTTATCAATATCTCTATGCTCCTTGTTTATTAATCGTATCTCTTCGTCATTTACAATCAGCACACTTACTTCATATTCCATCTCTAGATTTTCAGCTTTCATACATATGTCAATTACCTTCTTAATGAGTATATTAATATTCTCATCAATTGATACCTTGTCTTGTTCATTTTCAATTATTATCAACTTTCTTTCCTCCGTCTTTTCTTGCTTCATCAGAAACTTCATTTTTAATATGCTCTATATTATACTCTCCCTTTTCTTCAATAAAAATATCTTTTTTCACTAAATTTTTAACATCTGGATATTGCTCACGTGCATGAAAATAGCCACTAAGAACCTTAATAAAGGAATTAGCTATTGTATCTAAATCAGCCAACGTAAGCTGACATTTATTTAACTGGCCATCATCTAGCTTGTCCTTAATTATTTTTCTTATTAAAGCTTCAATTTTTTCTTCAGTTTTATTGCTCATTGATCTAACTGCTGCTTCAACAGAATCTGAAAGCATAACTATTGCAGCTTCTCTAGTCTGTGGGTTTGGCCCTTCATATCTGTAATCCTCTTGTTTAACCTCATTACCAGATTCTGATTTAATAGCTTTATAATAAAAATATGCTACAAGCGTTGTTCCATGGTGTTGCTTTATTATGTCTTTAATTACAGAAGGCAGCTTATACTTAGTTGCTATTTCAACACCATCCGATGTATGCGATGTAATAACAACTGAACTTACATTTGGTGTCATTCTCTCATGGGGATTTTCTGACAATTGATTTTCAGTGAATAAATCCGGTCTTTTAAGCTTTCCAACATCGTGAAAATATGCTCCTGCTCTTGCAAGAAGGGCGTTAGCTCCCAAATCCTCTGCAGCCACCTCTGCTAGATTTCCAACCATAAGGCTATGATGATATGTGCCCGGTGCCTCCATAAGAAGCTTTTTAAGCAAAGGATGGTTTGGGTTGGATAATTCTAGAAGCTTTAATGGAGTAACAATTCCAAATGCACTCTCTAAAAATGGAAGCAATCCAATTGTTAATACCATAGAAACAATTCCATTAATAAACACTGCTAGGCTTTCAGTAAGAATTGTTGTAGCATCGCTCTTTTCTATGAAATTTATAAAAACTATAAATACAGCATTTATTAGTCCAAGCAAAAGCCCATTCATTGACAATCTGCTGCGTTGATGTGCCTTAGTAACCATAAATGCTGATATTACACCACAAACTAAGCCCATGTATAAAAACTTATAGTCACCCCTAAGCAATAATGATATACAAACAGTAAGAATACAATTAATCACTACTGCAAGTTCAAAATTGAGCAATATTGAAGTAAGCATTGTTCCTACAAAAACTGGAATAAGTAAACCATGATAATATGGAAATAAATATCTGGCAATAAGAAGAATGATAACAGATATTAAGCATAACAGTAATAATTCTTTTCTGCTTTTGTATATTTTTTTATTATATTTTCTTAAGAATATCGCAACTATTCCAACAAGAAAAAGTAAAATTGCTAATATCCCAAGAGAAAAAAGATAATCATATCTGCTTTTTGTTTCAAGAAGATTAAGTTCCTCTAATAACTTTAGCTTGTCCATTGTAACTATATCGCCAAAGCTAATAATTCTTGAACCCTTTTTAATCTTAACAATATTAGCCTCATCATTATATGCTTCCTGTCTTTTCTTCTCCGTAGCCTCTTCATCAACTATCTGATTGGTTCTGAGAATACTTTTAGAAAGCTGCTCTCCGATGCTTTTTAGTTGGTCATTTATACCCTGCTCATTCTTATAGCTGTTGAACAAATTTTGAATATGTATATCAATGTTACTCTCTGTAATAACCTCAGACATAGAACGTGATATAAGCTGTTTAGTCAAAGTTTCAAAAGCTTCTAATTCACTATCTGTAACAGTTGATATAAGATATTCAATTTGCGCCTGTGACAATGATATTGACATATCATTTAATCTGTCACTTAAGCTATTTGCTGCTGTTTTTCGAGCCTCTTTAAGATACTCATTATAGCTTTTGCTATATTGAGATAATCCAAGTTCCTTCATTCTTTTATCAACACTTGTTCTAGCATTTGATATAGCCTTAAAAAAGTCGTCCTGCTTATATATAACTTGTACAAATGCCTTTGAATCTTCTTTTGTCACATTCTCAACATTATCTCTAGCAGAAATCCTATTTTCTTCAGTTAAAACTTCATTAATCACATCTCTAGGCGCAGTTATATCATCATACGAGACATCACCTAAATTTAATTTATATTTTGTTGGTTGAGCACCTGTCTCAATTATAATAAAAGCAATTAATATAGTAATAATTACCATAAATGAACGCTGAACAGCAAAGTTATTAGTAATTTTACTTATTTTATTTTCGCCTTTCTTAGCTTTTTTCATTTGCTACCCCCAGGTAAGTGTTGTATATTAGCTTAAGCTTAAGTCTTTTGTCTATCTTCCTTTTTTTTCTCTTCCTTTTGTTTCTCTTCTTTCAAAGAGTATTTATCATATGCAATTATAATCTTCTGAACCAGTTCATGTCTTACTACATCCTTTTGAGTAAGGTAACAAAACTCAATACCATCTATATCTTTCAAAATAGTAGTTACTTCTTTTAATCCAGATTTCTTGTCACCTGGTAAGTCTATTTGAGTTATATCACCTGTTATTACTGCTTTTGAATTAAATCCAATTCTTGTTAAAAACATCTTCATCTGTTCTGGTGTAGTGTTCTGAGCTTCGTCTAATATAATAAACGAGTTATCTAAAGTTCTTCCTCTCATATAAGCAAGAGGTGCAATCTCTATCATGCCTCTTTCAAGATATTTTAAATAAAGGTCGGCTCCCATTATTTCGTAAAGTCCGTCATAAAGTGGTCTTAAATATGGATCAACTTTATTTTGTAAATCTCCTGGCAAAAACCCTAACTTTTCACCTGCTTCTACCGCTGGTCTTGTAAGAACAATTCTGTCAACCTCTTTATTTCTAAAAGCATTTACTGCCATAGCAACCGCTAGAAAAGTCTTTCCTGTACCTGCAGGACCTATTCCAAATACAATATCATTTTTTTTCATTGCATCAACATACAGCTTTTGTCCATGTGTCTTATTTTTTATCTGCCTTCCTTTTGCAGTAAGACAAACATAATCGCCTAAAAGTTCATCAGCCTTTTCTATTTGTTTCTCGTTTGTAAGCCCTACTAAATACTGTACATTTTGCCTAGTAATATTTTCTCCACGTTTTGCAATGTCTAATAACTTCGTAACAATTGCTTCAGCTTTATTAACATTTTCTGTTTCTCCGCTAATTGCTATTGACGTATCTCTAGTTACAACCTTTACATTAAAGGCTTCTTCAATAATTTTTATATTTTCATCGTAATTACCAAAAATATTCATTGCATATTCTATGCTATAAAAATCAATATTTTTTTCTACTTTCTCTGTCAAGTATTACATTCCTCCTATCTCCTGTGTCACTCCGATATCTTCTATACATTCGATTATTGCCTTAGCTATACTCACACCATTGTCATTATTGACAAAAGAAATATTTGTATTAACTATTTTTGCGTTTTTAGGTACTTTTTGCTTAGCCAAATCTATGGCTTTGTCTGCTGCCATTTCCTCCGCAGTTTCAGTATCAATTTCATAGTGCTCCACTTTATATTCATAATGCTGATCTATAATAAATTCAACTGGTAATGCAAAATATTTACCAATGCATAGTTTTTTTTTAATTTCAACATATTCTGAATTCTTATATGGGATTTTGCTATGAAATAGTTTTATTTTTTTTGTAAAAAGAACAATTGAATAATTTTCTTTTTTCAAACCCGTCCTTTGGATTCTTTCAAGCTTTTGCTCTACCTTCGCACTAGCTTCATACCAAGTTCTTGCTTTAACACTCCCCATAGAATGAACCATTAAGGGACTAGCTTCCGGATAATTAGCATTCTCAATCCTTCCTGTTATAAGCAGCTGCCCTTTTGTAACAGTGTCACCTACTTTGACTGCTTCAAGACCTTCTTTTGCAACAATGGAACAAATTACACCTTCTTTCAGAGCCACAATATCACATGGCACATTTTTATTTATTAGATCTGGTGGCTTTACCCTTTCATTTACAACAACTTGAACCTTTGTTCCACGAATATAAACACTTATTCTAGCAAGGTCATTTAATTCAAGCATCATATTACCAACTACGTCTTCAGGATTTATGCTATATTTCAAGGCACCTATTTTAACTCCATTGTCATTTAGCTTCTCTACTATGACTTCAGTTGGTACACTGCTATTTCCAACAACTGATACATCCCATATAAACGAGGATATTAGGAAAAATACTATGATACAGCTTCCAGCACCTATAACAAAAGCTTTTCTGTTTTTATATTTATTTAATAAAAAAGGCAGTCCCTTTTTCATAACAATATGTACTCTGCACCTAGTTTTCTTTGCAATAGGCCTAAGCATTTTGAAATCCTTAACACTAATCATCATTTTAACACTGCTGTTTTTTTGCCACTTAACATTCCATAATCTTATTTGCCTATGAGTACATATATTTATAAATTTTTCTAAAAAATATCCTTCAACAATAATAATAACATATCCTCTAATATAATTCCATAACCTCAAAATTAACATTTTGCCCTCCAGTTTAAGAAACTTGGTAACTTTACTTTTATGTACTATATTAATTAAGTATTGCTATTTTAAAAATTCCAGCGATAAAATATTGCCATAAATCATTATACTTTCTGATGTAATTTCCTTAATATAAACATTAGTTCCTTTTACTTTAATAGTTCCTGATGTAGTATTAACTCGCAAAACATCTTCAACGTATTCAGCAATACCTTTATAGTTCTCTATAATTAAGTCTCCATTACCCAACATAGTTAGTTTGGGCATATCTAATACTATTTCTTTTGGCAGTTCTAACAATTCAGTAAACTTTTCTTTTATTTTAATTTTTGATTCAGGCTTAACATTTTTATTATTTTTAGTATGTTTACCTTTACTGATTTTCTCTATTTTTTGCATTACACTATCCTCCTGCACCCACTTTTGATTACAAATTTGGTAAACTTTCAGTGGTGTACCTCTGCTTTCTTATCTGTCAAAATACACTTTTGGTTGGTTGAGTTCAAACTAAGTACTATATTCTCACGAACTTTGATTAAGAGTTTTTTCTTATACAATCAAACTTCGCAGATATATGCTGCTAAGGTCTATTAATTTCTGGTGCAGCGGCACGGCAATAACAAGTTACAAAGTCAAATAAATTCATAAAGATAAATAAATTCATATAATGAATTAGTTTTTAATCAACAAATCAATTATTATCGTTTAAATATCTACGATAAGGGTCGATAGTTTGGATTTTAAGCCAAAGTTTCCTAAAATTAGTACAAAAAAGTGAATTGTATACATATTGTCAATGACTAGCAATAAAAACTAATTTGCCAAATCTTCTACATTTCCAAATTCATATCCACTTGCAATTGCTCCTTTAATTATCATATCTAGTGCATCCGCATTATCCTTTGATACAGCATGCAGCAGTATTATCTCACCATTATGCAAATTTTTCATTACCATTTTATATGCATACTCTGGCCCTCTTATTTTATCTCTATACCAATCATCGTATGCAAAACTCCAAAAAAGATTGCAATAACCTAGCTTACTGGTAATACTAAGAGTTCTTTCACTATATTCACCCTTTGGAGGTCTAAGGAACTTCATTTTTGCTCCAAATTTTTCAGTAAAAGCTCTCTCTAACCCAAGAACCTCCTCTTCAATCTCCGAATCACTCTTTTCTGGTAAACTTGGATGATGAATTGTATGATTTCCAACTGTATGCCCCTCTTCAACCATCCTTCTTACTAAATCCTGATGCTCATTAAGATAAGGCCCTGTAATAAAAAATGCTGCCTTGACATTGTTTTCCTTTAAAACATCAAGTATTTTAGATGTGTATCCATTCTCATAGCCCTCATCAAAAGTTAAATAAATTACTTTTTTATTTACATCACCAACATACTTGCCGCCATATTTTTCAAGCAGCTTATCTGTTCCTGGATCAGCTATAGGCGTCTTATTATCAGGCTGCCTTCTTATTCCCCAGCAGCGCTTCTTCCCATAAGGAAATTCATTTTGTAATGATATACAATTTTCAGAATCTACCTCTTCCGATAAATTTCCTGTAAGTTCTGTAGAGTAATCAATACTTCTGCTGCTTACGCTGAAAACACCGCCTAGGTCTGAAAGGTTTGAATTTGCATCTGAATTGTATCTTCGCATAACAACACAGTTTACTATAACAGCTAAAATTATAAGCAAAACAGCCAAGGTAACAACTTTTTTCATTTTCAAAATAATCCCTCACTATCCTAAGCATAATCATTGAATAAAAAGCTAAGTATAATAAAAAAAACACTTCTCATATATTTATATATAGTTTTATAGTTTTTGAGAACAACAAAAAAGCCTTATACATGTAATAACATATATAAGACTCAAGAATTTAATTTTATTTGTTTTCAACTGGAGTAAGCTTGTTTGTTTTTATTAGTTCCTCACTGATTTTAGGTATGACAACTTCATCAGATTTTTTAACATCAACATCGATAAACAATTTTATCTTTTCCAAAGGCCCTCCAATCATGCTCAAAGCATTTACAGCATTATCAGGATCAACTATAGCCTTTATCTGATATGGAGGAATGACATGACGTCCATTTACCATAATATAGCCTCCAGCGGCTCTAACCTCTGTGGTATCAATAACCCTCTGGTCATTTATTGCCAAAGCTTGCGCATCCGTTGCTCTCAACTCGTTTAGTATTGATAAAAGATCATCGTCGGCTACATTTAACGAATCCTCTTTTGCAAAGGTTATAATTACTCCCTTTCCTTTAACATCAGTTAATCCAGCAACAATTTTCAATTTTTTAATTTCTTCGGATAACAGCTTCATGTTTTCATCTGAATTACCACTTGCATCTTCAAATTTATTTATTTGAACTTGTAACTCATTAAGCTTAGCCTTAAGGTTTTCATTATTTTTCTGCTCGTTAAGAATTTTGACAACTAAATCATCCTTTTTTTGGTTTTCAAGTTTCATAGCACTAGCATTATTCCTTATACTTTGGAACTGCCACGAAAGTGCCAGCCCCAATAATATACAAATTATTGATATGGATATATTGCTGCTAATTTTTTTTGTCTTCATAATCTATTACCTCCAGTCTGGAAATCAGACTATTAATATCATTTGTAAATTTAGGTACTACAATATCTTTTTCTTGGGATATTGTTACACGTTTTTTTAGTGTTAACATATCGTTAATTATATAGCTTTCCTTAAGAGCTTTATATAGCACGTCCGAATCTCCTATTGCTTTAATTGTATAAGGTACGGCATATCTATTGTTATTGATTTTTATAGTTGGTCCTGCACATATCAACTCACTTGTGGCTATAATTCTCTCATCATTAATTGATATAGCAAGCGCACCCGCTATTTTTAATTGATTAACGACATTATATATATCATTATCATGAATAATATAATCCATTACTATTTCAGAATCAGGAAATTCTGCATCATTCAATGTAATTATTACTCCTTCTCCAGTAACATCAGTCAAACCAGATATGAGTTTTAAATATTCAAGTTCTTTTTTTTGAGAAATACTTACATTATTAATTGGAGCAGCCAAAAATGCAGCCTTATCATTCTCCAGCTTTTCAATCTGTTCCTTATATTTCTCACCTGTTTTAATCTTTTCATCCAGCTGAATTTTTAGCTTGTCAGTATTCAGTATATCAGCTGCCTGCCGCTGCACACTAACTGTACTTCTAATCTGAAGAGTGATTAAAGCTCCAAGCAGCATAAATGCAAATAATAAAATAATATATCTATCGTTAACTCTAAATCCTTTTAATTTCATTTTGTCCCTCTTATAACGCCTAGAATCTATATAATTTTCGATTATATATTCGATTATAGAAAATTTATTACATTAACGGCGTTTTATTATGGCAGAAGATAATCTCACAGCCTAATATACAAAGTTATATCCACCACTTATAGAAGTGGAGAACATTTTCTTGCCTTATTACAAACAATAAATATAAACAATAAATATAAACAATAAATACTATATAATAGTACTTATGTTACAAACAATTAAAGATACTATTTATTGTACTTATATTGTTTATATTAATCAAGTAATAACAAATATTTCTCAAGTTTTTAATTTTATTAATTTCCACAATTTTTTTAATTTTATCATTGACAAGAGTATAAAGTCTATTGTATACTAATATTCGTCTTAGGGGTGTAGCGCAATTGGTAGAGTACCGGTCTCCAAAACCGTTGGCTGTGGGTTCGAGTCCCCCCACCCCTGCCATATAAAAGCTTAGAACTGTAAGGGTTCTAAGCTTTTATTGTATCCAAAAAGCTGTTAACATAAAATAATTTGGGTACTTTGCAGATGTACATTAATGCTAATGAATGTTTTTTAAGCTTTTCATCCTTTTTTCAACCTTATCCAAAAAGCTAGAAAATATTACAGATTGAGGCATGTATTTCAACAGTTCAATTAATAGCTTTTCAGACTCCTGAAAATATTTGTAAGCTCTTTTTTTGCTATTTTTATAATCCTTGTAAAACATTCCTATTTTGTAATATGCTATTGCTAAGCTATTTTTCAATCCAATATTTTGAGGATATTCTTCATGTAATTCAGTTCTTAATTTGATGTATTTTTCATAGTATTCTAATGCCTTATTTAAATCACCCATATTCTTATATGTTGAACCAAGCTTTGAATAGGATATTGCTAAACCGTTTTTAAATCCAATAAAGTCTGGACACTCCTCGTATAACTCCTTTTTTAACTTTGAATACTCTTCAAAGTACTCCAAGGCCTTACTCAATTCCCCCTTACTTTTGTACATAGAACCAAGTTTTGAATAGGATACTGCTAATCCATTTTTGAAGCCTACATTTCCAGGGTTCTCCTCATATAGTTCCTTTGTAAGCTTGGTGTCTTCCATAAAATATTTTAATGCCTTATCGAAATTATTCATATTTTTATATAATAATCCAAGTTTTGAATAAGATATTGCCAGTGCATTTTTAATTCTTATATTAGTTGGATTTGCTTCATATAATTCTGAAAAAAGTTTTATTTCTTCATTAAAGCACTCTAATGCCTTTGGAATATTCCCATTATCTCTATATGCAGTTCCCAGCTTTGAATAGGATACCGCTAAGCCATTTTTAAATCCCATATTATTTGGATACTCTTCGTATAGCTCTTTTTTAAGTTTTGTATATTGTTCGAAGTACTCAAGAACCTTACTAAAATTATATGTATTCTGGTAAGTTGCTCCCAACTGTGAGTAGGACATTGCCAAACCATTTTTTAGGGCTACACTGTTTGGGTACTCTTCGTATAGCTCCTTTGTTAACTTAGCATCTTCTTTAAAGCACATTAATGTTTTTCTTAAGTTTCCTATATTTTTATATACTGTACCTAACTGTGAATAAGCAATAGCTAAACCGAATTTAAACCCCGTATTTGTAGGGTATTCATTATATAACTTCTTTTTAAGTTCTGTACACTCCTCATAATATTCCAATGCTTTAGTCAAATTGCCTACAGTTGCGTGATATCGGCCTATCCTTTCACATAACACAGAAATACTTCTTTCTGCAGTCTTAAAAAATTGTAAAATGGCCTCTGAATATTCAATAATGGTGGTTGCCTTTTCATAAGAAATTTTTGTTAGATGTCCTGTTCCTGGCTCATACTCCAACCTGCTGATAAGTGACTCAATTAACACATTGCAGTCATCTAGTAATTCCATCGAACTCTTATTTTTCTTTATCGTTTCCTGTACTAAAGTATTGCACTTATAGGTTTTTGTGGATTCATTGAAATCTATCCAGCCCTTTTGAGAAAGAGTTGCTAGAATCAGTTCAATACCTTTAACCTGTGATAATAAGTCAGTCAAATCTTTATGTGTAATACCTATTGATGGTAGTACTGCAAAGACTGAAAGAAGTGATTTTTCTTGCTCTGTTAAATCTCCTATTTCTAATAATACCTTCAAAATATCTTCCGGCTTTTCCTCATTAATACCTCCATAAACATGATATTCAGTACCAATAATCTGATTGTCTTTAGCCAAAAAAAGTCCTTTTTTCTGAAATTCTTCAAGAAGTTTATTTAGTGAATATGTTTCACGAACCTGATTGAACTCATAGAGGTGCTTTGCAAACATTATTATAACCTGTGTATTATATCCTGCTGCACGGCATATTTCACCTAATAGAACATTGTCAGAATCTTTATGCATAGGATAATATTCTCTGAAAAGTGCAACAATCTGTTCTTCATTTAGTTCTTTAACATGATAGTTCTTAATAAGATTAAAGTTTGTAATATTTGTTGTAATTAATATATGTAAATTTGAACATTCATTTAGTTTATCTATGTTATTTTTTAGATCTTCATAGTCATTTACATCGTCTATTATTAGCAAACATGGTTTTTCAATAGATGAAAGCACCTGTAGTATACATTTGTATCTCTTATTTTCTGCCATTTTTTCATTAAACTCTATTCCTAATGACTGTGCCAGAGTTAATACAGCTGTGCAAATGTTTTTTTTGCAATGTACCCACCCAATATGTTTATATTCATTCTGGAATTCATAGTAATATTTTGAAGCAACAGATGTTGTCCCTATACCAGCTTCTCTATTGAACAAAACCAAGGGGTTATTGCCTTCCAAAAGCAAGTTTCTAATATTCTTTATATCATTTTGTCTTTCCACAAACACATTTGGTAAAAATGGTAATTTACCAAGAGTCTTTGGAAAAATATTAGACTGAATATAATAATAATCTTCTTCATGTATTTGATTCTTATTTTTACGACTATTCCTGCTTGTATATATTTTTTTCATTACTGTCACTCCCTGATGTTATTTTCACATTTTAATCATACCTTACATATATTTTAAAGTCCTTTATTCTGACATAGCATATAATAACTTGTTCACGTGATACTTATATTTACAATTCTTATATGTTATTAATTTAAATATATAGCACTTTTTTACATGTAATAAAATAATTATACAATAATTAAATTACTTTTTAATAATTTAATTATAATTTTCTGTATAGTTTCTATTAAGATTTTCTATATATCTTAATACAAGCAAAAAAGAAAAACAATGACATTAGTAAACATATTTATCCACAGAAAAGCATATTTTTTTGAATAAATCCAATAAATCGTCTGTTAAATAATTCAAATTTGGGCTTTGTTTAATAACAAAAACTCTGCCAGTTAATTGCTATTTAAACAATTTACAGTTCTAAATATTGTGTTGTCAACGGCTGAGTAAAAACAACTATTGAACAAAGAACAAAAAATATCCTGGTAATGCCAATGATATTAAGGATATCAACATAATCATCATCCCGCCAAACTTGTTATTATTTTTCCATGTCCATACACCAAAACTAATAGAATAAATACTTATCCAAATTACTGCTAAATAAGAAATTATATTGACTATCATATTAACTTTGTCTCCTTACTTTAACATCAACCATTAATTCATATTCTGACTTAACAAAAATATCATCCCAATTGGCATTTTCCCAATCATCAATTGTTAAAAAATTTTTCTTGGCTTCTTGAGCAAATCCAAATATATCTGACTTTAATTCCTTTGTAGTCTTATCAAGTAGTTTTTTTATCCCCTCATTTAGGTATTGTTCATATGCAGCTTTAAGTTTAGCTCCATTTTCCGGGTCATCATAATCATTGTCACTTTGTACTGCTTTCACATCAACATTCAAGTCTAATTTTATATTAATTTGAGGTTTCCCATTAATTATTTTAACTTTAGAGGAAGATGTCCTTAATTTTGTAACATTCCCTAATACTTTAAACCTATCATCCAAAGGGTCAACTATCTCTATTTCTTTATTTTTTGTGCTTGTCATTAATGCAAATAACATTGCCTCATCCTTATTGAGTTTTCCAACCATTTTGTCCATTTTGAAAACTGCCAAACCCGCTACTGACATACTTCCCTCTTTATTTTCATCCCCTTTGTTTTTATCATCTTTATCTTTATCTTCTTTACTACTTTCTTCATCTTTTTTATCTTCTTCCTCTTGCTTTTTATTTCCGTTATCAGATTTTTCCTCATCATTGATTGATTTATCTATAGCTGCATAGATTGCAATAGGCTGAGTGCTTTTGTACTTAGCTCTGTACATATAGTCTTCTAATTGGGTATCTTTTACAAGAAAATCAGTTTCAAAAGATTTAAATAGTAAATCATAGTGTTTTGCAGGGCTTGATGAAAGTTTTGGCTTTATAGATTCAATATATTTTTGAGCTCCCTCTGAAGAAACAATGATTTCAACACTAGGTCTAAGCTCTATATTTTGTTGTAAACCATTCAGAAAAGCCATTATGCCTTCTTTTGCCACTTCCTCAGAAACAACTATTATTTTAGTGTGTGACAAATTTATTTTTCTTTCTAAATAGGCACTAGTTTTTTTTAATCCAGTTAAAAAATTATCAGTTTTAAAAGTCTTGATATCTGTGCTTTCTCCCTCACCACCTGTAATAGATTTGGGAACGGCAGTTTGAAATGTAAGATTAAAAGAATTATCATCGGCCTTGTCTACGCCTATTGCTATTACATAAGCCAAATCATCTACTTCATTACTATCATAACAGCCTGAAACTGAAACAACAGAAATTATTGTAATTAGTAGCAAAATTAAAGTTTTAAGTTTTCTGCTCATTTTTGTCTCCTTTACCGCTTAATCCCACTTTTTTAATTGAACCAATTATAATTAAAATCAAAGGTATAATCATTCCAATAAGCAATATACTATTTACTATGCCAATGCCTAGAAAATCAATATTATACGCTTTTGAAAGATAAGCTAGTGAAAATACAATAATAGCTATTGGTAAAATTATAGGCTTAGATTGTTTTAAATCAAGTGATTTTTCAAGCACATATATAATGAAATTGAATATTGCTCCTAAAAAAATGATAGCGCAAATAGAACTAATCAATACTGAAATAGACTCAATTCTTTGAATATAATTTCCAAATTCTATGTGTCTAGCTAGCTGAAATATAGGTATCTTTTTGTCTACAGCCAGTTCATATGGAAATATAAGAATAAAGCTAAGTGCGGACCATAGTAATAGTAATCCCGATATGATTATATAGGAATATCCTACTTTTTTAAGATGTTGTTTTTTAAAAAACGGAACCATCAAAAATAAGATAATAAAAGAAAAAAACACATTAAGCTTTAATATGCTTCCCTTTGAAATTGATATAATACCTTCACCTAAAATAGGAAATAGATTATATAATCTAAAGTCAGGAATAACACCTATAGTTATCAAAATAAAGCCAAAAACTATTATAGGTACTAAATAAGCACTTATCCTTGCAATACTCTCTATTCCGTAAAATGCACTTATTACCATTCCAACACAGAAAAGCATTTCAACATACTTAAATGTTGATTTGTTTAAAGAAATAATTTTTAGTGTTTGTGTAAAAGCTCCCATAAAAATAGAAACTACAAATACTAAAAATGCTGTTATCAATAGTCCAATTATAACTTTAAAAACCCTACCGCCAATGCACTCTGAAATGTCTATTAAGTCTAAACTGCCAATATTTTTGTATAACCTAGCTAAGAGTGCAAAATAACAAATTGCAATTATAGTTATGATAATAGGAATAGTCCAGCAAGCACTTCCCCCAAAGTTTACTACATTCCGAGGGAATACAAGCATTATATTAGCAAATACAAAATTCACCATCAGAGCTGTTGCTTCCCATGATCCAAAACCAATTTTATTCTTCATAATATATCCATGCTCCATATTAAGGTAAATTCAGCGAATTTACTGGCACGGAATCCTTCCTCCTTTATATTAACATAGCACTTATTTTAGTTGTTTCAAAACATATACTGATAATTAGTATCATATATATTTTTACTTATCATCCTCAGTGTCCGAGTCTTTTTCTGTCCATCCTCTACTTATTTTAGGCTGACTCTTTATATTCTTAACATTTAAATAATCCGGTCTTCTTTCCTGTTTCCATGTCGGCTTTCTTGTCAGCTTATCTGCATACTTACCATTTGTAATTGGTGCAAAAGGTGTTAAAAAGGGTACACCAAATGATTTCGATGACGCAAATACCAAAGAATTTATAACTAAACCCAATGATATGCCTAAAAATCCTGCTATCGCTCCAAGAATTATATACGCAAATCTAATTATTCTTACAGAAAAGGACATAGAAAAGCTAGGTACTGTAAATGAACCCAAAGCTGTAATAGCAACAATTATAATCATAATTGGGCTGGCTACATTAGCAGATACAGCTGCTTGTCCAAGAATAAGACCTCCAACTATACCTATGGTAGAACCAATTGCTCCTGGTACCCTAAGTCCTGCTTCTCTTATTAACTCAAAGCAGAATTCCATTATTAATATTTCAATTATTGAAGGAAAAGGTACATTTTCTCTTGACGCCTCAATTGCAAACAATAAATTAGTTGGAATCATTTCTTGATGAAAATTTGTTATAGCAATATACGTTCCAGGCAATAAAAGGGCAAGAGCTATACCAATAATTCTTATTATGCGTATAAAATTTACATATGGATACCTGACATTACTATCCTCTGTTGTATGCAAGAATTCTGTTATAGTAGCAGGCATTACCAAAACATGAGGGCTTCCGTCTAAAATAACTGCAACATTTCCTTGAGAAAGCATCATTGCTACTTTATCCGGACGTTCTGTTGCAAATATTTGAGGAGCTGTAAGAAATGTGCTATCTTCCAATAGCTGCTCCAACTCACCAGAGTCAAATATATAATCTACCTTTATACTTTTGACTCTTTTTAATACTTCACGAACTAACGAATCATTTGCTATATCTTTTATATACAATACAGCGCAAGGAGTATTGCTTCTATCACCTACAGATACACTTTGTATTATTAAATCCTTGTCTTTAAGGATTTTTCTTATTAAAGCTGTATTGGATCTGAGCTGTTCATTAAACGCTTCCTGAGGACCGCGAATAACAGTTTCTGATTTAGGTGCGTCAATCCCTCTATGTTCCCATGTTTTTATATCTGCAACAAATGCATATTCCAAGTCCTCAATAAATATCCCACACCCGCCAAAATTGACAGCACTTACCACATCTGTGTAACTTTCAGCTTTTTCTATCTGATTATATGTTATCAACCTTTCAAAAATATAATCTCCTATAGCTTTTGTTTCATCATATATTTTAATGTTTGAGAGAAGCATGAGTGGTTGCAAAATGAAATTACTAATATTAGTACTGTTTGTCATCCCATCAATAAAAATTATAAAGGCTTTAACTGATTTCTCCTTAACAGTCAAATTGAATTCCCTAAGTACTATATCGCTATTTTTAGGGATGTCATAGGTTGTCTTAATTACTTTTTTATTAAGTTCAATATCATTTGTTATCTTATTTTTTAAAATATCATCTTTAACTGGACAGCCTATAAAGGCTCCTTCAAGTTCTTTTTTATTAAATACATCCAGAGAAGAAACATTCTTTGCAGTATCGCAATTTATAGCTTTATTCTCTTCCAGAACAAAATCATTTTTTATAGGTTTTTCTTTATAAATAATATATTTACTGATAGATTTAAATAGTCCCAATTTAATACTCCTTTTCAGCACAAAATTATGAAATATATTTAGGCAAAAAAATGTCCCCTGCTTTTATAAGTATTTAGTAACTCTTTGGTTTTTATGCAGCGAGAATACCTCCTGACCTACTTACATCCCGCTATTCCATAAAAATAACATCTTGAGGCTAAGTATTTTAATGAGACAAGAAAATATCTCATACTGTATAAATATCTGGTACCTCTTTGGTTTTTATGCAGTGAGAAAACCTCATTTATAAAAAATTTTATTTTGAATTTAGGTAATATAACCAATCAAAAGTATTATGGTAAATAAATTACATTAATATACATGTAACTAAACACAATAAAAATATAATTGAATAATCAGCTTTCAATTTATAAATTTATACTGATACGCGAGTACAACTTAGATAAATGGATTGCTTGGTTAAAGATATTTGTTTAAATTTGTCGGTTAATTGCTGTAATACTTTTTTAATAATTTCTTAATACTTTTTGCTTGTTAATTATTACATAATAAATTATTATATATTTAATTAGAAATATTAATTATTAATAAGTATTTTTTCCACAGGAGAAAAATGAAAAATAAATCAACAATAACCATTTTAATTGTATTAGCATTTATTTTAATATTTAATAGCGTATCTGTTTTCGCTTGGACACCTGAAGAGGATTTATCTGCCACTTCAGCTATTTTGATGGATACTACCAGAGGTCAAGTATTATATGAAAAGGGAGCAGATGCTATTAATCCGCCATCTATTATGTGTAAGCTGATGGCAGCTTTAATAACCATTGAGAAATCTCAATTAAACTCTATGGTTACTGTGAGTAAAAATACAGCCAAAATTAATGGTTCCTCCTTGAATCTTGTAGTTGGAAATCTTTATAGCGTAGAAGATTTATTATACGGCATTATATTATCACAAGGAAATGATGCTGCAATAGCTTTAGCTGAATATGTTGGTAATGGTAGTATAGATAAATTTGTTGGTTATATGAATGACAAAGCAAAAGAGTTAAATTTAACTGATACATTTTTTGTAAATCCAACGGGATTGCATGATGATAAACAATTTACGTCAGCTAGAGACATTGCAAAACTTGTAAAGTTTGCAATTTCAAATCCTACCTTTAATTCATTATTTGGTTCAAAAGGTGTAGCTTGGATTAATGGAAAGAACTCTTCAATTCTAACTAACCAAAACAAGCTTTTTTGGAGTTATTCAGGTGTTGATGGCGGTAAGGTTGGTTCTACTCCTCAGCAGGGAACTACTTCTGTTACTACAGCAACAAGAGATAATAGACGGTTAATAGCAGTCGTATTTGATGAAACTGAAGAAAAAGCACTATCACAAACTGCTCAGCTGTTTGATTATGGTTTTTCTAACTTCTTTACTGGTGTTCTAGTTTCTAAGAATACCCCTTTAAGAAGCATAACTGTTGAGGATTACAAGGTCGATTTAATTAGTAAAATTGATGTTCTTTACACATATCCAAAAGGTGACAGCTTTATTAAAAATATCAGCTTTGATATCAATAAAAAACTAAGTCTCCCTATTAGTACAGATACAATTGCAGGCGTATTGACTTACACGTTAAATGATGACACTGTAGTAGAAGTTAATTTATATCCAGATAAAGCAGTTACAGCTCCAGAGGATTATAGAACTAAAATAAAATCAATATTTAAGGAAAATCAAGATTTATCAATAATAGTATTTATACTTTTAACCATTGAATTAATTATAGTGATATATAAATTGATAATTCTAATTATTAAAGTATTAAAAAGAACAAAAACTTAGTTCACTTGAGTGTGTGAGCTAAGTTTTTATATTATTAAATTAAGTACATTATTAGACTATTTCTGCATCAAGCTTACCTTTATAACTTTTTTGCCTTTTTGATCTATTTGAATTTTCTATATATGTTTTCAATACCTTTTCTAAATCAAGAACATCCTTCATTTCAAAATAACCTGATTTTTTATGAATGAATTTAGCAGCCTTTATTGCTCCTTCAGCAAATGCTTTTCTAGAAAAAGATTCATGACTTATTTCTATTTTATCTTCCTCTCCAACAATCATAACTTCATGCTTGCCAATTACTCCTCCTGCTCTTACTGAATTAATAGGTATTTGATAACTATTAGCAATTGGAGAACCTACATTTTTTAATCCATTCTGAATTTCACAAGCAATTTTTTCTGCGGTTCCTGAAGGTGAGTCTAGTTTATTTTTGTGATGTACCTCTGTAATTTGAAAATCGTAGTTATTTAGAAGGCTTGCTGCTATATTTGTAAGAAGCATCAATACATTTACGCCTAAAGTAATATTAGGTGCATATAATATTCCATTTTTGTATTTTCTAGCTAAAACATATATCTTTTTTAGCTGATAGGATGAAAATCCAGTTGTTCCTATTATAATATTAACTTTATACTTTGAAAAAATCACTGCATTTTTTAGGGCAGCCTTTGGATTAGAAAAATCAATTACAACATCTGGTTTGTCTTTAAAAATCACCTGTTCCAGTTTTTCAGAACTACTAATAATTATTCCCGTATCATCAGTACCTATAACCTTCCCTAAATCCTTGTTCAAAGATTTGCTATTTGGGCTGCATATAGCTGAAACAATATGAAGATCTTTGTCATTTAAAATTGCTCTAGAAATTTCCTTACCTGTACGGCCAACACCTGCTATGCAAATTTTGATCACTAAGCTTTCCTCCTTATTTATAAAATGATTTAGCCACTGCTTTTAAAAGAGCGACTAGAATGTGACACTTACAGCATAATCAAAATGCTGCGCTTTAATCAAAAGTGCAGTTTTGTGCAAGTTTTTTACTTTGCACTTATACTTTTAAGTGTTAATAAATATGAAGAAAATGAATGTTAATGAAAATGCTACAGTATTAACTGTAGCATTGGATAGAATTATCAAATTAAATTCACTTTCTCCCCAACGCTTACGAAGTTAGCTGTCGGATTCGGGTTGCAAGAGACTAACCCTACCTGAATTATCAGGATTCACCCCATTTAATGGTTCCCCCGCTTATAGTTTAATAACTATAACTCAGCGACAAATCTTTAGACACCAATGCAATATGGACACTGATTCTAAAAATTTATATATTTTTTTGACTTAGCAAACATATTTTATCGTACACAATTAAAAAAGTCAACATTTCCACATAGAAGTTTAATTTCCCTAAAATACGTTGATTAACCCAGAATAGATGTATCAATCTTCCCATTTCCCATTTTTACTAAATATACATCATAATACTGATTGCCTAAAGCTTTTGCAAAATTCTTATCAAATACAGCAAAGTCAAATCTATTTTTACCCTTTATTGCACTGCCTGTATCCATAGCAATAGCATAGCCAAGGCCTTTTATGTAAAATATCGTTCCATATGGCCAATGTTTTTTATCTATTGCAACTGACACACCTGGAATTATTGGGTGTCCAGAACTTGTTATTCCTTTGTTATTTCCACATTCCTCTACCGAAGGCGTATAGGCTGTACCTAGAAATTTTCCTATATATTCTTTTTTTATATTACTATTAGTCAATGATTCGCTATTATATATTTTATAAGATTGAGGTGTCAAACCCACTGATGCTGCTTTTTTAAGTGACTTTTGAAGTTCAAGATTATCTTTTAGTAATTCGTTGTTTTGCTCCTCTATTTTTTTTCTATTTTGTTTTAGTTCATTAATTTCTTTCTTTATTTTCTCGTTTTCCTGTTTGAGTGCATTATACTGCTTATTTAAGCTTTCAGCCAACATTTTATTCTCGTCCCTAGCCATCCTTTCTCTTATTGATAGGGACTGGTTAGACTTCATTATTATCATTGCTTGTGCACATTCATTATCATACTTCACTTTATATTTTAAAAATAAGTTATTCATCTTTATACAGTAAAAACTAAGAACTAAACATGCTAAAACCAAAAAAATCATAAGTACTTTAATGGTAATGCTTTTATTTATATTATAGCCGTCAGAACCATCCATATTTTATATGCTCCTTATTACGTAAACCACATCATCTCTAGTGGTAATAATAATGTTAACAAATCTTTATGAACCAGAAATAAATACAGAAATCCAATTTCCATTATTTTACTATTTATAATATTTCCAATTCAAATACAATTTATACCTTCTGTATAACATTATTCACAATGCATATAAATATAGGACTGTTGTTGTATTTTAGCATGAATAAATACATTTACATAATATGTTAGGACGAAGCTGTTATAAGACTTTAAAAATATAGTATATATCTTTAAGCGTTAACTACTTAAATCATTCATACTGTATAGTACAATCTATGAATTGTTCACGAAAATTATGCTGATATATTTGTATTCTTTATAAAAGCTGCTTCAAATAAAACTAACAACCATTGCATTAGTACCTATGCTACTTACTACTTCTGGACTTGTGCTATATCCAAATATGCACAACAAAATTTGTTCTTGTACATATTTACTTGCTGCTCTTAGGAGACAACTTAACTGATATCAGTTTTTTGTAGTCCTCTAATGTAGCTAAATCTTTTACCTGAAACATAACCCATTTTCCAATTTTCATATAATCTCCTGCATGCCTGTAAATCTCTGCAATATTGTCAGTTAAAGCCGGAAGAATAGCCTCCATTTTTTGTTCAAGCTTATAGCTAATAACCAGCAAAACAGAAAATGAATTTTCCTCTGGGTACAAGGTTCCAAGAGATTGCCCGCTTTTTTGAAACTTTACATTCCAGCCAGGCTTACCAGAACAACAACTGTAAGTTAGCTTGGGTTTGGCCTTGTATTTCTCTTCTATATACTCCATTAATTCTTGCCATAACTGCTTTGCTTCCCCACCAATATATTCAACTATATCCTCCATAGTAGGCTGCGTATCTTGCGGAAAAATTTCATGCCATTGCATTTTATTTGACCTCCTCTAGGAATATACAAAAGAATTTTGTGCACAGGATTTTTTTGAACACAAAATTCTTTTACATTTATTTTTACATTCAATATTTTTTTGTGAAGTTATTTAATTTGCTTGTGCCAGTTCTTCATGACTACAAATGCCAGTGTTCAAGGCATAATCACGCAGCACTAAATAAAGTTCTGCTTTAGTGGCATTAATGTAAGGAGCAAGAAATATAGTTCCTATACCTAAAGTCAGCACGCATAGTAACCACCAACCTATGAAGGAAAGATCCAATACAAACATATCAAATTTATGCCCATAAGTCATTTTGTTACTAATTTCAATTGCTCTTCTGATACCAATGTTAGGATTTTCAGCTAATATGTATGGAACCATGCTATATGAATATGATTTTACAATTCCAGGTATAATGAAAAGGAGATACCACAAAAAGTTTTGAACGGCTTTTAATAACATGGTAAATACTATTCCTGAGTAGTTTTCTCTGTAAAATGCAAAACTAAAGCATTTTGAATTATCTTCGTATCTAGCAGATTTTATAAAATATCTTCTTCCACCAACCTCTAAAGGATATCCTAACAATATTCGAAAGGCTGATACAAAAACAATAATTAAAGTAATAACAATAGCCCCTAAAGCAAATATTGCTATAATTTGGGCTGTAATATTTGATAATACCGATTCAGATAATATCCAGTTTTTTGAAGCACTATAATTATTGTTACTATCATTTAAAGTAAATCTGCTGCTTCCGCCATTATAACCACTTGCAATTCCAATTACTAAACTAATTAAAAGTGCTTTCCAATAATTATTTCTCAGAACTGCCTTTGCCCTACTTTTAAGTTCTTCTCTTGACCACATATTATAATCCCTCTTTCTTATAAATTTAGGAGTCTTCTTATATTTCAATAAATCTTCTTAATAAAATTTCAGTATTTTTATTTCTTTCCCCATGAAATCATACTTAACTCCTATATTTAATTGCTAGAAATTGTTTACAATTATAATACGTATTGTCACTCTAAAATGTCTTAAATTTAAAATAACTTTTTTGATAGCCTATATCGTACTATATAAATCAACAATAATTAATTATAATAAATATCAATATTTAAATAAGCAGTCCCCATAAAAACTTATTCTTTTCTTTTGTTACTGGAGTCAGTTTAATGGCTTGCCTGATTATTTACGACCATTTTTTCTTTTTCCAACATGTATCCTCTTAATTGTTTAATTTATAATATTATATCAATTACTATTCTTAAAGCATTCTGGAGTATATTTCACTTTCGAGAAATTCTTTATTAATAATTCAGTTTCAAGGATTTTTCCACTTGCAAATTTGGCAATTTTATTTCTCCATATTTCATTTTTTCTAAAGAACTCATCTTCTATTTTTAAAAATTCATGTTCTCGTTCAAACACATGATAAGAATAAGGTAATTCCTCGTCAATTCTGAGTTCACCCTCTAAGCACTTTTGTGATAGCCAAAAATTAAACTGAAATGTATATGGCGTATTATTTTTAATCTGTAGATCAATATAGTTATAGAATATTGTAGCACCACTTCCAAATGGTAGAATTCTTCCATCGTCAGGGAAAGGATCAAAGCTATGATGATGCCTTTCTATAATATCTAAAGGGCTGTGCAAAACAAGCCAGTGAACTAAATTTGCTATTTGGCACAAGCCCCCGCCTATACCCGGTCTTGCTTCTTCATTAAAAAGTTCCATCCCTGGCAAATATCCCTTTCTTTTTGTTGGCAATCCAATAAGTCTGCATAGGGAAAATACTTCATTAGGCTTAATAATTATTCCATTTAATCTTTCTATTGCAATTTTTAAATTGGTAACTTTATTGTACTGCAATATCATATCGCTATCTCCAAGCTTCCTTATCAAGACAGACTGATGTTTTTTTACTCTAAACGGAAGCTTTTCTATTTGCCTCTTTTTTGCATATGTATTCGAATCAAAATACCAACAAAAATATCTTTTCAACCTTCTATACCAAATAGCCAAAAAATAAAAAAATTTATTTCTCTGACTTAAAAGTTTCTTACTCATTATTAATAATTTCCTTCATTATTTGATTTTCTGTAACAGATATCATATTTTTATTATGAACTACACCTTTTTCATCATCGTCACTCTCCTATAATCTTCACCAGCACCCTTTTCTCTCTCATTCCATCGTATTCACCATAAAAGATTTGCTCCCAGGTTCCAAAATCCAGTTTACCATTTGTAACAGCAACCACAACCTCTCGGCCCATAATTTGTCTCTTCAGGTGTGCATCTGCATTATTCTCATAACCATTATGATTGTATTGGTTATAAGGCTTTTCAGGTGCTAGTTTTTCTAACCACTTTTCAAAATCTTGGTGTAGTCCCATTTCATCATCATTTATAAATACACTTGCAGTAATATTCATCGCATTAACAAGCACCAGTCCTTCTTTTATTCCACTTTCATCAATGCATTTTTGAACCTCAGCACTGATATTAATATATGCTCTTCTCCTTGGTATATTAAAATACAACTCTTTTCTGTATGATTTCATAGTTATATCCCCCTTTATATTTGGTTAAGCAATATTTGCTTGAGAACTTGCGTTTTTACTATTAGCAGTCTTATCTTTACTTATGTTAACTTATAATTTACTTATATTTATGCTGTTATTATACTATTTTTCCCATAATAACACCATATACATCAGCAGAAAACATATCCTAGCAAACCTATGCTAAATGTAAATATAGCTTACGAAAAATCACCGTCCTAAAACAGTCACTAAATCAATTTTAGTTCAAACCTCCACTGGCCGTGGTCCAACAAGTCCAAATTATCGCCCGGTTTCATCGAATATTTAGCCAAAAATAATTGACTTCAAATCTCACAGGCTGTCAGCAATAAAACTTCCAAATTTTAAATGACCTTTACCAATAGAGCACTTGTTATAACTATATTTACGTTATAATCTGCCATATTAATATACAAAAGCTAATTACTTTGCTGTAACTTGAACTCAATAATTTGTAAGCTGTCCAATTGAGACGGTTAAAGAACTTGCTATAGACACAATAATCTAGGCAATAGAAAGAGAAATATCTAGTTAGGGGATAAAATTATTATAAAATTATAGAACATAGCAGTATACTACATAGAATTTTAAAACTTGAAACCCTTTGAAAACGAGACTGGCTGCATTCTTCAAATAACTATATTTGTTTAAAAAACAGATAGAATTATTTTAATCACAAAGAAAGAGTACACACATCATCTACCCTGCTTATGTCAAGGTCGCCCTAAGCTTAGGCGTTAATTTCAACCTTGACAAATAATGCAAGAGGTATATTTCTTATATGATGGCTTTATATATTTTAAAATGGGGAGTCAGCGCTACTCTATCACTTTTCTGAACAATATTTTGATATACTGAAATATATATTATTTCCCGCCAACAGTAGCAGTGTAAATTCTCTCAATGAACTGTAACGCTCCTCTATATCCTATGTGGCTTCTGTTTAGCACAACCGTTCCAGATGATGGTGCATTTATCTCCAAAAGAAGCGCATTCTTTTCTCTTGCCACATCCGACTCCCATGAAGAGCCTAGAATAAGAGGCACGCTTGAACCAAAATCCGCCTCGGCAAGTGACTTTTCAGCTAGATATCCATCCTCTATAAACTCAACCTCTACAGAAACTCCATCTGAAAGCTGTCTAAATTCATAACGTATTTTCTCTCGAAAGGCTGCAGGGGGATTGTCTGTAATAATCTGCTTAACTGGAATAAGGCCTATTTGATCTGCAAGAAATTTCGAATATGCAAGCGTATAGGCACTATCACCTACTACAGCAAAGCGAGAAGGCAAGCCATACCAATATTCTGCAAAGAAATGAGAGAATGAGTCTAGAAAATAATAATAAAGTTCTGATTCTTCCGCAATAAACTTTTCCGCCTTATCAGAGTTTATTCCTGCATATTCTACTATCTGCCTTATAAATGCAGTTGTTGCTTCTTCTCCGATAGGAATAACGGGAATGTGCAAATACGGCTGATCATACTTTTCTTCTAAATACTTTGCTATTCCAACGCTAACCCATGGCGATATAACAAGATTAAACTGCGCTTTTGGAATATTTTTCCACTCTTCAACTCCGCCACTCTGGGGCCCAAAAAGAACATTCACATCAAAACCAATTGCCCTTAAAATTCTAACAATTTCAATATAATCACCACGCCAGTTTGTATTAAAATATGGAGTTTCAAACCACAAATTAATTAATCCCTCACGTTTTTTGCCCTTGTAGTCTCCTACAAACTGATCAATAATAGCATTAACAACTATTTCATGACCAATAAGATTAGAGCCCTTGAAGCCTCCTGTGTCTGCATAAACCAAAGGATAACCTGCCTCCTGGTATTTTCTTACCACAGAACCTACATCATCACCTACAAGTTCTCCTGTACAGCCAGTAGTTACTACAAATAAGTCTCCATCATAAATAGCAAGAGTGGATTTTATTAAGTCATCAAGCTTATTCATTCCACCAAATACAACATCATTTTCTCCTACATTTGCACTTGGAACATTTCCACCACCTGTACTTATGGAGCCTTGAAATCCATTTTCAAATCCCAGAAAAAAATACTGCTTATACATACAGCCTGGCCCGCAATTAGCAATAGGAATACCACCCTTGATTGCCACCACAGAATATGCTCCTCCTATAGCGCAGGCATAATGCGGATGTACTATTGTATTACTCTTTTTATGTATTTTTGTTATATTTTCAGCCATAGCTATAATTCTCCTTTATTCAAGTTTAACTCTTTCATCAATAATCTCGGGATGCTTTGCCAAAAGAAATGGATCCTCCTGAGAACACCACCAGTCGTTGTAAGGACTTTTAACATGTCTTAAAAGTACTTCATTAAACTTCTTTCTTGCAAGAATATCCAAAATGACCTCACCTGTTCTGATTATTCCATCATAGCCTACAGGAAAATGTTCATCTCCCATTGCCAACGACGGAATACCTAGCTTTGCCGCCTCTGGTGCAAGTCCCTGATGGCGTATAATTACGAAATCGGTTTTTACGCGCTTAAATAAAGCGTTTAACTGGAATGCCTGTGTCTTGCTCACTGTGAAATACGGTATATCTCCATACGTGTCAATAAGTTCACGTAAAGTATCTTGATTTTCGTGTCCTCCGTCGTATACGGGGTCATGGTGGAATACAACAGAGCCCTCAACACCAATGCCAAGTTCACGAAGTACAGAAATCAAGCTGTGTGCATAGGATGAACCAGTCATAACAAAACCGTTTATTCCCTTGAATTTCTCTCTTAATTCACTAATTTTAGGAAGAATTCTTTCATGCTCACTTTTAATGTATTCTTCGGTTTCAGCCTCTTTACCAACTATCTTTGCAATAGCTCTGAGCCATGCATCCGTTCCAGCAATTCCATATGGTTGTGGCGCATCAATCTGAGGCACACCAAAATGCTCCTCAAGTGCTGTTGCCATGTAAGAACCCAGTGTGTGGCAGAAGGTTGCTGTTGCAACAGCTTCTGATGCTTGTGCTAGTTCATCATAGCTAGCCATATCTATCATATAATTCACTCTGAGTCCGAGTGGTTTCAGAATTTCCGTAAAATAATCAGTACCCCAAAGAGCAACGATATTAATTAAATCCTTCTGCTTCTTTGGCTTACGCTTTACAATTTGACGAAGTACACCATGCTGTGAAACATCAAAACCAGTGCTCCAATGCTTTGAACGGAATCCCTCACAGTGTAGCGGAATAACAGTAACTCCTATTTCTTCCTCCATCTCCTCTGCAATACTGTCAATATTCTCTCCGATAATTGCTGTTGCACATGCCATTGAAATAAAAATGGCCTTTGGATTAAATCGCACTTTAGCGTCGCGAATGGTCTGTCTGAGCTTATCCGATGCACCAAATACCATATCATTTTCAAGAAGATTTGTACTGTAAATTTGCAAATTCTGTGGTGGTTTATTTCTTCGTCCCAATCCCATATTAAATGCAAGATTAAACCAAGGATTATCAGCAGAACAGCCTATAGGTGCATGCTGAATGAGCACACAATCAGTAATATTTCCTATCTGACATTCAACAATAGCATTAGCGCACATTGTTTGCTGATTAAGAGGTGAATTCAGTTCACATAAGCGACAGGTTTTGGGTCTATCACCTTCTCCATGCTTTCTTTGGCTTCTTAATTCATAGTTCGATTCCCTCCAAAGCTTTGTAGCCGAACCATCCCATGCAGTTATAGTTCCCAATCGCATCTCTCGGTTTTCTACTGCTGTCATATCTAAATTGATTGTCTTTTTTGCCATATTCATCATCCTTTCAATGTTATCCGTATATGAAGCTGTTGGATTATCCATGCTATCTCTAAATGGTATTAATGTAATAAATTTACAGTTAACGAATAAAAGTGCCACCATTAAAAAAGTGTTGAAATATCCCCTACACAAAAGCTGCGTTGGGGATAATAAATAATGGATTATATGTATATAAGCAAATTACTATCGGCAAAAGCCAATAGTAATTTGCTTAAGGGAGAGATATTACTTTACAGCATCAAATGCATAATTTAGCGCACCTATTAGGTCATCTATACTTTCAATACCTACTGAAAGGCGAATGGTGTTTGGTTTAATGCCCTGTTCTAGCAATTCTTCCTCAGAAAGCTGTGAATGAGTTGTGCTTGCTGGATGAATTACAAGCGACTTAACATCAGCTACATTTGCAAGCAATGAGAAAATTGCAAGATTATCGATAAATTTCTGCGCAGTCTTGTCGTCACCCTTAATTTCAAAAGTAAATATGGAACCTCCTCCGTTAGGAAAATATTTTCTATACAACTTATGACTAGGTTCATTTTCCAGCGATGGATGATGAACAGCTTCAACCTGCGGATGCTTATCAAGATATTCAACAATTTTAAGTGCGTTTTCAACATGCCGTTCCACTCTCAGTGAAAGGGTTTCAAGCCCCTGTAAAAACAAGAATGCATGGAATGGCGAGAGTGTAGAACCTGTATCACGAAGCAAAATAGCACGAATGTAGGTTACAAATGCTGCAGCGCCTACCGCATCAGCGAAAGAAATACCATGATAGCTTGGGTTGGCTTCCGATATCCACGGATATTTTCCAGAACCTTTCCAATCAAACTTACCGCTGTCAACAATAACACCACCTATCGCAGTACCATGGCCACCAATAAACTTAGTAGCTGAATGAACAACAATATCCGCGCCATATTCAATAGGTCTTACCAGATAAGGTGTAGCAAAGGTCGAATCAACCACAAGTGGAATTTTATGCTTGTGTGCAATCTTCGCAACTTCTTCAATATCAATGATATTAGAATTAGGATTGCCAAGAGTTTCAATAAAAATCGCCTTAGTGTTTTCCTTAATGGCTGCCTCAAAGGAACCTTCAACCTCTGGATCAACAAATGTAGTAGTAATTCCATTAGTAAGCGGAAGCGTGTTTGCAAGCAGATTATAAGTACCGCCATATATTGTTTTAGATGAAACGATATGCTCACCGCTGCGTGCCAATGCAGTAAAAGTATAGTTAATGGCAGCTGCACCAGATGCCACTGCTATAGCAGCAACACCACCTTCAAGAGAAGCAATTCTCTTCTCAAAAATTTCACTAGTTGGATTTGTAAGTCTGCTATAGATGTTTCCCACATCCCTAAGGCCAAAACGATCTGATGCATGTTGTGCATTATGAAATACATAAGAAGTTGATGCATAAATTGGAACTGCTCTGGCATCTGTTACTGGGTCTGCCTGCTCTTGTCCTATATGTATCTGCCTAGTTTCAAAACCCCATGTGGTAGTGTCTTTAATATTTGACATTTTTATCCCTCCTAAATTTAAAGATAATTTTTTATTAAAAGTACAGTTAAATAGATTTTATTAGTTAAGGCATCAGAACTTTATTTCAGAAATTTCTAACATGTATTCAAATACACCTTAGCAGTAGAATACTATGTATAGCTTCATCGAATTTCGTGGTATCTAGCTGCTTTCGCTACTTTCGTCCCCTCTGCTTATGTTCTGCTTGTATGTATTATGTCATTGAATTATAGAGGTGTCTAATACATAAAAATAATGTAATGTTATAGGAAGAATTTATTATGTATTCAATCATTTTACACTAATTTCTGATAGTGTTACTGTTTTCTCTCTCAGAATAAGCTGCAAGATACCTTTTAAGTTCTTCAATATATAGAGTCCCCATTTTACTAAGCATACTATTTTTCTTAACAATATATCCTATTTCCATTACACTGTTAGGATTCAACTCGTCTGCTTCAAAAGCAACTGCGACGAAATCCGTACCATTCAACTCTTCACAGATAATTCCTGAACACAGTGTATACCCGTTCAGCCCAATCATCAAATTAAGCATAGTTGCGCGGTCAGAAGCTTTAATAGTTCTTGGATATTCATTGGTACTCAAGATTTCCTCAGCAAAATAAAAGGAACTATTATCCCCCTGTTCAAAACAAAGGGAAGGATATTCATTAAGCTGTGAAAAACGAATAGTCTTTTCTTTCGCTAGAGGATGACCTTTCCAAAGATACACATATGCCTTACAATCAATCAACTTATGGAATTCAAGGTTGCTAGATTTAAGAAGCTTCATGATAATTTTTCGGTTGAAATCACTTAAGTAAAGTATCCCAATCTCGCTTCTAAATGTGCTTACATCATTGATGACTTCGCATGTTTTTGATTCTCTAATAGCAAATTCATACTTCGAAGTATCAAAGGCTCTTACCATTTCGACAAATGCCTTTACTGCAAAGGAATAGTGCTGTGTGGAAACACCAAACTTCTTCTTCAGGTTTGCATGCTTCCCGTATTTTTCTAAAAGCAAATCATATTGACTATATACTTGACGGGCATAAAGCATAAATTCCATGCCATCATTTGTCAGAGTTACACCTTTTCCGGTTCGGTTGAAAATAGTAATACCTATTTCCTTCTCTAGTTCCTTTATTGCACTTGTCAAAGACGGCTGAGTAACGAATAACGCATCCGCAGCTTTATTCAGTGAGCCTGTTTCTGAAATAGTTATAATATAATGCAGTTGCTGTAATGTCATTTTCATTTCACCCCATCATATCTTTCTATATAATTGCACTCTTCATTTACATGGAATGCCAAAAAAAGAGCCACAACAGATGCACTCAACACTTCCCTTAATCAATTTTTATTTTCACATTTATTAAACTTGGTAAAATAGCAATCAGTAATAAATTACACAGCATCTTATCCTGCAGCAAAATAACTCAAGAAAAATTTATATTATATAGTTTTCCTATGGATTTTATAGGTTTTATTATGCAATAATAACTAAATCATGTCAATACATTTTTTAGTACTAATTGAATTTTTTATTAATAAGATAAATTAATTACACAGGATTTTATGCACTCTATAACATATTAGCTTTGTTTTCACTTAATTTACTTGATATGCTTTTCAGCATCAAGAACTCATAATTTCAGGCATAGGATTCTACATAGCTTATGCCCAAATGTAGAACCAATTACCTATTGAAGTACTCATTGTCAAGTAAATAAAGGTACTTCAAAGCCATAGGCCCATTAAAAATTAATGTTTACATTTCTAGCCCAACTATTGACATTGAACCGCCTAAACGACTATGCCGTAATTATTTCTCATGACCTATCAAAAAGCACACTATTAACTCTTTATCAAAATTCTGTTTACATTTCCAGCCTAACTATTGACATTGAACCGCCTAAACGACTATGCCGTAATTATTTCTCATGACCTATCAAAAAGCACACTATTAACTCTTTATTAAAATTCTGTTTACAGTTCTACCACAACTATTGGCATTGAACCGCCTAAACGACTATGCCGTAATTATTTCTCATGACCTATCAAAAAGCACACTATTAACTCTTTATCAAAATTCTGTTTACATTTCTAGCCCAACTATTGACATTGAACCGCCTAAACGACTATGCCGTAATTATTTCTCATGACCTATCAAAAAGCACACTATTAACTCTTTATCAAAATTCTGTTTACATTTCTAGCCCAACTATTGACATTGAACCACTTAAGCCAATATGCCACAACCACATCACTTGACGTATCAAAAGGCATACTATTAGTTCGTTATCAAAAATTCTGTTTACAGTTCTACCACAACTCTTGGCAAAGAACAAAAAAGAAGCTACCCAAATAGAAAACAATTCTATTTAGATAACTTCCCATATTAATATCTCATTATTTTTAATTACTGCTTTGACTGTAGATCCTATTTTTATTAACCTTTGCATCCTTATAAAACAACATGAATAAACCAGCTGTAGTTCTCTGAGCTAAAGGAATAGTGTATTTACTTAGCGCTGAAAACCTCTCGTTTTCGTCTTCAATACGACTCAAAATTTTGTTTACCTTAATAGCACATACTGAATTATTAGTTATAAAGGCCTCAACACTACCTAAGTAGCATCCCTTATCAGACACAAGGTAATCAGGAGTGTCATAAAAAGTGTCTCTTACAAACTTTTCAAACTTATGATGCTCTTTTAGAAGTTTAATGTTAGCATGCTGAGGTACAGTCATATCTTGTACTAAATGAGCTGCTGCTCCCAAAAAAAACATTGACTTTTTGATATCACGAGAATTCCAAAAGCTAATAGCAAAAGCATAATAATTTTTAGCAAGCATAAGTGCATTTGTATTTCCATAAAGTCCACGATCTTTAACTGGATTATAGAAATGCCCAGAACTTTTAAAATCCTGATCCGCCCAAACAACTCCTAAATTCAAATCAGTAATATAATCTAAAAAAAATTCATACTGTTCTGTCTTTTTATCATTCTTTAGTATCAATAACGCCTGTATATTTATTGCCTTGTGTACGAAACACTCAGTTGTCATAACTGCTTTTTTTATGGGATTAATAGCTTTCATCGTATATTTAAAAAGCTTCCCATAAGAATATTCAACAATTTTTGGCATTATTAGCCCCTCTCTAGTCAACACTCGAAGTAGGTTTTATCTTTTATATTATACATCTATTTATTCTCTAAAAGAATAGATATATAAAAATTTTATTAAAATTTAATAAAGTTTATTTTTCCAATTTAATGCATTTTGCTAATTATTTTTAATCTTGATGTACCCTAGTACTTCCATACAAGCTTACTTAAATTAGGTTGCTAAAATATATTTAAATAAACTAATTTGGCTAAATTGGGTACAATTTAACCTTCTATATTATAAGTATGAACACCTAAATTATACGTTGCAAAAAATCAGCTGTATTGTTTACATTGTCTGTAAATAAACAATTACAAAAGTTAAACTATCTTGAAATTTATTTGTGGTATTAAAAATGAATTTATTTGTTGTTTTAAAAATATGTAATAATAACTTGAAGGCCAATTCCCATTGCAATATAGGGTGAAAGCTTTATAAAATGCCTTTTACCACTACTTAGAAAACATAAAGAAGAGGTAAGGCAGCACGTCTTTATATTCGAGTAAAGATTGCAGATCACGCTTTCAATAGACCTATATACTGCAGTATTTCCAGCTTGAACTTTTTTATTTTGAATTAATCTTAAAGCAGATAAAATTCCTGCAATAATAAACGAATATGCCATACCATATAAAATAAATTCACATCCAAAAAGTGCCCCAATAGCGCTAAATAGCTTTATGTCACCTGCCCCTATAAGTTCAAAATAAAATAAAAATCCCAAAAGCAATATTGGCACTAACAATCCAAACAGACTTGACTTAAAGCCCTGAGTCCCATCTTCAAATGTATTTATGAGCAGTCCAGAAATAGCCGCAGGCATTACACAAACATTTCGTATTTTTGAATACTTTATATCACTTATTATAGAGAAAATAAGCAAGCAAATTAAAATAATATATTTAACCATAACAACCTCCAGCAAAACTGCCAATAATTTTATTGTGGTTTTGATGCTAGAAAAATCACCATTAATATCTTAATTACTAGCCTTCCACACAATTAGAAAATATATATTCTCTATTTGCAAATCTCAGTGTATCGTTATTTTTTATACTATTTTTTGTGTTAGGTAAAATCCTATGGTCATTAATAAATGTCCCGTTTTTTGAATTACAATCCATAACATAAAAATTATCTTCCTCTTGTAATATCTCGGCATGAATTTTACCAATAGCACTGCTATTTATAGTATAATCTACAAAATTTCTCATTCTGCCAATAAGTATGCTATTTTTACTAATTTGTATTACTTCATCACCCTCTTTAGCTTTTAAATAAGGATATTCCGAAAGTTTGGGCTTTTTGATTATTACAGTTTCACCACTATAATTCTCAACAACCCCATTTTGCACTTCTTCTAATTTATTGTTCTGAGTTTCTTGGCTTACAAGTAATTCTTTACTTTTCATCCTGCTAGATATAATTTGCAGTGGCTTATAGTTATCAACCTCTACTATGTCCTTTTTTAACGTTGATAGTTCACCATCTTTATTAACTTTTTCATTAAGAATTCTAATTATCAGAACATCAATACCCAAGAATATTAATATAAGTATAATCACTGTAGTTTTCGGGTTATCTGAGAGCATTACAAGTTTACTATTTAGTATTAAAATAAAACTTGCTATCAATAACGGTTGAAGTAGAATCATAGTAAGCAATAACATATTATTAGTTCTATTTTTATTATTGCTTTCCTTACCTTTAGCAGTTTTTAATTGATCATGACTGATATTATCTAGTTTATTTACCTTATTAGAATTAGGAATTTTAAAATTTCCTTTTTGAAATTTGGTTTCATTTTGTGGCATGATGTTTATGGGGGATTCTGTTTTTATTTTTTTAGATACCCTTTTTTCTGATTTTTGCGTATTGAACCTTTCAACCTCTGTTTTGCTTGAAATAAGCCAACTTCCAAATGTCTTATCCTTCCTGATTTTGCTATTTTCTATATTACTTTCATCATTACTTTCATCTTTCTTTAAAGCTTCTTTACACTTTGCAGTACTTTTAATGCTCTCACATAAAAGGCTTTCAATTAGTGATTTGAAGCTGCTTAAACTAAAAGTATCGCTTTTTATATTTTCTAGTATTTTTTGAATATAATTGTCACTATATTCATCCTCAAATTTTACAAGCCGAAAAATAAGTTTTGCAAAGAAGGCTTTAATGTCACTTTTACAACCTCTAAAAGGTAAGTATACAAAGTAGAGGCTAATACTATCAGGTTCTACATAAATAAAGTTTTCATCCAATAAAATATTATCATCATAAAGTAAATAATCTTTTAGTTGATATACATTGTTAATAATATTAAGAATAGTTTCTAGAAATTCATCACGAGTAAAAGACTTTCTTGACAAATAAGCTGCTAAAGTACACTTTGAAGTAATATTATAAAAGCAGTTCAGTTCATCTCCTATTCGATTCATATTAAAATTTAACAAGCCCTTCAGCTTATTGTGTAATAGCATCTGTGCTTGATAATTTAATATTTCTTTATCAATGCTGGTTTTTAAAATTAGATAGTTTGATGTAGAATCATTCTCATATAAAACCTCAAAATCATTTTCTAAACTGTACAACATATTATTTTACCTTTCTGTTTAAATTTAGAATTAACTTAGCTTTCTATGTAAGTCATAAATTTATTACAAATTAATTGTTTAACATTAAAATCACTGTAGCAATCATTATAAATGGAGCAAAAGGAATTTCCGTTCTTCTATTAGCCTTTTTGGCAAGCAATAGCATTATTGAATATATTCCAGCTAATATTATAGAAATAAACAAGATACTAAGAAATGAATTAATTCCAGTAAAGAAACCTGTTAATGTCATCAGCCACAAGTCTCCTCCTCCAATTTGACCTTTTGACAGCATTATAAATAGTGCCATTACTAAAAATGCAGCTGCACCACCTAATACATGATTCCAAATAGCATCACCATGTGAGAACCATAAAAAAACTGCATAACCCATAAATATTCCTATAAATATTAGCTTTAATGGTATAGCTTTGCTATATAAATCATTTATAGAAGCCACCAACTGAATAGTGACTAAAGATATAAAAACAATAGTGTCTAATACAGCTTTTATATATATAAGTCCATACAATACAGCTGTTATCCAAATTATTAAACATAATACCAAAGGCACACCTATTCTTTTCATTATTTTATATGCACAAATTATTCGTAACCGCCTCCAAACAATCAAATTCATCTTTTAAGTGAATAAAAACAACTATAAAATTTACCGTTTTCAATTTTCTCAGCATAATTGCAAGTGCTTAACTTATCAATGGAAGGTTGAGTTAGTTAGCAATATTATTTTGGGGCTAATTACATTTAATTTTCACTTTGAGGTTCTGTCTTTTTGTCTTGCTCTTTGCCATAAGCCTTGATTACTACCAAATCAATACCCTTTTTCCTTGCATCTTGTATACACTCATTTATTGTTTGCTGTTGATTTTCCATTAGTTCAGTTTCTGGAATAATCAGTCGAAGTTCTTTTTTATAAATCTGCCAGCTTTCAATTGTTATTCCGCCACTTTCTCCTCCTTCAAATTCTTCAAGCTTATTAATATACTGCAGCAGCTTCTTTTTTAGATTATTTACATTTTTGTAATACTCTTCATCTATGTTTAAGCTTTTTATACTTGTTGCAGTTCCATTTTTAAATATTGATATTGTAGGAAAATTAAAAGGAAGATTTGCTCCTTGCAGCTTTCTAATTTCTCTGCCACGATTTAAATTGCTCATATTCCATACACACTCAGTTTCTTCCTCTTCCTCAGCATTTTTTATTCCATCCTCCCCTGCCCAAACACAGCTTGAAGCCGTTTGTATTATTTTTATTTCAGGTATGAATTGCTTTAAAAATGGAAAAAACATTTTATACTGAACTATTATGTCTATACTTTTATCATCTGCTAGCATCCTGCTATTTGAAAAATCTATCCCTTCAAAGCCGTCCTTCAAATTTAACAATCGTAGCCTATTATCAACATTGTCAAAGTAACTAACTTCCAAGTTCTTTTTTACTAATATTTTAGATATTGGCACTAAAACCAACTGAGCTCTTACATAATCACTTGCATCCTTGCCTAACTGCTCAATTATTGGAGAAATCCAAGTGTTTTCTATAGCTTTATCGTCTTCCTGTGAACTTGTGAATTTTTCTAAGCCGCTTATTAGTTCATCAGCATTCGTCTCATAATAAAGTAAGCTATATAGGCTCATTTCTTCACAAGCTGAAGTTATAGCCTGTTGAACAATTTCATGTACATAATAAACTTTTATAATAAATACAAAGGTCATAATAGCTGCTATAAAAATAGGCAATAAAATTGCTGCCTCTACAGTAATTGAGCCTCTACAATTCTTCATTTTGATATTTTTAACTTGCTTCATGTAATATTTCTTATTAGTAGTAACCAATGCATATATCCTCACTTATATAGGTTCTTGATATAGTGCTTCTTAACTTTGATAAGTTGGAAGGAATTGAGATAAATAAATTTTTTATAGATATATTTGTATTTGACTTAAGCATAATTTTGCAGTTCTCTAATAAAAATCCCGAATTTGATATCCCCATATTAAGCTGTATTAAGTCCTGTATTCTAGCTATTTTTTTATCTTTATCTATAAGTAAAAGGAATATCTTTAAATAATCGTGGTAGTTTAGAGATAACGAATTATTTTTTATGTGGTTATCTGTCTTTTTGTTTAAAGCACCTGAAATATCTGTTACCCATTGTTCATTTGTCTTAATTAATTGTATTTCTTCCCCCTTGTTTAACTGCTCTAAATCGTATATTGATTCTGCCATAGCCCATGAGAATAATATCATTGTTTGAATTAGCGGCGTTGACAGTCCAGCATTCCAAGCACTTAGACTAGCTGCAAGAGTTGTAATTCTACTCATTTTCAAGCTATCAGTGTAAATATGTATTGCATTTGCTACTAGTCTTATTGCTAATATTTCAGACTTTAGCAATAGTGAATTAGTTTCTTCCTTTTCATTTCCATTAATGATATACTCAACTTCAAAATTATCAAAATATCCATCTCTTTTAGTTTTATCTTCTGAGCGCAGGTTATAGGCAGCACTATCCTCTTCACACTTTAACAGGGGAACACCATGCTTAAATATGCCCATTATATACTCGTTAATATATATATCTTCAATTACCTGTGAAGCTATTTTACTAATGTCCTTAAAATTATTTATCCAGATTGAATTACTACTTGAATTACTTACTGTGCTTTCTTCTGTAGATAAGGTATCTAAATATTTACTTATGCTGCTATCCATACTCAAGTACATACTATCTGATTTATCAATATCAGGCTCCTCACCAGTTTTCGCTTTTCTAGAAGGCAATTGCTCTAGCAAGTTACTTTTGATAACATTTCCATCACCTTTTGCGCTAAGAGCATTTTGCATTGCTTTCTCAATTCCATCTCTATTATCCTCATCATCTGACTTTGCTGGTTTGGCTTTATCAAACAGGTATTTGATATTTGATTCTGAAATACTATCTAATTCTGATAAAAAACTTGCCTCATCGTAATTTGCCTTTGTTGATATACTCATGCATTTTATTATATTATTATTAAGACTTCCGATAATTTCTTCACAGTTATCTTCATTAATTAGCTTTTTTATATTTAGTAAATCATTTTCATAACAACTTTGTATTTCTTTTATTCCATCTTCTGTATTCTTTAAATAATCTAATTCTTCTTGTATTACATTTAATAAATTTTGCTTTTTTACAGAAATATCATTAGCTTTTTCAATAGCTTCAACATTAAGATTTTTGTAATAATTTAAAACTTCTAAAATGCTGTTTTTTATATCTTGTTTTATGTTAACAATAATATTAAGTTCATTTCTCAAGCTTCTAATGCTCTCTGATAGTTCTTCTTTTTTCTTATTATCTGTTTCAAATGAAAGTAATCTTTGAAATGAATTTATTTTTTCTATGTATTCTTGGTACTTTACATTTTGGATTAATAAACTTTCTTTCATATCTTTTATCTTTGAAGTTATACCCATTTCACTTATTTGCTTTGTTTTAGCTTCAAGGAAACTCTGCAATTCCCCTACTTCACTGGCTTTTTTGTCTGTTTCAAACATTCTTTTACACACTATAGAACTGCTTGAAATGCTTTTCATACCATTAATCTTAGTTAATAAATCATCAGCTAATTCATAAGGTGCACGATATTTCATAAACTCTATTATTTGTTTTTCAAAAAGAGTTCTATTTTCTAAATTGTACTGTTCAATAATATTTACTTGTTCAATATTAAAATCATATAAGAAATCCTTTTTGTCATAAATGTTCAAGTTCTTAGATAAGTAATACTCATAACTTTCCAAAATTGTATCACTGTCTTGAAACACTCCAAAAAGGCCATATTCATCCTTTAATTGGTTATTATAGCAAGCCAATATAGAAGAAATAGCAGTTTTGTTAGCTCTTAGTATATGAGAATGTGCTAAATTAATCCTTGCAGCATCCGTGAAAACACCTACAACTAGCAAAATAGCTGATAATACAATGCTGATAAAAACTGTTATTGCTCCCCTGTTATTTTTTAAATTCAAATTTAATACCACCTCGTCACTTTAGTGTTTTAGCAGCTTCTCTAAAACATCACTTACCTTAGAACCCTTTCCAATCCATTTATTATCGCTATTTAAAATACACTTTTTTATATCAGTTATAATATCTAAATTTCGCACAAATTCTGCATTGTCATAAATATTGGAATTTGCTTCAGCTCTCATTTTTAGTGTAGATGGCAACCCAAGTTTTTCAAACATATTACCAATTGGAAGAGGATACTGAGTCTCTATTCTAATATTAATCTGTTTTGAAAAAAACTTATGGGATAGCAAATTATCAGAATATATATCTAAGTCAACAATTGATTTCTCAAGACTGTTAGAAATGTACCTGTTTAGCTGTTCTTTTTTATGTAAAGTTTTTGTATCCAGCATTCTCCAATACAAATCAGAAGTTTGCCTTATACTTCCCCCTATACCATATTGCTCAGAATAGTAATACCCTCCAATATTTGATGCCTTATTTGCAGCACTTTGAAGAAATGCATACTTATACATTAAAACAAAAATATAAACTAATGCAGCAACAAGCAAAAATACAACTGAAAAAATAATAGATGCTTCCACTGTAAAGCTGCCTTTCTTATTTATAAACATTTCTGATTTATTCCATATCCTGGACATTATTAATCTCCTTAATGCTTAGTCTGTTCCCTTAAGTTTTATTTGGGTTCCAGTATTGTTTTCAAGTTGGCTTCCATCAGGAAAAAGATTTTCTATAATGCTATTTACAAATCTTATTAGCTGACTTCTAAATAGCAAAGCCACACCTACAAGAACAGCGATAATAATAATCACTTCAACTGTTCCCATCCCATCCTCTTCGTTAAAAAACCTTTTTACTGTACAAAACATATAATGCCTCCTGTAAATTAATTTTTAGTCATTTTTATTAATTATTATTTATATCCCCTAGTAACTAAACAGATATATAATGAAAAAAATTCTCATACATAAGTTTTAATCTCTTTAAATTCCTTGCATAGAAATGATCGCTGGTGTGATAACTATGATAATTATTGCCAAAAACATAATCATCATCGGAATTAACAGCTTTGCTACAGCTTCTTCTCCAAGTCTTTTAATAGCATTTTTTCGCATTTCCCAACATTCATTTGATAGAAGCCTTAAGGATAATACAAGGTCATTTCCACCTCTTTTTGTACTTTGAACTATCATTGACATAAGTCTTGATATTTCAGGCGTCTTAACCCTTTTAGCAAATTGACTGAAGGCTTCTGCCTCACTTTTTCCCGATTTAATATCAATAACCGTTTTATGCACTTCTGTATAGAAATCTCCCACTTTACTGCAATCAGCAGATATTTTTTCCCATGCTTTTGACATTGTCATACCTGCATTAATTAATAGTGTTAGCTTATTTATAAAATTAGGGAATTCTAACTGTATCTCTAACCTTCTTTTTTTAAGTTTGTTTTTTAGTTTCAAATCATCTGAAATTATTAGTACACTAAATAAAAGAGGTAAATACACTAAAAATACACCTTGAAATTGAGACAACAAACCAGCAATTAGTTCACAAATTACTCCTATTAATACTAATACCACTTTGTTTGCATGAAATATTCTAATATAAAATACAGAATACTCTTGTCCATATACTTCACTTATTATATTGAGTATGCTTCTGTCATAATCTGAATTATACGAATAGCAATACTTATCTAGAATATAGAGCCCAAAAGGTAAAAATATTCTTAGTTTAAAATCTCTCCCATTCAGGGCCTCAATATGTTCTGAGTATTTTGGACCATGCATATATAAAATTGTGCAAAATATAATCAGCAATAATAATATTAATAGTGCTGAAATTAAATTTAAAATTAACATTCTTCCTCACATTTTTATATTCATAATTTTATTTGATATACAAAATGATATTGCTAGTAAAACTAAGGCTATTGTCATTACTACTCTTCCTTGAATTGTTGTAAAAACAGGCTTAATATATTCTGAGGCTGTTATTGACAGAATTAAAACCATACCAATTGGAATGACATTTAATATCTTTTGTTCAAACTTCCTAGCTGACAGCACTGTATCTATCTCCTGCTTCATCTCAATTTTGTCACTGATAATTGCAGCAGAATTCTTTATTGCATCTATTAGATTTCCACCAGTCCTTTTGCATATTGACATAACATCAGCAAAATTAATAATATCATCAATGTCAGACCTTTTTGCAAAATCACCTATTGCTTCTTCAATCGTAATATTATAGGATAGCTTTTGTATTATAACTTTTGTTTCTTTTATAATAAAAGCTTCATCACTAGGATAAAGAACAAATAAATCCTCAAGGGCACTTTCAAAAGCATTTTCCAAAGCTCTCCCTGCACTCAAAGAAGCTGCTAGCGAAATTAGAAGATCTTTGAACTGTAAATTAAGTTCATTTCTTCTTTTAGCAATTAATTGCTTTTGCTTTATTTTTAAATATAGAATTCCAAAGGGGCATACAATTGTTGAAAATAAGATATTTCTATAAAATAAATATGAAACTGCAAAAATAAAAATTGCTGCCATAAAGGAATACATTATCTTAAGCTTTATGCTCATAACATATGAATCATAATCAATCAATAGTACTCCTCCTAGTTCATACACTTATTCCTTTGATTGGGTATATTCCAGAATTTATTAATTTAGATTTGTTGAATAATGGGTTATTAGTTCTTTTTAAAGAACCAACTACAGAATTAGACGGTTCTGAATCAGAAGGGAAGGCTTCCTCAAAAACAAAAATAGGATTTAGTTTTATTTGATTGTTTTCTATTCCTACAATTTCTGATATTTCAATTGTTCTTCTTGATTTATCCCTAAGTCTTGAAAGAAAAATTATTATGTCAATTGCAGAAGCTATTTGTTTTCTAACTGCTTCAATGGGCAATGTCGAGTAGCTAAGTATCATTGTTTCCAATCTTGACAGCATATCTTCTGTGGAATTTGCATGACCAGTAGAAAGAGAGCCATCGTGCCCAGTATTCATAGCTTGAAGCATATCGATTGCTTCTGCGCCTCTTACTTCCCCAACAATTATTCTATTGGGTCTCATACGCAAACTGGTTTTAATTAAATCTCTTATTGTAATTTCACCCTTACCCTCTAAGTTCTCATTTCTAACTTCAAGCCTAACCAAGTTTGGTATATTTAATATCTGAAGTTCAGCGGAATCTTCTATTGTTATAATTCGTTCATCCTTTGGAATAAAGTTTGATAGTGCATTTAGAAAGGTTGTCTTTCCTGAACCAGTACCTCCTGCTATAAATATATTGTATTTTGCTATAACAAGCATTTTTAAAAACTCTGCTGCCTCTAACGTCAATGATTCGAGCTCTATAAGCTTATCAATATCTATTGGTTTATCGGGAAATTTTCGAATTGTAACAATTGGGCCATTTAATGCAATGGGCGGCAACACTACATTTATTCTTGAGCCATCCTTAAGCCGTGCATCAACAATTGGAGAAGCTTCATTTACAATTCTATTTACAGTAGTTACCATTATCTGAATTATGTCTTCTAATTTTTCAGAAGATTCAAACTCTAAATCAAGCTTTGAGATTATACCACTTTTTTCTACAAAAATATTGTTAGGCCCATTAATCATTATTTCTGTTACTTCATTATCATCTAATATTGGCTGCAATATATCCAGCCTGCGAAAAGAATTAAATACTGTTCTGATTATCTCCCTTTTCTCATCTGATTTAATAAAAAATTGTTTAGATTTTTCAATTACTGCTTTAGCTATCATTTCATTTATTTCATTATCTGAGAATTCACGTTTCAAGTCAAACTTCTGACTTATGTAACTTTTTATTTCACTAATAAGTTCCTGCTTCAATATTTTCCTCCTTATTATATTTTAGACTTTGCTTATTTTCCCTTATTACTAATCTTTTAATAGATATAATAATTTGCTATAATAAGGTTTCTTAAATAGATTCAATAGAATATTATGTAAACATATTATAATGATATATGAATATTAACTCTAGTATATTATTTTATTTGAAACCTTATATAGCAGCTATTCTATATACCTTCTAGCAATTTCCTTTAAAGAATCTTTAATTATTTCAGGCCCTCCATTTATTTTGAAAAGATTTTTTGCAGAGTTGAAACTTAAATCTAAGGGAATTTTTGAGATGAGATTTACATCTTGGAGAGAATTAAAAGATAGGAGGGCCTGTTTGGATACTTTATTTGCTACATATTGAATTTTATGTGCAAATAAAGTACTGTGAAATGTCCTGTTTGATAGAATTTTCATATTTTCTATAAACAGCATTGTTTTATGTAAACATATTTCCTCGTTTGTAAATATATAGAGAATTTCATCAGCCATATTAAATATCGATATAGTATTATCATTTAGCTGTGAGTCCATATCTATTACAATGAGATCATATTGTCCACTCGATTTCATAGTTTTAAGAATTAACTCAATATCCTGAGGCAATATCTCATTTATTTCAAATAAATTATTGGCTTCTTTAAAATAATGTACATTTGAAGCGACATCCTTACAGCTCATTGTTGAAATCTTTGACATCAGGTTCTTATCTTGCTCTTTTGCATAGTAAATAATATCAGTAATAGAATACTCAGAACTGTCTGAAAGAAAAACACCTGTTGATGGGAATTGTTCAAGATTTAAATAAAATACAGAAAGACCTGAATATGAACAAATTGCGCTTATTCCCGTGGCTATTGTGGTTTTCCCAGTGTTTCCAGCCGCTGAATACACTGCAACTATTTTTGCAGATTTGTCTGTTTTATGTGCAATTATGTTGCTTGAATTCGTATAGAAATTGATAATATTGCCTGCAATTTGATTTGCATCCTGATATTTATTGATTGATGGAACGTCTGCTAAATAAGCACTATTTGTTCCTGGTGTCAGAATAATCAGGTTTTTTTTGAATTGCTTACAGATTTGACTATAATAGTTTTCACTGGCTAGAATTATGTCCGGATCGATTTTCTTAATCCATTCTTCAATTTTATAAGAGTTATTATAAAAATTTACGAGTAGTGTCTCAGAATAATGGTGAGTTAGGAATTTACATAGATTAGATGAATACTCATCGTCGTCATCAAAAATTAATAATTTAATAAGAGCCATTGCCTTTCCCCTTTCTCTTTTTTCTTTTGTATATAAAAATTAAGTAAAATATTACCTAATTAATTAACACTGTCTTACGAGATTTTAAAGAGAAAAATCAGCAACTATCTGACTACATTATATTACAATTTTTCATATTTTGTCAATAATTTTTTATATTTATTTCTATTTATTTCATTTTATGTATTAATTATTAAACCAAAAAGTAAATTCCATCCTTTAATAAGCAAGTTTAACTTACTTTTTTCATTCAAGCTTAATCAGCTCATACAGGGTCGAAAGAATCTCTAACATAATATGATTGAACGAAATTTCCATGATGTTGAAATAACTTTTTTGATAATTCAGTCTGCGAAGGTCTTTTTTACATTCTAAGAATTTGAAGTTTTGTAATAGCCTGATAAGAGTAAGTGTTGCACAAATCATTAAATTCTCAAAAACTAATTTTATAAAGTCGTAAAGGCTATCATTATAATGGAAATAATAAGAAATGCCAAACACACAGCTAATTTTGCCTTTTTGGCACCTCAAATGTCATACTTGATTTATTTAGGTATAAAGCATTGATAAGATTGAACATTAATATGTTTTTCATGTAAGAAAGTTTAGTTAATTATATATAACATTTTGCTGCGCTTCGAATCAATACCCATTAAGCGATATCTTCCCCATCTTTGAAATAGCTTCTATCTCAATATCCCCTCCATTTTCAGCAAACTGATTATTATTAACTGTTCCAGTACTGTTTAGTTTTATGCCTGAGTCAATTGGAAAATGCAAATCTATATTTCCAGTTTTGGTTTTAAAAAAGTACTTTGATTTTTCCTGACATTGCGCCTTTATGTAAATGTTTCCTGAATTAATATCCACATAGGATTGGTTTGATAGTTTTCCAGAGTTCACTCGTAAATTTCCATTATCACATTCATAAATTAATTGACCCTTGAATGCTTTTATTTCAGAGTTTACATAATCCAAATCTGCAGTTATATCTCCTTCAAATCTATCTCTTACTATTATGCTGCCATATTGATGAGATATATTTAACGTATTTATTTGTTTTGGAACTGTTAGCTTTATATCGGTGTATATGTCTTGTGGATTCTTTATTTTTCCATCATATTCAACTTTAAAAAACAACGTATTATCCTTTTCTTCAGATGTGATAGTGTACTTTTTCAGCATTTCCTCTAATTCTTCATTTGTCTTATTATCTCTGATGGTATGCTTTGCTTCAAGCTTAATAACTTTTTTATCCCAGCAATAAATTTGAAGATTTCCTGAATCGATAAATAAATCTATAGTTTTAGTGGACTTTTTTAAATTAATTGATAAATCATCATACATAGATGCTCCATGCTTTGGAATAGCTGATTTTTCCTCATTGCAGCCAGATACAATAATTAATGAAAATAGTAAGATGAATAGAATTACGCGCCTCATTTGTATACTCCTGCTAAATATATATTTGCAAGAATAATACCATATAATTCCATATGTTCTCAAATTATTTCCCCGACATACTCTTGATTATCAAATCACTAAAGCTATTTTACAGAGAGAATCAATTTAATCCTTTCTGGAGCCCATAAGAAAAGTAAATGTGAATTGACAGTAACCTCATTAAGATAGTTTGAACGTAAGTACCTGTAAGCCTTTAATATAGTATCCATTAGCTAAGTTAGGTACGTGAGTACAACATAGATAATGGGTCACTTAGTAGTGACCCATTTAGTTAAGTTTGTATGGAAAAAACAGTAACCCAGTACTATAATTTACTCTTAAATGTATATATACTAATTAGCAAAACGTGCTAAATTAACCCCTTCATATAACCAGCAAAATGTGAAAAAACAATTTCCGGCTCTTCTAAATCAATGTACCATCTCTTTAACCACTCAATTGATATATAGCCCTTGTAGTCATTTTCCTTCAGCAATCTTATTATAGTTTTTATCGGAATATCCCCATATCCCATCAACTTATACTTTATAATACCATCTATAACTAATGAATCCTTAACATGTAAGAAGTAAATGTAATCTTTTAAATTTTCGAAAGTATACTCAACTGATTCATTAAAAAACCTTATTGGATGATGAACATCCCAAAGCACTCCTACACTATTAGAATTGACAGTTTCAATTAAAGTCTTCATGACCTTAGAATTTGCAAAAACGCCATTCGTTTCAATTAAAAGCTTTACACCTCTTTTATTAGCCCGCTCTGCCAGCTTCTTTAAGTTTTCAATAACAAAGTCTGTATCTACCTCGCCAGGCTTAGCCTGAGCATCCCCTAAAACTCTAACATATGGAGTTTCCAGCTTTGCAGCAAGTTCAATATAATCAATTCCTTCCTGCAATTGCTTTTCTATATTTGCTTTATCAAATAAAAAACAAGCAGATGATAAACATGGAATTTCAAGACCAATTTTTGCAACTTTTTTCTTAGTCAATTCAATATCTTCAGCAGAAAACTGTTTTATTCTTGGAGCATACATCTCATTTTCAATACCTCTGATTTCAATTCCATCAAACCCAATATCCTTTGCAGTTGAAAGCATGTCTTCCCAACTCCAGTTTGGACAACCGAGTGTAGAAAACGAAATTTTCGTAATGACCACCTCCGAAAAATAATGATTTATATTTACATTTATTAACATTTATGTAATAATTTTATCACACAAATGTAAATTAATCAACTTACTACTTTCTGAGGTAACTCCAACTCATATTTATATCTACAAAATTGATTACAGAATAAGTTAGTCTCCTTATAACAAAGACTTATATATTTGTCTTACACACCGCATAATCCAATATCCTAATACAGCCCCTAGAATATTCAGTATAACATCATCAATATCACTTGCTCCTACTCTTAAAATATACTGCATAAGTTCAATAAGTAATGCTGAAATAAATGATACATATATCACTTTACGCATTCTATTTAGCTTACTAAAAACTATCGGAAGCAAAAAGCCCATTGGCATAAAAGCGGCAATATTTCCCAATAAATTTGTGGTAATTGCTTTTACATTATATCCAGAGGTTGAATACTCTATTATAGTTCTAAGCGGTATTATATTTATGCTACTGTGTTCCACCTCTCTGCCATAATACTGGCTTGCAAGTGTCAAATATGCCAACAGAAGCAAGTATGCTGTAAATAATACTGCAAATATAATTTTTATATATTTTATATTATTATAGAACTTGATTTTCATAATAACCTCCAAGCTAATTAAAGTTATAATTGCTCTATTTCAAACCTATTTCAAACATACCATATTAAATTTTTTATTTAATTACATCAAACTTCTCATTTAAATATGCTGCTTAAAGCCTAGTAATATCAGGTGCAGAAGCAATATTAACTGACATGACAGAACTCTTACTTTTATATCTTAAAAAATTAGGAAAGCCAAATAATTCAATCCAGCTTTCCTAATTTACTTAAAATTAATTTGTCTAAAATTCAACAAGCATAAGCTACTTAACAGGCTTTATCCAAAATATTCAACACCCGCTTCAAATAGCTTCTGATCCTTTTGACCAGGTACATTTTTGTAAAGGTTTGAACCTATTCTCTCTGAGTGACCCATCTTACCAAATATTCTTCCATCAGGGCTTGTGATACCTTCAATTGCATTTACTGAGCCATTAGGATTATAAGCAATGTCGTAGGTTGCCTTTCCATTTAGGTCAACATATTGAGTAGCAATCTGTCCATTAGCCTCTAATGTTTTTAGTACTGCTTCACTTGCAGTAAAGCGGCCTTCTCCATGAGAAATAGCTATTGTATGAATGTCACCAACCTTAACATTATTTAGCCATGGTGACAGATTTGATGCTATTCTTGTATTTACTAAACAAGACTGATGGCGTCCAATTGTGTTAAATGTTAATGTTGGGCAGCTATCATCTATATCTCTTATTTCACCAAATGGAAGCAAGCCTAGCTTAATTAATGCCTGGAAGCCATTACATATACCCATTACCAAGCCATCTCTTTGCTTGAGTAAATTCATCACCGCTTCACTTACAACAGGATTTCTGAAGGCTGTTGCTATAAATTTACCAGATCCTTCAGGTTCATCACCAGCACTAAAACCACCTGGAATCATTATTATTTGAGAATTATTTATAAGCCTTTCCATTTCCTTTATGGACTCTTCAATGTCATTGTGTGACATATTTCTAATTACTAAGGTCTCAACAATTCCGCCCGCGTTTTCAAATACTTTTTTTGTATCATATTCGCAGTTTGTACCTGGGAATACTGGAATAAACACTCTTGGTTTAGCTATTTTTGCTTTTGGCTTAATCTTTGATTTTGCTACAAAGCTGTATTCTACAGGTTGTTCATTTAATTGCTTAACCTTTGTTGGGAATACCTTTTCAAGCGGTTCCTGCCATTTTTGAACTAGCATATCAAGTGCAATCACAGTTCCATTTATATTAATTTCGGCATTGCTTGTTGTTACTCCAAGTAATGTGTATTCTAAACCATTAAGCACCTTTTCCAAATCAGTATTTTCAGGAAGTTCTAGTATTATTGAACCATAGAAGGGCTTAAAAAGCATTTCACTTTCTATATTATTTTCAAAAGTAAAGCCAATCATATTTCCAAATGCCATTTTGCTTATTATTTCAGCAATACCGCCTTCTCTTATTGAACTTGCAGATAATATAGCTTTTTCATTTGCCATTTTGTGAATATGGCTGTATACCTTATCCAACTGTTCAAAATCAGGCAAGTAATTCTTATCTAATCCAACCTTGAGCATTACAACCTTACTGCCTGCGGCTTTAAATTCATTTGAGATAACATTGTTTACATTAACTGTGTCAACAGCAAAGGATACTAGTGTTGGCGGAACATCTAAATCCATAAAGCTGCCTGACATACTGTCTTTACCGCCTATTGCAGCAGTTCCTAATTTTAATTGCGCATAATATCCGCCAAGCAATGCACTAAGTGGTTTGCCCCAACGTTTAGCATCTTTGCCCAACTTTTCGAAATACTCTTGGAATGTAAGTCTTGCTTTGCTGTAGTCGCCTCCCATTGCTACAATTTTAGCTATTGACTCAACTACTGCGAAAACAGCGCCATGGAATGGACTCCACATTGATATGTCAGGATTATAACCATATGACATCAATGTACCTGTAGTGGTATCACCTTCCATTAAAGGAAGCTTAGCAGCCATACCCTCTGCTGGTGTCAACTGAGTCTTTCCGCCAAATGGCATTAGAACAGTATTTGCTCCTATTGTTGAGTCAAATCTTTCAACAAGACCCTTCTGGCTGCATCTATTTAAATTCTGTAAATTTTCAATCCATTTGTCTGTTATATTATCAATCTTTATATTATTAAACTTATCAAAATAAGTCTGTTCTTTTGGAGCAGTTACCTCAATATTTATTCTCTGCTTTGCTCCATTTGAATTTAGAAACTCACGGCTTAAATCAACTATTTTTTTGCCTCTCCAAGTCATTTTAAGTCTAGCTGCTTCTGTAACCTCAGCAACTACAACTGCTTCAAGATTTTCCTTTGATGCAAGATCAATGAATTTCTCAACGTCTTTTTCATCAACAACAACTGCCATACGCTCTTGAGATTCTGAAATTGCAAGTTCTGTTCCATCTAAACCTTCATATTTTTTAGGAACTACGTCAAGGTTTATTTCTAGTCCGTCAGCCAATTCTCCAATAGCAACAGATACTCCACCAGCACCAAAATCGTTACATTTCTTAATCAAAGTGCTTGCTTCAGGATTTCTGAATAAACGCTGAATCTTTCTCTCAGTTGGCGGATTACCTTTCTGAACCTCTGCACCACAGCTAACTAATGATTCCTCAGTATGAGCCTTTGATGAACCAGTAGCTCCTCCGCAGCCATCTCTTCCAGTTCTTCCACCTAGTAATATAATCTTGTCTCCTGCCTGCGGAACCATACGAACTACATTTTTTCGAGGTGCAGCACCAATTACAGCACCAATTTCCATTCTTTTAGCAACATAGCCTTCATTATATATCTCAGCAACCTGACCTGTTGCAAGTCCAATTTGATTTCCATATGAACTGTAACCAGCAGCTGCTCCAGTAGTTATCTTTTTCTGCGGAAGCTTACCTGGAATTGTATCCTCTAGCTTTGTTCTTGGGTCTCCGCTTCCTGTAACTCTCATTGCTTGGTAAACATATACTCTTCCTGACAATGGATCTCTTATTGCTCCGCCTAGGCAAGTAGCAGCACCACCAAAAGGCTCTATTTCTGTAGGATGATTGTGTGTTTCATTTTTAAACATAACAAGCCATTCTTCATTCTTGCCGTTTATATCTGCTTTAACAACTATACTGCATGCATTTATTTCATCTGATATGTCCAAATCCTGAAGCTTACCCTGCTTTTTAAGTGCCTTCATTGCTAAAAGCGCCACATCCATAAGGCATACATCTTTGTCATCGCGGCCCTTATAAATCTCTTCTCTTGTAGCTTTATAATCATTAAAGGTATCCTTGATTATTTCTGAGTACTTACCTTCTTCAAACTTAACACTATCAATACAGGTTAGAAAAGTAGTATGTCTGCAATGATCTGACCAGTATGTATCAATCATTCTCATTTCGGTTACTGATGGATCACGCTTTTCAGTGTTTTTAAAATAGCCTTGGCAAAAAACAATATCATCGAAGGACATTGCAAAGCCCATTTCTTTAAGAAGCTCTGAGAGCTGTTCTTCATTCATAGTTATAAAGCCCTCAATTATGGCAACATCCTCTGGCTGTTCAATCTCTGTCTTTAATGTATCAGGCTTTTCCATCTTTGCTTCTTGACTTTCAACAGGATTTATGTAGTATTTTTTTATCGCAGAAAATTCATCATCTGAAATTGCACCCTCTAGCACGATTACTCTAGCTGCTTTTATTTCCGGTCTTTCACCTTGAGTTAATAGCTGAATACATTGTGCAGCTGAATCTGCTCTCTGATCGTATTGTCCTGGTAAATATTCAACTGCAAAGACCCTGCTTCCATCAGCAATCTTATATTCCTCATCATAAGCAAAATCCACTGGCGGCTCAGAAAAAATAGTATTTCTAGCCATCATGTATTCATCATCATTTATTCCTTCTATGTCATACCTATTAACTATTTTTACAGACTCTAGTCCATTAATTCCCAAAGTTCCCTTTAAATCAGATAAAAGTCCCTGAGCTTCAACATCATATGGCTGCTTCTTCTCAACAAATAACCTCTTAACATTTCCCATAAATAATTGTCCATGTATCTTAATTTATACATAATAAAAATAAATTACACGGACTTGCCACCTCCCTATTTTTTATAATTTTTTATTATAGCTATATTTAAATCCTAAGCTTATGCTCATACTGGTTTTGCTTTCTTTACAAATAATGAGGCAAAAAAATGTTTCTTTATTTATATAAAAGTCGAGTACCACTTTGGTTATCGGGCAGTGAGAATATCTCCTGCCTCAATGAACTAAGCTGAATCCTAATTAAGTCTTTCTAAAATCGAAAATTATTCAATCAAAATTCAAAATTTTTCAATCAAAATATAATCAAAATTATTAAACAAAATTTTTGAGCAAAAAATTTCATATTGATTCTATTCGATATAATTATAATATGATAAAATATATTAGTAAAATTAATATATTTAATATATTCTATTAGGAGAACTTATGGATATAAACTTTGAGTTATATAAAATATTTTATTATTGCGCACAAGAGAAAAGCTTTTCAAATGCTGCCCAGAAACTTTTTATAACCCAATCAGCTGTAAGTCAGTCAATTAAAAGCCTAGAAAATCAATTGGGAGTAAATCTATTCTACAGAAAATCTAGAAGTATACAGCTTACATCAGAGGGTGAATTGCTTTTTAGCTATGCTTCCCAAGCGTTTAACTTCATAAAGGCTGCAGAAAGCAAGCTTCAAGAGATAGAAGGACTTCGTGCCGGAGAAATCAGAATAGGTGTAGGTGATTCCATATGCAAATACTTTATAATGCCATGTATTGAAAAGTTCGGTAAGCTGTATCCAAAGGTTGCTATTAAAGTAATTAACAGAACTACACCTCAACTTTTAGAGGTTTTGAAAAGTGGTCTTATTGACATAGCAATTTCTACTCTTCCAGTAAAAAAAGAAGTATTTGAGTATACTCCTTTTATTAGTGTAAATGATATATTTGTAGCTTCAAATAAGTATGCCCAGCTTCAAAACAGGGAAATAGAATTACAAGAATTAATAAAATACCCTCTTATAATGCTGCAATCAGATAGTTCAACTCGAAAGACTATAGATGCCTTTTTCAAAAATCACGAACTTGTTTGCTCTCCTGAAATAGAACTCGAAAGCCTTGAGTTACTTGTTGAGTTTGCAAAAATAGGCACTGGAATAGCATATGTACTAAAAGAAAGTGCATTAGATTTGATAAATAATGGTGAATTGTTTGAAATAAAGCTCAAAGAATCCCTCCCAACTAGAGAAATTGGGATTGTTAAGATGAAAAATGTTGTTTTATCAAAGGCTGTGAACACTTTCATTAATATACTTCTATCCAATTAATAAATAACAATAAATTTGAAAATTTAGCATTTTGGTCATTAGATAAAATTATAAAAACTCGGCTATTAATGGCTCTCTCTCTTTTGAATAATCATAAAACTTTTCATTTACTTTTATAATTGGCGCATAAGCACACTGATAAGGAACATACACAACCTCTCCAACTTCGCCATTTTGCATTCTGACCTTTGAACCTACATAATAGCTAGGCATATTATTTAGCATAGCCATCATTACTTTAGGATCAACAACCTCATATCCTACTCGTTCAAGTTCCTTAAAAGCTTCAAATGGAGTCTGTCTTTTACTATAAACACGATTAGAAGTTATAGCATCAAATATGTCTGCCACAGTAAGAATTTTTGCATATAAATTTTTCTGATTACCCTTAATTCCAAAAGGATATCCAGTACCATCTTCTTTTTCGTGGTGCATTATTACTGCTCTTTTAACATCCATATTAATTTCTTTATTGTTTTTTATAATTTCAAATCCATAAACAGTATGCTTTTTCATTATTTCATATTCTTCTTCATTCAATGAGCCTTTTTTATTTAAAATGTCTATTGGAATCTGTGATTTCCCAACATCATGAAGAAGTCCTGCCATTACTACATCTTGAACCTGCTCTTTTCTCAATCCCATCCATTTCGCTATTAGCATGCCGTATACAGATACATTTATCATATGCGCATATGTATATTCATCAGCTACTCTAACTGAATTAACGCAATCCATAAGAGTACTGCTATCATTAATCTTGCTATAGATATCTTCTGAAATTTCCTCTGCTACACCAAAATCCAATTTTTTACCAGAAGCTAAATTTTGCAGCAATTCTTTTGCTTTGTTTACATTTTCAATGTATTTTTTCTGCCCATCATTTATATCACTACTATCTAAATACTCATCTCCATGAATGGTGTTAATTGTGTAAGTATATACCTTTTCAATTCCAAAATTTTTTAGTTTCTTTAATATATACTCTGTAATTAATGTATCTTCAGGCACTATCATGTTACCAAAAGTAGAATATACATCATTACCTAAAAAGCTTCCAATAATGTCTTCGGTAACCTTTACATAGTCATATTTCATACTAATAACACCTACTCCTTTATATAAACTCACATCACATCATATAATGTAAATTTATTTTAGAATAATACTACTGTAATCCTAATAACCAGAAATCACCTCATAATAATATTACCTTATTATAAATTCCATATAACAAAAATAATAGAGACTCATTTCCTATGGTTATATTAAACTAGTTCTATATACTTTTTTAATTATAGAGTGAATTTTGAAACCTGATCCTCCAATCTTTTTGATGAAACTAAATTGTTTTGCGTTGAATTCCTAACCTCTGTAACTTTTCCAGCCACTTCAGCTGTTTTAACTGATATTGATGCCACTCCATTTGCACTTTCGTTAACGCTTGATGAAACCTGCTCAAGTGCATTTACGATAATAGAAATTGAGTTATTCATTGCTTTTGATGAGTCATTAAATTCGTTCATCATTGTACTAAACAATGTGGAATCAGTATAATATTGCTCAATAGTCTCTATTAACTTTTGATAATCACTGAGAATTTCCTTGTCCATAAAGTCCAATAAAACTCCCGCACTCTCTGTTAGTGCAGCTACTGACTCATTTACAGTCTGAACCACCTTTTTTATATCTGTTGCAGTCTTTGAAGATTGGTCGGCAAGCTTTCTAATTTCGTCCGCTACAACTGCAAAACCCTTACCAGCTTCTCCTGCTCTTGCCGCCTCAATTGCTGCATTTAAAGACAGCAAATTAGTTTGCTCTGTAATCTGAAGTATGGCTTGAGCAAGCAATTCTATCTGTGAAACCTCTGCGGCTTGTTCCATAGCCGTTTTTAGTTGCTGTTTTACATCAAAATATATATTGTTTGCATTTTGTGCAGATAAAACTGCACTTTCCTTCAATTCACTAGCATGCTCACTTATTGCGCTAGCTTGATTAGCACCCTTTTCAGAGTTTTGTGATATAAGGTTAATATTTTGCATTATCTCTTGTGTACTATTACTTATTTGATAAGTAGTTGTTGCTGATTGTTGCATAGCAGCAGAAATATGCTCTGTTGTCAGCAAAGTATCATCAGTTTGTTCCTTTAAGTGAAGTGTCATATTTTCAACTTCTTGAGTATTATCTGTTAGTTGCTTTGAGGTTTCCTGCATCAATCCCAAAATATCTCTTAATGCAACTCTTGCTAATGACAGATTTTTTGCCAAAAAGCCTATTTCATCTTTTCTTTCTTTAACTTTATTATATGTTTTGTCATGAGACAAATCAAAGTTTGCGGTTCTTTCAACAACCTTTCCAATAACTTTTAAGGGTCTGCTGATTGAAATAGTTAAATATAATCCAATTGAAATAATAAATAGCCAAGAAATAATAGGAAACACAAAAACGGGAAAATTCAAAAACAAATGACCTATTACTCCAAAACCTGTTATCAATATGCCACCTAATACAATAATAAGTATCTTTTTGCTAATAGACATACTTATTTCGCCCCCATCATTCGAGTAAATTTATTCCATATTTTATATATTAACATATCTTATATATAATTTCTATAATATTTTAGGCACATTTGTACTTATGTAATATTATATAAACATTTGTATTTTATTGTAAATTTTTATATAATGTTATAAAGTGAATAGTAAAGTAATTTATATTGTTTTTTGCTTTTTATAATTAAGGTAGTATAAATTAGGTTGAAATCGTTAAAATAATTACTCAAAAAGGTTATTTACAAGCTTTACACCCTCTGTTTTTATATGATATTATATGCTTCGAACATATGTACAGATTTTTATACACAAGGGCAATTAAAGCATAAATTATTATTATAGCAATAATGAGTTTTCAGCGAAAAAAACAAATTAATGTAAATAATTTATAAAATATAGGAAGGTGATATTTACATGTCTGAACAAATAAAGCTAATAGCATCAAGAATTAAAGACTTGAGAGAAATATCCGAAATATCCATTCAGACTCTTGCCAATGAACTTAAAATCCCCGAAGAAACTTATAGAGCATATGAAAGCGGAGATACGGATATACCAGTTAGTTTTCTTTATCAAATAGCTAATAAATTCAAGGTTGAACTTTCAGCAATACTCACTGGTGACGCTCCAAAACTGCACACATATCAAGTAGTAAGAAAAGGAAAAGGTACCAGCGTAGAGAGAAGAGAAGATTATAAATATCATAATCTGGCAAATAATTTTATTGGAAAAAAGGCTGAACCATTTATTGTAACTGTTCCTGCTGCATCGGATGCTACTGAGGTTCATTTTAATTCACACCAAGGCCAAGAATTTAATTATGTTCTTGAAGGAACTGTACAAATAATAATAAATGGTCATGAGTTAGTTTTAGAAGAAGGCGATTCAGTATATTTTGACTCTTCTGCAAGCCATGGAATGAAAGCCTTAAATGGTAAACAAGCAAAATTTTTAGCAATAATTCTTAAGTAACTTGGGGGGAAAAATAAATGTTGCATAAATATCTAGCAAAAACAGACTTCACTTCATACGAAGATCTGTTAGAAAATTACAAATTAATAATACCTGAAAATTTCAATTTTGCATATGATGTGGTTGACGAATATGCAAAAACTGATCCTAATAAAGTTGCAATCGTATGGTGTGATGAATCTGGCGCTGAAGCCACATTTACTTTTGCACAGCTCAAAGAATACAGCGACAAAACAGCTAATTTCTTTAAGTCTATAGGCATTAAGAGGGGCGACCCCGTTATGCTTGTATTGAAAAGAAGATATGAGTTTTGGTTCTGTATTCTGGCCCTACATAAATTAGGTGCTATAACTATTCCAGCAACACATCTTTTGACTGAAAAAGATTATGTTTACAGATTTAACGCTGCCGATATAAAAATGATTGTATGCGTTCCAGACGCTGAGGTAATAAAAAATGTGGAAGCTGCACAAAGCAAATGCCCATCTCTTAAGCATAAAGCAATAATATGCGATAGTAAAGCTGGTTGGATAGACTTTACAAAATCTGTAGACGAGGCTTCAAATGTTTTTGAAAGACCTACAGGTGACCAAGCTTCTCAAAATGATGACATATCTTTATTATATTTTACTTCTGGAACAACAGGTATGCCAAAGATGGTTAGGCATGATTATGTATATCCTTTAGGTCACATTTTTACAGCTAAATATTGGCAAAATGTAATTGATGGAGGCTTACACCTTACAGTTGCTGATACTGGCTGGGCAAAAGCTGTTTGGGGTAAAATATACGGTCAATGGATAGCTGGTAGTGCAGTATTTGTATATGATTTTGACAAATTTGTTGCAAAGGACTTGCTTGAGGTTATTTCAAAGTATAAAGTAACCACCTTCTGTGCACCACCAACAATATATAGATTCTTTATAAAAGAAGACCTTAAAAAATATGACTTAAGTTCTCTCAAATACTGCGTAGTGGCTGGTGAGCCTCTAAACCCAGAAGTATTTACTCAGTTCTATAACGCAACGGGAATTCAATTAAAGGAAGGCTTCGGACAGACAGAATTAACAGTTGTTCTATCTATAACTAAATGGACAGAAGCTAAACCTGGTTCTATGGGTAAGGCTTCTCCTGGTTATGATATCGATTTAATTGACGAGGATGGAAATTCATGTCAAATTGGTGAAGAGGGACAAATTGTTATTCGTACGGATAAAAAGAAACCAGCAGGAATGTTTGGTGGATATTACAGAGATGAAGCTTTAACCAATAAGGTTTGGCATGATGACATATATTATACTGGTGATTTGGCTTGGCGTGATGAAGAAGGATATTACTGGTTTGTTGGCAGAGCTGACGATGTTATCAAAAGTTCAGGTTACAGGATTGGGCCTTTTGAAGTTGAAAGTGCATTATTAGAACATCCTGCAGTTTTGGAATGTGCTATAACAGCTGTTCCTGATGAAGTAAGAGGACAGATTGTAAAAGCTACAGTTGTTCTTGCAAAGAATTATACTCCAAGCAAGGAGCTTATTAAAGAACTTCAAGAGCATGTTAAAAATGTAACTGCTCCTTATAAGTATCCAAGAGTTATTGAGTTTGTAAATGAATTACCAAAAACAATTAGTGGAAAAATAAGACGTGTAGAAATTAGAGAAACAGATAAAAATAAAAAGTAATTTTATCAAATTAATAACTAATACAAATACTCAAAATTGTGGCAGCAACAGGATTTTCCTGTGCGCTGCCACTCTTTAATTTAAAATATTTCTTCATTTTGTATATGTATGAGTTGCATTGTCGGATACACTTTAATTTATAATGTATATGCAAATCTTCTCACGTATGTGTTCAAATATATTTGTGTTGCAATTCAGAAAGTATTAAATTTAAATTAATATCAGAATAAGCACACCGCCAACGTTTAGCACAGATGACTTCAGAAAATACTAAATTTAATTAATTAGTTCATTCAAGTTAAATTTAGATACAGCTGAAAAAATGGCTGATTTCAACTAGCATTAAGTTAAATTCAGCCATTTTTTATAATAATTACATTTTTATTATACTAACTTCATTAATATCTCATTGCTTCTAGCAATAAATTTTGACATTGCTTCAGGTTCTAGTTGTTGGTGACTCATCATAGCCAAATCGAATATGTGCTCACTAATCAACTTAACATCTTCCTTCTTTGATTCATTATTCTTCAAATCAATAATTGCTTTAACAAGCTTGTTGGATGAATTAAGTACAAGGGTCTGTTCTTTAGGGAACATACTGCTCATGTCCATACCGCCTCCATACATTTTGCTCATTTCCTGCATTCTTCTTGAATGCTCAGATAAAAGAACCACAGCTGGAATGGATTCATTTTTCAAAGCTTCAACCTGTATCTTTAATTTATCGTCATTTATAGTCTCTTTAAACAGCGTTTCAAGATAGCTTACATCCTGTTCAGATATTCCAGTATTTTCCTGTTTCATATTAGCTGATATATCTGCATCAATCCTATTAAATTTAACTCCTGTTACTTTACTTTCAATTAATGACATAAAATGATTGTCAATCATTGATGATAGAATTACAGCTTCCATATCGTTTTCATTAAACAGCTTTATATACTGTGCTTGCTGATTTTCATCAGAAACATAGAATACTGTGTTTTCATGCTTTTCTTTATTATTTTCAAGATATTCTTTAAGAGTTACATATCCTCCCTTAGTAGACTTGTAAATAATAATATCCTTCACTCTATCATAGAATTTATCTTCTCTAATACAGCCATACTTAACAAATGGGTTTATGTCACTCCAGTATTTATCATAGCTTTCACGCTCATTTTCAAAGAGAGAAGTTAACTTGTCAGCAACCTTCTTAGTTATATGCGAAGAAATCTTATTAACATATCCATCGTTCTGTAAGAAGCTTCTTGATACATTCAGTGGTAAATCTGGACAATCCAACACACCCTTTAGAAGCATCAAGAACTCAGGTATTACTTCCTTAATATTATCAGCAACAAATACTTGATTATAGTACAGCTTTATCTGGCCTTCCATAGTTTCAAATTCATGCTTTAGTTTAGGGAAATATAAAATACCCTTTAAATTAAACGGATAATCCATATTTAAGTGAATCCAGAAAAGAGGCTCATTAAAATCGTGGAATACCTTTGTATAGAATTTCTTGTACTCTTCATCAGTACAGTCTTTTGGATTCTTAAGCCACAATGGTTTAGTATCATTTAATGGCTTTGGAGCTGCTGGTTCAGTCTTATCTTCGCCCTTCTCCTCAGTTTTTTCCTCAGTATTTTCTGCTTCTTTTGCAGCATCCTCTAAATATAACTCTATAGGCAAGAATGCAAAGTACTTTTCAAGAGTCTGTCTCATTTTGTATTCATCTAAAAATTCAAGGCTATCCTCAGCTAAGTATAAGGTTATCACAGTACCTCTGTCTGTCTTATCAGAATCTGACATTTCAAATTCAGTACCGCCATCACTAACCCACTTTACTGCCTTTGCGCCATTTTGGTAAGATAATGTGTCAATTTGCACACGCTCAGATACCATAAATGCTGAATAGAATCCTAATCCAAAGTGCCCTATAATTTGAGCATCATCCGACTTGTCCTTATATTTCTCAATAAAATCTACTGCACCTGAAAAAGCTATCTGGTTAATATACTTTTTAACTTCTTCATCAGTCATTCCCAATCCATTATCTAAAACCTTAATGGTTTTGTCATTTTTGTTGACAATGACCTTTATTTCATACTTGTTGTCATCTGGCAGTTCTGCTTCTCCCATAGCATCTAGCTTTTTCAATTTGTTAATAGCATCACTTGCATTTGATACAAGCTCTCTTATAAAAATATCCTTCTCAGAATAGAGCCATTTTTTTATTATTGGAAATATGTTTTCCGTATTAATAGATATGTTTCCTTTTTCTTGCGCCATAATAATCTTGTCCAAACCCTGCACACTCATTATAGTACAGGAATGAACCTAATCCTCCTTTTCGTTATTATTTAATTTCAAGCACTTCTATACTTGAATTAATTACGATAGTAATAATATACCTCTAATAGCGAAATATTTCAAGTATTTTTTAGCACTCAATTAATAAGAGTGCTAACAATTTATTACTAATCAGTCCATTGAATTAGATTAGTCTATGAGTATACAAAATCTAATTTAATTTTCATCTTTTATTAGCTAAATATCTATATTGTGCATTTTTTTGAAATAAAAAAGCGATGAATTAGTTCTCATCGCTCGTTAATTATATTTATTAAGCAAAACCTTCCTATATCATTCATTTTGATAAATACTGAATAAACTATTATAAAAGTAATACCATATTCCTTTTTAGCCTTTTGATATGCTATTTTTAGATGAAATTAATTAAGACTTTTCACCAATTTAACTGTGTTTATTAACCATACAAAGAAATTCTTTTTGCTTCATCACAATTTATGGTCTTTTTCTTTCCCTCCAACTGAGTTGACAATGAAACCTTTCCATTCCATAAGTCAACAATATGCTTTAATGTTTCATATGCATAACCCAATTCCAGTTCACGTCCATCAAATTCATGCTTTAATTCAAGTGTGTTATCATTTTTATTCCAATCGTTTACTAAAATTATTGGGATGCTTCCAATGCCAACTGTATTGCACAAAGTTTCTCTTATTTTTTTCCATCCCTCATCATCAGACACCTCTGAAATCATATAATCATTTCCTGTTGTAACATATTCGAATAAATTCATTTCACAGCAAAGCTCCTGAGTTAAGTACCTTCTTATAAATGATTGATCTCTCTCAGTTTGCCGAACTTCAAATATTTTCTCAAAGCCAAATTTGTTTTTAAGGTTTTCAAAAATTTTAAAACCTATGTAATAGGGGTTAATGCTGGATTTCAACGGACGTATTACTTCATTGTGCTTTCTCAAGAACTCAAAGTGCATATTTTGAGGTAATTCAAGGTTATTTAATATATTATAATGCCAAAAACTTGCCCAACCTTCATTCATTATTTTTGTTTCAATCTGTGGAATAAAATATTGGGCTTCTTCTCTTACTATAGACAATATATCTTTCTCCCAATCTTGAAGTCGTCCATTCTCAATAATAAACTTCAGAAGGTCCTCCTCCTGTTTAGCAAAAAACCTATTATCTTGCTGTACTTCTTTTACTTCCTCTTCTGACTTATTGTTGGAATATCTTTCTAAATTCGGAAATTCTTTTTTGTTTTCTGTCACGGCAAATTTAGGTTCCTCTTTTTCCTCTCTTCTATTTTGGAATTCAACAACCCGCTCCGTTTGAAACTTTATTGCATGTGCTGAATTTAGAATTTTTTCTACCCGAACGTAGCCTATACTTGGATCAGAAATATATTCTCTAATACGGTCTGCATGATTTTTAAACATTTCAATTGCATATTCTGCCTTAGTTCCTAATTTAAATAGCCTATTATTTTTAAAGAAATCATTGTGAGCATATACATGAGCGATAGTCAGCACCTGCACTAGCAATGAATTATCCTTCATAAGATATGCAATACAAGGATTTGAGTTAATTACCATTTCATATGGTAAACCCGTTAAATTATACTTATGCAAAGTTTTTATTCTTTCATAAGATTTCCCATAACTCCAATGAGGGTAATGAGAAGGCATTCCAATATAGGATTCATAACCAATCATATCTTCATAGTTTACTATTTCAAATTCTTGATTATAATAGTTTAATCCATAATCCTTGGCCAGCTTTTCAATACGTTCATTCCAATATTCCAAATCTCTTATGCTAAAGTCTGCCATTAAGCCTTAACCCTCCTGTTCCACATCTTTGTCACTAACCTTCTCAAGCAGCTTTTTTAGTGCAGGCAGAACATCTTCCTTTTTGTTAATGTTAATAGCCGCAAAATTTTTACTCTCTATCTTATTTAATAATTCAGTTTTTATTGTACTGCCTATACTATAATAGCCAGGTACAATTTCTCCATATCCAAATAAATTACAAACCTCGCAAAGCTTCTTTGCACTTTCTATAGCCTTATTGTTATCTTCTGACCAGTTATCTCCATCACTGCAATGAAAAGCATATACATTCCAATTAGAAGGACTGTATCTTTCAGAAATTATCTCAAGTGCTTTCTCATAACCACTGCTTATGTAGGTACCTCCAGACTCTCCTCTGTGAAAAAACTCTTTTTCATTTACTTCTTTAGCTACTGTAGTATGAGCAATAAAAACCACATCCACATTGGCATACTTCAGCTGTAAAAACTGATACAATAAGAAATAAAAGCTTCTGGCAAGGTACTTTTTGGTTTGATCCATTGAACCAGAAACATCCATTATGCACAATACTACTGCATTGTAGTCTCTTTTATTCTCCTCTTTAATCCTGTAATATCTTAAATCCTCTTCAATAAACGGAAATCTTTCCCTTCGGGTAGTAACTGAAGAAATTGGCTTTGAATTCAACTCATCTTCATTGGAGTCTATGTCAGCATTGTTCGACTCAAATATAGCTTGACTGGAAGTAAGCTTTTCTTGATTTTGCTCTTCTAAAGCTCTTTTATATGACTGTCTTCTCTTAATTTTCTCCACAACTGAACGTTTTTTTGCCAGTTTTGGGGGTATTCCCTTATTTTGATACCCAAGCTTTCTATAGCTTTTCTCTTCTAATTGAGACAGCTGTTTTTTATCAATATCAGGAAGGTTTAAGTCGTCAAATAGATATTTTACCACCTCTTCTATAGTAATTTCTGTTTCATATATTTCTTCACCCTCCTGATTGCCTGCTTTCCCCTTTCCCGAATTATTGCTTGCTTCACCTGGAAATTTATCTCCTCTTTTTTCGTCACCCTCACCAACGCCAATTCCAGGTTTATTTTTACCATATATAAATTGATATTCCTTAATGCCCCTTATAGGAATTTTTATTTTTTTATCTTTGCTTTTACCTATAATACTTTCCTCAGCAATAATATTACCAAGATTTTTTTTAATAGATTCTTCAATTAATTCTCTGTGCCTTCGTCTGTCCTCGGCAGATCTATCTCTGCCACCATTATTGCAATCCCTAAAAATGGTCATAGTAGAAGCCCTCCAAAGCTGCAATTAATCTTTCCATAGGTTATTAGCCGAATATTTCAATATAACATTGCAGCAATTATCACAATAGCCATTTTTTTTCATTTCTTCTACCATAGTATTGTATTTCTGAGTCTGCTCCTTATCTCTAACCTTTGTCTGTGTAATTACTCTGCTTAAATCTCTGACTGAAGCCGTCAATTTTTTCTCTATTGCTTCCTTAAGTGGTTCATAGCTGGTATAATCCAAAGTTCCTCCATTCCTCATAACAAAGAACATATATGCAGTAACATCAGATCGAAAACCTTTAACCGCTGTGTCAGATATACCAATCTGTTCCTCAATAGACCTCATAAATTTCTCATCAGGCTCAAGTTCTTCTCCAGTATTTAAATCCTTAATCTTAGTTTTATTAACAAAGGCTTCAGCATGGTCTAAATAATTGTTGAATAAGCTTTCAGCCTGCTCTTTGTAGCCATGTATAAAGGCTTTTGTAACCTCTTTTTCAAGTATTTTATTATATTCTTTTTTAATTGAATCGTAAATAAGTCTAAGATATCGTTCTTTTTCTTCTTCTCCTATTCCCAACTCCTTGACAGATTTAATCAAAGTCTCCATAAGAGCTATTGGATTTATACAATTGTTTTCAGATTCTGAAAGGGTAGTATCAAGTGCTTTCATAATAAACCTTGTTGATATTCCAGTCATTCCTTCTCTTGGTGCTTCCTCATGCAATTCAAATATATCAATTTTTCTTGTCATTCCCTTTTCTAAAATTTCTTCTCCATTGTATATTTTAAGCTTTGTTATTGGATCAACCTTGCTAGATGGGCTAAGCCTAGTTAGTATTGCAAACATAGAAGCAATTTCTATTGTATGGGGTGCAATATGAGCTTTAAAATTACTTTTGGACAACATTTTTTGATAAATTTTAATTTCTTCATTAAGTTCTAAACAGTAAGGAACTTCAACTTTGACTATTCTATCAAGTATGGCTTCATTTGTATGATCTGATTTAAATTTATTCCATTCTGCCTCATTTGAATGTGCCAATATTACTCCATCAAAATAAATCATAGAGCCTTTGCCAGGAGATGGGATTGATTTTTCTTGAGTAGCAGTAATCATTGTATGTAAGTATTCTGTCTCATTTTTAAAAACCTCTATAAATTCAACAATTCCCCTGTTACCAACATTAAAAGCTCCATTGAGAGAAAGCACTCTAGGGTCATCCTCTGGATATAAGTCAATTTTTGAAATGTCAACACTACCCGTCAAAATCGAAGTATCCTGATTATTTGGATCAACTGGAGGTACTACGCCTATACCCTTCCTAGAGCGTATTGAAAATCCCGTGGACACTACAGGAAAGTTTTCATACTCGCCATTATATTCGTTTTTTAACCTGTATCTACAAACCGGGCATAAATCTCCTTCAATTCTCGTATTTAGCGTTTTTTCAAATTCATTTCGCAAATGCTTAGGTATGAGGTGTAGTGGCTCTTCTCGCATTGGACAGTCTTTTAACGCATAAATAGGGTCTGCACACTCAAGTGCCTTCTTCAGTGCTTCCATTATTGAAGATTTACCAGCCCCTACCGGCCCAACTAAATATAACACCTGTCTAGCTTCCTCTCCAGCCATTGCAGCAGAGTGAAAATACCTTACAATTTTCATTATGGTTTTATCGATTCCAAAAAAGTCATTCTCAAAAAAGGAATACTTTTTTATAATATCATTGCCATATATTCTTCTTAATCTTGGATTTTCATCAGTTTTTACAGCCTCTATACCTTTAGAAATTATAAGTTCATATATTCTTTGGTGTGAAAGTACTGCTATACTCGGATTTGACTTTACTAAATTCAAATACTCAATAAATGTGCCTTCAAATTGCTTTTTCACCCTCTCTTCCCTATCTTTTTGGATCATTTCTCTGAAATCAAACTCCGGTGTGGTCATACAAAAACCCCCCTTTTTTGCCTAGTTGTAGATGTTCTTTAATCAAATAATAATTAATATCTCTTAAAATAAAGTATTTCATTTTAAAATATATGTGCTCTTTTTTTATAATATTATCAAATAGACAAGTTAATAACTTAAAAAGAAATATTTATTTAACTAAACACTATCCACATAGCAATAAATGCTTGAAGCCTTTAAGACCTCAAAGTGCATAATATACCAAATATACTTTCGAATTATTTGGGCAGCAAGCTTGTGATAATCTTGAACACTGAAAGGCTTTTTATGTGACTGAATAATTATTTTATTCAGTTACTAACATTACTTTTTTATATTTATTTTCAATCACCAATATGATATAATTTCGAAAAAATGAGGTGAAAATATGGAGGAAAAAATATATAATTTAATAACTAAGATGTATTTAGAATTTACAGAATTTAGAAAAGATATTACAGCAAGAGTAGAACAAAATACGTCTGAAATAAAAAAATTAGGCAATCGGGTTGCTTCTCTTAAAAATGAGTTTTCAACTAAGACTGGTGTATTATCTGATGGTTATAAGCAATTAGACAGCAAATTTGACAGATTGGAAGCCAAGCTTGACAGTGTTACTAATACAGTTGAAAAACAAGCCGTTGAAATACGAGTTATACAGGGTAGTAAAATATAATAAAAAAAGCAGCTTGGGCATTCACAACATTTCTTCTATTAAAACAAAGATACTTACAAAGAAATACTGGCTTAAATAGTAATTCACAAATATTGCAGCTACTACTTTACTTCTCAAATAATTACAATTCAATAAATGTAATATTCATTATCAAAAGCATATTCAGCACCAAATTATAACTAGAACCATTTAGTCAAGAAAATGTTCAGCTATTTCTCAACATATAAACATAAAATCACTATGATATTCTTCGCATTATTTTACTTTATAATTCAATCCAATACAACCTATACTGTTTCTCATGCAAATTATACGGTACTGTCAATAATTTTTCGCAATTATACATATAAAAGTCAGCTAAAACATAGTCAAAATATAAATTGTACAACTTTACATCCCAACTGCATTATTAGCTTAAATCTTTATTGTATAGAAGCTTTCTGCTTACTAAAACATACCTATATTTATCACTCATTAAGTCCCTTTTAGAATAGTCAAACATTATAATTTCGTCAGTTCTCGATAGCTTACTAAGTGAAATAAAAAATACACTTTTCAATATGTTTTTTGTCTGAACCCCAATAAAATCAGGAAGATACTCTTTTATAAATTCTTCATTTTTTAGCAGTTGATGAATAGCAATTATGCTAATTAAATCCTCTTCTCTCTTTAAGAACTCTGGTATAGCACATGAGCGGTCAGAACTTAGGAAATCAAATATCATTTTTTGTCTGAACACTTCTTTTTTCTCTTGGGGAATTTTCCCAAAAGAGTTTTCAAAAAATTCATACAGAATGGCTATATTTTCTTTATATGAAATTGGCCTGTCCAAATAGCCCCTTTCCCTGCAAAAAACAGAAAGCATATAATACATTTCAAATGCATCAGAAAACAAGCATTTTTCAATATACTCAAGTGAACTGTTAAATCTAGCTGAATTAAAATATCTTTCAAGTACCTCTTCAACATCTTTTAATAGCAGAATATCTTCAAAAGTGACATAATTATTACACAGCACCTCATATGGAGCATAGTGTCTGTAAATGAACCCATGCTTATGAGACTCGTTTCGTATTTTTGAGCCTTTCAGAAGCTTAAGAAAACCTAGCTGAAGTTGATGAGGACCTAGACCATATACTTCATTGAAGGAATTCCTGAAGGATTTCAGATTTTCATAGGGTAATCCTGCTATTAAATCAAGATGCACATGTATATTTTCATTTGCAAGTATCTTTCTTACATTTTCAGCAAGCTTCTCTATATCAGTTACCCTGTCTATTTCCTCAAGTGTATCATTATTTGTAGTTTGTATACCAATTTCTAGTTGAATTAATCCCTTTGGTGCTCGGCTTAGTATCTCTAAAATTTCATCATCAAATAAATCGGCAGCAGCCTCAAAATGAAATAACGTATCACAATTCAAACCAATAATATATTCAAACATTTCCTTAGCCCTTCTCTTATTACAGTTAAAGGTTCTGTCAACAAATTTTATCAGCTTGGGCTTGTACAATAATAAAACACTCAAGTCGTTTTTAACTCTATCCTTTGAGAAAAACCTAACACCATTAAAGGTTGAAGATATGCAATAAGAGCATGAAAAAGGACAACCTCTAGAAGATTCATAATACACTATTCTGTTTGTCACAGATGCCATTAATTCTGCAGTATAAGGCGACTTTATTTCATCTAAATTGTTTACCAAACAAAAGCCTTCATTATACACAATAGTATTATCCATCCTATATGCTATGCCACACAGCTTCTTGTAGTCCTCAGAATGATTTAATAAGCAACTATATACTTGAGGAAATATTTCTTCTCCTTCACCGCATAAAATAAAATCTATTGAGCAATTCTCTTGTAAAACTTTTTTTGCATCATAAGAAACCTCAGGGCCTCCTAAAATAATCTTGCATTGAGGTAACAGCTTCTTTATCTCCTTTGAAATTAAAAGTACCAACTCAATATTCCAAATATAACAGGAAAAAGTTAAAATATCAGGCTTTTCTTTATATAACTCAGATAGTATATTATCTTTACTATCATTTATTGTAAATTCTCTTGTTACAACAATTCCATTTGAATTGTTTGAGATTTCACTAATGCTTGCCTTTAAATACCAAATAGCTAGACAAGAATGTATATATTTTGAATTAATCCCTACTAAAACTGTTTTCATAAATTAATCTCTTTCTTAAGAATCATTTGATATCAAGCTTAAATCTAAATTGATTTTTATCAGTAAGCTGTTAGGAACTAGTATTATTCATTACAGTGTTTATGTCTTTCTGCATTTATCATCAATTCTTCATCTATAACTGATACTTTTTGTTTTTGTACCTCTATTATGCCATCTTTACTTAGCACGCACAAGTCCAGTCCATGATTTAAAAATCATATTAAAATAATAATAGAAGTCCTTTCTGTCTATTTCATCATGGGTTATAATATCTGCTGATGCAAGTATTTTTCCGTCCAGTATGTAATCAATTGTTCCAACCTTGCTATAAATTTTAACAGGTGCTTCAATTTCTTTTGAAATATTATATACCGTCTGTAGCTTATCTACTTCATCTTGCTTCAAAGGTATTGATATATCCCTATCTGAAAAGACAGAAATATTACCTTTTAATCCCTTATGTACTTTGATTTCTGATATCTCCTGGCCCTCTTTTAAATACTCATAGCTTTTATAGTTTCCAAATGCATAATCTAATAATATCTTGCTGTTTTTTGCTCTAGTAGACCTAGAACTACAGTTCAGTACAACAGCTATTATTCTCCAGCCATTTTGAGTTGCCGATGTTACAAGGCATCGTCCAGCTTGACCAGTATATCCAGTTTTGACTCCATCAGCACCAGGATATAAGCTTAACATCTCGTTAGTGTTTGTAATATTGTTTCCCAGAAATATAGCGTTTTTTGTACCTACTATTTTGCAGAATTTCTCATTCCTAAGTGCATATTGAGTTATTAGTGCAAGATCATAGGGCGTTGAAAAATGTTGAGGATTATCCAATCCATGTGGGGTTACAAAATTTGTATTGGTAGCTCCTATTTCAGCTGCTTTTCTATTCATAATTTCTGCAAAAGCTTCAATAGAACCACCAATATGTTCGGCTATTGCAATTGCAGCATCATTTCCAGACCTAAGCATCATTGCATACATTAGATCACCAAGTTTGTACGTCTTACCTTCTTGCAAATTTACCTGTGAGCCTGATATTGATGCCGCCCTTTTACTTACTACTACATCTTCATCATCTCTTCCATTCTCTAATGCAACTATTGCTGTCATTATTTTTGTTGTGCTAGCAATGGAACTCCTCTTATAAGCATTTTTTTCATAAAGTACTCTTCCGCTAACCGTATCCATGACTATAGCAGCACCCGCAGAAATGTTTATACGATTATTTCCCATAGTTTCTACGCTATCCTGTTCAAAAAGTTCGCCAATTGGTTCATCATCATTAATATCATCTGCACATGCTAAATTTGTACAAATCATATTTATCAGTATTGCAAACACCAATAAAAGTATCTTAAAAGTCTTCAACAACCTCACATCCCAACCTTTTCACTATAATCGTTAGATTTTTAACAGCATTTGTCATCCTCTATTTATATTTAGGAGTAGCTTATATAATGCCATTTTCAGCTTTTGAGGGCTATATTATGCTTCTACAACAAATTAGTCCTGCTGTGTTAAATATATGTAATACATGCTTTGTTTATAACGTAAGTTAGGTTTAATATTAGTTAATCGAAACAATTATGTTTGTAACTCGTACAATATAATGATAAAATAAGCTGTTCTACTATTTGTGAAGTTTTCGCATAATAATTATCATTTTATTTTGAGTATAAGCGATATAACTTAACTTTACCATTTGTGAAATTGTATGTATGTATGATATATTTATCAATTGTATAAGTTTAATTTTCATATTTATTTGGGAGGCATTAATCTAAGAATGAAAAATGTTATAATAATTTCTTCAAACTATACAGGTCACGGCCACAAAAGTATCAGTGAAGCTTTGCAAGAACAATTCAATCTGCATAAAGATATTATCATAAATATTATAGATGGTTTTGATTTAGCTGGTAATATGGGAGTTCAAGTAGGTAAATCCTATGGATTAGTAACACGAAACGCTAAAAAACTTTGGAATTTAGCATGGAAAATTTCAAGCAGGAACCTTTATGTAATGCATGAATTCATTGAATTATCAGTAAAACATAATTTTGTAAACCTTTTAAAAAAACTAAAGCCCGATTTAATATTATGTGTTCATCCTATTTTCAACACACCAATAATAAATATACTAAAGGAATATAGAATTAATATTCCTTTCGTCACCTTTGTGGCAGATTTAGTAAGCATATCTCCATTATGGGCTGACAAGCGTGCAAACTGTATTATATGTCCTACTGAAGAAGCAAAAGAAAGATGCATAGGCTTTGGAGTTGCTGAAGAAAACATAAAAGTATTTGGTTTTCCTGTTAGATCAAGGTTTACAAAGCATATTTCTCAAAAAATTTCAAAGCCAAGCTATATCTTAGATAACCCTATGCAGTGCTTAGTTATGAGCGGTGGTGAAGGTTCCGGTGATATGGGTTCAATTGCCAAAACTCTATTAGATAATTTTAACTGTAATGTTAACATAATAGCAGGCAGAAACAAATCCTTGAAAGAGAAACTTAACAAGACATTATCGCTGCAATATCCTGGTAGAATAAATATTCTTGGATATACTTCTAATATTGAAGAATATATGCTAACCTCTGATATAGCTTTCACCAGAGGAAGTCCTAATGTAATGATGGAGGCAGTTGCCTGCAATGTTCCTCTCATTATAACAGGTGCTTTACCAGGCCAAGAGCAGGAAAATCCTGACTTCGCTGAGAAAAATAATCTTGGTATAGTGTGCAAGGATATATCAAATCTATATGAAATTGTTTCTGAACTATTAGCTGATAATGGAAAGAAATTAAATGCAATTAAAGAGTCTCAGTTACAATATTTTGACCATAACTCTGCTCAAAAAATTGTGGAACATACACTTAGCCTAATTAATAATAGTTCATATAAATATCCATCTGAGTTTAGACTTAGAAGAAAGTTTAATAGATTGGCGTTGAAATAAAACATTATATCAAAGCTAATCCTAACTTTCCGATGAAAAGTAGTACTATGTTCAAGTTTACAAATGGCTTTTTAAGCAGTAAACTAACTTGTCTTATAAAATTATTTACTTTTCATTTGATAATACTACGACACCTAATATATTAAGTTTAAGCAGTATATTAACTTAAGCTTGAGTTACTCAATCTTAAATTGTTAAGTTTGACTTAAAACTATCAACTTGAAATTTTGAGTAATTAACTTAACCATATAATTTAATTTGTATAGAACATTAGGAGCCAGATAAATTCTAATGTTCTTTTTTATATTGCAATTTATTTCAGCCATTTTTCATACCATATAAGTATTTTCTAAAAAATAACTTTTTATTATTACCTTCTTAAATTGTCTTCTTTATTCGGGAACATATTCCTTTGCTTGTGTATCTTATTAAAAGAATTGCAGCTGTGATTATTTTAAATATTCCTTAAAAGGAGAGTGACTTATGCATCAAAATATAATCATTGGAAGTATTGGAACCTATACTCCCGCTAATCAGATTAACAATTCGTTTTATATTAACCACTTTAATAGCATAGGAGTTGATGTGTCTGGGCTACTAAAACACCTCAGCAGTGAAACACGATATATTGCAGATCATAACACAGAAAATGTCATTACGATGGCATATGAAGCAGCTGTCAAAGCCTTAAAATCAGCCAATCTAGATCCTACTGAAATTGATTTATTAATTTTTTGTACAGACACTCCAGAACAACTAACACCAACAAATGCATTATTATTACATGATAAACTGCATACAACTAATGCAAATCAGATTTTTGACATGAATTCCAACTGCATAAGTATGTTATCTGGCCTTGATGTTGCAAGCAGAATACTTTCAAGTAATTCGCGAATTAATAAAGCTTTAGTTGTGGGCAGTTTTATGGGAAGCCTAATAGCAAGTGAATATGATCCTGTCTGCTATTCTACCTTCGGAGATGCTGCTGTGGCAGTAATACTATATAAAACTGAAGAATCTTACAAACGTGGATTTATTGACGCAAATTTTAAAACTAATACTATAATTAAAGACTTTTATCGATTCCCTTCATGCGGTTTTAGTCAAATATATAACCCTAATATAGATATAGAAGATAAGAAACTGAAATCCAATTCTTTTGATATGTCTATGATTTGTAAAGACTGGATTGAACTCATGAGTTCACTTTGTACTAAATATGATGTAGACAAGCATTCTATAAAGCAGTTTTTCTTGTCCCAATTTTCTAAGCCTGAAATAGAAAAAACACTAGAAATGATGGGAGTTGAACTAAATAAATATACATTTATAGGTAATAAATATGGATACACTGGCCTTACAGGTCCATTACTTGCATATAATGAAGCCTTAGTTAATAAGTCCATACATATAGGAGACTATATAATGTTTTGCTCTATGGGAGCAGGCTACAACTTATGTGCAATATTGTACAAACTCTAAATGAATTTTATAAGGGGTGTTGCAAAACATCTATTTCCGGATATCAATGCTTATTGCGAGAAATAGTATACAAGCACAGTATATATCAATGGAGGATCTTCTTAAAACAGATGCTATAAAATGCTATAAAAAAAGTAGGCAAAGAACTAATTTTATAACCAACACAGCCATAAAACTTAGCTGTGAGTATAACACCTAGACTAGCTGTCTTGTGTTATAGGTAGTCGATTGTGTTGCTAAAGAGCAACATATATATCTGCATCCTTTTACTAAAAAGCCATAAATACATACTGTACGGGAAACTATTAAGCAAATAATTGTAAAGGAATATATAAGTTTTCTTGTTTTGTAACAGCCCCTTTATATATGTTTTTTATATAAATGTTATATTTATCATAAGTAAAAATTTCATTTTTAGATATTTTTTAGAGCATCTTCGAGTGAATTCACCATCAATACTGATTCAAATCCTGGAATATCCCTCGATAATCTTTGTGTTTGCATCTTTCCTACTGAAGAAGCCTGTTGAACAAGTATTTTCTTCTTAAAAGGGTCTTTTGCATAGAGTTTCATTACATTTTTTAAGTTTTCTGCTACATCTTGTGTAGATGTCTTTAAGCCTCTTCCATTAACAATCATAGTATATTCCTTTGGGTCAAACTCTTTTGTTTTCGACTTATACTCATTGATAAAGTCCTTGCTTTCCTGTACAGAGAAAAAGCCTGAAGCATTAATTGTAAAAAGCTTTTTGTTTCTGTCCACTTCCATCTTATACACTAATAGCACCTCCATGTAATAAATGTAATAATATTTCAAAAAAAATATATTGTGTATATTATGACATATTTATTTATTCATTTCAAGCACTTTATGTTTAATTTAAGTTAATTTGTATATATTTGATAATTAATGTACATTTTTTGTATTTTTATGCAAACAATATTTTTATAACATAATTATTTTGTCAAAAAAACTCGTTTTGCAAAAATAGCAAAACGAGTTTTTATTAATACTTATTTCTATATTATTTTAAATACAATTGCTCATCTTTCTATCGATAAGTCTTCTGCACCTACAATTTTTTAAAAGAGTTTGGGTTGGAGTCGAACAATCTTCTGAGCGGCAAGTTCACACTCTTACAATTTTGAATTGAATATCTGAGTGCTAAAGGTTATTTCTGATATACAGATCCAATATTGAACTGAAACCGTAAAAGAACAGCTAACTTGCTCCCAAAATTATATCTAAACAACCATTCCCTAAATAGCAATACTATACTTCAATTAATTCCATATTGTAAGTATACTTTTTATTCAACATCATTAGTTAGCTTTAGCTTTTCAAGCACATAGAATATTAAGCTAAGTACCATTCCAACTAATGTAGCTAAAACCATTCCTTTTAACTGAACCTTATCCCCTAAGCTAATTGATATACCACTTATTCCAACTATAAAAACAAGTGCTGTAAGAACAAGATTTTTTGCTTTACTATAATCAATCTTTGCTTCAACAATCATTCTTATACCTGAAGCAGCAATTATACCAAAGAGTAGTAAACTAATTCCTCCCATTACTGCAGATGGAATACTTGAGATAACTCCTGATAATTTCCCTATAAAAGCTATTATTATGGAAATAACACCAGCTCCACCAATTACCCATACACTGTACACTCTAGTAATTGCCATTACTCCCATATTTTCTCCATAGGTAGTAGTAGGACATGAACCACAGAAACCAGAAAGCATAGTTGATACTCCATCACCCATCAATGATCTATGAAGTCCTGGATCCTTTGTTAAATCCCTTCCAACTATATTACTAGTAACAAATAGATGACCTATATGCTCCGAAAGAACAACTAAAGCAGCAGGTGCTAATACCAATATTGCATTAAATTTGAATGTAGGAATTACAAACTCAGGTATATTAATCCAATTAGCTGCTGTTATTGCAGAGTAATCAACATTTCCCATAATAGCAGCTAATCCATATCCTGATGCAACAGCTATTAAAATAGGAATTACTGAAAGAAAACCTCTGAAACAAAGATTACCAATTATTAATATTCCAAGAGTAACCAATGATATGAGTATATTTTCAAAATTAAATCCACCGTTTGCATCAGGCAATAATCCTGCCATTTCAGCAGCGCTGCCTGCTAGTTCAAGTCCTATTAGTGCAACAATAGGGCCCATAGCAGCTGGTGGAAGTACAATATCTAACCAGCTTGTCCCCACTTTACCAATAATAAACGCGACTATCACAAAAACCAAACCGCATATTATGTATCCGCCTAATGCCTGCTTGAAATTTTCTACATAATTAGTTGAACTTGTAACAATAGCAGCTGTTGGTGAAAGGAAAGCAAAACTTGAACCTAAAAATGCTGGAGCCTTTCCTTTACATATAATCAAATATAGTAATGTTCCAATACCATTAAGCAGTAATACAAGCGCTGGGTCAATAACCTGAATACTGTTATATTGTGCTAATAGTTCTGGATTTTGTTGTACCTGTTCATAAGTCATTTTTAATACTTCTTCAAGGTAATGGCTCTTTGCAAAACCATTAAATAAAAATGGAACAAGCACAGATGCACTAAACATTGCAAACAAATGCTGTAAGCTAAGAGGCAATGCTTTTAAAAATGGAACTTTTTCTTCAACCTGAATAATAGGTCTAGCATTATTCATTATAATCTCCTCCAAAATTTTTGTAATAAAAAAACCTTACTGATTTTGGCGCAGTAAGGTTGGGTTTATCCAATTATAAGCTTATAGTACGTTCCCAAATATAACCCTTACTAGCCTCTCTGGACTAATTTAAAAGTTTTTTTATTCGAGAAGTATTCTATCATATGTTTTATGCAAAGTCCACAAATTATATATTATTTCATATAAATTTCTATGCATCATTACCATATATTTTATATATTTCTGATAATTGGTTATATATAATCATATATTGGTAATACCAACTTTTTTATTAACTTTTCCTTTTATTTTCATAAGCACTTAAAATTAATGAATAAATTTTAGAAGCAGAATCAAGCATACGGTTTTTTGTTGCATTTGTTGCCATTTTGCTCAATAAATTTTCGTTTGAAATCAAATTACAAATTTGTGTATATAGAGCAGCCGCATTTAATTCATTCTCCAATATAACAACTGCCCCTCCGTCCCTCTCCAATGAGCGCGCATTATGCTCCTGATGGTTTGCCGTAACATATGGTGAAGGAATCAGAATTGATGGTATTCCCATTGTCTGGAGTTCACTGATTGTAATAGCTCCTGCCCTGCAAACCATCAAATCACTTGCTGCATATACTTTATCAACGTCATAGATATAAGGTACTACCTTAACCAAGCTTTTGTACTTTTCATCTATTTTTATGCTAGAATTAATTGTTTCAAATTGCTGTTCACCTGTTGAAAATATTATATTAAATTCACCTTTAAAGTAGTTGTTGAGCATTTCTGCAACTGTCTCATTTATCTTTCTCGCACCCCTACTGCCACCCATTACAACTATTAAAGGTTTACCCTTAACTGCATCAAGCTTAGACTTAGCATCAGCCTTATTTTTATTTAATAACTCCTGCCTAACTGGATTGCCTGTATGTACTAATTTTGCAGTCTGTTTGAAGTATTTCTCAGAATCCTTAAAGCTTATTGCCACATAATCCACATAACGAGCAAGAATTCTGTTTGTCACGCCTGGGAATGCATTTGATTCGTGAATCAAGGTAGGAATACCCTTTTTAGCTGCAACATATAAAACAGGCCCGCAGACATAACCTCCCGTGCCTATCACAACATCAGGTTTTATTCTTTTTATTAGCTTAGAAGCCTCAAAAAAACTCTGAATAAGCTCCTTTACAGCAACTACAGTATCAAATGATATTTTTCTTTTAAAACCCCTGACAGTTATAGTCTCAAGCTTGTATCCTTCTCTGGGAACTAGCTTTGTCTCCAATCCCTTTTGTGTTCCAACAAAAGTTATTTCTGAATGGGGTTGCTGCTCTCTTATATACTTCGCAATAGCCAGTCCCGGATTTATATGCCCTCCGGTTCCCCCTCCTGCAATTAAAACTTTCAAATATATCACCTCATAGTCTTTCGTAATTTGAATATCTAGAAATATTAAGCAGTACACCCACTCCAAACATTAAAAACATCAGTGATGTTCCTCCATAGCTGAAGAACGGAAGCGAAATTCCTGTAGACGGTATAGAATTTGTTACAACAGCAACATTGAATAAAAATTGAATTCCAATTAATGAAGTAATTCCGGTTGCCATCAAACTTCCAAAGGTATCTGGAGCATTCATTGCCACCTTGATTCCTCTCCAAATAAATACTAAAAACAGAAGCATTACAAATGCAGAGCCTACAAAGCCCAATTCCTCTGCTAATACTGCAAATATATAATCATTATAAGGCTCAGGTATATATAAATATTTCTGCATACTCTGTCCAAGCCCTCTTCCAAATAGCCCACCAGAACCAATAGCAAGAAGAGATTGCACGGTCTGCCACCCTTCATCCATAGCATAGTCAAAAGGATTAAGCCAAGCTTTAACTCTGTCAAAACGATATGGAGCAGCCAATATTGCTACAACAACTGCTGCAACACCTGGCAGTGCCAAAGCTACAAAGTGCGATATTTTCGCACCAGCACAAAACAAAATAATACAAGATGTAATTACTATAATCAAGGTTCCGCTAAGATGTGGCTCAATCACAACCAGACCTGCAACAAATCCAATCAACATTAAATATGGCAGAAGTCCCTTTGTAAATGACTGCAAAACCTCTTTTCGTTTAGATAAGCTAAAGGAAAGAAACATAATCAATGCAAATTTTGCCATTTCAGAAGGCTGAATAGTTTTTGTTCCTACTCCTAACCATCTTTGAGCGCCATTTCTCTCTTGCCCCACTCCTGGAATTAGTACCAGTATAAGCAGCCCAATTGATATCATAAGTATTATGGGTGATAATTTTCCCCACCGCTTATAGTCAAAATTCATTGTAACAATAAGTATTACAATACTTAAAGCCATGTATTGCAACTGCGGAATTAATAAGTAAAATGAATTGCCTACTGTCTTAACTGAAAAATAATAGCTCGAACTAAACACCATTATTGTGCCTAATGAAAGCAGTAAAATTACCGCTGCAAATATCCAAAAATCGAAAGGCTTTTTGTTTTTGTTCTTCATTAATTTCCTCCAGTTTTTAAGCTTGTTACCCCTACATATATTTTGATTATATGTAAATAGTTGCTCATAAATTCTTAAATGTTATTACCTACACCTAGAATAACAAGAGAGACAATAGAAAGTATAACCGTTACAAATATAAAAACAGCAACTACTTTTGTTTCCTTCCAGCCCATCAATTCAAAATGGTGATGTATAGGAGCCATTTTGAATATACGTTTTCCAGTTAATTTAAAAGAAGCTACTTGCAAAATAACCGAAACAGCTTCAATTAAATATATACCTCCAACTATTAATAAAATTAGAGGAATACGCATCATAACTACAATAGCTGTTAATGCACCACCTAGTGCTAAGCTTCCAGTATCACCCATGAAGACCTTTGCAGGATAAATGTTAAATGCTAGAAAACCAAGGCAACCACCAGCAATTGCCGCCGAAAAAACTTTAATATATCCCAATTCAGCATTTGTCAATGAATAGATTGTAAAAAATATAGCAACCACAAGCGTAACTCCTGCACATAGACCATCTAATCCATCAGTAAGATTAACTGCATTTGAGAAAAAATACATAAATGCTACTATAAACAGAAAGTATAACCACGGTTGAATTATGATGTTTGTAAAAGGTATTGCAATTGATGTTCCAGCATCTGTATACCTCATTACATAAAATGCAAATGCAACGCATACTATCAATTGCATAAATGTCTTTTGCCCTGCATATAGTCCATCTTTTCTCTTTTTGACTATCTTAATAAAGTCATCAATGAAACCAACAGCAGCAAAGCCTAATGTTGCAATTAATATAGGTATTATTGCCGGATACTTTTGCGAAAAATAAAGAGCCACTAATGTTATAGGTATTAAAAAAATTAGTCCTCCAATTGTAGGTGTCCCCATTTTTTTTAAATGAGTTTGAGGACCATCATCTCTCACTGTCTGTCCAAATTTCAATCTTCTTAAAAACGGAATACAAACAGGCCCTGCAATAAGAGCCAATATAAACGCAGCCGCAAAGGCTAATATATGTTCAGATGTTAATGAAAAAGTAAGCACCACAACTTCCCCCTGTTTATTATTATGGAATCAATGCCTCAGAATTTAAAATGCCATCGGTTATCTCTTCCATTTTCATTCCTCTTGAGCCTTTTATCAGAATATAATCTCCTTGTCTGATAATACTTAAGATATATTTAAGTGCATCCTTGTTGTTTTCAAAATGCTGCAATATTATTTTCTGATTACCTGAATCAGCTACTGCCTTCATTATGCTTTTTGAATCATTACCAATGGCTATCAGGTAATCAATTTTTTTGTCCTTAATAAAGCTTCCTACAGAATAATGAAGTTCGCTGGCCATATCTCCCATTTCAAGCATATCACCAAGAACTGCTATACCCCTTGTTTTTGAGCAAAGTTCCTCTAATACATTTATAGCTGCCTGCATTGATTGAGGACTTGCATTATAAGCATCATTTATAATTTTTATACCTTTGAAGGAAATTATATTCTGTCTCATATTTCCAGGGCTATATGACCCTATACCTTCAATTATGGTATCTATTGGTATTTTCATTTCCATTCCGACAGCTATTGCTGCAAGTGCATTGTAAACATTATGTATACCAGGCACAGGAATTGATACCTTGTAGGTTTGACCATCTAATTCAATGCTAAACTGACTTCCCGACTCTCCTAATGACTCATAGCATGTAGCAACATAATCAAGTCCATTTTCCATTCCATAATAAACAGTTCTATGCTTAAGGCTGCCTCGAATACCTCTTAGTAAGGGGTCATCACCATTTAGTACAATTAAACCATCATCCTTTAATCCTTCCAAAATCTCCAGCTTTGCCTTTAAAATTCCCTGCTGAGAGCCTAACTTCTCTATGTGAGATACTCCAATATTAGTTATAACAGCTATTTGCGGCTGAGCAATAGCAGTAAGCCTGCTAATTTCACCAAAACCGCTCATACCCATTTCTATAACAGCCATCTCATGTTTTTTATCTAGCTGCAGCAATGTTAATGGCAACCCAATTTCATTGTTAAAATTGCCCTGTGTCTTAAGTACTTCATATTGCTTTGATAACACACAAGCAATCATATCCTTTGTACTTGTCTTCCCCACACTGCCAGTAATTCCAACCACAGGTATATTATGCTTCTCTCTGTGCCATGTGGCAAGTTCTCTCAGAGCCTTTGCAGTATCATCAACTAATATAGCAGAAGCATTGTCATGCTGCGGAATGGGTTTTTGAGTCAAGCAAACTGCTGCTCCGCTATTTATGCTATTCTCAATATAATCGTGTCCATCAAAGCGCTCACCCACCAAGGGAATGAACAAATTTCCTTTTGTTACTTTCCTAGAATCTGTAGTAATACCCGAAAACACTTGCTCAGCATTGCCCCACAATAGCTTTCCATTCACAGCTTCAGCTAATTCTGCACAGTCAAAAGAAATCATTTTTTTCTCCTTCCAAGCTCCACCAGCAATTCATCTACTACTTCTCTCTCATCAAAGTGTACTGTTTTATCTTTAAATTGCTGATAAGTTTCATGCCCCTTACCTGCCAAAATAATTATATCTCCATCTTGCGCATTTTCAAGTGCAAACTTTATTGCTTGCCTTCTATCTGTTATTTTAATATATTTCCCGTTTGTTTTAGTAATGCCTGCCTCAATATCATTAATAATTTTCTCAGGCTCTTCTGTTCTAGGGTTATCAGAAGTTATTATTGAAAAATCAGCAATTTTTCCTGAAATTTCACCCATCAAAGGTCTTTTTCCTGGGTCTCTGTCACCGCCGCAACCAAATAAACTAACAACTCTGCCCTTTGCAAATTCCTTAACAGTTGAAAGCACTTTTTCTAAGCTATCTGGAGTATGGGCATAATCTATCAGAACTGAATAGTTTCCATCGGTAGGAACCGTTTCCATTCTGCCTGGTACATTAACATTCTTAAGCCCTTCTTTTACATGTTCCAATGTTATTCCTGGTATTAGACAACATGAACCAATTGCTGCAAGTGCATTATAAATATTAAAATTACCTTGCAGGTTTGTTCGAATACTTGTGTTACCCCACGGAGAAGTAAGATAAAAGGAAGTATATTCAGTTTCTTTAACAATATCTGTGGCTCTGATATCTGCAGCCTCACATATTCCGTAAGTATAAACCTTGCAACTAGCCAACTCCGCCATTTTTTTACCTTGCTCACTGTCAATATTTATAACTGCTTGCTTACACATTTTAAATAGCTTAGCCTTTGCATTAAAATAATCCTCTAAAGTTGCATGCTCCCTAGGGCCTATGTGATCTCTGGAAAAATTAGTAAATACACCCACATCAAAATCACATTTTGCTACTCTATGCAATTCCAAGCCCTGTGAGGACACCTCTATAACGGCACTATCTACTTTTTTCTCCACCATTTCACCAAATAGACTTTGTAAATCGAAGGATTCTGGTGTAGTTCTTGTAGCATATAATATCTCGTCTCCAATTAAATTTGCAACTGTTCCTATTAGTCCTATTTTATGCTCTGCTGCTTGAAGAATTGACTTAACCATATATGTTGTGGTAGTTTTCCCTTTTGTACCTGTAATTCCTACTAAATTAATCTTACTCGATGGATGAGAAAAAAATGCATCAGAAACACATGCCAAGCCATATCTGGTATCTTCAATCTCTACAACTGTAACACCTTCTGGAACATCTATATGCTTTTGAACTAGAAATGCCTTTGTTCCATTTAAAATAGCATCAGATATGTACATATGTCCGTCAACAACAGTTCCTTCGATACATACAAACAATGAATCCTGTTTTGTTTTCCTGGAGTCATAAGCAATACTCTCAATATTTATATCCAAACTTCCCTGCACACTTTTTATTTCTAAATCTTTAACCAATTCGCGAAGCAGCAATTAATACACCTCCTAATATACTATCACTTACCTAAATTATTCCCACTTTACTCAGTATTTTATAAATTTTAAGCGATTTTATAAATTATCATACCGTAGTTAAATTATATTTTTAAATTATTATATTGTGCTAATTATCTTATAAAACTTGCAAAGATAATTTCAGCACTAATATTTTTCGGTACAAGCTTGCTTAAATGGGTTATTACCAAGATATTTGCGAAATCAGTCTGAAACTACGTTTCTAAACATAACTTCTACTACAGTTCCCTTTGTAACAACCTTGCCTGCTTCCTTATCCTGACTAACAGCAGTTCCAGTACCATTTACGCGGATATTAAGTCCAACTGACTTAAATGCTTGTGTAGCCTCATATACTGTCTTGTCTTTTACATCTGGCACTTTAACTGTAGCCTCATTTTCAGGCTTATAAGTATATAATATAACTAATGAATTTTCAATCATCAATGCAGAAGACTTAGGGGTTTGCGCCTCAACAACCGCCTTCATATCCTTATTGCTTCCTTCTATTTTATACTCCAACTTATTCTGTTTCAACATTTTTATTGCTTCTTCTAAAGTCTTTCCTTTTACATCAGGAACTTGAACTTCCTTCTTTAGATTCTTTTTATCTTCTTCTGTATATTCCTTTTCTACTCCTTGGTATGTTAATATTTCATCTATCAGCTTTCCTACCACAGGTGCTACTATCATACCTCCACCATGATAAAATTGGTCTGGATAGTCAAGAACAACCAACACACACAGTGTAGGATTATCAGTTGGTGCAATAGCAGCAAATGAAGCAATATATCTGTCATACTTTCCGGTAGCAATAAGTGATTCATTCTTAATTGTTTCTGATGTTCCTGTCTTCCCACCTATCTTATATCCGGGTACTCTTGCATTTTTACCAGTTCCAACATCTACAACACCGCGTAAAATATCTAATAGAGTCTCTGATGTCTGCTTTGATATAACTCTTCTTACAACATTAGGCTCATATCTTTTTATTACATTACCTGAACTATCTAATACTTCTTTTACAACATGTGGAGTTATAAGTTCTCCCCCGTTCGCAATAGCACCATAAGCTTGAATAAGCTGAATTGGTGTTATTTGAAAACGCTGTCCAAATGATGCGGTACACATATTTATCTCTGTAGGATTAGAGTGGATTATGCTGCTTGCTTCACCGGGAAGGTCAATACCAGTCTTTTTATAGAAACCAAAAGCTTTTACATAACTATAGAATTTATCTATGCCCATCTTTTGAGCAAGTCTTACAAATACAGGATTACAAGAGTTATACACACCTTCTCTAAAGGTTTCATGAAGATGGGCATTTGGTTTCCAGCAATTAATAGACCATCCACCAACCTTTATTGTTGCATCTGTAACCTGCGTATCCGCTGTTATCAATCCTTCTTCAAGGCCTGCTGCAGATGTTATAGGCTTAAAGGTGGAACCAGGTTCATATGTATCAACTACAGCTTTATTTCTCCAAACTGTTTTTTGAAGGTATTGTACATCCTTTGCGGAAGTTCCGGTCCAAGTGGTTTTATCAACACCAGGAGGAGCCGCCCTAGGATTATTTAAATCAAAATCAGGCTTTGATGCCAATGCCAGTATTTCTCCATTTCGCGGATCCATAACTATGGCGGTAGCACCATTTAAGACATTATTATCTGCTATAGCTTTTTCTAAGGTCTTTTCAGCAAAATATTGAATGGTTTCGTCAATGGTTAATACAACATCATTTCCATCCTGAGGTTGTATATATTGTTCCTGACCCATACTTAGTTCAACACCACTAGCATCAACTTCACTTAATATCTTGCCAGGCACGCCCTTAAGATACTTTTCCATCATTTTCTCTACGCCATCTAGTCCATCGTTATCAATATTTGTGAAACCAATAACATGAGCTGCTAAATTGCCGTTTGGATAAAATCTCTTAGTATCTTCATCTACATATATGCCATCAATTTCGTTATCTTTTTTCCATTGCCTTACCTTTAAACCAACTTCTTTGTCTACCTTCTTCTTAATAAGTTCGTATCTTGAAGATTTCGTCAACTTTTCTTTAATTTTTTCTTTGTCCATTTCAAGAATTTCTGCCAAATCACTTGCTATCTTATCAACATCAAGCTTTGTTTGCTTCTTTATTACTTGTGGGCTGCAGCTGATGGTTTCAACAGATCCACTGACAGCAAGAGGTTCCATATTTCTATCGTATATAGTACCTCTTTTAGGGCTGATAGTTCTATTACTGGTTTGCTGTTCAAACGCCTTTTGTTGATACTCCTGTCCATTGGCAATTTGAATCCATGCAATTCTAACTACTAGGCCTACTGTACAAAGAGTAAAAATAGCCAGTACCCATAGAAGCCTTTTCTTAAGTTTTATATTTGGACCTGTCAAAAGTATCCCTCCCACATTATAAACAATTAAATTCTCTATAAATAATTAAATTCTCTATAAATAATATTTATTATTTTCAAATTTTATTATCACCTAAGCTAACAAATTAATTATTTGCGTAATTATCTAATATATATGAAAAAACTATAGACATTATATTTCATATTAATATAATCTATAGTCATAGAAAATTTATAATTTAATGAATTTTATATATGTTATTCAAGAAAATATACTTAATAGTTCTTTAAAACCAGCTTTTGCATCCCCAATAAAAGTAATAAGCTTTGACTCTTTTTTATTGCAAGTCTTTATAACATCCTCTTTTGGTACTTCAATATATACAATCTGACTCTTATTAGGTTTATGCATATGTAATTTATTTTCGGCTACTTCTCTGATATTTTTTAAACTTTTAGCATTTTGAATTTCTATAGCAAGTAATTGGTTATTATTCTGTATTTCCAAATATTGCTTAGTAAGTTTGCTGTTATCATAACTCAATTGACTTATTTGTGCATATTTAAACATGGTCATAGCACACATACAAAAAATGGTTATAATACAAAAAGTAATTTTAGTTTTAATCTTTTTATTATTTCTTGCTATTTTTTTTGACTTGAGTACAACATTTTCCTCATAGGGATCATAAACATCGTTTTCTATCTTTTCAGCCACTGATCCATATACGTACTTAATATTGTTAGATGCCACTTAAATCACTCCCGTCAAAATTTTTTATTTCCACTTTCCTTTGTGTTTTTCTTTTGCTATTAAATGCTTAATTAAATTATTTCTTTTAAATTATTTAATTTTCATAATAAAAACCAAATTCATTCCATGTTCAAAGTCAGCTTAACAGAAAAATTATCCCAGATAAAAGCTTATTTAATAATTAACATTGTCTATTTATAAGCATTTATCTTTTGTTTTTTAATAACTTTCATCTTTCAAGTCAATTGCAATAAAACCTTGCTATTTCTGCAAACCTCTCACGTGCTTTATACGTTGATTTGCGAAAATATAATTGACTTTGTACTTCTACTTGCTCTTATTCTTTTGCTTACTTCAATACATTTGTCCTTTGTACGCCTTAATAACTTTCATCTTTTGTGCTGTTGCTTCTTTAATCTTTTGTTTTCTTGCTTTTTTCTTTTGTGTTGTTACTTCTTTCATCTTTTGTTTACTTACTTTTGTCTTTTGTGTTCTTGCTTACTTTCATCTTTTGTTTACTTACTTGCTTTTGTCTTTTGTGTTCTTGCTTACTTTCATCTTTTGTTTACTTACTTGCTTTTGTCTTTTGTGTTCTTGCTTGCTTTCATCTTTTGTTTACTTAATTTTTTCTTTTGTGTCTTACTTTTTCGTCTTTTGTTTACTTACTTGCTTTATCTTTTGTGTTCTTGCTTTTTTCATCTTTTGTTTAGCTACTTTTGTCTTTTGTATTTTTTACCTGCCTTCATCTTTGGCTTACTTACTTGTTTTTGTCTTTTGTGTTCTTGCTTTTTCATCTTTTGTTTAGTTACTTTTTGTCTTTTGTGTTCTTGCTTACTTTCATCTTTTGTTTACTTACTCATTTTATCTTTTGTGTTCTTTTCTTGCTTTCATCTTTTGTGTTCTTACTTCTTTTTTCTTTTGTATGATTGCTCGTTATGATAATTAGAAATGCTTGCCAATTTAAATTTTTTGTAAAACTCTAAGCTTTGCGCTTCTTGCCCTTGGATTATCCTCTAATTCTTTATCTGTTGAAACGATTGGTTTTCTATTTACCAATATCGCTTCAGGTTTCTTTCCGCATACACAAACCGGAAACGAAGGAGGGCAAGTACACGGATTTACATACTTACCATATTGCACTTTTACAATTCTATCTTCAAGGGAATGAAATGTTATTATACAAAGCCTTCCCCCACTTTTCAGCAATGATACGCAATCATCTATAGTGTTATTTAATATATCCAACTCTTGATTTACAGCAATTCTGATTGCCTGAAATGTTCTTTTTGCAGGATGTGGACCATCACGCCTAGCAGCACTTGGAACTGCCCTCTTTATAACATCAACCAAATCAAAAGTTGTATTAATAGGTTTTACTTCTCTATCTTCCACAATAAATTTTGCAATTCTCGATGCCCATTTTTCTTCACCAAAATCTCTAATAATGCGGTAAATATCTTGTTCTGAGTATTCATTTACTATTTGATATGCTGATAACTCTGAACTCCTATCCATCCGCATATCTAACGGTGCATCATGCTGATAACTAAAGCCTCTGGAAGCTTCGTCAAGTTGATGGGATGAAACACCCAAATCAAGCAGTATACCATCAACCTCAGCAATTCCTAGTTCACCACATATCTTTTTTATATTCTTAAAATTGGTATTTACTATTTTAAAACTTGCTTCCGCTTTAATTTCTTTAAGGCGCATAGAAGATGTTTCAACTGCAAAACTATCTTGGTCTAGACCAATCAAACATCCTTTTGCATTTAATCTTCTGTATATTTCAGATGAATGTCCTGCCCCTCCTATGGTACCGTCAATATAAACTCCTTCAGGATTTATATTTAAATATTCAATGCATTCATCTAATAAAACAGATTTATGTTTAAATTCCATTTTACACCTCAAAGTTTTCTCTTTACTAACCTCCAAACCATTTTCTTACACAAAAACACTTTTTATTGTGTAGAACACACTGCTTTGTGAGAACCTCTTTCTTCGTTGAGGCAAACGTCTAATTATATAATTTTATGCTATATACCTAGCATAGCCATTTTTTCTGCAATTTTATCAGCACTTATATTGTCATCGCTATTATATTTTTGCCAATTGGTCTTATCCCATATCTCAACCCTAGAAGAAACACCAATTATATATATGTCCTTTTCGAGTCCTGCATATTCACGCAAATTTTGTGGTATCAAAATTCTCCCCTGCTTATCCAACTCACACTCGGCTGCACCAGAAAAGAAAAATCTAATAAAAGCACGAACATCCTTATCTGTAAATGGAAGAGTCTTTAGTTTATTTTCAAGGCTTGTCCATTCTTCTAATGAGTATGCAAACAAACAGCAGTCAAGTCCTTTTGTTATTATGAACTTTTCTCCCAAGCCCTCTCTAAACTTTGAGGGTACGATTGCTCTGCCTTTTGGGTCAACTGTATGTTGATACTCACCATAAAACAATTTGTACACCCCTCACTTAACTATTTCCCTCCACTTTGCTCCACTTCTTACCACTTATATGGATATTTTATTGCAAAAACGTGAATTTTACAAGAGTTTTTATATAATTCATTACCAAAAAAAATAAAGACAGGTATAATATCCTGTCTTTATAGTCCAAAAGTACTAGTATTTAATTGGTAATTGTTTTAACAACACAATTTCTTAGATAAAACCATGTGGTTTGATGTTATTCTTTTTGTGAAGATTTTTAACTGAATGAACTTAGTATATTAATCATCCATTTGTATATCCGTCAGTGTACTTCTTACTAACTATTGAGAAGAACTAAAACTGCTTTTTTTGCTTCTAATAGTCACACTTAGCACTATTCCAATTGCAATAAAATTAGTTAGCATTGCTGTACCTCCTTGACTAACAAAAGGCAGCGGCAACCCTGTTACTGGAAGTAATCCAATACTCATACCTATATTTTCTATAAAATTAAATGAAATCATACCAGTAATTCCAATTACTAAAAAAGAACCATACGCATCACCTGCATTTTTAGCGATATGGATGCATCTCAATATAATAAACAATCCCAGTACTATTATTATCATTCCACCAATAAAACCTAGTTCCTCACCAACTACAGAAAATATAAAGTCCGACTCATTTACTGGAACACTGCCGCTTTGAGTTTGAATACCCTTTCCGTATCCTTGACCAAATAACTGCCCAGACCCTATTGCCATTTTTGACATAATTACATTGTAACCAGCACCTAATGGGTCTATTTCAGGAGAAATAAATGATAAAATTCTTTCTTTTCTTTTATCATTTAACACATAAACCCATATAAATGGCAATGATAATGCCAAGCATCCACAAAGGATAAATATGTATCTATAAGGTATTCCTACAATATAAATAAATATAAGGAATATAAATATAAATACTAAAGCCGTTCCTAAGTCTTTCTGCAGGAGAACAAATCCTATTGCTATGCAAGAATAAACAATAAACTTAATAATATCTGACTTATTTATTTCCTGACTTTCTTTAATTCTCTCCAAAAATACCGAAGCTAGGATTATATATGCAATTTTTGCAAACTCTGAAGGTTGGACACTCATTCCAGCTATTTTAATCCAATTTTTGTTACCTAGTTCCTCACCGCTTCCAATAATTAATGTAAGAACCATTAATCCCATTGCTCCAAAGAAAATTAATAAGCTAAAAAATTTAAGATTTTTATAGTCAATGGCACTTAAAATCAAGCATAAAGCTACTCCCATTATGAAAGCTAACACTTGAGACTTTAATATATTGGGTTTATTAGCTACAGCACTATTCAAAACAAAAAGCCCTATGATAGATAATGTCATTACCGAAAAAAACAGTAAATAATCAAACCTTTTATATGGATTTTCCGGTTTTAGTTTTTCTACAAAATACATTTCTCACCATTCCTAAATAGCATAATTTCTTTTATTCATCGTTTTCATTCTTCTGATTTTCAATAGGTTGATCAATAACTTCATTATCATCAGAAACTATATTTTTCTCCAAATCATTATCAACCTCATTATGCTCATTTCCAAATAAACTACTGGTCTTTTTTTCGGCTTCTAGTTTTTCCTCTTCCTCAATTTCTTTGAGTATACCAGCATATACGCTTTTTCCCGTATATTCTAGTTCAAGACTTTCATTGTTTAGCTTTATTCTTTTATAAACAATATAAATACCAAATGCTATTACAAGTACTACTGACAAGAACTGTGATACTCTCATATTCCCAAGCATTAAGCTATCTGTCCTAAGTCCTTCAATAAATGCTCTTCCAAGAGAATATGTTATAAAGTAAAAACAAAAAACCTCACCATCAAACTTCTTCTTCCTTCTCATCCACATCAAGAACACAAAAATAGCCAAATCTAAAATTGATTCATATAAAAAGGTAGGATGAACAGGCAAATCAGGATTTACTGTAATTCCATGCAATTGCTGTATTGCATCCATATTGTTCTGTAAATAAGCTTTTGTGACAGAACTTTTCATTCCCCATGGCAGTGATGTATTAGTACCAAAAGCCTCTTGATTGAAGAAATTTCCCCAACGTCCTATTGCTTGTCCAAGAGGAACATATGGAATTGCAAAATCAAAAAATTTAAAGGTAGGTATTTTTTTGTATCGTGCTACAAAGTAGGCTGTAATAACTGCACCAATTATGCCGCCATATATAGCAAGTCCTCCATTTCTAATATTGAAAATTTCTAGTAAATTTGAACTATAATCTTCCCACCTAAATATAACATAATATAATCGCGCAAAAATTATTGATATAGGTGCTGCAAACAGCATCAAATCAATTACTGTATCGGGAACCAAATCAAATTTCTTTGAATCTTTTATAGCCCAAATTACACACACACACATAGCCAAAGCTATAATAATCCCATACCAATATATTGACTTATTAAAGATTCTAAAAGCCTCACTTGAAATATTAAATTCTAAATTCATATTTGGAAAACTTACAAGAATGCTCTCTTTCATTACTAACCTCCCACACCCCATTCAGGTATAAAACTATAGTTAAACTAGAATACATAATACTAGCGCAGCTGACTACCAAAACAATTGAAAACTCAGCAAGTTCGCACTAAATTATGTTTTCGGGCTAGTCTCAAACCTTATCTTAACTCTTCAATTATTGATTGAAAAGCCGCTTGCAGGTCTTCTCTGCCCGAAAACGCACCATGTTTGCACTGAATTATGTTTTCGAGCTTTTTACAACAGACAAAGCCATTTTTTCAATATCAAAATGCTTATAAAATACATCTGTTATATAATCAAAGCTTATTGTATCATAAACATTAAAATAATCAAACATTGTTACACCTTTAAAATATAAGCTTATGAATGTTCGAGATATACTCTCAACAGAATTAAACTGTCTTAAGAACCTGCCCTTTGCTGCCTTTTGTAGTCTTTCAAACACATTTAGTTCAAGGCCATTATCCTGTAAGCGTCTTATTTCTTTAACCAATAAATCTTTTACTGCCTCAGGATTAACAGACTCCCCACCTAACATAGAATAAGCATAGCTGCTCTCTAACGAAAAATCCGTCTCAAAGGTAGAATTTATTAATCCTTTATCATAAAGGTTGGAATATAATTCTGAACTTTTACCAATAATCATTGATAATAGCAACTTTATTGCCACAGTGTATTTCAGTATTTCTGTTCCCTGAAGATTAAAATTGTTATCCTTAAAGCCAATATAAAACAATGGTGTAGGAACAGGCATTATTTGTTCTACATATTTTTTATTTAAACTTTCGCTTTCATCAGGAAAAATTCTCTTTATCTCGGAAACTTTTTTTGTAGACTGAATGTTCTTTTCTATTTGCTCAAATACTTGATTATGATCTACATCTCCTACTACTGTTACTACCATATTTGACGGGTGATAAAACGTCTCGTAGCATTTATATAATGTTTCTTTAGTAATTTTACTTATGCTTTCAATAGAACCTGCAATATCCAGCTTCACTGGGTGCTTTTCATATAAAGCTTCTAATAGATTGAATGAAACCCTCCAACCAGGATTATCGCGATACATATTTATTTCCTGTCCAATTATACCCTTTTCTCTCTCAACGCTTTCTTCTGTAATATAAGGATTTTGTACAAAATTCAAAAGTAAATCAAAATTTTCTTTGAACAAATCGGTGCAAGAAAAAAGATATACAGTTTGATTAAAGCTTGTATATGCATTTGGTCTTGAACCTAAAGCAGCAAATTTATCCATAACACTGCCATCTTTTTGTTCAAAAAGCTTATGCTCCAAAAAATGAGCAATTCCATCAGGCACTCTAGTTGTATCCTTATCACCTGGAATAATAAACTCATTGTCTACTGAACCGTATTTTGTTGAGAACGTAGCATATTTTTTACTATAACCTTTTTTGGGAATCACAAGGCACTTTAATCCGCTGCTATGTTCATATTTATATAATTTTTCATCATAATTGTTATACTCAATCGTTTCAAATTTCATAAAAACCTCCCACGCCCCATTGGGCATAAAATTTTGTAAAGTAATGGTGAATACAACTTAGCACCTTTTTGCTATACCACCCACACTAACTCAAAAATGCACCATGTTCATCCTGAGTTATTTTTCGAGCTATTTAGCAGTAAGGAAATATACTGTATCTAGCAGTATCTTCTTTGAAACATTGACTACATCCTGTTTTGATACATTCTTTGTCTTTTCAATAACATTTTCCATTGTATCGTGGGTTCCTGCTATCAATTGACTTAAATAAAAATCTACGATTTGTAATTGACTGTCCTTAAGTGAGAGAATTCCTGTTTCTATAGCCTTAATTGTAGCATTTAATTCATAATCAGATATTTTTCCAGCCTGAATATCTTCTAGTTGCTTAAGAATAAGTTCTTTTGCATGATCTTTTTCCTTTATATCTATACCACTTTCAATAACCATTAAGCCTTTAAACTTTTCCAGGCTGGCAAAAACAAAATAAGCTAATCCAGCCTTTTCTCTTACATTCTGAAAGAGTTTTGAGTGCATTCCTCCGCCTAGTATGCCATTGTATACTAATAGAGAGTAATAATCATCCTCCTTAGCTGTTATATTAGTTCTAAAGCCTAATGAGAGTTTTCCTTGATTAACATCCATTTTATCTTCAAAATAGCTAACCTTATCAACAAATTTCTTAACAATACTAGTGCTTAATGCCTTTTGAGCAGTTCTCTTTATACTTTTTAGTCTGCCCTTCATTAAATCAATATCTTTATCATTAAGTTCTCCTGTTACAAAAATATCTATTGGCAGAGTACTCACTTTTTCTTTGTAGTGCTTATATAACTCGTCTGAAGTTATTCTCTCTATTTGATCTATTGAACCATACTCGTATAGTCCAAAGGGCTCATCTTTACACATTAATTCATGGCATCTTTCTTGTGCATATTGAACCTTGTCATTAGTTCTCCCTTCAACAAGCATTTTTAAATTGCTTTTTTCCAGTTCAACATATTGCTCGTTAAATGTACCATCTTGTAAAACAGGGTTAAAAATTATATTTATTAAAAATTCAAAAGCTTTTTCAAAATTGCTACTACTATTAAAAGTATATTTATCAGATAGATATTCAAAGTAAAATTGCATTATCTGTCTTTCACCCTTTTTTGCAATACCACAGTCAAATATCGCTCCATAAAGATCTTCTAAGTATAAATTAATTTCCTTTATCGTTGGTAGACCTTTACAGCCTCTTCTTAAAACTGAAGGAAAAAGAGCATTAAGAGAAACAGAATTAACATTTAGATCATCTTGAAAAAAAACATTAATAGTATTGGTTTTAAACTTATTTGTCTTTATATTGAAAACCCGTATACCATTTATTTCTATTATCTTATTTAATTTATCTTCTGAATCATAAGTATTTGTCATGCTTACCTCCTAAAAATCAAAATTTATAAAAATTTTCTCAAACTTAAACCTTAGTAATATCAGATTTGGCAGCATTAATCTTATATTATATAAGTTGGTTAACCGAGCAATGAACCTTTACTAAACTTTAGCATCCCTAGATTTTTTTCGAAAGTTAGATTGGAAACAATTACAAAAATTAGTTATTTGAATAAATATTATTCTAGTAACAAACCATTGATAATTTTTACCCCACTAATATATTCAATATATGAAGGTTGTGTAATTATTATTAAAAGTTATTTCTAAAATACTATAATACAGCCTACATGCTAACTTTACCATAAAATAGCAATTTCTCGTAGACTCTTACATTTATATTGTAATTATGCCAATCATATATAATTATACATGTATATGAATAAAAAGTATCCATATATAGTATAATAATTTTTTTAGTATATATTCAATAAACTTGATTAAATAGAGACTAAATTACAAATAATAAATTTGAAGTCAATTACTATCAGACAGATATCAATTTATATTATGTGATATTTTCTTTTAGAGACTAACTTGAAAAGAACTTATTACTAACATAGTTTTTTTTAGTTTACAAATTTTTGTAGTCTAAATAAGCAAAGGAGGTTTAATATGAACAACTATAAAGACAGAAAATATGCCAGATGCGTGAAAAAATCAAATAGCTCATCAGATAATGGGTATGATGAGGAAGAATTATCCATTTCAAGTACTGCGGCTTTAGGTATTTTAGGCGGAACATTTATTGTTGGACTTATCTCTGGCAAATTACTAAGCATGCTAATGAAATCAAAATAAAAAGAATTTTTAACTAAAAACGATATTCTACCTTTTACATAGAATATCGTTTTTAGTTTTATATACATTAACTCATAGAATTATACTACTCATACCTCAAGGACTCAATAGGGTCAAGGTCAGCTGCTTTTTTAGCAGGATATACTCCAAACAATAAGCCCAGTGCAATTGAGCCTAAGAATGCTAGAACCACTACTTTTACATTTACTACAGGCGGTATCTTTATAAGTGAGGATATAATAAACCCTCCTAGAATACCAAAAGCAATTCCTATCAAGCCACTTATACCTGTTAACATTATTGACTCTGTAATAAACTGAAAGACAATATCTCGTTTTCTGGCTCCTAATGCTTTTCTTACACCTATTTCTCTAATACGCTCAGTAACAGATACTAAAAGTATGTTTACTATGCCTATTCCTCCAACAACAAGCGTAATAACAGCAACTACCAACAATACTGATGATACTATTCCTAGCATTGAGTTTAAAACTTCCTGATAATCAGACAAGAATTCAACAGCATACTTGTCTTTATTTCCATGCTTCTTTTCAAGAGTTCTTATTACTTTATCACCAATCTTCTTCAATTTAGCACTATCAGTTTCGTCAACTGAAGCATAAATAAAGTTTAATGAAGTATCCACATAAGATTGTAGCGTAGTCATAGGAATTACTAAGGAAACTGGTTGATTCTCATTAATCAGCATACCGCTGAATGGGGATTCTTCAACCTCTGTAACTCCTACAACTGTTAAATTTAATGAACCTCCTGAGTTTAATGCTACTCTAAGCTTTTGTCCAATAGGGTCTGTATCTTTATAATAAACCTTAGCAAATTCCTCATCAATTACAACAACATTTGACCTTGTTGAATTGTCAATATCATTTATCATTCTTCCTTTAGCCATATCAGAAGGCATAATTTCTTTGAATTGAGATGAAACACCAGTAATACTTGCCTTTCTGATTTTAGTTCCAACCCTTAACGAACCTGAACCTGATATGGTAGTTCCAACATTTTTGATTTCTTCGACAGTGCTAATTGCTTTCATATCATCATTTTTCAGTATATCGTTTGAATTTATAGTACCTGACCTATAGTACACAACTAAAACATTAGCCCCAATTTTTGCAAACTCACTGTCCATATAGCTTTGAGTGGCATTTCCTATTGCAACAATTGTAATAACAGAAAACACACCCATAATAATACCAACCATAGTTAGGATGGAACGGAGTTTATTGGCACGGAGGCTTGACAATGCTTGTTTAAAGCTTTCAATAATATTCATTCCGTTTAACCACCTCGCCTTTTAATTTTCACTAATTTTTATCCTTGCCCCATCCTTATATACTGCCTTAGGATTCATAACAACAAGGTCGCCCTCTTTAATTTCACCTTTTTTTACTTCAGCAGTCATATCAGAAGTGCTACCTAGTTCAACTGACTTTTTAATCATTGTCTTTTTATCTTCACTTACTACGTAAATAAAATCATTTCCGTCCTTGTCTTGAGTGAGCATATCAAGCTGAATTGTTAAAACATTGGTGATATTTACTGTTTTTATATCACAATTCACAGTAATTCCTGGCTTGATGTTAGATGTAACATTGTCAATACCCACTGTAACTTGAATGACGGTTTCTGAACTGCCCATACCTGTTGTACTTGAACTTGCAACTGGTGAAACACTAGTTACCTTTCCTGTTATTATTTCATTTTCAGGTATTGAATCCCCTGTTATATTAACACTTTGCCCCACCTGTATCTGCTTAGCATTATACTCATTTACATTAACCTTAACTTCCAATTTGTTAGGATCTATTACTACAAAAGCAGGATGTCCACTAGGAGTATACGAACCTTCTGAAACATTTACCTGTGATATAACTCCATCCATAGTACACACCATTGATTCTTTTATTTTCTTTATTTTATTCTCAAGATTTTTTATAGTTAATGCACTGTTCTCTATAGCTACTTGCTGAGATTGAATATCAATTTGTTTTGAACTTTCTGATTGATTGTTGTTTTTTGATGTTTCGTTTAATGCTGCTTTTTGAGACTCAAGATTTATTTTAGCATTATTTAATGCAACTTCAGCATCCTTATATGTATTTTCTGCCATTTCCAGTTCACTTTTTGACTTGTCACCAACTTCATAAAGCTTCTTTGTATCGTTATAATTTTTTAAAGCTACATCATAGTTTCTCTGAGCTGAAATCACAGAGTTCTCTGCTACCTTTAATGAATTCTCAGCCGATGTAACATTAACTTTAGTATCCATAAGCTTCAATTTCTTTAAAGCAAGTTCTTGAGTTCTTTTTGTCAATTTAGCCTGCTCTAACTGTGAATTTAAATCATCAAAATCAAAATCTACCAGCTTTTGTCCCTTTTTTACTACATCGTTTTGTTTTACATATACCTTTGTTGCCTTTATTGGAGTATCTATGTAGATTTCAGACTTTTCAATCTCAGTAACAGTTCCATTTGCTGAGACATATGAACTGATATCACCTTTTTTTATTTCACTTACTTCAACGGTATAAAGAGGCCCACTTCCTGCACTGCCAGCATTCTTAACTATCCCCACTACAACTAAAACAATAATTAGTGCCGCAACACCAATCCCTATAAAAACCTTCTTCTTCATTTTAACCTCCAAGTAATCCTATATATATTAAATATTTCTTGCAGTATTATATTAACTCATTGCAGTAACTTCAGTAATACCTGAATAAACAGCTAGTAATGCAAATATACAAGCAACTATTATGTACACCTTCTTTTTACTCAATTTACTTACTGTGGTAATACCTATAGCTATTACTGCATACTGCCAAATTGTAAATACCTCTATCATTTTAGACATACCATATATAAAGCTACCTTTCATTTCTGGTATAAGAGAGGCTATACTTGTAAAACTAACATCGGAAAAAACACCAGTAAGTCTAGTAGTTATTATAGTTACAATTGTAGATAATGCAGAAATAACAGTAGCATATCCTATAACAGATAAAACCTGTTTGAATTTGCCTTCACCCTTAAATATCTTAATAATCGACCATATAACTAAAGCATAAATTAGTAACATTATAACTGCTCCGATGGGACCACCAATTATAGATGAGTATTGTGATATGCTGAGAGTTTGCTCTAATTGCTGCTCGGTAATTTCTATGTTCATTTTCGCATATGTAGATTCCAATACACCTCTTGTATATTCCATGTACATGGGTAATGTCGAAAGTATCATAACAAGAGGAACTAGAGCTGTAAGTAATATTCCAAATAATACACGAGGTTTTTGCTCAAGAGACTGCATAACCTTACCGGGGAAACATATTACACCAATAACCCTTTTAATAAAACTCATTTTTGAATAATCAACTTGATTTTCACCAAAATTACTTTCATTCATAATTACATTATTATCATTCATTTTCCCACTTTCCTTTCTTGAGTTAAAATTTATTGTATTGTTTTTAATTAACATACAGAAAAAATATTTATGCTTCTGCCACACTGTAGCTTTTCAGAATTTCTTTTGCATCTAAAGGTTTTTTAACTACTTCATCAGATTTTAAAAAGCCGTCTCTGAATCTCAAAACTCTTTTGGTGTGCTCTGCTATATCAGGTTCATGTGTAACAAGTACAATTGTAACTCCTTCTTTGTTTAAATCCTGAAAAACTGACATTATCTCCTCACTTGATGAACTATCCAGATTTCCTGTTGGTTCATCTGCAAGTATTATTGCAGGAGAATTAACTAATGCTCTTGCAATTGCAACCCTCTGCTTTTGTCCGCCTGACATTTCATTTGGCTTGTGGTGCATTCTTTTTTCCAATCCAACTCTCTCTAAAGCACTAATAGCCCTATTTCTTCTTTCCTTACTGCCCACCCCTGCATAAATCATAGGAAGTTCAACATTCTGCAACGCGGTTATTCTAGGCAATAAGTTAAAAGATTGAAACACAAAACCAATTTTAAGATTTCTTATTTTAGCAAGCTGAACCTCATTCAAAGTAGATATATTGATACCATCTAACCAGTACTCGCCTGATGTGGATTTATCCAAGCATCCTATTATATTCATTAAAGTAGACTTTCCTGAACCTGAAGGACCCATTATAGCAACAAACTCTTCCTTTTCTATATCTATGTTGACATTCTTAAGGGCTTCTACTTGAATCTGTCCATTTTTATAAACTTTACCTAAATTCTTCATTGAAATTATCAATGCATTTATTCCTCCTCCCAGATTTGAACTTATAAGCTTCCTTTCCGCATCAAGCAATAACCCAATGCATTAATTGAACAATGTTAACATTTAAAGTCCTTAATATTTTAGCTTTCAAAACATTAAAATTTTAAACCTGTTTTTTATTTAACAATATCACATATAAGCTGAGAATATATGATATTAATTAGCATATTCTAGGCAATTGATCTCCAGCAAGCAGACCAATAATTCTAGCACCACCGCTTAAAGCTTTGAGAAGTACTTTAGGTTCTCCTGCTTTTGAAACTTCACCAATAATCTGTGCATCTCTGCCATATTTGTTTTTTCTCATTACATTTAGCACAGCTTCAACTTTTTCTGCAGGTACAAAGCTTAATAGCTTACCTTCATTAGCCAAATATATCGGATCCATTCCTAAAAGTTCGCACACTCCTTGAACCTCTCTTTTTATAGGGAGCTTATCTTCTTCTATCACTATTGAAACATTGCTCTGAAATGCAATTTCATTTAATGTAGTTGCAACTCCACCTCGAGTAGGGTCCCTGAGAACATGAATATCCGATGTAACCTCCAGCATATCATGAACCAAACCAGAAAGCGGAGCACAATCACTCTTGATTTCAGCTTGAAACCCCATATTCTCTCTTTCAAGAAGAATAGAGCATCCATGGTCTCCAATGGTACCAGAGATTATAATCTTATCTCCTACCTGTGCGTTTTTACCTGAGATACAAATTCCATCAGGAACTATACCAATACCAGAGGTATTAATAAATATCTTATCCGCCGCTCCCTTTTGAACAACCTTTGTGTCACCTGTTACTATCTGTACACCACATTCACGAGCAGTAATACTCATGGCTTCAACGATTTTCTCCAATTCCTCTATGCTAAAACCCTCTTCAATAATGAAACCACAACTTAAATATAATGGTGTTGCACCACTTGTTGACAAATCATTTACCGTACCACATACCGCAAGCTTTCCAATATTGCCTCCATTAAAAAATATTGGAGTAACAACAAAGCTGTCTGTAGTGAAAACTAGATTATTTGAATTAGTTATACTTAGCTTAGCACAATCATCCCCTTGCGAAAGAATATCATTATTAAAATGCTTTTTGAACACTTGATCTATTAACTTTAAAGTAGCTGAACCACCACTGCCATGAGCTAAAGTAATTATGTTTTGCATATCTTATTTGTAAGCCTCCGTATCTTATTATAGTTTGTAACTATATTAAACACTAGCATAATTCCTATTTTATAGTATATTCCCCTTATATTTTTTATAACTTAATCAATCACCTATGGCATTTATTACTGACATATTATCGTGTACACAAACTCATGGAATTTAAGCTTGTAAAATAAATTCTTACTCTCCATATTTATAATAAGCAGCACATGTACCTTCAGATGAAACCATACAAGCACCTACTGGATTTTCTGGAGTACATCTAGTTTTAAACAGTTTACAGTCTATAGGTCTTTTCTTTCCCTTCAGAACTTCACCGCACTGACATCCCTTTGGTTCAGGACTAGCTTTAATCTTAATATCAAATTTTTTTGCTGCATCAAACCTTTCATATTCGGCATTAAGCTCCAGCCCAGAGTTTTTAATATTGCCAATTCCACGCCAAACAGCATCAGCAGCTTGAAAAACTTCATACATTTTTTGCTGTGCTTTTGTGTTACCTTCTTTAGTAACAATCCTTGAATACATATTCTCTAAAATAATATTACCATTTGATATATTTTTAACTAAAATATTTATCGAATACAATATATCTAGAGGTTCAAAACCTGCCACTACACCAGCCTTTTTCATATTATACGCAACATTTGAAAAAAAGTCTGTACCAATTATAGCAGAAACATGTCCAGGATAAATAAAACCATCTATATCCAACTCACTGTCTTCTGCAAGGGTTTTAATTGCTTCTGGCATTGTCTTGTTTGCTGTCAATACAGAAAAGTTATTTAAACCTTCACTTTTTGCCTTGTATACAGTAAGAGCAATAACTGGAGTTGTAGTTTCAAATCCAACAGATAAAAAAACAACCTCCTTATCTGGATTCTCTCTTGCTAAATCCAAGGCATTTAGTGGAGAATAAACCATTTGGACGTTGTTTCCTATAGCTTTTTTATAAAGTAATGTACTTTCATTACCAGGTATTCTCATCATGTCGCCAAAAGTTGTAATAATAATGTCTTTTTTATCTGAAAGCTGTAATGCACTATCAATATATGATGTTGGAGTAACACATACTGGGCACCCCGGGCCAGATACCAGTTCAATACTTTTTGGCAAGAGTGACCTAAGCCCATATCGAGAAATTGCCATAGTATGTGTTCCACAAACCTCCATAATTTTTAAATTGGGACCCGAATAGTTGCTGAGATTATCTACAATCTTTTGTATTACTTCTTTATCTCTAAATTCATCAATATAGTTTGCCATGCATCCTCCATATTCTAACTAATACAAAATTACTTTATGATTCTATTAAATACCCATTTTTCTGATATCTTCAAATATCTCTATAGTTTTAAGAGCTTCTTCTTGATCAAGTACTTGAATAGCACACCCTGCGTGGACTAATACGTAATCTCCTACTTTTACATTTTCAAGAAGTTCTATAGAAACAGTGTTTGATACCCCCATCATTTCAACTGTACCTGTATTTCCATCAATGCTCAATACCTTTGAAGGTAAACCTAAACACATTTTTAAATCCTCCTATCCCTTAATTAAAATCAATTCAATAAACATAATAAATTTCTAAAACTAACCTTAATATTATTAACTTTCCCAATGAAAATTCTCTACATACTCAAGTTTAATAATTGTTTGCCAGCCCAAGTCTTACTTCTGCAAATGTCCAATTTGTTTTTATAGTTTGTCTTAAAGGCTGCTCCACCCATTTTCAATCAGTTTCTATTCTTTTCAATTGATAAAGTCTAGGGCATCAAACATTTCAACTTTGAAAGCTGTGCTAGTAATTTTTACTTGTACACATTTAAAGTATATACTCAACACAAATACATTTCAATTGCAAGACTTGGTAACTCAGCAACTTAATGTTAACATTTTCTTATAAGTTCATTAAAACTTTTATTTATTATTGCCTTATCCATTCCTGCCAATAATCTTACCAAGTGCAAGTACTGCTTGACCTAATGCAATTCCACCATCATTAGCTGGATATTCTGAATGAGTAAATACATTAAAATTATGTTTTCTCAATCTTTCAACACACATTTTAAGCAAAGTAATGTTTTGAAAAACTCCACCGCTTAAAACTACTGCATTCAGGTTACTATTTTTCCTTATTAATATACAGCCCTGCAACACAATTTCAGCAATAGTAGAATGGAACCTTGAGGCAATATACTCCTTACTATTTCCTGCTTGCATATCTTGAATAATTTGCTCTATTATACAGTTCGTTTGAACAACAAATCCACCAATATTATCAAGACTATCAACACATTCTATTTCGCCTGAAACAGCTGAATTGTTCTCAGAAATTGAATAGTCCTCATGACTGCTTAAATTTATATCACAAGACTTCTCATTTTGTTTTTGATTACAAAAATTTAAAATATATGGTTTGGCGTTTGCATCTATTGCATAATATTCCAACTCAATTGCTGCTTGCCCTTCATAGCTTATATCAGTATTTATACCCAGCAGCGCAGAAACAGCATCAAAAAATCTGCCCATACTTGAGGTTTTCGGACAGTTAATCTTTTTCTCAAGCATTTTTATTGTGAATTCAATATCCTTCTGACTTATATTGTCCAGTATATTCACATTTTTATGCTTGTAATCAGCTTCATTAGCACACAAAATATCATTACTATTATGAGACTGTGCGTTACCCTTATCTTCGTCACCTAATTTATCTTCACTAGTTTCACAATTTCCCCGTTCATTGCTATGTTGTAGCAAATAAGTTTTATTAGCAGAATACAGATAGCTTACAGCCATTCTCCACGGATGCTTAACAGCCGAATCACTTCCAGGCATCATAACATAATCCAAATGCCCAACTCTTTCAAGTCCATAATAGCCACCCTTAAAAAATTCTCCTCCCCAAATGTTACCATCATCACCATAGCCAGTCCCATCAAAAGAAACCCCAATAACTTCTCCATCCAACTGATTTTCTGCCATACATGCAGCAATGTGAGCTTTATGATGTTGTATTCCGATTTTTTCCTTTTCAATATGTTTTAGAGCATATTGTGAAGAAAAATAATTTGGATGAAGGTCATAAGCAATATAATCATAAGAAATATCAAATAATTTTTTAAAGTGCTCAACTCCACTGATAAAAGCATTGTTGGTGCTTTCATTTTCTAAATCCCCAATATGGTGACTTAGATAAAATAAATTATCTTTATTCATGCAAAAAACATTTTTAAGTTCTCCACCACAAGCCAAAATTGATGGTATTTCAAAGCATTCTGGTATATTAAAAAGCTTACGGATATCTAAAATAATAGGTTTGGGAACATATCCCCGAGAACGCCGAATAATATACTCTCTTCCTTCAAAAACTCTTGTAACCGAGTCATCAGTGCGAATATATATTTCTCGATTATGTGTTAAAAAAACATCTGCAATTTCAGAAAGTTCATTAATTGCATCATCATCCTTATAAAATATCGGCTCACTTGATAAATTTCCGCTTGTCATGACTATTAATTCAGGAAATCCATCTTGTTTAAATAATATGTGATGGATTGGCGTATACGGCAGCATTACACCTAAGTATTTATTAAGAGGTGCTATTAATTCAGGAAGTTTTATACCTTCCTTTTTTTCAAGAAGCACAATAGGGCTTGCAGGAGATTTTAATAATTCAATTTCTTTATCATTCATTTTACAATACTTATTAATTACATCAAGATTTTTCATCATAATTGCAAATGGTTTTTTATCACGATGCTTTCTATTTCTAAGTCTCTCAATTGCACTATCATTTAAGGCATCACATGAAAGATGATATCCTCCAATTCCCTTTATAGCAGCTATTTGACCAGTTTTTATTACTTCTGCAATATGTTCTATGCATTTCTTACTATTAGAAAAAGCTTCTAAACTGCTGTACTCTTCATGCAAATAAGCATGTAAATCACATTTGTCTGAATATCTAATATTATTTAAAAGTGGCATTTGTAATTGGTCTGATTGTGCTGGCATACTCTCTTTTTCAAATTCATTTAGCGTACAATTATATAAATTTGATGCATTTTGATGCTCTGAAAACTTAAAATGTTCAGTTTTCATTCTGAATTGAGAATTTGAATTACCTAATACAATTTCCAAACTTGGTCCGCATCTGTGGCAGGCGATAGGCTGAGCATGATATCTTCTATCGGCAGGGTCTGTATACTCTTTTCTACAGCTATCACACATGTAAAAGCTATCCATCGTGGTTTTATCCCTGTCATAAGGAATGTCTTTTATTATAGTAAACCTAGGTCCACAATTTGTACAATTAATAAAAGGATACAGATATCTTCTGTCCCCTCTGTCTTTAATCTCCTTCAAACAATCATTGCATGTTGCTACATCAGGAGAAATAAAAATATTACCTTTAAGGCTTGTTTGACTTTCCTTTATTGTAAAGTCCTTGAAACCTTCAAATGGTAATTCCTTATAATCAATTGATTCAATTTTAGATAGAGTAGGCGCTGATTTTCTTATTTGATTTAAAAAATCAACTAATTTATCCTTATTGGCTTCTATCTCAATTATTACATTACTATCCTCATTGCCAACCCAACCCTTTAAGCCAAGTTTCGTAGATAAATTATATATAAAGGGTCTAAATCCTACACCTTGAACAATTCCAGTTATAATAATTCTATATTTATTCATAGTTTATGTTCCTATACCAAGATATTCTTTAGCTTGACACATGTCCTTGGATATTTGCTGCATGAGCTGTTCAACACTCTCAAATTTCCTTTCATCTCGAATCTTTTTTAAAAAGAATACTTCTATCTTTTTTCCATAAATATCTTGATTAAAGTCAATTATATGAGTCTCAACATTTTTTTGCTTACAGTCTTCAAAAGTTGGATTAAATCCTACATTTGTCATGCTGTTATAGAATTTGCCGTCAAGCAATGTTTTTGTTATATATACACCATTAGCTGGTAATACCAAAAATCTTTCAGGATTTATATTGGCTGTAGGATAACCAATAGTATTTCCAATTCTTCTGCCGCTTACTACCTCCGCAGTAATTGAATAATTTCTTCCTAAAAGTTTATAAGCTGTTTCAAGATCACCGTTTATAACTAATTCTCTTATTCTTGTACTGCTGATAATTTCATTATCACAGGTAATGGGAGATATAACTATAACTCTAAAACCATATTTTTTGCCCAATTCCTTCAAAAATTCAACATTCCCGTCACCATGATAACCAAATTTGTAGTCATAGCCAACTACAGCCAATTTTATATGGAGCTTATCAATTAAAATTTGCTTTACAAATTCCTCAGGTGAAAGTCTTGAAAAATTCTCATTAAACTCATCAAAATACAAATAATCCAAATTTATTTCACTAAGTAAATCTATTTTCTTCTGTTCAGTTAACAATAAAGGCGTAATAAGCTTCTTTCTAAGAATATTTTCTGGGTGCTTAGTAAAATTATAAACTACGGAAGCTAAGCCGTTTAATTGCGTTTCACGAATTAATGTATTTATAAGAGCCATATGACCTATATGCAGTCCATCAAAATTGCCAAGTCCTACACCTGTATTACAATTAAAGTACTTATCAATACTATTAGAATAAATTACCTTCATACTAACCTCCCACGCCCCATTTAAGCATACAATCTGGTACAGTTCTCGTGGAGGTACGCAACATATTTCTTAGGTACCATCCACACTTCTTAATGCTAACCTCCCACGCCCCATTTAAGCATACAATCTGGTACAGTTCTCGTGGAGGTACGCAACATATTTCTTAGGTACCATCCACACTTCTTAATGCTAACCTCCCACGCCCCATTTAAGCATACAATCTGGTAAAGTTCTCGTGGAGGTACGCAACATGTTTCTTACATACCTTCCAGTAATACAAAAACCTCTTGTGGTATTTGTCGCTCGAAAATGCACTATGTTTGCACTGATTTTGTTTTCGAGCTGCTAACCTCCCACGCCCCATTTAAGCATACAATCTAGTACAGTTCTCGTGGAGGTACGCAACATGTTTCTTACATACCTTCCAGTAATACAAAAACCTCTTGTGGTATTTGTCGCTCGAAAAAGCACTATGTTTGCACTGATTTTGTTTTCGAGCTGCTAACCTCCCACGCCCCATTTAAGCATACAATCTAGTACAGTTCTCGTGGACGAGCTATCCTCTAAAAAACTTTTTTGATTTTAGGAACGTGCCTCGCCCATCATCAAAAACCTCGCCAATCCCTAAAAAAACACCCTTAAAATCATATACCCTTTTATTAACATTTTTATTTTCTTTTTCATAGGTATATTTAATCCATACACCATTATTATATTTAGCAGTATCTGCTTCATTTAGCTGCACTTTATCATAATCTCTAAATACCGACTCAACAGGTACTAATTTGCTGCTAAGAGTATTTTCCTTTGCTAGTTCCATTATCTCTTCAAGGGTAAACGCTGAGTTTATATCATAATTTCCAGCTCTTGTCCTAACTAAAAAGGACATATGACCACCACATCCAAGCTTTTCTCCTATGTCATTGCAAAGTGTTCTGATATAAGTACCTTTTGAGCAATGTACGTCAAATAGTACTTTTTTTGTTGCATACTGTACTGTACTACTATTTTCACCGAATATTGAGATATCATCCCATATTCTAATTACATTTATATCGTAAATTGTTATATTTCTTGCTTGTCGTTCAATAGTTTCACCTTGCCTTGCAATTTCATAAAGCTTCTTCCCGCCAATCTTAATTGCCGAATACATTGGCGGAAGTTGGGCAATCTCACCTATAAAACTTTTGCATACATCTACTATCTCATTATTGGTAACATCAACAGGATGTGATGAAATAACCTTTCCTGAAGAGTCCTGAGTATCGGTTGTAACACCCAATGTCATCTCAGCACGATAAACCTTATCCTTATCAATCATAAACTCAATTGCTTTAGTTGCATTTCCTAAACATATTGGTAATACTCCCACTGCTGATGGATCTAAGGTTCCTGTATGACCAATCTTCCTTTGTTGCGTGATTTTTCTTGCAACAGCTATTACATCAAATGAAGTCATACCAGCAGGTTTTAAAACATTCAGAATACCATTCATTTACAATCTTTCCTTTATAGCCTCTATAATCTTTTTCTTTGCTTCCTCAATTGTACCAATAATTGTGCATCCAGCTGCTCTCTTATGACCGCCGCCATCAAAAATCGCAGCTACTTCTGAAACATCAACATAATTTTTTGACCTAAGATTTACTCTAATCTCAGTATTGCTTTTTTCCTTTATTAGTGCAGATACCTCCACACTTTCAATAGACCTGCCTATATTAACAAGTCCATCACAATCCTCTTCTTTTGCTCCCGTTGAAAAAATATCCTCTAATGATAAAGCAACAACTGCAAGCTTGGAGTTTTCATGTAGTTCAAGCAATTCAATAGATTTTGCAGTTAATTTGAGTTTCTCATAAGTGGTATTATCATAAATTCTTTGTGATATTTCTCCCACATTAATGCCTGTTGAAAGCAATTCAGCTATTATCTTATGGGTCTCAGCAGTTGTATTCTGATACTGAAAACCACCGGTATCAGTGGCTATTGCAGTATATAAGCATGTTGCAATATCCGCATTTATTTCCATTTCTAATTTTTTTAACAGCAAATAAGTAATTTCCCCGGTAGAAGCAGATACAGCATTAACATGATTTAGATGTGCGAATTTTGTATTGGTAATATGATGGTCAATGTTTATAGTGCATGGAGCCATAAAAAACCCTTCGCCTCTTGAGCCCAATCTACCCACATCACCTGTATCAAGAGCTATATTTAAATCGGCAGTATCAGCACTTTCATCATAAAAGCCCGCTAACTCACCACCAGGCAGAAATTTATATACAGTTGGAATATCTTCTTCCATATATACCCATACTTTCTTTCCTGAATTCCTAAGTGCCATACCTAGAGCAAGGGATGAACCTATTGCGTCTCCATCAGCATTGACATGTGGAAATATTGCAACGCTTCCAGCTTCAGATATTAGCTTAATAATTTCTTTGTCCATTTTAGCCCCCACAAATTATTCTTTATAATCTTTCTTTGCATCATCTAACAATTTATTTATATACATTCCATGCTCAATTGAATTATCCAACTCAAAATGAATTTCTGGAGTAACTCTTAACTGTACTCTATGCCCTAGTTCTCTTCTAATAAATCCGGCTGCACTTTTGAGAGCTTTTATGGCATTTTTCTTTTCCTCTTCAGTTCCCATAACGCTTACATAAACCTTAGCATGTCCCAAATCTTTTGTCACTTGACAGTCTATAATACTAACTAAACTTGGTAGTCTTGGATCCTTAATCTCGTTTTGAACTATATTACTTATTTCTCTCTTTACTTCCTCAGATATTCTTGATATTCTATCAGCCATAATTATATCCACACTCTTTATCTACACTATATTCAAATAATGTAATAGCATGGACCTAGCACCTCCTATCTAATATTTAAACTTCTTCAATCTAGGTTCTAATTACTACTTAACCTACAAAAGTAACACTACCCCAAAATACACAATACTCTTCTGCCACATACCATTAGAAAATGTATTCTTGATATTTTGAAATTGATTTTCATATCATTTACTTAGTATTGCCAAAACATTCATTTTTTACTAATTTATATTAAAAGGTTAATCACATTTACAGCCGTTTATTAGCATTATTCCAATACCCTATAAATATTGTATAATACTATTTCCTTATAATCCATATAGTCAAAATCAAAACCCAGTTTTACTGCTCATCCCTTTTAACTCTGTTCTCCATTACTTTTCTATATCAGGAGACACAAATAGTATTAATCAAATATATGGTCATTGGTTGATTTCTTAATTTCAAAAAAGCTGCTCTCAGATTTTTTCATGAAATATTCTTCATTAAATTTTCTTCATAAAAAATCTGATAATGCATAAATACATACTTACTTTGAATTTGCTAAACCATAGCCCATATAAGCAGCAATAACAAACGTCGTTTTAAAATAGCTTCTATGTCTTAACACAAAATAATATATTGACTTGTTTTTAAAATACATTAGTAAGGCTGAAATAATCATACAATATATACAAATAGGCTGAATTGGATTTTACTCCACTTCAACCTACTTAAAAGCAACAACTGTAATATTAATAACTACTTATTCCAATTGAACTTTCTATCTTTTTACTTCCTCCATTATGAATGCTTCAATTACATCGCCTTCTTTTATATCGTTGAATTTCTCAATAGAAACACCACATTCATAACCTTGAGTAACTTCCTTAACATCATCTTTAAATCTCTTAAGGGATCCAAGCTTACCTTCATAAATTACTATACCATCTCTTACAACCCTAACTTCAGAATTTCTCTGAACCTTACCATCTGTGACATAAGCACCACCAATTGTTCCAACATTTGAAACCTTAAATACCTGTCTGATTTCAATATGTCCAAGTACAACTTCCTTGTAAGTAGGTTCTAGCAATCCATTCATTGCAGATTGAACATCCTCAATAGCTTTGTATATTATACTATATAATCTTATATCTACTTCTGCAGCTTTAGCGGCCTCAGTTACATTTATACCAGGTCTTACATTAAATCCGATTATAATAGCATTTGAAACTTGAGCCAAAGTAACGTCAGACTCTGTTATAGCACCTACAGCATAATGAACTACATTTACTCTTACCTCATCATTGCTCAACTTCATAAGAGAAGACTTCACAGCTTCAAGTGAACCTTGAACATCTGCTTTAATAACCAAATTTAAATCCTTAACCTTTCCTTCTTTAATCTGATTATAAAGTTCTTCAAGACTAACCTTTGCACTCTTTTTGTACTGCTGTTCCTTTTGCTTATATTTTCTCTTTTCAACTAAGTGTTTAGCAACCTTTTCATCGGTAACCGCATAGAATATTTCTCCAGCATCAGGAACCTCATTCATACCTAAAACTTCAACAGGCATTGAAGGTCCAGCACTCTTAATAGCAGTACCCTTATCATTTGTCATAGCTTTGATTCTACCAAAAGCTGAACCAGCAATGATTGAATCTCCTGCTTTCAAAGTACCTCTCTGAACAAGCATTGTTGCAACAGGACCTCTCTCTTTATCAAGCTTAGCTTCAATAATAGTACCTTTTGCCTGTCTATCCGGATTAGCTTTTAATTCCAACATATCCGCTACTAACAATACCATCTCTAGTAATTGATCTATGTTTTCTCTTTTCTTTGCAGAAACAGGAACCATAATAGCATCTCCGCCCCATTCTTCTGCAACAATTCCATGCTCAGTAAGTTCTTGCTTAACTCTGTCTGGATTTGCACCAGGCTTATCAATCTTATTAATTGCAACAATAATAGATACATTCGCTGCTTTAGCATGATTAATAGCTTCTATTGTCTGTGGCATTACACCATCATCTGCTGCAACAACTAATATTGCAATATCTGTTACCTGAGCTCCTCTAGCACGCATTGCTGTAAATGCCTCATGGCCAGGAGTATCTAGGAACGTAATACGTCTATCCTTTGCCTTAACCATATAAGCACCTATATGCTGAGTAATTCCACCAGCCTCACTATCTATTACATGAGTACTTCTAATTGCATCAAGTAAAGAAGTCTTTCCATGGTCAACGTGTCCCATAACAACTACAACTGGAGGTCTTGGTACTAATTTTGATTCATCCTCTTCCTCAATATCATCAAAGAGTATATCTTCTTCGCTAATCTGAACTGCTTTCTCTGTTTTTACACCATATTCTTCAGCAATAATAGTTGCAGTATCAAAATCTACATCATTATTAACAGTTGCCATAACTCCAAAAGACATCAGCTTCTTTATAATTTCAGTTGAAGTCTTTTTAAGAGCTTCAGCTAATTCTTTTACTGTAAGTGTCTCTGGTATAGTTATTGAAGTCAAAACTGCTTTTGGAGGAATATACTTTGTTTGTGCAGCTTTATCAACCTTCTTACTTTTTGGAACTTTCTTTTTCTTTGAATCATCATTATAAAACTCATTAAAAATATACTCTTCTGAAAGAATCTCTGAAACACCTTTCTTTTCAATAACAATCTTTTGAGGTTTCATCCTATTATGCTTGTTTTGAATTACACTGCTTTTTGGAGTTTCCTTTTTCTTATTTTCATCTCTTTTTGCAATCTTATCAAAATCCTTACTTTGGAATTCTCTTCTGGCTTCATTCCTCTGTGAATCAAATTGTTCTTGAGCTACAGCTACATCAGGCTTTGGTATATCCAATCCTTGCGATTTAAACTGCCCTTGTGGTCTGTCAGTTCTCTGTCCACTATACTGGCCCTGTGGTCTATCTGTTCTCTGTCCACTATACTGGCCTTGTGGTCTATCTGTTCTCTGTCCACTGTACTGGCCTTGTGGTCTGTCTGTCTTCTGTCCACTGTACTGGCCCTGTGGTCTGTCTGTTCTCTGTCCACTGTACTGGCCCTGTGGTCTGTCTGTTCTCTGTCCACTGTACTGGCCCTGTGGTCTGTCTGTTCTCTGTCCACTATACTGGCCCTGTGGTCTGTCTGTTCTCTGTCCACTATACTGGCCCTGTGGTCTGTCTGTCTTCTGTCCACTGTACTGGCCCTGTGGTCTGTCTGTTTTTTGTCCGCTATTATTCTGACCCTGTGGTCTGTCTGTTCTCTGTCCACTATACTGACCCTGTGGTCTGTCTGTTTTTTGACCATTATTGTTCTGGCCTTGTGGTTTGTCTGTTTTTTGTATGCTACTATTCTGACCCTGTGGTTTATCTGCCTTCTGTCCATTATTATTCTGACTATTTGGCTTATCTGACCGTTGCATAGTAGCATTTTGCTCTTGAGAAATATTATCTTCTGATACTTTAGTATCAACTGGTGCTTCCTCTGGTTTTTTTATTTCTTTTTCTTTATTTGCTTCTATATTTTCTTGGGTTAACACTGGTGCAGACTCATCCTTTTCATTTTTTATGCTTTCTGCATTTGCATGAGCAATATCCTTAGTATTTGACTTAGCTGTATCAATTTCCTCATTACTTTTTACTACCGTTGATTCCATTTGAATAGTGTTTTCTGCCACAGTTTTTCCCTCTTTATTAACGTCCACAATATTTTTATTTTTTTTCAAATCAACAACTTCATTTTGTCCGGACTGAGGTGTCTTTGTTGAAATATTTGGGGTTTCAATAATTTTATTGCTTTTTTCAACATTCTTCTTTTTGGGTTCTGGTTTAGTTTCATATATAAAACCAGGTCTTAATCCCGATGTACTAGAATCTGTTTTTACATAGTCATTTCTGTAATTTGACTTCGATGAATTTTTTGAATTTTTATTATGATTATTTGCAACATCAGCGCCGCTTGTTTCTGTTTTACTATCAAGTATTATTTCAGTTGTCCGAATAATTCTTGGAGCATTCTTGGTATCCTTTTTAACATCCTTTTTCTTTTCTGCTATGTGGACATTATCAGAAACCACTTTCTTATCTTCATCTGTCTTCTTATTATCATGCTTAATTACACCTATATGTTTATAAAGAGCATCTAATTCATCAGCTTCAAGAAGACTCATATGATTTTTTACATTAATATTTATCTCAGCAAGCTTTTCTATTAACCTTTTACTTGTAGTATTTAGTTCTTTTGCAAGCTCGTATATTCTAGCTTTTTCCAATACCTTCACCCCCGAATTCATTTATTTGAGCATCTATTAAATTAAGAAGGCCATTTTTAAAATCCTTAGATAAAATAGAAATAACGGCTCGTATTTCCTTTCCTGTATATCTTCCAAGTTCAAGCTTTTCTCCATACTCTCTATAACAGATATTTCGGAAATTACACATACTTTTAAATTTGTCCTTCGTGTTTTCTGAAGCATCTCTCGCTACAATAACAAGGACAGCTTTACCTGACTTTATATTCCTCTCAACAGTTTCATCACCAGATACCAGCTGACCTGCTTTCTTAGCAAGCCCTAATAAGGAATAAACCTTATCCATTATCTCCCTCCAATTGGTTTTTCAAGTTATTATATATTTCCACATCAATTGTAGTTTCAAAAGCCTTTTCAAGCCTTTTTGCTTTCATGGCTTGCTCGAGGCATTCAACACTTTTGCAAATATATGCACCTCTTCCAGGCTTCTTACCAACGAGATCAATGTTGATTTCTCCCTCATTATTTTTTACCACACGTATTAACTCCCTCTTAGGCTTCATTTCTTTACACCCTAGACACATACGCAATGGAATCTTTTTTTGCTTCATCAATCCACACCTTCCATAATAAATATTTTCAAATTTAATTAATCAGAAATAAATTCTTCCTGACTGCTGTCATCATTTTGACTATCGTAACTATAATCCATGTATCCGGTTGATATATTTTCATCAAAAAGCTGTTTTTCTATTGCCTGCCTTAACTGTGATTCACTCTTGATATCAATTTTCCATCCTGTTAGCTTTGCTGCAAGTCTCGCATTTTGTCCTTCTTTGCCAATTGCTAATGATAGCTGATAATCAGGTACAACAACTTTTGCTGACTTTTGCTCTTCATCAACATCAACCCTTACAACCTTCGCAGGACTAAGACTACTTGAAATGTATTCCTTTATATCGCTACTCCATTTTATAATATCTATCTTCTCGCCTCTAAGTTCATCAACTATAGCCTGAACCCTAGTGCCTCGCTGTCCAACGCAAGCACCTACAGGGTCTACATTTTCATCCTTGGAGTATACTGCAATCTTAGTTCTTGAACCTGCTTCTCTTGATATACTCTTTATTTCAACAGTACCATCATGGATTTCAGGAACCTCTAACTCAAAAAGTCTCTTAACCAATCCTGGATGAGTTCTTGAAATCATAATCTGTGGTCCTTTTGTTGTCTTCTTAACTTCAACAATATATGTTTTAATTCTTTCATTAAACCTGTATTCTTCACCTGGTGTCTGCTCAGTTGTTGCAAGAACAGCCTCAGTTTTACCAAGGTCTACAATTACATTCCTTTTTTCAATTCTCTGAATTATTCCAGTAACTATATCACATTCTTTATTGTAAAATTCATCATATATAATTCCGCGTTCAGCTTCCCTAAGCTTCTGAACAACAACCTGCTTTGCAGTTTGTGCTGCTATTCTTCCAAAACTTCTAGGAGTAACTTCTGTTTCCACATAATCGCCTACATTAAGGGTAGGATTTATTTTAGCAGCATCTTCAATTGAAATATCCATTGCCTCTACGTCTGGTACTTCGGCTATTTTTCTAAGCCCAAAAACTTTAACATCCCCAGTTTCTCTATCTATATTTACATTTACATTCATTGCTGAACCGAAATTTTTCTTGTATGCAGATATTAGAGCAGCCTCAATGGCTTCAATAATTATTTCCTTTTTTATTCCTTTTTCTTTTTCTAACTGTTCAAGTGCTAACATTAACTCAGCGCTCATTTTGCTAACCTCCAATAAGAATCAATTATTAAAATTTAACAGCCCTTTTAACTATGGCAACCTTGTTTTTTTCAAACTCAAGTGTTTTTCCTTCTTGATTTATTACAATTTTACCGTCAATCAATCCAACTAACTCACCTTCAAATATCTTTTTACCATCTATAGGCTGAAAAACTTTTATTTCAACTAATTCACCCTTATATTTTATAAAGTCTCTCTCAGTTTTTAGCGGTCTTTCTAAGCCAGGTGATGAAACTTCCAAATAATAACTCTGTTCTATAGGATCCTTTTCATCTAAAATATCACTAATTCTTTCGCTAACAGCCTGACAATCATCAATACCGATTCCACCTGCTTTATCAATATAGATCCTCAGATACCAATTTGCACCTTCTTTAACAAATTCCACATCAACTAATTCATAATTTAAGTCTTCAACTATCGGTTTCGCAAGTTCAGTAATTACTTGCTGAATATTAATTTTCATATTCGTTCCTGCCTCCATGAGCTAGAGTCTCAGTCCTGCTCAAGCCATATATTTTATTGCTTATAGCTTAATAATTAAATTTGACAAAATATTATTACGCAAAAACTTAGGCACTATAAGTGCCTTTAATTAACTGCAATTTACTTAGGATAAAAATAACAACAAAGAGTGGGTTCTCCCACTCTTGGCAGTAAAGTCTATTAAACCTCTATCCTTGTGTATTATATCATTATTATTTCAAATTATCAACAATTTATTATGGTTTTTAAAAAATAACTTCCAATGACCCTTACTATACAGCCACTTGATATGGACTTTAATGAAAATCATCCTAAAATCATCCTATGGTAATTTAAATAAGTAATTAAATTAATCTATAGGTTTTCAAATATTCTGTATCAATAAGTAATGAGACTGTATAATAACCAATAAACTGAAAAATAATTTTTATTGCTAAGCTTAAACTCATTACCTCTTGTCAATAATCAATCATTTACATCTCATTAATTTCTTTAATCAGTTCATCAACTATTTTTTCTTGTGGAATCTTTCTGATTATTTTTCCTTTTTTGAACAATAACGCTTCATTTATACCACCAGCTATGCCAATATCAGCATCTCTAGCTTCTCCTGGACCATTAACTGCACATCCCATTATGGCAACTTTGATATTTTTGTTAAGTTTATCTAAAATAGGCTCAAGCAAATTAGCAATGGCAACCAAATCAATTTTTGTTCTGCCGCAGGTTGGGCAGGATACTACTTCTATTCCACTTGTTATTATACCTAATGATTTTAGTATTTGTTTGCCAACTCTTACTTCTTCGACAGGATCACCAGTTAATGAAACTCTAAGCGTATCTCCTATTCCCTCAGCAATAAGACAACCTATACCAACAGAAGACTTAATTGTTCCTTTATATATTGTTCCAGCCTCGGTAACTCCAATATGTATTGGATAGGGACTTTTTTGCGATAGAAGTCTGTATGCAGCAATAGTCATTGGAACACTAGATGCCTTTATTGAAATTATTATGTCATCAAAATTGACTTTCTCAAGCATTTCAGCATGAGCTAGCGCACTTTCTACCATGCCCTCGGGTGTAACACCACCATATTTTTGTAAAATACTTTTCTCTACAGAGCCAGAATTAACTCCAATTCTTATTGGTATCTGTCTCTCTTTTGCCATATCGGCAACAATTCTGACTCTATCTTGACCACCAATATTTCCCGGATTAAGTCTTATCTTATCTACACCATTTTTAATACATTCTATTGCCAGTCTATAGTCAAAATGTATATCAGCAACAAGAGGTATTTTTATAGCCTTTTTTATTTCCCTAACAGCACTAGCAGCTTCTGCATCAGGAACTGCCACCCTTATGATATCACATCCAACATCCTCTAACCTCTTTATCTGTTCAATTGTGGATTTAACATCTCTTGTATCTGTGTTGGTCATAGATTGAACAGAGATAGAAGCATCACCGCCAATAAAGATGTCTCCAATTCTTATTTTTTTTGTATTTTTTCTTATAATATACTGTTCCACAGGTAAATCTGCCTTTCCTAAAATACTTAACTCAAACTTCGCACATAATAGTTTATCGGTGCAGCAAAATTATCAGTGGTTTGATTCCATATAATTGCATGAATTAGAAATAATTCGTCTCATCAACTAATTCATGCAATTATTTTTAACCCAACTTTCGGATGAAAAGTAGAACTATCTTCAAGATTACCAATAGCTTGTTATGTAACAAACTATCTTATCTTTTGATAATATTTACTTTTCATTTGATAATGCTGCCACACCTCTTATAGTAAGCTTTTAGCAATATTCAACTTCGAAGTCTGTGTACTTAATGAGACTTTTATATCCGTCTCAAAATATCATTAAATGTAACATAAATCATCAATGCAATTAACAATACGAAGCCTACCATTGTAATCATGGCTTCTTTTTCTGGGTTTAAAGGCTTTCTCCTTATTTTTTCTATTAGTAACAGTAATAGTTTGCTTCCATCTAAAGCAGGGAATGGTATCAAATTTACTAAACCCAAGTTAATACTTATCATAGCAGATATTGATAGTAAACTATACACTGTTTCTTTTATTGAAGGAGTATCCTGAACAACATCACTTATAAGTGTAGTTATTCCAACAGGTCCGCTTAATTCACTCATAGGAACTATTTGTGTAATAAGCCAGCCTATTGAATAATATATTGACCTTGATGTTGAAATAGAGTAATCAACTGATGCCTTAAGTGTATTAATAAAGCCACCCTTTGAATATTCAAACTCAAGTCCAATAGCTTTCCATTCAGCAGTTTTTCTAGCCACTGGTTTTACTGGCTTTAGTTCCTGAACTTTTCCTTCTCTATCTACTGTTATGGTTATTTCTTCTTTTCCAAGTTCATCTACAAGCTTTGAAATATCACGCCTTGTATTTATTTCCATTCCATTAATCTTAATTATTCTGTCTCCCTTTTTAAGACCAGCCTCTTCTGCAGGAGAATTATCAGTAACTTGTGCAACAAGAGTGGAATCAACCCCATCAAAGCTTTGGTAATCTTTAGGAGTAAAGCCAAGCATGTAGCCGTCTTGCTCTCTATTTGGAGTTAAGGTAATATTATGAGTTTCACCATTTCTCTCAAACTGTAAATCTACACTTTCATTTTTTAAAGGATAAGCAAATATTTCTAAATCAGCAGGGAGAAAAACTGTCTTTCCATTATATTTTTCAAGAGTATCACCGACCTTAATACCTTTTTGTTCTGCTACTGAACCAGGTAATACAGTCTTAACCTGTGTTGTGTTATATCCAGTTTGTGCCATTAATATAAATGCAAAGATAAGAGCTATAAGTATATTCATAATAGGCCCAGCTGCAATGATAGCTGACCTAACGCCTACTGGCTTTTTGTTATAAGCTCTTTCATCATCAGACTCTTCTTCCTCACCCTCCATTTTCACATAACCGCCTAAAGGTATTAGCCTTAATGAATAAGTTGTTTCTCCTTTTTGAAAGCTAAAAAGCTTTGGACCCATAAACAATGAAAACTCATTTACTTTTACCTTAAAAGCTTTAGCTACAAGAAAATGCCCTAGTTCATGTATTATTATCAAAAAACTTAAAACCAATATAGCCAGTAAAATACCCATATTAACCTCCCACGCCAACTTCAGGCGAAAATTTTAGTGTTTCTATCGTGGAGGTACGCAGAAAGTATATTATATTGCACATACTTCTTATCATGCTAACCTCCCACGCCAACTTTAGGCGAAAAATTTTAGTGTTTCTATCGTGGAGGTACGCACAAAGTTTTGCCATACCTCAAAACTGCAAAAAACACTTGTGTTTTTTAACTCGAAAATGCACTATGTTTGCACTAATCTTATTTTCGAGTTTTTGAAGCTATAAATATGCTTCAATCAACTTAACTTATCAACTTCTTTGCTGATTCTCTTGCCCATTTATCTACTTCTATTATATCCTCTAAGCTTGGATATATATTCACACTATGCTGCTGCATTACATTCTCTATAATTTTAGGTATAGCAACAAACGATATCTGATTATTTAAAAAAGCTGCTACAGCTATCTCATTAGCAGCATTCATTGCCGCAGCCATTGTACCACCTGCTGTTATAGCATCATAGGCTAACTGCAAGCACCTAAAAGTTTTTGTATCTGGCTCTTCAAATGTAAGCTGAGAGCATTTCAAGAAATCCAACTTTGAAAAATTATTACTAAACCTCTTAGGGTAAGTCAAAGCTAACTGTATTGGAGTTCTCATGTCAGGCGAACCCAATTGGGCAATTATTGACCCATCAACGTATTCAACCATTGAGTGAATAATACTCTGAGGATGTACTAAGACTTGAATTTTGTCAAGTTCCATGTCAAACAGCCATTTTGCTTCAATTACTTCCAGCCCCTTATTCATTAATGTTGCTGAATCAATAGTAATTTTACTTCCCATACTCCAATTTGGATGCTTTAATGCCTGAGCAGGCGTAATACTCTCTAGTTCACTTAATTTTTTGCCTCTAAATGGACCTCCAGAGGCAGTAATTATTATTTTCTCCACCTGCTTATCATCATTCCCCATCAAACACTGATATATTGCAGAATGTTCACTGTCAACAGGAAATATATTGATATTATACTTTTTTGCTTCTTCTATAACCAGCTTACCTGCTGTAACAAGGGTTTCCTTGTTGGCAAGTGCAATGTTCTTTTTGTTTCTTATTGCATGCATTGTGGGAATGAGTCCAACAGTTCCCACTACAGATGTCACAACTGTATCAACTTCCTCTATCTCAACAACGCGTTTCATTCCTTCAATTCCATATAAGACCTCAATGTTCATTCCTTGAAATCTCTGTTCAAGTTCTTTAGCCAATTCTGCATTTCCTACAGATACAACTGCAGGTAAAAACTCATGAACCTGTTTTTCCAGAAGGTCTATATTTGAATTTGCTGAAATAGCAGCAACCTTTAAGCCCAAGTTTCTTGCTACATCAAGAGTCTGGACACCTATAGAACCTGTAGACCCTAATATTGAAATTACCTTTGACATTTATCCTCCAATTTGCACATGTTTGTTTTCAAAAATTATTACAAGCAGCAATAATATTGCAAGTATTCTAATTATCTTTACTTTAACAATAAAATATTACCTAAATATTAACTATATATTAACATTTAAAGCCAACAATTTAATTATATACTTTATAAAGCCTATAAATTGTCATTTATTATTACAACTTCAACTTTCTATGTTCGCTATTATCACTTAATTATCCCTATAATAAGTCTATTTATACTCAAAAACTAAAACTTAGCACAAAAATGTTTTGATACTGTAGAATTATCAATGGCTTGTTTCCAATTGCACTTATTAATCTTGTAAATTGTTAAGCTAGCTGTAAAACATAATATACCACAGGCGCTACAAATAAAATGCTGTCAAACCTATCCAGCACACCACCATGTCCAGGCATAATTTTCCCATAATCCTTAATGTTGACAAATCTCTTTATTGCCGATGCCGACCAATCACCAATTTGTGAAATCAATCCACAACACAGTCCTAAAATTCCTAAAACAAAATATGATATTTCTAAACTAAAATAACTTCTTACAATAACTCCAAACACCAACATTAGCGCCATGCATCCAAATATTCCCCCAATTGCACCTGCCAACGTCTTTTTAGGGCTTATTTCAGGGATAATTTTTCTTTTTCCAAAGAGACGTCCAAATGTATATGCCATAGTATCAGTACCCCAAGCACCAATAAATATTAGCCAAATTAAACAATATCCATATTCCATGTTTCTGATTAAAATAACAAAACTTAATAGAAAAGGCACATAAGCTATTCCAAAAGCTGTTATACAAACATCTATAATATTGTAACTCTTATTTTTGAAAACAATAAATGCCATACTCAAAAAAATAATTATAATTGCTGAAATCCCTGTTAATGTTGGAATATCAACTGCTATCCATCCTGTATCCTTAATACCCAAAATTAATAGTGGAATAACAGATAAATAACCAACTATTTTAATTGGATTTATATTTTTCAAATTTGATAAAGAATTATAGAATTCATAAAGTCCAATTGCAGCAATTAAACTTACTGCTATTCCAAATGTTATTGAACCCAAGTACAATACGACAATAAGTAAAATAAGACCCACTACCGCACTAATTACTCTAGTTTTAAGCATACTAACCTCCCACGCCAACTTCAGGCGAAAATTTTAGTGTTACTATCGTGGAGGTTACGCACATAGTATATTTTTTATTGCACATACTTTTTATAATGCTAACCTCCCACGCCAACTTTGGGCATAATTTATAGTGTTTCTATCGTGGAGGTACGCACATAGTATATTTTTTATTGCACATACTTTTTATAATGCTAACCTCCCACGCCAACTTCAGGCGAAAATTTTAGTGTTACTATCGTGGAGGTTACGCACATAGTATATTTTTTATTGCACATACTTTTTATAATGCTAACCTCCCACGCCAACTTTGGGCATAATTTATAGTGTTACTATCGTGGAGGTACGCACAAAGTATTGCTATACCTCATCACTGCAAAAAACACTTGTGTTTTTAACTCGAAAATGCACTATGTTTGCACTAATCTTATTTTCGAGTTTTTATAATGCTAACCTCCACGCCTACTTTAGGCATAAATTATAGTGTTTCTATCGTGGAGGTACGCACATAGTATATTTTTTATTGCACATACTTTTTATAATGCTAACCTCCCACGCCAACTTTAGGCGAAAATTTTAGTGTTACTATCGTGGAGGTTACGCACATAGTATATTTTTTATTGCACATACTTTTTATAATGCTAACCTCCCACGCCTACTTTGGGCATAAATTATAGTGTTACTATCGTGGAGGTACGCACAAAGTATTGCTATACCTCATCACTGCAAAAAACACTTGTGTTTTTTAACTCGAAAATGCACTATGTTTGCACTAACTTTTTAACCACAATTTGAAAAAAACACTATATACTTAGCCTAATCCACCATACCTTCTGCTTCTTTTTCCATAGTCCCTTATAGCCTCTGAAATATGACTCTCATTTACATCTGGCCATAGAGCATCTGTAAACCATAATTCTGAATAGGCACATTGCCATAATAGATAATTACTAATTCTCTGCTCTCCGCTTGTTCTGATTAGAAGATCAGGATCAGGAATACCAGCAGTATATAAGCAGCTTTCAAACTGTTTTTCATCTATATCATTAATTGATAACTTATTTTCTTTTACTTTCTTAGAAATTTCCTTAACAGCATGTAACATTTCAAGTCTAGAGCCATAATTTAGTGCAATAATGAGGTGTAAACCATCATTGCTGCTCGTAAACTTTTCAACTCTGGCAATCTCCTTTTGAAGTTCTTCTGGTAAAGCAGTTAAATCACCAATAACTTTGATTTTTACATTGCTGCCCTCAAGTTCTTTTTCAGCGTTACGCAAAAACTCCATTAACAATTTCATTAATGCATCTACTTCGCTTTGGGGCCTCTTCCAATTTTCAGTTGAGAAGGCGTAAAAAGTCAAATATTTAACTTTTATTTTTGAACAGAAAATAACAATCTTTTTTATATTCATGGAACCTTCTCTATGACCCATATTCCTAGGCAGACCTCGTTTTTTTGCCCAACGACCGTTTCCATCAGGGATTATTGCTATATGATTTGGAACCACTTTGAATTCTTTAATTTTTTCATTTTTTTTAGTAAATAATCTATCAAAAAAACCCATTCTAACCTCCACGCCTAGTTACATATGAATCAGAACCTTTAGTTGAATCAAAACCTTTAATTGATTCAAAACCCAAAAAATACAGCCTTGTTTAGTTCTTTAGAGCATACTGATTTTTCTTACTTCACAAGGGTATTTCAACGGACATCTTTATGGTAACTACTGCCCTTTTGACAAAACTCTTTGTGTTTTCTTCGCATACTCAAAGGATACAGGCTCCCTTATTAATCTCAAATATAGAATTTTTCATTTGAAATTTGCTCAGAATTATAAATATGTTTGCAATAACATAATTATATATCACATACAGTTATTTTGAAAATAAATCCTTGATAAGTTTAACACAGATAAACTATTTATGCGAGATAGTTTATTTATATTTAAAACAACCCCTCGTTTAGAGGGGTTTACATACAAGTATAGTTAAGCTATTTCCTTCTAATGGCTGAATTCTTAGTACTCTAAATGATTGGTCATACTCTGTTATTTCTAGTTTAGGTGGTGATGTGATTGTAATATTATCAACTGTATAACCTTTTTTCTGTACTACCTTTAGAGCATCTCCAAGTGTAAAACCTACAAGTTCAGTAATATCAACTGCTAAGTTAGCATCACAGCACATGCTATCTTCTTTATATCCATCAGCTCTAAAATAGTTCAAATAGCTATACCTCCATAATTTCCTTTTCTTTAAGTGCAACTATACGATCTATATCTGCAATATATTTATCAGTTAAAGTTTGAATATCCTTTTCTGCATCCTTTAAATCATCTTCTGTAATCTCACTATTTTTTTTCTTTGCTTTCATAGTTTCAATAGCGTCTCTTCTAATTGACCTAATAGCAACTTTTGAATCTTCGCCTTCTTTTTTGACTAACTTAGTCAATTCTTTACGTCTTTCTTCAGTAAGGGGTGGAAAAACAAGTCTGATTGTCTTACCATCATTATTCGGATTAATACCAATATCCGATTTCTGTATTTCCTTTTCAATATCCTTAAGTAGTTTTGCCTCCCATGGCTGTATCAAAATAACTCTAGCTTCTGGTACTGATACAGACGCAACCTGATTAATTGGGGTGGGAGTGCCGTAATAATCAACGGTTATTTTGTCTAATATTGCTGGGTTAGCTCTCCCTGCTCTGATACCAGCTAAATTATCTTTTAATACGTTTATGGTCTTATTCATTTTTTCTTCGATGGGTTTGAAAAGTTCCTTGTCCATTATAAAGCTCCTCCTATAATTTATATCTATATCATACAATTATTTCCGAATGATTTCAATATATTGTAGTACCAATTTCTTCACCCTTAACGGCCCTTATAATATTATCAGGATTATCTAGTCCAAATACCAGCATTGGTATTGAATTGTCTTTACAGAAGGAAGCAGCTGTTGAATCAATTGCTGATAATCCCTTATTTAAATATTCTTGATAACTAATCTTGTCAAATTTAATAGCATTAGGATTTTTGGATGGATCGCTATCATAAATTCCATCAACGTTTTTCGCCATTAATATTGCCTCTGCATTTATTTCAGCAGCTCTTTGTGCTGCTGCCGTATCTGTTGAAAAATAAGGATTTCCCATTCCACATGCAAAAATAACTATTCTCTTTTTCTCTAAGTGTCTTACAGCTTTTCTTCTGACATATGGCTCAGCAATTTGTTTCATCTCAATAGCTGTCTGAACTCTAACAGGTATTCCTCTGGATTCTAATGCATCCTGCAGTCCAAGCGAATTAATAACTGTAGCCAGCATTCCCATGTGATCTGCAGTAGTTCTATCCATTCCTACACCACTTCTGCCTCTCCAGAAATTGCCTCCACCTACAACAATAGCTATTTCAACACCTAACTCATGAGTCTTATATATTCTATCACATATCTCATTAATAGTATCAGTATCAATACCGCTGCCTTTTTCTCCAGATAATGCCTCTCCGCTGATTTTTAACAATATTCTTTTGTATTTTAGTTCAGTCATAGTTCTCCTCCATCCAAAACTATTAATATGCTATTTTATTCTATTTTTTTTTAAAAAAGGCCTTAATAAGGGGAACATACACTAAATATGTTCCCCTAAAATGACTTAACCGCCTATTTGCTTCATAACTTCATCAGCGAAGTTTTCTTCTTTCTTATCTATACCTTCGCCTCTTTCAAATCTAGCGAATCTTCTGATAGAAATATTCTCACCAATATGAGCTATTTTTTCTTTTAATAATTGGTCAATAGTTATATCAGGATCTTTGATATATGCCTGATCTAACAAACATTTTTCAGCATAGAATTTTTCAATTCTACCTTCAACCATTTTTTCAATGATTTTTTCAGGTTTTCCTTCATTTCTAGCTTGCACTCTTAATATTTCTTTTTCATTCTCAAGAACTGCAGCTGGTACATCTTCTCTTCTAACATATTCAGGACTGCTAGCAGCTATTTGCATTGCAATATCCTTAACAAATGTTTTAAATTCCTCATTTTTTGCAGCGAAATCTGTCTCAATATTTACTTCAACGAGAACACCAATTCTTCCGCCACCATGTATATAAGCTTCAACTAAACCTTCAGCAGCAACTCTTCCTGCCTTTTTAGCAGCTTTAGCTATTCCTCTTTCTCTTAAGAGCTCAATTGCTTTTTCTTCATCGCCATTAGTTTCTGTAAGAGCTTTTTTACAATCCATCATTCCTGCTCCGGTTCTTTCGCGGAGCTGCCTTACCATTTCAGCAGTAATCATTTTTTATCCTCCAAACCGTATAAAATAAGATACATTATTAAGTTTTTTATACGACATATTAATCAATATATATCATATATCAATATATAACGAAGTTGGCTACCCAACCTGTTTAATTATCAATCAAATTATTCAGCAACAACTTCTTCTGCTTCATTAGCTTCCACAGTAGTAGTTTCAGCTTGTAACTGTTCTCCCTGACGGCCTTCGATAATAGCATCAGCAATTTTAGCAGCAATTAACTTTACAGCTCTTATTGCATCATCATTACCAGGGATAACAAAATCTACTTCATCAGGATCACAGTTTGTATCAACTATAGCTACAACTGGAATACCAAGCTTTTTAGCTTCAAGAATTGCATTTCTTTCCTTGCGTGGGTCAACAACAAACATTGCTCCCGGAATCTTCTTTAAATTCTTGATACCGCCAAGGTTCTTCTCAAGATCTTCCATTTCCTTCTTTAACTTGATAACTTCTTTCTTAGGTAGAACTTCAAAAGTTCCATCTGCTTCCATTGCATTTAACTCATTTAATCTGTCAATTCTCTTACGGATAGTCTTGAAGTTTGTGAGCATTCCACCTAACCATCTGTTGTTTACGAAGAATTGTCCGCTTCTCTCAGCTTCTTCTTTAATAGAATCCTGAGCTTGTTTCTTTGTTCCTACAAAAAGAACATCCTGACCAGCCATTGCTACTTCTCTAATAAAGAAGTATGCATCGTCAACTTTCTTTACTGTTTTCTGCAGGTCTATGATGTATATACCATTACGTTCTGTAAAGATATACTCTGCCATCTTAGGATTCCATCTTCTAGTCTGGTGACCGAAGTGAACACCTGCCTCCAAAAGTTGTTTCATTGAAATAACTGCCATATTAATAACACCTCCGTTAAAGTTAATACCTCCGCACCATTTTAAACTCAAACAAAATATTTTTATTGAGTTTAATCAGCCTTAGCTGACACTCTAACAAACTGATAGATGCGTGTGTATTTTTTCCGCTAGTTAGTATAACATATTGTTTAATATTAATCAATCTTTATGTTGATAATTATTTTTATTTTTTTAATTTAACTTTTTTAGTATTTTTTCTACCACTTCTACTAATTAATTTTTCCCTAAAATACAGTTTTAAAACTAAGTTGTACAAATGTAACTAAAATAAGATAGTATTACATCAAATTATTGTTATATTTTTTATTATTTGACATATATATACTTTATTTGTATAATAAGTATTGCTTTTTCACACACTCTTACTCAAAGTAAAGGATATGGAGGTATTCAAATGAAAAAAAATCTAAAATTCAAAGCATTATGCATTATATTATCATTTCTGATGATACTTCAAATAATACCAGTTAATTTCACAATATTTAACACAGTTATAGGATCAAATTCAGCAAATGCAGCTGTGGCAACATTAGAAAACGGTGACTTTGAAGAAGGCTCAAATTTTCAGCCTTATAACTGGTCAGAAGATATGTACTATAACGATGGTCGTACTACATATAGCTGGTCAAGTTCAGGAATAGGCGGCAGTGGTTGTATAAGTATAAATTCAACAGATTTCAATGATGCAAGGGTTGTTCAGACAGTACAGGTTAGACCTGGAAAAACATACTCCCTAAGTGCATATGTAAAGGGTGAAAATATTATTGCAGACCAAGGTGCAACTATTGGAGCAAACATATGCCTCATGGGCGGTTGGACTGTTAGCAGTAGTACAGATTCTACAGGTACCTTTGGTTGGAAGCAAATAAATCTTACTTTCGTTGCACCATCAAGCGGAACTGTACAAATAGGATGTAGATTAGGATTTTACAGCAATTTAATGAAAGGTACAGCATATTTTGATAACGTAACACTAACAGAAATAGATGATTTTGAGACAGGATATTCTGCACCTTTAGACTGGTCAACAAGTGCTAATTGGAATGACGGAAGAACTACTTTTACTTGGGAATCTACTGGAGGATTAAGTAACAGTAAGTGCATAAGCATTAATTCAACAGATTACAATGATGCACGTTGGGTACAGACAATACAGCTGACACCCGGTAAGGTATACTCTTTGTCAGCTTATGTAAAAGGTGAAAATATTACTTTAGACCCTAATAATGACGATGGAAAACTAGGTGCAAATATCTCAGTATTGGGTGAATGGCCAGCAAGCGCATCTGCAGACTCTACAGGAACCTTCAACTGGAAACCTATAACTTTCAATTTTTTGGTTCCTGAAAGCGGCTATGTCACCATTTCATGCAGACTAGGATTCTATAATAGCGGCGCAAAAGGTAAGGTATACTTTGATAATCTTACTATATCCGGTGAATCTGAACTTGAAGAACGAAGCGGTAATTATGTAAGATTACATTTAACCCCTAGCCAGTGGTCAGGGTTTACTGGAACAAATGATATGAGATGGATAAATCATCTGGACGCTGCTTATCAAGCATATGCAAATTTGGTAGGTTTTACTCCTTATGGCGGATCAAAAATCAACATAATGTCTTCTCATATGTTCTCAGGCTGGGTGGCTATCGCTGGTAATCCTATCCACTGGAATCATCCGTATATAGCTGATGAAATAGTTAGCATAAATGCAGACGATCACTGGTCCTTTGGTATTCTTCATGAAATAGGACATGATTTTGATTATGATGGTTGGAATTGGGATGCAGAATTCTGGGCTAACACTAAGATGTGTTATGTGCTTGAGTCTCTTTATGGCAAGATTAAAGGAGGTAACGGTAATTTCTACTACGGAGCACAGATTGAAAATATGTATAAATCAATCTCATCCGGATGTTATGACAATACTATAGCACAAGGTACATATAATAATGATGGTGCTACCTATTGCTTCCTAAGAATAAAGAATGCTATTGGATGGACTCCATTCCAAAATACATTCTACTACTTTAAGAATAACAATATAAATCCATCCACAAAGGTAGCAAAATTTGATTTATTCTTGGATAAATTATCAGAATACTCAAACTTTAATGTAAGATCAACATTCTTACCAGGAGAATTAGATACAATAAGAAACTACCTAATAGCAAACCCATAATACTAATAATAGTGTGAAAAAACATGTTAAGGCTGATGCATTATAATTACAAACCACAATACCATCAAATTGATAAACATATGTATTGTGCAGTTAGTTTTTATATGCATCAGCCTTTTTATACTGATTTACTACTTAATTATATATAATTAATCACCAGCATCTACTTCTATTAATCAGGACCTATATTTATCTTGCAATAAATCTACTATACTTCATGTAGAAATGCTTTTTGAAAAGCTTTTAATTTTTATTGTAAATAACTTTTCCATTTACATATTTGACGACTCTGCATTTTCAGCTAAAAAACTGAATTATGTTGATCGCGCATCAACTTTTGGCAAATGTTTTTCATATTTACGAGATATTGCTCTGGCGCAATAAGGTACTCCTCGTGTTACCCAATCAAAACACCAGGCAATCCATATTCCCATAAGTCCTAACGAAGTATATCTTACCATTAAGTATCCTCCAAGCACTCTTACCAGCCACATACTTGATATTGAAACTATGGTGATAAAAACAGAATCTCCTGTGCTGCGTAAACAAGCGGGAACAATAAATCCAGCCGGCCAGAATATTGGTATACATACCAATGTCAAATAAGTAACATGTAATGCCATTACCAACACATCATCAGCAGGTGCATATAGTCTTATGAAACTTTTTACAAATGGGAAAAATACTAATGATACACCCCCAAGAAGTACCATAGCATAAAGTGTTAATTTTTTTATCATCTGTCTCAATTCATCCCGTAAACCAGCCCCAGCATAATATCCTATTACTGATACCGATACAATAGCAACCGCATTTCCTGGAATATTTATAATAGCATTCATAGAGCCAGCAATAGTATTTGCAGCCAGCGCAGCTGTTCCTAATGATGTAATAAATGTCTGAACCAATAGCTTTCCGCCATTAAATACAAGACTGTCCAAGCCTGCTGGAATACCTATAAATAAAACTGGCTTCAATATCTTAAAAGAAATTTTATAGGATTCTCCCTTAATACTTATTCTATTGTCCGTAAATAATGGATGAACCAATACCAGCATTCCAAATAGCCTTGCTGATATCATTCCAATTCCAGCACCAAGAACACCCAATTTAAAATAAAAGATGCATAAAGCTCCCACTAAAACATTAACAATATTTGAAGCAACAGCTGCAGCCATTGATGCTCTGAAATTATTATTTGCCCTTAAAATTCCTGTAAAAACATTGAATAAGCCTAAAAATGGATATGAAATTGCAGAACATATTAAGTAAGTTTTAGCCGCAGATTTTACAATTTGCTCAGCACTTCCAAATAGAGAATTAATAATTTGCTCTCCAAACAAATACAGCCCAAAACCAGTAAGGGCTGATAGAAATAAAACCGTTGCTATTGATTGGGTTGCTGTCCTAGAAGCATCCTTATCATTTCCAGAACCTAAATGCTGAGATATTACAACTGTAGCTCCCATTGAGACTGCCATAAAAACATTCATTGCTACAATATTTATTGAGTCAACAATTCCAACTGCCGATACTGCAAAAGCTCCTAATCCGCTTACCATCATGGTATTTACAACGCCAATTGCAGTAGAAAGCAGTTGTTCAATAAATGCAGGGATGAATAAACGAAGCAAATCTTTTTTTGTGTACAATAATTATCACGACCTTTAAGCACTTCACATACTTTTCAAACCAATTGTCCATTTTAACATTAAAATCATACTGAAGTATATTTCGTCATAAAAAACGATTTATTGACAATATTCATAGTTCAACTATATCATACTAAATTTTATAATACAATCATACATGAAAAATACATTTCCTCAAAATCAACTTAAATATACATTTCTGTCTAAAATATTATTTTAACAAAAGATAATATTACAAATATCTTATTTATTTAAATGATGCGCTTTTGAGTTCAGGTTTAAAATAATAGTACTGGCTTACTGGTACTCCCGTACAAACTTATCTAAATGGGCTACTCACAAGATATTTGCTGAATTTGTATTGGTTCATAATAGTTAATTATACCGCCTTACCACACTCAGCATCCATGATTCGTTGTTTCTCTAAAAACTACATCGTGTATGTTTCACGGTATAATTTAACTATTCTTCACCAACAAATTCAAACAAATATCTTAAATCAAGTACCCCATTTATCTAAGTTGTTCTCGCGTACTAGTATAAGCAAAAAGCAGTTATCTGCAAACTCAGTTTAAAATAAATTAGTACAATGAGATAATACATCTCATACCAAACTCAAAAGCACACCATGTTAGTACAAGATATACTTTCAAGTTACTTTTGCATTTTCATTGCTCTCATTGCATTTATTATTGCTATTAAGGCAACTCCAACGTCAGCAAATACAGCCTCCCACATAGTAGCAATTCCAAAAGTTCCAAGTATCAGTACCAAAATCTTAACACCCAATGCAAATGATATGTTCTGCCATACTATATTTCTAGTTCTTTTGGCTATCTTTATGGCTGTAATAATCTTTGAGGGTTCATCTGTCATTAACACCACATCTGCAGCCTCTATTGCAGCATCGGAGCCTAATCCTACCATAGCAACTCCTACATCGGCTCTTGCCAATACTGGTGCATCATTTATACCATCTCCAACAAAAACTACCTTGTCTTTTGTAGTCTTATGTTCAATTATTTTCTCCAATTTTTCAACCTTTTGGTCTGGCAATAATTCAGTATATACCTTTTCTATTCCTAATTTGTTTGCAATAGCTTTTCCAACAGAGTCATTATCTCCAGTTAGCATTGTTATATTTTTAATTCCTATTTCTTTAAGAGAAGTAACAGCATTTTTTGCATCATCTTTGATTTCATCAGAAATCACTATATGTCCTGCATATTCTCCATCTACTGAAATATATACAACTGAACCTATTACAGGTCTATCAGCCACATCAATATTTTCTTTTTTCATTAATCTGATGTTGCCAACAGAAACCTTCTTATTTTCAATAACTGCATTAATTCCATATCCTGATATTTCATTATAATCTTTTATAGCATCCTTATTTAACTCTTTCCCATAGGCTCTTATTATTGACAATGCAATTGGATGGTTAGAGTATGATTCTGATAAAGCAGCAAGTTCTAAAAGTTCTTCTTTACTAATTTTACCCTCGGCATTAATCTCAGTAACATTAAAGGTTCCTTTTGTTAAAGTTCCGGTCTTATCAAATACAACTGTATCAACATTATTAAGTGCTTCAAGATAATTGCTGCCCTTAACAAGTATACCGTTTCTTGAGGCTCCGCCTATACCTCCAAAAAAGCTTAATGGTATTGATACAACCAGTGCACAAGGACATGATACAACTAGAAATACTAATGCTCTATAAATCCACTCTCCAAAAGTAGCATCCTGAATAATCAGAGGTGGTAATAAAGCTATTACTACAGCAGATAAAACTACTATTGGTGTATAATACTTTGCAAATTTAGTAATAAAATTCTCAGTTGGAGCCTTTTTGCTGCTAGCATTCTGAACTAGATCAAGAATTTTAGACACTGTGGTTTCACCAAATTCTTTTGTAACTTCAATAGTTAAAACACCACTGTTATTTATAAAGCCAGCTAAAGCCTCATCTCCTGCTGCAAGTTCCCTCGGAACTGATTCTCCTGTTAAAGCTGATGTATCAACTCTTGATTTTCCTTCAATAACTTTTCCATCAAGAGGAATTTTTTCCCCTGGCTTAATTATTATAATGTTTCCAACCTTAACCTCTTCGGGAGTTACTCTTTTTATTTCACTGCCAACTTTTATATTAGCAAAATCCGGTCTTATATCCATTAATGCTGTAATTGATTTTCTTGAGCGGTTTACAGCATAATCCTGAAAAAATTCTCCAACTTGATAAAAGAGCATAACTGCTACACCTTCTGGAAACTCTTTAATAGAAAATGCTCCTATGGTAGCTACTGCCATCAAAAAGTTTTCATCAAATACTTGCCCTCTTATTATATTTTTTATGGCTTTTATCAAGACATCTAAGCCCACAAATAGATATGCAATAAAAAACAGTGCAAATTCAATCCAAAAGGGTACTTTTAATAATAATGCAATACTAAATAAAACAACACTTATTCCGAAGCAAACTAATTTCTTTATATTATTATTAAATTCTATATGATTATCCCTCTCAACCTGATTTTTTCCATTTCCACGTTCTGTAATCATATCCTCATCTATTATTTCTATCCCATCTTCCAATCTCTTTGCTGCTTTTATAGCAGCTTCTGTCACTTCCTTCATTCTATTCTTTTCACTAAATTCTATAATTAATTTATTAGTAGCAAAATTCATGGTTGCGTTCTTGATGCCATCAATTTTATTAATCTCTTTTTCAATTTTTGATGCACAATTAGCACAATCTAAGCCAATTACCTTAAAAACCTTTTGTGACATTTTTTCTGTATCCTTTTCTTTTATGATAACATTTGGCTCTAATCTTAATATAATTTCATTTGCCTGCTTTAGTATTTCATCAATTTTTTCTATGTGTCCAGTTTCTATTGTTAATGTCTTTGAAATAAAATTTACAGAAGCAGAATTTACATTAGAAATTCGCGATACTTTCTGTTCTATTTTATTAGCACATTGAGCACAATTTAATCCTTCTAATATAATCTCTTTTTTAACCATTTTAATCCCCTTTTTTGAAATTAATATATCTTAAAGCCAAATACTTATCTTCTAAAAATCCTATGATACTGGTCTAGTTTTACATCATCAGCAGAAGTTAACATAGAAGGCATAAGACAAATAAAAACTCCAACCTGCATTCAAAATAACTTACAAGCTTAATTAGCCGTAAAAAACGATGTAGCATCTTTGTAAATAAATAGCGTCTAAATATATTTATCGTCATAAATACTTAAACCGTAACTTTTTTAGTCAAAATTAACTTTAAATATGCTGTAAACATGCTGTTTAATATCATTTTCATATATACAGGCCCTCAATCCTAGGAGTATAAAGAAAACCATTATGCACTTCTGTTAAATAATTTTTCTATATAGCATATGCACTAACCCTAAGTACTTCTATGTATTTAACTTTAAAACTTTTATACTAACATCGATTATAATCACGTGAATATATGAGTATTTGTTCATATGTTTATTATATTAGTTATTTTTAAGAGAGTCAATATTATTTTTGGTTTTTTTCCTATTAATTCCTAAATATCAATAAATATTAAAATTCTAATCTTTAATTCTATTTTTATACAGTATATAATGTTATTGTGCTCTTTAACGTTGAAACTATGGCAATTTTGGGGGGAAAATTAACTATAGTGAAAACCTATTTATTTTAAGGAGGGCTTTATATGTATAATTTCTCATTTAGAAAAGTTTCTTTTTTAGCAATATTGATTGGTCTTTTGTTTTTTTCGTTCATGATTATGGGAGCATCTGCTGCTACGCAGTCGGTGGGAGGTACAATTTATGGAGATGTCAATATGGATAATGTAGTTGATGCAGTGGATTTAGCACTAATAAAGTCTTATCTCTTAGGAAAGACAGATACTTTGCCAAATTTAGAAGCTGCGGATGTTAATGGTGACGGTTCGGCTGATGCACTTGATTTTGCTGAAATGAAAAAATACCTTTTAGGAATTATTTCAGAGTTTCCTGCTAGCCAAAATAATAATAACAGTGACAAGACTTTGATTCCACACGAATCATGGACATGTGGAATGTCCTCTGGAATACCAAAGCCAGAAAAAGGAACACTTGTTTTTGAAGCTACACTGAAGCTTGATAAAAGTTATAATTTAGGAAAAACCCAATATGGACAGAGAAAAGCTTTTGTTATTCAAAATAGTTCAATAAACTCTTCAAAATTTAACGGTACTGTAATGTCTGGAGGTCTTGACTTCCAGTTAGAACTTTCAAATGGTGTAATAGAAATCGAACAATTGTTAATGATTAGAGCAAATGACGGAAGCTACATACATCTTAGAAGTGCTGGAACAGGTATAAATCAAAATGATGTGAGAATTGTATATGACTTTGAAGCTCCAAACTCAAGTTCATCAAACTGGCTCAACTCTGGCAAATTTGTTGGAAGACGTACTGTAGACACAGCAACTAATACAATTAAAATAAGTGTTTATGACGTGTCAAATATTTCTCTAGACACAGCAAATGCAGTAAAAATAACTAAACCTACTGATGTGCCATATCAGCCATGGAACTATAGATTAGCATCGAATGAAAGAAGAGGCAATGTGTTTATAACAGAGCAGGTTGCCTTAGGAGGAAGTCAATCAGTTGGAGCAACTAAGAATGGCAGAAACAGAAATGTTATTCCAATAACTGGCGGCACTGTAACTGGAAATTTAACAGCTAAAATAATTGCAGCTGGTGCTGATTATCAGAACCTATCCAATCCAATGACAATTGATGCTAGATATCTTTGGGAAACTAATGACGGTGAAATAATTATTGTTAGAAATGGCGGACAATTTGGTTCTCTTGTTCCTACATTCGAGGTTAGAGCAGATAGTAAATATTCATACTTAAATCAAAAGTTATATTTAAGTTCCGATCCAGGTATGGGTGGTAATGGTGTTTCAATTACATTCTATGAAAGTGTGAAGTAATAATATGCTTTTTTAGATGTAATATGACTTTATACTATAATTGTCTCAAACTTCATATTTGAATATACAGCTTAAATTATAATAATATCAGGTGTGGTAGCATTATCAATGGAAAGTTGCGTTAGAAATAATTGCATGAATTAGTTGTATGAGAAAAGCTTGCTGAATGAATATAATTTAGTATTTTTGAAATTAACATAAGCATTATTCGTTTATGTTTATAATAATTCAGCAAGCACTAAGTACTTTTGCTGAAAAACCGATACGATGTCGGTTTTAGCACACTATGAACCATGGATGGTGAATGTGTGCGACAGCAAAAAAACTGAGGTGAATCATTACTAATTCAAGCAATTATTTTGGCAACAAACCATTGATAATTCTACCACACCAATAGATTTTTATTTGTGAAATCTGAGTAATTTATATTTAAGAACCACATCTCTGTAGAAAATATGGAAATGTGGTTCTTTTCATGTCATAGGTGATTATCTTATATCTAATTGATACTATTAATAGTGCAAAACTCCAATTACCTAGCACAACCAACAAGGTTAACTAAACAGCTTAGATTCAAGTGGTTATTTGATACCTAGACAACCAACACAACCAACAAAATTATCTAGACTGCTTTACACAATTATTTATGGTATTCCCATTCCTATATGCAAATTTTGCTGAGCAAGATTTCACAAAACATTTATAGAGCATTCCAAACATGAATTTTGAGATTTTTTTACTCTTCATATTGGACGCTATAAAATGCTAGCGATATGCATTCTCCTTTTTTTTTCTTTCATTTTCAATGGCTTGCAATGCTTCTGTTTTACTTCCTGTGGTGGATCGAATGGAGTAAGCTATGTTAACAATATGGTCCGATATCCTTTGCAATGAAAACAAAACGGAATAAATGCTTTTTGATACCTCAACTGGGTACATGCCAGAACTTAGGCGTACCACATGTTCGTCACGGGTAGAAGCTATCTGCTTTTTAATTTCCTTGTGAAGATTTGAAATCTTCCTAAAATTCTCCGTTCTACGCTTTGAAAACGCATCAAATCCTAAGTTAAACATTTCGCATATATTCCTGTAGATTAGGTCAAGTTCTTCTTTGGTCTGATCTAAAAACTTTACATTATTTTCTTTCATATAATTAGTTTCTTTAACCATAAGTACCGCATAATCACCCAACCTCTCAATATCATTTGTTACATGATGCAATCCTCCGATTAGTTTTTCATCTTCAGCAAATTTATTCACTAATGAAATTTTGATGAAAAAGTTTGTGAGCTTATTGGTTAAGAAATCAATACGATATTCAACATCGGAAATTAATTTACTTTGACTCATATCTTCATTTACTAATGATGCATAAGCACGATCAATATTCTCCTTTGCGAGAATAGCCATATCATGCATTTCCTTTAATGCTTGTTCAATAGCTACCACTGGAGTTTGCAAGAAATGCTCATCAATATACGATACTTCTTCCAACTTCTGTTGCTTATCTTTAACTAACCTTGTAACTAAATTGACTAACGGGTCTATAAATATCAGTAACACCAAGGTGTAAATCGTATTATAAATTAGGTTAAATGTTGCAAGGCTAAACTGAGGGTTTTGCGGGAATAAACTTTCAAATATATTGATAATGGGTGTTCTAAAAAGAACTAGAATAATAGAAAAACTCACTGCTCCAATTACACTAGTAAGCAGATGGAATAATGCGATACGCTTTCCGTTAGCATTCGTGGATAAAGATGCCATAATGCCATCGCTACAGGTTCCTATATTTGCTCCCATCACTAAGAAAAACGATTGATCTATATTATTGATAACTCCTGTAGCCAAAAAAGCTATAAAAACACCCGTTGCTGCTGTAGATGACTGAATAATTCCTGTAAAGAGAATTCCTAATATCACCAGCAAGATAGGATTTTGCATAATTTCATATTTGAACACTTTAGAAAGTTGTATGCTCAGTGTTGAATCTGCCCCACCAATTGCAGTTCCCATTACTTCCATACCTATAAACAACATTCCAAATCCTATTAAAAATGGCGCAATTTTATTAAGAGTTTCGTTATTAGTTGAAAAAACGATGATGACACCAACAAACGCAACCGCTGCAAAAACAGAACTAATGCTAAAGCCGCCTTTGCTTATTCCAGAAAGAGCAAATATAAATGCTGTAAGCGTGGTACCAACTTTAGCTCCTAAGATAAAGCCTGAACCTTGCTTAACTGTTACAATATTGGCATGAGCAAGTCCCACTGTCATAATGGAAGAAGCTGAAGAAGATTGTACCAGTGCAGTAGCTCCGACTCCAATTCCATAATTAAAGATACTGTTTTTATTGATTTTTTTAAAAAGGTTTCGTATTCCTGAACCTGCACTTCGTTCCAAACCAGAGCTCATCTGCTTCATACCAAACATAAATACAGCGACTCCGCCTAACATAAGTAGTAAATTCATCAAAATTTCCATTTTTAATCTCCCGTATTATCAATTTCTCATTCAAATTATATTGCAAAAAGCTTTTCTTTGCGTGTCTTGTTATGTGTATAAGAATACGCTTTATTACCCTCTATTGTATCCTGTAACCTAATTTTATAAACAAAGGCCATTTTATATGAGTCGACAGTAAAGTTATTGCCTTGCAGCAAAGTCATCTTTGTTATTATTCTTATTATGCCCATATCGTTTGACTTACAGCAGTAGAAGAATTAAAATTCATTTGCAGAAAAGACTTAATTAAATCAAGCATTACAGTTTTTAGGCAAAAAACAAGAACACCAAGCTAAGATTTTGTCAATAATTCCCTATTATGTCTTAAAGCACATAACTCCCCTCTTCTAACTTTTTATTGGAGAGGGAAACCGTAATTATTTATACCATAATAGCCTAAATTTGTACACTAAATTTATGTTAATTTTTATGACAAAAATAGATTTCTATAAATTCACAGATACTATTCATCTTATTAAATTAGATTAGTCTATGAGTGTTTAATTTTTTCAATGATTTCTTTAAAAAATATTATATAAAACTATACAATCATTGACATTTAATTACTTTTATATAAAATATAAATAAAACTATTGCAATAGCTATTAAAGTCTCTACAGTACCTATTCTGATAGTTCATCTCCAACATATACCACTTTTAAGAATGCAGTTGATGCTGGTAAATCTTCGATTTTCGGAGCTGGTGTGGAATACACAGACGGAACACGAGTTGGACATGCAGTCTCAGTTGTTGGTTATCGCTCAGCAAAAGACAGTAACAATAAATTATATCAATACATATACATAGCAGATGGATGGTATAGCACATTAAGATATATTTGTATAAGTGATACACAATATTTCAAAGATACTTACAGTACAGTATTGACATTTAAATAAATAATCAAACATTTAGCGAGGATGTCTCCACTCTTCTTTCTGTTGGAACATCCTCCATAATATCATTCTGATTACTTGGAGGTAATTATGATTCTCAGTAAAAAGTTATTTTACAACAAAAAAATTATATTATTTATTCTCTTTTTGTTATTAATTTCGGTGGGGGTGATTTTAGCTGTGCTAAAACCAAATGAAAATAGTGGAAACAATGGTACAAATATAGGAAATGCGCATTTACTTATTAATAAAGTAAGGGTTGCGGAAATTAAATCAGAGCATTCCATTATTGTTGAAGTTTTAGATGGCAGCAAATCAACAGAAGGTGAATATTCGCTTGTAAAGGGAGATATTATTTGCGTTAATTATTCTGACACAAATGAGCGAGCCATTGAGTTAATCAGTAAATTAAATGCTGGAAGCATTGTAAACATATCGCGGCATAATACTACTAAACCAAGTAACATCAAGCCTTATAAGACATTAGAATGCACTGGAATTGATATTTACGATTCAGATGGTGAAAATGTCATTGAATATTTTTAATAAGTTTTCAAATTCGCCAACACTATTACGAGACCGGAATACCTTAGTGTAATTATATCACTACAAATAGCTTATAATTCAGTCAAAATTTCCTCGCCAAATACTAGAAATCAACAAAACATTCTTTTAATTGTACTCAAAAAAACCGACCTCCTATACAATATTAGAATTTTTAGGTCTAACATATGGAGGTCAGTTCAAGTTCAAATAATTCGGTATTTTTATATTAATAATTTTCAACTTTTTTATTATAGCTCTTTACATTGCAAAACCTTATTCTTCTATAAATTTAACCAATTCATCGTTGAATTTATCGCGTTCATCATAGAAAGTGGCATGACCGCTGTATTTAAATGGTATAAGCTTTGAGTTTTTAATTGTTTGGTTTTGTATTTCACCTAGTGTAAATGGAACGACTTTGTCATGAATGCCATGAATGATTAATGTCGGAACATTTATTGCATTTAAATCAGAGAATAATACTTCATTTATCCAAGTATTTGCAATAGCTGCTGTTGACCACCCAGCTGCCTGTAATCCTATTTGAAAGAACCAATCTGATAATGCTTCGCTTATACGCTGGTAGAAAAATATATCGCCGAAATCCTGAAGCATTTTTGGTCGATCATTATATGTTCCCTGAATAATTTTTAAAACTATTTCTTTGTCTATACCATAAGGAAAATTAGGACGTTTTATAAGACTAGGAGCTGCCGCAGCAAAAAGAGCTAGTTTTGATACCCCATATCCGCTGTGCCTAGCCATATATCTTATTGCAATAGCTCCTCCAGTTGAATGTCCACCAAGTGTGAAATGTTTTAATTTGAGTGCATCAATCACATATCGAACATCGTCTGCCAATCGGTTATAATCATATCCATTCCAAGGTCTATCTGAATTTCCGAATCCTCTTGTGTCTATTCCTATGCATCTGTAACCCTGCTTTGGAAGCTGGTTAAACTGATATTCAAACAAATTGCTGCTCCCAGGCCAGCCATGCAGAAATATTATTGTCCTATTTCCCCCTGGGTTAAGATCCTCAACATAGATATTCACATTTGCTTCAACAGTAACATAGTATCCCACAGATACCTCCACTAATTAAATTTTTCACCTATAATATTTATTCTTTTAGACGTATAATTATGAATGATTAGTAGATAGAAAAGGGTTCTTGACATACTTCTTTTGTGCCTTTGAATGTATTTTCCATATCTTGTGGAAACAGTCAGAAGGAGTCATGCTTATATCTTTTGCACCATATTGTTTCAATATCTTCATGCCGTCTAATGATATATCGCTATCATTATGCAAACTTCTGAATGAATAACCAGAAATCAATATCCCTGGAATATTATCTATGGTATTTATACATTCACCAGTCGACGCATCCCATTCCTTTATTCTGCAATCCCAAGAATAAGTGAGTATCCTTTTGCAGTCAGGGCTGTACACCGCACTGGTTACTACATTAGAATGACCTTGATAGGTTCATATGCATTTACCTGTCAATCTTGATTTTTTATTATAACAAAAATTGCAACATATTACAGATATATAGAAACAAACTCATATTATGTTATATATTTCCGTTTTTTTATGATATAATTAAAAATAAAAGTCAAAAGGAGAGTTGAAATGATGAATAAAAGAATTCAAAATGATAGTTCATTAGTAGTGAAAAAAAGGTTGATAACAGAATTTAAACAAGCAGTAGCTATTCTATTGGCTTTACTAGTATTATTTTTACCATTAGCTTCAAATGCACATTCTGGCAGAACTGATTCCTCTGGAGGCCACAGAGATAACAATAATAAGTCTGGTTTGGGTTCATATCATTACCATCATGGTTATGGCCCTCATTTACATACAAATGGTGAATGTCCATATTCAGTCACAACTAAAGATACTAAAAAGTCTACATCTACAAATGCTGAAAAATCTATATCCCTCACAAAGTCAAAAATCATTCAAATTCAGGAAAAGTTGAATAAATTAGGATATGATTGCGGTAAAGCTGATGGAGTGATAGGAAATAAAACAAAAGCTGCTATAAAAGCATTTCAAAAAGAAAAGGGATTAGTGGTCGATGGAGTTATTGGTTCTAAAACCCTTAAGGCTCTTGGATTATAATTAATTTGTAGCATTTTAAAAGTTATATAACAAATTTAAGTCTATAAAGCTGTATTCCCTATAAAAGTGAAATGTATTTTTCTAAGTTTTCAGCTTCGCTATACCTTTAGAAAAATACTTTTTGTTTTATTTGAATCTAAATAAATTATTGATATTATTGAAACTGTAGCAAATAGAAAAAATGATATTCCGACAAATTCAATTGTAAGAGTCAAAAATTATTGCAATAACAAATGAAATATATATAAAGCACCAATCATTATAATTGGTGCTTATATATAAAACTTTATTACATTTGCTTTATAGGAATATTATTCCTTCAATTATTTGTTTTTTACTTTATCATTCTCTATTTATTTAGAGGATAATTTGTGTTGCTAAGTATTTCACTAACTATCATAGACAAGTCGACATCATCAATTATTCCATTTCCATCTTGATCAGCGTCATACTTTGATGTATCTGTGTCTGATGCAGCATATCCATAGTACCAAGCATCAATTGCAAGGTCTAAAAGTGTATATTCTCCTGAACGATTAACATCGCTTATTATAGGTTCTATCAGAATTAACTTTTGACCGCAATTTTCTTCTTTAACATCTTCTTCAAGTGTTGAATTGTCTGCAATTCGCCCATTTGTAATATCAATTTTTGCTTGGCCTGGTGCTTTTGCTTTAAATGTAACCTTCAGTCAAAATTAGTAGTAATTACTGGCCCACAGGCTAAACGTGGCAATAATGAAACAGCACCATCGAGAGCAGCGTTTTGTAGCTTTTTCTTATCAAATGACATCTCCATAAAATCATCAAAATCACGCTTTCCCATATCATTAATCAGTTCCCCGGCTGCTTCCTCAAATAATCCCTTTTTCAGCATTTCACTAATCTCATTATATCTGTCAACTTCTTTCGCCATATTTAAAAGAAATGTTTCCCATAAAGGATATATTGGGCAAGACATTCCAGCACCCACAAACGGAATGATGTTTAATGGAGATTTCATCTGCTCAACTAATTTTTCAAAATTAAATTGATTATTACCTATTTGCATTAATTCTTCAAAGGAAATACTCATAATCTTCTCCTGATATTTATGTAGTTATAAGATATGGCAAAAAGTAAATATGTTATTTTTTATGGTATTATATTCCTTAAGTATATCAAATAATTATGAAGAAAAATACTAAAATTTAGGACACAGAAAATTATTAAACAAAACTTTCAATATGTGACACAATATAGTAAAATAGATTCACAAATACATAAATAGCAGAAATAAAAATAAAACAGAGGTGAAAAATATGAAAAAGCTATCAATACTTACATGCTCAATCTTTTTTCTTGTTATGCTGTCCGCCTGCGGTCAGTCAGTTACTACAAATCAGGTATCCTCGCAAACAGCCCAAAAAGCATACAGTGCAGCTGCAGAATTACTTACTAGTGTAAAAACAACTCAGGCTTTTTCAGAAGAACAAATTCCATCAGAAGATGTTGAAGCAATCTTGAAAGCAGGCATCAATGCACCAAGTGCCATGAATACACAGCCCTGGCATTTTTCTGTTGTTACAGACAAGGATGTGCTGGAAAAAATATCTGGAGATATGAGTGGAGGTATGCCAGGTGGAGCTCCACCGAAGGGTGCTGTTCCACCAAAAGATGCATCTAAGCCACAAGGAACTCCTCCGCAGGGTGAAGCAGACAAAGTTCCGTCTAATCCACCTCCAGGTACAGGGATGCCTAAGTCAGGAGTCAAAAAAGCAGGTATAGCTGATGCACCGCTGGTTATTATTATTTCCTGTAAGGAAGGCTCTCAATTCGATGCTGGACTAGCTTGCCAGAACATGGCTGCAGAAGCACAATTGCTGGAATATGGTTCAAAAATTCTTACCTCTCCCACAATTGCGCTCAATAGCAGCAAACAGGCAGAATACAAAAAGCTCTTGGGAACACCTGATGATCATACCTTTGTAGCGGCGTTGCTGGTTGGAAAAGCTTCATCGTCAGATGATAAAGTGGATAGTGTGTCAAGTGCTAGTGTCCGTAATTCTTTTTCTGATATGGTCACATATGTAAAACCATAATTTTAATTAACTAAGTGATTTATTGTTGAGCAAATAAGCCTCAAAAAACCTCCTGTTGCAGTGAATGCAAGCCAGGAGGTTTTTTGCTGTGCTACCAGCATGGTCGCCATCTAGTCTATGTAGGTACTATGTCGGGTTGCCAGTGCCAGCTGTAGGCATGCTATATATAATTTGATTCTCGTGTATTTCCCACTATTTTGCTCCTACAGTATTGGGGTCATTTGCTACTACATCGTCAATAACATTGTGCAATCTTATCATATTTCCATCAAGTAGTTTTCTTCAATTCTTGATATGTATGTTCTAGAAATCCCAAGCATTTTAGCAATTTTTTCTCTGAGTTTACTTGTTCCTTTACAATACGGGTTTTAATTCTGGTACATCTGGTTTTTCAATATAATATACTTGAGTTTACAAAAATCCATTACACTAAAAAATTTATTTTTTACTTTTCTTAATATCTCTTATTAATATGGACTTATCGATATTATCATATTTGGTTACTGCTATGTTTTTTGATAAGGACAATGTTTTATCCTTGGCATCTATTAAAAACATTCCATATTCAAAAGCAACAGATGCATAAGTATTTGGAAGATCACTTTTCTTTAATAGCAAAAGCAACTTATCACCTATTTTTGCTTTAGTTTGAAATCGTCACTTCCTGCCTTTCCTAGTTGATTAATTTACATAACACACTCATTTTACACTTGCTTTGATTGATTTATAACTGTAATTTCTCTTGTACATATATTTAAGTCTATTGTCACTACATTATCCCAGTTACAAAGCTCAACTGCTTCAATCCTCAAAGAATTTTTATTCCATCCACAAAATTTAATCATGTCTAAATGGATCGGTAGTGTTATCTCGCTAGTATCCCTTATATTATTATTGATTACATATACTCCGTAGTAGTCTGATATAATGAATTCTCCATTTGGTGAGGCAGTCACATCGATATATTCAGGCCTGTCTATATAATCTATTAACTTACCATTTATTCTACTTATTTGATACATATAGTCTGATGTAAGAATCACTATATTTTCATTCTTATCAGAATATGCAAAGTTCCTAAATTCACCTCGGAATTCTCCACACCACTCCTCATAATCATCATTTCTAAATTTAAGCCACGTCCAAATTTGTGAATTCCAAGAACTTTGAATATCATATATAACTTCTTTATATATACCAGATTTAGGTATATGTATTTGTTCTACATCTATTATCATTTAAACCACCTCAAAATCTTAAATCCTTTTCAGGTTTTTATCTGCAAAAATTAATTCACTTTGAGTTAATCAAAATTTTTGTTCTCTCTAGTCCTTTCAGTAATATTTCAACATTTTTTATGAAAAGCAATTTCAATAAAAAAGTCATTAATCATTTCGTAAATAGTTCTCCAAACATTTAATGTTATTCTTTTATTTGTCATCCCAATAGTATTATCCCCATTCAAATGAGGGCTTAATATTAGCCCCTCTAGAGCATTGTTTCCGGTTACGCCTAAAGGCTTGGTTTCGCAATACCTTTTTTACTGGTAGCCTCTTAAAAGATGCTCTCTATTACTTATTATTTTTCTAACTTAGTTCTCCTTTCATGAAGACATTAAAAATTTCTTATATACATACATAAAAACTTTATTATAGTTTTTATATATTATTAAAACTACAAACTTCCTAATATATATTAACCATTATATTACCACTTTCCCCTCTAATTCTACACCCCATTCTCAATACCCTTCGATTTATTAATTTTTTTACCTATTTTGTATATTTGTGCCGATAAAAAATATCCGTAGAATAATATACAAAATTGTGTGATTTCTCAGCTACAAGTATCTGTATTCCTCGTTTTGAACAGCTAAAATCTAACCATCTATTATGTTTTATATAAAAAATCAAAAACAGATATTATAAATGTCATTGTAAGCAGAATAAGGATATCAATATTTCTAATCTCAAATAACTATCAAAACTTCATCACAAATAATTTTTATATTCATAATTATTTTTCGCGCATATATTTGTACATAATTAAGCTATAAATATGGTATAATGCAAATTCAAAATTATGTGAAAGAATATGCCACAAATACGAACTATAACAGACCTAGAAATACAAATGAAATATCTGATTTATGTCACAAGCATAACGAGCCAATATTTATAACAAAAAATGGATATGGCGATTTAGTTGTGATGAGTATTGAAACATATGAACACCAGCTTGCACTGGTTGATGTATATAGAAATCTTGCACAAGCTGAGCAGGAAATAGCTAATGGTACTCCTTTACTAGATGGAAAAAATGTCTTTAAAGCATTGAGGAAAAATATACCAGAGGATAATTACAGTTTGAAATTCAGTAAAAAAGCCAGCCCAACACGTCAAAACCCATAATTAGCAAAGCACCAATCCTTTTCGATTGGTGCTTCACGCTTAAAACTTTATTGCGTTTGCTTGATAGGGGGATCATGTTTCCTATTAGTAGCCATCAGGTTTCAGTTCTTTGCTTAATTTCTTTATTGCCTTCTTTTCGATTCTTGATACGTATGATCTTGATATCCCAAGCATTTTTGCTATTTCTCTCTGAGTTTTACTTGTTCCGTTTTGCAAACCGTATCTTAACTCCAGTACAACCTTTTCTCTGTTTTTAAGAGTTGCTTTCATTTTGCTATAGAGCTTCTTAACCTGCATTTTTAGTTCGACCTCATCCACCACTGACTCAGAGTCATTGCTAATCAGGTCGATAAGCGTAATTTCATTGCCTTCCTTATCCACTCCAATTGGGTCTTGTAGTGAAACCTCATTTTGAATCTTTTTAGTTGCTCTAATCTGCATTAAAATTTCATTTTCAATACATCTAGCAGCATAAGTTGCAAGACGAGTACCCTTATCCATGTTGAAGGTTGATATTGCTTTAATTAATCCTATTGTGCCTATAGAAATAAGGTCATCGCTATCATTGCCACAAGAGCCATATTTCTTTACAATGTGTGCAACAAGCCTTAAGTTTCTCTCAATCAGAACATTCCTTGCTTCCTCATTGCCATTTTTATATGCCTCAACGTAGTACATTTCCTCCTCAGGACTTAATGGCTGAGGAAAGGAATTCACATTTGAAACGTAACCCAGCATGAGGAAAATGTTGTTTAGCAGCCCACTAACAATTGCTGGAAATAGCATTTCTACCAAGCAAGGCACCTCCTACAATAATGAAGCATGATATATGTCAGAGAGTATTATATTAATACTCCAAAAATAGTGTACCTTTCTAGTTTATGATAGAAGCAAGTAAATATTGTCTGTCCACAAAAAATAATATTTATCTGACTTTAATCAATAACAGAGGCTTCACATAAATCTAATAATGCGGTAGATTTATCAATGGTCTTTTGACAAAATAATTGCTGAAAATAATTTACTAATCCTATTTCTTGTCAAATTGTGGATTATAAGCATAGTAATTCTTAGAATCCATTTTTTCTTGTGCAACTCTCAGTGCTTCACCAAAACGCTGGAAATGTACAATCTCTCTTTCACGCAGGAACTTGATTGGATCCCTTACATCTGGGTCATCTGCAAATCTGAGAATATTGTCGTAGGTAGTTCTGGCTTTTTGTTCCGCAGCTAAATCTTCAGTTAAATCAGTTATTGTATCTCCTTTTGATTGAAATACTGTTGCTGTAAATGGCATACCGGACGCTGCAATAGGATATAATGCTGTTGTATGGTCTACAAAATAGGTATCAAAACCGCTTGCCTTAATTTCATCAATTGTCAGTCCGCGTGTAAGCTGATAAACTATGGTCGAAACCATTTCCAAGTGCCCCAATTCTTCTGTACCTACTATGTTATCGATAAGGTACATTCTGAACCCGTTCTTTAAGATTGAAATTCCATTTTAAAGTTGTAATCAGTGTCTCCTTATTGTTTAGTAAATTTTTTCTTTATGGCTGTAATCTATTTACAAGGTTGTAACTCGTTCCTCCCCATTGATTAATAATTCATTAAGCCAAAAACCGAAACAATGTGATTTTAATCCGCTATGAATCAATAATTTTTAATGTTTAAAGGCTATCAATTTATCATTAAATTTCAATAATAAGTTCATAAACTGCATTATAATTTTCTCCTCTGCCAACCGTATTATAATGAATTTTTATAGAAGCCGGCATATATGATAAATATATTTCTAAAGTTTTGTTTTTGAATACGATGATTTTATCAACCATTCTTTTATATATCTCGTTAAAATCATTGCCCTTTAGTCCGTTTAACATTGCCTTTATTCTATCAGTATATAATTGCAAATTATCTTCTTTGCTTTTAAAATTATATTTCTCTATAGACTCAACTTCATTTTTTAATTTTTCAATTTCCTTGTCATACTTTTTAATCATTAAAATCATATCATCTTTTGATATGCTGCCCTCTATCTGCAAATTGATAACATCCTGCTTTTTCTCAATTAGTGTGTCAATTTTTCTTAATAATGGCTCAAGGCTTCTGATATTCTGGCCATGCTTTAATTTCTTAATTTCAGTCATTAATTCTGCTAATATCTGCTCCTTATCATAGCTGATTAATTGTAAGATATAATTAACTGCATCGCTCACTATAATATGATTAATACTTTCATTGTTACATCCGATTGTATTTCCATTTTCATCAACTCTTCTTTTTCCTTGTGTTTTCGCTTGTTGGCATATCCATGCTATGTAGCGTGCTCCATTTTTTAGCTTTTTACTTTTACAAATAAATTTACTACCGCATTCACCGCAAATTACTTTTCCTGAGCACCAATATCTATTGCTATACTTGCTTCTTTGCTCCCCTGAACTAGTTCTTTTTTGCAATTCCAGCTTAGTTTTCTCCCACAGGTCTCTTTCAATAATTGGTGAATGGTGATTTTTTATGTAAACAAATTCCTCCTCACCTTCATTGTACTTCTTTTTGTGATCCAAATAGTCAGGTGTTATTGTTTTTTTCTGTAATAAATCACCAACATACTTTTCATTTTTTAAAATTTTTAGAATTGCTCCATTTGACCATTTATTTCTATGCTTTTTAGATTTAATACCAGCCTCATATAATTCTCTTGCAATAATGTGAGTACCCTTCCCCTCAATTGCGTATTTATGAAAAATCATTCTTACAATTTGGGCCTCTTCTTCATTTACTGTTAAAACACCTTTTTTGAGCGAGTATCCTAATAATTCTCTGCCAAATACAACCCCTTGCTCCATCCTTCTTTTTTGTCCCCATTTTACTCTTTCAGAAGTTCTTCTGCTTTCATCCTGTGCAATACCTGCCATAATTGTAAGTCTTAATTCTCCATCACCATCTAGAGTATTTATATTATCATTTATAAAAATCACACCAATTCCCAATTTCCTTAGCATACGAGTATATTCTATACTATCCAATGTGTTTCTCGCGAATCGAGATATTTCTTTAGTTAAAATCAAATCCAGCCTCCTATTTCGTGCATCCTCAATCATTCTTTGAAATTCAATTCTGTTTTTCACCTGGGTGCCGCTAATGCCTTCGTCTGCATATATGTCAACCAATTCCCATTCGCCTTTGCTTTTTATATAATCATTAAAATATTTTTTTTGACTCTCAAGAGAATTTATTTGGTCATCTTTATCTGTTGAAACCCTGCAATATGCACCAACTTTAACTTTCATAGATTAGCACCTCATAATAATGCCCATTATATTTGCTCAAATTCTAAGCTAAAAATTGTAGGTGTAATAAATCTTTATTTACTAAATGCAATTAATTTATTAGAAAATCTTATGTAAATATATTAATCTAAATTAACTTGCTCATTAATTTCAGCAGCTTTCAACGACGCATCAATTGATGGTTTTTAATTATCTGATCAATTTGCTCATATGTCAACAATTTTTCACTGTGCAATTGATATAATATGCTCAATTTAAACTGACCTATAAAAATTTCTTTTTCCTCAGGAGTTAACTCAATTTTATCATTTTTTATAAGCATGCCGATTTCACCCCAATATATAATATTCTCCATAAAAAAAAGTGCCCCAATTTAGTAGCACTCCTATAGAAAAATATTTTGATAATAGAGAATAATCATATGCAAAGGCTTATTCAAACCAATAATAATTTTATCCGCTTGAAAAAGATACATCTGAATTGTTAGAAATTGAAGCTGATCTTCCAAGAAACAAGCAAATGTGGTGTTGCTGCGCAGAGCCTTACACAATAAAAATATGGCAGAAGTCAGGAATCAACTCTATAAAAAAGACACAACTAAATTGATAGAAATGGCAATTGCAGCTGACCTTCCAAGTAACAAGCAGATTTGGTATTCCTGCGCAGAGCCTTACACAATAAAAATATGGCAGAAGTCAGGAATCAACTCTATAAAAAAGACACAACTAAATTGATAGAAATAGAAATTACAGCTGACCTTCCAAGTAACAAGCAGATTTGGTATTCCTGCACAGACAATAAAAATATTGCAGAAGTCAGGAATCAACTCTATAAAAAAGACACAACTAAATTGATGGAAATAGAAATTACAGCTGACCTTCCAAGTAACAAGCAGATTTGGTATTCCTGCACAGACAATAAAAATATTGCAGAAGTCAGGAATCAACTCTATAAAAAAGACACAACTAAATTGATAGAACTGGCAATTGTAGCTGACCTTCCAAGTAACAAGCAAATGTGGTGTTGCTGCGTAGAGCCTTACACAATAAAAATATTGCAGAAGTCAGAAATCAACTCTATAAAAAAGACACAACTAAATTGATAGAACTGGCAATTGCAGCTGAAATCCAAGTAACAAGCAGATTTGGTATTCCTGCACAGACAATAAAAATATTGCAGAAGTCAGGAATCAACTCTATAAAAAAGACACAACTAAATTGATAGAAATGGCAATTGCAGCTTACCTCCAAGTAACAAGCAGATTTGGTATTCCTGCGCAGAGCCTTACACAATAAAAATATTGCAGAAGTCAGAAATCAACTCTATAAAAAAGACACAACTAAATTGATAGAACTGGCAATTGCAGCTGAAATCCAAGTAACAAGCAGATTTGGTATTCCTGCGCAGAGCCTTACACAATAAAAATATGGCAGGAGTCAGGAATCAACTCTATAAAAAAGACACAACTAAATTGATAGAACTGGCAATTGTAGCTGACCTTCCAAGTAACAAGCAAATGTGGTGTTGCTGCGTAGAGCCTTACACAATAAAAATATGGCAGAAGACAATATCAAATCTATAAATTTATTGAATTGAAAAGTTAAGTTATTATATTATGTGGTTGCTTGAAAGATAAACCAGCCATCCTCAACTGAAAACTGGTATACACCACCATTCTTTTCCACAATATAATCCATGCTTTTTGTGCCAAAGCCATGCCCCTGTTCCTTTGATACAGGCATACCATTTTGAAATATTGGCTCAAGCTGATATCTGTTGCGGATATCAATACAAAGCTTGTTATTCTTGGAATACATACGTAACCGTATAATGCGCTTATTGCTGTCAAATATATGTTCCGAGGCCTGTATAGCGTTTTCCAAGGCATTTGACAATAGCGAACAAAGTTCGGTGTCGCTAAAGGGCAGCGAATCAGTAAGCTTCAAATCTATCTCTAACTGGACTCTCGACTGTTTTGCTTTAGTGGCAAAGTTGGACAAAATCAAATTGACAGTTTCGTTTTGACAATAGCGTACGGGCGTAATAGCGTCCATGTCAGACTGAGCAGTCTGTAGATATTTTTTAATCTCCTCTATTTGACCCTTAGCTGCAAGTCCCTGTAATAAAGCGAAATGGTGGCGCATGTCATGTCGATAGGATGCGGCAATCTGCTGCATCTGCTTCAGAGAATTAAATTCAGTTTGGGTCTGCCGAAACTGGGTATCCAAAATATCCCTCTCTCTTTGTATTCTTGTTTGTTTCTGCGTTTCTGAATAGTACATTAGTACAAACACAAAATAAAATGCAGATGTCACGAAGGGCATGAACTGTACGGCTACTCGAGCCCCACTATATAAAAAATCGGTGTAAACAATGGTTGCATAGTCAAATAGATAGTAAAAGGCCGGTATAGCACCAAATAGCAGACAGGACTTCACCGAGCGTTCCATGAGATGTCTAACAGACATCACAACATATCTATGCAAAAGCCAGTACATCAGAAACGCGGTGGCAATATATCCAACATGATCCATAGATGCACTGTCAAAGATTTCTCCTATAACAGCACCAATCCAGCGTGGAGGTTGACAGCATAGAAATGATACAAACACACTGGTTAATGAAATAAGCCATGAGCGCTTTATGTAAAGAGCAATAAAAATAGCAACCGGCAAGTGAGAAATCAGAGGATATATTTTAAGAGTTACTTCCATACCAAAGGAAGCTAAGAAGATTATTTGTAAAATAAATAATATGACAGTAAAGCAACCGACAGCTAAATGATTTTTCCATGTACGAACCAGCCCAGCAAAACTAACCGCAACTGCCGTGCCAAACAGCAGGGCAATATAGTAACGAGAGAATTCTATGACAGTTTCTATCATCTGCTTATACTCCCTCCATTTGATATTTCAGATATTGCTGCTTAATTTCACGCACCTTGCCCTGTGCAACAGGGATAGTTGAAAGTGTCTGCAGTACAATTTGCTGCTTTTCAATGGCATCCACATACTGCATATTAACAATATAGGAGCGATGTGTTTTAACAAAGCACCCAAATTTCAGAAGATTATCGCAGACAGAGGAAAAAGACTCTTTACATTCAATCACCTTTCCAGAACGCAAGTGATACAACACATTTCTGCCGATTACTTGGGCAAAAACCAAATTAGAAATCAATATTTTCTGTTGATTTCATAAATATAACCCCCTTAATATGTAGAATTTCAATTGGTAAATTTTTCATATAACACAAACTTTTTTATATCTGAATAACATGTAACAAAAATATACCATGTATTTTATTCAATACATTATAAATACCACTACTTTTATGAACCAAAACATAAATTGTAAAATTTTAGTTATATTTGTTATTTATTTTACATTTTTAAAATATATTTAGTTTTTTGGAGTGCCCTAAAAACACATCTTTGAATTAGATATACAGGAACTGGTACAAATCCCTTATACCATCTCTACCGGTACCTTTATTGTACAACAATTAAAACCTTCGTTAAGTGTGGCAAGAGACACAATAATGATTGTCTGTTGCAAAATAACAATTTCTATATACAGATGGCTTATTACTAAAAATAGTACGAAGAGCAAGAATATATTAATGCAAAGTTTGGTTATAAATTGATACTAAAAAACAGGTGAAGAACAAGTCTTGCAGCCAACACAACTGAACTAAGCAGCTGTGAGTATTAACCAAAAGCAAGATTTCTTGGTCATACAGTCGGCGGAATTGCTTATGCTTGCTCTTCACCTCAATTATTTCATCGTCAATTTAGGGAGTGAACCATAAATATATACTGTACGGGAGTACTTATTTAAAATTTTACTTATAATACTATTTCTTATTTTAAAAGCCCTATTTAAAATATAGTTTTAAGTTTTACATTTTAGTCCCCGTAGTATTTGGAGAATTAAAGCTAGGTGGCTGAGGATTATTTGCATTAAAAAATTGATCTCCTGGGGTTGAAAGATTAAAGTATAGCTTAGAGTCTTTTGTTATTCCCCAATCCTTCAAAGAGCCAGTATCCTGCAATCTGTTAAAAGCTTCTCTGAACATGGTGTTATGTGCTTCTTCACGATTGAGCAGAAAATCAATTGTTTCTCTAACACCTTTATCAGTTATCTGTCTGTATAGATATTGATAAACTACTTTTGCTCTCTGTTCAGCAGCAATATTTGATAATATATCAGCAGCAAGATCGCCTGTTTCTTCAATATATGCAGCTGTCCAGTATTGTCCAGATGCACTTGTTAAACCTGGTGTAAGTCCAGTAGAAACATGAGCTTGAATAGTTCCTACTGTTGCATCTTTTGCATCAAGCACATGCCCATTTAGTAAGTTAACAGTAGTAGCTACCATTTCCATATGACTCAATTCTTCTGAGGCAATATCCAAAAATAAATCCTTGATTTCTGGATCCTTAATGCGAAGACTCTGAGACAAATACTGCATTGCAGCTTTTAATTCTCCATGCGGCCCTCCTAATTGTTCCTGCATCATACTTGCGTACATTATGTTAGGTCCATCAACTTTAACCTCGTGTAATAAAGCTTTATCATGTTTAAACATATTTATGTCCATGCCTGTCATTTGGCTTAATCACCATAATATAAATGACATGGACTAAACACCTCCTTTAAATGTAAACTAAGTATTTTTCATAACATACATTCATTCTTTTGTAGCCTTTACTATTAAAATAAAAGTATACCTTGAAAATTATTGAAATAAACAATACTGTAAATTGAATACTAGTATGGATTTAATAGTTTAAGATTTTTAGGTGTATTTACATTTTGGAGATATAAAAAGAGAAGATAAGCTTTTTAATTAAGCTTATCTTCTCCTTTTATATCTTTCCATTCATCATTAGCATACTTAACTTTTGTAAATCCCAACTAAGCAGATAAAAATAGAACTTCTGTTTCAATATCATTTTTCTCAAAAAATAATATCCTCTATTTATATCTATTAGTCCTTCTTCAACTCATTCATGCATGATTGACATATATTTTTACCTTTGTAATTGGTTACATTTGATGCATCATTGCAAAAAATGCATGCAGGTTCGTACTTCTTCAATATAATTGTTGACTCATCTACATATATTTCCAAAGCATCCTTTTCCTCAATATTAAAGGTTCTTCTTAACTCAATTGGTAATACTATTCTTCCTAATTCATCTACTTTTCTTACTATTCCTGTCGATTTCATAAATGTGTGTCTCCCTTTCATTATTTTATTTCCTTAGACATTATTTTACTATATCTCCTACTATATGTCAACAATTTTCGTATATTTTGTCGTAAAAAATATTAATAGCACTTTTTTTAGAAGGATATCAACAAAATAACAGCCCTAAAGTATGCATCAATAGCCAATTTCAGCTGTATTTATTAAATAATTACTCCAAATCAATTTCCAGCTAAAAAGCATATGGTTTTGTTCATATATTTGTTAAGTCAGTGAAATACATTAGATGTATCTTTTCGATAACGATACACCTATGTCGGTAAGAACCCCTTTTGCTATTCTGTACAAATGTATATAGGTTACTATAATAGTTAATATTATCAATTTACTCTTTCAGTTGATATTTAAGTGTTTAAACTTATAAAATGAAAAGTTAATTAAATAAAATAACTTGGTTTACTTGGTAACCACCATAAGTAAATTTAAATATGGAAGGACTTTTCATCCCAAATCTAAGTTAATTATTAAATTTGTTTTAATTTTTTGCACTTTTGTAGAGTATATCATCATAAGACTTGTCTAGCATATTCCAGACAATGTAAATATACCTATGTTCCTTTCCGTCATCATCAAATATCGTATAAGCTTCAATCCTATTAATTATTTTTTTTAATTGGGCATTGTCAAGATTATCTATGTCAACATTATTGAGAAAATCAATATAATTATTATATTTAAGAAGTGCTTGCTTCTTTTCCTCATCAATGTTCTTCAATTTAGTCAGCTCTTTGCTTATAGCTTTTTTACTGCTTTGCAATTCATCATTTTGCTGCTTATACTGTTCTTCACCAATAATATCTTTTGAAAACAGTCGTAAATTAGCTGACATCTGAGCTTTTATATCGTCCAATTGATGCTGAAGTTCCTTTATCTTTTCAGTTAGTTCCTCAGCACTAAAGTAGGATTGCATATATTGCGAAAACATTTTGTCCAGATTTTCTTTGTTTAATCTTAAATTTTCAATTTCCTCTTTAACCCTTTTAATCAGCACTTCTTCATGCCATGAATTTCTATACCTGCAAATATCATTATGATACTTGTCATGCTGTATACAAACCCACTCAATTCCAGTATTTCTAGTCCCATCTTTGCGCTTCCAGCCCCATAATTTCTTTCTCCGCATTGCCATTCCACAATTCCGGCAAAATAAAAGATTACTGAATAAATGTGCATTACTGGGTCTATTGCTATTACTAAACATCTCTTTTCTAATTATAGTTTGTTTTTGAACTTTGTCAAATATTTCATCAGATACAGCCCGTAAATCCTCCCTTTCTGTAATAATCCAACTCCCTTCATCTATGGGTTTACGGCTTCTGTATATTTTTCCTTTATGCTCAAATCTATCTATATTAATATCAGTATTAACCACTGTATGAGTTATCTGTCTTCCAACATATATTTGATTAGCTAAAATATAATATATCTGAGGTGTTGACCATTTTCGTCCCTTTTGGGTAGGTATATTTTCTTTATTCAGATATTTTACAATACGAGTACTTCCCCAGCCTTCCAAGTACAAATCAAATATTTTTTTGACCACTTCAATTTGTTCCGGAATGGGTACTAAAAATCCATTTTTAGATTTGTAGCCATACGGACAAGCACTTGTAAACTTCCCTGCTTCCTGAGCCTTTCTAATGCCAAATTGAACTGCTGTGCTCTTTGCTCTGCTTTCTTCTTGAGCCATTACAAATAATATATTAATAGTTGCTTCATTAGCAGGATTAGAACTATCTAGCCAGCCATCTTCAAAAATAACTTTAATGCCCATTACTTTTAACTTTTTAATAATTCCAGCTCCATCTTCAACATTTCTAGCCCATCTCTGAACATTCTTTACCAATATTGCATCAAACTCTTTTCTATATGCACATTCAAGCATATACTTAAATGCACCTCTATTTTTTAATTTGGTACCTGAAATACCTTCGTCTGCAAATATTGATTTAATATATCTAGTGTATTCTTTTTTACCATCCTTACAATAGTACATTCCACAATCTGCACCTTCAAAGCCTTTTTTATTAAACAATTCTGTGTAATGCCTAATTTGATTTTCCAGACTTGTCATTTGCTCAGGATTATCACTTGAAACTCTGCAATAAGCAACACATTTCATAAAACTTCTGCTCAGCTCCTATATCACTTAATATAACAACAAATATATTTACATTAAATATTTGGGCTTATTTATTGCAGGAACAATTTCTGATTGACCAATGACTCCCATTTGATATATAGTTCTTCGGGAATGGGTTTTAATCCATATTCATATGTAATAATATCATTAACTCTTATATTAAGAAGTTCTGACAATTGTTCATCTGACAAATCATTATCTCTCACTCTTAATAAATATAGTTGACGCCCAGTTAACATATAAATTCAACCTCCACTACATACTATTCAGGCAAGTAAAAAATGTAGCTTTATTAACTGGAGTTTTTAATAAGAAATAGTTAGCATTGTATAAATATATAATCTCGATGCGTTTTGTCGAATTTTGTTGATTTTTATGGTTTTGTTTGATATAATTAAATAGTATCTATCACAAAAAATACATACAATCTATACGCTTTACCACATTATTACATCTTAACTATATTTTCCTATGACTGCATTAATTTATAGGAGGTTTTTGCTATGGCTGCATTAATTTATAGGGAAGCAACCAAATATGTAATTTTAATGCAATAACATTAAACAGATATGTAATTTCACGCCAAACTCAAAATCATAAAAATTGGAGATGACTTTATGAAATTTAAAAGTATTACAAAACAAATTACTTTATTATTTGGAATTTTAATGTTTGTAATCTCTGCAGGCTTAGGAGGTATTTCCAACATTACTTCTAGCAATGCACTAAAAATAAATGTAGACCAAAATCTCTTAGAAATAGCCCAAGCTGATGCAAAAATTATTAATGAAAAAGTAAATAGTCAACTCAATGCCTTAGAAGCAATAGCAAATAGTCCATGGATAAAAAGTAATGATATTACAATTGACGAAAAAATGTCCTATCTTAATGATGAAGTAAATCGAAGTGGATATAAAACTTTAATGATTGCAGATACTAATGGTGTTGCCCGCTTGACAACTGGAGAAACTATTGATGTTAAAGATAGGGATTACTTTATTAAAGCTTTATCAGGAAGTACTGCTGTTTCAGATCCCATAGCCAGCAAAACAGACGGAAGCCTAGTTGTAGCATTTGCAGTTCCAATTAAAGAAGGTAATTCAGTGAAAGGTGCACTCATAGCTGGACGAGATGGCAATGAGTTAAGCAATTTTACTTCTGAAATGCAGTATGGTGAGCAAGAAGTCTTTATGATCAACAATGAAGGCACTACGGTAGCAAGTAAAGATCCAAGCCGTGTCTTGTTCAATATTAATGAACAATATAAAGCTAACCCAGCAATAGAAGGATTATATAATATTCAAATGAAAATGGCTGCTGGTGAAAAAGGTGTAGCTGAATATGATCTTAATGGTGTAACTAAATACGCTGGATATTATCCTGTTGAAGGTACAAATTGGTCATTAGGTATAACAGCACCAAAATCAGTGGTTATGGCTAATATAAGCAATTTAACCAGGTCAATGCTACTGGTATTTGTTATCTTTCTATTGCTTAGCTTAATAATAACTATATTGATTTCTCGCAGTATCTCCAAACCAATCAAAGAGGCCACCAAATGTCTAAATGATATATCTACAGGAGACTTTACAGTAAGTATTTCTCAAAAGCTCCTAGCAAAGAAAGATGAAATAGGTAGTTTGGCCAATTCGCTTGACAAGATGCAGAGTTCAATACGCACCATGATGAAAGCAGTTGTTGATGAATCCTCTAATGTCAGTCAAATGCTAATCGAAATAAACAAGGATATGCAAAGCTTGAATGAAAACATCGAAGATATTTCCTCCACTACAGAACAATTGTCTGCAGGAACAGAAGAAACAGCTGCTTCAAGTGAAGAAATGAATGCAACTTCTTTAGATGTAGAAAAAGCAATTGAGTCAATTGCTACAAAAGCCCAAGAAGGTGCAACAACTGTTAACAAAGTAAGTACAATGAGTGAACAAATGAAGGTAAAGGCAATCGCTTCTAAACAAGAAGCTCTGGAGATATTCAGCAGAACAAAGGCCAATTTGCAAAGTGCAATTGAACAAGCCAAGGCAGTCAATCAAATTAATGAATTATCTCATGCTATACTGGAAGTTACAACCCAAACCAATTTGCTGTCTTTGAATGCAGCTATTGAAGCCGCTAGGGCAGGAGAAGCCGGCAAGGGATTTGCAGTGGTAGCAGATGAAATCAGAAAGTTAGCTGAAGACTCAAAAGCTTCTGTATCGCGAATTCAAGAAGTTACAAATGAAGTTCTGGAAGTAGTAAATGATCTATCCTCAAGTTCTATGGAAATTATGGAGTTTATTGATAAAAAGGTACTCAATGATTATGAAGGCTTAGTAAAAACTAGTGAGAGTTATAATGAACACTCTATAGTGATTAACGACATAGTAACTGATTTCAGCGCAACCTCAGAGGAACTTTTGGCATCCACGCAGAACATGATTAAAGCCATATCACAGATAACCACAGCTGCCAATGAAGAGGCTGTAGGAGCAACAAATATTGCCCAGAAAACAGCAGTAATTGTTAATATGGTTGAAAAGGTCGTAAACCTATCAAGTAAGTCAAATGATAAATCAGAATCTCTGATTAAGATAGTTAATCAATTTAAGATATAGTTCATACTAATTATCTAATGCTAAAATGAACGGGGACGCTGTAATAAGTTTTGTTGAGAGTATGTGAAGTTTTTCTGTAAAATTAAAGGTATGGAGGCCGAAAGATTAGCTTCCATACCTTGTTTACAATAAAAGCTAAATTTCTTAGAATGAAACATAGTAAATATATTCTCCTTTGATACTATATATTAGTATGGAGGAATTTGGATGAAAAAATAACATTCCTGTTATTTTTCCATCCATTTCTTGTTCATGCTACAATCAGAGAAGTATTGGGGTCTGACAACTACCCTTTTTGTTAAGAATTTAAGTATTAACTAGAGAAGAGATTTTTTTATGAGTGTTTACAAAAAGATTTTAAGCAATTTTACGTTATAATCTCTTCGCCTTTTTCCCTAAAACATAATCATTTGCTGTCCAAGAACAAATCTGGCAAGATATTGTATAGGTAACGATTCACGCAGGTCCAGTTGTGAGCTCCGCCATTTAATGTTAAGTAATAGAAGTTACCCTTTCTCAAATCTGCTGAGTAAACAAATATATCAGTAAGCTTCTTCATTTCATCAACCTGAGCGTTCATTCCACTATAAGCCAAATCAGCAGTACCTGTTGCACAGAAAATTCTTATATCATCTTTTGTGTAACCCGCCTTTTTAGCGATTTCAGCTAAATATTTAGCCCTAATCTCATCATCAGTTCCTGTGAAATTATATCCTTCTTTCTTTATTGAGTCTATATCCTGAAAACACCATAAACTAATTGGAATATAGTATTTAAAATAATCTATACTATAAATGTAGTTAAACCATGTGCAAGCAGAGCCCATTGAGAATCCGCCAACAGCCCTGTGATTTCTTGCTGCAATCAAGTCTTTTTCACTGGTAGACTCCGCATATACATTAAATTTCCCTTCGATTGTAGGTATGATATCCTTCACTAATTCATTATGGAAATTCTTAATACGGAACATTCCATCTTCATTCTGTCTCTCAGGACTAAATGGAGCTGTATTATACCAAGTAGGAGTAACGATAATGGTTGGCTTCATCTTACCATCAGCAATCAAATTATCAACTACTCTCATAAGTTCTGTATTCTGATTAACATCACCAAAAGCAGTGTGCTGGCTCTCAGCATTACCATGAATCAGGTATAGTATATCATATTTCTTGGTTTTATCGTTGGCATCATATCCGTGAGGAAGATATACAAGCATATACTTGTCTAAATCTTTTGCTTCTTGGTCGTAGGTATTAGTTTTGTAGTCAACTCTTACAATAGTTCCTCTTATGTTCTCTGGATCTGACGTCCTGTATGCTTTTGGTATATCTCTGCACTCTTTTTCGTCAAAGGATAAGTCATTGTGTACCAAGTTATCAATAGCAGCCTGTAATTTTATGAGCAATTGGTCAAATTGTGCCTGTGTTGAAGCTTTATCAGCAATGGCAGCTTCTGATTCTTTAATTAGTGAATCAACTACATCACCGTTAGAATAACGTTGCAGTTCTATATCCTTTGCACTAATAACTAATGATTTCAAATCATAATAGTTTGGTTTTGATATAGAATTAGGACCTTTACCAGTTAAAATCAATTGGCCAAACTTTGATGTATCTTGGTAAGCAGTACCAGTAGTATCAAATATATTAATCGTTGCTATTCTTGTGCTGCCTGTTGCATCATTAATCTGACCTTCCATCCCCATTACCTTACCATTAGCTGGAGTCTCAGATAATGCAACACGGCCTTCAATTACATAACCGTCTGCTACTACCTTTGCAGCTGAATACAAATTGGTTAAATCACCATGGTCAGCGGATCTCTCATTTTTGAAATTAATTCTAAACTGACTATCATCGCCTTCATATATACCACATCTCTTATTATCTTCGTCTAGGAAAAATTCGACGCTATCCTTTTCATAAACATTTCCGGAAGCATCAGAAATGTTAGCATCCTTTACTTCAGCCAAAAAATACACAGCATAATCATCCCACAATACCCTCAAAGTAGCTGTCGTATCAGTACTGCCAGATATCTTTGTAAATTTTACAGGCTCAGCAACATTCCAAGCATCTTCAATTTCTCCGTCAATATCATCTGGTGCGCCATAGTAAGCAACAACTCTTCCGCTGGCATCAAGACCATTCGCATCTACTTTAACCCTTTGAATCTCTTGCTCTCCAATATTTGCCATATCATAGCCCAGCACCTCCGCAAGAGTCTTTGTTCCTCCAGCCACTGGAGTATTAAGAGCTTCAATAAGCGCAGTTACCAAATTAGCATTGCTTATCTGACCTTTTACAGTACTAATCTTGGTAAGACCCTTTTCAGCTGCAAACTTAATTGTGTCTGCATATATATAGTCTTTCCCTGCTTTGTAGCCCAATACTTCAAGCACTATTTTATAAATCATCTGGGCTGTAGCTGGGCCATTAGGATCAAATTTGTCTCCGCCTATACCATTCCAACCCAACTGCGGATTAGCCTTCAAATATGCTAAAACATTTCTTCCTTCTTTCCAAGCTAATGAATCAGCATCAACAAAATTTTCTTCAGATGAAAATTTAAGTGCTTCATCCAATAATCCATACAATTTAAGAGAAATTACTGCAGCTTGAATTCTTGTAGTTCCTTTTGCAAGATATTCTGCATTTACACCATTTCCATCGCCATTAATAATATTAAGCTTTTCCAAATATTGTGCATCAGTATTAACATTATCAACAGCAAATGCAGGTAACGAAAATGTTACAAGCACACACATTGCTAAGACTGCTGCAATTAACTTTTTAAGATTCCTCATACTCTCAAATCCTCCTAAGTAGAATAAATTTAAGCTTGCCTTTTAAAACGCCTAGATTAAATTAATTTTTTGGTTATATGCACCACCAAAAACACTTGTAGTTTTAGTGGCTTAATAATACACCTTGGTCGCACATACTTTATTTTCGAACTATTACAATCAGCGGCGACAAATCTTTTTTTCTATAAAAGCTCTATCCCTTCACTGCACCAGCTACTAAACTTTTTTGAACCTGTTCACTAAGCAGTACATATATTATTACCGTCGGTAATGTAGCAATTACAAGGCCGGCGCCGATAGGCCCCCATTCAGTTACATATGTACCAACCATAGACATAATACCAACTGTAATTGTTTTTAATTGATCTTTACTAATAAATGTAATAGCAAACATCAGTTCATTCCATGAAGCCAAATATGTAAAAATAGCAACCGTTGCTATTGCTGGCCTTATAAGAGGAATTACAATTACAGAAAAAATACGGTAAATTGAACATCCATCAATAGCTGCCGATTCTTCCAACTCCCTAGGAATGCCTTTCATAAAGCTGCTAAATAATATAATGGCCATAGGAAGGCCAAACGCTGTATATGGAATAATAAGAGATAAATATGTATTGTAAAGATTAATATTTTTAAGAATAATAAACAGAGGGAGTAGTGCTGCATGTACTGGAACCATCATCCCTAGTAAAAAAGCAATCATCGTAGCATTGCTAAGTTTCCATTTCATTCTACTAATAGCATATGCAGTCATGGATGCTAAAATAATTACTGCAATAATAGTAACTCCAGTTACAAACGCACTGTTAAAGAAGTATTTAAGTACACTTGCCTGAGTAATTGCGTTAGTATAGTTCTCCCACTTAGGAGGATTAGGCAGACCAGCAACATTTCCTCCATAAATTTCATTATTATCTTTAAGGGAAAACAGAACCATCCAGATAAGAGGATATATCTGTATAATAGCATACAATATAAGAAAAAGCTGTATAAAAAACTTTGCCATCTTTCCTTTTATCAAATTATTCATAAAGTCTCACTCCAAAACCTATTCTGTTTTAAATACCTTGTCTAAAATAATAGTAAATACCAAACATTCTATAATTATAAATACAGCCATTGCGCTGCCATATCCATATTGATATGAATTAAAAACAGACGAATACATCAGGGTACTTGGCACTTCAGTTGCATGTAAAGGACCGCCATTTGTTAAAACATAAATTAAGTCAAATACTTTAAGTGACCCTATCAGTGAAAATATTAAGCAAACCTTTAAAATAGGCTTCAACAATGGTATTGTAATTTTAAAAGCCGTATTAATTTTTGATGAACCATCTATTTCAGCAGCTTCATATATTTCATCTGAAATTGATTTTGCCCCTGAATACATAATCAACATGTGGTATCCTACATATTGCCACAATGTAGGAATGAATGAGCATACTAAAGCTGTATTTTCTTTTCCTAACCAATCATACGCTAAGTTTTCCAAGCCTATACTTTTAAGCAGTGCGTTCAGCAAACCATAGTCTGCATTATAAATTTTTGTCCATAACTGACCAATAACAATTGTTGAAATTATTACAGGAATAAAATAAATAGTTCTATATAACTTTTCTCCTTTTACTCCATTTGCCAATATAAGTGCCAGAACTAGCGAAATACTAAGTTGTATAAATATTGACGCAAAAGCAAATAAAAAAGAATTAAGAATAGATTTAAGAAAAACATCGTCTGAAAACAATTTTATATAATTATCAATTCCAATAAATGTACCCTTTCCAATCCCATCCCAGTCCAATGTACTATAATAAGCTGACATAAATATTGGAAGAAATACTATTACACAAAAAACAATTAATGTTGGGATTACAAAAATGCAAATAGCTTTTTTATTAGAAAGAACTGAGTCCATGAAAGTATACCACCTTTAAAAGCAAGTAGCTGTTGCAAAACAACTATTGATTATATTATTTCTTGCTTTGCAACAGCCCCTCAAAATATAATTAAGTTCTGTATTTACACTTCATTATTCTTCTGCTGGGTCAACCTTAGCCATTTCCTTACAGAATTGTTCTGGAGTTATTTTCTTTGCTAAAAGTTCTGCAATAAGGTTCTTATGAGTTTCAGAAGATGTTGCTGGAAGAACTGTATCCCACCAAGGAATAAAGGACTTACCTGTTGCCATTAATGCTCCAGATTGTTTTGATAGATCTGAAAGCTTAGAAGTATCTAATCCATCTGTCTTCCATGCTGGCAAACCAGAACCATTTAGGAAGCCTTCCTTACCTGCTGCTTCACTAATGAATAATAAGAATTCTGCTGCTTCCTTAGGTGCTGCTGTTTTTGCATTGATGTAGAAACTATCAATACCGCCACCGTAGAAATCTGTTACCGCACCTTTTCCATCAGTAAATACTGGGAATGGTATTGCCTTTACTTTTCCTTTAGTTGCTGCGTTTTTGTCTTCTATTGCTACGTCAACCCAAGCACCTTGGTATAGCATTGCAGCTTTTCCTTGTGTAAAGGAATTTCTCATATCTTCAAAGCTAGTACTAAACATGTTGTCATTAAATGCTTTTTCATCTACTAACCTTTGAAGCTTAGCTGCAGCTTCAATAAAGTCTGGTGAATCAAACTTTTTAGGGTCTTTCATAGCTTCAATACATGCTTGGTTTCCTGCCTGTCTCATAGCTATGATATCAAACCAGTACATTCCAGGCCATCTATCCTTTTCACCAATAATTGCAGGAGTAATACCAGCAGCACGCAAAGCTCTAACTGCTTCAATAAGTTCATCATAATTTGTTGGTATTTTTGCATTTGCTTTTTCAAATAATTCTGTGTTGCAATAGAAGTTTGCAATAAATGTAAACATTGGAACACTATAAACTTTACCATCAAATGTACAACTTTCTAATGTTCCATCAACTAGCTTACTTTTTGTTGCATCATCTAAATACTCATCAATAGGAAGAATATTTCCATTCTTTATGTAAGGACTTACAAAGCTTCCACCCCACATATAGAAAATGTCTGGTGCTTCATTTGCAGCTAGTGCTGTTTTTATTTTAGTCTTGTACTGTTCACCTGTTACTCCGTCAGCTACAATTTCTATTTCTGGATGCTGTTCATTCCATACTTTTAAATTGTTCTTCAGAGAATTTGTTGCTGGGTCAGTTTCTGCAACCCATTGATGCCACATTGTTAATTTTACTGGCTTTGCAGATTCAACTGCTGTGCTTGCTGGTGCTGAACTACTTTCTGTGTTTTCTGTAGAACTATCACCACATGCGCCCATACTTAATGCTAAAGACAGGGCTGTTGTTACACCTAACACTTTAAGTAATAACTTTTTCATTAATTTAACCTCCTTGAGTTTCGTGTTAATTTTTAAACAACGCATCAATTATAGCAGTGATATTGCTCAAACTAAATTCAATATTATTGCATTAACATTCAAAAATTTATCATTCAAAAATTCATCATTTGCGATATGTGTTAATAGACAATCCCGTGTATTTTTTAAATAGTATGCTAAAGTAATGGGGGTCTGGTATTCCAATCATTTCACCTATTTGATATCCCTTAAATTCTGTTTCTTTAAGAAGCTTTTCGGCCTTGGCTATTCTTAGTTTTGTTATATATTCCACAAGGGTTTGTCCAGTTTCTTGCTTGAATATACGGCTGAGATGGCTAGAACTTATGTAAAACTCTTTTGCTATGCTTGCAAGTGAAAGTTCAGCATTGCTTAAATTATCTGAAATATAATCCTGTATCTGTCTTACTTGTTTACCTGCTTTAGTATCATTCATTCGTTTTAACTTGATTATTATATTGTCAATCAATTGTTTGAAATACACCTTAAACTCCGGTAAATTGTCTATTTTGACAATATCATTATATGGCTGGCTTTTTTGCTCCCAGATATCTGTCATATCAATATCAAAATCCATAATTATTCTTAAACATGCAGATAGCAAGTCAAATGCATCCAATCTTACTCTGTCAATAGTACTGTTTCCTTGATATGAAATACGACCAAACAATTCTTCAAGGAATTCTTCAACTTTTTCACTTATTCCAGCTTTTATTGAAAATACAATTTTTTCAATTAATTTTTGATTATTATTACTATGATTTTCTGCTGCATAATCAATATCATGATAGCTAATAACTTGATTATTACCTAAGACCATTTTATAGTTTAGAGCTTCATATGCTTCCTTATAGCTTAATTTGATATTTTCCTCGCCATAATAAGCAGTTCCTATACCAATACCTAAAAAACATTTAAAGTTGTTCATTAGCATTATTTTAAACATTTCACAGCATTCATATATATCCAGCGATGGATCATTAAATATGATAACAATCTTTCTGCTATTATCCAAAAATACATGGTTGTATATATCCTTCTGGAAAAACTTTTTAATTAAATCCACACATTTAATTGATAGAAGTATCTGAGCTTCTTCTTTATTTTCAACTGCTGTATTCCTAAGTTTTTCCCATACCTCTATTACTGCAACCTGAAATAAATTAGAACTGATATTCTTGTTTACTCCGAAATACTCCATCTTTTCTTGTATTTCTTCTTTGCTAAGTTCACCATATATCAATGCATTTAAAAATTTCTCTTTCAAATATGGAAGGTTGTCTTTTATTTTCTGTTTCAATAATTCATATTCTTGTAAGTGATTCTGTTCCTCAAGAATTTTGCTTTTCAATCTTAACGCAATACCCGTAATCTCTTGTACATTTATGGGTTTAAGAACAAAGTCAGAAATACCAAGCTTTACACAGCTTTTTGCATATTCAAATTCATCATGACCAGTAATAACTACTATTCTTATGTGCGGATATTTTTCAGTAACTACTCTGCTAAATTCTATTCCGTCCATACAGGGCAAGCAAATATCAGTAAATATAATATCCGGTACTATCTGTTCTATCATAGTTAAGGCTTCTAATGCACTAGCCGCCTCTCCTGCAATTTCCATACCAAGTTCCTGCCAATTGATACGTATTTTCAGGAGATTTCTTATAAGTCGTTCATCATCTACTATTAAAACTTTCAAGGGTTGGCACATAATTACCTCCATTGTCTTGCTCACTTTTATTACATGTTTCACCTTCTATTGCCAAAGGCAGCAGGATAACAATTTTCGTCCCTTTACCTTTTTCACTGTACAATTGAAAGGCTGCTTCATTGTTGCAGTATATTTTCAAGCGTTCGATGGTTCCTCTAAGTCCAAAGCTGGATTCAGCACTTCCCACCTTACTGTCCAATATCTTCTGTATTTCATGCTCACTCATTCCTACTCCATCATCCTCTATACAGATGCAAACCTGCTGAGCTTCTTTCTTTATATCAATATTTATACTTCCAGGTATGCCCTTTGCACGTATACCATGGTAAAGTGAATTTTCAACAAGAGGCTGCAAAACTAGCTTTAGAATTTTTGTATCAAGACAGCTTTCATCAACATTATAATTAACTTCAAACATATCTTCGTATCTAATTTTCTGAATCTTCAGATAGTTTTTCACAATATCAAGTTCTTCACCAAGTGTAATTACTTCTCTACCCTTACTAACGCTATGCCTGTAATAGCCTCCTAATGCATCAACAAGGTCACATACCTCATTTATCCTGCCTGATAGAGCAAGAGAATTAATTGAGTCAAGTGTATTGTATAAAAAATGGGGCTTAATCTGCGCCTGCAAAACATTGAGTTCTGCTTTACGGATTGTCTTTTGTTCTGCTATAACTCTTTTAATCAGTTTCTGTATCTCTCTTATCATCATATTGTAGCCATCTCGCAGCTGCCCTATTTCATTGTTCCCCTCATTTATGTTAACTTCTTTGAACTCACCACACTTAACTGCATTCATAGATTTTAACAGCTTACGAATGGGTACAGTAATCCATCTTGAAATAACTATAGTTCCCATGAACAGAATAATGCTGTTTAAAAAGATAGTAATAAAACCTACAAACCCCATTTTTTCAGATTCATACGAAACCTCTGCAAAAGGTATTGCACTAATTATAGCCCAGTTATGACGTTCCTCAAGTACGAATGATATAAGATATTCAGTATTATTCAATTTTTTTGTTATGTATCCATGATCACTGCCGTCAAATTTGCTCAAAAGGTTTTTAATTTCAACCTCGTCCAGTATTGGCTCAACTGGCTGATTACCTTCTTTGGTATGATTAACGGGTATAATACATTGTCTATTTTTATCCCAAAATGTGATGCTGGTGTTATTATAGTTATCCACAATATTTGCATAGCATTCCTTAAATGCCTTATCTGTAATATTAATTACCAGCACACCTAAATTATTTGTATTGTCAATATCCCTTATTAACCTAATCATAGAAATATAGTTACCGTTTGGGTCTATTTCAAAAGCACCATCTCCATTTATACTCAGTATATATGCGCCTTTTTTATCAAGGACTTCTTTATACCACTTGGCTTTTTTCACATTTTTTAGTGTAAATTGTATTGGATTCTGATCACTTACAAAATAATAGTGTTCTGTATTGTCAAATATATAAACAGATGATATGCTTTGAATGGTTTGAATCATGCTGTATATGTATCCTCCCACTCTTGATTGAGCGTTTAAATCGGAGTATATATTTCCTGTTCTCAAAATAGTTTGAAGGTCATGGTCAGATAAAATCATTTTTGAATAATTGTTTACATTATCAAAAAATAAATCTACATTTGATTTTATTGAATATAAGGTCTGAACTGAAGCCTCATTGACCTTTTGGTGTGCAATATTCATATATATTTGCCTGTAAAGCAGACTGCTGATAAATAGTGAGATAATCATGACAATGAAATAAAACAAAGCTATCCTTAAACTTATTTTTAAATCCTTAATTTGTCTCTTGATTTTGATTATAAATTTAAAAACACCAATTTGCTTATGCCATTCCATTAGATAAATACCTCACTATTATTTTACATACAATTTTTAATTACAACCTCCAGCATAGCCAATTAAATTGGAGGTGCTTCAAACCTAAAAAATGTCATTATTTACTTAGTCAAACAAGTGAAGCTTCATTTTATATAACTACATTCTATACAATAAGTATATACTGTATTTTTTACTAAATTATAGCATGAAGTGCTTTTTTTTCAATACTAATCTATTTGTAGAGGCAGTCTTACTTATATCTTCTTACTAGCAGTTTGACTTTTTTTATATATATAAATTCCGGCTATGCAAAATATTAAACCGATAATAGCTGGTTTTAATATGGTCATTCCAGCTTCTCCACTAAATATAACACTCCACGCAATCTTTAATATAGCAGCCCCAATAACAACTCCTAGAAGTAGTCTCCAGTTTCTTTTCCAGGCTGCTAATATAAGTGCAATAAAAAACATCGGAACAGTTAAACTCATTATAATTTTAGGAGTTGTCCATTCTCCCTTTAAATATTCCATTTCATAGGCAAGAAATGTCATTATCTGCGGACTACTTGTTTCAGGTGAAGGAAACCAAAACATACTAGTAAACAGAGCAAATATTGTTGCAAATATTCCAGTTAAGCTTTTCTTAAAAGCAAATACTATAATTGGAATAATAAACAAAGGTCTTATATACCAACTCAATACATTATGGTGTCTAGCAAATGCCCAGTTGAAGAATATATCATTTGTTAAAAATAGTATTACAAATACTACAGTAGCAACTGCAAAAATTATTCCAAATATACAATCCATTTTTTTAGTCATAAGTACCTCCTTAATATCTGAATAAGCTTTATTCCGTTAAAAATAATGCTAAGTCGTAAATCAACTAGTTTAATTAGTAGATTCACTAAAATTAATATTTGAAACACTATCAAACTTGCTTCGCATGTATTATTATAATCTATTAGAAATTTTATAACGACCAAAGAATAAACAACGTAAAACTTTACAAATCAATATACAAAAATAAAAAATCCCCTTAACTTCTTTATACGGCATAGTATATCTTTGACTTAAATAGCGCAATGAAGCACCTAGTTCACCATCCGGACCGCCGGTTTTCATGTTTTCTTAATAAAGATTTTTATAAAAAAACGACACCATGTTGGTTTTAGCACACTATAATCCATGGATGGTGAATGTGTGACAGCAAAAGCACTGAATTAGTAGGTTCAAATAGTTCTGCTATAATTGTCTTAGTATCTTTCAGCAAGTAATTAAATACATCAGAGCTAAAATATATTAATATATCTGCAAAGGGAATGTTTATTGAATAAAATTAAACTCAAATTTCATAGAATAGTCATCATTAATATATATTCTTTTAACAATTTTTCTTATGATTTCTTCTTTAATTTCGTAGTCAAGAATACTAAAATTATCTAATAATTCATTGACTTTATCTCTTATTATATTGAATTTAACTTCAGCGGAATTTAACTTATCATCTATGTTTAGTCTATTAATCAAGATTTCAAGTTTTCTGGTGTAATTTTGCTTTTGCTCTCGTAGCTGGTTCATTCTGCACTTATATTCATCTAAAGTTATTATATCAGCTTCAAATGCCGTCTGCTGTTTTATTATAGCTGCGTTGACAGCCTCTATCTTATCTTTTAAAGATTCACATTCTTTTCTTTCAATTTCAAGTTTATTGTTATATATGTATTGTTTGTTACGAACTAAATCATCAAGCATATCATACGATTTTATTTGCTTCTTTATTTCATCCATTACCAGTTCTTCCACTACATCCATTCTATAATATGAAAGCTTACTGCCACATTTGCCATCAGACTTTTTATCAAAATAGTAATAATAGTAATCATTTTCATTTCTGTCCTGTTTATTTATATCCTTCGCATAGGCCTTAGGGAGTTTTATTCCATAAATTTTGCCCCCACAACACGCACAATATAGTAATCCTGAAAGTAAATACTTCTTTGTACTGCTCCATTCCTTACTATCATTTTCTTTTCTCTTTTGAATAATCTGCTGGATTCTATCAAATTTTTCTTTTGTAATAAGAGCAGGATGCGTATTTTCCTTTACAATCCAATCCTCCCTCGGTCTTACCATTCTTTTAGCCTTTCCATTACTGTCTCTTATCCTAATTGTTGCATTATATATTGTCACACCTAAATAGACAGGATTAGTCAAGATAGCACGAATTGAATTGGTACACCATTTACCACCGCTTTTTGTAGTAATTCCATTTGAATTTAAATACTTGCATATTTTAAGTCTGCCCCAGCCCTGCAAAAACTTATCAACTATTAGCTTATAGATATAAGCAGTATCAGGGTTAATTACAAGCCGCTGCTTATCTTCTGACAACATATACCCAAGTGCAGGACATGGCACATTTGCTTTGCCTTCTTTTGCCTTGAGGAGTTGAGTTATCTTTACTCTTGAACTGGTAACTTTTCTTTCCTTTTGTGCTAGACCAGCATGGATAATTAAAAGGAATTCATCATCATCTGTCCTGCTATCATACCCTTCTTTTATTGAAATAAAAAAAGCGCCCTTGTCAGCAAGACTTCTTTTCAGTTCAATTACATCCATAATATCCCTTGAAGTTCTAGATATTTCTTTAGTTACAATACCTTGAACCTTTTTAGAAGCTACATCATTTTTTAATCGTATCATTTCGTTTCTCATATAGCTATAAGCACCAGTTTTAATATCTATGTAAAAATCCACAATATTATATTTATTTATTTGAGCCCACTCAGTAATGTACTTTTTCTGATTTTCTATAGAGGTTTTCTGACTGTCCTTGGTAGTAGATATTCGTATGTAACCACCAATATTTAAACCTGTTTCACCTTTTGTATTTCTATAATCAGTATATTTCTCAAGCCTATTTCCACTTACAATTGGAGGAGTATACTCCATTGTGCATTCACTCCTTTCAAATTGCCTCAAATAATATTTATCTATGCCTGAGACCTCTGTTTTATTTGCTGATTTTTTAGCTTCTCATTAGAATATAAAGAATTGCTTTTCATCGCTTCTCTGATTAATATTTCAATGACTTCTTCAATTACATCTTTTTTAGTGGTCATACCCAACCTCCATCCTCTATTTTAGAATAAAATTTTAGTGAAACTATATTTGAAAAATATCAGAATATCTCCTTATCAATAGAAGCTCGAAAAAGCACTATGTTTGCACATACTATGTTTTCGAGCTAATAATCGCCAATATACTTTATGAATATATTTGTATGTATGTTACATTAATATCTAAACGAATAGAAAAAGCTAGCAAAATTATATTAATAAATTCCAGTATTAGAATTTGATATCTCGCCAATTAAAGTTTAAAATTAGAATTGATAACTCTAATATTCTTATGAATTGAATTTACTCGTTGTGCTAATATTTTAAGCAAAGTTTGCAGGTAAACTACGTATTGCTTATTTGGGTACACAAGTACAAATTAGATAAATAGGATATTTAATTAAAGATATTTATTTGAATTAATAGATAAAAATAGTTAATTATGACAACGTAAAATGAGGTATAGACACTAAAAATAGAAATGAAGTATAATTAACTATGAATCAACCATTACAATTTCAACAAATTTCTTGGTAGTATACCATTTAAGTAAGTTTGTACGAAAGTACCAATAAGACTATACTTTAAACTTACCTGAAAGGTTCAATAAATAATTAAAACAATACTTTTTATTCTATTAAACACATAAAAACTTAATTAGTTCTGAGACAATTAGTAAAAAACCAAGTCATATATTAAAATATTCGCCACAATAAATCAACATTTTGTTGTGCATATACTGACTTTACAATTTTTTGTTGTATTTTTTGATTGAAATTGACATATAGTTGTATAATAATTCATATAGGAGAATTTATATGCACAAAAATATGAGCAAACTTTCAATTAGACTGAGAGAACTTCGAGAAGAGAAGAAATTATTGCAAAAGGATATAGCTAATTTGCTAAATATTACTGCTAGTGCTTATGGTTACTATGAGCAAGGTAAAAGAGAGCCAGACACACATACTGTTAAATCTCTTGCTGATTTCTATAATGTGAGTACTGATTATTTACTAGGCAGAACAAATAATAGACGTACAGAAGTTCAAATATCCTGTATTGAAAATTCTCTTATTGCTGCTATTGATAGTCTTAGTCCTCAAAGCAAAAAGGAACTTGAAAAGTATGTCCAATTGCTTAAGCTAAAGGATTTAATGGAAAATATCAATAGTTAAATAATGCCTGCATCAGAAAAAGATACTTCTTAAGAACTGAACTTTAATTTTTATATTAAATTCAAGTTGCAATATATAATAATTTAATTAATTATATATATTAAGAGAAATATACTTATAACTTAATCAAATTTATTGATAGAACCTAAATATTACATAATATTTAGGCATGGAGGGAATTTAGGTGTTATTATTAGGTCAAATTTTAGTTAATACTCTCTTTGCAATGATTACTGCATATCTGATTTATTTATTTTTAAAATCAAATTTTAGTATTATACTAGAACGAAATTATTTACTTTTATTTCTAGTTTTAAATGGACTATTAAATGGAGTTCTTTCTACGTTATGGATGACTGTTCTTCCCATACCATACAACTTGCAATTTATAAAGACCTTACTGCTTTTCATACTAAATATCATAATAATAAAGTATTTTTTACATGTGGAATGGATTAAATCAGTGCTGTCATTTTGCATTATTATATTATTTGTAGGAATTGGAGACTTTACCATACCTTTGATTACTTATCTATTTGGATTTACTGTAACACCTGATTTAATAAACACCGATCTTTTCTTATTCTTTATTTTAAACATATATATATTTGCTATAGCATTTGCTCTTGTAATATTGTCACCTTTTGCAAAAACAATTAAAAATATTAAAAACTTAACACCAGTTGGTTTTTTAATAGTTATCACACTTGCTATAATGACATCCTACCTGGCAATAGGCTATATAGTTGAATTTGATCCAGTTACTTATATTGTATTGTTTTTATCATCTCTAATATTCTTTATATCTTCCGTTTGGTATATCAGTATTTACCATAAATATGAAATACAAAAGGAGGAGCAGCATCAGCAAACCTTCTATAATGAGTCACTTGCTAATACACTTCAGGACTTAAAGCGTATAAAGCATGATCAAGTAAATCATTTGTCTGTATTACATGCAATGCTCCAAATGAAAAAATATGATTCCGCTCAGTCATATCTTAAAGAAATGTTACATATAACTGAAAACATTGGAAGTATGTCCATATACGATATAAAAAATGTAGGTCTTTTCGGTATAATTTCTACAAAAGTAAATTATGCGAAAAATAATGGAATTGAATTTGACTTAAAAGTTTTTGATGTAGTAGATTCAATTCCCAATGTGAAAATCTCAGATCTATGTGAGGTTATTGGCATTTATTTAGATAATGCTTTAGAAGAAGTATTAAATAATGGAAAGCTAAGAATTGAAATGCAAATAGAAACTACCGACAAAGATATTGTTCTAAAAATTTCCAACGAATGTATTGCTGAACCAGATTTAAAGAAATCCAAAAAAGGAGAAGACAGAGGAAATGGACTTATAATAGCAAATAAAATACTAAGTTCATATAAAAACATTATACACACAACATCCTTTGACAAGGAAACGATGGTATTTTCACAAGCTCTAAGCATAGCAAAAGAGGCTTGACAGCCTCTTTTTTTTACTTAAGTAATGATTTAGGACATTCCCTCTGATAAAAAGCCCATATCCAACAAGCATTCGCAGATGTAGTAGCAGCAAACATTCCTAATAACGACAGAACAGATAAGACCATCAACTTAATTTTAAACCTCATACTATCCCACCTCTCTTGTTTTTTGTTAATTTATACATTATTGGAGTAACATTAAAAGTCGATATTAAAGTAATGATAGAAATAATATTTGAGTAAATACTAGGAGTAAAAAATGTAGTAAAGAAGTAAATTAATAATACAATGATTCCCTTAATCTTCAATTCTTTTTTTCTCTTTAGTGTTATTATAGGCTTTGTAACCAAGTCAGCAGGAGCATATAATATTGCCAAAACAATTGCTACAAGAAATAAAATCACATTAAAATGTCTGATACTTATTATCTCCGATAAATAAATGCTGCCAAAAATAATTGTAAAATGAGTTATTAAGCATCCAAGCTGTGTTTTGGCATGAACCCCGCCTAAATATGACTTATTTACCGCAAATACAATAACGGCAACTAAGGCATAATCTAATTTGCCTAAAATTTGTGCAGTAATCAATACTGCAAGTAATTTTAAAACATCAGAAAAAGCTGTATATAATCCATAGTCAATTTGCTCTGCTTTTTCTTCTGTTATACCGGGAACATTTAATACAATCTGTTCCGTTAACTTTTTTACAATTTTAGACAACATATTATCACCGTATACTACATTTTACACCATTATATCCTATTTTACATCATTTGTCGATATTTATATAAAAAAAGATTAATATAAAAATATTATGTTAATTTTTATATTCCAAATTATAATTAATCTGACAACTATATACTTTAACTTCATTATTTAAGCTAAATTTAGTTTATGGATTGCAGATTAGTTATGTAACACCTGTGGTATGTAACTTTTTCATAAATAGTTAAAAGGGCTAATATATTGCTAACTAATAAAACGTGAAATCCAGCCCGCCATACTGAGTTATAATTATTTTTGCAAGAGCAGGATTAGGGTTTTTTATTTTTACAGGATACTGCAGCTTTTTTTCATAAATCCACATATACTATACCTCACTTCCAATTTCCCACGGCCATGGACTATCAATCCATTTCCATGATGATAAATCAAAATCGTAATTATCAATTGTAACTGGTCCATATTTTTTTGAGAATTCTCTCTCTGCCTGATTTTTTAAATCACGATATTGTTTAAAATACGATAATGCTATCTTGTCATTTGGATGAGTATCCAAAAAAAGCGCAACCTCATCCATGGCAAAATCATAAGCCTGCATTTTCCACATTAGCATTTCTCTTTCACTCATATTTGCCTTCATACTTTTTTACCTCCCCCCCAAGAATGGCTTATCAAGGCTTGGGAATAAAGTACCTCTTTTTAGTGCTTCATTTGCTTCATATGGTGTTTCCCATTCTTGATTTAGGACATATGCCATCGCTAATACCATGTTGGGACACTTTTCTCTCTCTTTATCATTGTCTTCATTATTGTGCTGTTCCATTGCAAGTTTTTCATTTGTTATCTCCATTTCACTCATATCCTTATATGGGAAGCCATATGGAACTCTAAAATCAGTCATTGTACTACTCCTTCTTTACTAAGAATAATCATATCTCTATTTACAGGATATGAATAAACTATATTCTAGGTTACATAATGTAGATTACATAAAGAAGTAAAAATATACTTAACTTTGTATTATTTCTGGTTGAAGATATAGGTCAATATAAAAACTTATAGAAGAATTGAATTTAATTAATTACTGACTTAAATCTTATCCAAGATTGCAGCCATGTACTGGGTACACGCATAAAAAAACCGCTAATTCCAATGAATTGCGGTTTTTTATAATTAAATTTATTTACTTAAGGTTAAGCTTTCGATAATTTTTGACATAATATTATTAAGCATTTTTTAACTCTTTCAAACAATTTTGACAGATATTTTTGCCCTTATAATTAATTATGTTTCTTGCATCAGCACAAAAAATACATACTGGCTCATACTTCTTTAATATAATAGTTGCTTCATCAACATATATCTCTAAAGCATCCTTCTCCTCAATATCAAAAGTTCTCCTTAATTCTATTGGCAAGACTATTCTGCCAAGTTCATCTACTTTTCTTACGATTCCTGTTGATTTCATTATTTTTTCTCTCCCTTACAATATATCATATGTTTTTACATTATATTACATTGTATTTTATCAATTGTCAATGTTTGGTAATATTTTTATTACATAATTTTCATGATTTTACTAATGAATCCATAGTTATGCTCTTTTTTTCTTGTTTTTTCATTTTTTTCTAATATTGTATAAAAATAAATTTATTAATAATATCAATCCTTACTTTTCATTTTACATATCAGTTTTCTACTAAAAAATAACCCTCAACCGGGGTTATTTTTTTAGTAGTTTATATTTTAAATTTAGAAAATACATTTTATTTTCTTAGTTCTAAAAATGTTCTAAAAATATGTTACACTTACTTACTTTAGTATTGCCATTAATTTATTTTTTTCTGTGTTCATTAAGATATTCAGTTAATACTTTTTGTTCATGGTATGTTGATTCATTAATTTTTGATATAGATAAGTTAAAAATATCATCAGCACTTTTGTTATCCATATTGTTATATAAAATATCCATAAATATTGAAAAATTATTGTTATCTAACATAGTAGGATAACGAAGCGGAATTTTATTAATAAGTTCATCATACAACTGCATTGATTTTTGTCCACCAAGATATTCACTTTGTTTATCTATTTGTATAGTTATGCTTTTATAATCATTTACCAAATATGTTTTCAGTATATCCCAAGCTTGTTTTTTATGTTTACTTGTAGATGGTATTGAGCCATAGTATGAACTTTGATATCCATAAATATCTAAAGGCAATCTGGTTGCTCTCCATTTCCCAGCCTGTTCAGGTGCAAAACCCTGTAAATGCGATTCGCCCCATTTATTAATATACATCATAGCAATCTTATCCTCTTTTATTAATTTTTGACCATCTGGCCCCCAAACATTAACTTTACTAGCTAAGCTCTGTCTATGCGCTTGAATAGTAAGTTTAAGAGACTCTCTAACTTTTTCATTATTAACAATTAAATTCATATTATCATCATAAAATCCATAGTTTCTCAGTGCTTGCTGAAAAATTTCTTCATTCCATTGGAGAACATGTATACCATCTTTTTGTAGTTCCGTAGCTATTTTCATCCAACCCTCTAAAGTTGAAATATAATTCCCTAGTTCCTCAGGATCGGTAGGAAAACCATACTTTTCTAATATATCAGCACGATAAAATGTTACCATTGGAAACTCTGGAAAAGGTAATGCTAAAAGTTTACTATCATCAAAAGATTTGCAATGTTCCAACTCACGCTCATTAAAAATTGACTTTATACTATTAAAATCATAATCAGGCTTCAATAAATCCTCAAAACCATCTAAAGAGTTAAAATTGCCAAAGCCCTCTCTGTAATATGTAATCATATCAATTGGTTCATTTGCTGCTAATGCTTTAGTTACCTTCTCATAATCTGGCCCATCAAAACTAACAATTTTTAAATTAGCCTTTGGATATCTTGAAAGAACCGCATTCTCTAAATATTGTTCGATAATTGCGTTATTCCATACTACAAAATCAAACTCATCCTCATCATTATTTTCAATACTTTCCTTATTCTCAATAAGTTCTATACTCACACTGGCTTCACTTGGCGTAACAATTTTGTCAACATCAATATTTTTATCATTAGTACTGCAGCTAGTAAGAGATATACAAGCAAAAACAACAGATAAGATTACAGCCTTAATATTTTTCACGACACAACAACTCCTTTATGTTTTTATAGTTCAGAATAAAAGAAATATTTATTACCACCTGAGTTTTTAGCTTTATACATTGATGAATCAGACTTTAAGAAAATACTATCAATATCTTCTCCATCTTCGGGAAATACACATATGCCTATGCTTATGCCTGGAGTTAATTCAATGTTATCTATTTGCTTAGGCTTGTTTATTGTACTAATTAGTGCCTCAGCCAAAATTTGTATATCATCCTTGTTATCATATATAAACTCAATAACAAACTCATCTCCACCCATTCGAGCTATAAATGAACTGTTATTATCATAATTCTTAAGCACACTATCCATATTATAAGCCACTAGCTTTAAAAGCTTGTCTCCAGCTGAATGTCCGTAAGTATCATTGACTGCTTTAAATTTATCTAAATCTATAAAAAAGAATGCAATTCCTTGTTTATTGGAAAATTGATCATCTACATAAAAGTTCGTTATATCACTTTCAACTTTTTTAATAAAATAAGGTCTATTTGGCAATCCTGTCAAAGAATCAAAATGCGCTTGATCAAATAGTAAACGCTCAGATTCCTGAAGCTTCTTATTAGTGGCTTCAACATTTTTTATCATACTGCTCAAATTATCTACCATTAATTTAAAATTAGTTGTCAGTGAATCAATTTCATATATATTACTACTTGCAAACTCAACTGTTTCATTGTTTTTCAGCTTTTGAGGTAATCCACTAGTTATACTTATTAACTCAAATATTGAATTTAACATAAATCTTTTCATAATGATAAAGAAAATACCCACAAATAAAGATATAGGCAAAATCAATTTTAGTAAATTAAAATAGAAATTTATTGTTTTATCTTTATATGCTGATTCTGATACAGAAACAATTACTTTAAATTTATCTATTGAAGTTTCATAGAAAAAAGCTTTATCTCGACTGTAATCTTTAACGATAAATCTATCATCTTTAGGTGCCACCCATCTATAAACTTTTGGTTCAATCTCCTTAATGCTGCCTTTTTTTATCCAGTCTAATCCTTCTTTCATATAGTCAGCAGTATTTTGACTAGCTATTACTTTATTACCTAAATCTATTAAATGGAAATTAACAGAATTGTCTGCTCTTGATACATATATTTTCACATTATCAATCAAGTCATAAACCGCAATGGGTTTTAACAATTTTAAATCTCTTATTTCTTGCTCACTCCAAGTATTTAGCTTCTTGTTTATATATTCAGAAGCACTTTTCAAATCATTAATAGCAGTTTTAGTAATCTGCTCTTGGTTACTTGAATTAGTTGCAATGGAAAGCAAAAGAATTGGTACTACGACACTAGCTATACTTACTTGTATAACTAAACTAGATAGTGTAAAAGATTTTGGACGATCATATGTAAAATCAATTATCTTTTCTAAAGGCATATAATCTAAAATCATTTTACTAATTAAAGCATTAAATACCCTATTCAAAAATATCATAACTATACTGAATACAGACTCTACACTAATGCTGCCATGATTATAGCTGGTTGCCAAAATCACTGGAAAATAAAGGCACAAACCAAATATAATAACCTCTAATATTATATTTTTTTTATTATTTTTATATAGAATCCAAACGTAATAAATCTCAACTATATTAACAAGAGTAATTATGTTAAATCCGTTTATTGCAACAAAAAAACAATTTAATATTGTTATTATTATTAGGCCAACATTACTTCTTGTTATACCAATTATAATAAAAATAAAAATACTGCTTAGTGTTACGAAAAAATTCAAATTTTGCTGTTGTAATATAAAATCACTAATCAATGCACAAAAAGCAAGAATAATAAGAAAAGCATACATAGCAAAATGGCTATTCTTATTTTTGTGTATCTGTTTTTTCATTCTGTAATTCCCTCCATATAAGGGTTGAGTAAAATTAATTAAGCAATTTTAAATTTATATAATTATAAAAAGTTCTTTATTTTTTGACACGTTTAGCCAAAATACCTTATTCATATTATCATTGTATCATATTTTTCTAATTTGAACACCCTCTTATTATATTAAAATGCAAAAATCGATTTATATTTTGCAAAAGTCAAAAACAATTACTTAAATATCCGATATATCAACCGATAGTTAGATTCCAACAACACACTCAAAAAATATGCTTTGTGAGTTATTATTGCTAGAAAAAACATTGTATAGACCTGTTTTAGTAGTTAGTCATAAATCAAAATTATCTAACCCTAGTTAATATCATTAAAAAGCATAATTAGTCTGAAAAGAAGCTGGAGAAAGCAAGAAATATTATATTCCGACAACAAGCCTCTTAATCAGCATTAAAATGCATAATGTGTCAATGGCTTGCTCCCAAAATTAACCTTTAATAAATGCTGTTATAATAGATTAAGTTTATAAAATATAACTTGAATAAAATCCTTCTAATTTTGAAATGATATGATATTATAATACGAGACTTTAGCCAATAATAATCGGCTTTTGTGAAAGGAGTTAATTTTAATGAATAAAGGAAAAAAGAACAAAACAACCTCAAAACCAAATTCGCAAAACAAGTCAGAACAAGCTATAACGCAAAATCCATCCAATCCAGAATACAACAATAAGAGTAAAGGCGAATTAGATCGTTAAAAGAATTACTATTTCACAGGTCAACTTGTTTTATTAGTTAACTGAGTAGTTTAAATAGTGCAAAAATATTAATAATAAAATGCCATTAAAACACTCTTTAAATTTTAATGGCATTTTTTATTTATATGTCTTGATGCTATACGTAAGTATAACCTTAAAATATTCGGGGCAATATGTGACTTATATTTATATACTGTTAATGCTATACTTTATAATTTGGGTTAGCTAGCATATACCTTGCTATTTGAGTCAGATCTCCTTTATCTATTGCTTGATTTATGTCTATATCTGTATTATATTGAGGAAGCGCAGCTGGATCTTCTCCATAATGTCTTGCAACAATTGCCAAATCCAAAAGAGTGAATTCTCCATCTCTATTTACGTCTCCTAATTTAGGATCCAATATTATTATTGTAGCTTGTCCACATTCTGAGTCTTTCAGGCTTTTCTCCATTTCTATACCATCGGATACTCTACCCTTGGTTATATCAATTAAAGCTTCTCCTACTTCTATTGTTTTGAAGTTCAGCTTTAACAATGTTTTTTTAGTATTGATAATATTTTCTAGACCTTTACTTGCTAATATAAATCTTAACTCTCCTGATTGAATATCATTTTTAATTAACATAATACCATCAACTTCTTCTGCATTTATAAACTGCAGCTTTGAACTATCGTATTTTATTATTACATCCTCTGCTGCTATTTCTTTTATATTATCAATAATCAAGTTTACTGATACAATATGATTTAGCTTTGCATTTTCTAATTCTGGTTCTATGTATAAGACAGGCAGCAAAGCAGAAACATTAACTGAGCAATTAGCTGATATATCTGTGCCTGCTATTTGAGCAGTTATAATGGCTGTACCTACACCAATAGCTGTTACATTTCCGGCTACATCAACAACTGCAATTGTTTCATCACTAGACTTCCATACTATGCTTGAGGAAGCTGTAGCTATTAGCTGATGCGTTTCTTCTTGTATTAGACTTAGTTCTGTTTTATCTAATGAAATGCTATAAATGCTTACATTGCAATACACTTTAATGCCAGTACCGCGTATTTGCGCTGAAATTACTGCATTTCCCGTTCCTACTGCTTTTACATTTCCTTCTGAATCCACAGTAGCTATTGATTCATCACTCGACTTCCAATCAATGCCTGTTGTTATAGGGTATGAAGCAATTACCTCAAGAGCGGTAGTTTCATCAACTGCAAGGTTTATTTTTTCTTTATTCATACCTACATTAACTACATTAACTTCACATGTAGAAATAGTATCTGTATCAGCTAATTGTGCTGTTATTATTGCTTTTCCTGTTTTAAGCGCTGTTACATTTCCAGCATTGTCTACTGTTGCTACTAGCTCGTCGCTTGATGTCCATTTGATATCTGAATTTGTATAAGAAATGCTTGTTACTGTTGCATTTAGTTTAGCGGTACTGCCTTCCGCCAAAACAATTGAATTTTGGTCTAATTCTATTTTGCTCGAATACATATATGTACTATGAGTAGTTTCTGAATAGTTTCCAGCCTTGTCTATAGCTTTGATATGAATGTATATAGGCTTATTTACATCTAAATCAGAAAGTGGAACTGATATTGATAAATCAGTTGTATCAACCACATTATCAGGTTCAGTATTTTCTATATTATCTATCACATATGAATATCCTGCTAATCCAGATGTGTTTATAGCTGAAACAGTATCAGAAATTATTTCTGGAGCTATGTAATTTGTTGCCTTTACATAGTATTTATACTCAGTTCCATTATCCTTACTTTTTGAATAATTTACAGTCAAATTTTTATTGTCATCAGATATTTTGTTAATTATTACTTTATCAGGATTTGAAATATCTTGGGACTTGTGGTCATCGCAAGAATTTTCACTTGTTAATTGAGCTAGATAGAATAAGGTATTCGCTATTAACTTTTGTTCATCTTCTGTTGCCTCTCCATTTGAATGACCTGTCTGTATCATTGCACAGTTATTCCATGTAGTTAAATAAAAATTACTAAATTTCTTTAGATTTTCTGGAGCATTCCAAACATATAACGAATCATCCGGATAAGTCATCCATATATCACCTAAAGCAAAATTTGATGTAGAATGTGACAATGGAACAGTTAGCTTTGTACCCACATCTCCTATATTCCAAGGATAATTTGTTAATAACCCTTTCTTTTTTACTGTAATTTCAGTTCCAGCAAATCCAGCATAATAATTATAGCCTTCATCTATTCCTGAATAGTTATTTTCCCAGTTGCCCACCTTGATATTAAAATAAGCTCTTAGTTTGTTCAGACCTGAGTTATTCCAATGATAACCTATTGTGTCATGTCCCGCTAAAACTCCTCTTCCAGTTTTAATAAAGTCTTCTATATATATTAATGCCAAATCATTGAAATTTATTTCATTATTACAATTCCATGCTCCGAAATAAATAACATCATATTTCCAATTACCATTAGTATCCTTCATATATATTTCAGGATTATTATTGAAATTAGTAATACTAACTTCATCAACTGAAATAAGACCTCTGCCATACCCATTAGTTTCCATCCATGTTTTTAAGTTATTACCCACATCTGGATAAACATTCAATACTTTTACATCACATTTTGCAGGTATACTTTGATAAATTTCTTCATCTTGCCCTTTTGCATAAACAGTATAAGTATAACCTGCTCCAAGGTTTGTCCAATTGAGCTTCATATAGTTTTCACCTGCAATTGGTGTAGCAGTAATACTTAATCTTGCATCTGCAAATACACTTGTTGGCAATAGTAGCATAAATATAATTGTTATGCTGGTTAATAATTTTACTAACTTTTTCATTTTGTGTTCCTCCCCGTTTTTTTGTATAATTATACATTACTTTGTTTTTAAGGAACAACTTCTTTATTTTTACATTATTATGTGTAACAAGTATAAATCTGATAATCTTATATAGTTAAATCTAGCATTTTACATCAATGTACGGTAATAGAGTTCTAGAACAAGCAAAATGACATATTTTGTTTGTTCTTTACGAAAAAACTCCAGCTGCTGATATTACGCAACTGGAGTTTTTTAATAAATTTATATACTTTGTAGTTCAAAAATAAACTTCTAAAAACAACATTTTCTGTATACCGAAGTCTTATTTCTATAAAATAGCACGTGAGTGTAATATATATTATTGCGAAGCTCGGTAAGAAATTGATAATTGTTGTTAGATATAATAGGTGAAGAACAAGTATTACATCCGATACAGCGGAAGTAAGTAACTGTGAGTATTAGCCCAAGACAGGATGTCTTGGTAATACGGTCGGCTAAAGTACTTGTTCTTCACCGCTTTTAAATACTTAAACCGGCAGTTTTGTTACTTGACCTAATAAATATTTCTTAATAACTGCGAAATCAAGTGCATCAACACTGTTATCACCGTTTACGTCAGCTAATTTCATTCCGTCTTTTCCAGGGAAATTGCTTATCTGTCCCATGAGATACTGCTTAATTAATGCAAAGTCAATTGCATCAACTGTATTATCACCATTAACATCACCATATAGTTGTTGTGATGTTGGATATCCATTTACGAAACCTGCTAATGCATATATAAGTGCCCCATTCCAGTTAATAGCAACTTCATTTGTTTCATAGCTGTCTTGATTATCAACCCAGCTTGTTGCACTTGGCCAACCTCCGCCAATTAGATAACCTGGCCATGGTTCAGCTATAGAGTCTGCTCCAGAAGGTCTGTGATGAGGATTTTTAGGAGGATTGATACCTAAGCCTGTTACAAAAGAGCGATTGAAATAATTTCTTCCAAATAGGTGTCCCAGCGCATCAAGTGAAGCATTTATATAATCCTCGTCTGGAGAAATTTGATTTGCAATTTGCAAAATCATGGTCTGTCTAGCTACTGTACCGTTACAGCCCCAATAGTAAGTGCTTCCAAGAGTCCTTCCATATCCATGATCTCTAGCCGTTTTAGATATTGTATATGCACATGATAAAAGTGAGTTCTTTATATTATTATAGAGGGATTCATTTTTACCTGATCTTGTTGAAAGTAAGTATGTAAACATTCCTAAGTTATTAACATTTGCCCAGTCGAAATCCGCATCAATTTTAGGAGAGAATGAATTTGCCCTTGATTCAAAGTCATTCAAATAAGTACTATCACCTGTAGCTTCCCACATTTCTGCTGCTGCCCAAAGTCTGTCGTCAGAGTCATTTGAATCATATTCTCCAGTGCCGTAAGCACTTTGTTCAGGTTTCACATTATTAGGATTTGCTTTCAAAGCTTGATAACTTACTTTTGCAGCATTTAAACATTTATCTGCATACTGTGCATCATATGGTCTGAATGCTCTCGATGCCATTGCCATCATAGCTACAAAATCCGCTGTTGCAGCACTTCCCCATGGTGTGAAAAATCTTTCAGCTGATTCTTGTTCTGGTGGAATAAAACCGCCAAAGCCTTTAGTTGTTAGCTTATGACTTACCTTACCGCTGCCATCTGGGTACTGCATAGTAAAAAGCCAATCAATTTCATACTTTATTTCATCTAAGAAATCTGGCAATGAATTATTATTCTCAGGCATTGTAAGTTTAATGTCTTTAAGACTGTCACCAAACTGCTCCCATGCAAAAAGCATAGAACCTACAGTAATACCAGCGTTAACTACATATTTGTTGTAGTCTCCAGCATCATGCCAGCCTTTTGTTCCGTTCGCCCTTGTATGCTGTCCTGTTATAGCATCTAAATATGCGTCATTTGTATGACATGCGCCATGAGAAAATGTTTTTCCATTATAATTTGCAGATACTGATGTTCCACAGCGTGCCAAGTACATTGCAAGCATGGATGCCTTATATGGTTCTAAATAGATATCCTTTCCAATTTTAAAAGTAGTACTTTTCCCTATACCTGGAACTATAAGTATATAAGAGCCCTCCTGTGTAACCGGTGAGAAATCTGCAATATACACCTGCTCATTAGTATCTGAATTTCTCATTGAAGTTGGTCTTCCTGTAAACACTACTTCACCGTTATCTTTTACAAGTTTAAATTCAGAAAAATTTGATGCAATTGTTGCTTTCTTTACTTGTTCTGGTAAAAATCCAATAGAATTCAATCTGATTCTGTTATCAAACTGATAATTATTGACTTGTAAGCTTTCTGCCGATACATTGGCTATAGGGGAAACCAGCAATGATAGCGCAATAGCACCGCTTAAAAGTAAGCTTATAGCCTTTTTCATTTTGAATTTGCCTATTATACTCATTATTAGCACACTCCTATTATTTTTATTATGCAAGGAACATTACTTATCCTGTTTTTCAAAAAATCATCTAATTATATCATTTGATTTGAGGTTAACCAAAATCCTAGCATGTCTTAATACGAATTTTAAATTCTCGTATTTAAAACAGCTTTTGGTCTTAATTTGTTTATACTCCCTCCTTTCATTAAAAAAATAACACATTACCTTCTCTCTTCACCAAATAAAATTAATAAAGTATTTTAAAGATAGATAATATGTTAGTTATTTCATGAAAATTGTAATATATCAGACCAGCAATACAAAAGATAATAGCTGTACAATGGGTCATAAGTTAATGAATAATGGTTTATTTATTTAGAGTAAAAATAATTTTCAAATAACCAGTCTGTTGAAAAACAGATATAAATACCTTGTCAAAATTTATCAAATATAGCCGTAACCACATTATATACACTTTGTACAATATTTACAATAAGATGTTTTATTGAATTGGTTTGTTTACTTATTAAATTTGTTTGATTTCATATTGTATAGTTTAATTTTTTATTATTTTAGTTTGATTTTTTACTTTCATCTAATATTAAGTAAATAATCTCTCAACAAAATCGACTATTATATTACATAAATTTAATGTTGAAATTATATCAACAATACAACATCATCAAAAATATGACTTTTTATAAAGCATATCATGTTTTACATGTAAAAAAACAATATAGAGAATATTTCAGTTTCAATGTCGGGAGCAAGCCTTAGTTCATATTCGTGGAAGTACTATTTCCAGAGCAAGCCATAGGTCATGTTCACGGAAGTACTATTTCGGAAGCAAGCCATAGATTATCTGCAGGGGAGTACTATTTCGGGAGTAAGCCATAGATTATCTGCAGGGAAGTTCTATTTCGGAAGCAAGCCATAGATCATCTGCAGGGAAGTACTATTTCGGGAGTAAGCCATAGATTATCTGCAGGGAAGTTCTATTTCGGAAGCAAGCCATAGATTATCTGCAGGGAAGTACTATTTCGGGAGTAAGCCATAGATTATTTTCACGGAAGTACTATTTCGGAAGCAATCCATAGATTATATTCACGAGAGTACTATTTAAGCAGTTTGCTGTTGATTATATTATTTCTTGTTTTAAGTATATCTTTAAGCACACTATGAACCATGGATGGTAAGTATGGAAAGTCTGCTTAAAACATTTATAAACTAAAAAACTCATTTTAGGAAATATGTTAATACCACACACATTGGCAAAAATGCTTGCGTTCTAATTAATGTGTTTAATTAATATGTGTAAACCAAAAAAGGTATTTGCTAAAATAGCAAATACCTTTTTTGGTTTACACATAACATAGAATTTAGGAAAGTTTTTTATTAGAATTAGAATTTTGCTTAATTAATTTATAACTACTTACTATTGCAAACAAGCTACCTTTTCAATATCATTTTTGAATCCTGAATGTGAATACTTACCTACAAATTCATCAAAATTCCTAAAGGTATTAAACATTGACATAATTTTGTTGCAATCCCAATCCCACCATTTCAATTTCTCTATCTCAGCAATCATTTCATCAGAAAATCTCATTCTTATTTTTCTAGCAGGTTCTCCACTTACAACACTGTAGCTTTCAACATCTTCCGTAACAATGCTGCCTGATTCAATAATTGCACCATTACCAATTTTTACTCCTGACATAATTAAAACATTCAAACCTATTTTTACATCATGTCCAATCTCCACACGCTCATCACCTGGATTTATATTAACAAAGGGTGAAATTGAACAATGTTTACCAATTGTTGTATTATATATATTGCTATATTCTGCTGCTTGAGAAAAGTCACCAATTTCAACTTCCTCTAAAACAGAATTTCTCTTTATTTTTACAAAATTACCTAGATTAACATTTTTAAGTAATACATCCTTATCAATAAGTCTTGTATGCTTGTTCACCTAAATCCACCTCCAACCACATTAAATAATAACTATAAACCTACTATGTTGTTAGTACTAAGTCTTCTATGCAGTTTTAGTTAAATTTATGTAAAGAACGTTTTTTAAGGATAAACTTAAATAAATAAAAGCTGTGACACAAAGTTGCCACAGCTAAATAAAACGTTATATACGTTTAACATTTGGCAACCTGACGATCATGGTGCATTCACACTTTAGACTCATGGCTTTGTGTCCTTACCTTTCAGTAAGTTTACCTTTTCATATGTTATTTTTTAATTTTACAAATACTACTTTTATTAACTATTTATACTATACACCATTTCGACAAAATTTTCAATAGTTTTTTTTAAATTTGTCAATAGAATTTTTTTCTTTTATTAAAAGCCACACAATATATGGCGTTGGGCATATTTTTATTAACAATATACTGATGTTTTTCAAAGTATTTATAACTGTTTTTCGAATTTATTCCTAACAGTCTTTACTATTTGGCACGTAATTATGATCTACTGTTATTATAGTTCGATACTTCTCATCTATATCCTTTAATTTATCCGAAATTAGATTCTTTAACTCTTCATCATTAAGTCTTGTATTATACGGAGTTACAATGTCAAAAATCAAATTGGAGTGGCTTATTCCCCAAACTACTCTAAAGTCATGCATACTAATCTCAGGCGATATATCTAAAATAATTCCTTTAACCAATTCCTTAAGTTCATTAGTTTTTTCATCATTTGTCACAACAGGGTCAAGATGAATTACCATGTGAATGCCTTCATCTGTTAAAAAATCTCTTTCAATATTGTCAATAATATCATGGCTAACCATAATATCCTGATCCGCTGACACTTCACAATGTACTGAAGCAAAGCATTTGTATGCACCATAACTATGTACGGTCAAATCGTGCAATCCAATGATATTATCATAGCTTAAAATTTTTTCGTATATTCTATCTACCAACTCTTTTGTTGGTGCCATACCCAATAATGGGCTTATAGTATCAGAAACCAACTTTATACCACTTATTATAATTAAAATAGCTACTAATGCACCCATATACCCATCTAGGTTGAAGCCTGTAAGACGTGTTATTAATGCTGCTGCTAAAACAGCTGATGTTGAAAGAATATCATTTCTACTATCAACTGAGGTAGCTACCAGCGTCATAGAATTAATTTTTTTGCCCATATTACGATAAAAAATACACTGCCAAAGCTTTATAACAATAGCAATAATAAGTATTGCTACTGATAGCAAACTGAATTCTGCCGTTTGAGGTTCCCTTATTTTATCAATAGAACTTATAATAAGCTGTAAACCTAAAAATATAATTATAAAAGATACAATCAATCCTGAAATATACTCCATTCGCGCATGCCCATATGGATGTTTTTCATCTGCGGGTTTCCCAGAAATTTTAAATCCAATTAGCGTTACTACTGAGGAAGCTGAATCCGAAAGATTGTTTACAGCATCTGCTACAATTGATATACTGCTAAAAATTAATCCAGCAATAATCTTAATTATAAAAAGTAATAAATTAGTTACAATTCCAATAATACTAGCAAACTTACCATAATTCTCTCTTACAATAGGATTATCAATATTCTTATAGTCCTTAATAAATAATCGTATCAATATATTAGTCAAGCTTAACCCTGCCTTCCAAAAAGTCCCCTTTTATATTTAGCATATAAATTATTAACATTTTTAGTTCCAAATATGTTTACTTAGAATCCCTATATAATACTAAGTTAAATTGTAATACTAAATTAAATCCTAAATTCTTTAGAATTTCAAATTATTACATAATACTATATCCTGCAGTATGAGTTAGTCAAGTGAAATCATATAATTTTCCAAACAAGACAAAATACATCTACTAGAATACTATAAACCTTGGATGCTAATTGTTGAAAATCAGCTTAAAGCATTAATGAACTCAAAACTTGAAAGTTAACCGTGTAAGAGCTAACTATACTTTAAAGTTATTTTTTAAATAAATTATCAGTAAATTATACTAAAAATAGAGTGATTTTATTTGAAAGCTGAAGATAAGCTAAATAATTAATCAATCAGTATTAGTTGTATAAAATTATTTATTAAGCAAATTATAAGGTTACAAAGTTTAAGTTTTTACAATTTTAATAATGTCCATGCCTTCTGTATTTTTAATTAAAAGCATAGGCATGGTTATACTAAGAAAGGAGTAATTTTATGGCTAAAGGAAGTAAAGGTCACAAGATATCATCAAAATCTAATTCTCAAAATAAGTCTGAAAAAAATATTACTAAGGACAAAACCAACTCACAATTTAATAATAAAAGCAACGCAAAAGTTGATGACTAAAAAAAATTTTTTTCATGCATATTTAATTTGAAATATGACCATAATATTTACTGGATACAGAAATGTGTCCAATAGCTAAGATTTAATGAAGATAGTGGGGGGATGGTTCCAATGGACGACTCTATTTCTCAAAAATTATAGTTTTGCAAAACTAGTTGATGTTATTGGATATCCTAAAAGTGGGATGAATTTTGACATTATAGGACGCAGGCAAGAGTTTTATATATCGAGTTTTGGGAGATGGTAATTTTGATTAACTCAAACTATTTTTCTCGCATACCCGTAATTGATAACTTCTTGTGTCCAGTTAATGTCCGAGGAACTGTTTTCGCTCCAAATGGGTGGCCACAGTTAATTAGGGCAGTAATTGGAAACTATTGTTAGAGAATTTGTGGTTCCAAAATTATTTCTTAACTTAATTCGTTAAATCATAGCTATTTAGGGCAGGGATTTGAAAGAATCCCTGCTCTTTTATTTAATAAATGATATTCTTATTAATAAATAAACTAGTTATAGCATTATTTTGGAGAAGTGTTGTGAAATTTCAGTCATATCTTTATTATTAAATAAACCAGTTACATTATTATATTCTTTTTACACGCTTACCTGAAAAAATCATCTTGAAGATTGCTGTTGAAAACATTATACCAAATCCAATGCTTCCAGCAACGGCTAGTGTTAATATTCCTTTATCTAGAGCTGCTGACAAGTTATTCTCTACAATATGTCTTAATGCAGTATAAGCCTTATAGCCAGGTACAAGCGGAAAAATGCCAGGTATCAAAAAACCAAATGCTGGAGTTTTTATTATTCTAGCTAATGACTCACTGTAAATTCCTATGGCAATTGCTCCAAAAAACGAAGCTATTATTGGGCTCTGTGTAAAATAAAACAAAAGCTGATATATAGCCCATCCAATAGCCCCACATAATCCAGCCAAAAATATTTTTCGCCTATCTATATTAAAAAGTATTGCCGGAAAAATACTCCCAAAAAACGCCAATATTATTTTGATTATCATTATTATATCCATGCCCCACAGCCATACAAAAAGCATCATCAAGGATTAAGCATTTTCTTAATATAAAAGGCCTTAATAAAAAAAGTCCTTAATATAAACGGCATGGATTTGCACCTCCTTACTATTTATATAATTTTTTCAACTTATATAATTTTTTTAACCCTTTAAATCCATTTCAATAATAGTGAAAGTGCGGTTGCAATTCCCACTCCCATTGCAACTATGATTAAAATTGCCTCACTTAATTTAGCTGAACCAGAAACATAATCACCATAAAGTATATCTTTAATTCCATTTGTAAATGCTACTCCGGGAAGAAGCACTATAATTGCACCAGTAATAACATTGTCCATATTGATTTGTGGAATCAATAATTGTAAACCTAAACTTACTGCTCCAATTATAAGTCCAGATAGATAGTATAATAAAAATTGAAACATTCCAGCCTTTGATAGCTTGTCAAGGACATAGTATATTCCAATGCTAATAATAGCTGAAACTAGAGCATCTAACACAGTTCCATTAAAAAAAAGGGTATAGACAAATGCCGTCATACTTGCAGCAAAAATCCTTACTCCCAGTGAAAAATTGGGAGCATTATATATATCCTTCAATACCTTTTTCGCTTCTTCATAGGATAATGGATTATTAATCAAATCCCTTGAAAAAGAATTAATCCTCTCAATTCTATAAAGATCAACATCTCTTTGATTAATTCTCTTTACTGATGTAACCATATGTCCGTCGGGAGTAATAACAGAGATAAAAATGCCTGTTGAATTTGAAATACATTCACCCTCATATCCATAAGAATTGCATATTTTCTTAATCGTTTCTTCAACCCTATATGCTTCAGCTCCATTACGCAAAAGAATTTCTCCTGCAGCAGTAGCAATTTCAGCAACTTCTTTAATATCCATAAAGCACCCCAGTAAAGTTTTATGCTAATGACAATTAAAACTGTTATCACATTTTTAAATAGACGCATCTACGGCAATGTGACAGCAGAAGTACGCATATTTTTTCTGCTTCACCTAATTATTTCATACTATTAGTCACGTCTTATATGCAGCGTACCGTTTCAGCTGTGATTTAAAATAAATCCTCTATTTTTAAATACATTTTAATATTATAACATATAATATACCCTGCTTTTTTCAGTTTACACATTTAATCATTGTCTTTCAAATATAACGAATCATCTCAATTTAAAATACTATTTTATTATAGAATATTTGAGCAATTTTGTTCATATGAGAGAATTCTATAAAAATTAATAAGTACTTTCAGTTCTGTATATCATTTAGTACGACTTAACTCGTGATAATGCAATATTCAGACATGATTCATTAATTCATTGCAGATATAGGAGATTTTTTATAGAAAGTCAAATTAGATATGATTTCATGAATAATTTCGTCATTTATAATCTTAATCACCGATAGATTTTTGCTGTGGAAAAGTTGAATTATTTTTTAATAGTATATCAAAATATGCCAAATGCCAGTACTCGTTATACAATTATTTTATTAAAATTCTAAATATAAACCACAAATATATAAAATAAGTGTAAGCCACCAAAACATATCTATAATTGGTAGCTTACACCTATATCTATTTATTAATATATTTCAGCTATCACAAAATAAATTTATGATTTGCTGTTGTACAACTGCTAAGTTATAAATACTGCTGTTCATTCTTCAGCACGTATTTCTCCCTCTGAATTATCAAGCTTCTAAAGCTTCTATCTGTAATTTATACGTATTATTTATATCATCTTCTACTACTTTTAGTATATAAGTTTTATCATCTTGTACTATTTTAAGTCCCTTGGTTGCAGTTATGCTTCCAAACACTTTCAAATTTGCATCTTCGGCTTCTGTTCCGATTTCGATATTGTCATCAGCAGTTACTTTCAGAACCTCTTTTCCAGACTCTATACTGCTTTGCAATGCATTGTGCTTATGGTCAGCTAATGATATATTCTGAATGTCTCCACCATCAATTCCAGCCTGCCAACACTCATTATCTTCATTCCACTTAATTATCGCATTAGGTTTACCTCCACCCCTTGCTACTCTAAGTCCTTCATTTGAAGCAAGTGTATGAGCACTTAACCTTCCACCTATTGTTGCACCACCTGTTATTTTTGCATCACCATTTACTTCTAAATTTACTTTATCATTAGTTGTTCCCAGTACTATAGTTTCCTTATTTTCAACATTAGCTACTTTTAGGGCTTCCTTTGTAGCATCATTAATACTTTTTAATGCATTGTGCTTATGGTCAGCTAATGATATATTCTCGATGCTTCCACCATCAATTCCAGCCTGCCAACACTCATTATCTTCATTCCACTTAATTATCGCATTAGGTTTACCTCCACCCCTTGCTACTCTAAGTCCTTCATTTGAAGCAAGTGTAATAGCACTTAACCTTCCACCTATTGTTGCACCACCTGTTATTTTTGCATCACCATTTACTTCTAAATTTACTTTATCATTAGTTGTTCCCAGTACTATAGTTTCCTTATTTTCAACATTAGCTACTTTCAGGGCTTCCTTTGTAGCATCATTAATACTTTTTAATGCATTGTGCTTATGGTCAGCTAATGATATATTCTCGATGCTTCCACCATCAATTCCAGCCTGCCAACACTCATTATCTTCATTCCACTTAATTATCGCATTAGGTTTACCTCCACCCCTTGCTACTCTAAGTCCTTCATTTGAAGCAAGTGTATGAGCACTTAACCTTCCGCCTATTGTTGCACCACCAGATATTGTTGCTGCCCCTGTTATTGTTGCAGCACCAGATATTGTTGCAGCACCTGTTATTTTTGCATCACCATTTACTTCTAAATTTACCTTATTAGCAGTTGTTCCCAGTACTATAGCATCCTTATTATCAATAATATCTACTTTCAGAGCATCTCTTCCAGCATCTATAGTACTTTGCAATGCATTGTGCGTATGTCCAGCTAATGAAATTTCTGTAACACCGTCTTCAGTTCCTGCTTTCCACTTTTCATTTTCCCATATTATCTGTGCTTTTGGGTTTCTTGGTCCATTGTTTACCTTTAAACCTTTATTTACAGTCAATGATTCAATTGTAGCAATACCTAAATCAGTGCTTTTATTTGGTTCTTTTACTATAAGGTTTCCAGTAATAGTTGTATTACCATTTACTTTCAGATTTACCTCAGTAATATTAGTTCCCATGTTGATATTGCTTCCATCAACTGATATTTTATCAGTAACACCTTTCACATCACCCAACTCAGTATGTTTATGGTCTGATAATGAGATATCCTTAATTATATTATCATAACCAGCTTGCCAAACTTTTCTTTCCTCATCCCAGCATAACTTAGCCGGTTGTTTGGTAGCTCCTCTATGTATTTCATATGCCGGTTGTTCTTTATTTGAAGAACCAATTGTTACTTTTCCAGCAATAGTCGCTTTTCCACCAATAGTTGTATCATTTGATATATCAACTGTTTTAGCCTCTAACTTTTCTTTAATCTTTGCATTTCCAGAAACTTCAAAATGTGTGGTTGGTTTAGTAGTACGAACACCAACATATCCCATATCTGAAACAGTAACAACAGGATTCTTTTTATCTTCTGTATAAAGTACATTATGTGCATGTTCTCCTTCACCTGTAGGTGTTAAAGAAATCATATTTTCTTCAGTCGTACCGAATTGCCAGCAACCATCTTTTTCATTCCAGTTTATTTTTGCCGGCGCTAATTTATTTCCATCCTCATCAAATCTGCTAACCTCTAATCCGCTTTTTGTAAATGATAAATTATTACCAACTTTAAGAGTTGTTGCAGAAACTTCATTTAAAGTAGTTTTTTCAGAAACTTCTAAACTACCTTTAACAGTCATTGCTGAACTTATATATGCACTACCATACACATCAAGATTTGCATTATTAGCATTATCTCCTATTCCTACTCTTCTTTCATCTTTTACAGTTAATACGTTAACATTCGACGATCCTATTTCCCATCTATTTTCATTCCATTTTATAAATGCATTTTTGCTATTATCTATAGCATTAATACCATTTTTAACAAACAATTCTCCTTGTACAGATGCATTTTCTAATTTTAGCTCTTTAGTAATTGTTGCATTGGTTGCCTCAATACTTCCATCATTAAATACTTTAAAGTAAGTTGCATCGTCTATAGTCGAAGGATCTGTATTTGAAGGATCTGCATTTGAAGGGTCTGTATTTGAAGGGTCTGTAATTGGAGTAGAAGGATTTAACTTGTCTATACTTGTTAATCCCATTTTCCAACAACCATTTGCCTCATCCCAAACCATAACAGCAGTTTTAGCATCATCTCCACGGTATACGCTAATACCAGTATTAGATTTTTTAGATATTGTTCCAGAATCAAATCTATTCATCGTAATAATGTTACTTACTATTTCTATATTACTACTGTTTATTCTGGTTAAACCGCCTCTTACATCTAAACTGCCAGTGATTGTAAGATCCTGTCCTACATTTAAGTCATGAGCAATATCTACATTTCCTGCTGCACGCACACTTAATCCAAGTACATCTCCACGTTCATTATATAGTTGTGTTGGATTATCGCAAATTATATCTTTTAATTTGCTTCCAATACCAATCTTCCATTTTTTAGAGTACTCATCCCAAACAATACGAGCTTTATCTTTAAGGTTTCCACGGTACACTTCAATACCAGCTTCGCTTAGTGAAAAGTTATCATTATCCTTATTATTTATGATTAGGAAAGCCTCATCTGTTATCTCATTTTCTTTATTCTTAGTGATGGTTTTTCCAGTAACATTTAAATCTCCCTTTATCTTCATTGAACCTTCTACTAAAACTTCGTTTCCATCCAATTCAATTATAGGGTCTCCATCTTCTTTGCATATCATACTATGTTTATGCAGCGTATCAGCAAAATCTAATGTTGTTAGTTTATCCCAATCATCACCATATGGTAAGTCATATAAATCTCCTGATATTCCAACTTTCCACTGCTCTTCAGCCTCATCCCAAATAAGTTTTGCAGTTGGATTATCTTTTCCGCGATATACTTCTAATCCACCATCAAACTTATAGTCACCTTTACCGCTATCAATTCTTTTGTTAACCAAAATAGTATTGTTATCAACTTCCATTTTTATTGCATTTACTACAGTTTGGGTACCCATTACAGTTATATTACCATTAAAGACTGCAGAGCCATTTACAACTAATTCTCCTGAAACACTTGCATCCTTTTTTACAGAAATACAGCCATTGACGCTCATATCCTTTTCAGCTTTAATATATCCGCTTTTATCAACAGATAACACTTTGTTACCATCTACTGTATTAAGGCTAGTATGTTTATGCAAATGATCTACAATCTCACCGCCTGTAATATAATTCCATTTTTCTCCACTAGGTATTTCAGATAAATTGTTACCAATACCTAATTTCCAGCTGTCACTAGCTTCATCCCAAATTAGTCTGGCATTGTCAAGATTTTTTCCTCGGTACACTTCTAGTCCAGCTTCTGCTGCATATTTACCATCTTGGTTAGGCATATTTACAACAATAGCGTTTTCAGTTACTTCATGAGATATTTTTTGGGATATAATATGAGTTCCTTTAACATCTAAATTTCCAACTACTATCAAATCTTTAGCAACTTCTAGATTATTACTAACTTGCACATCACCATCATTACTTACCCCCATAACAACTTGTCCGTCATTGCTGTTATAGAACTCACTGTGGTGATGATATTTATCTGCAGTGGATTTATTAGTAAGTACTTCCCATTCTTCTCCATATGCTATATTATATGGCTCGCCTTCAATCCATTTATCAATTTCTTCTTTATCCCTAGTTAATATGCAAATCTGCCACTTTTCTTGCTGACTATTCCATACTAATTTTGCACGCTTTTGAGTAGTAACATCATCAGAATCTATTAATTCATATGGTGTAATAATTCCACCATTAGCAAAAATATCTCCACTAATTGTAACTGATTTATCAATAGTCGCATTACCATTTTCATCTACGCTTATACCATATCCATCATGTTCAAAACACAGCTTTGCATGATGATGATAAGCATCAGCATTTCTTTTATCTTTCATTGTATCCCATGCATCACCATAAGCTAAATTATATAGCCCAGATTTATCATTATTATCTTCCTTATCAGTTCCTGCCTTCCAAGTACCATCAGCTTCATCCCATACGATTTTTGCATTAGGAGTTGGAACCCCTCCTCTGTATACTTCTATTCCTGATACAGTATCCTTTGTAGTTGTTTCACCTTTATCAGAAGTATATTTATTAAGTAATATAGTATTCCCTGAAAACTCTACATTCTCTGTACCAATTACAGCATTAGTTCCACTGACATTTAGCCCTCCTGCTGCTGTAAGCATTCCTGTAACCGTAGCTGTGCTGCTAACTTGCATATTACCTTTAGTATCCACATTAAATACTGGTTTATTATTTGATCTAACCGATAAATTACCATTTACCTTTGCATCCCCATTTGTATTAAAATCACCAGTTGTTACTTTTCCGGTAAAATTAGTATAAGCTGAATTTACTTCAAGACCATCAATTCCATTCTCTGCCTCAGAAGTAATTCCATTAATATAGGGCAAATTTAGTTTATCTTTGTTTCCAATTTTAATTTTCTGAAATTCTCCAGTATTTCCCTGTGTAACCGCATAAGTACATACATTAACTTTTTTACCATTTTCATCAAGTATGTAATCATAAACAATATTTGATGGATCTACTATCATAATTCCATCTTTAATCACTAGCTGTACACAAGCTATAATGATATCCTTGCTTTCGTCTTTTGGTCTTTCCGCTGATGCATTAATTTCAGCATGTTCCCAAATATGTATAGGTGTATCTCCACCTTTTACTGTATCTATATCAACTAATTCTTTTTTATAGCTTACAGTAATATATATATTTTTGCCAATACCAATGGGTGATAAATCTAAAGTTCTATTTGTATCCTCTTCGAATACCCAAATTTCTTGACTAATTTTTTCGTTTGTTTTTTCATCTAATACTCTATTAATGGCAAAACCCGGCTGAACAGTTACCATTGGTAAATTAGGAACTGCTTCTACCTTCAATCCATCTACTATTCCCCAATCGTGAAAATATCTGTTATGGATTCGTTGCTGCTTATGTGATAATCTTGGTCAAGAGTCAGGTCTTCTTCTTTTAGCAATAGTCCATTGAAATAATTCATTCTCTTGGTTTCATTTGACATTTTACCTTCCCTCCATTTTATATCAAAATCGTTCATATTCAGAATTCCTACCTGCATTTAGAATGTAAAATTTCATAAATACAGGCAAGAATCCCATTTCCCCATTTGTTGCTTATCATAGTATTTCAACCTTTTATTTAGGAATTTAATGTCTCATCTTCTTTAGGCATTAATTCTTCTAAGCCTGAATTGCACCACTAATACGTAACATAGTCTGTCCTAAGTTTGTTCGCTTCACATCAAGTTCCTCAATCATTTTCTTTCCTTCTTCAAATTCTTTCTTTAATTGTTCAATACGTGCTTCAATTTGTTCTTTTCATTTTATTTTCCTCCTATTGTAAAAGTTAATTTTTATTTTTTTTGCGTTTATTTTTGCTAATCTTAATAATCTTTTTATCAAGTTCATTTATAGCTCTTTCTTGATCTTTAACTTCTTTTACTAGAACCGCTATAATTTCCATTGGACTAATAGCTGTTTTATTATATGATGCTAAACTATCTGGAACATTTTCAGCAATAAAGCCTATGGTAGTTTTCTTTTTGTCACCTTTAAAATTGTATTCAACAGGTTCAAGAGCTTCTATTGCATTCTGTGCTTCTTTTTGGGAAAGCTCATGTATATTTTCTTTATACTCTTTTGAAGAAGTTATATAAAAATTGCCATCTACATAGATACCACCCGGTGATTTTAATAGAAGCCTATCACCACCATTTCCAACAATTGTACGAGTATAATACTTCCATGAACCACACGGATTTGTAACCATGGGTAATGGACAGTTTGAAACCCAATATCTTCCTGTTTCTGTATATATATTGCTGTCATGGATATTCCTATTTCCAGAGTCATATTTTCTCCGCCGCCACGAAGTTTATCTGAGTAATACCTAATCCATGCAGCATCCCCACTGCCACCCCCTGGATTTTTGTCAAACATAATTCCCATTTACTTCACATTCACCAACACCTGGTATTATTGCACCCTCTACCTTTATATTTGAATCTACACGTAAATCTCCGTTAACATCCACATCGTCCCACATTGATACTCTTCTTTCGTATCCTCCAGATCTGTTTCCGGCAATCATTAATGATTTATAAATTCCTGTATCATTGCAAATCTCAGCATATAAAGGTGACTTAGAAGTAAAACCACTCCAGCTAGATGTAAATCGTATAGAGTTTGATCCACTCAATATTCGTGTATATCCTTCAACATCGAGTTTTTCATTTTGGTATAAAGTTAGAACTACTTATTCCAACATTTTCCAGACGAATTTAAGTAAATATTGTCATCAGAATCATTAGAGGTTCCTATTTCAAGAGTACAAGATTCAACCTCTTGCCACCCTCCAATATTTTAGGATAGTATTTAATCCATGCAGAATCTCCTGAACCTCCTCCTGGGTCATTCGGAAATATAATACCGTTATTCCAGTACCTTCACTTAAGCGCAGCTTATTTGACACCTGCATATTACCATTTACGTATAGGAAACCATTTACATCTAACCAGTCCCATATAGCAACTTTTCTGCCTTGTCTGCAGATTGGTTCCTACAATCCATCAAAGCCTTATGGTAGGTAGTATCAGTACATATTTCGGCTTGATTAATGGTCTTGTCTGAAAGGCTGTCCATTGGGATGTAATTCTTAAAGGATTAGTACCTATTAGTATTCTTGTACTCCCAGCAATGTCACATCATCATCACTTTGCTAAAATCCACTGATCCTATTCCTACTCTTCCATTTTTACCTTTATTATTCCATGAAAGAACTGCTTTCTGTCCTTCATATGTAGTTCCTAGCAAACCACCCGTATTTCCCAACAGAACACAACCATCTACATTAGTTTGTCAAAAAGCTTACTTCCTCCGTACCATGCAACTTGTCCTTTGGCTGCACTCTATATTGTTATCATTAAGTATCAGTTCTCTATTTATGGATAATTCTTTATCCATATCAGCACTTAATCGATATTCCCTTATTGGAATATAATATATTGTGTGATGAAGTTCTCCAGCTATTGCACTATTTTTTAGATTTCATACTTATCACCATAAGCCAAGGGACTAAGGCTATTTTCAAGACCAGCCTTCCATATTTGCTCAACTTCCGACCATAAAATTCGTGCATCCGGTACACCATTTCCACCTCTTGTATACATCCATTCCACCATCTTTTAGGTCCACCCCATTAATTGAACCTTTTTTCTTTGATTCATTGCCGTTCTCTGAACCATCATTTGATTCATTCTCATTCTCTGATTCTTCATCTTCATCTATTACTATTTAGTTGTAAAAAATTTTCCTTAAATGTAAACTCAGGATTAATTTCTCCCTTATTATTTTTAGATACCAGTTTACCTGTATAGTCAAGGTCATCATTTATAGACACACTACCCTTAAATTTACAAACGGATAAGTACTTTGATTTTCTTTTGGCTCTTGTTCAGAATTAGATTCTGATTCTTCATCTGATTCTTCATCTGATTCTTCTTTTGATTTTTCAGCCGCTTTTGATTTGGAAAAAATTCCAATACTGTAACTGTTTTTTTATTAGGAATCAGATTCCTGCTCTGTATCTGAATCTTGATAAGGATCAGATTCCTCTTCTGTATCTGATTCTTGATTAGAATCAGATTCCTGCTCTGTACCTGAATCCTGATTAGAATCAGATCCATCTTCTGTATCTGGTGCTTGATTAGTATTAGATTTCATTTCTATATCTGAATCTTGATTAGAATCAGATTCCTCTTCTGTATCTGATTCTTGATTTAGAATTAGATTCCTGTTCATTATCTAATTCTTGATTATAATCAGATTTCAATACTTTAACTGAAGCTTGGATAACAGGAGTTTTTTCTAAGTCTATTCCCATATCAATGTAAACTTATCTAGCTTCATCTCACTACCAAAGCACCTGCATATAGTCTTAACGGAGTTCCATCAGTATCTGTATCAAATATACAACTGTTATCAATAATGGTTTCTCTTTTTTGTTTTTTCATCATATACTTCTATCGGTACAACCCTTGCTAATAATATATTTTTCTTGATATCAACAGGTTTAACCGTCGAAAAATGCAGCTTTCCGCATTCCCAAATATGTATCTCCTGTCCTTGACCTTTTTCACTATCCCAGTCTGCATTACTCTCAAAATAACTTAAGTAAATATATATATTTTCTCCTGCATTATACTCTGATAGATCTATAGGATTTTCAGGATGTCCTTCATACATTATTATTTGCCTACTGATAATCTCTTTTACTTCTGAACCATCTAAACCCCTCTGTTGTTAAATCTAGTGCAGCACCTTCCGTTACATATACCTCCATATTACTATCTGGAACTGGCTTAACCTCAAGTCCGCTAATAATACCCCAAGTATGCAAATAGCGGTTATGTAAGCCCTGAAGCCTTCTTTGATATTCTTTATCCTGATTGTAATATTCTGCATCTAATAAGAGTCCGTTAAAATAGTTCATTCTCCTTAATTCTTTTCCCATTTGTCTCTTCCTCCGGATACTTAAAATACTGCCATATTCACAGCAGCCAATTACTCAAATTTTCAAAAATGCAGTTCTCGGCGGATTAATACAATATTATTCTTTATCAGGATTATTAACTGTCTCTTCTTTAATTAACAATTCTTCTAGAACCTGTATTGCTCCATTAATTCTAAGAAGTGTATAAGTAAGATTTGTGCGCTTTACTTCCATTTCCTCTATCATTTTGCTACCTGATTCAAGTTGTTCTTTTAACTCATTTATGCGTTTTTGAATTTGCTCTTTCATAAATAAAACCTCCATTTTTATTTTTATTGTTTTGATAATTCTTCAACTTGCTTTTGCAGCGTCTTTAATAATTTTCTTTGTTCCTTTACAACGCTTGTTAATACAGTAATAATTTCCATAGGACTAATAGCCTTATGATCATTTGTTGCAACCTCTGAGGGCACTTCTTCTGCTATAAAGCCTAAAGTTCTTTTTTCTTTATCTCCTTTAAAGTTAAATGATACTGGATTTAATCCCTCTAATATATTTTTTGCTTTTTGAGCAGATAGTCTATTTATATTTTCCTTTAATGTACGAGATGAACTGTAATATAAATATCCGTCAACATATACTCCTCCACTAGCATATAAGCGTATACGGTCACCGCCTCCATAATATCCTCCAGTGCCAACGTCATTGGATATACCTATTTCAAGCGTCATGTTTTCACCGCCGCCACGTGCTGTATCTGAATAATATCTAATCCATGCAGAATCCCCGGTGCCACCATAATAGTCCCTTGGGAATGTAATTCCATTATTTTCTCCCTTACCAACACTTGGGGTAATAGCACAAAGAGTTTTAAAATTACCGTTAACTTTTAGAGAACCTTTAACTTCCAAGGTATCCCAAATAGATATCTTTCTGACTCCTCCTGCAGACCTATTTCCAGCAATCATTAGTGATTTGAAATTTGTAGTGTCATTACATATTTCAGCATAATTATTCTTACCCATGTCTGGGAATCCACTCCATTTAGATGTGAAACGAATTGGATTAGAACCGCTCATAATTCGCATATACCCATTTACATCTAGATCATCAGCTGGATTTAAAGTTCCAATACCTACATTCCCTGATGCCATTAGCGCAATGTGGTCATCTGCATCATTTGAAGTACCAATTTCAAGAGTACATGCCTCACCTGTTCTGGCATAATATCTTATCCATGCAGCATCTCCTGATCCTCCTCCTGGATCATTAGGAAATATAATTCCATTATTAGCTGTTTTTCCTGTACTTGGTCTTAAAGCCTGAGATAGCTGCATATCTCCTTTAACATTTAAAGTTCCATTTACATCAAGTCTATCCCATATTGCAACTTTTCTACCCTGTCCAGCAGATTTGTTACCCACAATCATCAAAGCTTTATGATTAGTTGTGTCATTGCATATTTCAGCACAATTAGTTGTTGAGTCAGGAAATCCTGTCCACTTAGAAGAAAATTTGATAGGATTTGTAGAACTTAAAATACGTAGACTACCAGCTAATTCGAGTTTATCATCAACTGGGCATGGTACCCCGATACCTACATTTCCACGACTATTCCAAGATATAATTGCTTTTTGTCCACCATCTGTGGTACCTAATATTCCGCCCTTAAGGCCAAATAATGCAGGACCATCAATAGCCAAATTCGCAAACGTTTTGTCAATTCCAAACCATCCCAAACCATGATAAGCATTTTCCTTTGAACGTAACCATATTGTATTATCATTAAGGCTAATATTACCATGTATAGATAATTTTCCTAAGTTATCTGTTTCAATAGCTTCATTTTCGGATGGAAAATATAGTTTTGTATGTTTATGATATTCGTCAATAACACTGCCGTTAATGAGTTTTTCCCATTCAGGTCCATAAGCTAAATTATAAAAACCCTCATCAATTTCTTCATCTGAGCCTTCTTCCTTATATTTATATCCAACTTGCCATTTTTGTTGTTCTTCTGACCACATTAGACATGCATCAGGTTTTTCTTTTGATTCTCCACGATATACTTGAAGACCACTATTCTGTAACTTCCATTCATCAGAATAACTATTTACCTGGACGAAACGATTTGATATTAAAAGTTCCTTCTCTCTTGAACTGTCATTTTTAATATTCCCATATACAACCAGATCACCATTTACTTGAACAGAGCCATCAAAGTAAGTATTTACAGCATCCACTTCAAGTCCTATTGAATTATCTTCTTGAAATATTCCTCTAATAGATGGCATATCACCAGCATCATCACTCATTTTAAACAAGATTTTTTGAGAGGCTATAGTTTTGCCTGCAGGCTTAGAATATGTCCTTACTGGTGTTTTATCATCAAAATCATACTCTGAAACAATTTTTATATATTTGTATCCTGTTTTTTCATCAATTTCAAGCTTTACTCTAGCTAATATGATGTCTTTTATTTCATCTGTACCATTGTCTCTTATATTTAGTGGTTTATCAGTACTGTAACTGATAATTCCTCGTTCATATATATGTATTTCTTGCGCTTTACCTTTTTCAAGATCTGAACTAGTAAGATTACGTATATCTACTTCTTCATTAACATAGTCTCTTTCTTCTTCTTTATATCTAACATAAATATAGATATCTTCAAATGCAGGACATTCAGAAAGATCAATTACACTATCGGGGTGTCCATCATATATATAAATCTGCTGGCTAATCATCTCACCATCGTTTTCTGTGCTCTTTACACAGTTTAGGGCTAAGCCCCCAGAGACAATTACTTTACACATTTCTTCTGTAGTAAGATTATCCTCTATCTCAAAAGTTTCTATTTCTTTATCAAGTCTATGAATTTGAGTCACTAATTTTTTTGATTCTGGAGTTTCTGGAGTTTCTGTTGATCCTGTTTCTGTTGTTCCTGTTTCTGTTGATTCTGACTCTGTTGTAGACTCTGACCCTTCTGATAATTTCATAAATGTGTTTAATTCATTTGAAGATTCACCATCTGACTGATTGTTATTATCTTCTTCTTTAAACTTAATTAATGGCGAAACCTCAAGCCCTCCTGCAATACCCCATGTATGCATATAGTAGTTATGAAGCTGCTGAAGCCTTCTTTGATAATCTTGATCAAGTTTATAATCATTTGCGTCCAAAAAGAGTCCGTCAAAATAGCGCATTCTTTTCAATTCTTTTCCCATTTGCTACGTCCTCCAAATATTAATAATGTTTTACTTTTTATTAGTCCTCTATCATACCACCTAAAAGGGTTTCTTTTCCTACTTTTGAATACACTCCAACACGCATAGAAGGAATTTCTACACTAAGCAGATAATTTGTATAAAAGGGTTTTTCATTTTCAATTACTTTTTTAATTAATTGAACCTTTTTTTGTAACCTGCTTCTGCTATGAATAGGAATCATTGTATGTACTGAGAAGAATGTAGGCTTTGCCTTACCAACCATAGTATTTACACCTATTTTTCTTCGTTCACCAACTTTAGCTGTTTCTTCATATTCATTAATAGAAATAGTAGTTTCTTCACCCGCATAAAACTGCAAATATTCCAAAAGACCTTTTGTTGTACCTCTTTTTTTGTACAATTGAACCATTTTACTTATTAGTTCTCGGTTTATTGTGCTTCTTGATGTATCCAAAGGAAGAATTTGTATTGGTGACTGTTCCTTTTGTTCCTTGTCATTGTTCCCATAGAATTCAACTGACTCTTCTAAGTCAAGAGCTACCCAGCTAGCCAGCCACTCTAGAAATTGTGGCGGTGTTTGAGATGGATTAAAGTATTGTTCAAAGTTGTCCAATATTGACTCAATTCCTACTATATCTTTCTTTTCAGCAGAACCCGTCAGTACCTGCTCAAATGCCTTAAGAAAACGACCAAGAAAATAATCTTCATAAGTTTGATCGCTGCTTTTATGATATATCCTAGGAAGATATTGTACATAATTACTAATTTGCTGATTACTCATCATTTGCCCCCCTTTTTGTTTTGACATTAAAAATACTGTTTTAACAAATAAATTGTTTAGTTAGATATTTAGCTCTCGACCTCAATAGTTATTAATTTAAGCTTAACCAACTGATGGGGTTTAAGTGTAGGTGAGTCCAGCTCCAACCTTATTACATGTTCAACGCCAGATATCCCTTCAACTAAATAGTACAAATCTGAACTATAAAAGTTTCTTCCAAGGGGCCAACCTTTTTTATCTGGCCCACCTTTAATTGGATCCAAATACTCCTCGATTACCCTTTTCACCGTATCCGCAATTTTCAAATCATCTGCTGCAATTTGCATATTGATTCTTATTTCTTGGTACTCAGGGTCTACAACATGAACTCTGTTTGTAAGTAATTTACGTTCATGTAAATAATCTTTTACATAATTTTTAAGATCACTATGTTCTTTTAAAAACTTCATTTGATCTGATACTTCTGTAATTAAAATTATTGAAATGTCACCGAACTTTTCATCATCTGTTATATTGTTTTCTAAGTCTCTATTTTTATAGCAAATTGCACGTACAGATATATCTGGAAACATTTCTTTAATTCCAGGTTTTGACATAACAGCTTCATATGCTAACTTTTCAAAATCTTCAGCAGTAACAGCTTTAGTACACTCTGACAATTGTTCAACACCACGTCTAATTCCTGATAACAAATCTTCTCCATCATTCAATTTGATACCTAATAAATTAAGAAAATGTATATAGTTTTCATCTGGAACCTGGTCAATTCGGTAAATCATCATTTCACAAAGCCATGCAAACAATTCTATCAAGGTTATTCCAGGATCCGATGGATTATGGTTTGTCCATTCAGGATTATATATTGGTATTAAAGATTTAGCTTCCTTAACTAGTTCTTCAAAATTCATCCTGTCTAAATTTGGTATTGCAATTGACATTTTTCTTCCTCCTTTCATATACTTTAATAACTTTGGATTAATATACTTAATTTATTAATCTTCAAAAGGTAAGCAATGCTTGCATCTCAATTCCTCAGGCATATTGCTGATACTCTCAAAATATATTCTGTCATCCTTTTCTATTTCTTCATAATGACATTCAGCTTTCATGTTGCTAATATCATGAATTATGCCAGTATCTCTATCTTGTAAATAAGGAAATGCGAGAGTAGGTTTCTTATTAATGAGGTGAACACCACTATATATAATTTCATCTTCCTCTAAGAAAATATTCTCTGATTTTACTTGGCGGATTTTTAACGAAGCTGATTTTATGTATTCATCATTACGGCTTATATATATATTGTCACCTGTCTCAAGCACTGCCATCTTAATATAAAAGGATGATGGATTTCCTCTAACTTCATTCATAATATATGAACGAATAGTCAAATCTTTTGCAATTGGCTTTACTATTTCAACATCTGTTCCTACTGGAAATACTTTATCTCCGTTGTAAAAACCACAAGTACAGACTTGATTTTCTATTACCTGGCAATCACTTAAATGATATTCTAATGAATCTTCATCAGCAGTCTTACATTCCAGAACATCTCCATCTATAGCTACGATAACCAGCTTTTGCGACTTATAATTTCTATAGCGGAGAAGTATTTCATCATTTTCTCTAAAGCCTTTAGCCCAAATATTTTTTACTTCCTTATTTGCTATAAGCTTTCTTGCCAATGCAAATACAATTCTATTATCACTGCTTTTTACTGCACTATATGTAGGATAAGTTATAGCAGGCATATATGGTTCTTCCTTAAAAGTCTCAAGATCTAATGTGTAGCATTGAACCGATGCCTTAACTGTAATATCTTTAATGAAGTCTACTCCTGGTGTATTTTGAATTTCTGAACATATCTCAGAAATATATAAATTTTTGCCAAGTGTCCACCCTTTTCTGTCCTGTCCGCCATGCAAAGGATTTAAGAAACTCTTTAAATTATCAATTATTCGGCCCTCAATGATTTTTCCTGATGCAGGGTTAGTGTATTCAACATTTGCTTCAACCCCTATACGTATATAATCAGGACCTATTACTTCCAACATTGGCTCATTCTCTCTAAGAAGAACTGTTGAGATTCTTTCAGATAAGTATTCATCAATTTCGTTTAGTAGTTCTTGACTTGGTACAGGTTTTGGATCGTCATACTCTGGAACTACTATTACAATAGCCTTTCCAGGTGTGAAATCCAGTTCACGATCCATAGTAGGAAAGCATTTTACTATTGCAATCTTAGGTACTGCTTCACGTACAAGCCACTCTATATCTTCACAAGTTACTCCTCTGTCTCTGTTCTTTAATGTATATGGGCCTCTGGCTTTGGCATCTTCAATTTTTTCTTGATCAAAGCCTCCATCAGCAGCAATTGGATTAGTTATTGATTCAATACCAGGAATGTCGTCCCATAATTTTGTTATTGACCCTGCACCTACATTTCCTAATACTCCGCCCCCATGCTTATAGTCACAACGAATGTTATCCTTTCCAGCAGGAGGTATCATTCCATTTACTCCATCTCCAAATGTCAATAATCCACTTTCAGAATCCAACATATAATGTCTGCTATCTGCTCTTGAGACAGAAAAAGTCTGTACTTCTTCCCAAGTAATCCACTCATCTCGTCCTAAAGTCTCTTGGACTTTTACAACCTGTCCCGATAAAACAGGAGTGCATGAAAATTCAAAGGTCTGGCTCGGTTCTCCATTGCTTGAACCCAGTATTTCTCCCTGCAATGTATTTGAATTTACAGCCCAAACAGCATTTAAATAAACGGCATTAATTTTCGGATATACTTTATAGCCTCCTTCTTCCAATCTTGCACGTATCCAATAGTGCTCTGCACCAAAAATAGCACACTTTTCCACGTCAGAAGGCATATTTATTTGCTGAATTTCTCTGCGTGTAAAATCACGTATAGCATCATTAACACTTAGTGTCAGCCAATTCCTACCATTCCAATACTCCCAAGCAACTACTGGCTTTTCTCCAATTTGATTACCTGTCAATGGAAAGAAGAGTGAAATAGGCAAATTACTAATATCCTCATCAAAAGCTAAATAGAAAGTCGGTTCTGTGTCTTCACAGGCTGTAAATATTTTAAAAGGCTCATTTTTAAAGCACTCATCAGTTCTATCAGACATGATGAAGTTATTTTCAGCAATTACCATATCAGGGATTTTACCTTCTGATGGCTCATAGGTATATTGAATTTTTAAATGCTTTAATAAAGGAGGGTTGTAAGTAGCATCCTTTATAATTACTTTTTCTTCATCATATTTCACACTACTATCTTCACCATAGTTGCCTTCAACAATTCTGAAACGAATCCAATAATTCTCCTGACCATTGACAATACAAGATTTTAAATCATTTGGGCATTTAAACTTTATATTTCCACCATCAAGATTCGTAAAAGCTTTTGTTGTATCCTCAATAATCTTTCCACCGAGTTTAGATTCAATGTTCTCAATTTCTATTCTCTTTTTTACTTTACCAGTTGTTGTATCTTTTTCTTCAACCTCTTTTACAACTGCTGTTCTCTGTATCCATCCCAATTGTGTCCAGTCTCTTCCATTCCAATACTCTATTGCTAATTTAATCTTTTCAGTCGTTAACTCAGATTTATTGGAAATATCAACGGCAATTGTAATATCAGCATCTTTTTTTGAAAAAGCCTCACCACTGGCAATATAAAAAGTATCATTAAATGCTGGCTTATCTCCAAAGGGATTAAAATCCTTTGATAAATCAAGAGGATAATAATTGTAAATTGCTAAATCCGGATTAAGCTGATCAGATGTTATTGTTCTGCCTATTTTAATACTTTTTACTGTTGGCATTAAATTCTCATCAGTTAATAAAGTTTTTAATTCAGCATAAATCCAACGATTTTTCCAGCTTTTATATGCTCCACTCTTGGTATAGCTTGATATTTCTTTAGGTTTTATTTCAGGTAAATCAGCAAATGAAAATAAATTTTCTGCCGAAAGCTTTAGTTCACTAGTTGCTGATTGACCATCAATCAGAACATTTTGTTCCGTTAAATGAGGTAGAATTATAGAGTTTCCATCCTCATCAAGGTAATACCATTGAATTTTTATATCCCTATTAGTAGAGTTCAAAAGCCCTTCAGATTTCTTATTTGCAGATGACTTTTTGGCTTCAGGTAAAGTCAAATCCATTTCTAGAGTGACAGTTGATCCAACCAATCCCAGCAACTCATCTCCTATGTATAAACGATGAACCATCTGAGTATTTCCAAGGAACAATGTTGCTTCCTTTCCTGTTGGCTCTTTTGCAAATAAAAAGTCAAGATTGCTCCACTGATCCTCGATGGGCTCTACACTTGCAGCCTTAACTAATTTAGGTCTAATTACTGTCAAGTCACTTTCTGTTTCAAAAATGACCTCGTCCTGATTGTCAGGCTGTGCTGAAATTTTAGTACATGCTGGAACAAAACCTTCATTGTTATAGTCTTTCTTTAAATTAAATATTATTGGAGCTTTAGCAACACGCGGTGGTATAGGGCTAACTCCAATCAAGTTTAAAAATGTTGTAAAGTTCTTATCTGGAGCCTGGTTCAATGCCTCAATTACATGTCCCATCATATTAGAAAAAATATGAACGAGGGCATCTACCTGCTTGTCCGACTTTATTTCATTGATATTTTCAAATTCAGCACAATACTCCAGTATGAGACTCCTAAGTTGGTCTGCCAAGTCTTCTTGGCTTCGCTTGTCAATTTTCGGTAAAATATACTTCATTATTTTCCCACACTTTCAAGATAAAATGGATAAACAAGGTTTTCTTTACTATTACTAGACTTAACTGTATATTCAATCAATATATCCATAGTTGTACTATCTGGCCTAACAGTTGGTGTCACATCATCAACTTTAATTCGTGGCTCCCACTTCATTAAAGCTTCTTCAACATAATTTTGAATTAATGTTGCAGTCCCCATATCATTAGAAGCAAATACCATTTCATTCAAGCGACAACCAAATTCGGGCCGCATAACGCGTTCACCTATTGCAGTGCCTAAAATGAGTATAATTGATTCTTTGATAGAGTCATTTCCGGCTGAAGTACATATTCTTGCCTTTTTTACAGAAATTGGGTACTTTAATCCCTGTCCTAAAAAATCAATAACTTCCATATAAACCTCCTACGCCCATCTTGGGCACAAAACTTTGGTAAAGCTTTCAGTTGAGTATCTCTGCGGGCAAAGATACTCTCTTTTTGGCAGTTCATTACAACAAACCGCCAGAATTAATCATGTTTATGCTAAGTATTTCTATAAGACGTACTATGTATGTGCAAAGATTGCTCTTTCACACAAAAAGCTGCTTGCAGTTTTTTGATGCGAAGGGAGAGATGTATGCACTATATTTGAACTTCGCACTCTCAAGTTGATAATCATCTCAAACACTCTCACAAAAACCACTTGTGGTTTTGCTGCTCGAAAATGCACTATGTATGTGCAAAAAACTGCTATATTCCACCAAAAGCTGCTTGCAGCTTTTGGCTGTGCGAAGGCAACGATGTATGCACAAAATTTAAACTTCGCATTAGCCGCCAATCGTAACTGTTCCAGCTGCAACTACCTTACCAACTGGTAAATCTGATGGATCATTACATGTCATAGCCATATCACCATTTCTTGCAGCCATTTTCCCATTAATTTTTACAGTTGTACTCCCCATTTTGATTGTACCTTTGTTGGATGGTGTTTTTTGAAATGGCCCGCCTTGCGGAACATGGGCTGGTGTATTTGTCGCAGTTGAATCGACCGTCGCTGCAGGCTTACCCATAATTGTTACATCACTGCTAAGAGCTCCATCAATTATTCCCGTAAATGGATGTGGCAATGGCGTGGGAATGGTACCTGAACCAGATGAAATCAGCACTATATGAGTATCTGTTGCCATAATACGATCTCCTTGTTTTGCTGCAGGTTGTCCCATTTCTATTCTCCTTCCTTTAATATTTTTCTATGTTAGGTCTCCCAGTTATTTACTAAGAAAGGCCTTAACTAAATTGATATATAAAACACTCAGCTTTCGCTTCTGTGTCTAAATTTATGTAATGGGGAATTATACATGTATTAAGAAATAAATTTTTATCATTAATTAATAGCTACTGTAGCGCCTTTGATAGTCATATTTGCTGAGGCTTTAATGTCCATTCCTGCTGATGATTCTATTTTTGTATCAGCTGACGACTTAGTTTCAATATTCTTAGCACTCATTGCAATCTTTCCATTAGGAGCATTTAATTCAATATCTTTGCCAGAAGATATAGTTACTTTATTATCTTTAGTATTGATAACTATAGAGTTTTTCCCCGACTTATCAATAACACTTAGAGTTTCTTCTCCGTCATTCATTTCAACAATGTGTCCTTTTGAAGACTTGATAAGTATTTTCTCTTCTCCACTTTTGTCAAAAAGCTGTATAATATGTCCACTACGAGATTTTATTATTCTTGTATTATTTTCCCCATCGCTGTTAGTATCAGGTGGTGTATCCTTCCCATTCCAAAGGGCTCCAATAATATATGGTTTGTTAACATCACCATTTTCGAATGCTACTAGCACTTCATCATCCTTTTCCGGCAGAAAAAATGCTCCTCTCTCTTTTCCAGCCATAAGCGATGCAATTCTAGCCCAGTTTGATTCTTTCATACCCAATAAAGGAATTTTTACCTTTACAAGTCCTGGTCCAGGTTTTTCAGAATCATTTGCAGAATCATTATTTATAACAATTCCTACCATGACACCAAACAGTCTTCCATTTTCATTAATATAATTAGTAAAATTCGATACACCTATATCACTCATATTCCAGTCCTCTTCACTTTGAATATTGTTGTATATCCAGTTTTGTCGATGTTATGTATTGTTGAGACAATATAATATGTTCCGCTGAAGCGTTCATCTATTCCCATTAGTTTTACTGATTTCCCAGCTTTCAAACGTGCGTCTCCCCAGCACTTACCCTCACCTGTAACAAACTCATCTAATAGGCTGTTGTATTGTGCTATTGCAGCATTTTTCGCCTCGCTTGTGTCAATTAGATTTTCAACCCATACAGCCACGGGAGATGCTTCTATAGCTTTTGATGAAAGTTCGAAACCAGACTCTTTACCGCCCATTTTAGTGGATTCATCGCCTTTTTTAGCAGTAGACTCTATTTCCTTCTTCTCTTTTACATCCCATCCTCTTACCAAAACTTCACTACCACGACTTAACACTTTAAGTTCTAGATTAATTTCATCAAATTCTTTTCCATAGGTCATATCTGGTATTTCAGGTGATTTTGAAATTCGGGATTTGACAAAGTAAAACTTTTTGTCCTCAACATACATTTCATAATTTAGATATTCAGCTTTATTTAGCAAAAATTCAAAATTACTTTGATTATTTTGAAAGATGTATGGGTAAACAGTTTTTGTGTCATCAACGGTTGGTGTTAATCCATGCTCCTTTGCTATTTCAGAAGCAATATCACTGTACTTTTTCTTTGTAAAGACTTTATTCCTTGTTCCCATACGCAGTTTATGAAGGAAATCATATCCCCTAATCTCTAAAATTGAATGTTTACCTATATTAGCACATAAGGATGTAATTTCTCCGCTAATCAAATTTTCAGTTGCATCAATTCCCATTGAAATAGTAATCTTATCTCCTGGCTTTATATCCTTTAAATCTATTCCTCTCCATTTTCCTTTGTCACTGTCAGCCATACTAATCTGAATACAAAACATTGCTGGAAGATTAACTTCATCTTCAACAGTTATTGCTTCAATAGCAGCCAAAAAATCTGGTGATAATGGTGAACCATTTAGCATTATTTTATAATTAGCTACTCTAACATCACTCATTTTATTTCACCTATAAATCTGGTATTACCAGAATCCTTCCAAAATCATTTTTGCTTGGAAAGTTAAAAGGGTTAGAAATCTTATTTAGTTTGGCTATATGTCTCCATTGAGTTGGATCTCTCAATGCTTGATTTGCAATTAAATCGAGACGATCCCCGCTTTTTACTGTCCATAGCTTTCTACATGCTTGTAAGCCTTTATCTTCTTGTACTTTCATTTCAAGTTCTTTTGTCTCAAATGTAACATCAAGGGTAGCCCTTACAGGAATTCCCGATGGAAGAAACATAGTATACTTTTGGGTAACTTTTGTTATTATTCCTCGATATTTAAAGCCGCCCCAAACAAACAAGCATGTTGGTGGTTTTTTTGTCTGTTTTCCGCTGACAGTTGGAAATAGCAATCTAGTTACTTTGAGTGTTTCTTTTCTAACATCACTACCTTTTTCGTATGTATCATAAAATAGTGACACATTGAATTCTGGTACTTCTGTTTTCTTAAATTGCCTTTTTGAATCTTCTCCTTCGTAAGTTGCTTGAAAATTAAGAGTGTATTCATTTGGATTAAACATTACTTCAATAGTTTCTCCGCCACCCTCTAGCGGAATTATTTTTGCTTTTTCAGCCATTACCTCAGTCCCCTCCTATCTTTTTGTATTGCAATCCTCTTTTCAATTATTCTAAAAACCCTATCTGCAATCAGGTTTACTTCCTCAACCTCTATTTGACTATATTTGCTCTGTGGCTTTACAGAGGTAACAGTTTTTGCAAAAACTTTTTCATCATTTATATTTATAACTTTTTGAGCCTCTTGGGTTTCTTTTGATTTTTCTTTCACAGGAGGCTTATAAAAAATCAAGTTGCTGTCTTCTAGCAGATTTCCTGTGAAATTAGATATTCCATTTAATTTTGTGGCTTGTTTTATTTCAGCTGGTATTAATCTTGTTCTATTCTGATAGTTATTTATCTTATTTGCTGTTTCTTCTTCATCTTCAGCATTTTGTTTATTTGAATAGTTCTTTATAAGTCTAGAAATTGCGCTATCAGCCTGCACGAGAGTACTTTTTAGCAATTCCTTAGTTTTAAGATTACTATCTTTTTTTGCTAAAGTTGTACGAAGAATGATTTCACTTTTCTTAATATCCTCAATTGCAATTTCTTGAATTTCTTGAATTTTTTGTTTTACTCTTTCAGCACTTTCTACCTCTGTTGGTTTCAGTTCAAAAGATTCATTATTTGCATGGCTATTTTTCATTAATGGGATTTGAGGATATCTGTTTGATTCATCAATATTTTCTAATCTATATAAAACCTTATTGGTAATAAAATTATTCTTAATAGTTTTAATAGAACTTCCATTGGATGCTTGATTATTTATTTTATTTATAGCCAAATTAATTATTTCATTATTTGGTCTGTTTACTGTTAAATTAGTTGTTTCATTAATTGGCCTATTTATTGCCAAATTTGTTATTCCATTTTTAAAAACATTAGTAATTATAAGGTTACCTGCATTTTTGGGCCCATTGCTGCTCACATAATTTTTTTCATTTATGGTCCAACCGTCAACTCTGTTTACGCTTCTATTTATATCCGCATTAGTATTTCTATTCGTTATGTCAATTTTACTTATGTTTATAATCTTTGTACTGCTTCCAATGGAAGTTCTATTGCTTAAACTCCGTCCTTCAAGGTTAATGGACCTTGATGATTCAGGAATTAAAGCTCGTAATTTAGATGGATGATTGCTGTCAAATAGTAATTTCACTGCCGGCTTAATAGCTTTTTCATATGAAATATTTGTAACACTATTATTCATTTGTATTTTTGTTGCTAAAGTTTCAATTCTTTTTTCAAAAGCCTGAGCTCCTGACAATATGTTTATAGGTTCAGAAATTATTTTAGTAATTCTATCAGCTGGATTGTCTAAAATCTCTTCTTTTTTTGATTCTATAAACTTTTCTTGCGCTTTTTGCATGTAATGCAGATTATAAAAATTACTAATAGTGCTTGCACTCTTTTCTAAAGAATTTATCATCTTTTCTTCTTTAGAGTTTCTGCTGATTTGTTCTCCCTTTAAAATACTTTTTGGCAGAAACTTAAGAGTCTCTTTCTCATATTTAAGTCCATTACTGCTCTCATTGCCGGAATTTAAATGAGAATGTTTTATTATATAAAAAGGAAAACTTATTTCCTTATTGCTTTTTACACTAGTTAATGCAATTGACTGAGATAATATATTGAATACAGGTTTATTGATATAAAAAAAACTATTGTAGTTATTTACAATTCTACTGTTTTCTACATTTGCCTCAGACCTGTCTTCCCTTAACATCATTTGAAATTGACGAAATATCAACTTTGAAAAGGTACTATCGAGTCTTTCGAAACCATATTTGCCCATTATCATTTTTGAAAAATTAACATATGGCTGGTTTTTAAGCACTATAGATGTATTCATTTCAGGCTTGATCTGTATACAGCACCCATACTTTATATTTTTGACTGAACTTTGTCTGATGTTCTTTATTCCAAGCTTAATATTGCTCTCTATTTGTAATTCTGTATGTTTTCTCGGCTGTACTTCTGCCTTTCCCTCAGCTTCTGGCTCTGCTTGGTTTTCCGGCTGTGCTTCTGCCTCTTCTTCAGCTTCTAGTTCTGCTTGGTTTTCTGACTGTGCTTCTGCCTCTTCCTCAGCTTCTAGCTTTTCTTGGTTTTCTGACTGTGCTTCTGCCTTTTCCTCAGCTTCTGGTTCTGCTTGGTTTTCTGACTGTGCTTCTGCCTTTTCCTCAGCTTCTGGCTCTGCTTGGTTTTCTGACTGTGCTTCTGCCTCTTCTTCATCTTCTAGCTTTTCTTGGTTTTCCAGCTGTACTTCTGCCTCTTCTTCAGTTTCTAGCTTTTCTTGGTTTTCCAGCAGCACTTCTGTCTCTTCCTCAGCTTCTGCCTCTTCTTGGTTTCCTGGCTGTACTTCTGCCTTTTCCTCAGCTTCTGGTTCTGCTTGGTTTTCCAGCTGTGCTTCTGCCTTTTCCTCAGCTTCTAGCTCTTCTTGGTTTTCTGACTGTGCTTCTGCCTCTTCTTCAGCTTCTAGCTCTTCTTGGTTTTCCAGCTGTACTTCTGCCTTTTTCTCAGCTTTAGGCTCTTCTTGGTTTCCTGGCTGTACTTCTGCCTTTTCCACAACTTCTAGTTCTGCTTGGTTTCCTGGCTGTACTTCTGCCTTTTCCTCAGCTTCTGCTTCTTTTTGGTTTTCTGACTGTGCTTCTGCCTTTTCTTCAGCTTCTAGCTTTTCTTGGTTTTCCATCTGTGCTTCTGCTTCTTCCTCAGCTTTAGGCTCTTCTTGGTTTTCTGACTGTGCTTCTGCCTTTTCCTCAGCTTCTGGTTCTGCTTGTTTTTCCGGCTGTGCATCTGCCTCTTCTTCATCTTCTAGCTTTTCTTGGTTTTCTGACTGTGCTTCTGCCTTTTCTTCAGCTTTTGGCTCTACAGATTCGTTCTTTTGAAACTCTGCTTCTACCTCATTTTTGGGCTCTAAACTTTCATCTTCAGCTAGTATTACTTTATTTTCTGCTTCAGCTTGATCCTCAGCCGCTGATTCAATTTGTTCCTCATTTAATTTTTTTCCTTTATTAGGTCTTAATAGCTTTTGTATTTCAGACCTTATATTTCTTTTCTTCTTCATAAGCTTCAATCCTTATAATACTATTTAGCATTAAAATATAGAAAATACATATTTTAAATCACCTCTTATGTGATACTGTATATACAGTGGCTCATAGTATTTGAACAATATTTGTGGGCTTTACCCAAACGCTGTATATGCTACTATTCTTAAAATTTAATTCCACATCTAATACAATTTATTTTAATAACAAGCATTATTTATGCATGTGTATCCCATTATGTGTTAATACTAAGGTTTCTACTGCTACAGCACTGCTAGACGCATTAAGTGCTGGTCCCTCCCATTTGATAGGACATGCATCTAAAACATCCCACCACATTAATGGATTACCGCAATCATCCAATAAATATATTGAAGCATTACGTCTTATACCAGTGCATTTTCCATCTATTACTTTTTGATACCATTTCCATAGATACAAATCATCCATTAGTCCACGCTTTAAGGTAATGTCAGAATATTTTGTCTGAGCCAAAAATGTATATTCCCTATGATTTTCTCCACCAAAGTTCTTCTTTTCAACCTGAGTTTCTACGCTCAAACCTGATACCTCGGAAAATTGTGCTACTTGAATCCCCTCTATTTCAACAACAAAATTATAAGCCATATATGGGTCTTTTCTTTTTCCGGGAGAATTTTTCATTGCTTGTCCTATATTTACTGTACCAAACTTCATTGCTATCAGTTTCCTCCTATACCTCAAAGAAGCCTTTTTTATTTTCATCTCCATTGAGTTTTTTATTTATTTCACTAACTTCCTTACACCAGCGTTCTCTTTCAGCGTGTTCTAAGCCCAATATCGTCTTATAATCCCAGTGCAAATAGTAGGCTAAAAAGGCTACCTCCTCATAGAGGCGTTCGAGAGGGTAGCCGGTTATTCCCCCAGAGTTTCAGCCTCAATATCAAAGTCATGCTGACATTTAGGGCATTTTGCTTTAATTACATTTGCACCATTTTGGTTAATACGATTATACATTTCCTGTAAATATGCAAAATCTGAAGTGTATAACTCCTCAATAACTCTTGGTGTAACCATTTTAAGAGTACCTAGACTTGTTACCACCCTAGAAAGAAGAATTACTGCTAAATAAGCTGGATTTTGCTGAACACGAGAATCTCGTAATGGCATAATTTCATCTGCAGCAGTTGCCAGTCTCATTGTTCCTTGTTTATGTATTGTTCCTGTTTCATCAACATATCCCTTTGGTAAGGTAAAATTAAATTCAGTTTGTAAAATATCCATTTATGTTAACCTCTCTTATATTTAAGTTTTTGTATAATATTTCTGTGAAGGAACAACTTCAACTGTTATTTTGTGAATGCCCACATTTTCATTTTGAAAGGCTTACAAAAAAGTTGAAGTATCCTTTCACGTAATTAGCTTTCCAACTGTTTTAACTGAAATAATAATTGATAATGACATGAATATCCATTTCCTCAATTTTCGTATAATATTATCATTTCAATTGATATTTCAATTAAATTGTCTTTGAGCTATTTCTACCACGTTATTATTTACTTTATATATTAATTACTTTGTTATTATTTAACTCTTGATATACCTTCATGTGCTAACTCAATAGTTTCTATACTAACTTCATTACCTTTAGCACTTAATGCGCTTACATCGTATTTGATAGGCCATGCTTCAACAATATCCCACTGTGCCTTTTCATTACCTTCCTCATCCACTAAAATAATGGACAAGCTTTTTCTGTTTTGATTAGCACCTTTTTGCATAACTGCTTTACGCCAGTTGTACAATTCCATTGAATCTGTAAGACCTCTTTTTAAAGTAACGTTTCCGAACTTTGTAAGGCCGGAAAGCTTTCTTGCATGTGTTGCATCAGTTCCTTCTCTGTATTCAACTGCTTCTGTTGATGTATCTGGAATAGTTGCATCTGAGAATGCAGCAATTTGAATACCATCAATTGCAATTCTAAATCTAAAATTTCTGTATGGATCTTTTCTATTTCCAGTTGCCATAGGATTTTATCCCCTCTCTTTTTTCTTAATATTATTGGCGCCAACAAAGGTTGGTCATTAAAAAGCTAACAATCAACTATTATTTAGCAAGTGTTTTTTGACTAACCCTGATAATTACAAATTCTGCAGGTTTTACAGGAGCTACTCCCACTTCTATGATAAGTTGACCTACATCTCTTGTAGCAGGAGGATTGTTTTCTTCGTCTACCTTAATAAAGAATGCTTCTTCTTGAGTAGATCCATAAAGTGCTCCATCTCTCCATACTCTTGTTAAGAAAGCAGAAAGATTTCTCTTTACTTTTCCCCATAAGCTAGGATCATTTGGCTCAAACACTACCCACTGGCTTCCCTTATCAATTGACTCTTCAATATACATCATCAAACGTCTGATGTTGATATACTGCCATTCTGCATCAGAAGAAAGAGTTCTTGCTCCCCAAATGCAAATTCCTTCAGGAAGTGCTCTGATAACATTTATTCCTATTGGATTCAGAATTTCTTGTTCTCCCTTAGTAATTATTCTCTCTATGCCCACAGCAGTATCAAGATAACCATCTGATGTGCCGGCAGGAGCCTTATGAACTCCACGAGTTGAATCAACATATGCATATGTACCTATTACAGCTCCTGATGGTGGAACCAATTTTTTCTTTCCTGTTAATGGGTCATTTACAAATACCCATGGGTAGTACAATGCACCATATGATGAATTTAATGGATTAGTGCCCAAGAATTGACCTATTCCTTCTTTAAATTCCTTTACAGCTGAAGGTGTTAAACCATGTGGAGGATCTGCAACAAAGAAGCAATCTCCTCTTTGTTTACAGTAGTTAAGCATTTCAATAATAATGTCACGGCCTCCGTCTAAATCTGCAACATCAGGTGCAGCCATGATATTGATTTCATCTATAACGTCAAATGCATGAATACCTGTTTCAGTATTTAAGTAATCCTTAACTGCGGATCTTCCATCTGCACCATTCCTTAGATTAATTGCTGATTCTTCTTCAGAGTCATTGAAAACAGGAACTCTTTCCATTTCTTCTAGTGAGGTTAAGTCTCTAAGAACTTTAACTTTTACAAATGATGATACTTCATTGATTTTCTCTTCGATATTTATCATTAGTAAGCCATCGAAAATCTCAACTATTTCACCTTCAGTATCACCTGTATATTCGTCATCAAATGACTCCTTGTACTTAACTACTAACTTAAACCTCAAATCTTCTGGAGTACCAGTTGAGTTTGATGCTCTTCCGATTTCAAATGAAATTCTGTTACCCCATGCTCCCTTTGAACGTGCTGAAATTTCAAATAAGTCAACAGCGTCTTCACTATTATCCTTTACGGTATAAGTTGCTGTCTTTGCATCTTCTGGAGCAACTCTTACAACGTAGCAAGATGTGCCTCCTTCAGCGAAGAAATTGTATACTGCATATGATAGATATGCACTTGGAATGAATCCTCCAAATTCACTCACATACTGGCTCCAATTAGTAACCAATGTAGCTTTACCAACGGTACCTTTTTCAGTAAGACCAATGAAAGCACCTACTGATGTGCCTACACCAGCAATTGGTTTTACTCCACTGGATACTTCTTCTACATAAACTCCTGGTGATAAATAATTTGGCATTTCAAGCCCTCCTTGTTATAACTGTTATTTAGGATTTATATGTTACGCAAAATATAAATTTTGCGAGTAACATCACATTTGCATTGGACTTTTATTACTTTTTATTCCAAAAATCACCCCTTTCAACAGTTTTAGGTCATTAACTCAAAATCTCAGTTGTTAAAGCTGATTTTTAAAATATTTTTGATATTACAGCCAATCTAATGATATAAATATTAGATTTAAGCGGTTTATCTTAGAAACACCTAGATTTCTATACTTTTAGCATCTATTAGCATCACTATTTTGTAATAGTATTTTTATATTGAAATACATCCAAGTCTCTTTGTAATACCCTTGGAATTGTTATTACTTTTTCAGCTGGTAATCTTACAGGTGATACTAGATAAGATAAGCTTAGTTTTGCAGGCTTCCCAGGAAATACTTCCCACAGCTGCTTAATATCCTGTAAGGATAGGTTATTGTATGATATTCTGATTTTTTCATTGCCACAAGCTATTAGATTTCCCTTCAAATCATTTCCGCTTAATGTTGCATGTTCATGAAATAGTTGAAATATTCTTCCAAGAATTAGTAATTCTGTATCTCTGTCTTTTGCATACGGAGTCATCAAATAGTATAAATCCAGATAAGCTGGAGGCTCATAAAACTGGTTTGTACCCACTATTGGGTCTTTTTCACTATTTCTCATGCTTGGGTTTTCTGTAAGATAATAAAGACACATTGAAAGACATATGTTGCTTGAATCAACATCACTAGGCGAACCAAAAGTTATGTAGCTGTCATCATTTAATTCTGCAACATTTTCTTTTATAAGGGTTTTTAAGCTTGTACTAACATCTCTTATTACTGTACGAGTATCTATAGCCATTAATCTGTCACCTCAATCAATTTGTAGTATGGGTCAAAATCTGATTTAACAAAGGTTTTTCCCATCTTCTTATATTCTCGCTTTGCAGCTAACATAATATGTTTAATGCCAATGGGACATTCTTCTTTTGCTGCAAAGAAAGCAGCATTTATAGCTATATTTTTAATATTTCCACCTGCCATAATGAATTTCTCAGCAAGGAAGTCATAATCCAGTTCATTATCAACAGGTGCTCCTGATGGAAACATGCCCTTCCAAATAAGTTTTCTCTGTTCCTTCTCTGGAAATGGGAAGACTATATTAAAATGCAATCTTCGTAAAAAGGCATCATCAATATTTTGGTTCAAGTTTGTTGCAAGAATAACTATACCTGTGTACTCCTCCATTTTCTGAAGTAAATAGCTTATTTCCACATTTGCGTATCTGTCATGTGCATCCTTTACCTCAGATCTCTTTCCAAACAAAGCATCTGCCTCATCAAAAAACAGTATTGCATTGGATGTTTCTGCTTCTGCAAAAATTTCTGATAAATTCTTCTCTGTCTCACCTATATATTTACTAACTATCTGAGACACATCAATTTTATAAATTTCCAAACCTATTTCATTTGCAATTACTTCAGCAGCCATTGTCTTACCACTACCAGGAGGCCCTGAGAAAAGAACGTTAAGTCCTTTACCTAAAGCAAGTCTTTTATCAAATCCCCACTTCTCATATACAAGAGAACGGAACTTTACTTGATTACAAATTTCCTTCATTTGAGACATTTGGTCAGGTGGAAGCACTAGCATGTCCCAAGAATAAGTTTTTTTCATTTTTACTGATAAATGATTTAGTTTTCTATTTGATTGTGTATAGCAGGCATTGTTTAAATCCTCTATTGCTATTTGTCCATTGTTTTTGCCGTTCCATACTGAGTTACTTTCACCAAGTCTCAGCACTCTCTTAATCTGACCGGGCGTAAATCTGAAATTCCCAGAAAAATCTTCTATGTTAACTGATTCATCAAGCAGGTATTCCTGACTAAATTTCTCCCAATATTCTTTGCGTTGGCTTGCTTTGGGATAAGGAAAATCTACGCCCATAAAAACAACATTCTCATTTAGTATTGAAGGATTCCATTCTGTTTTCCCAAGGATAAAAGTTATAGGAACGTATTTTTCAATCATTTGTAAAAGACTTGTTATTTTCTCTTTATATCTGCCATCTTCGGTCATTACTATGTCGAAGTTATTAATACATAGTGCTGTGTTTCCTATCATTAATTGCCGCCCTAGCAATCTTAGCAATTCATCATAATATATTTCAGAAAATACCATCTTTTCTAAATCTGCAATTATCAGCGGCATTCCCATTGAGCAGCTAACAGCCTTTGCATGAGCCATTTTCCCTGCTCCATTTGGTCCATTAAAGTAGAAAATTTGCTTGCTGCCTTTTTCTTTATTTTTGCGATAATATTCTATAAAACTAACAATATTTTTCTCCAAATGGGTATTTTCATTATCTTTTCTTATATCCTCTGGTAAAATCATTTCTGCTACATTTGCTAAACGTGCATCTAACACTTGAGCATCTAGTAAGTAATTTACAACCCATTCATCCAGCTTCAAATGACGTGCTATCATTGGAATGCGTCTATCACTTATGTCTCCCTGAAGTTCCATTAAATACTTTACAAGCGGAGCTTGTTGGTCAAATACACAACGGGCGTATATTTTTTCACTCTCTGTTTTTGTAAACAGCTTTAATACAAGGTCTATGCTCGGACTTTTTACTGTTATATCATCTTGGAAATAACCAAAAATCTTCTCGTATTTTCTGTTAACTTCAGGTAATAGACAGAGTATAATGCAATTTATCTCAAAAGAGCTTAGTCCAAATAGCTTTGAAATATATGGAACTGAAAGGTGAATCCCATTGTTCAAACTAGCTTCTAGCTTTTGTGATATTACTTTATTTAACATTGCTAATTCAGCTTCTATAAGATATTTATCATATTGTTCATCACCGTTTCCAAAAAGCAAACTATATACCTCATCTATTGTCATAGCATCACTAATATATGAATTGTGATTTGTACTTTCATTCTGTGCTTCTGACAACATATATAGTTTTAGCAGCAAATCCATACGCTTAAATTCATCTGCCAAATGTTCCAAGCTGGACATATACATATCTAACATTTCACACTCTCCCAATTCCCTAATCTTGTGCTGATTGTAATTGATTCTATTACTATTTTTCGTTTTTCAATATATATGGTAATATTGGGTGGCGATTTACAACTAAGGTTTAAAAAGTTATTGATTAATTATTGTGAATTAAATGCTCGTTAACACCTATAATCAAAACCTAAACGCTTGTCGCATCAAGACGTCTATCCACACTTGTTCTTTCTAAACTTAAGCTCAGATTTGATACTTTTATCTATAACCTCAAGTAAGATAATAAGATTTTTCAGCTTGAAATCTGACGTCCAAAGGCTTTGAAAAAGTCTGCCGTATTCAGCATCACATAGCAGCTTATCCTCAGGACATGCATTTAATGCCGCTGCGTTTTGTTCCCTTACTTTTTTTAATAGTTCAATAACGCTGTTTAATTCGCTATTAATTTCTTCCATTTGTTTACCTCCTGATAAAAATAATTAAAATAACTTTAAAATGATAAGTATGAAAGCTTCATTTCCCCACTAGAAAAGCTGAGGTTATACACTTAACACGTTCAACTTTTGTTAAGGCAGAATACCTTAAAAATATTTAAATGCTTTGAACTCAAATAAAAAACACATTTAAATTTATAAAAGCACTGCTTAACATTAATTTGAAAACTTAAATTCTTATTGATTTCATTTTTTTGGATATTTAAAAACTCACTCGCATATTAAGTAAATTGGAGAGGGGAAATACAACTGGATTTTTTTGAAAAGTGATTTAGAACAACATTATTTTTTGTTACCCATTAAATAAATACACTTTGGTATTACCAAGTTTATAAAATTGAATTTAAAACCCTGTTACCCTGTCTGCTACGTTAGTCTTTTCCCTTTCCAGCGGAACTAAAATTAACTGGTGCTACCCCACTAAATTGAGCCAACTTATCTGAGTTAGGAAACCTTTCAATATTACCTATCTCTGAAATAATGCTTGCTGCTGTGATAAGGTTTATACCCGGCATGGTATGAAGCTTATAGCCTGTAAGCTGAACTTGCCTTTCCAATTTCCTGACGATATCCTCATTTTCCTGCTTCCTGAACTTTAATTCTCGCACAAGACTTCTGATAACAAGGTCACGCTCGTCTTGATAATCCTTCTCTTTAGGGCTGTTCACTTCTGACAACCTTAAAATATCCTGTACCTTTTTCTCGGTCATACCCCTATGTACCTGCCTTAATTCCTGCAGTAATCCTTCCGGCTGCGTACCTTTGAGGTGTTTGGGATGTGGGTATGTCTCCCAAAAGTACATAGCTGTCTTGGTGTCAACATCACAAAAATATTCCTTGTAGCTTGGGTAAACATATGTAAGCTGGGCATTTAGCTGATTTTTAGCAATAATAATCCCTTGTACAAGCGAATCCCTTCTTTTTACCAATTGACGGATTGTCCAAAATAAATCATCATGGCTCTCATCTGGCAGTGTGTCCAACATGTCCCTAAGTATTTTTGCTACAAAGAAAGCATCATAGGAGTCATCTTTTTTTGAAATAGGGCTACTATTGCGCATTGCATCTGTGTAAGCAGGATTTACATGCTTGACAGTATATTTATGCCCCAAAAGGTAGGAAGCAAAGTTCCGTCCAAAGCCTCTGGTATCCTCTAATCCAAATATAGGCTGTAAATCACCATACAGCTTTTTCACATCAGTCATGAATTTATCATATGCAGATGGTCTGTTGGCAAAGGTGATTTCTCCTATTTTGTTAGTCCAGCAGTCCATAACCACCGCTGTATGTGAGCAATTTCAACTGGTCCAAATTCACTTTTAAGTCTTTTAGTTGAATACCCATTCCTGCTATTGTCCGTTAATTTACAACTTGAATCATCTCTTGAATATCCAAGAGACATATCCATTTCAGCTTCAAGCATTTCTTGAAGAACATCCTTAAAAGCCTCCTTCAAAAATGACATGATATCTCCTGGATTTTTAAAATCATTCTCCTGAATTATTTCCTGAATAAAGTCTTTTGGTAAAACACTCATAAAAAAATCTCCTCTCTGTTAATACTTAAATTCTTAACCAAAGAGGAGTATTTCCCTTGATTCATACACAAAATTTTTTACAGCGTTAGTACTAAAGCATGATTGCAAGCAATCACGCCCCAAGACTTGACAAAGAGCCAAAAAAACAGCTGATAGATTTTTACGTCTATCAACTGCTTTTGTGTAAATCATATTGAATTATCACTAGTAACTTTCTCAATTAATTTTTTATTATAATTATACCTTTTGGATAATCCCAATTTAAGCTATTGATAAAAATATCAACTGCTTCCTTTGCACTAGTAACAAAGTATTTATTATCTATACGCTCGTCTTCAATTTCATTAATTATACAAAAATCTTCCAACGTGTTATATAGTTCATATATAAATTTAATCACTTTATTATCATGTATATTTAACTCATGTTTATTTACACTAAGTTCTAATCTCTGGATATTATTACCCACTAAATAAAGTGCAATATTATTAGATACATCATATCCACTTCCAATCATACTCTGAAAGTAGCTCAAATCGATAATCTCACGGAATTTTAACGATATATCATATGTAAACTCTCTTGGATTACGAGAAAATATTTCTCCACCCCATTCAGCCATTATCTCCGCAAGGTTTGTTTTACTTAAATCATTTTTTGGTATAAGAACAGAAAACATATAATCCATAATAACCTCTTTTCTAATACTTCATTATTATCGTAACTTAGTTGGTTCCCCTCGTAACCATCCACCACCATTTTCCCATTCATATGTGAATATGTGCTGATGTGGATTCGTATGATACTGTGGAGTACAATGGTCTGTCCAATGAACTTCACTCAATGGAACATTTTGTCCATTAGCGGTAGGCCAACTACCTTCTGGAAATGTAGCTGATTGTCTATAAACTTCGCCTGTTTTAGAACTTATTTTCCCTCCTAAGACTGTATGAGGACCTTGTGCGTTTGGATCTGGAAGTGGTATGTCTTGGCCATTCACTCTTTGCTTTGCTAATGGTATCGGATTACCATTAGCATCTTTTGATATGTATACGTCAGTCTGTGAGCCTCCCTTGGTAGCCTCACTTACTCCCGCATTATAGATATTCTATACTGCGGTTTAATCCTGTAAGCTCTTTTTACCACTAAAAATCACAATCTATTTAAAGCCTCTTTTTAAAGGATTTTTTACAATTTTTACAACTCTATTTTACCATAATGATAGTTCCAAACAACATCAATCTTCTAATTTTTCAAAAGGCTTGTATTCGGTCTTTGTCCGCATCATGCCATATATAATCCTTACAGCTCTTCTTGACACACAAACAAGAGCTTGAGGCTTACTTTTACCTTCTCTAAGCTTGCTTTCAAAATACTCTCTGAATACCGGATGCCTTGCTTTACCGTTAGGATTTACCTGCACCAATTATAAACTGTCAAGGAAAAATGTATAAAAAGTATTAAATAATTATGTACAACTATTCTCCTTGCTTCATATGATCCTTTAATCTGTATGACTTTCCAGATATAGATATTACATGTGCATGGTGCAATACCCTGTCAAGTATTGCATTGGCTACAACTGCGTCATAGAATACACCATCCCATTCGTTGAAATTCATGTTTGTTGTAAGAATGGTACTTTTTCTCTCATATCTCATATCTATAAGCTGAAAAAACATATTAGAATCTTCTTTATCAATGGGTAAGTAGCCAAGTTCATCAATGATAAGTAGTCTGTAATGGCAGAAGTGTCTGAGTCTTACATCAAGTCTGTTTTCCAGTTTTGCTTTCTTTAGTTGCTGCAATAAATCATGACATTTGATAAAATATGTGCTAGTACGTTTCTTTGCTGCAGCTATTCCTATTGATGTTGCCAGATGAGTCTTTCCAACACCACTTGGACCAAGAAATACTATATTCTCATTTCTTTCAAGAAAACCAAGCGTGCAAAGTTCTTGTATTTCTTGCTGATTTACTGACGGCTGAAAATTGAAATCATAATCTTTCAATTCCTTTACAAAAGGAAATGCTGCTGCTTTAATCATAGATCTAGATGCTTTGGCCTCCTTAAAATCAACTTCGTAATTACTAAGTCTCAGTAGTCCTTCTGTAAACGAAAGATTGTTGGATGTCACAAAATTAGATATTTCATCAAGATGAATTACCATTTGCCCAAGACCAAGAATTTCCATGTTCCGGCATAGCTGGTTGTATGTACTGTTATTCATAACTATATACTTCTCCTATAACCTGTAAGTTTTCTTTTGCCCGCTCATTTATATTTTCTTCCTTAAATGCATGCGATTTTCTTGCTATAGCAGTATAGTGTTCTGTAAAATAATTTAGTTTCTTTTTACTAAGGGTATGGATAGTTATTAATTCCATGTTATAATAAACATGTATGTAACCATCATACACTTGTAAAGTAAGAGTTTTTCCAATGTATTCTGGTGGTACAGAATACTGGCATTCATTATGGTTGAACATGCTGGATGAATTTACTTTTACTTTATGTGGAGTTATTTGATAAGGCTTTCTTATGGTATCGGCTGGTAAGCTTCCTAAGAAAGCTTTTTCCTTGTTGAAATACATTAATGGAATACGACCTGTACCTTGATTTACCTGCATGTTTACTCTGTTATTTATTCGTGTGACCAACTCATTAAGTTCCTTGTAATCAAGTTTTCCATTGTAGGCTCTTATCTCATCAAGTAGTTTCATTGGTGCTTCTACTTTGGCTTTTGTTCTTGGTCTTCCTGCAATACAAGGGTGCACCTTAAAACCATAATCATCCGCAAACTGCTTAAATTTTATATTTATTTTCCCTTCTGTATACTCTGTTCTTGGCTCATCCATAACTGTTTTCATATTATCGGTGACAATCTCACTTGGAACACCTCCAAACGTGTTAAACGCATCATCAAGGAATGAAAATAATATGTCCTGTGTTTTTGATAGAGATACCCTGTATACTCTAAAACGTGAGTATGACAGCAATAATACAAATATGTTTACTTCTATTATTTCACCTGTTGAAAGAGTAAATCGTATAGACTCTTTCCAGTCTAGTTGTGCTTGTTGACCCATTCCTGTTTCATAACGTATGGTTACGTTATTTGCGTTTGAAGGTCTGCTTTTTTTGAAATATGAGTCTAGTTCAGGATATTTTCTTAGATAGTAGCAGAAATTCACATAAGACCCTTCATAAGAATGATTGTCTACTAGGTATTGCCATAAAACTCTTCTGTAATAAAATATCTGCTGGCTGTTATCAGATAGAAGCTCTGCGATAATGTCATAGTAAGCAGTGATACAATTCACGCATTCTCTGGATTTGGCCTTATGAAAGCCATTAATGTATTTATCAACTGTACGCCTATCGACATCAAGTTCCCTTGCGATCTGGCTTTTATTAACCTTCAATGTTGTGTCCTCCATAAATGGTTTTAACTTATAAAGATCCTTGACAGTTTGAATATTTAAATCTGTTATGATACTACTTTTGATAATCATTAGGGTACCTCCTTTTGTACCCTGTAATCATACCATTTGTACATTTTTATTTAATATTATTTGTACATTATTAATTATAACTTTATACCAATTGGATTGCAAGGAAATGAAATATAGCATTTAAAACCCTGTTCCCCTGTCTGCTGCGTTGGTCTTTGCCCTTTCCGGCAGAACTGAAATTAACTGGAGCTACCCCGCTAAATTGAGCTAGCTTGTTAGAGTTAGGAAACCTTTCAATATTACCTATCTCTGAAATAATGCTTGCTGCTGTGATAAGGTTTATACCCGGCATTGTGTGAAGCTTATAGCCTGTAAGCTGAATCAGCCTTTCCAATTCTCTGTCGATATCCTCATTTTCCTGCTTTCTGAACTTTAATTCCCGCACAAGGCTCTTGATAACAAGGTCACGCTCGTCTTGATAATCCTTCTCCTTTGGGCTGTTCTCTTCTGATAATGTCAATATTTGATTCACTTTCTTTACAGTTGTACCCCTATGCACCTTCCTCAATTCTTCCAAAAGAGCTTCTGGTTGAACGCCTTTGAGGTATTTGGGGTGTGGATATGTTTCCCAAAAGTACATCGCTGTTTTGGTATCAACATCACAGAAATATTCCTTGTAGCTTGGGTAAACATATGTAAGCTGGGCATTTAGCTGATTTTTAGCAATAATAATTCCTTGTACAATCGAATCCCTGCGTTTTACCAATTGACGGATTGTCCAGAATAAATCATCATGGCTCTCATCTGGCAGTGTGTCCAACATATCCCTAAGTATCTTTGCTACACAGAAAGCATCATAGGAATCATCCTTTTTGGACATGGGGGCACTTGAACGCATTGCATCTGTATAAGCAGGATTTATATGCTTGACAGTGTATTTATGCCCCAAAAGGTAGGAAGCAAAGTTCCTTCCAAAGCCTCTAGTGTCTTCTAAGCCGAATATCGGCTGTAAATTACCATACAGCTTTTTCACATCAGTTATGAATTTATCATATGCCGATGGTCTGTTTGCAAAGGTGATTTCACCTATTTTATTTGTCCAGCAGTCCATAACTACCGCTGTATGTGTGTCTTTATGCATATCAATACCTATAAAAGCCATCTTGCGTTTTTGATAGATAATATCTCCTCCATTTCGTTGTTTGTCTCCATAAAATCTGCCGGCAACCGCACTTTATGAGCGTTAGATTCGATTAGGACATATCCTGTAAAGATGTGTCTCTTGACCTTAATCCTCGCAAGGGAGTTTTAGCCTATCCATTTTTCATGTGACTGATTACGTGATTTCAGGCTCACGAGCCTTTATACTGTTCTTCATTACGTGAATTATTTACTATTTGTAAAAACACTTACAAAAGTACAAATTTCAATTGTGTGTGATGTTACCTCTGGTGAGAAGTGATTGCAAGTAGATTCTGAGAAAAAGACAAAACAAAAAACAGAGAAGAAAAACATTATCGTTTTAATCTTTTCTGCCTAATATTTATTTTGATATGCTGTTTTTTGCTAAGATTTTTGGGAAGTAATTTTCCCCCTTAAACCCCCGGCTGTGTCCCAGTTTATCATGAGTTAAAAAGCCGGTCAAGGAGGGGTTCACCATGAACTGTGGGGCTTTGTTAGGTGTAGCTATGCCTCCGCCGAGTAAATTGATTTTTGCTGCGTCTTTTTTGCTTGCGAAATGCTTACCCCTGTGTGGCGACGTGTTACCTCTGTTTCCGATTTTCTAGTAGCTGTAGGGTACAAATACCCTTGCCAAGACTAAAAACAAATTTGAGGGCAAATCGATCACTGTTCCTTTCGGCACTTTTCCGAACAAATTGTGCTGAACCCCCATATTGATTCTGGTGCGGGATAAAGGCACGTGGTCGCAAGCGACCCGTGCCGAAGCACAACCGCCGGCAGTGCCGACGGTTTAATTGTTTTTGCATAGGTGGTCGGAATGACCGCAAGTGTGTCAATTAGGTGGTCAGAATAGCCTACAAAGGCTGTATTTAGGCATTTGGAGAGAGTGCTATTGGTACTCTTTCAATTACATTCAAGCGCCAAATTCCAGTAAATTTCATCTGTAAAAGTTCACATCATTTTAGCAAATACATTATGGATCTTGAACCTTCGCAAGCATACGTAATTTTTATTTTCAATTTTAAGGTATATATAGCCTCAAAGTTAAACCTTTTCGGTTAATATTCTTCAGCCCATATAAGCAAAAGAGAGCAGTTACCTCTATTGAGATAACCGCCTTTGTGTGAAGTTGTGATGAAATGCTTACACCTACCATATGTTTGCATGAATATGCTTTATATGTCCTGTGATATATCGGTTTTCGCATTTTTCAAATATTCTTCTAAAAATTCTTTGTCATCTTCATCCTCAGGAGTTAAACCAAGATACTTATATTTCCATATTATAAGTCTTTCATGATCATCCGCCTCAGTTAAATCCTCATAGTCATAGTCAATTTTAAATTTTCCTGTACTCTCCAGAATCATTGTTAAACTTGTCCATACTTGTTCACCATTATTATTAAATACTTCCCACAGTTCTTGAAGAGAATTTAGAAACTCTTCTCTCTGTTCTCCATATTTTCCCTTAGGTACACCAAATAGTTTTGGAATATAATAGCTGTAAATTGGCTGATTTCTATCTTTAGTAAGATAATAGAAAAAACCTTTTTGAACATCTTCCAATATCTCACCATAGATAAATACTTTTGTCCATTCTTCTGGAATCATTTGCACAACCTTTTGAGCTACCTTACCAAATATTCTCTCCATTTCGACCGTTTCCATTTATTTTCCCCCTTTTTTATTTAAAAATGTTACTTCAATAGGGTCACCCTTACCAATCTGATAAACTATATTAAATTTAGCAGGGCGTTGAGAATCTCCTTTATATACTACTTCAATATCTAGTTTTACGGGTTTCGGGTTGATCTTCTTTTTACCATCCTTGCCTTTTAAAGCATTAGCCCACATATTTTCGAGTTTTTTCCATTCGCCTTTGTTCAAATTTCCATCCATAGCTACTAGATTATCCAAACCACCTGAGCCTTTAAATATACTTGCTATTAAATGACCACCATCATCTTCAGATAACCTATCTTCCCTGCCTACCGTTTTTTGAGCATATTCATTTCTTTCGGCTAAACCTAACTGCAATACTCCTTCTACACTTCTGATACGACCTTTTTCATCAGTAGAATATGAGTATCCTTCATTGGTAGTATAAGTTACGTTGGGTTTTAAAACTGTTTTCCTTCCATCTTTAGTAAGATGCTCTCCATACTTTACCTCTCTAGCTTCACTTACTCCCGCAGTCTTTAGCGTTCCCTCAGGATTCGATTTTTTAATTGCTGCTATTATTTCATTTTCTTTTTTAATGGTGTCATTTGGCTTATCTGCAATATTGTCAGGATTATCATTCTTTATTGATTCTACTTTATCTTTAGCGATATTGTCAAGTTTTACCTTATCTTCTACAGGTCCTTCTTCACTCGCCATCATTACAACATTCTTATTCTTGCCTCTTTCAACCCACAACTCATGGTCTTCATTGCCTAGCTTGAACTTGACTTTTGGTGTAAGCATTTGCTTGAGTTTGCCTGCCGCACCAGCCACAGCTTCCTTACCTTTATCAACTGCAGCCTTCGCAAACTCCTTGCCCTTGTTTTTCAGATTTTGTTCTCCTAATGATACCAATCTTGTATGTATTCCGGATTTTAGAGTGCCGAAGAAGTCTCCGCCACCGCCTTTTCCTCCGCCGTCTTTACCGCCAGCTTTACCTCCAGCTTGGCCTCCGCCTTTACTTCCGCCTCCAATAAAGCCTGCTATAAGTTTCTCGCCACTGCCAAATGCTGACATAGCTTTCTGCTCTGCATCATCCACAATACCTGTTACTCCTGAAGTAACATCATCTATGGCACCGCTCACCTTATTTATAGGCTCTTGTAATGGTGACGCTATAGACTGTATAGGACCTGATTCAGCTATTTTATTAAGTAAAGCATCTGCAAACGGTATAGTCTGACGTATCAGTTCTACAAGAGATTTTCCAGCAACTGCTTCTATCAGTTTAAATAATGCTTTTAAGAGAGCTGAAGGTGGATTCATTATTATGAAGTTCAGTACCATGTCAACACCCTTATTGATTATCAATTTGAGCAACTCTGCTGGCTTTCCAAGGATTGCTACCTTTTCCTTAATACTTCCCGCAACTGAAGTTATCTTTGTCTTTATACCGCCAAAGAAATTACCGGCTGCTTCTTTAAGTTTTTCTACTCCTTCACTTAATGCCTGTGCAGGATTTTGAGCTACCTCAATAACCTTTACAACTCCGGCATATACCATGCTGAATGGATCAAACCACTTTTTATTAGTGATATTAATTGCTGGGAGTACTTTATTTATTGCACCTGCAACTTTTCCATACACTCCCTTAATTTTATTAAATACCATTGTAAGAGTATTCAGGATTTTTACTAATCCCTTTTCTGCGCCACTACTTGCAGGTTCGGCTCCTTCTTTTTCCTCCTTCTCGCCTTCTGCTCCTGGTAATGCTTTAAGTTCTCCAAAGAGTCCTTTTACAAGGAAATCTGCTAATCCAGACGGACTAAGCATTTCTTTTATATCACTAAGCTTGATACTTCTAATTGTATTTACAAATCCTATAATAGACTTAGCTTTACTAATAAGTCCTGGAAGTGTAGTAGCAAGCCACTTAGCAATTTGTACCAAAACGCTTCCTCCACCAGTTGCAAATGCCAATGCAAGTTCTGCTGCTATCTGTGCAGCTTCTAGTGCAACTTTTAGCATCTCCATAAAGTCCATACTCAGGAACTTCTTCAAACCATCCATAATTCCGTTATACAGCTTTTCTAAGCCTGCAAATAAGTTGTCAAGTCCTTTTGCCATTGTATCTAAAACAAAAGTTACTGCTTTTTTCAAACCTTCTGCTATTTTATTTACAGCTTCTACAGCGGCATTAACTGCTTTATCGATTAATGCACATATTTTCTCAGCTATAGCAGGGAATTTTTCTAATAGCTTATTAACAAGCTTTTTAAGGATCTCTCCTAATCCTTTTATACAATCAACTATCAATTTACGTCCTGCTTCAATTAAATCTAGAGCTGCCTTTTTAGCTTTTTCAAATATAGTTTTTACTGCGCTTCTGAGTGCATTAAATATACCACTAATTGCTTTTTTAACACCATCTACTACTTTTTGAGCTTTATCTTTAACCCAGTCCCAAGCTTGTCCTAACCAACTTTTTTTCTCTTTCTCTCCTTCTTTTTCTTTCTCATCTGCCTCTTTCTTTGCTGTATCACATTCCTTTTCTGCATCAGCTTCGGCAGTTTTAAGAGTTGATTTTACTTCGTTGTCCTTTTCTTCCTTTATATCTCCTACTTCTTTTTTCTTACCTTCCACTTCAGCATTTGCTTCAGTATCATATTCTGCAGTAGCTTGATCAATTTCTCCTTGCCATTGTTCTCTATAGCCTTCTACATCCGCTTTTGCTTTTTCCTGCTCCATTAGCTGCTTTTCTTTGGCTTCTGCCTTGTGGCTCTCTATTTTCTCATCTGCTGCTGCTTTTTCAGCCATTACACCTGCATCATATTCAGCTTTTCCTTTTTCATATTCACTGTTTTGCTGGCTCATGTAAGCTTGCAGTGTATCATTTAAAGAAGGATCTACTCTTGAAGCTACCTCAGGATTTATTGGTTCCATTTTCTTTATATCAAATTTTTTCGGTGCTGCAGCACGTATTGTTTCTTTTGCTTTCAATATAGTATTATCAATTAATGGTGCTATATTGTTTTCTCCAAAATCTCTTTTAATTTGACTTACTTCAGCCTGTTTGGAATTCTCAACACTTTGAGAAGCTTCTGACTCAAAGCCATCTATTTGTGATGGGTCTGCTTCTCCTGTCATACCAATTTCAGGAGGATTCTTAGTGCAAGCCTTTGCCTCCCTCATTACATCATCAGCGTCAAGGTCTTCTGATTCAGGCAAATTAAAGTCCTGAATATTTCCTTCCTGTGCTTTTCCACCTGTTTTTGCAGACTTAAAGGCATCTATAGCCTTATGTGTTATTGAATTCTGCTTTTTATCTGTATTACCCTGTTTATCTACAGGTTCTAATCCTGTAGGTGTCGGTATTTCAGGTAATAACTTCTGAGCTTTATCTTTTTCCTTATCAAAGGCTCCTTGTGAAGCAGCATTTGCCTCAGAGAAGGTATTTATAACCTGAGTTGCATCTGCACTACCTAACTTACTCAATATTTCTCCAGGATTCTCACCAGTTATTTTAGGTGCAGGCTTTACTTCTCTTTTGGGTTTAAGACTATCATTAATTTTTTGAGCGCTTGGGCCTTGTGCTCCTCCTTCTCCTTTTCCAAGAGCAGAGCCTCCCTCTGACTTTGAAGAATCAGCTTTATTGCCTTCTTTGTTTTTCTCCTTATTAGTTTGATTTTTTGAAGATGGCTCCTCAGTTGCTTTTGAAGATGTTTCTGCGGCTGGCTTCTGTGCTTTTTGTTCAGCTTTCTTGTCAGCTGTAGGTAACACTGTTTCTAGCGCTGATTTCTCAGTGGCTTTTTCCTTTCGTTCCTCTTTTGGTTCTGCCTGCGCCGATACATTTCCTACTGTCCCTACTGCTTTTTGTTTTTTTTGTGCTACTGCATTGTTAACAGCTTGGGCTGCTGACTTTTGTGCTGTATTCGGTGTTGCCTGAACTGCTGACTGAGCCGCTGTTATAGGTGCTGCAGGAGCTGTCGTCTTTGCTGCTGGCTGAGCCACTGTATTCGCTGCTGCTGGAGCTGCCGTCTTTGCTGCTGGCTGGGCCGCTGTATTCGCTGCTGCTGGGGCTACCGTCTTTGCTGCTGGCTGGGCCGCTGCATTCGCTGCTGCTGGGGCTACCGTCTTTGCTGCTGGCTGAGCCGCTGTATTCGCTGCTGCAGGAGCTGTCGTCTTTGCTGCTGGCTGGGCCGCTGTTATAGGTGCTGCAGGAGCTGCCGTCTTTGCTGCTGGCTGAGCCGCTGTTTTCGCTGCTGCAGGAGCTGTCGTCTTTGCTGCTGGCTGAGCTGCTGTATTCGCTGCTGCAGAAGCTGTCGTCTTTGCTGCTGGCTGAGCTGCGGTTTTCGCTGCTGCAGGGGCTGCTGTCTTTGCTGCTGGCTGAGCCGCTGTTTTCGCTGCTGCTGGGGCTGCTGTCTTTGTCGCCGATTGGGTAGCTGTCTTTTGTTCAGCCTGAGCGTCTGTCTTTGCAGTTGACTGAGCTGCAGTCTTTTGCTCAGCTACAGGCTCATTCTTTTTAGTTTTTGCAGTATCTATAATAGTCTTTGTTAAGCTATTTGCTGTTGATACTTTATCTGTTTGCATTTCATTTTTACTATCTACTTCATTTTTAGCCGATTTTGCTATGTCTACTTTCTGCTTAAGATTATCTGCTGCAGAATTTGCTTCTGCCCCCTTATTCTCACCATTTCTAGCCATTTTACGGCGTTTTCCTTCTTCCAGAAGTCTGACTGTCTGTCCATATCCCATTGCACTTTGGAATGCAATAAATTCATCACGTGTAACAGAATCTGGATCAGTTAGACATATTTCTATCATTTTTCTATATTCAGTTGTTCTAACTGTACTATTTTTTGTGGTGGGCTTTTGAGATGCAGGAACATTTTTAAGGTTATTGCTAACTCTTCCCGATGACTGCTCTGACTTTTGATCTGCCGATTTTTGTGTCTGCATTTTTGCTATCACTCCCCTGAAATCTACTCTAACTATTAGTAAATTTCATAGGGTAAAATACTACCATATCAAATTTTAGAGTTCATTTAATGTTTTTTCACACTATGAACCATGAAGTGTGAATGTGGAAAGAAAATTTAAACATTGATAAACTTAAAATCTACAATTTTAATGGTAAATTTTAGTTCTTCTTTACCGATAAAATACTTTTAGGCTACCCCTAATTAGGAGTAGCCTAAAAGCACTGTTTTTTGTTATGGCTCTACGCCATAAAATAGATTACCTGATAAATATACTGTTATCTTAGTGTTTTCAGTATATTCTGTAGCTGTTGGATTAAATGAATAGTCATTAGTCTGTGTATAGTTTGTCCAGTCTGTTTTTGTAAGTCTACCTTGAATTTCAACTTTTTCCCCTGGATTCAGAGTACCAGCATTACTTGAAAAACTGATTTCGAGATAATAATCGCTTCCAGGCTTTGCTGTACTCTTTTGAGCAGTTCCTGTCACGCTTGAAGTAATAGCACGTTGTGCACCAGAACCTCCAACTTGTGCATAATCACAATAGTATGACTGCCCTTTGTCACCATCTACAGTATAATAGTATCTAATCTTTATGTCTGAAAGATTAATTGTTGTGTTGCTTGTATTCTGAAGCATAATTCTTGGATCAAGGGTATTTGTTGTATCTGCTTTATTTGAATTATATGCTTTCAGTAACACAGTATTTTGAACAGGCTTTACAGTAACTTTTTGAACTGCAGTAGTTATATTACCATTTGCATCTGTTGCTGTCCATGTTACCAATGTTTCTCCCACAGGGAAGTCAGCTGGAGCATTATTTGATATTGTTACATCAAATATGTCTTTCGCTGTAGCTTGTCCAATTGCCACAACTGTTCTAATGCCAGTTGCAGTAACAGTAACATCAGCAGGTACTGTTAATTCTGGCTTTGTAGTATCTACTATTGTTATCTTCTGGCGTCCTGTTGCAACATTAAGGTTTTCATCCTTCGCTATCCAAACTACATATGTATCTCCTATTGGATAATCTACAGGTGCATTATTTCTTATTGTAGTCTCAAAAATATCAGTTGCTACTGCATTACCAATGTCAACAGGCGTTCTTATGCCAGTAGCTTCTTTTACTATATCGTTAGGTAATACTAATACTGGCATTGTTGTATCAATTATTGTTACAACTTGCTCTTTTGTAGTAACATTTCCGTTTGCATCTGTTGCTGTCCATGTTACAGTTGTATCGCCTATTGGATAGTCTGCAGGTGCATTATTAGTAATAGTCACTGGGAATATGTCTGTTGCTGTTGCTATACCTATATCTACAGGAGTCCTCAGAGCTGTTGCTTCTGCAGCTATATCCTTTGGTACTATAAGCTCTGGCGCAGTAGTATCTACTATTATAATTTTTTGTACAGCAGTTGTTACATTTCCGTTTTCATCAATTGCTGTCCAAATAACTTCTGTTATTCCAATTGGATAGTCTGCAGGTGCATTATTAGTAATAGTCACTGGGAATATGTCTGTTGCTGTTGCTATACCTATATCTACAGGAGTCCTCAGAGCTGTTGCTTCTGCAACTATATCCTTTGGTACTATTAATTTAGGCGCAGTAGTATCTACTATTGTAATCTTTTGTTCAGCTGTTGTTACATTTCCATTTGCATCTGTTGCTATCCATGTTACTCTAGTAGTTCCAATCTGGTAGTCTGCAGGTGCATCATTTGTTATAGTCACAGGGAAAATGTCTGTTGCTTCTGCCTGTCCTATATCTACAGGTGTTCTTATCGCTGTTGCTTCTGCTGTTATATCTTTTGGTACACTAAGCACTGGTTTCGTAGTATCTACTATTCTAATTCTTTGTTTACCTGTTGCAATATTTCCATTTTCATCAATAGCTGTCCATGTCACAATAGTAATTCCTAATGGATATGCAGCAGGTGCATCATTTGATAAAGCCACATCAAAGATATCAGTTGCTATTCCTACTCCTATATCAAGAGGAGTTAACAATGCTGTTGCTTCTGCAACTATATCTCCTGGTACTTTAAGCACTGGTTTTGTAGTGTCTACTACTGTTATAACCTGTTCAGCTGTTGATACATTTCCATTCTCATCCGTTGCTTTCCAGGTTACTACTGTTTTTCCTAATGGATAATCTGCTAAGGCATTATTTGTAATAGTTACTTTGAAGATGTCAGTAGCTGTCGCTTCTCCAATGTCAACAGGTGTTCTTATTGCTGTTGCTTCTACTGTTATATCTTCTGGTACTATAAGTTCTGGTCTTGTAGTATCTTTTATTGTTATCTTCTGCTCTTTTGTTGTTACATTTCCATTTGCATCTGTTGCTGTCCATTTTACAGTTTTTGTACCTAATGGATATACTTCAGGAGCATCATTAATCAGAGTTACTTCAAAGATATCACTAGCTATTGCTTCTCCAATGTCGACTGGTGTTTCTATTGCAGTCGCTTCTGTTACAATATCATCTGGTACAGTCAATTCTGGCTTTGTAGTATCTACAATTGTAATTCTCTGCTCTGCTTTAGAAACATTTCCATTTTCATCTGTTGCTGTCCATGTTACAATAGTTTCTCCTATTGGGAAATCTGCAGGTGCATCATTTGTAACAGTAATTTTGAATATGTCACTTGCTGTAGCTTCACCTATTTTTAAAGGTGTTCTTACTGCTGTTGCCTCTTCTGTAATATCCTTTGGTACTATCAGCTCTGGCGGAGTTGTATCTACTATTGTGATTTTCTGTTCAACTATAGTTACATTTCCATTTTCATCAATTACTTCCCATTTTACTATAGTAGTTCCTATTGGAAATGCAGCTGGTGCATCATTCTTAACAGTCATTTTATATATATCACTTGTAGTTGGAACTCCAATATTCACAGGTGTTAATACCGCTGTTGCTTCTTTCTCAATATCTGCTGGCGGAATTACTACTGGTTTTGTAGTATCTACTATTGTAATAAGCTGTACTTTTTTAGTAACATTTCCATTTGCATCTGTTGCTGTCCATGTTACTGGTGTTGTACCTAATTTATAGCTATCAGGCTTATCACATGTTATAGTAACTGGATAAATATCAGTAGCTGTTGCTTCACCTATATCAACAGGTGTATTGATAGCTACTGCTTCTGCTGTTATATTCTCTGGTACAGTCAATTCTGGCGGAGTAGTATCTTTTATTGTTATCTTTTGTTTTTTTGTTGATACATTGCCATTTTCATCTGTCGCTGTCCATGTTACTATTGTTTCTCCTAGCTTATATTCTTTAGGATCATCATTTACAATAGTTACTTCAAATATATCAGTAGCTGTTGCTTCACCTATATCAACAGGTGTATTAATAGCAGTTGCTTCTGCTGTTACATCTGCTGGTACAGTTAACTCTGGCTTTGTAGTATCTACAATTGTAACTTTTTGTTCTGCTGTTGCAACATTGCCATTTTCATCAGTTGCTGTCCAAACTACAACAGTTGTTCCTACAGGGAAATCTGCTGGTGCATCATTTGTAGTTGTCACCTTAAATATATCAAATGTTGTTGGTGAGCCTAAATCTACAAGTGTCCTGACTGCTGTTGCTTCCATTATTATATCCTTTGGAGCAGTTATTACAGGTTTTGTAGTGTCAACTATAATGATTTCCTGAATCTCAGTTGATACATTTCCGTTTGCATCTGTTGCTGTCCATATTACCTCAGTTTTGCCTAATGTGAAGCCACCTGCAGGTGCATTATGTGAAGTAGTAACCTCATAAATATCTCTTGTTTCTGGTGAAACCAAATTTACGGGTGTCTTCAGTGCAGTCGCTTCAATTATTAAAGGCTTAGGTTTAATTATCTCTGGCGGAGTAGTATCTACTATTGTTATCTTCTGCGTCGCTGTTGATTCATTTCCATTTGCATCTGTTGCTTTCCAAGTTACTATTGTTTCTCCTAAAGTGTAGCTTTCAGGTTTATCACTAGTAATAGTAACTGGATAAATATCAGTTGCTGTTGCCTGTCCAATGTCTACAGGTGTATTAATAGCAGTTGCTTCTTCTTTTATATCTGCAGGAGCTGTAATTACTGGTTTTGTAGTATCCACTATTGTAATAACCTGCTCTGCTGTTGATACATTTCCATTTGCATCAGTTGCTGTCCATGTTACTACTGTCTCACCAAGCAAATATTTCTCAGGCGCATCACTTGTAATAACTACCTCAAAAATATCACTTGCTGTTGCTCCTCCTATGTTTACTGGTGTTTCAATAGCAATGGCTTCTGCTGTTACTGGTCCAGGTACTACTAGTACAGGCTTTGTAGTATCTACTATTTTGATAACTTGTTCTGCTTCTGATACATTTCCATTTGCATCTGTTGCTTTCCAATGTATTATAGTTTCTCCTATTGGATAGTCTGCTGGTGCATCGTTAATAAGTTCTACTGGGAATATGTCAGTTGCTGTTGCCTTACCAATATCTACAGGTGTTCTTATTGATGTTGCTTCTGTTGTTATTGAAGCTGGTATAACCAATACAGGCTTTGTACTATCCACTATTTTGATAATTTGCTCAGCTTCTGATACATTTCCATTTGCATCTGTTGCTGTCCATTTTACTATAGTTACACCTACAGGAAAAGCTTCAGGTGCATCATTTACTATATCCACCTTAAAAATATCAGTTGCTGTTGCTTCTCTAATATTTATTGGTGTTTTTATTGCTGTTGCTTCTGCTTCTATATTATCAGGTACTTTAAGTACTGGTTTAGTAGTATCTACTATTTTAATAATCTGCTCTTTTGTTGAAACATTTCCATTTTCATCTTTTGCAGTCCACGTTACAATAGTTTCTCCTATTGGATAAACAACTGGTGCATCACTTGTAACAGTTACGTTAAATATGTCTGTTGCTGTTGCCAATCCAATACTCACAGGTGTATTTATTGCTGTTGCTTCTGTTTCTATGTTATTAGGTACATTAAGCTCTGGGGCTGTAGTATCTACTATTGTAATAACCTGTTCTGCTTTTGAAACATTTCCGTTTTCATCAATAGCTGTCCATATTACAATCGTTTTTCCTAATGGATATTCTGCTGGAGCATCATTTGTGATATTAACCTTAAAGATATCAATTGCTTTTGCTTCTCCAATATTCACAGGTGTTTTTCTTGCTGTTGCCTCTGTAGTTATATCTTCTGGCAATATTAATACTGGTTTTGTAGTATCTTCAATAGTAATTAGCTGCTCTGCTGTTGATACATTTCCATTTTCATCTGTTGCTGTCCATTTTACTATAGTATTTCCTATTGGAAAATCTGCAGGAGCATCATTTGTAATAAGAACTGGGAATATATCTGTAGCCTTTGCCATTCCAATGTTTAAAGCTGTTCTGATATCAGTTGCTTCTGCTTTAATAGCTTCTGGTACTGTTAATATAGGCTTTGTTGTATCCTCAATTGTCACCTTTTGTGTTCCAGTAGTGATATTTCCATTTTTATCAGTTGCAGTCCATGTAATTGTAGTAACTCCAACTGGGAAATCAACTGGTGCATCGCTTGTTACATCCGCACCAAATATATCACTTGCTGTTGCTTGAATAAGGTTTACAGGTGTCCTAACTGCTGTCGCTTCCAATTTTATATCAGCAGGAAGATTGAGAACAGGTTTTGTAGTATCTACAATTGTTACAGATTGAATTGCAGTTGTAGAATTACCATTCTCATCTTTTATAGTCCACACTACCTTTGTAGTCCCAAGTGGGAATGCCTCAGGTGCATCGTTACTCATAGTAACTTTAAATATTTCTGTTACTTTAGGTTCAACCAAATCTACAGGTGTTAAAATATCAGTAGCCTCTATTGTCAAATCTTCAATAGATACTATAGCTGGTGGAGTAGTGTCCTTAACAATTACTCTTTGTGTATCTGTTGTAACATTTCCATTTGCATCGGTTGCTGTCCATGTAACAACAGTCTGTCCTAAACCAAAAGCTTCAGGTGCGTTATTCTTAATTGTCACATCAAAAATATCATTTGCAATGGCTTTACCAAGTGAAATAGGGCTAAGCACTGCTGTTGCTTCTGCAATAATATCCTCAGGTACTATAAGTTCAGGTTTTGTTGTATCTTTTACAGTAATAATCTGTGTTCCAATACTGGTATTTCCATTTTCATCAGTAGCTGTCCATATTACTTTTGTAATACCTATTGGATAATCTGCTGGTGCATCATTTTCAACTGTACAATCAAAAATATCTGATACCTCTGGTTGTCCTATATCAATAATTGATCTTACAGCATTTGCTTCTACAGTCATATCAGGTGGTAATTCCATCAATGGTTTAGTTGTATCAACTACAGTAACCTTTACATCTTTAGATGCGATATTTCCATTTTCGTCTGTAGCTGTTACAGTCACTATAGTCTCTCCAAGAGGATAATCTGCTGGAGCATTATCTGTTATGGTCACTTTAAATATATCTGTTGCAGTAGCTTTAAAAGTTACAGGAGTTCTTCTTCCTGTTGCTTCTACATTTGTTGTATTCCCGCTAATACTGATAACAGGTTTTGTAGTATCTACAACTATGATGGTTTGTATACCTTCAGTAATATTTCCATTTTCATCTGTTGCTGTCCATATTACTTTTGTTTCTCCTACTGGATAATCTGCTGGTGCATTATTTTTAATAGTCACATTAAAAATATCTGTCGCATTTGCAGTACCAATTTCAACAGGCGTTCTAATTGCTGTTGCCTCTACCATTATATCTTTTGGTAATGTAAGTAATGGCTTTGTAGTATCAACAACATTTACAATTTGTACTCCTGTCGAAACATTTCCATTAGAATCTTTTACAGTCCAGGTAACTGTTGTTTTTCCTAATGGGAATATGTTATTTTCAGGAGCATTGTTAGTAATAGTTGTCTCAAAAATATCACTTACATCTGGTAAAGCAAGCTGAACAGGAGTTGTTCTTCCTGTCGCCTCTATAATAATATCATCTTTTACTTTAATCTCAGGCTTTGTTGTGTCTGTAACAGTAATATTCTGAACTTTAGTTGTAACATTACCATTTGCATCAGTAGCTGTCCATGTTACTTTGGTTGTTCCCACACCAAAATCTGCAGGAGCATCATTTTTAATGGATACAGCAAATATATCTGTTGCTGTTGCCTCACCAATATCTATCTTCATTCTCCTAGCAGTAGCCTCAATCGTAATGTCATCAGGAATATTTAATACAGGCTTCGTAGTATCTACAACGGTAATCTTTTGAATACCTGTGGAAACATTTCCGTTTGCATCTGTTGCTGTCCATGCCACATCAGTTGTTCCCACTACATAATCTGCTGGTGCATTGTTACCTATGGTTACCTCAAAAATATCTGTTGCTGTTGCCATACCTATATCAATAGGTGTCCTTACTGCTGTAGCCTCATATGAAGTAATATCAGCAGGAAGTGTTAGTACTGGTGGTGTTCTATCTTTTATAGTTACATATTGTATTGCTGTAACGCTATTACCATTTGCATCGGTTGCAGTAAAGGTTACTTTAGTATCTCCAAGAGGAAAACCCTCCTGTGGAGCATCATTGGTAATGTTTACACTAAAAATATCCTTTGCCTCAGCAGGACCGACTACCACAGGGGTTAAAATACCTGTTGCTTCTTTAACTATATTACCTTGTACAGTAAGTAATGGTTTAGTAGTATCTTTTACAGTAATAGTCTGAACGCCTTCTGTAATTTTTCCAACTGAATCCTCTGCAATCCACTTAACCTTTGTAACTCCAACTGGAAACCCATCTTGTGGAGCATCATTGGTTATTTTTACTTCTGAAATATCCACTACAGTTGGAGTTCCTAGTAAAACAGGTGTTTTTATAGCTGTAGCTTCAAGAGTAATATCCATAGGAACTGTAAGAACTGGGTTAGTTTTATCAATATTTACACTAACCGTTTCTTTTTCGGAAACAAAGCCCAAATTGTCTACAGCCCAAAAAGTAACTTTTGTTGTTCCCTCTTCATATATTGAGACTATCGCAGAATTTCCAATTGCCTGAGCCTCGTCTTCATCACCTACTTGATAATAAATTTCTCTAACTCCCGAATACATGTCTTCAGCAGTAAGATATAATTCTACAGCCGTATCATTCCAGCCATTTGAATTTTCATTTGGTGATAATCTTTTAGTTAATGTCGGACTACTTTTATCAATTTTAACTGTGAGCGTTTGTTCATCCTCTATATTACCTGCTATATCAACTGCCCAATATTTTATTTGATTTATTCCTTCGGTGTTTACTGTTGTAATAAAATTATTACTTTCAATTTTTACAGGTTCTTCATCATTAATTTTATAATATATAGCAGCTACACCAGATACATTATCAGTTGCATAAAATTCAACTTCAACTGCATCATTGTTCCAATCACCAAATTCAGGTTCTGTATCTGATACATATGTAATAGGTGCAGTTCTATCTATATTAATTGGTCCAAAACTTATACTTTGAGACAGATTTACAGCATCAATAGCCTCACCTACTGCAAATTGATTTGCACCATCTTTACTGAAAATCTGTTCAGGTGTTAAATATATTATTTCCGACAAACTATCTGTTGCACTGTACGTAACAGTAACTGGATCCCTTGCCCAAGTTCCTGCTATATAAGTAGTGCCATCATCATTTTTTGCACTTACGAAAATAAACGGATTTGTATTGTCATAAATATTTCCGCCAACTGTTCCTACCTCTACTTCAAAGGTTATGGTATTAAAACCTGGAGCACTGGCAGTAACCGTTATTGTTTCTACAGCTTTTGTTACCCTTGAATATACTTGGTATCCTTCTCCTAAATAGCTTGCATGGGTATTAGTAGCTAAAGCCATACCATTTGCATCAGTCATAATTTTTACAATTTTGCTATTAGATCCTCTCATTGAAGCAGAAATTGTACTATTGTCAAAAACCTCAAATGTTATTTGTAGCCCTTGTATAGGATTACCTGATTTATCCTTAACCACAACTGCCTGTGGAAGCATAAATCCACGTCCTCCCGGGACTACTGATGTTGCCTGCCCCAACCTAATTTGTTGGCGTATTGGAGATGCAGCGTATATTGTTCCAGCAGGCTCTGCTGCAGCATATACATCATTTTGGTTTATTGTTACTGTAAAAAATGCAGACAGTATAAACAACATACAGAAGTACAAAAATATCTTCTGCTTCCCAAAACAACTATTTACTTTTTGAAATAGTGTCTTTACATGTTTCATCATTTTTACCCTCCATAAAGTTTACTTACTTCAATTAAGGCTTAACATTTCTGAAAATTTATTGCTAGCTTTTCAATAGCCTTAGCCAGCTATAAACACAGATTGGCTTAATAAAAAGCTTAAACTTAAGCCAAACATCAGCCTTTTTTGATTGACCTCCTCCTTGCTTTTTTACATAAGCTTTAATTTCCCTCTGAAAATAATCACCCCTTTCTATGTACACCTCCCTCATATTATTAAGGTAACTTATATTTCTTGATTACAACTTATTATAAAAAATTTTTTAATATTTTTCTTAATTTCAACTTTATACAAAAAATACTTAAAATATTTCTTAATTACAACTTTATATAACAATCATTTAATATATATCTTAATTACTACATTATATAAAAAGTATTTATATATTTCATTTATGTAATTTTTTTAAAGGATAGTTGTTAATTTGATGTAATATTTTACTATATTAGTAAAAACACTTTAATTTACCCTCAACTAATGAAAAACGTCGCAATAACTCATGTGAATTACTTCCAGCTGTAGCGAAAATAACAAGAATATAGATTATTTTACTAAATGCAAAAAAGTAATTATCCACAACTAAAATATAATATCCAAAATTCGTCAACTATGGAGGTTTATTATGGAAACAAATGATGACATCACAGTGGAAAATTGCAGAAAGCTATTAAGGAGAGCAGCATGGAGAATACAATATAAGAGTCGTATAAAGCAAATACGGGAACATCAAATGCTATTTGAAGAACAGGCATCTGAAATTGGTTTTGAAGCAGAAATTATATCAAAAATTTTTGTAGAAAGTCTGTTAAACACTATACCTTGGGAAAAATGTAGATATATTTTGGAAAAAACCATTATCTATGGCATGACTGAAAAAGAAGTAGCAAAACAATTAAATATTACTCAACAGGGGGTGAATAAATGGAAAAAAAAGGGGTTAGATCTATTGCGCGAGACAATACAGAATTTAGAAATACAGTAAAATTGGCAAAACAAGGCGATAAAAATTCTATGGACGAAATTCTTAATCTATTTGCATATGATATTGAATACCTGTCAAAGTACATAATGTTGCCTAGAGAAGATGCTATTCAATCACTAAAAGCTGAACTAATTAGTATCATTTGTAACCAAATATAATTTTATTCTTTAACAAATCTAATACTAATTATAATATAAAATTTGGAATCACATTTTAAATTAAATCATATGCAGTGTTAGGGCAAATGCGTCCAACACTAGTGGTCACTGTTAATGTATTGCGCAGCATAAACAGTGATTAACTATATCTTTTATTTTTTTATGTGAAAAGTATTACATTTAATGTTGTGGAAAATTTAGCTAATGTTCGACCCCCAAGAAATTATACTTGGGGGTCTTTTTATAACATCTGGATTCAAAATTAAATTTTCGATTAAAGAAAAAATCGCAGAATATTTAATTGCTTCAGCGGCGTTTCAATGAGGAAGGATTTATTTTTTTCACCGTCTGAAACTAAAGCTGTACCCACCACTTATTGCAGGAGGGAAATTTACTTGCCTCGTTATAATGCCAAGATTCAAAGTGAAATTTTTCAATTAATATAAAAATCATAGAAAAGGTCGTAGAAAATTTCACTTCTTCATTGGCGTTTCAATGAGGTAGAAGTTCTATTTCACGTCTGAAACCAAAGCTGTACCCACCTTATTACTGTGGGATATTTTCTAATCTCATTATTATTACCTAGTTTTGCTATAACAACATACAAAGCGATGTATCAACATTAATTTATATATTGCTGAACATCTAATCAGTTATATATACTTTACACCTTTTATGTATATATTAACTATCCTTACCTAGCTCTTCTCTTATTTCATTAATCCTTAAATGAGCTTGTTTTGTACTCTCTTCCACACGTGCCAACCTATTAGCATGGTTATTTACTGTACGATTCAGGCATTTTAGTTCAAGCAATGTAGTATCGCTGCTACGCTTTATATAGTCAATATCTACCTTAAGTTGTCCTGCTTCAATCCCACTTTGCTTTGACTCACTTTTAATTCTAGCCTGCATCGTAAGATAGCCAAATATAATTCCACAAATAGCTGCCACACATGTAATAATAATGTTTAGTTCCATCTTTGCCACCTTCTTTCTATAATTAATATAAAAGGACTACCTATTTATTAAGTAATCCTAGTCCCTAATATAACAATCATATTTTATAAAAAGTAGCAGCCTCATAATCCTTTACTCATTATTTCAGCACCAATCTCAGCGAAAATAGGTGCAGCAGCAGTTCCTCCACTTTTACCGTCTTCAATAAAAATTGCTACTGAATATTTTGGTGCATTTGCAGGAAAATAACCCGCAAACCATGCTTGTATTATTTTTTCTCCATCAATGTATTGTCCAGTTTCAGCACTTCCAGTCTTTCCACCTGCCCCACCGTAACCATCAAGATTTGCCTGTTTTCCAGTCCCTATGCTTACTACTCCCTCCATAAGACGTTTTAATCTTTTGGCAGTTACCTCTGATAGTACTCGCTTTTGGCTTATTTCTTTCAAATCTCTAACTTTATTTCCTTCTTTGTTTACCACACAATCAACAACATTAATATTATTCTTTATTCCACCATTAGCTATAGTGGCAACTAAATCAGCAATCTGAACTGGTGTAGCTAATATCTGACCCTGCCCAATAGAAACATTTGCAATATCTCCAGGATTTTTTATATCTGATAATGGGGAAACAAATCCTTTTGCCTCATCAATCCCCTGTAAAGATAATCCAGTATTATTACCTAGTCCTAATGTATTACACATTGACAAAATCGGGTCTGCTCCTAAGTCCAGTGCCATATTTATAAAATAAGAATTGCAGGAAAGTGCTAATGCACTGTTTATTTCAATAGTTCCATGTCCCCCCTTCTCATATGATGAACATTTAAACTCCTTGTCACCCACTTGAATATATCCGGGACAATTATAAATCATATCAAAATTCGGATTTTTTTCAAACATTGCAGCCAAATCAATTAATTTAAATACCGAGCCTAAATTGTACTGGGCCACAGCTCTGTTAAACAATGGTCTCTTATTATTTGATAAATACTTTTCAATATCATTAGGATCAAAATCAGGCTTACTGCACATAGCTACAATATCACCATTATTAACGTTTTCAACAACAATCGCACCTGTTAGGCCTCTTTTATCCAATGCTTCTTCTATAGTTGCCTGTATATGATAATCAATTGTAAGTCTTATATCTAGCTTTTTAGTTTTATCGTCGCCTTTAATAATCCTGTAACCTAGGCCATTGAGCAGTTCATTATTACTATCAGTAATTACGGCAAGCGAATCCTCATGTCCATAATTCAATGTCTTTTCATAAAGCTTTTCTAAACCATTAATCCCTATTTTATCTACCTTATTTAAATAGCCTAATAAATGCTTAGCTTTGGTATCTGTATTGTATCTATTTAGTGAATTTAAAAATGAAATTCCTTCAATATTCATATTGGCAAGAATAGACTTTGTTTCTTTATCAATTTCAACTAAAATGGGTGTATTATATCTTTGAATTTTTTCCTTTGTTTTTTCAACATCTAATCCTACAAACCTGCATATTTGCTCAACTGAAGACATTTGATCCCGCAAAAGTGCAGGTTTTAAAACAAGAGTAATTCCAGGCGTTCTGTTGGTAAGCCTTATACCATTTCTGTCTATAAAATCTCCTCTTGCACTTTCTATATTAACATTACTTGATCTCTGTGCAGAAGCTTCCTTTGCCATGGAATTACCTCCAACTATTTGAATATAAAATAGTCTAGTAATTAGGCATGAAAACACTGCTAAAAATATAAAAAGTAATATTCTTATTCTTCTATGCATAAAAAAACCCCTTTTTTGAAAACTAATTATTTACCTGCCTTAAGCATTAAAAGTACTATTAGCTATCACTAAATTGCGTACAGTAATGCATTGGTATTCACAATAATATTGTTTCCAAAAATTGGGTCACATTATACTAGCTTAATATGTTCACTTTTGATATTTTCATTGTTTTTAATAATATTGTAAAACTGCACTTTCAAAGCAAAATAAAGACATTGCTGTATGGTCAACACTTCCATTTGATTTCTTAAAAAAAGTAAGAAGTTCTAAATCGCTTTTATGCATTAACCTCACCTACTTTTAATTTAATAAAATTACTCAACTTTCCCACATGAATATCTTTAGCGTGGGAGACCTATCAATATAAGTTACCAAAATAATTGCACTAAATTAGAAACTATGCTTGAGTATTGGTATTATTTAAGTGAAATTAATAAGCATTTCATTTAACTCTTTTTCTAATGCTAGTAGCTTTCTAAATTTATTTGCTATTTTTTCATTAAGCTGAGTTGTCCTTGTGGATTTTGTATATTTAGCCAGCACTGATTCTAAGTGTCTCCATTGAAAAATTAACTCTTCAAGAGTATCACTTAATCTCATAAGATTTTCTTTTTTTCCTACATCTTGTATTTCCCGAATAATATACTCTAATAAAATTTGTCTTGAACCATGTATCATCCACATATCAAAGGTTAATTTATCATGAAGCGCCCAATTAGCAGTATGTTTATACTTTTTTATATCAACACCAGCATTACAAATATCTATGATTTTTTCAAATGCAGATATTCCATAATACTTTGTAATACCTTTGTCTGAAAGTGTTTTGCCTACAAAATTTTCGCTAATAGCATGAATATAGCTAACTATGTCTTCGTGCTTTAAATTTTCATTAATATATTGTTTATCCATATCAAGAATATGACATCTCAAGTAAAAATTACATGCCTCTTCCATATCTTTTTTCTCAATTACACCAATTTGATTATTAAACTGGTAAGGAACAAAATTATTTAAATTGATACGGTTTGGTATTTTTTCTGCATAATAGAATTTATCAGCTTCATGATAAAGAAGGATATTAACATGTGGTGCTGCTCCATTAAAATATGAATTCAAATCAAAATCTGGATCATATTCAGCATAATATTTTATTTTTTGAAAAACGGTCTGTAGCATAACCATATGCCCCTTATCTAAAAGGCTTTCCAAAAATTCTATTGCATGTTTATCCCGCTCTTTTACATAGGTTATTAACTTAATATACTTGTGCCATACAGGAGCATAATTGCTGTTTTCATTTGTAATGAAAAAGACTCCTGTTTCTTCTTCGTAAGTCAGTATAGGATTGATATCTCTTATAAACAGTGGAATAATAATGCTTTTATCTAATTGATTGCTATTTTTTACAATATTATAAATAGCAGCTTCATAGCAGCTTAATGCCATAGCTAATTTATCTTCGCTGTTGTCCTTGTTTAAAAAAAATGACAAATCATTTAAATCTGTTTTTTTCAACATAGCACCAACTTTCAACTAGATATTGTTTAATCTATTTTCTATTAAGTTCATTTTGCCCTTTTATATAATCTTCTTTTCTTCCTCTTTCTCTTAATACAAACGATTCTTTACCAAATTGAATAACCTCTGCCGGTGAAGGATGGCTGAGAAAGGCTAATGGACTTTGTGTTAAACCGTAAGCACCTGACTTATCAATTGCAAGAATATCTCCAACATCAATCTGGGGAAGCTTCACTTTCTGTCCAATCACATCTGTAGGTGTACAAAGGGGACCTACTACATTTACCTCTTCCTCTGCTTCAGATTTATTTAATACATGCATAGGGAAATTATTGCGTATATGTCGTCCTAGAAAAGCAGACGAAGCGTGATGATTTGAACCTCCGTCACATATAATGTATTTATTTCCCTTACATTCCTTTGTATATATTACTTTAGTCAAATACATACCCGACTCAGCCATTAAGAATCTTCCACTTTCAACTGCAACTCTTGTATGTACTAATCTATCTTTATACTTATCCCATACTTGGGCAACCCCTTCTTTTAGAACTTCTAAGTTTAGTTCTGTTTCTCCTTTAAAATAAGGAATTCCAAAGCCGCCTCCCATATCTAAAAATTTTAACGAGAATCCATATGTTTCTGATAACTCAAGAGCTAATGAAATAATTTGCTCCATAGCGAATATAATCTTCTCTGCATATAATGCTTGAGTTCCTGTATAAATGTGAATTCCAATTACATTGATATTAGGCAGCTGTGAAAATGTGTCAAATGCTTTTCCCATCAAAGCCTGATCTATTCCAAATTGAGTTGGAACACCTGACATTTTTATACTAGAACAAGTAGCATCAAAATCAGGATTGATTCTTATAGAAATATCTACTTTTTTATTTTTTTCAGCTGCTATGCTGTTAATAATAATTGCTTCGTCTATTGATTCAATATTTATACTATATATCTGTTCTTCAATGGCATATTCAAGTTCTTCATAGGTTTTACCCGGGCTGGTAAAAATAATCTGCTGAGGCGAAAAACCTGCTGACAGCGCAGTATAAAGTTCACCACTAGAAGCTACTTCTATAGAACTATTTAGTTTTTTAAATAGCTGACATATTCCAAGTAAAGGATTTGTCTTCATGGAATAAAATATTTCTATCTCCTCAGGCAGGCAGCTTTTGAGTTTTTCAAATTGCGAAATAATTTTATCGCCATCATATGTATATAACGGTGTACCATATTTTTGAGCCAAAGCTTGTAAATCATTATCATTCATTTTATTAATCCCCCTTATTTTATATAAATTCTGAATATTTATTAACTCAATTTTCAAATAAAATTTGAGTTAATAAATATTTTTATAAAGGCAATTTCAGTTGAAGTTCACATATTATGCTTACCTCTAAACATCCTAATTTACATTCTACTGAGGATTTTACCTATATATTACTTTGGGTTCTGAAGATACTGTGCAATAAATCCTTCCAATACACCTTGAGAACTGATTTTTATTTCTTCTATATTAAATTTGTCCATAACTGAAAGAAGTATTTTAATTCCGGATGTGATTACATCTGCTCTTTTAGGATTGAGTCCGATAAGTTTCTTTTTGCTTTCTATATTTAAAAGTTTTAGCATGGAAAATAGCAATTCTATTTCATGTTTCTTGATAACTTTGCCATTTATAGATTTTTCTTTTGAATGTTCTTTTTGATAAAAAAGTGTCCCCAGAGTTTTTATTGTTCCTCCAGTTCCAACTAACTGTAGCCCGCTTAAATCTAATGATTCTCTTTCGTTTATCTGTTTCTCTATGTATGCAGTCATTTGCTCAACCTCGCTGTCTTCTATAGGATCATGGCTGACAAACATTTCTGTTAATCTAACTGCTCCAACATCTAAACTGATTTTCTGCTCAATAACAGTACCATTTCCAATTATTATTTCTGTACTGCCCCCACCTATATCAATGACACTGAATTTTTGAGATTTGTTTTCAACAACCTCTCTACAAGCCATATATGCTAATTGAGCTTCCTCTTCACCGCTGATAACATTAATATCAATACCAAATAACTCTTTTACTTTCCCAATAAAAGCTTCCTTATTACCTGCATCTCTTAAAACACTAGTTGAGAAAATTGATACCATCTTTGCTCCTTGAGCATTACTTTCTTTTATTAAGTTTCCAATAATCTCAATACCCTTTTCTATTGCTTCAGGCTTTAAGTTATTTTCAGGATACATCCCACTACTTAGTCGATTAACTGTGCTAGTTCTAGTAATAACTTCAACTGCTCCATTTTCATTTAGTTGAGCAATAATAAATTTAGTCGAATTTGTACCTATTTCTATAGCTGAAACACGCATAAATACATCCATGTCCATGTTAAACAAATTAACAATAAATCAATGACATGGACTTGGCACCCCCCTTTAAAAATTTATAATATATATTTAGCCATATTCCATGCCCATGTTTAATAAAAAGTATTAAAAGTCAATTACAACATACCTAAAGCCGTTCTCCTTTGGATTTGTGGCTAAAGCCTCCTGAAGTTAAAACCATAATATAAAACCCCAAAATGCGTTCAAAGTCTGATTAAAAGCAGAATTCATCTAAAAGCGAAAACATTGAACCAGAATTGGCTTTGGTAATAACATGGACTGGGCATAACTTTGAAGCTATTTTATTTTAATTGTTCATAATGCGTAATAGAATTGCTTGATATAATTTATTTTATCAAGTACCTATATTTTTTAGAATACATTACATTAATTACCTTGTCAATATATTGACATTACAACTTATATTGTATTTTGGCTATTTATTGTATATATTGATGTATTTTAGGAATTAATGTTTGCTTTTGTTGATTTGTCAGAATGCCGTATTTCTTAGCTTTGGCAGGAACACAAGTAAAAAACTATACGTATATATACATCTTATGTTTCAGTTACAGACTGCACATTTATCAAATGTAGAAGACTATTGCTAGTTTAAATACATCTCATGTTTCAGTTACAGTAGAAAAAGACGTTTTGTCGGTATTTAGCACCGAAAGTTTAAATACATCTTACAAATTTGTGTGTCTGTAATTCCGAATCAATATCTCTACCACCATACATAACACGAATAATGGTCACAAGTGAATTTTCCTTATCCAAAATATATAAAACACAGTAGTTATCTACAGGCATAATATGTAAGCCTCGACTGTGCCATGGTTCATTTTCATATAAACGAAATCGTTCTGGCATTTGTTCAAGGCTCATAATACCTTTTTCTAGTCTATCAAGCTGTCCACTAGCATTCTTAATGGATTTTAGTTCAAAAGCAATGTACTCATAAATACTTCTTAAGTCTGTATCCGCCTGTTCTGAAACTTTAATTTAAAATATCATAAATTGAAATCCTTGCGGATGTCTGCAAATGCCTTACTTGCTGATTTAGTTCTGCCCGCTTTCATATCCGTATATCCTTTCTCCAGTTCTTCATTCATCTGTTCTTCGGATAAATCATACATATTCACAGGTCTTTCAGATGGAATTTTTACTTCAAAAGGAATACCTCTGTGAAGTATGATTTGTTTGTAAAACATATTTATTGCGTTAGATGCTGGAATACCAAGTTCAGAAAGAATGCGCTCTGCCTGCTCTTTAACGTCTGGTTCAATTCTTGCGTATAAATTTGCTGATTTTGCTGCCATAATATCACTCCATTCGAAATCATGCTTAAATCTTTATATAAATAGTATACGCATTTTGTATGTACATTAGCAATACATTTTAAACATACAATGTATTTATTTAGAACTTATCAAAATCATCCAGCATAGATTATATTTATATTTCACATCGAAAAATAAAATCATGTTTCAGTTACAGACGGGAAACTCATATAGACAAGGCTCTGGCTTACACAAGTTTAAATACATCTCATGTTTCAGTTACAGGCCCGAAATAAGTCTATTTCATAATATACATTTTAACGTATATACCTTGTACAATCAATGATTTGCGTAATTTTTTCCAACCGAATGTTACTTTTAGACAAGTACATTTAAAATCCCCTTAAACTCACTAATACCAAGCCATTCATGTTATATATATTTTTATCCGCTTGGAAAAACTATGTGAAATATAAAACCATCATTAAAAAACAAAACCCCCAATCCGTATCAAACTATAATATGTACCACTTTGCTAGATTCTGTCCCGTAAAGGGGGGTACATATCGCTATAGTTGATGTGTATGGGGTTGTCCATAAAAGTACTCTTAATATAAAATTGCTACCTTTCAGCTTAAGTCTTATAGATTCTGTATTTTCCTATAAACTTAAAAGTCCTTTAAAGTGTATGATTTTAACTAGATTATAATCATTAATAACGCAATCAGATCAGATTTTACCACCTTTCAAAGTGCCTAATTTAAAATTGATTCTAATCATTAATAGTACAACCAGAGCAGGTTTTTCCACCTTTCAATATGTCTATTTAAACCGTATAATTTATTCCTATATAAAAACATTCAAAACGCCAATTATTCTCACAAAACACATTCCAATTGGCAATCGCAAGGTTCATTTTCCACATGCTCTTTATTATATTCAAGTGCTTCAACACAGCCCATAGCTCTATAAAAATCCTGAGTTTCAACCGAAGAATGTGCTGAAATATATAACTTTTTTGCGCCATTCTGCTTTGCCCAATCCTTAGACAATCGGAATAATTCTTTTCCAATACCCTTTCCGCGCATATCTTCAGATACATGTATGCTAGATAAGTCAAGGTATTCTTTATTTTGTCCAAATAAAAACGGCTCTACAGATGAAAATCCTTTCAGCATGTCATTTACAAATACTCCAAAAACCACACCGCCTTTTGTTACCGTGTTCTTTAAGCAAGCTACCAATATGTTATACTCAGCTTCGCCCCAATCTTCTGAAAGTGAAATGTCTATAATACACCACTTGCCATCAATTTTCCTCCAGCATTTTGAAACTTTTTGATGACGCATGAAGTGAGCAAACAAATCTTTGTTTATCATTTCTGTAGTTAGCTTTATTATCTCCATTATTCCTCTACTGCCTCCTCAATATAGCAAATGGCTCAACTTCCTCTGCCATGGGCATATAAACAATCATCTGAGCATGAGGTGCTGTTCTTATGTCCTCTCCCTCTTCATTTTTCATGGACTCAATTGTTTGAACAAAAAAATCCTTATTTGGACTCATAACTTCAATTTCATCACCCACAATCATTCTGTTTCTTTGCTCAATCTTTGCTATCTTCGTTTCCTTGTCATATTCCAAAACCATACCAATAAAATCATAGTCCCTTACATATGAACTGGTATGGTAAATCTGGTCTTCACCTGAGGTCTTATTAAAATAAAAGCCCTTTGTATACTCTCTATGGCTTGCTTTAGACAGTTCAATAAGCCATTCGGGATTGAATTTATAATTCTCAGGGTCAGCTAAATATGCATCTATTGCCTTTCTGTATGCACTTACAACCGTCGCTACATAGAAGGAACTTTTCATTCTGCCCTCAATTTTAAAGCTGTATATTCCAGCCTCAACCAGCTCAGGTATATGCTCAATCATGCATAAGTCCTTTGAATTAAATATATACGTTCCCTTATCATCTTCATATACAGGATAAAATTCGCCCGGACGTTTTTCCTCCATAATATGATATTTCCATCTGCAGGACTGTGCACAATCGCCTCTGTTTGAATCTCTTCCTGTCATATAGCTGCTGAGCAAGCATCTTCCAGAATAAGATATACACATTGCTCCATGAATAAATGCTTCTATGTCCAAATCATCAGGAGTTTTTGTATTAATTTCCTTAATCTCTGAAAGCGAAAGTTCTCTAGCAACAACTATTCTCTTAGCACCAAGTTCATACCAGAAATTCGCACTTTGGTAATTTGTATTATTTGCTTGAGTACTTATATGAATTTCCATGTTTGGTGTAACTTTTCGAACAATAGAAAACACACCCGGATCAGATACAATCAACGCATCAACACCTAGTTCATTCAGCTGCATTATATATTCTGGCAATCCCTCTAAATCCTCATTATGCGGTATTATATTTACAGTAACGTAAACCTTGCAACCTCTATCATGTGCAAATATAATTCCTTGCTGCATGTCCTCAACAGAAAAGTTATCTGCTTGAGCTCTAAGTCCAAATTTCTGTCCTCCAATATATACTGCATCTGCACCATACAAAACAGCCATTTTCAATTTTTCCAAATTACCGGCAGGTGCCAAAAGTTCAATCTTCTTCATATTAATCATATACCCCTTTGAGTTATTCTAACAGCTAATCATTGATAATGCTCCGATAGTTTTATGAAATAAGTTAGTTTTTCGTCAATAAGCCATTGGTAAACTTAAGTATGGCTCGACTTTTCATTCGAAAGTTAGTTCAAAAATAGTTATGACTGTTGGCTTAGTGTATCAGCCAGCAGCTATTAACCTTTCTTATAGCTAAGTGCAACTCCATCTCCAATAGGAATAATACTGGTTTCAAAGTCATCATCCTCGCAAAGAATTTTCAGATAGTCCCTCATCCTTGTAACAATTGTTTTCTTTCTTCTAACCACAAGTTCTTCGCTTGCAATCATACCCTTATACAAAACATTGTCCGATACCAATAATCCTCCAGGAACAAGCATCCTTTTGCATTGTTCAAAAAACTCATTATATTGCCCCTTGGCAGCATCAATAAAAATCATATCATAGCGCTTGTCCAAACACACCAAGACATCCAAAGCATCCCCTGCAATTACATTTATAGTGTTTTGCTTACCAGCTAATTTTATATTTTTCCTTGCCAGTTCAATCATTTCTTCATTTCTTTCAATTGTATCAATAACACCATCCTGCTTCAAGAATCCAGAAAATAATATAGCTGAGTATCCTATAGCAGTTCCAACTTCAAGTATTCTAGACGGCTGCTTTATTTGTCCTAGCACCTTCATTAAAGCGGCAACCTCAGGTTGAATAATGGGCACATGATTAAGAGCCGCATATTGCTCAAGTTCTGCAAGTAGTCCAGTGTTAGCCTTTATTGTATCTCTAATATATTCAATTATATAATCATAATTAATCAATAGTCACGTCCATGTTTTTCCACAGTTAACAAATAACATGGACTTGGCACCTCCTAGATACATATTTCTAAATACATTGGTTATTCTTAAACTTGCTGAGATTCTCATACTTCTAATTTACCCGTTGCTAAAAATAATTTTCAAAATCAGCTTATCAACTACTTCTATATTTTATTGAACCAATAATAAAAACTACATAATTCTCATTGCTTTATAAAATTAGGGTGGCACACAGCCACCCCAATCCATTTAATAAAATATAATATACAAAACAAAATTATTTTGTTAAACCATACTGTTTCATAGCCTTTAAATGTTCATTATATGACTTGGTAAATTTTGTAGTTCCATCCCCTGTTGCTATAAAGAACATATAATCAGTATCTTCATCAGGGTACAATGCCGCATTTATAGAATCCATACCAGGAGAACATATTGGTCCAGGTGGAAGTCCAGGATGAAGGTAAGTATTGTAAGCATCATCGACAGTTGTATCTTCATAGGTTATTTGATCATGTACCTTGCCCTCCCTGTTAAGGAAAATGTACTGAAGCGTAGCACATGATTGTAATTTTCGGAGATATTCTTCTTTACTCTTTAATCTCTTATGGAAGACAGCAGAAACCAATCTTCTGTCTGCACTTGAGTTTGCCTCTCTTTCAATAATTGATGCAAGAGTAATAATTTGATCCATTGACATTCCTAGTTCTTGAGCTCTTTTATAATGCTCCTTTGTCAGCTTACTGTCAAAATTTCTAAGCATTACATTTATAATTACCTTCTCACCAGGATTCATTGCAAACTCATATGTGTCAGGGAATAAATATCCCTCTAAAATAAATTCTCTGTTATTGGTATTTGTAATCTGTTTTATGAAATCGAAATCATATTTTTCATATTTCATAGCATAATCAAATTTGTCTTCGATTGCTATACCCTTATCTTCAAATTTCTTAACAATCTGCTTATAGGTTAAGCCTTCTGGAATAGTAATCTTAACACTTTCAGGCTTTGAAATAAGTACCTTCATTATATCATTAAGTTCTAAGTCTTTTTTCAAAATATGTGTACCAGCTTGATATTTCCCATCAAACCCATTAAGCTTTGATACAATCTTAAAAACTTGAGGATTGGTTATTAATCCCCCATCCTTTAAAATGTTTGCGATAGCCTTTGTATCTGACCCCATAGGTATTTCCACTGGTATTGCATTAGGATCAGTAGCATCAATCTGAATTTCAGCAGTTTCCACATCATCACTGACAGCTTCTATACTTAGAAAAGAAAAAATAGTTCCCACTGAAAATATAACCACAAATACAATTATTGAAGCTAGTACAAAAGTAAGCTTCTTTAACCCAGCAGATATTAAGAATATACCAGAAATAACTAATGTAATTCCAACTACTGTTAATATAGCATTAAATACGCCATAAGAAGCATTATAACCACTTAACAAAGTACCACCAAAACTTACTATTTTCGGTATTGATAAAAATGCACCTATAACAACTAATAAAATACCTACCAGTGCAACCTTTAATTTTTTATTCATTGGCATTACTCCAATCTTCAAAGTACATCAATAATATCTACTATAATATTGTTTTCCTAATTTGTCCATATTTCCATACAATTTATTTACTTCTAAAATAAACTCTATATACAAAACTATACTGTCAAAACCAACTAACTATTCACATAGCCGATTCTATTAGCCATGTATAATATCATGCTCAAAACCTCTTATAGCATAGCTATTCATATAGTTTGTATCTTTTTGGTACATTTAACTCATGCACCATTACTCAATAAACACCCATCAACTACAGCATCTGTAAGCTAATATATTTCAACATTACATTTTACTTCTGCTCTTTGCTCTAAGTTCAGAATTTAATATTCTCTTCCTTAAACGAATATTTTTAGGTGTTATCTCAACTAACTCATCATCTGCAATAAACTCTAAAGCCTGCTCAAGACTTAAGTTCAGAGGTGGTGTTAACCTAAGTGCATCGTCACTTCCTGATGCTCTTGTATTTGTAATGTGCTTCTTTTTACACACATTAATAACCAAATCATCACTTTTTGCATTCTCGCCGACTATCATTCCCTCATATACCTTTGTACCAGGTGTTATGAAAAGTGTTCCTCTTTCTTGAGCGTTATATAGACCATAAGTAATAGCCTCTCCATCTTCCCAAGCTACAAGTGAACCTCTTTGTCTCATAGGAATATCTCCTTTGTATGGTTCATAGCTGTGGAAAACGTGATTCATTATTCCATTTCCTTTAGTATCAGTCAAAAGTTCTGATCTATATCCAATTAAGCCCCTAGCAGGTATCTTAAATTCAATTCTTATATATCCTTGATTTGCAGAAGACATATTTACCATCTCAGACTTTCTCTGTCCAAGCTTCTCCATTACAACGCCCATATATTCTTCAGGTACATCAATCATCAAGTATTCAATTGGTTCTAAAAGCTGACCGTCAACTTCCTTATATATAACTCTTGCCTTTGAAACCTGGAATTCATATCCTTGTCTTCTCATTGTTTCTATTAATATGGAAAGATGAAGTTCTCCTCTGCCTGAAACTACAAATGCATCTGGTGAATCAGTTTCTTCAACCTTGAGACTTACATTTGTCTCTAATTCCTTGAATAATCTGTCCCTCAAATGTCTTGAGGTTACAAACTGGCCTTCTCTGCCAGCAAATGGACTATTATTTACGCTAAAGGTCATAGATAGTGTTGGTTCATCAATAGCAACAAATGGCAGTGGGTCAGGAGCACCAACATCACATATCGTGTCTCCAATTGTTACATCTGTAACTCCTGATACAGCAACAATATCTCCAAGCATTGCTTCACTTGCTTCTTTACGCTTTAGTCCTTCAAATGTATACAGCTTTGTTATCTTTGCATTAACTTGATGTCCTTCTGTTTTACAAATAATAGCCTGTTGACCAAGCTTTATCTTTCCTCTGTCAACTCTTCCTATTGCAATTCTTCCAACATAATCATCATAGTCAACATTTGAAACCAATAATTGCAATGTTCCATTCATTTCACCCTTTGGTGCAGGAACTTTTTCAAGTATTACATCAAATAGAGGCTTCAAATCTACTCTTTCCCCATACAAATCACATACAGCAAAGCCTTCTCTGGAAGAAGCATATACAACTGGGAATTCTAATTGGTCATCATCTGCCCCTAATTCTATAAACAATTCAAGTATTTCGTCCACTACTTCGTCTGGTCTAGCTTCTTGCCTGTCTATTTTATTTACAACTACAATAGGCTTTAAATTAAGCTGAAGCGCTTTTTTCAAAACAAATCTTGTCTGAGGCATAGCTCCTTCAAATGCATCAACTAGTAAAAGAACGCCATCAACCATTTTTAAAACACGTTCCACTTCACCGCCAAAGTCAGCATGGCCAGGTGTGTCTACAATATTAATTTTAGTTTCTTTATATTGTACTGAGGTATTTTTTGATAAAATAGTAATACCTCTTTCTTTTTCTAGATCATTTGAATCCATTACTCTTTCAACAACTGCCTCGTTAGATCTAAAAATACCACTTTGTCTAAGCATTGCATCAACAAGTGTAGTTTTGCCATGGTCAACATGGGCAATTATAGCTATATTTCTTACGTCTTGTCTAATATCCACAAAAATTCTCCTTCATTAACTTCACAAATTTAAAATCTATAATAAAAACGTATTTACCTAATAAACATAATGATGTCTAATAATAAAGTCAATTACTATAGCAAAAATACCACCGCATATACTTTAAACTGTAATTGACTTTCGTCAAATTACTATCACAAAAATACCACCGCGTATGCTTTGACTGTTATGACTTTAGTCAAGTTATTATTGCGAAAATATCACCGTTTTAAGCTTAAACCATAATTGACATCGGTAAACAAGCCACTAATTATTGTAATTTAATGAAGCAGAATTGTCAACCATTAGCGTTATATTCAGCATATTGTCATAAATTAGAGGTTTCTATTTATCTTTTGGCAAACTTTATTTAAGTTCAACCACTGTTACACCTGATTCTCCTTCACCAAGCTTACCCAGTCTAAAACTCTTTGTGTGGGCATTATGCTTCAAATATTGATGCAATCCAGCCCTCAAAGCTCCAGTTCCTTTTCCGTGTATAAGTGTAACAATTCCCATCCCCGCAATACTAGCATCATCAAGATATTTATCAACCACATCAATTGCTTCGTCTAGCAGCATCCCTCTTAAATCAATTTCAGAGGACAAACTCTGTGCTTTAGCAACACCAATTTTACCTATGCCAGTTTTCTGAGTCTGTTGTTTCTGTTCATCAATTAATTTTAGATTTGATATATGCACATTTATTTTCATTATCCCTGCTTGAACTTGCGCCTCTCCACTCTTATCAGGTGTTGTTAATACAGTACCCTTCTGATTGAGATTTACAATAAGCACAGTATCTCCTGGCTTTAAATTCTTAGGAGGCTTGACTAAGCCTTGTCTTGGCATAATTGACTCAACAAGCGAATCATCTAATTTGTTTATGCTTTTATTTAATTTTTGGCGGAGTTCTTCAGTTTGTCTTCTAACCTCTGCCTCTTCCTGCTCTTTTGCAAGTCGTTTCATTTCGGCAACTAATTCTTCAGCCTCTCTCTTGGCATCCATCAAAATTTGACGAGCCTCTTCTCTTGCCTTTCGAAGTTCCTTTTCTTTCTGAGCCGCCAGTCTGCTCTTTTGTTCCTCTAAGTCTTTCTTTAATCGCTCAGCTTCAAGTCTATAACTCTCTGCACGCATTTTTTCTCTCTCAGCTTCACTTCTGTTTTTCTCAATACTTAATAATATATCCTCAAACCTTATATCCTCTTGAGAAAGAAATTCTTTTGACCTTTCAATAATATCATCTGTAAGTCCCAATCGTTTTGATATTGCAAAAGCATTACTCTTTCCAGGCACACCAATCAACAAACGATATGTGGGCTTTAATGTCTCCACATCAAATTCGCAGGAGGCATTTTCAACACCAGCTGTAGATATTGCATATACCTTTAATTCACTATAATGGGTAGTAGCAAGGGTTGTCGCTCCCATTTGGTGAAGGCATTCAAGTATTGCCATCGCAAGTGCAGCGCCTTCCGTTGGGTCTGTTCCTGCACCTAGTTCATCAAACATAACCAAAGACTTGCTGTCTACATTCTTTAGTATTTCAACTATATTTTTCATATGAGATGAAAATGTACTTAGACTCTGCTCTATACTCTGTTCATCACCAATATCCGCATAAATCTTATTAAATACACTTATTTCTGTTCCTTCGTTAGCAGGTACATGTAAACCGCTTTGTGCCATTAATGTGAACAAACCAACAGTTTTAAGAGATACCGTTTTACCTCCAGTATTTGGTCCTGTTACAATGAGCGAGTTAAATGTATCGCCAATCCAGAAATCTATGGGAACTACTTTTTTCTCATCTAATAAAGGATGTCTGCCCTTTTTTATAATGATTCTCCCGCTTTGATTAATTTTAGGACACATACATTTATAATCAATTGCCAGTCTTGCCTTTGCAAAAATAAAGTCCAGCTTTGCCATTATACTCATATTTGCATTTAATTGAGGCAATATAAGCGAAGCATCCTGAGAAAGTTCAGCCAATATTCTTTCAATTTCAGCCTGCTCCTTTATTTTCAGCTGCTTAATACTATTATTAGCTTCAACAACAGCCATTGGCTCAATGTAAAGTGTAGCACCACTTGAGGATGAATCATGCACTAGTCCGGGAATGTCATTTCTATGCTCCTGCTTAACAGGTATTACATATCTGTCTCCTCTTATTGTAACAATGGACTCCTGTATATATTTCTGATACTTTGTTGAGCGAATCAAATCATTAAGCTTATCTTTGATTGATGCCTGATGATCCTTTATCTGGCGTCTAATTGTATTAAGGGCAGGACTGGCATTATCTGCTATTTCCTCTTCACTGATAATGCACATATCAATTTTCTGTTCAAGCCTTGCATTTGATTCTAGGCAGGAAATTAATTCATTAACACAATTTACATTATCCTCATCTACCCTGTCATTTGCATAAGACTTTAGTTTACGGGCAGCACGCAGAACCCCGCCCAATCGCAATAATTCGCCGGGATTTAAAACACCGCCTATATCCAATCTTTTCAAACTTGGCCTTATATCAGTTATCCCGCCAAGAGGTGGTGAACCTCGCCTCATTATGCAGCTAACACCATCATTTGTTTCGCTTAGCAGCTTTTCCACAGTATTAAAATCAGTTTGAGGAGAGAGTTCCTCAACCAACTCCCTCCCCAATTCAGATGCAGTTAAACCTTTTAATTTATCAATTATTTTTCCGTATTCAAGTACTCTAAGTGTTTTTTCGTTCATTGGAAAGTAATTCCTTTCTAAGGAACATTTAAATAACTTACCTTTTTATCAGGGGCTTATCATTTACTGTCCCTATTTTGTTTCAAATTTTTGTTTATCTTCATGACGAATATGCGCCCTCTTTATTTTTCCACTAATGGTTTTTGGCAATTCATCAACAAATTCAATAATTCTAGGATATTTGTATGGTGCCGTAACCTTTTTAACATAATTCTGTATGTCCTTTTTTAACTCTTCAGATGGTTCATAGCCTTTAGCAAGAGTTACAGTAGCCTTAACAACTGTTCCTCTTACACTGTCAGGTGCTCCAGTAACAGCACATTCTAATACAGCCGGATGCTCTATCAAGGCACTTTCAACCTCAAAAGGACTTATTCTATAACCTGATGCCTTGATAACATCATCATTTCTGCCAACAAACCAAAGGAAGCCATGTTCATCTCTATAAACAACATCTCCTGTGTGATAAGCATTATCATACCATACCTTAGCTGTTGCTTCAGGGTCTTTATAATAGCCGCAGAATAATCCTGGCGTCTTATTAGTGTCAACATCTCTTATTATTAACTCCCCTTCCTCTCCTACTGGACAAGGGTTGTTATTCTCATCAACAACATCAATATTATATGCTGGGTTTGGCATACCCATTGCTCCTGGGTCTACCTTCAGCCATTCAAAATTAGCTACAATAACAGTAGTTTCAGTTTGACCGAAGCCATTTAAAATTTCATGACCAGTTATATTCTTAAATCTGTTAAATATTTCCGGATTCAGTGGTTCACCTGCTGTAGAGCAATGTGTTAAGGATGATAAATCATATTTTGCAATATCATGCTGAAGTAAAAATCTATAAATAGTAGGTGGCGCACAAAAAGTACTTACTTTATATTTTGCCAGCTTGTCTAGCAAATTACATGGGTCAAATTTTTCCATATCATAAAGGAACTGAACAGCACCACATATCCACTGTCCAAACAATTTGCCCCATCCAAACTTTGCCCAACCTGATTCAGCAACTGAAATATGCAGCCCCTTCTCTACTACTCTATGCCAATACTTCGCTGTAACAATGTGCCCCAAAGGATATGTAAAATCATGCATAGCCATTTTAGGCATACTAGTAGTTCCAGATGTGAAATAAATCATCATTAAATCTTCATTTGTTGTGTTTTGGTCACCTTCAGGTCTTGTCCAAACATCAGATACATTCTCTATTTCGCTGTCATAGTCTAGCCAGCCCTCTTTACTGCCTCCAACCATAATATAGGTGTCAACTGTTGGAGACTCTTGTCTTGAACTATCTACATGTTCAGGAACACCATTATCGTTATATGCAATAATAGCCTTAACTCCTGCAGCATTATTTCTGTATACTATATCCTTTTTCATCAATTGGTTAGTACATGGAATAAATATTGCACCTATTTTACAAGCAGCAAAAGCAAAGAAGTAAAACTCAAACCTTCTTCTCAATATAAATATTATTTTGTCGCCTTTTTTAATGCCTTTTGATTTGAGATAATTTGCTGTCTTGTCAGACCAATACTTTAGTTCACTAAACGTAAATTTCCTCTCATTTCCGTTATCATCGCACCAAACGAGAGCAAGTCTTTCTGGCTCAATTCTTGCATATTCATCTATAATGTCATAAGCGAAATTAAAATTTTCAGGAACCTTCAGCTTAAAATTTTTACTAAAATCCTCATAAGAATTAAATTCTGTTCTTTCTAAATATCTTTGCTCTAAGCCCATTATGTACATCCTCCAATACTTTACCGACCGTTTCTTTTCTATGTCTGACCCATTTGGCGTAGTTGGCCGCTAATTAAATTTAATTTTATATAATTTAAATTTCTTACAGCATTAAATTAATATCTACTTTTATCTTACTTTTTAATAATATTCAAAACAATTACAACTACAACTCAAGCCTTTAAAAGGATATCTATATCAGTAGGATATTTTTTCCTGATGCTGTTAAAACAGAATTTTCTATATACCGATGTCTTATTACAATTAATAGTACTAAGTAGTAATATATCTACTTGCGAAGCTCGGTTAGAAACTGTTGCCAGAAATAATTGGTGAAGAACAAATATTGTAGCCGATACAGATACAGGATGTATCTGTGAGTATTGACCCGAGGCATGATACCTTGGTAATACGGTCGGCGGAAGTGCCTGCTCTTCACTGTAATTATTTCAGAGTCAATTTCGTGATCGAGCAATGGATATATTGCACGGGAGTACCATTTAAGCAGCTAACTGTTGATATATATTTTTCTTGTTTTGCAACAGCCCTTTTTAGTCAAAATATACTTTTAAGCAATTCAAACACCTTTTTGCATTTATTTGCTAATTTACTTTATACTTTTGTCGAGAGTAACTGACTTTTTTAAAGCAAAATTATTGTTACAAATTTTGCAGGCTTTCCGTCTAGCGCCAACTGCTTATGTGGTAGTGTTGAATTAAAATACAAAGAGTCACCAGGCTCCATAATAAAGCTTTCCTTGCCTATTATTACCTGCATCTTGCCCTCAAGGCAATAGTTGAACTCCTGCCCCTTATGTGAAACAAGTTCAGGAGAATTTTCAGGATCAAGTTCAACAAGCAAAGGTTCTATTTTTCTATTGGAATACTTATATGCAAGACTTTCAAACTTGTACTGATCAAATCTTTCAACCTTTAAGCCTTCACCCTTTTTAACAAAGCTAATATCATGCAATTTAGGTGATGTACCAGTTAGTATTTCTGTCATATCTACCTTGTAGTATTCAGCTATTTCATATAATATACTGACTGGAATATCGTCTTCAGCATTCTCATATTTTAAGTATTCATCTACATTTATTCCAATTGCGTCTGCCACTGTTTTTTCAGATTCTCCAGCTAATAGCCTTAATCCTTTAATCCTGACCGCAATATCCTTTACCTTTTCATTCATATTGTTGACCATCCCTTTCATTATACATTGGCAATACTTTTTAATGCCTTGATACAATATAAAATTTTTGATTCATTCTTAGCAGGCTTCGAATAGTAAAAATTCAAACGTAATATACTAATTTGTACTTAAAATGTGGTATAACAATTCAAATAGCAACAAATATGGCGACAAGTCCGCAAATGTTGTTCAAATACTAACCTTCTATGACTCATTTCGGCATAAACTAAGTTGAAACTATCGTGGGAGGTACGCAGTATTTTTTCTGCCTTAACCTCTGCTTGCAGAGGCAATTTACTTATTTTCGATTATGAGTCAATGCTTATACAGCGCACCGTTACGACTATGAGTTAGAATATTTGTCTTATTTTAAATACAAAGTAGTATTACAAATATTTATATTATATCATATAAATTGAATTCAGATACATTTTATCATGAAATTTATGTGCAAATTAGGCAAAAAATACTTTTACAGTTAGCCAATCTTCTTGAAAATACATAGACAACCTCTTAGTTAAAATCTAGATTAAGGATTTAGTCCGCACCCCCATTTACCCAAACAAATTTATAAGTTGAAATTAGTTTTACTGAGAAAATAATTACATTTATTTTATCTTTTTTAGCCATTAATACTCTCAAATCCGAATCCTCTGTCAACGACTTATTAGTAATAGTTTTAGGCACACCATTGACTGTAGTCTCTATTTTAGTAATAGTTATGGAAATAGTTAATAAAAAATGATGGAATTTATATTTTCAAAAAAGAATGGATATTTTAGACTAACGTTTATTTGCATCCAAAAATTAATTGAAAATAGTGTTTTTTACCACTATTTATACCAAATTGATAAAAAGTTGTAACAAAAAATCATTTCTACTTTCAACTTAATCCTTAAATTTGTTTCTGATTGAAGGAAATATCCAAACTCCTAGCGCTAAACAGATAAGACACGCAGACATGCCAAAAAGACTTGGAAGTGAACTGTAGAATAACTGTTGAAAAGATACACTGGCGGTATTCTCCACAATTATCGCAGAGTTAATTACCATATATGTAAAGAAAAAGGCAATTCCAATTAACTGAAATATGTAATGTTGCCTTAATAGATTTACAGAACAGCCAGCTATAAAAATTATAACAAAAACAGCAATGGAATATGAAAAAGCTGGGCTCATAGTAACCTCCGTTGTAAATTAACCAAATAAAAGAAATCAAAAAAGCACTGCAATTACAATTATTGTAATATATACAGCGCTCCATTTCAAATTATTTCCATATACAACTTTCTATACAAATGTTATTATCACTCTAAATTTTTAATTTGGGTTTTAGTTTTGATGCGTAGAATCTGATAAACAGTGTATATACATAGTCATATATTAAGAAAACCAACTCTAATAACCCAACAACAATATAAATAGGAGCAGAAATAGTTACTCCCACAAGTATTATTTCTTTTAAGAAAAATAGTCCCAAAAGTAAACATATATTAAAATATGCAAACTTTAATATATACTCTAAAATTCTGCTTTGTATTTTTTCAGTATAAAACTTTATTAATCCATATATTCCAAAAAACACAACAAACGGCACTACTTCCAGTCTTGGAATCAAAACTGCCGATAATATACTAGACACCAAATAAAATGTCCAGCCTGCTTTTGTACCAAACTCAATAATAATAACTGAAATAAACAACGAGCTGACAGCATACAGAGTAAGCACACTCGTAGGAAGTATTGATGCAAAGAAAACACATATTACAGCAAATGCAGCAAGAATCCCTCCCAGTGCAATTCCTTTGACTCTATTATTGTTGTTCATGTTAATTATACCAACCTCCGCGCCAACAATTATGGGCATAAAATAATGATAAGTCTGCGGCTCAAAAAATAACCATGATTAAAATTTATTCTAGCAGCAGGAAATTAAATCTCCACCGCAACATTCACACATTGTATCTGAACACCACAAGAAAGTACACATATCACAAAAACTAGGGCTAGAATTATAGCCTCTATAGCTTGCATTTCCACGATACATATTATTGCTTGAATTCATTCTATTTAGTGTATTTCTGTACTCAAAATTTGTAGGGTCCATGTTTACTGCTTGCTTAATATTCATGGAAGCTTCATTATACCAGCCCTTTTTCATAAATATCAGCCCTCTCAAGTAAAACCATTCAGCATTTTTGATTGAGATGGTTTCAAGCAATGACTCTGCCTGTAATATGTTACCATTGTTAATATACATTCTTACTTGCGCAAAGCTATCACTGCCACCGCTGCCATATGAACTGGTGCTTTGATTTGGACTGTAGCTTGCATTTCTTCCATTCCACCCACTGGTAGCCTTAGCACCATTACCTTTTCCTGTTAAATATTCATATGCTTCATTTACTTCTCTAAGTTTTTCTTCAGCTAGTTTTGAAAGAGGATTGTCTTGATATTGATCAGGATGATACTTTTTTACCAATTCTCTATATGCCCTTTTAATCTCTTCTTCAGAAGCCCCTTCCTTAATTCCTAGTACCTCATATGGATTTTTCACCTTTTACACAACTCCTCTGGCATAAAATTTTATCAGTCTTACTTAACATGCCTATATATAATATATTTTCAAGTATTTCTTTATTTTCCTTAGCCGCTAGTAATTGAAATGCTTTTGATGCTTCACCTAAACAATATAATAGCGTAAACTCAACTTGCTCCTTTATATTATCTTTAAACTCACAAACATCATTTCCATTGTATTTAAAATGACTTAGCAACGGATTATAGCTAGAATTTTTTATATCATCCTCCAAGTCGTCAAATGCATCAATTAAATAAATCCATTTTCCCAGATTGTAGCCCATCCACCTAAGAATCTGTCTAGTGTTATCATCAAGCTTTTCATAGTCCAACACCTCTTCCATCAGCTTTGCAAAAGGTTCTGCTGCTGCATCCATGGAATCACAGTTGTTTTTTTCCAGTATAGACAGTTCCTCTAATCTTCTGTTTATTATATCACATTTAGTTGAATATTTTGAATGCAGCTTCTTATAAGCTCTTTTTAATCCTACCAAACCAACTAATGCTATTTTAGATTTATCATCCTTCCACTTATCAATTATATTATTATACGCTAATATTATATTAATGTCGGATGAATAATCAATAATTTCATTATAAATTACAAAGGATTTTTTAGTAGGATGTACCATACATCGTTCTTTTTTTACCTTTGTTTCAACATTTAAAATTGAACATAGCAATAAAGCTAAAAAAGCGGCATCGTATGTGAGGGTCATTCTTTTTATTTGGCCATGCCTTCTACCAATAGACTTACAAACTCCGCAGTAATAAGCACGATACATATCAAATTCTTTTATTTTCAATTCTGGTTTTTCTGGCATTATATATCCAAACATTTATGCCCTCCAAATTAGATTTATACCTAGAATCAATATAATAATTTTCGATTTAGCATATTTCTAGCATTAAAGAAAAATTTTATAGGATTCAGCGGTATTTCAATGAGGCAGGAGATATTATTACTGTCTAAAGACCAAACGATACTCATCAGGAGCAGGGAACATTTCTTGCCTCTTTATAACGCCTAAATTCAATACAAATTATCCCATTTTTATAAATTCCTTTTAATCAGCGGCATGTTAGCAATATGTGATATATTCTCACTATCTGAAAACTAAAGCTATACCTACCGATTATGTAAGCATAGAACATTTTAAGCTACCGCTATACCAATAATAATATTACTAATTTATTAACTATTTATAAACTAAAACTTACATTTATAAATATGTCCATAAAAATAAACACTAAATACTTACTTGTTGTGCTCATTTATGAACATAATTTAAACTATAGAAAAGACATGCTATTTTTTCGATTAAAGTCATTCCAAGGTATAATGCATAACCTCATATTATATTAAAAGGCACACCCTTAAGTGTACCTACAAATTAAGCTTTCATTAACATGATTCTGCTTTTCAGATAGAATTTTTACTTAATCAGGCTGTAAAATGTGTTTGTATTGATGGTAACCCATGCAAAATAATTGCTTAGATTAGTTATTTTTAACATCCTTTTCGTAATTTTTTGAAAACTTGAAATAAATAATTATATATCTTACCAATGCAAAAAGCGTACATACAACTGCCAAACTAAGTGCAATATTAATAGCTATTGTTGTATAGCTATTGCTTAAACACTCAATTCTAAGCACTATTGTTGCAATTATTGCAAAATAGAATATTACAGTAGCTAGTTTACCATACCAATTTGCACCAATAACAGTTTTCCCTTTAGTATATAGCAGTATGCCCCCAATTAACATTAATAGTTCTTTTAAAACTACTATAATTAGTACTACAACAGGAATAAAATCCTTTATTACTAAGAAAGTCAATGCAGTTATTTGCATAAGCTTATCTGCTAATGGGTCAAAAAACTTGCCCCACTTTGTTATCATATTGAATTTTCTTGCAATATAGCCATCTACAACGTCAGTAATCCCCCCAAAAGCAAAAAGAACTATAGCAAGTATATATCTTTCTTTGTGCATAGAATAACCTAAAAATGGCACAATTATTAGTCTTAACGTTGTTAATATATTTGGAATGTTAATTACCACTGAAACACCACCTGATTTACTAGTTTATATCAATATACCAAATCTGATAACCACATTACTTTTTATTAGTGAAACATTTTGCTTTAAATTTGCTCAAGCTTATAACAAACACAATACGACTAATTCTAATTCTATCAAACATAAGACTCTCAATTGTGATTGACTGAGACAATGAATTGACTTGGTCAATTCATTGTCTTTAGTAAGCATAGTCTATCATAATTTTAATATGTAGTGCAATATTTTATTGCCTTAATACTATTATGAAATTACTAAAGACTGCAAAATACAACAATAATATATAGTTTCAAAATACTTGATTCTCTCTAAGACTTTTTTAGCAATTAAGTTTCTTCAATAGCATTTATACTTATTATATGATAAAGTTCTGGAAAGTGTTTCTGTAAATTTATTGGTTTCAGTTCACTATTTGTCCATACATGAACAGTTTCACCAGTTGTAATAGGTTTAGTCATATCTTGTTCTTTGAAAACCTCATAGTAAAAGCATAATCTGGTTTTTGAATAACTTTTAATGCGAGTTCTTACAATAACTTTGTCCTCATATGTGGATGAACTTATAAACTTGCAATTAAGTTCAATCAATGGCAAAAGTATCCCTTTTGACTCAATCTCAGAATAGGAAATTCCAAACTTATTTATAAATTCAGTCCTGCCTGCCTCAAACCAAACTGCATAATTTGAATGATGTACTATACCCATTCTATCTGTTTCAGCATATCTGACGGTTAAAGGTGTATCAACGTAATGCATTTGTTTATCCTAACCTCCACATTCTACTTCAGTTATTAATAAATTATACTATCTCTCGTGGAGGTACGCAGCTAGTTTTAATCAACATTTAAATCCCTTCTTGCTAACCTCCACATTCTACTTCTGTTATTAATAAATTATATTATTTATCGTGGAGGTACGCAGCTAGTTTTAAACAACATTAAATCCCTTCTTGCTAACCTCCACATTCTACTTCTGTTATTTAATAAATTATATTATTTATCGTGGTGGTACGCAGCTAGTTTTAAACAACATCTAAATTCCTTCTTGCTAACCTCCACATTCTACTTCAGTTATTAATAAATTATATTATTTCTCGTGGAGGTACGCAGCTAGTTTTAAACAACATCTAAATTCCTACTTGCTAACCTCCACATTCTACTTCAGTTATTAATAAATTATATTATTTCTCGTGGAGGTACGCAGCTAGTTTTAAACAACATCTAAATTCCTTCTTGCTAACCTCCACATTCTACTTCTGTTATTTAATAAATTGTATTATTTATCGTGGAGGTACGCAGCTAGTTTTAAACAACATCTAAATTCCTTCTTACTAACCTCCACGTTCAATAATGACAGTAATTTATTTACAACACAATAATAGCTCCGAGCATCATATGCACGAAGCCATCATAAATAATTTTATTAATAACCCGTTTCTATAATAACGCTATGTGCTTCCTCAACCTCTGCCTCAGGAACAAGAACTTCAAAGTAATTATCATTGTTCTCATGATTTTTACTAATTGGCCTTAATTTTACAAGAATACCTTCATTGGACAAAAGATTCTGCAGCTGATTTGCCACTTCTTTGCTCTGGGCCATATATACCACTGTCCACATTGTAATCTACACTACCTTTCAAATTGTTATTCACCGCATTGAATAGTACCATATCTGCAATAAACACTAGCCTTTCCTCTAATTTTAATTGCAGACGTATTCTCTGTAAATTGCGCAAGCAGCAATTCACCTTTGTCAAGCTTTTCGGTATGATGAAACTTTGTATCCCTTCCACGTGTCAAACCAATAATCGTAACTCCGTTTTCCTCTGCCTTAACGGCAACATACTCACCAGAAATTTTATCTTCTAGGCTGTCCATATAACCACCTCGACATTTATATTATATTATTTTCCACCAAAAATCAATATTAAGCACTGTAATATGTTATTTTTATATATTTCAGGCTACTTCTCAGTCTATAAACTACAAATAATTTCTTTCTCATACATTGCTTGTTCATATATAAACTTGCTTAATGTGCGTTTTTAAACATTTCATGTTTTGTTATTTTATAAAAATGTTTTCTTTTCCCAATCGTTCTTCCAACTCTTCTATTATAACATTATTAACATCAATCCAATATTGCCTGTCAAGTTTTTTAAAATTTTTTTCATTTTTCATATTAATAAAAGTAGGAGTTGTTCCACTGAAATATTTGAGCAAGGCTCGGAAAGAACTACTTTCCTCCTTTGATAGTTTTTTTTCAAAGGTCATATACACTCCCTTTTCGTAATTGTTTTCATAATTGTTTTTATCATTGTTTTTATTTTTGAGGCTATTTATCGGATATACCTCTTCACATATAACTTTAGGTTGCTCATCTTCTCTCAAACTTAATCTTCCTTTTACAACAACAACACTCTCAATTTGCAGCAAATCTGAATATTTTGTGTAAATAGTCGGAAATACAATAAGTTCCATTGTTCCAAATAAATCCTCAAGGCCAATAAATGCCATTAAGTTGTTGTTCTTAGTAGTTTTTGTTTTTCTTGAATTAACTATTCCTCCAACTGTAACTCTCATTGAGTCCTCAAGCTTTTTCATTTCAAGCTGCATTTCATTAGAGTCTTCATCATTTACATTTATAAATAAATCCTTACTATATAAGTTTACATTTTTATCAAGTATACTTTGATATTCACTTAATGGATGCCCCGAAACATACAGGCCCAACATTTCTTTTTCCATTCCCAGCAAAACATTTGTAGGGTATTCCTTAATATCAGGATACTCCTCTTGCAATGCTTCTTGGGGCTCCTGCATCAAATCAAAAATAGATAACTGACCATCCATATTTTTCTTTTTTGCTTGTGCTATACCATCAAGAAAACGTTCATATACAGCCATATGCTTTGACCTGTAAATATTTAATGAGTCGAAAGCTCCACTTTTAATTAAGCTTTCTATACATCTTTTATTGATTTCATGGCTGTCAATTCTTTGGCAAAAATCAAGAAAGGATGTGAAAACTCCATTTTGTGCTCGCTCCCTAATCATAGATAGTATTGCATTTTCTCCAACATTTTTTATAGCAGCAAGTCCAAAACGTATTTTTCCGTTTACAACGGTAAACTTCACGCTGCTTTCATTTACATCAGGAGGTAATACCTGAATATTAAGCAGCTTACATTCATTAACGTACTGTGATACCTTATCACTTGAACCTAAAAAGCTATTTAATGAAGCTGCTAAAAATTCTGTTGGATAATAATGCTTGAGCCATGCAGTCTGATATGCAACTACAGCATAAGCTGCTGCATGTGATTTGTTGAAAGCATAGCTTGCAAAATCCATCATTTCATCAAATATTTTATTTGCAGTAGCTTCATCTACTCCATTTCTTATTGCACCCTTTACAATTTCATTTCCATCCTCGTCTATAATACCATAGATAAAGTTTTTACGTTCTTCCTCCATAACTGAGACTTTTTTCTTTGACATAGCTCGTCTTACAAGGTCTGACCTGCCCATTGAATAGCCTGCCAGTTCCCTTACTATCTGCATTACCTGCTCTTGATATACCATACAGCCATATGTTACATTCAAAATATTCTCCAATAGAGGATGAGCGTATTGTACATCTTTAGGGTTGTTTTTATTTTTAATATATCTAGGTATTTGATCCATAGGACCGGGTCTGTACAATGAAATACCTGCAATTATATCTTCTAGTGAGTTAGGCTGCAATTCCTTCATAAACTGTGTCATTCCAGCACTTTCAAGCTGGAATATACCTACTGTTTTACCCTCACCGATCATTTTATATACAGCTTTATCATCATAATCAATTTCAGAAATATCAATTTTTTTATTATGTCCCTGCTCTACAAGTTCTAAAGCATCTCTTATTACAGTTAATGTTCTTAGTCCAAGAAAGTCCATTTTAAGAAGCCCTAGTTCCTCTAGCAGCCCCATTGTAAACTGTGTAGTTACATTGTTTTCATTCATTTGCAGAGGTACATATTCAACAATAGGTTTTTTTGAAATAACTACACCAGCTGCATGGGTGGAAGCATGGCGCTGTAAGCCTTCAAGACTTCTTGCTGAATCTAATAAAAGTCTTGTCTCTTCATCCTCATTATATTTTTGCTTAAGCTCTGGATTAATTTCCAATGCCTTATCAATAGTTATGCCTATTTGAAAAGGAATCATTTTTGCAACAACATCCACATTTCCATATGAAATATCAAGAGCTCTACCCACATCTCTGATTGCATTTTTGGCAGCCATGGTACCAAAGGTTATTATTTGAGCAACATTATCCTTACCATATTTTTTAACCACATAGTCAATAACCTCTTGCCTTCTCTCATAGCAAAAGTCAATATCAATATCAGGCATACTGATTCTTTCAGGGTTTAAAAATCTCTCAAATAGCAAATTGTATTTAAGAGGGTCAATGCTTGTAATTTTCAAGCAATATGAAACTATACTGCCTGCTGCTGAACCTCTTCCAGGGCCAACCATAATTCCATTGTCCCTTGCATACTTGATAAAGTCCCAAACTATTAAAAAATAATCCACATAACCCATTTGAGAAATGACAGACAACTCATATTCCAATCTTTGACGAATGGATTCATCACAATTCTCACCATAACGCTCTGCCAAACCCTGATAGCACTTTTCCTTCAGGTATTCATAAGGTGTATATCCTTCCTCTACATCAAAGCTTGGCAAATGAAGCTTTCCAAACTCCAATTCTACATTACATCTATCTGCAATTTTTACAGTATTCTCTAGTGCTGATTTAACATTTTTAAAATGCGTGTACATTTCCTCAGGTGACTTAATATAAAGCTCATCTGTATTAAAACGCATCCTGCTTTCATCATTTATCGTCTTACCTGTCTGAACACACAGTAATATCTCATGTGCCGCTGCAGATTCCTTTAATAAATAGTGAGCATCATTTGTGGCAACCAAAGGGATACCAAGTTCATTGGATAATTTTATAAGCTGCTGGTTCACCATATTCTGGTCAGCTAATCCATTGTGCTGTAATTCCAAATAGAAATTGTCCTGTCCAAATATGCTATTTAATTTGTTTGCTAGCTTCACTGCCCTGTCGTAATCATTATTTAGCAGTGCAGCAGGAACATCACCTGACAAACATGCGCTCAGAGCAATAATACCTTCTGAATACTTTTCAAGCGTTTCATAATCCACACGCGGCTTATAATAGTAGCCCTCTGTGCAGCCTAGCGTAACTATTTTCATCAAATTCTTATATCCAATATTATTTTGAGCAAGCAAAACCAAATGACCATAATCGGAGTCTATTCCCGCTTGCTTATCATACATACTTCTTTTTGCTGTATATACTTCACAGCCCAATATTGGCTTAATTCCATTTTTCTTGGCTTCTTTATAAAAGTCAACTACTCCGTACATTACACCGTGGTCTGTTATAGCACAGCTGTCCATTCCCAGTTCTTTTACTCTTTTTATTAAATCCGTTATTCTATTTGCCCCATCAAGCAGGCTGTATTGTGTATGTACATGCAAGTGTACAAATTCTCCCATTTTGGTTCTCCTTATATATAAATCCAAATAGCTTACATTACATTTGTATAGAATTTTGCAAAATACAAAATACCTTGTGGTGTCGTCTTCTGCCTAACAGAAATAAGCTATTATTATAATAATCTAAATCCTTTTAATTTATTGCACTTTGCCCTTTTAAAAGTCAAAATATTAAACTTTCAGTCAACAATTCCAAAAATAATTAACTTATGTTCAACTATTTAATTATAACATATTTATAAAAACAGTTTTATTAATAAATTGATTCTTTAAAATTACTATAAATTGCAATATTAAATGCTGTTGAAAACTTCTTTAAAATACTTCATAAATTTCCCCTTCAATTTCAGGGAAATAAACCCAATTTTAAGAATTTAGTGTTAAAATTGATTTTGGAGGTGATAATTTTTGGAATATTTAAATAACAAAATGAATATATTTTTTAGATGGCTGTCAAATTCTAACTTACTCTCTGTGGATTTAATTTATAGGATATATTTCATGCAGATATTTGGCTCTAAGCTTTACTTCAGGCATAAAGTTAACTCCTTTAGGTCTTGCGCCTTTTGTAAGCATCTTAGTTTTGATAAGTTTTTAAATAAATATATTTGCTCTCATGGTGAGTATGAGGCTTGTGGTTCTCTGATTCCATGCATTATACCTGATACCTCCTATATAAATAGCAGAACTTATATTGAAGAGGAAGATGATATTCCGTGGCTATTCAAAGAGCCGTGCTTAAATTTTGATGTTTTAGATAGTAAAAATTATTTTAAGAATTTTATCTCACCAGACTTAAACAGTAGTATTATTAAGCTAGAGTCCTTAGAAGGAATTTTTACTGGTCAATCTAGCGGATGCATTCCATGTCATATATGTGCCTGTGTAAATAAAGAAATGTATTCTAAATGCTCAAATATAAAGTCTGCTAATATGGCTGGAAAGTGCAATAAAATTTATGACAAAGTGAATAATTTTTACTGCACAGAACCTTCTTTAGTCAAAACATCAAAAGTGTCCTAATAATACCTAAATAGAGCATTAATTTTTCAATTTGAAACAGTAATTTCAAACAGTAAACAACTATTTAAAATTTTATAACATTGTAAATTATTAGTAATTTCCCACTTAGCCTGTGGTTTTATTTACAACAAAAGAACTAAGCAAATGAAAAAGCTTCGTTTCATTATACTTAGTTCCTTGTATTAAAATATATTTTTTGCAATTTTGTTTTTATAGTTCATTATAGAACTAATACATAAGGTTACTTAGTAACATTTTCATCTTCTATAACAATTTGTCCACCAAATATATCAGCATTAATATGTAATACATCACTAAAGAAATTTATAGGAACATATGTAGTTCCATTTATAAGTTCAGGAGCAGTTTCCAACCTAATAGGTGCCATTTTATAATAAATGTAATTAGGATCTCCTATTGTGCATACAATCCCTTTACCAATTGTTGCACTCTTCGTTTTACCATCCCATTTTATACTGTAGCCTAGAGCCTGAACTATTTTACTGACAGGAACCATCACTATCCCATTATCATTAGTATATGCAGGCAAGCAATTTATCTTTTGATCATTAACAATTATATCAAATGTAGACACATCGCCTACTTGATTATCTAGCACTACTATTTTTGTTGGGGTAGTTTGTGCTGGAATACTTCTTGTTGAGTTTTTGTAAGTAACAACAAGCTTTTTATCAAATATTGTTCCATTATACTTTTTACCCTTTTGTGAAATGATTTCTGTATCTTCACTAATATTTAATTTAAGAAATCCGTCTGAGCTTACAAGTTCTTTATTAAAGATGTCAACTTTAGTAATCTGTTCAGTGTTTTCAACAACAACTACTTCAGTAGTGTATTGTGGTGGATAAATCATTATCATTGGTGCATTAAGATTATAGTACCCTGTAATAACTGTTCCCTTAGTTATTTCAACATTATCAACAATATATGTACTCTTTGAAATTACAAGGTTTGCAATGTTTCCATCGTCACCTTCTATTGTAATATAGTAAAAATCACTTCCGCTTCTTTTTTCACTTATTTCTGTTACCTTTCCATTAACAGAGCCAAATCTAAACTCTAACGCACCATTTGCATCATCATATTGCGAAACTTGACTTAATAAACCATTAATGTTGTTTTGTTCTGTATCAGCCAACACACTAGTACCAACTGAAAGTGATATAGCTGCCACTAATACAAGTCCTGTAATTTTTTTCATATAAATAATCTCCTTTCAAATTTGGTTATAACGAAGTAATTAATTTTTACTAAAATCTAAAAACCATTTTCTAAAAATTCAGTTGAATCTGGCGTTATAATAATAGACGTAATTTTTATAAATAAGTTTCAAATAAAAAAACTTTTAAAAGTAAATATTTAAAAATGTCTATCAATTTAAAGTTAATTTAATAATTTAAAATAGGTTTATTAATCTTTAAATAGTATATTTAACTACAAAGTATGAATTTTATAATCATAATAAGAGATTATACAAATAAAATATCAGGGCTTTTATAAATTAAACGCCCCCTTAAAACAGTTATTTAAGAATAACCATCAAAAGGAGGCATATTAATAATTTAATATTTATATTCTTTTTATTACCTAAAGCCACAGATGATAGCAACCATGTGACAGATGAAAAAACGAAAATACTATATATTATCTATAGGCAATTTAGTCTTTTCATTTATATAGTCTACTAATTCTTCTAGTTTAATTCTAATTTGCTGCATTGAATCACGTTCTCTAAGAGTTACAATTCCGTCATTTAAAGTATCATCATCAATACTGATTGCAAACGGAGTACCAATTGCATCTCCTCTTCTATACCTTCTTCCTATATTACCAGCATCATCATAAGTAGCCATAAAATGCTTTTTAACATAATTGTATATTTCTAAAGCCTTTTCACTATGCTTTTTCTTCATTACTGGAAGTACATTTAATTTAATTGGTGCCAATGCTGGAGAAATCTTTAATACAAGTCTAGTATCGCCACCTTCAAGTTCTTCTTCTTGTAAAGCTTCAAAAAGAACAGCCAATACTATTCTATCAACTCCATATGTTGACTCAATAATATATGGTACATATCTTTCGTTTGTTACTAAATCAATATAATCCAATCTCTTACCTGAGTACTCAATATGCCTTGATAAATCAAAGTCAGTTCTATTATGAGTACCATTAATTTCTCCCCATCCAAATGGGAATAGATATTCAATATCACATGCAGCTTTTGCATAATGAGCAAGCTTTTCATGGTCATGGAATCTTAAACGTTCACTTGGAAGTCCTAACAGATTGAAGAATTTAATACCATAATTTTTAAAGAAATCGTAAAGTTCTTCATCCGTACCCTTCTTACAGAATGTTTGATATTCCATCTGCTCAAACTCAATTGTTCTGAAAGTAAAGTTTCCAGGTGTTATTTCATTTCTAAATGCCTTACCAATCTGTCCAATTCCAAAAGGAAGTTTAGCTCTCATTGTTCTCTGAACATTTAGGAAGTTAACATACTCACCCTGTGCATTTTCAGGTCTCAAGTATATTGTACTAGTGGAACCCTGTGTTACTCCTCTTTCAGTTGCAAACATAAGATTAAACTGTCTTATGTCAGTAAAGTTTGACTTACCGCACTTTGGACATGGAACGTTATTTGCTCTGATATATTGAACCATTTCTTCAGTAGTCATTCCATCAGGTTTTGCATTTTCGTCAAAATCCGCAATAAGATTGTCTGCACGATGCCTTGTTTTACATTCCTTACAGTCAAGAAGTGGATCAGAAAAACTGTCTAAATGGCCACTTGCTTTCCAAACCGTTGGATTCATCAATATATCTGAATCTAATTCAAAGCTATTATCTCTGCTTTGAATAAAAAAGTATCTCCAAGCATCTTTAATGTTGTTTTTGAGTCTAGTGCCTAATGGTCCGTAATCCCAAGTGTTAGCCAAACCTCCGTATATTTCACTGCCTTGAAAAATAAATCCATACTGATTGCAATATGCAACCATATCTTCCATCATTATCTTCTTCATCTTGCTATACTATGCGATAAATGATATCACATATCCTCCTGTATTAAATTATTATTAAATTATTTTAAACCTGCCAAAAGTACTAATATGGGACTTTGGCAGCATTAAATTCATTTTTAATTAGTATATTTGTATTTTCTAGAATAATTATACTATCTAGAGTCTTAACAAACGAAATTATAACACAAATTATTAGCTGTGTCACTGAATTTGCAATAGTAAATTTAAAATTGTGACAATGAATACTACTGCAATATCTTTATAATATCGCAAAAATTGTGATGAATAAATTCAAAGGGGTTGTTGCAAAGCAACATTTTCTATATACTTATGTCTTGTTGCAAGAAATAGTACGCGAGTGTAATATATATCTAATTGCGATGCTCGGTTAGAAATTGATGCTCGAAATAGTAGGTGAAGAACAAGTATTGTAGCCGACACAGCTATAGGATGTAGATGTGAGTATTATCTCGAGACAGGGTACCTTTGTGTAATACGGTCGGCGAAAATACTTATTTCTCCACCGTTACTATTTCAGCGTCAATTTCGTGATCAAGCAATAGATATATATATTGTACGGGAGTACTATTTAAACAGTTTACTGTTGATTATATTATTTCTTGCTTTTCAACAACCCCATCAATTATTTGTCACATTTTTGTGCTGGCAGAAGTCCTATATAATTCTAAATCAATAATATCAGACTTTGCATTGATAAAATGAGTTAACAAAAAACTGACTAACAGTTCAGAATTTTTCATTGCTGTTAGCCAGATTCTATTGATTTTAATACTATAATCTCTTTCCGTTTATAAATATGAATACCTCAACACTTTCAATGTAGAAAATTTGGGTTATATATGTAAAACTCATGTTATTACCTTGACATTATATTAACTAACTCAATAAGTTTACATTCAATAAATCTCCATAAAGTTCGTTAATGGCATTCTTTATATTTATGTATTCTTATATTTTAAGGCATCCATTTTCATTAAGGTTTATATGGCAGTTCATTGACAATACCAAGTAAATACTGCTTGAATACTGCAAAATCAAGGGCATCTATTACTTTGTCGCCATTTAAATCAGCAGCCTCAAGGTCATTTTCTGCTGGGAAATCTGTAATAGAACCTAGAAGATACATTTTCAATAATGCGTAGTCGGTTGCATCTACCTCTTTATCTCCATTAAGATCTGCTACAATAGTTGCAGGTGCTGGGGCTTTGCCAAATACAAACCAGTTAATATTGAGCAAATAACTGCTGCCACCAGTAAATTTCAGATACAGGTCATGTTTTCCAGTAACCTTTTCTATATCGCATTTTACATCGGTCCAAGTCTGCCAGCCGCCAGTACTCTTTACAGTACACGTTCCTATCTTAGGTCCGTCAATTTTATCCAGCCTGATTTCGATATTTCCTCCATTAGCATTATTACTAGCTACTCTTGCTTGGAAACTTGTTGCACCATCACCGAAATCTACATTTTGATAAACTAGATAATCTCCATTTTCAATATATCCAACATCATCTCCACCGCCAACATCTGAGCAGGCTTCTGTTTGGGTTCCATACTGGTCATCATATGCCTCGGCCTCAACCTTTGTATATGGTGATATTGGTCCATTTCCAGCATCTAACTTCTCACCATCAAAAGGAACAACTATAACCTTACTTCCATGTCTATCATTTCCAACATCTTTGTCTTTTGCAACATCTATTACTGCAAATGTCATTGCAACAACATGTCCGTTCTCCATGTAAACATTAGGACGTTCTATCTTATTCCAATGATTTACAGTGCCATCTGTGTATCTTAAAAAGTTTGTTGTTGGATCATAAGCAAGTCCAGATTCGAGCTTCCAATTACTGATACCATCCTTGGAAGTGAGGTGGTACGCCTTACGAGTATCCCATTTATTGGCTATAACATGATACTTTCCACCACTATACCACATAACAGGGTCCTCCATGTTAACTGTTGGACAACCTGGAGTGCTTGCATAAATATTTGTTCCCTGAATAACATAAGGTCCAAGTACATTATCTGAAATACCTATTACTGCATCTCTTCCAATTAGTCCATAACGTCCGTCTGGGCGGAGCATAATATAAACATTGGATGCTGAATAAAGGTTTGAATATTGATTTTGAGCTATTGTTACATCTCCCAGCTTTGACCAAGGTCCATCTAAGGAATTTGATACATAAATAACTGCTGGTCGTCTAGTCTCACTAACGAGAACAGCATATCGTCCATCCTTCAACTGGAATGGAACAACATTGTGACCTCTTCCGCCTAAATCATTTGGCCAGATAACTCCCTTGTCTGTATAAGGTCCGTATAAGTTATCACTTGTTGCATGTACAGCAACTGAACCGAACCATCCGTTGTGACCAGCACTTTGATCCCAGCGGCTTGCAAACATGTGATATCTGCCATCTTCTCCCTTTATTATTCCTCCATCCCAGTAACAGTACCTTGACATAGTTCTGTCTTCTAAACCATTACCCAAGTCACGAGGTCCTACATCCTGAGCCCCCCAGCAATTAGAGGACAAAGGTTCTATAATAGGCATGGGCTGAAAATAATTAATTAATGGTGTCGCAGCTATTGCACCCTGAAACATCATTACTGACATAACCCCGGCCAAAAACACGGAAATTAATTTTTTCATAATCTACATTCCTCCTATTTTATTTTCATTGCACCTACGTCAGCAGATTATCATTACATATTTTCCTGATAAAACAGCTTGTGCATTTGGGTAAGGATGATATTGTAACCATCATAACCAACAAATGCACAGCTGATTTTATATATTTAGTAAAATAGTATTATTTTATATATGGTAATGTAGTAACTATACCTAACAGATATTGCTTAAATACAGCAAAGTCAAGTGCATCAATTACTTTATCACCATTCAAATCTGCTGCCTCAAGGTCATTTTCTGCTGGGAAGTCTGTAACTGTACCAAGAAGATACATTTTCAATAATGCATAATCTGTTGCATCTACCTCAGAATCCCCATTTAGGTCTCCAACAATAGTAGTAGGTTCAGGCTCAGGTACTGAATTAATGAACTGGAACCAGTTTACATTAAATAAATATCCACTTCCACCAGTAAATTTCAGATATACATCGTGTACTCCAGTAGCACCAGTTACTTTACATTCTGCATCAGCCCAAGTCTGCCAACCGCCAGTCGAACCAACTTTACAGGTTCCTATTAATGGACCATTAATACTGTCAAGTCTGATTTCTATATTACCTCCTGCACCATTGCTAGCTACCCTAGCTTGGAAATCTGTAACTCCATTGTTGAAATTGATGTTTTTGTAAACTACATAGTCTCCATTCTCAATATATCCAACATTCTTTCCGCCTTCTGAGCAGTTTTCAACTTCTATACCTGACTGAGAGGAGAAATCTTCAGCTTCAATCTGTGCGCCTTTTACTCTTACTATGAATTCAGACTCACTAATCTTCTTACCCTGTGCATCTAAAACAAACAACTTATAGTTTCCTGGTTTAGTAGGAACCGTAATAGAAGTTGCTATTCCTGCCGCTTTAGTCATGCTTACTCCCTGTTTAAAGCTAGTTGTACCAGCTGGAGCAAACCATACAGTGTTTGAAGTGTTGCCGCTACTTCTAATTTTGATAACATCTCCTGCTGATGCCTGACAGCTTGCAGGGAACACATAATCAGCTACTGAAATTACGTTTTCAGGCACAATGTCTCTGTATTCATCCTGAACTCCAGAATTCACACATACATTGTACGCAGCCATAGGCCAAACATTGTCTGGAACAACAATTATAGGATCAATTCTGCTGTTAGGAGGATTTTTGCCCATTTTGCTTACAGTAGCATATGTTCTTAGTATTGTTAAGTCATGCTTCTCACCGAAATCCTCACAGTTAATTGTGTAAGTTACACCAGGGTCAATGTCTAAAACATTATCATTTTCAGTTATATATGCGCTACCTTCATCATTATGTAAACCATAAGTAGGTCCAGTTGAGTTATTAGGAATTCCCTTTACATAGTTTTCATTTATAGTGGTATAAGGCATTTGTCCTATAGTGTATATTGCTCCACTGTCATGAAGTCTGTTTAATGCATTATATATACGGTTATTATTTATTACATTGTCTTTACATGTAGTTGAGTCTTTGAAATTACACCATCCCCAACCTAAAGTTATTCCATTGTAACCTGTAGTATGAACTGTGTTTTGCGTAATCTTCAGCTTGTTTACAAAGAATGCTGTTATACCGGCACATCCTCCAAAACCAGGAGCTGTACTACAATCCCATAACATATTATTATTAATTACGTTATTTGTACAAATTCCTTCTATGCCTGGAGCATATTTCTGATTTTGTCCACCGTCACCTAAATATACATGCTGTGGATGTCCTACAGTGATACCACTTGCAGTAATGTCATAGATGTAGTTACCTACTAAATTTGAGTTAATTACATCATTAACCATAGTAACACCATCAGAACCACTGTGTTTAATAATATTTCTTGTAAGGTTTATTGAATCAGCACTTACTATGCTTATTATTGCTGGATATGTATCAAGTAGAGTGTACTTAGTATCATGCCAGTTGCCGTTGTAATAAGCTATAAATGCATCTGCACTCTGACAAGTAGTTCTTCCATAGGATTCTCCAACCTTAACAAGGTTCCAATCAGTATGTGCAAATGTTATTCCTTCAAAAGTTATATTTTTAACTCTGCTTGAATTTGATTTTCCTGAAATGTCTATAAGCTTTTCAACAAAAGGAGCCTCAACTTCTGCAGTTGCCATATCTTCGCCTGGGCGTGGATAGTAATAAAGTGTCTTTGTAGTCTTGTCAAAATAGAATTGCCCTGGAGAATTTAAAAACTCAAATGCATTATAAATTGTATGCATACTTGTTGTAGTAAAAGCCGCACCCCAACCAGGCAATTGTGCTATTGAACCATAAGGCTGCTGTAATAGAAGTACTCTATTAGACCCTACTGTAATAACATCCCTAGTACATACAATGTTCTCGTTCCATGTAGTACCATTTACTATTTCGAGGTCATCCTTATTGCTTTTTATTTCTGGTACATCTGACAAATTATATTTAACTCCGTCACTATTGCTGCCGCTTGTCCAAGCCCAACTAGCCTGTCCTTTTGTAATAGAATAGGTTCCGTATCCACCTTGACCTTTTACTGTTTTCTTAGTCATCTGAGCTCTCTTGTCATTTACAAAGAGATATCTCAATTTGGTTGAACGGTTCAAAGTAGCCTTATATATGTTGTCGTTGTACTTAGTCCATCCTGTAACCTTTGTTGAACCATTAAGGACAGGTGTTTCACCATCATATGCTTTGTAATATATTCTGAAGCCATTTGTTCCAGAATCCTCTACTCCAAAATTAATGGTGCTATTAAGACGATAATCTCCACCTCTTAAATAAACATATATATCACCAGTCATATTTTTGTTTATTGTACGAACTACATCACGAGCCTTTGCAATTGTCTGGAAAGGAGCATCAATAGTTCCAGGATTGCTATCGCTTCCTGACGGTGATACGTAATAGGTTGCCTGTATTGCTACTGCTGCTGAAACATCTTCCGTAAATGCAGCAGATGTTAAAATACCGCACAGCATTACTATAAAAGAAAGCGTTATTACAAAGCACCTCTTTATAGCAGTCATTTCGAACATTATTATTCCTCCTTTTATTTACAAAGGATTATACCTCTGCAGGGAATTTATCAATCATGCGAAGCAAATACTGCTTTAATAGTGCAAAGTCTATTGCATCTACAGTTCCACTTCCATCAACATCTGCTGCTTTTAGTTGCTCATCTGTTAAATTTGCAGTTCCAAGTAAATACTGTTTTATTTTTGCAAAGTCTATTGCATCTATGCTGTCGCTTCCATCAATATCACCGTATTTTACTGTTGGTTGTGTTGGAGTTCCATTAAATTTCCAGTAGTTTAAGTTGAATAAATAACCGTCTCCACCAGTAAATTTAAGATATAAATCATGTACTCCTGTAGCACCGCTTACACTACAAGATACATCTGTATAAGTCTGCCAAGCACCTGTTCCTTTAACAGCACAAGTTCCAACCAGTGTTCCTGTTGGGCTGTCTAAACGAATTTCAATATTTCCGCCACTAGTTGCTGAAGAAGCTCTAGCTTCAAAAGATGTTGCACCAGTACCAAAATCTACGCCATTTATCTTTAAGTAATCACCATTCTCAATAAAGGATACAGCCATTCCGCCTTCACCACATACTTCTGTTTCAACGCCTTGTCCCCAAGCAAATGTTTCTGCTTCAGTTTTAACGAATGGATTCAGATACTTAATCTGAGCTGGTCCACTTTTAGTCATTGGGATATTTGGTATTCTTCCATCTGAAGTATATTTGAATTGTTCTACACATACGGAACGTTTATAGCTTCCTCCACCTGGAAGGTCACCTGTGTGATAGAACAAGTAATCATTTCCTTTAAATCTAGCTACTCCAGGATGGTTTGTAAAGCTGTTTCTAGCACCCATAATAGCTCCTCTAGCTGTCCATGGTCCTGTTGGGCTATTGCTTGTTGCATATTGAAGGTTTTCGCCACCATTATTCCAACCTGCATATACCAAGTAATACAAATTATTTAGTTTGTAAACCCATGGTCCCTCTATATATCCATCTGGTTTTGTTAATGTTTGTACAGTGCCTGAATAAGAAATCATGTCTGGATTTAATTTTACCATGTAAAGATTACCATTTCCCCAATACAAGTAAGCTTGACCATCATCATCGATGAAACATGTTGGATCTATATCCTGTGAACCGCTTTTTGTAGCTAAAGGCTTTCCTAATGGATCAACAAATGGTCCTGTAGGACTGTCTGATACAGCAACACCGATTGCATATGCCCCATTTTTTTGTGTTAAAGGTACATAAGCATAAAATTTACCGTTTCTTTCAACAACCTGCCAAGCCCAAGCATCCCCTTTTGCCCAGCTAAAGTCAGTATAGCCTAAAACTGTACCATGATCAGTCCAGTTTTGCATATCTGTTGTTGAGTAGCATTTCCAGTTTTTCATAGTATAAAAGTTGTTCTCAGTTACATCTTCATCATGACTGGTATAAAGATATAAAGTATCGCCAAGAACCATTGGTGCTGGATCAGCAGTGTAAACAGTTTGTACAATTGGATTGTCCGCATAACATAATGTCGGAATACATAGTGATACTGCTGTTAAAAGTCCTAACAATTTTTTTGCTTTCTTCATTTTTTATTACCCCCCAATAAATATTTTGTGTAAGCTAAGTTACACTTTTGATTTTTATAAATTGCTTATATCAAGGGTTCATTGTTTTATCAAAAACAATAACCCCTTGTTTCATGAAGAAATGCTGTTCACATACAAAAATTAAGTGTCCTAGTGAACAGAGTTAAACGTTTAGCTTAGGAATGCTAACTTTGCATTAATACCTGACAAACAATATCAATGCAAAGTAAATACAAAATTCAAATATTCTCATATAATTTTATAAGAGTATTCTACTTATATTATATAAAACAGTACATTTGAAATGCCATGCACATATTTTTACTTGTTTGTCATTTGTTTACGAGTTTTAAATACACTCAATTTATCAATAAAATAGTCTCTATATCTAAATTATAATTCAAATTAAATAAATTTTTTAGGAAGATTAAATTTTTATGGATAATATTTTTTATTATTAAAAAAGTATTTTTCTTAAAAAGACTTAAACCTTTATCAAGCTTCTCCCAAATATGGATATAACAATTAGTAATATATTCAAATTAATAAACTAAACAATGCAAAATCCTAATACAAAACTCCAATTTGAACATAAAAATTTGATAAATAATTCAGTTGAAAAAACTCTGCTTCATTGCAGTAAACCTAAGCCATTTCGCATATATTACCTGCTCCGCAAATAATAATCAAAAACCTGCAAAAAAATAAAACACAAAATGTAGTTTCTACTTCTTTAAGCTTATTTCAATAATATAGTCATAGTAATGCGTATTGTATTTGATATAAAAAAAATCTGCTTAACTTATATAATAAGTCAAACAGATTTTAGTTGCTTTATTAATACATAAAACTGTGTATCACTGATGCTTGTAAAACTCATAATCAAAAACTCTGCTACTCATTTATTCCGCAGCATTTTTTATACTTTTTGCCGCTTCCGCAAGGGCATAAATCGTTTCTTCCAACTTTATTGTTATTTGTAACAGGCTTTTTAGGTTCATCTCCATGACTAGCATTTACTGGTTCTGCAACCTTTTCACGCTGTGGAGCATGCTCTCTGTCAATTCTTGATCTTACAAGTAATTTAATCGCATCCTCTTGTATACTCTTTATCATTTCTTCAAACATCTGATAGCCTTCAAATTTATACTCAACAACAGGATCTCTCTGCCCGTATGCTCTGAGACCAATTCCATTTTTTAATTGATCCATTGCATCTATGTGATCCATCCATTTTTGGTCAACTACTCTTAACAGAACTACTCTTTCCAATTCTCTCATGAGTTCAACTCCAATATCGGCCTCTTTGAACTCATATATTTTTTCAACAATTTCCATAAGCTTTTCTTTCAAGTCTATCTTGTCAAAGGAGCTACGTTCTTCATTACTTAAAGTTAAAGCACCTTGAGGTAAGAATACACTTTCAAGATATGCAATCATTGCTTCCCAGTCCCACATATCAGCATACTCGCTTTCAGCACAGTAGGTAGCAATAACATTGTCTATGATACTTTCAAACATTTTAATAAATGAATCTCTAAGATTGTCTCCATTAAGAACAGTTTTTCTCTGCTCATAAATAACTCCTCTTTGAGTATTCATTACATCGTCATATTGGAGAACTCTCTTTCTAATATCAAAGTTTCTTCCTTCAACCTTCTTTTGTGCACCTTCAATAGCATTTGTCAGCATATTATGTTCTATTGGCTGATCCTCTTCAAGACCTAAAGTCTCAACAATCTTTGTCAATCTTTCTGAACCAAACAGCCTCATGAGATCATCCTGCAAGGATATATAGAATCTTGAAGAACCAGGGTCACCTTGACGTCCAGCACGTCCGCGCAGCTGATTATCAATACGCCTTGATTCATGTCTCTCAGTACCTATAATATGAAGTCCACCTGCTGCATAAACCTTCTCACGTTCTGCATTGGTAATTTCCTTATATTTTTCATTAAGAGTTCTAAATCTTTCTCTAGCCTCTAAAATAAGTTCATCATCTGTGTCATTATAGCTGGTAGAAGCACTAATCAATTCTTCAGGATAGCCCATTTTTCTCATTTCCTGCTTAGCCATAAATTCAGCATTACCACCAAGAACAATATCTGTTCCTCTACCTGCCATATTAGTAGCAATAGTAACAGCACCAAGCTTTCCAGCCTGAGCAATGATTTCTGCTTCTTTTTCGTGATATTTTGCATTTAATACCTGATGAGGAATTCCCCTTCTCTTGAGCATTGTGCTAAGTAATTCCGATTTTTCAATAGAAATAGTACCAATCAGCACAGGCTGACCCTTTTTGTGGCACTCTACAATATCTTCAATAACTGCATCTAATTTACCTTTTTCATTTTTATAAACAACATCTGGAAGGTCTTTTCTTGCCAGCGGTTTATTTGTAGGTATAACTATTACATCCAATTTATATATTGTGTTAAATTCATCTTCCTCTGTTTGAGCTGTACCTGTCATACCTGCAAGCTTTGTGTACATTCTAAAGTAGTTTTGGAATGTTATTGTTGCAAGAGTTTTACTCTCTCTCTCAACTTTAACACCTTCTTTTGCTTCAATGGCTTGATGCAGACCATCACTATATCTTCTTCCGTACATCAATCTTCCAGTAAATTCATCAACAATAATTACTTCTCCATCTTTAACGACATAATCCTTTTCATTTTTCATTAAGCCATGTGCTCTAATTGCTTGATTAATATGGTGGGATATAGTCATATTCTCAGGATCTGATAAATTTTCTATACCAAAATATTTTTCTGCCTTCTTAACACCATTTGCAGTAAGTACTGTTGTATGCGCCTTTTCATCAACAATATAGTCCTCATCAAACATTTCATCGTTATCAACTTTATCATCCATTTGCTTAATAACCCTTGCCTTTAATGTAAGTGCAAAGGAATTAGCCCGCTTATACATATCAGTGGATTTATCTCCTTGACCTGAAATTATAAGTGGTGTTCTAGCTTCATCTATGAGGATTGAGTCAACTTCATCCACTATAGCATAGTGCAATTCTCTTTGAACCATATCCTGCTTATAAATAACCATGTTGTCTCTAAGGTAGTCAAAGCCCAACTCGTTGTTTGTTCCATAGGTAATATCACAGTTATATGCAGCACGCCTCGCATCATTTTCCATGTCATGTACTATTAGACCAACTGTTAAGCCTAAAAAGCTATATACCTTGCCCATCCATTCACTGTCACGTCTAGCAAGATAATCATTTACAGTTACAACATGAACGCCCTTGCCGGCAAGAGCATTAAGGTATACAGGTAATGTAGCAACAAGAGTTTTACCTTCACCAGTTTTCATTTCGGATATTCTTCCTTGATGGAGAACAATACCACCAATGAGCTGAACTCGGAAATGTCTCATTCCCAACACTCTTCTTGAAGCCTCACGAACTACAGCAAAAGCCTCAGGCAATATATCATCAAGAGTTTCGCCATTAGCAAGACGTTCTTTAAATTCAGGTGTTTTAGCCTTTAACTCAGCGTCAGTAAGTTTTTGAATTGAAGGTTCTAATGCATCTATTTGGTCAACAATTGGATAAATTCTTTTTAATTCTCTGTCACTATATGTTCCTATTATTTTTTCAACTATACTTTTAATTCCCATAATTATACTCTCCATTCACAAATACATTGATTTGTTTATTTTTTATTAACACATCAACTCTCATTAAATAATAGCAGTTGCTTAGCAAGTATTAAGACTGCCAGCTTGCTATAGCTACTTTTACAACTCCAGCAACTTATAACTGTATATCACAATACAGCATACTAGCTATTTTGAAAGCTGTTTATATTATTCTATTCATCATTAAGCTATAAAAAATATTAAATACAAGAAGTTTACTTAGCAAGCCACATCAGCAATACCAAGCTTATTTCTCAAAAAACATTCCATATAAAATTGTATGATAATCGAAAAAAAAGAAATCAGCAAAAAGCTGGTGGCGAAGAATCTGCAAGACACAATAAATCAAGCCTTGTAAAAATGAATATTTTTTTATTTAAGTAAATAAATACAACACTGAACACAACTAAGCAAATAGCTGTTGTCAATATCCATAAAGGCACTGAGCCATTATTTATATTTGGAGTCTTTGCATCAATAGATTCCTGAGAAATCAGTTTGTAAAAAGCTGCTGGAGTACCCTTTTTTTCTACTGCATCCGTCTTATTTATAGTATAATCAGAGACAGCGTTTAGGTCATCCTGCTTTATATCAAAATAGGTAAGATTAACCAAGTAGAAGTTAATTAATTCCTCAGAATAAGATACCCCACTTTCGGAAGCAAAAGCAGACAATATTATTATGCTTAAAAATATTTTTCTTAACATCATGTATGCTACTTATCCTTATCCTTTTCCTCTAGTCTGTCTAAAACAAGATTATACCCATCAGCACCATAAACTAAGCATCTATTTACTCTGCTAATTGTTGCTGTACTAGCACCAGTCTGCTCACTTATTTCAGTATAGGTTCTCTTATTTCGAAGCATCTTGGCTACTTCAAGCCTTTGAGCTAGTGCTTTAATCTCAGATATTGTGGAAATATCCTCAAAAAATTTATAGCATTCTTCTCTATTTTCTAATAGTAAGATAGCGTCAAAAAGGCTATCTGTATGTTCATCCTTTATTTTGGAATTCATAATCAATAAATCTCCTAACAATAAAAACGCAAATCCCTTAAAGCTAACTCCAAGCCAATTTTACGATAAAACGTACAAAGACTGATAGAATAAAGTGTAATTGACTTTTAAATAAATCAATTAAATACTTCAATTAAATATTCACTTAAATATTCAATCAATCTCTCTTCATAGAAATACAATAACAGTTTTTTCAAAAACAGTCAAGGTTGTATGTTCACATCAATACGTATCCTCTTTGTTACTAACAAACTTTCCATTTATAAGTTTAAGCCATTATCACAGCTAGAGCAAACGCCCAAGTTTTTGCTATCATACTTTCATTGATAATTTTATGCATCTGAAAATACATACAAACAACTTAACTTGGAAAGTTGAGTCACAAAAAAATATCAAGCAAATTTAATTATTACTTTAAATTTAAAATTTTATAATAAAAAAAATAGTGAAAAATATTTGTTTGTGACATATAATGTAATTAGTAATAATTTATTAGCAATAGACTTTTTTAAAACATACTAACTTAAAATTATATAGTATTTTAGCCAAAAAATATTTAAGTATATCAACAATAATTCTTGAATCTAGTTTGCTCCACGTCATATCATTTTTGTGCCTCAATTCTGTCGTGGAAACAGGTTAAAATACTAAATAAAATGATAAAACTCATGCATGTGCCAATATTATAATAGGAATTTTATCCATAATTCAAGGCACAAATATATTAATGGATATATATAAATGGATACTAACAAATTAGAAGTAGGTACTAAATTAGAAATAAAAATACCTCACACTACCAGCAGCGATTCCTCAGACACTTACTCCAGTCAGTTGATTGACATTATTGATAATAAAACAGTTAGTATTGCTGCTCCAATTAGTGATGGAACATTTAAATACCTTAACATAGGTTTAGATTTGTTTGTATATTTTTTAGATGAGAATAAGGATTTTTTATTCTTTAGTGCTATAGTAAAGGGACATAGAAAAAATGGCCCTGTTGAAGCATTTGATATAACTATAGTCAGTGAAATCAAGAAGGTACAAAGAAGAGAAGCATATAGGCTAGAAACAGCACTCATCTGTAAATACGCTATAGTGGATTCAGAATTGATCAATTCTGATAGTCCTAATTTCCCTGATATAAACAATGCAGTTTTTTGGGATACTTCAACTACAAATATAAGTAGTAATGGTATTTCTCTGCATCTTGACGCACCTCTTGAAGCCGGTACCATTTTATATATTATAGTAAATTTGGATAAAAACTCAAAAATCAGAGTTCTTGCTCAAGTAAAACGTTCTCTGCGTAAAGATGGCAACAAATATATGGTAGGTATGCACTTCATAAAAATCCATTCTCGCGACTTAGAAGTATTGACAAAATTCATATTTGCCCAGCAGAGGGTTATGCTAAAAAATAAAATGCCATTGAAGTTTAGATAATTATCTAAACCTCAATTAATTTCAAACGATATGAAACGTATAACACAATTACCTTTGTATTCTAATTAATTAAACTTATATAAAAACTAAACTATTCAAAAAGGGAGTCCTATTAAGGACTCCCTATATTTATCATTTTAATTATTTAGCACTCTTTGCCATCTCAGCAAGTTGAGCAAATGCATCAGCATCATTTACCGCCATATCAGCAAGAACTTTTCTGTTAAGTTCAATTCCTGCTTTTTTCAAACCACCAATAAATTTGCTATATGATAAACCATTTATTCTTGCAGCAGCATTTATTCTTGCTATCCAAAGCTGTCTGAAATCTCTCTTTTTTAATCTTCTATCATTATATGCATAATTTCCGGATTTCATAACGGCTTGTTTAGCCATTCTAAAGAGTTTACTCTTTGCTCCGAAATATCCCTTTGCGAGTTTTAGCACTTTTCTACGTCTTGCACGAGTTCTCATCGCACCCTTTACTCTTGCCATAACCCTATGCCCTCCTTCTTATTTATATGGAATAAGTTTCTTTACTGTAGCTAAATTTGCGTCTGAAACGTAAGCACCCAATCTATGATGCTTCTTAGCCTTTGTAGACTTAGAAACAAGTCTGTGGCTTCTCCAAGCATGTCCAAACTTTATCTTACCATTAGCTGTAACTCTAAATCTTTTCTTTGAAGCACTGTGCGTTTTTAACTTTGGCATAATTTTCTCCTCCTGTCTACTGCTTTGGATTAAGTATCATTATCATACTTTTGCCTTCAAGTTTTGGTTTTTTTTCAACTATTCCAACATCCTTTACTGCTTCTGCAAACCTATCAAGTATCTCATTGCCCATTGAGGTGTAGTGCATTTCTCTTCCTCTAAATTTGATTGATACCTTAACCTTGTCTCCATTTTGCAAGAATTTATAAGCGTTCTTAACCTTGAATTCAAAGTCATGGTCTTCAATTGAAGGTGAGAATCTAACTTCTTTAATATTTATGATCTTCTGATTTTTTCTTGCTTCTTTCTCTTTCTTGGCAAGTTCGAACATATATTTACCATAGTCCATTATCTTACAAACAGGCGGCACAGCTTGCGGCGCAATCTTCACTAAGTCAAGATTTTTATTATTTGCAAGCATCTGGGCTTCCTTAATTGCCACAATACCAAGCATAGTACCATCAGCATCTATAAGTCTGACCTCTTTATCTCGAATTTCCTCATTGATCATTAATTCATTTTTGCTAATAACTGACACCTCCGAAATTTAATAGGCTGGAAGAGTTACTTTCCAAGTCCCGATAATTATAAAATACAATAAAAAAAGTGGATAGAAGAAATATCCACAATAATATCTAAGTCTTGAACGTATTTAACGTAAGGAATTGATATTAACCTTGTAAATCAAATGTTCACTAGGTGAGAAGTGGAAAACTTCTTCTTGTTTTGCATATCTATGATATCAGATGATTTTATTTTTGTCAATTTTTTTGCTAAACTTTTTTAAAAAAACTTTTAAGTTTTTTTCTCATAAACCAAGTGCTTGTAGTCATATGGGTTATCTTCGTTTTTCACCCCTGGCTCGCTAGATATAAGCTTCCACTTAGCATAATCAATCTGGGGAAAAAAAGTGTCTGCTTCAAAGGAACTATCTATTTCAGTTATATACATTTTATCTGCAATAGGCATAAAAGCATCATATATTTCTGCACCGCCTATTATAAAGCATTCCTTATCCTTAGTTAATTCTTTAGCCTTCTCCACTGATTCAACTATTATACATCCCTCATGCATAAAATTTCTATTTCTGGTAATTACAACATTTGTTCTCCCTGGCAATGGTCTTCCTAAAGATTCAAAAGTCTTTCTGCCCATAATAACAGGCTTCCCCATTGTAACCTTTTTGAAGTAGGCTAAATCTGCTGGTAAGCGCCATGGCAATTTATTTTTGTAACCAATTGAATTATCCTTTCCCATCGCAAATATTAATGAGATCATACTGAAACGGCCCCCTTTATATGAGGATGAGGGTCGTAGTCTGTTAATGTAAAGTCCTCATATTTGAAGCTAAATATATCTTTTACATTAGGATTAATGTTCATTTTAGGGAGTTTTCTGGGTTCACGCGTAAGCTGTAGTTTTACCTGCTCAATGTGATTTAAATATATATGCGTATCACCTAAAGTATGCACAAACTCTCCAGGCTTTAAATCACACACTTGTGCAACCATCATTGTAAGAAGTGCATAAGATGCTATATTAAAAGGAACTCCAAGAAATACATCAGCACTTCTTTGATAAAGCATACATGATAGTGTACCATTTACAACATAAAACTGATAAAAACAATGACAAGGAGGTAAAGCCATTTTTTCTATCTCTCCAACATTCCACGCACTAACAATCAATCTTCTTGAATCAGGATTATTTTTTATTTGATTAATAACATCTTTTAGTTGGTCAATGGTTCTTCCATCAGAAGTAGGCCAAGACCTCCACTGATGACCGTATATAGGGCCTAAATCGCCATTTTCATCAGCCCATTCGTCCCATATAGTCACTCCATTGTCTCTTAAGTATTTAACATTTGTATCTCCGTTTAAAAACCATAAAAGTTCATAAATTATGGATTTAAGATGCAGCTTTTTAGTAGTAACCACAGGAAACCCAGCTTGCAGGTCAAATCTCATCTGATTACCAAATGTACTAATTGTGCCAGTACCAGTTCTATCTTCTTTTTTTACTCCATTTTCTAAAATATGCCTGCATAAATCAAGGTATTGTTTCATTATGCTCTTCCTCCTAATAGTTCATTAACGATTGTAAGCTTTTATGTTCAAAAATAACATTTATATAAACAGTTTTCTTATCAGTTCAAATCAGTTCAGTAGCTTATAAAAATAATTTTGTTACTTTGATATTATTTCACAAATTTTATATTATAACAAATCCATCGAACTGTCGAATACTAGAATTATAAAATATTTTTATATTAAAATTGTTATTATTCGCAATTATCCTCTTTAATATATTTAATATTTTTTCTATATCCTCTGCATCTGCAAAGCAGCATTTCACTTCCCTTAGCCGCCATAATAAATACTATAATAACTGCAAAATACCTGTATCTCACTTGTATTTCAATAAAAAAGTGTATGCCGAAATAGCATAAAAGTATCAATGAAAGCAGTAAAATGCCTTGATTTATTTTATTATTCACAAGAATTCTGAAAAGACCTATAAACATAAGTAAAAAAATAAATATATAATATATTTTTTCATATTTCAGTACAAAAGGTTCAATCTTTTTTACTTGGTTTGAAGGCACAAGTTGTCCGTCTATTTTTTGATAAAATCCCCAACTTAAGGAATCTGTTCCAGCCCACATTATTTTTTGCTTTTCATTTATCAATACAGCAAGTTTTCTGATTCCTGCAGACATGCGCTGCTTAATAACCTGTTTTGCTGCATTATCCCTCTCATTAAAATCCTGTATGTTAAAGATATTGTTTTCATCATCAAAGGAAAATTGTCCCTTAGTCTCATAGTTTAGGCCAACTACAAATTTCCAAAGAGGAAAGTTATTTGCCAATCCTTCTGAATTAATACCAGTATATTTTACCAAAGCTGAGCAGCCATAGCTTACCAGTAAACAAGAAATAAGTACCAATATAGTACTCCCCAGCATGAGCCATTTACCATTTGCAATTTTCTCTATAATCCCACACAATATTAAAGCAGCTAAAATAATAATACCTATAGGTCTAACTGCATTTCCTAAAGCAATTACTGCTCCTGCAGCAATGCTTTTAACACCCCAATTTTGTCCTTTCAAAAGCAGTATATAAATAGATAGCAGAAACATACACGCTGCGAAGTGCTGATTTGTTAATACTGTTGTCAAAAAATATGGAGCGGGATATAAAAGATATAAAATTGATACCACTCTTGCAGTAAAATCATTTGATATTTTATGAGCTATAAGGTATATAAGCGCATTTGTACCAGCCATAAAGAAGCAGTTCGCCATCTTTAACGGAAATAATCCCGTTCCAAACAGCTTCATTAAAGCTGCATAATATATAACCGGTCCTGTTTGATATGCCCAAGTCTTAAAATACAATATATCTTGAAAGGACTTTTCACCATTTAATAGTTTAGCAGCATACTGATAAAAAACTGCAAAATCGGAAACTGGCTTTGTGTCTGTGAAAAAAATTAATATGCCCTTTGACAAAATGACCATAAGAAAAATTACTATAGCAAAAGCTCTATGTGAAATTTTTATATAGCAGGATAAAAAGTGTATTAATACAAATACACTTAAAGCCAATAAAGTACAAATAGTATATCTCTTATTGCCGTCTATTAGATAATAATAAAAATTGAGATAAATTAAATATAATGAAAAAACGGCTAATATTGAAATAATTATCTTGTTAAGAATGGCTCCAAATTTTGTATTATCAACAGTTCTAAAATAATTCGCCATTCCTCTATCCATATCACTCTTCACATAGCAATATAAAGAAATGATATGAACTCAGCACCTCCAGTAAATTTTTCACACCTGATTAAAATGAAGCTTTCTGATTCATAAATTATTCTTTTATATAAATTATTCTTTAATCAGCGGTATGTAAGCAAGGCATGAAATATTCTCAGCGCATATAAACCAAAGTGGCGTCCGCAGATAAAAAACCAAAGCAATATCTGTCCTTTATAAAAGCGAGGTACATATAACTTAAGCAGGAGATATTTTCAAAACCTTAAAACCAAATGCTACTCAACATTTATAATAGTAGTGACATTTTCTCGCCTCAATATAAATATACATCTTTATCTGTCTCAATTAACCTTCTTATTCTTATTATCCTTCTCTTCATCATTATTATCAGGAAAGCCTATTAACTCGCCAATTATATATAGCGGCCTAGCCTTCACTTCCTCATATATTCTTCCCACATATTCTCCCATAATACCTAAAACAATGAGCATAACACCATTAAAAAACAAAGATACTGCCATTGAAGATGCCCATCCAGATGCAACATCATTTTTTATAAACTTCTGTACTAAAACCACTATAAGATAGATAAAGCTAAAGGCTGAAATAATCATGCCAGTAAAGGTTGCCAGCTTTAATGGTTTATATGAAAAAGAAAAAATGCCGTCTCCCGCAAGTTTTATCATTTTCTTGAGAGGATATTTTGTTTCTCCAGCAAACCTCTTTTCTCGTTTATATTCCACACTTGTCTGCTTAAAACCAACCCAACTCACCAATCCTCTAACATATCTTGAACGTTCAGGCAAACCCTTCATTGCATCACATACTTTTCTGTCTATTAACCTAAAATCACCAACATCAACTGGAAGCTTTACATCCGTCATACGATCAAGAAATCTATAAAACATTTTTGCAGTAAACTTCTTAAAAAAGGTTTCACCTTCTCTTTGTAATCTTTTTCCATATACTACCTCATAGCCCTCTTGCCACTTTTCAACCATTTGCAGAATAACCTCAGGAGGATCCTGCAAATCAGCATCAATTATTACAACAGCATCACCCTTTGCATAATCCATACCAGCGGTAATGGCTATTTGATGGCCGAAATTTCTTGCAAAATTTATAATACGAACCTCTGGGTTATTCTTCGCAATTTGCCCAAGTTTGAAGTATGTGTTATCTTTACTTCCATCATTTATAAAAATGTATTCAACTTTCATAAAATAGTCCTTGAATACTTCAGATAATCTTCTAAATGTTTCATCTATAACTTCCTGCTCATTGTAAACAGGAACTATTATTGACAGCAGTTTTTGATGCATTTAAATTATCCTCACTCGTATTATAAAGTAGTAGTGTTTATAGTCCCTCTCCAAGGACTGTTTAAGGCTACTGTTCATAGCAGTTTTTACATTTTCTATAAGTATAATTAGTTGAGTTTTTCACAAAACACATTATAACATACTAGTCATTCTAATTTGTATAAATAAATTGAATAATCAACTCATTTTAATTATTATCAATATAATTAAAAAATAATACATCCTCTCAAAAGTACTAAAGGTGAAATCCTCTCAGATTCCACCTTATAAACTAATTAAACATTGAATTGCAAGCGGATGCTATCAGCAGCTTGATTGCCTTGTTTTTAATATTATAATATTATCAATATGGCTGACTGATATATCAAACATATCAATCCAAAATCCACTCCGTTTGTTAATTGAGTAACACCACATTATTACTAATATTATTAACATGCTCAACTTTCATTTAGCAGCTTGCAGCATCTTCATATTTTAATGCTTATTTTGCCTTAGTTTTTATTTCTTCAACTATTTTATTTACAAAATCCTGAACTGATAGTGCTCCAAGATCTCCTTCTTTTCTGGACCTTACAGCTACAGCATTGTTTTCCATCTCCTTATCACCAATTACTAGCATATAAGGTGTTTTTTCCATCTGAGCCTCTCTAATCTTATAGCCTATTTTTTCATTTCTTGTGTCAACTTCAACTCTAATATCATACTGTTCAAGTATCTTTTTGACCTCATATGCATAGTCATGATGCTTGTCAACTAGTGGCAATATTTTAACCTGAACTGGTGAAAGCCATACTGGGAAGGCACCTGCAAAGTGCTCTGTCAAAATAGCAATAAACCTTTCAATACTTCCAAATACAACTCTATGAATCATTACTGGTCTATGCTTTTCTCCATCAGCACCAACATAGGTCAAATCAAATCTCTCTGGCAAATTCATATCTAACTGTATAGTTCCGCACTGCCATGTACGTCCTATAGAATCTTCAAGGTGGAAGTCTATCTTAGGTCCATAGAAGGCACCGTCACCTTCATTTATTTTATAGTTTATACCTTTAGCTTCTAACGCTTCTTTAAGTCCAGTTGTAGATAATTCCCACATTTCATCTGAACCAATTGATTTCTCTGGTCTAGTTGAAAGTTCAACATTATATTTAAATCCAAACACCTTATAGAAATCATCAATTAAGTTAATTACACCTGTTACCTCATCTTTAATTTGCTCAGGTGTCATAAATATATGAGCATCATCTTGAGTAAAGCATCTTACTCTCATTAATCCATGCAGAGCCCCAGACAACTCATGTCTGTGTACAAGTCCAAGTTCACCCGCTCTTACTGGAAGATCTCTATATGAATGAAGCTTTCTTTTGTATACTAAAATACCTCCTGGACAGTTCATTGGTTTAATTGCAAAATCCTGCTCATCTATTTCTACAGTATACATATTTTCTTTATAATTTTCCCAGTGACCTGATCTAATCCAAAGTTCCTTGTTTAGAATCATAGGTGTTTTAATTTCCTGATATCCTGCTTTTTTGTGCTCACTGCGCCAAAAATCTTCAAGTAAATTACGAAGCACCATTCCTTTAGGCATGAAGAATGGGAATCCTGGTCCTTCATCTAATATGTCAAACAAATCCAATTCTTTTCCAAGCTTTCTATGGTCACGCTTTTTAGCCTCTTCCATTCTAAAAAGATATTCATCAAGCTGGCTTTTCTTAGGAAATGCAGTACCATATATTCTTTGAAGCATTTTATTTTTCTCATTACCTCTCCAATAAGCACCTGTAGCACTCATAAGCTTTATTGCTTTAATTTTTCCAGTTGAAGGCAAATGAGGGCCAGCACATAGGTCTACAAAATCACCCTGCTTGTAAAAAGATATTTCTTCGTCTTCTGGCAAATCTCTAATAAGCTCTACTTTATATGATTCGCCTTTTTCTTCCATAAATTTGATAGCTTCATCTCTAGGAAGAGTAAATCTTTCTAATTGGAGATCCTCTTTTATAATATTCTCCATTTCTTTTTCAATTTTAATCAAATCATCAGGTGTATAATTCTTTTCTGTGTCAAAGTCATAATAAAAACCATTATCAATTGCAGGACCTATTGCTAGCTTAACATTTGGGAATAGTCTCTTTACAGCTTGAGCTAAAACATGTGATGTAGTATGCCTATAAGCTAACCTTCCGCCTTCGTCATCAAATGTCAAAAGGTTTAAATTACAATCTTCTTCAAGCTTGAAACCTAAATCTTTTACTTTTCCATCAACCTCACCTGCTAGTGCCACTCGAGCTAAACCTGCACTAATGCTTTCAGCAACTTCTTTTATTGTAATACCCTTTTGGTACTCTTTTGTGCTGCCATCCTTTAAAGTAATTTTTATCATAGCATATACCTCCGTTTTATTTTTCTTATCTATTTGTTAAAATTAAGTTGTTATATCATCCATTTACTAAAGCTTTCAAGTTAAAATAGATGTAGTGGAATTTTGCCTGTATAGAAATCCTGCTTTAATTTCCATAGCTTTTATCCATAGCTTTTAATAGTAGAACTTGTGTTATAATCACCAAATAAAAAAAACCCGTCCATATATATAATATAAGGACGAGAGTTATTCTCGTGGTTCCACCCTACTTGCTGCTCATTTTGCACAAAATGTATTTATTGAATAAAAAAATTTTCATATTAATATTTCATTTTGATATTTTCATATCAATAAATTTATTAATAATCTGCATTTTGTACAAGGATTATAACGTAATCAACGATGTAGCTCAGAGGTGGTCTTCAGTAAAGCATAGGCTTGAACACTTTCAGCTAATGTGCTCAATCTCTGAAGCCCTGTTTCTTACCTACTCTTCTCATCAACGCTAATTTCAATATTTAAGTTAGTTTTAACATCTTCTATTAATTATATTCTCACAATTTTACTGTGTCAATACCTCTTTAATTTGCATAATATTAGCAAAGGAAAGTTTGTATAATATTTGTAAACATAATAAAGCATACTGTGTTCTTCCTTACAAAAGTTTGTTTACAAATTAAATGCATGAATTAATTGATTAAATTTAAATGCATGAATTAATTAATTAATTAAATTTTAGTGCTAAGTTTGAGTTGGTTTTAGCTTTATCCTTTAAACTTAATAGCGCGCTTCAGCACAGGCAGTACTATTAAGGCAAGAACACCACCTATAAGGGCAGTTATCAATTGCGGAATGGAAAACATATTTGACACAACAATAGCCTTTTGTTCAGGAAGTTTCAAGAAAACAGGAATTGCAAGCTTGACAATCCCTAAATATAAGACTAAAAATTTAGCAACTGCTGCCACAATCAATGCAAGAACATATGACAACTTAAACTTTTCCATCTTACAATTTCCAATAATGTGCCACAGAATTATCAACACAATATTACCCGCAATTATAAATGGAATTAACGACCAAAATGGTCCAATACCAAAAAGCTTTGCACACACAGGTGAAATTATCCCCACTGTTATTCCCGTAGACACGCCACAAGTCATAACTGAAACAATTAAAATCAAATTGACAATTGAACCAGTAACTAAGGTATTGCCAAGGGATGAAGTAGCAGCCTGCATCACAATAAGTAAGGCTGTAAGTGCCGCTGTTCTTGTAATCCATAAAACTTTATTATTCATAACTAAGTACTCCTTTTATGTAAATTTATATTTATACATATTAATATGTAAGCATTTTGTTGCCAGCTAATATAATTTTGAAATCCAATTCTCTAAGTACTAAACAGCTGTGCTAAATAATAATAAACATAATTTTCCATTTGGTAAATAAAAATTCTTATTTGTGTAATAATATAGTTATTATAACATTAATCACAAATTTATAAATAATTGTTTAGGCTTTTTTTGTTTTAATTTACTTGCTCAACTTTCCCAGTTGATAATTATATGGACTACTGAAATAGAAATCAAGTTAATTGTAATAGTTTAACTTTATGACAGACCAAAAACTTAGCATATTTGAATTTTTTTAATAAAACACTGCCAAAAATACTATTTTATATTTTGGAGGTAATCATTGAGAAATACAAGGTTCAAAAGACATAAAAAAAATAGACATAAAAGAAACATTAAATTATTGCTATTTGGGTTTATTATTCCTACATTAACTCTTCTAATTTCATATATTTTGATATCAATTTTTATAATTCCTATTTTAGATAAATGAGGTGCATGTTAATTTTGTATAATATTTTGCTTATTTCGACTAAAATATCGTTCATTATACCAATTGATTTTTTACTGTAAAGCTATATAATAAATTTGAAAACTAAACGGTTTCTCCTTAAAATTATGTAAGACCGACCTTTGAGTCGGTCTTTTCTTTTTAGCAGTATTATCTGGACTAATATCTGAGCGTTGTTACCCTTAACTTTCATAATTTATTCTATGCAAATAAAATCTTTGATTTTGTCAAAAGTTTTCTGTTTTATGCCAGTAATTTTCATAATATCTGTAAGTTTTTTAAAACCTCCATTCTTTTCTCTATAGGAAATTATTGCTTTAGCAGTAGCAGGCCCCACATTAGGCAGACTTTCAAGTTCGGACTGTGATGCCGTATTTATGTTAATTAAACTGCTTTCTTCTTTGCTGCCAGTCTTTGGGGCTTCAACAACACAGCCCATACTATCCTTAATTATATCTACACCACTATTTAATACATTTGAACTGCTATTCTCATCACTTTTAAAATTGGCAGAAACACTCGTTTTTTGTTGACTAACATTTGCTTTTGGCTTGTTAGAATCCACTTGTATATTGGCGTTCTCTTTTGAATTATTTTCAGAAATAATTTTATTGTCAGCAATATTTGAAACCTTTGCTTTTATTCTTAACATTGTGTTTTCATTTATTATGTAAGCCAAATTAATATTTTCTAAATCAGCCTCTTCTGTAGCACCACCAGCCATCTTTATTGCATCGTCAATTACCTGCCCCTTTTTTATAGTAACTACGCCTGGTTTATTTACACAGCCAACAACATATACCTTTATTTCTGGCTCTTCTTCCACTTTATCAAGTTCCTCAGAAGAATTAGTCTCACCTGATGACTCAACTTTCTCAGCTTTGACTACACTTGTGTTAGTTACTTCTATATCAGAACTAGATAATGGCTTATACACCTGCTTCAAAAAATATCCTAATCCCCCCAAACCAAGAATAAGAATTATTGATACACTTATCAACAAAACTTTCTTAATGTAAATTTGCTTTCCGAATAATGTTATTTCCATGTTTATATCCATTGCACATATGTAAATGCCAATGGACTCATCACCTCCTATATTTTTTATTTAACCTTTAATGAAATAAACAGAACAGAGCCTATTAATATCAGATTAGTAGCAGTATCAAATGGTAGACCTGAAATTTATACTGAAATTCATTTAGAATCTGATAAAATTAATTTGCTTATGAAGAATAGTTGTTTTTTCTGCTTTATAATGAAGCATATATGCTAATTGTAGGCGGCGGTATGATTAATTATGAATCAACCACTAATAAATCAACAAATATCTAGGTAGAAAACATTTAGACAAGCTTGTACAGAAGCGCAACTAAGCTAGTGCTTTGATTTTTCCTAAAAAATCAATAAAATAATTAACTTATCTTGTTGTACTAATTGATTTAAACAGGGTTTGAAGGTAATCAACTTAAAGTAAACAACTTTTTATACTTGTGAGTCGGAACAACTTTGATAAATGGGATACTTAGAAAAAAAATTTTTGAAAAGAAATATGATAAAGAATTTATCATATATTGAATAACTAACATATAGTATTATAGTATAATAATTGGTAAATATCTATAGAAAAATTAAATTTATGACACAAATTTTTTCTTATTAATTTTGAGTTTAAAAATATGTTATTTTGCATTATAATATTTACTAGGTCCAACAAAAGAAAAATAACTAAATTAAAGAAGGCACTTAATCCATTCGAAAATTTATATGGAGTTTGGTGCATAACTATGAGGTATTAAATTAATTATGAAAAAAGCAATTACCGCACTAATTATTTTATTAATTTTGTCATTTCAAGCTTCACCAGTCTTTTGTGCTTTAGATATTGATGCAGCTGCATACATATTAATGGATGCCAAAACAGGCAGTGTGCTTTATGAATATCAGCCAGATATCAGACTTCGACCAGCAAGTACGACAAAAATAATGACTGCACTTGTAGCACTAAAGAAAGGTGATTTGAGCCAAGTAATGACTGCAAGCAGCAAAGCTGTATCTGATATAGGCGTTGGTGGAATGAATGTTGGCATCATGGTAGGAGAGCAGTTATCCTTAGACGACTTACTGCATGCTATGCTAATAGCATCAGCTAATGAGGCTGCAAATATTATTTCAGAAAACATATATCCAAACCAGACTGATTTTATTAATGCTATGAATGAAATGGCAGTTCAAATTGGAGCTAAAAATAGTACATTTACAAATCCTTGCGGAATTGATGAATATGAAAGAGATGCAAATCATTATTCTACCGCAAGGGACTTAGCAATTATTGCAAAGGAATGCCTTACACTACCAAAATTCAGAGATATTATCAGCCAAAAGCAGTTAAACTCACTTTCACCAACTAACAAGCATCAGAAGTGGAATGTTGTAAACAACACAAATAAGCTTTTAGGACAAACAATTAAATACGGTATCAATGGAGAAAAACAATTTACAATAACAGGTTTAAAAACTGGCTCAACTATTCGTGCAGGCGCAAACTTTATATCATCAGCAGTTAATGACGATGGTTTTGAATTAATATCTGTAATACTCGGAGTTAATAATAAACCTGGCAGAACTGTATTTGATTTTACAGAAACCCTTTTAAAAGCTGGTTATGAAAACTTCTCTAATCAATTGATTGTTGACAGGAATACTGTTATTAAAAATGTTCAAGTAGAAGACGCTGCTGACGATGGAAACCTTGCTCTTGTTACAAATGGTAAACTTGAAGCAGTATTACCTAATAATGAAAATGAATGGAATATAGAAAAAATAATAACGATAAATCAAAATTTAAAAGCACCAATTAAAAAGGGTGATATTTTAGGAAATATTGAATATAAAAAAGCAGGTATTTCAATCGGCAAAGTATCTATTGTTTCTTCACGAACAGTAGATCAAAGCTTAAAAGCTAAAATAGAAGATTATATAAATAAAGTTATTGAAAATTCAATATTTAAATTTATTTTCATTGCATTAATTGTAGTGGTTTGCTTTTTAATCCTTCGAAAAATACTCCGAAAAATATCAAGGGCAAGAAACAGAAGAAGGCGACTACGATAACATTAATTTTATAATCTAAAACTTTAAGCTGGCAATAATTTAATTTAAAATTTTTTACTTCATATATTGATTTAATCTAAATATACTTATATTATAGTATAGGATTGTACATTAACAAATGCAAACAAATGAAATTTATTTTTTGACTGGTATGTTATTTTAGAAAATGTTATAGGTTAAGCTTTCTTTTGTATAATATTAGAGCCTTTTTCATCTCTGATAGTATTTGACTTTATTAAAAGGAGTGTAATTATGAAAACCGAACCGATTTACAAGCAAAGGAAAATTACAGATCTAAAAGATATGATTTCTCAAAGTGTAAATTTATATGGAAATAGAAATGCATTTTACATAAAAGGTAGCAACGGTGAGTATTATGGCAAAACATATAATGAGTTAAAGGTTGAAATTGACGCACTTGGTACTGCTCTTATCGATCTAGGGCTTAAGGATAAAAAGATTGCCATATTGTCAGAAAATAGTCAACAATGGTGTACCTCTTATTTGACAATTACTTGCGGTGTTGGTGTCGTTGTCCCTTTAGACAGAGAGTTGCCTTTTAATGAAATTGAAAATCTTATTTCACGTGCAGGGGTCAGCGCAATAATATTCTCCTCTAAGCATGAAAAAGATATGCTGCAGCTAAGGCAAATATCTAATCAAATTGAATACTATATTAATATAGATGCTGAAACTGACAAAGATAATGATTTACTTTCATACTCTAAGCTTATTGAAAAAGGAAAAATATTAGTTCAAAATGGTAACAGAACTTATTTAGATGCTGAAATAGATGAAAATGCAATGTGTGCATTAATTTTCACATCAGGAACTACTGATTTGGCAAAAGGAGTAATGCTATCTAGCAAAAACATTGTTTCTGATATAATGGCAGTTTGTTCAATGTTAACGGTTGATGAAACTGATAGTTCTTTATCTATCCTCCCTCTTCATCACACCTATGAATGTACTGCTAATTTTCTTGTTATGATGTACAATGGAGCATGCTTCTCCTTTAACGAAGGGTTAAAACATATTGTTAAAAATCTGCAAGAAGTAAAACCAACTGTTTTAATGCTAGTTCCTCTAATACTAGAGAATATGCACAAAAAAATTATTAAGCAAGCTTCAAAAACAAAATTTGGAAAACTTAAGCTTAATGTAGCTCTTGAAATAAGCAATTTTTTATATTCATTCCTTAAAATTGATATCAGAAAGAAGTTGTTCAAACAGGTACATAATATATTTGGCGGAAGAGTTCGATTAGTCATATGTGGTGCCGCTGCTGTAAACCCTGATGTTTCAAATGATTTATGCAGTATGGGAGTTAGAATTATTCAAGGGTATGGTTTGACCGAATGTGCGCCAATTGTTGCTGTAAATAATGATCATGGCTACAGAGATGATTCTGCTGGAAAACCCCTTGCAGGTGTTGAAGTATGGCTTGAAAATGTTGGTGACGATGGTATCGGAGAAATAGTTGTACGTGGAGACAATGTAATGCTCGGTTATTACGAAAATCCTGTTGCAACTCAAAAGGTACTTAAAAACGGTTGTTTATATACTGGAGATTTAGGATATATTGATGAAGAAGGATATATTTTTATAACTGGAAGAAAGAAAAACGTTATCGTTACCAAAAACGGAAAAAATATTTTCCCTGAAGAGGTTGAGGCTTACCTAGCAAAAAGTCCTTATGTGAAAGAGAGTTTAGTATGGGGCCGCATTGACGAAGAATCAGGCGAGACAGAAGTAAATGCCCAGATTGTTATTGATATGGAAGAAATTAAGGAAAGACTTAATGTGAGCACTATTTCCATGGATGAAATATACAAGCTTATTCAAGCTGATGTTAAAGAAATAAATAAACAAATGCCTTTATATAAGCGCATTAAAAACTTCACTATTCGTGAAGAGGAATTCATAAAAACCACAACAAAGAAAATTAAGCGATATGCTGAAAATATGAGTTAATACATACAAATAATATAAACCCGTATGCTTGCTGCTTTTTACGGCACAAAACATACGGGTTTTGTTTGTATCAGTTTTCGTTTGTATTTTCCTAACTCCACATTTCTTTTCTGAGTGCTGCTATGTCCTCATTTTCTAAATACTCATCATATGTCATTTGTCTGTCGATAATTCCCTTTGGAGTTATTTCAATTATTCTGTTTGCAATTGTCTGAACAAACTCGTGGTCATGGGAGGCAAACAAAATAGTTCCTTTGTAGTTTATCAAACCATTATTTAAAGCTGTTATTGATTCCAAGTCAAGGTGGTTTGTAGGCTCGTCAAGAATCAAAACATTGGCTCCTGAAAGCATCATCTTTGATAACATACAGCGAACCTTTTCTCCTCCTGACAGTACAGATGCCTTTTTCAAAGCTTCCTCTCCTGAGAATAACATTCTTCCTAACCAGCCTCTCAAGAAGGTCTCAGTCTGATCCTTTGAAAATTGTCTTAGCCAATCAACAAGAGTAAGGTCTACACCGTCAAAATACTCAGAATTATCCGCTGGGAAATATGCCTGAGATGTTGTTACACCCCATTTATAATCACCGCTATCAGGCTCCATCTCACCCATCAATATCTTAAATAGGGTTGTTTTTGCTTTTCCATATGTTCCTACAAAAGCAATTTTATCACCCTTGTTTACTATAATGTTTACATCATTTAGGAGCAATTCTCCTTCAACTTCTTTTGTAATCCCATTTATCATAAGTAAGTCATTTCCTGCTTCTCTATCAGGCTTAAAATCAACAAAAGGATATTTTCTTGAAGATGGCTTTATGTCTTCAAGTGTCAGCTTTTCAAGTAACTTTTTACGTGATGTAGCCTGCTTAGATTTAGATGCATTTGCACTAAACCTCTGAATAAACTCTTGCAATTCTTTCATTCTAGCTTCAATTTTCTTATTTGCATCTTTTGCTTGTTGTAATGCCAATTGGCTTGACTGATACCAAAAATCATAATTACCAACAAACAATTGAATTTTTCCAAAATCAATATCTGCAATATGAGTACATACCTGATTTAAAAAATGTCTATCATGAGATACAACTATAACTGTATTTTCAAAGTTCGCCAAAAAGTTTTCAAGCCAAGTAATTGAAGCGACATCTAAGTGGTTTGTAGGCTCGTCCATTAGCAAAATATCAGGATTACCAAATAATGCTTGGGCTAGTAATACTCTGACCTTCAAATTAGCGTCAATGTCCTTCATTTTCTTGTTATGATACTCTTCACCTATATTTAGACCATTTAATAAAGTAGCAGCATCGGACTCTGCTTCCCAACCATTTAATTCTGCAAACTCTGCCTCTAATTCAGAAAGTCTAATACCATCTTCCTCAGTAAAATCAGATTTCGCATAAAGTACTTCCTTTTCTTCCATTATCTCAATAAGTCTTGGATGGCCCATAATTACAGTTCTTAGAACCTCATATTCATCAAACTCATAGTGGTCTTGCTTAAGTACAGCTAGTCTTTCACCAGGAGTAATTGTAACATCTCCCTTGCTAGGCTCAATCTCACCTGATAAAATTTTTAAAAATGTTGATTTACCAGCCCCATTAGCACCAATTAATCCATAGCAATTCCCTGCCGTAAATTTGATATTTACATTTTCAAATAAAGCACGTCCTCCGTATCTAAGAGAAACACCATTTGCACTAATCATTTCCTATCTCCATTTCTAAGTATAGATGTCAATATCCTCTATACTTTTTATTTTAATTTGTTAATATTTTATATTAAATCCAACCCAATAAATTTTTCAAAGTTATTGCAAAAATTTATCGAGTCCCATTATAAACATGTAATAAATAATTTGTATTATCATAAACAAAACCTGCTCAAACAACAGCAGGTTTGCTATCTTAAATAATTCTTGTGTAAATATATAATACCTTTTTTGGCAAAACACAAGTAAAGTACAAACAACCTCTATCCTAATTCATAATCTAAATTCTTAATCTAATCTTGAAACTGAGTTTATGTTTTTCTCACTGATTTCATCTATCTTATACAGGTCATTTCACCGTCAGACCATAACCTTTCAAGATTATAGAACTCTCTATCTTCATGATAGAAAACGTGAACTACTACATCCCCATAGTCCAATAAAACCCATCTTGCTGTGTCATAACCCTCTTTATGATATGGCTCAACGCCCATTTCAGTAAGCTTTTCCTCAATCTCATCTGCAATTGCCTTTATATGTGTGGTAGAAGTACCACTGCAAATCACAAAATAATCAGCAATTATTGTGATACTATGGATATCAATAATATTTATATCCTTAGCCTTTTTATCCTGCATTGCTAACATTATTCTGTCAACTAATTTTTTTGAATCCAAATTTTGCACCTCATCTTTTACTGAAAATATTAAATTATAAAGCTTGAATTGCTTATCCAAGAACTCAGTTAATTATACCATCAACCTTTGTAACTTACAAATCCATATTATATACAAATTTTCTAATATATAATAGAATATTTACGTAAAATATTTAGTTGTATTTTATGGATTAAAATCGTTACCTAAAATAATAGTAACATCAAATCGTGATTCAGGCTGAAGTTCTTCCTTTATAATAGATATTTTTAGAGTATTTCTAATTGTATCTGCTATTACACCTTTTTTTCGTATCAGAATTTGAGAAGTTCCTCGTGTACCATCAAGAGAAATTCCTGCACTTACTTTATAGCCCTTCGATTCAAGCATTGTCCTAATTTCTTCAGCTAATCCGCTTTTGTCTGTGCAGTTTATAACCTCTATAACCAGCTTTTCATTGTTAACTGTAGACTGGGCAGGAGTTTTCTCTGCAGGCTCTTTTGAAGCTTCACCTTTGTCTTTTTCTTTGTCTACTATGATTTTATTATTTGATTGTGACTGAGTATTTTGTTTCTTGACCTCAACTACGGCTTTGTCAAATACTCCTGAATCCTTATAGAAATTAGCACCTACTATAATTGATGAAAAAAATAGCAAAAAGGTTCCTAATGCATAAAAACCTATTTTTAAAAATTTCCCCATTATCTCCTCCAAGTTAGTAAAAACAGCACAAATATAATATAACTATCCTTTCAACAATAGCGTGTTTCTTGCTTCAATAGTAAATGGATGGATTAAACCATTTTGCATTATAACAAACTTAATAACATTATTAAAAGCACAAATCAACGCTTTATCAATATCTTCATATACAAGACTTCTAACATCGTCAGCACTGCGATGGGTTCTCCCAGGCTCTATATAATCTGCCAGATAAACTATTTTATCTATCATATTCATTTTTGAAAAACCTGTAGTATGATACCTTATAGCATTTAATATAATTTCGTTTTCAACACTATATTTCTCTTTTGCTATTATGGCACCAACCTCGCCATGCATTAAAAACAGCTGATTTTTTTCAATTTCATTTAATTCTATTTTATTGTCATTGCAGTATTTTAATATTTCGATATCATTCAATTCTTTTGCACAGTCGTGAAGCAGACCTGCAACTGCAGCAATATCTTTATCCTCACCATAATGTTCTGCCAATTGTATTGCTGCTTTCATCGTATTAACAGAATGAACATACCTATTGGGTTTTAACGATTCCTTTAGCAATGCATCCATTTCAATTATATTCATTGGTAACCTTTCCTTTTTAAACTGTTGTCAGCTTAATTTATCGATATAAATTATTTTCTTTTATATAAGCATCAACACAATCATTCACAAGGTATTTAACCGATTGATTCTTATTAACTCTTTCTCTTATAAGAGTAGAGGATATTTCTATAAGTGGTGCTTCAACACTCAGTATATCTGCATCAAATCTATTTCTCATTAACTCTATGCGATCCAAAAAATCATTGTCTAAGTATCCTGCTCTCATTACTGCAGCAAACTTCGTTAATGTAAAAACTTCTTCAGGGCTTTTCCAAGTCAATAAATCCTTAACTACATCTGCGCCAATTATATAGTAAAAGGTTGTCCCTTTAGGATATATTTGATGAAGTTCCTTGAGCGTATCAACTGTGTAAGTGTAGCCATCTCTTTTAATCTCAATATCAACAGCTTCAAAGTACTCATTCCCCTCAATAGCGCATTTAACCATATTTAGCCTATGAATAGGATCGGTAACAGCATTTATGTCTTTATGTGGGGGCCTGCCAGTAGGAATAAACAAAACCTTGTCCAAATTTAATTGGCACCTTACCATTTCAGCAATTGCAAGATGCCCTAAATGGATAGGGTCAAAAGTACCTCCACATATTCCTATTTTCAAATTTTTATCTATCATTAAGAATTCCTCAAAATCAATATAAATTTAATTACTAGATTTACAACCAATAATATGCTCTGTTCTTTATTTATTCCAAAAACTAAAGAAATTTACACAATGTAGGATTAAGTACACTATGATCCCCATTGGTGCTGAATGTGAAAAGGCAGCTTAAAGCATTGATTAAGCCCTTTCCCCTTTTCATACAGAAAACATTATAACATAAAAGGCAAAAGCTTTAAACCCTAATTAGCTTTTATAATAACAAGCCAACTATTGTTGTCCACTTTCGCCCCACATATTAACAAATAACAAATGGTTATTATACCTGATAAATTTTGCCACTGTAAATAAATTTTATTACTTTAACGGTATTCATCGAGGCAAGCATAAATTAGCGCTAAAAACCATAGCCATACCCATCACTTATAGAAGTATGGCACATTTTCTTGCCTCGAAATATATTACTTTCTTCCAATATCTTTTCTGTAATGCATTCCTTCAAAGCTGATTTTTTCAATACCGGCATATGCTTTATTTATAGCCATATCCATTGTCTTCTCTACCGCTGTAACTCCTAATACTCTTCCACCAGCAGTATAGAATTTTCCATCATTATATGAAGTACCAGCATGGAATACAATTGTGCTGCTATCTGCCTGTGCAGCATCAAGACCTTTTATTTCTAGGCCTGTAGGATATTTCCCGGGATATCCTCCTGATGCAGCTACAACGCAAACAGCTGCATTGTCGTCCCACTCTATATTGATGTCTGCAAGCTTTTCATCAATAATTGCTTCAAATATTTCTAACAAGTCTGTCTTTAATCTTGGAATAACCACCTGTGTCTCAGGGTCACCAAATCTTGCATTGTATTCCAGAACCTTTGGACCATCCTTTGTTATCATTAATCCAAAGTATAATACGCCTTTGAACTTACGTCCTTCTTTATTCATTGCCTCAATTGTTGGAACGAAAATTTCCTTCATGCAGTAGTCAGCAAGCTTTTCATCATATAATGGACTTGGTGAAAAAGTTCCCATTCCACCTGTGTTTGGCCCTTGGTCATTATCAAATACACGCTTATGGTCCTGAGAAGATACCATAGGAACAATAGTTTTGCCATCTGTAAATGCTAAAATAGAAACCTCTGGCCCTTCAATAAATTCTTCAATAACCACTTTATTGCCAGCGTTTCCAAATAGCTTATCGTTCATCATCCCATTTACAGCAGCTTTTGCTTCTTCAACTGCTTTTGCGATAATAACACCTTTACCTAATGCTAGACCATCTGCTTTGACTACTATTGGAGCACCGCATTCATCAATATAACGAAGGGCATCACTGCAATTTTCAAACACATTGTAGTCAGCTGTTGGTATGTTGTATTTTTTCATTAAATTCTTTGCAAAAGCCTTACTTCCTTCGATAATAGCAGCATCCTTTACAGGTCCAAATGCTCTGATTCCAGCTTCATTAAGCTTGTCAACCATGCCTGCTGCAAGTGGGTCATCAGGTGCTACCACAACTAAATCCATTTTATTTTCTTTTGAGTAATTAACTATTCCATCTATATCAGTTGCTTTAATATCAACACATGTAGCAAGCTTTGAAATGCCACCGTTTCCAGGGGCACAATTCAATTCGCTAACTTTGGGACTTTGAGATAGTTTCCATACTAGAGTATGCTCTCTTCCGCCACCACCAACCACTAATACCTTCATATATAAACCTCCATAATTCGAATTTTGTTTATTAAAAAAGAGTGCTGCTAAACTAATACCATATACTATACATTTCAGAATATTTTGTATGAATAGTACGTAAGTACAACTTATATCAATGGGAATCTCGGATAAAAGTAATTGCTAAAATTGTAGGTGAAGCACAAGTATTTTTGCTGGCAAAGCGACAGGACGCCACTTTGAGCAGTAATCCGAGACATGATGCCTTTGTATTCTGCGACGGTAAAATACTTTTGGTGAACTGTACTATTTCAAGCAATTACTTTAGAAGCAATCCATTGAATTGATATAAGTTAGTACGGAAGTACTATTTATACAGTAACTCAATTTTGTATATTGGTCTGTTTTGCAACACTTCCATCTATATTAGTGTTTAAAATGTCTCATTCCTGTGAATACCATAGCGATTCCATACTTGTTACATGCATCAATGGAATCCTGATCCTTTATTGATCCACCTGGCTGTATAATTGCCTTAATGCCTGCAGCAGCTGCAACTTCAACACAATCTGGGAATGGGAAGAATGCATCTGAAGCCATAACAGCTCCCACTGATCTCTCTCCTGCATAATCAATAGCTACTTTTGCAGACAATACTCTATTTGTTTGTCCAGGTCCAACACCTAAAGTACTCTTATTCTTTGCAACAACTATAGCATTTGATTTTGTATGCTTAACAACCTTCATAGCAAATTTCAAATCCTCTAGCTGCTCTTTGGTTGGCTGTGCATTTGTTACACATTTAACATCCTCTTCATTAAATAGAACATCATCATTTTTCTGAACTAGCAGACCGCCAGCAACCTTTTTCATATCTAGAGTATCGGCTGCAGCCTTTTCTTCAATTCCTTCAAGTTTTAACAATCTGATGTTTTTCTTTTGTGATAGCACAGCAAATGCCTCATCTGAGAATGAAGGTGCTATAACTATTTCAATAAATATTTTGTTTATTTCCTCTGCTGTCTTTTTATCAATTTCTCTATTTGCTGCAATTATTCCACCAAAAATAGAAGTAGGATCTGATTCATAAGCTCTTATGTAAGCATCATAAATATTGTCTGCACTTCCAACTCCACATGGATTTGTGTGCTTTACAGCAACTACTGTTGGCTCTTCAAACTCCTTAAGAAGCATGAGTGCTCCATTTGTATCATTTATATTATTAAAGGATAATTCTTTACCATGTAATTGAACTGCACTTGGTAAAAATCCTCTATTAGCTCCAACCTCTTTATAGAAAACAGCACTTTGGTGAGGATTTTCTCCATAACGCATATCTTGAACTTTTTCAAAAGTAAGAGAAAGAGTTTCTGGGTAATCTATATCTCCAAGAGTATCTCTTAGATATTTTGCTATTAATGTATCGTAATGACTTGTGTGTTCAAATACCTTGTATGCAAGTCTAAACTTAGTTTTTGAACTAACTTCTCCTGTTTCATCTATTTCAGCAAGTACTTTTTCATAATCAGCAGGGTCAACTATTACTACAACATCTTGATAGTTTTTAGCAGCTGCTCTAATCATTGTTGGTCCGCCGATATCTATGTTTTCAATTGCTTCTTCCAGTTCTACATCGCCTTTAAGAATTGTCTGCTTGAATGGATAGAGATTAATTACTACCAAATCAATAGTTTCTACGCCTAAATCTTTTATTTGTTTCATATGCTCTTCATTGCTTCTCATCGCTAATATTCCTGCATGTACCTTTGGGTGTAAAGTTTTTACTCTTCCATCAAGGCATTCTGGAAATCCTGTAACATCAGATATATTTATTACCTTTAATCCAGCTGCTGACAGAGCCTTTTCTGTTCCACCTGTAGATATTATTTCTACTCCCTTTGCAGCTAGTGCAGAAGCAAACTCTATTATGCCTGTTTTGTCTGAAACACTTATCAATGCACGCTTAATCATAATCTAATCCTCCAATTTATAAAAATTTGTATATAACAAAATCAAACTAAAAAATATATGTATCACTTAATCTATTTTCAGCTAATGGTTTGATATAAGCTAAAACTTATATTATTTTAACTCTCTTACCATCAACAACTAATCTGTTTTCAGCATATAGCTTTATGGCTTCTGGTAATATCTCCCACTCAGCCTGCTCCATAACACGTTTTTGAAGTGTTTCAGGCGTGTCATTATCTTCTACATAAACTGCCTTTTGAAGTATAATTGGTCCAGTATCTGCTTCTAATTCAACAAAATGCACAGTTGCACCTGTCACCTTTACACCTGACTCTATAACATGCTGATGTGGAATTATTCCATAGAAACCCTTGCCGCAAAAAGCAGGAATTAGTGACGGATGTACATTTATAACTCTTTTTTCAAAAAACTTATTGAATCTTTCTCCTAAAATTGAAAGAAATCCAGCCATAACTACCAAATCAACCTTATGCTCAGTAAAATGCTTTATTAGTGCTTCATCATACTCATCTATATTGCTGAAAGACTTTCTAGCTATAAATGTATTACTAATGCCATGTTCCTTAGCTCTTTGAAGTGCATACACTCCTTCTTTACTGGATACAACAGTAACTATTCTCACATTTTTTATATATCCGCTTTCAATCTTGTCAATTATAGCCTGAAGATTTGAGCCCCCGCCTGATACCAATACACCTATATTTAACATAAGTCCACACCTGCTTCACCTTCAATAATAGAACCAATAATGAAGGCTTCTTCTCCAACTGATTTTAAATATGCTGTTATTTCATCAGCTTTGTCTGCATCTACAGCCAAAACCATACCAATACCCATGTTAAAGGTGTTGTAAATATCTCTGTCATTCATATTTCCTAAACTCTTTAGCAAATCAAATATTGGAAGTACTGGCCAAGTTCCCTTTTGAATTTTAACCCTTAAACCTTCTGGAACCATTCTTGGAATGTTCTCAATAAATCCACCGCCTGTTATGTGTGAAATTCCTTTTATCTCAAATTTCTTTATTAAATCAAGTATTGTTTTTACATATATTCTAGTTGGCTTAATTAATTCCTCACCTAAAGTACAGCCAAGCTTTTCAACATACTCTTTTAAGTTGGATTCTGTTGGATTGATAAGCTTTCTAACCAATGAGTATCCATTGCTGTGAATTCCAGAAGAAGCAAGTCCAATTAACTTATCTCCAGCTTTTATATTTTTTCCGTCAATTATTTTTTTCTTATCAACAATTCCAACCGTAAAACCAGCCAAATCATATTCATCTACTGGATAAAAACCTGGCATTTCAGCAGTTTCTCCACCTATCAATGAGCAACCTGCCATAACACAGCCTTCGGCAACACCTTTTACAATCTCAGCAACCTTTTCAGGATAATTTTTTCCAACAGCGATATAATCTAAAAAGAACAATGGCTCTGCCCCACTGCATACAACATCATTTACACACATTGCAACACAGTCTATACCAACTGTATCATGCTTATCCAATAGGAAAGCCATTTTAAGCTTTGTACCAACTCCATCTGTACCAGAAACTAAAACTGGCTCCTCATATTTTGATTTGTCTAAACTAAATAGTCCTCCAAATCCGCCTAATTCTGTCATTACCTCTGGTCTAAATGTGCGTTTAACATGGTCTTTCATCAGTTTAACTGATTGGTAACCTGCTTCTACATCAACGCCTGCATCTTTGTAAGTGGTCATTTTTTTATCCTCCAAATATTTATATAAAATAGTTAAATTCATTTTGAACTCAATCAAGGCTTAACAGCCACAACTGAATTTATCTCCTTCTTCAGGAACATCTATAGGATAATCCCCTGTCAGACAAGCCGCACAGAATCCGCATTTTGCACCTATAGGTGTTTCTAATAGCCCTTCTAAGCTTAAATAACCCAATGTATCGGCACAAATCATTTCTCTTATTTCATCTATAGAAAGTTTATTTGCAACAAGTTCTTTCCTTGAAGAAATATCAATTCCAAAATAACATGGGTATTTAAGAGGAGGTGAACTAACTCTCATATGTACCTCTTTTGCTCCTGCCTTTTTAAGTATTTGAACTATTCGTCTTGTAGTTGTGCCTCGAACAATAGAATCATCAATAATTACTACTCTCTTACCTTGAATTGTCTGTTTAATAGCATTGTGCTTAATTCTAACAGCCATTTCTCTCATACCCTGACTTGGTTGAATAAATGTTCTTCCAACATATCTATTTTTGACAATACCCTCTCCATAAGGGATCCCTGACTGTCTCGAATAGCCTAATGCCGCTGAAAGTCCTGAATCAGGTACTCCAATTACTATATCTGCCTCAACAGGATGCTCAATTGCTAATCTTTTTCCTGCCTCATATCTGGATTGCTGAACACTAGCACCATCTATTATGCTATCAGGCCTAGCAAAATAAACAAACTCAAATATACATAATCTTGTATCTTTTTTATTAAATGACTTAATCGACCTAATTTCATTGTTCTCAATTACAACAATTTCCCCAGGCTCAATATCTCTGATAAATTCAGCATTAACAGCATCTAATGCACAGGATTCAGATGCTATAACATAAGAGGTTGATGTTTTTCCGATACATAATGGTCTTATTCCATAAGGATCTCTTACTCCTAACATTTTGTTAGCTGTCATTAAAATCAATCCATAGGAACCATTAACATCTAACATCATTTTTTGAACTGCTTCTTCTAGGATATTTGTAGAAATGCTATGTTTTGTTATGAGATTTATTAAAACCTCTGTATCATTTGTAGTTTGAAAAATAGTTCCGCATTGCTCCATTTCCTCTCTGAGTTCTGCAGCATTAACAATGTTTCCATTATGCGCAAGAGCAATTTGACCATTTCTTGATCTGACAACTATCGGTTGTGCATTTTCATGTCTGCTTGCACCGGTTGTTGAGTACCTAACATGACCAACTGCCATAGTTCCTTTCAAGTGATTCAATACAACCTTATCAAATATTTCTGGAACTAAGCCCATGTCCTTGTGATATACGATAGTTTCACTGTCACTTACAGCAATTCCAGCGCTCTCCTGACCTCTATGCTGGAGCGAGTACAATCCGTAATATGTCATACCTGCTACATCTAATTCTTTGTCATCTAATGAATACACACCAAATATTCCGCACTCTTCGTGCATTTTATCCATTCGTTCATCAAAGCAGTCTAAATTGTTACATTGTAAGCATTGCCCAAAATCACACATGAGTTACTCCTTTTTATTTTTATTATTTTTTGACTTTCCCAAGTATTAAGTCTATCGGCACTTAAACCAGTAAAATATTTTATTACTAAAATATGCTACGGTAAGCCAAAACCATTAAAATGTAATTAAGCATTTATACATCATAGCGTTTTAGCCTTCGTGTACATTAATCGTTCATGCTTAAAAAATTTTCACAACAAAACATATAGAGCTTGCTGAACAATTGTATATTTTGCATTTATGAAAATAAACACTAAAGAATCCTTGTACTTATTCAACAAGCTTTTTACCAACTAATTCATAACATTATTTACAGCTAAACTTCTAAATAAAAGCCTGAACTTATAGCATATAAATATAATTAAATTCAATATTATGAAAATTTTAATAGCTAGATGCTTCAAATAAACTTTCGATTAAATTTATAATTATATTTCTGACAATTTATTCTGTAATTCTATATTTTTCTTTTCAACCTTTTCTGCAAGGGATTTTTTATAATCAATCATCTTATGTCTTAACTCATGATAAGCAATAGAAAGAATCTGTACTGCTAATAACGCTGCATTTTCTGCTCCATCAATAGCAACTGTGGCAACTGGTATACCAGAAGGCATCTGAACTGTTGAAAGCAATGAATCTAAACCATCCATTGTTGATGACTTTATTGGAACTCCGATTACTGGAACAGGTGTATGTGCTGCTAATACGCCAGCTAAATGAGCAGCTTTACCTGCAGCTGCTATAATAACATCTATACCATTATTATGTGCATTAGTTGCAAAAGCTGCTGCTTTATCTGGTGTTCTATGCGCAGAACAAACCATTACTTCATAATCAATTTCAAAATCTTTGAGAACTTTTATACAATTTTTCATTACTGAAAGATCTGAATCACTTCCCATAACAACTGCTACTTTAGCGTCCTTTGAAATACACATTAAATTATCCTCCATATGTAAATGTATTTATGAACATTTTTTATTTTTTGTTTAAAATCATTCGCTTTTTATATACTAATATTATCAAATATTTAACTGTATTGTCAATTGAACAAGCGAACATTTTTTATATCTCTGATTAAAATATTCGGAATTTATAAATAAATCTACACAAGTAAATATACTATAATTGGTAATGTAAATATTGATAATATGGTAGAAACAAATATGCTTTCTGTGGCAGCGTTATAATCAGAATCATATTGCAGAGCTAGAGCCGAAACCACTGTAGATGAAGGCATTGCCAATTGCAGCACTACAATTATTTTAACGAACTTGTCAAAATAATTATTTGTCAATCTGAAAAATACTATAGCTATCGCTGGAACAATCAATAGTTTAAATATAGAAAGAACCAGATATCTTGTTCGAGATAATACATCCTTCACTCCGCTTATTTTGGTATTTGCAAGCAGCATTCCTATAAAAATCATTGAAATATATATTGTTGTTTTTCCCAAACCATTAAATGTGGTATAAAAAACATCCCAAACTGCATTGTAAACCGAAATTTCACCTATTCTAAAGTAAGATTTTAGTGCTATTAGTATTATTCCTCCTACAAATGCTAACGTATTTGGATTAATTAAGTGGGAAAGATTTTCTTTCCAGCTGTTAGAATTATGCTTATTAAAGAGATAAACGCCTAAAGTCCACAGTATTGCATCATTAGATAAATTATAAAATATAGCGTACAAAATGCCTGTTTTCCCGTACATTGCTTCAAGCAGAGGGTATGCCATAAAAATAACATTTCCGAACATTGACTGAGCTATATAAATATTTCTTGCTTTATCTTTTATGCCCATTACTTTGCAAGGCGCTAAGGATATCAGCCCTGCAATAAGAATAAAGACAATACCAAAAGCAAATATATAAACGCCATTTTTTAATGTATCCCTAGTAAAGGAATAACTCCCCATAGTTGTGAAAATTAAAAATGGCGTAGTTATTTTTATAATAAGAGCTGATATATGCTTCTGTGATTCCTCAGGTAAAATATTTCTTTTTGCAGCTACAAAACCTGTTATTCCAAGTAAAGTAAGTATAATTATTTGCTTAACTATTATCGCTATTTCATTCATTAAAATATTCCTCCAACAATGCAGGTTGAAATTCCAACATTGTACCTATATATAAAGTTTTGATTTATTAGTAATTTTTATCATATAATTATATGTATATCTTGTCCATAAGAATTTAAAAATTAACTCGAACTTATGGTTAGTTCTTACAATGTATACTTTCTAGTTTTGAGTTCATCACTATACATGCTTCATAGTGTGCTATAGTTGTTGTAAAACAAGAAATAAACAAACTGTCTAAATAGTACTCCCGTGCAATATATATCTATTGCTTGCTCACGAAATTGATGCTGAAATAATTACGGTGAAGAACAAGTAGTGTGCATTATAAATTCGATTTAGTTCGTGTTATTTTCTTATTTATCGATATGTTACGACAATGTTTTTTCAATTGTTAATTATTTGTTAATAACTTTTTATTTTATTTGTGATATAATTGCTATGTTAATTGAAATTAAATAATTTATATTTTAAAATTGGATAAAGTTAAATAAACAGTTACATATTAGTAATCCCTTAACATCTTCTTCTATAGATTATAACGACAAGATTCATAATGAGTTTTTCGATTATCGAAATATTTATTCACCGTCAAAAACCACTAGTGGTTTTTGGCTAGAAAATGCACCTTATTCGTACTTACGTTATTTTTGATTTGGGAAAGTTTTTTGCCTCGTTATATTTATAGAGAATTTAGTTTTGCAGTTAAGTAATTCCGCATAGGTACTTTGTTCTTTGATATTACTAATTTGGCTTATCATAGTTTTCCAATGCATCAATACTCTTTGAGTATTCTGGATTTTATGTATATGTTTATTAAATTTTATCCTGAAAAATATACTTATATTTAGGAGAGATTATGAACATACATAAAATTAAAAATTTTACTCAAGGTTTTATTCAAAAAATGAAAAAATTAATAACAAACCATCCCTTAAAGCTTAAGCATATAGTAATTTCCTGTTCAGGTGTTGCTGTTTTAGCAATTACAATACTATATGCAACTACATTCTCACCATTATTAAAGGATTCTGGTTCAAATATCAACACTGCTGATAATATAATTTCTCAAAGTTCTACTGAAGACTCTTCAGCTGAAGACTCTCTATACGCTGCACAAGATGGTGGACAAGCTGAAACCTCATATTCAAATGATACAAACAGTTCTATTAATTCAATAACCTCTCGTGGTATGAAGAGTTCTCTAGATCCATCAAGAGGTGATATCGTTAAGTTAGGTGATAAGGATATTATTGTCAACACCATACAGAAAAAACTAATGGAACTTTATTACATAGAACTAGATGAGCCAACAGAAATATACAGCGAAACCATAAAAGGTGCTGTGGAGAAATTTCAAGCAAAAAATAAATTAGAAGTCACTGGTGAAGTTGATTCAAAAACCTATGAACTATTGTTTTCAGATAAAGCAAAAGAATATACTGTTTTTTTAGGTGCTGAAGGAATAGATGTTGAGCATATCCAAGAAAGGCTTTATGAATTAGGTTATTTATCAAAGGTAACTAAATATTTTGGAACTGAAACTGAGGCAGCGGTAAAAGAATTCCAAAAAAGAAACGGTCTATATGATGATGGTAATGTAGGTGCTCTAACAAGAGAAACCCTATATTCGGCTGAAGCTGTTCCACTTTCATATTATTTGGGTGATGAAAATGATGAGATAATGAAATACCAAGAAAAGCTGTACCAACTTGGTTATCTTACCACTAAACCTGACGGTAAATATGGAAATGATACTGTCGCTGCTGTTAAAATTTTGCAAGAATCTAACGGTTTAATAGCAGATGGCTATATTGGTCCAGCAACCAAAGAGTTGTTAACATCAGGAAATGTTGCTGAAAATGCACTTAAAATCGGAGATAGTGGAGATGCTGTTTCCAATATTCAAAAGTATTTAAAAAAACTTGGTTATTTAAATAGTGTAACTGGATATTTTGGTTCCGACACCCATGAGGCGGTACTAAACTTCCAAAAACGTAACGGTCTTTCAGCAGATGGAAAAGCAGGAGCTCAAACAATAAGCAAGCTTTTATCATCAGATGCTAAGAGTTGGAATGGCACTAAAGGAAGCAGCGGCTCAAATAATAATAAATCTGGCGGAAGCAAAGGTTCAAAAAATAGCAATTCAAACAATCAGGATTATTTCGATAACTCAGGCAGCCCAAGTGTATCTAATTTAATAGCAATTGCAAAGTCAAAGCTGGGTGCAAAATATGTTTACGGTGCTAAGGGACCTTCTACCTTTGATTGCTCAGGCTTTGTATATTGGGTATTAAATAAGTCAGGTGTCAAACAGAGTTATATGACTTCATATGGTTGGAGCAGAAACACTAAGTATAAAAAAATTACAAATATGAGCGACATTAAAAAAGGAGATATTATTGCATTTAATGGACATGTTGGTATTGCTCTTGGAGGAAATCAAATGATTGATGCTTCCTCAGGTTCTGGAAAAGTTCGTATTACCAATATAACTTCCTCATACTGGACAAGGAATTTCAAATGTGCTTTTAGAATATTTTAGACACTGACCATTAGAAAATAAATTTAAAGAATAAATTTAAAGAATAAATTTAAAGAATAAATTATAAAAATAAACTGTAAATGTATATATTAGTTCAAATAATTAATTCAAATAAGTTCAAGAAAAATCGGTTGGCTCAGTTAATAAGTGCTAACCGATTTTTTATAAATCTTAAGGTTAATTTTTTTTTCATCTCCGCAGCTTAGATAAATGGGGTAATTGGTTAAAGATATTTATTTGAACTTGCTGATAAATACCAAAAACCAGCTGAGATATAACGTTCTCAACTGGTTTTCTGATTCTGCTTATTATCAGAAGGGGAAAGTCCGATAATTCGCACTCTATGTAAAATTTTTTGGGGGGAGATAGCAAATTTTAAAATCTCTATTAAGCAATACATTTTAATTTACTTACTACTTACACAACACAATTTCATTGTGATATTACATATTTAAATGTAAGTTCTGTTTCTGATATTATTATATCATGTAATTCTTTATTTGTCGATATTTGTTTTAAATTGTTTTATTTTAATTTTATTAGATGTGTTTTGTCGTTTTTCAGTCATCGTATTTAATATAATAGAACCAAACCCAGCCTTTCTGCTGTCTTTTATAAAAACACCTTGAAAATAAATTGGAAAATAAATTTGCTGTTGGAGATTTTGGAAGTCATATGTTCTGATTCTCTAACCTTTCCCATGATATAGAATACATTTAAAATAAAAAATTTAGGGGCTGTTTATTTTTTCTTGTTTTGCCCCCCTTACTTGTAACAATCAATTGTCAAACTGAAACATTGATAAACTATTCATTTGATAAGTTGCGTCTATTATAGGTTTGAACACCCATATATTTTTTACTAAAAAGTAGAGTTAATTTATTACTTCACAAGCCTGTTAAGCTTTTCGTTACTGAAAATCATAGCTGCCAGAAATACAAAAACAAACGCAGGATAGAACCAAATATCTATTACACCAAGCAATAATCCCAAAATTGGTGGTATAAAAGTGGTTCCCATATATGCAAATGCCATTTGAAGCCCCATCAATCTGCTAGAATTATTTTTCCCAAAACGCACTGGAGTCTCATGCAGCATTGATGGAAAAATAGGAGCACAGCCAGTTCCTATCAAAATAAATCCAATTAAGCTAATATAGCTGTTATTAAATCCTAACAGCAGCAATGCTCCAAGCCCTATAATAATTTGCCCGACTCTAATCAATGCATTGTTGCTTAATTTTGTAGTTACAAATCCATTAATAAACCTTCCTATTGTAATTCCAAAATAGTATATAGATATCCAGCCAGCTGCTACATCTGCAGATACCCCTTTTGTGTTTACTAGATAGCTGGCTCCCCATAACCCTGTCGTAGTCTCAATTGCACAATAAAAGAAGAAGCTTAGAAGTGAATAGCCTACTCCACGTATCTTGAATACATTTTGCTCACTATTCTGAATTGTATTTTCTTCCCCACTGCTACTTTGAAATCTCTTCCATAGAGGAAGGGAAAGCACTAAAATACCTACTAAACTGATCTGTATAACTGCAACAGTAAAATATCCTTTTTGCCATAAACCATTTTTTGCAATAGAAGCAGACATAATTATTGGCCCTGTTGTAGCACCAATTCCCCAAAAACAGTGAAGCCAACTCATATGCCTTGCAGAATAATGTAAAGCCACAAAATTATTTAATGCAGAATCAACTGAACCCGCACCAAGTCCTAAAGGAATACCCATTATACAAAGCCATATGTAATTTTTATTAAACGCAAAACCAAATAACGCAATAGCCGTCATAAAAACACTTATAGTAACAAGCTTAGCAGTACCTAGCTTATTAAGCAATTTTCCACATAACATACTAGAGACAATAGTTCCTCCTGATATAATCATGGATATTAAACCCGCTCCAGCCATTGGCATAGCTAAATCAATACGCATTGCTGGCCAAGCAGCCCCTAGCATTGAATCTGGTAATCCCAAGCTAATAAAAGCCATATAAATGATAATTAGTAAAAGTGTTGCCATATAGTAATCTTTATCCTTTTAAATCAATTATTTTAGTAAATATTTATAACTTCTAACTTTACATACATATATTTCTTAATTCTCTACTTCAATTAATCCTAACACAAAATCCATTCATGTTCTAGTGTATTCTATACCTTATTATTGCTAACTAGACTTAGTAAATAAAATCTTGGTTGATACATAATAAGAAATATCGATTATAGAATAATTTCATTACTTTATCAGCATTTCATCTAGACTTTTGACTAGTTTTACTATTTTACATTAACTCCATAATATGGTATAATTATGATAATAGGTTCTTTAAATTATCTCGAAAATTAACCTTATACATATATAGTAATTCAAGTATTTCAAATCAATAATAAGCTTTTGGGCAGTAATGACAGCATGTATAAACATGGTTTTTTTTCGAAAAGCAAAACACATATGAGGTTTAGGCCTGTATTTTAAGCTATATATTCTGACGTTTATATTCCTACAAAAACTCCAATTCACTCTAAACCTAATATGGATACTTAAAAACTTTTTCAAGTCTATTTAATTTTTAAAGGAGGAAATAACATGAAAAGAACATTAAAAACTCAAACAAAAGAATTAAAACCAATATCACATTCTATTAAAAAACACATAGCTATATCATTGGCAGTTTTAATGCTTTCACTAATATTCGTTCCAATTGGAAGTGTAAATGCAGAATCATTAACAAATGAAGGTATCTCAGGTTTTACTGAATTTACTACTATATATGGTGACTTAAATAATGATTTAAGAGTTAACGCTTTAGACTATGCACTTATGAAATCGTTACTGTTAGACAATACTGGTAAATATATAAAGACCGCAGATGTAAATGGTGACAATGAGCTTAATGTATTAGATTTATCATTAATGAAGCAATTTCTTCTTGGAAGTATACTAAGATTTCCAGTAGGAAATACATTTGTAGATACAGAAAATGGTAGCATAATTTATGTAGAGCAAAATAAGTCCTTTGAAATAACCTTAGAAGAAAATGGCTCTACAGGTTATCAGTGGTTCTATAGCATTTCTGACATTTCTGCTTTAAATTTAATTTCTGAAGAAAACCTAATATATACCAGCCCTGAATTAGATGGAGCACCTATTCAAAAAATATGGACATTTGAGGCTCTAGAGCCTGGAACATATACACTTACATTTGAATACAAACGTCCTTGGCAACAAGGTATAGCACCTATCGAAATTGTTGAGTGTACAATTATTGTTAGCAGTTCAGATGAAAATGTTATAAATGTTACTACAAATGAACCTTTTAGTATCTCTATGCAAGAAGGTGGTATAGTTGGTTTTACTTCAACCTGCAAAATTTCAGATGAATCTGTGTTATTAGTTTCTGAAGAACTTGATGACTTTAGACCAGAGATTGCAGATTGGCTTTATTCAAGAATATACACTTTTATAGCAACTGAACCTGGACAATATAAAATTGTTTTTACACAAAGACCCTTTGAAACCAAAATTGTTTATACTGTTAATGTTAAATAGCATTAAACGGCTTACACCTCTGCATGAGGCTGTAAGCCGTTTTTAATAAATTACTTATATTTAAAAATGCTGCGATAGCGTCGTATAAAATATATGTTATATTTATTAATATAATCTAAATTCCTGTGATAATAGCCTGTAATCCAATTAAGGCCATCCTATCAGAAGTCCTGTCTTCCCATCGCTTCTATACTAAAAAAACTTATAATTTAATGCATAGTTTCATTTTCTGAAAATTCGTTTTCACTGAATATAACTACTTTATTTCTTCCTTTATTCTTTGCTTTGTAGAGGGCTAAATCAGCGTGATTTACAGATTCTTCCCAACTCCCCCCATTATGTACAGCCACACCTATAGAAACAGTTATGCTTGCTAAATTTTCCACCGATTCTCTTATTCTTTCGGCTACGTATTCTGCTTGCTTCTTATCACATTCATATAGCAATACAAAAAACTCTTCTCCTCCCCAACGTATTACAATATCGCTTTCTCTTACACATGAACACAATATTTCTGATACCTGTCTAAGCAGAACGTCTCCTGCCTCGTGCCCAAATTCATCATTAATTCGCTTGAAATAATCAATATCTATCAAAAGACAGCAGATGTCACTAATACCTTTTGTAGTAATAAAATTTCCATCTAGAGAAGTTATACTTTTCATTTTATTTCTATTATATAAGCCTGTGAGGGGATCACACTCACTTGCTCTTTCTAATTGCTTCTTAACCATATAATGGTCATAATAGACTAAGTTCATTGCATAATTCGCCACAATACAAACAGTAATCAAAGGAAGCAGCAATGCCATAAATCCACCAAAATCCACATAATCAATATAAAAGCTAGATATATATATAAGTAAAGGCAATCCGCAGCAAGCAATTGTACTAGCTAAAAACGGTGTAGAATATGTAACTAAGAAGAATGCCAAAGTCCATTCTATATAGCCTTCCCCAGCATGAGATATATCTGGCAGTATTGTAAGAAGCCACATATTATTGATAACAAGCAAATAAAGTAATCCATATGATAGCCAGAACATAACAAAATAGTTTTTTTGCTTCCTAGATATTAAAAAATAAATCCCAAGAGGAAGAAGAACCCAAAGTCTATTAAACAATGTCTCATATGGAAAGCCTCCGATAATTACTCCATCTGAAATAATGCTAAGTATATCTGCAATAACTCCACAAATTAAAACCCATAGGTTAAATTTAGAATAATACTCGTATTTACTCTGAAGATACTCCTTACGTAAATTACCTTTCAAAGTCAGAAAACTCATTTGCTTTTCCTTTCTCTGATAGCTAAACTCAGTGAGATATTATATATTAGTTATTATATGCAACTATTTATCAAGAAAATATCTATTACTTTTCACATTATATTTTTAAATATTTATTACATGTTATCGTAATCATATTTCACTCAAACAATCCATTTATATGAAATAAATATTAGATTTTTTTAATTATTATGTTATATTATACCAATATAATTCGTATTTTTCTACAATATAATAAAAATGCAGTCAATTTTTATTGACCGCACTCAAGAAACTATCTATTTTTCATTTTAATGTTATCTTATTCGACATACATTCTTTTATTTAAAACATTTAGTTGCTGATATATGCTAATTTATGTATCAATTTTACTTACCTTAGATTGTCTAAGAGAAAATAATTTTGTTGGATTAGCAATTCTTTGAATTATAATGGTGTCTATTTTATTTAAAACAGCTGCAATAACTAATGTTCCCAAGATAACCATTAAGATGTATACTCCTGATGACACTTGGAGTTTCAGAACATTATACACACTCATTACAAAACCATGCAATAAGAAAACTTCATATGAAATTTTCCCTAAATATTTAGTAAAAATATTACCAATTCTAAAATGTATTGTAATTGTAAACAATAATAAAATTAAAGAAATACCCAGTATTATTCTTAAAATATAATCTCCAGCAAAAAGTATATATTTATACTTCAAATATGTAACCCCTAAAATTCCAGACACTGCCGATAGTATTCCTATTTTTACTACATATTGCTTTTTAACCTTTTCTTTAAATGGCTCTATTATATTTGCAAAAATTATTCCATACATAAAGCCTAAGGATTCTGTTTGCCATTTTAAGATAATATTCTCATATCCAAAAAAATCGTTTGCTATTTGGCCTGCTAAACTATAGAAAATAACAAAAGCGCATATCAATATGTCCCTATACTTTTTGTTAATATATTTGTGAGATAAATAAAATATAATATAAAACATAAATATTACAAATACGAAATTTGTTCCATCACGAAAAACTTTGAAACCACATATAGCTTTTAATAAACAAATTATTATATATGGTGTTAATACCGCTAAAACTCGTTTACGAAAAAAATTATTCAAATATCCTTCCTTATGCTTCACACTCCATGTTAATCCATATGCAGAAAACATAAAAAATAAAGTTACACAAATGTATCCAAAGCTTCCTGCAGCATTTTGAATAGCATTTCCGTATATATTGGGGATATGAACAAAAATAACAATTATACAGCACAAGCCTTTTAATACAGTGGTATAATCTTTGCTGAAGAAATGACTGGTATCCTTCGTAAATGCAATTCCATAGACTGCGATAAATACATATACCGCTAAAATCGCTAATGTTATAAGCATACTAACCTCCACCCCATTTGGGCTATAAAATTTAAGAAACATATATAAAACCACAGTATTGGTCAACTACGCAGTGCTTTTCTAAAATAGCTGCATCCTCATTATAAACAGCTCATTATAAACACCTGTATTACTTTTTATTTATATGACTCGATAATGACCATTTAAGTACAGCCAAAATCAATTTGTAACTTTTGATAAAATGCTATTTATAAGCATCTGCCATACTGCCAATAAACTACTGTGGGTTTTTATGCCTGTTCTGATACTTGTTTATAAATCATATTTAAGAGATTTTAGAGTTTGTAATCAGTCTATCATAAAACCGCATTATCTTTCCATTATTTCCCACACAAGTGTATAAACATTACTTAGTGCTAAGTCACTCAAAGATTTCACCTATAATAAAAGACCCTCTTGCATGAAGGTCTTGCTATTAGCCTTATTATCTCATTTACTTATTCATTTTCATAATTTACTTTACTCATTTTTGACCACTTATAAAAGCCATAAAACGCATTAATCAAATATACAGTCCACATTGAACCTGAATCATGTCTCCATCAATAAACCACATGGTAATTGTAATAAAATCAACAACAATCCAAAGGATCCATTGCTCCTTAAATCTTAGCACCATAAGTGTATTTGCAACTATGAAAATCACAAGTGTAGTGCTGTCTAACCAGGTTTGACTGCCACCTAGCAGATAAAATCCTCAAACGCAAAGTTCAGAGGCATAGCCCTGTGCTATTTTCTGTATATGGGCAGTACCTGCATGACCACTTCTCTGATTAAAGCCACACCTTCCTCGAAAATAAGAATAATTTGCTAATGTGAAAAATCATCTATACCCCTTTATTGTAAAGGACACTGTTAATATGAGAGTACAGATTATTATGTAATTTCTAAATTACATTTTTATAAATCATAGGAATGTATTGAATACCATCAACCTCGCGCAAATCACCCTCTTGCGAAAAGCCAAGTTTCCTGTATATGTCTTTTGCATATAACGAGGAATGCACTGTTATTTCTTTAGCACTGCTGTTTTCAATAACAGCAGTCCATAAACTTCTGCCAATGCCTTTATTCTGATATTTACCATCTACGAAGAAAAGAGCAATATGGCTGCCCTCGTTTCTTGTTGCAATAATACCGACAAGAGAATCTTCCTCAAAAGCGCCATAAGCAGAAAGCATATTTAGGTATTCCTCAGAATGAATTGCGTCCCAAAATGCCTGCTTGCCTGATTCCGGATAATTGACCGCCTCGTATTCACAAAATACACTCCACACAAGAGGAAGTGCGTTTTCCAATTCATTTCTGTCTAAAGCTTTGATCATTCTGTTCTTACCTTCCTGTTCTAATGAAATATCCCTCCTGAATTGCCGCAAAGGTAGCTATAACGCAAACAACTGCTGCACTATACCTCAATTCAATAAAATTTAGTGTAAGGGGCAATGCAAATAACATTACGCCGATAACCTTATTCATAATTGAATGAACTGTAACCAGTTTTTTCTGCATCACGAATCCGGATACAATATTTATTGCCTTGATTAATGCTATAATCACAATCCAGATATACATCCATATTTCAACAAATAATACTGGTATCAGCTTAATGAGACAAACTGTCACCAACACAAAATCTGCAATTGTATCGAGTATGGAGCCAAACTCGCTGACGGTATTGGTCTTTCTTGCCACGGTTCCGTCAATCATATCAGAGAGGCCTGCTATTACATATACCACATAAAAAGGAATGGAGAGTGTCGGACAAAACAATAATACGAAGCTGAGAATAATTCTGCTGCCTGTTATAATATTCGCCATACATCCGCTCCTCTCCGTATTATTTGATTCACTCACTCAATTTGCATTATCTTCCGAGGTCACAAATTTTCGCAGCAGATATGTTTCTATTTTACTCATACTGTTATCATAATACAACCTGCCAATGATGATGCACTATTAATTGTTTTTAGTATGATTGCTCACACTGTTATTTCAACACGGTTGCCTTCTGGGTCTGAAACACAGCTTTCATAGTAGCCATCTCCTGTGTATCTCACTGGGCTTAACAATTCATAACCATCAGCTACAATTTGCTGCGTCAACGTCCGTACATTTTCTTCACTTCCCACTGAAAAAGCTATGTGACTCCAACCGTTTACCTTTTCCATATTTTCACGAATTACTAATTCACTATGCGCCATTATTTCCATTCTAGCACCCGATGAAAATGTAATAAAGTAGCTCTGAAAGCCCTTTGAATTTATATATTTTTCATTGCTTTTTCCATCAAAATATTTCATGTAAAATTCTCTAGCTCTTTCAATATCTTTTACGTAAAGTGCTATATGTGATATGTGGGATTTCAATTAGAAGTGCTCCTTTCAAAAATATTTAATCAATATCATCTAATAATGGAAGCTCCTACTAGAGTATACCTATTCTATAATGCCAGAATGGAGTTATATTATTTCTTTATACTGCTCACTAATTTTTTCATTATTAGGTTCCTCAATTTCTAAGTGCCTTGAATAATTTCGTATACAGTTGGTTTAGTATAAGTGTTTACAGGAAACCATCCATTATTTTCTATTTGCAAGTTATTTTTTAAATAAATTATTCCAGAGTTTATTGTTTCTTTTTGAAGGTTATTTGGCGTAATAGAAATATAAATAGTCTCTCCATCACTTAATATCCCATAGTTTCTGATTAAACCTTGATTTGATGCAAAGTGGCATTGTAAATCAGTTTTATTATTTGATATTGAGTATATTCCTATATGCTTATCCTCATCAGATGCAATAAAAACTTCAAAATATATTCTTTTATTAAAAAAAATAGGCTTATCAATATTGTCTACTACTAAATCTATACCTTTGAACTTATTAAGAACATTATATTTATCATTATTATCTACATAATTTTTTATTAGTGATTCAGTATTACTTATTATCCTTTCTGACTTTTTTGTATTAACATTAAGAATAACTAACCCATTACATAAAGAATATATAATCCTATGTTCATCAATCCAATTATACTCATAAAAAGAAATACCCATATCATTTTCTGTATTCTCCATTAAATCATAAATATAAAGCCTTCTTCTATTAGATTTCCACTTGTGATATGAAAGATAAGTACCTTTATCATTCTGACATAGTGATATTGGGGCGTATGTGATACGAGAAAACTTATAAAGCTTAGTAGATTTTCCAGTCTGTAAATCAATATAATTTATTGTATTTCCAGAGTTAAAAAATAACCTCTTTTGAAAAATATCAAACATTAAATCAAAGGCTTGCTTGTCATATATTTTTTGTAACCTTTCATTAGGTAAATCACATAAAAAAATACCTTTGCTTTCACCATCATTGTCATATGCAGTAAAAGCAATATGTGTCCCACATTTATTTATAGTAACAAAATCTACTCCGCTTACTTTGGGTATATCATATAAATACTCCTTCGAAGTAGTAATATTTTTAAATTTTAATTGACAATTTTCGAACCTGTACAGCACAAAAACTCTCCTATCATCTCTATAAATTTTCAGCCATCTATTTTCAAACAATATACATTCCTTAATAATTAACTCTCATATTTTCAGATAATACTGCTTCATAATAACTTACTCAAATTCGATTTCCTCATTAATCTTTTCATAAATATCAATTCTATTTTCGATATCAATCCTATTTACTAACCATCCATTCAGATTACAATTTCGTATGAACTCATCTATACGGTTAATACCATACATTTCCTTTAATGTCACAACTACACCAAAACGTAATCCGACTCCATCTTGTGGTTCCAATCTATTATTAGTTTTAATCTCCATTCCCCAGTTCTTATTGCTATACGATTTTTTGGGGACTCTTTTTTCTTTTATTCCTTCAGAAATATATTTTACATTGTCCCACTTTCGAAATTTTTTTCGTGCCTCTCCTTCAAGAATAAAGTTTTTCTCTCCGCCTAAATCTTCATCCTGGTTTTGTTTATCTGAATTAATCTCATTTAACTTTCCATCATCATTTATTCTACCAAAATGGAGATTTAACTCTGTATTAGTATAATCAACTCCTTGTGCTCTATCGCATACAGGAAAATAGCACATTGTCGCTCTTGCGAAATAAGGATATTTATCATCTTTAAGTGGTATTGGAAAATAATAATTATATGTATTCCATTTTTCACTAATATCTGTTACAAGAAATTTAATTTCATCATCTTTAGATTGAACAATATCTTCAATCCTTATCGGCACAACACCATGACCATAAAGTGCCACTTCTTCAGGGCTAGGAGTTTCATTCCATCCCCTTGCAGCATCAATAATTAAAGCCTTAGCAAGTTCTCTATTTAACCCTAGAATATCTATCAAATAAGATAACTTTCTGGCAATCCATGGTGCAGCAAATGATGTTCCTGCAACATTTGTCGCTCCTAACGGTGCACATACTTGAATATATTGTTCTTCACTCCCACCGTAATAGCTTACATCTGGTTTAGCAAAGAAAGAAAGTGCCAATCCTTTTCTTGAATATCTTGTTGATAAACCACTCTTTGATACAGCATTTACGACCATACTGTTAATAGAATCAGCAGGCGAACCAATTTTCACTACATCTGCATTTGGCTTATTTGTTCCTGCAACAACAAATATTACATCATTTTCATACTGTATTTGATCTAAAATAGCAGCTTCTGCAGAAATAAAATTATCGTTAATTTCTTGATTACTTCCAAGCGAAATATTCCAAACTTTTATATCTTTATTTTCTTGTACTATTCTTCTAATTAATTTTATAATTGTAAATGAAGAAAACTTCGAACCTGCAGCTACTCCAAAGTGCCTCACTCTAAATCGCCCGCAGCCATCATCCAGCCAAGGATTAAGTTTTGGTCCATCTACTATAATTGATGAAACTGCTGTTCCATGGCGATAATCATTTGAAGATACAGGAATACTGTCGTCAATCATTTTATGATACTCAACCCACTCTCCAAAATATACCCTTTTATCAAACAGTGTATCTATAACTCCAATAGTAGGTTCATTGACGGGAGATGGAATAGTTGCCATATTATTTTCATATTTGTCAATAAAATCTTCTGGCAATAAATCTGAAAGATTTTCAGTTGCCATGGCCACAAGGTACGGAGCTTTCTCATATAACAAATTTAGCTGATTTGCATCTAAGTATACAGTTCGATTATCAAGAATCCTAGCTGATAAAATATCTATTCCAATGCTTCTAAACAATGTTTTTGCATCTAGGCCTGTATCATATATAGTAACAATACTTTCCTTTTCATGTTTATCAGCTTGCTCAACATCAAAATCTTCAATGTATGATACATCAGCTATAATCTGCTTAAATAATGATTTACTTAAATTAAATTTTTGAAAGTCAATCGCATCAATAATCTTTCGATTTTCAAATACTTCTTTTGAAATTTCCCCACGAAAATGTAATTCTAAAATATTACTTGCCTTATACAATAAATCTATACTCTGCTTTAAGTCTGAAAAGTCTAGAAAATAAGTTATAATATGCTTTGTCTTATCCTTGTTAAATTTAGCACCAACTATCGCATAATTTGATTTATCTCCTTTGAATATTCCAGAAATTCTATTTGTTTTAGCTACTATTTTATTGTAATAGACACTGATTAATATTCCACTAAAAGGCCTTTTTTCATTTTCCCAAAATGTCTGTAACTGATTAAGTTTTTCAATCAACCGAATAATGTAATCACTTGTAACCACTACTTTACTTTTCATTGCAGCACCTCCACCTGGATTTGTTTTTGGTGCTTGCACAAAACGTTTCCCCTTTAATTCCAAAACATTATTCATTTGGATTGTCCTCCTTGTTTAATTTCCTAGATACACTGCTTTTTGATTCCCCTTTCAACTTTTCTATTTCTCGTACAGAAAAACCCATTTCATGTAACTGAGAAATATTTATTCCATCGATACTCCCAATCATGCTGTTAAACATTCTACGTAAATAGTCATTTTCTGAATTCAAATCACTAAAAGCAAGAGAGGTTTTTATTATATTTTTAAGTTCCCCAGGATAAGGTATTTTCTTTGATAGGGTCAAAATTTTTTTAAACAATCGAGTATCCTTTGAAATTCCTTTAAAATTCTTAACAAATGAAGAAAAATAATATTGTGCAATCTCTATTAAATCTTCCTTAGTATATCGATCAAAATTAATTATTGCATCAAATCTTCTAACTAATGCTTTGTCAAAGTTTGGAAACAAGTTTGTTGTTGCAATGATTACAATCTCTTTATTTAAATCAGTCAATCTATCTAATTCGCGCAAAATGGTCGATGTAACCCTTCCCATTTCTCTTACATCATTAGAATTGATACGATCTAGCGCTATCACATCAATTTCATCAAATAATATAACTACTTTATTAGGTTGTGGAAGCATATTTATTTCATTAAATACTGTAGCAATATTCTTATTTGTTTGTCCTAATTTGCTATCAATTAGATTCTCAAAATCCACACAGAATAATGCTCTATCCAATAAGCGTGCAACCTGTTTAACTGCTTCTGTTTTCCCACTACCTGGTAATCCCTCAAATAAAAACTTATTAATCCCAATATTATGATTAACCGCATTAATAATCCCCTTTATATCTTCTGATATTACAGACGGTAAATATAAAGGTTCAATTACACGTGTATCCAGCTGTTTTAAAAATTCACTTTCGAAATCACTTCCTTGTGGCATATAAAGATTTGATTCAGCTATTAAACTCATAATATATTCAGCTAACTGATCATCCCCAATGCTATCAAAATACCTCGCAATATTTATAGCTTCATTTCTAAAACCATTCTCATTTCTTTCAACATGATATTTTATTAGATTTAAAACATTTTGTTTCTTCACATTAGCCACCTCCAGCTTTCTTTTATAATATAATATGCTGGGACGAAAGTCAATATTTTGGGACAATTAATACAAAATTTAAAAACATCTACTTAAATCATAGCTACTTAGATTTATGCTCGTATAGAACAAAATAAATAAACTAACTAGATAGTATGATTCTTGCTTTGTACGATTGGCTACGCCATCATACTAAAGTCAACTAAACTTTCGATTACAAATCCATCTTTATACCGTTATTTTTAAGCCATTCTTTCCTGCTGCTGTAATCAGGTAGCACAGCAGCAACAATGTCCCAAAACTTCTGTGAATGACCACGCTCTATCAGGTGGGCCATTTCGTGAGCTACTATATAATCCAAAACAGGCGATGGAGCCATGATACTTTTCCAATTGAATAATAGTTCCCCCTTGCTTGTGCAACTTGCCCAACGCTTTTGCTGATCTTTGACCTTTATTTGCGTTGGTTTAACATGGAATTTGCTCTGATAGAACTTCACTCTTTCTCTGATTTTCTCTAGAGCTTTTTGCTTATACCATTGCTCAAGAGCATTGTGTATTTCAGCTTCATCCCAAGAAGCTACCACAACCTGGAATCTTCCGTTAATTAAGCCAACTCGTGGCCGTTCAATCCCTAGCTCGACAGTGACCTGCATGGAGTAATTCCTTCCCAGGTACATGAAAGACTCTCCGTTGACCATTTCTCTCTTAATTGGAATATAAGCCATATCTCGCATAGCAAAAAGCCGCTGGACAATCCAGCTGGCTCTACTTCTGACCTTGTTCAAGATAGCTTCTTCGGATGCACTTTCAGGAGCCACAACATGAACTAAATCTGGAGGCTCAACACTAATCTCCATAGTCCTTCTTCTGGAGGAATATGTCACATCATATGTAATTGTCTTTGTCCCATACTGGAAGGACATTTGCATATATATCTATAAACTGTCAAGGAAAAATGTATAAAAAGTATTAAATAATTATGTACAACTATTCTCCTTGCTTCATATGATCCTTTAATCTGTATGACTTTCCAGATATAGATATTACATGTGCATGGTGCAATACCCTGTCAAGTATTGCATTGGCTACAACTGCGTCATAGAATACACCATCCCATTCGTTGAAATTCATGTTTGTTGTAAGAATGGTACTTTTTCTCTCATATCTCATATCTATAAGCTGAAAAAACATATTAGAATCTTCTTTATCAATGGGTAAGTAGCCAAGTTCATCAATGATAAGTAGTCTGTAATGGCAGAAGTGTCTGAGTCTTACATCAAGTCTGTTTTCCAGTTTTGCTTTCTTTAGTTGCTGCAATAAATCATGACATTTGATAAAATATGTGCTAGTACGTTTCTTTGCTGCAGCTATTCCTATTGATGTTGCCAGATGAGTCTTTCCAACACCACTTGGACCAAGAAATACTATATTCTCATTTCTTTCAAGAAAACCAAGCGTGCAAAGTTCTTGTATTTCTTGCTGATTTACTGACGGCTGAAAATTGAAATCATAATCTTTCAATTCCTTTACAAAAGGAAATGCTGCTGCTTTAATCATAGATCTAGATGCTTTGGCCTCCTTAAAATCAACTTCGTAATTACTAAGTCTCAGTAGTCCTTCTGTAAACGAAAGATTGTTGGATGTCACAAAATTAGATATTTCATCAAGATGAATTACCATTTGCCCAAGACCAAGAATTTCCATGTTCCGGCATAGCTGGTTGTATGTACTGTTATTCATAACTATATACTTCTCCTATAACCTGTAAGTTTTCTTTTGCCCGCTCATTTATATTTTCTTCCTTAAATGCATGCGATTTTCTTGCTATAGCAGTATAGTGTTCTGTAAAATAATTTAGTTTCTTTTTACTAAGGGTATGGATAGTTATTAATTCCATGTTATAATAAACATGTATGTAACCATCATACACTTGTAAAGTAAGAGTTTTTCCAATGTATTCTGGTGGTACAGAATACTGGCATTCATTATGGTTGAACATGCTGGATGAATTTACTTTTACTTTATGTGGAGTTATTTGATAAGGCTTTCTTATGGTATCGGCTGGTAAGCTTCCTAAGAAAGCTTTTTCCTTGTTGAAATACATTAATGGAATACGACCTGTACCTTGATTTACCTGCATGTTTACTCTGTTATTTATTCGTGTGACCAACTCATTAAGTTCCTTGTAATCAAGTTTTCCATTGTAGGCTCTTATCTCATCAAGTAGTTTCATTGGTGCTTCTACTTTGGCTTTTGTTCTTGGTCTTCCTGCAATACAAGGGTGCACCTTAAAACCATAATCATCCGCAAACTGCTTAAATTTTATATTTATTTTCCCTTCTGTATACTCTGTTCTTGGCTCATCCATAACTGTTTTCATATTATCGGTGACAATCTCACTTGGAACACCTCCAAACGTGTTAAACGCATCATCAAGGAATGAAAATAATATATCCTGTGTTTTTGATAGAGATACCCTGTACACTCTAAAACGTGAATATGACAGCAATAATACAAATATGTTTACTTCTATTATTTCACCTGTTGAAAGAGTAAATCGTATAGACTCTTTCCAGTCTAGTTGTGCTTGTTGACCCATTCCTGTTTCATAACGTATGGTTACGTTATTTGCGTTTGAAGGTCTGCTTTTTTTGAAATATGAGTCTAGTTCAGGATATTTTCTTAGATAGTAGCAGAAATTCACATAAGACCCTTCATAAGAATGATTGTCTACTAGGTATTGCCATAAAACTCTTCTGTAATAAAATATCTGCTGGCTGTTATCAGATAGAAGCTCTGCAATAATGTCATAGTAAGCAGTGATACAATTCACGCATTCTCTGGATTTGGCCTTATGAAAGCCATTAATGTATTTATCAACTGTACGCCTATCGACATCAAGTTCCCTTGCGATCTGGCTTTTATTAACTTTCAATGTTGTATCCTCCATAAATGGTTTTAACTTATAAAGATCCTTGACAGTTTGAATATTTAAATCTGTTATGATACTACTTTTGATAATCATTAGGGTACCTCCTTTTGTACCCTGTAATCATACCATTTGTACATTTTTATTTAATATTATTTGTACATTATTAATTATAACTTTATAATATCTACCTCAATCCAGAACAGCGTAATGTTTCTTCGCCAGCATCAAAAGCGGCTGCACTAGCTGTTTTCGTATATTCATCTTAATTTGCTTAAAATATCGGGTGTTCAGCATCATATAGATAGCCCGTTCAATATCTCCTGTCTTTGTAAGGTTTGTCGTCCAATCCACAACATAATTCTGCCGGATGATCTCGGACACATCTTTCGCAATCCCCTTTGAGAGCTCAATTATATCTTGGCTGATGTATTCAGCAGCATCTTCCTTTACACAATTTGCCGTAGCTGTAACATCTGCTGATTCGCTTAAATATTTCTTAACGGTTTCAAAGAAGGCATATTCCTCCACAGACAGTCCCAGAGCATTCGCCTCATGCTGCTCGCCCTTTTGCATATGCCCATTGATAAACTCTTCGAGCTGCTTTTTTCGCTCCACCCAGTTATTTTTAGTCTCCTCCAGAAGCTGCTGCAACTTTTCCAGAAGACTTGTATAATAGACAGGGTTATCATCCATTTTGACATGGATAACATTCTTGATAGCATGTTCCATGGCTGAAGCAACAGCTTCATCAGATTTAAGTGTTTTCATCTTTGAAGAGAAATCCGAATCAAACAGCGTCACTGGTGCAATCCACTGACGGACTCCTAAAGACTCTAAATGCTCCGAAATCAGCTTCTTGACCTTTTCCCCATAGTCAGCAATATCTAGTTCTTTCCCAGGCTCAAAGCGTGCTTTTGCCGCTGCTCGGATATAACCCAGCCATCGCAGGTCATTGATGTGCTCTGTTGGTACATGGGCAGGCAGAATCTGTTCCATCGTTGACGCAAACCGTTTATACGCCAGTTCAAACTCGGCACGCTTGTCCTCGGGCTCGATTATTCTGACGAGAGCATCCAAATTATCTTTTTCTACCCCAACAAACATTGCCATGACTGCTTCACGATACGATAACATTTGTTTAAAAATGGAATCCAGTGACTCCATAGGCTGGCCGAGCTCTTCACGGTCAAAAATGGCCAGAGCCTCCTCTAGGAAGTCTGTTACACCATAATAATCAACTACATAGCCACATTTCTTTTTTTCACCACAGGTTCGGTTCACCCGGACAATAGCCTGTAGTAGACCATGCTCTTTAAGAGGTCTATCCAAATACATAACCTGCTCAATAGGAGCATAAAAATATTTTTTCCCCTGCATTCTTGTACAATAATGCACACATATTATAACCTGCACCTACACTACAAAAGACGTTATATTTATCAGGAATTATTTTATTATTAAGTAAAGCATGATAATAAGAAAATATTGGACTAGTGCAACCTGTATAACCATATATCTCTCCAACAAAGGTTGTTTTTTCAAATGGTGTATTTAATTTTTCTAATGTTTCTGCAATTTCTGCTTTACAAAATTGAGAAAACATAAAATGATCAATATCAGTTATATCAACTTTATTTAAAAATAGCATATTTAAAATTAAATCTTTCCATCTATCAGAAAAGAAACTCACATCATGTGGTATAAATTGTAATTTTTTATTTAGACTATCTATATTATCTTTACTTATATTAGAAGTTCCACAAATAGGATATTGTATATAATGGTTTAATGCTGAATCTGTAAAATAATTTGAGTTTATAAATCCAAATTCTCTATTACTATCTACTAATTCTAATAATACAGCGCATGCTCCATCAGCAAATGAGCCATAAGCAACTGTATCGTCTGGTCTTGCAATATTGAGAATATTAGCACTTCCTATAACTAATCCATATGATATTTTTTTAGATTTCATAAAAGTTTGTGCCATATCTAAAGCAGATATCATTCCGATACAATTAGAATTTAAATCGACATTTATATTTGCATTAACAGTACCCAACATGTTATGTAATCTTAAAGCATTAGTAGTAATTAAATATTCAGGTGTGTCTGATACAAAGTATAATAAATCAATATCTTTTGGTTTAACATTAGAAATGTCAAATATTTTTTTACCAACCTCATAACCCATTGATAACGAATTTTCATATTCACTTGCTTTGTATCTAATATTTCTGCCAAGATGGTTTAATAACCCTGTAATTTCAATATCTTGTTTTTTAAAATGATCGATGATTTCTTCATTCGTTACTTTTGTTTTAGGGTGATATATACTCACACTTTTAATTATTACATTATGGTATTTCATTTTTAGTCTCCTTCCTTTTTAAATTATTCGATTATAATACAAATTATATAATATATGTAAGTATTTCGTAACATAATAATACAACAATTGCAATAAAATGTAATATATTGATATTTGCCGCACAGATTCATAAGCGGTTTGTATTTATTCATCCTTTCATAGATGGAAACGGAAGAGTTGCAAGGTTGCTAATGAATACAGCGCTTATCCAAGATGGTTATACAGGCCATAATTCCACCAATCTTACGGCATGAGTATATTAGCTTGTTGGAGCAGTCTCATAAAAATAATCAACCTTTTATGGACTTTATTGCAGAGCAGGTTCTGAGAAGGAGATCATACACCTACTGCATATCCCTCTTCCTAAACTGCCATAAACCAAAATACTCGTTACTATACTGGTACAGTTTATTATTTTAGGATCACAATGTCATAATAAAGCATAGAACAAGTCAAATTTAGCAGTCTCTTACCTACGGTTTTGATATGGATAAACAATTAAGACCCTGAAACAAGTCTAAATAACTTATCTCAAGGTCTCATCTTCATTTATTTCTTTTGTTTTTGGGGAAAGCCCATTTTACTCTTTTCAGGGAAAGGTGGGGTGCCCTTGCGCAACGTAAATAGTTGTAAATTACTCCTGCTAATATGGACAATATCTCTGATGATCAAAAACAGCAGTAGAAAGAATATAAAGAGCCAATCACTCGTTATAGCGATTGGCCGTTCAAAAATTTCAGTTTACAGTTTTACCCTAGATGTTGATATAGAACATTATTATCTCATTTTGATACCACTTCTTCATAAATACAGTTTACAGAATTTCTTGCCAATAAAATGTATTCAACAAATTAATATTATCAAAAAAAGATTACCTGCTTCAAAGAAGTTTCTCATAATTTCGGCGCACATATATAACTCGCGAAATTGTAATTGTCATATTCTCATTATCTACCTAATAAATCATAATATAGTTTTGCACAATCAATTTTCTATACTCTTGTTTCAAAGTTCTAATTGGTTGATAGACTTGGTGAGCATAAGGAAAAGTTGTTAACTTATCGGCTGCCTCAATCATTTCCTCAGCTAGTTTTGTTGCAGCACTAGAATTGCCCAATTCATGACTAATATATCTCATAATATCAATCATATCTTGCTTGGCAACTGGCAGATACACAAGTCTATATTTTTCATTCATCGATAGCCTCTTTCAAAGCTTTCAGTACATCTTTAGAAGAATAACGCTGATCAGTTAAACTAGCTTCGCGTTCAGCAGCTTGTAGTTTAAAATATACTTCGCTTTCAAATTGTAGATTCTCAAAAGCCTCCATGCTCAGAACAACCATATCACCATAACCGTTCTTGGTCAAAAAAACAGGCTGTGCAGTTTCGTGCACGATCTTTGAAATTTCTGCAAAATTATTTCTCAAATCAGATACTGGTCTAATAGTTTTCATAAAACCACCTCAATAACAATTTAGCATATTTGTGATAAATGAACAACAAAAATCCTACAAAGAAATATAGCTTAATATCCTATTCTCTTATCAACGTATATATATTATCTCCACCTACATCCATACCATTAAAATATGTAGTACTATTAGCTTCATAATATACGCCATAAGTTATTCCACCGCCTCCATCACGAGTTCCTATTATTTGAACCTCTCCGACAGTGGGAACCTTAAAGGATATTGGTTTATTCTTAATCATAAATGGTTCCCCCATTGGAGTTCCATCAATTACAACCTGAACATAATCACCATCTTCAGCAGCATAATCCCAAATATACATGGTTGTTTCATCATAATTTGATTTATGAGTTATTGTCAAATCTCCTCCAACATATTTTTCATCACTTGACATTAACCTTGTTCCTACACCTAATGATGTAGACATATGAGTTTTAAGCGCATCTGCAGCTTGGTCAGTTGTATTTACATAACTTGATGGGTGCCCCATTGAGTATATAATCATACCAACAATAGCCACTGCCATAAAAAATACAGCACTTTTCTTTACCCTCTTCACGAAAGCTGGTTGTTCTTTATTATTCTTAGGGTTTGATTTCGGAATATCTTGTATAGAATGCTGTTCATTCTCTAGTGACTTATACTCTAATGGTTTATACTCATTTGAATTTACATTATTAGAAACATTCTTGCTATGAGTATTAGACGAAACATCTTTTCTCTCTTCCATTTTATATCTCTCCCTTTTTTACAATAAGCGGTTTCTTATAAAAATAGAAACACATGGCAATTCTGCATGCTATAATTTGAACAATCATTATTATTAATGTTACCGTATGTCTCGGTGCGCTTATTACAGCATAACCCTTAGCGAGAATTTCCTCTGCAATAGATAAAATAATTAAATGAATCATTAACATAGAGCTCAACGGATACAACCATGGCAATTTAATATAACACTTCCTAAAGGCAGGAACCCATCCCGTTATAGCCAAAATAAATCCACTTAGAAACACAAAAGCCAATCCAATGGTTGAAGTTGCAAATCCTGTATTTATCATTCCCATAATATTTATAAAGAAAATCATAGGAATAGCTATTAACATGAAAAGAATCACCCATAATAGTACGCCAAAAAACCATAAAAAGGCAAAAATATTAGATATAGCATTTTTCATAGTTCTACGCCTCCTTTATATCTTGGTCTGTTATAGTTGTAAGTGCTTCCTTTGTATAATTGCCTGTAGTACTAAGTCTTAATGCTTGATTGTTTAAAGAACGCTCATAAATATTTCTTACATACCTACCATTTCCAAACTGTTTGCTTTCTTTCGCCGCTTCAATCTTCTCTGACAGCACTTTCTTTGCACTATCGCTTAAGACATATCCTTGCTCCGAATACAATCCATCAGCAATCTGAAGTAATTCCTCTGTAGAATAATCTGGAAACTCAATTATATTCGCAAATCTTGATTGTAATCCAGCATTCTTCTGTAAAAATCTCTGCATATCTTCACTATATCCCGCTAGAATAACAACCAATCTATCTCTATTGTCATCCATCATTTTAACGAGAGTATCAATGGCTTCCTGACCAAAATCATTTTCTCCACCTTGAGCAAGTGCATATGCTTCATCAATAAAAAGCACCCCATCTAATGCTGTCTCTATTACCTGTCTGGTTTTTATTGCAGTCTGTCCAACATAACCAGCCACAAGTCCAGATCGGTCAGTTTCTACAAGTTTATTGGTACGAATGGCATTCATATTATATAAGACATTTGCAACGGTACGCGCCATCATAGTCTTTCCTGTTCCTGGATTCCCAGCAAATATCATATGCATGGTTTGAGTATTATCAGTCTTCAATCCAGCTTTCTTTCGCTCTTCCAGCATCTTCAATCTTGCATTCAAACTTCTTATATATCTCTTTACCGATTCAAGACCAATTACCTTTGACAACTCTATTTCTAAGTCAAACTTATCATTGACATCCTTTTTAGGTTGAATATCTTCAGAAGTAATGGTTGTCAATTCCTTAGTACTTACATCATCTAATGCAATTCTAAAACTTTGCCTTCGAATAATATCTTCAACAAAATTTCTAACCATTCTTCCATTTCCCGATGATTCATTAGAATGACGCTTTAATGTATTTATCCTAGCTTTAAATTGGCTTTGTGCTTCTTGAGTCAAAACAAATCCTCTACCTGCTATCATTCTCAAGCCGATAAGGTACAATTCATCTGCTGAATAATCTGGAAATTCAATTTTCAAAGGAAATCTTGACTCCAATCCTGAATTTGCTTTCATGAAATCAGCCATTTCCTTACTGTATCCTGCAAGTATTACAAGAATCTCTCCTCTGTAATCTTCAATAAGCTTTACTAATGTATCAATGCACTCTTGTCCGAAACTACTTCCATCATTTGTAATAGAATATGCTTCATCGATAAAAAGAACTCCACCTAATGCAGACTTAAACACATCTTCCGTTTTCTTAGCCGTTTGTCCAACATAGCTAGCTATCAGTCCTGATTTATCAACCTCAACCAAATGACCTTTTTTAAGAATATCCATTGAATGAAACATATCAGCAACTATTCGAGCCATAGTTGTTTTTCCAGTTCCCGGATTCCCAACAAATATCATATTTAATGATTGTGATGTATCAACATTTATATTTGCACTTTTACGTTTTTTATTGGCCTGAAGCAGAGCGTATTGAGTACGTATAAAATTCTTCACTTCATCCATACCAATAACTTCGGATAAGCTCTTTTCTAAATCAAATTCCTTTTTCTCATACAAGCCAAAATCAGAAGCATCAAGTAATTCCAAATCTGATGAAGGATTTTGTTCTATTCTCTTTGATTGTTTTAATATAGCTGCCTCAATTACATTTCGAACTAATCTACCATTGCCACCATCATTTCTTCCCTTAATCTGGCTCTTTTCAAAAACATACTTAAGGCCTTCTTCACATTCTGATGATATTTTATATCCTTTTGAATGTGCTGTAATCTTGGCAATTTCATACATTTCGTCAACAGAATAATCTTCAAAATGAACAACATTTGGAAATCTTGACTTAAGACCTGTATTTGTTTTTAAGAACTCTTGCATTTCATCATCATAGCCTGCAAGAATCACAACTAGGTCCTCTCTATTATCTTCAATGCCTTTAACAAGAGCGTCAATTGCTTCTTGTCCAAAAGTGTCATGCTTATCTCTGCACAATGAATATGCTTCATCAATAAAAAGAACTCCACCCTTTGCTCCATTTATAACCTCTGTTGTCTTTACTGCAGTATGTCCAGCATACTGCCCCACTAAGTCTGCCCTTGTCACTTCCGACAAGTGGCCTGATGATAATACTCCAATAGCTTTTAAATACTTCGCAACAATACGAGCAATTGTTGTTTTACCTGTACCAGGGTTTCCCGCAAATATCATATGCATTGAAATGTCTGACTTTTTCAAACCTTTTCCTTCACGCATTTGCTGAACTTTAAAGTTTGTTTCTAAATCCAATACATATTCCTTAACAGCCTTCAATCCAATTACATTGTTCAACTCTTTCTTAGCTTCTTCTAATTCAAGAGCATTATAGTTTTTAATGAATTGTGAAACCTTAATGATTTCTCCACCTTTTAAGTTTACGTAAAAGTCATTATCATATGTGATATGAACAGACTCATCATCCCATAACTTATCCTGAAGTTTCATTTCTGACAAAGGTTCAAAAATATTGTTATTTATATAATCTTCTAACCCTTTTACTCCAGAGACTTCGCTATACCTTTTACCTATTTCATCAAACACAACTTCATCAAAGGTTACATTAATATGTAAATTAGTTTTGCAGTTAGTGGCCAACTTGGTACATAAAGTATACGCTAAATCTCTCGCTTGAGATTTTGAAATACCCTCCAAACAGATAATATCTCCAATTTCTTTAATAATCTTATTTCCTAGTGTAGATATTATTTTGTTTTGTGATACTTGGGTTGTTAATACAAAGAACTTACCATTACTGGTTATTTCAGAAACTAATTCTGTATTCAAGACACCAGTAGCTTCAACTAAGCTCCCATTGCTAACCATATATCTTTTGGAGAGTTTATAACATCCTACTGCCATCAATTGATAGAGAATATCCAATTGTGCAGTTGTCATATTTTCTACATTCTCAAATACAACTACTTCTGTATTCTTGTTAAGCACCTTGTATAAATCACTGGTAAACAAAATGTTTGATGAATCAGCCCCGTATTGTCCCATATCCATCGAAATGGTCTCTGCATATCTAAAAATCTTTTTAGACTTTAATATATGACAAATACACTTGACCGCATAATTCTTACCCCTGCTTTCAGAGCCAATTATCAGTATAGAATTTTTAGGTTTAACATTATCATATCCTCTGACATATGGCCTCTCAAAAGCCTTAGCCAAGGCCTTCCTATCCTCTTCACTACCTATCCAATACTTTTTAAATTCATTTGGTAATTCATCAAATACTTCCGAAGCTTTAGACGCAACCTTATTCTCATCTTTTGTACTTGTAAACGTATTGCTTTGCGCCTTTGATTGCTGTATTTGTGATAATGGTTGCTGAAATGAAACTCCTCCATGTACTTGCATCTTTTCATATGATGATGCTTGATTCTGTGCTCCTTGACTTGCATATGTCTGATTATTTGAAGTCACATAGTTTTTTGTCTTATTAGATTTCGCAATGAAGCCTCTCTCATCAACGCAAGCCTTTATCTGATATTCTGGAAACAAAAATCGTATAATACTTTTAATGTCTTTTGCCATAATGTATCATCCCCGTTTTAGTTTAAATAATTGCTAATATATCTTATCCATTTACGAACATGCTTAACCAATTCTGACAAGTCACCTTCTACTTGGTTCCACTTCCCATTAGCTCCCATCTTATAACTAATCCAGCCTTTATCATCAAAGAGACTCATACTTCCGATTTTTGTTCCTTTATATATAATGTCTGTCGTTCCGTCATTTTGTCTCTTACACTTATATGTCAAAGGCAGATTTGCATCTATTAAGTTAGTTTTAAAAGCATTCAATATTTCCTGCTCAAAACTATTAGCATCAAATGAATCATTCACTTCATCCGAAACTAATTTTTCCTGTTTTCCACTGGTAATTTCCTCAGCAGAATAGATATTCTCTAAATCATCGCTTTGTTTAATATGCTTGATTTCTTGTTCTTCCTGAATCCTTGCCTGTTTAGCTTCATCAATCATAGCACTAACAGTATTACTAAATGCCTCTGCATTACTGAGATTAGAAATATATATGATAGCATTAAAACCTGTACTAGATTGAAACATAATCTTGCCATAATTACATTCAGGAAGTTGCCTATTATTCTTAAATCTCTTGTCTGGTCCGCCGTTCTTATTCACATATTGCCATGCATGTCCTATTACAGTAGCGTCTTTTGCAACAGTACCGCTCTCAACAAAAACCTGATTCTCTACTCTTATATTGAGGTCAGAATACTCAATAACTCCCCATCCCTTTTTTCCTTTAACAATTAATCTATCAGGTAAGATAAAAACATTATCTTTTCTAAGTTTCACATGATAACAAATAGCGTCTGTTTTCAAGAAATAAGGGGTTTTCTTTTTAAATTTATTTACTTTTCTCTTTACACTATGAGCTGCTCCAGCGTGTATTTTGGTTGAACTATTTGCATTAATTGTATCAATCTGCCATGCCATCTTTGTTTTACATAAATACTCCATGGCTTGATTCAGCATTTGGATTCTTCTATTTCCATATTCGTCAAAATCATAATCCAAATGTATTTTTTGAGTAGTTCTCAAATATATTAATCCACTAATACCTAATATAGTTAAAATAATCATTAGTGGCATGGATGTCATTAATACAGCCGAAACTACAATTGTCCAGATTAATATTGCCCTAATCAGTGAATACTTTTTAATCGCAGCCAAAAACTCCTGTGTATTATCTGTAGCATAATCTTTTACATTAGCATCAGACGCCTGGTAAACAACATTCCCCTCTTCAGGTGATGCATAACTTGATGCATTTAGACTATTATTGATACGCGAACGAGATTTGTTATTTCCTTTTCCACTATCACTTGTCCATGATAATCCTGTCCCTGGAATAGAATAAGTTTTTCGCGTTCCACCGCCTGCTTTTTTTGTTACTCTATAGCCTTTTGTCCCCCAACTATATCCAACTCCTGATTTGCTAAGATTGACTCTAAACCCACCACCCAAATTAATACTTTTCCTATACCGAAATCCCATGTTATGAATTCTCCTTAGTTTTCAGCATTTATTTTTTTAATCAAATAACCATCTGTTGAAACTGCATAAATGTCACCACATTCTACTGTTGTCAAAGATGCAGTTTCCTAATATATTGCATCAAAAAATGATTAAAAAGTTTGAATATATTAACTATCATTTTTATACTTTTTAATATATTATGACCTAAAAACTCTAAAAACTCTCAATGGACTAAATAATCTATGTATTTTCAAAATTCTAAAAGCATTGTTGATTGATGAAATTGATGAAAAGTCTGCTGGTTTCTCTGAATTTATTGGAATTGCCCAAGCACGGCCAAACTTTGTCACACCTTCAATTTTCCTTCAGAACACATTATCTGAACTGTTCTTTCTTTCAATTTCCATTTTATTGCCATTTCTTGAACTGTTGTGTAGCCTTCTATCATAATTCTTCTCAACAAACAAGATTAACCATTTTTTTCTATTATAACAAAGTATACACGCTTAAGCGAAAATTATCAATCTAATCATTAATACACGAGTCAAAACCACCAGCTTAACTTAATGACATTAGGCTTAGACAGGGGGATTATAAACAAATAAAAGAGGCTAATCAGCTAGTCTCTTTTTGGTTCTTATATTAATTATTCAATATTTTGATATATTTGTTTTGCTTTGATCTCACACTTTTCAATAACAATTAAAACATAATCTAACCCTTCTCTATTGGCACAATCTTTTAAAGCCTTAATATAATTAGGATAATCAAAATGATTTTGAATTAAAGCCATCAACTTAAACTTATTATCATTAACCGCAATATTATTCCTAATATTATAACAGTATGATCTTACCTTATAAATAAAACATGACAAAGTTAAGTCAAATGGAACAGAATAAATAATATCAAAAGTTCTTTTTTTCTTTTTTTGCTTAATAGAATTAATTTGATTGTAAGTAATATTTTGTTTAGTTGTAATCTTTTGTTTTGATATATATGGTATATCAGTAGTAATTAATTCAGCTTCATCCTTTTCATACTTGCATGAATAATTATCAGGAATTTGCTCACTAATTATTTCTGATTCTGAATTCATTTTATAATCAGAATCCTCATCGAATTTAACATCAAATATTCCATCAATTGAAACATTAAACAGGTCAATGTCAAAACTTCTCTTTAATCTCGTTTGATACTTAGATGATGGTCTAATAAATTTATGTAACTCAAATTCATTATTAGAAGCATATACTACAATGCCATTAGGATTATTGTCTGAAGCATAATACTCTAAACTACTCTTGTTATAAGTACTAACTGTACTAGGATTATCGATAATGACTGCTAAAAAACGATTACCTATATTTTGATAAGATTCTATCTTTGACTTAATCCTTCTTATTTGACTTATTTTAAAGAATTCGATTGCTAGTTTTTTATTATCTTTTTGTAAAAGAATACTTGAGAATAATTTATCGTCATGGAAATAATCAATAGCTACATTACCATTAAAATTAGCTTTTAGAATAGTGTATAATTTCAATTTAATTTTTTGGATATCCTCTGAGAATTCTCTACTGTATATACATTCTTTTTTATCCTTATGTGCAAAATATGGTTCTCTTATATTCCCAGCACCAAGGCGTACAGGCTTTTTACAACATGGACAAATTAAAGCATTTGAATATCCTTTTAGTCTAATTTCTTCACGCTCTATTGATTTATATACTCCATATTCATCTTTTAAATCAGATGCAATAAAATCTACTCCTTCAATAATACATTTAAGCATATAATCTCCTACTTTATTATCTTTTCACTTTTCTCATTATGTCGATTTGCCTATACTGTTTGTATTGTTATATTGTATTCGACCCCTTTTCAAGTATTTTGATGAGTTTGTGTCCCTTTACTCGAATTTTAACACCATTAATCTTCTCAAATCAAATTCTACTCAACTTTTTTTGAATCCAATTTGTATAGCACTTTGTGTAACTGATGATTCGATTATAGTGAATATAAATTATAAAGTCTAATTTTACTCACAAAACAAAAGAACCCAGCTGTCACAAGGTCTTAAAAAACCTTGAAACAACTGGGTCCTCACATATTAAATTGTTTTTAATCAACGCCCAAAGCTTTAAATACACAATCCTCTGGCGAACTATAGAACGATATTTGGAACCTAGAGAATAAATCCGCAGGAACGGTAGGAATATCTACCGCAGATGCCATTGGTATGAGCACTTTTTTTGCCCCAGAATCCAAACAAACCTGCAGAACACTAGCAAGCTCATCGACCTTGGTGATTGTCCCACCTATAGTCATCGAACCAAGAATAACCAATTGACTCTGAACAGGCTTCCGCAGAGCTCCACTACATAATGAGACAAATGCTGCAAGGCCAAGTTCTTCGGTCATTCCGACTCCCTGCAAATCCTGTATATGCATCAGAAAGTCCGTTGTATCGGTATGAATACCACTGCTGATACTTTTTTTATTCGCTTTGAAATAATTATAAGCAATACCCAGGTTCTCCCGAGCACCACGATTAGAGCCAATACCTGTTTTTTCAAATTTTCCTGTCCCCGGTACAGCTTCATTCTCTATTTTATATACTCCAAATACTCCAGTATCACTTCTTCCAACTGTATAAAGATGCCCAGGCTTGCTAATCCCTTCTGGAATCAGTTTTCCTCCCCCTTGTTCTGGCACTGCAACAAAGTGTTCTTCAAAGGTCTCATTATCGATATATGAGAAATGGATATCATAAAACTCCATTCCACCTATCTTTTTCAACTGTTCCTTCACACGTCGCCGGCACTCAAGAGCATATTCAAGCACCTCTACAACGTCTTCCTTTTCAAACTCTCCATGAGGATATACCAGTTTCATTAATCCAGATACGGTTCTTCGCACTGCTATAGTATCACGCTGGTTCAGATTGCTCCCCAACCGAAAATATTTATCAAACGCATCCCCGAATGTCCTTTTCCTCATTTCTCGCAAGTATTCAGCGAGATAGTCGGTAATAAAGCCATATTCATTGGTAAAGTGCTCCGGCTTGAATTTTGGAACTTCCCAGCCTGGGATATAACAATGCATACGATCAAAAAATGCAGTATCATAAGCCATAGCTTCAGGAAATGGTTCAAACAGGTGAGAAGTCTTTAAAAGCACTTCAACTGATTGATTTATATTGCCGACGAATACCATGGAAGCGTTAGCGTTCTTTTCTTCACGCCCCCTTGCAAAACTTCCAGAGGCCATATAATCTTTCATAATCTGAATTCCGTCTTTATCTTTAAATGTAATTCCTGCAACCTCATCAAAAGCTACACAATCCCACAACCCAACAAGTCCAACTTTCTTGCTGCTCATATTATAGAAAAGGTTGGCAACTGTGGTTTGCCCTCCTGAAACCAGAATACTATTCGGACTGATTTCTTTATAAATATGAGACTTACCCGTACTTCTTGGCCCAAGTTCGCAGAGGTTGAAATTATTCTCAACTAGCGGAACCATACGAGCTAACATGTGCCATTTTACTCTATTGTCAAGCTTTGTTGGCTCAAGACCTACAGAGCGGAGGAGAATACTAATCCATTCATCTTTAGCAAACCTTCTACGGCCTTCATAGAGTTCATCCATATCCATATTAGCAAGCTGAATCGGAGTGAGCTCATCAATAACGAAAGGGCTTACTCCACGAGTTTCCTCATTAAATTCATAGGACATTTTTACAATGCACCAGATACCACCTGCAAGAAGCTTTTCGTATCTCTTAATATAGTCTGAATGTATAATGACTTCCTTTATTCCTAAATTTGAGAAAACAGCCTCATATATGTCTTTTTTCTCATTTAGGCGAGCCTCAACCTTATCAATAACGGTATACATTCCCATCTCACGGATTTTGGATTTTATTTTTTCTGCTTCATCTGGACGTACAAAATTTCTTGAAATTATATCCTTTACCCGCTCTACGCCATCGTTAATACTTGCTTCATCATCTGTGGCACAATACATTCCAAGTAAGTATTCCAAGACATAAACTGGAACATTGGCTCCTTCTTTAATTTTTTTTGTCAGATCTTTTCTAACTACCTTGCCAGCAAAAACTTCATTGAGTTTCTGATTAAGTTCCGACACAAAATCACCACCTTTACAGACCCAAATCATTATTAAATATAAGGTCTATATTAAATTTAATCTTCTGCACTTCTTCGTTTATTTTTTCTTCCTCATCAGCCAATATAAGATAGTAAGGCTTTGTCTTATCATATTTACCGCTCTTCAAGGTAAATTTTTCTTTAAAGGTTCGATCTGCAAACTCTTTGGATCTGCTATCAGCAATGATTATATTCTCATTAGAAATGCGGTTTCCCTCCTCGTCAGCAAAGTATGCCTTAAGACGAACGGGTACCCATTTTTCCTCCACTACCTCATTTTGGAAGAACTCCAAGTATGTTATCATACTGGTTATCTTCCTTGTTAGTGAGGTTAAGGATACAGAAACTTTTTTAACCTTTAATTTATCACTGCTGCTTCGGTCACTCTTAAATCTAATAACAGGAATCATAATCTCCTGCAGAGAAGCCCCACCATGCACATAATTACTACCAGAACCCGATACTTTATAGCAATTTGTTCCTTTAGGAATTACAACTTCAAGGGATGAATCTTTCATAAGGTAATCCATGGCATAACGGCTTGTTCCATGTATTTCTTTCTTATCGGCTGTCATTATAAACCGCCTTTTGGCAATAAGATATGAAATAAGCTCTTTAGGTGTCTTATCACTTTCATTTAATGCTGTTCTTCGGTATATAAAGCCATGATCAGCAGTAATAAGTATATTTGTAGCATTTCCATCATTTTTAAGCTTTCTTACAAGCTTGGTAAGCTCTGTAATGCAGTCTTCAGCAGCTTCAAATACCTGCTTTTCCGTCGATGCATTATCGCCTCGTCCATCTATGGTGTTGTGATATACATAAATTAAATCCTGCCCAACTGTAACGGCTCGCAATTCTTCTTTTGACATGGTTCTTATATCATCAAAACTGACACAAGTGGATTTGGGATATTTCTTTTTAAGTACTGTAGCCCTTTGCTCCGTGCTTTTTGTAGGCATTCCATCTATGCGAACCTCACCCGAATCGGAGTATGAAATTTCTTCACCTGGAAGTAGGGCAGCCATTCCCAGAGATGTATAGGAGGGCAATACCCCTAACATGGTATCAAGGTTCACTATTCCTTTGTGTTCTGTATTTAGTACGTCACATAGTTCTTTAGCAACCTCGTATCGCAGCCCATCACTTATTACCACAAACAACTTTTCTCCTTTATCAATGTAAGAAGACACAATCTTTTTACAAAACTGTTGCTGTGGTATTTCAGAAGGCAGAGACCATTGGGTTTGTAAACCTAAAACTGCTGATTCCCATTTTACCGAGAGCTCCGACAAAAAGAAGTTTATATAAGTATTCTCTATCAACATGAAAAGAGGCGTAAATTCTTCAAGGTTCTGGATACGATCATAGTGAAGAATAAACTTCCTGTAATAGGTATCAAAGAGGTAATACTCCTTTTTATAAAGCTCATACAAATCAATCGCAGTACTACCTTTGATTTTCTTTCCATAATGTTGCTCTAAAGACAATAGTTTGGCAGCATAATAAAGAGCTGAATACTCATTTTCATAATTCTTGTAAAAATGGCTCTTCCGTCTTTCTTTAATCTGCCTGATATATTTATCAAACTCACCAGCTTTATGAGTAAGGTTTTCAATAAGCCGTCTAATAATTTCTCTGTCAAAAATAGGGAAGGTATCGGTCTCTATAAAGCTATCGGTTTCAATGTCCTTAATTAATGAAGGTAGCTTAATATCGTCAGTAATCATTTCGGCTATCATTATATAATTAGGTGTATTCATAAAGTTTTCAATAAAGACAAAGGCATTAGATATGTTTTCTCCGATAAACTTTGCCATATTTTCGGATATGCTACCACGATAGGTTACAGACATATGCTTCAGAAACATTGATATTGCCAATAGCTTTATGTCCTTATCCTTTAGTGTATAACCATAAATATCGCCTGCAAGACTCCAGAATGCTTCCATATCGCCAAACTTTTCAATATCTGTTATGAATTTTCCTTCGCCTAGCAACCCGTCAACTAGGACTGTTTTAAATACTCCTTCAATGTCTAGAGCTGGGAGTTTCAATAAAGCAGAAAGAACAGCAGTGTCAATAATCTGCTCACTGTACTTTGTAAGTCCATAAGAAGCAAATTTCCTATATCTGTCCTTGTTACCAAAAAAGACAGCATATTTCTTAACTACACTCCGAAGGGAGACATCTATTTTCAAATCACGCATGATGACAGTTGTAGAATCTGCTGAAAATTCTTTTGAATATTTAAGTATGTCAATAAGAAAATTATCTCTTGGCTGTGGTTTTGAGCATGGAGAATAAACCAGAAAATTAGTTTCTGGTTCTTCCTCCTCAATAAGATACTTTATATAAAAGCTATTATTACTTATTGTCAGGAGCTTTGCCGATTTCAGCTCTATTTCTGATATTCTTTCTTGGAACTCTCCATCATCATCATACCAGAAAACAATATTCCTTTTCTGCCCATCACTGGGTTCGGCAGAAAGCATTGTATTTAGTACGTTTTGTACTTCAGTTAGATTCATATGTTTCAACTCCATTACATCGGAATATTTCTTAAAAAGAAGTATTCACACTTATATTCTATATCTTTGTCAACAGGTTTGCGGTGACGGAAGGCTTTCCATCCTCAATAACCTCAACGTTTTGATACTTTTGATAATTTACCACAACTCCGTCATCAAGGTCGAGCTTAATTCGTCTGCTAGCTATATGGGCTATTACAGGATCATACTTCATTATTTCAGCTGTTTTCTTCTGCAAGTCTTCTTTTTTCTTACGGTAGGAAGCTTTTTCAGCAGCAGTGAGAGAATCCTCTAACATCTGGTCTATTCTCTTAATTTCACCTTCATATGCTCTCATAAGAGGATGGAGATAGTCAGTTCTCACACGGGCAGGAGTGAATTCATCCATACGGTGTAGATATACAAGAGCCTTCATTGCACCAGCAGGACCCGTCTCAAATTGCCAATATATCGGCCTCTTCTTATATATTTTACAATGATCCTTAAAGAAGTCATTGAAAAAGTATTCTCTGATAATTTGTCTTGCAGTTTTGGTTGAAGTAGGCTTTAAAGCCTTTGCTATAAAGGTAAGGTTCTCTTCGAGGGTTTCAGATCCGTAGACCTTTTCAATAAACTCTATAAATCGTGTTACAATATCGTTCTCAAAGTACTCCTCACTAGTAATAGGTATAATATTATCCTCATCAGGGATAAAAGTAGTATAAGCTTCTTTATCAAATGTACCACCAGCATATACAAGCCCTTCACAGTCTAGACTATAGCGACCAAACATGCAGCCAACGGCATAGGAAATAAGGGATCGAATATCACGATCAAGGTCTGCACGTCTAACTGTTACATCTTCATCAGCAACTTCTGGGGTGAGTTCATCTTGTAAACCGTAGATTTCAATAAATATACGGTTTAACTCTTCCTCGTTAGCTTTGAGCTTTCTAAACCTTTCGTCAGTAACGACTACCCAGTTAACAAAGGCTTGTTCTATATTGGCCGCTTTATACCTAATAAGAGGATGTACTTTGAAGTCCCAAGAGGTTTCAAAATCGTCCAAATCAGCTTTAGTCAAAATAATGTTCTGTGAAACAATAGAATCTACTACACTTTTTTCTCTTAAATCAAAAATCAAAGGTAATCTCTCTATGTCACTGTTTGTAAAACTCATTGTCGGATTTAGTGCTCTTAAAAATTCAAAACATACATTTGAACATAAAAAGCCTAAAATATACATTACCATTGTATTGTCTTCAGGAAATGAGGAACGGCTTGTGTCATCGTAAATAAATCCTTTTTCCTTAAACTTTGCACCAAATTTTGAAGAACTTAATTTATTCCATGTAAGTCCTTCCTTGAAATAAAATTGTGTATTCTGTGGTCTTGCAGCGAACTTTCCATTAGCATTGCGAAAATTTCTTATTTCTCTGCCGTCATATTGCCAATTTACAACATATTCGTTTTTAGTAGACCATTTCCTAAAATCGCCACCACTATTGCATGGAAACCATTTGTGTTTTCCATCTATTGTTTCACTAATATCACAATAATTAAAACCTATACTATTCAGTGAAACCTCATACCATAATTTTTGAAAAATTGAGTTATCGCCTGTTGCTAATCCTGCTCTTGGTGTCGAAACATTCTTTAGTGTAGTAGCATATAAATAACTCGATATCATTCGCTGACTTACCCAGTAAGCAAAAGGACCTCCAGGTATTTTGCTAAATTTCGTACTGATACTTTTAAAAACATATTCACAATTTGCGTTTTTAATTGCTTCCATCATGCGTATTTCCTTTTCATATGAAGTTGAAAAATCTACAAGCCTAATATATTTACCAATAAACTCAAGATTGCTGCTCTTATTCAATATAAAAGCAGTAGACTGTACAACTTCACCACTGATTTCCTCAAATGTATGTGGACCAAGATGCAACATAGATATTAATGTATATGTTTGTATTATTTTTTGTCTTAATCTTTCATAACTCGATAAAAACATCCAACTATGCTGATTTATCATCGCTAAATAGCCACCTTGCTTAAGCAATGGTAACTCCATAAACACTGCAAATAAATCGCTCTTTGAGTCAGGATAATTCTCTTTTACATAATCAGAAAGCAAAGGAGACATCCCCTTACCAAGATATGGAGGGTTTGTTATATAAACGTCATACTTCTGCGACAAAATCTTTGCTTGCCTAACAAGATCGGGCATATCATTTATAACTTGATTTATAAAAGCAGAGTCGAATATATCCAGTTGACCTTGATGTGATAAATCATCTACGTAATCTAAAAGACCATCATAGTCCATAGGCTCTACCTTGAGTATAGAGCCATATTCACGAGCATTATAAAAGGTTTTAATCAGATAATCGGCCACTTGTCTATAGCGGTCATCAATCCTAAACTGGCTTTGAGCTGGGCGTTCAATGGATGCAATGCCATTGGATTCTTTTATGGAACATACGTTGACTGTAATAGGCTCCTCTTTTCTAAAAAGCCTTCTGTTCTTGCTCCTGGCTTTCATAATCAGAGCAAAGTAAGCAAGTTGGGCTGCACGCTCATCGATATCGATGCCATACAGATTCTTTTCAAGTATAAGTTGTGGAATATCTCTTTCTGGGTATCCGCAAGAAACATATATATCATAAAGTACATCAAAGGCATATACCAGCATATGACCGCTTCCACAAGCAGGGTCTATAATCTTGATTTCCTCTGGTGAGAGCTTTGCCCCATCTTTTATAAGCTCTCCATCAAGATAATACTTCCAATTTTCTTTTAACGGAGAGTTTTCATCACCCTTTTCAAGCCAAAGTCTACCTAGGGAGTTTTCAACTAGGTATTTGACAATCCAGTCAGGCGTAAACAACTGTGTTTTTGCAGGGAGATCATCCTTTGACACCTTTTTACCCTTTGCAACCGCATCGTCTACCTGTGCCTTCTTCTCGGAAATATAGAACTGGTACAACCATCCTATGATTTCAACCTGGTCGGTAAAATCTTCTTTATCAATACTTGAAACAAGTAGGTTGATAATACCTCCATCCGTATAAAGATGGTCTGGAAGCAAAAGCTCTGTATGATCCGAAATCTTCTCGAACATATTGGGCATTATCTTTGATAGCTTATTACACAAGTTAATAAGAATTGTTTTATACAAGCCCTCAATATCTCCTTTATCCAGACAGGAGTAATACATTTCTGAAGATACAAGCTCCAAATCCTTTGATACAGATATAATCTCTGGTTCGTTTTTTCCATCTACACCTGCAAGAACTTTAGTATGAATGTTAAAAGGCATATACTCATTCACTTCCATAAACCGCAGAGCAATAAAACGATTAAACCATGTATATGCAACTTCCTCTATTACATTATCAAAACCTTTTTGCTCTATAGCTCTCACAAGCTGCCGATACTGGGCAAGGGTTGCCTTATCATATGTCTTTCCCCCAACACGAAAGCCATCACCAAATAGTTCAATTTTCTTTATTTCATTTTCTGTAATGCCGTAAATAGCAGCCTTGTCTTTAATTTGTTCTTTAAGTTTTGCTCTAGCGGCAACAGCAAAGTTGCGAATTGCTGATTTATTCATTAAAAGCCAACCTACCTTTCATCTCTTTTATGACAAACTGTATTACAGCAGCTTTATTACTGTATCAGTGGTTAATTTTTGCTTCAGCTTCTGTTTTAACTCTCCAAGGAGACGGTCAATATCCTCATCATTTCGTATAATCCAAGTCTCCTCAAAGAGTTCATTTACAGTAACATTAATGGTTCTGCTGGTTTTATAGTTGCTGTTTGGCGACTTATCATCTTCACCAATGGTCGAGGTACCAGAATAAGTTCCTCCAACCGAAGCATTTCTTTTCTTGTATTCAGCATTTATCTTTTCTATCAAGCGGATTTTTAGCCTATCACTTTCCGTCTTCATAGCTATTGCTTCATACATATTGTTTGCGTGGTCAATTCTATAGAGCAGGTTCTCAAACTCTTTTTTAGATTCTGCCCTTAATTGCTCACTTGCTGAAAGCTCATCCAGTTCTTTTATAACTTTTGAGTAGTCATTTTCAATTATTTTCTTAACAGGCTCACATTCCTTCTCAAGCAGCACTCCAAACTCCACCCTGAATTTTTCTACCAAATCAGGGAGCTTTATGATCTGCGAATATGGCATCGGTGACTCAACAATGCTTTCAATCTCCTTAATAATACCAACCGCAATGGTACTATCGGTAAAATAGGTGCGGTTTGCTTCAAATAATGAAAGCATTTTCAGTGCCTTATCAAATATTTCTCTCTGGTTGCCCGCAAAAAATTTTTTTATATCAGAGGCTTTTTCCTCGTAGTCTAATAAATCATCGGACACTTCAGCCATTCTGCTGAAAAATTCTGTTGAATCTTTTATTTTCAGTATTTCAGAGAATATTTTTTTACCATCTTCAAGAACTTGCTTGCCTGGATAAGATGCTACCTTATACTCACCAAGAAGGTCTACGATTGTATCATGTTCACCCTGGCAAAGCTCTTTAAAGCTTACCATAAGGCCGTCTTCATCGCTTGGTAGGGCTGTACGGTTAAACAACTCTTTTGCTAGGGTTTTTACATTGTTGAGTAAGCTTGAAGATACCCTTGTCCTGATTTTTACCAAAACCCTTTCCACGAAATCACGTTTAGTAAGGTAGTTTATTATCTGGGGATTAGAAGCTTCTATATATTCGCTGCCATAAATGAGCCGAATTTCCTGTTCACGTAGGAGCTCGGCTATTAGTCCTTGAATATCAAGCTCTCGGTAACCATAAGGAGCCTTACTATAAAGGTCAAGTATAGTCTTTACTGTAGTAGGAATATTCCGCTCACTGTTTCTCGTAAGAAATGCAGTTAACTCTTCTATTGCCAGCTTATTTGGATTTTCACCATCTGGCATATTGGATAGCCTCATCTGACGGTTATCCTTCATAAGAAGCCCAGCTAGTTCAGATGTTGTATCGATAAACTTTTTGATATATCCAAGTTTTGTATATATTCCTTCTACCAGTACTTTAAAGCCTTCAGAAATTCTCTCTTGCACACTCTTCTCACGAATATCTAATTTGTTGCCCAAAGCGTACATATCAGCTTTTTTCAGTGCATCAATGAGTTGTTCACGGCTTCTTTCTCTTCTTGTTCTGATTTCAGCAGTTTTGCTTGCTTTGATAAGCTCAACTTCCTCGGTAGCAAGCACACCGCTTTTACGGCGTAAGAAAGCGTCTATCTTCATTGCTCGTTCCATTTCTTCAATAAAACTTGTATCATCTGGCAACTTGATGACAAGAGCATTGCCATGGTAGGAAAGAAGTTTAAGCCCTGTATCTGTTGTATCTCCACTATAATACGGAGTGAGTATCCTTAAAGTAAGTTCCTCTTTTTGGTTTCCACGAGGCCTGTCGTCTATAATTTGGTTAAAGCCAAAATCATACCGTGAATATTTATACTTACGATCAGGGTATATGCCAGCAAAGATCTCGTCACCGATTTTGTCAATCAATTCTCCAGAATCAATAGAGATATTTTGAATTTCTTTATTTATATCCTGTTCTTCATTGGTCAGGAAGATATATCTATCCCCATTTTTTTGTATTAATGTCTGTTTTTCAAGACGGCGGAGACTAGCATCAATTTTCTTTTTAAGAACCAACTTGTCTTCATCTACAAATGAAAGCATTACTGCAGATAGATTGTCAATATTGGCTGGAAGCTCCTTGACATACTTAAGCATGAATAAGACCTTAAGTACATCAATATCAAAAGGTTTTTCTAAATTATCATTCCTTTCAGCCCTGTCTATAACAATTTTGATATTATGGTCTAGGAACTTGTCGATAGTATCATAAAAGGCCTGAAGCGGAATAAGCGTACCTAACTCCTTATCAAGATACTTTATTGCTGACTCTTGGAAGCCGCTCAAAAGGCTTCTTTCACCTTCACTTAAATGCTTTCCGCTTGCACCATGTAGCCTGATTCCGTTGAAAATAGACTGCACCAAGTGGAACTGATATGGTACAAAAGGATAAACAGCTGCAAAATCCATAGAATTTTTATAAATCTTCATCTCCGCAGCATCAGCAGAGAATGAAAGCTGATTTTTCAAAATTGCTTCCTTATCACTAAAGTAAAGCTCCAGTGTTTCACGAGCAGCTGTTTTTTTATCCAACAGCCTGCGTTTAATTACTTCGTCAACATTAGCACTGGAAAGTGAAAGCCTAGTATCAAATCTTCCAAGAATCTTTGAGAATTGGTCACTTTTTACCTTTACAATACTATCAATATCCTGCTGGGAAGTACAAATTACCCATGCTTTACCACCGCACTGTGTTCCCAAAGCTTCTACTACAGTCTGCAGGTTAAGAAGCAGATCTGTATTATCACCAATATATTGTCCTATTTCATCACATAGGAAAACAAGATGGTAATTTCTTGGCTTACTTTCGATATATTCACGCACTCTTTGAGCAAATTTTTCTACGGAAAGGTTATAAGTGGACTCACACTTCTCATACCAGTTACGAGCTGATTCAACACTCATTTTTGTTGTATCGGCAAGTGCCTGAACAATGTTGTCACCCTCAAAATAGAAGTCATTTCGAGCATCTTCCCAATCCTGACCTGACAATTCAAGGAACTTGTTTTTGAAGGCTTCATATGTACCTTCCTTGCTCATTTGATATTCAATTTCGGCAACCCAAGGCATACTTCCACAAAAGCCCTGCATTTCATTGAATACCTTCATAAAAACCTTGACGATTGCGTCCTTATTTAGTTTTGAGTCAGAATCCGCTTTATAATCGATATTAAATAAAATTACATCGCTGCTAATATCACCAGCCAGCTTCATGTTTGCAAGCAGAGCAGGGTTATCTATCTTCCCGTCGAAAAATGAAACAGCCTTTTTCCCTTTTACCTCAACGTTTTTTAGCAGATATGAAAGAATTTTCAAGAAGTGGGATTTACCGCTTCCAAAGAAGCCTGAAATCCAACAACCCATTTTATCAGTACGGCCATTTATACTTTTTATATATGCACTAAAAAAGGTATCAAGGTGCTTGTAAAGCTCACGTGTAACTACATATTCTTCGAGGTCATTGTATATTATCTCCTCCTCACGCTGATCAACCTTGATAACTCCTTGAATCTCTCTGGTAATGTCTTTTTCAAACATATTCCTGATCAACATCTTCAAATCCACCTTACCTTTCTATTAGCCTGAAAGCTCTATAATAATTATCATCTTTAATTTCATCAAACAGCTTCAGCGATAAACCGTCATAGGTACCTGGAAAAAACATTACCAGCGGTACATTAATAGCCGAATGGAGGTTGTTTAATATGGTATGGGACCTAATAAACGGATACGCTTTACCCACTCCAACTAGGAATACAATATTACCGTCATTCACATTACTCTTTATGGTTTCAATAATCAAATCATTTGGCATAGTAAGACGAAGGGTTTTCTTAATAGGATTAACTATTGCATCCGAACCTTTTGCCTCTTCCATTTGGAATACTTTTTCTAAATAGCCCTTATCCTTCAGGATATTAAGCATAATCTTATATAAATCAAACACTTTAATTTCTGGCATTTCTTTTACAAGAAAGTCCACATGAGCCCGAACAATATGCTCGTCCTTGGGATCATAATCAAATATGTGAAAATTAATTTCATTTCCAGTTCCTCGGTTTTCACGAAACTGCTTCTTTGATATTTCAGGCAGTATCTTATCCAGTCTTTCATAAATAGTCATGTGTTCACCTTCTTTCATTATTCGAGGCACATAGCCTTCCTATACAGTTCAGAGAATAACCCACAGACTTCCTTTTCTATTAGCGGAGGTGTTATCTCGAGATAGGAATTGTTCATCTTTGCAAACCCTGCCTCTAGCAAAGCCTTTTTATAAGCATTCCGCAGCTGTCGGAGATTGTTATCCTTCCATTTTGCTACTATGTTGCTTGTTTCAGCTTTTCTTTGAAAGAAAAGCATAAAGTCCGAATCGTATATCAAGTGTTCTCCAGCATAATGCCTATCGGAATATACTTCTTTAAAAAACTCAAAAAATAACAAATCGACATTCAATAATGCATATAACGCTACTGCCTTTGCAGTATCTATACTGCCGTTAGCCAAAACATTCAGCAGTTCAGGTGATAAAGATTTCAAACGAGTCAATATTTTTGTAGCAAGATCTCTTTTCCTTCGTTCTTTAACTACTTGGAAAATATTTTCCATTTCAGATTTCCTTATTATATCTTTATCATCAAAGCTATTAACCTTTAGTGATGCTGCTTTCCTCATTTCATTGAAGAGCAATGGCATTTCTTTTAGTGTAGAACTGTACCTTAACATATGCTCCTCCAATCTTCAATCTTTTCTATCTAAAATTTTCGACACAACCTCAAGTCGCTTTTTTCCGCATTGTTGACGAAGTACAGTTGTAAATTCTCCAGATGTATTGGTAAATACTTTGGTTTCATTGTTTTCTACTATTCTTTTAATACTATCAATCATTTCATTTTCAAGAATTTCACTACACCAATACTTATCAATTACTCTTGACAAAGCTTCTGCAAGCTCACGCTGGTTTTTATAAAAACTTTTGATTTCCATTTAGTCACCTGCTTACCTTTTATCATTTTTATATTGTTTTCTTATTATATCATTATCATTTTTATACTACAACATTAAATGTAATTTTTTGTAAGTCTTTAATTACGACCCACTCCACTGTTTATCATGCTTGTGAGTAAAAATAGACTTTACATCCCATCATTGCTAATATGAAGACATAAAATAATATCACATTACAAAGGAGCGATATATATTGCCTTATATGTATGCTACAATTCGTGATTTTCGATCGTTGATCGTTTACCAAAGGGCCAAAGAAATGGCTAATGATATATGCGAACTATCGAAAAAATTCCCACCGTCAGAGAGACCTGCTATAACTTTTAAGCGGTTCAGGTTGTTTAATACGCTCTCAGCATATTCCATTGTAGGATATCTGAAAATACTGTTGATTTCAGTGCTGAAGCTTGTGTACCACCATTTCAGTTGTTTATCATCGTCAGCTAGTATAAATATACTGTTACTATCAACAAATCTACCAAACTGATTTTTAATTACATAACATTTTTTCTCTGGAACTAACATTGATTTAACTTTAATATGATGAGACATTTTTGCTCTGTAGTTGTCACTCTCTAGCTTTAACAAAGCTAATTCAGCCCTTTCCTGACTATTATAGCTACGTTCCATTTTAGGATAACAGGAATATGTATACTCGTATTTGCTTATGCGTTTTATGCTATCTGCATGTACATGTTGGTTATTTTCGTCAACAATAAAAAGTCTGATTGAGTATCCTAAGTTCCCATAACTCTATATTTGCTTTCACGTAAATTATATTGGGTTTTTACTGTACTTAGATATCCATCGGTACAATTTAAAAATGGAATCATATGTAATCTATCCATATTTACTTTTGGATTCTTACCAGAAGTTGACCCAAGCCGTAATAAATCATTCCATCAAAATGCAGTACTCCAACCTGCAATAAATGCTCTTTACCCTTTATATCCATTATCAATTTCATTGCACAACCAAAATTTTCTATTGTATGTACTGATGAACAATATGATAAATGGGTTGCAAGTAAACAAATACTCAATTTAGATAATCAAAGTAAGATTGTTGTAATAAATAAGGTTAAGAAGGATAAATTGTAAACTTCTATCAAGGGCGGTTACTATCTCAGCACATTGTTAGGTACTAACCGCTTGCTAAACAAAAAACGCCCTCCGTTTCTGGAAGGCGTATAGTATAGGACTATATCAACTAATTTTTTCACTTTGTTCTTTTCTGAATAGTTCATCAATATTATTTACTCTTACTTTTATTGTATTATCAATATTATTAATCTTATCTGCTCTTGCAGTACCATAAACATCAAAATCCCAATGTCCTTTAATAAGTCTTATTTTAACGCTTTGTCCTTTATATTTATCTGGTCTATTTATGTCAATGCATTGATATATAACATTATGTGGTATAACAGCAATCTTACTTTTATTAAGTGCATGTCTTCCACAAACAAAGACAAAATATAAATTTCTACTATTTGTTTTAAGTGTTTTTATTTCATCAATTTGACTTTTCGTAAATGGAAAGTTCCATATGCTACTACCCCTTGAATCACTCTCACTGGAAGGACTTTCACTACATTTTACATATACTCTAAAATCTCCTTTGTCTGTTGTAAAATCATATATTTTTCTATTTATATCAACTCGTTCATCGAAGAGAGCAGGAACAATTCCATTATTTAATAAATATGATAAAAAAGCTCCACAATAAAAATCTTCTCTTGTAATATTCATTATCAGTTACCCCTAAAGTTTTATACAACCCATACTTTTCTCTAACTCTTCTTTACGAGAATCTTCTCCATACTCTATCTTATAAAGTAAATCTGAAATCATTTCTTTTAATTGACCAATATGTGTTGAAAGATAGCCATCCATTTGTGCATTTGTCAAGTCATAAACCCTACCATTTTCTAACTGTTGAAGTTTATTATTGATGTTTTGAATTTCAATAGAAAACCTTTTTGAAATGTCAATCTTTTTCTCACACATAGTAATTCCTCCAAATAAAAATTAAGCTTTTCCCGCTTCCCACTTTTTACCACACTTTAAACAAGTTATCATTACTTTTTTACTTCCCAACATTCCACCTAATAAACCAACGGAACCAAGCAATAATCCCCCTGCTGCTGCTTTACCTAATCCAAATCCTTTATTTCCAGCTGCTATTTGTGTTGATCCGCATTTAGGACATTTAATTTCATCAGCCATTTCAATATACCTCCTACATTAACATTTTCTTTTATTTTACAACCAATGTATGGAAATATCAATAATAAATGTAAAAAATAGAAGGAAAGTTGTCAGATGTTGAGTCCTTATAACTAAGTAATAGGTTCTCGCTTACGAAAGCGTAAACTACATTAGTTTTCCCCTTTAAAGGGGAGCAGAAATCAAACTCAATCACATTGGAAGGACTGAGTTTAGAAGTGAATTTAACACCTTTCTAAATTTCCATATAAATTAATCAAATACAGACTATCTGAACCTCAAATTAGAGTTTCAGGTATAAGGGGTATAGGGTATATTATTTGAACGGTTTAAAGTGTGTTTTAGGGTTGATTATAAGAGAAAAAAGAACCTTTTCGATTTTATCGGCAAGGCTCTTAATTGGATACGGTTATTTGGCTCTTTGTTACTTTTTAAACATATTCTTCTTCGTTTGACTCTTTGGTGCAATCTCGTCAATTATAATTGCTATATCCTTAGTATTAGCATTATAGTACGTATTTAACTCCTTGAGTGTACTATGTCCTGTGAGTTTTTAAAGTAGGAGAGCATTTGTATTATTATTTACAGCATTAGTTATAAATGTGTGCCTATATTTGTGAATTCCTGTCTGTAGCACTCCCCTAGACCTATTATATTTTTTTAATTCCTTATTGATTGTACTAGTGCTTAACCTATTGTTATATACTGTACAAAACAAATACTCATCAGGGTTGTCAAATTTTCTGATACTTAAATATTCTTCAAGTACTTCATATAGTGAACTAGATACTGGAATATACCTTTTTGTTTTTTGTATGATTTAAAGCTATTACTCTGTTGACCATATCAACATTCATAACCTTGAGATTAATTAATTCTGTACGCCTAATAGCTGTACTGGCAAATACCCAAACTATACACCAATTGCGTATTGATACAAAATCCTTCTGTTTAGGTGGTTTTAACAATAGATTCATTTCTTGTTCAGTATAGATATCCTTGAATGTCTTTTGAACTTTTAATTCAATTATTTCGACTTTTGGTAAATACCCTTTACTATGTCCATAATTAAAAATAGGAGACAATTTTCGAATATATGAGTTAATTGTAGTATCTTTAAAACCGTTCTTTTTTAAGTAAAGAATATACATGTTAACAGTGACTGAATTAATAGGACTATCTCCATTAAACTCGTTAAAATACTTTAATGCATATTTGTATCCCTTAATCGTAATTTCAGATGTACCTCGTATAGTACATAAATTATAGTATTTTTCAGCTACTTCACCCAAACTTTTTTCTTTACTTTTTTGTGTCCGAAATGCTTGTTTACCATATGTTTTCCCCTTTAGCATAATTACTCTTCCCTTCCTTATTATTTTTGACGTGTCTACATCATACACACGTTAAAAACCATCAAAAAATGGTAAAAAAAGTGTGTACAATATACTATTTTTATAGCAACATCATACACACTTTTATTATTTATTTTATTTAAATTAAATACTCAGACCCTTTATTACAGCGTTTCGGCATCACTATTGTACCTGGCTTGCTGCATAGTCGCCCTGCTCACCTACGTTCCCATTGCTCCTTGCGCTGCGCAATAAACGCCTCGCTTCTTCTGCCTTTGTGCAGCGCTTGGCGTTTACTCCCACTCAATAGTTGAAGGTGGCTTACTGGTGATATCATACACTACTCTGTTTATGTTTTTGCACTCGTTGACAATGCGGTTTGAGATTTTTTCCAGCAAGTCATATGGAATTCTCGCCCAGTCAGCTGTCATGAAGTCAGTTGTTGTTACTGCGCGAAGTGCTAATGTATAGTCATAAGTTCTTTCATCGCCCATAACACCAACGCTCCTCATGTTTGTAAGTACTGTGAAGTATTGATTTATGTCTCTTGATATACCTGCTGCCTTTATTTCCTCACGGAAGATGTAGTCTGTATCTCTAAGTAAATCAAGCTTTTCCTTTGTCAAATCGCCAATAACTCTGATAGCAAGTCCTGGACCTGGGAATGGCTGTCTCCAAACTAAATCCTCTGGTATTCCAAGCTCTTCTCCAGCTTTTCTTACTTCATCCTTAAATAGATTTCTTAATGGCTCAATAATTTCCTTAAAATCAACATAGTCAGGAAGTCCGCCTACATTGTGATGGCTCTTTATTACAGCTGCATCACCGTGTCCGCTTTCTATAACATCAGGATAAATTGTTCCCTGAACTAAGAAGTCCACAGTTCCAATTTTCTTTGCTTCTTCCTCGAAAACTCTTATAAATTCTTCACCAATAATCTTTCTCTTTCTTTCTGGATCAGATACTCCAGCAAGCTTTGCTAAAAATCTATCTTCGCAATTTACACGAATCAAATTAATATCAAACTGCTTTCTGAATATATTTTCAACCTCGTCGCCTTCATTCTTTCTTAAAAGACCATGGTCAACAAATATACATGTAAGCTGCTTTCCTACTGCCTTGCTTATAAGTACAGCTGCTACAGATGAATCAACACCGCCTGATAATGCACAAAGTACCTTTTTGTCTCCAACCTTTTCCTTTATTGCCTTAATAGAATTCTCAACAAATGCAGACATCTTCCAGTCACCCTTGCAGCCACAAATGCTGTACAGGAAGTTTCGTAGCATTTCCTTTCCCTTTGGTGTATGCATAACTTCAGGGTGGAATTGAACTGCATAAAATTTCTTTTCTTCATTCTGCATTGCTGCTGTTGGACAGTTTGCTGAAGTTGCAGTAACCTTAAAGCCCTCTGGTGCATTATCAACATAATATGTGTGGCTCATCCAGCAAGTAGTATTTTCATCAACATCCTTGAAGAATGGCTGTGATTTATCGACATTAATATCAACTTTACCATATTCTCTCTGGGTTGCTGCTGCAACACTTCCGCCAAGCATAACACTCATTAATTGCATACCATAGCAAATTCCAAGTACAGGAACTCCTAATTCAAAAACACCTGGGTCACATTTTGGTGCACCCTCATCTAATACAGAAGCAGGCCCACCGGTAAAAATAATTCCTTTAGGATTGTATGACTTTATACGTTCTATTGAAGCACTGTATGGAATAACCTCACAGTAAACGTTTGCTTCTCTGACACGGCGAGCAATCAATTGATTATATTGACCGCCGAAATCAATTACCAAAACCATTTCATTGTTCAACTTTCACAGCTCCTCTTTGTAAATATTAATTTTATTATAATTGTAAAATAAAAGAATATGTACACTCTTTTACATAAAACAACATTTGAATAAGTCTTCAATATATTATAACGAATTTTATTAATTGTGCATAGCATAAAGATGTGTTTTTTTATTAATCTACTTACCCACACACCCACACAAAAACTATCTGCGCTGAAACTTTACAAAAACAAAAGAAGCTACTCAGTTACGAGAACTTTTTAAGAAAATTGAAAAATTCATATATAACAAAGAAGAGTATAAAAAATTGCCTCAACCCAAAATTGGCTACGCTTAAATACAGTTGACATCGGCTTTTAAAAATATCTCTTCCCCACAAAGTTTTTAAGATTTATTTAGTGGAATACCCACCCATTCCCCTCTCACCATTCAAATAATTAAAGCGCTTTCCCTGAAAACTCCCAATCTCAGTCATTTTCATTTCAATTGCATCTTGAATTTTCCACCAGCTAGTACTCCAGTTACAAAAAACCGTTCTATCAGCTGGAGCTCGTCCAATTAATCTTTGAATAACAATATCAGGATTGAGATGCTCCAAAAAGGCTATTGTTCTATCAACAAATTCATCCATAGTTATAGGCAAAGCTTCTCCTCGCAAATACTGTTTTTCAAGTTCTGTGTCCTTCAATATAAATAGGGAATGGCACTTAACCTGCGAAACACCAAGGGCAGAGAGAATTTTAGCACCTTCAACTACATCGTCTATATTTTCCATTGGCAAATCAGTTATGTAATGGGCGCACACCTCAAGCTGATATTTCTTTATTCTAGTCACCGCATCAATAAATTCAGCCAAAGTATGCCCTCTATTAAGCTTTTTTAAGGTATGATAGTTAACGGTCTGCAAACCAAGTTCAATAACAATATCTATAACCTTCTCACCTTTAAGCTTTGCCAAAAATTCCATATACCTGTCAGAAATACAATCAGGTCTGGTAGAAATATAAATAGCTACAATGTCATCAGCGCAAGCTTCTTCGATATTTTTAACAAACAATTCAAATGGTAAATATGTATTTGAATAATTTTGAAAATAAGCGATAAACTTTTGGCTTGAATAATTCTTTCCTATATATTTGGCGTTTTGCTTAAGCTGCTCTGAAACAGACATTTCACAAGAAAGGTTTTCAAAGCCTGCACCCTCTTCACCGCAAAAAATACAGCCAGCTTTGCTGATATTCCCATCTCTGTTTGGGCAAGTTACAGGAAGATTTAATGGAAGCTTGTATACCTTTGTACCATATTTATTTCGTAAATAATCAGAAAATTTATTGTATAGCAACACAATTACCTTCTCGTTTATATTTTTCGCTTACCAACTCATACACCTTGTTAATAGGCATACCAGTTTTCATTGCAATATTTTTACAATCCTCATACTCTGGAGCAAATTTCATTATATCATCACTGCTTGCCACCTTAACCCTAACAGCACCATATTGGGTATCTACTTTAACCAATTCCCTGTTCATACAATATCTCTGAGAATGGCTGATTCTAACACCCAATGTAGATGTCTCTTTAAAAATGATATCAGTGAACTTCTTCTCGTCACCACATTTAGCTAATACAGTAAGCACTACTGAAGGTCGGCTTTTTTTCATGTAAATAGGTGTATAATATACGTCTAACGCTCCGCTGTCAAAAAGTTTTTCCATTGTATAACCTAATATTTCAGGCGACATGTTATCTATATTGGTTTCAAGAATTGATATTTCATCATTAGGAATAGAATCATGCTCATAAAGCGTTCCAACCACTGCTCTTAATGCATTAAAACGACCAGTATCACGCTTTCCCATGCCATATCCTGTACGTTCTATTGATAATGGAGGCATTTTCCCAAAGCTTGAGCAGGTAACCTTCAAAATAGCCATTCCTGTTGGAGTTACCATCTCGCAGGGTACATCTTCAGTAACTAGTGGAATATTACTTTCACAAAGCATTTCCATAACAGCTGGTACTGGTACAGGCATCAGCCCATGGGCACATTTTACAAAACCTTTTCCATCATGAAGTTCTGAAGCATAGATTCTTTCCACACCAAGCATATCAATACATATGCAAGCGCCTATAATATCAACAATAGAATCTACTGCACCAACCTCATGAAAGTGTATTTCATTAATTCCCTTGCCATGAACCTTTGCCTCTGCTCTTGCTAGTTCTCTAAAAATCTTTGTGCTCATAGCTTTAACTCTAGGCTTCAAATCACTCATATTTATAATATTTTCAATATCCGCAAGGTTTCTCTCAGGCTGTGAGTGAGAGTGGTGAGAATGAGAGTGAGTTTGTCCGGAGCACTTCTCTATATGTGAGTGTGAATGAGTTTTTTCATGATGACAACCGTTGCTATTTTCATTATTATTTATAAACTGGTTTTCATATACCTTCTCATAGTCAATAAATTCTATAGCCTTATGATCTTCATTTTCATGACAATGCATATGACCTGATTCCTCATCATCGAGTATTACTACTACATCAGTACCAGAAATCCCATTTTTGACAACCTTCCTGATTTCTATTGAATATCCAGTTAGATTTAGTTTCTTAAGTTCATTAAGAAAAACGTCTTGCTCTAAGCCCAAATCAAGCAACGCACCTAAAGTCATATCACCACTAATTCCAGAAAAGCAGTCAAAATATAATACTCTCATTACATCCTCCATTTAAACAGTTGTTTCCATTAATCCTATTTCTATTTAAAGCTTCTATTTAAATTTTCTATTTAAAGCTTGTTTATATTACTCGCCAAATATCCTGCCCCAAAACCGTTGTCAATATTCACTACCCCAATTCCACTAGCGCAGCTATTTAGCATTGTCAAAAGTGCCGCCAAGCCGCCAAAGCTTGCTCCATAACCAACGCTTGTAGGAACTGCAATTACCGGCTTATCCACTAATCCACCAACAACACTTGCTAGTGCACCTTCCATACCAGCAACTACAATTATTACATTTGCCTCAGAAATAATATCCATTTTTGATAATAGTCTATGAATTCCAGCAACTCCTACATCATATATTCTAGTAACTCTATTGCCTAGCACCTCAGCCGTTACAGCTGCTTCCTCAGCCACAGGAATGTCAGAAGTTCCTGCAGTAATAACTGCAATTTGCTTCTCTGTAATAATAATTTCTTTTCTTTTGACAACAACAATCCTTGCATCCCGATGATATTCTGCATCAGAAGTCAATTGACATATTGCATCATATACCTCCTGAGAAGCCCTTGTAGCTAGTATATTATTGTTCTTCTGCATTAGCCTCTTAACAATTTCTACAACCTGACTACTTGTTTTACCTTCACAATAAATAACCTCTGGATATCCATTTCTAATGGTTCTGTGATGATCAACCTTAGCAAAGCCCAAATCCTCATAAGGCAGAGCCTTTATCTCCTTGTATGCCTGTTCTACCTCAACAGAGCCATTTTTCACATCCTCAAGCAGCTTCTTTAGCTCCTTTGAATTCATACTAACCTCCACGCCAACTAAAGTACTGAATTAATAGTTCAGTGCTCGTGGCGGTACGCAATTAATTTGGTAAATTCTCTATCATACTTTCAAAAATTCTTTTTGTTTTGGAAACTAGAAAATGCTCCATGTAGGCAGAAATTTTACTTCTATTTCTAGCCGCTAACCTCCACGCCAACCATAGCACTATGCCTTACCTTCTTTTTTGTCCATTGAAAGATACGCATTTATAAAGCCATCGAGGTCTCCGTCCATAACTGCATCAACATTTCCATTTTCATAATTAGTACGATGGTCTTTTACTAGTGTATATGGACAAAAAACGTAAGAGCGTATTTGGCTTCCCCAAGCAATATCCATTTGAACGCCCTTTAAATCCTCAATTTTTTCCTTCTGCTCTCGTTCCTTTATATCAAAAAGCTTTGCTTTAAGCATTTTCATTGCAGTTTCTTTATTTTGAAATTGAGAGCGCTGTGTTTGACATGCAACAACAACACCTGTTGGAATATGAGTAAGTCTAACAGCAGAACTGGTTTTATTAATATGCTGTCCTCCAGCTCCACTAGCTCTATAAACATCCATTTTAATATCTTCAGGATTAATATCAATTTCAATTGATTCATCAATTTCTGGCATAACATCTAAAGATGCAAAGGAAGTATGTCTTCTTCCAGACGCATCAAAGGGAGAAATTCTAACTAATCGGTGAACTCCTTTTTCCGACTTCATATATCCATAAGCATTTTCGCCAATAATTTGTAATGTTACACTTTTTATTCCTGCTTCATCGCCATCAAGGTAATCTAAAATTTCAACCTGATAGCCTTTATTTTCTGCCCATCTCGTAAACATTCTGAGCAGCATCTGTACCCAATCCTGCGCTTCTGTTCCACCTGCTCCTGCATGAAGTGTTAAAATAGCGTTATTTTTGTCATATGGGCCGGTAAGAAGAGTTTCTAATCTAAGTGTTTCAAGACGCTTTTTTACTTTTTGGAGCCCTTCTCCAACTTCAGGAATAATACTCTCATCCTGCTCCTCTAAACCCATGTCAGATAATGTAAGCAAATCCTCCCAAAGAGAACTTATTTCTTCAAAATTATCAATTTTTGATTTCAAGGTTTTTATTCTCTGTAATATCTTCTGAGATTTTTCCATGTCATTCCAAAAATCTGGCTCAGAAGCTTTATGCTCTAACTCCACTATCTCATCGTTTAATCTAGCGATGTCAAAGTGAAGCCCTCATTTCATCTAAATTGCTTTTCAGACCCAGTAGTTCTAGTCTGTATTGTTCTAACTCAAGCACATAATCATCCCTTTCAAATATTTATTTTATTATTAATGCCTAAATTCAAAATGAAATTCTTATTCTTAATGTTTTCTTTTATTTATTTCTTTCAGTTATTTCTTTCAATTATAGAATAATTTACAGAATAAATTTCACTAGAATCAGCAGCCTTTATGGAGACGAGAAATTATCTCACCGTCTGAAAACCAAATAAGTATTCACCACTAATAGAAGTAAGTAAATTATCTTGCCGCTTTATATTCCTATTATAGCTAACATTAAGTATTTTTTCATCCATTCAAAATTTATTTCATGCTAAATTTACTTATTTAAAATAAACCTTTCAATTGCCAAAGCTACACCATCATCATTATTAGAAGCTGTAACATACTGGGCTGCTTCCTTGGCAAAATCTTCACCATTTTCCATTGCAACACTCAAGCCTGCATATTTGAACATTGATATATCGTTCTCATTGTCACCTATAGCAATCATTTCAGAAGGCGGAATATTCAAATACTCTGACAACCTCTTTAAAGCATCACCTTTATTAACACCTTTTTGCAACACCTCAAAATTGTCATAGTTTGAGCTCATAACATCAACATCTTTTAATTGCTCTATTTCATATCTGGCTATTTTAAGCAGTTCTCTATTATCAGAAACTGCCACAAATTTAAGCACCTTTCCAGATATACTTTTAAGCTTGGCGGCCATATCCTTGACTACCTCAATATCAACTCTGTCTTCTTCTGGCAGTGTTTTATTTTTTTCAAAATATTTAAGAGAGGTAAAAGCCAACTTTTCAGTATACATTGTATCACCAGCATAAACATGAAAATACAAATCATGCTTATGAAATATATCATTTATCCTTAGACAAGCTTCAGTATGTAAATAATTTGAGTAAATAATTCTTCCATCTATTTTTTCAGTAATAACGGCTCCATTGCATGCAATTATTGGATCCTTTGAGCCAATCTGTTTTGCATATAGCCTTGCACCAGAGTAAACTCTTCCTGAACAAATTACAATCTTTACTCCCTTCTCAATAGCTGAAGCAATTGCTTTTTTATTCCTGGCAGAAATCTCTTTTGTTGAGTCCAGCAATGTTCCATCTAAATCTATTGCCACTAATTTGTACATTTATTCCTCCAAACATGCCTAAATGCAAATAATAATTAACACTATATAAATATATCTTGATGAACTTTTTACATGTTAACAACAAACATAAATATTTATACCTGCAAGCTTCTTTCTTCCTCAATAGTTGTTGTAAGAAGCCGCCGGGGAAATACAATCACAAACACAACAGAACACACTAGTTGATGTTAAATGGTTCTTTGCTTATCTTTTAGCCAAACTATCTGAAAAAGCTTTAATTCTCCGCATAGCTTCATTTATGTTTTCCATTGATGCAGCGTAACATGCACGTACATATCCTTCTCCACATTTTCCAAATGCAGTTCCAGGTACAACAAGCACTTTATACTCAACAAGAAGTCTCTCGCAAAATTCCTCAGAACTTAGTCCAGAACTTTTTATACATGGGAAAACATAAAAAGCTCCTTTGGGTTCAAAGCATGAAAAACCAGCTTTTCTAAAGCCATCTATTGTAACCCTTCTTCTTCTGTTATATTCTTTCCCCATCATCTTTACATCTTCGTCACTATTCCTTAATGCTTCTATAGCAGCATCCTGTGCCACAGTTGGAGCACACATTATTGCATACTGATGAATTTTTTTCATCTCATTTATAACATCTTTATGCCCACATGCATAGCCCAAACGCCATCCTGTCATTGCATAGGATTTTGAAAATCCATTAATAACAATAGTACGGTCTCTCATCTCAGGAAAGCTTGCAATAGATGTGTGCTGACCTTCGTATGTCAGTTCACAATAAATCTCATCTGATATAACAACAATGTTTTTATCTCTCAGAACCTTGACAAGCTCATAAAGTTCATCCTTAGTCATTATTGCGCCTGTAGGATTATTAGGAAACGGAATTATTAGCACCTTTGTTTTATCGGTAATTGCCGCCTCCAACTCACCTGCAGTAAGTTTAAAGTTATTTTCTTCTTTTAGTGAAATGGTAACTGGGGTTGCCCCTGTAAATTGTGTACAGCCTTGGTATGCTACGAAACTTGGCTCTGGTATAATAACCTCATCTCCTGGCCCAACGAGAGCCCTTAAAGCAGCATCTATTCCTTCACTTCCACCTACTGTAACTAAAATTTCATCAACAGGATTGTAATCAAGTGAAAACTTCTTCAAGTACTTGCTTATTTCTTCTCTAAGTTCAATAAAGCCTGCATTTGAGGAATAATTTGTATGCCCATTTTCTAATGAATATATACCTGCTTCTCTAATATTCCATGGCGTAATGAAATCAGGCTCTCCAACACCTAATGAAATAGCATCCTTCATTTCATTAATCAAATCAAAATATTTTCTTATACCAGATGGAGGCACATTTTTAATTCTATCTAATATCATATCCTTCATTATCATATAAATATCGGCTCCCTTCTGTCCGTTGGTTTCTCTTCAAAAATAATACCTTTATCTTTGAATTTTTTCAGTACAAAATGTGTTGATGTGCTGAGAACTGATTCTAATGGTGCCAACTTTTCAGAAACAAACAAAGCCACCTCTTTCATTGTTTTCCCCTCAATGATAACAGTCAAATCAAAGCCTCCAGACATCAAATAACATGCTGTAACTTCGGGATATTTGTAGATTCTGTCTGCAATCTTATCAAAGCCCAGACCTCTCTGTGGTGTAACCTTTACTTCAATAAGAGCAGTAACCTTTTCCCTTTCTGTTTTGTCCCAATTTATTAAAGTACTGTAACCAACAATAACATTTTCTGCTTCGTATTTTTTTATAGCAGCCTCTATCTCTTCTACAGGCTTTCCTAGCATTACTGCAATCTCAGCAGCAGTCGTCTTACTATTTTTTTCTAATATTTCTAAAATCTCATCCATTATCCATCTCTCCCTTTCTGCTTAATCACAAAATTAATAGCATAAAAAATTATAACAAAAAAACCTTAGTCCTCCTAAACAGGGACGAAGGTTTCCGCGGTACCACCCTAATTAATGCATATGCATTCTCTCAACAATAATGCGACATTAAATAATGCTTACATTACTCGCCTGTAACGTGGCGTGACGTTTTTCTCTACTAAGGAATTTTTTTGGGAATTATTTATTCGGAATTGACTACCCGAATTTAAATATCCGAATTTGATTATCCGTTCGAAAAAACTGCTCCTAGGCTGCATTCAATAAAAATCAGTATCGGCTTTCCACCAAGAGCAACATCCACAAAAACTCTTTAACCGACTCTCTAAAACTGATTACTTATTTACTCTTCCTATTCACTGCATTTACCAATGTAATATGTCTTACAATGAACTATAATGTAAAACTGATACATTAACTATCAATATATAATATTATTTTGAATCAAATTGATTACAAAAATTACAAAACTATTATGTAAATTATAAATTAGTTTGCTTAATTATTCAAGTATTATTCTTCTTTCAAATGTATTTATTGTTATTCTTTATTATATTCCTTTCGTAGCTTTCAGACTAATAATAATTTAACTTAGTCGATGGGGATTTCAACCTTATTAATGTTTTTTCCATAATATTTATAAAATGTTATTTTGCAGTAAACAAACATGATATATGGCTAACACCACAATCAATGAAATAGGTTTAATTGTGGTGCAATAAAGGTGCCGTTAAAGGTCGTAAGTGGATTGGTGATGCCAATTCCATGCAGCACTGCTCCAAATATATGTTTTCAATGTAGCCTCTTCTGCAACAATTTCGAGCCTGCTGATATTGTTCCCCATATCTCTTTTATTCTTCAATAATATTTGAAAGCTCACCCTCATATTTTTTTAGCTTGTCCACAACCTCATATTTTAATCCCTTAAGTTCCTGTTTAATATCCACCAGCTTTTCTTTTTCCTCTTCCACCTGCTGTTCAAGCCTTTTCTTTTCATCAATTGCTTGTCGTCTAGCTTCATCTATTATAGCTTCTGCCTTCTCCTGAGCTGTAATTATAGCATCTGCTATCTTCTTTCTGTCTTCCTGCAATTGATTGATATTTGCATTAAGTTCATCATATTTACTCTTTATATCTCGGTACTGTGCCTTGATATCAGCAATTTCTTTCTCTTTATGTCTTATCTTTTCCTCATATTCTCTGTTCATCTTTTCTAAATAAGAATTAACGTCTCTCTTCTTAAATCCGAAAAGAGATGTGGAAAATATCTTCTCACCTGCCATATTAACCTCCTACGCCCCATTTAGTCTAAAAATTTATTAAACACCTCAGTAGAAAATCTCTGCTTTTTGATGTACAACATTTTCAGCACATTCAAAATACATCATTAAGCCATTTGTCTCTTATACTCTTTATATGTCCATATGTCCTACATCAGAATACATCGTTTAGCCATTTGTGATTTCAGTTCTCAGAAATACACCTTTTTCACAAAATATTTCTCGAAAATCAAATCAAAGAGAATAACAAATGTACGAAATATAAACCTCTCATTTTGAAAGCTTACCTCCACTTTCACCTCTTTAGTAAAAGTATATTTAATATAAGCTGCTGCTAATTTCTTTCTGCTATATCCTATTCATAAGTTTTACTACAAATCACACTATAGGAATGCTTATTGAACAGAAAGTGTATTTTACTGCTGCATTCAACATTTTGCTAATTGCAAGCCACACACTATCAGTTTATATAGTTGGCATATCATATGTTCTGCATCACTCTTTATACAAGAAACTGCAATCAAAAATCTGAAATCTAAAATGCCAAATTTAACAATCATTTAGAAGAATTTATTGAAATAACGCTTTTCTAGTTTATTATATTATATCACTCTTAATTACATTTTTGTATAATATTATCATTATTAACAATTAATTAAATCTTTTATATTTATACTAATATCTCATAAGATAGTTTAGGATCAAACCTTAATAATTATCAGCTGAAGGACAAAATATCCGCAAATAAAAATTTTATTATATACTTATACGTACAGAACATTACTCACCGGAGAGTTAATTGAGTTACTCACCTTCTCTAAATCCACATTGTTTGCTTTGCTGCACCCATTTAAAATAAAAATGAAAAATAAAATAATACAAAATAATTTTCTCGTTGCTTTCACGCTTTAACAACCTTCCATAATTTACAATATTTTCAATTATATAACATAGATTATTATATCTTGATTACATAAACTAATCAATTATATCCATAAACCAGCAACATAAAGTATCATTTATAATGCTAATGACAGAGATAAAATGCAGAAATATTTTATATATAGCGGCAGCAAAATAACTTTTTATACGCTTCAAATTAATACTTGGAGTAAATAAATATAAACTGGACAGAAGAATATTTTAATCCATGAATATAGCAAATTATTTATATTGTATTTCCTTTTTACATATTGTAATATGTAATATATAAATCTTTAATCATAAAAGGAGCTTTCTTGAAAACACATCTTTGGGGTAGTTTTATCTAGATTAATCTTTATTATTATCCTTAAAATCACTCCTAAATATCATTCTAATCAATTATTGAATAAAAACTATATAAATATTGTTATAAATTTGCAGCTATTGTATAATATGTAATAAATACATTTTTTAAGCAAAGGAGAAAATGCGAATGAAAAAACTAATTTGTTTTATTGTAACTGCCTTATTATTATTTTCAAGCTTATCCTTGCCATATTCGGTGGTAAATGCTGAAACTACCGGAGAAGAAACAATCACATGGCAGAAGTACACCCATTACCTCTTAGATCAGGCATATTCCGGTACATATTTAAACGGTGCACTTTCCAACGATCATATAATAATTGACGGAAATAAAATGACCTTTTATGGTTACGGTAAACCACAATATGTAGATTATTTGTTTATGGCATATGATAAAAGCAATAAAAAAACTTTCTCTTTTAATCTTAGCGAAAATGGAATCAATTATCACAGCATGTATGGAGGCGGATATTTGTTTAATGGAAAAATAGAAAACAATATTCTGACATCATATATGATATTATACGAAGAAGGCGGTATAGGATTATATAAAGTTGGTCCTGTAAATGTTACTAGCCTTAATAACGGTACACATACTATGAGTAGAATTGCTTCATTTACAAAAGTAGGTAAAGATCACAACATTATAATAGAAGTTAATTCAAATACACTTAATTTGTGGGATAATGGTGTACAAAGAATAACTGACTATCAACTAAAAGAAGTTATAGGCAATGGTTTTGGACCAATAGCTGTTTATAAAAGCCATGACTGCAGTATTTTATCATACTTTACTTTTAGTGATTTTAAAATGGAAATAGAAGGAGAAGTAGTTGTTATTATTCCTATTCCTGAATTTACTAATGTAGAAGCAAATATCCCATACCAAATCGATCTATCATGGTCAGATATTGATGAAGCAACAAGCTATGATCTAGAAATTGACGACAAAGTTGTTAATGTTGGTAAAGTAACAGATTATTCACACCTCAATTTATTACCTGGTACTACCCATAAATATAGAGTTCGTGCCATCACTCCATTAGGAATAGGAGAATGGAGCGAAGAAGAATATGCTACTGTTTATAAAAATCCTAATGCATGGACTAAAATGAGTGACATGTTTATTCCTAAAACTAGTGCTGCTTCAGTGAATGTAAACAACAAAATCTATGTTTTAGGAGGAATAACTAAAGGTAATATAGCTACTAAATCCATAGAAATATATGATCCTCTTACTAACTCATGGACAAAATCAAATGATATGACTGGTGAACGACATGGAATGGCTGCCGCTTCAATTGGTGAAAAAATATATGTATTTGGAGGAAAGACTGGTACAAATGTTCTTGCTACTAGTGAAGTGTATGATACTAAAACAGGAACTTGGACTACTTTGCCTAACATGCCAACACCTAGATTTAACACAGCAGCCATTTCAGTAAATGGTAAAATATATGTAATTGGCGGTTATAATGGCAATAAGTATATAGATGCAGTAGAAGAATATGATCCTGCAACAAATCAATGGACTGTAAAACAAAAAATGCCTACTAAAAGAAGTATACATGAACTAGCAGCTATTGATAACACCATATATGTAATTGGTGGCTATAATGGCAACTACTTGAATATTGTAGAGGCTTATAATATCAGCGAAGATCTTTGGGTGCAAAAACAAAGCATGAACACTGCAAGACGCAGCCTTGGTGTTGAGGTTGTAGGTGGTATGATATATGCTGTTGGTGGAATTAACCAAAGTGGAGAACTTAAAAAATTAGAAGTTTATGATCCAACAACCGATACTTGGACAGATAAACTTGATATGCCTACTCCACGAGGCTATTTAACTTTTACATCTGCATATGATTTAATTTTCTCAATTGGTGGAACATTACAAGGAATCCCATCTTCAGCTGTAGAAATGTATGAAACACCATTTTAATAACTTTATATTAACCACACATAGAAAGTAAAGCCAATTCTATGTAGATTAAAAGAACCTGTTACTAGCAAAAGTCAAAAAGACACATACTAGTAACAGGTTCAAGCTATTTATTACCGATGCTTTTTACATTACCATCTTTGCCTCGCCGAAAGTGAAAAAATATTACTTTATACCCTTTATAAATGGGTCCTTTTGTTATTTAAGCTTAGCATCCGCCCTAATATCTCGTTATTACTATATACTTATCATTACTTTGTAATAAATTCATTAGGTATATAATTTTTTACGATTTTTTCTTTTTTGGCTTACCAACGGCTAGTTGTAAATTACCATCATCAGAGCCAATAAATAGTTTATGTGTATCAGTGGTAAAACCAAGTTCACCAACTTCTAATTGGTAATCAAACAGTTCAGATTCAGTTCCTCTTCTTATACATATCAAGGTGCTGTTCTGTTTACCTTTATTTGTCATATTAGAATGTGCCTCCATCAATTACTCCTACTGATAGTGAATACCCATTATCTTCATCAAACACAATAGAAGTATTGTCAATTTTAACACTAACACCATTAATATCTGCAATAATACCATGATGTGCCTTCACTGACACTTCTTTTTCACTTACTGTTATACCATTTCCTTCACCTACTGCCAGAGTTATGACATCACCAGAACCTCCACCAATAAGTCCTCCCTGTGTTTCAATTGTCTGATTAGCTCCGCCAGTTACAACCCAAGTACCGGAAAGGTTATATGTGTAGTTTTTATTTTCATCTTCAACATATACTGCCCAACCTGTCAATGGAGTAAAGAAATCCCAACCTGAGCCATTCCAATCAGCTATTTGTCCTTCTTTACCACTAAATATGCCTTCTGCATCAGCAGGTATTAGATATCTGTCATGAAGCTGAGGATTTTCTGGAACAGACTTAACCTCCTTGCTCTTTACACTGTCCTGCCAGTCCAATCCCCTAATTGCATTAAATATCTCAAGTTTTATTTTCGCTGCTGACCAAAGTTCGTCATTCCCTGCTCCTGCATCATTAATTTTTCTATGTATCTCAGGATTATCAATGTGCTCTTTGATTTCAGCGGCAGTTTTAACATTTATACCATCTGATACTTTGTACACATGTCCATCTATAATATCTTCTGATTTTACCTTTTTGTAATTAACACCGTCAGCAATATCATCCAGCGTACCATTAAGTTCTTTTAAGGATTCTACACTAATTTTATGCCATACTTTTCCATCATCAAAATAAAGTACGCCTTCTCCTTCTCCTGACTCTACAAAGTAAAATCTACCACGTGTGGATGCTTCGGGTCTCTCTGCCAATGTACCCATCATAACTCCACCAACTAAGTGGTTTGTTACACCATCACCAATAAATACTTCTTTGGTGTCTGTACAAAAACCCAATTCCGCCATCTCTAAAGCGCCATAGTTAATAAATTCACTTTTTGTACCTCTTCTGATTCTGATTGTTTGTGTCATTGTAAATTCCTCCTAATAATGTATATTTTGTAAGGCAATAATAAAAGTCAGAAGCTTTTGCATAAGACTTAAAACTCATACTTAGCTACTTTAAAAGTATAATAAGCTATTTTCTTTATCTAACCTTCTAAAGTTCTAGTTAATTTTAAATTTAAAATAGCATTTGCAGTCGACCTCTTATTGACTTACATAATACATGTAAAAATGGAAATAGGATTTACAATCATTTTATGAAAATTTTATCATTTTTAGTTTATATTATAATTTAATAGAAATTTTAACAATAATTGTTTGAATAGTTTAGAAAAATCTTACCTATTGTTAATTTATGAATTATTTTTACAGTAAAAAGCACTCATATTATCAGCTTATAGCTAAAAATATAAGTGCTATCAATTCTAATCACAAACCTAAATATTTATATATACAATAATAAAGAAAAGCAAAAAACTATAACAGCTTATTTATCATATCTGAAAACTCTTCCTTTGATCTAACGCCAACAACCTTTTCTGCCAACTCACCATTTTTGAAAGTTAAAATAGTAGGTATACTCATTATTTTAAATTTTGCTGCCAATTCACCTTGATCATCAACATTTACCTTTGCAATTTGAACCTTACCATCGAAATCTTCTGCTAACTCATCCATTATAGGGCCTACCATTCTGCAAGGTCCGCACCAAGTAGCCCAAAAATCAACAACCACTGGTTTATCAGATTTTAATACTATTTCATCAAAAGTTTCATTAGTTAAATTTATAATTTTACCTGACATAAGTAATTCCTCCAAAATCATTTTATTATATATAAAAACTTAATTTAATAATACCCAATTAAAGAACAAATAAAACACTATGTCTAAAATATATTTATTTCTCAACTTTTAAATTACCACATAAAAATTACTATTGATATGTGAGAATTATCAATGGTTCGTTGTAGAAAAAAAATACCAACAGCGAACTGATTAAATAATACAACCGAACATTATATATTGCTTGCTCCAGAAATTGACGCTGAAATAATTATGGTGCAGAACAAGTTCTTCAGCCGACCGTTTTGCAAAACACCCTGTTTCGTGTTAATATTCACAGCACCTTCAATTTATCAGTATTCTTTTAAAGATGTAATAAACACCTTATTTTCTTCTTTTGAAACCAGTGCACCCTCTAAAATTTCAATGAATTCTCCTCTATATGAAGCCTTTAGACCACTTATAACATTAATTATTTTATTTTCTTCAATATCATTTGTATATATATTTCCATTACCCGATATAATAATATCCTCTACAGCTGTAGCAGCTTTTAAATCAACCTTCGTCCAATTATCAGTTACCTTATCATCATTAATTTTTTGATGATAAATTTGAGTAACCTTTCCTAGTGAATCAAGTATTCCGATATACAAAGAATCATTTAAATCAATACCCAAAACCTTTATCTTGTCAGCATCAATAGGTATTTTGTTTTTTACCTTTTTATTACCATCATAAATATATACTGATTTTTCTTCATTTTGATATACAAGTTTATTAACAAATGAGCACTCTTTTATTATAGCATCTGCTCCCAAATTCATTACATGAGCATATTGGCTCATTACATTAAAACTAACAATCTTTGACTTTGTATCAGATGTCTTTATTTTAGCATAAACTACATTTGTATATTGGGATAGTTCAATATCCATTATCTGGCTCTTGGCAGTTAATCCATCAATTTGAGGATATTGTCGTAAAGTTTCCGAATCAGGCTCGTAGGTGGATATTTCAACTATGCCTTTTTGACCATTCTTTGTATCTGATGAAAATATTACCATATTTCTATCAGGAAGCCATTTAAAATAGGTTATTTTATCATTATCCTTACCTGCAACCTCCCTATCATCTTCTTTATCCACATTGACAATATGAAGTACACCGTCCAATATATACGCGCCATATTCAGCATTATAAGACATACTGATACTTTTAGCATTATCAGGAACCTTAAAATCTCCCGTAAATACAGATTTACTTTTATTGGCTTCTGTTATACTTACAGTTATATCTGAATTTAAAAAAACATTATTAATATATAATAACACACAAAATTGAAATATAACCGCTAACAGAATCCATCTATACCACTTAACTAAAGTTTTCACACAATTTCTCCTTCTATGGCATTACCATAAATACTGATGGTACTGATCGTTCACCTAAAGCATCAGAAGGCGTATTTATTACTTTGCCATCGTAATACATGGTTGTTGATGAACCACCATCTAAGTTTGCTGCATTTACAGCACCCTTTTCAAGCAATATGTCCTGAACCTCTTTTAATGTCGCTCCATATGATTTAAGACTTCTTCCGTCAATTACTAAAAACAAGACAGAGCCATCTGCTCTTTGACCAATTGCAGTTCTAGGAGATATTCCCCAGCCTCCATCCCCGCTTTTTATAGTTGGTTTTCCATTAACAATCAATGGAGGACCGAAGCTTATTGCTTCTTTAACATTATATTTTTTCAAATCATTTTGTGAATGTTTTCCTACAATAAGCATTCCATCCTCAGTAAATGCAATTGTATCCCTCTTTGTGGTTTTGTCCTTTGACTCTCCGCTTATATATTTACCTTCACTTATTATATATCCTAATGGAGCACCACCTGTTCCTGCCCACTTAGTATCAATAAAACCACCACCGTTGATAGCTGCTATAGCTCCGTATCTTTTAGCGATGCTGCTAGTGGTCTGCCCAGCTCTAGGTATTTGATTTGAGTATCCCACTTTAATTCTTGTAGGATCCTCTATAACTAAAAGTTTACCGTTAAAATTACTGCTCTCTATATCAAAAAGTTCTGTTTTATTGGTATGATGTATTCCAAAATTAAGCGGCTTTATATCTTCAGTATTAACATTTGAAATAGCATAACCATCACCCAATATATTTGCAATTGCTTTATCTGAAAGAAATGTTCTCGCTACTTCCTTGAGCGTATATGAATTCCATAAAACTCCTGTAACAGAGCATTTTACATTCTCAAAAGGCCCATAAAATATAAGCAAAGGTGTTGTCAACGACAAAAATATAAACTCAAATATAAAAAATTCCAATAAACTCTTAAGCTTACTTTTCTTTTTTTTACCTTTAACTTTTTTTTTGCTATCACCAAGCTCCTTTTTATCTACCAAAGCATTATTACTCATTAATCCCCCTGAAGTACACAAAACCCAATGATTCTAAATATTAAATGTTCAACTATCCCAGTTGAATATTTTAGTTGTGTGCTTATCAAATGAAAAAAGATTCAGTGTCATTCAAGTAAAACGCTGAGAATGACCAATTCTTTTTTACAATATCTTATATATCACAATATCCTATAATCAAAATTCATTTAATCAAAATTCATTTTTGTAACAATTACAATTTTTTTAAGTTCACCGTTATTGCAGTAAAATCAGCAATAAACCAAATACTAATTCTATAACACCATTAAACTTTTTCATCCCGGATACTGATTATTTAATTTAAATAAAAAAGCAAATAAAAAGTATACACGTTTTTTTGTGTATACCTTCAAAAATGATGGTAATTATATTATATTCTGCAAATGCTCTTTTTTCAATATTTATAAAGTTAGAGAAATTATATGAATTGAAAATTTGAACTGTTAATATAAGCCATTACACTAATTAATTTTTGAACACACTAATTAATTTTTGAACTGAGTTTAGTAAATTATTTACTGTTACACTAATGCGTACGCGAAAGCAGCTTAGATAACTGGGGTTCTAGATTAAAAATATTTATTTGAACATTTTGAACATATAGTTAAATAATAGTTTATTTATTACAACGTAGCTATGAAATCATGAATACTGAATGCTGACAGCAGTATAATTAACTATAATTAAAAAAATATCTTGTGTAGCCCATTTAGATGAGTTTGTACAGAAGTATCAGTAAGCCAATACTATAATTTTACCATTAAAGCTTATACATTAAAGCTTATAAAGTAATTATCACAACCATTAAGTTATCTTTAATCTATCAAATGTGGCATGTACTCTCTCAAATAATATACCCGCGACAAACCAAGCCGGTGCATAATCTAACCTAACAAGTCCTTCAACAGCAAATTTGCCAAAGTACTGCCAGGGATAGACATTAAGCATTCCAAGCAATATCTTTCCTGTAGAGTATTCTATACCCCAAATTATTACAACCCAAATAATACCTCTCAAGACTACATTCCAATCGTGGATTATGTCATGCAGGGGTTCTAAGAATACAGCACATCCATATATAAATAACATCCAGAGGCTGGTATATGCTTCTAAAGCCATATCACCATTCATTAGTGAATATAGGCCAGTCCAAACTATCTCCATGCTCCAGCCAATAATACCATATAAAAAGAATCGTTTAATCATAGTATTATTATTTATATATCAAAATATCATTTTTTATTTATAAAGTTTATAAATTTATTTCAGTATTTTTTTCCATAAATGTCATATAATATTAACTGCACATCTACTTAAAATTAAATTCGTTGTAAATACTACCAATAATTGCTCTTTTGTGTTATTATAACAAGTAAATCGTATATTTTATTTGACATGTATACTTTGTTATAATGCCTAGATTCAAAATGAGATTTTTCTATTACAGAGAGTGCAGAGAAATTTCATTACATTCACCGGCATTAAAGCGAAGCTGGATATATTCTCACCGCTTCAAAATCAAAGGAACAACCGCCGCTTTTAATAGCGGGAGACATTTTGCTTCGTTATAATGCTTTATTAAAAATCAAATGAAAGATAGGAGAATGCATATGTATTTAGTCGGTAAAATTAATGTAATTTCAGCATTGCCAGAAGAATTTAAAAGACTTAATGATATTGCTTATAATTTATGGTGGTCATGGAATCCTGAAGCCATTGACCTCTATAGAGAAATCGATTTAGACTTGTGGAAAAAACTGAACAGAAATCCAGTACGTTTCTTACAGGAAGTAAGTCAAAAAAAGCTCCAATCAAAACTTAATGATGCAGATTTTATGAAAAGGCTAGAAAATGTAGTAAATACATTTGACAATTACATGTCTGAAAAAAACACATGGTTTAATAAAACATATCCTCAAAATACAGATAAGATGATTGCATATTTTTCTGCTGAATATGGATTAAATGAAGTATTGCCTATTTATTCAGGAGGTCTAGGTGTACTTTCAGGAGATCATTGTAAAGCCGCAAGCGATCTTGGTCTTCCATTCACAGCAATAGGTCTGTTCTATAAGCAGGGCTACTTCAGTCAGAGAATAAATTCAGATGGCTGGCAGCAAACTTGTTTTAATGACCTAAATGTATCACAATTGCCAATTCTACCAGCATTAAATCAAAATGGTGAGCAAGTGCAAATTAGTATTACCTTTGCTGGCAGAACAGTGTATGCACAAGTATGGAAGGTTCAGATAGGCAGAATTAATTTATACCTTATGGATACAGATGTTCCACAAAACTCTAATAACGATAGATCTCTTACAGCAAGATTATATGGCGGTGATCAAGAAACAAGAATTCAACAGGAAATCTTCCTTGGGATTGGTGGTATAAGGGTATTAGACGCATTGGGCATTAATGCAACAGTATATCATATGAACGAAGGTCACTCCGCATTTATGGGATTAGAACTTATTAGAAAGCTTGTTAATGAAAAACACATAAGCTTCAGTGAAGCTAAAAAAATTGTTGAGAATTCATCAATATTTACTACTCATACTCCTGTTCCAGCTGGTAATGATGTATTCCCTCTTTATATGATGGATAAATACTTCGGAGATTTCTGGGGACAATTAGGGTTAAGCAGATATGATTTCTTGGAACTTGGACTTAAAAAGTCAGAAGATCAAAACTTCAATATGACTGTTCTTGCACTAACCCTAGCAGGTAGAAAAAATGGAGTAAGTGAGCTTCATGGAGCTGTTTCAAGAGATATATTTAGCGATGTATGGCCTGGAGTACCAAAAAATGATATTCCAATTACACATGTAACTAATGGTATTCACACATTAACATGGATTTCACCTAAAATAAAAGCACTTTATGACAAATATCTTGGTAGTGACTGGACATCTAAAATATACGAAAGTTCTACTTTTGAAGGTATCGATAATATTCCGGACGAAGAATTATGGGAAATTCATAAAGAATTAAAATTAAAGCTAATTAACTTTGTAAGGGCAAAACTTAAGCAACAAAAGCTAGCAAATGGTGAATCTATGGAAGCTGTAAGACAAGTAGATAATTTCCTTGATCCAAATGCACTTACTATTGGTTTTGCTAGAAGATTCGCCACATATAAACGTGCAAATCTGATTTTCAGAAATTTAGCCAGAATTCAAAAGATTCTTAACAACCCAGAAAAACCAATGCAAATTATCTTTGCTGGTAAGGCACATCCTGCTGATGGCCCTGCACATGATGTTATTAAAAACATTAATGATATTGCAAAGCAAGAAGGTTTTTACGGAAAAGTTATTTTGCTTGAAAACTATAATATGACTGTTGCAAGAAATTTAGTTCAAGGCGTTGATGTATGGATGAACAATCCAAGAAGACCTCTTGAAGCCAGCGGAACTAGTGGTCAAAAAGTTTGTATAAATGGTATTATAAACTTTAGTATTTTAGACGGCTGGTGGTGTGAAGGTTATGACGGAGAAAACGGTTGGGTTATAGGTGATGAGACAGAATTTGACAACGAGTATTCTCAAGATAATATTGACAGCGAATCAATCTATGACACTTTAGAAAGCAAGATAGTACCTTTATTCTACAATGTTAATGAAAAAGGTATTCCAACAGAATGGGTTCGCATGATGAAAAACTCCATCAAATCTCTAACTTGGAACTATAGTACTGATAGAATGGTAAAGGAATATACAGAAAGAATGTATCTTCCTGCAATAAATGGCACCGAAATGGTATGTGCTGATAACTATAGCCTTGCTAAACAGCTTTCAGCCTTTGAACAGCATATGAAAGCTAATTGGCATCAGGTTCAGTTATTCTCTGAAAAGTTCATGAACAACCTAAAAGATTATAAATCTGACTCTGGACATGAAATACACCTGACTGCTTATGCAAAGCTTGGAATTATAGATCCATCAGATGTTATGGTTGAGGTATATTATGGTTCTTTATGCAACGGTATGATAATTAATGCTCAATCCATAGAAATGAAGTTAGATGGTAAAACTGAGGATGGTTCCTATAAGTACTCCTTAGATCTAAAAATAGAAGATGGCGGCGAATATGCTTATACCTTCAGAGCTACACCAAAGAATCCAAACCTTATTAATAGATTTGACACAGGCTTAATTCGTTGGGTTGAATAATTTTATAGCTGTCAAATAAATATTATTTAGTTAAAACATAGCCACCTTTTCATCAAACAGTAAAGCTCTATTTGGTGAAGAGGTGGCTTTTTGAGTTTATAGTAGTTCTTACGTATTTAATCTCATAATGGGGCTTGGAATTTTAGGGGTCATTGTTATTGTAGTTATATTAGTCTCAAAATATTTCTATTTGCTTATTTTTATTTGTATTTAAAATGAATAATCAAATTATAAATAGTTCAAAAGCAACATTAGTGTAAAGTTCGCAAATAAGTGCTATTTCAATACTGGAATATCCCAATCAACCCACATATTTTTGTCAAATGTAATTCCACCATCTTGCTTCATGTAATTTGTATTAACAGAGTTGTCTCCTAATAAGAATTTCTTAATAAATGCTTCTACTTCAGGGAATTGAGAAGATGGAAGTACACAATGGTCAGGATGTCCCACTGAAGAATAACCCATATTGCTTGGTACTCCAAGTGCTTCATATATCATATTTGTTGTTTTTCCTGTTGCAAAACAGCTAACATTTCCTAACCATTCCATTGATGTATTTTCTATTATCAATAAACCACGTGGTGCACAAAGTCCTGCAACCAAATGCTGGTCAACTGGCAGCTTGTTTACTGCATTTCCGAATTGTGCAAATGCACTTCCCTGCCATGGATTTTCTGTTACAATTTGTGCAGCAGTCTGTACATTTTGTCCTCTTGATTTTTGCCAGTCAGATACTCTCCAGCTAGCAGCTCCACCAGAGCCTGATTCTTGAGGTATAGTTAACTGAATTCTCTCATTAAACGCACCACATGCAAGAGCACCCTTTCCGTAACGTGATCCACCTGTTACACCAAGCTTAGCTGCATTAATTCTAGCTTCAGGAGTTGTTTCTAATGCATCTATCAAGCGGTCAACACCCCAAGCCCAAGCCATCAGTGAACCTGCAGAATGATTTTTGCCATACAAGTCATAGAACTTACCAGTTCCTCTTGAGTTAGCACCTGACTGTGCACCTAACTCATCACAAGGGAAGGTAATCAACGCTACACCCATATTCAATATATTTGATGAATTAAGAGTATTCATACCAATACCTATCATTGCAGGATAAGGCGCAGTTCCTTTTGATGGATACTGTATTGAACAAGTAAATGATATTGTTTTACCATTATCAGTAACAGTTACAGTTATTTTATTGTTACTAAATGAACCTTTTACGCTATCTGGTGCCTCTGGTTTACTTCCATAAATAAATGCCTGAGCAAGAGCACTAATTTCCTTCTGACGAGCTTTCCATTGAGCCTTTGTAGTAACCTTATCACCATTATAGAACTTGAAAGGGTCTGGAAGCTTAGGATTTGCTTGTAATTGTGAGAATGAAGGAATAACTATTGGATGAACATATTCATCCTCACCCTTATCAGCTGGGAATTTGTCGATAATCTTTAATAAAAATTGCTTCATAATAGCAAAGTCAAGAGCATCTATTGAGCCGCTTGCATCAACATCACCAGCAGCTTTCTGTTCACTTGTAAATGTAGTGGTTCCAAGTAAATATTGTTTCATTAGTGCATTGTCTAGAGCATCTACTGCCCCATCACCATTTAGGTCTCCATAAACAACTGCTGCCGCCTGTGTTCCACCAGGAACAGCAATAGCACTGGTTATAGAAAAAACGCAGGCTAAAATTGATAAACATAGTAAATACGAGATACTTCTTCTTAAACCTAAAGACTTAATGAACATAGTATTTCCCCCTTAAAAATTTTAATTTATCTATTGTAAAGTACCAAAGTCAATTCGGCTGGAATCCCCTTAATTTCAGCATTTAAAACCAAGCCCCTTAAGTCTTCAAAACAAACGCATTATGCATATGCTTAGAAGTCAAAGCTTTCAAATATAATTGACTTTAAAGTACCTTTACACCATACTTAGCAGTGCAATAGCAACACATTTTTGCATTACTTCCAATTTACTTTCTTTCTATATCTTTTAAATACACTTTAATAACTAAGCTTTCGAATAAAAATTCAAGCTATTCTTAAACTACCGATGTCTTACTGACAAATAAACTAACTTATTTAATAAAATTAGTTAGCCTTTCATTTGATAAGCTTAAGCACCTACAAATCAACTGTGAAAGTTGAGTCGTTAATTTATATATGAAAATTTTATTTATTGAAATTTTATATTTATTGAAAATCTTTATTACTTTATTGAAAAATACTTATCGAAAATTACTTTGTTGAAAATTTTAAGCTTAGAAATATATAAAAAACATAGGCTTTCACTAATGTTTTACGCTTTTGAAGAGTTAGCATAGAATATAAAATCAATTAAATTATTTATACTCAATATGATATCTTTGCATTAAAATAAGCTATATAACTAGAAATAGCTAAATGATTGAATAAAAAATCTATTTATATGTTCAAATATGCTTTAAACTTATTTGTCAAGAACACAGTATTATTCAACAATTGAAGATATTTTTCCTTCTGTACATTTGTATATAATTTACTTATTTACATATTATGTTTTACTTTTAAAACATCATTTTTCACTATTGCTTGAATAGTTTACATTTCAATAGTCTCTATATGCTTTCATCAGCTATTTTATAGCAAAAAATGCTTTTACTAATAATGGAAGGTTGGTAAAAAAAATTGTATGAATTAGTTGGTAGACACCAATACTACTTCATACAATTATATACAACAAAACCATTGTAAGCTTCCTGCATAAATAGACTAAGCGATATTTGATTTGTATTCTAAATAGTGAATTCCTCACTTTTCGATATATTATCGCCCTGCTGTCCGCTCCACTTACCGCACTTATCTCCCCAGCATACAACAGGACTATTATTTAATGAAATTTGAACTATCTCACAGCAATTAGAACATCCTGAACATTCCCTACTTACTGCTGTATAATCCCCATTTAATTTATCAAAGCCGTTAAACTTTGATTTACCTGCTCTGTACTGCATCTGTTCTTTTGCCAGTAATGCTACTCCGTATGCACCCATGACATCAAAATGCTTTGGGATAATTATTTCAAGCCCTAAAGCTTTCTCAAATGCCTTTACAATACCAATATTAGCTGCCACACCACCCTGAAATACTATTGGTGCCTCCAGTTTTTTACCGTTAGCCAAATTAGCCAGATAGTTTCTAACTAAAGCATCACACAGTCCTCTGATAATATCCTCTCTCAAATATCCCATTTGCTGTTTATGTATCATATCACTTTCTGCAAAAACAGCACATCTTCCTGCAATTCGAACAGGTATTTGAGATTTTAATGCATAATGACCAAAATCTTCTATAGATATACCTATTCGTGAGGCTTGTCTATCAAGAAATGAACCTGTACCTGCAGCACAGACTGTATTCATGGCGAAATCATATACTATTTTGTTTTTCAGCAAAATAATTTTGGAATCCTGACCTCCAATTTCAATAATTGTTCTTACATCAGGTATAACCTTTTGTGAAGCTATTGCATGAGCGGTAATTTCATTCTTTACTACATCTGCACCGATAATTGCCGCAGCTAACTGCCTTCCGCTGCCTGTTGTTCCAACTCCGCATATGGAAACATACATACCCATTCTTTTATAAATGTCCTTAAGCCCAGCTCTTATTGACTCAATTGGCTGCCCCTCTGTTCTTAAATAAAGTTTTTCAATTACATTTTCCTGTTCATCAATCAGTGTTATATTTGTGCTGACTGAACCCACATCAATACCCATATAACAGTTTACTTTGCCCATCAATATTTTCTCCTCTTCTCTTTTTTAGCAAATCAACGAATGCCTCTAACCTTGTTACAAAACCAGCTTCTCCTGTCATTTCATCTCTTATAATTGTCATAATTGGAATTTGATGATCCTCCTCAATTGCTGGAAGTATTGCCTGCGAAACTATTTCAGGCATACATCCCAAGGGATATAAGTGTATAATTCCATCATAACCTTCTTGTGCATGAATTACGGAGTTCCCTATTGTATGCTGAGTATGTCCGCCTACCATCCTTCCAAGATATGCTTTCGAGGCTTTTACATAACTTGAATCCCGTGGAAGATGAAGACCTTTTCTAAACATATCATTTACAATCCAATCACTAACAGTTACTTTTCTTTCAACCTCAATGCCCATGTTCCCAAGGATTCTCTCCAATTCAAAATTTGCATAAGGTTCAATTGTTGTATAAATCTCTCCAACAACAGCTATTTTTAATGGGTTGGCATTCTCATTTAACTTTATATCATTCAGTTTATTTTCCGTTAGCTTAATATACTCTAGTATATTCTTTGAGCCTTTAATCTTCATAATATCATTTTTAAAAGCTCTATATATTAAATCAACACTTCCTTTTTCACGTTCTCTAGCTCTTTTTATCCTCATAAGTCTTTCTAAATTATCTATTTTAATAGCAACATTTTTAGCTGAATTAGCAACCTTTACAACATTAACAAAGCTTGTGTTTCCACTAATTTTCCTTACTCTTGCATTAAGTTCCTTTAGTCCTTGATCTGGAACCTCTAATGTAATTAGTTCCATATTTATTCCAATATCATCAGCAGTTTTTTGGAGCATTTCCCCAAAATAGCCCAGCTTACATGGACCACAGCCGCCTGTAATAAGCATGGCATCTGCTCCTAGTTCCGATGCTTGAAGCATATTTCCAACAAATAGCTTAAAAGGAAGACAATTAGCTTCTGAACAATACTTTGAACCTATTTCTAATGTTTTATTAGTATTAAAAGGCGGTATGATATATTGAGCATTAAAATCATCCAGAAATGCTTTAGCTACAATATATGTATTACCTAGATGTGGAAATGTAAAAATCATGCGTTTTCCTCCTAATAATCATGTCTACAAAAGCCTCAAGCCTTGTACAAAAACCTGCCTCAGCTGAATGTTCATCCAGCACAAGCTTCATAAATGGTATATCACTCTCCATTCTAACTTTTTTCTCTACCAGTTCATCCACAAAGCTATCTACTCCGCAGCCAAATGATGTAAGTACCAATATTCCATCTACTTGCCCACTTTCAATTAATTGTGAAACACCTCCATATGCTCTTGTACCATAGTCCCAAAAGAGCATTTTATCCAATTCCTTACACCTTAACTTTGACTCAAGGTAATCAAGCATATCCAATGTAACTACCCCAAATCCATAGCCTCTTAGCTTATTTATAAGTTCCATATTTATATAGCTGTCATAGACTGTATAGCAGTGTCCTAAAACAGCGACAGTAAATTGGGTACTTCTTTTTTTTATCATTCTTAAAGTTACGTTGTCCTGCATAAATTCGTCAGTTAAGACACCTGATTTTAAGATTTGTCTTTCAAAACGATATGCTTCAAGTGCTTTTTTGTAAGCATTTTTAATTTTCCGTCTGTCACGGGTTATAAACTCACCTATACGAAGAGCTGCCAACCAAGAATTCTTATTTGACTCTCGTAGGTTAATTTCTGTATCAATAATTCTAGGCAGCGACTTTGTTGAGTTTTTAATCATGTCAGGTACTCCGCAAATCTCAGGACAAATATATTGCTTTTTAGAAATACTTGTAAATCTTGGCATAAAGATAATATCAACTTTACCTACAAGATTCATAACATGTCCGAAATAAATCTTTATAGGAAGACATGCCTCAGAAATACATGTATTTGCTCCATCAGTCAATAAGTTTTTGTTTGTTTTATCAGACAGAATCACTTCTGCTCCTAATTCACTAAAAAATGTTTCCCAAAGTTTAGAGTACTTATAGTAATATAGTCCCCTTGGTATACCAACTTTTATCATATTTATATCCGTGCCTCACATTCCTTTTTAAATAAGAATACCGAAAAATATCAGCACAGGCTTTAGCCCTCCTTCGTATAATATGTCTAATAAGGAAATCTGCTTTTAAATAATAAGTAAACGTAAAAAAACCATGTCAGTAGAAATTATTGACATGGTTTAAATTAGTTATTCAGATATATGTGCTAATTATTTCATCAACAGTGTAGGGTGAGATTATAGTATTGACTTAGGTACTTCCGTACGTACTTATCTAAATGGGTTACTCACAAGATATTTGTTGAATTAGTATTGGTTCATAATAGTTAATTTTACCGTCGCTCACATTCAGCATCCCTGCTTCATCGTGCATTCTTTATAGCCCAATTTTCTATGGCTTTACCAAGTGAGTTTGCAATATTCACTTGATTTTCGTAATTTACAAGCCATTCATACTCAGAAGGATTTGACATAAAGCCACATTCTACAAGTATTGCAGGAGCCTGTGTTGGTATACATACTGACAGGCTCTGCCATCTGTAACCATCGTTCTCTCTGCCCAATTCTCTTACCATTTCTTCCTGTATAAAACCAGCTGTTGCCTTAGAGCCTGCTTGTGAATAAAGCGTTAAAAAGCCCTTATGCTTTGAATAATCAGCTGTCACATCCATAGAATTATTGTGTATTGAAACTGCAATATCTGGTTTTTCTTTTCTAATTAAATTTGCTCTTTCTGTTAGGCTTACAGTAGTATCACTTGTTCTAGTCATTATAACCGTTGCCCCAAGTGCTTTTAAATATTTTCTTGTATTTAATGCAATAGATAAGTTTATATCTTTTTCATAAAGTCCACGATTTCCTAATGGCCCAACAGCACCTGACTCATTTCCTCCATGCCCTGCATCAAGCAGTACCTTCAAGCCTGTAAGAGGCTTGCTGCTGTTCTTGTCAATTTTAGGGGCATTTTTAAGTGAAAATACCAGTTCACCATTTTTATACTGTGCATAATACCCAAAATATTTGTCTGCTGCTTTCAGCTTAAATGTATAAACTGCATTGCCAGATATGTTTTGACAAATAACTGACGAATAAATAGAACTACTAGGAGCAGCTGCACTAACTTTTATACCTTTAGTATTAAACAATGTCAATGTAACAGTTCCTGATTGTGCTGACACGTCAAATACAGTATTTACAGGCATTTTAAATGCAATATCCGTATAATTGCTATTAGCTTTTACTTTAATCGATGATATAGTATTAGTCTTTAATGCTTTATCATTTACAATTTTTACATCGCTTGCTGCTACCCACACACCACTCTTCAATAAATAAAAGTTATTTTGTTGACCCACAACATAGTCAGAGGCACCATTTATTAGTGGAGTTACTCTAGAATACGATGAAGCTGGACCTGAACGGGCTGGTACTTCTGTTTCCTTCGTATTTACAACTGCATATTTTTGATACTTTGAAGATTGTACACTAATTATGTTGCTCAGCGATTTTGTTACCTTTTTTCCATTGTAATCAAGAACAAATACTGGTTTTCCAAGACTTAAAACCCTTTGATTTCCCTTTACTGCTGGAAATTCAAAGGTACCCGTGTACTTTACAGGTGTCAATTCATTTTTATCTATCTTGTTGCTTGATGCGTCAGAATTGTTTGCACCTTCCACGCTTGTCAAATTAACCTTATATGTTCCAATCTCAACCCACACCTTTGAACCTTTTGGTGCTTCACAAGAGAAGGTTACCTTCTGACCAGTTTTCATTGTCATAGCTTGAGTAGGTGAAAAGGAATTTGGCTTAAATTCCGGCTTTGTCATTTTATAAGGTGCTGCTGTTGTTCCCTTCTTTATTATTTTCAGCACAGTCTCTTTTCCCTTATGCTTGAAAACAAAGCTATTCTCACCGTTCTTCAAATCTACAAATACAGTAAGATAACCATCTTCGGAAGTTTCTATTTCGGTATCCTCTAAATATATGGGCTGGTTCGGATCTCCACTTCCAAGAATACTAACCTTTGAAGCTGAAGTTTCATAACCATTTGAAGGCTGAGATATAATTAGCTGTCTATCCTCAGGAACATTGCTGCCAGGATCTCTTCCCGCTACATAAATTCCATGAAGCTTATCTTTTATGCCCAAGCTATTAGCTGCAAGCTTTGCATATCCATAAAATATACTGCCGCTAACAGCATTGCTTTCTCTATTTAATGCAATTTGCTTTGGTATTTGTAATGGATCAAGCCATTCATTTGCTTGTGTTGTATCATTTATTTTGTATGCGGCATGTCCCACATACAATTTAACATTTGTTCCGCTGCATACATTTTTCCACCAATCTAATAGCACAGAATAATCTGCTACTTTAAATCCTATGTTCCAATATATTTGAGGTGCTATGTAATCCAGATATTCTTCTTTAACCCATTTCCTTGAATCTGCATAATAGTCATAATATGTAGAAATACCACCTTGTGTATCTGAGCCTTCAGGATTTCTATCTTTATTTGACCATATTGCAAAAGGACTTATACCAAATTGAACCTCTGGTTTTATGCTTTTTACTGTTTCATATGAATTCTTAACAAGGGTGTCTATATTGTTTCTTCGCCAGTCATCCTTATTTTTAAAATTGCCTTTGTACTTTTTATATGTCTCATCGTCTTTAAAGTCCTCATTATTTTTTGCCTCAGTCTTTGACGGATAGAAGTAGTCATCAAAATGAATACCATCAACATCATAGTTTTTTACAATTTCGGCAATTCCATCAGTAATAAGCTTAATTGCTTCTGGATATCCGGGATCTAAGTATAGCTGACCAGTATGTGCTGTAACCACAGCATTAGGTATTTTTTTTGCAGGATGGTTAGCTGACAATACCTTTAAATCTTTGTCAGGTTTACTTGTTGTACCCATTGAAAGCCTCAAAGGATTAATCCAAGCATGAATCTGGATACCTTTTTTGTGCCCCTGCTCGATAATGTAGGCTAAAGGATCAAAATCTTTGTCATTTGCTTTTCCTTGTTGACCTGTTAAATATGAAGACCATGGGTAAATTGATGATTTGTATAATGCATCACCCGTTGGACGAACTTGAAAAAATATGGCATTAAGCCCCATATACTCTGTATTTTCAATAATTTTATCCAGTTCCTTCATTTGTTCTTCTGCAGTCAGGCCTGGCTTTGATGGAAAATTAATGTTACTAACAGAGGCAATCCATACACCTCGTAAATCCTCATTTAACTGCATATCCTGTGCATTTGAAACATTACCCTCATATGGTTTATCAATGAATACCTTGCTACCAATAATGGGGAAAATCATCAGTACAACCAGCAAAACACAAATTGCTCCAATTTTTTTATTCATATGTATCTTCCTTTCCGCTTACAATAATTGCTTATAACTTTCCTGCATAAAGTCAAACGGTATTCAAGCCTACAGTTTTCAACTAGTTACTACTAGGAAAGACAAGGGAATTATTATAAAAACAGGCTAATCTATGTTAATACTCAAAAAGACATTTCTTTTTATACTTTATTAAATAACTAGCTCAAAATGAAATTTTTCGATATACAAAATTTATACATCGCCCAATCCACTTATGGTGTTTGTGTCTGGAAAATATATCTTATTCGTACATACTTTATTTTCGAGCCATTACATTTAGCGGTATTTCAATAAGGCTAAAAATTTCTCACCATTTTAAGGCAAATTTGTTACACGCTACTTTTAGAAGTACATTCACTTTTTCTTGCCTCGTTAAAATACCTAGTATCAATATGAAATTTTTCGATTTTAGAAAAATTTTATTTTATTAGCGGTATTTCAATGAGGCTAGAAATTTCTCACCTTCTTAAGACAAATATGTTACACATTGCTTTTAAAAGTACAAACTCTTTTTCTTGCCTCGTTATAATACCTAGCATCAAGAAACAGAAGACATTTTTTTGCCTCGTTCTATTATAAATATAAAGCATTCGACCTATCATAACAATATATGTCAGTATAATTTAATAATTTTTTAATATAATAATTAACTTTCACACATAATTAGTCTATATGTGTAAGCGTCAAATAGAAAAGCACCTTGACAAAACCTATCGAGCAGCACTATTACATGATTCTGGCACGTTAGATGGAAGTAAAAGTTCAAGTGCATTAATATTATTGTGAATATCCCAATTGGGAGCATTTTTGAAAATATACACAAGATAAGCATAAGGATTTAAGCCGTTCTCTTTTGCGGTCTCTATGATACTGAAAATTACAGCACTTGCCTTGGCCCCACGAGGTGTATTTGCAAAAAGGAAGTTTTTTCTGTCTATCACAAACGGCTTGATGGAACGCTCAGCACGGTTGTTGCTAATTTCTAGTCTGCCGTCAAGAAGATAACGCTCCAGATATCTACGTTGTTTAATCATATAATGAACTGCCTGTCCCAAACTGGTTTTGGGTGCAGGATTTAAAGATTTTAGCCACGCAAAAAATTCGTCAATCAAAGGCTTTGCCAGTTCCTGACGTTTTTGAAAGCGCTCATTCGAGTTTAATTTTTGTAAACTGCACTCAATATCAAACAGTCCATCGCAGTACCTCTTACCTTGGAGGGCTGCAGAGTTTTCCCTATCTTTTGTTGGAAGGACTTTGAGTGCTTCGTCCCATTTGCGTCTTGCGTGTGCCCAACATCCCACAACTGTAATTCCCTCAGGCAAATTGTGATATCCTTTGTATCCATCGGCATGAAGATATCCGCGGAAACCTTTGAGGAATTCTGCAGGATGCTTGGCTCGTCTATCTGGTTGGTATTCATATAACACAATAGGATGCTGTTCTTCACCACTTGTCCTATACATCCACATATAACTCTTGTTTTGAGCTGTCTTTTCAGGTTCGTGTAGTACTTGAAGCGTAGTCTCATCAGCGTGAAGTACTTCGCGTGTACAGAGTATTTCTCGTAATGCGTTATATACTGGCTCCAGCCAATCCTCGGAACATTTGAGCAGCCAGTTTGACATGGTTTGCCGTGATAAATATATTCCATTTCTACGAAAATCCTGCTCTTGTCGGTACAGAGGTGCTCCCATAACAAACTTTTGTGTCATTATTTGTGCTACAGCTTCTGGTGATGCAAAACTGCCCTTAATAACGGGATTGTCTACAGGTGCTTTAAGGATTGGAACCCCACAAGCATTTTTTTCACAATCTCGGCAAGCATATGTATACCTAACATGTTCTACAATAACTGCTTTTGCAGGTATCAGCTTTAATTCACGTCGGACATCCTTACCCATAATATGTAGAGCCTCGCCACATTCTGGACATTTTTGTTTATCCTTCGGAAGAGTATGCTCAACCACTTCCACAGGCAAATCCGGTGGAAGTCTATCGGCATTTTCTTTTGCTTTTTTGCGGTAATGGCGTTCTATTTCTACAAGCTCTGGCTCTGCCTTTGCTTCATCTGCAGTTGCTTCAGCTTCATTAAATAGGTTGATTTGGTCGTATTGGCTTTTTTCACTGGAAGCACCAAATTGATGATGTTTTGCAAGGCGCACCTGTTCCATAAACCAGTCTATAAAGTTATAATTAATAATGTACAAATAATATTAAATAAAAATGTACAAATGGTATGATTACAGGGTACAAAAGGAGGTACCCTAATGATTATCAAAAGTAGTATCATAACAGATTTAAATATTCAAACTGTCAAGGATCTTTATAAGTTAAAACCATTTATGGAGGATACAACATTGAAAGTTAATAAAAGCCAGATCGCAAGGGAACTTGATGTCGATAGGCGTACAGTTGATAAATACATTAATGGCTTTCATAAGGCCAAATCCAGAGAATGCGTGAATTGTATCACTGCTTACTATGACATTATTGCAGAGCTTCTATCTGATAACAGCCAGCAGATATTTTATTACAGAAGAGTTTTATGGCAATACCTAGTAGACAATCATTCTTATGAAGGGTCTTATGTGAATTTCTGCTACTATCTAAGAAAATATCCTGAACTAGACTCATATTTCAAAAAAAGCAGACCTTCAAACGCAAATAACGTAACCATACGTTATGAAACAGGAATGGGTCAACAAGCACAACTAGACTGGAAAGAGTCTATACGATTTACTCTTTCAACAGGTGAAATAATAGAAGTAAACATATTTGTATTATTGCTGTCATATTCACGTTTTAGAGTGTACAGGGTATCTCTATCAAAAACACAGGATATATTATTTTCATTCCTTGATGATGCGTTTAACACGTTTGGAGGTGTTCCAAGTGTGATTGTCACCGATAATATGAAAACAGTTATGGATGAGCCAAGAACAGAGTATACAGAAGGGAAAATAAATATAAAATTTAAGCAGTTTGCGGATGATTATGGTTTTAAGGTGCACCCTTGTATTGCAGGAAGACCAAGAACAAAAGCCAAAGTAGAAGCACCAATGAAACTACTTGATGAGATAAGAGCCTACAATGGAAAACTTGATTACAAGGAACTTAATGAGTTGGTCACACGAATAAATAACAGAGTAAACATGCAGGTAAATCAAGGTACAGGTCGTATTCCATTAATGTATTTCAACAAGGAAAAAGCTTTCTTAGGAAGCTTACCAGCCTATACCATAAGAAAGCCTTATCAAATAACTCCACATAAAGTAAAAGTTAATTCATCCAGCATGTTCAACCATAATGGATGCCAGTATTCTGTACCACCAGAATACGTTGGAAAAACTCTTACTTTACAAGTGTATGATGGTTACATACATGTTTATTATAACATAGAATTAATAACTATCCATACCCTTAGTAAAAAGAAACTTAATTACCTTAATGAACACTATACTGCTATAGCAAGAAAATCGCATGCATTTAAGGAAGAAAATATAAATGAGCGGGCAAAAGAAAACTTACAGGTTATAGGAGAAGTATACAGTTATGAATAACAGTACATACAAACAGTTATGCAGGAATATGGAGATTCTTGGCCTTGGGCAAATGGTAATTCATCTTGATGAAATATCTAATTTTGTGACATCCAACAATCTTTCGTTTACAGAAGGACTACTGAGACTTAGTAATTACGAAGTTGATTTTAAGGAGGCCAAAGCATCTAGATCTATGATTAAAGCAGCAGCATTTCCTTTTGTAAAGGAATTGAAAGATTATGATTTCAATTTTCAGCCGTCAGTAAATCAGCAAGAAATACAAGAACTTTGCACGCTTGGTTTTCTTGAAAGAAATGAGAATATAGTATTTCTTGGTCCAAGTGGTGTTGGAAAGACTCATCTGGCAACATCAATAGGAATAGCTGCAGCAAAGAAACGTACTAGCACATATTTTATCAAATGTCATGATTTATTGCAGCAACTAAAGAAAGCAAAACTGGAAAACAGACTTGATGTAAGACTCAGACACTTCTGCCATTACAGACTACTTATCATTGATGAACTTGGCTACTTACCCATTGATAAAGAAGATTCTAATATGTTTTTTCAGCTTATAGATATGAGATATGAGAGAAAAAGTACCATTCTTACAACAAACATGAATTTCAACGAATGGGATGGTGTATTCTATGACGCAGTTGTAGCCAATGCAATACTTGACAGGGTATTGCACCATGCACATGTAATATCTATATCTGGAAAGTCATACAGATTAAAGGATCATATGAAGCAAGGAGAATAGTTGTACATAATTATTTAATACTTTTTATACATTTTTCCTTGACAGTTTATACCAGTCTACTTTCTTTGAAAGCTCTGCAATTTGTTCTTTCATTGATATGTATTCAGATTTTGAAATTGTAATTTTTTCATCGTTTTTCATGTTCCTATTATATCATGAAAATCCATGAAAATCCATAGTTTCAGCTGTTTTACTCTGTTTTTATATAGCGGTGTTTGCTCTTATTTCCTGTCGCTTTAACTTTTGTGTGAGACGTGGACTTCCTAACAAGTATTCCATTTCTTCAGATGTAAGCATCATAGTTTGCTCATCTCCTGCTAATGGCCATTTGAAATGCCCTTTTTCCAATCGCTTAAAGTGCAGCCAAAAGCCATCCCCATCCCATTCTAAAATTTTTAATCTATCTCGATTACGATTACAAAATACAAATAGCGCCCTACCAAACGGATCAAGTCTAAAACTACCTTCGACTATTGCCGCTAGTCCGTTTATTGACTTACGCATATCTGTATATCCACAGGCAAGATATATTCGTTTGTCTCTTGTATTTAACATAGTTTCAACACCTTGCAGACACGTATAAATGCCGCTTCATTAAAGTCTACAGGTACAATAACTGTAAAGCCGTTAATTTCTACTTGTATTTCAGTATCTGTTGCTAAGGATGTCACTTCTGCCCATTTAGTTTCAACCTTTGTTTTTCTATTCCGACGAGAATTTTGCTCAGAAAGAAGACCAGCTTTCTTTAACCTACTAATCTTATCTGACATTGTAGAAAGATTAATATTATTCTCTGCACACCACGCTTTCAGTGTTTGACCACTCATGCGTTGCTGTTCATATAATTTAATCCATTCCTCATTAGTTCGTTTAACTGAGCCCATATACTCATACCCCCTTGGGCTCAGTTTATCATCCCAATACTATCATGTGTAGGTGTCCATTGGTTTGACGCTTACGTAATTACAAATAGAAAATGTGGTATTATTACAATAATAAAGGCCCTCAATTTTTACAATTGAGAAGCCTTTTACATCATTAAAAAACTATGAAATTTTATTCCATTTAATACTGCTAAAATCATTTGCCCCACTTTGCCAACGCATCAGCAAGTGCGGAATTAATTGACTCTTTAGTATCTTGCTGCTTTAAAAATTGAGCTACTTCCTTTTTATTAACCTGTTCGCCCTTGCGTTGTTTGAAGGCGTCCAGCTTTTCTCTATAACCACATACACAATAGAAGGACTTTTTCTCGCCCTCTCCCCTTATTTCCATCTTTTTATGGCATTCTGGGCATCTTGCATTAGAAATAACAGTTACAGTTTTTCTGTATCCACACTCTCTATCAGGGCAAAGGAGCATCTTACCTTTTTTGCCGTTTACATCAAGCATATATTTGCCACACTCAGGGCACTTCTCTCTAGTTACATTATCATGCCTGAACTGCTCAGAACTAGCTATAACAGCCGAAACCAGCTTTGTAGCATAGTTCTTCATTTCACCTATAAATGTACTAGGGTTTACCTTGCCTTTACTAATCAGAGAAAGCTGCTGCTCCCACTTGGCTGTCAGTTCAGGAGATTTTAAATCGTTTGGAACCAAACCTATAAGCTGAATTCCTTTAGAAGTTGGATAAATTTCCTTTCCTCTTCTCTCAATGTAGAAGGTATTAAACAGCTTTTCTATAATATCAGCTCTTGTTGCTGGAGTTCCCAATCCACTTGTATTTTCTAAAGTTTCCTTAAGTGCTTTGTTTTCTACAAACTTGCCTGGATGCTCCATAGCAGATAACAGTGTAGCTTCTGTATACCTTGCTGGAGGCTTAGTCTTTCCATTAACTGCTTTAGGAGAAATAATCTTTGCCTTCTGCCCCTTTTGAACTTCAGGCAAGGACTGATTATTGTCCTCTTCCTCATTATCTTCATCTACTTTCCCAAAGCCTTCATAAACAGATTTCCAGCCCCAGGACTTTACAATTTTCCCCCGTGCAGTAAAGCTTTCTCCATTTACATTTAGTTTAACTGTGGTCTGCTCATATTCAAAGGCTGGACTTAATACTGAAATAAATCTTTTTACTATTAAATCATATATATTTCTCTCTTCTGAACTTAAAGCAGATAAGTTTACAAACTGCTCTGTAGGAATAATTGCATGATGGTCTGTAACCTTGCTGTTATCGACAAAACGGTTGGTCACATTTATTCTGTTTTTTAAAATGTTCTGAACAGGCTTAGCATATGGCCCTATCGCTATGCTCTTCAGCCTTTCAGTCAGCGTCGGAACTATATCAGTAGTAATGTAACGAGAGTCTGTTCTAGGATATGTTACAAGCTTATGAGTCTCGTATAGCTTTTGCATAATATTTAGGGTTTGCTTTGCAGAGTATGAGTATCTTCTGTTTGCATCCCTTTGTAGTTCAGTCAAATCATATGCAAGAGGTGAAAGTTCCTTTTTTAATTCCTTTTTAACCTCTATTATCTCACCCACTTGTCCAGTTATCTTTTGAATTATACTGTCAGCCTGCTCCTTACTGAAGGTTCTTGTTTGATTTGTTACTTTATCCTGCCACTGTACTGTAAACCCATTAAATTGAGCCTGTACACTCCAAAAATCCTTAGGAACAAATCTCTTTATCTCCTCTTCTCGAGCCACTATCATTGCAAGAGTTGGTGTCTGAACTCTTCCTGCCGACAGCTGTGCATTATATTTACAAGTAAGAGCTCTTGTTACATTTAAGCCTACCAGCCAATCAGCTTCAGACCTGCTTTGGGCCGAATAAAAAAGATTGTCATAATCCTTTGCTGGCTTTAGATTGGCAAATCCTTCTTTAATTGCCTTATCTGTCTGTGATGAAATCCAAAGACGTTTAATTGGCTTCTTAAATCCTGCTTTCATAATAATCCATCTTGCGACAAGTTCACCTTCTCGCCCTGCATCTGTAGCTATTACAAGCTGGTCAACATCTGCTCTGTTTAAAAGTCCTTTCACAATGCCAAACTGCTTTGCTGTTTGCTTTATAACAACAAGCTCCATTTTATTTGGGAGCATTGGCAAATCTTCAATATTCCATGACTTATACTTATTTCCATAAGCCTCAGGGTCAGCAAGAGTTACTAAATGTCCTAAAGCCCATGTTACGATATATTTAGACCCCATTATATAGCCGTTAGAATTCTGATTACAATTTAGAACCTTAGCTAAGTCCCTTGCGACAGATGGTTTTTCAGCTAAAACTAATATTTTTCCCATTAAAATTATGTCTCCTCCAAATGTTTCAATTGAATTATTGCACTATAAATAACATTATGTTGTGTTTATGAGTTATGCTAATCTCATTAAACTATGAAATTTCTTATAACATAGTAACAACTTCAGGTATGTGGCAATATTCACATAATCAATTAACTCCAAAAGTTGTATGCTGAGTTCAGCAATAATCAAATAATATATTAAACATAAATACGAAATATATTATTTAACTCAATTTTACCACATAAAAATCTAAGAGTGTTTAGACTTCTATGTGGTAAAGTTGACATTATAACTCGTATTCTATTTTAACATTCTCCCTCTTCAGATCCAACTCTAATTGTCTGTATATTTGCAGCAGTATGTCATATTCTGTAGCCTTTAGCTTTTTAACCATTTCTATAAAATCTAATATTGAGTTTTTGTTATTTGTGATATCAAGATTTTTATAGGAAAACTCCAAGCAAACAAGTCTAATAGAATTTGCTAGGCTAACAACTTCAAGATAAGACTCCTTTAACCTTATAATATCACCAGTAAGCTTATTTTTTGATATAATGTATTCAAGTCTTTTATATATGCCTTTTTTATGCTCTGCTAATAAGTGAATTCCTCTGTAATCAATAACATTCTTACCCTGTAAAAGACTTTCTAAATCTTTTAATAGTACATCATATACCTTTATTCCGTAAACAACTCTACTGCTGGAGTATTCAAAGGTATATAATCTATCTCCGTCTCCTACAGAGAAAATATAGCTGCTTAGTTCCCTCATAAATCTTTCATTGCTAAAGGGGTATTCAGCTTCAAAGCTATTAGGCCTTACTATTTGTATTGCAGAGGTATCACACCAAGGACTAGATTCTTTATAATGTATTTTACCATTATTATAAGCTTCTAAAAACTGAGCATACTCAAAGGTCATCATTGTAAAAAACATATCCTTATTAAAGCCTATTGCCTTAAGTTCTTCAGTTTCGTTATCATACCCATAAATCAAAGACGAATGCACAAAATGGGTTTTGTTGTATGCCCATTTGTTTGAAAGGTAATACTCATCTACACTAATTATGAGATAGAAGCCCATATTAATCTTTTCTATAATAAAATCAATTATATTATCCACTTTATCAAGTAAATGATATCCTAGACAAACCATCTCCATAATCTCACTGCTGCAATCACGAGGTTCTAGATAATTAATTTCTGAAACGCCATTATCATCAGTATATGAGAAAACCTGTATAAATCTGCTGTAGTACCATGGCAGATATTTGTCATAAGCAAGAACAACACAAAGTGGTAAACTCCTATGCAGGTAGGTAGTAATATCTGTCTGCATTTCAACCTTTAGTTCTAGCATCTGAGGATATTCAGTACTTTTATTAAATAGTGAGATATTTGAATTATTAGTACCAATATGACTCATGTATTCTATCTCCATATTCTTTTTTTGCACTTGTAAAGAATTATCAGTTAATTGGTCTTTTGCATTTAATTCTGAACTCTCATTCAGTAATAAACCTTCAGAAGATTCTATAACCTGTTTTGAATATACGTATGCCTCATTCACACAAATATCAAGTGCTTTATTTATTTGCATTTCTTCTTCTATATTTAAATCAAGTACTAATTGTTTATATATTCTAGATAATATGTCAAAGTCAGCATTCTTGAGTTCTTCTACCAATTGCAATATATTTTCAATGAGATTTTTGAGATTTTCTGATAATCCCTCAGTTCTAATGTTACTATTTTCTAATTCTAAGCTTTTCAAGCGTAAATTATTTGATAGTTCAACAACCTTTAAGTACTCCTTGTGCAGTCGGGTAATTTCCCCTGTTAAATTGTTTCTAGAAATCACATAAGCAATTCTATCATATATACCCTTTTTGTGTTCCCAAATAAAATGCATTGCTCTATAATCTATAGTTGCCTTACCTATAAATAGGTTTTTAAGATTTTGAATTGCCGCATCATACACCTTCATTCCAAAAACAGCATGGTGATCTGAATACATAAATGCGTATAGCCTTCTGTAATCACCTTTTGATAAAAGATAATCCCTTATTTCACTTAAGAAGTACGCATTACTAAATGGGAACTCCTCATCAAAATTATTTTGCCTTATAAGTGAAATAGCAGACAACTCACACCATGGTGCTGTTTCCTTATAGTGAATCTTACCACTTTCATATGCTTCTTGAAATTCATCATAATCAAATACTATTCTTTGGAAAATCATATTCTGGTCAAAACCAATTGCTTTAAGTTGTTTCTTTTCGTTGTCATAGCCATAAATCATAGATGAATGTACAAAGTGTTGCTTCTTGTATGCCCATTTATTAGGGAGATAGTATTCATCAACAAATATTGTTAGGCAATAGCCTAAATTTATCTTATCTACAATAAAGTCAATAATATTTTCCCTATGATGTTTTAGTAAATGATACGCCAAATTGACCACATGCATTACTTCAATAGGACATCTGCATGGTTCCATAAAGTCAATAAACAGACCTCCACTTCTATCAATAAACCCAAAAATCTGTATAAAACTACTATAAAACCATGGCTTGTATTTTTCATATGGCAGTATTGCACAAAGAGGTAAACTCCTATGGAGATATGTGGTAAATTCTCTTTGCAATATAATCTCATGTTCCATTGATACGGGATATCCATCTCGCTTGCCACAAACAAGACTTTTATTTTTAGTGTCCACATCAGATGTTTCATCTATCTGTATGTCAAGCTGCTGCATCTCATCCGAAATATCAACAATCTTATCTTGTTCCGATTCTTCAGTTTTTTCGGTTATGCTTACATTTTCTGTGTATTCATCAATAAACTCAGCTATCTCTCTCACTGTAGGATTACTATACAGCTTGCTTGCAGGTAAATCCATATTAAACTCTTGGTTGACAAAGGAAACAACCTGTATTGCCTTAATAGAATCTCCTCCAAGGTCAAAGAAACGGTCATTTACTCCCACTTTGTCTAGGGCCAATATATCTTGCCAAAGTGATACCAACTTCTCTTCTGTGATATTTGCAGGCGCAATATATTGAGTGCCTGTTCCAACTGTTCTGTCTGGTTCAGGAAGCGCATTTCTGTCAACTTTCCCATTAGCTGTCATAGGAATACTATCTAGCATTACGAAAAATGAAGGAACCATATAGTCAGGAAGTTCTCTGCTTAAATGTTTTTTTAGTTCACTTATATCTGGTTGACTATCTGAAACAATATATGCAGTTAAACTCTTCAATCCGTTATTATCCTCTCTTACAGTAACAACTACATCTTTAACCTGTTCATGCTTTAATAGACAGCTTTCTATTTCTCCAAGTTCAATTCTATAACCTCTAATTTTAACCTGGTAATCTTTTCTCCCTGAAAATTCTATATTTCCATCTGGAAGCCATTTTGCAAGGTCACCTGTTCTGTACATACGTTTGTATATTTCGCTTGTGCATTGACCGTTAAGGTGTTGGTCATTATTGCTGTCCATATGGCATTCATTATTTGAATAAAATGGATTTAAGACAAACTTTTCAGCTGTCATCTCAGGGCTGTTGAGATACCCTCTTGCAAGTCCATCTCCTGAAATACAAAGTTCTCCAATAACTCCTGTGGGTACTATATTATTGTCCTTATCCAAAATATAAATCCTTGTATTTGCAAGCGGCTTACCAATAGGAACATTTTTGCCCACAGGATGGTGTGATTTGTACTTGTAGAATGTTGCACAAATAGTGTCTTCAGTTGGCCCATAGCCGTTTATAATACTAATTTCCGGATTAAGCTTTATAAATTCCTCCAGAACATAATCTTTTATTCCCTCAACACCTACCAGCATTTTGTTAAGTTTCACACTATCCTTATTTTTCATAAGCTGCTGTGAAACCTCCCAAAGTATTGTAGGTGGAATGTAAGCAAAGGTTATTTCTTTTTCAATAAGTGTTCTGCATAAGCTTCTAATATCAGAAACCATCAACTCATCAAATAGCACCAATGTAGCCCCAAAGGCTAAAGGAAGGAAAAGTTCACATACGCTGACATCAAAAGAAATACTTGTGAGGCTTAATCCTTTGTCTTTTGAGCAAATAATAGTATCAAAGGTATTATTTATACAGAACAAGAAATTCATCAAAGAGTGATGTTCTACTATTACTCCCTTTGGCTTACCAGTTGAACCTGAGGTATAAATTACATATGCAGCATTTGAAGGATCAACACTTACATCTAGTTTTTCACTATTATCTATATACAACTCTTGTTCTTCAAGATTAATAATATCTATTCCTATTTGAAGTTTTTCCAGCCTATCCAAATATTCTGACAGCGTTAATATCATTTTTGCCCCGCTGTCCTTAATCATATATTCTATTCTCCCATCTGGATTTATGGGATCCATAGGAAGATATGCTGCTCCTGATTTCAATATCCCCATAATTCCAATGATTAGTTCTAATGATCTATGTGTACTTATTGCAACAATATCTTCTTTATTTATTCCCTTCTCTCTTAGAATTTTTGCAATGCAGTCAGCCCTTCTGTTTAACTCATAGTAGCTAATCTTTTTCTCACCAATCTCAACTGCAATTCCATCAGGATTTTTTATCGCATTTTCTTCTAATAATTTATGTATAACAGTATTCTTTGGATATTCAAAGCTAGTGTTATTAAACGTTGATATCAGTAACTTCTGCTCATTTTCTGACATCATGTTTATGTCTTTAATAAAAATATCAGGATTCTTTGTAACTATATCAAAAATATTTATAAAATGCTTTACAAGCCTTTCAACAGTTTCTCTTCTAAATAGTTTTGTACAGTATTCCATGTCAAATATAATTTTCTTACTATTCTCAACTTTCTTACCGTCCTCAAAATCTTGAACTGATATATTTAGGTTTAAATCAAATTTAGATATATTGTTTTCAAACCCTATCTGTCCAAATTTAAGTCCCTCTGCCTCCAGCTTCAGCTTTTCAGTATTCTGCAGAGTAAGCATAGTGTCAAACAGAGGTGTTCTGCTCATATCTCGTTTTATATTAATTTTATTAATTAGGTCTTCAAAAGGATAATCACTGTTTGCAAAAGCCTCAAGAGCAATCTGCTTTACTTCTTGTAAATATTGTACAAATGTTTTTTCTGAACTTGGATTACTCCATAATACAACTGTATTTACAAACATACCAATAACATTCTGTAGTTCCTCCATTTTTCTATCTGTTATAGGAGAAGCTACAATAATTTCATCCTGACCCGTATACTTTGAAAGCAATATCTTATATACACTCATAAGAACCATGTATAAGGTTGTTCCTGTTTTTTCAGCGAGTTTCAGAATTCTTTCGCTTAAGTCGTTGTCGGCCTCAAAAATAACCCTATCTCCTTCAAAACTCTGTATAGAAGGTCTCTGAAAATCTGTTGGCAGCTCAAGTACTGGTATTTCTCCCTCAAACTTTTTGAGCCAATATTCTTCCTGCTTTTTCATATTATCTGAATTTAATTGCATATTTTGCCATACAGCATAATCAGCATACTGAACATCAGGTTCTTTTAATTCTTTGCCAAGATAAAGCTGCACTAATTCCTTGTCAAATATAACAGAAGACATTCCGTCTGTTACAATATGATGCATATCAACAAATAATACATGCTTCATATCATTTATTTTTATAATTTTGCTTCTAAAAAGCGGTGCCTTCTGCAGGTCAAAAGGTTTTACAAAGGACTTGAGAAGTGACGGAAGCTGATCAGGATCACTACATTCAAGTTCATCTATTTCAAAATCAACCTCTTTATCTACTATCATCACAGGTGTATTATCTCTGATATGGAAAGACATTCTGAAAGCATCATGCCTATTAACAATTTCTTTTACAGCACATTTGAGCCTGCCGATATTGAGACTTCCTTCTATAGATATAGCCATTGGCATATTATAGCTGTTTCCAATTCCTTCGAATTTATTTATTACGTACATTCTTTTTTGGGCAGAAGAAAGAGGATAATAATCTCTTTCCTCAACTCTTACAATGCTTGGCAATTGAGTTTCATGACTCTTATTATCATTACTGTCCACAAAAGCAGCAAGTGATGAAATAGTGTAGTGCTCCATAATATTTTCTACATCAATTTTGAATCCAGTGATTTTCTTGTATTCATTTGCAATTTGAATGGCAATTATTGAATCTCCACCTAATTCATAAAAATCATCATTAATATCAATTTCATCATATCCTAAAGCTTTGCACCATATATTTCCCATTAATATCTCAGTATCAGAGTATATGCCATCTTCTTTTCCCAGCAGCTTGAAGCTTTTTTCATCTGCAAAGCCCTCAGCATTTTCCTTAGTGTACTCTGTGAATATTTCTTCCCTCTCACCCTTTTGACTGTCAATTAATTTCTTTATCTGCTCCATTAATTTTGAATCCCGCTTCATAGCTTGAATTATTGTGTCTGTGTCAGCAATACTGCTGTTTTCAGGTACATTAATCCAACACCTTTTTCTCTCAAAGGGGTATTCTGGCAGTCTTATTCTATTAACAGTGATGTTTTTATAAATCAAGCTAAAGTCTATCTCATTACCGCTTACGTATTCTTTACATAAATTATTTAAAACACTTCTGTCCATTATAGACGTATTATTTAAAGCTTCGATAGTTGAAGCTGCAGCCACTTCATCAAAAGCTAAATGTTCAGATTTTTGCTCTGTTGCTTTTTCTGAAAAATAAATTCCATTTTCAGCATAAGTTTTAAGCCCTTCGTTAATAAGCTTATTTAACGCTGCTGTCAGTTCCTCCTTATTGTCAAATACAATGGCTAGTCTTATATTATAGTGCCATCTTCCAGTGTTTGCACTATAGCACATATCACTAAGATTAATAGCAGTATTTTCTTTAATAAACTCATTGTACTTAATTACCAACTGTTTTAGAGAATTTTCATTTTTCGCTGATAAAGTTAAAATATTTGATCCAATCTCTTCTGTTTTCTCATAGCTGTCATTTTGCGGAGCTTCTTCAAGGATAATATGACAGTTTGTTCCACTCAAGCCAAAAGCGCTTACCCCACATCTTCTTGGAAAATCATTATTCCAATCTGAAAGCTTATTATTAACATATACAGGTGACTCTTCAAAATCAATTTTTCTGTTAGGTCTCTCAAAATGCAGACTTGGAGGCAATTTTTTATATTTAAGAGATAGTACTGATTTAATAAGTCCAATAATGCCGGAAGCACAATCAAGATGTCCAATATTGGTTTTAACAGAACCAATAGCACAAAATTGCTTTTTATCAGTATACTTTCTGAATGCTTTTGTTATCCCATCTATTTCTATAGGATCACCTAGTTCAGTACCTGTTCCATGAGCTTCTATGTAGGATACTGTTTCAGCATCTATCCCTGCATCCTCCAATGCCGCAATAATTACGTCTCTCTGAGCTTGTGCATTGGGCGCAGTAATACCAATACAGTTACCGTCCTGATTTGCAACTGTACCTTTTATTACTGCGTATATATTATCACCATCCCGAAGTGCCCTGTGTAGTGGTTTTAAAATAACTGCAGCAACCCCTTCACCCATACCTGTTCCGTCTGCGCTGTCATCAAATGTTCTAGCTCTTCCGTCAGAGGATTCAATTCCAAGCTTTTTGCTGCTTTTTACTGGAAGTATGTTTATTTTTACACTTCCAGCTATTGCGACATCGCATTCCTTACTTCTTAATGCTTTACACGCCATATGTACCGCTACCAGAGATGATGAACAAGCAGTATCAACACATATTGAAGGTCCTTTCAAATCAAGCAAATAAGAAATCCTGCTTGGAATTATAGAAGAAAGATTTCCCGGGAGTGCATCAATTAGCAATTCAGGATTGACTTTTTCTATAAGCCTTTTATAATCAAATAAAGCATCTGCACTGTATCCAAAATATACACCTGTACAGCTGCCTTTAAGTTTTCCATTTCCATATCCTGCATCTTCAACAGCCTTCCATACAGTTTCAAGAAATATTCTTTGTTCTGGACTCATCAAACTAGCTTCCTTAGGCGAAATTCTAAAAAAGCTGTAATCAAATTTGTCTATATCTTCAAAATAGGCTCCAACATTGTATTCCTTGCTCTGCTTATTGATTCCAACCAGTTCTGCAAAAACATCTGCATCCTTTTGTCTTGATTTTGGAAAATAGTCAACGCAATCTCTTCCTTCTATCAAGTTATTCCAAAACATTTCAATATTTTCAGCCATAGGAAGCCTTGCAGCTATTCCAATAACAGCAATATCCTTTGTAGTTTCTTCTTTTATCATATCACTTGCATTGTCAGTATCACCCAGCTGCTCAAATATTAATGAATCTAAATCCATATTTATTGCCTCCCTAGTTCATAAAAATCAATTTATACTTTCATTAGCTTGATTAATCAAGTTTATTTCTTCTTTTTGAAATATTTCAGATTTCAAAAATTCTTTGAATATTTTATTTTTTGATGCTACTATACCAAAGATAAGCAATGCTGCTCCTGAAATCCCTGTAATATAATACCATTGAAATTTTTCCATCAATATCCCATACAACCACATACCCGGAGGTGCAGTAATATATAAAGCTGACATAAACACCCCGAAAATTCTCGCCCTCATTTCAGCTGGAACCTGTAGTTGGAAATATGTAATCATCGGAATATTCTGAATAGCATTAGCAGCTCCGAATATCAACAAAGTTATTCCAAATACAACAGTTATAATCCACCTAGATCCATTTTCAAAAACAGATGCTTCTGGGAAAACACACACAGCTACCATTACAGCCTGTATAGAAAATAACACAAAAAATCTCTTTAATAATGGACTTGTATTCTTGAAGGATGAAACAACCAATGCACCAATTATTGTACCAATAGCACAGGACGCCTGTATAAACGATAGCTGTATACCTGAAACCTTCAATATATTGTAATTTATAAAGGGCAATATCATCTGAAGAAAAGGCAATAACACAAAATCAGCACCTGCTGCAAATACTAAGAAGAATGCAATTGTTCTGTTTTCCACCAAGTATTTGTATGTCATTATTACATCCGAAATATATTTTCTTTTTTCATTTACATCTGTTTTTTCTTCACTTACTTTTTCTTCACTTACTTTTTCTTCACTTATAAATTTAATAAAAATTTCTGAAACTCCAGAACCGATGAAGAAAACACAGTTAATCAGCATTATATTACTTATACCGATTAATCCATATAAAATAGCTCCCAATACAGGCCCTGCTATATCAATTACAGCACTGATTGACTGAAGAGTAGAATTAAGCTTTGGCACTGTTTCATTTTTAACAACGCTTGGTATTGATGCATTACAGGCTAGAGCAAATACTGACTGAATTGTCCCAAGCAATAAAACATAAACGCCAAAAATCATAATATTATCTGGAATTATTTTAAATACTATAAAGAACATCAGTATAGATAATCCAGTAATAATATCTGTTAATACCATAATCTTTTTCTTATCATGTCTGTCTACAAAAGCTCCAGCCACCAAGTTAACTACAATTCTAGGCAATACAGATAAGCCTATAATAAACGAAAACGTAGCTGCACTTCCTGTAACATCAAGAACATAAAGGCTTAGTGCAAAATGAAATACACTTGAACCAAGGGCAGATACTAATCTTCCCATAGCCAGCAAAATAAAATTTATTTTAAAAGTTTTATTATCCACTTTTCCTCCTACAATAAATAACCCTATTTTTTCTGCATTATCGCAGCATTTATAAATTTGATATAATTCTCACCTAGCTCTTTTATCTTTGCAGACTTCAAAATAGCATTATTGAAATCAAAATGTATAACTGGATATCCGTTAATTGTATTAAAATCAATTACTAAATCAAAGTAATCAAGATAGCTTGCTAAATTTGAATTATTATTTACATTAATAAACAGCAATATTTCATTATTTAATTTTTTAGTATTCATTGTGCTAATATTTCTTAATTGCAAAGTATCAGTGTCCATAGCAGCTTTAACTCTTTTTGCAAGTTCAGCCAACTGCTTCGCCCCAGAAGTATCTACTTTTACAGGGCACACTTCCTCTCCCTTTCCAATATTAAGGCAAACCACAGACTGTTTCGTAATTTGATGAAGAAGATGCACAAGTAATGCTATCAAAATGTGCTCAACCTCATAATCACTGCACCCTTCCAATCTCTTTATGATCTCATACATATCCTTCCTAAATTGATATCCAAAAGAAGATGCCACCGATTCAACCGATGCTTCGTTTTTAAAGTAATCAGCATTCAGAACAGTTTTAACAGGAGTTACACTTTTCCTGCTACTATTGCTGCTATCAATAAACTGAGCAAGGCTTGATATTGATGGGTTTGCAAACAGATCAGTTACCTTAATTCCGATTTTATACTCTTCTTCAAGCTTTGAATGCATACTTACAAGAAGAAGTGAATTCCCACCTAAGTCAAAGAAATTATCATTAATACCAACTGTATCAATGTTCAATAATTCCTTCCACAAAGCTTCTAACTTCTTCTCTGTTGCAGTATTTGCTGCTACGTACTCTGTACCGGTATTAATTTTGATTCCTTCAGGTTTTGGCAAAGCTTTTCTGTCCGCCTTTCCATTTGAAGAAAGAGGTATCTTGTCAAGCTTAATGAAATACGCTGGAATCATATATTCTGTTAAATTTTTAGTCAAAAATGCTCTTAATTCATTTACAGCAAGTTCCTCATCTGATACATAATATGCACATAAATACTTACTGCCATCTTTTTTGTCAAGTGCTGCTACCACCGCCTCCTTAATAGCAGTATGCTTCAATAGTTCTGCTTCTATCTCTCCTAGTTCTATTCTGTTTCCTCTGATTTTTACTTGGAAATCAAGTCTTCCAAGATACTGTATATTTCCATCAGGCATCCACTTTGCCAAATCACCTGATTTGTACATTAATGGATAATTTGTAATAGAGCTAAATGGATTAGGTACAAACTTTTCAGAGGTAAGCTGTTCTCTGTTCAAATAGCCCCTTGCCAATCCATCTCCAGCTATACACAATTCTCCCGGCACTCCAATAGGACAAAGCCTATTATTCTTGTCAATAACATAAAGGTGAATATTGTCTATTGGTTTTCCAATCGGAATCTCTTCATACTCCTTGTCTATTGAGCAATCAAAATAAGATACATCTATAGAAGCCTCTGTCGGTCCATACAAATTGTGCAGCTTCGTTCCGTTTTCTCTTAACAAAAGTCTGTTAAATCTCATAACCTGCTGTGCTCCTAATGCCTCTCCACTAGCAAATACCTGCTTTAACGACTTTAGCCTTTTTAAATCCACTTTTCCGTCTATATATTCTAAAAACATATTGAGCATTGAAGGTACAAAGTGCATAGTTGTTATTTTATGCTCTTCTATTGCTTGTACTATTGCCTCAGGATCCTTTTCTCCGCCCGGCTCTAAAAAGTGTACAGCTGCTCCGTTCAGTGCCCACCAAAATTGCTCCCACACTGATACATCAAAGGTATATGGTGTTTTTTGAAGAATTACATCTCCTTCACCAATAGGATACATTTTCTGCATCCAGTTAAGTCTGTTTATTAGTGAATAATGTTCTATAATAACACCCTTAGGAGTTCCTGTTGAACCAGAAGTATAAATTATATATGCAGGATTACGTGAATTATTTACACTTTCACAGTCTATAGCATTATCATGACTATATAAACTATCATCATTTAAATTAACTAGCTTTTCCTCAGATATAATGTCATGTTCAGTTATCAAGCTTATAAATTTTTCCTGAGTGAGCAACAGCACTGCTCCACTATCCTCAAGCATAAATTTTATTCTCTCAACTGGATTATCTGGATTTAATGGAAGGTATGCTGCTCCAGATTTCAAAATTGCCATTAACGCTGTACTCATATCCAGAGAACGTTCCATCAGCACAGCTACTATCTTTTCAGCACACGCTCCTTTTTCTCTTAAAGTATATGCAAGTTTATCAGACCTTTCATCAATTTCTCTGTAAGTCAGACTGCTGCTGCCAAAGGATACAGCTAATTTATTAGGTGTTCTTGCAGCCTGCTGTCTGAAAAGTCTGTTAATTGTTTCTTCCTTTGGATACTCTGCCTTCGTATCATTAAACACTTTTAATATCCTGTTTTTCTCCACATTAGAAACCATATCAATTTCTTCAATTCTCTTTTTAGGATTTAAAGCCACAGCTTCAAGTATTCTAATAAAGTGACCAGCCAAACGGATAATAGTTTCTTCTTTAAATAAAGAAGTACTATATTCAATATTCAGCCTTATATCCTCATTGTCTTCAACCGCTTCAATTGTCAAATCAAATTTTGAAACGTTGTTTTCAATATTGTATCCGCTAAACTTAAGCCCTTCTATTTCCATACTTGGAATTCCCATATTTTGCAGAACAAACATGGTATCAAATAGAGGATTTCTGCTTAAATCTTTATTGAGTTTTAGTTTATTCACCAATTCTTCAAAAGGGTAAGCCTCATTTTCAAATGCTTCTATTGATTTTTCTTTTACCTCAGCAAGAAACTCTTCTATAATCTTTTTGCCCTCTGGCTTATTTCTTATAGCAACTGTGTTTACAAACATTCCTATAATATTATCCAAATCAGCATGTTGTCTTCCCGCAGTTGGGCAACCTACAACAATATCCTCCTGGTCGGAATACTTAGAAAGTAATATATTGTAAGCTGCCAGCATTATCATATATAGTGTCAAGCCTGTGTTCTTTTCCAACTCTCTGACCTTCTCTACTACATCAGTTGGAATATTCATGGATATTTTCTTTCCATTAAATTTTTGAATTGTTGGCCTGATATAGTCAGTTGGCATATTAAGAACAGGTATATTGTCATTAAATTCATTGAGCCAATAAGCTTCTTGCTTTTTTAACTCACCCTTTTCAAATAGTTCATCCTGCCATTCACTATAATCCTTATATGTAATTTTAAGTTCATCTAAATTTTTATCTGTATATAAATCAACGAAGTCCTTAACTAAAATCACTGATGAAAATCCATCCGATACAATATGATGCATATCATACATCAATATATGCTTGTCCTTTGCCAATTTAATCAGCTGTACTCTAATAAGCGGAGCTTTACTGAGTTCAAAGGGTCTTACAAAAGCCCGTAATATTTCTGGAATCTCATCCTGTTGTGCTTCAAGTACATTAATATCAAAATCTGTTTCCTCATGTATAGTCTGTACAGGCTGACCGTCAATCATGTGGAAGGATGTTCTGAGAGTCTCATGCCTGTCAATCAGCTTTTTGAACGCAGTCTTAAATCTGACTAAATCAAGTTCACCTTCAATCATAAGCGCACCAGGCAAGTTATAAGCAGTCCCGCCATCTTCAATTTTATTGAGCAAATAAATTCTCTTTTGTGAAGGTGAAAGCTTATAATACTCTTTTGGAGTTACCTTTTTAATCTGCTTAAATTCCTTTTGTCCGTTGTTATTAATGTACTCAGCAATACTTCTGATTGTTGTAAGGCTGAAAATATCCCTTAATTTTATATCAACTCCAAATTCCTTATGAATCTTTGTTTCCAATACAGTTGCTTTTAAGGAATGTCCTCCTAATTCAAAGAAATCGTCATCTATACCCACTGATTCGACATTGAGTATCTCACCCCATAGTGATGCCAGCCTTTTCTCAACATCTGTTCTAGGCGGTACAAAATCTGTACCTGTATTTATTTTTATTCCCTCTGGTTTTGGTAAAGCTTTTCTATCCGCCTTTCCATTTGAAGAAAGTGGTATTTTATCAAGCCTCACGAAATATGACGGAATCATATATTCTGCCAAGTTTTTAGCTAAATGTGACCTTAGCATATTTACAGAAAGTTCTACATCTGAGACGTAATATGCACACAAGTACTTGCTTCCGTCTGTATGGTCGTTTGCTGCTACTACAGCCTCCTTGATGCTCTCATGCTTGAGAAGTTCTGATTCTATTTCCCCTAGTTCAATTCTATTGCCTCTAATTTTCACCTGAAAATCAAGTCTTCCAAGATACTGTATATTTCCGTCAGGCATCCACTTTGCCAAGTCACCAGATTTATACATCACCTTATAATTTGTATCTGCATAAAATGGATTATCAACAAATTTCTCAGCCTGAAGTTCCGCTCTGTTAAGATATCCTCTTGCAATACCATCACCTGCTATACATAATTCTCCCGGTACGCCTATAGGACAAAGCCTGTTATTTTTGTCTAATATATAAAGATTAATATTGTCTATTGGTTTTCCAATTGGAATTTCTTCGTATTCCATGCTTGTAGAACAATCAAAATAGGATACATCTATAGTTGCCTCTGTTGGTCCATATAGATTATGAAGTCTTGTTCCGTTCTCTGCTAATAAAAGTCTGTTAAACCTATTTACCTGCTGTGCTGCTAAGGCTTCTCCGCTGGCATATACCTGCTTTAAACTCTTTAGGCATTTTAAATCAGCTTTGCCATCAATGTACTCTAAGAATATATTCAGCATGGAAGGTACAAAATGCATAGTTGTAATTTTATGCTGCTCTATTGCTCTAGCTATTGCCTCAGGATCCTTTTCTCCGCCTGGCTCTAAAAAGTGTACTGCTGCTCCGTTTAGTGCCCACCAGAACTGCTCCCAAACAGATACGTCAAAGGTATACGGTGTCTTCTGCAGAATAATATCTCCTTCCCCAATTGGGTACATCTTCTGCATCCAGTTAAGTCTATTTACAAGAGAATAATGTTCAATAACAACTCCCTTTGGAATTCCTGTAGAGCCTGATGTATAAATCACATATGCAGCATTACGGGCATTGTTTACATTTTCTAAATCAGCATAATAGTCATTTGCATTAATAGAAGCTGAAATATTATCTTCACAGTAAATATTAGGGTCATTAAGATTAACTAATTTTTCTTCTGAAATAATATTAAACTCAGATATATTATTCAGAAATTTTTCCTGTGTAATTAAAAGCACTGCTCCGCTGTCCTTGAGCATAAATTTTATCCTATCTGTAGGATACTCAGGACTTATTGGTAAATATGCTGCTCCTGATTTTAGCACAGCAAAGAGAGCTACACTCATTGTAAGTGACCGCTCAATCATAACCGCAACTATTTTTTCAGCACATGCACCTTTCTTTCTAAGCATAACCGCTAGTGTATCCGATTTCTGGTCTAATTCTCTATAGGTTAAGAATTTATCACCATAGGATACAGCTAAAATATCAGGAGTTTTGAAAGCCTGCTGCCTGAAAAGATTATTTATTGTTTCTTCCTTTTGATATTCTGTCCTAGTGTTATTAAATCCCCTTAATATTTGATTTCTCTCAGCCTCAGACATCATATCCATTTCTTCAATTAATGTATTTGGATTTGATACTACTCTATTTAAAATATTTATAAAGTGCTGAGACATCCTATTTATAGTGTCATCTTTAAACAAATTTGTATTATACTCAATAAAACAGTCAAAACCGCCATCTTCAGCATTGTAAATATCAAGCTTTAAATCTAGCTTTGAAGTATTAGTTTTCAATTGGTACCTATCTATCTTTAAGTCCTTCATTTGCAGATTTAATTGATTTTCAAACTGGTTATGATAAATAAGCATAGTATCAAAAAATGGATTTCTTGACTTTTCAATTCTGCCGCTAAACTTTTCAACCATTAAATTGTAAGGATAATCTTGATTTTCATAAGCAGCGAAAATAGACTTGGTATTTGCTATTGCGCAGTCAATAAAGCGACTTTGACCTTCTACAGAAATCTTTATTGGTAAGAAATTATTAAACATTCCTACCATATTCAAAATATCAGGATGATTTCTGCCCGATACCAGCGAACCTATCATTATATCCTTTTGAGCAGTATATTTATTTATCATTACACCATAACAGGACATCAAAACAGAGTTCAAAGTAATGCCTTCCTTTGAAGCTATATCCTGTAATGCCAATGCTGTATTTTTATCAACTGTAAAATGTATACTATCTCCATCAAAAGTCCTTTTATCCGTCCTAATATAGTCACAAGGCATATTTAGCACTGGAATTTCTTCGCTTAGAACCTTTTCCCAATAAGCTTCCTGTTTTTTTGCCTTAGAGGATAAAAGGAATTTATTCTGCCACTGAGCAAAATCCTTATAATGAAGCTTTATTGGCTCTAGGCTCTCTCCATTATATAGCCTTTCAAATTCCTTCAAAATTGTCATTACCGATATACCATCAGATATTATATGATGCATATCTATTAGCAGCATATACTTGTACTCTGAGAACTTAACAATCTGTACTCGCAGCAAAGTTGATTTGCCTAAATCAAATGGACGCACAAAATTTTTAACAATGTCATCTGCGTTCTCCTCTAGGCCTTCACTCAAAACTATACTTAAATCTGTGTTTTCTGATATTTTCTGAACTGGTATTCCATCAACCATTTCAAAGTATGTACGTAATGCCTCATGCCTTTTTGCTATTGCTAAAAAGCTCTTCGAAGCACAATCTGTATCAAGCTGTCCCTCAATTTTCAGTGCAATAGGCATGTTGTAGCTTATACCTATTCCCTCAAACTGCTCTTGTACAAAAAGCCCTTTTTGTGAAGCTGTCAAAGAGTAGTATTCTTTCCCTTCAGCCTTTGTAACAGCCTGAAATTGTTTTTCCTCAGCTTCAGCTATAATATTTGAAATATTCCTTATTGTCTGGGCTTTATAAAATTCCCTAAATGGTATATCTTTATTAAATTCCTTATATATCCTTGATATTATAACAGCAGCCTTTATAGACTGTCCGCCAAGGTCTGAAAACTTTGCGTCTATGCTTATCCTATCAATTCCTAATATCTCAGTCCAAATTGCTTGAAGCCTTTGCTGAATGTCGTTTTCAGGTGGTATATATTTTGAAGTACTTGCTACAGCCTTTTCTATTCCAGGCAGCTTATTTTTATCAACCTTACCATTTGCATTGATAGGCAGCTTGTCCACTAGAATAAAATAATCAGGCACCATAAATTCAGGAAGTTTCTCAGATAAAAAGGCTTTAACATTGTCATATGAGAATTCACCCTCAAATTCTATGTATGCACAAAGATTTTTTCCGCCAATTTCATTTTCCACAATTGTTGCAAATACTTTATTTACACCATCAATTTCTGAAATTGTACTTTCCACTTCACTTAATTCTATTCTGAAGCCTCTTAGCTTTACCTGATTATCTATTCTATCTAAAAACTCTATATTCCCATCAGGCAGCCATTTAACAAGGTCACCTGTTCTGTACATACGGGTGTCCTCATATTCAAAATTGAATTGTTTATTTGAACAGAAGGGATTCTGTACAAACTTCTCAGCAGTAAGTTCAGGCCTGTTTAAATAGCCCTTTGCCAAGCCATCTCCGGAAATACAGAGTTCACCAGGTACACCAATAGGCTGAAGCTTATTATATTTATCAACAACAAACAGCATTGTATTTGTTATAGGCTTACCAATTGGAATAGAAACAGCATTACTGTCAACATTGTCTATATTATAATATGTTGCAAAAACTGTACTCTCAGTAGGACCGTATACATGCATAAGCTTTCCTGAGCCTAAAAATTCCAATGCCTTCTGAACATGGCGAACAGAAACCCTTTCCCCGCCAAAAAGAATTTTTCTTATATTTTTGAGGCTTTCCAGCTTAGTATCAACTAAAGTATTGAAAAGAGCCGTAGTTATAAAAAACAGTGTTACCCTATTCCGTTCTATCAATCTAGCAAGTGCATTCATGTCCAATAGCTTTTCCTTGTCTACCAAAACTAGCTTTGCCCCGTTCAGCAATGCGCCATAAATATCAAAGGTAGAGCCATCAAAAGCATAATTGGATAACTGAAGCAGTGTATCTTCAGCAGTAATATCTATATAGTTTGTGTTTTTAACAACTCTAGATATATTATAATGGGTTGTAATATTGCCTTTTGGCTTGCCAGTAGATCCTGATGTATACATAATATAGGCAGGGCTGTCAGAGGTTATTGCATAACCTAAATTTTCTCCATTTTCTTTTTGTGACTGCTCAAGTAAATCCTCTAAATCACAGATACCTGTTTTAGCACCCTCTGCCAACTCTAAAAGTTCTTTATGAGCAATCAGAATATCCGCATTAGAGTCCTCAAGCATATTTAAAACTCTATCCTTTGGATTTGCTGTATCTATAGGAAGATAACAGCAGCCTGCCTTTAAAACTGCAAGTATGGCAGTAATCATATCTATAGACCTATTAATTAAAAGTGCTGCAGTTCCATACTTGCTTAAGCCCTTTTCACATAGCGTTCTAGCAAGCTTATTGGCTCTTATATTCAATTCACTATATGTAATATAGTCATTTTCAAACACTACTGCAATTCTATCTGGATTTTCTATAACCTGTTGTTCAAACAGTTCTGATAATGTCTTTTCTTTTGGGAAATCAGTTTTTGATATATTAAAATCATTAAGTAACTGTATTTGCTCCTCATTTGAAGTAAGTTCTATTTCAGACAGCTTGATTTCTGGATTTTTGAGTATTTCTGAAATAATATTTACAAAATGGGAAGACATTCTTTCTATTGTTTTTGGGCTAAACAGAGCAGTTTTATACTCTAACTCAAACTCAACAGCTCCGTCTTTTTCTTCAGCCAGCAAGGTTATATCAAACTTAGATATACCCGTTTCATATTGATAACTATTAAACTTAAGTCCTTCAATATTAAATTCACCAAGTTCCATGTTTTGTACAGAAAACATTGTATCAAATAATGGATTCCTAGATGGGTCAACAGAAATATCAAGTTCTTCAATAAGCTTATCATATGGATAATTCTGATTTTTAAAAGCATCAAGAGAACTATTTCTTACGCTATCAAGAAATTCTATAAAAGTATTCTCGCCCTTTGGATAATTTCTCATTGCCAGGCTGTTTACAAACATACCTGCTACACTGGTTAATTCGGAACGGGGTCTTCCAATCACAGGTGAACCAACAACAATATCCTGCTGACCTGTGTATTTGTACAATAAAATATTATATGCAGCCAAAAGAATCATATAGCTAGTAGCATTTGTCCTTTGTGAAAGCTTATCAATTTCCTTTTTAACATCACTAGATAGCTTGAACCTTATTCTTTTTCCTTCATAAGATGGCTGTTTTGGTCTTTTATAATCTGTAGGCAAATTCAATACTGTTATTTCATCTGAAAATCTATCTAACCAGTATTTCTTTTGTATTTGAATATGTTCACTGCATAAGTATTCCTTTTCCCATACAGCATAGTCCTTATAATTAATATTTACTTTAGGCAAATTATTTCCCAGGTACAATTGAGAAAATTCTTTTATCAATATGCCCATTGTAGTTCCGTCAGAAATAATATGATGCATGTCAAACATAAGCAAATGCTTATCTTCATTAAATTTAACAAGTTCTACCCTCATTAGCGGAGCCTCTGTAAGATTGAAGGGTCTTATAAATTCTGAGGCTAATTTATCAATGTTTTCAATATCTCCACTATTACAAGACACAGTAAATTTAACGAACTCGTTAATCTTTTGTACCGGTTCCCCTTCAACAACGCAAAAAGATGTCCTTAAAGCCTCATGCCTATGAATTATTGTATTGAAAACTTTTTCAACCTTAGCAGCATCAAGCTTACCTTCAACCAGCATAAAGTATGGCAGATTATAATTTGTATTTGCCCCATCCATTTGGCTTAGAAGATACATTCTTTTTTGAGCAGCAGAAAGAGGATAAAACTCCCTCTTTTCAATTGGTTTTATGTAATCATATTCTCTTTTTTCAGAATTTTCTATTAGAGCAGATAACTCTTTAATTGTAGAAGCAACAAAAAAATCAGCCATTACAATTTCTGTATTAAATTCTTCATATATTTTATTTAATAACAGCGCACCCTTTAAAGAATTGCCTCCAAGTTCAAAGAAATCCTCATTTATACCCACAGCTTGCAGCTTAAGCAAATCCTTCCATATTTCAACCAGCTTTTGCTGAAGTTCATTTTCAGGGTTTTCAATTGTGCGGTTATTGCCATTTTCAAGAAAATACTGATTCAGTTCACTAACAGTATCTGAGAACTCACCTGCTAAATAGCTTTCACGAAGCTTAAATCTCTGAATTTTGCCACTAGTGGTTTTTGGTATTTTCTTAACAGGAATTACAAGCACCTCATTAAATCCAAGCTGCTTATTTAGTGCACTCTTTATTTCTAAAGCTTTTGGCACAAAGTCCTTTACACCCTTTTTGAATATAACAAATGCACATACCTGCTCTGTTTTTTCAGAAGCATTATATACCCCACAAACTGCCACAGTTCCAAGTTCTATTCCATCTAAATTATAAATAATTCTTTCTATATCATGGGCATAAAAATTCTGTCCATTAATAAAAATAATATCCTTTGCCCTGCCTGTTATAATTAAGCGACCGTTTTTAATAAAACCCAAGTCTCCTGTATTCAGCCATCCATCTTCACTTATTAATTCATTTGTCGCCACTTCGTTATTGTAATAGCCCTTTGTAACATTCTTTCCCTTTATATGGACGTAACCTAAATGCTCTTCACCTAAAACTTCATTATTGCTATTTAGAATTGCTACTGAACAATCCTTTACGGGATATCCCAAATCCACAAATGTAGTTCCTTCATTGGCAGTTCCTTCATTTGTAGTTCTCTCATTACCTGAAGCATATTCTATAAGTTCACCCAAATTAAGTGAACTTCTTTTTACATTATGGGTTAGTATTTGTTCATTTATTGGTGGGAATGTTACTGCCAAGCTAGCTTCAGCTAAGCCGTAAACGCAGAATAAAACATTTTTTTTGAGTCCAAAGCTGCTCATTTTATCCAAGAATACACTGCAAAGATGTGCATCTATTGGCTCAGCACCGTTGAAAATTAGTTTAACGCATGATAAATCCCAATTTTTATGTTCTTTAGTTTCTATGTGATCTAAAAGATATTTATATCCGAAGTTTGGAGATGACAGAATTGTTGCATTGTATTCAGCTACCTTGTCCATCCATAAAGAAGGCCTTCTAATAAACAGAGCAGTTGGCATAATATACTGATCAATGCAAGCATATATAGGTGCAAGGTGGAAACCTATTAATCCCATGTCATGGGTAAGTGGCATCCAGCTAAATGAAGAATCCTCCTGTGTGCATTTAGTTCCCTCTGCAATAGCATTAATATTAGTAAGTAAATTTTCATGAGAAAGTATAACACCCTTAGGGGTACCTGTTGAACCAGAAGAAAACTGCAAAAAAGCAGTGTGTTCAAGGTCAGCATCGAATATTTCCCCATACGTTTCACTAAGTTCCTGATTATCAAGCAGGATTATACTCTTCTCTATAGCTTCTATATCCTTTGCAAATTCACTTATGTTCTGCATATGAGTTTTAAATCTGTTATAAGCATTAGCTGTTGAAATCATATGCGGTGAAAGCAATGACTGCCATACTTTGATAACCTTTAGCCTATGTTCGTCATTGCCTCCCTGTGTCAATGGTACTGGTATAATCCCACCTAAAACACAAGCCCAGAATATATAAATAAAATCCTCATCATCATCTAATTGTAATATCAGTTGGTCTCCCGCTTTTAATCCATTATTTTGAAGCATAGCAAGAAACTTCTGTGCTTTTTCAAAAAGTTCTTTGTAGGTTAGATGGCTTATATCCTGTTCTCCATTTATAAATGTTATTCCCTTTTGTGTGAGTGATGCTCTTTTAAGAATGTCTGCAAGGCTTCTCATATATTTCCTCCATCAAACAGCTAATTTGGACTTGTTGAACGTTAGTAAACATGCAAAAATACAACCTCGCTGTAATAACATTAATGATTACATGTACGGGTTTTAATCTTTGCATTTAAAAGGAATATCATAAGTACAACTTAAATAAGCAGCTTGGCTTTTAATCCACTTATTAGTTGTCTTTTACATTTTCCAAATATGTTTCTCATCGTTAAGTTAGTCCAAATTAAGTATTTTTTATGAAATTTTTATAGAAATGATTTAACTCCTGTAAAATCTATAAAAAGTCTTATATATTGTTAAATTGCTGTCCAACACTAATTAGAAATATAAAGACCTAATATATAATGCTTTTGCTAATTTTCAACTATTTATTAATTTACTGATATGTCTTGGCTTCTGTCAATTGTATTAGTCATTTGAGACTTTTGTTTCCAAAGATAATAGCAACCACTTACTATCATAACAATACTAAATAGGAATACCGGAATCATATAAATATCTCCGACATCACTTATAACACTCTCGATACCTAGCCTTCTAGAAACAAGCACTCCCAAGGTTGCAACAATATCAATCACATATACTGCAAGTAGTGAGTTTACTTGAATATAAACAAAAGTATACAATAGAGCGGCTACAAAACAGAAAGTCATAAGTGGAATATCCATGAATATTACACCGTATAAAAGTGAAGATATCAATACAGATGGTATTAATGGAATTGATTCTTTGAGTTCATTAAAGATTAATCCTCTAAATAAGAACTCTTCAAGAAGTGGTCCGATGATTACTGCCGTTAAAATACCGATAATTAAAGAACTGCTTTCATAGTTAAAGGATAGTAAATTATCAAATTGAGGAAAAGCTTTATCTATAAATGATATGTTTATTATAGAAGTATTAAAAATTAATGCACCTAATCCAATATAAATAGCTATTAAAGTATCCTTAAAGCTTATTTTTTTGAATCTTATATACTCTAAAATACTTTTATTTTTAATTGGTTTAGTTATTAATATATAAATTAAAATGGAAATTAAATATGTAGCCATTAAAGGTAAATGCGGATTTTCCCCGATTACTTCTCTAAATGATTCAATCTCCCAAAGGGAAGAATGATAAAATGTAAACTCCATTGATTTCATTACAGCAATATGTATCAGTATGTATAAGATTACTAAGCCAAAAGATTTTAAATACTTCATAACTATTATACCTCCAAAAATCACCTGATATTTTTATATCATATTATATTATGTAGTTGTATTCATACACTGGAATTTAATATGTTTTATTGGGTCCGAGTTATAAGTGTTATTTATAGCAATATCAGTTCAAAATTAACAATAGTGTGTTGCACTAAACAACTTTAAGTAATTGTTTTAATTACAATTATTTATTCTCAGTGTTTCAGACACTTTTTAATTCATCAAAAATAATGTAATAGAGTACCTAAGTACTAGATAAATATCTCAACTGTTTTAGACAATAATATTTAATCTCATTTTTTATATGGTATGGTTTTAACTTAACATGTTATTGATACCTATTTTATGATATTTGCAGGACAAACTGTAATCTTTAATAAACTCAGCATAAATATAAGCTTAAAGCAAAATTAGTGCTAGCTTTATGGTATTTTTCTGTGCAAACCTACCTAGATGGTACACTCACAAGATATTTGTTAATTTTAAATTGGTTCAATATAATAAATTGTACCGCCTACATTCAGCACTTTTGCTTCATTTTCATGTTAAAACCTACTTTTGTATGCTTACGGTAAAATCAACTATTCTTCTACCTCTAAGTTCTAACAAATATCTTAAGTTAATCATCTACTTATCAGTTGTACTGGCTTATATGTAACAAGCAGTAATAGTTTACCTGCAAACTAAATTAAAATAATTTAGCTAACAAAGATAACTTAATTAGTTAACGATTTAGAATCTTGTATGAAATTACTTCTTTGTTTATTGCTGTATAATAAAAATAGAGCAATACCTATAATAGCGGTACTTAAAATAAGTCCAAGCACTCTAAATCCTTCAAAAAAGTCTCCTGAAACATTTAAAATGAAGTATACACATATGTTATTTGTAGCCTGAGCGATATAAGGAGCCCAAAGGGTTTTGGTTGTGAAATATACGAGAATAACTACTATGTTTCCTAGTATTCCAAATATCGTTAAAGGTGGGTCGAAATTAAAGAATAAAGCACCATATATTATTGCATCTAATAGAATTGCAAATATTAATGGCATTGCTTTTGACAATTCATTAAAAATAAGACCTCTAAACAACATTTCTTTAAAGAATGTGCCTATTATAACAAATCCTGCGAAAACCAGCAGGTTACTGTCATAAATATATTCTATTAATTCGCTGAATTTAGAAATTTGCTTTATGAAGGTAAGACCTAAAAAATTAACTAGAAATATTCCCATTCCAATACCTGTTAAAGTACTTAAAGCAGCACTACGGATGTTTATGCGTTTAACCTGTGTAACCTCTAAAATACTCTGCTTTTTTACCAAATAAATTAATACTGCAAATATTGGAATTGCACATACATCATTTAAAACTACAAGCCCTAGTTGATTTTCGCTAACCCATTCACCAATTATAGCATTATTCTTCAACACATCATACCATAAATAAACTACGGATTTGAAAATCGCAAAGTAAGCAAGTATGTAAAGTAAATTCAAACCCAACATCTTACAGAATTTTTTCATATCTCCTCCACATATATTTTATTTTTACACAGAAACAACATATTTACCAAATAGCATTAACAAGTTAATTATACATACAAGCCCTATAATTGTCAATCAGTGTAATAATATATTTTTGAAATATATTGTATTTTTTCTATTTATTTACTTTTTGAAAATCATGTAACAATCCCTAAAAATCACTATTTTCAATAGCATTCAGGATTTTTGTCTCGATATATAACCAAAGCTATTCTAAGTTTAAATATTAATCACCTTCGATTATTGTTGTTTTTTGGCATCAATTGATTTGAATTTGCAATTTAGAATTGGATTATAAACACAATACATGACATAAACTTCTTACGCCTTAGAATAAAATATGTTAAAGTCAATTTATATTGTCTCAAGACAACTCCCTTAACTCATTTTTATAGCTGGCAGGATTTAATTTGTTCTCAAATAGTTATTGTAAAATTCTTAAAATTCTCAAAAATTTCCCAAATGGTTTCCAACAAATGTTTGGAGCGAACTACTTATCCCTTCGACAAAATCACTTTGTAATTACTCTGAATATTTTAATAACTACCTTATAAATATAATTATAGTCTTCGACAAATAGCTTTGTAATTACTTTGCTCTGCTTTTAAGCTTAGAAGTGGCTTCCCTTATCAATCCCAAGTATTGTAACTTACTTTTTGTAATTCTAATGATTAGTCTAAATAATAGAAATGGATTAGATGAACTTAAAACATATAGATTCCTATATGATAAAAAATGATATTTTATCACATAGGCTTTAAATAGCAATTGACTTAATAAAGAGAGATACAATTCATTTTTGACTGAGAATTGAGAATAATTGATGACAGATTTGATTTTTGTAACCTAATATTTTTACTTTCAGTTTTCTATTGAATATTCAAACAAATTTCTATATTGCTCTAAGCTTTTTAGTGGCTCAAGTTCCTTATCATCTTTCATATATTCTTCAAGTTCCTTGCTCAAACTAACAGCTTTAACTAAATCACAAATTGCCTGTTCAAACTTTTCTTGATGCACATAAAAGCAAGCTCTATTATAAAATAAAAATGAAGAGTTTGGGCAGTTATTTGTGCCCTTTGATATTATTTCTATAGCTTTCTCATAGTCATTTTGCTCTACATATATAATAGATAAATTTAAATATGTATATGGATACTTCTCATTCTGTTCCATTGATTTAACATAATACTCTATTGCTTTATTTGAATATCCAAGTTTATTCATAATAACACCGGCATTAAACAATGCCCTGTAATTATCTGGCTCAAGCTTCAAACCTTTTCTTATCGAAGCTAAGGCCTTATCATATTTGCCTAAATCTTCATAAACGGCAGCAAGATTATTATATGCCCAAAAGTGGTCTGGCTCTAATTCGATAGCCTTTTCGTAATATTCTGCTGCTGTTTCCTTTTCACCACTTTCATCTAATACATTAGCTAGAAAAAAATATGCTTCAACATACTCCGGATCTATTTCAATAGCACGTTTATATGAGAAAATAGCATTAGTGTAATCCTTCTTGTCATCATAAATAATTGCCATTCCATAGTGCGCCCTAGCCTCTAATGGATTTATTTCAACTATCTTTTCATATAACAATAGCGCTTCATCTTTTCTTCCTAATATATCAAGATTTACAGCTATATCTAACAATATCCCTATAAAATCGACATTTAAACTTTTCTTTATATATATATCTAATGCTTTATTATAAATTTTTATTGAAAACTTAGGAATTATATCAACTAATAAGCCAGCAATAAAATATAAAACTTTGTAATACTTTAAATATGAAATAGTCATTATATTCTGCATAAATATTAATACAACTTCTCCAATACATTTAATGTCTAACAGTTTACTTTTTTGTTACATAATGCTATAGTATATTTTACTATTGTTTGTAACATATTGTCAATAAACATATTTTTTTCTTATTTGCTAAAGTCAACCAGTATAGTTCATTAATTCATCCAATGCATCAAGAAGCTGCTTCCTTGCCCATTTATCACAATTCTCCCACGGGTATCTTCTGTAAGAGCATTCAATAACCATTATCAAGAATAAATAGATGCTATACATTATTGAGCGAACTTTCTCATCTTCTTCTAGGTATGACCTGCCAATAAAGCTATTCATAAAAGCAGTATCATGTAAAAGAAAACCACATACAGGTTCTAATAAAATATCCCCATAAATAGCCCGTTCAAAGTCAAGGATGCCCGTGATTTCAGGATTTTGGGGATTAACAAAAATATTTCCTTTCCACAAATCCTTATGCACTAAGGAGGCTTCCTCAACCTTATCCAAAATGTCACTATACTTCTTAATTAAATTGTAAATGGTATTATAATCGTAAGGTAATTTCACTCTAATATCTTTAGCATCATCTAATAATTCCTTTATCATAAATAAGAAGGTCTCACTCCATGTGCTAAATTGCTTTTCCTTTTTTGAAATATCACCAAAAAAATCAGATTTAATACCAGTAATCTGCTTAACGTATTTTCCAAGTTCTGAAGAAATGGAATTTCGTTGCGCCTCATTTAGTTCATCATATATATTGTCAAGAGGCGTTCCTTCAATATATTCCATGAAAAAATACTCATTTTCAATAATGTCCCTATCACCATCATAATATAAGACCTTTGCAACAGGCACATTTACTGAAGAACTTAATTTCTTCAAAACTTCTATTTCATTTTCCATTATATCTTTTTCGTATCTCATTACTTTTACATGCTTTGGAGGCGACACTTTTAATACTATTTTGCGACTCCCCTCTATAGTCAAACAATAGGCTGTATTAAAAAAACCTTCTTTTATTTCTTTTATTTTATTTATCGCTGTATTCTCTCCGAATGCCTTTTTGACTATACTAACTATATTTTCATTCGAAATATTTGTTTTTGTTATACTGCTCATGCGTATTTACTCCTAATCAAAGAAAGTTAATTTTTTACATTATTAACAGATGTCTATTTTAATAATACTACAATTCATATGTTAATAATACTAATCAATAACAAATTGCATAAATATTTTGTATAAAAACATACTTTTTTAGGTAAACACCTGAACTAAATTATTTTAAAACAAAAGCAGAAGAATTCAATATCTCTTCACAGCAATAAACTTTCTACTTTTTGGGCAAATTTCTACTTTTTGGGCAAATATTTTTAATATATACTTTTCCTATTTTATCAAGAGAAATAGTATAATATTTCGTACAAAATAATAGACCCATGGAGGTACAAATTTCTACCATCTTGAGTCTAATTAAGTTGCAAAGTTAATAGCAATTATTAAGATATCATACATCCTTAATAATAATTGCTATTTTACAATAAATACATATATGTGTCAAATAGGAAAAGCACATTAATCCATTATTTCGCTATTCTCAAAAATCCCTCTGCTTAAAAAAGCAAGCAAAGTACTAGTAAGCAAATTAGTCAGCAATAAGCATGCTGCTGTAACTAACATATTAGGTATATCATTTAATACAAATGAAACTACAACTATTACTACAATAGCAGGAATAAAGGTAGCTAAAGCAAAACACATTCTCATAAAGGTTACTGCTACAGCATTAGCACTAGGCCCAATCATTCTATATGTTAACACTTCTGCAAATATAAATAAAACAACAAAACTCGCAAATATCAACAAATAACCTATTAAATTTACAGGTTCTAGTTTATAAACTAAACCAGCTATAGTAATTGAGATTACTCCACTTATTAAAGTTTTAGTTAGTCCTGGCAAAATTGATACAATCAGCTTACTGAATGAAGATGCTGGAATTAAAAACACATATGGTTTCTTAAACTCCCTATGCCAGGAGTCATTTAATGACATAGTTAATGAACTAAATCCAATCATCATCATGACAAAATAAAAATCAAGCCCAAATATTACTCCAAAAGCTAGATAAATAAGTCCCATATACAATTCCCTGTATCTAGCTCCAAGACTTAATTTATTACTTTCAAGTTTCTGTCTTGAATAAATAGCACCTGCTCCTAAGCTAAACTCCACATTTGAAGCTTTTTTCTTTAGTTTAGCTACAGATCTGACATCGACATTTCCATTTGCCTTCTTGTCATCTAATAGCTTTTGAAGATTGATTGAGTCTTCTAAAGTCTTTTCATAAAAATCAGTTTTAGTATTGTATAATGCTATGCACAATATAACATTAACAAAAACTAGCAATGCCACAGCTGGAATAAAACCAAATAAGATATTTTCAGTGAGCAAGGAACTTATGGCCCATTTTGCCCAACCAAATAGCGGAAATAGATTATATAAATAATGTGTGAATAGTCTCTGTGAAGTCTGTTTTAAATCAAAGCTTGTAATAATAAATAAAACCACGAACACAAGCACTAAAACTCCAATTAAGGTCAAAAATATTATCCTTGCATTCTTTTTAAAACCTGGTTTCTCTATATCTAAAATATAGAAATAGTAATAGGACAGATATATACAGCCAAATAAAAGACTGATAACAAGCAAAACTACTATAAATTTGGGTACTGTAAGCGCAGCTCCTAATATATACGGAAAGTAAAAGCAAATAAAAAGTGCGGTCAAAACAGAAACAGGAGCTGTTGAAATTAATATGTAGGCTAGTACAGTCCTCTTCTCAAAGGGTCCTGAAAACAGAAAATTTGCATCTGCCATTGTTAAAATGCCAGTATCTCTTGAAAGAAAAGAATTGTATAAAATAACCCCTATCAACAAAATTATGCCTGCCATAATAGTTTCTGAAAATACACCGTCAGCAGCCTGCCGTTTTGCTATAAATGATAAAACAAAAGAAGATCCTAATCCAAATACTGCAACTACTGTAATAATAGTAGAAACTACACTGGAAAAGGCACGTTTAATTTTATTTATATAGTGTCTTTTGAGCAAATACAATATTGCCTCCATTAAGCTTCAGCCCCCTCAGTAAGTTCAAAGAACATTTTTTTCAAATCTCCGCCCTCAAGCTGATCTTTTGTGACTTCGCATATAATTTTCCCCTTATTCATGATGTAGGCTCTGTCCCACACATCGTTAATTGTATCAATAATATGGGTGCTTACAAAAACACTCTTTCCACTAGCTTTAAGTTCCTCAAAAATACTCAGAACTTCATTAATAGCCTTTGGATCCAGTCCAACCAAAGGTTCATCAAAAAGTACAGCCTTTGGATCTGTTAACAGCGCTAAAGCAATGCTCAACTTCTGTGTCATTCCTTTTGATAACTCACGTACATATTTATCCTTTTTATCATAAATTTCAAGTCTTTCGAAAATAACTTTAATTTTGTCTTTCCAATCATTATTTAGCTTGTACGCTTTGGCTATAAACTCTGCATGCTCCCAAGGAGTCAACAGTTCATACAAGGCTGGTGTTTCAGGTATGTAACCAAATATCCTTTTTGCATCTATTGTTTTATTAGGAAATTCGCATATAGTTATCTCACCTTCAAATTTCAATAAACCAGCTATACTCTTAATGGTGGTTGATTTACCAGCACCATTAGGTCCTAATAATATTGTAATTTCACCCGGTTTTGCAGTAAGTGATATGTTATCTACTGCCTTAATCTTTTTGTATTCCTTTGTTAAGTTTTTCACTGAAATCATTTTATTTTTGTTCCTCCAATTTATTGTTTATTGTGATTAACTCATCCCAATTTAAGTCATGCTAAAGCACAGTCTATATTTCTAGTTGCTCATTTGCATAAACATTTATTAATAAACACACCATGAGAGCCATAAACCAAGAAAAACATAAAAATTCACGCTTAAATATTTTATCATATATGGTTTAAATTGTATATTAAGTATGCTTAAAGCCGTTTTATTTCCAAAACACATATACAACTAAAAAATAAAATTCATTTCTTATTTAAATTGCATTCACCCAAACTTATAAAGGTTTGACTCAAAAATACCTAGAAATTATAGCTAGTACTTACATGGTGCCATTTCGAATTATGAGTTCATCGATACTTTAAGCTGCCTTCCACATTCACCATCCATAGTACATTAGTATTTTATGGTCTGCTGCAAAACAAGAATTATATAATCAACAGTATAGTGTTTATTAATACACCTGTAAAGTATACTCCATGCACGTTCCCCAAATTAGCACTGAAATAATTTGGGTGAAGAACAAGTACTTCCGCCAACTATATAACCAAAGCATCTAGTCTTTATTAATACTCCCAGTTACTTACTTCCGCTATGTTGGCTATATTATTTGCTCTTCACCTACTATTTTTAGTATCAATTCCTAACCTAGCTTCGCAATTATATGTATTGCTACTGCGTAACATTTCTTATGAAAATCCTCAATATCATAAGTTGTTGTTTTGTAAAAGCCTCTATTATCAAATTAAAATAATGTAATCCAGTACAGCAAACAGTTAAATATTCTAATGATTTAACACACGATAAATGTCCTCATTCTTGCACCCAGCCTTTCTCATAGGCTCTACAATATCTTTAACAAAGTCAGGGACATAGGTTTTTAAAGCTTTAAATGTTCCCGCCATCTTATACTCATTTAGCATAGCAGGCAAAAAAATAGTCTCTCCAGCCTTAAAATCAACCGTCATTTTCTCAGTTTCTATAACTCCATTACCTTCAATACATATAAACACATAGAACTTGCTGCCATCACAAATTTCAGAGACACTCCCATCTACATCATATCTCTCACAGGCAAAAAACTTGTTTGCTAAAAAAATTGTCTTATTACAGGTTTCATTTATTTTAATATCTACGCCTTCACACTTGATATTTTTGAAATTTGTATCAAATTTAATTACATCCATAGCCTTTTCCAATTGTAAAGGACGTTTGGCACCATTTTTGTCAACTCTGTTATAATCATAAACTCTATATGTTGTATCTGAACTCTGCTGTATCTCCGCAATTACTATCCCAGCCCCAATTGCATGAACCAATCCAGCTGGTATATTGATAACATCTCCAGGTTTAACCTCTATATTCTGAAGGCAATCTTCTATTCTATTTTCTCTAATTGCATTGTCAAACTCTTTTTTTGTTACACCCGGTTTAAGACCTGCCACAAGCTTTGCCTCTGGCTTTACGTCCATTATATACCACATTTCATTTTTTCCTAAGCCTCCCTCGTACACTGCTGCATAGTTATCTTCACAATGCACTTGTACAGAAAGCTTGTCATTTGCATCTATAAGTTTTATTAATAGCGGTATTTCCTCACAATTGACAGGGAAATTTTTACCTAGAATATTTATAGAATCATTTTTAATTATCTCCGGAAGGGTTTTTCCTGCATGTTCACCATTTGCAATTACACTAACACCATTTTTATGACAAGAAAGTTCCCAGCTTTCTGCAACAGTACCATCTGGAAGCTCTCTGTTTAACTTTTCGAAGTAACGACCACCCCAAAGGTAATCCTTATAAACCGGCTTTAGCTTTATTGGATAATACATGTCGCTCTCCCATGTAATAAGTGCCAAGAGAATAACATTACATTCTTTCAGACTTATTATACAGCATATCATTTCCTAAGACCATTATATGCAAGACCTAACATAGTGGCAACACGTAATAAATGTATGTTTTTCCAATTATACCACTAATTACTTTGGTATTTATTATTGTATTTCCAATATTTTATACACTTTTTAGCACAATACCAATATTCCACAGTCAATTAATACATTTATTTTTCCACATTACTTCTAATTATTTTTCATCTATTGTAATATTACTTATTTATTTTTCATCTATGAACTTTTATTATATGTTTTTATTCTTAAATTTGTGTATTTGCAGTGACAAATTAGTAATTGAAAATGTAAAGAAGGCAAGTACAAACGCAGTTAAAAAACCTACTTGAGCTATAATATCATTACTTGGAAATTTAATTGCACTATAAATTAGTTTTCCTAGAAAAATAAATTCTAGCAAAAGACCGCCAATCATTATTCTCAACAATTTTTTGTTTCTAGCTATAAGAGCATCAAAATCAGTATATAGTTCTGGTCTCTCATCTTCATACTGCTTTCTTAATACATACCACCCCATACCAATTTGATTTATCTTCCAACCAGCATCATTAATTATTGATATATACTCAGGTGTCAATTTATCCTGATAATCAATGCAATATCTAGCTTTAGTTGGAGTACAATTTTCGAAATAAAAAACCACTCCTTTAAATTTTGTTTTAACCAACCTCAAGCCACTATTCTCCATACTTTCAAGCCAACTTTCTATTTTTTCATAATTCCATGCCCACCACCACTTAAATATCCTAATCATTATAATCCCTCCAATATACTATGACCATTTTTACATAGTTCATCAATTCTTCTTAATTCCTCTTCTAAAAGCCAAACTCCATCATCGGTCAGCTTGTATAATTTTCTTCTGTCCTCTTCACCTGCCGATACAATTAGGTTATCCTTTTCAAACTTTGTGAGAGTACCATATATTGTCCCTGCCCCTAAAGTAATTCTGTTTTTTGTAATTTCTTTTACATATAGAATTATCCCATAACCATGTCTCGGCTTTTTTAGTGATAGCAATATATAATATGCTGACTCACTCATTGGTAAATATGATTTTTTTAGTTGTTCTTTCACCTTAACCTCCTCTCCCCTATTTAGGTATAAAATTTTGTAAAGACTTCTACGGGTCTCGTCTAATTAATAGTCAGTTCCTTTAGTAAAATTTTAAAATCCGCTAAAATGGTTTTCCTGCTTGAAAAAGCAGATTGCTCAATTTACAAAAAGCTACTCATTGTTTCATGCTATGTGAAAAATGCCATGAATACAGTAATATAAACTCATCATTTTTCAAACCGATAGCCTCTACACCTTATTTTTAATGTAATTCTAGATTTTTCTCTAAGTACACATTACATTATGTATACAATTTTCCTATAACACAAATACTATATCACATTATGATATATCACAAGACGATTATATCACACCTTGATATATCATTTCAAGATATATTTTCCCTTTTTATTAAATCATTTTGCCCATTCAAAAATTAAGTTTTTGAATTTCTAGTCTAATAAAAAGCAACATATAAACCGATATAGTATGTATAAAAATTCCGAAGAATGTAAAGGAGCACTTACTATGGAAGTATATGAATTAATGCAATACCTACAACAGACTCAAGACTATATCGAATATTCCTTCTACAAAAATTCATCTGAAATTATGGAAGCCATAATGAAAAATGGATTAGACAAAGTATTAAATATAATATCTATTCACGAAAAACAAAAAGGCTTTTTTGAATGCTCAAGTACTTGGGAGGTAGATGCTAGCACCTGTTATAGCAAATTTATTACAATAAATTTATCAGGTGAAATGATATTTATAACAGAAGTTTTAGATAATAGCAATACTTCTTCAGACTCTTCAAACTCTAAAAGTCATATAGAAAACATATTTGGAGCTACTACGTTTGATATTGATGTTCAAAAAGAGTATGGTGAGATAATAAGTCTATTAAAAAGCAAGCCTCTTAATAGTATTGAAAAAAATATCCTGACAAAAGTTGTTGCTGCTTTTTTTAGATAACATTTAATAAGCATGTTCTAATGTATATAGTTTAAAAAAGTTCAAAGCATAGATGATTGTCTTTTTTTATAAACCTTCTCTGAAATATCTAGCAGTTAATATTCCAGTTCAATTGATTATGTTTGAAGATTATGTTAATAAATCAACTTTCCAAGTTATAATTACTAGTATAGTGACTTATCAATGGAAAGTTGATTTTATTGCATAGATGTATTAAAGCAAATTATTAAATCAAAAGTTTTATATTTTTGACTATTTCTTAAAGACTATTCCTTAAAAATGCTTTGTGAATACTTTTTAGGCGAAACCCCAAACATTTTTGAAAAAGCTCTTGAAAAACTGGAATAATCGTTAAATCCACATTTGCTTGCTGCATCAGCAGGTGATAATCCCTCATTGATGTAAGCAGCGCATTTTTGCATCCTCTTAAAATTAACATAATTATGTATTGTACAGCCTGTATTTGCCTTAAATTTATGCATCAAATAATATTTGTTAATATAAAACATTTTAGACAGCATATCAATACTTAAATCAGAGTCTAAATTAGCATTTATGTATTTAATAATATTTTGGATTTGTTCATCAAATTTTACTTCAACTTCCTCTACATGTCCGCCTGGTTTCATCTGAAGTCTATTAATATATATAATAAATTCCAAAAATAATGCATTACATAAAATCCTAGTTCCAAATTGAACACCATTTTCTTCTAATTCAATTTTAGTAAGTATGGCCTTAATTGTATTTATGGAATGTTTATAAAGTCTTAGTAAATGTCTGTTTTCTCTTGCTAATTTAAAGCAGGTTAAAAGATCATCTTCCTCATTGCCATGTTGTCTCAAAAAATCATCATTAATCCAAAGAACTATTCTCTCATATTCTTCATCAGGCTCAACTATGGGCTTATGTACTTGATTTCTCGGAACAAAAAGTATATCCCAAGGCATTAACTTATATGACTTCCCTTCAATATTGTAAATTACATTTCCAGATAAAAATATTATTATTTTATTGAATTCATGGTAGTGAAACTCAAATTGAAAATCACTCCTGTCTTTTAAGTGAAAAAATTTATAGTCATTATTCAATTGTCCTCTTTTAACACCTTGTTCAATAAACATTTTTCACCTCAACAAAATAATATTTAATTCTTAAACCAGTTCATATATATAGTACATTATATGTAAACCAAATAATTTTTGACTAAACATTCTTTTATCACACCAATTGTATATCTGTAGCAGCAAACACATGGAATAATTTAAAAGATTCAAATTTCAATCCAGCAATACTATATATTTAGTTATGCATCTAAAGAATAGATTTAGCTTTGATCTTCAATTTAATATAGACAGCTTTTGCGCACTTTTTAAGCATATTATGCAAAGAACTTGACCAACTTTCAGAATATACTATACTGTAAGGCAAATAAATATTCGGGCGGGGATGTTTATGAAAATAATCACCAAAGCAAATGCTCAGTTTTTCTTATTGCTAAACGCCTTATTTTGGGGTTCCTCGTACATATGGTCAAAAATGTTATTAAATATACTGCCACCTTTTTTCATCCTATTTATTTGTTCAATATTAGGATTATTAATAACTGTTGTACTTTTCAAAAAACATCTTACAGACTTTAACAAAAGAAATATTACAGTTTGTATATTGATAAGTCTTGTTTCTGTAGCCAGCAACACCTTCTGTATGCTTGCACTGACAAGAACCTCAAGTGCAAACACTGCATTTATAGTACAGCTTTCTATAATAATTACACCAATAATAATGTCTATACTAGACAGAAAAGCTCCCACTCCGAAAATTATAATTTCTGCATTGCTTGCAATGGGAGGTATTTATTTAATTACATGCTACGGAAAAGGTCTACAGATTAATTTAGGAGACATATTTGCTCTTTGCAATGCTGTATGTTTTTCACTGTACATAGCATTGCAGAATAAGTTTTTAAATGAAGTTAATCCAGTACAGTTTACATTTTTTCAGCACGCTACTAATTTCATAGCCTTTTTAGTATTGTCACTTATGTTTGAAAAAAGTTCTATTGCTTTTGGGAATATTTTAAATCCATTGTTCTTTGTACTGATTGGGCTAAATGCTGTAGTGATAATATTTACATCCTTGTTTCAAAGTTCTGCAATAAAGTATATACGTCCTGAAAACGCCACCATTCTTTATTCCTTTGAGCCTGTAACAACTGCAATACTTGGAGCGGCTATTTTAGGTGAAAAATTTACTGGAATACATGCAGTAGTAGGCTGCTTTATCATCCTATTCGCTGCAATAATATCGTCTCTTAAACCCAGACATCTATTCAAAAAACGTATGTATAAATTATTATTTCAGATAAATACAAAAATTTAAAAATATTTAATAACTAAAACACGCATGTTTACAATATCCTAACTAACACTGATATTGCTAAACATGCGTGTTAATATTATTTACTATCTATGTCTTTCACTTTTTTCCTTAAACTTAGGGAAATTATTGCCATCCCAGTTCTCCAACTGTTTATTGAATTCCTGAATAGCCTTATCGCCTTCTTCTTTTGTCATGATTCCCTTTTTTACATTCTGCTCAATATGAGTCTTGAATTTTTGATTGATACGCTCTTTTTTCTGTGGTAATGTAAGACTGTCGAACTCCTTTATTTTTGCTATTCGTTCATCAATTTTTTTAGTTAGTTCCTCAGCCTTTTCCTTTGTTATATTACCTTCTTTCAATTCCTTCTCAATTTCCTTTTTTCTTTCCTCAAGTCTTTTTATTGGATCCTTATCACACTTGTCATGCTTATGATTCCTATTGAAAAAGCCTGCGTCCTGTTCAGTTGCACCTACCTGTTCTCCATTATTGATAGTTTGAACTGCAAATGTACTTGAAGATATTATTGAGAATATAAAAGCGATAGCAATCAGAATCTGTAGTTTTTTCAAAACTATCACCTCCCTTCAACAATATATATCTTTCTCATCTATCGCATAAATATTGTGTGAAAATTATATTTTTATATAACAATGTTTACCAATCTTTAAAGCAAAATATTTTATATAAAATTTCCCAAAAATGATGTTGCTACATCTATAATTTTCAACTATAAAAATGCGATACTTATTTACAACCCCATCTATATTACATATTGAAGGTCACATACAAGACACTTTACACCTTAAGAATTATTTTGTTGAATTACTCATTTTATTTTTCAATAGGGTAATAACTGCTGGCATTAGTGAAATCAGTATTATGACTATCGCAACAATAAAGAAATTGTTTTGAACCCATGGGATTGCACCGAAGAAAAATCCTCCGAATGAAAAAATAGCAACCCAGCCAATTCCGCCAACAACATTATAACTAATAAATTTACTATAATTCATAGAACCCATTCCCGCAACAAATGGAGCAAAGGTTCTGATTATAGGAACAAATCTTGCAATTATAATTGTTTTACCACCATACTTTTCATAAAATTCATGGGTTCTATCAAGATACTCTTTTTTGAAGATTTTTGAGTTCTCATTTTTAAATAATTTAGCACCGAAGAACTTTCCTATTTCATAATTGCACGAATCACCTAGAATTGCAGCTAACATCAGCACAGCAATTATAGCAGGAAAATTTATATCCCCTGCTTTAGCTAAAGCTCCAAGCAAAAATATTAATGAATCTCCTGGAAGAAAAGGTGTAACTACCAAACCCGTCTCACAAAATATTACTAGAAACAAAATCAGATATGTCCAAATACCAAAGTCATTAATAATCTGAGGTAAATGCTCATCCATGTGCAACACTAAATCAATAAATTTAACTGCATATTGTACTAATGTATCCATTACCAAACCCCTTTACTCTTTTGTCTTATTTATTCTATATACTACAATTTAAACTAAAAGTCTCAATTCGTATACCCTTTATTAAAAAGTTAACGATTTTTTAACATACTTTACCTTTAAAGCCCCTATAATAATGATACTTCATTATTTCGAATTTACATTTATTTCCCGTACAAATAAAATCCATACTGAAAATCCATACTGATAATATATTCTTGAATTTGATTAGAAATACTCAATCAGCAAAACAAGCAAAATATTATTTCAATTATTATTTAAATCACCATTTCGTATACATGCCATAAATTATCTCAAAGCTGCCTGTACGCGGAAAAAATATCAAAGTCAGTTTAATATAAGCAATTCAACTTTCCCAGCACAAAATCTATCGGTATTTAAACTTATCAATGGCTTGATGAATAAGGATAAATAACTTTAATCAAAAAAGGTCTGTTTCAAAACAAAAAAATGATATAATAAACAGCGTACTCCTTAAATAGTACTCACACGCAACATAATCTATTGCTTACCCCGAAAATATACGCTGAATTAAATAAGGTGAAAAACAAGCACCTTCGCCAACGGTATTATCAGAGCATCTTGTCCTGATTTATACTCACAGCTGCTTTCTTTAGCTGTGTCGGCTGCATACTTATTCTTCACCTAATACTTCTAGTATCAATTTCTAACCGTTCTTCACATTAGATATATTGCTGCTTACTATTTATTTCAATAAGACATCAGTTTACAGAAAATTTTTCAACTACCCCTCTAAAGCTTTTAAACATGAACATTAAATTTCAATAAGCCCTAAGTCAGCTAGAATACAAAAGCAAAATATCAAATCAACTCTGATTTCATGAGCAAATTCCTAACAATAACTGCAGTTTCTGCTCTTGTCATATTGCCATCAGGAGCTATCCTGTGACCATTTCTTCCAGATACTATTCCTGCTTTAACACATGCAGCAATACTTTCTTTTGCCCAATAAGAAGCCTGTTCTATATCTCCAAATGATTTAAGAATATCCTCAACTTCACCAAGCGAAAACTGAACGTTCAGACCGGTTATTTTCATTGCTTTTGCAATAATAGTCATTGCTTCTTCACGTGTAATTCTATTATTGGGTCTAAATTCTCTATTATTGTAGCCTGATATCAAGCCATATTCACTGGCAATTGCTACTGAATTATAGTACCATGCAGATTTATCTACGTCCTCAAAGCTGGACTTAAAGGTTCCGATTCTCATTAACCCCAACCCTTTTACTATAATTTCAGCAAATTCAGCTCTAGTTATGTAATTGTCCGGCTGAAAAATCTCATTTCCAACACCGCTTATAACAAGTCTTGACCCCATATCGTTGACAGCAGCTTTTGACCAATGCCCTTCAACATCGTTAAACCTTTTAGGACTCCAAATAACGGAGTAAACACTATTGGTTAAGCTATTAATCTTTGCATAATATTTACCGTCTATTTCTTCTATAGCAGTTGGTACATGTGATAAAGTACCATTATCGTTTAATACTATTCCTGTTGTTATTTTGCCAGAATCAGCGCTGTTTGGTATAGCAATTGTTCTTTTAACATACTTATTAAATTTTGATACATCTACTACTTTATTGCCATTAGTACAGGTTATAGAAAACTCTACAGGCTTAGTTATAACCTCATAATTATTCTTTTGGGCAGCAGATCTAATTAAATTTTGTATGTCTGTTGATACATCACTAATTTTAATAATTACATTAATATCCTTCAGTTCTATCTTTTGACCAATTTCTTCTCTAACCCTTCCAATATTTACTTGATTAGCAGGCAAAGTATATGTAATTTCTCCTGCCACAATTTCAAAAACAGCTCCTTTATCTTCCATATTTTTTACTGTTTGCCCATTTAACTCAGTTATCTTTATTTGGGAAACAGTATTAATAGGAATGATAGCTTTCGGATACATTCCAATTTGTTCAATTTTTTCAGATAATTTTTTGTCATCAACTATTATTCTAGTAATTTCCTTACCATCCACATTCTCAGTTACACTTTTTGCTATATACTCAGTTTTTCCGTTAACAATTATAGGAGCATTATTATCATTTTGAGTAACAACACTTGGAACAAACACACTACCGCTGCTACGTACTTTCCATTTTGCATATAGTATTATATCTTCAGTAACCTTATCCGTAGCAAAATCCCATGAAACAGTTAATGCAGAATTCTTATACCAGCCTTCAAAATCATATCCTTCTTTAGTAGGCTTAGGAGGCTCTGTAATTGTACTTCCAACAATAACATCTTTTATGGCAGCCACTTTGCTTCCTCCGTTGCTGTCAAACATAACTGTGCAAGTTGATAATGGTTCCTTTTCAGTCCACTTTGCATATAGTATAATATTTTCGTTAACCACATCTATATCAAAATCCCATGCATTTATATATTCAGCTTCTTTATACCAGCCTGCAAAAGTATACCCTTCTTTAGTAGGCTCTAAAGGTACTGTTATAGCACTTCCCGATGTGACATTTATGTCTGGAACAATACTTCCTCCAGTGGAATTAAATTTTACTATAAATACCGAAGGCTGTGGAGTAATTGCTGTCCATTTCGCGTACAATATAGTGTCTTCAGTAACTGTATCAGCTGTAAAATCCCATAAATCAGTTAACGCAGAATTTTTATACCAGCCTTCAAAAATATAACCCTCTTTGGTAGGTTCTAATGGCTCTGTAATTGTGCTTCCTTCAATAATGCCCTTAATGGCAGACACCTTACTTCCGCCGTTACTGTCAAACACTACTACAAAAGTTGGCTCTGCTGACTCTTTTATAACCCATTTTGCATATAATATCATGTCTTCGTTAACTGTATCAGTTGCAAAATCCCACAAATCAGTTAATGCAGAATTCGTATACCAACCTTTGAAATCATATCCTGTCTTAGTTGGCTCCGCAGGTTCTGTAATTTTGCTTCCTTCAATTACATCCTTAATGGCAGACACCTTGCTTCCGCCATTACTATCAAACATTACCACGAAAGTTGTCCCTACTGGTTCTTTAGCTGTCCATTTTGCATATAGTATTATATTTTGTGTAACCGTATCAGTTGCAAAATCCCATTCATTTATGCATTCTGATTCTTTATACCAGCCTCCAAATTCAAATCCCGCCTTAATTGGGTTCTCAGGCTGGGTTATTTTACTTCCTGATGCAATATTAGCGATAGCTGGAACAACACTTCCACCATCTACATTAAATGTTACTGTATATACAGTGGGTAGCGGAGTGCTATTCACCCACTTTGCATATAATATTATGTTTTGCGTAACTGTATCAGTTTCAAAATCCCATTCATTTATGCATTCTGCTTCTTTATACCAGCCTCCAAATTCAAATTCCGCCTTAATTGGGTTCTCAGGCTGGGTTATTTTACTTCCTGATGCAATATTTACGATAGCTGGCACTGCACTTCCACCATCTACATTAAATGTTACTGTATATACAGTGGGCAGCGGAGTGCTATTCACCCACTTTGCATATAATATTATGTTTTGCGTAACTGTATCAGTTTCAAAATCCCATTCATTTATGCATTCTGCTTCTTTATACCAGCCTCCAAATTCAAATCCCGCCTTAATTGGGTTCTCTGGTTGAGTTATTTTACTTCCGTAATCAACAACTTGGCTTATAATATCGCTTCCACCCTGAGAATCAAATACAATATTCTGAGAAAAATTTGCCTTCAGATCATAACTATTACCAGATACCAAATTGTAAGTTAAACTATCTGATACTTTAGTGCCTGCTTGTGTCCAGCTGTCAAATATACTTCCCGAATGAGGAACGGCTACAACATAAAATTGAAATACTGAGTTTCTCGATAGTTCAACATATCCGTTTCCATTAGCAGCTATATCAATACTTTTATTAGACACATTAACTTTTATATCTTTTAAATAATTATCATTACACTTTAAGTAATCTAAGCCCTTACTCTTGCTTAAATCCAGTGAAGTTAATTTATTAGTATAGCACCAAACTGTTTTCAAATTAGTATTTTGAGAAATATTTAAAGAAGTAATATTATTTGAATGGCACCATAATTCCGTCAGCAGTTCATTGTTGCTCACATCAAGTTCAGTTAAGTTATTAAACTGACAATGTATTGTTGTCAAAGCGGTATTATTGCTCACATCAAGTTCAGTTAGTTGGTTTGAACTGCAATCTATATTAGTTAACAGCATATTATTGCTTAGATTAAGCTCTGTGATTTGATTTGAATAGCATACCAGCTGAGTCAATGCTATATTTTTATCAACTGAAAGTTCACTCAGTTTATTTGAATAGCATCTCAAATTTACCAATTCTATATTTTTACTGACATCTAATGCCGTTAATTGATTCCCGTAACAAAATAATTCTTTTAATTCTGTATTATTGCTTACGTCTAACTGGCTCAGCTTATTTTCTTGACAATACAAATAAACTAAGCTGGTATTGGCACTCAAATCCAAAGAACCTATCTGATTTGAATAGCAAGCCAAAGAAGTAAGCAAGACATTTTTACTTACATCCAAATTGGTAAGTTTATTTGTATCGCAAACAAGCTTAGTCAGTGCAACATTGTTTTGTAAATTTAATTCTGTCAGTTGATTAGAGTAGCATCTTAAATCATTCAGTTTCGTATTTTGACTTACATCTAAGGTTGTCAATTTATTTGTATCACATTGTAGATATGTTAATTCCGTATTCTTACTTACATCTAGTTCAGTAAGCTTGTTTAAATCACATCTTAACGAAGTCAATTTTGTATTATAACTCACATCAAGTTCCCCTAGAGGATTATTATTACATGATAATGTGGTTAAATTAACATTCTTGCTTAAATCTAAATGTGATATTTCATTTGTATAGCAGTGTAATGCAAGCAAATTTGTATTTGAACTTACATCTAGTGCACTTATTTTATTAGAATAGCAAGCTAAATAAGTAAGTGCAGTATTCTTACTTACATCTAAAGCAGTTAGTTTATTAGATTCACAGGCAAACTTACTAAGTAAAGTATTTGAACTTACATCAATTGAAGTTAAAAGATTTGAATAACAATAGAATTCATTCAATAACGCACAGGCACTGACATTTATCTCAGTTAATTTATTTGAATAGCAATACAAATACAATAGTGAGGTATTTGCACTTAAATCCAAGGTACTTAAATTATTTGTATGACAGTATAGTGTATCTAATTTTAGATTTGTACTTAAATCTAAAGATGTCAATTTATTTGTATTACAGCGAATGGAGGTCAATTTTGTATTACCAGTTACATTTAGCGAAGTCAGTGAATTTGAATCACAGACCAGCATTGTCAATGATTCACAACCGCTTATATCCAAGTCACCAGACAGTGATTTTTTGCTCCAAGATATTGATTTAACGCGTTTTATAGCATCCTCAGTCCAAACAATTCCAGACCATGTTGCAGGATCATTCTCATCATATGCTGTATTTATCATCTTTCCATTAGTTTTTCCTGCTACTGCAGAATTCAAATTTAAGAAAGTTTGCAGTTTAGTAAAATCATTTCCATTATATGTAACACTACCAACAGTAATATCTGCTGCAAATGCATCGTTAGTGTAAAAAAACATTATCGCTAAAAAAGTAAAAAAAATAATTTTCAATATTCTAAATTGCATATAATCACCCATAAATTCTATATAATTCATCCACTTCAGTACTCAAACATAGTATCACATGTACGTTTTTATAATTTTACGTTGCATATTAATAATTGTATTTTAATAGTTGAAACTTATCAGATTTTCTAATATATTACGAATATATTATATATATTACTTCTTTTTTCACCAAAATACAACTTTATAGTATAAAACAAGCAAATTAATACTATCCAATACCTAAAAGTATCAATGATTTTTTGAATTTGAGGTTTCTCCCACTAAAATGGTCAAAATTTTACTTTTTTCTATGCCGCATTAGAATGCATAAGAATAGAAAAAAATTCCTGTTTAACTCTTGTCAGATATCAAATTCAAAACTAAGCTGCATTTAAAATGTCATAAATTTCAACCCTCCTTGTAAAATATCACCACAGACTTGAACAGTAATTGACTTTAGACATAAATATATGGTTCATTGTCTATGAAATTTACGCGCTTAATCAAATCTATTATTTTTATGATTTTTAAAATACATCTAAAAAGTTCCATATAATATTTCCACAAATACAAACTTTGAAACAAAAAAATTATATGTTTAATAAAATAACAGAATAAATATTTAAAAATAACAAATATTATTTACACTATGTGTTTTTACAAATATTAATTATTTTAAAAAATTTTAACCTTTGGAGGTAATAAAATGACAAAAAAAAATAATCAATTAGACGGTAGCAACAACAAACGTCTATCATCCTCAAAGCCTACAGACAATGAAGGAACTGCTGCATGGGCAAATGAAAAAAACAAGCAAAAAAATTCTAATGTTTCCATTCCTTCCGTAGACAATGTTATAAACGCAAAAGAATGGGTAGATAATGGTAGTAAGCTTTAAAAAATGTTAATGTACGTAAGTACCAAATTCAAGTTGCGTTTTATTATTATTGAAAAGGTGGTTAGTATATGTCAAAAATTAAAATGACGGTGGATGGTAATAACGCCGCTGCATATGTAGCTTATGCATTTACAGATGTGGCTGCAATTTATCCTATTACCCCATCCTCGACAATGGCTGAATATGTTGATGAATGGGCAGCAAAAGGTAAAAAGAATATTTTCGGACAAAAGGTTAGTGTTGTCGAAATGGAATCAGAGGCAGGTGCAGCTGGTGCTGTACACGGTTCTCTGCAAGCAGGAGCATTGACAACGACCTTCACTGCATCTCAAGGTCTTCTGCTAATGATTCCAAATATGTATAAAATAGCGGGCGAACTACTGCCAGGTGTTTTCCATGTAAGTGCAAGAGCAATTGCTGCTTCCTCTTTAAGTATATTTGGAGATCATCAGGATGTCATGGCTACAAGACAAACGGGATTTGCAATGCTTGCAACAGGCTCAGTTCAAGAAATAATGGATTTAGCACCAGTAGCACACTTGGCAGCAATTAAAGGAAGATTGCCATTTTTGCATTTTTTTGATGGCTTTAGAACATCCCATGAGATCCAAAAAGTAGAAGCCTTAGAATATAGTGATTTGGCAAGCTTACTTGACAAAGAAGCTTTAAATGACTTCCGAAACAACGCACTTTCTCCTAATCATCCTGTTACAAGAGGAACTGCTCAAAACCCTGATATTTATTTTCAAACTCGTGAATCATCAAATAAGTATTATGACGGCATTGTCGGCATAGTTCAAGATTATATGCAACAAATGAGCAAGCTGACAGGAAGACAGTATGATTTGTTTGATTACTATGGTTCTCCTGATGCAGAACATATTATTATCGCTATGGGTTCTATAACACCTGTTATTGAAGAAACTATAGATTATTTAAATGCAGCAGGAGAAAAATATGGTCTTGTGAAAGTTCATCTTTACAGACCTTTCTCAGTAAAGCATTTACTTAACACAATACCAAAAACCGTAAAAAAGATAGCTGTTTTAGATAGAACAAAGGAACCAGGCAGTTTAGGTGAACCTTTATATCTTGATGTAAAAGCAGCATTATACGAAATGGAAAATGCACCTCTAGTTGTGGGCGGACGCTATGGTCTTGGTTCAAAGGATACTACTCCTTCTGAAATCAAAGCCGTTTTTGACAATCTTAAGTTGCAAAATCCTAAAAATGGCTTTACAATCGGAATTAATGATGATGTTACTCATACATCATTACCAGTAACTCAAAAAATTACTGCAGGCAGCAAGTCCACAATCAGATGTAAATTCTGGGGACTTGGTTCAGATGGTACTGTTGGAGCAAATAAGCAGGCTATCAAAATAATAGGTGACCACACAAATAAATATGCTCAGGGCTATTTCTCATATGATTCTAAAAAATCAGGAGGTGTTACAGTCTCCCACTTAAGATTCGGAGATGAACCTATTAAATCAGCATATCTAATTGATGAAGCTGATTATATAGCATGTCACAATCAATCATATGTTTATCAATATGATTTGCTTAAAGGACTAAAATCAGGCGGAACCTTTGTTTTGAACTGTTTATGGGCTGAAAACGAAATTGAGCAGCATTTCCCTGCAAAACTTAAAAGAGAAATTGCTCAAAATAATATTAGTTTCTATACTGTTAATGCAACTAAAATTGCCGAAACTATAGGTCTTGGAAATAGAATTAATATGATAATGCAGGCTGCCTTCTTTAAACTTACAAACATTATTCCAATTGATGAAGCTGTTAAGTATCTGAAGGAAGCTGTTGTTAAAGCTTATGGCAAAAAAGGCGAAAACATTGTTAACACAAACTATCAGGCAATTGATAAAGGAATTGAAGCTGTTGTTAAAATCAATGTTCCCGAGAGTTGGAAAACTGCAGTAGAAGAACCTATACCTGACATTGACGAACCAGACTTTATTAAAAATATCTTAAGACCAATGAATGCAATGAACGGTGATGATTTGCCTGTAAGTGCATTTAACGGTTATGAAGATGGAACTTTCCCAAATGGAACCTCTGCTTATGAAAAACGTGGTATAGCTGTTAATGTTCCCGAATGGATTTCTGACAACTGTATCCAATGTAACATTTGTTCTTTGGTCTGTCCTCATGCTGTTATCAGACCTGTACTTGCAACTAAAGAGGAATTAGCAAATGCACCAGCTACCTTTGTTACCAAGCAGGCAGTTGGAAAAGGATTAGAAGATTTGCAGTTTAGGATTCAGGTAAGTACTATGGATTGTACAGGTTGCGGAAACTGTGCAGATGTTTGTCCTGCAAAGGAAAAAGCTTTGGTTATGAAAAAGCTTGATACACAGACTGAAAAAGAAATTCCTAATTATAAGTTTGCATCAACAAGCATTTCCTATAAGGGTGACAGATTTGGAACTAAAACTGTTAAAGATACTCAGTTCAAGGAACCATTAATTGAATTCTCAGGAGCATGTGCTGGTTGTGGCGAAACTGCTTATATTAAATTGGCAACCCAGCTATTCGGGGATCGTATGATGATTGCCAATGCAACAGGTTGTTCCTCAATATGGGGAGCATCAGCTCCAACTACTGCATATACAGTTAATCACGAAGGAAAAGGACCTTCCTGGGCTAATTCCCTCTTCGAAGATAATGCTGAATACGGATTTGGTATGTATCTAGGAGTTAAGCAGCTTCGTGAAAGAATAGCTGATATAGCCAACGAGTTGATATCACTTAATGTTGATGAAAAACTAAAAACAGCATTATCACAATGGCTTGAAAACAAAGAAGAAGGTGAGGGCTCAAAAACTGCCAGTGCAAATCTCTTAAATGTTCTAAATAGCTATTCACCTTCTGACGATCAGCAGAAGAAGCTTATTGCAGAAATTTTTGAAAAGCAGGATTATCTCATTAAGCGTTCACAATGGATTCTTGGTGGTGACGGTTGGGCTTATGACATTGGTTTTGGCGGACTTGACCATGTTCTTGCCTTAGGAGAAGATGTTAATGTATTGGTATTTGATACTGAAATTTATTCTAATACAGGAGGACAATCCTCAAAATCAACTCCTACTTCTGCTATAGCAAAATTTGCTGCTTCCGGTAAAAAAGCAGGCAAGAAAGACCTTGCTGCTCAAATGATGACTTATGGAAATGTATATGTTGCTCAGATAAGTCTTGGTGCAGACAGAGCCCAAACTCTCAAAGCCATTACTGAAGCCGAGGCATATAAAGGCCCTTCAATTATCATTGCATATGCACCTTGTATTAATCATGGTCTCAAGCAAGGTATGGGAAGAAGTGTTGCAAATGAGCAGTATGCAGTAGAATCAGGTTACTGGCATCTGTTCAGATACAATCCTGAACTAAAGGCTCAAGGCAAAAATCCATTTATTTTGGATTCAAAGCCTCCAAAATTAAGCTTCAGAGACTTTATAATGGATCAGGTAAGATTCTCTTCTCTTGCAAAGCAGTTCCCTGAGGAGGCTGAAGTTCTATTTAGCACTCTTGAAAATCAGGCAACTGAGAAGTATGAGAGATTGAAGAAGATGGCGGAGTAAAGGCTCAACCATGCAGACAAATGATGAACACAACTTTCTCATATGAAAGTTTGTAGGTGTTTTAAAATCTAAAACCAAACTGACTAATTAAATAAGACCTGTGCTACAGTTTTTGATATATATTAGTTGTAGTGCAGGTTTTTATTTTTTGAATAAATTCACTATAAAATTATGTGTGAAATAAATTGGGTGTATTTCGCAGTAAACCCTTTACCTGTCGCAGCAGCAGTATATGTATCCCCTGAGAATACTTAACGAAATCATTTGAAATTTATATTCGCTCATTACAGATTTTTCACCACCGCGTAAACTCGCCTTCCGTGGCTCGGTTTGACGCTCAAAATGGCTTCCTGCCATTTTGACGGTGAAAATTCTGTTCTATCGCAAGCAAATTTATCAAATAATTTCTATCAAATAATTTTTATCAAATAATTTCTATGCGTATTTCATTTGATACATATACTGCTCTGCTGGGATTGGTGAGTGCTAACTGCGAAATGTGAATTCATATATGGAAAACTCAAGCACAAATTTCATAAAAAGCATTATAGCGTAAATCTTCATATCATATACTTTTGACAAATATTAACTCTTATAGTATTATTTTAACATTGTACATGAAATTATAATCAACGGAGGTGTATTAATATTTTTAAATTAGGCATTCAGTTTTTATTTGGTACCTTTACACATTTATTATTAATTTCTATTTGGAATGAATTTATTTGGAATTATAATGGATGCTATGGATCAGCACCACTTTCAAATATCTCTGCGCTAAACTGGATAATAATTAGCATTGAATTAATTGTTTCTTTATCACTTATTTCAAAGGGATCAAATAAAAATAAAAGCAGTGAATAATCAACCTGTGTAATTGATACATAACCAGTCAATCATATCCATCATATTAATGAAACTTATATAGTATCCCCTCTAGCTGAAAATTATTATGCCACAGTGCATGATATAGTTCAAAAGCCGTAAACATTTCCAGTTTACGGCTTTTGGTTTAGGAATTTTGGTTACATATAGGTTTATTGCTATTTATATGAGTAACATATAATTTTCTATTTCCCCACAACAGGAAAATCCTCATATGTCGCCATACCTAATAAATATTTCTTGATAAAGCTTAAATCCAATGCTGTGATGCTCTTGTCACCGTCTACATCAGCGGCTGTAAATTTATCTCCTGTGAGTATTTCTATTCCTAGCAAATGCTTTTTAACAGTGGCAAAATCCAGTGCAGTTATGCTTCCATCTTGGTCTACATCACCGTATTTAACATCCTGTTGAGGATCGGTAACGCTGCCAGCGGTTAAAGAGCCATTAACTTTAAATGATGTAGGTCTTCGCCACTTCCGGAAACATTAAAGCCTAATGTGGTGGTTCCCCCATTTGCAGTTATTCTGCCGTTATAATCTGCATTTGTTATAACTACATAGGAACCGCTCTGAGTAAACTTTCCGCCCCAAATGCTGGTTATTTTCTGATCTCCCGGGAAATTAAATTCAAGTGTCCACGAGTCAATATGTAGTCTAAGCTTACTTTCAATAGTTATATTTACAGTACCGCTCTCACTTCTGTCGTAAGTAACTACAAAGCTGCCGTCTGGTATAGGTGTGGGTTCTACAACAATAGGCTCCACATTAGGGTCATAATCAGGTGTTGTTTCATTTGCTTCCATTATGGCATCAATAATTCCCTGCTGAGTAACAGCACCTGTATATCTGTCAAATATTCCAAAACCTGCGCTTCCGTTATAGCCGTTATCCCAGTATACAGGAACACCTCCGTATTTCTTTACCTTTGAGCATAATGCTTTTGCAAATATCTGACGATAGGTATTGTTATCTGGGTCAGACCTTGTTTTGTCTATTGAGCCATATTCTCCTACTATAAATGGATAGCCCTGCTTTACAAATTTATTGTACATTGTGTTAAACTGGGACTCCATATAGTCTTCCTGCCCCCATGTGACAGTCCTGTCAGGTACAGTTGCTGTAGCTCCCCACTGGGTTATGTCCGACTCAGCACCGCAAAAATCCCAAGGCGTATAATAATGTACAGATATCGCTATTCTTTTTTCCGAAGCTGGAATTGAAGCCGATCTGTAATTATCAGTTGGAATTTTAAAGCCGAAATCACCAGTTGTATAATAAATATCGGTATTCCAGCCTGGTATCAGCAGCCATCTGGCACTGTTGTTTCCTCCTGTTTTTCTTACTGTATCTACAAATATCTGGTTATAGACATTTAAATTTGCATAGTCAGCTGGCTTAGGGTCGTCCCAATCCCCGTCAAATTCTTCATTCATTGATTCAAAAATCAAATGCTCATCGTAGTTTATAAATTTATTAGCTATTTGCTGCCAAACCTTTTCATATTTTTCTCTAATTGTCTCTTGATCCACTGCATCAACTATTAGCCATGAACCAACCACCGTTTTGTAGCCGTCACCATGCATATTTATGATAACGTACATATCCTGACTTATTGCGTAGTCAACAACTTCCTTGACTCTGTTAAGCCATGCTGCTTCAATAGTGTAATTAGGTCCGCTGCCTATTTTGTTTAGGTAGGAAACCGGAATACGAATTGTATTAAAGCCTGCATTTTTAACCTTTGTAATTAAATCTTTTGTTATAGTAGGATTATTCCAGCTTGTCTCAGATGGATTACCATTGACGGACGCTTCAAGGGAATTACCCAAATTCCAGCCAGTTCCCATTTCTGAAAGAAGCTGTGCGTAGTTTAACTGTTTGAAATCAGGTGTTAGTTCTGATGCTGCCGAAACATTTAAACCAATTGAAAAAATTGAAATAACAAATAAAAAAGTCACCATTTGCAGAAAAACTCTAAATCTCTTACTTTTGAACATTACATACACCTCCATTTTAATACTTTTCAATCCATTTTTTACCGCAAAAATGATACCATTTAACATGGCTTCACCTCTCGGCTTTGTTTAACATTTGCAGTTAATCCCCTTATCTGCACAAAGTCAATTACTATTCTATTAAACCTTTATAAGTCAAAAACATATTTAAACCAAAACTTCATTAAACTAACAACTAGCCTAAATACCTATAACAAATGGACGAAGACTTTACACATAATTGATTTTAATCAACTATTATCAACTGAAAAACCCAAATGCTATCGGGTCATAGTTTGGGTTTAAGGATTTAACTGTATTTGACTTTTGTAATGACTTGTGCTTATAAATAACATGTACTATAGAAAAGTATAGATTTAAACAAAAAAGAATTCTACATCAAATATTCTAAGACACTTACCCCAATAATTTGACATAGAACCAGAATTCTACATACTCTATAATTGTACAAAGAACCAATCACTATTTAAAGCAATCGGCCTTCAAAAATTCAGTTTACAGTTCTCCCCACTATTGACATAGAACCTTTATTACATATCAAAAGAGCCTCTGCACAATCACCTTAGTAGATAGTTACGCAAAGACTCTTTTTATATTTAAAGTCCAATTAATAATAGAATATTATTAAACTTACACTTTTTCCACTCCTATAATGTCAAATAGTTCATACAAATTGGAATGAAAATAGCATAAAGCATCCTCACATATGTTCGTCTTCTTTATTTTAATAAGTTTATCTAACTTCTTATTATCTATAATATATTCATTAGATATGTATGGTTTTTTTGACCTAATTTTATTAATTGCATTTTTATACGATCTTGAATTGCTATTAAGAAAATCATATATTTTTTCATCGGCTTTAAAATCTTCAAGACTTTTATATTTAAAGTTTCTAGTAATATATGCCGTAGTGTCGGAATCTTTATAATTTTTACAATGGGAGCAGGCAAAATACTCAAAATCTCTATTTGATGCTACTAAAAAATATGGTATCCTACCATTTTTATTTTTTCTTTTACAATACATAACAAGTTCTTCAAATGGCTTCTTTTGATTAGGTTCGCATATATATTTATCAAGATCAATAACTACAAATACAGCTAAAAATCCTAAATCTGATGATTTTTTAATTTCTTCTAAAAAACTTGTATATCCTCCACCTTCCATATTTATTTCTTTGTAAGTTATTTCAACATTGTTGTTCTTACGAAGCTTCTTAAAATAGTACTCTTCCGTATATCCCTCAACAAACAATTTTAGTTTCAGTTTACCTTCTCTATTCATTAGGAACACCTCCGAGTATTCCTTTTAAATACAAATCATAAACATCTGCTTTTTCATATCTATAATCCTTGAAGTCTGCTAATGAATATAATTCAGATGAAAGAGACTCGCTATTCTTAGTTATAAAATTTAATTGTTCCTTCATGTAGTTGTTGGTATTAAGATGCAACACATTATGTGTTGAAAAAATAAATTGTCCCTTATGTTTTGTTCCCTGTATTAAAGTAATTATTTTTTCTGATAAAATTGCATTAAGTACACTATCCATTTCGTCTGCAAAAAGAACAGCATTTTTATTTATTACTTTCCAAATTTGAATAGACCATGCAAAAAATGACCTTGTTCCTGATGAATCTTTGTTTAGTTCAATTCTGAATTCATTATTATCTGCTGTTTTTCGTACTATAATTGTTTTGTCAAAAGGCTTTTCCTCATCAACTTCAATCGCAGTTATGCTAGAGTCAACTAACCTAAATATTTCTAAAAATTCATCTGTTTTTATTATTGCAAGATCTTCTTCATCTTTTTGTAACTTTTTATAAATATTTAATGAATAATCCTTTGGCAAATCAAGAATCAATGTGTTGTTAATCCAACTAACCATTGGTTTTACAATATTTACACCCACTAATGCCAGGTAATTTAACGTTAATCCTGCCACATCGAATCTTTTATCATAATTTGATTCAATTACACTCATTAGTTCTTTGCTAACATATTTATCTTCAATATCTATGTCATAAGATATCTTTAGTGTTGTAGTTTTAATATCATCTCTATTTTTGCAATCCTCACATTTTATTCTTTTCGTACAAAATATCTGCTTATTAGAGCTTTCTTCCTGTTTAGAATTTCTAATATATAATCTCTCTAAAACCAAAGATTTAGCATCAATTTCTAACTGGTAAGTATATATCATATCATTATCAGCAAGCACAGTAAGTTCAAAGAATTGAGAATCCTCAACATTATAATTATGAGATAATGACTTAAGCATTATTTGATTACTTTCTAATTTAAATAAATACTTTAAATAATCTAAACTTTGCATAAAACAGGTTTTACCACCTGCATTTTCTCCAACAATTACTGCAGTCTTTAATATCTTCAATTTTGGATTTATACAAACAACATTATCCTCAAAACGGCTCATTACCTTTCCTGGCTTCATTGAAAAAACTACTTCATCCTTAAATGAGCAAAAATTTCTTACCTTATATTTTAATAGCATTCACTTATCCTCCTATAAATACAATCATAGCACTAATATCAATCATAAACAATATATATGTTTATATTTTAAAAGGTATTATTGATTTTATATAATTTTGTACATAATAAACATATTTTATGTTTATTGTGTACAAAATTATATAAAAATATACCTACCTTAAACCAAACACAACAAAACCCCCACGCAACTACCTTACTAGATAGTTGAATGGGGGCTTTATTATTGTCCGATGTCTATGATTATTAGAACCAAAAGCATCCTACAATCACAGACCATTTTTATAATATATGTAGCTTTCCATCTTAAGAATTGTAAATGCGGAAGCTTATCAATGGAAAGTTGGTTTAGAAATATTGCATGAACCATTACTAATCCAAGCAACTATTTCGGCAACAAACCATTGATAAGTTTAAACACCGACAGATTTTCTTAGTTGAAAAGTTGGGTTACTAATTAATTACGCCATGTTCTCTCAAACTTGGTTCTATAGCTTTTCAAACCGATTATTTATAAAGCTCTACCAACTTTAACAAGTGTTCGTAACGCTCCATAGCAGCTTTTTCAGATGCTGCGAAGAGTTCCTTTGCACGTTCTGGGAACTGACGAGCCAAGCTTGTATAACGTGTTTCGTTATTCAAGAAATCTTGGTATGATCCATCACTTGGTTTTGAAGTCAATGTAAATGGATTCTTTCCTTCTGCCTTAAGAGCTGGGTTAAAGGAGAATAAGTTCCAGTATCCTGACTTAACAGCAGCCTTCATTTCATCCTGACAGTGGTTCATGCCACCCTTAACTCCGTGAAGTTCACAAGGTGAATATCCAATGATAAGTGAAGGTCCTGGATAAGCTTCTGCTTCAGCAATAACTTTAATAGCCTGAGCTGGGTTAGCACCAAGAGCAATCTGTGCTACATATACATAGCCATAGCTCATAGCGATTTCAGCAAGGTTTTTCTTTCCGATTTCCTTACCAGCAGCAGCGAATTGACAAACCTCACCGATGTTGGAAGCCTTAGAAGCCTGACCACCTGTATTTGAATACATTTCTGTATCGAATACAAATACGTTTACATTATCACCTGATGCAAGTACATGGTCAAGTCCACCGAATCCGATATCATATGCCCATCCATCACCACCGAGTATCCATACAGACTTCTTGGAGAGGTACTGTTTCTTGTCAAGAACTTCTTTTGAAAGCTCACATCCAGCAGCAGCAGCTTTTTCAAGTTCAACGATTAATGCATCAGCAGCAGCACCGTTTTCTCTTGTATTTTCTTTTGTTTCCATAAACTTATCATAAGCAGCTTTAAACTCAGCTGTTACTTTATCAGAAGCAGCAATTTCGTTAAGCTTTTCGATAGCTTGGTCACGGAGTACTTTCTGACCTAAGTACATACCATATCCGTGTTCTGCGTTATCTTCAAATAATGAGTTAGCCCATGCTGGACCCTTATTTGAATCCTTATTTACTGTATATGGACATGTTGCAGCAGGACCACCCCAGATAGAAGAACATCCTGTAGCATTTGAAATATACATGTGTTCACCGAAGAGCTGAGTAATTAAACGAGCATAAGATGTTTCAGCACAACCAGCACAGCTTCCTGAGAATTCGAGAAGTGGCTGACAGAACTGTGAACCCTTAACTGTTGTAGCATCTGGCACTCCTGGTTTCTTACTTACATTAGCAACTAAGTAATCAAATACTGGCTGCTCATGTGCTTGTGATTCCTGAGGTACCATTTTGATAGCATCCTTAGGACAAACTGTAATACACTCTCCACATCCCATACAGTCAAGTGGAGTAACACTCATTGTAAACTTGTATTCGCTAGCCTTTGGTTTAGTATCAGCAAGCTTAATATTTGAAGGAGCAGCCTTTACTTCATCCTCACTTAGTAAGAATGGACGAATAGTAGCATGTGAACATACAAATGAACAGCTGTTACACTGAATACATTTTTCTGGATCCCATTCTGGAACATTTACAGCAGTACCACGTTTTTCATAAGCAGCAGCGCCTAATTCAAACTGTCCGTCTGCAATATCCTTGAAGGCTGATACTGGTAGGCTATCACCATCCATTAATGCCATAGGAATCATAAGTTCTTTAACCATCTTAACTACTTCTGGACGGCCCTTTAATTCTGGTGCTGGAGCGTCTGGCTCAGGATTTGACCATGAAGCTGGAACTTCAACTTTGTGTATAGCTTCTACACCAGCATCAATTGCCTTGTAGTTCATTTCTACAATTGCATCACCTTTTTTGCCATATGACTTCTTAGCAGCAGCTTTCATTAATTCAACAGCCTGCTCGATTGGCAATACATTTGCCAATTTGAAGAATGCAGATTGAAGAATAGTATTAGTACGTTTACCCATTCCTATCTCAGCTGCTTTATCAATAGCATTGATTGTGTATAATTGAATATTGTTATCTGCAATATATTTCTTTGCAGCAGCATTTAAATTAGCTGCTAATTCTTCATCAGACCATTGGCAGTTAATTAAGAATATTCCACCTGGCTTAACATCCTGAACCATCTTATATCCTTTAACAACATATGATGGACTGTGACATGCAACAAAGTCAGCCTGATTTATGTAATATGGGCTCTTAATTGGCTTATCACCAAAACGAAGATGTGATATTGTAATACCACCAGTCTTCTTAGAGTCATACTGGAAGTATGCTTGTATGTACTTGTCAGTGTTGTCACCGATAATCTTTGTTGAGTTCTTGTTAGCACCAACAGTACCGTCTCCACCAAGACCCCAGAATTTACATTCTACAGTACCTGGAGCAGATGTAATAGGAGCTGGCTTGATTTCTGGTAAGCTCAAGTTTGTAACATCATCTACGATACCAATAGTGAAACGTGATTTAGGTTCATCTTTTTTCAATTCTGTATAAACAGCAAATACAGATGAAGGAGGAGTATCCTTTGAACCAAGTCCATAACGTCCATTAACAACTACTATATCATGCATTCCTGCTTCACGAAGTGTTGTAGCAACATCAAGGTAAAGTGGCTCACCTAATGCGCCTGGCTCTTTTGTACGGTCAAGAACAGCAATTTTCTTAACTGTTTTTGGAATAACTTTGAGAAGGCTCTTTGAAGACCAAGGACGGTATAAACGAACCTTGATAAGTCCAACCTTTTCACCTGCAGCTGTTAAGTAATCAACAACCTCTTCAGCTACATCACAGAATGAACCCATACAAACGATAACGCGTTCTGCATCTGGAGCTCCGTAGTAATTGAATAAATCATAATTTGTACCTATTTTTTCATTTACCTTAGCCATGTATTTTTCAACTATAGCTGGCAATTCATCATAAACTTTATTACAAGCCTCGCGGTGCTGGAAGAAAACGTCTCCGTTTTCATGTGAACCACGCATAGCTGGTTTTTCTGGGTTTAATGCATGATCACGGAAAGCCTTAACAGCATCCATGTTGCACATTTCTTTTAAATCTTCATAATCCCAAACTTCTATTTTCTGCATTTCATGTGATGTACGGAAACCATCAAAGAAATTTAAGAATGGAACTCTTCCTTCTATTGAAGCAAGATGCGCTACAGCACTCAAATCCATAACTTCTTGCGGATTTGATTCAGCTAACATAGCAAAACCTGTTTGACGACATGCATAAACGTCACTGTGGTCACCGAATATATTCAATGACTGAGCAGCAACTGTACGTGCTGATACATCAAATACGCATGGCAATTGCTCACCAGCTATTTTATACATATTAGGAATCATTAAAAGCAGACCCTGTGATGCTGTAAATGTTGTTGTAAGAGCACCTGCAGCAAGAGAACCATGTACTGTTCCTGCAGCACCAGCTTCGGACTGCATCTCAACTACTTTAACTGTATTGCCAAAAATGTTTTTTCTGCCAGCAGCAGACCACATGTCACAGCAATCAGCCATTGGACTTGACGGTGTAATTGGGTAAATGCCGGCAACTTCAGTATATGCATACGCTACGTGTGCAGCAGCTGTATTACCGTCCATTGATTGTTTACGTCTTGACATTATACTTCCTCCTTAATTCTAATAATACTCTTCAACGAAATAGTCTATCATTTATTTGCTTTTTCGTAAAGGCTTCAAAAATTTAAGATACTATAATTTTGTATACAGTATTTTTATAATAGTATTATAACAAATAAATAAGCTGACATCAAACAAAAAACAATGTCAGCTAGCATAAAAATTAAAAATTTAACAATCTATTAACATATTGCAAGAAAAAGCATCAAAAAAAATTACGCATAACGTCTTACTTATTAAAGTTTTATTTAATATTCTCTTTCGTATCTACAATTATATAAAGGCTTTTTAAGTTTTTTAGTAATTTTAAAACTTAACTTTTATAGTTGTAAATTCAGGATTATCTGGCAACACACCATCCTTAGGTCTAAAAAAACTTTTAAATTAAGATTTCTTGGCTCAAAAATACTATTTGCTGTGTTATGTCGTTATAAAGTGAGCCTTCAGCTTGGTCTCCAATACCAGTGTTACAAAACAATAATTCTGTATACTAATAACATTTTGCAAAAAAATAGTACTAAGCAATATATATCTAATTGCAAAGCTCGTTTAGAAATTGATGCTAGAAAATGTAGATGAAGAACAAGCATTGTAGCCGACACAGCTGCATGACGTAGCTGTGAATATTAACCAGAGATAGAATGCCTTTATGTAATACGGTCAGCGAAAGTACTTGTTTCTCCACCGTAACTATTTCAGCATCAATTTCGTGAGCAAACTATAGATACATATTGCACGGGAGTACTATTTAAGCAATTCACCCTTGATATATCATATTTTTTGTTTTGCAATAGCCCAATTATATATTTTTTACAGATAAATTTTTAATTAGAATACACAATTTTATCCGTTAGAAATATTGCATATGTTCAATGATTTCTTATTGTAGGAAAATCTATCTATTCAAAAAACAATCTATTCGAAATATCTATCTGAATTTGCTAATCTAGATTATGTCTGTACCAATCAATAGTAAGTTTTATTCCTTTTGAAAAATCATAATTAGGATTATATCCCAATATTCTTTTTGCTTTACTTATATCAGCATTACTATGCTTGATGTCACCTTTACGCTCATAAGTAAAGACAGGTTTAATTTCTTTGCCTAAAACTCTGCAAAGTTCATTATACACATCAATCAAGCATTCTCTTCCTCCATAAGCTATGTTAAAAACCTCGCCCGCCGCTTCCTTCGGAGCCTTACAGGCTTTGAAATTTGCCTCAATTACATTTTCTATGTAAGTAAAGTCTCGGCTTTGCATTCCATCCCCATTTATTTCAGGCTGCTCATTATTTAACAGCTGTTTAACAAACCTTGGAATTACAGCTGCATAAGCCCCATTAGGATCCTGTCTTTTTCCAAAAACATTAAAATATCTTAAACCATAAGTGTCTAAACCATATAATTCTGAATATAATTTTGCATATTCTTCACCTACACGCTTTGTAACAGCATAAGGAGAAAGCAATTTCCCTTCTCTTCCCTCTTGCTTTGGCAAACTTGGCTCATCTCCATATACTGATGAACTAGAAGCATAAACAAACTTCTTAACTCCATTTAATCTAGCAGCCTCCAGCATATTAAGAGTACCTTTAATATTAATTTCTTCATATAATAATGGCATTTCAATACTTCTAGGGATACTACCCCAAGCCGCCTGATGAAGAACATAATCAACATTTTTACATGCTTTCATACAGGTATCTAAATCCCTTATATCCCCGTTTATAAATTTGAAATTATGATTTTTTCTGAACAGTTCTATATTATCCTGTTTTCCAGTTGATAGATTATCCAAGCAACGAACCCTATATCCTCTGAAAAGAAGAGCCTCACAAAGATTAGAGCCAATAAAGCCGGCTCCTCCTGTGACTAAAAAAATGGCCTCTTTGCGAAATCTAATTTTACTATAACCCATAGCTGCCCAGCCCCTTCATTAAAGTCTCCAATATCTGTAACCAGCTTGCTGGAATTCATCTTTATTTAGTATAGCTTTAATATCAATCAGAACTTTGTTTTGGTTAGAAACCTGCTTAAACATTTTTTCAATATCTTCTTTTTTCAGCTGTAGAAATTCATTATGGCTAACTGCTATTATTACTGCGTCCATATTCCTGATATTATCTACGTTCTCAAATTCTATACCATATTCATGCTTCGCTTCTGCAATATCTGCTGTAGGGTCAGCAATTACAGGTATAATGCTATACTCCTTAAGTGCATTTACTATATCAATAACTTTGGTATTGCGAGTATCTGGACAATTTTCCTTGAAGGTAAATCCAAGTATGGCTACCCTTGCAGCTTTTACAGAAACATCTGCCTTAATTAATTCCTTAACTAAATTGTCAACAACATATTTACCCATATCATCATTAATTCTTCTTCCAGCAAGTATTATTTGAGAATGATATCCCAATTTCTCTGCTTTATAAGTCAGATAATAGGGGTCAACACCTATGCAATGTCCGCCAACAAGTCCTGGTGAAAATTTCAGAAAGTTCCACTTTGTCCCTGCCGCCTTCAAAACTGCATTTGTATCAATATTCATTTTATTAAAAATTATTGAAAGTTCATTCATAAAGGCAATATTAATATCCCTCTGTGAATTTTCTATTACTTTAGCTGCCTCGGCAACTTTAATGGATTCAGCCTTATAAACCCCAGCAGACACTACTAAGGCGTATACTTTTGCAATAGTGTCCAGCGACTCTTCATCCATACCTGATACAACCTTTATAATGGTTTCGAGCCTATGCTCCTTATCCCCAGGGTTAATTCTTTCTGGTGAATATCCTACCTTAAAATCAACTCCAGATTTCATTGCTGACTCTTTTTCCAGAATAGGTATACAAATTTCTTCCGTAACACCAGGATAAACTGTAGATTCATACACAACAATTGAGCCTTTAGTAAGATTTCTGCCCACAGTACGGCTAGCTGCTTCCACACATCTTAGATCTGGAGTGTGGTCTGTATTAACAGGCGTTGGTACTGCAACAATGTGAAATTTTGCTTCTCTGAGTTTTAATTCATCTGAAGTAAACTCAACTGTTGTATTTTTTATTATTTCATCTCCCACTTCTTTTGTTGGGTCAATGCCTTTTTGGTATAGCGCTATTTTTTCATTGTTTACATCATAACCAATGACGTTGGCTTTTTTTGCAAAAGCAACCGCTATTGGCATACCAACATATCCAAGGCCAATCACCGATATTTTTACTTTATGGTTTAATATTTTTTCGTATAAGCCCATTTCACTTTCTCCTTTAATATCAGCAAAATACTTGTTAGCAAGCCTGTGTCATAAGCCAAATGCAAATGAAAAAATAAACTAATAAAAATATAATTATTTAATTTTCAATGAATAAACTTGACGGTATTTCCCTGGAGCTCCATCAAAGCAAATTTCAGTGGAGTCTCTTTTCCACCTTGGATGCAAATCACATCTATTTTCATTTTTATAGCTAATGTTTGTGTATACTTTTGCTATTTTTGTAATCTTCTCAGTTTCCAAATTGCATAAAATTAAGCTTTGCTTTCTGTTAAAGCTTGGATAAGTATCCGTTATCATATATTTTCCGTTTGGAGAATAGGATGGATGTCCGTCAGTATTTAACACCTTGTCTCCAAAGATATGCTTTTCTTGGGATTTATCTGTTAGTAGATAATAATGTAATCCATCTTCATGGGTATTTGCCCAAGCTATAATTGTATTGTCATTCTTCCAATTACAATGGGACACCATGTTATCATCTAATAATACATACAGGTTTTCCCCATTTATATCAGCCGTAATCAGCCTGTCATACTTTACACCATTTAAAATCCAGCTATGTATAAACATGAATCTATCAGCAGATGGATTTATCATAATATGATTAACCTTATGAAACGCATGCATCATATCTATTCTTGTATAAAACCTAAACAAGTCACGGTACGTAAACATAGGCTTTATTTCTTTAGTAAGTAAATTGAGCCTCCAAATGCAAGTAGTATCAGGACAACTCTTATTTGCAGTGTCGTCAGGTATATTTATGTAACCAAACCCATGTCTAAATGTGTTTAGTCTTGAAAAGTCAAGTGTCAACGCAAAAGTACCATCTTGAGATATTGAGTAAATTGGCAATGGAAGTATTTCTTCTTCACCAGAAATGATGTTTAAAATAACTGAGCAGTATTTACCATTTCTGAAGTCATTGTAAATAATTCTGGTGTTATAATCAGGTCCAAGCCATTGCAGCATACATCCCTGCTGCGTATTCCAAGTTCTTGTTTTGGCTAATACTATTTCTTCATTTGTAGAAAGATTTTTCAAGATAATATCTGCAAATTGTGCTGAGACCGAATACTTGTCAGCATTAGCTACACGCAAATATATCATTCTGCTGCCGCTGGCATCCCACGGGCTTTTGTCATAGTATCCAAACATGTGCTCGCTCGTACTTCCGCTTATTTGCTTAATATCTGAGGGAAACGATTTTCTATCACTTAGTATATTACCAATATACTGATATAAATTTTTTAAAAACCGTTTTATTTGAGGATGCTTTGTCAGCTTATTTGCAATCTTACGCAATATAGACATATTCCAACCCCTTACCCTTTAAATACACAAGTTGACATAGTAGTATGTTTTTTCAATATACTTTGTCATACCCAAAACAGTAAAAACTGCTGTCCAATGTTTTATGTTAATTAAAAAGCTGAGATAGATTAATTTTTTAGTTCTACATCATTTTCAACCACATTAATTTTAGTATCAAGCGGTGCAAATGGTATTACCAATCAAAGAATCGCCTTCAGCTAATTACTATCATCTTTAGTTATTATATAAAATCATACTATGCAAGAAGCTTAAGAATTGTTCCAAATTATTTGAAATTTTAAGTCATAAACAAGTTAGCGAGAAATATTACGATATTATTTAACTAGAATAAGACTATAATAGAAAAAGAACTCTATAAAAATCATGTAGAGTTCACTTTACAAATACAAACTGGTTAGCTGATGCTATACTTTATTTATTTTGCCTAAAAAAAAGCAATTAATTTTTTATTTTTCGTTATAAATATCAATTTCATAACTAAACCGACTAATTACAATGTATAACTCAATTGTACATTTTACTTATATTTCTTCATCTCCTCAATTAGTTTCCAAATATTACACCCTATATTTGTTACTAATTCCTCTTCATCATTAGCAAATTGTTTTGCACGTTCTATTGCATCGTCAATATGCATCAAATAATTCTTTTTAAAATTAATACCACTTTTACCATGATGCATTTTTTCAGATACCTCTTTACTATTAAAAGTATGTTTGTCAGTCACTTTTGGATTCTTTTGTATTATATCAAGCCTTTCTTTATATTCTTCTTTTACATCAGATAGATGTAAAAGAAGCCAAAACTCAAAACAAGGATTAACTATGTAACATTTATAATTTCTAGCTTTATCTTTGCAGTATTGAATACATTCTATCATGTTAGTTTCTGAATGAGTCTGAATGTCTCTATCAATTAAAATGCAAAACTCATCTAAATCCTTATCATATTTCTGTAAATACCTTCTATAATTAATATCATATCCTATCTTCATCAAATCTGTTACAAAAGCATTTTTCTTTTTTTTAGGAATATCATTAGGATTGTTTAGATATTTTAAGATAAAGTCATTTCCATATTTATTTATAAATTCATTTGGTATGTCCTGAATTAAATTTTCCTTTCCAAGGTTACGTAATCTAATATATTCTTCTAATAATTCTATTACTTGCTGTGGAGCACAGTTAGTGTCCTTACTCCCCCTCTTTAATACTTCTACATCTACTTTAGAATTAATTCCAAGTTTTTTTCTATTAGCTGATATACCTTCAAAGTATTCTTTTTCTGTTGCATTACCTTCTACAGATAAAAAATAAATTTTTTGTGGTTCAACCTTATCTTCTTCCTTTTCTCGATCAAATGTTGTAGAAGCCAATCTATATCTATTTATCATCTGCTTCCTCCATTAAAATTTTTCTTCATCAAATATAGGAATTGCACCATATCTTCCTAATAAATAATCCTTTTCAATCCTTTTATCAAATCTTTCTTTAAATTTATTTAATGAATAAATTCTTGAACTATGATCTTCCTGTCGTTCAACAAACCATATTTCATCTTGCCTTAATAATTCTAAATCCAACAAATTAGAATCATGAGTTGTGGCTATTAATTGGCAATTACTATCCTTCGTTATGCTATAAAAACGTTCTAAAAAACGTCTTATTAAGACTGTATGAAGACTTCTGTCTATTTCATCAATCATAATTACACTATTTCTTTTATTTTCATAAAATAGTGGAACTAAATCAAACAAACGTTTTGTACCATCTGATTCATCAGCATATTCAAATAAATCTTCAGAATTCCCATGATTAAGAAGCATTTTGTTATATATGATATCTCCATTTTCATCTTTTCGTAAAATAAACACTTGATTATCCAGCTTAAACATTATCGGATTTTCACTAGCTTCATTTGAAATATCTATTTTAATCCTTTCTAACTCTTCCCTAGGTAAATCTTCTAATATTTTGTCAAAATCCATTGCTTGACATTGACCTTCTATAGACTCAATACCAGTGTCAAAATAACTCATTATTTTTGAAAAAAATAATTTTTTATCATTATCAGTTGCTACCTCATTTAATCCATTGTATTTAGAATTTGGAAATATAACTATTATATTTGTAAACCATTGATACACACCTGCTATTTCTGCAAACACTTTCTGCTTATCGTTTCCTCTCAAAGCTATATCACTCAAAATGGTTTTTCTTCGAAATGATTCCGAAATATTCTCACCAAAGTCTTCTAAATAGATACGCATTCTTGTATTTTCTTCTTGTGTTCCATGAGCGATTTCTGATTCAATATGACTAACACCACTTTCATCAACATTTCTATTAAACAAGTAAGTTTCTTCTCCATTTTTTTCTATTCTAACTAACCATTCTGATATAATTTCTTTCTTGAAATATGATATTGCTATGCCATAGGAATACTCATTCTGATTTATTATAATTCTATATTCAAATACTCCTGGTTTTTTATACTCTTCTTTATCTATTCTAAAATATTTCTTGTTCAAATCAACACTGTCAAGCCCAAAAAGCACAATTTCTCTAGAGAAATGTACCGCTTTGATTAGATTACTTTTCCCACCAGCATTTGCACCATAAATCAAACCACTTTTCAATATTTTTTTATTACCTGCTAAAAAAGTATGTTCTTTATGTCTAGAAATCTTACTTGCTATAAAAGATATACTTTGAGGTTCTTTAAATGATTTAAAATTTTTCACAGAAAAACCAACCAACATATTAATGCCCTTCTTTCTACATTTCTTTAACAATTACAGCCTTTATTATATTTATACTATATTTATATTATATTGATGCTATATTATTATATTATATTGTGAATTATTCACAATTGTCAAACAAATTTTATTATTTCCCCAAAAATATATTATTATTCAAAAATAATTTTGAGATTTTTTCACATTTATATTGACAATAAATTCTATTAGTGATATCTTTTATGTAGGGTGTTAGCACTCCTCTTTAGTGAGTGCTAACAAAGTGGTAAAAAAAAGATGGCCAATTAACCATCTTTTAAAATGAATCTGTGTTTCACAAATTCAAAGTCGCATTTGAATAGTACCATAATTAGAGTGAAACATCAATCATTTTGTAATTTATCTCTTTCCCGAGTAATTAAAGAAAGGAGAACAAATATGCAATTTGATGGAGCTAAAATAGAAGAGCAAGGAGTTACGTTTGCTATTGCTGTTGTTAAGCCTCATATTCTTTCTAGTCCAAACAAAGAGAAAATACGAATGTGGTTTACTTCATTTTTTGGAAATATTCCAATTGTTTTAGTGGCTCAAAATTCAAGAGGCAATTTTACTTATTATGGCAGACATGATATTGTAAATTTTCTTGCTAATATCAATCCAGCAAGAATACCTTGGAAACGTTATACTACTAACTAAGTAGAGAAAGGATTAATTATGGCAAAACAGCATGTAATTCCTAATAATGGTATATGGCAAGTAAAACGCGAAAACTCTACTAAAGCAACAAAGAACTTTGATACTCAAAAAGATGCTATTGCTTTTGGTCGTAACATTGCCATTAATCAACAAAGTGAGTTAGTCATACATGGGCGTAATGGTCAAATACGTAATTCAAATAGTTATGGAAATGATCCTTGCCCACCAAAAGATACAAAATTTTAATCTTATTTAACAGAAAAGGTATGCTGTCAAATCAACAGTATACCTTTTCCGTTTTAATTCCAAAATTGTTCAAGTCAATTTCTTTTTCTTTAGGCTCCTACATTCACCCTATTGATTCTGCTGAAAAGCCTCCACCAGCACCTTTAAATTTTCATCCATAGCTTTTATGTAGCTATCTGCGGAAGCATCTTTTTCACCTGTTACCACAGGGTCTAGCAAATAAACCTTTGCACCGGTTTGCTTTGCAATAGACTCTGCTGCCTTTTGTGAATATTGTGGTTCAGCAAAAAGCACCTTACAGTTTGTTTTCTTTATTGTATCAATCAATTCTGCAAGTTCTCCTGCACTTGGCTCTGTTCCAGGCTCACGTTCTACGACAGAAACAATATTAAGTCCAAATTCTTTTGCAAAGTATGGGAATGCTTCGTGGAAGGTAACGATATCTTTATTTTTAAATGCTGCTAATTCCTTATGCATTTTTTCACTTTGGGCTTCAAGGAGTTTAATGTATTCCTCTGCATTTTTCTTATAGGCTTCAGCATTTGAAGGGTCTAATGCAGCCAATCCATCCGCAATGTTGCTTACCTCTTTAATTGCTCCTGAAATACCAACCCATACATGTGCATTTTCTTCCCCGTTTTCATCTTTAATTAACTCTATTCCTTTTGAAGCTTCGATAATGTTTAAATCCTTTCTTTGCTCCATTACTTTTTCCATAAAGGATTCCATTCCTGCACCATTGATAACAAATGCATCTGCTTGTTCTAAGGTTTTTAAGTCTGCAGGAACTAACTGATAATCATGCAAACAGCCTGTTTGCGGCTCTGTCATGTTTTCTACCTTAACATTTTGAATGTCTTTAACAACGTTCACGGTAAAAATATACATTGGATAAAAAGAAGTAACTATTGTGAAATCCTTTTCATCTTCTGTATTTGTTGCTGTATTATTTGAACAGCCTGTAAAAATTAATAAACATAAAACTAATATAGTTGTAATTCTTAATACTTTAGCTTTCATAATGTATTCATGCCCCTTATGTGGATGGCACAAACTAAGTCCCCCTTTTTTAATAATATTTAAAGTTATGAATTTATCAAATCATTTATCATTTCTACGCTTGGTGGATTTAACGCAAATGGAAATCTGCTGCAAACTGTTGCTGCTGTAGCTGCTGCAAACTTAACAATATCTTCATCTGACATTTCTTTCAGCACACCATAAATTGCTCCTGCCTTAAAGGTATCCCCTGCTCCTAACGTACTTTGAACTTTAACCTTATAGGGCTTTAATCTATTTATAGGCTGATTTTTTCTTCCAAACATTATTTCTCGTGAGCCAAATGTAAATATTACAAGACCATTTGTATTTTCAGTATACATTTTAAATAATTCTTCTACATCCATATTAGGATAATTATTTCTTATAAATTCATTTGATACAACATTAACCTCACAGTACTTATTTATAAAGGAATCTGGCTTACAATCTATTGTTACGTATTTTTTGCCTAATTCATGACAATATTGTGCAACTAAATCAGTCTGCTCCATAAAAAACGGATCCAGCCCAACAACCTTTGCATTTGCAATATCCTCTTTAACGGGAGCATTCCACCTTTTAATAACATCATCATAATAGGCCCCAAACCTTCCAAAACAGGTCCTTGTATTTGTCCCTATCAAAATCATGTCTTGAACTCCGTCAAAGGTAGGGTCAACATATACACTTGACATATCAATACCAAATTTCTCAACTAAATATTTATTAAGGACTTCTATCGTTTTATTTCCCTGAAAATTCCCATCTATTTTTACAGAACATCCTAGTGCTGCCAATGCTATCGCACAGCTGCCGGTTTCTCCTCCCGGAAGTATGTAGCTTTCTTTAATTTCACCATAGGTGTCCGCTTCAGGATACTCACCTATTAATAAATTCATTGTGGATACAAGGGTCATTCCATACAAATATACATCATACTTCGTCATAGTTATTTCCTCCTTGATTTCTTAATTATATACCTGCAATTATAGTAATTTCATTAGCCTTACAATAAACTTTACACCTTGTCCTTCTTGACTATAAGCATAAATTGAGCCTCCCTGCCCTTCAATTATTGTTTTAGTAATATATAAGCCTATTCCAATATTTGTTGGACTGCTGCTATTAGAACCCTTGTAAAATCTATCAAAAATTTTAGGCAAATCTTCCTTTGAAATGCCAGAACCGTTATCGCTTATTACAATCTGAACAAATACATTATTTTCTTCCCAGCATATATTAATTTCACTGCCATATACACAATGCTCTATACTGTTTTTAATAATATTAGAAAAAGCCTCTGTAGTCCAGTTAATATCATGCATTACTGTTACTTTATTACTGCCCGAAACATTTATACTTATATTCTTCTCAGAAGCAATAAGCTTTAAACCAGCTATGCTTCTTTTTATAGTTTCAGATATTAAAGCTTCCTTCTTGTCAAATTCAACTACTCGTGCCTCCAGCTTTGCCATTTTCATCATATTTTTTATTAGCCATTCCATTCTGTCTAACTGGTTTTTACTCTCTCTAAGAAATTTGCGTTGCTCCTGTTCAGACATAGCTTTGTCATTTTCCAATATATCATTAAACATAATAAGGGATGCAAGAGGAGTTTTAAGTTGATGCGAGATATCAGTTATCAGCTTCTTAAGAAATAATTTTTCATTTCTTAAGGCTTGTAAAGTTTCGCTTAATCTTTCACTCATTGTATTTAATTGATATGTTAAATGGCCAATATCTCCCTCTTCTGTATCTCCGTCAGCTATGATGTATTTGCCTTCAATAACGGCTTCGGCATTAACACTTAACCTGCGAATCTTATTAAATATTTTACTAAAAGATAATGTAATAAATACTAAAAAAACTATTGCAAAAATAGAAATTACTATATATATTTTTGTATACGCATTTTTGTAAGCATTTTGCAGTGAACTATTTTTATCAATACTAAGGTTTTCATTATATGAGTATTTCTCTAATATCTTTTTACCATACTCGTAATTGTCTTGAAAGCCTTTAGTATAATTGCTTACAATTTCCTCTTCAATTTGTGGATATTGCTTTGCTATAGCACCTACTACAGCTATATTCTGCCGCAGCTGCATCGTATTTATAGTATTAGCAAAATCACTGAATACATAAATAACCATTGTACCAAATAATAAAACTAAAAATATCAATACTCCAAAAGTTAACTGTACCTCTTTATTTTTAAGCAGCTTCAAGGCTCTACCACCTCATTTTTCCACATATAGCCTATACCTCTTATGGTTTCAATGTGCTTATAAGCATCTGTCTCAATCTTTTCACGAAGCCTTTTCATATATACATTAAGAGTATTATAATCTACAAAATTTCCATCTATATCCCACAGTTTTTCAATAATAGTATTTCTGTTTAATACTTTACCTTTATTTTCAATTAACAAAAGCAGCAGCTTATATTCCACCGCAGTTAAATATACCTCTTCTCCATTTACACTAACCTTACATTTCAATGGCTCAACAACTATATTTCCACTTGTAATGGAGGTTGTCCCCACGCCTCCTAAGCTATTTTTCTGCCTTCTCATTAGGGCATTTATCCTTGACACCAATTCACTTGTACGAACTGGCTTTGTTATATAATCGTCCCCCCCAATATCCAAGCCAAATACCACATTGGGCTCATCATCAAGTGCAGTCATAAATATAATTGGCACATCACTTGTCAAACGAATATTTTTACAAAAATCATATCCATTTCCATCAGGAAGAGTAACATCGAGAAGAATTAAATTTATTTCTGCATTAAAAAAAGCATGAGCTTCTTTTATATTCTTTGCAATTGTTACAGAAAAGCCCTGTTTCTTTAATGTATACTCTATTCCCATCGCCAGAGGAGCATCGTCCTCTACTAACAAAATGTTCATTTTGCAATCTCCTATATATTATTGAACCACCATTTACTAATAATAGTCTTTTATATAGTAATAGTCGAATAGCCTATTCCCATTTATTTAAGCTGAATATGCTATTAATTATAACTTACATATCTTCTTACTCCAAGACAGTAGTGATAATGCTGTAAACTCTTTCTTGGAAGTAGCCCATTTAGATAAGTTTGTACGGGAGTACAAGTAAACCAGTAATATAATTTTAACATCAAGGCTTATAAAATAATTAGCATAACGTGTTACTTTATCTAGTTATGCTAATTATTCTAAACTGAGTTTACAGATAACTACTCATTACTAATACTTGTACGCGAGTACAACTTAGATAGATGGAGTACGTCATTACCAGCACTCTATTTTATTTTTAACTATTCTCCTAATTATTCTTCTATTCTTCCAATCTAAGGGCTTCCACGATATTCATATCGTTTAGTTTTCTTAGTGGGAAAAGTGCTGCCAGCAGGGTAATTATAATTATGCCTACGCCACCTGTTACATATGGCCAGATAGCAGCACTATAGCCTATCTCGCCCAATGGATTATTATTTACAACTCCAAAATAGGTAAGGAAAAATGATATGGGCAGCCCTATTATACATGCAATAATACCAAACAATGCACCTTCTAACAGTACCAACTTTTTAAACTGCCACTTTGTCATTCCTATTGCTTTAAATGTTGCATATTCTCTCTTTTTAACCAAAAGGTTTATAGTCACCGTATTGATGATATTGACAGTTGATATCAGAATAATCAGACCAATGAAACCGTAGACAAGAACTGATATCTGAAGCTGTAAATCATCACTTTGCTTTTTTAGTGTATATACATCAAAATAAATAGCATTATTTTCATCAGCAATGGCATTAAATTTTTCAAAATACTTATTAGAGTAATCAGGCGAATCAAAATTCATTCCAATAACAGACAGACCATCTGTACCCGTCAAAGCTTTATAGTTTTCTGATGACATTATTATTCCATAGCTGTCGTAAGTTAATGTATTATTTATTATCTCATAATCAACTACTCCTGCCACTTTGAAGGTAATAACTTCACCACTGTCTATAATCTTTTTCATTTTTTCTTCATCTGGTTTTTCCAAATAATCAGAGGTAAGTACTGGAAGTTTTATTTCATCGCCAACCTTATATTTTGTGAAGTTATCATAAAATCTTGTATTATTTTCATCAAAACCACCAGCTTTTTGGAATATAATAACCTCCTTGTTTTTGTTAAAACTCTGATAGTCAACTTTCAGCTTATTTTCTGTTGCTAGCAGCTGCAAAGTATTTTCATCGTACCCTATTAACTGAGTTCTGCTGACAATATATTTATCCTTGTATTCCTTAGTTGTTTTTAGCTTTTTAATAGATATAGCAAATTTATCATTAACTTTGCTCTTATCTATTGAATATGGAATTTCGCAGTTATTTGTTTTAAATATTTCTTTTACACCTTCAAAATTCTCAACTTCCTTTGCTAATTCTTCCTTTAAGTAACTGCTTCCAGATTCTTTCTGAGTAAAAGCACCTTCAATCTTAACACTCTGTGTTGCTATTTTATTACTTTGAAAAAATATATCAATAAAATTTGAGAAAAATACAAACATTATCAAAGATATCATTAACGAAATACAGGTTACATAAAATCTCTTCCTGCTTCTCTTTATGTTTTTATAAGCCACCTGTCCTTCAAATTTAAAAAACAATTTTGCTAATATGGCTCTTCTTCTCTTTACTTTGTCACCCTTAACAACCATTGTCCCCCTTATAGCATCTATAGGAGAAACCTTTGACGCAGTTCTTGCTGGAAAAAATGCCGAAATAAATACAGTTGCAACACCTAATACCCCTGCCCCTGTTATTACCTGAGGATAAAACCCAATTTCAAAGGCTCCTAGAAAATCATCCAGTAATAAATTAAAGGTAATCATTATTCCTGCAAAGCCTGTCAAAATACCAATTGGAACAGCTATTGCACTCATTAAAGCAGCCTCTTTAAATACCAGCTTTCTTACCTGTGCTTTAGTTGCACCAATACTTCTAAGAATTCCAAAATGCTTAATGCGTTCCATTACAGATATATTGAAGGCATTATAAATAACCACCACTGTACATAGAACCACAATTGCTAATATCAAGCTAAAAACTTTTTCTATATCATCATTTTTTTCTTTATCCGGCCCTTCTCCTATTAGGTATAAAAGTTTTTGGTTAGCATCTAGCTTTACATTGTTAGCTTTTGCTATCTCTTGGGCTAAAGCAACCTTTCCCTTTTTCTGCTTTAGATTTGTAAAATAGTAATAGTCCTTTGAATCATCAGATGAATCAATGTCCAAATAGCTTATTGCCAAATTCTTCACTTCACTGCTTTCAAAAGCACCAACAATTGTGTATTTAGCTTCTGTAGCAGAACCTTCTTTGGGTTTAAGCTGGCCAGTTAGCGTATCTCCAAATTTCTTATCCTTTAATATTGCATAAAATTTTTTATCAACAATAACTTCTGAACCGTTATTAGGTAGTCTGCCTTCAGTAATTTTTACTCTGAACACATTCTTAAAAGCTTCAGCATCATAGGCTCTAACTGCTATGTTTCTAAGAGAATCTGTAAGAATATTAGTATCTATTTCAAACATGCCCTCCTCTTTAACAGCAGCTCCATTTTTGATTTCTGCATTTTTTGAAAGTATACTTACTTGTTCTTTGCTAGCATTATAAAATACTACCTCATAATCTCCTTTATCTTCTTTAGCCCTCTCTATTTCACTGTTTATAGCGCTGTAGTATATGCTTCCAATGCATGTAAACATAGCAATTGCTATAATTATTCCAATTAAAGTAAGCACTGTTCTTCCTCTATGCTTCTTTAAATATTTCGTGGTAAGAACTGAATATTTTTTCATTTATCTCACCACCTCATCAGAAGATATCCTGCCATCAACTATACTGATAACTCTGTCCGCCATTGACGCAATGTTCATGTCATGGGATATTAATATTAAGGTCTGATTATATTTTTTTGCTGAATATTTTAGCAATTCCAAAACCTCTCTTGAATTCTTTGTATCCAAATTACCTGTTGGTTCATCTGCTAATATAATGGATGGCTTGTTTGCCAATGCTCGCCCAATGGAAACACGCTGCTGCTGTCCTCCTGATAATTCTGACGGAAGATGCCTTCTTCTATCCTTCAAATCAAGTATTGTCAACAGTTCTTCAATATACTCCTTGTCTTCTTTTCTATTATCTAAAAGAAGAGGCATCAATATGTTCTCTTCAGCTGTTAAAACAGGAATCAGATTATATGCCTGAAATACAAAGCCTACCTTTCTTCTTCTGAGTATTGAAAGATCATTTTCTTTGAGTGAGTAAATATCCATATTGTCTATGAATACTTTACCAGATGTAGGCTTGTCTACTCCACCTAATAAATGCAGAAGTGTACTTTTACCCGAGCCACTGGGTCCAACGATAGCAACAAATTCTCCTTTTTTCACTGAGAAACTTATATTATCAACTGCTATTACCTCATTTTGACCTTTACCATATTTTTTAGTTAAATTTTCAATTCGTAATACTTCCATTTTATCCTCCCTTGCCTAGCATAGGCTTAAAAAATATTATCTTTAACTGCTGCCACTTTATACGTAGCTGCATTATTTCTGTATCTATTTGATTTACCCTCATAAACCTATAGACATTAATCAGGTGCTTTAATATCCCAACTTTACAAACACATTATCTTATATATTTGATTATACGAATTGAAAATTACAAATACATAAATTTAAAACTTACAATTATGTAATTTAAATATGTAATCTTTGAATTAACTCGATGAGTAATTATTATTAACTAAAGTTCAGATAAACTACTTATTACTAATACTTGTACGCAAGTACAAGTAAACCAGTACAATATTAATACCCTTAGCTTGTACTAATGCAAGTACGGCTTAGAAAATGGGCTACCTGACTAAAGTTGTTATTTCAGTAAATATTTTAAAATTTATTATCGTTTAAAATCTAAGTATTTATTTTTCATAATTGTTAATAATACTTTTAATGAGATTAAGGTATAAAATAAAGTTTTTACCTATGGAGGTAATGATGTTTAAAAAGATAATAAATAAAATTACAGCAAAAAATAATTCTAAAAATGAAAATAATACTGATAATTTATTTATTTTAAGCAAATCTTTAGAAGAAAATATTTCAAATATTAAAGAGCAGTTTGCAGATGATGATACTTTGATTATTCGTTCCTTTGAAAATGCTCAAAATAAAGATATAAAGTTTAGCATTGTGTTTACTGACGGAATGGTAAGCAGTACTCAGCTCAATGATAATATCATTAAGCCTTTATTAACATATACCGGATTTAATACTAAATTAAACTTAATGGATGCAATAATATATCATGTATTATCCTCTAATAGCGTAAAAAAATTAACAGATGAAAATGAAATAATTGATTCAATAGTAAGGGGAAATCCTGTCCTTTTTGCACAAGGTGAATCTGAAGTTGTAAGCATTGACTCAAAGGGTTGGCAAACTAGAGCCATCTCAGAGCCTGAGGTAGAAAAGTCATTGCGTGGTTCAAGGGAAGGATTTACAGAATCTTTGCTTATGAACCTTACAATGATAAGAAGAAGACTTGCAACAAATAAATTAAAATTTAAAATGCAAGTTTTAGGTAAGCAAACGAAAACCAAGATTTGCATATGCTACTTGGACGGTATCGCTAATAAGAAAATTTTAGATGAACTTAATAAAAGGCTGGATAAAATAGATATTGATGGAATTACCGGTTCAGGAATTATTGTAGAATTCATTAAGGACTATCCATATTCTCCTTTTAAAACAATTGGGGGGACTGAGAGACCTGATGTTATAGCCACAAAATTACTAGAAGGGCGCATTGCAATATTTGTAGATGGCACCCCCTTTGTATTGACTTTGCCCTATGTATTCATTGAATATTTTCAAACAAGTGAGGATTATTACCTTAATTTTTATTATGCTTCAATAAATAGACTCTTAAGAATACTCAGCTTTTTTATAACAATAAGTGCACCTGCATTATATATTGCCATAACAACCTTTCATCAGGAAATGATACCAACAGTATTTGTTAGAAGTATTATAGCAGCAAGGCAAGGGGTACCATTCCCAACAGTTTTGGAAATGGTAATGCTTTTAATTGTATTTGAATTGCTAAGAGAGACAGGTGTACGTATGCCATCATTTTCCGGAACAGCAGTAAGCGTGGTTGGCGGTTTGGTTTTAGGCTCAGCAGCTGTTGATGCCAGAATAGTAAGTGCACCTGTAGTAATTGTTGTAGCACTAACTGCTGTTACAGGGTTGACTACTCCAAAGATTAAAGGCCCCGCTATTCTATTAAGATTTATACTAATAGCACTTTCAGCAACAATTGGATTGTATGGATACTTATTCGGAATATCAGCGCTGTTAATACACTTATTGCAATTGCGTTCTTTTGGTATTCCTTATATGCTCAGTATAACAAATTTCAGATTAAACGATATGAAGGATACAGTAATCAGAGCACCTTGGAATTTTTTGAAATACCGTTCTGAATTTATAGCTCCGGACAATCTTGTCAGGAATAATTCTGGGGGTAAAAAGAAATGAAAAAAGCAATATTTTCAAAGAAATTTATTATATTACTAGTGCTAATAATAGTTATAAATTCAATACTATCTTGTGGCTGCTGGAATTATAAAGATATTGAAAACTCATTACTGGTAACAGGCTTTGCTATTGATAAAAGTGAACGGGAAGGTAAGTATCTTGTTACAGTTGAAGTGCTTGATTTTGAAATGTCAGGAAAGGAAGCAAAGCAAACTACAAAGTTTATTGAATTAAAGGGTAAAACAATCTTTGACGCAATAAGAAATGCAATCAATCTAGGTGGTAAAAAGCTTTATTGGCCACATGCAAATATCGCAATAATTAGTGAGCAAATAGCTAGAGAAGGAATTACTCCCATAATAGATTTCATATATAGAGATTCCGAAATACGAAGTGAATTGAATTTAGTAATATCTAAGGAAAATACTGCAAGAGAAGTGTTAATGCAGGATATGCTCATATCCCAAACCAGTTCAGATTGTATTCATAATATGATACACGGACAAAAAATAGCAGGAAAGTTCCACAATATTATGACATATCAGCTACTAAGCTATATAGTTTCGGTTGATGGTATATTGCCTGCAATTGAACTTAAGGAGAATCTTGGCAAAAAAACAGCCCAACTTACAAGTACCGCTATTTTTAAGTCCGACAAGCTGGTTGGATATTTTGATGAAGAAGAATCCCAAGCTCAGCTTCTTATATTAGACAAAATAATGGGAGGAGTTATTACAATTAATGAAGATAACTCTACTACCTCCGAGATAGCCTTGGAAATATTTAAATCTAAGACAAAAGTTAAGCCAAGATACATTGATAATAAACTGACAATAGATATAGATGTTAAAATAGAGGCAGCAATTGCTGAAAATGCAACAAATGAAAATTATATGAGTGGCAAGAACTTCTTAAAATTAAAAGAAGATGCTGAAAAAAAGGTAAAAGAATCTATTGAAAATGTAATTAAAAAATCACAGCTAGAATATAATGCGGATGTCGTTGGCTTTGCACTAGAGGTACAACGTGATTTACCCAAATTATGGAGACAAGTTGAAAATAATTGGGATTACACTTTCAAAAATATAGAATCTAATGTTAATGTGTCAATTCAAATAATAAACAGTGGATTTACTAAAAAGTCAATAACAGTCAAGTAACAACTTAAGCAAATAATATAACTTGGTATTAAATGAAACATCGGAGGTTATCATGCCAGTAATTTTAATATTTTGTACCATAACTGTTGCTCTATTTATTATTTTTGAATTGCTTCCTTTATTCAGAGAAAAAAAATGGAAGGCATTTTGGACATATTTAATTCTAATTTCACTTGCATATATAAATGAAGTACTAATAAACTTTGGTATCAAATTACCAAGTCCCTCTACGCCAATTGCTAAAATACTTACATTTATTTTTAGGTTAGAGGAGTAAAAAATATTAAAATGAATATAAAGGTGGTGCTAAGCCCATGCCAAATCTTATTATCTTGATATTCTAGTATTTGGTATGGACATAATTATGAAAAAAGAAATAATCCCTATCAGACAAGGAATATATATAATAATAATGTTTTTTACTGGCAGCTTTGTTTTGGTAGGTACAAACATCCAAGCAAAGCAGGACGTGTGGTTATCTGTTATACTGACAACAATAGTATCTATTCCAATACTATTTGTTTACTCAAAATTACTTACAACATTTCCAGGAAAAAATATACATGAAATATTTGTTGAAGTATTTGGAAAAATAGCAGGTAGAATAATATCTCTGTTATTTATTTGGTATACATTTCATCTAGGATCATTGGTAATACGTAATTATTCCGAATATGTTAATATAGTAGCTTTTCCTGAAACTCCTCAAACGGTAAGTGTGTTTTTAATTGGCTTATTGTGTATATGGATGTCAAAAGCCGGAGTTGAGGTATTAGGACGTTGGGCGTCTTTTACTGCTCCATTTATTTTAGCCATCCTTGTAGTTGCAATTTGTCTTTCCTTAACTAACGCAGACTATGAAAATATAAAGCCAATTTTATATAACGGAATATCACCAGTTATATCAACCTCAGTTTCGTTTTTGTCCTTTCCATTTCTTGAGGTGGTAATATATACAGCGATTTTTAACACTCTAAATGATAACAAAAAGACCTTTAAAGTTTTTTTTATTAGTGCAATAATTGGAAGTATAATACTACTATTGGTTTTGATGAGAAATATACTTGTGTTAGGTTCAAATATTATTAATGATACATTTTTTCCTGCAATACTTGCAGTAGAAGTAATAAATATTGGTGTTTTTATTCAAAGAATAGAAGTAGTAGTGTCAATTGTATTTATTTTGGGAGCATATGTTAGAATTAGTTCTTGTCTTTTAGCTACCTCTGTTGGTGTTGCTACGGTGCTTGATATTGATAATAAAAATTATCTGATAGCACCATTGGGATTTTTGATGATGTGTATCTCAATTCTTGTTTATAACAGTACTATGGAAATGTTTGAATGGCTTAGAAAATATTACACATATTATGCTTTCCCTTTTCAAATAGGTTTACCAGTTATTACGTTAATTGTTGCAAAAATCAAAATGAAATTTCAGAAAAACAAACAAAAAGAAGGAATCAAAATCAGTGAACCTCAAACACAATGAATAAGTAGCAGTTGTAACACAAAAAACAGATCATTCAACAGTCAACTGCTTAAATAAGTATCCACCCATTCAGTATAACTAATAGACGCTGAAATAATCGTGTTGAAGAACAAGCAATTATGCCGACCATATAACACAAGGAATCCTGTCTTGATTAATTACTCACAACTCCTTAACTTTCGCTGCAGGCTAAAATACTTGTTCTTCACTTACTATTTATAGCATCTTATTAAATTTTATAGTATCAAAATCTAACCTAGGTTCGAAATTGTATATATTGCTACTATTACTATTTATTGTAATAATTCATCATTATATAGAAAGCATTGTATTTCTCCAATCCCCGCTGAGTATAGAAACTTAGAAATTACCACCACTTTTTTTTCTTAAAATAATATAACATTGTGCCTGCAATTGACAGCATAACTAGCCATAAAGCTGGATACATCCATCTCCAACTCAGTTCAGGCATATTGGGGATATTCATTCCATATACTCCAACAATAAAGGAAAGTGGCATGAATACTGTTGAGATTATGGTCAAAACCTTCATGATTTCATTCATCCTATTGCTTGTGCTAGAAAGATATACATCCATCATTCCAGACAGAATATCCCTAAGTGTTTCAGTTGTATCCATAACCTGTACTACATGCTCATATAAATCCCTGATATATATTTCTGTAGCTTCCTTTATCAAATGGCTATCTCCTCTTCCGAGAGAAGACAGAACATCTCTTAAGGGCCATACACCTTTATGCATAAACAATACCTGTCTTTTTAATTTATTTATTGTTATAAGCGTTTTATCTGATGTATGGTTAATCATATCATCCTCTGCTGCTTCTATTGTCTCGCTGATACATTCTAATACATTAAAGTAATCATCAACAATTATGTCCAATAAACAGTACAACAAATAGTCTGCACTTAGTTTTCTTTCACGAATCATACCCTGCTGCAATCTTTTTATAACAGGCTCAAACACATCAATGTCTCTTTCAGAAAAGGAAATGATATAATTGCTGCCCAAAATAAAGCTAATCTGCTCAATATTAAATTCATTATCCTTAGAATTATAAAATAGCATTTTAGCTGAAATATACATATATTTGTCGTAATATTCTATTTTAGGTCTGTGATCGGTATTCAAAATATCTTCCATTGCAAGAGGGTGTATATCAAATACTTCACCAATTCTAGAAAGAATATCAATCTGATAAAGTCCTTCAACATTTATCCATTTAACAGTTTTCCTATTGTAATCCAATTCAGATAAATCATCCAGCTTTAGTTCTCTTTGTTCAAAGAACTCTTCATCGTATTCAATTAGAGATATTAAGGTTTTATCTCTTTTTTTATCGCCTATGTAGACCAAGCTTCCAGGTGGTAAGCCTCTATTTTTAGAACGTGATTTGATTATCTTATGCATACATACCCTCCACGCTTTCTTTTTTAGCTCACACCATACTGCAAAATCACTTGCGGTTTTGTGGATGTAAAATGCACCATATTGGTACAAAAGGAATACTCAAAAATAAGAAAAGATTGATAACTGCACGAAATGTACGCTTCACCATTCATAATCTAATCCCCATGACAATTACAATTAGCAACTAAAGTTCAATTTCCAGTTTTATCAATTTTGCTATTACCTTTATTTCTTTTATGCTTATAGTCTCGGTTATTAGGTTTCCTTTGTTGTAAATCAGAAGCAGCTTATCAGCCTGAATTCTCTTGACCTGCCTTACAGCTCTTAACCCATTATACTCAACAAAATAAATACCGTCTTTATCTATTTCACTTACCAAAACTGAAAAGGCTCTATCTCCTTTATGAATTCTAAAACCAGACATATCACTATCTTCTATATTAAGATAAAAAACCTTTTCCTTGGTAAATCCCTCAACCTTATTTTTTTCAATTGGTAAAAGTTTTTTGTCTATTACTCTATCCATTTTGTAGTCATATATAGGAACAGTTTTAAGAATATTGCCAAAAGCATCATCCCATACTTCTTGTATAGGTTGTTGAGAACCAGATTTTTGAGTAGTACTTACAGCAACTTTTGGCTTTATACCAACAGTGGCATGGGGAACTCTCCCTGTGTCCTCGTCCTTTGACGGAGCAATATCATCTGAAGCAAATAGTCCAATTGGACCAAGTTCAAAATCTAATGCCTTTGAAAACCTACCTATCATATCATCACTAACAATTTTTCTACCTGATTCTATGTCAAGAACAAATCCCTCAGATACACCTAATTTCTTAGCAAGCTGCTTTGGAGATATGCCTTTTTGTATCCTTAATTTGTTAATTTCCTGGCCTATCCTACTCATCTTAATACATTCCTTTCCTTTTTTTAATTCTGTGAATAATCAACTTCCCACTTAAATAGCACATAGCAGGTGAAGAACAAGTACCTACATAGCTTTTGAATATAGCTGTAAGTATCATACCAAGTACAAATGCAGTATGCTTTGTGGTATATGGTATGCGAAAAAACTTGTTCTAAACCTCAAGCATTTCAAATTGAATTGGGTAGCGAACCCTAATTGACTTTAGTTATTGTGTTCCGATTCTATATTTTATATATATTTAACAACATCTCTTTAAATAAAACTATCAGCAACTACGTGATTTGGCATTTATAAAAGTAAAGTAAATACCAAATATCACCTAGCCCATAAAACCAACATAAATGAATTATATTTATCAAAAGCATTTCCTGCAAAATCTCCAAAGAGATTAACATTTTTAAAACCAGCATCAGTTACTGCTTGCAGCAATTCTTCTTCAAGCAGCGGATATAGAGGTATTTCATTTTCAAAGGATTTATTATCAACTGTTAATTTTGTATTAAAATATATTGAATGCTGCTGCTTATTATAGCTGTAGTTTCTCTCAAAGGTAAGTCCAATACTTTCGTCAGTAATGGTAGGCAAGCTTTTTATATTCTTTAATAAAACTCTATCAAAGTTAATTATCTGTAGAATCAAGCTTCCGCCAGTATTTAATAAATTATGTGTACTGCATATAAAGCTTTTTATTTGCTCCAAATTTTTCAGATGCACAATAGAATTTCCAATGCAAAAGACTACATCAAATTTACAGAATATTTTACTTTCTAAGTCCAGCATATTTGCCTGTATTGACTCAATAGGCTTTCCAACTGTCTCTGATTTAATCCGCAGCTGTCGAACCATCTCAGCGTCTATATCTGATGCCGTAAGTTCATAGCCCTGCTTTGCCAATTCAAGAGAATATCCTCCTGTTCCGCAAGCAATATCCAATATAGTTTTAGGCGGTTTTCCAGCAACCTCTTTTATAAATCTAACCTGCTCATTCCCTGTTGGAAATATATAGTCGTAATACTGCGATATCTGTTCATAAAATCCCATATGAATTCTTCCTTTATAGTTAAGATTTATATACTACTGCTTTGCGAAATCATTGCTATCAGCTAAACATCCGATGATATTGGACGATAGTTTGAGTTTGAAAGCTACTCGATATCTTTGCACGAACATAATGCAATTAATTTTTTTCACAGAGCTTTTATTTGTTTAGCAACGCTATTAGGAATTTTGTTGGTATTCCCTGCTCAGTAAACATTATTTCATGCTCTGTAGGAATGCTTCCCTCAAATCCGCTTGCATGTAAATCCTCAGTTATATACTTTATTATAAACCCATTTTCTTCAAAATATTTTATTGAATGCTGGAAGAGTTCATCATTATCAGTTTTAAACCAAATTTCTCCACCATCCTTGAGAAATGTCTTATATTTAACAAGCTGTTTGCTATGGGTAAGCCTTTTCTTATTGTGTGCCCTTTTAGGCCATGGGTTACAAAAATTAATATATATTCTTTCTATATCATCAGTGCTGTCAAGCATATTATCAATCAATTCTATATTATGTGACATAAGCTTTATATTGTTAACAGAAGTAATACCTGCTTCATCATATTTCTTTACAATTTTACGCTTTGCAAGGGCTAAAACTTCACTTTTTATATCTACAGCAATATAATTTATATGCTGATTAGCAGCACCCATTTCAGAAATAAATACACCTTTACCACACCCAAGTTCTAAATGAATTGGATTGTTATTATTAAAAAGTTCCTGCCATCTACCCTTGTATTTAGGAGGGTCAGAAATAAAGAAATGGCAAGCTGCTAATTCGGGCCTTGCCCATGGTTTTCTTCTAAGTCTCACATTAACACATCCTATATTTATTATTTTAAAATTTTAAAGTTTAAATACTTTTTTACATATTGAAAACCCACACGTGGGTTTTTGCTGCTCGAAAATGCATCATGTTTGCACAAATTATAATTTCGAGCTTATATCATGTAGCTAAAAATTTGATACTTTAGCCATACACTTTAAGTATAATTTAAAATTTTAGTATGCTCACATGCATTTTATATTCTACCCATCACACTGCTAAAAACCCACACGTGGGTTTTTGCTGCTCGAAAATGCACCATGTTTGCACAAATCATAATTTCGAGCTTATATCATGTAGCTAAAAATTTGATACTTTAGCCATACACTTTAAGAATAATTTAAATTTTTAGTATGCTTACATGCATTTTAAATTCTACACATCACACTGCTAAAAACCCACACGTGGGTTTTTGACGCTCGAAAATGCACCATGTTTGCACAAATCATAATTTCGAGCTTATATCATGTAGCTAAAAATTTGATACTTTAGCCATACACTTTAAGTATAATTTAAATTTTTAGTATGCTCACATGCATTTTAAATTCTACCCATCACACTGCTAAAAAACCACACGTGGGTTTTTGCTGCTCGAAAATGCACCATGTTTGCACAAATCATAATTTCGAGCTTATATCATGTAGCTAAAAATTTGATACTTTAGCCATACACTTTAAGTATAATTTAAATTTTTAGTATGCTCACATGCATTTTAAATTCTACACATCACACTGCTAAAAACCCACACGTGGGTTTTTGACGCTCGAAAATGCACCATGTTTGCACAAATCAAATTTTCGAGCTAGTCACATCTAATTTTACAGTTAGTATCACACTTGTGTCTACTATAAATTTAAACATATTTTTGTAGCATATTTCACCTAGATTTTTTCATACATACATATTAGCTATATATTATTTATTTCCCAAAACTCAGACAAACTCATGTTATACACGTAAAAATAATTTGGAAATATCAGCAATAAATACAGCTTGTAAAAATTATTTCAAATATCATTGTAATATATGTTATTATATGAAATATGCTTATCTTAGAATATAAAGAAAAGGCCATTAGCTAAAAAGAATGTGGAAGTAGTAGTCAAAAGACGCATACCTCCACCATATCTTTATCAAATTTAGTGCCTTAATCCGGCGTGGAGGTTAGTATGGATAGTATATTGTTTATTTTAAAATCAATTATATTAGGTATCGTTGAAGGAGTTACCGAATTTTTACCAGTTTCTTCAACTGGACATCTAGTAATTTTTGAGAATTTATTAGGTTTTAAAACTATAAGTTCAAACTATGTTGAGATGTATACTTATGTTATTCAGCTTGGTGCTATATTAGCTGTTATAATTTTATACTGGAGCAAGATTAAAGATACACTTGTAAATTTCTTCCCACATAAGGTTGGTTATTCAAAATCTGGTTTCAAATTCTGGTTTATGATTTTTATTGCTTGTATTCCCGGTGGAATATTTGGAGTGTTACTTGATGATATAGCTGAAGAGTACTTATTCAAGCCCTTACCTGTTGCAATTACTCTGTTTTTAGGAGCTATATGGATGCTATACGCAGAAAACAAATTCAGAAACAACAATCTTGTAAAGCAGGAATTAAGTGTTACACCTAAGCAAGCTTTGATTGTTGGTGCATTTCAATGTTTGGCAATAATTCCGGGCATGTCTCGCTCAGCTTCAACTATTATAGGAGGTTGGGTATCAGGTCTTTCAACTGTTGTTGCAGCTGAATTCTCCTTCTTTTTAGCAATACCTGTAATGGTGGGCATGAGTTTTCTGAAGATAGTTAAAATGGGCGGCTTTGCTACTCTTACTCCTCTAGAAATGACTTCTCTAATTGTTGGGTTTATTGTTTCGTTTTTAGTAGCATTAGCTGTAATTAGCAAGTTTATTAATTATCTAAAAAAGAAACCTATGAAGGTTTTTGTATATTATAGAATGATATTTGCTGTGATTGTGTTGTTAGCTGGGTTAGTTGGGTTATTTTGATTACACTATCAATTAAAATAAAGTTTTATGTTTTCATATAGTGTAGTTTTCAAGACAATTACTATCGGCTATATATAAAATGATATAAGCCGATAGTTTTGTTTATTTTAATAAGTTTATAGTTAATAGATGCGAAAGATAATTTATTAACATAGACTAATACCTAAATAGTTCTCAAGTTCTTCTATAAACAAAAAGTGCTTGTACAAGGCGATTTATCTGCGTAAAATTTTTTATATAAACTATCTTTATATAACTTTTTAGCGTTCCTGCATGCCTTTTTAAGATTAACCTCAGAATTCAATAAGTCAAAATGATTATCTGCTTTATCATACTTTATCTTTAATATTGCGCTTAACTTTTTAAAATATTTCTGTCTAGTACATTGCTTTCTAAAAGATTAAAATAAAGAAAAAACCAAAGTTCTACGCATTCATTTGACCATATTGGTATGTAACCTCTTTTTTCATCAGTAAAAAAACATCATTAAATTGTCCACGATAAATATTAGTAATATTTGAAATTTTAATAAAATGCTTACTAAATTGTATTGTTTATGTAATTTATTAAGCTTATAATGTGCTTAGGATTAAACTCATCTTTCAGGTCTTAACATTTCTTTTAAATTAGTGATGTCTTAATAATTTATATTGGAGGTTATTTTATGAGGCATGTAAATGAAATAGTTCCCTACAATGAATTTTGGGGAAATTGCATTACAAATATGTTTACTTCAATTCTTCAAAAGGAACACCCCAGCTATGTGCCACTAGTTTATTCGAATAGTTATGAGTATCATATCAGTCCTTTCCGTTTAGATTACACCAAAGAATATTATGATTTTTTTGGAGATAACATTTTTGTTTTTAACAGATATAATTTTTTCAATAAAGAAAATTTCCTTCCGGAACTAAAGAATATAATTATTAATAATCCGTATGTAACCTTATATGTTGATTTATTCTACTGGAATAAGGACTGTACATATTATAACAGAATACACTCTAATCATTTTGCATTTGTTATTGGATTTGATGAGGAAGAAGATGTATTTTATGCCTTTGAAGATGATGTCAGTTTAAACTATGACTTACGGAAAATTCCTACTCAAAATGTTATACAGGCTTTTCATTCAGAGTTTAAGGAAGATTATGAAGATTATAGAATTATTACATTTAAAAATAATGATCTTAAGCCCTATGTCTTAGACTTAGATAATATTAAAGCAGATTCTGAAAGGTTGATACATAGATTAGAATTTTTTCTAGAAAGAAAACATGTTCTAGACGAGGAGCGTCCTCTTACAGAGATTACTAACGTCCATCACTATACATATGAATTCGGAAAAATATCTAACAGGATGAAGGGAAATATCATTTTCTTTAGAAAATTAAGAGATAGCGGTATTATCAGCCAAGAACTTTCTGATGAACTTATTCAAATTGCTGATGAAATGATTAAAAAGTGGATGCTGGTTAAAAATATTTTCTTTAACCACTGTCTGCGCAAGAAATTTTCAGAAATTGAAAAGGTTGAAAAACGCATAAGTGAACTTTTTATAAAAGAAAAAGATATGTGGTCAAAGCTTGTAGAATATAAACCTGTTTAAGCATTCGTTATATTACCTAATAAAAAGCAACGTTACCTTTTAGATATTAGAAAAGATAGATGCTTTCTTTGACAAGCAATATGAATTATAGCAGCTTGAAAGAAAGTGGCTTTATAAGCTTCATCCTTATGGTGATGCTGGGTATAACAGAAATCAAAAAAGTATTTCTAAATTGTAACCACTTTTTTCTTTCATCTAGTATATACTTGTATATATAGAGTAGTGGACTTTTGATTATTAAAAGTCTATCTCTACTTAATTTTAGCAAAGTATATAGGAGAGTTGCATTTATGAAAAAAACTATTACCTTTTTGTTGTTGTTAGTTATATTTTTTACAAGCTTTAATATTAATACAGGAGCAGAAGAAATAACGCTCTTGCCAGCTGTTGAAACAACCAGTACTGGCGATAAATGGGGCTATATAGATCAAACTGGTCTATTTGTGATTAAGCCTACATATGACTTTGCTACAGAGTTCAATGACAAAGGAATAGCAATTGTCAAAAACAATACTAATAATGAATTTGATTATGGGGATGTTTATTTTATTAACAAATCAGGTGAGGTTGTTTCAGGCCCATTTACCTCATATACACCTGTATTTACAAATGGTTTAGCTATAATTGTAACTGATAAAGCAACCTCATTTGTTGTTGATGAAACAGGTAAAGTTATCTTACAGAGCAAATATCCTCTTGATAATTATTCAGAAAACCTATTAAGCTTTTATGATTCGTCAAAAAACTGCTATGGCTTTATGGACTTAAAAGGCAAAATAGTTTTGCCTGCAAAATACTATAGCGTGGAACCCTTTAAAAATGGAAAAGCTATAGTTCAGCTAAATGCTGATACATATTCTGTCATAGATAAAAATGGTAAGGTTCTAGAAAATATAAAAAGTTATAATAATTATAGTTCTTCTGAGGGACTTACTGTTTATTACGATGAAAAAAGCAGCAAGTATGGATATAAGTTATTTAATGGTACAGTTTCTATAAAACCACAATATAAATCAGCAGAACCCTTCAAGGACGGGTATGCTATAATAAGTATTTCTCATGGAGAATATGGACAGCGCTATGGCTTGATAAATAAAAAGGGTGAATACGTTGTAAAACCTGAGTATTCTGAAATTTTATATCTAGGACAGGGTTTATACGCTGTTGCAAAAAACTTTGACTTGTTTAGTAATTACTATGCCCCTAAAGCACTAATGAATATTAAAGGTGAATTGCTAACTGACTACCAGTTCAACAATATTTCAGAGTTTGTAGGTAAATATGCAATTGCAAATCAAAATGCCACTACCCTTTTCATTGATAAAGAAGGAAATATTGTAGAGAATCTTCCACAGCTTAAAGGCATTGGTTATATGGAATTTATTGGAGATATCATCAAAGCCCAGGTTGATGGTGGTTTAATATATTTTGACAATGAAGGTAATATTATATGGCAAAAAAATGATACAGTACCTCTTAGCAATAATATAAGTGTAAGCAAACACAAGTACAGAAGAGACTATCTTACGTATATTGAGTATCCTGAAGTAAAAGGTATGAAAGATACTGCCATTCAGGAAACCGTTAATGAAAGATTAAAGAAATTCTTCCTTGATGGCTATGAGGGTGACCCAGTTGAAATAAAGAGTACTACCTATGATAATGCAGAGTACCTAGATGAAGAATATTATGAAGACATTTCTATAAAATATAACCTTGAAAAAAATAAAGACTTGCTTATTATAGAAAAATCAGGTTATTGGTATCCTATTGGTGCTGCACATGGTATGCCTTCAAAAAAATATCTATATATCGACACTAACACCGGAGCATTTTACCAACTGAAAGATTTGTTTAAGGCTAATAGTAAATATTCAGAAAAGCTTTCCTCCATTGTAAATAACCAATTTGCCTTAAATAAAAGAATTGGGGATATATCTGGAGAAATTAGCTACTTTGTTGATAAGGTAGAGGTTTCAGCAGAGCAACCTTTCATTATAGGAAAAGACTCTTTAAAAGTATATTATTATCCTTATGATATTTCTAGCTATGCAGCTGGTTTTATTGAATTTGAAATTCCATATGGCCAATTAACAAGTATAATTGACACAAAAGGAGCCTTTTGGAATTCCTTTGATAAAGTAATATTATCAAAGAAAATAAACGTAATATCCTATGGTATTACTACTGATACTGTTAAATCTATAGAAAGTGTTATAGATTTCTATGAAAAAAATCTGATTGAAGCTATAAACAGCAACAAATTTTCAAAAGTAGAAAGCTGTCTGCTGAAGGGAAGTAATCTGTATAATTCACAAAAAAAGCTAGTTCCTTACCTTTATAATAAAAATACAAAGGAAAAGCTCATTAATTATGAGATTTATGCAATTGATTACGACTACGTAAACCAGCAATACAGAGCATATGTTTTGGAAGAAATCGCAATTAAATACTCTGGAAAAAACTATGTCAACAATAAATATAGTTGGTGTTATACCTTAAAGGCTGACAGTACAGGAAATTTAAAGATGACTGATATTTTCAAATGGTAATGAAGACATTGTTTAAAGGTGCATTAAAATTAGTAAAATTATTGAGATGATAAAAGAGGTTACAGATTGCTAAAAAGCTGTAACCTCTTTTAAAATGCTTAAATGTTAAATTAAATTACCGACAATTGCACTGTGTAGTTAGTAGTCATAATTTACACAATAAAAAGTTGGTAAGTAGCATATACAAGTATTAAATATACTCTATCATAAGCCACCTTAAACACATGTATATCCACCATCAACAGGAAGAATTACACCTGTTACATAGGCAGAGTTTTCTGATGCTAAAAATAAAGTAGCAGTATCTAACTCTCCCTCATTCCCATATCTTCCAACAGGAACACTGGCCTTCATATAGTTTGTGAAGTACTCTGTATTTAAAGTATCAACAGTTAACTCAGTAGCAAAATATCCCGGGCATAAACAATTTACAGTTATATTATGCTTAGCCCATTCCGCTGCTAATGCTCTGGTTAAATTCACTACGCCTCCCTTAGCAGCATGATATGCTGCAGCAGGTAATGCCATATTTCCAACCATACCATACATTGATGATATATTTATAATACGTCCATATTTATTTTCAATCATAAGTTTGCCAAACTCACGAGCTATCTTGAATACACCATCCAAATCAACTGAAATTGTATAACTCCAATCATCATCTGTAGTTTCTTCAGCTGGGCCAACACCACCTGAGCCTGCATTGTTAATCAATATATCAGCTTTACCATATTCAGCTTTTACAGCTGCAACTGCAGATTTAATTGATGCAATATCTGTGACATCACATTGTATTGATAAACATTTAACACCTAATTCTCTTAATTCATCTGCTACCTTATCCAATTTTTCTTTACGTCTGGCTAGTATTGCAATATCAGCACCTTGACCCGCTAATGCTTTGGCCATCTGTACACCTAGTCCTGATGAAGCTCCAGTTACTACAGCTACTTTACCCTTTAAATCAAATAAATTCTTTGAATTCATAATAAGCCTCCTATCCTATCTGAGCTACGATAATGTTAATATTTGCTAACAACTACTACTTCCAACTATCCTAAAAAAGATACATAAAATGTTTTAAATGAACTTTCGCACATAAAAGTCTATCGATGAGAGAGATTTAGCTGCGAAAGTTGTAGCTTTAATTAAATCTCAGCTTAAAATTTAGCATTCATATAATTAAACGAATATATTAAAAAAATAACAAACATCGTTATTTATTTAACAATTTAATTTTATCACACTAATAAAAATAAGTCCAGCAAAATTAATTTTTTGTCTTATTTAATAATATTTTGTCGTTCTTTGACTTGTATATATCCTTAGTTTATATCCTGTTTTTATATACTAATAGAAAAGACAGAGTTATAAAATCTCTGTCTTTTTTTTAAAATTCATTAATCTGTTTTTTCTGTCTCTTTTCCAAACACCGCTCTAGCACTTTCAGCTTGTGGGTTATGTTTTATATTCTTTGATGGGAAAGCACCATCTTGTAGTTTGCTTTTTGTATTTCTATTTTTCTTGTTTTTTCCCATTATTTTACCCATTATTATCACTCCAAAAATTTTATTGTGTGCTTATAAAAACAAATTCAATTTATATATAGTATAAATATAAATTATTATTTTATTCACTTAAGGCGGTACTTAGATTAATATATTTGCTTGAATTTGTGGGTGAAGAATAGTTAATTCTACTATGGTCTGTTGTAAAACAAGAAATAATATATATCTATAATAATCTGCTTATATAATACTCCCGTGCAATATATCTATTGCTTGCTCCCGAAATTAGCGCTGAAATAATTACGGTGAAGAACAAACACTTTTGACGACCGTATTACCAAGGTATCCTGAGTTAATACTTACAGCTACTTTACTTCCGCTATGTCGGCTATAATACTTGTTTTTCCCTTATTATTTCTAGCATCAATTCCAGTTATTCTTCTTTTAAAGCTTGCTCCTTTTTTTCCTTCTCTATCTTTCTCCAGTGGTAAGCGAAGGTTGGTAATGCAACTATTACAACAGCAATAGACTTTGCTACATTTTTTTTACTATTTATTAATTGGTTATTATAGTTCATTTTTTGATTATACTCATTTATTTTCTGCTCTTCTTCATATCTCTTAAATTCTTCTTCAGTCATAGAAGGAGTCTTCTGAATAGGATATGCCTCATAATAATAATTTGTAGGAAATAGGACATCAGTAATATTCTGTACTGTAAAAATCAATCCAATTAGTATCATCATTAGTGAAACAAAGCTTACTAGATATAAATATATGTTTCTCAATTTTGACATAGTTAACGCCTCTTCCTTTATAGATATTAATGCAAACAAACCAATTACAAAAATTATAAAAAGCACTAAGCTACCTATTATTAAAACTACCTCCATATCAAGCCATTTCAATTTATGCAAATATATTAACTCTCACCATGTAAAAATGTAGGTGTGAGAACTTATATATAAATTAATTCAAATTTCATATAAATAAGACAATACTTTGTAAGCTAACCATTTAAATTCCCACACCTTAAATTCCCACACCGATAGACTTATACACGCAAAATGTTCTATTCATTTATTCTACTTTTCCAACTGAATTTTCATATTCCTTTAACTCATCCTTAGATATTTTATCAACAAATGCATTTTCCAAAACACTCTCAGCAGAACAGCTTGTTGTATAGTACCAATCCTTAACACTCTTTTCAACCTGAGCATCAGTTCCTTCAGGCTTTTTGGGATATACTGCTATAACCTTTTTAGTATCCTTATCCTTTAATCCTATCCTTTGAGTTCCTTCAAATTTTCTCATAATTTTATTCATGCCCTGCATATGCTTACTCACTTAAGAGTAGGAGCATGAGTTTCTTCCCTCCTATATTCTATAATTTATTTTTTATTTTCTTAATTATTCCTGTTAATTTTAAATTTAAACTTTATAGTATAATGCCCAATTTAAATCAAAAAATTCTATTATATAAAAAAGTTCCATCATCCTAATTGGTATAATCCCCAATAAAGATAATGGAACTATTTTTTAAGATAATCCATATTTAATTATTTACATACTTTTTCTCTATCTCCAATAATAGCTTTTTTGTTGGCAGTCCATTACGATATCCAATTAGCCTCCCATCTGAACCAATAACTCTATGGCATGGAATAAATATAGGAATTGGATTTCTATTATTTGCATTACCTACTGCTCGACTTGCTTTTTCATTGCCAGCAGCTATTGCTATTTCCTTATAGCTTCTTGTTTCACCGTAAGGTATATCACATAGGCATTTCCATACATTTTTCATAAAAGGAGTTCCCTCTGGCGCTAAAGGAAGATTAAATACTTGGCGCTTACCCTGGAAATATTCATATAGCTGGCGGTTTGCCTCCCTTAGCAGGTCTGTTTCCTTTATGCTATAGTTATTTATATAATTATACTGTTCTCGCTTTTCATATTTATGCTTAAGTAAAGCTTTCCCCTGATTCAAAGATATATCAGCTTCAAAAAAAATATTTGTTATACTGCCAGCCTCTTCTGCTATGCCAATTTGTCCTATATCAGTCATATAGTAAAAAATACTTTTCATGGTATTAGCCAATTCCTTTCTTAGCGCCCACTTTCTTTTAAGTTGATTACTTTTTTATTGGCAGCTTAATAATGTATTAACAGCTCCATCTGCTCTGAACTTCCAAAAGAACCAATTTAAAACCAGGAGAGATATACCAGCTATGCAAAACTCCTTGCTATATCAGTTTATATATTTGGGGCATAATTCCTTAATTAATACAATATCTTATATACTAGCTTTTACTACTCCTGATTATTTACCTTATCTCTGAATTCTTTTGGTGACAGACCTGTATTTTTTTTAAATGCCAATGAGAAATAATTTGTATCGTGATATCCTATTTGTTCAGCTATTTCATATGTTTTAAGTCTTGAATCTGTTAATAGCTGCTTTGCCTTTTCAATACGTTTACGAGTAATATATTCATTACAGCCCTCTCCCATTTCCTTCTTAAAAAGTCTTGAAAAATAGTTTCGTGCTACGTGAAACTGTTCTGCTAAGGTAAATACAGTTAAGTCCTCACTAAAATGTTGATTTATGTATTCTGTAGCCGCTTCAACTATTTCATGCATCTGCTTTTTATTAGAATACATTAGCTTCATTATAAACATTTCAGTAAATGCACTGCAATTTTCTATATTGTTACTTTGCAATGTAGAAATAAATGTTTCCAGCCTGCCATCTGCGGGATTCCCAGTAGTTTTTAGGTATTCCCAATAAAAAGCTGCTGCCAAATCATAAAATTTTTGTTCAGCACTGTTTTTATTATTTTCTGATGTTCTAACTTCGTTAATATATTTTTTTAAATATTTCTTTACGCTATCTGCATCATTTACATTCTCAAGAATTTTTTCTTTATAATACAATAACTTATTATCAATAATTACATATGCTTCATGTACACTAGCTGCAGTGTTCTTGTCATTTTCTAAATTATATTGCTTACAATTTTCATTTGCCTGATTATAAGAAAATGTAATCTCTGACATATTAGAAACTACAGAGCCTATTCCAACTCTTAGAGAAACATCAAACTCAACATTAATTATCTCCTGAAGCTTTGAAATTTGCTCACTAGTGTCTTCATATTGCGGACATACATAAAAAATTATGACAATATCTCCACTTCGATTTTGAAATGTCCATCCTAAGTTTTTACTATCCACCATATCAATTATAAAGTTCTTAATGGATATCATAAGCAAATTTTTGTGCTGACGCCACACACTGTCATAAGATATTTCAGGTCTAATTAATGCCACCTGATAATCACAATCATCATCAAATGCCAGCTTCTCTTTTATATTTACTGTCTCTATATGATTTGCAGCTTTTTCTGTAAGTTCTAAAAGAGACTTTTCAATTTCCCGCTGGCTATCAATCATTTTCTTTCTGTTAATAATATTATCATTTAACGTAGACTGCATCTCACTTTTTATATTTTCTATCTGCTGACTGATAGATTTTGTTAACTTGTTTTCATCAACAGGCTTTAGTATAAAATCTTTAACACCAAGAGAACAACTTTTTTGGGCATACTTAAAGTCATCATATCCCGTTAAGACAATAACCTTTAGCTTTGGGAGCATTTCAAGCATAAGTCTTGTCATTTCCAAACCGTCCATTTCTGGCATACAAATATCAGTAAGCATTATATCAGGTTTTTCAACGCGGGCAATCTCCAATGCCTCCTTACCGCAGGAAGCCGTTAGGATTTTTCCTATTCCTAATTTTTCCCATTCAATTATTCTATGTAGTCCATTTCGAATTATGATTTCATCATCAACAATTAAAACCTTTAACAAAAAATATCACCAACCATTTCAATTATGTTTTCATATGGAGCCTTACATTTGCTGTAACGCCTCCATATTCATTGCTTTCATAAAAAATTCCATATGGTTCACCAAAAAACAGTTTAATTCTGCGATGAACATTTCTCACACCATATCCCCCAGTACTTGATTCATTATCCTCAAGAGTTTTATTTAAATTACTAATTTGACTTTCAGACATGCCTACACCGTTATCGATAACTTTTACAATTAAATCTTCCTCATCCTTTATAGCAGTTATCTTAATAAAACCCTTTACTGGCTTTTCCTTCAAGCCATGATAAATTGCGTTTTCAACTAAAGGCTGCAGAGTCATTTTAGGTATTTTTACATCATTAAATTCTTCTGGAATATCAATATAGCTTTCCATTTTGTCCTTATATCGAATCTCCTGTATAGTCATATAATTTTCAACATGCTCTGCTTCATTTTTTAATGGGATAATGTCTTCGCCACCACTTAAGCTTATCCGATAAAAACCAGCTAGAGCTTTTACCATTGTGGAAATATCATAATTCCCTCCAAGAAGTGCTTGCCAGTGTATTGATTCCAACGTATTATATAAAAAATGAGGATTTATTTGAGCTTGAAGTGCTTTAAATTCTATTTCCTTTAGTTGCCTCTGTTCATCATAAATCTTTTCCATTAATACCTTAATCTGCTCCACCATTATATTGAACCCATCTGAAACCTGACTAAAATCATATCCATAGGGCGATAACTCAATACGTGTAGTAAAGTCTCCATTTGAAACCATAGACATTCTATAAATCAATTCATCAAAGGGCCTTAAAAGTCTTTTACTAAAAATAAATGATATAAATATTGCAACTATAACAGTTAAAAGTACAATAAATAGTATAATAACTAGAAGAACATTGTTATCTCTGAGTATATAGCTTAGTGGAAGTGTTCCTACTACATACCAATCCCAATCTTCAAAGTATTTATACATAACAAGCTTTCCATCTATCTCAATTGAGCCGTCTTGCTTATTTAATATTTTTTTTAGATTTGCGTCAGTTGATATTTTACTTTTATCATTATGAGAAACAATTGTTCCATTACTATTAATAATAAAGGTTTCAAGAGGAAGATTAGTATTTCCATGAGAATAAAACCTTGTAAGCGTTTCCTCTGTAACAGATAAACAAAGCATACCTATTGGCTTTTTTATTTTATACTTATCAAATATTGGCTGGTAAATTGCAAAAGTGTATTTGCTGTTATTAATAGGATCCTTTCGGAAACTGACCTTAATTGGGCTTCCAGTAATATTTTCATTGGAAAGATATCTCCTCACATTTGAATAATCAGCATTTCTTCCTGCCTTTGTTGGCCCTAAATATAGTATTTTGTCATCCATAGCTTTATAAAGATATATGTAGAAAAGGTTATCTTTTGATTCAAATACATTTGACATTGTCTGATAAACATCATCAACAATGTTAGTAAACTCCATTGTGTTTTCAGCACGCATTGAAAGATACTCCTGCAGGCTTTTATCAGTTACAAAACTATCAGGTGTTCTTTCAATCTGATTTAAAAAATTTTGAAGATTTAATGTGTTCTGTTCAAGCTGCAGCATGGTCATATCTTTTGCTTGCTGCTTTATAGAACGACTGGTTACGATATATGAACATGCAAATACTATTAAAACAGTTATACAAATTGTTATAACAAGATAGTATGTAAGTTTAAATCTAAATGGCATTTTCTTTATATTAATCCTTGCTGATTGCAGTAACCTGTTTTTCATTCTAACCTCCACAACAACTTTAGTAAATAATTAAAGTATAACTATCACACATTAGTTTGAGTAATATTGTTTTGCAACCTCTTCCATGGCCTCAGCAGCAGCTTTGGGGTCCTCACCGCCAAATATCTGCCTAGTTAATGACAAATGTGCATCTGACAGTTTTAAAGGAAGATATTGATCATACCAAAATTGAACATTTGGAGATTGGTTTATATACTCTAATATTTTATTTGTTAGCGGATCTGTTATTTTAAGATCATTAACAGGAGGTATCTTACCTGCAGCAATTCTCTTCTCTACAGCTATATCATCAATTAAATATTTTATAAGCTGAAAAGCCTCGTCTTTATGGGCACAGGAATTTGCTATTGCATAATAGTTGTCTCCTAATGTACCAATTGTATTTCTTGCATCACCCTTCCCCCCTTCAATAGCTGGGAACGGAAATACCCCTACTTTATCCAAAAACTCAGGTTTTTCGTATTTTAATGTGCTTAAAAACCAACTTCCTGCTAACATCATAGCAGCAGAGTTATTATACATTAGGTCACGTGCATCACCTGCATCCTCATCCATCCAATTAAATCCTTCTGGAAATGCTCCCATATTAACTAATTGCTGTACCATTTCACCAGCTTTAACAAAAGCTTTGTCGCTAAATGAGCCTCCGTCTTTTCTATTTGCTGCATTATCAAATATAGATGGTCCACCCAATCTGTCCACAAAGTACATATAGAACATTGAGCCTGTCCACGCCGTTCTATTAGCTAATGCAAATGGAATATACCCATTTCTCTTTAACTTGGTAATAACTTCTAGTAGTTGTTCATATGTATCTGGAGGAGTAATATTCAAAGCGTTAAATATGTCTTTATTATAAAAAATAAGTGCAATTGACATATTTTCAACAGGAACTGCCCATATACCATTTTCATCTGTAACCATTTTTAAAGCTTTTTCATTGAATCTTGAACTATAATTGTCTTGCAGCATATATTTCTCTAGATTAACAATTTCACCAATACTAATATACTCATTTAGTGTACCTCCTGACCATGTAGGAAAAACATCTGGCATTTGGTTAGTAGCTACACATACTGATAACTTATTCTTATAAAGATCATTTGGTATTTTCTCTTGAATTACTTGATAATCAGTATTGTTTTGTTCAAACCGCATTATAGAATCGTCTATCACAAGATTAACGGCTGAATCTCCCTGAATGGTATACAAAGTTAATTGTTTTTTTTGACGTTTCTGCACATCCATATTATGCCCATTATAAAAACAACCGGTACAAGTTATCAATAGCAAAAAAGCAAAAAGGGATTTTAGTGCTTTTCTCATGTAAACCTCCGCGCTTTATATTTAGATTCACAAAAAAATTCTATTACTAAAGGATTACTAATTACCTAAGTCTTAGAACTCTTATACAAGTCAAAATAAACGTTTTCACACATAACCTAAGAAAGAAAATCAGCTTTGCTCAAATTTTAAGATATATATTAATATACAAAAGCGAATTATATTGTTTGCTGCAAAGAACTGCTAACTCACAATCAAAATCCTCGCATTTATTCCACATCCAAGAATAGCAAAAAAGTAGATATTTCACTTTTCAATCCCTAAATATTGGAATCATTTTATCTAGAAATTATTCTACAACACGTAATTTAAGTTTAGTACTACAATTGCCTTTGTATTACTCGTAAAACATAAAAGTTCTATAATCTAAAAAAATTTAGACATAGGATACATATATTATATACTATGTCTAATAACTTTCCAATTTTTAAATTATATGACACCTAAACTAAACTGAAATTTTCATTACAATATTTTCAATAATATTTTCACTGTAATAAAGTTTCATTTAATTTAGGTGAGTAAGCAAAGCGGGAGATAATCTCACCGTCTAATATTCAAAGTGGTGTCCCCAACTTATTGAAGTGGGGATTGATTTCTTGCCTCATCATATTGTCTTTTATATTACAAAATTAGCCCTTTACAGCTCCAGCCATCATACCTTTTATTAATTTATCTTGTCCTATTGCAAATGCAATAATCATTGGTATAGCACTGAATGTCAAAACAGCCATTATCAATGGTATGTTAGCTTGATACTGTCCTTGATACTCCCATATAGAAAGTGGTAATGTTCTGCTTTTAGGTGACTGAGTTAATACAAGTGCAAAGCTGAATTCATTCCACATATTTACACTGTTATAAATTGCAAGAGTAGCTAACCCCGGCTTAGATAACGGAAGAATTATATTAAAAAATGTTCTAAACTTACCGCAACCATCTATTTCCGCTGATTCCTCAAGTTCATTTGGAATTTCTGCCATAAAGCTGGTTAGAATAAAAACAGAAATAGGGAGGTTAAATGCAACATATGGACCAATCAATGCAGCTATACTGTCATAAAGTCCAATTTTCTGTGTCAATTGAAATACTGGTAATAATGTTACATGTATAGGTACTGCCATAGCTGCTACTACAACAGCAAATAATGGTTTATTAAGCTTAAACTTAAATCTGGAAAAGGGATAAGATGCAAATGAGGCTGTAATTAAGATTAATACAAGCGAAATTGCAACTACCGTTAAACTATTAAGTAAGTAGCTTGGGAAATTACTTTCTATAACTTCCTTTAAGTTATCCAAATAAAATCCCTTTGGCATTGCAAACACTCCAGATGTAAACAACTCAAACTGCTCTTTAAAAGCTGATGCAACCATAAAATAAAAAGGTGCTCCAGTTACAAATAACCAAACAATTGCAAGTATTCCTGCTATAATTTTTCCGATGGTAATTTTTTTCTTTTTCATCTCATTAAGCCTCCTCTTTTCCGTTTATGGCCTTAAGAGTCAATAATGCGATAGCAGTAATTATAATAAACATTGCTGACGCTACAGTAGATCCATATCCCATTTTCATAATCTGAAAAGCATTTTTATACATGTAAGTAGCCATTAACTCTGTAGCACCATTAGGTCCACCTTGAGTCATAACATAAATCAAATCAAAGTATTTTAATGAACCAACTAGTGATAATACTGCGGCACTCTTTATAGTACCTTTCATGCTAGGAAGTGCAATTTTCCAGAAATATTGACCACGTGTTGCTCCATCAATAATAGCAGCTTCATATAATTCAACAGGTATTGAACTTAATCCAGCTAAAAAATATACCATATAAAACGGAATGAACTGCCAACATATAACAGCGATTACTGCATATATAGCATATGTAGTATTACCTAGCAGGTCAACCATACCTTCGCCACCAAATAAAGTGTCAATAGCACTAATTATTCCAAACTGCGGATCATAAGCATATCTGAATAAGAATCCAACAGCAACTGATGACATAAGCATTGGTAAGAAATATATCATTTTAAGAATGTTCAGCTTCTTTCCGCCAACATCTAGGAAAAAAGCAATTGCCATAGCTATTGGCAGCTGTATTATTATTGATAGAATTACAATAATAATATTATTAAAAAATGCCTTATAAAAAACACTATCAGTTAGTAGAACTTTCCAATTTTCTAAACCAATAAAGTTTCTATTGGAGCTGATACCATTCCATTCATGAAGGCTTAACCAAAATGAATCAGCTATAGGATAAATAATAAAAACTGTGATAAAGAAGAATACTGGAACGAGAAACACAGTTGATACAATAGCAGTATTTCTTTTTTTGTTGTATGACAGTGAGCGTGCAGCGTTCATTTTTATTTTCCTTCCTATATTATAGATTTGTAAATATTCTGATTATAAGTTGTAATTAGTACTTGAAATATCATCTCCCGATATATGATATCCAAGTATTAAATTGACCTTTTAATCTAAGAATCATTTATCCATTTGCCCTATTTCATTACAATACTCATAATCTTAGCTGAACTAAAATTGTAATAGGGTATTGGATAAAATAATTGATTGGACACTTATGATGCGCGCATAAGCACCCAACCAATTATTTGGAGGTAATCATTTCTATTTTACTAAGTCAATTAACATAATAAACTGTCAAATCATTTATTAATATAATTTGAGTAATATAATATTCATAATAATCCCAAACTTGCTGAAACCATATTACAAAATTCTTATAGTATTCTAATCACCCTATTCCATATGGTTTCAGCAATAATTGACTCAAATGATTTTTTACTTCTTTGCTGCAAGTGCTTCCATTTCTTTATTTACTTCTTCTGGAGTCTTTGATAATCCAAATAATGCTTGTGATGTATCTTTGTGAAGCTGAGCTAACTCAGGTGATAGATACTGGTCATACCATAACTGAACTGTAGGAGCCTTTTGTACAGCATCTAAAACTTCTTGTAGACGTGGATCGCTAACAGTTACACCTTTTATTGGTGGTATTCTTCCAGCTTCAATACGTTTAGCAGCAGCTGTATCGTCTATCATATATGTAATAGCTTTAAATGCTGCAGCTACATCTTTGCAGCTTGAAGCTACTGAATAGAAGTTATCACCAACAGTACCTAGACATGCATTAGGATCTCCCTTACCACCTTCAACAGCTGGGAATGGGAATGAACCAACCTTCTCTAAGAATTCTTTGTTTTCACCAGCAACTGTTGAAAGGAACCATGAACCCATAAGTGTCATAGCAGCTTTTTCTGTATATAAAAGTGTACGTGATTGTCCTGAGTCTTCATCTGTTCCATTGAAGCCCTTATTGAAGTAATCTTTCTTAACCCATTCCTGTAGTTTTGTACCAGCCTGAGTAAATGCTTCATCTTCAAATGAACCAGTACGGTTAGCAGCCTTATTAAATGCTTCTGCGCTTCCGTAACGATCAACGAGGTAGCAATACCACATTGAACCTGTCCACTGAGTCTTATTAGCTAGTGAGAAAGGAATAATTCCATTAGACTTCAATGTATCAGCAACTTTTTCAAGTTCTGAAATTGTCTTTGGAACCTGAAGATTATATTTTGCAAATAGATCTTTGTTGTAGAACATCATAGCTACTGAAGTGTTCTCAACTGGTATAGCCCATAATTTATCATTATATGTAACTTGGTTAATAGCAGCATCCATAAAGCGACCCTTATAGTCATTTTCATTCATATAAGATGTTAAATCAGCTATTACTTCAGCATTAACATATTCTATCATTGGACCACCTGTCCAGTGAGGGAAAATATCTGGTGCTGAATTTGAGCTTATTGCTATTTGTAGCTTTTGTTTGAAAGCATCATTCTGCATTGGAGTTACTACAACTTCATAATTTGGATTATCTGCTGAGAAACGTTTCATACTGTCCTCAATGATAGCTGGCATAGGATCTGTAGTCTGAATATGCCATAAATTAAAAGTAACCTTTTCACCTGTTGCTGGTGTAGATGCTTGCGCTGTAGTATCTGTTGCAGTATTTGTTGGTTCAGAAACCTTTTCACCACCACAACCTACAATTGAAACTGTCATCGCAGCTGCTAAAACTGCAGCAAGTGATTTTCTTATAACCTTATTCATTTTCCTGCCTCCTTTTATATTTGTGTTTAGAATAACATAAGTTTTTTTTTAATTATATTTATAAAAGTTACTATTCCATATAATTTTGTTACATTTTATTGGCAAAAAAGTCACATAATTATATAAACATTTTCTATTTAAAATGTAAAATCATACTTCTATATATTTGTCTTCCCACCATAGAGCAAAACCGGAAAACACCTTTAAATACTGCATATAAAGCGCTTAGAAATGTATGCCTTAAGATAATACATATGATATTATTCTAAATTTATGAAATAGTATTATATATTCTAATTACATAGGAAGTATACCAAATATAATTATATTTATTAAATTTTTTATTGTCATCATATGTGAAATAAAAATACTGGGCAGTTGCAAATCAAGAAATAATAAATATCAACAGTTAACTGCTTAATTAGTACTCCCGTGCAATATATTTCTATTGCTCACTTCCGAAATTGACGCTGAAATAATTAAAGTGAAGAGCAAGCACTTCAGCCGACCGCATTACCATGGCATACTGTCTCGTGTCAATACTCACAGCTACTTTACTTCCGCTGTGTCGACGAAGTACTAGTTCTTCACCTATTATTTCTAGCATCAATTTCTAACCAAGTTTCTCAATTAGATATATATTGCTGTTTCATACTATTAGTTGCAATACAAAATCGACATATAAAAATGCTGTTTTGCAACAGCATCATAATTTGTTTGAATTGAATTTTAGAATTGATAACCTTTCTTATTTAGAAACTGAGTAAAAATAATTGAATCAACTTTCTCAGCAAAATTATAATTTTTCAACTTACATGGTTGTTGTCAATAGATTTTTGTTAAAGAAAGTTTAGTAATTAAATTATAATCTGGATTTAAAATCTTCATATCCAAATTTCTTAATAATTTTTGCTCCATCTTTTTCATTATACAGTAGAATTGCAGGTAAATTTATTCCATTAAAAGTATTATTCTTTACCATTGTATAATGAGCCATATCGCAAAAAACAAGCTTATCACCTGGACTTAGTGGCTTCTTAAATGAATAATCTCCAATAACATCTCCTGCAAGACAGGTATGGCTTCCAAGTCTGTAAGAATAATCATATTCACCTGGCTTCCCAGCATCTATTATATTAGGTCTGTATGGCATTTCCAATACATCGGGCATATGACAAGCCGCAGACGCGTCTAGGATAGCAATTTTCATACCATTCTCAACTATGTCTAAAACCTTTGCTACTAGATAGCCAGTATTTAAAGCAATGGCTTCACCTGGCTCCAAATAAACTTTTACACCATATTTATCTTGGAAATATGAAATTGAGCGTATTAAAGATTCAATGTCATAGTCAACTCTTGTAATATGATGTCCTCCTCCAAAATTCAGCCATTTCATATCCTTAATATACTTGCCAAACTTCTCATCAACAACTTTTATTGTTCTTTCGAGAGTATCTGAATTTTGTTCACACATTGTGTGAAAATGAAGTCCATCAAGGCCCTCTAGTTTGTCCTCTTTAAAATTTGAAAGAGTTACCCCAAGTCTTGATGAATTATAGCAGGGATCATATAAGTGAGTCTCAATTTCAGAATACTCAGGATTTATACGTATACCACATTCTATTTTTTTAGTCTTATAATTCTTAACTTTTTCTTTATACTTATCCCATTCATTAAAAGAATTGAATACTATATGGTCGCAATATCTGAGGATTTCATCAAATTCCTCTTCTATATATGCAGGTGCATATATATGAACCTCTTTACCCATTTCCTCATATCCCAGTCTAGCCTCAAATAAAGAACTTGAGGTTACCCCTTTAAGATACTGTCCTATTAATGGATAAACACTGTACATGGAAAAGCCTTTCTGAGCAAGAAGAATACTGCATCCTGTCCTGTCCTGCACAGATTTCAATATTTCAAGGTTCTTTATCAAAAGTCTTTCATCAACAATATAACATGGTGTAGGCAAACTACTAAAATCTATATTCAATATTAACCTCCTGGCCGACTCCGGCAAAATATTGGATTTCTCTTTACAACCTTATTTATGTGTTGCTGCCAAAATAATTGCATGGATTAGCATTGTTTATATAATTATAACTAATCCATGCAAATAAATTCTAGTCCTGCTTTTATTAATTGGTAACGCTATATAAAAGTACTAAAACAGCTACTAACAATTGCTATTTTTAATCAATTAGTTCAGGTGAAAAACTCTCTTTCCATGGTAATCCACATTTATTCAAAGCATCCATAAATGGGTCAGGATCAAATTCCTCAATATTATGGACACCTGGTTTATTCCAAATGCCTTTTAATATCATCATCGCACCAATCATAGCCGGAACACCTGTAGTGTAGGATATAGCCTGTGAACCAACCTCTTTATAGCATTCCTCATGATCACATACATTGTAAACATAATAGGTTCTTGGCTTTCCATCCTTTATACCCTGAATAATACATCCTATATTTGTCTTTCCCTTTGTTCTAGGTCCAAGAGATGCTGGATCAGGCAATACTGCCTTTAAAAACTGCAGTGGTATTATTTTCTGACCTTCAAATTCAATTGGTTCAATTGAAGTCATACCAACATTTTCAAGAACCCTCAAATGAGTAAGATATTTCTCTGAAAAAGTCATCCAAAATCTTATTCTTTTAATTCCTTTTATATTGAGGGCTAAAGATTCTATTTCCTCATGATGCAATAGATAAATATCTTTTGGCCCTACTTCAGGTAAATTATATACTCTTTTCATCTCTAATGGTTCAGTTTCTACCCATTCCCCATTCTCCCAATAGCTGCCCTTTGCAGTTATTTCTCGAATATTTATCTCAGGATTGAAATTTGTTGCAAATGGGTATCCGTGGTCACCTGCGTTAGCATCAACAATATCAATATAGTGAATTTCATCAAAATAATGTTTTTGAGCATATGCGCTGAAAACACTTGTAACTCCAGGGTCGAAACCGCTGCCTAAAAGTCCTATTATCCCAGCCTTTTCGAACCTCTCCCTATATGCCCATTGCCATTTATATTCAAACTTAGCTACATCAGGCGGCTCATAATTTGCAGTATCAAGATAGTGTACACCAGTTGCAAGACAAGCATCCATTATTGTCAAATCCTGATATGGCAATGCAACATTAATTACGATATCTGGTCCGAATTTCTTAATTAGTTCTATAAGCATCTCAGTGTTATCTGCATCTACTTGAGCAGTCTGAATTTTGGTTTTTCCACCGTCTAGCTTTGCTTTGATAGCATCGCATTTTGACAGCGTTCTGCTTGCAATACAGATTTCTTCAAATACATCTGGGTTCTGACAACATTTATGAATAACAACATTAGCAACGCCACCGGCGCCAATAATTAAAGCTTTTCCCATTTCCTTATCTCCTAATCCATAATCATATTTATGATACTAATTTTGCACTAAAACATCAAAAATAAACACAATTACAAAAACTATATCTTTGAAATCACAAGTGCAGACCAGCCTCGACTTTTACAAAATAAGCATTGGCTAAGTTTTCTTTAATGATTATACAAAATGCTGTATTAAAAATCAACATAGATTGCTAACCTATTGTCAAAGACTGAAAGTAACAATAAAAGAAAGACTTAGCTAACAGATGTCTGTCAAAACTAAGTCTTCCTTTTAAACACATAATATTCTATTGGAATTACATTATACCATTATTTTTCCAAAATTCAAACATTTTTTCTAAATTATTTTTTATTTTTTAAATATTACCACATTATAATTTTATTTGAAATTTACTGAGCCTGTTATAACAAAATAGAAAGTTGTTGTTCCTCAATCACAACGCACGATAATTCTTTCTACAGTTTTTTACCGTTCTTTTAATATATCGGCATTTTCTTTTTATACATATTTTTATACATGTTTTTGTTTATATTTTGTTACATTAATATACAACTTTAATTCAATCTTACAAAATACAAAAGCAACGTGTGTCAAAATAAGACATTACGTTGCTTTTTGTATGAAATATTTTTCTTAATTATCCAAATTTCTCAGTTCAATTTGTAAATTTTCAGCTTTATCAATGATAAGTTGATAATAATCTTTCTACCTCTCATAATAAGTGTAACCACGCAAGCCATTCTCATATGCTTTCATAATTACTTTCCTATCACTTGCACTAATTAGCCCCTCACGTATAGCATTTTCTGCCTTTTCACGGAAACTCACAATCATGTCCTTAGGGTCATACTCTACATAGGTAAGAACGTCTGCAACACTATCTCCGTGTATTTCCTTTACAAGGTCATAGCTGCCATCAGGATGTATTCTGACACTAACTACATTTGTATCTCCAAACAGGTTGTGAAGGTCACCTAGAGTTTCCTGATATGCTCCAACTATGAACACTCCTAGATAGTAATCATCCCCATTTTTCAACTCATGCAGTGGCAGAGTTGTTCTAACATCATGCAGGTCAATAAAGTGGTCAATCTTTCCATCACAGTCACAAGTAATGTCTGCAATAACTGCATTTCTCTTTGGCAATTCCAATAATCGGTGAAGCGGCATTATTGGGAATAGCTGGTCAATAGCCCAACTGTCTGGAATAGACTGAAACACTGAAAAGTTACAGTAATATATGTCGGCTATCGCACTTTCAATATCTTCTAAATCAGGAGGAAAATTCTTAAGCTTTTGTTTTTCCTTTGCAATCTGATTAATTGTATTCCAGAATATTTTTTCCGAAAATGCTCTCTCACGTAAGCTTACCTTACCATGCTTGAACATGTCGCGAATTTCATCACGATAATATAAAGCATCGTTATAACACTCTTGAATGTTCTTTTGAGTAATACTTTTGTTTACATCAAATAAATTCTTAATTTGCTCTGGAGTATTTTCATCAAGACTGTCAGGCAAATTGTGCTCCTCAAACCTTTCAACATCTAGAACATTAAATAGAAGTACCGAATAATATGCTACAGTTGTACGACCCGACTCTGTGACAATAATAGGGTGTTCAACACCGCTTGAGTCAAGAGTAGTCATAACAGCCTCAACAATATCAGTACAATATTCTTCAACAGTGTAGTTACGGCTATTTATATAATTTGTATTTGAACCGTCATAATCAACAGCAAGTCCACCCCCAAGATCTAAATAACCCATAGGTGCGCCTTCCTTAACCAGTTCTGCATAAACGCGAGTTGCTTCCAATACAGCAGAACGGATATCTCTGATATTTGGTATCTGAGAACCCAAATGATAATGAAGCAGCTTAAGGCAATCCAGCATATTTTCCTTTTTCAATGTATCTACAACAGTTATAACCTGAGACATATTCAAACCAAAAATACTACGGTCCCCGCCTGATTCAGTCCAATGTCCTCCTGCCTTTGCAGAAAGCTTTATGCGAAGTCCAATGTTTGGCTTAACCCCTAGTTTTCTTGAGCGTTCCAGTACAATATCAACCTCACTAAGTGTCTCTATAACAAAGAAACACTTAAATCCCATCTTAACTGAGTAAAGGCCTAAATCTATAAATTCCTCATCCTTATAACCATTGCAAATTAGACAAGCTTCTTTATCCTTCATTAAAGATAATGCAGCAACTAACTCAGCCTTACTGCCCACTTCAAGACCATGGTGATAACGCTGACCAAACTTAGTCACTTCTTCAACTACTTGCTGCTGCTGATTAACCTTGATTGGGTATACGCCACGGTAGTCCCCTTTATAATTTAATTTGTTCATTGCATCTCTAAAGGATTCATTTAAAAGAGATATCTGTGAATCCAATAAATTTTCAAAACGTAGCAACACAGGCATATCAAGCCCACGTTCACGAATACCTGATATTATATCCATAAGGCTGATTGCAGCCTGTTCATTGTCTTTATATGGATTAACCAGCACCTCTCCATTATTAGAAATAGAAAAATAGCCGTTCCCCCAATTCTTAACACCATACAGTTCCTCGGACTTTGCTTTTGTCCATCTACCTAATACTTCTGACTTATTCATGGCTTTTCCTTTCATAATATAAATAAATTTGACAGAAATAGTAAGATTATTTTTAATAAAATAATAAATAACTGTAAATAATAATATAATCTACTAAAATCAAACGATATCATATCATTGGCAGCGTTGTCAATACACATAAAATAGCAGAACATAGAAAATCTACATGTAATTTTACAACTATTATTATAATAAATAGTATGCGAGTGTAATATATATCTAATTGCGAAGCTTAATTAAAAATTGATGATATAAATATAGGTAAAAAACAAGTATTGCAGCCGACACAGCGGAAGTCGGTAGCTGTGAGTATTGACCCGAGACAGTATGCCTTGGTAATACGGTCGGCGGAAGTACTTGTTCTTCACCGTAATTAATTCAGCTTCAATTTCGTGAGCAATCCAATAGATGTATATTGCACAGGAGTACTATTCAAGTAGTTTATTATTGCTATAAATTGTTTTTATTTTTCAATAAACCTACCAAAATCACAATTCAAATAAATTTTTATCTAAGTAAAACGGTTAGCAATAAGAAGCTTATCCATTAAGCTAATTATTAAGCTATTATTAAGCTATTATTAAGCCATTATTAAGCTATTATATTGATAAATTGCATTTCTTATTTAAAATCCCTTGTAAAAATATCACTGTTTTCCAGGAGACTTTCAACGGATTCAAAGCCCAAACGCTGCAACAAATCCATTACGTAAGGATTATCAATTGGTGTAACATAGTTTGCCTGATTTCCATATTGATTAACATTTTTCCTGCCTTCTTCACGGTCTAAAATTGCTTTAGGGCCTCCGACACAACCGCCTACGCAGCCCATTCCCTCAAGAAAATTCGCAGTAATATTGCCTTCTTTAAGAGCATTAAGCATTTCCTTACACTCACGAATTCCGTTTGCTTGCTGAGTTCGAATGGAAATTTTACGATTAGGATTTAAGCCCTTAAGCGTACTTTCTACCGCCTCACTAACTCCGCCTGTTCTAGCATATATTCTTCCTGCCTTTGAGGAATGGTCACGAGAATCCTCTTCCATATTCTCAGGATTTATATTTGCAAATTCAAAAATATCCTGTACTTCTTGAAATGTAAGAACATAATCAACTGCATCAGCAATATCAGGTTCTCTTGCCTCTGATTTTTTAGCTATGCAAGGTCCGATAAACACAGTAATGGAGTTAGGCTCAAGTAATTTAATTGAACGTCCGCATGCCACCATTGGCGATACAGAACCAGGAACATGAGGCATGAATTGTTTATATATTTTGCGAAGCATGGCAATCCACATTGGGCAGCAACAGCTTGTCAGCAAAAAATCCTTTTCATTAACAATAGTGCGGTCAAATTCCAATGCTTCCTTTAAAGTAAGAATATCTGCAAAAAGTGCAACTTCTACCATTCCGGCAAAACCAAGACTTTTAAAAGCACTTCTAAGCTTGCCCGGTGTAACTTTATCACTGAATTGACTGATAAAAGCAGGTGCAATCAAAGCATAAACAGGCCCCTTTTGGCTCCTTACAGCCTCCAAGGCAGGTATTATATCCTTGCTGGCTACAAGCTTTTGCGCCTTGCATTCATCAATACATTCTGAACAACCAACGCATAAATCCTTGTTTATAATTGTATTGCCCTTTTCATCTTTTTCTATTGCATCAAATAAACATTTTACTGTACATATACTGCATTTCGAATCCTCAGAGCAATCACAATCTGATATTTTCCAAACTGAGGCATATTCCTTCGGATTTAATAAGCAATCTAACTGATGTGAATCAAAGCCTTGCTCAATAGCATTTTTAACCTCTTCATTTGTTCTATTTTCAACTGCTGCCTTTGCTAATCTTCTGTAAAGTTCATTAAATGCCTGCATTTTTTACCCCTCCTTAATTATATAATCTCTAACTTACACACAAAATCTATCAGCGTAGATTAAATATAAATTGCTTGCTTCAATTTTTAAGATAAAGCCTGCAATATGTAGCAGCAAAATATAAATATATTTAAAAGTAGCCCACCGATATATGAATTTACCGATAGGCTAACATACATGCATCACACATTAATTCTACTTTCTTTTTCGGCTCTGAGGTATAAATGTTGCACAATCAGTTTGATTTGAAGTAGAAGCATCTACTGCTCTCACAACAATCTGTTCAGCTGAACAGTGGTCACCTGCCATATGATACTTACAGGTATCTACGACACACTTAACTCCCTCATTTGGGTGGTCCATCATATTTGCTGACATTTCAATCCCTCCAATAATATTTTTTACTTCAAAAATATTATTTGTATCAGGCTATAAATTAATACTAATATTCTTTTGTAAATTTTTTAAAGCCTTCACTGTATTTTATTTCACCATTTTTCATTACCCACAATGCCTCTGTATCAGGCAGACTGTTTATAAACTCCAATCCCTTTTCAATAGGCATACAAAAAACCGCAGTTGACAATGCGTCTGACATTCCTGAATTTTCACAAAGTATTGTGACTTCTGAAAAATATTCAGATGGAAAAAGTGTGTCAGTATCAATTATATGATGATATCGTTTCCCATTAACCGTATAATACCTTTCATAGTCCCCGCTTGATACAACTGATAAATCAGAAACATATACAATGCTAATGGTATTGTTTTCGCTTTCTCTATCTGGATTCTGAATTCCTAAATTCCATAGTTTATCGTCAATTCCCTTATTTCCAATTGCACGTACATTCCCTCCTACACTAATGAGCCCGGATGTGAAACCACTTTTTATAGCAATTTGACTAACCTGTTCTGTTGCATAGCCTTTGCCTATAGAGCCAACATCAATACTCATTTGTGGATCTTCTAAATAAACAGTGGAATTTATTTCATCTATAATAATTTTATTTATGTCTGTATGGTTTGCTGCTTCTTGTAACTCTTCCATTTTAGGAATAGCAGCTTTGGTCTCGTCTTCAACACCTTCAGTACGATATTTATGCCAAATCTTCAGCACCGCACCAAATGCAATATTAATTTTGCCCTCTGTTTTTAAATACCACTCTTTGGAATAAAGTAATAAATCAATTATTTTTTTATCAACCTTAACGGGTTTAATTCCTGCATTGTCATTTATAGTTTTAATATTATTTATTCCATCATAATCATTATATATATCATATAGTTGGTGATATATTTTTAAATTATCATAAATAAGCTGGGAATACTTTGTAAACTCTTCTTTACTTTCAGTATAGGCAACTATTTTTGTCATTGTATCAAAAAGCTGTAAAAATTCCGCCTCATATCGTTTCTTGTCTTTTTCTCCACACGCTGTTAAATTTATCAAAAATGAAATTGCAATTATTACAGTTACTATTTTTTTTAACAAACTGACCTCCACATTACTAATACAAAAATGGTGTAACTAATAACTTATATAACTTCTATATGTTTAAAAAACAATCTAACTAACTTTCTTCGATTCTACATTTATTGTACATTTATTGTGCCTTTTATGTAAAAATTTTTATATTAATACCTTTTAAATATTTATCCTAATTTTTAAAACTAACCATTACCTATACAATATAACATTATAGCTTATAAATTCTAACTTTGTCTCATTTTGTATATACTACTTAAAAGCAAGGCCACTGCACACTAGCAGCTTAATTACATAGTTTGTCTTTGTTAAATAATCAAAAACACACTTCTGCAACTAATACTATCATGCAGCAGCCCTATTTTTTGCTCATTATCTCAACTTTCGTAGTTTATTTTGCATTTGCACTAGCCTTTTCAATTACCTTTTGGAAATCTGCAACATGAACTGTAACAGAACTTGTAAGTTCAGCTTCAGTTGTTATACCCTCTTCATTTACAGCTATTCCCTTAATCTCATTAACAGTCTTGCCAACCGCATATTTTGCAAAGGCTTCTGCCTGTTCATTCCACTCCTTGCCTATTTTAGATGCTTTTTTCATGCCATAAGCATCCCCAAGTTCATTCTTTGTTTTAAATGAAACATTTAAATCAGAAGTAATTTTGCCTTCTTTTGAGAAATTCACATTTGTTTGTGAAGCATCGATGATAGAACTTGTTATTTTTCCACTTGCATCAAAGGTGGAAACAGAGTACATGGAATAAGCTTGTGCTAATCCTTCTTTTTCACCTGCATCTGTAGAATTTGCAATATTAGTAGTAACACCTAATCCTAACTTATCTCCAGATTTAGCACCTAACTCTTTAGCATTTAAGACAGCCTTCTCGATGACTGCTATAAAGTCACCGATATGTACTGTCACAGAAGATGCTAACTCAGCATCACCAGCAGTACCTTCTTCATTTACAGCTATACCCTTTACTTGGTCAAGAGTCTTTCCAACAACATAATTTGCAAACGCTGCTGCCTGTTCATTCCACTCCTTACCAATTTTTGATGCCTTCTTCATACCATATGCTTCGCCAAGTTCATTCTTAGTCTTGACTTCTGTCTTTAAATCGGTAAGAATTTTACCTTGGGCTGAAAAGTTAACCTTAGTTTGAACAGCATCAATAATGCATTTTTCAATTTTTCCATCCTTATCAACTGTAACTGCAGCAATCATTGAATCAACCTCTGCCAGACCATCCTTTTCACCTGCATCTGTTGATTTTGCAATTGATGAGATAACAGCAAATCCTGTTTTAACTGAATCGCCAGTTGCAGGAGTACCTGTATCAATCGCAGTAGTAGTATTTGCAGGTGTGCCAGTTGTATTACCTGCTGCATTATTGTCTTCACCTTGTTTTCCACATCCAGCGAAAACCATAATTGCCATTGTTAAACTCAATGCTAATGAAATAATTTTCTTCATATTTATTCCTCCAATACTATTTTATCTATATTAACCTTCACACCCACTTCGGGCATAAAAGATAATTGAAGCTGTTTTGTATAGTTTAAAACATTCTGTTAAAGGCTGGCATAATTAGCCTTAGTAAAACTGATGTTGCCATTCCAGCAACAACACCCGATATTAATAAAACCGGAAGATATACCCACAAATATATATTGGTATATATCAATGAAATTGCCGTAAATTGTCCAATATTATGAAATACTGCTCCAAAAATACTCAAAACAAAATAAGATATTTTGTCTCTGAATACTACTAATAACAACAACATTATTAATAATGATAGTATACCCCCACTTAGGCTTAATATTCCTGCAATAAAACCACGAGTAATTAAAACATAAAAACCTTTTAATATCGCTATCATAAACGCTGGCTTTTTATCTAAGAAGAACAGTGCATACATTACTGGAATATTAGAAAGACCCAGCTTAACTCCAGGAACTGCCGTAAATATCGGTGGAAAAGAGTTCTCTAAAATAGCAAGCACTAATGCAACTGCAAAAAGCAATGCTGTTAATACTAAAAGTTTGGTTTTGGGTATATCACTAATATTCTTATACATGAACTGTTAACCTTCCTATTATCCTACAATCATATCAAGCTCATCATCACCGCGAGTAGTCAAAGGCACTATTTTTAATATTATTTCATTAGGTAAACAAGCAGCCGTTTCTCCTACATTTTTCAGCATACCTGTCCTTACACATATCTTATCTGGGCAGTCTGATTTTTCAAAACAAATGTGACCATCCTTTGTCAAATGAAAAATTACATTCTTATTCTGAGGTATAGAAAATTCCTTATCTACTCCAGAATTCAAATCTATAGTTGCTACTAGTTCTGATTTATAGTAAATTTCAGCTTTAGCAGGCTTTGATGAATTGCTAAATGTAAATATAGCCCATAATGCCAATCCAACTATAAAAATTCCAAATATAATTATTAAATCAGTCTTTTTAAAAAACTTCATCAACTGTCTCCCTATATCATTGCAATAAAATTATCCCACCAAGCTGCAAAATATTCTTATAAAAATTATTCATCCTTCACATTTGAAAGTTGGAGTGCAGGAGTCATAATCAAATGGAAAAGCATATAACGCTTATAATTATGTTAGTTTATTAAATAAAAACTATTTATAATCTTTCAAACGATTATTCTCTAATCCATAATTCTCCAACATCAGTAAGTATTTGAAAGCTGATAATATTACTTGCAGCTATATGATGCCGCTTACAAATATAACCAAAGTAATTGAGCCCATAATAATAACATAGTTTTTAATAGAAGAAATAAAAGTCGTTTCCTTATCTTGAACTTTTAAAAATGTATTAATATTTCTTTGAACAGGAAATATTGTAAGCAATGATAATAAGCATATTGGTGATAATATTTTAAAAGCTACCATCATTATTATGCCTAAATAAGCTAAGTAATTTAGTACAGCAAACAAATAAACAGCTTTTTGTTTTCCTAGATAATACGGTAAAGTATAACGCTTTACAGCAATGTCTCTCTCCAAATCACAAGTATTATTTGCAAGCATTATATTTGCTGTAGTACATATAGGTGCAATTGACAACAGCAAAATAGTTATTATAGGAACTACAAATATGTCAAGGCTAATTGTTTCTGCGCTTATTTTCAGCGAAAGTATTGCATTGTCTGGCATATTTATATAAATCAAAATGAATGGAATAAACAGTCCATAAAATATCCCTGAAAACGCTTCGCCAAGCGGCTGTCTAGAAATGGGAACAGGCCCAAAGGTGTAAAAAATGCCACAGGCAAAGCATATTGCTCCTATAATTAAAATAATTATGTCAGTTCTATAAGCCAAATATAATCCTAAAACTGTACTAATCCCTAATAATATAAAAATTATGTTCTTGGCAGTTTTTCTTGTATATGCCAATATCTGCTGGTTGGTTTTTGTATCTATATAATTATTAATTGCAGTTGTTGCTAAATCAAAAATAAACATAGATGCAAAGAATACCAAAGTAAGTTCTAAATTTATACTTTGCCTTATATAGAAAAGGTAGGCCATTGTCATTAAAAATGCAAATGTACTGGTTATTTTAGTTTTTATTTCGATATAATTAAAAAATTTCTTTATCATGTAAAATCCCAACCCTAAGTCAAACCACAAGCCCTGTCAAGAATAGAAATCAGCTTTATTCTTTTATCTTGTGTAATAAGAAGTTCATTTATTATTTTCATTGCCTTATTATAATATTTCCTGGAAATAATGCGTGTATAATCTAATCCACCACTATTAGCAACAGCAGCATTAATATCCTCTCTTGTCAATTGGTTGCTAATTGCTTTCTTTTTCAAGTCAGGCAGATTTTTGAAAGCATGTATCAGAGGAAGTGTAATTACCCCCTGTTCAAAATCAGATTGAACCGGCTTTTTGGCTATATCCTCCGTTGTTTCAAAATCAATGCAATCATCTGTCATCTGAAAAATCATGCCAATATATCGTCCCAACTTAGCATATTTTGATATGGTCTTATTATCCTTTTCACTTAAAATGGCTCCAGCATGAAAAGATGCTTCAAAAAGGGCAGCAGTTTTACCAGAAATAATTTTTAAGTATTTATAAACTGATAAGTCTAAGAACCCATTGTTAATATGTTGATTTAACTCACCAAGACAAACTCTTCTCATATAGTCAGGTACACTTAAATTCAGATATTCCTTTTTTTCTGGTATCTCAGCAACTACCTTCAGCGCAGTGCATAGTAAATAATCACCACAAATAACGGCTGTTCTCTTACCATATTTTTTTTGGAGTGTGGGTTTTCCCCTTCTTGTGCTTGCATTGTCAATAACATCATCGTGAACTAGTGTTGCTAAGTGTATTATTTCAATAGCTGCTGCAAAATTTATTGCATGAGGATGGATTAATCCATCCTCATTTTGCGAACAAATAAGCAAAGCTGCTGCGCGGATATATTTACCGCTTGAAGCCGCCAAATGCTGCGTGTATTGACGAATTATTACAGGAGCAGTAAGCAACTCTTTATTTACTTTTTCCTTTACTAAATCTAAAGCTTTATCATTTTCTATATAGTTGATTTCTTCTTGGAGTATCATATTTTCTTTAATCATTATAAATATACAACCTTCTTACAAAAGGTAATCTTCTCCATAAATTTTTTAAATATGGCATTACGTAATAGTCAAGGCCAAATGTTCTTCCAGCTCCTATTAGCACTGCAATTGCAGCAAATATCATCCAAAATGTTGATAAATATAGGCCTGTAGTACAAACGAACATTGCTTGAAGCACCAATGAAAATGCTGCTGCTGGAGTTGTAAACAATCCTCCAATTAATGCAAGACCAATTAAAATTTCTGCTATTACAATAAAGCCTTGCATAAAAATCTGAACACCATCGCTTGGTAAAATTAATTCATTAGTAAACCAGTTCATAAGCGGCATATCAATTTTAAAAGCATAATCGCCTATAACAGACTTCGATAGTTCTTTTCCACTAACAAAAATCAAACGGAATAAACCTAAAAAGTCAAAATTCAAAATAGTTGTTCCAACGCTTGCTGCTACTTCTTGGGCAGCCTCACCTGTTGCTGAACTTACAGCTTCAGTTGCTGTTTGTACTGCTGTTGCTCCGCTGGTACCTTCAAGTGCTCCTGTAGAACCGTATAAAATACTGTTATACCATGATTCAGCACCGCCAAAGAAGGCTGTTAATTTAGGTGATTCAAACCAACCTTCAACAACCTTCATAATACCTTCAAACAACCAAGCTACTCCTAACCAAATTCTAAGTGGTACCGTTAAAAAACTAGGTGTTCTATTTGAGAAATGTCCACCCACAAAGCTTCTGCAATTTCGTATAGTAAAGAATTCATGCTTTAAATAGCTGAATACCTTGTTCCAGCCCAATACCTGAACAAAATAAATTATATTTATAAAGTGCTTTACAAACATCGCCAAGAAAGATGGCAGGTTAATCATTCGCTTTGGAAATCCAACTCTAGCAACACCATATCTTCCGCCTATGCAAACCATCATTCCATGAAAAGATGGCTTGTAAACCGTCATTTCACCGTTACCAGTTATTGCACAATATATATTTTTTGCTGCAATTGCTGAACTCTGTTCACAATTTTCAACCATTTGCGGAACAGGTCTATCCTCTCCTTCAGCTGTATACAGCATATTGTCACCAACGACATATACTCTATCGTCATCCACCGAACGTAGGAATGAATCCAGTTTAATACGTCCTCTGTTTGCCGATTGTAATGTTTTAGCGGCTTCGTTAGTAATATCTGAACTTTCAATACCAGCAGCCCATATTACCGTACCTACGCTATAACGACTACAGGTATCATTTGCATTAACTTCTATAAAGTCAGGTCCTATCCTGCAAACACCTGAATTAAGCATTAATTTAACGCCCATTTTTTTCAAACGTTTTTCAACCTTATTTGAAATCTTCTCAGGCAAATTAGGTACGGTTCTTTTAAGTATATCTACATTATAAATAGTAACAAGTTCTCTATCTATTTCATGCTTATCACAAAGAATAGGAACATATTCAGCAAGTTCGCCTACCATTTCTACACCTGTAAAACCAGCTCCAACCACATAAAAGCTAAGCATTCTTTTCTTTTCTTCAAGATTTGTTTCGCAGGCAGCTTTTCTGAAAACATTCTGAATATGATCTCTAAGCTTTACTGCATCCTCATATGACCAAAGCTTGTAAGCATACTCTTCTGCACCTGGAACACCAAAATAAGTCGGCTTTGAACCTGCAGCTAAAACTAGATAGTCGTACTCATACTTTTGGTTTGCACCAATTGCAACTTTATTCTTAAAATCTATTGATTCTATAGTATCAAGGACAACGTCAACTTTTCTTCCTGCAAAAACCTTTTTCAGTCCTATCTTAATGCTTTCCTCATCAACGCGATTAGCTGCAACCTCATGGAGTTCAGTTAACATAGTATGAAATGGATTTTTATCAATAATTTTAATACTGACATTATCATTTTTTTTGAATTTTTTTGCCAGTTTTTTTGCTGTTAAGATACCAGCATAACCAGCACCAATTATTACAATTCTACTTTTCATAATCTTCTCCTATTTCATTGTTATTCGACATTATTTCCTAAAATTCGATTTCAATTTTAACAAATTGTTATATATTTATCAATAGTATTTATTATGGTATAAAGGACTGCTGCAAAACACGAACTATTTATGCGATGCAATAGTTCTATTTTAACCTTTACATGTTTTATCATATTTACCAACATATCTTTCACTATAAACATTATTTTTTCAATAATATTGTTTGTAAATATATAAAAATTCATTCTTAAATAAAAGAATTATTATGCTGTAAAATTATAATTACTATCATTTTACAAATAAATAGTTTACCGTACAGAATAACAATGGTTTGCTAGCAAAAGTAAAACTCTAGTTCAGCGCTCTTTTTAATATTTATTCCATAATGATTAAAAATCATTACAAATTGACAATTTACACCATATAGAATATAATACTAACACTGCTGTATTCTAGCTTTAACTGCATCTTTATCTTAATATATATAAGCAGTTAGCTTTTATTTATATTGTTGCTTTTGTTGTAAGATGATGCTGTTTTTTTACATAATTATGTACTTAATTGAATAGTTTAATTGTAATTGATAATTATTAAACACAATGAAAACTCTCTGCTCAAAAACATAGCTTATAAGTATTCTGCTTTTTTGAGCGGAACCCAGCAACAAGCGTTTTTTTGACAGACATTGTGAAGAAAATTCAATTGTTAAAACATACTAAGCTGAGGTTCCAAACTGATGATTTCATTATATTTTCGCACCCAATTGGAGTATGGAAAGTTAGCTTGCAGTAAGTTGGACTTAAACCATCTATAGATTGGCATACCTCTGAATAAACTGAGGTTATACACTGATGGTTTCAATATATTTTTGCACTTAAATGGTGCGTGGGAGGTTAGTATGTGGTTTTCACAGTCACAAGAAGAAGTATTAAAAAAACTTGATGTAAATCCCTCAAAGGGACTCTCTAGTGCAGAAGCTAAGTCAAGGCTTGAAAAATATGGACAAAACAAGCTTAAAAGCAAACCAAAAAAGAGCTTAATTGCACTATTTTTTTCTCAGCTTAAAGACATGCTGATATACGTTCTTTTAGGAGCTGCATTAATTACTATGATTATAGGAGAATATACTGACTCCATAATAATCCTATTAGTTGTTATTTTGAATGCTGTAATTGGCGTAGTACAAGAATATAAAGCGGGAAAGGCTATAGAAGCCCTTCAGAAAATGACAACTCCCAAGGCTCTTGTAAGACGTGATGGAGAGGCAAAAGAAATTAATTCTGAAGAAATAGTTCCCGGTGATATTGTCATTTTAGATGCCGGTAGATTTGTACCTGCTGATCTGAGACTTGTTGAAAGTGCAAATCTTCAGATTGAGGAATCAGCATTAACAGGAGAATCTGTTCCAACAGATAAGGATGCAAATTCTGTTTATGAAGATCCTAAAACGCCTATAGGTGACAAGTCTAATATGGCTTTTATGTCAACCCTAACCACTTATGGCAGAGGCGAAGGTGTTGTAGTTGCAACTGCAATGGAAACTGAGATTGGTAAAATAGCAAAGATACTCGATGAAGATAATGACGAAATGACCCCTCTTCAGAAAAAATTAGAAGAGCTTGGCAAAATCCTTGGTTTTGTTGCAATAGGCATATGTGTTGTCATATTCATTATTGCATTAATTCAAAAAAGAGACCTTTTTGAAATGTTCTTAACCGCTATCAGCTTGGCAGTTGCTGCAATCCCAGAGGGATTAGCCGCTATAGTAGCCATTGTGCTGGCTCTTGGCGTTACAAGGATGTCTAAAATCAATGCAATAGTTAAAAAGCTGCCGGCAGTTGAAACTTTAGGATCTGTTAACATCATTTGCTCAGACAAAACAGGAACACTTACACAAAACAAAATGACAGTTGTCAAGCACTATACCTATAATAAGCTTTCAGATGTGCCAGCAGCAGAAACTAGTTTGGAAGCTTCCGGTGATACCATTGAACTAGTTAAATCCCTTGTGTTATGTTCGGATGCAACATATGAAAACGGACAAGGGACTGGCGACCCTACTGAAATAGCTTTAATAATTTTAGGTGATAAATACGGACTATCAAGAAACAGTTTAAATACAAAGCATAATAGGGTATCAGAAAAACCCTTCGATTCAGACAGAAAATTAATGTCAACCCTAAATAAAGAGGGAAATGGTTTCAGAGTTCATACAAAGGGTGCAATAGACAATCTACTAAAGATTTCTAGCAGTGCTCTTGTGGATGGAAAAATAGTTCCTTTGACAGAAGACATGAAAGAAAATTATCTAAAAATCACAGAACAAATGTCTGATTCGGCATTAAGAGTGCTAGGTGTGGCGTTTAAGGATACAGACAGCCTTATTGAGCCTGATGCAATGGAGACGGATTTAACTATAATTGGTTTAGTTGGAATGATTGATCCTCCGAGATTGGAGGTTAAAGCTTCTATTGCAGAAGCCAAAACTGCTGGAATTACACCTATAATGATTACAGGCGATCACAAAAACACTGCAGTTGCAATTGCAAAAGAGCTGGGAATTGCAGAGTCAATCGAACAAAGCTTAACAGGAGCAGAAATAGACGAAATATCAGATGAGGAATTTTCAAAGAATATTAATAATTATAGAGTTTTTGCAAGAGTTTCTCCTGAGCACAAGGTTAAGATAGTCAGAGCCTTTAAGTCCCACGGCAACATAGTTTCTATGACAGGTGACGGTGTAAACGATGCCCCATCTTTAAAATTTGCCGATATAGGTGTTGCAATGGGTATCACCGGAACAGATGTTGCTAAAGGCGCAAGTGACATGATTTTAACGGATGACAATTTTACTACTATAGTTCATGCTATTGAAGAAGGACGAAACATTTATAATAATATAAAGAAGTCTGTAATTTTCCTATTGTCCTGTAATTTAGGTGAGGTTATAACAGTATTTTTATCCATACTGTTTTTCTGGCCTGTACCTTTGTTGCCAACACAGATTCTCTGGATAAATCTTATCACAGATACCTTACCCGCTATATCCCTTGGAATTGACCCAGGTGACAAGGATATTATGAAAAGGAAGCCTAGAAACCCAAAGGACAGCTTTTTTGCAAACGGTGCAGCCTTTAATGCAATCCTGGGTGGTTCCCTAATAGGTATATTAACTCTATTAGCATTCTATTTTGGGTTACATGAGCATGGATATTCCTTAGGTTCAAAAAATATACCTGAAGATGTATTGACATATGCCAGAACAATGTCCTTTGTTGTATTAGCGGCATCCCAGTTGCTTTATTCATTATCAATGAGGAGTGCAACTAAATCTATATTTAAAGTTGGTTTGTTCTCTAATATGTATTTGATTGGTGCTATAATTGCTGGTTTCATTCTACAGCTAGGAGTTATATCCATACCATTGCTTGCCAACGCCTTTAAAGTGCATAACTTAAGTTTAATGGACTGGGGAATTGTAATTTTATTTGCTTTAGTTCCTCTTACAGTTAATGAATTATTTAAGTTGGTAAAGTCATTATTAAAAGGCAAATCAGAAGAATAGTATTCTATGCTGGGCGAAGCAAATTTCCAATAAGTAAGGCTGCTGCAAAATAAATTTTGTGGCAGCCATTTTATTTCCAGGAAATAAACTCAATTTTATCAAACATAATCTAACTGTGCTCAAACTTATCAATAGGTGTGTTTGCCCAAAAATATTTGCTTTAATAATTTTGAGTTCTATTACAATAGTTGGAGTAGATGTGCAAACCGAAATTTATATTCTTTATAATTCTCCCTAATAATTATCCTTAATAATTTTCCTTACCTGCTCAGAACTTATATACTATTCAGTACCTAAACTCATTGCAAACCGTTTCAGTCACAATTATTTAGCTGCTAGCTATTAAATTAAGCAAAAAAGGATAGCAGCCACATAAGCTAAACTATCCTTTTATTTCTTTATATCATATTAAAATTAACTCCAACGGAGTTTAAATATAAGCATTGCAACTAATTGAGTTCAATACTTATTACCAATCTATTTTACCATCTATTGCCGTAGCCTCTGTTTGCGCCGTTTCCTACTCTGCTTGATCTCTGTTGCTTTCTAGCAGCTCTGCAGCTAGCGCATCTCTGTGGTTCGTTTTCGAAACCCTTCTCTTTGTAAAATGCCTGCTCACTTTCTGTAAATGTAAAAGTAGCACCACAATCCTTGCATGTAATAGTCTTATCTGCCATTTTATATACCTCCTTAGATTTTTCTGGGATTTAAAAATTCCTGAGTAAAGCCCACTTAATAAAAGGAGGTTTGTTCAAAAATAAATAACCCATTAATTATATAACTAGCTTCTTAAGCATACCACACTTATTTGATAATTGCAATCCATAATTTGAAATATTTTACATTTAATCAAATTAATTTATTTTTATTCAATCATAAATTTACTTAACCTATATACAGTAACCGCTTAATAATACTTCCGTGTAAGATAATCTAGGGCTTACTCCCGAAATTAACGCTGAAATATTTGTGGTACAAAACAAGCACTTCCGTCAAACATACAACCAAAGCATCTGTCTCGAATCGATACTCACAGTTAATTACTTTCACTGTATCACTACAAAACTAGTTATTCACAAAAATTGCATATTAATATCAATTTACTCAAATAGGTGGCATTAAGAGCTAACACCAGCTATTTTATTCGTATTACAGTACGGCAAGAAATCCTATGCAATATGACTTTAGAAGAATCTAACCTTGATGGTTTATAATATACTATTTGGTACTACTACTGTGTGGCTTCAACTGTATTGTCAAAGTCAACCTTAAAGTATCCATCCTTTTCCATAGAAATATGTCCTGACTCATAGGGTTTATTATCTAAGGTGAACACGACTTTATCTGTGTTGTAGTACTGCCCCAAAGTATTTACTATGCTCTGAACTATCAGCTTTTCATAATACGCACCAGCATTTATTTCTTTTAAAAAAGTATTATCTAAATCAAGGTAAACAATATTATCTTTTAAATATAAGCTATTAACTTTTGTATTTGTTGTAACTGAGTCACCTATTTTATCTTTAATCAAATCTTTGTATGCTTGTTCTAATACTTGCTTTGTTGTTTCATTAGTCCTAAAGCTTACTTCTTTATTTTGATAAACTATTTTGCTTTCATCAATATCAGGATAATAGAAGTTAATATTCTGTGTAAACAATGCATTTTCCTCAATTTTACTAAGAGAAGAACTTATTTCCCCACCCTCAGAATTGAATACAGACTTTACTAAACCAATATTCCTTGCATAATAATCAACTGTTTTTCCGTTTGAGCTATCAGTAGTTACCTCAATAGCTTTATAGTTTCCGGAGGGCGTAGTGATGTCAGCAGAAGTATTAGTAATAGTTCTTACACTTGAATCCTTTAATGTCCAGGTTGTACCCTTTACCAACGGTTCCATAAGTAAAATTTCATTTTCTTTTTCGTCTACATCCAAAAAATTTTCTCTGTAATAGATTTCTCCCTTGAAAAATATTTTAGTAAGCTTACCATCCTTTATTTCAAGCACCTTAACTATTTCTGAACCGCCATTATTGGTTCTCTGCTGTACTTTATTTCCGGAAGTATAGTCAATATAGTCAATATACACATCATACGCAGCGTATTCATTGCCTTTGCCTTCATATACATACTTGACGTTTTCTTTTATAGGAAAATACTCCTGTACCTTCCCCTGTGCTTCTGAACTATTATTATTATTATTATTATTATTATTATTTGTTGCAGTACAGCCTGAAATGAGAGTAATAAAGCTAACTAAAGTAAAAAATAAAATGTGTTTTTTCATAATAACCTCCACCTTACCTAAAAATGAATCAGTTAATATTGTATATTAACAATGCAAGCTATATAAAACAATTATATGTGCATATGGTGTTCAATTCTTCACATAAAAGGTTTAATAATGTTCAAACTTAAAATCAATGGTTAATACCAAAATTATTGCTTTAATTAATATACCCTCTTTTGTTCTAAAATAAATCAAATATTCGATTTTAAAAGATTAGTTAATAAAAACCTATGCCTGATAATATATCGGCAAATTAATGACATTATAGCATAATCACAATTTTATTAATTATATAGGCGTTGTTGCAATATAAGAAATAATAAATATCAACGGTAAACTACTTAAATAGTACTCCCGTGCAATATATATCTATGGCTCGCTCACGAAATTGACGCTGAAATAATTACGGTGAAGAACAAGCACTTCCGCCGACCGTATTACACTCGACATCCTGTCTCGGGTCAATACTCACAGCTACTTCCTGTAGCTGTGTCGGCTACAATGCTTGTTCTTCACCTACTATTTCTAGCATCACTTTCTAACCGAGCTTCGCAATTTGATATATATTGCACTCGCGTACTATTTCATACAATAAGACATCAGTATACAGAAAAACAGCTTCCTTCTATTCTAGAAAGCCGCTTTAAAAAATTAATTATATTTGATATGTTTAATACCTCTATATTGTTACTTACTTCAATTCTTTTTCTTGCTCTCCTTCTGCTTTGATTTTATCTACTTTTTCTTTAATAGCCTTTACCAGTGTATCTTCAGGTACATTATCATTAATAAACTGATAATTATTTGTTCGTTTTGTTTTACCGTTTGAAATAATCATGCTTCCCTGAAGAGGATTGATTGGTGAGCATGGAACTTCCCATTCGGCTTCTTCATAGCTTGCTAAAAAAAGCATATACCGTTCACCTAGCTGATAATATCCTGATCCTGTTTCTGATTCTATATGATCTACACCGTTATAGTTTCCTCCATATTGCTTTACTTTAACAATATCCCCTGGTTTTTTATTACCTTTAATTGCTTTATCAACTCTGAATTCGGAAACGGTATAAATCATAGTATCATTATTACTAGATATTTTTATTTCTTCAGGTGCATTAACCTTGATAACCTCACCGACAAGAACTATATCTGCTCTTTTATCAAGCTCTTCATAATTATTGTAATACGTATATGAACCTGAAGCCACCTGCCTGTTTAATGATTTGCTTGGTTTGTTGTCGCTTAAGTTGACTATTTCGCCAAAAGATATCTTTGTAAAAACATCAGTAGATTGCATATTGTATGCTATTAAAGTTATTATTACTGCTGCTATAGCTACAACTGGTATAATTATTTTTTTGCTTCTTAACATTGACATAAAACTCCTCCTAATAATCATAATTTGGTACATAGCCATAGCATGGCCAGCCTAAATTTACAGCATTTTTATCATACGTTTGAGGTGTGTAAATACTTGAAAAATTGGTTGCACTAGTTCTCATTATTGTGCTACTTGGTTCTGGACTACCATCATTATGTTCAAGACCTAATGCATGCCCAATTCATGTGCAACAACCCCTTGCCGTTCTGTTTGATTATAACCTTCCATGTATTTTTCATTTAATCTTATTTTAAATTTAGTTGTAAAATAGCTTCTAGTCTGTGAATAAGAGGTATCAGATATTAGTGGTTCATAATAACCAGACCATTCTTCATAGTAATAGCCTTGATACATTTTATTATTACTAGTTGTTATGGATATGGCTCGGTTTATTAATCCGCAAGTATTCCAAGAAACTTTTGCATTGGTTGCGTTATTCATATAACTAGATAAATTGGTGTAATCCACTTCTACTATTTGATAATGATAACCGTATGGATTGTATCTGTATTCAAGCACAGCATTAGCAAATGGAATCATAACCAAATTGCAAAATAAGCAAGCTAGAATAACTGCTAAAAATTTTACTTTTTTCATATTCAATCTCCTTATAAATTTTGTCAAGGATCAATAGTGGCTATTAAAGTAATTATTAAGATCTTAAAATTATTAATATTTTCCATATTACCCAATGTATGATAACACATTGCAAAAAAAATGTCAACCAGTTACATTTATTCAACTATAACCCTTATACACTATAAAGATTTATAAAATAAAAAACAGGAAGCTATTCATATGACTTTTTTGCAAAAAAAGAGCAGGGTACATTTTCTGTACTCTACTTTTTAGATATTTTTATTATGTCTTAACATAATGACATTGCGACTTTAACCTAATTTACAAAAAATACTCTGGTAATACTTCCAGAGCATCTACTTCATTTTTATATCTACTAAATTTTCAATTTGAGATTTATTCCAAAAACTATTTTCCCAATAAAAATATTCATCCTTACGCTTCTTAAAAATACGATATGGCTTATCTGAGTTGTCATACATATGACAAACATCACACAGTTGTACAAATTCAGAAATTAATTTTAACGCTTTATCATATCTTGAGATTATTTTATCTTTGGGAACATCATGACCGCCAGCAGCCTTTCGCCCCATAACCCTTACTACATTTATACTGGGATTTGAAGTAATACATAAATGCCACGAATAAAATATCCTTCTTCTCTTGCCTTGGCTAACAATTTGAGATTTCTGTCGGTAGATAAAACTGTTTCAAAAGTAAAGCTTATATGCTTTAAAATCAAATTATTTTTCATGTCATCAACCATCTGTGCTGCTTCCAAATCAGAGCAATTATTTGTCCTCTTAATATCATCAGCATTTATATAAGGCTCTATTATATTTGCCATTTTTGTAATAGTACTTTTACCACTGCCATTAGGACCGGCAAATACAATAATCTCTGGTTTTTAAGCATATACCTTCCTCCCATCTGGATATTCCAAATAAGGAGCTTTCTTTTCATAATCATATTTTGCAATAGGATGACCTTTTATTTTTTTATCTCATTTTCAATCCTAACTGCTTCTTCAAAACGTTTTGTAAGTTCATCGTCAGAAAGTCCGCAAGTAGAATCCAATTCGTTTTCTTCTGCCATTATAACTCCCTCCCTTACCTTTAGTATACGAATAAATCAGACGTCGCTCTATTATTATCAACTTATATAGACAAAAGACTGAGGTGCTGCCTTTACTCCATAATAGGACAATTCCTTTGGGCTTTCATATTTTACTATGTCCTTTAGCTTATAGGCTATTGCATTTTCTCTCCCATTATAATATTTTCGAAAAAAACTCTCGTTTATTCCTGAACTTTTACTTGTTTTTTGCCACACATCGGTAGGAGTTCCTTCTAATACTTCCTCAACAACAGCTTCACCTACTACTTTCATCACTGGAGCTGTTGAATATATTATTATTTTATCAATACTTTCCTTACATTTTCTCTTACGGAATTCATATTTCTTTGTTCCATTAAAAATATTCTCTACATGCTCAGGATTAATCGATAATAATATCTTGCACATTTTTACCACCCATTTCTAATATACGTTTAAATTGCTCTTTAGATAACTTATTTGTATAAGGATACCCTTCAAACCAGCCATTCTGTTTTAATGTTTTATGATTTATATTGTTACCCTTACCTAAATATCCATTATATAAAAGTTCTAAAACAACAACATTGCTTTTATTATATATGTTTCTCAACTCAATTTCATTAAAAACTGATTTATTGCCAATTATTTTAACAAATTCATTATAACCTATTATTTCTCTTCCCATCTGTTTTATATTAATTTGCTTAATAATTGTACAAAAAGATGTAATAACCGATTTATATGTAGCTGGACCCTCTCCTGTGTGCCTTCGGTATATTAAAACAGGCTCACCTGGTAAATATCCTAATTTGCTTGTAGGTGTAGCAATAAATACCTTTGTCATACCATTAGCGGCTGCAATTTCATCTGTCTCTTGTATTGTATTATATGATTCAGAGTACGGAAATAAAGTATAATGATAATCTTCATTAACTAAAACAGCATAGCCGCTTATAACGACTATGCCGATATTTTATCACTTAACCTATTGAAAAGCTGTTTTTATTTTTACCTTACTAAAACTACACAGTTGAATATTCTTCTTAAAGCCTAATATTATCAGGTGTGATAGCAATTATCAAATGAAAAGTATATAATCGTTTAAAATTGAGTTAGTTTATTGAATAACATACTTTTGATAATTCTACCACACCAATAAATTTAATATGTGCGAAGTTTGAGTCACCTTAATATTATATTTATGCTCTCAAAAAACACCTAGGTAATCAGCATTGTAGCTTTATGCCTGTGCCTTTAAGTAACCTTTGTAAAGAAAAATTATTACGCTGTAACAATATTTTTGGCTGCTTGCAAGCCAAACTTCTCAACAGCATGTTCACGCATCTTGTATTTAAGAATCTTTCCTGCAGCATTCATTGGGAATTCTGTTACAAAATCAATGTAGCGTGGAGTTTTGTGCTTTGCCATATGTGAGCGGATATAATCCTTTAGCTCATCCTCAGTCAATTCCATACCTTCCTTCAGTATAACACATGCCATAATTTCCTCACCATACTGCTGGTCTGGTACACCTATAACCTGAACATCTCTTACATTTGGATGAGTATATATAAAGTCCTCAATCTCCTTAGGATAAATATTCTCACCGCCACGAATAATCATATCCTTCATACGGCCTGTAATTTTGAAATTACCATTTTCATCACGTCTTGCAATATCACCGGTATGTAGCCAGCCATCCTTGTCTATTGCAGCTGCTGTGGCCTCAGGCATTTTGTAGTAGCCCTTCATTATATTGTAGCCTCTAGCAACAAACTCACCATCCACATTGTCTGGTAAATCCTTTCCTGTTTCAGGATCAACAATTTTGCACTCTATTCCTGGCAATGCCCTTCCAACTGTATTTACTCTCACCTCAAGAGGGTCATCAACACGGCTCTGTGTACATCCTGGTGAAGACTCAGTTTGTCCAAAAACAATAGTAATCTGAGACATGTTCATTTTATCAACTACATCCTGCATAACCTTTACAGGACAAGGACTTCCTGCCATAATACCTGTTCTCATATGTGAAAAATCAGTTTTTGCGAAATCTTCATGCTCAAGCATAGCAATAAACATTGTTGGCACTCCATTAACAGCAGTTATTTTCTCCCTGTTAATACAGTCAAGACTCTTTTTAGGAGAAAAAGCTGTAATAGGTGACATTGTAGCACCATGAGTCATGCTGGCGGTCATTGAAAGAACCATTCCAAAGCAGTGAAACATTGGTACATGAATCAAAAATCTATCAGCTGTAGATAAATCCATACAATCGCCTATGTTCTTTCCATTGTTAATAACATTATAATGAGTCAGCATAACACCTTTTGGGAAGCCTGTTGTACCTGAAGTATACTGCATATTGCAAACATCATGCTTGTTGATGGCAAATGCACGTCTGTAAACCTCTTCAATTGGTACTCTATTGGCTAAAGCAATTGCTTCATCCCAAGATAAACAACCCTTCTGCTTTGATTCAATTGTAATAATATTTCTTAGGAACGGCAAACGTTTAATATGTAATGGTTTTCCTGCCTCAGCAGTCTCCAGTTCAGGGCAGAGTTCCTTCATAATTCCTACATAATCTGAATCTCTGTAGCCATCAATCATTACTAACGTGTGAGTATCTGATTGGCGCAGCAAATATTCAGCCTCATAAATCTTGTAGGCAGTATTAACAGTTACAAGTACCGCACCTATCTTTGTAGTTGCCCAGAATGTAATAAACCATTGAGGAACATTTGTTGCCCATATTGCAACATGATCTCCAGGCCTTACACCTAATGCAATTAGTGAACGAGCAAAGGTGTCAACATCATCACGGAACTCAGAATAAGTTCTTGTGTAGTCCAATTCAGTATAGCGGAAACAATACTGATCTGGGAATTCCTCAACCATTCTGTCCAGCACCTGCGGGAAAGTTAAATCAATTAGTGTATCTTTTTCCCAAACATATTGACCAGTTCCTGCATTATTATAATAAAGATGTCCCTTTGATACACTCTTCTCAGTAAACTGGCTCATGTAGTTTATGAAGTTAGGGAATACAATCCCTGCATCACTAAGCTCAGAAGCCCAACGCTTAACCCATTCAAGAGAAATGTAGCCTTCATAATTAATTGAACGAAGAGCGAACATAATACTTTCGATAGGCAAATCACCCTCACCTGTCATACGGTATTTAACTTTTCCGTCTTCTACTACAGAATCCTTAATATGAATATATTTTATATAAGCACCAAGGTTTTGCACAGTCTTGCCTGGATTTTCATTAAAAAACCTAAATGGGTGATGAACATCCCACAATGCAGCTACCGCATCACTTTGAGCATCATTAAGCAGCTTGCAAAGACGTTCAGTATCAGCATATACACCATTTGTCTCAATAAGTAATGTTACATTGTGTTCTTCCGCAACAGGAATCAGACGCTTTAATGCAGCAAGAACAATCTCATCATCAACCTCTCCAGTTACGTGTGGTTCTAAATCTCCAAGTACACGTACATATGGTGTTCCCAGCTTTGATGCAAGTTTAATATATTGTACAAGTTCTTGGTAGTTTTCTTCTTCCTTATCAGCAAATTTAAGACAATTTCCTGAAGACAGACAAGGAATTTCTAGACGTAGTTTTGAGAGTTTTTCTAAAGTTTCTGGCAACTGACTTTCAGTAAATGGCTGGGCCTTAACAGCAAAGATTTCATCACCTAAACCGCGGATTTCAATACCGTCAAATCCAAAATCCTTAGCCATGGAATAAATATCTGTCCAACTAAAATCTGGACACCCAAGTGTTGAAAAAGCAATTTTCATAAATTATCTCCTCCTTAAATTTATTTTACTGTTTGAATGACAATTAAAATAAGTTGATTATTAATACCTAAATCAATATTAAATTTCTCGATTATAGAAAAATTTTATTAATCAACGGTATTTCATCAAGGCGAAACTCATTCTCATCGATTAAAACCAATTCAGAACCCACTCGCTTATAGAAGCAGCAAGCACTTTCTTGTATCAATATAATTTTCTTGCCTTGATATAATTTTTATTTTAATGGCACTATTATGTCAAAATTGATCCAAGAACAACAAAAAAGCTTTCATCCCCAACATTTCTGTTAGAGACGAAAGCTATAAGCCTCCGTGGTACCACTCTTATTGGTATTTGCATACCCACTCTGCGTCATCTATCCAATGAACTATTCATGGAGAAATAACCTCTCTTGATAACGGCGAGAAACCCGTTCATTCCTACTTACTAAAGCCATATATTAAACAGCTTTTGCTTTCAGATGAAAGCTCAAGGGTGAGTTCACAACCTACTCTGTGTACTGTCTTTCAGCAAACGACAGCTCTCTGGAACACTAGGAAATAGTGTGTTTTCCCTATCAATGCATTTTTGCGCTATTGAAAATATCATATCAAAATTATTTTACTTTGTCAATTAATTTTAGTTTAAATATCTCAATTTATGCCAATTATTTTCATATATTTCTATTTTGCATCTTTTTTCTTATTGTGTTTTCATATTGCTTTATAGAGTAATATTTCAAAACACATTAAATATTTAGAGCTTATCCACTTTTTAAGTATAAATATAACAATGAATTATTATTTTAGCTTTGTTCACAATTTTAATGCCACTTTGTAGAGAGTTATTCAATTCTATGTATGATAAAGGTTAAAAGTATTCATTCTTATCGTCTTCAATAGAACCAGTTATTTTTTCTATTAGCTGAATTTTTAAACCGTTTGGATCTAAAATATATATAAACTTAACATGTGGGTTTGGTCTAAAGGGGCCACTTTCAATTTTAATTCCTCTCTTCTCTAAAAATTGAATTTTCTCACTAACAGATTCCACTTCAAATCCTAATGATATATTTGGGCCAAAATTGACTTCTTTGATTGTCTCATTGTATATTAGTTCAATGTTTGTTTCACCATCACCCAAAAATACAATTTTTACTCCAGACTGAGGCTCCAATTCTCTGATTATTGGAAGTCCTATTATATCTTTATAAAAATTAATAGACTCTTCTAAATTTTTAACTGTCAATGTACACCAACAAAATTTCATAATGCGTGTTCCTCCTTAAGTAGTTTATTAAATAAATTGAAGTGTAATCATTGCATTTTAATTTTCAGCACAACTCAACTAGTTCATAACGCCTAGAATAAGTATCAAAATTTTGGATTGCAGAAAAGTTCGATTACTTCAGCGGTATGTCTACGAGACAAGAAATATTCATACTGTCTGAAAAACAAAGCGATAAAATCTACTTATATTGAAGTGTTAACTTTACCAGTCTCGTAATAATCCAATATATACCTTTTCTTATAAATAACTTTATGCATTGCCAAATATATTTATTCAATTAGATTTTCAACTTTAACATTAATAAATATTTACTATTACGCTCAATAACAGTTGAATATTTTTGTATATGCAATTACTTTTGTCAAATATAACATAATAAATAATTAAACAACACCATTAATCTGGAATATATTAGAATTCTTGCACAGACTACAAATTATTTATATGCTCTACACCTATATAAAATCAAAATTAGTGAACGATTTTCTAAATAATTTTATAGTTCTTTTATGTTGTTTACTATATAATACCATGTATTTTATTGGTATTTAACCTAATTTTAACTATTTTTTTACTTAAACCTCCACAACAAAATTTAACACGATAGAAATTATATCGTGACAATGCATATGTTTTATTCAGGTCAATTAAGCTTATAGGCAATTTTTAATACAGTTTTGGTTTGAATTTGTTCTATGACTTGAATATTAAACCTTAACCTACACTGTTAAAATATTATGGTATTTTGCTACTTGAAAAAGCATCATGTTCATATAAAATTGTATCCCATGCCAGACTCAGCTCAAAGCTATCATATATCGTATATTTAGCCAATTGTAATTGATTGACAATATAAATAAATACCATTACCTATTAAATGTATAAATTTATATAATATGTATACAATGTTAAACAATTTAATATATACTAAAATATACATCCTTTATACTATATTCTACCATATTATTTCATTTATCGGCAACTAATAACATAAATTTTATTTATTTTTTTACTATGTGATGAATTATGGAGGTAATTTTATTTCCAATTAAATACAAATGACTATAATTGATAATCATGAACGACAAAATTTTTAACTTTCACTGTTGAACAAAAATAAAACTAATATTCTTTTCTGAATATACTTAAAAGTAATTGATAAAAATATAGTCAATTCTAAGTTTAATAATTATTTTGATGAATCAGTTAGTATTCCAAGAAAATTAACTTTAATTATATAAAGCTGCGGAGTGATTTTATTGTTCACAGACAGAAGGTTAACTGAAGCATACAACAATGCCAAAGTAGAGTATTTTGACAATACTTCTAAATATATATTTTTTAGCGATTTACACAGAGGTGATGACAGTGTATCAGATGAATTTTGCAGAAATCAAAGCCTTTTCCTGCATGCTCTTGATTATTACTATAATGAAGGCTATGTTTATGTTGAGGCAGGAGATGGAGATGAACTCTGGGAATACCCAAAATTCAAGCATATAAGACTTGCGCACAGTGATGTATTTTTAGTTATCAAAAAGTTTTTTGATGATAATAGATTAATTTTGCTTTATGGAAACCATAATATTTATCTAAAGAATAAAACCTTTGTTAAAAAAAATTATTATAGCTATTATGACGATTACAATCAGGATTATCATGATTTTCTTAAGGGAATTGAGCCTTTTGAAGCATTATTACTTAAGAACTCCTCTACAGGCCAAGAAATTCTAACTGTTCATGGTCACCAAGGTGATTTTATTAATGATCAATTCTGGGTAGTATCAATGTTTTTTCTAAGATACTTGTGGCGGTTCATGCATGTAGTAGGATTTCAAAATCCATCTAGCCCCGCAAGAAACATGTATAAAAGACACAAAATCGAAAGGAACTATAAGAAATGGATTGAGCGCCATGAAATAATGCTAATTTGCGGTCACACTCACAGACCAAAATTTCCAAAAAGCGAAGAATTGCCTTACTTTAATACCGGATGTGGCATTCATACAAGAGGAATAACGGGTATTGAAATATTAGAGGGCAAAATATTAATGGTAGACTGGAGAATACTAGCTGACAAGGATGGAGTACTTCAGGTTGAAAGGCATGTAATGAGGGGCCCTGAGCCAATTGAAAACTTTGACTTTAATAAAAATAATTTTGATCATTAATTATGTAATTATTTATCGAAAAATTAATATTATACAAAATTTATATCGTTTTTTAGCTTTTTCTTATTTCAAACAATAACATATATCTAGAACAAATCATAAGTAAATGATATAATTATTACAACTATATAAACGAAAGAAGATAACGATGAATACGAGTTTTAGTGAATTGGGCATATCGCCCCCAATATTAAAAGCCTTAGAAGAAATGGGATTTGAAGCACCTACTGAAGTACAAAAAAGAGCAATACCTCATATACTTAACAAAGAAGATTTAATTGTAATGTCCAAGACAGGCAGCGGAAAAACCGCTGTTTTTGGCGTTCCCATGCTGCAGCTGACTGATAGCAAGGCTTTAGAGCCACAAGGTTTGATTCTTACTCCTACAAGAGAATTAGCCGTACAAATAGACAATGATATTAAGCATTACTCAAAGTATTTGTCACACAGAACAACAGCAGTGTACGGACAGCATAATATAAACATTGAAATTCAAGCTTTAGCAAAGGGTGCTTCTATTGTTACCGGAACTCCGGGACGTGTATTTGATCACATACAGCAAGGCAATTTAAAGACAAAGCATATAGGCTTTTTAGTACTTGACGAAGCTGACAGGATGCTTGATATGGGCTTTCTTGATCAGGTTGTAAAAATTATTAAAACTATTCCTAAAGACAGGGTTACCTTGCTATTCTCTGCAACAATGCCTCACGAGATGCATAAAATATGCAGAAACTATATGAAAAATCCTGTGACAATTGAAATTGAGTCACAGACCATGACTGTAGATACTATTAGTCAGGTATATTATCGTGTAAATGATAATGAAAAAAACATACAATTAAACCGCCTGCTTATGCTGGAAAGACCTGAAAGCTGCATAATTTTTTGTAATACTCGTTTTGCAGTTGACAAAGTACAAAGCTTTTTATCACGAAAGGGCTATTCATGCCATGCATTACATGGTGATATTCCACAGGCAAGACGTCTAAAAACTATACAACAGTTCAAGGCTGGTGCGTTTCCTCTATTAGTAGCTACTGATGTTGCAGCACGTGGTATTCATGTTGAGAGTTTATCATTAGTCATCAATTATGATATTCCTCAAGACAAGGACAATTATGTACATAGAATAGGCAGAACAGGCAGAGCTGGAAATGATGGTCGTGCTCTCAGCTTGGTTACAAGTGACGATATTATGACCTTATATGAAATTGAAGAGCACATTGGAACTATGATTCCCGAGGAAGAACTGCCATCAGAGGATGTCTTAAATGAGCAAAAGGTTCAATGTGATGAATGGATTAAATCTGTTTCACACAAGAGTAAAACAGCTCCTCGCTTAAATAATGATGGCCTTATCAAAGAAAACCGCAAGAAGCTGTCTCGAACTGCATCAGGTACTAGTACAAGAACTGCTCAAAATAAGTACTCCCACGACAAAAGCAAACAGCCCTTTGATAAGAAAAGCAATAATAAATCTAAGAGCAATGAACAGAGTAATTTAACTCATAATGAATTTGATAGAAGTCAAAAATCACAGCGTAAAGCTAATTCCAATAAGCAAACAGCTTTTGCTGACAAGACTATTGATATTGCTCCTGCAATACAGAGTTCTACTGGCAAGACTGCAACTAGAAAAGTAATTCGCAGTAAAACAGTCAGCACAAAAGGACGTATAGGAACGCCTGACAGTAAAGCTGCTGCTATTGCAAATACTCAGTCAGCACAGTCAGTACATGGGCACTCAGCTGCTGCACAAAGCAAAACAACCCAGCCAAACAAAAAGCCTCTACTCAAACGTATTATGCAGCGTTTGTTTGGGAAGTAAGGTGTATTTAGGTGACTACACATAGCAAAAATAGTGCAGATTGTATTCTTTAAGCGCAACCAAAGCCGAGGAAGCCCATAATGAGTTTTCTCGGTTTTTTATAACTTTCTCGGCTTTAATAATATGGATTGGGTTAATCACAAAGCTTAGGCTCATTGTTCCAACAGAGTGCTGTATGAATAATGAGACATTAGTAATTTAACTGGTTGTGCTAATATATTTTGAAATGAGTTTGCAGGTACTACTTATTATTTTTGCTGGTACGCGAGTACAACTTATCTAAATGGGCTGCTTGATTAAAGATATTTGTTTGAATTTGTTGGTGAAGAATAGTTAAATATACCGTAAAACCTACAGGATGTAGGTTTTAGCGATACAATGAAGCAAGGACGCTGAATGTGGTAAGGCGGTATAATTAACTATAATGAACCAATACAAATTCAACAAATATCTTGGGAGTAGTCCATTTAGATAAGTTGTATGGGAGTACCTGTAAATTAGTAATGAAAGTTTCCCTGCATGGTTTATAAAATAATTTGCACAACCAGCATAAGTTAATAACACAATTTACTTTTCCATCTCTTCTTTTATCCTATTTAATTCATCTAAATTATTTGCAGGAGCGGCAATAATATAATCTTTCTTAGTTTCATGTTTATTTGTAGTTATGTATACTTTGCTAAAATCATCATTACTTTTTATTGTACCAATCATTTTCAGTATAGGCTGACCGTCATCATCAACTGTTGTATACGCAAGAGTTCCCATTCCATTCATTACATTTAAATCAAATGTAATAGGTATTAGGTCATAGTATTTTGTATATTCAATATTTTCTATAACAATTTTACCTTTGAACACATGATTTTTATATAAATTTCCATCTATTTTAATATTAACTTGTTCACTGGCTTTAGTGTCCATATCATACTGAAGCCCTGCAAATTCTGATTTTATGTTTGAGGGAATATTCCACCACAATATAAATACTACTCCACATATGATTATCACAGATAGAATAATTGCAGATAATTTTTTAATAAAAAGCACCTCTCTTTCTAATTAAAATATATCAATTGGTCTATTTTGAATTATTGATTAAACTAAATATTGCTCTTATTACATTAGCTATTCTCAAATATATAACTTACTTCCAAAACGTAATTAATAATATTATAGTATTAATTGTAATTTATGTAAATTTAACCAATATTATTAGATATATTTATTACATGAGTATCTTTTAAGTATTTCCACGTATTATTTCTATCAAATTTCCTAATTATAAAATACATAGCAAACAACAGCAAATCAAAAGGAGTTAATTACAAATGCTGCAATTGAAAGACATTACAAAAACCTATACTACTGGTGAATTTACACAAGTGGCATTAAATAATGTAAACCTTTCCTTCAGAAAAAATGAATTTGTTGCTATCTTAGGGCCGAGCGGCTCGGGTAAAACCACATGCTTGAATGTAATAGGCGGTTTGGACCATTATGATAGCGGTGATTTGATTATAAATGGTAAATCCACAAAATTTTTTAAAAATCCCGAATGGGATGCTTACCGAAATAATAGCATAGGTTTTATTTTTCAAAGCTATAACCTTATTACTCATCTGAGCATTATTGATAATGTAGAAATGGGCATGACACTAAGCGGTGTTTCAGCTAAATTAAAGCACCAGAAAGCCTTGGAAGCTCTTGAAAGAGTGGGACTAAAGGAACATATTCACAAAAAACCAAATCAGCTATCTGGTGGTCAAATGCAGAGAGTTGCCATTGCACGCGCCCTAGCTAATAATCCTGATATAATTTTGGCTGATGAACCAACAGGCGCGCTAGATACAGCTACAAGTGAGCAAATCATGGAACTTATAGAGGAAATTGCCCAAGACAAGCTTGTTATTATGGTTACACATAATGCTGAACTTGCTGAGCGATATGCAGACCGTATTGTTAAATTCAAGGATGGTCATGTGGTGGATGATAGCAATCCCTATGGTTCAGTTATCAATGAGTTTGGCTATAAGCTGAAAAAAACTAGTATGAGCTTTTCCACCGCCCTTAAGTTATCAGGTAAAAATATATCTAAAAAAATGTGGAGAACTATTCTCACAGCCTTTGCCTCAAGTATTGGAATTATAGGAATAGCACTGATTCTGAGTCTTTCCTCAGGATTTCAGAAGCAAATTGACAAATTTCAAAGAGATGCTTTGTCGGAATTTCCAATTATAATATCGCAGTCTGCAATGAATATGGATGAGGAAAGCATAAATAAAATGAGGAATAATAGCCTAGCCAATCAAAAGGAATATACAAATGAAAAAAAGGTCTTTCTTTATGACCCGGCAGAAACCTCCATTGCCCATACAAACATATTCACTGAAGATTATCTTGATTACATTAAAGCAATTGACCCCTCTATATGTAACAACATAGGTTATACAAGACTGGTTGGCATGAATTTGCTGCGTAAAATTAATGGTGAAATCAAACCAGTATCTATGGCAATAGGCATAAATGTTGCCAGTGGTGGTGAAATGGATATGCAGACCATGTCCGCTAGCATGACTAACATGACCAGTATGAATGGAATTGGTCTGACCTCCTACCCCGAGACGCTGGGAAAATCTTCCGAATCCTATTTAGAAAAGAATTATGATTTACTTGCAGGCTCGTATCCTTCTGATGAAACAGGTCTGGTGCTTGTAGTTGATAACCAGAATCGTGTAGACTACAATGTTCTAAAAAATCTTGGATTTACTGTTGATAATGTAGACAGCATTGATTTTGAAGAAATTGTAGGAACAGAATTAAAGCTGATAACCAATGATGATTACTACACTGAAACCGAACTGGGAAGCTTCATTCCAGGCAATAATTATGATACTATGTATGAATCTAAAGATAGTATTACTCTAAAAATAACAGGAATTATCCGTTTGAAATCAAGCGTCTCACTAGGTGTCCTCGGCAATGGAATTGCTTACAGCGACAAGCTGGTTCAGAGAATTACTAACAATGCAAATAAATCCGAAATAGTCATGGCTCAGCGTGAAGCAGACTACAATGTCATGACAATGGAGCAGCTGGACGAAGCCTCTAAAAGTGCTTTTCTCACATATTTAGGAGGAAATCCAACTCCATTTATGATTTTTTTGTACCCCTCCAGCTTTGAAGCAAAGGATGCAGTATTAAACTATCTAAATGCTTACAACATAGGAAAGGCAGAAAAAGACACAATAATCTATACTGACCTTGCAAGCACCATCACCAAAATGACAAGTGGCATTATGAATGCTATTACATTGGTATTAATAGCCTTTGCCGCTATATCTCTAATAGTTTCTCTTATAATGATTGGTATTATCACATATATTTCGGTACTGGAACGTACAAAGGAAATTGGTGTTCTCCGTGCTCTTGGTGCTAGAAAGAAGGATATTTCTCGTGTGTTTAATGCAGAAACCTTTATAATTGGCAGCTGTTCTGGCTTTTTGGGCATTACCATTGCATATTTATTGACTATACCAGCTAATATTATTATAGAAAACATGACAGATCTGCCCAATGTTGCACAATTGAATCCTCTTCATGCACTGGCTTTGGTGGTTATTAGCGTAATACTCACACTTATTGGAGGCACAATCCCTGCTAAAATGGCTGCTAAAAAAGACCCTGTGGAGGCGTTGAGGACGGAGTAGTTAGTAATTATTTACCTATCTTATTCATTACTATATTCATACTTTCTTTTACACTTTGCATTCCTTCAATTCTGATAACGTCACATTTTAGCCTTTTAAGCCATTCATTGTGTACGTAAAGGCTTCTCATTTTCGGGCCACCATCATCATATGCAGCTGCCCATTGAACAAAGGCATTATGGCTGTCATATAAATCTCCGCCTAAAGAAATACGCTTCTTTGGATATCTTTCCTTTTCACGCTGAATTAGCCTTTCCATACGTGTTTCTTTAGGCACATACAGAAATATAACCAAATCGTAGAGTTCTATAAGAGAATCTCCCCAGCTGCAATTTGAACCATATAATATCCATTTTTCAGCTTTATCCAAATCATTTTTTAATAATTCAAGCCTTTCATTAACGGGTCGTTTAGTTGTGTATGGCAGTTCAGTGGGAAGCCAATAATAATCATCAGTATCAAAATGTCTATACCCTAGTTCCCTGCTTAGTGCTTTTGCAAGTGTTGTAGTTCCTGAAACAGAGGCTCCTGTGATGTGTATGTGCTTTTTCATGAGTATCGCCTCCTAAGTTTTACAGATTGTTTCTTAAAACCAATCGAGGAGTCAGTTAATATAGGAGTAATATCCATATTTTTATTACATACACATAACTTTTTAATCAGTCCATACCGTTTTTGTATTTTAATTTTTCATATTGCTTTGGAATTTAACCTAATGGCATTTGATTTTTGATTATAAAGTTCTTCCGAACCATTTACAGTCTCTAATACATGAACTTTGCTTATTATCGTATATGTCTGCATAATCAACCCTTATAACCAAATCTTTCAATATTTGCCTAATACCTTGTATATCTAATGCATCAGTAGGAGTATAGCTTACTAGAGTAATTTCATTATCAGGCGCAATTACTCTTCCTTCAATACTTTCAACAAAATCGTTAAAACTATGTAAATTCACTATTTTACTTCCCATCTGAGTTTTTATGATTATTTCTTGAGGAATTAATTCAATTACTGAATTTGCCTTTTCATTTTTTATATTTTCACATTGTAAGTTCTTAATTATAGCTGGACCCAAACCATTGTTATGCACCCTAATAAATATATGAGTTTCATAATCACCAAAAACAATGTTTAATATAGGTTTGACACTATTTACATTAAATCTTCTTTGTGACTCATAAGTAATAATGGATACTACTATTGCAAATATAGATGTTATCGCAGCAAGCATTGTACCTATAGCCTGTAAAACACCTGTATACTTATCTAGAAAATTAAATATTTCTAACATTTTTCCTCCTAAATTGTATTTCAGCATCAAGTTTTTAAATATTCCTGATATCCTTGCAAAAAGAATAAAATAATTAAATATATTCATTCACTATATATTATCTACATCTAGTAATTTTGTCAAATAATTAAACATAAAACTATATATGGTACTTAATTGTGCAGATATACATTTAGTAGATATATACTTGTCTATGTGTTATCCTTATATTAAGAAATTACCGCGTTGTGCTTATTGTTTTATAGACCTTGCAGGGTAAAATATATTACTGGCTTAGTGATACTTCCTTACAAGTACTAGCTAAGGGCAATTTATTGTACTTATTTACTGGGATTTTTCCGTACAAACTTACCTATATGGGTTGTTTCCAAGATATTTGTTGAATTAGAATGGGTTGATTCATAGTTAATTATACCGTCGCTTACATTAAGTATCCATGCTTCATTGTAAGCTAGTAAAAATCAACTATCATTTCACCTATAAATTCAAACTAATATCTTTAACCAAGCATTCCCATGAGTTCTACTCGCATATATTAATGTTCAATAAGTAATTTACCTGCAAACTCATTTCAAAATAAATTGCACAATAAGTTAAATTAACACCAATAATAGCTATATTAATACAAATATAGCATTTGGAGATGATAAATATGAAAGAAAAGATATATGAATCAGAACGAGGAAATGTACATTATTGGGTAACAAATGACAACTCAAATGACATGCCATGGATAGTCTTTCTTCCAGGCTTGACCGCTGGTCATAATTTGTTTGACAAGCAAATAGAGTACTTTCGCACCAAATATAATTGCCTGGTATGGGATGCACCGGCTCATGGCAAATCACGTCCATACGCAATGGATTTTACGTTGGATGAAGTAGCAAAAGTCTTGCATGAAATTATTCAGTTAGAACAAATTGAAATGCCAGTTATAATTGGACAATCCTATGGAGCATATGTCACTCAAGCATATCTTTCATTGTATTCAGAACCTATACGGGGATTTGTATCAATTGATTCATGCCCATTGCAAAAGAAATATTATTCAAAATGGATTCTCTGGTGGCTAAAACATACAGAAGGAATGTATCGCAGCATTCCGTGGAAACTGCTTATTAAATGGAGTCTTGTTGGATTAGTCACAAGCAGCTATGGTCGCCAAAATTACAAGAATGATATAGAAGCTTATCAAAAGAAGTATTTTTGCAAATTAGCAGGACGAGGCTTTTACACAGTGGCAGAGGCAATTGAGCTTGACCGCCCTTACCCTATTTCTTGCCCAATCCTTCTTCTTTGTGGTGAAAAGGATGCTGCTGGCTTTACAAAAAGCTATAATAAGAAATGGAGTAAAGGTGAAGGCTACCAACTAATAATGGTTCCAAACGCTGGTCATAATTCAAACGCAGATAATCCAGATTTCGTAAATAGCGCAATTGACACTTTCCTACAAAAACTGTAGCACATCAAAATGTTAAATAACAAACTCTTATCCAAAGAAGATTATTTTCACTGATTCATACGTATTTTTTTACAGCGGTGAGTGCGGAAAATAAGTTGTACCCTATCGTGCTCTGAAAGGAGTAATTATAGTGTATTCAAAAATCAAATGAATCAACAATCTTTAAATCTGAACTCCATTTCCGCTTTGATTCAAAGCAATAATGTCAGTCTTATTAATATGTCAGTCTTTTTACAATTAACTCATTCTATTTAAACTGTAACTGTACAAGACTTTCAAAGCACGAAATGAATTCTTGCTCCACACTAATGAAATCTCGCTGTGAGAAATCATGCGCCATAGCCATTTGGGGTATTGAGGTCGTAACTTGCACATCCATTAATTCCTTAAACTCGCAATAAAGTAATGCATCATCCACCTCTGATATTTGCATTTTCTCAGCCTCAGTTAAATCACCAAGCCCAAACCTATCATATATCACTCGCTGCAGCTTTGCTTCAATATTAAAATACGCTGACAAATTCTTTTTAACAGGTCTTGTCAAATCGGAAATATAACTTTCGCTTGCATCATGCAGCAAACACCCAAGCTGCACCCTCTGAGAATATCCCCTCTGCTTGGCCTCCTTACAGCAGCTGATACAATGCTGCGCTACTGAATAGAAATGCTTAAAATGCCCATTAGCTCTGGTCATTAGCGACAGCGCATGTGCTATGTCTATAATGTTTATGTCCTCTTTTACTGGCTCAAGTGGATAAAATTTAGTTTTTGAATATGTTAGAATGTAGTCTGACATGGGGGCTCCTGTTTATTATTTATTTACTATGCTGTAATCTATGGTAAGTATATCACTAAATATTATTATGTACAGCAATTAATTTATTATAGTAATTTTTAAGTAATATTCTTAAGTTTTATACATAAGTAATGATTTTTATTGAGTTTTAGTTCTTGTATCTTTATTATACTTCTAAAAGTATAACTTCGAATTTTCTATAACTTTATATAGAATTTGTAATGGTGGCTCATATAACATATGGCTTATTTCTTCGTAACACTTCTTATTAATGTTTCTTGTTATATCATCATCACCATGTGCAATTCCATTTCGAATATCAACCAACTTATAATTTCTTTCACCTATTTTATGAGTATAAAGTATTTTGCATATTTCTATAAATCCATTTCTCTTATCTCCTAGAAACATGTCAAAAGCATTTATCAAGTTACTTGCTTTCTTCGCATTCTCATTAGCTACATATATTCCAATAAAAGGTATATTTCCTAATGTTGGATAAACATTTTTCTTTTTTATTAAAGACTCATGTGTTTTTTTTATTTTTTTGTTTTTACATATAGGTATATCTACGTTCTTATATTCTTGACTATTATAAAATGGTTCAAAAATATGTCTAACAAATTCATGTTCAAGGCTTCTTATCATTGGAAAAATAGCCAAATCAAATGATTTAAATTTTTCAAAAATTGAAATGGATAACTTAATATCTTTTCTGCTGTTTTCATCAATGTCATTCCACAACTTTTCAAACTTTTTGACCTTATCACTCATCTTACCATCTTGTGGAGATAAGCAATATACTCTATATGCTATTTCTTCAATTCTTTCAAAATCTGTTTTTTGATTGTTTCCTTGTAATTCTTTTATTTGTTCTCGTAACAATTGAATACCTTCATTGAGTTGCCTCTTTTCATCTATTAGTAATTCATGTTCTTTTTTTAATGTATTAAAACTATCAATAATCGCATTTATTTTCTCATCATCAAAATTAATAACACTCTCTTTTACATAATTAATAATATCATTATTCTTTTCAATACTATTTCTAATAGTAAAGGCAATTAGTAATTCAGAATAAATATCTGCCAAATCAGATTTCAATTTTTCATCCTTTACTGAATGGTTCCTTTTACAAGCACTTACTGCATAGCAAGCCCATTTATACATAATAGGATCATTTTCTCCATTATTACAAAACCAATGAATGCCTTGTGCTTTATACACTGTAGATATTATATCGTACCATCCTAACTCATAAATATTTACAATCAAATCTTCAAATGTCCAAATATAATTTATATCAACCGTAAATTCTTCTGTTAACATGGTTGTGGCAAGAGACTGTAATTTTGTAAATGCGTATAACTCAATCAATGGATACTTACGTTTATATTGATTTGCAACCTTACCTATGGTTTTATTATATTCATCGAAAAAACTTTCATTTAATAATTTATTACATTTTTCTTCATCAAAATCCATCCATGCATCATTTTCTTCTGGATCAATAGAACTAACAATTGTTTCAACAATAAATTTATACATATCTAATGTTTAATTAATTTAGGGTATTTTCTCTCACCAGAATAATTTTGGGCAAAATATGATAGTTCATTTAAATCATGAAAATCTGATAACTTATAATAGTACTCCACTAACTCTAATAGATTCAAAAATGGATTAAATATAGTATAATGTTCCTGATACTTAAGTTCAAAATTATTTCCATCTGAGACTTGAGGAACCATTATAGTTATATCTTTTCTTCTAGAAACTTTTGTAGCCATTTTCCCCTCCTTTTATCTTTATTAATTAAACCGAAAAAATATATAAATGTTAAAAATTACACACTATTCTTTTTTACACAACACATTCACCCAATACTCATTTTCTCTATCAGGGCGAACATCTTGAGTTTTCCATATTTTTAATATTTTTAAATCTCTTTGCATTTCAATAAGGCTTTTCAATGATTCTTCATTGTAGGAGTTAAACAGTCTGCCATCTCTGACTATTTCTCCTTCTCCATATTTAAATGAAGCATAGAAAATTCCATTTAACTTTAGGCTATTTGCTATTCTTTTTATTACATCTTTAATTTCACTTTTGCTGACATGCAAGAGAGAGGCACATGCCCAAACTCCGTCAAATTCATCATTAAAATTCATTTCTTGAAACTTCATTTTAACTGTTTTCTGCCCTGTTAACTCCGAACTGAGTCTTACCATTTCATCAGATGCATCAATTGAGACTACTGAAAAGCCTTTTCCTAAAAAAAACAGGCTATCTCTGCCAGAGCCACAGCCAGCATCAAGTAATTTTCCATTTGGTTCAATATATTTTAAAAATTCAATATAAGTTTCTGTCATATCCGCAGATACTGTACTTTCAAAGAACTCTTTAGAATTCTTATTGTAAAAATCTATACTCATTTTTATTTCCTTCTATTCTTCAATTTTCTTATATAGTTTGGCATGTTTGTTTCTCAATTTATAATCAAGTATATCACTAAAATGCTTTGCTAATAAACTGCTATTAAATTTTAGTATTTCATCAGATATATAAAACTCTTTGTTAATTTCATCATAACTAAAATAATTGGAACTCTTGTTTATATGATATATTGGCATTTGTATAGCTTTTCTCCTATAATCCTCAATTGTCCTGTTCATATAGTCTTTACTTCCTTTATCTTGCATATCTACAGAATACCTTGGATTCTGATAAAAAGCTTTCATACTTATTGCCACTTCATCTGCACTTACCTTTTTACAAAGTTTTTCTCCTTTTATAAATGTTCTTAATGTAGGAATCTTATAGAGCTTGTCCATTTTCATAGTCTCAATTTCATAGAAGAGTCCTTCTACATCTGTACCTATCCACGATTTTTCCTCATCATTTAGTTCCCCAAGTTGAGCCAACAAGCCAAGATATCCTTTTTTCAGCTTAATGAACTCCTCAGCTTTAATATCTGACCCCTCAAATATATCTGTCCTTGTAGGTCGCTTTCCAAGCGCTTCTTTTAATCTATAATACTCATTTCCAATTCTTACCGATAGCTTTTCTCTCTTTTTAAGTTCTTCAAAAAGATCAATCAGCTTTAAGTCAAACTGAACATTACAGCCCTCTGGATATTCTACATTAACAAATGAGCAATATTTTCTGCACATTGGATTTTTACCGCTTAATAATATTGGTAGAATATATGCACGTTTATAGTTTCCTATAAAATCAAGTACTGTAACACAGCTTTTACCGGGAAATTTTCTCAAGCCTCTTCCCAACTGTTGAATAAAGACTGTATAGGATTCAGTTGGTCTTAAGAATAAAACAGAATCAATCTCTGGAATGTCTACACCTTCGTTAAAAATATCAACAACAAATATTACTTGAATTTCTCCACTCTTTAACAATTCAACAGCCTTTTCTCTTTGCTCTTTATACTCTCCATCACCCGTATGTACTGTAACAGCCTTAATTCCAGATTTGTTAAATTCGCTTGCCATAAAGTTTGCATGATTGGCCGAGCAACAAAAAGCTACAGTTTTATTTAAATTAAACATCTTGTAATATTTAAATACCAAATCAGCTCGTTTCCCAACTGACAATGCTTTTTCAAGCTCTTTTTCGTTATATATGCCATTTTTGAAGTCTATTTTACTGTAATCAGTATCATCATAGACACCATAATATTTAAACGGCACAAGATAGTCTCTTTCTATAGCTTCTTTTAAATTAATCTCATAAACAAGATTATCATCACAGTATTCAAATATATCCTTATTATCCATTCTGAATGGTGTTGCCGTAAGTCCAAGTAAAAACTTAGGTTTGAAATAGTCTACAATACACCTATAAGTATTAGCAGCTACATGATGGAATTCATCAATTATAATATAATCAAAATCATCAGGCTTAAAATATGTTTCATTGAGATAGTTATCTTTGCCAAGAGTTTGTACGCTAGCAAAAATAACGTCAGCATCTTTGTTTATATTTGATGCCTTAAAAAAGCCTAAGCTTTTGTCTGGCATAACATTTTCAAAGCTTTTGCAGGCTTGAATTAAAATTTCTTCTCTATGCGCTACAAATAAGATTCTATTGAATTTTTGACTATCAAAAGCTGCAAGATATGTTTTCCCCACACCTGTAGCCATAACAACAAGACCTTTTTGCATTCCTTCATCTCTTGTTTGATTAAGGTAGTATAAAGCTTCTATTTGAGCACCATAAGGCTTTACGACTTGTACAGATTTAGCTTCTGCAGCAATCTCCCTTAAACATTCTTTTTCCTGCTCAAATTGCTCCTTACCAGTTCTATATAGCTGTTTGTTTAGCTTCCAGCCAATACTATAGTTTTTGAGTGCTTCATCATCAAGCTTGAAAGAATGGTTTTCAAACAAATTTTCAAAGCTATCTATGAATTGACTAATATCCTCATCACCATTGCTTTTTACTATTTTATAATTCCACTCTACTCCGTGTCTTAAAGCCGACTCAGATATATTTGAAGAACCTATAAATATTTCACTGCTGTGGTCATCTTGAAATATATAGGTTTTAGGGTGAAATGAAATGTTTGTATGCTTATAAATCCTTATATCTGCACATTCTCCCAGCTTCATCTTGAGCAAATATAATGCCGACGGCTCAGTAATTCCAAGGTAATATCCAGTCAAAATCTGTATCTGAGCACCATTTCTTAGTGCATGCACTAAATCATCTATTATCAAATCCACACCGGATTCTTTAATAAATGCAACCAATATTTTAATTTTGTTCGAGTTTCTAATTGCTTCTTTCAAGTGTGGAAGCAAATTTGAGTTTGTGTTGGTTATTAGGGCGTTTTGTGATAGCATGGTGGACCTCTTTGCTATTATATGTTGTTCAAGAGCGTATATATTTTATATTCTATCAATTAAAAACAGATATTATAAGCGATATTATTCCAATTAGTAGGGACAAAATAGAAATTATATTTATAAATGAATCTTCTTTTATTTTTTGTATAAAACGCTTTATATAACTAACTTTTAAATTTACTTTAAAAGTTGGAAAAAATACATCTTCAATCGTTACAATTATAAATACTAATAATAATCCATAAATTAACATAACCAAAAATATAATTGGATCTATGTTTTTCGGATAGTAATAGCCAAAAATAGATGCTACAATAAAACTTGCTAAAAAAGTTTTAATTATCTTGTTCGAAATTAAAGATAGAGAATTCTTATGTAATGCTAGATTTTCCTTTATCATTTCTTCAGCTTTACTTATCCACACTTTATTAGTACCATATAATTTTATATTGGATTTATTTCTAATAGATTCAAATTCCAATAAATCTACGACAATAACTCTAATTTCATTAGCATCTTTCCCAAATATTTCTAAATTAACATTATAAATACTATCTGAACCATTAATAATTTCTCTAAAATCCGGAAAACAATTTGCTCTTATAATACCGAACTCTGTCATTACAGTTATTCTAACTGAATCAAGAAATTCTGTATTAATTGTATTTATTATCTTCTCAATAAAATCTAGAAATATATTTTTGGACTTAAACCTATATTTACCTTTTATAGCTATTTTCCTCTCATATAGTGTTTTGTATTCATTATCAGAAATAATTTTTGATATCATACTCATAACTATTCTCCTTTAGCAAGTGAATTTTTCTATGTTGTTACATAAATATATTAATATCAGCGTACTTACCAACACTATTACAAAAGGCGTCAGAATATCTATATAATGTATTATTCTTAATGGATTGTGAAACCAGCAGATTGTATGTTAGCTTTTATTAATACTCACTACATTAAATCCTTTATATTTAATCGCTAGTACCTTCCTCATATAGCATCCAGCATTAAAATGTCCTACACATTCACCGCATCTTATACATTTTTCATCATTAATTTTATATTCTGTGGTACCATTATCTGTCTCTTTTACAGAAATAGCATTATACTTACAAACGCCTTCACACGCTCTACATCCCATACACATCTGGTATTTTGTTAATTGGCACTGTACCTTTCCTTCCGCTACTTTCATTGAACGTGCTCTTGCAATATTAATTTTTTTTATAGTAACTTTTAATTTTGTTGTCCCTATCCTCCCTTGAAGAACTACTGCAACCTTCCCCTTTTTATCAATAATATAGACTTCGCCTAGTCTCTTGTTGCCCAAGTCTTTATTAATATAGCCAAAAGGTTTGAACAATTCATAAAGTTCCTCAGTAATTGGTTTCTGTAATTCATAATTAAAAGAATTATCTTCTGTTGCACATGGTTTAAATGATATTATTGATGTATTAGCCACTTCTAACCCATAACCGCCTTGTCTTGCTTTCCAGTTTCCAGTGTCTATATAAACTTCTGGATCAGGCTTACCGATTTTTTTAGCAAAATTGATTAATAAATTTCTCCAATTTTTATATTGATCATACATATGTACCTTAGTCAGAAACTCAGACCAAAAACCATTGTTAGGACAACACCAACATCCAACTCTAGAGAATCCTAGTTCGTATGCTTCATTAAAGTCAATCTTTTCTGTTAAAATGTATAGCCATACATCGTAATCAAGCCAATCAATAATTGGTGAAACTACTGTTTGCTTTGCAATCTTCGGGCTTTCGCTTTCTCTTTCATACTTGCTTCTACTTACAGATTCACTCTTTCTAATTCCATAAAAAGTTAGAATATTAGTTTTATTTATAAATGCCGATGTTATTGTTCGAGTAATTGCACCGGTTTTGAAAACAGTACAGCACCACCTCATAACCCTGCTAGGTGGACCAATTGTCTCACATAATTCTTCAAAATTTTTTTCTCTATTTTTAGCAGATATAATTGGAATGCCTTTAGACACTTCGTTTGTTCTGAACCTATTTTTATATTCATAGGTTTTTTCAAACTCTAAAGTTGTATCACCAAAAATATGTAAAACATTATTTGTACCTAAAGCTTTAGTTACAAGATGAGATGTAACAGTTGAATCCTTGCCACCACTAAATGATACAAACATATCTTCAATTTTATATGTATCTAAATACTTCCTAATATAACTAACTGCTTCTTCATTTATTTCATTAAACCTAACACTATTAGCTGAAATAAACTTTTCAATTATTGCATCAAAATAAGTAATATCGATATCATCAACATACTTATCATATTTTCTTTTATTTTTATAATTTCTTCTAATGGAAGATCATTTAATTCAGTAATGGATATAACTAATTTTTCTCCATCTACAATATAAAAGTTATTGCTACACCAAACGGAGGAATTATCAAAATAAAATGGGGTCTCTTTCTTTAATATAATTCCTAATAGTAGTTTCTCTTTAGGAAACACAGGTCTTAAATCAGTTGATACATATTTCCCCTTATTTTTACAGCAAGGGCATGTATCTGTATAAATAGGTATATTACATTTCGAGCACAAATATAACGCTGAAGATAAAATTGTTTTTTGTCCACAATAAGAACATCTTTCAGTTTACATAGCTACATTACATTCTTTACATATATATTGAATCATTATCTGTCTCCACTATTTTTATCAATTGCTACATAATCACATCTACATTTTTATTATCAAATAAATTATTGCATCAAATATTACTAATACTATTAATTTAAGATATTTATAAATTATCTTTCATACAATTTGACAACTTTTTTATGTTTAAAAGCATGGTAGTAGAATAATTGAAATAGCATTCAATCAGTTCCAAATAATTACATTTATTAATTTAATGCATTTGGATATCTTATAATTCAACACTAATTTAACAAATCCCTTCTTATTTGGAAATTTAATATGTATTATTTATACATATCCCAATAATTTTGTGTTTATTAATTAAATAATAGAGCATAATTACAATTTTTTACACAAAAAATCCACCCCAAAGCAACAAACGCTACTCTAAGATGGATTTTTTAAAATTAAGGTCGAAATACTTAATGAACTTATTTTTAAAGATATTATTATTTATATTTACTCACTTTTCATCATAAATACCCTCACACCAATTAATTATCAAATCAGTGGGTATTTCTTTTACTTACCTTATAATCAGAACTATTAAAGCTTTATATTTTCCATTTTCACTTATTCTTAGGAACCATAGATCTTCAGAATAGAAATCGCAAAAGTAAACAAATCCTGTTCCAAGCCTCTTTTTAAGCTCTTTCCTGTAAGTTCTATCTTTATAAAAACTAACTAGTTCTTTAATTTTTTCTTTATCGGTAGTCTCTACTGCGTGCCCGTTCAAGCCATTTCTCATAAAAACTTTTGTTATATTTGTTTCATTGATTCCTAATAAATCCTCAAAGCTTTTAGATTTATATTGTTCCATAATATTTGTAGTGGCCTCTATTACAAATATCATTAACACCACCAATATAGCTTTTAGTAATATCTTTCTCATGTGATTATTGTCTTTGAGTCTTTTATAATTTTATATTTTAGAAATCTTTAAGTACTATGTACAATTAATCACTGCTGGCTCTTCTATATTAACTATTTCCTTGCATTTTGGATAATTAGGACAGCCATAAAAGTCATTACCCTTATTGGGGCCTTTGTTTGCTTTACGTAAAACCATTGGTATAGAACACTTAGGGCATAAAACAACTTTATTTTCTTGTTTTCCATCCACTCTATTTAAAATAACAGACAATGTGTTTTCTATTTCTGAACATTCATATTCCGACCTTGATAAAAAGCGGATTAACTCTAAATTTGCATCCTTATAAACCTTCTCAACAAACAAGTCTCTTTCTTTAGCCTTCTTACTTGTATGACTTATATCGTCTAATTCTATTCCACATAAAGGTTTCATTGTATTTGGCTCACACAAAAGAAAATCCACATGCTTTTTCGCAATTTTATTAAAGTGCTTCAAATATTCTTTTTCATTACCCTTACCGATAAAGAAAATGTCTTTTAATCCTACTTTGGGGCAAATAATTGCTTTTTCACCCACGCATAACTTTAAAGCATTATAAAATCTAAGCTCTGCATCAGTTAACACACTATCTGCAACCTTATAAGGAAGCTTTTCATTAGTAGTTATAGCCTCTTTCTCTGCAGACTTATTTGACATTAATTTTTCATAAACAATATAAACTATTAATGCGACTACCGCTATTCCTAAAATTAAGTCCATTTCTAAATCCTTTCTGTTATATAGTTATAATTTAGTGTAATTCTTATTATTCAACACAAATCTAAAGATTCCCTTTTAAATTTGTAATTTTTTCTATTATTTAACTATATTTGTAGAATTGAGGCAATAAATCATAGCTACTTGCTTCCATATTACAAAGTAATTTTCATACAAAAAATCCACCCCAAAGCAACAAACGCTACTTTAAGATGGATTTAGTAAATGAGTATATTATATAATGCATCAATTGCATTATATGGAAATTTAATTTAATATATGCTTAGACATCACTATCGTTATATTCTCTGTAACAAACAACGTGATAGGCTTTGAATGAAAGGAAATTAAAATGGACAGTAAATACATTTTCTCAGTTATAGGTATCGCACTTTTACTATTAATACTTATCGCTATTAATCAATTAATAAAAAGCGTTAAGCGCATTAATCTAACTTTAGATAAAATTGCTCAGAAAATTGGTGTAGCTGATCCAGCAGGAGATGATCTGATAAAATCTCTTATTGTGGACTGCAAGAAAATTGAAGCTATTAAAAGATACCGTGAACTTACTGGTGCAGGTTTAAAGGAAGCAGCTGACTACGTGGAAAAACTAACTCAGAGTACCATTCCATGAGTTCGCACAAAATATAACTCACTTATAGTTCGTTTGATTTGATATAGTTAAAACACATAAAACAAAATCTGTAAATGTATCAAAATCCGCAGAATAATTACATGCATAAACTAAATAGGTTACTAGATAATTTGAAATAACCTATTCTTTTTATGCACACATATAAAATTCCAACCATCACTCTTTTACAACAACTGTGTAATCCAACTTTTTGACCAATTAAACAATATTTCAGACATTTTATCAAATTCAACAGCACCGCCATTCTTTAAATTTAAGAAAGTTCGAATGATTGCCTGTTCTTCTTTGCATATAGCATTAAGCAAGTCTACTTGGTGAGTAATATAGCTGCCTGTCTGTTTGAAGCAGATTGCTTGTACAACAAAGGATGCAGACTTATACAAACCTCGCAAAATATCTTCACTTTTTTCGTACAGCATATTATGTACACAGCCATGATAGATATTACAAGCACCAATTTTGATTGCTCTATTAACGGCAGCATCGTCAATATGTGACAGCAGTTCATCGAGACTCCCTTTTATTGGCTTGGTATCATAGTAAAATTGGAAAAGGTCTGATGCTTCCCAATTCAAGATTTCGTCTTTGCCCGAAAGGAAGCCACAAATCAATTCTCTATGAGGAAGTGTATCCAACATATTGTTATAGACTTGAACATCTAAAGCGGAAAGTTTATTGAGTATTACAACAATATCGATATCGCTTTTTTCAGTTGCTTCTCCACGGCCATAACTTCCTTGCAGCCCAATGAACCACACTCGTTCTCCAAAATTCGTATGTAATGCATGTAAAAAATCATTCATCCAAGTAGTAATTTCAATCATATTAATCCCCCTACAACATTCACAAGAAACATAATTTTTTAAATAAAATAATATAATTTTATTACTACCCTCTGCCCTCCAAACACCCCATCACATACTCAACAGACGCATACAATCTTTCAGCAGTTTCCTCTACACTAAGTCCACTTTTCATAAAACGCTTAATAACCATGGCCATGTTTTCACCCACCTCAATGATATGCTTGTCTGGGTCGTAAAATCTCACTGCTCTCTGTCCCCATGAATGTTCAATTAACGGGTGAACATATTCGATATCAAAGGAATTTAGCTTTTCAACAAAAGAATCTATATCATCTTCTTCAAAATATAACTCCCCTGCATTATTACCAAAAATAATATCGCTTTCCTGCTTGTAAATAAAATCCTTCCAAGTATCGGCTGTCTGTAATGATATCCCACCTGTCAGAGCGACATTTGCTCCAAAATCAGCAACGACCTCGAGTCCCAGCACATCATGATAAAACTTTTTAGATTTTTCCATATCCTTTACTGCAATAAGTGTAGTTATGTATTTCATTGTCTTCCCTCCTTAAACTTATTTCTTTCTGTTAGCCATATATCGAATTTTGCTAACTGTCCATTTCTTAATCTTCTAGGAATTATTCTAACTGTAAAAATGCAAAAATTGAAGTCATTACTGCTAGAACAATCCAAGAATTTCCTTTTGTAACTTTTTACTTAGTCCACCAAGCACCAGTTGATATGACTTTTTTGTTAAGTCTTTCATCATTTCGTCAGGTATATTCCAGTCTAAATAAATTGAATTCCAGTGTTCCTTATTCATGTAGTGCCCAGGAATAATATCTTGGTGCTGGCTTCGCAAAAACTCGCCCTCAAATGGCTCCAGCTTGATTGTAATAATGTCTCTTTCACCCTTGGCATCCTTGCATATTGCCGCAAACATTTTATTTCCAATTAGATACCTTGTCCAGCCCCACTCTACCTTAAAATCCTTTGTTGCTCCCTTCATTGAAAGAAGGTATTCGTCTAGCCATAGATATTTCATAAAAAATCTCCTATGCATCATATTTGCTAGTGTCTAAAGTCATTTTGGCATAAAAAATTAATAGTTCATTATGTAAATGCTCAAAGATACCAGAATCCAATTCATCAATTGCAGCAGTATTAATGAATCATTGTGCAATTGTGCATTAGTATTATCCCATATAAAACATAGATTATTTTTTATACTATCAGATCCATACTTTAGAGCAATTTCTTTTTCACACTTCGAAAGTAATTTAGTTGAAAAAAATTTCATATCCAAATGTTTTTTCATTAACTTTCTGTTCTAACATCTATTTCACTTCTTTTAAACCAAATATATTTTTAAACAAATTACCTCCGTATATTTTACTACCTAATAGTACTGATGATATCAATATAATAACTAAAAATACATAATAACTAATTATGCTGATTATATCCTTACTTTTAGAAAATGAAGAAAACAGCACAAATATAGTGTTAAATGAATAGCTATCTAAAGATGTAATACCCATTAAGCTTATTATAATAGGGAAGCCTAAAATCACTGTTGATGCTAATATACAAATAGAGTGTTTCTTTACAATAAGTGAAATTAGAATTATAAGCTTAGCAATTGCGATACAGCCAATAAGCTGGAGGAAATTAGCAAGAACAACAAAACCCAAAACACTAATATTCAAGTCAAGATTTTCGAACAAGTATATACTTTGTATCGGAGCTGACCAAGATTTTATATCATATCGTGATAATAAATTGATATAATAAGGCAGGTATACTATTATCATAAGAATTATGGCAATTATGCTACCTATAAAGCCCTTTTGTGCAAATAACCGTAACCTGCCATTATATGTACTTTTGTAAACTCTCACCATCCCGTTTTTATACTCCATAGGGAATATATTACTCAAACATAATATAAGTAATATACAATAAATAAGTCCATTGTATAAATCTCTGGTTCTATTATTAAATATATAACGTGAGGATAGTTCGCAAATAAAACTTCCGTTAATTTTCTTTTCTTCTTTTAAATTAACAAGATACTGGTATTGATTTTTAAGTCTTTCAAATCCTGTTTTCTTTTCTGAAAAAAGAGTAATTTTGTTCAGTTCTCTGGTGTATTCAGCTTTATCTAGTTCATCCTTTTCAAATGAATTCTTTAGTTTTTGTAATTCCAATGGAATATTATCAAATTGTTTTTGTTCGTCTTGGATAAATTTTTGCTTTTGGGCAGTTAATTCTCCAGCCAAAGAATCAACATAGCCTTTATATACAGCTGTATCTTTAGTCATAAGAAATGGAGCCACATGTATATTTTGATATCCAATAATTAAAGCTGCAACAACTATTAAACCGACCTTATTTGTAACAAATATTTTATAAGTCTCATGAATAAGCATGCTTGTACTTCCATTAATTCTTTTCCGTCTTATAATAATTTTATTTATTAGCTTATGAAGTATAGGTGTAGCACACGAATAATTTCTTACATATGAAAATATAGTTAATGCTATTGTTAAAACAGATACTACTAAAGATACAAATATTGAAGCAAATACCTTACTTATAGGATAGCCAAAAAAATTAATATTTGTATATTCTCCATAGAATGTAAATACATCATAAAATGAAAATAAGTTTATATATTTGAGCGTATTTATATATGAAGCAGGATGAATCAATGTATAGCATATATAACTAAAACCGGTAAACAATGCCAAAACTAGATATATTACTTTTGGAAATAAAAACGCATTAAATATTACAGCAAAAATAAATGCTGTAATTACAGTTACAAAAATTTTGGTAACAATAAATAGGCATATGAATTCTTTCACTGATAGCAAAAAACTACAGTCTCTAAAAGAGCTCATAGATTGAATGTACCTCGATAAATCACCAAATCCATAAAGCTTATTTCCTAGGAACAATATACTTCCATAGAATAATAATGATAATACAGCTGTTGTAACCACTAATACAGTAATCTTAGATACTATTACAGGAACATGCCCATTTTTTGTAGATTTAGTAAGTCTAATAAGTCCGCTTTCTTTTTCTATTATGAAAATAAAAACACACATCAGGAATATTATTGCTGCCATTGATAAGTCAGTAAATCTATACTGAGTTGCTGATATAATTCCTGTCTCATCGCCAAGCTTTAGTTTAATATCTTTTAAATGTCTAAAGTCATTTGGAGTTTTTAAAATATTCCTATACGCAAAAGTCCCCTCTTGGCTAAAAATAGAAACACTTTGCATATCTTCAGCCTTTTCTTCCATCGAATTTATAAAATCAGGATAGCTTTCAATATATTCAAGTTGATTGTTTATCAGCCCCAAAGAAGTAATATAGTCTTGTAAATAACTATTATCTTCCATAAATCTACTATTATCATATTTTTCCAAAAGCTGGTCATAAGAGATTTCTATAGCTGATAATTTTAAAATAGGAGATACTTGATCCTTAATTGCCTCTTCAGCAATATTACTGGTTCTAAGGTTATTAATAATTGACAGTATATTCAGCTCATCATAGCTTTCACTTATTAGTGCCAATGCTTCTTTTTCAGATAAGTTTGAATACTGCTGTAACATATTTTCATATTCATTTGGGATCTGAAAGTCATTTTTATTTTGTTCAGCAATATACAGATAGCAATTAATAGCAAACAAAATTAAAATAAATAATAGCAGTAATTTTTTAGATAATAATTTATAAAATTCATATTTGAGTATACGCATTTTACGCCCTTCTCTCTTTATTAAAATCATTGAAAAGATAAAGGTAAATATCCTCAAGAGTAGGCAGTGCAGGACTTGCATCAAGCTCAGACTGCAAATTATCTCCTACAATTTTCACTGCTACCAGATTGTTTTTTTCTCCTACAATATTGCTTACCATATACTGTTTTTGTAATTCATTCAGCTTATCAACTGGTATGTGTGCCTGCCAAACCTTATTTTCCATCTGCGACAGAACTTTTGACGGAGTATCTTGTAGAATAAGTTTTCCCTGCTTAAGAAAAATAACCTCTTTAGCAACGTACTCTATATCAGATACAACATGCGTAGCAAATATAACTATTTTATTCAACGCAACCTCACTTATAAAATTACGGATATGTACTCTTTCCTTTGGGTCAAGACCTGCTGTAGGCTCATCTAGAATCAATATTTCAGGATCATTCAGCAGTGCTTGTGCTATTAATATTCTCTGTTTCATACCTCCTGAAAATGAGCCTAGCTTTTTGTGTGCATCATTACGTAAATTGACCAAGTCAAGTACATACTCTATTCTTTCCTTTGCCAGCTTCTTCTTTAAACCTTTTAGAGCCGCCATATACCATAAAAAACGGTTTGCAGAGAAATCATCATATAGCCCTTGATGTTGAGGCATATACCCAAGTATATTTCTAAAATCCTTACCCATTTTTTGAATATTTGATCCATCATAATCTATACTACCTGAATCAGCTTTTATATTATCCGTTATAATATTCATAAGAGTGGATTTACCTGCTCCATTAGGCCCTAATAGACCATATACTCCTGCAGTAAGGGAAGTACTGAAACTATCAAGAGCTTTTTTTGTACCTCCTTTATAAGTTTTTGATATTTTGTTCATTGTAAGTACCATAAGGCGTACTCCTTTACTAATTTTCAATTATTAAATCATTACCTGTTACAATAGCAGGTGTCATACGATCTATATCCATTTCGAAAAAGGTTTTTATCTCTATTTTCCCCGTTTTTGTAAACTGTTTTTTATCAGCATAAAAAATCTGAAATTTATCCTTCGTGCTAGTGGTAATAAACAGGTGTAAGTCACCTCCACATATTACAGAACTATTATCATTTATGTAGCCAGTATCTATACTATTTATAACCTTGCCGTTGTTATCCAATATTCTAAGTTTTTGCTGGTCTTTCGGCTTTGCGTCAGCAGACCATATGATGTCATTTGAATATAAATATTGTTGGTCTGATAAAAATACGCTATCTTTATCAATACTAAATATTTCTTTCTTATTACTTCCATCTAAATTACAAACATAGGAATTTTTTGTTTGGGATGTTCCGTCCATATTATATTTTGATACAGAATAATATATCTTTCCATTATGTATTGATGGATACGAAGCAAACTCTAAATCATCAGAATCTATATCATTATAAAGCCTATTTGCTTTTCCAGTAAGAATATCATATCTCATATGAATATCAGTAAAACTATTTTCATTATGAGCAAATTCTAAAAAATAAAGATTATTTCCGTAACACATTAAATCTTGAATATGTCCTCCTTCTAAGGTACCTGTATAGATAGTTTTAGGCTTTGCATTAAACTTATTTAAATTAAATTCTTTAATGGAGTATACGGAATTTTGATTTTTATCATAAGCAGCTTGTTCATAATATAATTTACCACGATGGATTGTCAAAGACATTGGCTTGACATCAAATTTTAAAATACTTTTCCTCTTTGTTCCATCAGAAGACACTTTTAAAAGTTCTGTTTGCTGATTACTACTGCCTAAAATAATAGAAATAACATAGATATTCCCATTATAATAAGATATAAATGGTGATGCATCATTACTAAAGAACGCATTACAATTATATACTTTTTTAGGATCATTTTCTCTGTCATGAATACAATTAGGCTTATTACACAATATAACAGGTTTCATGGTATTCTTGTCAGCATAATATAGATAACTGCCACTAAAAAAATAATATCCATTTTCTGCCTCAGCCATAATTGGACTAGAACCTTGGCTAAAATACATAAATTGAGAATCTTGATCTTTTATATACGTATTTTCAGTAGATTGCTTACCTCCACAGCCAGATAATGTAATTAACAAAGTCATTATGTATACTAGAATAAGTTTATTTTTTAGATACTTCATATTTATCCCCCTATTTACTATAGCAAAAAATTCTAGAAGTAGCTGTAAAAAAATCTTACAGCTATTTCTAGAATTAGTAGTAGAAAAATTTAATTAAAAGCTTCCTATAGAAGAAACATCATACCATGAACTGGAATTAGCATAAACACCATGTGTTCCAATTGCACCAAGGTTTCGTACGCTGTAATGATTAGCATTGACATATGCATTTACTGAAGAGGATGGACTAGAATTACTTGAACTTACTTCATAAGTATTAGTACCAAATCCATATTTGTAACGAACTGATGCTGTACATGCAACTTGTGAGGAAGAAGCACTTGTGTATGCAGAAGCAGAATCTGTTCCAAAAGATACACCACCATTACATCTAATTAATCCACAATATCCAGAAACGGATGACGCAGCAAAAGTACTAATTGGTAGTACTGATAAGCAGGCAACTAATGCACCTATTCCTATTATTTTTTTTTATTTTCATACGAAATGACCTCCAAAAATAAATTTTTTAGTTCGTAAAATACACTGCAGTGATTAAAACTAACCTTGTATAATATAGCATAATTGTTATTATTTTTCAACATATACAATTATCACAATTTTTGATAAACTTATTAACAATAAATATAAATTTAGGTGTAGTTCACAAGAAATTTGTTGTTTGGTTGTGAAAAAAATAACATAAAATCATTTCTTTTTATATAAAAATACCATATGTTAAGTGATATTACAATTAAATACAAAATATTTGTTTTTTAGTATTGTAACATAATGAAATTTCATTTATAATCTGTAAAAATCAGGCTCATGAATGCTGTCTTAAATCATGATATTCCAAAGCATAAATGGTGTCCATTACTAAATGTCTAAGCAACCTTTTTTACATAACCTCCACAATTAAATTTCTCCCTATGCTCACAACAATTCCGCATCTGGACTCAATCATAATATTTCCTCTTCCCCCTCCACAACCAGCAGTTCTCCGAAATCCTTCTTTTCAAACTCCTGTATAGATATACGGTTCTTGTTTGGGTTGGCAAACACAAAGGTTTTGTCAACATTTTCCACATAGTTTTGTATCTTGTCATTTGTTGAACTGATAATTGCTTGGAAGCCCAGCTTTCTGATTAAGCCAATACAGCTTCCTACCTTTTCAGCATCCATTTTTGAAAACGCTTCATCAAGAACAACCAGCCTTGGAGTTGGTCTTCTTCTAATATTGGCCTTCAGATTTATCCTGTAAACCTGTGCAAAGCTTGCCAATAAAGCTACATACAATGGATTCTGACCTTCACCGCCTGAGTTCTTTGACAGCATTTTGCTAAGTCGCATTGGTGGCATACCATCAACTATCTGCTCCATATCAAAGGACAGATAAGTTCTGTAGTCAGCATATTTCTCCATGCTTGCCCTTGCTTCCTCCATTGCTCTTGAATCACTGTTTTCAGGAGGCATAAACAATTCTATCAATTCATTTATCAGTTCCTTATAATCCTGCTCATGCTTAGTGCTGAATAAATCCATCTGATTATCAATCTTTCCAGTGAGCTGATGGGGATTAATCTCTAAATTCTCGTCCATGAACATATCATAGAACTTACCATCCTCCCCTTGGTTCTTTGTGATAATAAACTTATACTTGTCCTTACCAAAATCCAGCTGAGCAAGTACCCTGTTCAAATCGTCCTTCTGCTGCATAACCTCTTTTATTGCATCTCGAATTTTATAAACAAAATCCGTCTTGAAATGGTAAACGGCCAGCTTAGCCTGCTCATTTGCCTTGTCCATATATTCATTAAGCTTTTCACTGCTAAGAGTCTCAAGCAATTGGTCATACACGTCATTATCCTTACAGGTAAGTGAAAAGCCTCGGTAAGCATATTGGTTTTTGTAGATTTCTCTCATTCTCACCAATTTATCATATTCCTCACCCGACTTAACTTCGCTGTCATGCTTTAGAGTTAATAAAATATTCTTAACATTCTCTATTTTTGAAGATGAATGTCCCCTCATAAAGCTGCTAAATGCTTCTTCTCTATTATTATCAAAAACAAAGGCTCTTTTCTTTTGAACTAATTCCTCACTCAATGAAATAATGATATTTTTAAACTCCAAAACCTCTCTGCTTTTAGTAATCAGTTCTAATCTAGCCGACTCCTTCTGCTTGCTTTTCTCACTAATTGCAAGTTCTAGCTTAACTTTCTTTGCTTTCCATTCGTCTATGTTTTTTTCTTTTAATTCATTAATTTTTCTAATGTATTCCTTCTTTTGCTCTTCTTTTATTTGAATTTCTTTAATTCCCTGCAGCTGCTTATCATAGTAGTCAATTTCCTTGGAAAAAGACTCATAGCCTAATACTTCAACAATTTTGCTTAATTGCTGATCCAGAGGTCTTTTTTCAGACTGTAATTCTGATAAATCCTGTTCAAGCTGTCGCAGTCTTCTTTCAATTGCATTTCTTCCAATGTAAGCATATTCCGTATAATTGCGAGGGTTAATGTGCTGCAGCTTATACCCCTGATAAAGCACACAATCGGGGGTAATTCCACTCTTGTTTTCTCTGAGTTCTTCAATTGTACTGCATTTAATCACTGCACCCATTAGAAAATCAATATATGCTCTTGCATAATCAATTGCTGTTTCTACTTCTTCTGCAAGTGACTTATCTAACATTGGCTTAGCATCTCTAAGTACCTTCTCAGTGTCAATTATGGCCACCTTGTAATATTTTTTAGGATTTAGTTCTCTGTATATTTCCATTGCATGTTTTACATAATCAGGGTGAACAACCAGAGCCAGCTTATTATTGCCCATATAGCCCTCTACAGCATTAAGCCACTTTTCGTCCTTTATCTCTATAACATCTGCTAAAATGTCTACGCTAATTGGCTTCTCGTAGTGTTTTTCCAGTTCAGCTGTTATGTAATCCTTAGCCTCAAGCAAATAGGAAGGATATGCTTTCTGACCATTTTTCAACGTCTCAATCTGCTTTGTAAGTTCAGCAATAGCCTTTTTTAATTCATTAATTCTTGAGGAAAGTTCTGACTTATCCTTTTCAAACCCAGTTCTAGCGCTGGTAATAGCTGATTGAATATTTTCAAGCTGTTCACGGCTTACAGAATAATTATTAAAATTCTCTATGCCCCTGCATACTGATGCATCTAAAATATCATCTGCTAACCATTCATTTAATCCATTGGCAATCCTGTCATATTCAGCTTTATTACTGTTTAGCAATTCCAGAACCTGATTTAATGAGTTTAACTCTGCCTCTAGATGCTCATATCCACTGCTTTTGATTGAACTAACCACTTCATCTCTCTGGTTTTGCAAGTCCCTAAGCACTTGCTCTACAGAATTAACTGTTTTCTCTAAATCCAGAATATCCTCACTATACTTTTTCTGCTGAATTTCAATTCTTTCAAGCCTATTTTCAATTGATTGTATATCCAACTTGTCATAATTGTACTGATATTGAATAATTTCATTCCAATATGTACGGTATACCTGAAATTGATTGTGAATACCCGTCAGAGCCTCTATTTCATTTCTAGTGTCCTCTAGTCTTCTTTTCAGCCTGATGTATTGTGCCACACTGTCCTGCATGTCCTCAATATGGATATCATTTTCAGTGCATATATAGTTTTTGACGAAATCCTCTAATTTCATATCCATTTTAAATGGAATAGCTTTTTTAAATAGCGACGGGAAATGCTTTGGGTGTAGCCCTCCAAAATAATTGCTGTATAATTCATTGCGGAATTTTTCATTTGTTCTGCTGAAATAATAATCCTCTTTTGCAAAATTGTCTCTGATATATTCCTTCAGTTCATTAATTGAATTAGTCTTTTCTCCGCTGCGATAGCGGTTTTCAAGTAATTCTCCCGTATGCCAGAAAAACATATGATTAACACCATTTGATGCAACATCAACATCAAAAACCACTCCAATGCTTTGATGCTTCAAGGTTTCAGAATCTTGAAACTCTAACACAATTGTAGAAGAAAAATTCTTGTTTCTCAGATAGCTTATATAATTGTTTTCCTGAACTACCTTCATTCCTCTGAGGTACTCTATTAAAGTTCGGTCAGAATCTTCTTTAGCTGCTTTATTGAAAAAGGAACGTCCATTACTGTCAGCATATAATATTATTTGCAAAGCATCTAAAACAGTGGATTTACCACTTCCTGAATGTCCTGTAAAAAAGTTTATTTCTTCATTAAAGCTGATTAGCTTTTCATTAATGTAATGCCAATTGTTCAGACACATCTTCGTCAGTACTTGAAATCGGCTCATTGTCTGTATCCTCCTCTTCCTCTTGATACTGCTGTATAATGCCTTCAATTGCCTGTCCGTCAAATAGAAGATTAACTGTAGGATATATTATGAATTTTGTATCCCCGTCCAAATCTCCAATATCATCAATAATCTCTATAACCTGATATTTTCTAAGAGCAGCAATTGTTTTTCTCACTTCTGTAGGAGAAATAGACTTACTGTTCCACAGACGAAAAAGCTGTATCTTGTCATAAACTTCATTAAGAGTTGTGTATACATATATTGAATTAGAAGCTGTGTTCATCTTCTCATCAAATATTAGCTTCAGCAATAAAATAAATATAGTAGTCAGCCTGCTCAGTTTATCACCCTGTAAATTCTGAGTTCGTATAAAAATAATTCCGAACTGCCTATTTTCTACTATTTCAACATCTGCAATTTTAAAATACTCTCTAAGAAAATCCAGATGTCTTTCGCAAGTTCGATACAGTTTATTGGGGATATACCGCTCTGTCTTTTTGTCATATTTTCTTTCCAGCATAAAGGTCTGGCTTTGCAGAGCTTTTATTGCCTCTGTCAATTCATTTTTCTCTTCGTCTAAAAGTTCTTGGTAATATGGAAACATTAAATTATCCTCTCTGTAATTCTTTTAACAATACTTTTATTTGCACAATCTGTTTATAAGGCAAAAATTATAGACACTTAGCAATGGGCAGTTGAGTTAGAAATAATTGCACAGATTATTTGCTGAGACGAAGCCTTTTTGCCGAAAAAACGACACGATGTCGGTTTTAGCACACTATGAACCATGGATGGTGAATGTGAGACGGCATAAAAGCTGAGATGAAGCACTACTAATCTTTGCAATTATTTCGTAAACAACCATTGATAATTCTACCGCACCAATATATTATAATGTACGAAGTTTGGCCCCTTACCCTGAACTGTCATTGAAATTCTTTTTAAATATAATATCAGGGTAAGTGTAATTTCCATTTGTAATGGCAGCCTTCTCACCCGGCACTACATGAAAAGGGCTGTTTTTACGGATACTATAATCATAAGCTAGAATAAGCAATTCAAATTGCTCATCATTTTCAATTAAATGCTCTTTTGTAGAATATATCCCGTTGTCCATTTGGCTTAAAATGAACTGCTCAATCTGTGCTTTGCTGTACCTGTTTTTATTTCGGTTAATTCTCAGAATTTCTTCTTTTGACAGTTCCTTTTCAACTTCCTCTTCAACTTCAACAGTCTCTTCAAAAACCTTGTGCTTGCCTCTCTTTTTATATAAGGAATCGGCAGAAATAATGGTATGGTCATTTATACGAATTGCTGCTGCCACTTGATTAAGCATCTCATTATTGTTTTCACTTGACAGTAGATTGAGCAACGCAATCACATTTCCCTGCATACTGTCATCATTGCTTAACAAATACTCTAAACGGCTTACAGTTGCCCGCACGTATTTGCTATGCTCTGTATCAATATGGGCAATTCTATTCTCCATGTTAATAATTCCACGCTCAATCTCATAAATTAAATCCAAAAATTCATTTTCAATGTCTTCTTGTTTTATGCCTTCTGCTAACATTTTTTGTTCTAATAAATGCAGCCTTCCTTCATCCTCTTGGATTAGCCGCAGCAGCTTTTTAATATCATTTTTGTAGATATAAAAGTTGTCGCTAGTTTTTAAAAGACTATATTTTTTATTTACAATAGCTTCAACATACACATCAAGGTGCTCCTGCAAAAGTTCTTCATAATTTTCCTTTTTTAATAATGATTCAAAAAATTCATCCATATTGTGAAGCATGTCCTGTAAGGCTCTATTAAGCCTTGTTGTATTTACCTTTGCTGTCTTCAGCAACTCAATTCCAGCCTTGTTATCATAATAAAAAGAGTATATATTGGTATAAATATTCTGTATGTAAATATCTGTTTCACTTGAATCGGGATTGGCTAACTTTTTGAAAACCTCAATAAAAGCAGATGCATAATCTGGTATTACAATATTGGTTTTAAAAGAACTGTAATCCTCTACTTTCTTCAGCCAAGTAAAACGCAGCAGTCTATTCAATATTTTAGTTGCCATTGGCTCTGCAATTGCGTCCACATCTTTAAGACTTTCAAAATCCAGTTCTTCATCATCCGCTGTTATATCAATAATCCTATCCGAAAAATGCTCTGCAATAAGCTGTATACAGGTTTCCTTGGTCAAAAAATAATCGTTATACAAATATTCATCGTATATAACCATCAATGCTTCCATATAAATATATCGATTTTTAGAATGAAACAAATGCCAGAATTGCTGCGATATTTTTAAAATTTCTTTCATTTGGTCTCCTTATTGGGGTCTCCTTATTGCAATTATCCCTTGCAAACCTAGTGTAAAATACTGAGTCTTAAATTAATTAACTACATTTGAAATATTTATATTAATTGCTCATTTTATTCAACTATCATATATAAAGTCTATTGGTGCTAAAAAAACACCACTTGTAATTATAACACTGTATCAATTTTATTGAAGATAAAATATTAAAAATATTAAAACAAAATTTCTGTATACCCATCTATTACTGCTATATGCAATAAATAGTACAAAGTAGTAATATATCTAATTACGAGGCTAAGTTAGAAATTGATGCTAGAAATAATAGGTGAAGAACAAGTATTGCAGCCGACACAGCAAAAGTAAAGTAGCGGTGAGTATTAATCCGAGACAAGGAGGCCTTGATTATACTGTCGGCGGAAGTACTTGTTCTTTACAGTAATTATTTCAGCGTCATTTTCGTGAGCGAGCAATAGATATATATTGCACAGGAGTACTATTTAAGTATGTATTTACTTCTTGCATAGATATATATCAAAAAAACATTGACGAATATTTGCTATTTTAGTATCTTAATAGTATATTTAAATTGTAAATAAATGCAATAATAGAATAAAAATACGAGTTTGCAAAATCAAAATAATTAGGATGGTAAAATGAGAAGTAAAATAATTTTGTTCACATTGCTTATGTCAGTATTATCTTTAACTATCATCTGCTATTTTCTTAATAAAGATTTAGTATTAGATACTTTTACTGACTACTCACCTACAAATGAAATTTATTTTAAATCCCCGCTTAATAACAGTATTAAATTTTCAGATATATCCTTTGCTACATCAGATACTCAGAAAAACATGTATGCCATTGACAATAATCGTAACAAGATTATGAAAATTGATTCTAGTGGTAATCTAGTATTTAAGCTTGATAAGGATAGTATAATGCCTTATTTGAATGATAATGCTAACATTTCTGCAAATCCCATTAAAGAAATTATTTATAATATTGTAGATTTTTCAGTGGATGAAAATCAGAATTTGTATATTCTTGTAGATTGCTTTGGTATTCACGGTCGCTATGTTCATTACAGTTTATTATTATCCTATAACCCCTTTGGCAAGTTTAACAGAGAGGTATACTGCGAAATATACGATGAAAAATCATCTCCAATTTCAGTAGGCAGACTAAAAGGACTTCAGGTAAAGAATGGTTTTTTATATTTCTACATAAAAAATGTTGAAGACAGCAGAGCAAAAATTAAAAAGTACAACTGTGAAACCTTTACTTTTGAGAATTGCGATAGTGATATTAATTTGAACTATATAGCTGACATCATTGGAACAGATACGGATATAAGATATATTTCTACAACACAGGGTAATATTTTTTCAATGGATACTAACGGAAACTTCAATTTGATATATCCTTCCGACAAAGTTAGTAATCAAAGGTATATTCCTTTCAATCTATACAAGCATAATGATGATTTATTATTTTGTGACAAGAATACAAATAGTATTATCCGAATAAAACCTGACGGGCAACCCGAAACTCTTTATTCCTTAAATTTTTTGCGAAAGTATGATAATGACCAAGCATCCTTTTTTGATATAAGAAGTATAGGTGTAAATTCTGATGGAAATATAATGGTTGCAGCTTCTGAAATACCCAAAGATTCTGATAAATCAATAAATACCCTTACAATTATGACCCTTGAAGGAAAAGTACTGCAAACAATAAATCAAGCCAAATTTTCTGCAAAGGACATATTCCTGCATATGCTTATATGTCTTTTGGCCATATTAGTACTTTTGTGCATACTTTACTTATTTATAAAGCTGGTAAAAAACGTACTTCGCAAAAAATTATGGCTAAAGTTGTTATCAATACTGTTACCTGTAATGATACTAACATTAGGATTTTCTGGAGTACGGATTTATACTTCCCTCAATCAGGATATTATTGAAAGTGAAATGAATAATAAATTAAAGCTTATTGTTCATTCCGGAGTTCAGCATCTTGATGTAGAAAAGTTTAATGCTATAAAACAGCCGTCCGACTACATGAATAATGATTATAACGAGTTATGGCAATATATTTATTTATCTATTGAAAATAATAGAAATGGAAATTTAGATACAGAATCTGAATACATAAAATCCCATGTTGATTCAAGCGGAATAACCATTGCGCTATATAAATATGAATCTGGAAAGCTATTCACTTGTATTGACTTTGGTAAAAACACCATGCCTTTTACCCCTATAGTGAATAATAGATATTTTATTCCTGAAAATATGAAAGACACAAAAGCAGTAAATATATCTATATATAATGAAAAGAACACCAAATTTGCTGTCACACCTATCTTTGATGGTGACGGTAAAACAGTAGGCTTCTATCAGGCAAGTTTAAATATGGAAGGTATACAGCTCCAAGCTCTGCAATTAATCAATCAAATAATTTATATCATGATTGGGGCAGTAATTATTTTCACAATTATGATGTACTTCTTGATAAGGAAATTGTTAAAACCTTTGAAGGAACTTGAAGAAGGAGCTAATAAGCTGGCAAATGAGGAATGGGATACAAGGCTGTCTGTTAGAACTCAAGATGAGATAGGAAAATTATGCAATACATTTAATGATATGACAGAGTTTATTAACAAATATAGGTCTGCTTCAGATAAATTTGTTCCTAGTTTGTTTTTAAAAAATATTGGATTAGATAATATAACAGAAGTAGAACTTAGCGGTATAAAAAAAGACGATATGAGCATATTGTATTTAAGTATTCGATCCTTCTTTGACATGGAGGAGGCTAAGATACCACACGATAGCTTTGAATTAATTAATAAGCTTCTTGGTATTATGGGACAAGTTGTAAGAACTAATGATGGATTTGTAAGCCAGAGTTTTGGAGCAAATTTAATAGCAGTTTTCCCAAGAAGCGCAAGTGATGCTCTAAAAAGTGCTGTTGAAATAGAAAAAGAAATGCTAAAGCTAAATATAAGCCGAAATAAACAAGGAAAAGAGTCAATTGATATTGGAATCGGAATTCATAAAGGCTCAATTATGATGGGTATTGTAGGAGAAAGCGAGCGAATGGAAGCTTCAGTTGTATCCTATGTGGTAAATCAGGCAAATGAATTAGAAAATCTGGCTCGTAAGCTTGGTGCCTCTATCCTTGTAAGTAAAAATGTTATTACTGACATGGATGACTCTCTGAAATACAAAAACCGTTTTGTCGGAAAATTCAATATTGGTGAGGTTTTAGAGGTTTATGATGTATTTGAAGGAGAAGAAGATTTCGTGAAAAGGCTTAAAGAGGACACTAAGGAGTTATTTGATGAAGGAGTTTCTCTTTACCTTTCTGGCAAATTCAATAATGCAAGAAGAAATTTTGTGGAAGTAATAAAGCAAAACCATGATGATATAGCTGCAAAATTATACTTTTTTGAGTGTGACAAATTAAGTGAAAAATATCAGTCAGATGAATTACTAAAGGACTGGAATGGAGTTTTAAAAATAAAATAGATAAATCAACTTTCAAAGTTGATTTTATAGGTGTAGGATAATTATCGGATTAGATATTTCCCCTGCACCGAAGACGTTTTTAAATTGATTAACTAATTTCTTTTGAGATTTACATAAGGGGTAATTACTATGCTGGAAAAAAACATACAAAAGTCTTTACCTATAACTAAAACAAGTTCTATGCTTTTTAAGGGAATATCTGAAATACCCATGAAGATTATAAGTTTTCCTGTAAAGCTTATTAAAGGAATTCCAAAAGCAGCAGGAAAGCTTCTAATGGCAAATGAACCTACAATAAAAAGTTATTTTAAGTTAGGCAGATATTATATACTGAAAAAGCTTGTTCTGCTTGTGGTAATGCTTTTAGCCATAATTGTGGTATCTGTTCCATTTATCAAGTACTTATTACAGAACTATGACTTCACAAAGGTTATAGTCTATGGTTCAACTTTACATAAAAATTATGACGGCAAAGCAAGGCTTGTTTCATATGATACAAATGGAGATAAAAATACCACTTATATCGGTGAGTTTAAAAATGGCAAATACCAAGGTAATGGCACAGAATATTATACAACTGGCAATGTAAAGTATACAGGCGAGTTTAAAAATGGTGAATATGATGGAACCGGCACTTTTTATTTAGAAGATAATACAGGTAACCTTTACTATAAGCTTTATAATGGTGATTTTAAAAGCAGTAACTATGATGGCAATGGCACAGAATATTTTAGTTCAGGCAAAATCAAATATGAGGGTGAATTTAAAAACAGCAAGTATGAAGGTAAAGGTGTAGAATATTTTGAATCAGGCGAAATTAAATACGAAGGTGAGTTTAAAAATAGCAAGTATGAGGGTAAAGGCGTAGAATATTATAATTCAGGCACTGTAAAATACGAGGGTGAGTTTAAAAACAGCAAATATCACGGAAATGGAAAGCTTTACTATTCTAATGGAAACCGTCAATATGAAGGAAGCTTTTATTTTGGCAGCTTTGACGGAATAGGTGTTAAATACTCAATTGAGGGTTACAAAGAGTATGAAGGCGGATATAAAAACGGAAATTATTCAGGTGAAGGAACTGAATATACTATAGACGGAAATGTCTTATACAAAGGTTTCTTTTCCGATAATAAATATAATGGAATTGGAACACTTTATAACCAAAAGCTTGGAGACATTTATAAAGGCTATTTTAAGGACGGTAATCCGTTTTATCAAGGGTTTCTCGGACTTTCTGATTCAAAATTGAAAGAAATTGTTGGCGAGCCTGACAAACCTTCTGATAATATATCTGGTGCATCATCTGAAACAGATATTAATGATATTTCCATTGATTCACTTTCCGCATATGCATCTACGTTTACCTCTAAAACTGCATATAATCCTGCAGCTTCAATTTCACCAGCATCAGCACCTATTATTCCAGCTTATTCACCGCTAGCTATATCTATGTCTGCTCCTACAGCTACACCAACAGAAAAAGGCACAGTCTTGAGTTATGAAAAGTACGCAATGGAGTTTATAATGGAGCCCTTATCCCCTACTCAAAAAACACCTGTGGTTCAAGTTGTGAGGGTATCAGGTAAAAACACCGTAGCAGGTATCTCCTGTGGAATTAGCTATAAAGATTTTAAAGATATCTCTGCAAATAAAGGAATAGAAATGTCGGTCTTTCGCAAGGTTGATAATTTCACAATTGCAGGTTTTAGAGAAAATGAATACATATATACACTGTACTTTAATAACGCAAACGACTCCTTGGATTATATAGAAATACAAGCGGAAGACCTCGGGGAAAGCAGTTAATGAATGCAATTAGCATATACTTCTCCCAACCATTTTAGGAAGATTAAGTGCAATAATACAATTTTATAATTATAAAATAGAAAACTTTTAATACTAAATAATTTGAACAGCATTTGCGGACTACATTCCATAGCTACATGTTCATATATGAAAACTGTAATAATATAAGCTTGATAAAGTTAGTATAAAATCTGATAGAGGAGGAAATAAGCCCATAGCAACATAATTGCCAAAATAAATAAAATTTCACAAAGGAACTGTTGTAAAACAACAATTTCTATATACCGATAATTTATTAAGAGAAATAGTACAAAGTAACAGTATATATCTAATTGCGACGCTCGGTTAGAAATTGATGCTATAAATAGTAGATGACGAACAAGTATTGTAGCCGACACATCATATTTTTTGTTTTACAACGGCCCTTTATGCATTCCTAATTTATGCTAAATGCTGGGCTTGTAAATTATTATGAGTTTTTTAGTTTGTGGTGGAGCACAGCTCCAATGCAGTTTCGGTGCAGCTCCCTCCTGCCTTACTGTGCTTCCAAAAAGTAAGGTTATGAGTCCTATGCCTGCTGCCAATATAATGGATAATGTACCAATGGTAAATATTCTTCCCTTCGGGATGTGTAGCTCACTTACAAATCCAACCGTTGCGTCAGCAACATCAGCTGCACTGGGTGTATTAACCCCGATGCCATGTGTTCCTGCAATATCTGCTCCTTGGGCCCCCGGTTCACCCACGGTACTTTTAGCAAATTTTCCTGCTTTAAATAATAGTTCAAAGCTTATGTGCATGTGGGGCGGAGTTATACAAATCCTTTCACCCGGTCAAACAGCTATTAATGTGCCGTAAAACAAACGGCACAACGGTGTTTTTATGTATAAAATTACTCTAATTTACATTATCATAATTATTCCCTGTCTCTTTTCGCTGAAGAACTTGTTCTTTTAACATATCTATTGCCTGCTGTGCATCACGTTCATCATTTCTTTCATCATATTTCTTAGCTTTATACTTTACACTATGCACTCCTTTACCTGCATGGTTATGTTTTTGTCTACTAAGGTCGCGCCCAGTTGTCTCACACATTGCCTCTTCTTCAGGCGTCAATTCGTATTCTGGGTTTTTGGTTTCTCTTCTTCTCATTTGGTAAACTTCAGCCTTTTCTCCTAACATTAACTGTGAATCAGCACTACTTCCAATGGTACTCTGATTCTGTATAGCCCCTACTGCTGTTAATGATTGTAGTTCTTTGCCTGCCCTCTGAATAGCAGACATTGGATAATCAGCTTTCATTTGAAAAGTTCTCTTTGAATTATCTAACTTTGCAGCTTTACTATTTTGTTGCCTTAATTGACATCCTTTTAATTGATGAGTACGATCTGATTTTCCATAATCAGCTTTCCCTTTATTTTCATACATGTCCTTCACTCCTTTTCCCTGGCAGCCTATTTCCTAAACGCCCACCAACGTACATTTATCCCCTGTAACTTCTTTTGCCTATGCTTTTGAGGTGGTAAACTTACACCAATTCTGAAGGTCCCTCTATTGGGATATAATATAACCCCGATATTTACTCCCACAATATCAGGTGCATACTCGCTGTCTTCAAATACCGTATTTGAGCCATAAAATATTTCACTATCATTATTTAAAATCCCGCTTAGTGTATCCTGATAATTCAGTTCAAGACCTGTTCCTATATATACTGGTCCAATACCAAGTTCATGGGATATTTCATTTTCAGTAAAATACTTGTTGCCCACCTTCTGAGCAGTATTAAAGTCAATATACTGAATTCCTGATGAATAAGTCTTTGCCGATGTTGCTGCAGTTTGCGCAAGAAATGCTCTTACTTCACCAATTAAATTTTGGTCATTTGAATATGCAGCATTCTTATCATGTTTTTTATCAAGATTATCCAACACCCTCATCAGAGGAAGAGATACAGCATATTCATCTGCCCTCACCCGTTCAACGTCTTCTATAGTATAGGAACTCTTGTATTTATAAATGCTAACTCTTGCAAGGCATATGGCATTTCCCTTAGTACTTAGTACTGCATCGTCATAGCTTCGATTGGAATATTCTTTTAATACTCTTTCCTTTAAAGATTCCACTATTATTTTGGGTGAATTTACAATATGTACTTCTTCTATGTATTGCCTGTCACCAATTGAAATCTTTATTTTCCCATCTTTAATTCTAATTTTGCTTGACTTGTTGTCGAGAGTTTCCTTAGCCCTTACAAGACATTTATAGCTTTGCAGCCACTCCTTATTCTTTAAGCTTTCAGAATAAGATACCTTAAAGCCGTCTTTCTCTACAGGCTCAAATTCTTCACTTTCAATTTCATATTCCAATCTGACTGCATCAGAGAAATATCCCTTTTCAACTGTTACAACAATTTCAAATACATCACCGGGATTAACAAATCGCGGTACAGTTTGCCATACCTTTAATCGCTGTGACTCCTTTACTGTTTTGGTTTCTTTTATGTCTTCCACAACACACAGAAGCTTTTTGTCCTCTATCAAATTATATAATCCGAAATCAGAGGTATCAGGGCTTTCATCAGATAAAAATATTTCACAGGAGTCCTTTACCAAATTATGTTCTTGTTTGTTTTCTAAAACAGAGTTTACTACATCCTTTTCTTCCTCTTTATATTGAATACAAAGATAAAGATCCTTCATAAACTCCTCGTTTTCTTCGTCTTCAAATTTATTGAGCTCAGCTGTTATTATTCCTTTATCCATAATAATATTTTTTTCAAGAATAACCTCTCTGCCTGAGCTGTCAATTGCAATACCTTTCTCGATTGAAATGGTTTTATCATCAATTTTAATTACTTGAAGACCGCATACTATTCCTCCTCCAAAGAAAAGCCTGTTTAGCAGTCTGCGTTTATCATTAAAATATTTTTGTTCCGTTTCAAAGTCTCTAGTAGTCATCAGCTTTCCCTTAAAATATCTATTGCGTTCAAAGCTGCTGCTATTAATATCATCCATCAAAAGTATCCCCTCCTATATGGTAAATAACTGAATAATTTTATGTTATGAATTTCTATCTTAAGTTCTTCATCCTTTTACAATTTGCACTTAATTATTGATAAGTCAATTTATCATTACCTACTTAAGTTCTTCATCCTTATCTATAAGTATGTTGTTAAAAAGGTTTGAAGAATCTTCATCTAAACGTATTGTGGGGAGGCTGGAAAGCGTTGTATTATAACCTAGATACGTATGCGAATCAAGGTAAATTAGCGGCTGAAGTATGATTAGCTTTGCCTTTGTAAATGCTGGCTTTTCTTCATCTAAAAGCTTTTGCAACGCTATCTGCTGCTGCACAGAAGGCACACAATCCGCTCTCACAATAACACAAAAGGTATATGGATCCATAGTATAGAGTTCATTATACAAATCTATCAATTTGGGGTTTTTTTCTATATTTTTTATCTGAAAATGCTCCACAATTATTGGCTTGCTGCCTGTATATATCTCTACTATATCTATAATAGACTGCTTTGTACCCCTCTTTTTATAAATCTCAGGCGCTCTTTCTATAAGCTTTCTTAATTGCTGTTCTCCCCAGCTTTCATCAACCTTTATAGATAACCATGATGCAAGCCATTTAAGATATTCTCCATCAACACAATCTATATCAAATAATCTCGATACATTTGCGATGTTTTCCTCCATATCGCTCATAATGCTGCTGAATATTGACAGAAACCGTTCAAGAAAATCGCGGCTTTTTTCATCACTGCTATATGCGCTAGGCAAATAATCTAAGTAAGACATTCTTGGGTAGTAAATCCTTGCCTTTTTTATGCAGGGATTATTAATTTTGTTTCCTTTAAACTCCACTTTAAACCAAAAATATCTTCCCTTAGCCTTGTGCAATAATATATCAGATGGTCTTGTAATGGGCCAAAGCCAAGGCATAAAAAGTTCCCCAAGCTTCTCCTTAAATTCACTTCCTGCAAAAGCCCATACTTTCTCAAGCTCATTTCTTCTGTTTGGATACGTGTTATCCATTATCAGCATATCAATGTCATAGCTTTTGCCATCAATATTAATAACCTTTTCATCCGATGCAAAATAATATAGCTTAATATCACCTTCTTTATATGTATCGGTTTCAAGCACCATTCTGTGCCAAAGCATTTCACTTTCAGTGCTGTCTATTCCTAGTGAATAATAAACACCCTCATAGCTGCCTTCTTCTAATTGTATTCCATTGTCTGCTATATGTATATTTATGCCAAATCCTTTTTGCCATTCATTTTTGTTCATAGCAAAAAACTTAAACTCATCATACATTTTTCATACATCCTTCATTCGCCCTTTTACAGGAAATTAATAAACAACTTTCACAGTTAAATGCAAATATTAATAATATCACTATAAGTGTGGTGGCATCCTCAAATGGTAAAACCCATAATTCCTGCCGCACCAAATAGATTATTTTGCAAATTGAGTCATACTTTTGTCTTATTAATTACATGTATTTTATGCTCTCCTGAATACACAATCGCATGAGGATGCAGCCTTATATCTCCACCACTGTCAATTTCAGCCGCACGCCCCTCAAATTGAATTTTAAGATCTCGAACATATTCTACACCCTCTATTTGCTTTATTCTTCCGTAAATATCTCCTTTGTACACTGTTCTGCCAAAGTCCCAGCCCTCTGAAGCTTCTCCGCTTCCAACGGGGGACAACATCTCCTTTAAAGCATCCTTTACTTTCTGGCTATTTAGGTTGATATGCTGTTCAACAACCACTGTAGCACTAACTGTAATCTTCACATATTCAGGTGGAACAACCTCTAACTCTGTTGTAATCAGCCTGAATTTGTCAAGATGCCTTCTCATATTCTCAAGAAAGGCTTTACTTGGCAAAGGCTTTTCAGCTGTACTGTATGGAACTGCTACAATACAAACCTTTGCTTCAACATGATTAGTTGGATATCCCTTGAGCCCCGGTTCATAAAGAGGAATTGCTTTTACCTTTGCTACACGTAATCCAGGAGTCATTTTAGCTATTTCCTCATAATCCTCGCAGGTAACAGCTTTATAAAGCTTTTTAAGATCCCTTCTTGCACGCTGCTTTGCGTCCTGAATAGACTCTTTATTCTTTCCACCTTCTGCGGGAGTACTTTTAAGCACATTAATATCCCTCAAGCTATCAATTTCAGAATATATCTCATTAATTTCATTTGTCTTTACGTTACCTTTTTCCATACCACCTGTTTGACATGATATTATTGATATATTATTAATGCCTAGGTTTTGAGGGATAGCACCTCTTTCATTATCTCCGAAAATAATTTCTCCTGTATCATCATTTAAAATATAATGCTTATCAGTAGGAGCTGAACTATCAAAGCTGTCAACCCTTACCCAATCCTCCCAACATAAGCTGCTCATTCCTTTTGGCTTTCGTCCCACTTGTATTTTAAAGCTATCGGGAATTATATCTCTTAAGTTTGTTTTAATCCTTTGATTTGGTAATCCATTACTCTCAGCAATCAAAGCCGTTTCATAAAACGAATTTGCACAGGTAATAAAACGTATATTATCAATTCCTTCATTAGGGATTTTCCCATTTTCACCGTCACCAAATAAAATAACACAATTATTATTAATAAAATCAAAACTCAGTTCAAAATGCTTGTCCGTTGGTTCAGATTTTGCAAGGCTGTCAACTCTCTCCCAGTTAACCCAAACCTCATTGCCTTCGATTATTTTCCTTACCTGTATATTGCATTTACCTGTTAAGGCAATATGGCTTGAGTAAATATACTTTTGATTAGGTTTTCCTGTTGATGAAAAATGATAGAAATCGCATAAAGTATTCCTATGTATCGCTTCTACTGTATTAAATCCCAATTCACAAAGCTTTGGTGCAATTTCATACCCTCCCTCTTCTACAATGCAGCAAAGCCAATACCTTTCAGCTTCTGGTGAGTACTCAAGCTGTAATGGCATCATAGGTTTGTCAATGCTAAAATACAGCTGTCCCTTGAAATGCAGATTATATGTACTGTCCTTAATAATGTTTACATTTCTCCATTCATATCCATCATAATATTTCCATAAAAGCTTTGCCGATGGAATAAACTCACCCTCATTAGGAATTACTGCTGGTACAGGATAATCCTCAAAAACATTTAATGAAATATTAATATTAGTCCCTTCTGGCAAAGCTTCATTCAAACCAATATACAGCCTGCTTCCTTTTTTAGCCTCATTTCCGAATGGATAAAAGGCTGTTCCCCACTCATTGTTTTGCTCAGTATAATCCCATGTCTGATTTTCATAGACAGATAGTACCTTTTCAATTTTTGCTGACAGTAATAAATTCCCCTGTATTGTCTCAAAAATCTCATCCCTAGCACCTAATGGTGTTCCTAAAGGTATAAAGGTATTTTTCAAAACATTATCAAATGTCACATATGATTTAGCCATTTCTGCGCTTTTAGGCTTTATTCCTAATAACTTTAAAAATTTAAGTTCATTTCTAGAGGTTACTCTATCAAGGTAATACTGCTGCATTTCAATAAGCCATGCAAAAAGTTCAATAAGTGTAATTCCGGGATCGTGGTGATTTTCATCTGTCCATTCAGGAATTAATCCAGGAATCATTTTTTTTGCACTTTCAACCATATCTTTAAATGTGCGATCATCAAGATTAATTTGTGGAAGCATTACGATATACACCTCCAGTTCTATGTATTATTTGCTCAAATCTCTCATATAAAAATAACTAATAATTCTACCTCACCAAATATTACTAAATTTTAAGCAGTGTCTTCAACTACAATGCTTGAATTATCTAAAATTACCTAGTGACAGATTTTACTTCAATATTGTGTTCTCCGCTATATACTATACCGTAAGTATAGTGTTCTAATTCTTCCAATCCTATATTTCTTCTTTTACCGTCCTTTACTAAACTGACAGATAAAACTGCTTTTTCCACATAGCTTACACCTTCAATTGATTTCAGAAGTGGGTAAATTACCGATTCATGCGGAAACTGTCCAATTTCCCATCCCTTATTATCTATATTTCCTTCTAATGGGTCTAGGAACTCCTTAAGCTTATTTTCAGCTTCAATTTCAATAGGAACAACCATTTCCATATTATTTGTTATAACCACAGCAAATATTGAATATTCTAGCTTTACAGCTTCTATTACATGAATTCTTCCCGGAAGTGCCATTGTTGCTGAACAACGCTTTGCAATATAGCTTTCCACCTGTTCCTTTGTTATAATAAATGCTTCTTCGCCCAAGTCGCCTAGATAAACAGCTATAGTTATATGCCCTGTTTCAGCCGAACTATTCTCATTAGTGCAGGGCAGGCATCTAACTTTTTTAATATTCCTTGCTGCTTCCATAGCGAGGTATTCAAAATCTCCTGTGGTTACAGCTTTATTTCTATGCTTTATAATTTGAGGCCATCTATTAATAGCTTCTTCGTTTGTCTCAGCTTCATGACCTCCAAATGACGGCTTCGGATTAAATACCTTTTCAACAAAAGCAATTCTATGATAAGAAACTGAAATGCTGTTTGCATCCACGTTTCCTTTTTCACCGCCACCTACAAAATATTTAACCTTTACACCGTGAAGTCCGCTCTGAACTGGTTTTGCCCCATTCTTGCCATCTCCAAACTGAATTTTTCCGCTAGCCCTATCTATAACATAATGCCTATCCTTTGGAGATGAATCAGCTAAATTGTCGGTTGATGTCCATTTAACCCAAAACTCATTTATTTCTCCTGTGTAATCCTTTATTACCTCTATACTCTCCGGCATTTTTTTCAAAAGTTCGTCCATTTCCTCAGCACTTAACTTGTTTATTTCATTTACCCAAATCTCTTCTTGAATTACAGGACATCTTTTCAGTTTATATTCTCTTCCAAAAGTATCACAGCACTCAAGCAGTTCACCTACAACAGTTTCCTTTTGGGTTATTTCCATTGTATTAGTTAAAATGCATTCAACCTCTGGGAATCCCATTTTATTGCCAGACTCACGCAAAATTCTTATCCAATATAAACTTCTGCCAAAAATAGTCTGTTCTGCAAAGTCATCAGAGCTTGTAAACATAACTATCCCTGTACGTGTTAAATTATTTGTATTATCAAGAATGTCCAAACTTTGCCATCCATTATTCCCTAAATATTGCCAGTTCAATGCTGAAAGTTCCTTAAAATTTTTGTTATTGATAGAAAAAAAGATACTGATTGGGCCTTTTAATGGCGGAGCATCAAAGCCTAAATAAAACGCATCTGCAGGAGTATCAAATGCTCTAAAAGGTTTAAAAAGAGATTTATCATTTAAGATATTAAAGCTATTGTCCTCATACTCTAAATTATTATAGGTTACACATGAATTTACAGGAACAGCCGTTAAGAACTCAAATTTAAGCCTCAAATCCTCTATCCATGGTGAGTTGTAAATTGACAAAGGCGCATACTGATTTTTTATACTAACCACACGAGCTCTTATCCAGTAATTTGTATGATTATTTACAATAGTTTCGCATATATCCTCTGGACAATTGAAGCTAATAGATATTTCTTTAACTTCGTTATTTTCTCTATCATCTGTTTGGAATAACTCATCCTGATTTTCATTTAATGAAAGCTTAACCCAACCTCTTCCATTCCAATATTCCCAGTATACGCTTGTAATGCTTATTCTATAGGGTTCTGGCAAAATAAAATCGGACTTTTCCATGATTAACTTCCAGTTAATTTGCTTTTCCACTTCTTCATTAACTCTGTTTTCTCTAAACTTCAGTTTGAAGTTTAATGTGATTTGAGATCCTCTTTTTGATAATATTTCTTTACTGGATATGTAAAACATATCGTATACAGAAAAAATCTCTTTAAAAGGATAAAACCCTTCTTTATTAAGTTCTATATCATTGCACATTACCATATCTGGTTCAAAGCCCTGCTTGTCTCCCATCATGAATGCTAATGCTTCTATAGCATCAATCTCAATATCCGCTACCTCATTGATATTTTTTATACTACATCTTATCCACTTATTTTTTATTCCTTGGATTTCATCCTCTACTATTTGTACGCTGTTTTCTTTATGTAATATAAGTTTTTTGCCTATTGCTTTTACATACTCAAATGTTTTCCATTCATCTTCACTTTTGTACATCCACTCTGTATTTGAACTGTCAGCTAGCCTTCTTGTAATATCCTCCTCTAAATATTTACTTGTACTATTCTTAAAATAAAGTTCAATTGTTGCGCTGCTTGACAAATTAAACATATTGTCATTAGCTATATAGAGGATATGCTGTTGTAAATTCAATTTATCTTGTGTAAAAAACAGTTTTTCTGGTATATCATTATCAGGCATGAAAAGCCCTTGTTTAACACTTGATATAGCATCTAATTCAGCGCACACATTATATCCATCTACAATATTTGCAGGTGTAACAATAAATGCCCGTTCTGTCTCAAATATAACCTTTTCACTTTCTGCTTTATTAGCAGAAAACTTCGTTCCAGCCGGAATCATTACTGACTCTGTTACTCCAGGAAGGAGTTTTGCTGTAATGTAAGCTCTTGCAGCAGTTGCAGGTAATGTACTTATTCCTAGCATGTTTAAAAATGCAATATAATTCTTATAGGGTACTTTTTTAAACCTGTCTATATTTCCCTTAAACATTTCTGCAAATATTAAAAAAAGTGCACTCCCAGCATCAGGGTTTTGTTTTGTATATCTCCACTCAGGAGTATAATAGTGAAAATTCTCTATCATTTTATCTATTAATTCCGTATAATCTTTTCCACCAATTGCAGGATACAAAACACTTACCTCCATTCATGCTCAATTTAATCTATTACTATCTTGAACCCTCTTCCAGATAAAAAGGATAAACCATATTATATCTATTGTTTGTTGAGCGCACTGTATAATTTATATCAATATTAATCTTACCGGGTATCTCTGTATCTTTATGTGCTTTTATATCTACATCTCCTACCCTTGGTTCCCAAATCATAATAGCCTCTCTAATGTCCTCTTCTATCTTTCTCATTGTAACTTCATCTGTCAGGTCAAATACAAACCGCCTTAGACCGCATCCGAAGTCGCTCTTCATAACACGTTCACCCTTAGAGGTTTGTAATATGATTGTTATTGCTTCCGATATGTCCTGTTCATTTTCAGACATCAGTATTCTTCCTGTATTTGGATTAACCTGAATAGGAAATTTCCAGCCTCTTCCCAAATAACTATCCATAAATCTACCCTCACCTAGTTAATTTTAACCATTGTTCCATTTATCATTAACACACCACCACTTTTAAGGTTCAGTGCTTGACCAGCCTCTATATTTATTAGTGCACCTTTAATACCAACCTGTGCCGAGCTTTCGATATTTACCGAAAGTGGTCCGCTTATTTTTACACTCTGTTGAACTGAATCAAGACTAATCTGGCAAGCATTTGATTTTATCTCTGCTTTCATATTACCCTTAACTGTTACCGCATTTGTGACACCATCTATCTCAACAGCATTTAATCCTGTTGCATCCGATATTTTTATTTTAGGAGGAGTATCCTGTAATTCTACTGTTTGTCCTGTTACAGTCTTTAACGATATACTAGGCTGAGAGGGTGTATCATTAATGGTTATGGTATTTCCAAGCCTGCTTTTAATTACGTGCTTTAGATTCAGCGGATCAATAACAGGAGGTCTTTTTTTCATACTCCAGAGAGAACCTATGACATACGGACATTCCAATGCTCCTTCTCCAAAGGCTACAAGAACCTCATCACCTATATCAGGAATAAAGTATGTTCCTTTACTTGCTCCTGCATAAGGTACAGCAACTCTAGCCCAACCACTGTCATCCATAAAAAGATCTGATCCTTCTCTCATTGAGTAAGCCACTCTCACTCTTCCCAGCCCTAAAGGATCAATATTTGATATTACAGTACCTATGGATACACCGCTCTTACTTATAGAGCCTTCTCCTGCCATTCCACCTTGACCAGCTTTATTCATATTCTTTATTCCATTAGAAATAGCACCAAACAGGTCCTCATTTCCTTTTCCTACTTCAAACTGAGTTAAATATCCTGATTCACTAATATTATGTGTTACAGATGTAATATAGTAAGTATTGCTAAGCTGACTTCCAAGCCCTTCAATCTTAATAAATCTTCCGGGTGACAGTTCAGGCAATCCAATGCATTCACCTCTTCCCGAAAGAAATTTCATTAGTCTTTCTTTCATTTTATATAAAGCTACTCTTTCAGCTTCAAAAAAAGAACCTATTTCTCTATTGTACTCATAATCGATTACATTCCCCATAAATAGGTTTTTCATAATATTCTTTATCTTTTGACTGTCAATACCAGGAGCAGTAACATAGCCAGCCAATCCTATTACAGCCTGTTCTAGTATTTCATCATAACCTCTAGTTATAACAGCACAAGCTTGATCAGCAAGATCAAATTCAGGTGAAAAGCTTTTAAGACTTTTTCCCCACTTCAGTGTTGTTATTGGATTATCACTGCCAGTGTAAGGAGTTCTGAAATAAAGAGTATCTCCACTTATAAAAAACTCATATCCTATCATACTGGCTAATCTTTGTAAAAAACTATAATTGCTCTCATTTTCCTGCTGTATAGTATCGTGAATATCTACACTAAAATCCACATCAAAGTCAAGTCCATACAATCCAGCAAATATAATTGCTACGGCAGAGTATGGCAAAAGATGCCAAGCAAATGACAGTTTATGCTTCATCATAAGATATGATTTGTCATGGCATTCTACCGACACTATGGGACTCCCCTCCGATGGAAAATCAAATTTGACTGAAGTAATAAGTCCTTTGAAAACAGTGGTAAGCTTATCACCATAACCCATTTTTACTTCAATAAAATTACCAATAGCAAGATAATTATCAATCCAATCTTTATTAAAGTCGCTTGAAGCCATATCATAAGCATTGCAAACAGAAAAAGTACACATATCTGCCTTTTCAACACTTCTGTCAACCGTAATTTCTGTTATAGCCATTCCTTTCATTTTTACAAGTTCAGTCTTGTTGAATAAGCCACAAATCACTTCAAAAGCCGGGGCATAAAAATTGTAGTATTTTGATTCCAGTTCATCAAATGAAAAGCTTTCTCTTCCTTTGGAATTCAAAATTTCTATAGCCAAATCAATCACCTCAAACGCGGAATAATGATGTTTTTTCCTCCAGTTATAAGTCTGGGATTATCTATATTATTTGCTCTTGCTATTTCTCTCCACATCTCTGGATCCTGATATTCTTTGCTAGCTAACATCCATAAATGCTCACCTTGACTCAGAACCCTTTGTTTTGTCCTGTCTGAAGAGTTCCTTGGTATTTCCTGAAACTGCTCCTTGATACTTTTGCTTGATTTCAGTGATATATTAAGGACTGCTCTTACAGGTACTCCAGACTCGGTAAACATAGTAAACTTCTGTGTTACCTTTTCCATGAACCCTTTAAAGGTTCCTCCTCTGCTTCCTCCCCATGTAAACTTAACAATTGGAGGAGCATGAAGTTCAGAATCAACCTTTGCAAGCATAGTTACTCTAGTTGTATATTTTCTTACGTCCTCATTAGTCTCATAGGTGTCAAAAAAAAGTTCCATCGAAAGGGTTTCAGAATTGCCGCTTACAAACTGATTTATAGGTTCGGATAGTCCAACAATGGTAGTTGAGGCATATTGATTACCTGTCTCAATTGTGTACTCATTAGGATAATAAAGTACACTGATAACCTCACCCATTCTACTTCCATTTACAATTTCAATAATAGCTTTCTCCATTGGCATACTAGTAACCTCGCCTTACCCTGTCAACTTTGATTTTTTGCTCTATTTCTTTATAAATTCTTTCAACCAAGCTATTAACATTTACATTTGAAGTATGTATATACTGTAATGTTTGCTTTTCAATATTAACAACCTGTGTTTTCAAAGCTTGTATTTCTTCTATATAGCTTGAGTTCTTCTGCGGTTTGTTAACACTTCGAAAGTCCATTGTTGCTTTATATTTCATAGCCTCTGGCCAAACAAAGCCCCTATCTTCTTTTTCAAGCTTATTTCTTAAATGGTCATATGCTTTTACCGTTAAATTTCTGTTCAACGTATAGTAATTTTGTACACTCTTGCTTAAAATACTCATAGCAGTCTCTCTTGAATGCTTTTGTACATAGAGTGTTGGCAGTAGCCCTGCAAAAGTAAGCATATTATAAATATCAGGGTATGTCTTTCTTAAATTATAAATACTATATGGAGTTATCCTATTTCTTTCCCGTTCACTCATATGTAAAAAGGAAGTATTCTTATTATGTGTAAATGTTTCTTTTAATGTCCAATCTCCATTTTGTCTTTCGTTATAATCATCTTCATCCTCATTATCAAGAAATGGTGATAGTCCATATGCTTTTTTATCAATATAATTTGTAAAAAAGTAAGTGGTCTTATTTTCAAGTTCTTTTCTAAAGCCCTGTATAATATTGTAGGTCATATTATGCCAGAACTCTCTTGTTTCACTATTCATTTCTCTTTTTTGCTTCCGCTTTGTCAGCTTATTTGCTCTAAACAGCCCTAAACGGTAAGCTAAACGCAATGTCTCAGGAAGTTCCTGTCGTAATCCAGAAACAATCTTATCATGGATTATAGATGAAAATGCCTTTATAGATTCACTTTGTATAAAAGCCTTCTTAAATCCAGAGCTAATAAATGAAGATAAACCCGGAAAATAAATGTGGTAATAATTCCTAAAATTATAAGGATTCATATTAATTACATTTGTATAATTCTCCTCATAATTGCCTATTTCAGAATATAATCTGTCAAATCCATTTATATTTTCTATAGGATAAATAGTATTAATACTATCGCTAATATACCTTAAGTAAAAACTATTAATACCTTTGCCACCGCTAACCATTTTGAAATTATATGGAAGCAGCACACTTCCAAATCCACCATTTATAGTTCTTCTATATTCCTTTATAACTTTTCTAGCTTCAGATATTTCAAATCTGGTCAAAAATCTTAAAATGTTATCTAATCTATACCTTGCTCTGGCAGGAAAACTCATAACATTTCCTAATCTATGCTCCGCTCGGATAGGGACACTCAAAGTATTGCCTAAACCAGACTCATCTCTTGTCAGAAATCTTATAATATTTTCAAAACAATACCTCGCTCTGGAGGGAACACTCAAAATATCCCCTAATCTAAGTTTCACTGCTTTATCAATAAAATTCAAAGAAATTTCATTTTTTAAATCCCTCTGATCGGCATGATATAGTTTTATACTTTTTAAATAAAAGACATTTATAGTTTTTATATACTCATTTATAGCTTTTATAGTATTATTTATTTTAAATCCAATCGGAGTGCTTAAATTGCTCCGTAATCTATGCTCCGCTCGGGTTAGAACACTCAAAGTATTGCCTAAACCAGAATCTTCTCTAGTCAGAAATCTTATAATATTTTCAAAACCATACCTCGCTCTGGCGGGAACACTCAAAATATCCCCTAATCTAAGTTTCACTGTATTATCAATAAAATTCAAAGAAATTTCATTTTTTAAATCTCTCTGATAGGCATGATATGGTTTTATACTTTTTAAATAAAGGCCATTTATAGTTCTTATGTACTCGTTTATAGCTTTTATAGTATTATTTAAATTAAATCCAATTGGAAAGCTAAAAATGCTCCGCAATCTATGCTCCGCTTTGGTAGGAACACTCAAAATGTTTCCCAAATTAAGTTCTAATCTGGCAGGTAAGTTCAAAACATTACTTAAATCCAGGCTCTCTCTCTTCGGAAAACTTAATATTCTCCCTAAAACAGACTCCTCTCTAGTTAGGAAACTATAAATGCTTCCTAAATTAGTCCCAGAACTAATCGCTTGTATATTTAGAGATGCTTCATTTTTTAAATCTCTCTGAAAAGTATGATTAGCTTTTATACTTTGTAAATAAAAAGCATTTTCCAAAACCATACTATTTGAAAGATTATAATTTATAAGCCTTTCTTTTAAGTATCTTATGCTTTGATGTCTAGAAGAAGAGTGTACTGCTTTAACTGTATTTTCAAGTTGATTCTTAAAATTTGTCAAAGCTTGCTTATTTAAAATACTTGTGCTGCTTTTATGGTTATTACTGCTTTTATCGCTTTGCTCCAATATTTGCAGCTGCATATTTATATTAATCAATAACTGCTCAATATCAGTTCTTACATAATTATCAAATGCTCTATCAACCTTATAGAAAAGATCAAACCAAGCAGCCAAATTATTTCTTGAAACATTGTACTTAGCAAATATCTTCTGTACAAAAGCATCATTATGTTTTTTTTTCAAAACTCTATTTGGTGCTAGTGTTTGCTTTGGTATAAACAGTTTCTTGTTTTGCAGCATTATTTCATTCCTCTATTTCATTCCTTTATGTACAAATTCAATAGACTCCACAGCAGCCATATTACTGTCTGCCTTTAGTTCTGGTCCAGTCCACTTGACAGGATATGCATCCACAAAATCCCACCTAGCTACATCCTTTCCAAAGCTGTTACACAATATAACTGAAATCTTCTGCTTCAAAATTTGTCCGGCTAATACACTTTTGTACCAGTTGAGTAATTCTCCTGATTCTACAATCCCCTTTTTAAGCGTCAACCTTGGATGCTTAATAAATTTGGGAAAATGATGAATATAATTTGTTCCGCCTTCTCTGTATTCCTCTAGTTCTACCTCTGCTTCTAAGCCTGACACCTCAGAGAAACCGCCATAAAGTTCAATATCATTAATCTCCACCTTAAACTTAAAAGAACCAACCGGATAACTTTTCTCCATTTTGCAACCGTCCCACGTCAATTAGTGTTGACGTGGGCTCAGTACCCCCTTTACTACTTTTAATAATTGCTTTTTAATATTTCGTTACTAATTTTCATTAATCTATTATTTAGCTACATACAATAGATTCAATCTACGGCTGTTACACAACAACAATTTCTGTATACCAATGACTTATTGTAAGAAATAGCACGCGAGTGTAATATATATCTAATTGCGATGCTCAGTTAGAAATTGATGCTAGAAATAGTAGGTGAAGAACAAGTAACGTAGCCGACACTGCTACAGGAAGTAGCAGTGAGTATTAACCCGAGACAGGATGCCTTGTTAATATGGTCGGTTGAAGTACTTGTTCTGAACCGCAAATATTTCAGCGTCAATTTCGTGAGCGAGCATTAGATATATATTGCACGGAAGTACTATTTAATCATTTCACCGTTGATATATTGTTTTTGTTTGCAACAGTCCCTTTTGATATGTAAACAATAAAATATTTTTAGCCTAGATCAAACACGTTTTCTTTGTCCTCACTCAGCTTCCGGTTAATCTTTGAAATCTCCTCACACCATTTTTTCCTTTCGGCATGTTCCATTGCCATGATATCATCATGACTCCAGTGAAAATGATATGCAATGAAGGCTACCTCTTCATAAATATTAGCTATCGGATAGCCCTTTATAGCTCCCCCATCGGTTCATTAATCCATTCAAATTCATGTAAGCATTTAGGACAGGATACTTTAATAGCTGACGTTCCCGTTTCATTTATTCTTTGGTATAAATCCTGAAGATACGCCAAATCTGCTGTAAATAAATCCTCTATCACCTTAGTATTAATAGCTTGAAGACTTCCTAGCTTAACAATAACCCTTGAGAGCAATATAATTGTTAAATATGCTGGATTCTGCTGAACTCTTTGATCCTTAAGAGGTAATATCTCATCAGCAGCAGTAGCTAATCTCATTACTCCTTTTTTATGTAAATTCCCATCTATATCCACATAGCCCTTAGGCAACTCAAAATTAAACTCTGTTTGAAAAGCCATTTGTATCCTCCAATATTATTATTTTGTTCTAGTCATTCCTTCATGTGCAATTTCTAGTGTCTCTATCAATACTTCATTTCCTGTTCCCTTAAAGTCTGACACACTGTATTTCATTGGCCATGCCTCAACAACCTGCCATGTAGCCGAGTCATTTCCATCTTCATCAATTGAAATAATTGTAACTGACTTACGTTCAACTTTTCCTTCTGAAACGCTCTTCATCCAGTTGTATATATCCATTGAATCTGTAATACCTCTTTTCAAGGTTATATTGCTATGTTTTCTTAATCCTGGCAATTTTCTAGGTGTTATTGCCTCATTACCATCTCGATACTCAATTACATCCATCGAAAGATCATATCCTGATACATCTGAAAAAGCTGCAACTTGAATACCTTCTATTTCAACCCTAAACCGAAAATTTCTATATGGGTCCAATCGGGCATTAGTAGCCATGATTCTTCTCTCCTTCCGTTTTCTTAATTACTATCTCTATTGTTGATCTCCAGTTTTCTGAGAAATTCTAAAAATCACAAACTCTGCTGGCTTAACTGGAGCAACCCCAATTACACAAATCAATCTTCCATTATCAATATCGTCTTGAGACATTGTAGAGCGATCAACCTTAACAAAAAAGGCTTCTGCTGGACTGTTTCCCATAAGAGCACCATTTCTCCACACTGTAGTAAGGAAGTTTTCAATTGTACGCTGAACCCTTGACCAAAGTTTTTCATCATTAGGTTCAAAAACAACCCATTTTGTGCCTCGTTTGATTGACTCCTCAATGAATATAAATAGTCTTCTTACATTTATGTATTTCCACAGGGAATTAGAGGTACAAGTTCTAGCTCCCCAAACTCTTATTCCTTCACCGGTAAAGTATCGGATAAGGTTAACTCCCTTTGGGTTCAAAATATCCTGTTCACCCTTGTTATATTGATATTCCAAGCCTGTGCACGCTCTTACAACCTCGTTGGCTGGAGCCTTATGTACACCTCTTGATGTATCCGAACGCGCATAAATACCCATTACTGAACCTGATGGCGGTATATAAGTATTTATTTTCTCGTAAGGATCAAACACCTGCAGCCATGGGTGATACATTGCAGCATAATGACTATCCACAATATTGCGGAAGGCTTCAACATCTGCAACAGTCTTTTTATCATTAGGAATGTCAAGAACCGCAAATCTGCTTCCTAGATTTTCACAGTGAGCAACAAGTGCAAGCTGTGCAGCAGGATCAACTATTCCCGGCATTGCTATAATACTTACATCCTCATTATCAATAAATGCCTGTATTCCTGTACGCTTTCCTGGTCCATTATCCTGACCTATAAAGTCAGCCGCAGTTGTTTTGCTGAGATTTCCATCACTTCCGTTCATAAGTGTGATAGTGTGCTCACTATACCTTATTTCTTTGGTATATTTTAACTCTTCCTTATAGAGTTCATTATCATTTTCACCTAGCACAATTATGGTCTTGCCTTCATCATCAGCAATTACTTCTAGTTTCTTTCCATCTTTTACTTTTTTTAATATATCCTCAGTCTCAACTTCGGTAATTGTTTTAATCTTTCTAATTACTATCTCCTCACCAGCTAAATCTGTTTCACCATCTTGCAGCTGAGTTTCTATTCCATCTTTTACTTTAATAACTTCTACTTTCTCTGTTGGTTTTAATGTTGAAAAATCACCACTATAAAGTTCCTTGTCAGCGTCTCCAAATACTTTTATCTTTTTGTCAGCTGATATTTCAACTTTAATGCCGTCTTTTATCCTCTTTAGTTCTGTGCTCTCAACACTTTCTTTTATTAACTGGATAGCTTTTATCCTCTTTATTACAATTTCCTCTCCAGCTAAGTCTGTTACTCCACTTTCAACCTCGGTTTCAATACCGCCCTTGACTTTAATTACTACTATTTTTTCAGTGGGCATAATTTCTCTATTTGTTATAACCTGATATGGATGCAGCGGTAAACTATCCCCTTTATTGTTGCTCTCAACAACTACTAATGAAGACTTTGAAACTGCCTTTTCTATGTAGTTTGATGCTGAAGGATTTAATGATACATTTTCATATAGTTCAGAAATATCCTGATAACTAACCTTGAGATTAACCTCACATGTATATAGAATTTTTACAGGAGGCAAGCTTTTATCTATCATTTCGCTGGCATTTTCAGCTAGCTTTTCTGATAGTGTTATGACATTATCCTGTACATCCTTAACTATTGCATACTTCTGAGGAATTTTATTTACACCGTCAAAAAACGCTACAACATCCCCAATATTAAAGCCTCCACTGTTCTTAACTTTGAACTGCAATGATGTATCAGCATCACCAATAACTTCTTCTATAGTTGTCTTTGCCTTACTAGAAGGTGTAACAGTTATCTTTATTCTATTTCCCCAAACACCTGGATTTTTAGCAAGGATATGTAAAACACTTTGTTCGCCATCATCATCAAAATTTTTGGCTTGTTTTGCTTCTGGAGGTACTACTCTCATTACAAAGCAGCGTCCTCCTCCATTATTGAAAAAGTGCTCAACTGCATAGGATAAAAACCGATTATTCCCATATAGGTTTTTTGGCAAATACCCTCCAAACTTTCTCTGAAAATCACCAAAGCTAGTTACAAGCTCAGGCAAACCTTCAATAACACCTCTTTCTGCATATCCTAGGAATCCAGCGGTACTAGTGCTAACACCCTCCATAGGTCTTGGACCGCTTTCAAATTCCTCTACATAAACACCTGGAGATAAATACTCTGGCATAAGTTTTTATGGTTCGGAAATATATATCCGAAACCTTTCCCCCTTTCTATTAGTAATTACACGCTTTTGTAAAGTCTTACAAAGTTTTTTATATTAATAGCTAAAATAACTATTTTACTTTTCAAACCTAAATTCAAACTACGCAAAAAACACAACTTACCTAAAAGGGCATACTTAAAAAGCAATAATTTAAGCCGTAATTAGCTTTAAAAAAACAGGCTTACCTTCTTCCATAACGATACACCTTTTTGTATCCTCATTTTCAATCTTGAGACTTACTTCACAGCTTTTTTCCCTGAAGCTTCTAAAGAAAATAACACATTCCCCTCTTGAGTCTGTTCTTGTATATATTAATGGCATAAGAAGCGCTCCCCTTACCTGGTCATTAACAAGCGGCTTCGTTAGCTTGAATTTTCCATTTTTAATTTTGCCTTCAATCGTACAAGTTGTATTAGTTTCTGTAAAATCTTCATCTTTTTTCTTTATCACAAAGGTATCTCCTCTTTCAATACAACCGGATATATTAACAAGGTTCAATATATCATTTTCGCCTTCAGTACTCACAATTCTAGCCACAGCCGATCTATCAGAAACAATTGCAGCTTCAATGGATGTTCCTTCTATTGCTTTTCCTCTAGAATCAACCAACGAAAGCCTTATAATATTTGATTTTTTAGGAAAAGGATATAATGGTGAAGGTTTAAGAGTAATAAAAATAGATTTATTAGAGGGTAGTTCTTCCATATTGACCGAAAATTTTTCCATAAGATATATATCTGACTTAATTATTACATTGTACATTTTATTATTTAATCGAGTAAAAACATAACAATCGGATTTTACAATAGGTTTAAAATCAGTGTCCTCCAAAGTAATCTTTATACTGGAATCTGTAATATATTGTGCTGTAAATTCATCCTTTAAATATATCGCCATTGATACTTTGTCACCAAGCTGCATACATATGTTATAATCCATTGTCTCCACCCTACACATACTGTTTATATAATACACTGCTAGTAGCCCTTTTAACTGTTAAAGCTACTTCTTTGAAAAGAGTAATTCTTCAAATATTTCTAAATACTATCACTTTCAAACTGTTTGACAAAATCATATAACTCTATTAACTTCAGCAAAATCGGATATTTCATTTATGTCAATAAGAACTGGCTCAACAATATAGCAAAGAGAAGTTTTAAATGCAACATTCGGAAAATTCCATATTTTTGACTGTTCTTCAAGCGTCATATTATTTAGTATAATTTTCAACTCTTCATTCCGTTCTGCCAATGTACCGCATAGATAAGATCCTTTTAGAACTTGATTCATGGCAATTACCTTCATTGCTGCACCTAATATACATAGTTCATCATACGCTCGTGAAGATATTTCTACAGTTGAATGTGCTGTAAGCAAAAAGTAAATACTCAGCGAAAGATTTTGACCATTAGGACTTCTCCATGCTCCATTTTCCTTAATTGAATAAGGATAAATAGTCAAGCGCAAGTCGCCTTTTTCAGCAGGAGAACATAATCCTATCAATTCCGGCTTCAATATTGGATTTGGAGTCAACTTGTCTCTTAACAGCTTAACAAAAGAGTAACCTGCATCTGATATCGAAGTAAAGCTCCCCATCTATTCCTCCTATTGCATTTCCGAAGCACATAATTATTACGTAAAATTTTGTCGTTTTTTAGAAATAATTATATTACTTGTGCTTATATGTAATGTTTTTATACCCAAGAAATTATGGATATTTGGTCTATTTTATCTAATTATATACATAATTATTGTTGTAGTTTATAATATACTATTTTTTTTACTAAGTCAATTACAATCAGATAATGCTAAATAATAATTGGCTTTACTTTAAGTGAAATTCCATACTTTGAGTTGGTATGTATTATATCTTTTAGAAGCCTTACTTTCTATTTGATTACAATACAAAACAAGAATTATTATTATCTGGGAGGTACTGTGTAATTTAGAGTCATGAGGACTTTGTTAATATCCTCTGTTGGCCACACTCCAGATTTTTCGAACTGCTCAAGCAATAGATTTATTTGCTCCATTTGTGCCTTTGGCCATTTGCCAGAAATAGCCGCAGACCTTGCCAGAATCATTTCCAGTTTTGAGACTTCACCGACAGATACTGACTCTGCTGTTGTCGCATTTTTCATATATTTAACATCCGACATATTCTTAACCATAGTATTATATGAATTGATAGCTTGCTTTAGTACGATATCGTCAAGTGATATGTGTGTGTTTCCAGAATGCAGTAGTTGTCCGTATCCCAATTGATTTATTTGAACTGCATTACTAACTGCATTTTGTCTTTCTTTCGCTGAAGCACCAATTGGATTGTAGGGTCGACTAGCTAGCTGTTTATGGTAATCTGTATCTCCTACTAATAATCCACGCTGCATCTCACGATACTCATCTGCATTCATTCCAGTTTGGTCAGGCTTCGAATTAGATCCAGTTCCGATGTGTGCTCTATGCAAATCATGTACCTCTTGATATGCAGGTGCAATGTTCTCTAGAATATGAGCATCTCTAGATTCTTTTCGTGGTAACCAGCCATCTGCTAGCACTGCATAACCAATAGTATGTTCTGACTGGTGTGTTGAACCAGAAACCACTTTTCCAAAAAGTTCTGTAAGTCGTTCCTGCTCTTTAGACTTGGCACCATGTTGACCAATATTAAATCGTATACTACCCTGCGGAAGTCCTATTACAAACATTCTATTCGAACTAGTTTTTCCCGCCTTTTTAATTTTTGGGGGTATGCGACTGGAACCCTTTTTATTTGTTTTAACTATTCTTTTACTTCTTGTTAACTGTAACGTACCCGCTTTATTTACTTGTGGATTTATTGTTGCATTTTCTATCAGTTTATTTTGAACAACTATACTAGATAGATTATCTACAAACTGAAAACCTTTCTTCCCTTTGCTTTTCTTTTGAGTGACTGAATTGGCTGTCATTCTGCTTTTATTCTCTGTTTTTTTTCTTCTTTCTTCTTTGCTGAATACATCCATTACCACCCTTACTGAATCAAGTGTCTGTTCTTCTATCCAATATTCAAAAAGCAACCATAATAACTGAAGCATTATCTAGAGTTCGTCTTCTGAATCAGAATCATGTTGTTCCATAAAACCAGAACCCCTAATGAACCGCGCCGGTATGGTCAATAATTCACCTTTTTCTGGCTGTGCAACTCTTACTTGATGCTCATCATCTCTTCTTACATACCCTCGAAGTCGATCATCTCGTACTCTATCTAATAACATTTTACTTGTAAATACCTCCAAATGCTGTGCATCTTTTTTACCTTTTATTTTAGCTCGTGCTATTTTTCGTAATTTTACCTCAATTTCTTGATCGCCATAAATTACGCCATCATTTTGCTTTGGTCCTGTGAAAGATATTCGATCACTTTCCCCCTTATTGATACTTGTTTGATCTAACTGTTCTTCCGCTGTAACAGCTATTCGGCCAGCAGGTGCTAGTCCGTGTTCAGTTATATGTGCTTTTCCTTGCCCTCTCCTATTTTGGGGATTTCTAAAATCCTTATCTCTTCTTGTAACTATAAGTGGTATTCCACTCAATTGTCTTTCTCTTTCCAAAATCTGCTGCCTTTTCTTTGCAGCTTCTTGTGCTTTTAATTCTTCCTCCTCAGCTCTTTTTTGTCTTGCTATTGCTTTTTTTTCCTCTCTTATACGTTCCTCATATTCCTCCAACGCTTCATAATCATATTCTTCATCATCTTGAAGATCATAAAAATCATCTTCTTCCATTCTTGTTTTCCCATCTTTTGATTTTATAAATACCACCATTTGAATAGGCATATTATTTGAAAAATTATCTTTATTACTCTTCAACTGAATACTTTGTTTGGTTTCTGGTCTTTTGTAAAAATCAAAACCTTCCTTAGAACAGCTTTTTCTCTGAGGAACATAATTTGAAACTGTCCTACTTTTATTTTCTTTTTTCTTACTTACGTGTTCATACATAACACTTTACTCCTAAGTTAAATTTATCCACCATGATAGTTATTTTACACATCTTTAAGTTGAAAATTTTAGAACAAGTTTAGCTTCAAACTAAGATTAAAATAAACTAGCACAATGAGTTAGAATTAAATATCAGCTAAATATCTTTATCATTAATAACAACTGCTAGTAACAAATAATTTTGACTATCATTATCAGTTTATTAGATAATAACCACTATTCACAGAATTACCATCCAATAGTATTCAATATAATAAAATTCAACACTATTCTTCATTCCCTGTATAGTTTTGAGCCTTTGCTCCCATCACATCCGCCTCATATTCTAGTCCTGGATTGTCATTCACCTTAATACCTTGCATCTGCATAGTTGGCTGTACTCTTCCTTGTGCCTGCTGTACCACATGCCATGCTTCATGAGGAAGATATTTTTCCTGTCCTGCTGCCACATGGATATCCCTTCCCTGTGTATATGCTAATGCTCCCACCTGTGCAGGTTTATCTGAATTGTAATGAACTCTAACATCACTCATATCCATACCAGAAAGTTTTTCTATCCCTTCCATTAATCTATCTGGCATTCCAGTATTGTTTATCTTCTTATTAACAGGCTCAAGCGTTTCTCTTACTGGCGAATCTTCCTCTCCTAACTTTGCTTTTCTTTGAAGAATTTCGTCATTAAATGAATTCATAGGCAACTTACCTTCTGTATTTTTCTTAAACTGCACTGAATTAGATTCTGCAAGCAAGGTATTAGATGCTTTTGCAGCATGTTGAACAGACTTAATAGAAGGAACTTTTCGCATTTGCAATTTATTATCTGATTTTATTTTCTGGACTTCTTTATCATTCTTTTTACTTTTTTCTGCAAACATTTTATTCGCCTTCCTTAATTACAAACATTTGATTACAAACATTTGATTACAAATATTCTTCTATATCATCTAAAATAACCATCTTCCCAATTTTCTTAAGTTCTGTTAAAGCAGCTTTTATAATGTGTCTATTCCCTATTGCTTCATTTTTTTCGGCTGCAATAAATGCTGCAGCTAATGCAATATTTTTTATATTTCCTCCGCTAACCTCAAATTTTTCGGCAATCCAAGGAAAACTAATGTCTTCCGATAAAGGAGTTTCTTTTGGAAATAAAGAACGCCAAATCATTTCTCTATGAGCTACATCTGGAAATGGAAACTCAACAACAAAATTAAAACGCCGCAAAAAAGCATCATCAATATTCTTTATATAGTTAGTAGCTAGAACGGTGACCCCTTCGTAATCTTCAATTCTTTGCAGCAAATATGCCGTTTCTACATTTGCATGTCGGTCATGAGAGTCCTTAACCTCAGTTCTCTTGCCAAAAATAGCATCAGCTTCATCGAAAAAGAGAATTGCATTACTAAGCTGTGCCTCATCAAAAATTTCTTCTAAATTCTTTTCTGTTTCTCCGATATATTTACTTACCATTTTAGAAATATCCACTTTGTAAAGTTCAAGTTGAAGTTCATTTGCCACAACCTGTGCAGCCATGGTTTTTCCAGTACCCGGAGGTCCTGAAAAAAGCATACTGAGCCCCTTTCCATAGAAAAGTCTTTTATTAAATCCCCAATCCCCGAATACCTTCTGCCTGAATTTCATTTGGTTGCAAGCATCAATAAGTAAATTCTTTGCATCTTCTTGAAGAATAATATCATTCCAATAAAATTTTGCTTCAATTTTTCTAGCCTTGGTTATGAGGTGAGTTTTTCCATTATGATAACAAGCAGAATTAAGACTTTTTATATCTATCCCCTCTGTCTTATTCTTAATTCCTGCTGCATTAATCTTTGCTAATTCAAGCGTATCCATTATCTGACCTGGTGTAAATCGGAATTTAGACGCAAACTCTCCCCAATTAACTGAAGTGCTGAATATATAATTCTTTCCCATCTCCTGCCAAAGTATCTTTCTCTCTTGTTCATCAGGTAATTCTAATAAAAAGTGAAGGATAGGATTTTTTTGTTCTTGCAAATATTTTTTCATGGAATATGTAGAAAGAATATAAAATATTTCACCATTTTGAAATTCTTTTATGTACTCTGTTTTTAGCTTAATCAATGCGTTTATTAGTTTATCTTCAACGGCATCTGGGGTATCTGGCATTTTTACTGCAAGAACTGCATTTTGTAGAATGGTTTCACACAGGATTAATTTTATTAGTTTTTCAGAGCTTGTATCCGATAAAAATAACTTCATATCCACTATTAACAAAGTTCTGCCTAAGCTTTTGCATAAATGCCTGAGCTGAAATGTTTTACCTGTTCCACAAGCTCCTTGCAGGTGAATTAGAATGGTTTCTCTTTCCTTCAATTCGGTTGTATAATAATTCTGAAGCTTTTTCTGTAGTTCTGTCTGAATAAGAAGCGGAGAAATAATGTCATCGGGATGAAATATCTCAATATAACCTTCAAGTTCTTGTGGAAGCTTATCTATGCCCAATAGATAGAATATAATTCTTTCATCTAGGCGCATTTCTCGATTTTGAGCATTTAGATTCCATGGTGAATCAGAGAATAGAAATTTCTGCAAAGAACCGCCACAAAACCACTGTCTTTTGTTCTTAATAATTTCTGCGGCATCATCATATAATATTTTTAATACAATTTCCAGTGTAGGATATTTGATTGAAGTGTCATCGGCAATAAGTCCATATACTTTTTCATATTTGGGATGCAGTTCAGCTGCAAAACTCATGATCACGATTTGCCTTTCCAGCCATGAAAGAGAAAATTTCTCGCATAAAAAATCCAATTTATTTCTTTGTGTGTTATTCTTTAAACTCATTTCCCTTGAAATATATTCATTTTTTAAATGCTGTAGTTCTTCGGCATTTTGAGAATCTACATCATTTGTGAAAAGCCTGAATATTTCGATAAAATTCATTGAAAAACCACGGTTTGAAGATTCAATACATAGGTTTTGAATCATAATGAGTAGTCTTAGTATTTTAATATCAAGAATTTCAAGTAAATCAAGGATATAACCGTCTATATCCTTATTTTTTAATGATTTTTTGTGTGTACTTCTTTTCACCATATGTTTGTACCTTTCTAACTACATGTGTTTGATTTATCACTGTACATATAAAAATATTACCATACTAATAATATTTGGACAATTAGTTAATGTATGGTTTTATAATACCTGAATTGCCCAAATTCACAAAATGATGCTGGCGACTTCTTAATATGCCAAAAGAACGGCGAATACACGAAAGGTAAACTTTGCATTTTTTCAGTCAACCCAGTATTCTTTTTTATTCCTCCTCAACACCATGCAAATGATGAATTTGCGCTCCTCTTAGACCCAATACAGGATGTGCATATTTATCTCTTTGCTCTTTGATAGTACGTTTTCCATGTTCATCGGAGGTAACTCTAGCTGATCTTGTTGCATATACAAAGCGTGTCTGTTTATTCACGCCCATGTTAGGTACAAGTTTTCCATTTACGATTCTAGATTCATTCATTTTCAATCTTTCCATCATAAAACGTGCCTCTGCATGTTGATCTTCGGCAGACATTTTAACTACAGTACTAGTACCAGCCTGTCCTCCGCCCCCCCAAGTTCTTGTACTTGCTACAAGCCTAGATGCATTTCCCATAGTAGTTCCAGGAGGTACAAGATGTTTTTTTGAAAAAGCTGATGTAGTTGCTACTTTAGGCATTTCAACCAATGTTCTCTTTTTTGCTTCATGAAATGCTTTCGTTTCCGCTTTATGTTGATCCATTTGTTGTTTTGTCATAGTACACTTACTTGTTTTATGTTCTTTACTGCCACATTTACTACATGGCAATTGACATTGAAGTAAGTTTTGATTTTTAGTTCCCAAAGAATCATTTACAAACTTAAATCTTTGTTTTACACTATGTTTATTTTTAGTAATGGAATTAGTAGCAACGCTGTTTTTATTATCTTTGAACTTCCCCGCTCTTTCATACATGTATCAAGACCCTCCTTAATTATTTGATATTATAAATTCACCTTATATATATCCTTTATACTAATACATTAATTTAATTTGCTGTGCTACTTTATTTTTACTGAATTCGCAAGTAAACTGCATAAAATAAACTAGTATAACAAAATAATTTATTATCTGACAAATCACAGTACTTTTTTAAATATTACCATATCAATAATATTTAAACAATTATTATGCAGGGTTAATGAAGTAACGCTGGTGGGTTTCTATACAAAAACATAAAGGGGCAAATAGATCTTCGGAATTAAATATATATTTCACTGGCATACTATTTCTTCAACAAGTTATAGGTATACATATATTTCAACCCATGTTCATATTTTCTTACAACATTATTTTATCTTTTTGTTTAGTTTTCGACAAAATAATCCGATATTATTATTTGAGCAAAAAGCAACATACGTATTTATTAACAGGAGGATTACAAATATGCTTTAAGATACTAATAATATATAAAGACTTTATAAAATATGTTTACTCATAACCTTACATAATAGTGCCAATTAAAAAACATTATATACTGAAGTTGGAGCATATTCAGATAAACTAATTACATATGCAAATTTATTCTTCTTTTACCATTTATTACATGACTTTTTTCGTACATTTTTTACAATATACAACTATTTTACTGTTAAGTAATAATAAAAACTTTACGATACTAATTGTATGAATTACAATACACTCATAGTTGATCTATCTAGTAGGAGGTTATATCTAATGCAAAATAATACTTATAATATAAAAAGGGTTCATAAGGTAAGTTTACTCATAACTTTTTCTGTATGTTTTCTTCTAGGCACTCAATCCTTTGTAATTGGTGGTTTAAGTCGTTTCATGGAGTTTATTATTCCAGCATCTGTTATCTTTCTTAGTGCTTTGGCAAACTACTTTATTCCTTCAAAAGACAATGTAAAAGGATATTTGTTTTGTCTGATACCCTTAATGGTATCCATTGTACTTTTTTATTTTAATGAATTTTCACAGCTAAAGCATTATATGGTATTTTCCACCGTTGCCTTATGTTCTTTATACTTTAAAAAAGAGTTTATCGTCGTCCATGGAATTATACTAAATATCTTATTGATTTCAGTATATATTCTAAGACCTAATAATTTAATGGGCAGTGACACTAGCTTAACTTCTTTTGTACCTATCGTTGTATTACTAAACATAATTCTCGCTATATTGTATTTCTTAACTAAATGGGGCAGTGAGTTAATTTATGAATCAAATCAAAGAGAACTTAATGCTAAAGAGTTATTGGATAAATTGCAAGAAACCTTTAGCAATGTTGAGAGTAGTGCAAGTATTCTTGAAAACAGCATAACAAAACTCAATGGCAATATTATTACTATTGAAGAAGAAAGCAAAAATGTAACTAAATCTATGCATGAAATGGCTAAATCAATTCAAGAGGAAGCTTCTAGCGCATATAATATTAATGAATCAATGGTTAATTCTCTTGAAATAGTTAATGAAACCTTAGATATATCTAAAGGTGTAATTGATAAAACAGATGAAATGAATAAAGCCTTTAGCGAAGGCTGGAGCAAAATAGAGCAGATGGACAATCAGATGAATATCATAGGCTCCTCCATAACTACAGCAAACGTTACTGTATCTGAATTACAAACAAGTATGAAAACAGTTAACAGCTTACTTGAAGAGATAACTCAAATTGCAGAGCAAACAAACCTTCTTGCACTTAATGCAGCTATAGAATCTGCCCGTGCAGGAGAACACGGTAAAGGTTTTGCAGTAGTTGCCGATGAAGTAAGAAAGCTTGCAGAACAAAGTTCAAAAATTGTAAGCAACATTTCTAACGTAACTACAGCGCTATTTAATAAATCTCAGGAAGCTGCTGAAAAAGTTAATAATGGTGAAACTGCAACAAATAAAGGACAAGAACTTGTTAAAAATATATCCTCTTATTTTATGTACTTAAAAAAATCTTTTGAAGACACAATTACTGATATTTCTAAGGGAATGAACAAAATTGAAAGTGTTACAGATATATTCAAGGACACTCAAAATCAAATACAAAATATGGCAAGTATTGCAGAGGAAAATGCAGCATCAACTGAAGAAGTATTAGCAACTACTGAAAACGAACATAAAGAATTACAAGAAATCTCTAGCTCTGTAAATGTTATACATGATTTAAGTCAACAGCTTATAACTATGGTAAATAAGAACTAAATAAAAATAAAACTCAAACGTCCAAAGCTTGGTGAAATAAGCTTTGGACGTTTTTCATTCATAGTGCTCTATCAGAGAATACTCTTTATACCAGCAAAATTTAGTGTTCTACCTTTCCGTCATAATTATTTTAATTCAATGTATTCCCTCTAATAACGCCTTCTTGAGCAACGCTAAATCAATTGCATCTACAGTACCGCTATTATCAATATCAGCGGCCTTGTATGAATCACCTGTCAAAAGTTCAATTCCAAGAAGATGCTTCTTTATATAAGCGAAATCCAGTGCATCTATTTGTCCATCTGGAACTACATCACCAGGTATAATCATTGGTGGATAATCTGGTTTAACTATAACGACATAATTCACCACACTGCTTGATGCCCCATTTGTTCCAAGTTCAACAATTGTTCCGCCAGGAAAGCTCTTCATATATATTTGGAAAGTAACTGCTCCATCATTATCAAAGGTTTCACCTATATTAGTCCAACCACTAAGCCAGCTTGGAATAGATGTTATTCTTGTATCCAACCCAACATAACAGGTTATAGGTATGTTTGGAACAAAGGTCGCCTCTGTTGATGTAAACATTTTAGAATCACAGGCTGTTCTTATCCACTCCGACCCTATTAGGAAATCTGGCATGCTAATGAATTTTACTGTCCTATCTCCAAAAACCAAATCCCCAACCTGTAAATTTGATTGAATTGACCAGTCGGCTGCATTTGTTGAATCGTTTACTAATAAGGACTTAATATATTCTCCTTCCGATATAGGCTGCGGTTGAACGATGACTACATAATTTACAACACTACTTGATGCCCCATTTGTTCCAAGTTCAACTGTTGCGCCACGAGGGAAGCTCTTCTTATATATTCTAAATGTAACTGCTCCATCATTATCAAAGGTTTCACCTGTATTGGTCCAACTGCTAAACCAGCTTGGAATAGATGTTATTCTTGTATCCAATCCAATATAACAAATTATATCTGTGCTTGGAGTAAAGGTTGCCTCTGTTGTTGTAAACATTTTTGAATCACAAGCTGTTCTAATCCATTCTGACCCTAATAGGTAATCTGGCATGCTAATGAATTTTACTGTCCTATCTCCATAAACCAAATCCCCAACCCGTAAATTTGATTGTACTGACCAGTCAGCTGCGTTTGGTGAATCGTTTACTACTAAGGACTTAATATATTTTCCTTCCAATATAGGCTGCTCTATTTCTTCAGTTATGTTTGGATCCCAGCCATCTGTACCTGCAAGGAACTTTTCCATTGTATATTCAGACGCTCTTGATGAAGGTAATTGCTTTCTATTTGGATTTGAGCCAGCCCCAGTATTGAGGTATTCCCACATTTCATAATTTTCAGGATTATTACCTGACATACTAGTCCAACCAGCTGAAGAAATATGGTTACCTAGTTCACATTCTCTAAATAATACTTTTGGAGTAATACTGTTAGGATCTGAGCTTGGTATCCACGGTCTTCCCAAAGAAATGTTCTTCGGCGTAGCACTACTGCTTGTCAATTTGCATTTATAAAATAGATAACCCTTTTGATCAGCTTTTGTACTTGGAGCTGTGACACATCCTCCACTCCTATTTAGAGAATAAACTTCACAATTATAAAATACTGCAGTTGCTGCTCCAAATATAAAATCTACATCTCCCTCAATATAACAATTGTAGTAATATTGTCTGCCGCTATTTGCATACAAGGTGTCTTGATTACCCTTGAAAGAACAATTTTTAAATATCATTTTATCGGCTTTAGCAAGCATTGCTACTGCTTGACTGCTGCCATTTCTCGCTTCATCATAGGAATTTTCAAAAGTTATATTTTCTGCCTGGAATCCACTACCTGCTACTGTAATACTTGCACTTCCAGTTGTTCCTAATGTACCACCTGAAGAATTTGGAGTACTTGCAGCATCATTGTAGGTTAATATTGTCCCCTCTTTACTTTGACCAATTAATGTAATATTTATTTTTGAGGAGCCTATGTTCATTTTCTCTTTGTAGGTACCATTCTTTATGTATATTGTTGTTCTTTTTGCACTATTATTAGGTACGCTATTTATAGCCGCCTGAACAGTAGTATAATTTCCAGTTCCATCCTTTGCAACTACTATATCATAAATATTAGCTTCTTTAACTAGCTTAGAAGGCCAAGTCCCATACCATGCATAGCCAGCTCTTCTTTCCTGACTGATTTCTGACATTTGATAATGTATAGAACCATCTCTGTCGACAAATATTGGTCTGTTTGTATTGATTTCATAAAAACGTGCCCAGATTGGTCCTGCAGTTGGATCGTTCACAATGTATCTGTCATTACTTGTAGTAACCACTTTAATTCCGTAAATCTGAACTTTTGCCATCCATGCAATAGCGGAGTTAATGGCGTTTGTTATCTCAGCACTTGGATTTTTTATTGTTTTTAAGTAATTTACAATTCCAACACTTTCACTTGCAGAAATGGAAGGTACTTCATATGCCCTGCCAGTTGTTGGCTTCAAGGAGTATTCATCATGCTGCTGACACCATGCTGTTTTGACTCCATTAACAGTTATTTGTGTATTTAATATGCATTGTATACCTTTTTGAATTGCAGTACTTGCACGTGAAGCTCTATTTGAATCAATAAAAGTAAAATCCCCTGTTTTGTTTGCCACATCTGTTAGTAAATTCATGACATGTATCATAGCATTATCATTATAGGTAATATGTGCATGATAAGTTCCTGGATCATTGAAAACCTGCGGCCAACCACCATTTGAATATTGACCGTTTAAAAGAAGATCAATACCCCTTTGACATGAATTAAGATATTTTGAATTGTTGGTTTGTTTGTATGTCTTAGCTAAAACAATAATTTGAGATGTGGTTGTGTCATTATCTATTGTAGACTTTCCCCATGAACCACTAGTGCTTTCAGTCATGTCTTTTCTCCAGCCGCCATCTGAAAGCTGATACTGAACTATACTGTCTGCTAACTTAATTCCATCGCTACTACCAAACCAAGTATCAGGATTTTTTAAGACACTGCCCCAATCGGGAGTAGAAGCAAATACTCCTTTAGGAGCTAGTACTACTGAAGAAAAAATAAATACAAGCATTATAGCTCCTAATAGATTTAAAGCTGATTTTCTACCATCTCTTAACATGGTTATTACCTCCTTGTTTTTTATACTTTTATTCTGTAATGGAGTAATTAATTCAACGCGTTGTGCTAATTATTTATAAAATATACAGGGTAAATTTATATTTTAAGCTATATGTGTTTATCTGCAATCTCAATTCAAAACAAATTAGACAACGAGTTTTTTCAGTTAAATAGTGCATTGATTTTCTAATTCTTAATAAATCAGTTTATATATAATGCGTAAAATTCACCATATTTTAGTGGTATTCTCTCTATAAAACTGTACAACTTGCCTAAACTATATTGCTTTTTGTCTAAACTTTGGCAATAAGTATTTGTTGAGAATTCTTATTATGAGTATTTTGATATTGGAAACATCTGATTCTTTTATGTTTTCTATTAATTGAATAAGTTTTTTAACCAAAAAGATAAACATTACGTAAAAGAATAACGGCCCTCTTTATTATCCTTTATTGGATACGCAAAGCTCAATGCCAATAGCCCCTGTCCCAAGTAATATAATGTAAGATTAACAGCTCGTAATTCATATGCTGCAGATGATACATTTGGATAAAATAACGAGAACAAGAGTACAAAATCAGAGGCAAAAAACAGCATACTTCCAGAAACCATTAAGAGTATAGTTTTTTTACTAATAGAATAAAATTTTAACATGGATAGTGATTTACCTACCATAAAACTAATAATTACAGCATAAAAAATAATCATATTTTTCATGCCATTAAATTCAAAGTCTCCCCATTGAATAGTAAGAAATGTTGGAATAAAAAAACATAAAAACATGCAGATATCTTTTAATGAAATTTTACTCATACTGCTGTATCCAAGGCTGTACATAATATGTCCTATGCCAAAGCTGGCTACACCAATTGCAAAAAAATCTTTTGAAATTGAGTCTAGCGCTAAAAAAACATCACCACCAAAAGAAAATACAAGACCTGATAACATCAATGCAAAGAACTTTGTATTGGATGGATTTTTCTTATAGCTGAAAATTGCTGTTGCAATAAACAAGGAGCTTGATAGACACTTGAAAATAAAAGTTACAACTGCTAGTTTAAGCCATCCAACTATAATGAGATTTCCTGCTGATATTAACATAAGAATAAATAGTATAATATTCATTTTGATACTGTTCCCCACTTCATTAATAAATTTATAGTTATAAATCCTTTTCTTCTAAATTATGGTATATTATACTATACAAGATTTACTATAACAACACTTAACAGTAAACTGCATAAATGGTACTCCCATGCAATATGTATTTATGACTCGCTGCCTAAATTGATGCGGAAATTGTTGCGGTGGAGAAACAAGCACTTACACCGATCGTATGACCAAGACATCTTGTCTCGAGTCAATAACTCACGGCTACATCCTGTATCTGTGTCGGCTGCAATACTTACTCATCACCTACTATTAATCATCAATTTCTAACCTAGCTTCGCCATTTAGATATATTTTGCACACGCATAACATCTATTGCAATAGCTGATATTATTAAGTTTTAAGCAGTATATTCAACTGCGAAGTTTGATTAATTTACACATAACCTATACCTTTATAGTTATAAAACTACACTACAACAACAAAAATGTATAAAACTGTCCTAAATACGTTAATTTTTGATGTTTATTGACCATAAATCCTGTTAATTTATTGTATTTATGCAAATTATGTTATATCATATAATTATACAAATTATGAAAAACAAGTACCTCTTAATTTATCACTTAACTTTTTTAACTTGTTTTTAGCAAAAAATATTATGGAGGTGACTGATTCAAAATATTGACTTATGCGTATATGTAACACCACTATTTATGTATTTCTCAAATAAAAATGTCATTTATTTTCTCAACCACTCATTCTAATACTTAATCTAAATAAAATTTCATAATGATGTCATTTTTATATTTATTATTTATGGAGGCGACAAGAATGAAAAAGAAAACGAAAAAGTTTATCAGCTTATCTCTTGCTGCTTTAACAGCTTTCTCATTGTTACTGGCACCAGCCAAACCAGTATATGTTGAAGCAGCTGTTGAAGCTGAAGCTAATGATGACTGGCTTCATGTAGAAGGCACCAATATTGTTGATAAGTATGGAAATAAAGTTTGGCTGACAGGTGCCAACTGGTTTGGTTTCAACTGCCGTGAAAGAATGCTTCTAGATTCATATCACAGTAACATAGTTGCAGACATTCAGATGGTAGCCGATAAGGGTATTAACGTAGTTAGAATGCCAATTGCAACAGACTTATTATATGCTTGGAGTAAGGGTGAATATCCCCCATCAACAGATACAAGCTATAATAATGCTGATTTAGCTGGATTAAACAGCTTTGAACTATTTAATTTTATGTTAGAAAACTTTAAAAAGGTAGGAATTAAAGTTATATTAGATGTACATAGCGCAGAAACCGATAACCAAGGTCACAATTACCCACTTTGGTTTAAAGGAGCTATAACAGAAAAAGTTTTCAAAGATGCTTGGGTATGGGTAGCTAATCATTACAAAAATGATGATACAATTATAGGTTTTGACCTTAAAAATGAACCTCATACAAATTCCGGTGATTTAAAAATAATGTCTGAAAGTGCTATTTGGGATAACTCTAACAGACCAACTAACTGGAAAAGAGTTGCTCAAGAAACTGCATTGGCAATATTAGAAGTACACCCAAATGCATTAATATTTGTTGAAGGTGTAGAAATATATCCTAAAGACGGAATATGGGATGATGAAACAACTAACACAAGTCCATGGACAGGAAATGATGACTATTACGGCAACTGGTGGGGCGGTAACTTAAGAGGTGTGAAAGATTATCCTATTGATTTAGGAAAGCATCAAAAACAGTTGGTTTACTCACCACATGATTATGGTCCATTGGTATTTGAGCAATCATGGTTCAAAGGCGAATTCGTTACCGCAGATGATGCTAAAGCTAAAAAAATATTATATGAACAGTGTTGGAGAGACAATTGGGCTTATATTATGGAAGATGGTATTTCCCCATTACTACTTGGTGAATGGGGTGGCTTAACAGAAGGAAATGATAAGCTACTTGACCTAAACCTTAAATATCTTAGATCTATGAGAGACTATATTTTAGAAAACAAATATAAGCTGCATCACACTTTATGGTGCATCAATATTGATTCAGCCGATACTGGCGGATTATTCACTCGTGGTGAAGGAACACCTTTTGAAGGCGGAAGAGACCTAAAGTGGAATGACAATAAGTATGATAATTATTTGTTGCCTGTACTTTGGAAAAATGCTGATGGAAAATTCCAAGGTCTCGACCATAAAATTCCTTTAGGCAGAAATGGTGTGCCATTAGGTACAACTCCTATTGATGATGAAGATGATGATGAAGATACTGTTAAATATGGAGACGTAAACAACGATGGAGATATCAACGCTTTAGATATAGCAGCTTTAAAAATGTATTTATTAGGCGTTAACCAGAGTATTGATTTAAAGGCTGCAGATGTAAATGTTGATAATTCAGTCGATGCAATTGATTTTGCACTCTTAAAGAAATATCTCTTAGGCGCAGCTACACTACCTGTAAAATAGAAATATTAATTTAAAATGATGACATTCCATGTTTTATATTGGATTGTCCACTATAAACAATAAGGGCGTGCTATTATATAACTAATCAGGTTATTTTATAACACGCCCTTCTACATCATTGATACACTTGTATTCCCTCTATATCTTAAAGAAATGAAATTCTATAAACCAAATTAGCTTACTCAACAAACTGACAAAAGTCAATTCACTTCACAACATGGTTAAAAGTTTTTTATAAAATACCTTATGAAAATTAACATATAAAACAAAATGACTTTATTCATAAAATTAATTCAATTCTTAGCAACAAATGACAAATAAATCAATTGTAACATAAGACGAAATGTCATAAAATATAAATAGGTGTATCTATTTTATTACATTTTGCAAGTTAAAATAATAAAATGGATTTGCTAAATTTCCGAAAGGAGGGGGGATTCTTGTATAAGAAAACAATGAAAAAAGTTTTCTTAGTAATGGCATTAGTAACATTACTTCCACTAATGTCATCCATTAATGCATCAGCGAGCACCGCATCGGAAGGAGTTAAGTATGAATTTGAGTCTGGTATTCAAGATGGCGCTAAAATTTATACTGACTACCTCGGGGAAACCGATGATGGAAAGATAATCGACCTTACAGGTGCTTCCTGCAGCTTTATTGGGCAAAAAGGAACAAGCACTTCTGTTAATGTTCAGGTTGAGAAAGCAGGTCTTTATGAATTAATTGTCCGTTATGCTCAGCCATTTGATCCGGTTAAAAAAGTTCAGTATCTCAATGTAAACTCTGTAAATCAAGGTGAGGTAAGCTTTGCATACTCTCTGGGTTGGAGAGAATTCTCTGCTGGCATTATAAAACTTAGCGAAGGTGTAAATAATATTGAATTTGATGCCTATTGGGGATATACCTTCTTTGATTATTTGATTGTAAAGCCAGCCGATGAAAGTATTGCAAATCTTAAGGTTGATAAAACCTTAGTAAATCCAAATGCAACAAAAGAAGCAAAATCATTAATGAGTTATCTGGTAGATGTTTACGGAAAGCACATAATATCAGGTCAGCAAGAGCTTTGTGGTTCCCATAACTATGAAGGTTCTGAAGCTGAGTTTACTTACATAAAAGAGAAAACCGGTAAAATGCCAGCATTAAGAGGTTTTGACTTTATGAATTACAGAGGAAGCGTTGAAAGTTGGAATGATTACTGTGCTGAACGTGTTATTGAATGGTACAACGAGAAAAACGGCATACCAACTGTTTGCTGGCATTGGTTCTCACCTGGAGACATAGGTAAAAGTGCCGATAACAGTTTTTATACAGCAAGTACAACCTTTAGTATATCAAAAGCATTGACTCCTGGTACTGCAGAAAACACTGCACTTCTCAAAGATATTGAATTTATGGCAGGAAAATTCAAGCAGCTTCAAGATGCTGGAGTTCCTGTTCTATTCAGACCTCTACACGAAGCAGAAGGCGGTTGGTTCTGGTGGGGTGCTGAAGGCCCTGAGCCTTGCGTAAAACTTTACAGACTTCTCTATGAAAAGTTCACAAATGAATACAAGCTTAATAATATTATTTGGGTATGGACTTCCTATACTTACGATACATCATCAAAATGGTATCCTGGTAATGATGTTGTTGATATCGTTGGATATGATAAGTATAATGCTATGGATGGTAAGCCAAACGGAAGTGCAATTGCTTCTACCTTCTATAGTCTAGTGAAGCTTACAGATGGTAAAAAACTTGTTGCAATGAGTGAAAACGATACTATTCCCCAAGTATCAAACCTAGAAAATGAATTAGCAAGATGGTTATATTTCTGTCCATGGTACGGCTGGCATTTAACAGGTGAGCAAAATAATCCTGTTGAATGGCTTAGAGAAATGTACAATAGTGACTATTGTATAACCTTAGATGAACTTCCAAATCTTAAAACCTATCCGTACACTGATTCAACAATATTATATGGCGACTTAAATGGAGATAAAAGTATTGATTCTATTGATTTTGCATTAATGAAAAGCTATCTGCTTGGAAGTATAAAAGAATTTTCTGTTTCAAGCAAGGCTGCAGACTTAAATGCTGATGATTCAATAGATGCACTGGATTTCTCTTATCTTAAGCGATATTTACTTGGTGATATAACTGCATTCCCTGCAAGTATAAAATAAAATCATCACCAATAAATGTTTATTATTTTAATTGTTATTTAGAAGTGCCCAATCATAAATTTAAAACATATCTATAAATTATTAATTATAGAAAAGGAGACAAAAATGAAAAAAGAAAAAATTCTTGCAAAAATAGCTAAAACTTCAATGGTTAGTGCTATAACATTAAGTATGTTAATAAGTCCAATGAGCGCTATTAACGTTGATGCTGCGGTTTTAGAATACAACTATGCAAAGGCGTTGCAGCTTTCACAATTCTTCTATGATGCTAACATGTGTGGTACAGGTGTTGATGAAAATGGTCTTTACGAATGGAGAACTGATTGTCATACTTATGATGCAAAAGTAAAACTAAATAGTACTGATACAAATATGTCAGATAGCTTCATCAATTCCAACAGAAGTGTGCTTGATCCAGATGGAGATGGCACTGTAGATGTTTCCGGCGGCTTCCACGATGCAGGTGACCACGTAAAATTCGGTATGCCTGAAGCATATTCTGCCTCCACATTAGGATGGGGCTATTATGAATTCAAAGATCAATACAAAGCTACAGGTCAAGATACCCATGCAAAAACTATATTAAGATACTTCAATGACTATTTTATGAAATGTACTTTTTTAAATAGTTCAGGTAAAGCAATAGCTTTCTGTTATCAGGTTGGTGACGGAGACATTGACCATGCTTACTGGCAGGCTCCTGAAAAAGATACAATGTTCAGAAGAGCATGGTTTGCTACTGATGCACTCCCTTCTACTGACTGTGTGTCAGCAACAGCAGCTTCACTGGCAGTTAACTATTTAAATTTCAAAGATGAAGACCCTACATATGCAGAAAAAAGTTTAAAATATGCAAAAGCACTATTTGAATTTGCAGAAAGATGTTCAAATAAATCAGTTAATAACGATGGACCTAAAGGCTATTATGGTTCATCAAAATGGCAGGATGACTACTGCTGGGCAGCAGCATGGCTTTATTTAGCTACAAAGGATGACCATTATTTAACAGAAGCTTTTAAATATTTTGATTACTATGCTGCACCTTGCTGGACTCATTGCTGGAACGATGTTTGGGCAGGTACTGCATGTATCTTAGCTGAAATAGATGATTTATATGATAAAAACAGCCAAGTATTTGAAGATAGATATAAAAAAGCAACTGGAAAGAATCAATATGAAACAATAGACTTCTGGAGTCAGGTTGCAAAATTAGTTGATAATTGGATGAATGGTTCATTAGGAAAAATTACACCAGGCGGATATGCATTCCTTGACAAATGGGGTTCTGCTAGATATAACACAGCTACTCAATTTGTAGCTACTGTTTATGACAAGCACCACGGAGACAAACCTTCAAAGTATAGTGAGTGGGCAAAGAAACAAACGAACTATCTTTTAGGTAATAACCCATTAAACAGAAACTATATTGTTGGCTATAACTCTGTATCTGCTAAATACCCACATCACAGAGCATCTTCAGGTTTCTCAAGATGTGAAGAAACTGGTCCGCAAAAATATGTTCTTTATGGTGCATTAGTTGGAGGTCCTGACGGAAATGACCAACACATTGATAGCACTGCAGACTATATCTATAACGAAGTAACAATCGACTACAATGCTGCATTTGTTGGTGCTTGTGCAGGTCTATACAGATTTTTCGGAGATTCTTCAATGAAAACTGTTACTGACCTTCCAGTAAAAGCTAAATACTATGATAATACTCCAGTAGTTACTCCAGAAATACTCATAGGTGATTTGAATATGGATAAAAGCATAGATGCTTTGGATTTAGCAGCTATGAAAATGCATCTATTAGGTTCTAAGCTCCTATCAGGTGACGCTTTAAAAGCAGCTGATATGAATTCAGATGGTTTTGTAGACGCAATAGATTTTGCAAAGCTGAAGATGTATATGTTGTCATTATAATTAGGCAATGCCTCATTGAAATACCGCCGATGTAATAAATATTTTTGCAATAGAAAAATTCTAGTTGTTAAAATAAGGCAATAAAATGTACTCTACTTCTATGATTGGTTGGTACAATTTTGGATTTCAAAGAGGTGAGAATATTTCTCGCCTCTTTGAAACGCCGTTTATGTAATGAAGCTAGAATTCCAATAAATCTAACAAGAACTTATTAGTACTCGGCTATATTTTAAATGAAATATAGAAATGAAATAAAGAAAATTAAGAAAGGAAGGAAATTTATGAAAATGAGAAAGATCTTATCCAAACTTACAAGCACTTCTATTATAAGTGCTATTGTCTTAGGTTTGCTAATTAGCCCAGCTGGGACAATAGATGTAAGTGCTGCTGATTTGGAATTTAACTATGCAAAAGCATTACAGTACTCACAATTCTTCTATGATGCTAATATGTGTGGTACTGGTGTTGATGAAAATAATCTATATGTATGGAGAAAAGACTGTCATACATACGACGCGAAGCTCAAGTTAGATCCTACAAATACAAATATGTCAGCAAGCTTTATCGCTGCAAACAAAGATGTTCTTGACCCTGACGGAGATGGTACTGTAGACGTTTCAGGCGGTTTTCACGATGCTGGTGACCATGTAAAATTTGGTATGCCAGAAGCATATTCTGGTTCCACATTAGGATGGGGCTTTTATGAATTCAGAGAACAGTATGAAGCTACAGAGCAGGATGCACATGCTAAAACAATATTAAGATATTTCAATGATTATTTTATGAGATGTACTTTCTTAGACAAATCAGGTAAAGTTGTAGCCTTCTGCTATCAGGTAGGTGACGGTGACGTTGACCACGCTTATTGGCAGGCTCCTGAAATTGATAAAATGTTCAGAAGAGGCTGGTTTGCAACTTCGGAATTACCTTCAACTGACGTTGTTACTGCAGCAGCAGCTTCTCTTGCTGTAAACTACATGAATTTTAAGGATGAAGACCCTGAGTATGCAGCACAAAACCTTAAATATGCAAAAGCTTTATTTGATTTTGCAGAGAGCAGCCCTGTTAAGGAATGTAATGCAGATGGACCAAAAGGTTATTATGGTTCATTAAAATGGCAGGATGATTATTGCTGGGCAGCTGTATGGCTATATTTAGCTACACAAGATGATCATTATCTTGACGAAACTTTTAAATATTATGATTATTATGCACCTTCTTGCTGGACACACTGCTGGAATGATGTTTGGGCTGGTACAGCATGTATTTTAGCTGAAATAAACGATTTATATGACAAAGACAGTCAGACATTTGAAGACAGATATAGAAAAGCTTCTAATAAGAGTCCATATGAAACTATAGATTTCTGGGCTGAAATAGCAAAAACTGTTGATAATTGGATGACAGGCAGAACTCCTCAAATAACACCAGCTGGGTACTCCTTCCTCAATCAATGGGGTTCAGCTAGATATAACACTGCTACTCAGCTAATAGCTTTAGTATATGACAAGCACCATGGCGATAAACCTTCTAAATATAGTGAATGGGCAAAATCTCAAATGAATTATCTGATGGGTGATAACCCAATGAATCGTTGTTATATAGTAGGATATAGTGATATTTCAGCTAAGTATCCTCATCACAGAGCAGCTTCCGGCTTATCAAGATGTGAAGATCCTGATCCACACAAGTATGTACTTTACGGTGCATTAGTTGGTGGTCCTGGTCCAAATGACGAACATATAGATGTTACATCAGATTATATCTACAACGAGGTAACTATTGACTATAATGCTGCATTTGTTGGTGCTTGTGCAGGTCTTTACCGTTACTTTGCAGACCCATCAATGCAAATCACTCCTGATTTCCCTCCACTACCTGGAAATGGAGATCCTGAACACCCATTAGTTCCTGAATATTGGGTAGAAGGTTTCTGTAAGGATATTGTACAGGATGATGGTCCAAAAGCCACTGAAATAACTATATATGTAAAATCTAAAAATGTAAGCGAAGCTTCAGAAAAAATTTCTGTAAGATATTTCTTTGATGCTACAGGAATGACATCTCTTCATCCTAACCAAATGGAATTGAGAGAACTATATGACCAAGCATATGTAGAAGGCGGCGAAGGTGTTGATGGCGTTCTTACAGGTCCATTTAAATATGAAAGTTCAAAATTAGGCGAAAACAATATCTACTATATCGAAGTAACATGGGATGGATACCCAATTGCTGGTTCCAATAAAAAATATCAGCTTGCACTTGGTACCTATGCTTGGCAGAACTACTGGAATCCTGATGATGACTGGAGCCATCAGGATCTGAATACTACTGATGATAACTGGAAAGGTGTACCTGCAAGAACAGATTACATCTGTGTTTATGATAATGGTGTTCTTGTTGGAGGTATCGAACCAGACGGAAGTAGGCCTGAAACTAGTATCCCTCCTACTGATCCAGAAATCTTAAAGGGTGACTTAAATGGTGATAAAGAAGTAAATGCTTTAGATTATGCAGCACTAAAAATGCACCTTTTAGGTACAAAGCTACTAACTGGAGATTTATTAAAGGCAGCAGACATGAATGATGATGGTTCTGTTGATGCAATAGATTTCGCGTTGTTAAAGAAGCAATTGTTAGGTGTATAAATTAGGCACACCTTAGCAAAGGCCAATAACCGGATTTACGGTTATTGGCCTTTATTATATAAATATCTGCTTTTGATATGTGTTCATAATGGCATTTCATCTATTAACTCATATGTCTTATTAATTCTTCTAAATATTTCTTCTTAATAATTCTTCATATTCAATAAAAACAAGTTCAAAGTATTATTTATAAATTTTGAATTTTAATAATATTTTAAACTACTTTTAACTTGTCCATAATTAAATATTTACAATTTTAAGGAATTATTTTCTAAATATAATGTTTCAATTTAATTGAATTTTAAGCCTTTCAAATTTTTGGAGATATCTATACTTTCATTTTTACAACTTTTAGTATATTATTAATAGTAAATAAACAACTTAAAAACTCATAATATCTATTATCTATACAAATAACATTAAATGTTATGAGTTTAGCTTTATCTTGTTATAGATAAAATTAAAATGTTTGATTAATTAATGTTAGCCAAAACATAATATTCTGCTTTATTGAATGTTACCAAAGAGGTATAAAAATAATTGTATTTTATCAAGTAGAGATAAATCTATGTGTTAATAAACAGCGCAAGTTGGCAGAACACCCAACTCTGCTATGTTAATAAAATAAGATAAGGATGAGTACAAATGACTAAAGAATACGGGATTTTGAAAATTGACCCCTTTCTAGGACCTTTTGCCAGTGACATTGAGCTGCGTATGGATCGTTACAAGAAAGTCAGATACAAGTTAGTTGAAGACAATAAATCACTTTCGTCTTTTGCTAATGGTCATCTTTATTATGGTTTTCACCCAACAGAAAATGGCTGGGTTTATAGGGAGTGGGCTCCAAATGCACAAGAGATATCATTAATAGGAGATTTCAATGATTGGAATGAAAAATCACACAAGATGAAAAAGCTTCCAAATGGTAATTGGGAATTGATTGTTAAAGGCAAAATTCCACACCAATCTAGAGTTCGTTTGAAATTAAAGGCCAACAATACTACATATGATCGCATACCACTTTATTGCAAACGAATTATTCAGCATCCCCAATCAAGAAATTTTGATGGAGTGATATGGTATCCTCCCGAAAAGTTTGAATGGCATGATGCAGGCTTTAGACCCCAGCAGCCCCTATACATCTATGAATGTCATATTGGTATGTCTGGAGAAAAAGAAGATGTATCTACTTTTTCTGAGTTTGTAGAAAATGTTTTACCTCGTATAAAAAAACTTGGCTATACTGCAATTCAGATTATGGCTATTATGGAACACCCATATTATGGTTCTTTTGGATATCAGGTATCAAACTTTTTCGCTGTTTCCTCCCGCTTTGGAACGCCTGAAGACTTCAAGGCTCTTGTAGATGCAGCACATAGCTTAGGTATAGCGGTAATTATGGATTTAGTTCATTCTCATACTGTAAGAAATACAGTTGAAGGATTATCCGAATTTGACGGAACTGATTATCAATTTTGCCATCATGGCAGTAAAGGTGATCACCCTGATTGGAATACTCGCCTATTTAACTATGGAAAACCAGAGGTTCAGCATTTTCTGCTGTCCAATATCAAATATTGGTTAGAAGAATATCATTTGGACGGTTTTCGTTTTGATGGTGTTACCTCTATGCTATACCATCATCACGGCAGAGGAACTGCTTTTGATAATTACGAAAAGTACTTTTCAATGAGTACCGATCTTGAAGCCATAACATACCTTCAGCTAGCTACAGAAGTTGCTAAAGAAGTAAATCCTAATTGTATACTTATTGCTGAGGACATGAGCGGAATGCCTGGTATGTGCTTGCCTATTGCAGTAGGCGGAATAGGCTTTGATTACAGATTGGGTATGGGGCTGCCTGATTATATCATTAAAATGATGAAGACTCCGGATGACTATTGGCATATGGGAACATTGTGGTATGAGTTAACAACACGCAGACCTCAAGAAAAAGTAATCGGTTATACAGAATCTCATGACCAGGCTCTCGTGGGAGATAAAACTATAATATTTTGGCTGGCTGATAAAGAAATGTATTTTCATATGGATAAAGCCTCAATTAACGAAGGTATTGACAGAGCTATCGCCTTACACAAAATGCTTCGCTTTATTACATGTACCATTGGTGGGGACGGCTATTTAAATTTTATGGGTAATGAATTCGGACATCCTGAATGGATTGATTTCCCACGTGAAGGCAATGGCTGGAGCTATAAATATGCAAGGCGTCAATGGAGTTTAGTAGATAACCCATTTTTGAAATATGAATATCTAAATAATTTTGACAAAGCAATGCTAAGTTTCATAGCAGACAATGAAATATACCTTGAGCCTGTTCGCTTGTTATATGTAAATGAATTCAGTAAAATAATAGCATTTACTAAAGGATATTTTACGTTTATATTTAATTTCCATCCTCAGAACAGCTATGTCCATGAATTAAAGGACACTTCTTTATTTAAAATTGTATTCCATAGCGCATGGAAGCAGTTTGGAGGCTTTGTGGAAGAATCTTTGAATGAAGGTCTGCTTATAGAAAATGGTGTTGTTGTAGACCGAAGAACAGCAGTTGTAATTGAATATTTAAAAAAGGACTTCCATCCTGAAATTTAGACTGAATTTTAGACCAAAATATTGTTTTTGCAAAGTTAAATTCCCCCTAAAATATGCTTTATGTGTATTTATAGGGGGATTCTTATATTATTATCTATTATTATTATCTATTTTAATTTAAGTTTACACGTTTTGTTTATTATTTTATAAATCTTGCATGTTAAATTATAATCCTAGTTTACTGGTACTCCCGCACTATCTTATGTAAATAGGCTACTTACAATATATTTGTTGAACTTGCAGTGGTTCATCATAGTTTATTATACCACCGCTTACCTTCAGCATCCTTGCTTTATTTCTACGCGGAGCTGTTGTAAATCGACATTTAAATAGTACTACCGTGCAATATATATCTATTGCTTTCTACTGAAATTGACGCTTAAATAACTGCAGTGCAGAACAAGTACTCCCGCACTATCTTATCTAAATGGGCTACTTACAAGATATTTGTTGATTTTTTATTTGCTCATTTCGTGTATAAATATAATGATGTTAACTTCCCATTAATAAGCTGAAATTTGTCAAAATAAACACATGTAATAATATTACACTCAAACCTAAATAATATTACTTGTAATATGTAATAATATTACTTATAATATATAATATGATATAATATTTTAATTAATCCATAATTATGACACATTATGCAATTGAAATTATATTAACCCCTTCACAAGTTTATTCATTTATTAATTATATTATTAGCAATTCAACTTTCCCGGTTGAATTATAGGTGCTCAACTTATCAACAGCAAGGTTTAGTTATATTTACATATAAAATTTTAAATACTCACTGCTAAAAGAAAGGAGGTTAAGTAATATTACTTTAAATCAACTATACTATACAAACTGATAGTTGGAACGTGAAAAAACATATTAACTTGTTAAAGAAAGGAACGAAAAGTAATGAAGAAACTTTATTTTTTATTATCAGCTTTAGTATTATTTTTTATACTGACGCCTTTATCTAATCATGCTTCCGCAGAAACTGATTCCATATATCCCGGTTTCAGAGTCAAAGGAAGATTTCTTTATGATAAAGCAGGCGAAAAAGTAATTCTTTATGGTATTAATAAAATGATTATTTGGATGGATAAAGACGGTGTTCCATCCTTCTCTGAAATAGCTAAAACTGGTGCTAATTCCGTCAGAATTGTTTGGACAACAGAAGGTACAGCAGAAGAATTGGATACTGTTATTCGCAATTGTCGTGCAGAACACATGATTCCAATGGTAGAACTTCACGATGCAACTGGAGAATGGCACAAACTGCAATACCTTGTTGATTACTGGGTAAGACCAGATATTCTTGAAGTAATAAAAAAACATCAGGAATACTTGCTAATTAACATAGGAAACGAAGTAGGAAATGATGTTTCTGCAGCTACATTTACGGCAGACTATTCTAAGCATGTAAAAACAATGAGAGCAGCAGGTATCCATGTTCCACTGATAATTGACGCATCTAGATACGGTCAGGATATTGATATTCTTCAAAGCTGTGGTCCTGACATTATAGCTGCTGACCCTGATAAAAATGTAATGTTTTCAGTACATATGTGGTGGCCTTATATGTATGGCTATACAGACCAAAGGGTAAGAGATGAAATTGCACAGTCAGTACAAATGGAATTACCATTGATTGTCGGTGAGTTTGGTCACATATGGGATGAAACGGAATCAGGAAAAATTCCTTATAAGGTTATTATTGAAGAATGCTATAAAAATGAAATAGGCTATCTCCCATGGTCATGGGGTCCTGGAAATAACCCTCAGACATTTTTAGATATGACTACTGACGGCACATTTGCCACACTACAAGGCTGGGGCTTAGAAGTATGCATGACAAGTCCATACAGTATTAACAAAATTGCAAAAAGACCAGCATCTATGCTTGCAAACCTTCCCCCTGTATTACCTGAAGAACCTTTACCAGCAGGAAACTTAGCACTAAATAAACCAGTTAAGGCTTCCTCTGTAGAAAGCGCTCTTTATTCTGGCAGCAATATTACTGATGGAGACAAAGGTACAAGATGGGCTTCATCCGTATCAGACAACAATTGGGTGTATGTCGACCTTGGTAAAAAAACTGAAATTAACAAGCTAATAATCGTTTGGGAAGCTGCATACGCAACTCAGTACAAGATTCAGGTTTCAGATGATGAAACTACATGGACAGACCTATTCACACAATACAACGGAACTGGTAAGACAGAAACAATAAGCCTTAATGGTTCAGGACGTTATTTGAGAATTTACTGTTCACAAAGATATAAATACGATTGGCCTTTCTCAATTTTCGAGATTGGTGTATATGGTCCAGAATCTGAGTTAAGTGCTTCAATATCACCTACAGTAGCAGTTTATGATAAAAATCCAGCAAACCAAGCTGCTCCTTCTATTATCATAAACCCTAAAGCCAATACTCTTATAAAAATTACAACAGGTGATTACACCTTAGTGCCTAACATAGATTATACATTAACAGACAATACCCTTACATTTACAAATAAGTATATGTCCTCTTTACCAATAGGAACAGCAAAGTTTACTCTTGATTTTGATGGAGGAGTCGATCCTGTCTTTGCTGTTGCAATTGGAGATACAACCCCAGTAGGAAGTTCTAATTATTCATGCGGAGATTATAACAAAGATGGCGCTGTTGATGCACTTGATTTTGCTCATTTGAAAAAGCTTCTTATGCAAGGAGATCCTATAGACCCTGCAGATATGTACATATATGATTTAAACCTTGACAATAGTATAGATGCACTTGATTTTGCAACCCTTAAGATGTATCTATTAGGGACAATTACAAAATTACCATACTCTTCGAATTAATAAACAATGATAATTACAGAATATCCGACATTTATTCTATCGGTTGTTTTGGTATTACATTAAAAAAACCTTTCCAACGTATTTTTAACATTTGGAAAGGTTTTTTATTTAATAGCAGTTTATATTAATCAAACTTAGCTGCATTTAAAATATTACTATTAATACTGATTATTTAGTTGGAAGTGTAGATATAATTCCAAGTAAATATTGCTTCATAACTGCAAAGTCTACTGCATCTACAGCATTATCACGATTTAGGTCTAACACTGGTTCGTAAGTATGAGCTGGATCCAATAAATACATCTTGAATCTAGCAAAGTCTATTGCATCAATATAACCGTCATTATTATAATCACCATATTTTATTACTGGATCTGGGTCTGGATCTGGATCAGGCTCATATACTGGTGGGAAAGCATATTTAACCATTCCATCAATAATTTCTTCGAATCTGAACTGACAGCTTCTTCTATCTAAGAAACCAAATAATTCTCCAGTACCTGAGAAGTTATGGTTATCCCATAATACACAAACTATACCACGTGCTCTAGCTTGTCCAACATAGTATGACATATACTCTACTCTTGTCTTAAGATTGTTCTTATCTACTGCACCACATTCACCGATTATTGCTGGAATTCCTCTGCTAGTGTACTTGTTGTAAACGTTATCCATAAACCAAGTTACTTCACTTTGATCTTTTGAATCATATAAATTCCAAGTACTCTTACCACCTTCTGCCATTGCTAATCCACAGAATTCCCATGGGCAATATGCATGTACAGATACTATTAACTTACCATTAGCTGAATCATTTGGTAATCTGAAATAATCGTTTGTTGCTCCATCTGGAGATGCAACATATCCAGGAACCATTAGATATCTGTTTGCATTTTTTCCACCTGCTGCACGTACTGTATTTACAAAATCCTGATTGAGTTGATTAATGCAATTAATAGAATCTCTAACCTCTGCATTTGTTAGTTCAGGCCACCATTCATTAGCATGTCCTACAAGACGAGGCTCATTCATGCCTTCAAAAATAAGGTGTTCGTCGTAGTTTGCAAATCTAGCAGCAATCTGTGCCCAAACTTTAGTTATATAATTTCTTGATCTATCCAAATATTGACTGCTTGGGAAATATCCTCTTGATTTATCACAATCGTGATGAGTGTTTAATATTACATACATTTTATTGTCTATACAATAATTAACTACTTCTTGAACACGATTCATCCATTGTTCATTAATCTTATAGTCAGAGCCAGTTACATGTACACTCCAGCTAACTGGAATACGTACAGTATTGAAGCCTTTTGCTTTAACTGCATCGATCATTTGCTTAGTGGTTCTAATACCACTCCATGATATTTCATAATCCAAATCATTAGTAATATTTGTACCGTTAAAAGCATCAAATGTGTTACCTAAATTCCAACCAAGTCTTAAACGCTTAACAAAGTTCATTGCATCATTATTCGGAATGTTCTTATCTTGAATTGAAAGATTAGGAATAAGTGATGCATCGTATGCATTAGCATTCTGCAGTGGCAATAATGCTGTAAAAATTAATAGAAAACATAATAGTAAAGATGTGCATCTTTTCATTTAATAATACCTCCCCAATATTCATAGCTTTGCTATGTTGTATTAATAGTAATACTTTTACTATTAAATAATTTTTAAATAACTTTTTATTTAATTTATCTTTTGTATAATGAAATAACACTTATCTAAAGATTCTAGATAATTAGCAAATACCAAGTTGAAGTGAAAAATTATGTAGTAAATGCAAATTTCAGAACTAACCGTACTAATGCTAAAAACCAAGTTCTCACAAAGTAATTAGCAAAATAAATGACATAGGTAAAACCTATATTTCCCCTGGAATTTTGTAATTTAAACACAGTTTAAATAAAAATACTTTTCATTTTGAAATGCTCTTAGAATTCAATTTAGTCTATCAGTACTTTTTTAATGTCACCTCCTCTATTCACATTTACTTGATAATTACAAAATTATTAGTGTTACTTCCTACTAGAACTTCTGCTCACGTACGTACAAGTTTGCCGAGAATAACTTTATATAGGATTCATCAAAGATAACAAGCAAACAGTTGTCCCAGTATTTATGTTCTATTTATATTATAGGTTTTTATGTAATAATATTCAAGTAGATAAGGTATTAAAGTAGTGAAAATTCGACTATTTAAATAAATTTTCAAATTTAAAATACAAATTAGTATAAAAAATATTTGTTAGATATACGTACAATTCTACTCTGTTAACCTTAATGCCAAAAGTATGGCTATTGTTATAACTGCTGACACGGATATCATTTTCTACTTTGACCTTAAATATGCTCTGTCTCTGCTGTTTATTGTTGAGTTATTTATTTTTATCTAATGTGATTATTTTAACGAGGTGTTCATTGTATAAAAATCCTTTAGCTGACTTTTTATTTCATCAGAAAGGTAATGCCACCTAATTCCTTGGATTGCCCCTTCTAAAGCATATAGTCTGTTTATGCAAGCAGTAGCATCAATTTCTCTTAATTTTAACCAGCACTGCTTACTCCCAGTTTCACGAAGCTTTTCAATAGTATCTATGCCAACTTCCTTTAGCTGCTGCTCTAGTATTTTCCCAATGTTAGGTAATTTTGATAATTGACTCATTTAAGCGCACTCCTCTTTTAATCTTCAATTACTGTTTACTTCAAGCCCCTACTCAACATGTTCTAGGCAAAGAACACTCAATTACTGCATATCATTTTTTCCTTTTTGTTTATATAAAGGAAATATTGACCATTATTTATATGTATATATTATATAATATTATTTTGTTGTTAGCTGTAAATTTTTTAGGGTATATATATTAAATAATTACATATTATAAAATTCATAATTGTTTACATATGTAAACAATATAAATAACGAAGCTTAGCTTTGTAAAGCGGATTTTGCTTTGCAAGGTTTATATTAATAAAACTATATTATACAATTAGTTCCCTAATGGAACGTAGGAGGTTATTATGTTAAATTCAGAAATTACAAAACTTATTAATGAACAGATTAACAAGGAACTTTATTCTGCTTACCTTTATCTTGATATGGCTGGGTATTATGCTGATAAAAGTCTTGATGGTTTTGAAAATTGGTTCTATATACAAGCTCAGGAGGAAAGAGATCACGCAATGTTATTTAGAACTTATCTTCTGAATAATGATGAAAAGGTAGTTTTAACGGCTATTGCAGCTCCAGATAGCAATTATAAGGACTATAAAGACCCTCTATTAGCAACTCTTGAGCATGAGAAGACTGTAACAGCTTCAATTAATAATATTTATGCAGTAGCTTATGCCCAGAAGGATTTCCGTACAATGCAATTCTTGGATTGGTTCGTTAAAGAGCAAGGTGAAGAAGAAAAAAATTCTTCTGACCTAATTAGCAAATTTGAATTGTTTGGAAACGATTCAAAAGGCTTATATATGTTAAATCAAGAACTTGGGGCTAGAGTTTATACTGCACCATCATTGGTTTTATAAGTTGTACTTTTACTGAAAATGAGGCAATATTACATTAAACAACTCCATGATAAATTGATAGTTAAACACCCTTAATTCTAAGCTTAGATAACTAATTTAAGAAGCCAATTACTTTCGGCTAAATTTTCGATGATATCGAACCAGGTAAGGTTTAGACATCAAAGGTAAAAAAGTAAAATACTCATAAAAAACCCGTCTACCGTTTTATGGCAACCGGGTAAGCAGTTGCAATTCAAAAATTGCATAAACAATTGTGTAATTAGCAATAGCCATCTATTGACTGAATGTCGATTGATAGCTATTGCTATATTTTATTATTACATTCTCTTATTTTTGAAACAATTCTTTCAGTTACTTTCTAACCATATAATTTTTGTATCCTTAATCTCTTCTATGCTTTTTGTTCATTATTCCTGATAACATCAGTAAAGATTATGTTCTTCCATCTAGCTATATAACACAGCAGACGATCTTGTTAACATAATTTTACTCCTATTTAAGTTGAAAGTTTTCCTACCTGTCTAGTTAAAAGATATATATTTCTTAACGTAACAAGAAGTACATTTTGATTAACCAACTTTTTGGTATTGCATAAAATATTAGTGAATAAAAGTCAATTCGTCTATTGCAGAAATCATTCATATTCAAGTATTATTGGCAGCAGAACTCCACAGTTTACCATCCTCAGCTTTTGTGGTGCTGGACACGATTTTCTCTAATTCCTGCTGTCATAATTCAAAGGTATCACTCTATACTCCTCCGCAATTGCATTCTTTCTTACAATCCATTTTTCTAATCATTTCAAATAATACTTTTTTTAGCTTTTCGTTATTTTCCTCGAACACTCTGAATACCTCTTCTTCCGTAACAGGCTCGATGCCCTCACATCCTTCTAATCCGGCATCAAAATCTGTTATAAGTGAAATGTTAACATAACAGATATTCATTTCTTTTGCAAGATAGCATTCAGGGTATTGTGTCATATTTATAACATCACAGCCCATATTTCTATACCATTTACTTTCCGCCTTTGTCGAAAACCTAGGACCCTGAATAACAATAACAGTACCCTTTTCATGAGTCGTAATCCCTAATGACTTGCTAGTCTCGATAGCTAATTCCCTTAATTCTTTGCAGTAAGGATTTGCAGAACTAAAGTGTTTTGTTTCAGGACCATCATAATATGTGTCACTACGCCCCCATGTCCTGTCTATAAACTGGTCACATATTACAAAATCCCCTGGCTTAATATTTGCCTTAAGGCTTCCTGAAGCAGTAGGAGCTATGATTCTTGATACGCCTAGCTGCTTCATTGCATAGACGTTTGCCCTATAAGGTATTTTGTGTGGTGGGTACTGATGATTTTTCCCATGGCGAGGTAAAAATGCTATCCTTTTACCTTCATATTCAGCAATTGCTATTTTGTCACTTGGCATTCCATAAGGGGTATTAACTTCTATTTCTTTTACATTCTTTAAAAAAGAATAAAATCCAGAACCTCCGAACACACCTATATCAACTTTGTTTTCCATATTTTCTCTCCTCGTATAATAAATTTTGTGAAAGTTTAATAATTTCCAGTTACAAACCTCGGATTTGCTCGACTAATATCCACAAATTAACTGGGAATAATATATTGCTCTTCGATAACTAAATTCAAGCTATAGAATTTAATCAATGCTTGTGTAATAATAATCTTATGAGGATGGCTATGAACTCTAGGACATACTATGTTACTTCTGTTTAAGTCAGTTCTCCTAGCCTGAAGTTAGCTTTATACCGCTGTTAGTATATATTACTGACTGAACTTCATATCCATTAAGTTTATTTATACCGTACAAAAAAGTAATTTCAATAAAAATTATTATACCGATAACCACTCCGCCTAACTTTTCTATTTATCTTCTAGCCTTTGCTATCCAATATACAGTTTTTCTCATTTTCGATACCCACTACTTTATTGATGAATTCCTCTAAACTTATGTGAAGATTTTGAGACATCAATTGAAAAATATTAATTAATGTATTAATAATTTTCAATATTAAGTCCTCTGAAAATAATCTTTGTATATAAGAAAGTTCAAATATTACTGTCTCTGCTGAAGTTACACAACTAAAGTATATTGGGGTTCCCTCCGGATTTTTCCCTAACTCAATTGTTTGAATATATCTATTATCATAAGGAATTCTTACATTATAATCTGAAGTAAAGTTAAAAATAACTTTAAACAAATCTCCTCGTACCATATCATTAATATCCATACTTGTAAAAATATCATCAATTTCCAAATCGGAGTGTTTTAGAACATCTAAAAACTCCTCACTTTGAGCAACTAAAATATCTTTTATTGTAAGCTTATTGTCAAGTTTACACCTCATAGGAACAAGTTTAGTAAATAAACCAATTACAGATAATTCAGACATATGCTCTCTATCACAACCTATTACATTTGTACCTATGATAATGTCTCGTTTATTTTCAAAAGCACTTAAAAGAAGAATAATTGATGAACTAAAATAAATATATTCTGTAATGCCTATATCGTTACATTTGTTTCGAATTAAGTCCAAAGTTCTTTTCTCAATAATAAACTTTTTTTTCAATACCACATCATCATTATGTAGTATCAATTTCTTATCGCCCTTATCAGGTGATAAACAAACCGGATGATCTCTTCTATACAACTTCTTTTTCCAAAATTTAATGCTTTCCTCACTCTTCTTTAAACATACTGAATTATAGTAGTGGTATACATCTCTTTTTATCTTAGGTAATTCAATGTTGTTGTAATATGCAAACACATCATTAATAAAAATACGTAAAGACATAAAATCAAAAATAGCATGATTAAAATCAAACAACATAATTTGATTCAAATTAGTATCTTCAAATAATGTTATCTTGAATAAAGGTAGTTTCGACACATCAAAATATTGAACATATTTTTTGAGTTCTATTGTATCAACGTCTTCTTCTACTTTAATAAACTCAAAATATCCCGTGCAATTATCGTGTCGTTTCATCTTATACTTACTGCTGACCTTGAAAAAAGTTGTTCGAAGCATGGAATGCCTTAAGACCATTTTTTTTAAAGCGTTTTCAAACAAACTTGCATTCAGATATAGAGATGATTTAACAGCATAGATCATATTACATTTATCTGCTGAAGTATTATCTGATTCACTTTTTCTTAATTTTGCTTCATAGTCTAATACGATTTTTTGCATTGTATTAGCAAAGGCTTCATCCGCTCCTTCTATAGACAATTTTTCAATCTTTTCTCCTTTTATAGCCTCTTGCCTTATTTTATCTGCTATGTCGCCTATACTTTCGCAACTAAGTATATTTATCATACTAATCATGACATTCCAATGATTTTTAATTTGCGAATTTAATGTCATAGCAGCTAAAGAATCGCCACCCATACTAATGAAATTGTCATATAACGTTAGTTCCCTTACTTTTAATACTTCTTTACACATTTTTAATAATTCTTCAGAATAATGATCAACAATAAATTCTTTGGATATTGTATTTGTTTTGAGTGCACATATCCTATAGTCTGGTAATTTGCTTTTATCAAGTTTCCCATTTACTGTATATTCAAAATTTTTAACTGGAACAAAGTAATTTGGAATCATGTAGTATGGAAGATACTTTTTACAATGCGTTTTAATTGTCTCATAAGAAACATTATTTCTATCCAAATAGTAAAGTACCAAGACATCTTGCTCATTTTCTCTTACTACTATTGCTTTTGCTAAGGTGATACCCTTAATTTCTTTTATGATATCTTCTATCTCAGATAGTTCAATCCTAAAACCTCTTAACTTTATCTGATCGTCAACTCTTCCAAAATACTCAATATCTCCAGAGTCAGTATATTGTGCTATGTCTCCAGTTTTATAAATTCGTTTGTTCTTATCAAAGGGACTTTGAATAAAACTTCTATTTGTTAGTTCTTGTTGGTTTACATAGCCTACTGCTAATCCATCACCACCTATAAACAATTCACCTTTTACTCCTATAGGACATAATTCTAGGTTTTGATTTAAAATATACACCTGTGTATTATAAATCGGTTTGCCAATTAGCATTCTATCCATTTCGCTCACAGAATCACCATTTATTTCCATGACTGTTGAATAGACACACGTTTCTGTTGGACCATAATAATTAAGTAAAGTATACTGATTACCTTGAACTAATTCAAAATATCTTTTACATAACCCCAGCGGCAATGCCTCTCCACAAGAAATTAAATATCGTGGAAAGCTATGCATATTAATAGTTTCATTATAATTAAGCTGTGCTTCTAATCTGGTAGGGGTAATTTCTAAGCAGTGCAAATTTCTTTTGCTCAAATACTCATAAAAAAGCTCACATGACATTTTAATATCATCGGGTATAATGTCTAATGTATTCCCTGTCAAAAGTGCTAAATAAATTTGACCAACAGATACATCAAAAACAAATGGTGATAAAACACCAATAATTTTTACCTGCTGGTCATGCAATACCTTATCTTTAATAGAATTTACCAAATTAATTACACTGCTCTGTTTAATCTCAATTCCTTTTGGTTTTCCAGTAGATCCTGATGTGAATAATATGTATGCAGAACCACATTTATTATTTATTTTCTTCACTAAATTTGTATGCTTTTGTACAACTAGTGAATTATACGAAAATGATATAGGAAGATTAAGTTTTTCCAATTCCTCTTTCTCAATCTTGTCAAAAACAATTGCTTTTGCCTGAGCTATTTGTAACATTGATATTATTCTTTCTAGTGGATATACTCTACTTAAAGGGAGATATATACAATTGCATTTAAGAATACTCAATATAGCTATAATATACTCATCAGATTTCTCCATATATATTCCAATTATATCTCCACATTGAATGCCTTGACTTATCATATTTTCTGAAATAATATCTGTTAATTCATCAATTTCTTTATAAGTATAACTCTTGTTATAGAATTTTATAGCACACCTATCAGGATATGTTTTTGCACATTTTTGAAAAATTTCTACTATATTTGTACTCTTATCATATTTATAATCTGTTTTGTTAATCAAATCTACGATTGCATTAATATCCTTGAATTTGTCTAAAACTTTTCTACTCATAAAGAAACCTCATTATAATTCATACTTTTCTGCATTAATATTAATTGTTACAAAAATAATATGTTTATTACAAATGGCAATAAAACAAATAATGCAATAATCTTCTTCTTTGATTTATCAGTAACATCAAATCTAAACAAATAGTTAGCAACAATATACCCGATTAAACCCACCGATAATAATACTAAAATACTTAAAAGGCTGCTGTATTTTGAAGGATTTATATTATTTAATGCTTCTAGTAAATCCATAGCATACGTCGTGGGTAACAATTCGCTAAATTTGATTAATGACTTAGGTAGTTGACTTGTTGGAATCATCAATCCTCCTATTAACATAGAAGGTAAAAATATAATCTGAGCCAAAACCACAGTAACTGAAGTATTATCGGATATGCTTCCAATGATTAATGCTATTCCCGAACACGTTATATACACACAAAAGAAAACAATTAACAAACTTATTAAGCTATATTTTGATTCTATATCAAACAACATAGGAGCTGTAAAGAATATAATACAAGACACTATAAAAGAATGTACTGCTGTAGAAATAGCTGGTACTAATAAAGTAGATATTTTAGAAATACCATTTATCTTATAGTTTCTATAAACACCATCATTACGTGAATTAACTATTTCATTTGGCATACCTAATAGAGTACTCACTATTACTGAAAATATTATCATTGCAGGAATAAGTGTTTCTGTAGAACCGCCATTAATTTGTGGCATTATTCCTCCAATAAATAAGTAAAACACAATAGGGAAAAGGTAGTTCATAAGAAGTAATGTCTTTTCTCTTATCCCAAACAGAAAATTTAAAACTAAATGTTTACCAAACGCTATCATTATACATTTCTCCTTCCAGCTGTCAATTCAACAAATTTCTCTTCAAGGGATTCTCGCTCAATTCTCAAGTCTACTAGTGTATCTCCATTGCTTTCAATAAGGTTTAATATTTGAGATACCTTTTCACCTGGCATATTCGAAATAAATGTATAATAATCATCCACACACTCTCCATCAGAATTTTGCAGACTATTTCCAACAGTACGTACAAAAATCTTACTATTTTTCGATCCCATGGCGGTGATTTCCTTAGGTGTACCTTCCACTATCTTTTTGCCCTTCATCATAATAAGTATTCTACTACAAAGTTTTTCTGCTTCTGCCATATCGTGTGTGGCGAGAATGATTGATGTACCATTACAGCTAAGAGTTTTCATCACCTCGTGTAATTCTACCCTTGCTTGAACATCTAAAGCAGCGGTTGGCTCATCTAAAATAAGAACTTTAGGATTATGTATAGTTGCCAAAGCTAGAACTAATCTTCTTTTTTCTCCGCCTGAAAGGTCTTTATATTTTTTGCGGAACTTCTCATTCAATCCCAACCTTTCTACAATTTCTTGATTAGGTTTAACATTATGACATGCTGCGAAGAAATCAATTGCTTCTTTGACAGTGATAGATGAAGGTAGTCCTGAAGACTGAAGTTGAACGCCTAAAACTTGCTTAATCTTTGCACTATCTTTGATAGGATTATATCCACATATTTCTATAGTACCACTATCGGGTATTCTTAGTCCCTCTACACATTCAAGTAAACTTGTCTTTCCTGCTCCATTTGGTCCAAGCAATCCAAATATTTCGCCTTCATTTACCTCAATACTGATATTGTCTACAGCTACATAATCTCCATAACTCTTTCGCAAATTATCAATTCTTACTCGTGCTTTCCCCATCGTTTTTTAATCACCAATCCTCATTTTTTAATTTTAACCTTCTCTTTTATACTATGTAACAGCTTGTCATTTAAACCATCTGCAATACTGCTAGCTTACTCTGAGGTAAGCATCCTTCTTGTAACTGCCCACAATGTAAAAACTCTAAGCTCCACTTAGTAATATCCTAATTACAAGGTTATATAGATTTTAACACTTTTTACAAAATTCCTCAACACTAATAAATGTATTAATGACTAATGCGATAGCAATTACGTTAATAACTTCTTTAATATCACTTGTATCAATAACAATTAATGCTAACCCAGCAACTGAAAATGCAAATGCTACTATCCTCAATACTAACCTAAAATATTTTTCTATTTTTTTCTTCATTACTTTTTTATAGTGATTAAACACTATCTTCCTCCTGTATAGATTTTTGAATCGTACTCATTTCATTATTTTACTGCGCATAACATTTTAAAAAGTTTAGCAGCAGAATCGCCTTCTGGATTTTGCATTCCATTAATTATTTTAAGTTTTCTACTATTTTGTTTAACTATTTCTTCAAAACTCCTTCCGTTTATTTCATTAAACCCATATAACTTTGAATTAGAAGTCTGAACATCCGTATGCTCATTTCTATACATTTTTAAATTGTAAATTAGCAAATCCCTATAATTAGTATTATCTTTAATCAATTCTATCCCATATCTTTCTGGGAACCTACCAATTAAGCTATTAGGCACAACAAAATATTCATTTACCCAAAAATAATTAATATACTTTTTATTTCTTGTTATGAAATCACTTGTTTCATTGAAATCTTCATCAAGCTCTTGCGGTAATCCGATAATAACCTCTATGTCTGACCAAATTTTCAAATCATAACACCATTTTAAAACTTGCTCTGCATGATCCAAATCAATTTGCTTATCTATCAAATTAATAATCTTTTGACTTCCTGATTCAAATCCGAAAGTCAATTTCGTACAACCAGCCTTCTTCATTAATTCAAGCCTCTCATAAGTCAGATTATTAAATCTACCACAATCAGACCAATATATTTCGAGGTTTTCATCAATTACCTTATTGCAAAACTCATCAGCAAACTTGCCTGAAAAATTAAATGCATTATTTAAGAAATAGAAATATTTGGTATTATATTTAGCTATTAATTCTTTAATATCTTTAATTACTTGATCTGGATTGCCACCTACAATACTTCCTCTTTCGTAATCACTCTGAGTACAAAAAGCACAGCTATAAGGACAATTGTAATTAAAAATATATGGTAATATTAATTTTTCGGTAACATCTTTTCTTTTCATTCTATTATATTTGCTAACGATAAGTCCTGGACTATCAAGATAAGCATCTGGCCACTTATAGTTATAAATTAAATTTTCACTAATCGCTTTCTGTTTTTTTTGTTCTGTCCCCTGCTCATCTATCATGCACCTGGTATAAAAAGACATGTCTAAGTCTCCCCAATCAGGTTTGATAACTATTGGTTTTTCAGTTTTATTTGAAATAATTTCACCATCCACTAGGCGAACCATACCTGGAAGTTGATTAAACCAATCCTCATCCTTATTCTCATCTAAGCCCTTGATTATTGCTTCTATAACCTTTTCGCCAGGGCCATTTACTATAAACTTAAATTTACTTAATACAATTTCCCACATTTCTTGAAAAACACTTTTAAAAATGTACAGAAATGATACGTTATTTCCACCAATTTCAACAGGCTTATTATATTTTTTCTTTAAATACTTAGCTAATATAAAACCTAATTGCATTTGAACAAATGAAAAATCGCCGCCTATAGAGACTCCAAAAAAATCATATTCACTTAAATCCATATTCTCTAAAAGAAGTGAAATAAGTCGATCCATTTCTTCATCTTCACCTGTAAGAATATAATTCTTAAAAACATCTATATTAAATACCATTTCTAATTGCTTATGATTATACTCATCTTTAAAATTTTTAGATAATGATATATTTAAATCTTTAATGGTTACATTATATCCTTTTTCCTCAAGATACCCACAAATTACGCCGACGCCTAAATTAATTGTAAGTCTTGTTAAGTTCTCCGGATACTGTAAACTATTTTCTGATGGTGACATAAGCAAACATACATTTTTTATCATATACATTCCTCCAATAATTATGGTAATTTTACCAATAATTCTTTCATAGCGTTTATCATACAATCTTGATATAATTCCATATCAGTTATTGTAAAAATATACTTATTGGTAATTTCATTTGTAAACTCCCAATCAACCTTACCATTAATATCACATTGGGCTTGTATTTTTTCATATTTAAAAATTGCATTATCCCCAACTGTATCTGCCGCTACAATGTTGCCGCTTTTTGTCACCACTTTACCTGCGGCTGATAAAATTCCAGCTGTTGACCACATGTTTCTATAGTCATTACAAATTGTATTAAATACTTCACTGCGTTCTGCTTTACTTAAATAATTAAGCCAATTAATATCATTACTTTTACCTAGTGCATATGTGAAATAGTTTTTAACACTCTTTGATAAATACGGTAAAATTGCCTCTTGTTTAAATTTGTAATATGTAGCATATTTTTCAACTGTATAATTATCTACAAAATTCATATGAGATGGTAGCCAATACAACGGACACGGAGCATTAAACACAATATTAAAAGATCTTGGGTCTAACGAAACGTTATATTCCGTTTTGCTCAAGCTATTGCTGACTCCAGCATTTAAATATATTGCCGCACATTTTTCCTTAAATAGTTCTGGAAACAACATAATCGCAATAGCAACATCCTTACATGAACCTACCATCTGTATAACTACCTTTTCATTTGAATTACGCAATGTTCTTTCTATCATTTTTACTGCAGCGAACTCATTTGCTTTCTCATTATACATTGATGAATTAACTAAACTGGGTTTAATTTTTGTACCTATCGCAACTGGTACATAACTTCCTGTTATATAATTCATCTGAGATATGGCAAATACAGCTGGATCTCCATGATTCAGTCTAATTTTAGGTACATTATCCGCTATTATACCAACTAAATTAATTTCATTAAGATAATACAAGGCAAACTGACATGCCAAATCCCAGTGATCATCTGCATCTAAATGGTGGTGGTATATGTCAGTTTGATGTATTACAATAGGTTTCATATTCTATCTCCTAAAAAATTATTCTCTAAAATTATCAATCTCTATTGTTTAACAAGCTTAGTATTTCTTCAGGCTTTTTCAAATTTTCCAGAGTCAATCTATACTGCATTGCTTTCTCTTTTATTTCCGCTCTATAACCTGCATCATTTGTCATTTTATCAATGCTTTTTAGCACCTTATCAAAATCAAATACTTCCTCCTCTATTACAAGTTCAAAATAAGGATTATTTTTATGTATTGGTTCCAAAAAGCTATACCAACCTACAGGAAACATTCTATAAGGGTATAAATCATCTATTTTTTCTAATTCTTTTTTCATCTCATTCGTTATTTCAGAGTTTGAGCTTAAAACAACTCCATTTTTTATATGTAATGAATTAGTCAAAACCATTGCTGGAATCCCTGAACAAGCAACCTTTGCTAATGTTGTTGATGTAATATTACGGCTCAAAAACACATCACATGCAATACAATACTTATCAAATAATTTGGGCGAAAGGTTATCAAGGTAAATAATGTTCTTATTTTCATTTTTAAATTTTATACTACTGTTTTTACCAACATGAACAATAGTCACCTTCTCCGACATTTTATCTATTAGCCTTGCATACACATTATTGAATATTTCTACGCATTTAATAATTTGGGGATAACTTTTATATGTATCTTGCCATGTTGCTGACGTTACGAGTATAATCGGTTTTTTTTGGGGAAGATTTAATTCTTCCCTCATCTTTATTTTTTTTTCTTCATCATATTCTAAATATTCGTCAATTAATGAGTAATAAAATTTATCGTCCTCATTTTGCTCATTAACATTTGTGATAGGACATGGAACTAATTTAAATCCATATTTATTAATATCAACCTTTGAAGCAATACTCGCCGCAAAGCCATACGTGTCCATTTTTCGCAGCTTAATAGTCCAATCAAAGTTATCAAAAGTACCTATTCTTCCACTAAATATTTCTAAATCCTTCACAGATAGTCCATAATCTTTTTCGCAAAAATTATAGTTTAAAAAGTCAGAAAGAATTACATACTCAGGATGACATCTATTCTCATAATCCTGAAATAAAATGCGATTGATACTCCCTATATTGGGGATCAGTACACAATAATTGATGTTTTCTTGCTGAAGTATATTTTTATGGGAAGGAGGTATAAAAAAATATGGATTATAGCCAAACTTTTTTATTCTTTTTGCAAATTGCAACGCAATTAACAATTCGCCATATGCCCAATAACTAGTAACTATTATTCCAACATTCATATTAAGAGTATTTCTCCTCCTACTTGGTAATACTTGAGAATTCATCCCAATTATTGAACAACAAGTACTCCTTATAAACGCCGCCACATTTATCAGCTTCTATACAACTCTTACATGGTTTCCCAAGCTTCCTTTCTTGACCACGCATAAAAGTATCATAATCTTCGATAATAGTAGTTCTAAAGAGTAATTTATACTGTTCTTCCTCCCAATTAATACAGTACTTTGTATATTCACCAAGTACACAATATGGAAATCCTTCAAGAGTACAAACCACTCCTCTTTTTGCAACATCGTCTACGGCTGCTTTTACTTGTGTCATTATTTCATTATATCTAGGTGTTACGACTTCATAATTAGTAAGTGCTTTTCCTGTTGGATGCATGCCTGAAATATTTATATGGTATACTCCTAAGTCCATACAATTATTTACTATTTCTATCAAATCATCTTTGTTTTGTTTACATACAACTGTATTGGTTCTAACTCTAGCACCTAAACTTAATACATTTTTTATTCCTTGAACTGCTTCATCATAACTACCTTCAATAGAAGTCAAATAATCATGTTGTTTCGCATCTTTCCCATGCATTGATACTACAAAAAGAGAGACTCCTAGATCCACAACTTTTTTTGCAAATTCCATATCGCTTAACAGCCTAGCATTTGTTTGAAGAGAGACTTCTGGATAATTAAACTCTTTAACGTCATTTAAAAATTCAAAAAACTCAGGTATACAGGTTGGTTCTCCTCCATGTATATTAACCCTTTGAAATCCTTTATTTGCATTTGATTTTAAATAGTTATATACAACCTTCCTATTCACTCTTTCTTTTGCTTCTTGGTGTGAGTTAACCACACAAAACTTACATGAGTTATTACATTGATCCGTCAAATGAATACTTAAATTTTTCAATTCAATTCGTCCCTTTCTTTCAAAGCTTCAAATAATCACATATTTTTATTTGTTATGGATTGTTAGATACTTCGTATTTTTTTAAATTTTTATATAGCTTACACTTATAGCAAAAGTCACATGTTTTAAATTCATTGTAACGTTCACCATTCCATATTTCTTCAAATGTACTCTCAAATATATTACCTAAATAAAATTCCTCTTTTAAACCAATACAACATGGATAAACTTTACCCTCAAGAGTAATATAAGGTAATATTCGATCCCAACTAGTACATTTTAATGAATTGGTTGAAGATGTAATCATAAGTTTTCCGCTTAAACTTATATCATTTGTGTAACTCAAATAATGTTCAAGTTCTTCAGAATTTACATCTTTCATATCCTCTTCGTTAATATCAAGTGTAAAATTAATTGACATAACCTTATTTCTTTTAGCAAATTCTATCATTTCAGGGATATTACGATAATTGTATTTATTTACTGTACAGTTAATAACGATTACAGGAATACTAGCTTTCCTTGCATTTACTAAATTGCTTATCATATTGTTCCAATTATAGTTTTCAGCAATTTTTTTCATGCCCTCTTCTGTTGGTTCATCAACAGAAAATACTATTACTTTTAAATTTCCAGCTTTATTTAGTTCCTTAAAATTGATTGCAACAGTTCCGCTTGTTATTAATAAAACATTTTTGTCTAGTAGCGAAATTACATCATATATGTATGGGTATACCATTGGCTCCCCAATTCCACAAATAACAACATTCTCAAATTCCTTGATTTTTTCCTTTATAATATTAAAGTCCTCTAATTCAAGATTTTTGTTTTTTCTATCTACTTTTTCTCTTGTACAATATATACAATTCAAAGGACAATATGTAGTCAACTCAAGAGCGATTGCATTAGACTTCAGTCTAACCAATTCATGAATATAGTTTTCCTTTTCATTCATACAATCACCTTCTTTCTAAATTACAAAACTCAGTCATATCACATATCTTACACTTATCACCAGAGATGTAGTCTAAATAAATTGGATTTGTTTTCATATCATCAAATGCATCCACTTTAATATTTCCTAAAACCTCTTTTTTGTTTAATCCATATGCACAATAGTACATATTTCCATTTACATCTATATACGGCATAATATGATCATGAGTAATGCAACAGTATGAATTAAAAGGATTTTCCATAACAATACCATATCTTTTTGCTTTATCCATTGCCTTGTTAAACTGTTCAACTAAAATCTGATGCTGCTCTTTTACTAACTCGTAATTACCCCACGGCAAAGAGAAATGAATACCACTAAATCCATATTTAAAAGCAAAATCAACCATGTTAACGATATCTTCAATATTAGATTTATTGATAGTACAATTAATAATTGATGTTACAAATTTACGTTTCCTTAATGCTTGCTTACAATATTTCTTAAGGTTCTCTAGATTTGTTAACAAATTATCATAATTATAATTTTCACCGCAGATATCAACTACTTTTTCTCTTGAAACTGAATCAATGGAAAAAATAAGAATATCTACATTTTCCATCTCACTTAACTTATCAAAATCAACTAGTATCGTTCCACTGGTTATTATAGTTATCTTATAATCACTTAAATGTTGTAACATCCTATAAAAGTCTTTATGCAGAAAGGCTTCTCCTATTCCACAAAACGTAATCCTATTAATAAGCGGTTGCTGTTTTATTATACTTTTAAGGTATAAGAACTCATCAAATGATAATGTTTTGTTGTGTATCTTTCTTTCACAATATACACAATTAAGAGGGCAACAGGTGGTTATCTCAATCGAGACAGATTTCGTACTATTTTTTAATAAACTAACTGGATTCATTTCTTTTATTTGTACACACTTATATGTATACAACCTCCCCATACTATAATTGGAGTACTTTTATAAATTACAAAAGGATTTATACTACACTATTGCGATATAATAATGAACTATTTTCAACCATTAACTTTGTTGAATTATATTCTTTAATATTACCTAAATCAAAACATTGTCCTTCTGCAAAGAAATGGCAAAAAACCTCAAAATTCCGATGAATTGCTAAATTAAAAATATCGCTCAAAATTATTTCTTTTTTATCTTGAACTTTACTTAACTCTTCACAATAATACTCATGAATAAGTTCTGTAAACCTCTTACTCCAAATAGCAATATTCCAAGTATTATTAATGTCTATTTCCTTAGGTTTATCATATATTTTTAGAACTCTTTTCGTTTTTAAATCATATTCAACTGGCGCTAAACTCTGTGGATTGTCTGTTGGAAATACCCCTAAAGTTAAATCTGATTTGTTTTCCTTATGTACATCATATAACACTTCGAAGCATTCAAATGGTAATACAATTGTATCTGGCATTCCCATAAAAACAGTTTTATTGCGAATCCAAGGATACGCTTCTTCAAAAGCCACCGGCATACCATATAAATCGGAGTCCATATCTTGGCACGCATAAACAATATTAGTTTTATACTGGCTTCCATTACCATAGAATCTCAGCAGCTCACTCTTGTTTTCATTAATAACAATAACCAGATTACTGACACCCGCTCTTACCATATTTTCAATTGTATATTCACCCAGAACCTTTGGTATCTCTCGCATTTCACCATTACTTTCATATATTCTGCTTCCAACAGTCGTAAGTTCTTTAAAGGCACGAAATGGCTTCATTCTCTTACCTAAACCACCAGATGGAATAATGCCAATAATATCATCATCCATTTTTATCCTCCTTTCCTTACTCATTAACCATTGAGCTATACATACTACAGGTTTTACAGTATTCTCCCGAGTTAAATCGACTATATCTTTTACTCTCAAACAGCTCTTTAAACTCATTAGTCACTAAATTCCCAATTCGGGGTATTCTATTATAATGATCACAGCAAGCTCTAATATTTCCACTTAGAGACACAAAAGGAATCGGCGCTCCCTTATAAAAACAATACTTTTCATAAGGACTTGAATATATTATTTTCTTCTCTTTTGCTTCTTCTTGTATCATATTAAGAATATTTTTAATTTGAACTGAATTTTCTTTAACCCAATCGGTACTATAAGTTGGCAATAACATATTCAGTTTACTGATTCCAAACTTACTGCAAAGACCTACTATATTAATAACATCTTCGATATTTGATTCAGTCATAACGCAGTTAATTTCTTTACTAATCTGAGGGTATTCCATTCCCGTTATTAAATTATCTTGTAATTTATTAAAATCATATTGTGAACACACCCTTCGAATAACTTCTTCATCCGCGCCATCAACAGAAAATGTCACAGATTCTACATTACCACTTTTTAATAACCGTTCATAATTAATTTTGACCGTGCCATTTGTAATTACAGCCACCTTTTTTTGGTATATTGCCAAATATTCAACAACTTCATAAAATTGTGGATAAATAAGTTGTTCGCCCATCCCGCAAAGTGCAAACACTTCAACAAAGGGTAACTTTTGTACTATAGTAGTAAAATCATCCCATTTTATGAAAGTTCCTTTTGATTTTGAACTACTTCTAAAGCAATATTCACAATTTAAATTGCATCGATCAGTAAGTTCCAGCATTATCTCTTTAGGTAATGTGAACATATATCGCCTCCGGATTAATTATCTTCAACTAAATGCATATGAATCTCTCTTCTAACATTAACATTATCCTTTTTTTGCCTTGCAATATAATTTTCAATCATGCTCCCATGAACAGGCACAAATGTTTTCAAGTCTAAAAGTAATGTTCCAGAGTAATAAGAATTTCCTTCCCTAACACCATTGATTTGAGCATCTTCCATTTTTACTTTAGATTTATCACATATGTAATTAAAAACAGCACATTCACGATTCTTATAAAGAGAAACTCCCAAATAGACGGCTTTAAATTTACCATTTTTAAACAATGAATCATCCGAATATAATCCAAGCCCTATCTGTGCTTTTGATGATGAAAGCATCTCTACTTCAACATACTCTCCTATTTTTTCCGTACTTAAATCAATACATGAGAAGTATGTTGCAAAATTCTCAAAAGCTATCATATCATAGAGTTGCATGATATACAGATATACCGATGGCAATTTTGGAAATCTATCAAATGATTTATTGAATTTATCAACTTGATTTGCTACCTTTTCAAACACTTCAGCCTGAGAAATAAACTCGGCCTTCTCTTCAGTATCGGCACTAAGCAGAAAATATGGTATAGAATGTCCGGCCGCAAAACTCCAATTCATTGGACTACGTTCTGATGACTCAAATGTAGCTTTTTCTACATTAAGTCTGGTCAAAACACAAAAACTAGAGATTTGTTCCTCTATTACTCTTTTATATTCTGTACTTAATTTCTGCCACTTTAAAATCTCTCCGTGCGCGTCTAAATACATGTTCTGCATTCTTATTATGTATTTATCCTTAACGTCTGTATCCAAATTTATAGACCTTGGTAAAATTAAGTTATTAAAATATTCTTTAATTCCCAAATTTTCATAATTCATATATTTAACACTCTACTTTCCAAATATTACTTAATGAAGCCTATTTATTATGTCTTTCTTGTTCAATCTCATCAATAATTTGTTGTGGCGTTGTTAATTTAAGAACCTTGCTGATATATTCTTTCTGTTTTTCTTTAAGAACAGTAACTTTGTCTTCATTAAATAAATATTCTTGTAGTTTTTCTAAAACCTCATCATACTTAAATAATTGAACTACTTCATATGTATCTGTATATTCATTATCTGATAACACTGCTTCAAGCAATCGAAACCACCCAAAAAAACCTGCCCTAAAAGGGAATACACACTTTATGTCTTTGGCCATTTTCTGGTACCACTCTGGACGCTTTAAAAGAGTTTTTTGGAGCTTTGCAAAATCAATATTCTTATAATTTTGAAATACAATACATGGAATACTGCCGAAAATCGCTTTTGATAAAGTAACAGACACAACATTTGTAGTAATAAATAAATCAGATGACAATAAACACTCATCAAATTCAGTAGGGTTTAAATAACCGAAATTCATATATGTAACTTTACCACATTGATTTATATCTATATCCCACTTATTGGGACCAACATGAACTAATGTAATTGGAACGTTTAAATCTTTTAAATAATTATGCAAAATAGTTGGCAACCATTTCATAAGCATACCCAGAGATGGCATATCATGAAAATTTATACTTTCCCATGAAGAAGATGAGTACATTATCATTTTATTGCATTCTGAAACGCCTAACTTCTTTCTTACTTCTAACTTACGTTCGATTGATAACTCTAAATCTCTGTCATATAAACTAAAACATTTCACTTTTTGATCTTGGCTAGTTCTATTAATATTTAAAGGACAATTTCTTATAACGTAATCGCAGTCATCAAGCAATGGCGGTAATATTTCGAAATTTCCTCCATAATAGTCTGGTTTACATTTAGTTGACAAATATTCATATTCATCAATTCCAAGAATAGGTATTGCATATTGTTTCAACATTTGCATACTTACACCAGACCACAACCTAGAATATTCAATTGTATATATATCTGAAAGCAATATATAATCTGGTTTATATGAATTAATTAAATTGTCTACAATAGTTTTGTTTATAAATGCTCCATCATTAATGTTTAGTGATATATAATCTTGTCCTCTTTCTTGCAAATAAGAAACAAATTTTGATGGAACTAAAAACTTAACTTGACATTTATTTTTATCCAGCCTACTTCCAAATTCATATCCAATTGTTAACTCTCCAGCAGATATCTCACTTAGTACGATAATTAAGACTTTATTCATAAAATAATCCTTACATTTTAAAATATTTATTCTTCAATTCTAAAACATCATTTGCTGATTCATGTTCGCCAGAGGATCTCAATTTTGTTTCCAAATCATCAAATATAAGAATTAAGAAGTCTGAAATTACAGTAATCGGAGATGCCTCAAGTTTCTTTGCTTCAGCAATATACTCTTTTGCTTTCTCAGATTCTCCAAATGACCAATACAATCCTGAAATTAACAAATAAGGAATAACATAATATGGCCTGAACTCTCCTTTTTTCTGTTGTTCAATCATATCCATTATTTCCTCAATTATTTCATCCTCATCCCTAAAACTATTAGGTAACATTAATTGAATTCTTATTTTATACATTTTTGCTAGCCAGTAATTAGGCTGTTCCTCTATTATCTGTTCAAACATATCAAGAGCATCTTCTACATTTGTTTTGCTTTCCAATACATCACTAGCATTATTAGCAACTAAGTTAAACAAGCCAAACATCAATTTTGAACTATTGTCAGCTCCAGCCTTCTCGGCTTCTTTTCTTAGTGTTTCTCTCAAAGTTTCTATTCTCTCAGTCATTCTTGAAAGTAACGCAACCGTTCTAAATGCTTCGCAGTCGGACTGGCTAATTGGCAAAAATTCACCCACAAGCGTACTCATTATATGTCCTCCTCGTCTGCCTCTTCTGCATTAAGTTCTTCTTCAGCATCAGGTGTATACACTGCAGAATCCGCTGAAAAATACTCTTCAAGATTTTCTGGAGTAAGTTTTTCTAAGTCTTCCCTTCGAAGTGATTTTACTAACAATTGCTGTACTTCAGTTAATTTAAAATTTTTCATTGCCTCGTCCGGATCTTCAATTAATAATGTTTTGAATTCTTGATCCAATACCGCTTTCTCAATAAGTTCCTTAATTTGCGTTTCATCATTACTAAAATTGTTCATAAATTTCGCCTCTTTCATTTTTTATTAATAGTTTCAATTACAAAAATAGACTATTATTTACCAAGCAATTCATATTTTCCTTCATAAAAATATAATCTATATAAATCTAAATAAATGTATTTATGGTTATATGATTTTATATTTCTATAATACACGTACATTATAAAACAAAATAATAAATACACATTGCTTTTCACCCATAATAAAGCAACCCTAACAAAACAAACCCTTTTATTTATTAATTATACATGAATCACCATTATTAATCAATATCTTACATAACATATTATATTTAGAATGTATAATATATTTTTCAAATAAACGTAAGCGTCAAAAATAGTCAAACCTTGACAATCCCTAATGAGCAGAGTCTTTCATGATTCTGGTTTTTTAGATGGAAGCAAAAGTTCGAGTGCAATAATATTATTGTAAACATTCCAATTAGTGTTATTTTTTTGAAAATATACACCTAGTAAACGTAAGGATTTAGACCGTTCTCTTTTGTGGTCTCTATGATACTGAAAATTACAGCACTTGCCTTGGCTCCACGCGGTGTATTTGCAAAAAAAAGTTTTTACTGTCTATCACAAACGGCTTGATTGTTTGCTCTGCACGGTTATTACTGATTTCCAGTCTGCCGTCAAGAAGATAACGCTCTAGAAATCTGCGTTGTTTACTCATATAATGAACTGCCTGACCCAAACTGGTTTTGGGCGCAGGATTTAAAGATTTTAGCCACGCAAAAAAAAACTACTTCTGCATTAATATTTCAATTAATACTCTATGTAAATTATCCTATAAAAAATGAACTACACTTTCTATATATCAGACGTAAAATCTAATATCAGAAAGTGTAGTTCTCATTTAACCGCATACATTAATCTTTCTATTTAACTGCTTGGTTAATTTCATCATATAATTGCTTTATTAATCGCTTAATTTCATTAACTACATCATCTTTATTAACCTTTAAAGATATCTTTTTGTCTCTGCTGCTAATTTCCACTAAGTTTTCCTTCATATTTCTTGGACTTATAACAACTCTTAGCGGAACTCCAAGTAAATCTGCATCTGCGAACATTGCACCAGCGCGCATATCTCTATCATCATATAATACTTCTATGTGTTCACTAAGAAGCTGCTCATATAAAGAATCACTGAATTTTTTTGTTTCTTCATCATCTGCTCTAATACAGCAAATCTGTACTTCCCAAGGAGCAATTGTAATAGGCCAAATAGGTCCATATTCATCATGATGAACTTCACATATTGAAGCAGCTGTTCTTCCTACTCCTATACCATAGCATCCCATAATAGGATACTGACTCTCTCCATTTGCGTCTAGATACTGCATATTCATAGACTTTGTATATTTTGTTCCTAATTGGAATATATTCCCCACTTCAATTCCTCTAGAAATTGTTATTGAATTCTTTCCGCATTTAGGACATATCCCACCATCAATAATTTTAGTAATATCCTTATAATCAACGTCTCCACAATCACGTTTAATATTGAAGCCCTTAACATGCTTATCAACTTTATTTGCACCTGTTACGAGATATTCAATGCCCTTTAGTGAGGAATCAAAGATAACCTCTACATCTGTTGGCAAGCCTATTGGTCCGATAAACCCAGCAACAATTCCGCTTTGCTCTGTAATAACTGCAGCATGCACTTTTTCACCAATTACTTTTGTCAATTTGGCTTCATTTACTTCTAAGTCTCCTCTTAAGAACACAATAACATATTTGTCATCTCTATTTTTCTGATACACTACTGCCTTACACATATTTGTAATAGGTAGATTCACAAAGTTTACTACTTCTTCAATTGTGCTTGCATTAGGTGTATCTATTTCTTCCAAATCACCCATTTGAATATCAGCATTATTTACTATAATGCTCTCTGCAGCTTCCATATTTGCTTTATAATCACATTCTCCGCAAATAGCAATGGAATCTTCACCTGCTGGTGTAAGCAGCATATATTCATGAGAAACACTTCCTCCCATCATTCCAGAATCAGAAGCAACCGCAACCACCTCAGGTATACCGCATCTAGCATATATTCTATTGTACGCTTCATAACATCTTGCATAGTATTCTTCTAAATCTTCCTGTGATGTATGGAAGGAATAAGCATCCTTCATGGTAAACTCACGTACTCGTATAAGTCCAGCTCTAGGCCTTGCTTCATCACGGAATTTCGTTTGAATCTGGTAAATCATAAATGGATACTTTGCATAGCTTTGAGCATATTCACGCACTAAATGAACAGCAGCTTCTTCATGTGTCATACCCAACACCATTTTGCTGTCATTACGATCAGTGAACCTTAATAATTCTTCACCAACGCTTTCATATCTGCCTGACTCTTCCCATAAGCTTCCAGGCAATACTACTGGGAATAAAACTTCTTGCCCATCAATTCTATCCATTTCTTCTCTAATAATATTTTCTATTTTTTTAAGTATTCTTTTTGTAGGTGGGAATAAAGAATATATTCCATTTGCCACATTCTTAATATATCCACCTTTTATCATAAACATATGACTGTCAATAACACAGTCTGATGGACGTTCTTTAAATCTTTCACCAATAAGATTTCTTACTTTCATTTTTTTATCAACATCAATTAAATTACATTATTAATGTAATTATTTTAATGTTTTCTCCTTTCATAAAATATCCATGTCTCTTATTTTACCATACAACTACTTAACCAACCAATAAAAAATCTTTAATTTTTCTAATAACAGCATTTGTAATATTCGTTATCATAGCGTTATTATTACTCATTTCAGTATAAAATTCAGCCTTTTTCATTATTACCTGATAAAGTACCTTCTAAAAGCCCATCTGTTATTTTTGAACTTACCTTGTCAGCTACTGCAGCTTCGTATGCACTTGGATTGCTATCACGTACATTTACTACAAGTACATCATCTAAACTTAATTTTTCAACCATATCACTAAGCTCTTGATTCGCATTAGCATACTTTATGTTAAATTTCTCTATAATATCATCTATTAATGAAAAACTCTTCTTATTGATAGAAACATCTGTTGACAGCTTTTCAAGCGCTATGTCTTCTTCTTTTAATAGGATAGCTGCATTCTCATTTGCATGCTTTATAGAGAAGGCATTAAAAAAACCGTCTCAATAGTTATTATAACCAAAACGGTTTTTTAGTTACTACTAAAGCTTTCTCTCATTCACCTTTTCAAAATATTTTTTAGTCTCTGCTACTACTACACCACTGAGGGCCAGTAGAGCTAAAAGATTAGGAAATGCCATTAATCCATTAAAAATATCTGCAATCTCCCAAACAGCATTGATTGCTAAAAATGGTCCCATAAATATAGCTAATATATAAAGCCAACGGTATACAAGTACGAACTTCATATTTCCGTTAGTTAAATACTCCATGCAACGCTCACTATAATAATTCCATCCTAAGATTGTTGTAAATGCAAAGAAAGCAAGGCTAAGCATAAGTATAAATACACCTAAAGAAGGAGCAAATGGAAAACCAGACTGGAATGCCTTCTGTGTTACAGCTGCACCCTCTAGCCCTATATTCCATGCACCAGTTGTTATAATACATAGACCTGTCATAGTACAGATAATAATTGTATCTATAAAGGTTCCTGTCATGGATACAAGTCCTTGACGAACAGGTTCGTGCGTTTTTGCAGCCGCGGCCGCAATTGGTGCACTACCTAAACCTGATTCATTTGAGAAAATACCACGAGCAATACCTTTTTGCATCGCAACCATCATAGCACCTAAAGCACCGCCGCCTACAGCTCTAAGACCAAATGCACCTTCAAATACCTGTACAAGAGCATTTGGAATTGCTTTGTAATTTACACATATAACAATAATTGCAGCAATAACATAAAATATTGCCATAAATGGTACTACAACTTGAGAAACAGAAGCAATTCTTTTTAGTCCACCAATAATAACAAGTCCAGCACACAAAGTTACTACTACTGCTGTTATTACCACAGTCCAAGAATAGCTTTTACCCAGCAAAGAAACAGTCCATTCATTATTAGCATCAAAGAAATTGCGAACCGAATCAGATATTCCATTAATTTGAGTCATAGTTCCTATACCTAAAAGTCCTGCACATGCTCCAAAAAATGCAAATGCCTTAGCAAGCCACTTCCAATTTTTGCCCATACCATTTTCTATGTAATAGAATGGTCCACCTAAAACATGACCATCTGCATCGATTTTACGATATTTAATTGCTAAAAGACCTTCAGCATATTTAGTAGCCATACCAAAGAAAGCTGCTATCCACATCCAAAAAAGTGCACCTGGTCCACCTGCTACAATTGCCGTTGCAACACCTACAATATTTCCTGTACCAATAGTGGCCGACAGCGCTGTACAAAGTGCTCCAAAGCTTGAAACCTCTCCCTTTCCACCTTCTTCATTTTTAACCATATAGTAAAGTGCTCTAGGAAGATGCCTAACCTGTAATAAGCCCATGCGTATTGTGAATTGGATACCTACTAATAAAACCAATGCTATTAGCGGAATACCCCACACAATCCCATCAAACCATGAAATAAAACTACTAACCTGTTCTAACATTAACATTACCATTCCCTTCTTGATATTTTGAATCAAAAACAAAGCAATTTAACAAGTTACATTGCTCTGAACTAAAAAAAGCCAAAACATAAATGTTCTGACCTCCAAAAGAGAAAGGATTAAGCTATAAGCTCTGTCCTTTTGCCTGAGAGACTGGTAAATAAATAATTATCTACCTTGCACCTTCGGCGCCCAAACGGGACTCTCCAGAGAACGATTCTCTATCATATAATCGGAAAAAGAAAATTTATGTAGAATCGCATACATAATTTATCATAATTAGTGCTATAATGCAAAAGATTTTTATAATTTATTATAATTATTTTAATTTTAATGTTCTATGCCGAACACAGATAAAAATGTCATCATAATATAACGATGGAAACTCACAAATATTAGCATCATAGTATGGAGTAGAAATTGACACTGTCTGATTTAGATTTTTGAAAACTAAAACTTACTAAATTGTTAGAAATGACTATGCCTTACTAAAATATTATCTTTTAAATTCAAACTTTCTAGGATATTTAGCTAGCGCTGCGGACATTAAGCAAAGCAGTACTGTTTTGCAGCTTCAATTGATTTTGCTATATTAAAATCATATTTATTAAGCAATACAAACAGCCTGAATATAATTAGGTAACTGATTAGACACAGTAATATTAATACCGCGTTATTTATCAATAAAAAGTCAGCTTAAATTATTCTGCATACTCTGCAAATACAAAAAGCCAATCCCTCGTTAAAAGCAATCAGCCCTTCAAAAATTTCAGTTCACAGTCTACCTTAGCTATTGACATAGAATAATTTTTTATATAAAGCTAACCTTTTATTATTACAAGATTACAGGACGTATCATTCATAATTTAACCTGCACCACTTGATCCAATTTAAGCGTGTCCGGTGTTACTATACAATCAAATGCTAGAATTTTAACTCCTGCCGCTGCCGCCTCCCTTAGTGCATTACCAAATTGGAGGTGAGTTACATCATTAGGTATAAGATACTTAACAGGCTTAAACTGAATAACAAATATAATATACGCCTCATATCCCTCTTGCACAGCATCAATTAAATGATATAAATGCTTCACTCCTCGTTCTGTTGGTGCATCTGGAAAAGCTGCCACACCGTTATCTTCCAGGGTTACTCCCTTCACTTCAATAAATGCTTTACGTTTTTTTGCTTCAACATAGAAATCCACTCTAGAATTTCCATGCTTCTTCTCAGAATATATCAAGGTAGGATTAGGAAATAGCCCTCCTGCTTCTAGCCACTCCTTCACAACTGTATTAGGCGCCTGAGAATCAAGATTTATAAGTAACTTACCCTTTTCTGCTGCTACTAAATCGTATTTAGTTTTTCTGCTTGCATTGCTGCTTTCTTCTAAATAAACTGTGCACCCCTGCGTAAGCAGTTCTCTGCATCGTCCAGTATTTTTTACATGACAGATTTGAATGGTTCCATCAATTTCAACATAAGCAATGAATCTATTTGGACGCTCAATAAATTTTGCTTTGTGTATGTTTTTATATTTCATCTAATGTAATCTCCTATTAATAACAATCCAGCCCTTACAATAAAATACCGCATATGCTTACTCTATACTTGTGCTGTTTCCATTTAAGCACATCAAACTTTCCAGTCATATCACCTATGACTTCTCTATGCTTGCACGATTTACAAGTTAGCACATCAAACTCTATAGTAATATACCTCATATGCTTTCTCTGGACTTGTGCTGTTTCCAATCATGCACATCAAACTTTCCAGTAATATCACCTATGACTTCTCTATACATGCACGATTTACAAGTTAGCACATCAAACTCTATAGTAAAATACCGCATATGCTTTCTCTATACTTGTTCTGTTTCCAAGCATGCACATCAAACTTTTCGGTAATATCACCCATGACTTCTCTGGACTTGCACGATTTACAAGTTAGCACATCAAACTCTATAGTAATATACCGCATATGCTTTCTCAGAACTTGTGCTGTTTTCATTTAAGCACATCAAACTTTATAGTAATATCCCGCACGTGCTTCACAAAATTTATAATTTAAATACTCTATGTTTTAGCGCACTTTTATAGAGTCTAGAATCAAAACTTGAACAGTTCTTGTCTTTCCATCCTAAAGTTGAGTTAGTTATCCATATTATGAGGCTGAACTATAAACCCTATTTGTCCAGCAAAAAATTTTAATCAAAAAGCTTGCTGCCTTTTATATTAGCCCATAAGCTCCTGTACTAAAATCCTTAAATAGAGCAATATGAGGAGGTGAAAAAGTAAATATTATAACTATAAAAATTAAAAATACCAGACCTATCCACCCCAATATATCAGCCTTTTTTGACCCAAAATATTGTGACTGAAGCATTTTATAGCTAGCCCAGTATGCCACAAGCGTTCCCAAAACAAAAGTTCCAATGTCTGCGACAAGATATTTACTACCTATAATACCCGAATAAGTATAGTATGAAACAATAATTACAAGCATACCTATAATAATTGATAAAACTCTTACGGGAACAAAATTAGCTGTTTTTTTGCCATAAGTAAAATATTCAATAACAAAATAAAAAAGCATTGGTGTAACTAATATCTTTAAATGCTCCCATACACTTTCGTTGATAGGTGCAAGCATTGCAACTATTAGATTATTGCCTGACCATTCATATGCAAAATGCAGAATTGCGCCGGCTACTAAGGTAAACAGGACTCCGACAATATGTTTTTTTATAAAGCTCATTAATTACTCCCCCTTAAATTATTTTTAAACTATCTGCTCAACTATCCATTTATAGGTTTACATTATTGGTTTACACCAACAATTTTCACATAGAAAAGTTAACTTCAAGTATTCCCTTAAATTCCTATGATAATACTAATTGGGTCATGCAAGAATTTTAAAAATCAACCATCTAAAATTCAAAAAATCGAAAATTCAAAAAATCGAAAATTCAAAAAAAAAGGCCAATAACACATTTGAGTGTATTATTGGTCTTTATGTTATTATAATGTCCACGAGTATAATTGAATTAAAATATGAAGTTTTATTTTATACAGTCCTAAAATATATTAATATTGTCCAATACAGGCTAAAACAAATTCTAAAACTCACAATAGCCTGGTGTTCTAGGATATGGAATTACATCACGTATATTATCAACACCAGTTACATAAATTAAGAATCTCTCAAAGCCCATTCCAAATCCAGCATGGTCACAAGAACCAAATTTACGTAGATTCAAATACCAATACATTTCCTCGGTGTTGATTCCTAATTTCTCCATCTTGTCACGAAGCAAGTCATATCTTACTTCTCTTTGGCTTCCGCCCATCAATTCCCCTGCATCTGGAACCAATAAATCTACAGCAGCTACTGTCTCATTATCATCATTCTGATACATATAAAATGCTTTAATATCTTTTGGCCAATTGTATACAAATACAGGTCCATTAAAGTACTCTTCAGTTAAATATTTTTCATGCTCACGAGCTAAGTCTTTGCCAAACTCAGGTGTAAATACAAACTGGTTTGGTGCCTTTTTTAATATTTCTATTGCCTCTTTATGTGTAACTCTTGCAATTTTTGATTCCTTTAACTTTTCCAAACGCTTAAACAAGTCAATTTTCGTGAAGCCCTGCAAGAATTCCAATTCATCCTTTGCCTTGTCCAATATATATGAAACTATGCTCTTTAAGAAATCTTCTTCAATATCCATTAATTGATTTAAATCACAAAATGCTATTTCAGGCTCAATCATCCAAAATTCAGCTGCATGTGTCTTTGTGTTTGAGTTTTCAGCCCTGAAGGTAGGTCCAAAGGTGTATATCTTACCAAACGCCATTGCAAAGGTTTCTCCTTCAAGCTGACCAGTTACCGCCAACGATGCTTTCTTACCAAAGAAATCTTCTTCGTAATTATTGTTTTCCAAGCAAGTAACAGTAAATGTATTACCTGCACCCTCAGCATCATTTCCTGTTATTATTGGAGTGTGCACATAAACATAACCTTTATTATGAAAATATTCATGAATAGCCATTGAAGCTAAGCTTCTTATTCTAAACACAGCTTGAAATACTCTTGTACGCGGACGCAAATACGCTATTTCACGTAAAAATTCAATTGAGTGCTTTTTAGGCTGTAAAGGGTAATCCTCTGGTGCATCACCTACTAAAATAATATTACTAGCATTAATCTCAATATTGTCAGCATTAACAGCACTAACTACTACCGTTCCTTCTATGCTAATAGCAGCACCTATATGAATGCTCTGTATTTCATCAAAATTAGCTAAAGTATCTTCATATACAATTTGAATTGATTTAAAACATGAACCATCAAAGAAATCAATAAAGCCCATTTTTTTCTGCTTTCTATGATTTCTTATCCAACCATTAAGTTTTACTTCCTTGCCAATACTCGCTTTCTGATCACCGTACAAATCATTAATATACATTTTTTACTTTCCTTTCTAACTAATATTAGGTGTTCTATATTAAATCATATATTCTAAATAAACAAAGCAAGTTGGCAAGCCTGCACATCTTTTTTTATAAGATGGAGGCAAACCAACATTACAATGTAATCAAACTAATTTAATTCAACAATAATTACCAATAATTATCAAACCTACTTAAAAAAATGTTTTGAAGTTTTCAAGCATATCTTTTAAGCCATTAGCATTATTTCCGCTGCCTCGTGCTAGATAAGCAGAACCTCCACCCTTACCATCAAGATATGCTAATGCCTTTTTGATAACACCATTTGCATTGCAAGTTTTGGATAATTCTTTATCAATAGCAATCGTTAATTGAACCTTGCCATCAGCAATACTGTAGAAGCAAACTACTCCTTTAATAATCTCTGCTACTCGAATTGCTTCATCACGAACCTCATCAGTCATTGCAGCGTACTCGTTTGTCATATAAGAAATTCCGTTTGCGCCCTGCATTGTTTTCTTGCTTATCTGTTCCTTAGTCATAACAGAAAATTCTACATTAATAGGTTGTTCCTTTTTCGTACCCAATGTATCTAATTTAGAGAGAATTTGCTTTTTAGGTACTCTCAATTTTGCAGAAATATCATTTAATAGTTTCAGTTCTTCCTGAACATAAGCCACAGCTTCCTTTCTAGTCAGTGCAACTATTCTTCTAATGCCTCTTCCCGCACTTTCCTCGGAAATTATTTTACAAAAACCAATTCTACCAGTTGACGATATATGAGTTCCTCCACATAGTTCCTTTGATACATCTCCAAAAGAAACCATTCTAACTAAGTCGGAATACTTATCGCTAAAGAAAGCCAAAGCACCTTCTTTTACAGCTTGTTCATATGTGGTTTCCTTTACATCTCTGGTATAATTCTCACTGATAAACTGATTTACAGTTGCTTCAATTGCATCTAAAACATCACTTTCTAACTTCTTGTCACAATGGAAATCAAATCTCAGCCTATCATCTGTAACAAGTGAACCTGCTTGCTTTACACTGTCTCCTAAATGAATTCTTAATGCCTTTTGCAGTAAATGAACTGCTGAGTGATTTGCTTCTATTTTTGTTCTGCGTTCAGCATCAACCTTCATATTAACAGTTTGGTCAATTCTAGCTTGTCCATTTAATATATTTACAAAATGGAAGAATATATCATCAACTTTTTTCACGTCAGTTACTTGAAGCTGCATGTCACCGCTATCCATCACACCAGTATCGGCAATCTGTCCACCGCTCTCAGCATAAAAGCAGCTCTTGTCTGTTACAATAATTGCCTGTTCATTTGCCAAAGCAGCTTCTACTTCTTCATTATCCTTAATAATACCAATTACATGACCAGTACATGATAATTCCTCATATCCAACAAAAACTGTTTTGGTGAAATTAGCAGCCATACCTTTCAGTGCTTCCAAGCTGTTTCCACTTCCACCCTCTTCATTATTACCTAATTTGGATATTTCTTTGTGATGCTTGATTTCATTATCGTACTCTTCCTTATCAATTGTCATTCCATGCTCAGCAGCATAATCTTGTATAAAGTCAAATGGCAAGCCATAAGAAGTTACTAAGACAAAAGCATCCTTTCCAGAGATAGTTGTTTTGCCTTCACACATTTTCTCGATTCTAGCAGTTCCATCCTTTAAAACAGCAGAATAGCTTTCTACCTCTTTATTGAATACATCATGTATCTGTTTCCTGTTAGTCTCGAAATGGCTGTAATACTTCTTATAGTGTTCAATAACTCTGTCTAATACTTCTTGGAAATTGAAGTTGTCCATCTTATATTTTGCAAGAATAGTACAGCATTTGCGAATAAGCTTACGTGGTACATATCCCCTTCCTGTATTACTTGGGACAGCTCCAGCAGCCAATAATATAGTAACTGTTCTTAAATGATCTGATAGAATATTAATTTTTTGCTCAGGTATATCGGAATCTGGATTTAAGCTTGCACACTGCTTCTTTATAATCTCTACTATTGGGCGAAGTGAATCTATCTCATATACAGAATTAAGCTTATTTAGTGTCATAGTAAGTCTCTCTAAGCCTGCACCTGTATCAACACTTTTAAACTTCAGTGGTTCATAGGTTCCATCAGCTAATTTATTTAACTGCATAAATACTCCAGCATTCCATATTTCAATGTAACGCTTTTTAGTATCAAATACTCCGCCTTCTACATAAGCCTCTCCAAACTCTTCTCCTGTATCATAAAACACTTCTGTACAAGGTCCGCATGGGCCAGTTTCAGCAGTTGGCCCCCAAAAATTATCTTCAAAGGGCTGAGGAACAATATGGCTTCTATCCATACCAACTTTTTGCCATATTTCAATAGATTCAGTATCAGGCTCTAGATTCAATTCCTTCGAACCCATAAATACAGTAGCGTACAATTTTTCTTTTGGAATTTTAAAGCCTTCTGTAAGTAATTCAAAGGCAAGCTTAATTGCATCTTCTTTAAAATAGTTGTTAAAGGACCAGCTGCCTAACATTTCAAAGCTAGTAAGATGATGTCTGTCACCTATATCATCAATATCGATTGTTCTAATACAAGGTTGAATATTGCAAAGATTGCTGGCAGGTGGAACCTCTTCTCCAGTAAAATAATTCTTTAATGGAGCCATTCCGGAATTAATGAATAATAATGTAGGATCGTTTTCAGGAATTACAGAAGACTCTGATATCTTTTTATGATTATGTTTTTGGAAATACTCCAAAAATATTGTTCTGATTTCATCACTTGTAATCTTATACATATTGCTCCTCCAAATCAAAATAAATCTTCCCAATTAGCTATGAATTATATCATATACTGCGCTTAATATCAATAAACAATGCATATTGTATCCTGTTTTGACAAATTATTTACTCTTAAAAACAGCCTTTTATTTTCGTGGATGTTGTAATTGTTCCCTAATTTTCTCCATATGAAGCATGGACCTCATATTATACTTAATTTATATCACTTTGCATTTATATTTATAAATTCAGTCTTCAATTTTGAATATATTATTTTTTGGCTTCTGTATAAACTATAGTATCCTGACAGCATGTAACTCACGCTTGATGCAATAGCAAATAGCAGCAGTCCTTCTGAGCCAAATACTTCTACACTTAAAACAATAGCAGCTATTGGTACATTTAATACACCACAAAACAGTGAAATAAGACCTATTGCAGCACAAAAGCCAGGGTTAATTCCAAAAATAATTCCAAATGTACAGCCAAATGTTGAACCAATAAAAAATGTAGGTACAATTTCTCCTCCCTTATAGCCTGCACCAATAGTTAAAGCTGTAAATATAATCTTAAGTAAAAATGCTTCTGGATTTGCATTACCAATCATTGCATTCTCTATTATATCCATACCAATTCCATTATAATCCCTTATACCAACAATAAGAGTAAGTAAAACTACTAAAATACCACCTGTGAAAATACGTAAGTATTTATTCTTTATTTTTTCAAATATGACTTCTGTTTTTCTCATTGTTACACAAAATACTATACTCAGCAATGCACAAAGTGCAGCAAGTAAGACAGTATAACCTATGGAATTAAGTGAAAGGTCAGGTACAGAACTCAATACATACCTAATAGGTTTTATACCAAAATATATTGAGATCAGATATGAGACAATTGATGCAACAAGACAAGGTAAAAATGTAGAGTAATACGTAATACCTATACTTATTACTCCCATTGCAAATATGGCAGCCGTCAATGGAGTTCCGAACAATGCTGAAAAAACACTGCTCATTCCACACATTACAATAACATTTGTGTCCTTATCATCTAAATGAAAAATTCGTCCTATTTGAGAACCAATTCCACCTCCTAGCTGTAAGGCAGCCCCTTCCCTTCCTGCCGAGCCTCCAAACAAATGAGTTATTACTGTGCTTACAAATATCAAAGGTGCTATTCTAACAGGTACTTTATCATCTGTTCGCATAGATTCGATTATATAATTTGTACCGGTGTTATCGCTTATATTACATTTTTTATAAAGTATTGCTATTAAAAGTCCTCCTAATGGCAGCAAAAATATCATAAATCCATCTGATAATCTTATCTCTGTAACCAATTCAACACTTTTATGAAATACCGTTCCTATAATTCCACCTACACAGCCTGTAATGCTAGCAAGCACAACCCATCTTAAAAATGTTAAGATATAATTTAGTGCAGATTTAATCTTTATTTTTATTACGTCCATCTTTTATCCAACCTTCAATTTTGCTATATATAGCGTAATCAATTATAACTTTCACTCTTTAGTGCAATTGTAAACCTGTTACCAACATCCACTGATTCAAATTTTACAGTCTTTGTATCAATAGCAAATGATTAATCTGATATTGTACTGGTCAATATTAAAGTTAAAACTAATAATGATATAATCTTCTTGAATCTAGTAATCTAACTAGTCTCCTTTTGTTAACTATTTTAAAATTTCTAACCACTCAATTTTCGCCCATAAAATCTATTGATGCTTTATATTATCACCGGTTTATTGACAATATAACAAAAATAATCAGAAAGTATATGGCTTACGTGGTAAACTTTCGAGTCTCATAATAACGAAAGCAATTTTTACCAATATTAGTTTACTGTCACTCCTGATGTTATTAAGCTTTAAGCTGTATTCTCAACTGGGAGTTTTGAGATAATTATATTTACTAATTATTATATCATTTTACAATTAATTTCTACTATCTTTTACAATTATAATTTGCTGTAATAGGTCTCTTAAGCCTAAATTCTTTGAATTTTTCAAACCACATTTTATTTTCTCCGTAAATTATACTTTCTCTTATAAAATAGTTTATTAATTCGAAAATATTTGTTATACTTTGTATATTGATAAATTTTAAACAATGGTATTCATAATACCTTTTTTCATAATATCTTAAATAAAATAAACATTATGGAGGAAACATGAAATCACTTGCAAATCACAAACGAATTAAAGTTACTGTAAATGACCGAGAAGTAGAAGTATATGACAATCTTACTATTCTACAAGCACTGCTTCAAGAAGATATTCATATTCCACATCTTTGCTACGATATAAGAGTTGAAAGATCAAATGGTAACTGTGGATTATGTGTCGTTGAAGTTGAAGACAAAGATGCAAGAAAAGAAGTAAAAGCTTGTCAGACCCCTATAAAAGAAGGTATGGTCATATTTACAAACACCCAAAAATTGCAAAATTACAGAAAGATACGCTTAGAGCAAATGCTATCTGACCACAATGCAGACTGTGTTGCACCATGTGTAATGACATGTCCTGCTAATATAGATATCCAAGCATATCTTCGCCACGCTAGAATTGGTAATTTTGAAGAAGCCCTTAAGGTTATTAAAGACAGAAATCCATTCCCTGTAGTATGCGGCCGTGTATGTCCTCATCCATGTGAAGCACAATGCAGACGTAATCTTGTTGATTCTCCTGTTGCAATCAATTATGTTAAGCGTTTTGTTGCCGATTTGGATATGAATACTGGCAATCCTTGGCTACCAGAGAAAAAAACAAGCACAGGTAAAAGAATAGCAATAGTAGGCGCAGGACCATCAGGTCTTTCTGCAGCATATTATAGTGCTATTAACGGTCATGATGTTACAGTTTTTGAGCGTCAGCCACATGCTGGTGGTATGATGAGATACGGTATTCCTGAATATCGTCTTCCAAAGGCTACTCTAGATAAAGAAATTGATATAATGAAAAAATTAGGCGTTAAAATAATGACAGGAAAAGCTCTTGGAACACATATACACCTTGAAGACCTACATAAGGACTTCGATGCTGTATATCTTGCTATTGGTTCATGGCGTGCTACTCCAATGAGCATAGAAGGTGAAAATTTAGAAGGAGTATGGCTTGGTATTAATTATCTCGAACAAGAAACAAAAGGTGCAGATATAAAGCTAGGTGATACTATTGTTGTCGGTGGTGGTAACACAGCAATTGACTGTGCTCGTGTAGCTCTTCGTAAAGGTGCTAAATCTGTAAAACTTATTTATCGTCGTACTCAAGAAGAAATGCCTGCTGAGCCATATGAAGTTGAAGAAGCACTTCACGAAGGTGTTGAAATGCTATTCTTGATGGCACCTACTGGCATTTATATGGAAAACGGCAGAAAAATGCTCAAATGTATCAAAATGACTTTAGGTGAGCCTGACCGTTCAGGTCGTCGTCGTCCTGTTCCAATTGAAGGCAGCGAGACATCTATTCCAGCAGATACTATTATAGGTGCAATTGGTCAAAGTACAAATACACAGTTCTTATATAACGACCTTCCTGTTAAACTCAATAAATGGGGAGATATTGAAGTTAACGGGAAAACATCCCAAACTTCAGAAATTAACATATTTGCAGGCGGAGACTGCGTAACAGGTCCTGCAACAGTTATACAAGCAGTTGGAGCTGGTCGTCGTGCTGCTGAAGCTATGGACAATTTCTTGATGCATGGATATATCAAGGAATCTCAAATAGACTACAGTTGCAGCCGTGGCTCAATGGAAGACCTTCCAAAATGGGAATTTGAAAGTATGCCAAAAGTTGAGCGTGCAAAAATGCCTTCACTCTCACTTGAAGAGCGTAAAAACAACTTTAAAGAGGTTGAATTAGGTTTATCTGAAGAAACTGCAAAGGAAGAGGCTATGCGTTGCTTACAATGCGGCTGTAGTGAGCGTTATGGTTGCAGCTTGAGAAACGAAGCAACTACTCATGGTATAGAATTTGCAAAACCAATTCATGAAAGACCATTAATTCCAATAGTAAAGGATCATCCATTTATTGTACGTGACCACAACAAATGTATATCCTGTGGACGCTGTATAGCTGCATGTGCTGAGGTAGAAGGCCCTGATGTATTGTCCTATTATATGAAGCAAGGACGTCAGCTAGTTGGAACAAAGAGCGGTCTTCCATTGGAAAAAACTGAGTGTGTTAGCTGTGGTCAATGCGTAAATGCTTGTCCTTGCGGTGCCCTAAGAGTACGTACAGAAAGAGGTAAGGTATTCAATGCCATCAACGACCCAACAAAGACTGTAGTTGCCTTTGTTGCACCAGCAGTTAGAAGTATTGTATCCTCTCATTATGGTGTAACATACGATGAAGCTTCACCATATATGGCTGGATTACTCAAAAAGCTAGGTTTTGATAAAGTATTTGATTTCACATTTGCTGCTGATTTAACAATAGTTGAAGAAACTACTGAATTTTTAACAAGAGTTGAAAATAAAGGTGTTATGCCTCAGTTTACTTCCTGTTGTCCTGGATGGGTGAATTATGTTGAAAGAAAATATCCTGAGATTATACCTCATCTTTCAACCTGTAAATCTCCTCAGATGATGATGGGTGCAACAGTAAAAAATCACTATTCAAAGATTAGCGGTATAGATAAAAAGGATCTCTATGTAGTATCTATTGTACCATGTATCGCAAAGAAATTTGAGGCTTACCGTCCAGAATTTGCGCCTGAAGGAATTCGTGACGTAGATGCTGTAATAACCTCAAGCGAAATGATAAGAATGGCAGAATTGAAATTCATTGATACAAAAGCTATTGTTCCACAAGAGTTTGATGAACCATACAAGCAGGTTTCAGGTGCTGGTATCCTCTTTGGTGCTTCTGGCGGTGTTGCTGAAGCAGCTCTTCGTATGGCAGTTGAAAAGCTCACAGGTAATGTACTTACAGACCACCTTGATTTCGAAGAAATCAGAGGCTTTGAAGGTGTGAAAGAGGCAACTGTTGAAGCTAATGGAACAAAAGTACGTGTAGCTGTAATAAGCGGTTTAAAAAATGCAGAGCCTATAGTTGAGAGAATTATTAAAGGTGAAGAGGTTGGCTATGATTTAATAGAGGTAATGGCATGTCCAGGAGGATGTATCTGTGGTGCCGGCCATCCTGTTCCAGAAAAAATTGATTCCTTAGAAAAACGTCAAAATGTACTTGTGAATATTGATAAGACATCAAAATATCGTAAATCACAAGAAAATCCTGACATACTAAGGCTATATGAGGACTTCTACGGTGAAGCTAATTCCGAACTTGCACACAAGCTGCTGCACACACATTATACACCTGTATTTGGCACTTGTGGCTGTGATAATACGCTAAAGAAAGCAGATTCTGCTTTTAAAACACATGATTTAACTGTATGTATGTGTGATAAGTGTACTTCAAAAGGTGCAAAGGAACTCTATGAGAATTTAACAAATGTAGTCAAAGATCAAAAAATGGATTCATTTATAGCAGTTAAGACAATCCGCTTAAAGGAATCTCACACTGGCGAAGGTGTTTATGTTTCACTTGATGGAGAACAAATTGAAGTACCATCAATAAATAATTTATATGATATAGTTAAAGCGTAATTACAAGCAAAATTGTTAGTGATTTTTATTACAGTAAAATTATTAATACCCCCATCAAAATTTATTGATGGGGGTATTAAATATAATCTATTGTTTTAGCTATTGCTTCTACTTCCGTTTTTCAGCTTTAAATTTTATTTAAACAGCCATAAATTAGTTCTGTTCAAGAAGCTTCTTTTTCATCAAAGCAAAGTCAATTGCATCATATGCTCCGTCTTTGTTTAAGTCTGCAGCTTCCTTCCATTTATCATAAGTAGTCTCAATATTGCCTAATAAAATCTTTTTGAATATAGCAAAATCTATAGCGTCAAAAACCTTATCGCCATTTACATCTCCTTCAACCACTTTAGTCTGCGGATTGTTAACAGCTTCTACCATAGCCGCCTGTATAGCATAGTATGCTGGTTTTTTCGCACCACTATCGTTAAAAATAAGTGGAGCTATGGCTCTGTCTTCTGGAGACTCAGGATTTATACGCCATGATTGAGAATCTCTTATTCCCCATACCTGAAGAGCTCTGCAGTAAGGCTGCTCTAAACATGCCTTTGTAATCCAGCCAAATATTTCTGCCTGTTTATTGAGTCCGTTTTGTGTTGAATCTGGACATCCTACATCCATTTCTGTTACGTAGCTTTCTACACCCAAATCTGCTAATCTCTGCATTTGCTCTGCAAATCTATCTGCATCAGCTTTAGTGAAGTTAGGACCTAAGTGCATTTGGAAACCTACACCATCAATAGGAATATTACGAGCCTTAAAATCCTTAACCATCTCATAAACGCCTTCAAACTTGGCTGGCCTAGTTTCTAAATCATAATCGTTATATATAAGCTTTGCATTAGGATCAACCTTACGTGCCGCTATAAATGCATCTTCTATGTACTTTTTACCTTGTCTTTGACCAAATACAGAAGCCCCATCTTGTCCATTTGTTCCAATTGCATTAATACGATAAGTACCATCCTTGTGGAATGCTTCATTTACTACATCCCACACATATATCTCGCCTTTAAAATGTGTTCCTACAGCATTTATATAATTTTCCATCATGGTCTTTGTGCCATCTACCCACCAGGGGTTATATTTGTGCCATACAAAAGCATGACCATGAACAAGCATATTATTAGCTCTCGCAAAATTCACCAAGCTATCTCCGCCGCTATAATTATATTGACCTTGGTTTGGTGAAATTGTACCAATTTTCATGTCATTTTCACATGTAACAATATCAAATTCTCTTTTTACAATTGCTTGGTCACTACTGCTGAAATTTGACGGAATTGCTGCTCCGATATAAAATTCTCTTCCCTGACTTCTTAATTGCTCTGCCAATACGCGAAGGGGCAAATCAGTCTGTTCTGCAGCTTTTGAAACATTTGCACCTCCTATGCAGGATATCTGCATACACATAGAGAACGCTGTTAAAAACAAAATACCTTTTCTCAATTTACTCATTTTAGTTACTTTCACTCCTTCTCTTCGCTCAAAGCATAAATGAAAAAATATCTGCACTGAGCTAGTTGTTTTTTAATAAATATGATTTCTTCAAAAAATTTTTAGGCGTCAAAATCCGCATTATATTATGTGGAATAAAGAACACCTAACTATTAAATTGTCAAGGTTCAAAAAATTATAATTTATGATATAATTATACCATTTTATGTATATACATTCCACTATATCTATATATAACCAACTCAAAATTATAGTTTGTACATACATAGTGCTCTTTCGAGTTTCAAAAAACGCAAGCGTTTTTTATGTGGATGCTGCTTACATACCTGCTCTTTTGAGGCTTAAGATTCGCATGCGTTTTTTGCTAATATGGGTGATGCGCCTACATGGTGCTCTTTTGTGTCTCAAGATACGCATGCGGTTTTGTCAATGTGGATGCTGCTTACATGATGCTCTTTTAAGTCTTAAGATACACATGCGTTTTTTGCTAATATGGATGATGCACTTACACGCTGCTCTTTTGAGTCTAGAGAACATTATTCTTTGAACTGCCTTTACCATTCACCATCCATGATTAATAACATAATGAAATAAACACTGTAAAACTTATGTAATTATATAGTTCAGCCGTTTTCCAATGTAAATGCTATTTACTTATTACACCTAAACAATATTTACACTATAGAAAAGAGCCTACTAAAAATATAGTAAGCCCTAATATAATTTGTATTTATTTAGTTTAGAAAGTTGTTATTAAATAATTAGGTATTATTTAAACAAAATCAAATACTAACATATATGGTATTCACAAATTTATTTCTCTTTTTTATAGCTTATTTAGCATTTTTTTTAACTACCACACATTAATTTTGAAACAAGCATCATCATCCATCACTAAATAGTAAAGTTATACCATGTTCCCAGCAATTCAAATGTGTAGTTACCCTTACCACTTAATGTGTACACAATTCTTTTTGTTGTCATAACTGTAAGAGAAGGACCTAAATATTTCCAGAAAATAGGTCCATTTATTGGGCGAAGAGAAATCAACGTCCCTCCATCTGGCAATGTTCCAAGAGCTACCGCTAATTCGTCAGTATACTCAATCATATAACCAGAAGACGGGAAGAGAACTTCAAACACAATCTGATACCTTCCATCAGAAGTCTCTTCTATGTGATATGTTATGTCCTCTTTCTTTGGAGTATATAGAACCCACATTTTCATTTTTTCTGCAGGGAAAATTACAATTGTTCCAAGAAGATATTGTTTTATAAGTGACATATCAAGACTATCTACTCCTTCATCCCCATTTACATCTGCTGCTATAAAGTTGTCTGATGATTTAAAATCTACCTTCCCCAAAAGATAATTCTTAATATATACTATGTCTAATACATCTACATATTTGTCACCATTGGCATCCCCATAAACAATTTCACTTTCAGACTCTGCCACCACAGGTAAATCTGAAGCAAATACCATGGTGCTTCCTAACAGTAGCGAGCAAATAACCGTTATTACAACCAAAATCTTTGCCTTTTTGAACATTATCATCCCCCCCAAACTTATTTTGTTAATTACATTATACCTTATTTTGGTTTATTTGTCATTATTAGGTTTTAATATCGCTTTTTTTATTACATTATTTGTTTGTCAATATATTTTTGCTAATTTTATTATAGAATGATTAATTATCAACAATAAACTGTTAAAAATAGAAATTTTCATTTCCATTAGAAAATAGTATCAATAGATTTAAATTTGAAGCTATTTCTGTACAATGCCCTCAATCTCAACAAGCAAATCATTTCTACACACATCTGCTTTCAAATAAGCAATTGACCTATTTTTAGAAAACGCATTGCTGCAAATATCTTTTATTACTTCAAAATCCTCATTATTTTTTATATAGACCTTTATACAATCTATATTGTCAAGCGTAAAGTTCTCTTTTATCCCATAGTTACTTAAATTTGAACTAGAAATTAAAACCCTTATATTTTCTAGTGTAGTCTCACATTGTTTTCCAACATTTCCCACGTGTACTGTATCAGAGCCTAAAATACTAGCCGTTCCAGAAATATATAATCTTGAAATTAAGGAATTGTAATTGGTATATGTAGCTCTTGCAAAGCTAGGAGACTTTATCCCATATTTCGGAGGATATTTATAGGCTGGAGTCTGATTGGGGTTTTCAATGTATTTCTGTATGTTTTGTACCGTAGATAGCATATAAATACATAAGCTGTCACCCCTACATCCTATTCCAGTTGCTGCAGGATAAATATTCCCGTTTACTTCAAAGGATTCAGCCCTTCCGTGACAAAACTTAGTGTACCTCTCCTTCGCATCTGAAAATTCATTTATATTTGGAATATGATTCCATACTCTTGATATATTTGAATAGTTATTTCTTTTAAGAATTTCAAATATGGAGTCATATGCCAGCCTTCCAATCTCACGCAAGTCCCTGTTTTGTTCTTTAATATTTACTGTTAAAAAATGATGATATCCATCACACGCAAATTTCAATATTTCATTATTTCCATAGTTGATGGGCTGATCTGATGTCCAAATTTCATAAAATGCATTTTCCATAAATGGCTTCATCTTTATATTCATTGTAGGTAAATCTTCACCTAGAATTTTAAGATCTTCGTGTTCATTTAAATCACTGAATTTTATTACTCCAAGAATATTTTCCTTTTTTTGAATCTCCTTCAGTCTAATCAAATCCGCTGGAATTAAATGTACATTAACTTTTGGAAATTCTTCATTTGAAATAGTACCCTTACTAATCTCTTCTTTTGATACATTAAACATTATACATATACCCCCCACTATAATTTTAAAGCTTTTAATTATTTACTCAATCTTACATATAAAATGGCTATCGTTTCTGACCACTTACAAATGTTTATTAGATAAATTTTCTATATAGTAAGTTTTTCAGGAGCTAGCAATTGTTCATTCTCAGCATCTTGGGGTATTTTGCATATATTCACCATACATTAACCATATCAGCGAAAATTGATAAACTAGTAAATTTACATATTAATTACATGATAAATTCGGCTTAATAACCTTGTTAAATACCCAAATACATGAAGGAAGATTAATTAAAATAGCCTTTCCATAGGTATTAAGATTAAGAATAGCTTTTTCAAATATCAACTATTGATTTTATTCAAGTAGTTACAAATTTATCCATGCTATCCAAATCCAATTTTACAATATATTATTTAATATTGAAATGATAAATGTAAATAAATGCGCAAAACAAGACAAAATATGTAAAGTATAGAAAGATTATTCGTGATAAACTAATATGAAGATACTTAAAACAACTCTTTTTATGCTAATATCAGTTGTCTTATAAGTGTTTTTTATCAATATGAAGGTTTTAAGTCAAAAAGCAAAAATTTTTCAAATTAATGTGCATATACATCAGTGTTCTCCACTGATATTATAATAATAATTTGCCATAGAGGCATGGAGGTAACTATGAGTAATAATAGCAATCAAAATAAGCCTTTAGTAACCCATATCTTTACTGCTGATCCTTCAGCACATGTTTTCGAGGATAAAATTTATATTTATCCTTCTCATGATCTAGATCATGATGGGCCTGATAATGACAATGGTGACCAGTATAGAATGGAGGATTATCATATTTTATCAATGGATGATATAGATGCTCCTTGCATTGACCATGGTGAAGCACTTCACATGAAGGATGTGCCATGGGTAAGCCAGCAAATGTGGGCACCTGATGCCGCTTTCAAAAATGGTACTTATTATTTGTACTTCCCCGCAAGAGACAAAGAGGGTATTTTCCGTATAGGCGTTGCAACCAGTAAAAATCCTGCAGGTCCATTCAAGGCAGAGCCTAATTACATACCAGGCAGCTTCAGTATAGATCCTGCTGTATATGTTGATGATGATGGTAAATCATATATTTATTTTGGGGGTCTTTGGGGAGGACAATTAGAAAGATGGCAAACTGGCACTTTCATTCCTGATGCAGCTGGCCCCGCAGATAATGAACCAGCTTTGGGCCCTATGGTGGCAGAATTAAGCGATGACATGCTTACTTTTAAAGAGAAGCCTCAAGAAATTACTATTCTTGACGAAGACGGTAATCCTCTTACTGCAAGTCAGCGTGACAAAAGATACTTTGAGGGACCATGGATGCATAAGTATAATGGATATTACTATTTATCCTATTCTACAGGAGATACCCATTATTTAGTTTATGCTATAGGTAAAAGCCCTAAAGGGCCTTTTACCTATAAAGGAAGAATTTTAGAGCCTGTTATTGGTTGGACAACTCATCATTCTATTGTCCAATTTAAAGATAAATGGTATTTATTCTATCATGACAGCTCATACTCAGGCGGAGTTAACCATAAGCGTTGTGTTAAATTTACAGAATTAAAGTACAATGAAGATGGTACAATTCAAACTATTAAACCTTATGAAGATTAATTACCAACCAAAGCCATACATTAAATAAAAAATTAAAAAATATTTCAACTTTTACATTTTAAATTTATAGATGTGAGAAACTTATTTTATGAAAGTTAATAATTTTCAAAAACAAGTTGGTTTAGTAGGCAGCAAACCAGTGATACTTCTCTCACAACAATAGATTTTTATATGTGAAAGTTGTTTTAACACCCCCCAATATAAACTAAAGCCCCTATTCCAAGTTATATTAGAATAAGGGCTTTAGTTATTTTAGATTACTTTCACAAAAACAAATAAACTCTAACTAAATAAATTCATTCAAGGCTTTTGCCATTTCCCGCTTGCTGTAATGAGTGTAAGCATTTTTATACTGTCTCCATAATAATCATAGGCTTCAATATCAGAAGAAGCCGCCCAAAGGGAATCCACCCATTTCTGGGCACCTGGTACTGAACTATCTTGGCACATTGCCGCTAAAAAGAAAGGCAATGTGAAGCATGTATCATTATAATTAACAAGGGGATTTCCTTTAAGGTCATAGCTTCCCATTATTTTATAAGGATTACCGCCAGTAGACTTCATAATCCAGCTGTTTTGCATATCAAGAATTTCTTTTGCCCTTTTATCGCCTGTCATAATATAATCTGTTGCAAATCTCCAAGGAGTACGGCATGAATTATATGCATAATCGTCATCAGTCACATCTTCTAAGAAATATTCGTAAGCAGGCCCATAAGAACCATCAGTATATTTAATTACAAAATCAGGTAACAAGCCTGTGTTATATCCATTCCTTTTTATAATATCTAATGCAATAGAATAGGATTTATCTATTACCTTATTCCAGTCATTATTACCTGTTACTTGGGCAAATGCTTTAAGCTGCTGCATAATAAAATCTGAACATCTTGTTGCTGTATAATAGTCGTCATTATAGCTGCTTGTGCTGCACCAGGAACCTAATTGAAGTGTCCAGTCCTTTTTGTTGACTTCATATGTCATTATTTCATTTATAATGGCTAGTGCAGTCTTCTTATAATTAATTTCACCACTACTTCCCCACTTTGCATCTGCAAGCAGCAGAGCATATGCAATGTCTATATCTCCGTCTGTTGCAGAATCAGGAGTATTTGTGGCATAGTACCCGTCATTTTCACAGTCAAAAATCTTTTTGCCGTTATCTGCTTGCTGCCATGCCATAAGGTTAGTGCCTATAGAACTTGGGTGAGCTTTATAGAAACGGTAAAGCCCGTCAAAAATGCTCTTCGCATCTTTATCATAGTCTGACATTAAGGCTGTAATAAGCATCCCATATCCATGAGCTTCTGAAACAGTAACAGCCACACCTGCTCCTGCTGGAGGGTTGTTAGGATTGTATTTCTGTCCGCTATACCATACATAATACTGAACATCCTGAGTATACGGATTTCTTACTAGATAGGCTTTCTTCCATACATCATAGAATTTCTTAGTTACCTCAGTCATTGCATTTATTCCTACACTTGGCAATAAAACTGTATTTTTAGGCTCAATGGGCTGAGGTGTACGATTTTCCAATAATATTAGCTTTAGGTTTGCTAAATCAATAGCATCTATACTTCCATCAGCATTGATGTCTGCAGCTTCCATACTTATGGAGCTTTCTTTGCCTAAAAGATATGACTTCAGCAATGCGAAATCAATTGAATCTACAAAACCATCTTCATTTAAGTCACCATAGTACTTAACGTCTACAGGCGGTGTTTCAGGCTCATCTACAATTTCACCATTATTTATTCCAAGCCTATCAGCAACAAATTCTTGCAGTACTAAATTCTTGTCGCAGGAAAATTCCCAGAACATTGCACCTCCAAGTCCCATTTCCATTAAGTAATCAATTTTATATCCCAATGACTCTTTATCATCATATGAAATAAATGTGCTGCCGTTATATAAATAAGGCATTTTTGCAGTATCATCCCAATAACGAACATAGTTGTTTTTGCCAACATAATTTTCTTCAATATCCCAATAGTCAAAAGATGCGCCTTCCCAAGTACCGTATCCATAACCAGCTGATGTTGCCGCAGAGCCGTTTTTGAATAATCCTGAACCATTAGGATCCTTTACATTTATCCAACCCTTACCATAAAACACTAAACCTAAATTCAAATCAGCTGGTTTTACTCCTGCTTTTATGTATTCTTCAATTGTGTCCGCAACGCATAACGAACTTGTAGAAGAACCGTCATACAGCGGTGTAACATGATTTGTTGTTGTATCCCAAGCACCATGATAATCATAGGTCATTACATTTATGTAATCCAAATACTGCATCATGCTTGCCACCTTACAATTTGCAACAAACTGCGGGCTAGCAGCTCCTGCAATACTTAACAAATACTTCTTGCCGTCCTTTTTCCCCTGTGCATCAAGAGCCATTCGAATTTCTTTTAGAAGCAATATATAGTTATCTCCATCATCTGGTCTATGAGGGATGTTATCCCCACCAGCAACAGGGTATTCCCAGTCAAGATCCACACCATCAAAGTCATATTTTACAACAAAATCTACAGCTGATTGTGCACATGCTTTTCTTAATGCTTCATCGGCTGCTACTCCTGAAAAGTTCTTTGACCATGTCCATCCCCCAACCGATATCAATGTTTTTATATGAGGATATTGCGCTTTTAATTTTTTCAATTGTCCAAAGTGTCCTCTTAGTTCAGTCTGCCATGTATCATCTCCATAGGGCTTTTGAGTATCGATCCACGGGTCCCCAACCGTAACAGTACCATCTGCTGATAAATTAGCAAAAGCAAAATTAATATGTGTCAACAGATTAGGATTTATATTGCCCACCTCAACTTCTCTTGCGTAACCGCACCATGAAGTAAAATATGCAACATTTCTGTATTGCCTTTCAGTACTAGCCCCTGCCATTTCCGAATTATTTGCTGCAAAGCTTGGAATACCCATAAAACTTATAAGCATTGAAATTACCAGTAAAATTGTTACAGACAGATGCCTTTTCTTCCTTCTACTTTCTAAATTCATTCTACATTATCCCCCTTCTAAAATTTTTCAACCCCGCTTTTTTGATTAGAAATAAAACATGGATAATGGAATTCTTTTAGATATACGATAATTACTATCAGCAAAAATATTTCTTGTCGATAGTTTTTTTTGATAACATCAACTCTGAATTTCGGCGCAGCAAAATATTGAAAAATATAGCACTAAATCTCTTCCATTATCTTCCCATATTATATCATATTATCCCTATTTTTGCATAATAGTGCCCAAATTCAACACATTTTTCGTTAGAAGTAGCCCATTTAGATAAGTTTGTACGGAAGTACCAGTAAAATAAATCAGTACTTTATGATTATCTGAATAGTAAAAAAATTAGCACAACGGTTTCATTTCCCACATTGTGCTAACTTATTTTGAAGTAAATTTCAGATAACCTGCTTTTTATTCTGCTGGTACACGAGTACAACTTAGATAAATAGGATGCTTAGCTAAAAAATTTAGTCGCTTAAGCCTTCCCATCATGTTCTATTCTCCAAATACCAGGTAATTGTGTCGGCAATACCTTTATCAAAGGTATATTCAGGCTCCCATCCAAGCTCCTTTCGAATTTTTGATGAATCAACGGCATACCTTTTGTCATGCCCCAATCTGTCCTCCACATATTTTATAAGAGAATCTGGCTTGCCTAATCGGTTAAGGATCAATTTTGCAATCTCAATATTTTTCTTCTCATTACCTCCACCTATATTATAGACCTCTCCTGCTTTACCATTATGCAAAATTAAATCCAGGGCTTTACAGTGGTCCTCCACATAAATCCAATCACGTATATTAAGCCCATCACCATAGATTGGAAGTTTCCTATCTCTCAAAGTGTTCAGAATCATTAAAGGAATAAATTTCTCGGGAAACTGATAGGGTCCATAATTATTTGAGCATCTTGTTATATTTACAGGTAAACCATAGGTCTTAAAATATGCTCTTGTCAGCAGGTCTGCCGATGCTTTGCTAGCTGAATATGGACTATTAGGCGCAATTGAGGTTTCCTCACTAAAATAGCCTGTTTGTCCTAAAGACCCATATACCTCATCTGTAGAAATCTGCAAAAAATCTTTGAAGACCATTTTATCTGGCAGCATCAAGCACAACCTGAGTTCCTAGCATTTTAACCTACATGCTTCTTAATTCTGCTTGCTGAGGCAATAATTAATAAACTGCTGAGCTGTCCTGCCAGATAAGCCTCCATGCCTCATTTCCCATTTGCTTGCCTCTGCACAGAGTTCCTCTTCCTTCATCAGAACTCCATTTCTCCTTGCTAGTTCCATCACAATGTTAAAAAATTCATTACGTGAGGGCTTGAAATAGTTGATTATGCAGCCAAACCTGTTAACCAGAGACAGCTTTTCCTCCATTGTATCCGACCTATGAATTTCGTTATTACTTTCCATATCATTTCTGTCATTCCAGGTTTCTTTAATAAGATGCCTTCTGTTTGATGTGGCATATATCAAAACGTTATCAGGCTTGGTTTCTACACCGCCTTCAATAACTGCTTTCAAAAACTTATATTCACTTTCAAATTCCTCAAAGGACAAATCATCCATGTATATAATAAACTTATAGTTTCTGTTCTTTATAGTGGAAATAATAGATGACAAATACTTAAACTGGTGCTTATATATCTCAATCATTCTAAGCCCCTGCTCATAATAAGCATTTACAATTGCCTTAATGCTAGTTGATTTGCCAGTTCCGCTGTCGCCAGAAAGCAGGCAGTTATTTGCCTTCCTTCCCTGAACAAATGCTTCTGTATTATTAATAAGTTCCTTTTTCTGATATTCATAACCAACAAGATCATCAAGCATTACTTTATCCATATTATTAATAGGACAGAATTCTAAGGCTCCATTTTCATTACTGATAATACGGAATGCCTTGTTAAGTCCGAACATTCCTACTCCGAAGGCTTTATAAAAGTCTGTAACATATATGAAGAACTCCTCCTCATTCTTCGCCTTTTCAAGCTTTATACTCAAAGCTTGAACCTTTTCGCTAACATTTTTGTTGTACATTCTTTCATTTTTACTGACTGCATTATAGTCAGAAAGCATAGTAAAACAATTAATTCCTAGCCTGCGCTCTATTTCTGAAAAGTCAAAATGAAACAGCTTCATATATACCTTAAAATCATTTTTTGCAAATTCATTTACACTTCCCGTTCTTGCACCAATCTTTTCACAGGTTATGCTAAAAGGATTTTCATTAGTCATCAAAATAAAAGTAAGATAATTTTGCCACAGGTTTCTGTCAAAGCCATATTGGGTTGAAATACCAAGAAGCCTTCTAACTTGAGCATAAATCTCCTGTGTAAGCTGCGTATCGGAAATATTATTATTTTCCAAATGCTTAAATATATTTGCTATTTTCAGTAAAATACTGTCCTCATCCAATTGGTATATAATCAAATTTGCTATTTCTCTGTACATTAATTATCCTTTACCTTTCAATTTTATATTTCCAAACCGTCTATAATATCAGATGCGAAAGTCCTAAATAAGACTATAGCTAATACTACAGCTATTATTACAAGCATAATTTTAATGATATTTTGCACGTTTTTTATACGTTCAAAGCATTTTTCATGGTCTAGTCCATCTCAGATACCTCTCAGACCAGAAAAATAGAATATTGCAGAAAATGCTATAATAAGTAATAGTGGAAAAGCCTCGGATACTCTTTTTTAAAATCCATTAAAAAGCTTTCTGCTATTATTCCTATGACCATACAAATACTGATTATCAAAAAAAACAACCAGTTGCTCTATAGGTCTATATGCTCTTTTAATATCTTCTTCTGGAAACTCGTAGAGTTCTTTTTCTGGTTTATTTTCTTGATTCATTGTTATATCCTATTATGTATTCAAATTAATTTGACTTTCCCAGCTTAAATTGCAGGTGTTCAACCTTATCAAAGTTATTATCAAAGTTAAGTTTATTAATTATGAAAAAAGCCTTTGCTTTCCTCGCACATATTTTTATTGTGATATCTGTAATTCTTCCTTAAATAGACCAATAGACCTGCTGTAATCAGCATACTACCACCAATTCCAAAAATCAATATACAATTATTTAAGCCTGATATCCATGTACTCAGTTCAAACCTTCCCGCAAGCATTACAAACAAATGTGAAACATAAAGAACTGTAAATGAGCCCCAAATGGAATCAAAACATATATACACATAACCAGTTAATTACTATTTTATTTTTTAGATATAAGTATTCATTTCATAATTTATGCTTTTTTAGCTGGGCTAACTTATTATGCCAACTTCTATTCCATAAAATTATCAGTAATATCAATAATTTCTGCCATTTGTCTCATCATATCTTTCTGCCTTATTATCTTGTCAATTACACCACCTCCAAATTCAATACGACCATTTTGCTTTAATGCATATGAGCGAGTTTCAACTAATTCAATAGCCTGTTCCTCAGTTAAAATAAGTCCAAATTTAACAGTCAAATCATTACATTTCATTATCTCATTAACAGCCTGTTTTTGAATTAGTGCACCATTGAATATAGATAACTCAAATACCATAAATTAAAATATTTCTGACTATTTCATCAAGGTTATTAATATCTTTTTTAGTTGTACCGACAAGTGTCTGTTCCCTTTGTTCAATTACTACTTCTAGTTGAGAAATTCAAATCTGACGTTGATAATCTGATAATAGAAAATAAGTTCTATGTAATGATATAACTATAAATATGATATTGTGTCATTCGACATATTTTGATAAAATTTTTATACAATTAAATTTTACATATATTATCCATAGCAATATTTTTAATAATGAAAGGATATGACTATGAACCCATCAATATTAATTAAGCAAGACAAATTTGCTAACACTGTATCGTTTTATAGTGCCCTCGTTAGTAGCGTCTCAGTTGGAATTTGTTTTTTCTTATTATTGAAAGACATTCTTATTACTATGGTTTTTCTTGTATGTGCAGTTACAGCTATTATTGCTAGGCTTTTAGAGAAAAAAATATCTAAATTCTATAGCATATCACGGTTCATTTATTTATTAATATTTTCATTTGCTCCTATTGCTGTTTTTTATATGTTAGAATCAACAGGTAGTTTTGGGTTGCCTTCTATCGCTTTCAGTTTCACCTGTTTATTTGTTGTAAATATGTATTACAATTACAAAATTGTATTCTTATACTCAGGAAGTACGTTGCTTTTCTATATAAGTGCAATATTACTTTTCCCAAATCTGTTCTATGAAGGAGCCGGTAAGAATCTAATTAGTTGGCTTTCTTTTGGCATATCCTTCATTATTTCTGTTTTTATTTCTTATATTTTATCTAGTCGCATGCGTGCAATGATTATAGATATTGAAAATAAGAAAAATGAAAGTGAATCACTTACTAACCTATTAAATAAGTCTATTACTGATATTGCAGAAAGCTCTGAAACAATATCCAAAATAGCTAAAAATCTTAATGATGGACTAACTGAAGCCAATAAAGCTACAGAGCATACTATGACATCTATAATTAATATTGCTGAAAGTACATCTTCTCAAAGAGATTTAACTACAGAAGCTTATAATTTAGTAATTGATATTTCAGATAAAATAATGGAAATATTAGAAAGAATAAAAACTGTTTCTTCACATTCACAAGACTGCTTAGACTTTACTAATAATGGTAACAACACTATTCGCTCTGCTATTAGTCAGATAGAATTGATAAATTCAAATTCATCTAAGTTGTCTAACGCAATGGACATATTAGAAAAGAAATCCACCGAAATTGGTGAGATTACAGCAATTATTAACTCTATTGCCGAAAAAACAAATCTTCTTTCTCTTAATGCTTCTATTGAAGCTGCACGAGCTGGAGAATCAGGCAAAGGTTTTTCTATTATAGCTTCTGAAATACGTATACTAGCCGAACAGTCAAAAGATTCTATTATAAATATCAATAAGATAATAGAAGAAGTGCAAAATGAAGTCAAAAATACCACTTGCATTACAAACGAAAGTAATAATTCTGTTAATGAAGGCATTGAAATTATTACAAAAGCTGGAGAAATATTCGGAAAAATTCTTACTTCTGTAAATGAAATTTCCAGTTATACAAATTCTGTATCTAAAAATGTAAATGATATTTACAAAAATTCACATGATGTTGTTTTATCAATTAGCAAAACTAAAAAGGCTTCTGAATCCATTTCAAAAGCATCACAGGATGTAGCAGCAGCAGCTCAACAAGAAAACGCAACCTTAGAAGAAATTAGTACTATTGCCGAAACATTGTATAACATGTCTGCTAAGCTTAATAATTTAGTACATTTAGCTACGCCTAAGCAGACACAATAGCTTAAGTCAATGAATTAACTACAACTAGTTAAAGTTATTATTAACTAAAATATATAATTTTGGGGCTGTTACAAAACAATAAGTTCTGTATACTAATGTCTTATTTGTCTTAGACCAAAAATAGTACTAAGTAGTAATATATCTATTTACGAAACTAAGTTATAACTTGATGTTAGAAATAGCAGGTGAAGAACGAGCATTGCAGCCGACACAGCGGAATTCAGCAGCTGTGAGCATTAACCCGAGACAGGATGCCTTTGTTATACGTTCGGCGAAAGTGCTTGTTCTTCTCCGCAATTATTTCAGCATCAATTTTATGAGAGAGCCATAGATATATTGCGCTAGAGTACTATTAAACAGCTTATTGCTAGTATATATTATTTCTTGTTTTGCAACTTCTCCTTAAATAAATTTTTCGTATACAACTACAAATATTTAACTATTCAATTCTTAATTGAAACCAAAAAGTACTGCCTTTACCTACTTCTGATTCAACTCCATATTCACCCTTGTGCAATTCAACAATTTTTTTCACAATTGATAGCCCTATGCCTGTACCCATTTTGGGTCTTTTATGCTTTTTGTCAACCTTGTAGTATCTCTCCCATATATAAGGCAAATCACTCTTACTAATGCCTTCTCCATGGTCAATTATCTCTATTCTCACCACATTCCCGTTAACGCTTTGCCTTACAATTACTTTTTTGTCATCACCACTGTATGTGATGGCATTAAATAATAGGTTATAAATGGCTTGTGTAATCTTTACCTCATCAGCAAAAATACAAACATCTTCAGCATTCTCTAATTCTAGCTGGTAACCATCATTTTTAACAAGTTCCTTCATACGAAGGATAGTTTTTCTCAAGCTTTCAGTGAGGTTATAATTCACCTTATTCAGCTTTGCTATACCTGTTTCAAGACTTGAAATATCAAGCATATCATTTACAAGAGCAGTAAGCCTTTTTGCTTCATCCATAATTATTTGGCTTTGCTCTGAGGTAACTTCTTGCGGAAAATCATGCATCATTTCAGCATAGCTGTATATAAAGGCAAGAGGTGTTCTTAAATCATGAGAAACATTTGCCATTAATTCACGTCGCAGCTGCTCCACCTTCGAAAGTTCTAAAGCAGCGGTGTTAAGTGTATCTGAAAGTTCTTTTATTTCCAAAAAACCTCTGCCATTAAACTTAGTCTCATAGTTTCCCATAGCTAGCACCTTTGCACTTTGATTAATCTGCACAATTGGTTTAGATATATGCTTTGATATTATAATTGCGAGTAATGTCGCTAAAAGTACCATAATCCCTGTTATAACAAAAAGCTGCATTCTTAGGGTAGATACTGTCGCATCAACCGGTGTTATCATTGCATGAAAGGTAAGAGATATCTTGCTGCCATCCTCCAAAACAAATTCTTTTGCCTTTGTGATAGTTTCAGGCTGCTTGCGTATACGTTTATCAGGTATAGGACGCTCAGGCGGCGCAAACCCCTGTGTAGGTCTCACAATTATCTCCTTGGTGACTTCAAGCTCATTTAATACATCTTGGAGCTTTGTGCTGTTGATATTTTTCTCCACTAGTGTAATGGCTTTATCTATCTCTACTTTGCGAATAAACTTATACATATCACTTAAGAAGACTGTCTGAAATATCCATAAAATTACTAATAAAAGCGCACAAAAACCAAAAAGAAAACCGAATATCTTCCATTGTAATTTAAGCTTATCCATCAAATCTATACCCCAATCCACGCAATGTCTTAATAAAATGCGCATACGGGCCTAGAGATTTCCTCAGCAGCTTCATATGGGTATCCAGCGTCCTATCATCTCCAAAATAGTCAAATCCCCATACTTCTAACATTATCTTTTCTCTAGGTACAGCAATATTTTTATTTCTTATCAGGAAAAACAGAAGGTCATATTCCTTAGGAGCTAAGTTTATCTGCTCTCCATCTATAAATACCTTATAAGCTGTTAAATCTGCTTTGAATCCATCCTTTTCATATATGATATGTCCGCTGTCATCTGACTTAGCAGGGCTGCTTTTCTCCACTCTTCTCAAAATTGCGCTTATCCTTAGCATAATTTCCTTTGAAGAAAATGGCTTAACAACATAATCATCTACACCAACCTCAAAGCCAAGTACCTTGTCATACTCCTCGCCTCTAGCAGACAACATTATTACCGGTGTGTCAGTTGTTTTGCGTATTTCTTTTACAGCGGAAAAGCCATCAAGCCCTGGCATCATAATATCCATAATAATTATGTCAAAGCTATTATGTCGACAAAGTTCCACAGCCTCCATACCATCTCCTGCTTCGGTGACCTCGTGCCCCTCAAATATGGCATATCGCTTTATTACAGCACGAAGACCTTCTTCATCATCACATATTAAAACTTTAGCCATTTTATAACCCTCTCCTTCCCGATAATTAATTGACTATTACTGTAGATAGAGAGCTTTGCCTTATAAACAAAGCTCTCTGTATAAGAAACTGAAATTTATATTATCTGAGTTAAATTGTAGCACAAATCAAACTAAGCACAAGGTTATTTGAACTTCTTCACAAATGGTACAAATCTTATATAATCAAAACTTACATAATACATAATAATAGATACATAAATAACAGTCTTGATTAATAGTTCCTTTTCATTTTTGCAGCAAATATTATAGCAGCAATAAGAATAATTGATAACGCACCAATTAAAATTATATTATTAGCTGATGTTCTTTGACCTACAGGAGCACCTGCACCAAAAACATTCATATCATTTCTAGGCTGTCTGCCCCGCTCCATACCACCAAAAGGATTTGCACTCATTGTGGAAAGCTGCTCAACCTGTTCTAGTGTTAAACCAATAGAAAGCAAATTCTCTTTAACTTCATCAGTTACTTTACCATTTGCCTGCATGATAATGCCCATAGCCTCAACAAAAAGCTCATTATCCAAACCATTAATCATTCCTTCTGGTCCACCAAAAGGTGCGTTTTGATTTTGTTCACCCATCCTGTTAGGAAAATCACCGAAACCTTTTCCTCCCATCATACTCCCAAGGTCTGATAATTTCAAATCTCCTGACGAAATAAGTTTATCTGCATTTGCACTTTGCTCTGCTGTTGTAGATGGAATGGTTCCGTCTAGCTGACCTTGTACGCTTTGAGCGCGTAAATTTCCAAGGGTAATAAATGCTGAAACAGCTTTTTTATATTCGTCAAAGGTACAAAATGCAGTCGAATCATTTTTTACATAATCCGAAATGAGTGAATCTAATGAATTTAATTTGCTCTCAAATTTGCCATTAGCAAAATATTCGTCTATTAGCTGTTGTAAGTATTCATGATATCTTTCTAGATATTCTGAATTTTCAAATAGCTTTTTAATCAACGGTCTGCTTGACATTTCAACATCTTTTACTGGTGTATCAATAGGAAAGTTTATTACAGATGAAGCATTTCCACTTTGAAAACCACCCCAAGCTAGATTATAGTCCCAAGGAAGAATGGTAAGCTTACCTTCACTTTCATATAAATAATAGTTTTGCGCCATAGTTGAACTATAGCTGTCTAGATTGACAACAATTGTGTGTGCTGCAAGATATCTAAGAATCTGGTCTACATCAAAATATTCTTCCAAATCCTTACCTTCTGAAAGTGCTTTTAGTGCCGTTATTACACGCTGAAAATCATTCTTTGTTCCTTTTCCAACTACATTGTTAAAAATCGCACCGTAGCTTTCGGTATTATCGTCTATATATTCAAGACTACCGCCAGAACTGCCACGTCCTCCTTTACCTCCAAAGGCTTTGTTCCTGTCGCCCATTCCTCCATCCATTTGATTAGGAAATACAGGTCTGTCTGTATTATTGGATGAATTATTGTCAGAATTACTGTTACTTTCTTTTTGCTGTACTGTTTGCTGTTCCCTATTATCTATTGAGTTTATTGAAAAAATAGGCTGTCGTTCCATATTACTTTGCGAGTTTGATGGTGGAACAATCTGTTGTTCCATATTATTCTGCATATTTGGATTTGCATTTTGTTGTTGCGAAATACCATCATCAGATGCATCGTTGGGTCTTTTGAACCTTTGAGACATTTGTGGTCTGTTGTTTTTATTTTCTACATTAGGTGTTTGGAGATTATCGCTTTCACCATTTGGCATTCTTGGTCTGTCGCCTTTATCCTCCTCATTTGACATTTGGGGTCTGTCGCCTTCACCTTCCCAATTAGGCATTTGGGGTCTGTCGCCTTCACCTTCCCAATTTGGCATTTGAGGTCTGTTACCATTACCCTCCCCATTTGGCATCTGGGGTCTGTTGTCTTCACCATTCCAATTTGGCATCTGGGGTCTGTCGCCTTCACCTTCCCAATTTGGCATTTGAGGTCTGTTACCATTACCCTCCCCATTTGGCATCTGGGGTCTGTTGTCTTCACCATTCCAATTTGGCATCTGGGGTCTGTCGCCTTCACCTTCCCAATTTGGCATTTGAGGTCTGTTACCATTATCCTCCCCATTTGGCATCTGGGGTCTGTTGTCTTCACCATTCCAATTTGGCATAGGCGGAAAATTCCCTCCTTGCTGCCAAGGCATTGCTCCCTTATTGCCACCCATGTCCATACTTTTTACATTATAAAGCATTCCTGCTGTATTTCCAAAAACTCGCTGTTCAAAGCTATCGTTATATAATTCTACTGCAAGATACAATCCCCAGTCTTCTCCATTTACTTTAATATCAGCATAACCAAAATAGGGTGAATCTACGCCTATTTCCTGCATCAACTCATAAGATACATACTCCTTCATGTAGGTATTGTCTCCAAGCATATTATTTACTACAAAGCTTTCAAGCCCAAAGCAGGTCTGCTCTTTAATGTATTCATTAAACTGTAATCTAAAACTATACCTATTACTATTTGAATTTGCTACCTGAGTTAAGCTGGAGTTGCCCTTAGGCCTAATACCAACATTTGTAAATTTATTACCATTCACAATAACATCAGCCATTATATACTGCTCACTCATAGCATTTTCAAGCATTTCATTCCAATCCTTCTCATCTGCAAGAATCTCAAGCGATATAATATCAGTTCCAAAAAGCTTAGATGAATATTCTGCTTGGGTTTTTATACTTGTATTTGCTAGCTGCATATTACTAATTAACACGAAAGCAACGCTTACTGAAAAAGCAAGAATTACAGCTATCGCAGTAATTATATTTATTTTTTTACTTTGTATCATGCTTTCACCCCATATCTTGGCATATTTAAGCAGAATATTCTCCATTATAGCTTACAAGACAAGCATTGCTTACGCCATCTATAGTCAGCAATTCATTAAGCAGCTTTGCGGACATATCTGTGAGCCGTACTTCAACAGTGAGTTCAATGCCATTTTTTGAAACTGTCTTTGCCTTAATTAAGTTCTTCTTAGTTTTTGACTTTATTAATTCCATGCAATTATTTTCAGCTTTATCATTATCAAGATTGAGTACAATTATATATGGCGTGTCACTGCTTTTCTTATTTACAAACACCAATAAAATAATACCAATAAATATTGAGCCGATTATTCCTAGTGGAATTAGCCCCGCTCCTAAAACAATACCAGCAGCTATAGCCCAAAATAAAAATGCAATATCTAGGGGTTCTTTAACAGCTGTTCTAAAGCGAACAATAGACAAAGCACCAACCATACCAAGTGACAATATAATATTTGATGTTACTGCTAGAATAATGAAAGTTGTAATCAATGTCATAGCCATAATGGAAACTCCAAAGGATGCTGAATACATAACCCCTGCAAAAGTTTTTCTATACACAAAAAATATAAATAGACCTATTGCAAATGATAACAGCATTGCAAGTCCTACATCTAATATTGAAAACTCTGAAGCTTTTTCCAAAAAACTTGATTTAAAAATATCATTAAATGTCATATTTAAAGACCTCCTATTTTATATAATTCTTGTTACTGCATATTTAGAAAACGCAGTACTTCTTCTGCTAGAAAGAGATACTATGCCACGAATTATCTCTGGCAAAAAATTATCATATTTCACTTCGAGAATATAAACTTCCGAAATTGGTACAAGAACCGGTTCAGGTTCTAAAAACCGCTGTACATTATTGCTTGCGCGGATGTCATAATCCATAGTTACACGTACATTTCCAATTGGATAAATATATGCCTCCCTCCTGTAGTCCACAATACTTTTTGCCCGAAGCTGCTGATAATGCATTTTTGTATACAACTCCAAGCATATAGGGCTCCCATTTTCTTTAAGTACATCAAGTTTCCCATCAAGCAGTCGTTTACATTCTTTTTCAGATATAGAGACACTCTGCTTATAACAAATGCCATTTTTTTTGCTCTTTTTTTCAAGGCGAATAAATGAGGTATCGTTATTATACAAACGTAAACGGAATTTTTCACGTTCATTTACGCCATTAATCTTTTCTATTAGGGCCTTGTCTTTGTAGTTGTCAAAATAAAGACTCTTAACTCTATATCCATTGTCTTCAATTGCATTTTTATCTAGAGCAGCTATAAATGGAAGCCTTGCTCTAAGCTGCATCATATCGGCATAGTTTATATAATGCTTTATTTCATATCGGCCTTTAGGTTCTGTCAATTTTATTCACTCCTTTCTTGGGAATAGCTTAATTTTAATTTACTGAACTGAAGTGTATTTGTTTTTTATCTGAACTTTATCTGAACTATTAAAATTTTACATTTTTTACAACAAAATATTCATTTTTCTGACCAAATACATCAAAAATAATTTATACTAATATTATACAAGTTGTTAAATGTGAACTAAAAACACATTATTTGTAAAGAAACTTTTTTAGTTTTCTTACTAAAATGAGAAGATAGCTTCGTTGCTACCAACTGTTCTTTATATTTTAGTATATTAAAGGAGGATTAATAATGAATAAGGTTGAATTTGCGACACAATGGATGATAGACTTGGCAAATGATGATAGTCACGGATATGATCAAATCTATAGATGGGGGCAGTACGGTGATTATGATTGTTCTGCTGCAGTCATTACCGCCTGGGAAACTGCTGGTGTACCAGTAAAAACTAATGGTGCAACATATACCGGCAATATGAAGAATGCTTTTATCAACTCAGGTTTTATTAATGTAACATCCTCCATAGAATTATCAAAAGGCACAGGACTGTTACGTGGTGATGTCTTGCTTAAATCAAATTCACATACTGCAATGTATATTGGAAATGGGAAAATCGTACATGCAAGCAATAATGAAAAAGGTACCGCATCTGGAGGAAAATCAGGAGATCAAACAGGAAAAGAAATCTGTATTAGAAGCTATTATAACAAGCCTTGGGATTGTATTCTCAGGTATATTGAGTACAATAATAATCCCACACAAAATGCTAAAAAGATTGTTCAAGCTGGACAATTACATGTAAACAAATTTGCAAATTTAAATATTTCTGCAGATGGAGTTAGAGGTCCAGAAACAAAAAAAGCTGGCATTAAAGTTCTGCAAACTGCTATAAATTTAGATTATAATGCAGGTCTTGTTGTTGATGGAGTTTGGGGTACCAAATCAAAAAAAGCTTTAGGCAGTCATTATGTTAAATTTGGAGAAAAGCAATACATGGTAACAGCTGCTGAAATTTTATTAATGCTGCAGGGATATGACCCAAAGGGTGTAGAATATCCGGGAACCTTCGGTTCAGGATTAAAAGCAGCAATAAATACATACAAAAAAGCTAACAACTTACCACAAAATGGTGTTTGTGATAGTTCTACCTTCCTTTTACTTATTAAATAGTTTTAGCATTTGATAATTGTATGTGTGTGAAACCTTATCAATGAAAAGTTAAATAATAAATATGTATACAAAATAGGTCGCTTTGCTATACAACAACCATTGATAATTCTTACGTCACCTACTTTATATTTATTTATTTCAAAAGCTGCTCTATATACGCTTTTGCAAAAATGTTTAGCAAATAAAAGAGGCTGTTACAGAACAATAATTTATGTATATCGATAACTTATTGAAAAATAGAATACTGCTTAAATAGTATATCCGTGCAATATATCTATTGCTCTCACTCAAATTTTACGCTGAAATAATTGTGGTGAAGAAAAAGCACTACCGCCGATCGTATTACCAAGGCATCCAGTCTCGGATTAATACTTACAGCTACTTAACTTCCGCTGTGTCGGCTACAATACTTGTTCTTCACCTACTATTTCTAGCATCAATTTCTAACAGAACTTCGCAATTAGATATATCAAACTCGCTTACTATTTATATATATTAATTTATCTTTTGCAACAGCCCCATTCATTTATAATCTCATAAGCCTGTTCCCAGAAATGTTATATAAAATTGTCCTTCCCATTTGATATCTAATTCATATTTCTATCGAATCCAAAGCATTATCCAAAGCACTTTGAAAAATTCTAAAGACATTGACATTTTTAATCACTTCTAGTTTAATATCTTAACTTTCCCAAAAAGCTTGCATTTTTTAGCTAGTAAGTACACCATGTAAGAGCAAACTTTACTTTCAAATTATTTAAGCAACAATCCACTTATAAGTTTAAACTTCTATAGATTTTGGAACAGGAAAGCTGAGTAAATAGAAATAGATTATAAAATTCATATAAATGCAAAAAACACATGACTAATAACACTATAAAATAATATAAAATAGTAAAAAAATCTACTTTTTCTTAAAAATATCACCTTTTAGTATGTCGAAAGCCTATTATATAATTAATATGTACGTAATAATACTGGACTTATGTTCAATCTTCTTTTCAGTTGCAAAATATAGGTGTATGACTTATCAAGTGAAAGTTAAATAGTAAATAATTTCATAAAATCATTTGGTAAATCTTCGCTTATCTTCGTAGTAATCAGACTTCAAATGGACGGTAAACAAATCATTCAATCTAATTTTTACTTCTTATGGTGGCATAAAAAGCTGAAAAGTTTAAAACAAAATTCAAAATTGGGGGAAATACAAATGAATTTTATTGGTACATGGATGTTGCGTTTTGCTTTTGCATGTTGTCTTACTGCTTTCCTGCTTATTGTATTTAAAAAAGAAAGTGATGAGAGCAAAAATCTTGGAATTCTAACAGGTGTTGTTTCCTGTTTCGGAGTTCTGATATCTTCAATTCTTCTATTTTATTCACTAATAAGTGGGATCTTTTCCGTTGAATATGTGTATCACAGTACAGAAAAATCACTACCGCTAATTTATAAAATTTCAGCATTCTGGTCAGGTAGTTCAGGTTCAATGCTTTTTTGGACTTCAGCGTTTGCCGTTCTTCTTATAATAATTTATTTTAGAGATAGGCATAAAAATTCAACAAAAACCATATTTGGTGTTTTGCTATTTGTTATGACACTTTTTATGTTCGTTGTAACCTTTATAAATAACCCATTTAAACTGGTATCTGCTGAAAGTGATGGTTTTGGCCTTAACCCAGCACTACAAAGTTTAGGTATGGTCTTTCACCCACCTGTTATAATTATTTCGTTTTCATTTTTCTTTATTGCCTTTGCATATCAATTATTCGACATCAGAAAAAATACCGAAGAACATGTAGAAATCACTTGGAAATGGGCAATGTGGGGATGGATTCTTCTTACCTTTGGTATTGTAACCGGTGGAATTTGGGCTTATACCGAACTAGGATGGGGAGGTTATTGGGCTTGGGATCCAATAGAGAATTCATCATTGGTTAACTGGTTATTTGCAACCGCTTTTATTCATGGTCTGCGAATCAAAGGCAAAAACAATAAACGAATGAATTTCGTTTTGATATTTTTAACTGTTTTCACCATACTTGTGGGAACATACATTGCAAGAAGCGGTTTGCTAGAATCAGTACATGCTTATAGCAGTCGTGGCGTAACTGTGGTCTTCGGTGTGGTTTTATTGGTGCTTATATTATTTTTCATCATTTATAACTTCAAAATCAAAAAATTGCACGCTAACGACATATCAGATAATCATAATGAAAATTCGTTTAAAAAAATATTATTGGCTTTAATTAAGCCTAGTAATATGTTTTCAACACTGACTATTATCACAGCTGTATTAGTTTTCGGTGGTACTACTTTCCCCTTGTATGGAGGTCTCTTTGTAAGTGATGCATCAGCAACGCCAATAAGTTTCTATGAGTACGTTTTTGGAATTTATGGTATCTTAATACTTCTAATTATGGCAATCAATCCTATGTTTTCACCTAAGAAGTTTCTTCTTATTCCAGGCTCTGCATGCGGATTAATAATCTTAGGATTAATGCTGTTCCTTACTGAGTATAGCATTCTAACAAATTTGTGTTTGTCTGTATGTGCAATGCTTACAGTTAACTTGATTATACAACTTGTAATAAAATATAAAAATCGTACTGTACATTTAAGTCATACAGCAAATATATTACTGCATGCTTCACTTATAATAATGGCAGTTGGAGTTGCATGTTCTATGGGTATGCTTGTTAGCACCAATGAAACTCTAGAAAAAGGCAATGTCATGGTTGTTAAGGAATATGAAGTAAAATACAGGAACCTCTATTGGAAAGAGGAACCAGGAAAAACTACAGCTGTTTCAGTGGTAGGTGTAAGCGGTCCAATGGGAAAAATCCAATTAAAACCTGAACTATCTTATTATCAAAAAATGAAAACAGCACACTCCAGAGCGGTAATAAAATCAACATTTAAAGAAGATTTGTATATTATTTTTGAAGGAATAGATGAGAATGACAACATATCACTAAAAGTCAAGATAGTAAAATGGATAAGCCTTATTTGGATTGGGAGTGTTTTACTAATATTAGGTACAGTACTGTATTATTTTTCTGAAACCAAAAAAACAAAAGATAAATTAATAAAAAAATTAGAATAAGAAGAACAGGAGGGATTAAAAAATGACAAAGGTTTCAAAACTATCTCAAAAGATTATTGTTGTTTTAGTACTAACAGCAATTTTCATGGCAACACAGATGTCTGCTGTATTGTCAGGTAGTATTGATTTTACAAAGCCAGAGTTTGACTTTGATAAAATCATATTTACCACTCATCAGCCATATTCAGGTTATGAAAACCATATGATTGACGGAAACTTTGGATTTTTAGGGGTAAAAGGGGGTGGCTTGTACATACTAAATGATGCATTTTCAGGCAGACCTACTGTAACAAATGTTTTGCAAAATTCTGTCTGTAAAAACGGACGTTACGCGGGGAAAAAGCTTTCAGGGGGAAACGTTTATTCCTTTGATTTAAGTTACGATGCAAAACAGATTGTATTCGCCTATACTGATGCACAGAATTCATACGGTGTTTGGAATGAAAATACTACCTACCATATTTTCAAGGTGAATGTGGATGGAACAGATCTTACACAGCTGACTGACGGAAGTGTAAATGATTTTGATCCTCGTTGGCTTCCAGATGGAAGAATTGTTTTCATTTCAGAAAGAAGAGGAGGATATGGTCGCTGCCATCAGCGTAAAGTGCCTACCTTTAACCTTCATACAATGAATGCTGACGGTAGTGATATAAGATGTATAAGTTTCCATGAAACAAATGAATGGAGTCCTTGTGTTGATAATAACGGTATGGTTGCTTATACTCGTTGGGACTATGTAGACAGAGGTGCCACTCATCCACATTCTGCTTGGATAACTACTCCAGATGGCCTTGATGCAAGATCTATCACGTTAAATTATCCAAACTCAGGCGCTGAATGGTGGAAAAATGTACCAATGATGCAGAACTCATTGCGTGCAATACCAAATTCAAATAAGTACGTTGCAACAGCTGCACCACATCACGCTCAAAATTATGGACCACTAATTATTATTGATCCAGATGTTGAGGATGATGACAACCTTTCTACAATTACAAAAATCACCCCAGATTGTAAATACCCAGAAACAGAAGTTGCTGCAACAACAGATCAAAAATATGGAACTCCATACCCATTAAGCGAAGAATATTTCTTATGTGTATATGATCCAAACGCAAATACCAATGGTGCTAACAAACGCTATGGTATATATGCAATTGATACAAAAGGAAATAAGTCCTTACTATATAGCGATCCAAATAGATCTTGCTACAGTCCTGTACCATTAAAGCCACGTCCTGTACCAAATATTATTCCAGGTACCACTAAACCTACAGGACAAGCTCCGGACGGAGTTGTATCTATAATGAATATTTATGATACTCTATTACCTTTCCCTTCCGGAACAAAGATTAAAGAACTTCGTATATGGCAGGTATATCCAAAAACTACAGTATTAGCAAACGATCCTATAGTAAGCTATGAAGGAACTGAAAGTCTATGGGCTGGTAGAAATACTCGAGGACTTTTAGGCAGCGTACCAGTTGAAGAAGATGGAAGTGCATCATTCTATTTGCCAGCCGGTAAGCCTGTTTTCTTCCAAGCTGTAGATCAGGATGGAACTGCTGTTCAGACAATGAGGTCAGATACATATCTCGTTCCAGGGCAAACACGCTTATTATGTCAGGGTTGTCATGAACCTGCCCGTAAGGCAGCACCTAATCCTGAAAGCGTACCTCTTGCATTAAGAAGGGAACCATCAAAAATTACACCTGATCCTTCACAGGGTGCAAGACCAATGAGTTTCCCAAGGCTTATCCAGCCTATATTAGATAAAAAGTGTATCTCCTGTCATAATGGCTCGAGGGTTCCCGACCTTAGACAAGGAAATATAGATTCCCAAACAAAATGGTTTAGTTCCTACAAGAACTTAAAACCATATGTTGCACTATTTGATGAAATGTATCCGGGTGCTAACTGGGATCGTGTATACCCAAGAACTGAGCCAGGAAAGTTTGGTTCCAGAGCATCAAAACTATATCAAAAGCTGAAGACAGGCCATGGTAATCTAACACAAGATGAACTTCATTCATTTATAATTTGGTTAGATTCCGGAATTGCGCCTTTCTTTGGAGACTATAAGAATATAGATGCCCAGTTAAGGGGTGAGCAGGTCGAGCCATCTCTGGAATAATTTAATTGGCAAAATATTAATAGATGGGAGTGTAAAAAATGAATAGGTATACAAATAGAAAATTAATTCCCATGATACTTTGCATAGCAATAGCTATTACTATAGGAAGCTTCCTGTTTCCAGAAAGTAATATAGGCTATTCGGCTGACAATACATATTTTTCACCATTTGATACTGCATATTCTCCTGATGGCAGTATGATTGCGGTTTCAGATACAACAAAAGCACAGGTGGAAATACTGAATTCATCAGACGGCAAAGTAAAAAAGATAATACAATTGGATGGACAGCCAAAAGCTCTTGCATGGGATGGAAATGAAGCAATATATGTTTGTGAGTACGGAGCAGGAACTGTTGCCGAGGTTAATCCAGTATCAGGGCAGGTTACAAGAAGATTTGAAACAGGTTCAAAACCTCTTGGAGTTGCAATAGTAGACGGCAAGCTTGTGGTTTCTGATTATGGCCTCAAAAAAGTATCTGTTGTTGATTTATCCTCTGGCAAAATTGAAAAGAATGTTACAGTAAATGATTATCCATACTTATTGGACGGTACAGTTGATGGAAAATATGCAATTATTGGCCATGCATTGCCTTCAGGAAATGCATTCGAACCAAAATATGCTGCATCAGTTTCATTTGTTGACATGAGTACCTACAGTGTGGCTGCAAATATTGTACTTCCACAGGGTTCATCAAATGTAAGAGGTGTAAAGTGTTCTCCTGACGGCAAGTGGGCGTATGTTCTTCACACATTTGGAAAAACTTCTCTTCCTACCACTCAAATAACAAAAGGATGGACATTGACAAATGCTGTTACTATTATAGATATTTCCAATAAGAATATATATACTACATTTTTATTGGATAGAATGATGGAAGGAGCAGCAGATCCATGGGGACTTACAATTTCTGATGACAGTAAAACCATGTGGGTTAGCGTGTCAGGAACACATCAGGTGCTGAAGGTTGATTTATATGGTTTACATCAGCTTTTACAAGGAAATTTGGACGGTGATAGCGGCTCAGGATTCAACCCAAATACATATTACAAGATAGTTAACAGAAATAGCGGAAAAGCAGTTGACGTACCAAACGGTAATACTGCAAACAACATACAATTGATTCAATGGGATAATGTAGGCAATAACAACCAACAATTTAGGTTCGTAGTTGATTCTGACGGATATTATACCATTATTAATAGAGCAACAAACAAAGCATTGGACAATGCAGGTGCTACAAATGATAATTCAGCTTTAGTTCAATGGGATGTTACTTCTTCTAACAATCAAAAATGGAAATTAATTGACCTTGAAAACGGTTACTACAAGCTTCAAGTAAAATCCAGCCAGAAATATTTGGACGTAAGTGGTGGTTCAGTTGCTAACAATGCTGGTTTAGTAACAAACAGCAGCAGTACAAGCTATAGCCAGCAATGGACAATATCAAAAGTTGGTGCATCTGGTTCAAGCAATTATTCTCTATTGTTCCGTTCAAAAGCAGGTTTTGAAAAACCATATTCAGATATATGGTTAGCAATCAAAGCTAATCCAGCTAAAAGAAGCGATTTAAAATATGATCTCGGAGCATTATGGGGAGCAGGTTTGCTTGATAAAATAGAACTGCCTGGCCAAGGACCTAGAGGTATTTCATTATCTCCTGATGGAAAAACTGTAGCAGTAGGCGCATATTTTGCAGGAGAAGTATATTTTATTGATACAGCTACAAATACATTAAAAAGTACAGCAAAACTTGGTATTCAACCAGAAGAAACCCTAGTTAGAACTGGTGAACGCATATTCTATGATGGCTCTACTACTACACAAAAATGGCTTAGTTGTGCTTCCTGCCATCCTGAAGGCAGAGCTGACGGTCTGAATTGGGATATGCCAAATGATGGTATAGGTAATACTAAAAATACAAAATCAATGTTGAATGTATTTGACACACCTCCTGCTATGTGGCGTGGAGTAAGAGATGATGCCCATGTTGGTATAAAGGCTGGCTTTAGATTTATAAAATTTAAAGAACCAACCCAACAGGAACTTGATGCTGTTACCGCATATGTTCAAAGTCTGTCAGCAGAACCTGATCCTTATTCAAATGAGGATGGCACAATGACAGCTGATGCCATTGCCGGAAAAGCCATTTTTGAAAGCAGCGAAACAAAATGTGCAAGCTGTCATTCAGGTCCGTTCTATACTGATTTAAAGGCCCATGATGTAGGTACTAAGGATATTCTTGATCCTGACGGATTGTATTATACACCTACACTTAAGGAAATGTGGAGGACAGCCCCATATTTACATGACGGTTCAGCTGCAACACTCCGTGAAGTGCTAACAACAAGGAATGTTGGCGATAAGCATGGAAAAACCTCACATCTTACTGAAGAGCAACTCTCTCAGTTAGAAGCATACATGCTTCAGATAGATAGTAACCCTGTTCAATCAGTAATAAAAGGTGATGTAAATGAAGATGGCGAATTCAACGCACTTGACTTTGCATTACTCAAAATGTACTTGATGGGAGAAGCTACCTTGACTGATAAACAGAAAATAGCAGCCGATGTTGATAGTAATGGAGAAGTCGATGCAATTGACTTTGCTATAATGAAACAAGTTATACTTGGAGTCAAACCAAGTTTTTAGTACATTAGATTTTATTACATAAGTTTTGAATCACTAGTTTTTAATACAGCTTTTCTTATAATACAGTTATTGTACCTATTTAACACAGCCGGCTAAAACGATTTAGCCGGCTGTGTTATTATTTCTACTTCCAAATATAAAATTATAATAAAACCAATTCTTTATGCTTTATTTATATTGTTTTTCGATTTTCTATTATTTATAAAAGAAACAATTCCACAAATAACATAATAAATTAACACAACAATTCCTATTGGCATTTCATTAATTATTTGCCCTGTATCTCGCGTCCCCATATAAATCAAATTAATAGCTGGTAATATTCCCAATAAACCTCCCCAATAAAAATTCTTGCTTAGTAAAAAGCCACTCATAAAGAATAAGACCAACCAAACTACAGCGATATATGAAATCGGTCCAATATTACTAAAAGCTGCAAATCCATAAAACATACCAAAAAGAATAAATGGTATATAAAATAAAATCCTTCCCATTCTCATTCCCTCACAAATATAAATATAATATATACTACTAAATGCCATAGTCATTTTAATACATAAATTTTAGAAAAGATAACTTGCGTTACATCTACTTGGTTACATTATTATGAAAATTCACTTCTGAATTTGAATCAACTTTATAAAACTTCTCCATAATTATGTCCATGTCCCACGTTCTACACAAGAACCACAAGGAAATTTACATTTCCCTGACAGAAATGACATGGACTCAGCACCTCCAATAACTACTTAATCTTAATCTCCCTAGCTCCGTCACTTATCTCACTAATATAAAATTCAGGAATTATACCTGTTTTCTCTTTGTAATTCTTGCCTACCTGTTCTATAAACAAATCAACCTTATCTTCAGGAACAATATTCACTGTACATCCTCCAAAACCAGCTCCAGTCATTCTAGCACCTATAACTCCGTCAACCTTCATAGCTTCAGAAGTCATTGTATCTAGTTCCTTTCCTGTAACTTCGTACAAATCTCTAATTGAAGCATTTGCCTCTATTAAAAGTCTGCCCAGCTTTACCAAATCATTTTTCTTTAAAGCCTCAGCAGCTTTTAAAACTCTGTCATTTTCGCTAATAACATGAGTGACTCTTTTTCTTATTACTTCATTCTCAATCTTTGACTTGTACTTCTCAAATTCAGAAATTGTGATATCACATAAATTATTTTTGTCTGGCAAATACTGCTTAAGTATTCTTAAGCCTTCTGCACATTCCTGTACTCTCTCATTATATTTTGATTCACCCAAAGAACGTTTTTTCTTTGTATTGCCAAGAACTATTTTATAGCCGTCAAGCTTTAATGGTAAATATTCGTACTGCAGGGTTCCACAATTCAGCAATATAGCATGGTCTTTTTTACCCATTGCAGACGCAAACTGATCCATAATACCACAGCTTACTCCACAGAATTCATTCTCAGTTTTTTGCCCTAGTACAGCCATTTCTACCATATCTATTGGTTTTGTTATTCCATGTGCTTCATTAGCTAAGGTAACTAATGTTACTGCTGCAGCTAGTTCTATTGCTGCGGAAGACGATAGTCCTGAACCTAAAGGAACAGTATCGTGAAAAAGCATGTCAACTCCAACCAGCTCATAGCCTGCCTGTTGAAGCATGTATGCTACACCTGCTTGATAATTTCCCCACTTAAGCCCCCTAGCAGCTTCTAGATTATCTAATTTAACCTCCACTCTGTCAGATAAATCTGTTGCTGCCAGTCTGAGGGTGTTATCATCATTTACTCTTGCTATCACAGTAGAATCAAGACTTAATGCTGCTGGAAGCACAAGTCCTCCACAATAATCTATATGCTCCCCGATGAGATTTACTCTTCCGGGGCCTGAAAATATCCTTAAATTTTCTTCACTGCCCCCATATATCTGACAAAACTTCTTCTTTAGATCATCATAATTTTTATTCATAATAGCCCCCTCAATTTATATTCTCACAGTCAATGGCTTTCATAAATTTATCAAATGCCTTTAGCCCCTCTTCAGACTGCTTAAATACCCCTGTATGCTCTAAGCAGGTTTCAAACTTTCTTCCTACTTCCAGCCTGATGATTTCATCGGCACTTGAATCGTCTAATGCGTTTCCATATTTTGATAGCAGTTCTTCTATCCAGTCCTTATGCTTATATAACGCATGCCCCTCTTGATAAATATCCACATCAACTGCTTTGCCGCAAAGTATTTGTTTTATTTGTTCAAGTTCAGTTTTAAGTCTGCCTGGCAGTATAGCCAATCCCATAACCTCAATTAAGCCAATGTTTTCTTTCTTTATGTGATGAATTTCCTTATGAGGATGGAAAATTCCATCAGGATATTCATCAGTAGTCCTGTTATTTCTAAGGACTAAGTCCATCTCGTATTTTCCATCTTCATTCCTTCTGCAAATAGGAGTTATAGTATTGTGAGGAATATTTCCATTCTCAGACTTAGAATATGCAAGTATATCAACACTTTCATCGCTGTATTCTTTCCATATGTTTAAAACATAATCTGAAAATTCAGTTAATTCTGAGATATCGTCACTTATAGCACGAATAACCGATAATGGCCACTTGACAATAGCTACATTGATTTTATTGTATTTATTACATTGATAATTTTTTAAAATAGCTGCTTTATGCATTGGAAATATGTAATTTCCGCCCTGAAAGTGATTATGGCTGAGTATTGAGCCTCCCACAATTGGCAAATCAGCATTTGAACCGCACATATAATGAGGAAACTGCCTTACAAAATCCAAAAGCTGTCTAAAAGTATTTTTTGAAATAACCATTGGTACATGTTCTTCAGACAGTATAATGCAATGTTCTTCATAATAAACATATGGTGAATATTGAAAATACCATTGTTCTCCGCATAATGTAATGGGAATTATTCTATGTGTCTGCCTTGCAGGAAAATTTACTCTGCCTGAATACCCAATGTTATCAATGCAAAGCATACATTTTGGGTAATTACTTTGAGGCTGCAGCTTCTCCATCTCAATTGTTTTCGGATCCTTTTCGGGCTTTGTGAGATTTATAGTAATTTCAATGCATCCATATTTCGTATTAGTTGTCCATTTAATATTTTTGGCATTTTGAGCAGTCCTTATGTAATTTGATGCTGTACAAAGTTCATAAAAATAGTCTGTTGCGGCCTTTATAGAGTGTTTTTCAGCCAACTCATAGAATTTTTTTACTATTTCGCTTTCTCGCGGCATTATAAGGCCCATTATTTTAGTGTCAAACAGTTCACGATAAGCATATATTTCCTTATCAAAAAAGCCTTCATTCCCTGCATATTCTACAAGTGAATTTAATATCTCAGTAGGGTATTCTAGTTCCTCCTCAGCTATATCACCATTATATGGCTCTTTTATTTTCATCAAATCCAAAAGCTGATTTCTTGCAATAATAGCGTCAAGCTTATCCAGCATACCATGCTTTATTCCAAACTGCAGTAATCTTTCAATCTCATATGCGGGATTAATCATTGTATTCCACCCTTCTATTTTCAATATATCTTTCAATTTTTTCTTCAATTATATTTTATATTCTATTGTTTTCTGCAAAGAACTAATCAGCTCATTACCACAATAATCATATATTTACAATTAGGACAATACACTAATTACACCGTAAGACAATCCATTTCATTAAAATAATACCACATTAACGCTTTATTTCAATATATTTGAAATAAAGCCCTATAATATTCCTTGTGTTTATCAAAATTTACCTACTCACAATCAATATATGTACTTACTTAATAAACCAACTTTTCAGCCTCAAAATCTATCGGTATCTAAACCTCTTAGCTAAATATCGTTGTATTTAAACATATTATTGGGGCTGAGTACAATAGTTAAAATTTGAGTTTTGCCTCTCTTACAAATTCATCAACATAAGTATCGTAAGCCGCCATAAGGCTTTTTGTTATAGAACCTGGAATTCCATCACCTATTTTTGTGCTGTCAATTTTTACAACAGGCATTATCTGCATTACTGAGTTAGAAATAAATACCTCATCAGCACTACACAAATTTTCTAAAGAATATTTACCTACTTCTATTTCCAATCCAATTTCTGTTGCCAATTTACATAAAATCATTCCTCTAGCTATACCGTCAAGCAGCCCGCATTCTACATCAGGAGTACACAATTTTCCGTCTTGTACAAAAAAAATATTGCTAGTACTGCATTCACTTACATGATTATAAATATTAAGAAATAAAGCTTCATTAAAGCCTTCTGACATAGCTAGATTTTTTTCTATTATATTTTCCATATAATTATTTGTCTTCAGATAAACTAATGGTGTTGTGGGATTTCTCTTCACAGAGGAGCATTTCAGCATAAAGCCCTTATTGTAGCTGCTCTGTTCGTAATTTAATTTTCTATATGTAATAATAATATTTGAACTATCCTCAGATACCTTTGACAGTGTAACCCTAATAACACATTCTTTCAATTGTGCATGGTCAATTAACTCCTGTACATAAGCCCTTATTTTTAGATAATTATGCTCAAAGGGTATTTTTAACTTAGAAGCAGCATTTTTCATACGTTCCACATGCTCTTTCAGCATAAAAGGAACACCATTATATATGCGTAAGGTTTCAAATACTCCAAAACCATACAAAAAAGAAGTGTCGCAAGCAGTTAAAACTGGAACACTGTCATCTTTAATTTGTCCATTAATTGAAATAAAACCACTTATCATACTTTCACCCTTTCTCTATAAGAACAATTGAGTTTCTCATAATGTGGGTAAGAAATGTCTAAAAAGTTCATCAATAATTCCTTACCATATTCTGAAAGTATGGATTCTGGGTGAAATTGCAAACCATAGGTATGATGCTTCCTATGTCTGAATGCCATAATTGTGTTATCCTCTGTGACTGCCTGTACTTCTAAACATTTAGGAAAGTTCTCCCACTTCGCGCAGAGTGAATGATACCTGACCACGTTAAAGCTTTTTGGCAGGTATTTGAAAATTCCTTCTCCATCATTATAAATTCTAGACTGTTTACCATGTACAATAGCATCTGCTGAACCAACAATGCCACCCATAGCAATACAAATAGCCTGATGCCCTAAGCATATCCCAAGAATAGGAATTTTGCCGCTAAATTGCTTAATGACCTCCACAGATATCCCTGCAGCTTCTGGATATCCCGGCCCTGGCGAAATCACTATATACATAGGCTTCATTTCGTATATATCCTGTATAGTAATTTCATCATTTCTCTTAACCACAATATCCGGATAAACTTCTCCTATGTATTGATACAAATTATATGTAAAAGAATCATAGTTATCTATTATTAAAAGCATTTATCCTCCATCCACTTAAGTTTCCTATTTTAAATATTTAATAATACCTCTTTTAAAGCTTTTCCCTTATCCAAAGTTTCATGATATTCTTTTTCAGCCTCCGAATCCCATACAATTCCGCCTCCTACTTGGTAATAGGCTATATCTTTTTTAATTAAAATGGTACGAATGACTATATTAATATCCATATCACCATCGAAGCCAATATATCCAATAGAGCCTGTATATAGATGCCTGCAGGTAGGCTCTAGTTCATCTATAATCTCCATGGCTCTGATTTTTGGTGCTCCCGTAATTGAACCTCCTGGAAAAGTGGCTTTTATGCAGTCAACAGCATCCTTATCTTCTTTCAAAATACCAATGACAGTAGATACTAGATGAAAAACTGTAGAATATTGCTCCACACAGAACAATTCAGGCACTTCAACACTGCCAAATTCGCACACGCGACCTAGGTCATTTCTCATTAAGTCTACAATCATCAAATTTTCTGCTCTATCCTTCACACTATTATACAGCTTCTCTTTATTTAATTTATCCTCTTCATTATTTTTCCCTCTAGGAATTGTACCCTTAATTGGACGTGTTTCAACCTTCCTATTTCGTATTTGAAGAAATCTTTCTGGAGAACTAGAAACAATTATAAAATTGTCATAATTGAAATAAGATGCAAAGGGTGCCGGATTTATTGTTCGCAATTTCTCATATATATTTATGGGGTGCCTATTTATCTGTGTGGTAAAGCGTTGTGTCATGTTCATCTGATAAATGTCACCACATTCTATATATTTCTTTGCTTTTTCAATTGAATCAAAGTACTGTTCTTGAGTAAAGTTTGCTACTAGCTTTGGTGTGTTCTTTTCAAAAGGAATATCTAGATAAGACAAATCCTTTATAGTATTTCTTTCTATTATGCTTTTAATTTTCTCAAGCTTTAACCTGGCAGCCGCTGCACTTCCCTCTGGAAGCCCCGCTGAAGCAGCATATACCTTGCCTGTTGTATGTTCAATAATTACTATTCCATCGTAAAAGCCCATAATTAGATCTGGTAATTGCAGGTCATCAACCGCTGTCTTTGGCAGCTTCTCTATATTATGGCATAAGTCATATGAAAAAAATCCCACTGCTCCTCCTACAAAAGGAAAGCTAGTATTATTTTTTATTTTGTATTGAGATAAACATTTTTTAAAAACATCAAAGGGATTGTCTGCAAAACACTTCTCATTACCATTTTCATTAACAACTGTCACATCAGCCTTATTCTCTATTGTAAGAAATGGTTCAAACCCTATAAATGAATACTTTCCCAGCCTTTCAGCGTCCATAGCACTATCTAGAAAGAAACTGAATTTCTCTTCATGAAACTGTTTGTAAATTTGAAAGGAATCTAGATTAGTATTAATTTCTTCTATATAAACATCATATACTTTATCCATTAATGCAACTCCCATTTTTTTTACTAATCTTAATCAGTTAAATATGTTTTTCCATAGTATCAATAGATTATCACAGATTCAAGGCAAAATCCACCTAGCACTACAGACAACAAAGGCAATAAAATGAGAATTTAGACTCTTTTATTAATTTCCTCTACTATAAAAGATTTTGAAATATACATAGCTTTTATCATTTTATTTAAACGAGTATGATGAGATGTACCCTCAGCAAATTTTTGCTGCGCTTTTTCACATTTGCTAATAATTGAAGATATAGGCGGTAATGCTTCCATTATTTCATCTTTTGTGTATCTGTCAATTACATTTTCATTATTAATAAGTGCTTTAGATATATATAGTGCTTTTATTCTATTTTTAAGCAGAGTATACTGTGGAGTATGCTCTACAAATTTATGTTGTGCCTTCTCACAGCTATCGATAGTTGAAGCTACAATTTTCAGAGTTTCTTCTAATTCTTTGTGACCTAACCCTTTCAGGATATTCTATAGCAACTGTTTGAGAAATCATTCCACCCATTGATGCACCAACAAGATGTACACTATCGAATCCAAGGGCATCCATTAGTCCGACTATATCTGCCGCCATATATTTCTTATTATGCAACAATCCCTCTATTTGCATAGCAGCTTTTGTGATACAATATCAGAATATATCTCCATACCTGTGGTTTTAGCAATATGAATTACATCTGAGAATTGATTACCTTGGGGTAGTATAGAGGTTACCAAATTTTCCTCCTTAAGAATATGGTCAGGATTAAATATTACATCCTTATGTCCATCAAAAATTGCCACATAAAAAATCCCCGCCTCAACAACATCTAAAAAGAAATGACTACCATAGGATAACTCTGGCATAAATCCTGCTTTTTCCGATGAATACTCACAAATAACCGTCATATTACACAATTCAGCATAATGTACTGGTATACCTAACGACGGTGTTGTACTTCCCCATCTGCCCGGCCCTACAAGCAAGACATTTTTACCTTTTATTTCTTTGTTTATCAGTCCAATCTGTCTGGCTACAGCATATTTGTCCTGCTCGCTCAGTTCCAGATATGCATTAGCTTGAATAAATACAACATAATCAATGGATAGCCGAACACTTCCCCCCATAAAATTACCTTTAGTGAAGAAAAAGCAATCCTTTACATTAGTTAGTTCAGGTATTTTTACAGTACTGCCTAATCCCTTAGTTTGCAGCGGTCTACATTGCAATATATTTATTTTATAACTATTATCTTTTTTAAAATTTGCTGTAAATTCAATATCAACAGGATAATCATATGCTTTTGACAATAATGCCAACATTTCTCTCATTACGGTCATAATATCCGTTTCTATGAACATTTTTTTGAAATCCAGAATATCCGGAATCTTCCTATCAGTATATCCCAGTTCACGCATTCGAGCAGCTGTTACATAATCAGGGCTCATAAAGAGTTTCTTATCTGCCTTTAAATCGAGAGTCTGAATATCCTTCAAGTCCCTAATTACCAAATCATTATCCGAAAAAGACAAGGTATCTACTCGATGCTGAGAAAATTTATTCTGGTCTTCATAATTCATTGGTGGAATCCGCATGGGATTATCCAAGCATACAACCCTTACATAATCGCCATCAGTCCTATCAACAGCCCTTGTACCAAGGCCAAATACCAACCTAAGCATCCCCGCATTCATATCAATGCTTTCATCCCAAACATAAAGATTAGAAGAATTCCCCACTCCTGCAATATGCGGGAAAAAGTATTCTCCATACTGTTCCCCTGAAACACGTTGAACCAATATTGCCATTTGTTCATCCCGATCAAAAAGTCCTCTGTTCATTCTGTAGTTAAGTGCATCCTCATTCATTGTACTTGCATAAACAGTACGTATAGCCTGTTCAAAAGCCTTATACCTATCCTCTGGTGTCCCCTGATTAACACAGAAAATACTTTCATACTTCCCTGCAAAGGCATTTCCAAAATTATCTTCAAGCAATGAACTAGAACGTATAATAATTGGAGATTGACCGAAATATTCAAGCATCTGAATAAACTGTTCCTGAATGTCCTTTGGAAACTTTCCGTTCAAAAGCTTTTCCCTAAGTTCAGGCGCATACTTATAATATCCTTCCTCTGTCTTTTGCTTTGCACGAAGCCTCCACCAACCATTTTGTACAATATATGTGTAAAAAACATCAGACCCAATATAAAAAGAATCGTGAGGTTCTAATAATGGTGTAAAACGACCTTCTCCCTCAATCTCTATAATTTTTCTAGCCAATAGCATACCGACACTCTTTCCTCCAATGAAGCCAGTCCCCACTTCTCTAGATGCTATCATGAGAATGTCTTTTAAAGTCATATATTTGTCGCACAAATCAAACATTCTGGAATCATTGCCTATCAGCATATACATTAAGCGTTTCTTGGTTTCTTCCTGTCGCTTAAGTGAAAAATTCAGCACTTTCTGAGCTCTGTTAAAAATAACATTCCAATAATCTAACCGATTTTCACCACGGCGAATGTTTGTAAACAGTTCAGATGCGTCAGAACTGGCCGTTATACAGATTGCCTCCTGACCTTGAATCAAATGAGGAAAAAACATGGTAGGAGAATAACGCTGCCATACTTTGAGAGGATGGATATATGTTTTATTATTTACCTGATATAAGTCAAGGAGAAGCTGAGTGGTTTCTCGTATGTTTGCTATAGTTCCATAAGTATGGTAGTTTCGAATGATAGCAAAATACGCTACCGTATCTAGTTCATACAAATATGGACAGGTGGCCTTAAAAAAATTACCAATCATCAAATCTGAATGCCAGTATTTAAGCAAATCAGTCAAGCAATCAAAAACATACAAAACCTTTTTGCCCTCTTTTTTTATCAGTTTATATATTTCTGTTGCAAAGCTTTCAAACCCTTTATTGGCATCAATACGATAAACAATAACACCTTGGCTTTCCTCAAGGATTTGCTCATGGCTGCCAAAGCGGATATAAACAAGTCTCATATGGTCTTGCGCCGCCTTTGTAACAAAAAAATCAACCATTTTCTTATAATCCGAAACTGAATCTACCTGCCAAACTACATTATCTCCAAGCCGCAGGTTGTCAATCACCTGGTCAAAGCCTGTTATGCCTGTACTTACCTTGTCGTTTAGACTTATATTCATAGCACACCCCATTTCTATCTGATTCTGTATTTAATTGTTCAGCTATACCTATAATAAAATCCCCTATAATATCAGGGGCATATATATGAATGACATTTGCATCGTTTTAATTAATTCTCTATTATAATTAATATTACCAAAATATTATTATCAAACCTATATATTTTTTTATTAAAGTTCAGCTTCGAAGTATTTTGTCCATGGATTTACCTTTTGCCAATTCATCAATCAGTTTATCTAAATATCTAATTTCCTGCATTATCGGCTCTTTTATTTCCTCTACCCTGACACCGCAAACCACTCCCTTTATTAAAGCTCTTGATGGGTTTATAAGTGGTGCTTCTTTAATGAAGGTTTCTAAATCTGTTTCCTTTCTTAATTGTTCCTCCAACTCATCTTGAGTATATCCAGTCAGCCAACGAATAATTTCATCAACCTCTAATTTAGTGCGTCCTTTTTTCTCTGCCTTTGAAACATAAAGTGGATATACTTTTGCAAAACTCATTGTATAGATTTTGTGTTTTGTCATTGCACTTCCTCCAAATATTTTATATATATCATTTATTTCATTTTCTTTATTTTAAACCGCAATACCGTTTTTAATTTACTGGCTTCTGTCTTACGAGGATCTGAAAGGTATATTTCACGATGCTTGAGAGAAATCCTCTCATATCCGTTATCATTACAAAATTGCCTCATAATTTCAAAGCTTGCAGGCTCATTATCATAGCTTCCCAAATGGAGCATCTGACAGCATAGGCCCTCGGTTATAGTGTCATATTTTATTTTATCAAGATAAACATTCGGCTTCTTCTTTTTTGTTATGGTTATGAACTTCTCAAATAATTCATTTGTTAAAAAATCTGGCTGACGAATCATAATAGAATAAGCATAGTTGCTTTTATCAGTTATTGGTTTGTTTTTATCCACCAAGTCCCACACTCCCTCAAGAGGAAATACAGTATAATCATAATAGCCCTCTGGAATCTCCTTGCTTTTATAAGACATCTTGACAGTATAGCTAAAGCTATAAAGCGCAGCTGTAGCAAGTGCAAATTCTTCTCCATTTGGGTCACCTTCACCGTCAATAATAGAAAATTTAATTGAAGGCATATCTATAACAGAGGGCTTATTTTGTGGAATATAAAATTCTTTAAATACCTTTTTATAATCTAATTTGTCCATTGTATTTATCCTCCTTCATCTAGAAACACTACTGACACAGTCTACAATCCTTTTAATATCAATCCTTTGACAATATCCACATAAAATTCACAAACATCAAAACCATTGATATTTTCTCTCATCAAGTCAATCATATCGCCGTGTGATATTCCCTTTTTCTTTCTGTTGAGTAACACCCCAGATAATCACCATGTTTTGACGAATAAACCAAATCAAAGCCATGGTTTTCGCCTTCTTTACATTTGGTCAATTCATGGTCAATGCATAACCGATATTCAACTGGAATTCGGCACTAATTCAAAGCTGATAATTCCATCAAAATTGTTAATTTTTTACTAACATTTTATCATTGCATACAATTTAAAGCTACTGTTAACTCATTAGATGCTTATTTATAAGATATCGTGAATAGTCTTCTTTATTTTTCTTGAAGAGTTAATTCAGAAATTAATAAAAAAGAATAGGACAGCTATTGAATATTAAGTACCGTACTTTGCTGTTGATTATTCTATCTGTTTTTATTAAAATTAGCTATAGACTATTATTTTGATTTTATATAATGGTTTTTATATCTTTAGGGCATGTTATTTGAAATTTTTAAGAAGAGGTTTTTATGCAAAATGTAATATTTCTTGTTGATATGAATGCTTTCTATATAAGTTGTGAAATGACAAGAAATCCTTCTCTTGTTGGAAAACCATCTGCTGTTGCTGGCGATCCAAAAAACCGTTCAGGAATCATTCTAGCAGCAAACTACGAGGCTAGAGCTTTTGGAGTTAAAACCGCTATGGTTCTTCATGAAGCTTTAAAGCTTTGCCCTAAAATGAATATAGTACCACCTGACCATGCTTTTTATGAATTAAAATCAAATCAGGTTATGGATATTCTATCAAATTATTCTCCTACCATCGAACAAAATAGTATTGATGAAGCATGGCTAGATATGACTGGTACAGAATGCTTATTTGGTACTCCTCTAGAGTCTGCAAAAAGGATTATGAATGAAATCAAAGATAAGCTTGGGCTTTGGTGCTCAATTGGAATCTCTGAAAACAAATTCTTATCTAAAATGGCCTCAGAATTAAAAAAGCCTCTTGGTATCACTGAACTCTGGAAAAATGATATACAAATAAAGCTTTGGCCTCTCCCTGTAAAAGCAATGTATGGAATAGGCAAGAAAACTGCTGATAGACTTAATCAATTGGGAATACAAACTATTGGTGAACTTGCAAAATATGATAGAAATAGGCTGGTAAAAGCCCTTGGAAAATATGGAGATGAGATTTATTTACATGCAAATGGTCATGACACCTCTCCATTAGAGCCCCATATTTCTGGAGATATGAAATCAATTGGGAGGTCAACAACACTTCCTAATGATATTACTGACCTTGAAAGCGCTAAGCTTGTTCTATTAGAACTCACTGAAGATATTGGTATGACAGCAAGAAAGTACGGAAAAAATGCCCGCACTGTGCATATAACTATAAAATATTCTGACTTTAAGGTGGTTACCAGACAAACTACTATACCACCAACCTGTGTTACCAATGCTATTTACCAAGCCGCATGCAATTTACTTGAACAAAATTGGAACAGATTCCGTCCTATCAGACTAATTGGTGTAAGTATTTCGGGATTTGATGCCGATTGTGCTACAGGTCAATTATCACTTTTTGATCTTAATGAAGATTGTATAAATCACGATTCTATATTTGATGATAAGCTTGAGCGAATGGACAGAACTATCGATAAAATTAGAACAAAGCATGGAATCGATAAAATATGCCGTGCAGCACTTATACAGAAGAATACTCCAAATAATGATAAATAGCTGCGCTGCATTATCTTATAAAAGTTTTAACTTTGAACTAAAACATACTTAATGCTTAGTCATGACCACACGTAGAATGAAGTGAACTCCTTCGTTAGACAAAAGAGGCTTCGCTGTCAACATTGTACTGTAGCTAAGCCTCTTTTTTTATTATGCGCTTTTGATTATGCTTTTGGTTAACTCTATGTCATCTAAATACTTTAACTTATATACAGTGAATTATATATGTGTTATTTTTTCACTGTTTTATGTTTTCAATCTAAAATATAATTCAAATTTGTTCTAAATAATGCTTACTTTTGTGCCGGAAATTTATCAATTACACCTAATAGATATTGCTTCATCAGTGCAAAATCTATTGCATTAATGCTTCCATCACCATTCAAATCAGCTACGTACGTGTCATCACTTGCAGGGAAGTCTGTAACAGTGCCCAGCAGATACTGTTTAAGTAAAACGAAATCAAGGGCATCTATATTACCGTCTGCATTTAAATCCCCCATCTTTGAGGAACTGTTGCCGCCGCCTAATAGATCACTGTTTGCAAATGCGCTCATAAACACAAGAGTAGAAGCAGAACCAATTGCGTGCTCATTTGTTGTCCATTCATCGGCACTATCCAAATAACATTTAGCAGGGAAGTTTGAAAGGCCAACACCTTGATATCTGTTTGGACCTAATGGCATAAAGCCTTTCGCTATTCCACTTTTCCCATCATTATTAAATGTTGCAAATATAGTTTTAATGCAATCCTCGCCATATCCTGATACAAAACTCTTTCTCAATGGATTTGCTCCTAATATCCAATTTATAGAAGAGAGTGCCATATTGTTTATAGTATCATTATTAGTTCCAAGCTGTTTAGAACCAATTACTGCTTCCATACACATACCCATTATCTGGTTGTTACTGCCCCAGTAATAATTACTGTTTGTTAATGCATTACCCCATGCACTGTCTTGGTATCGTTGAATTTTGTTGTTTAACCATATATTAAACTCATCATTAAACCATTTTACAGCGTTATTATTGCGGTTCTCAGCTTTCATATATGAAAAGAATGCAAAATTCCAGTTTCCAACCCAATCTCCGTAAATATTCTCATAAGTATCCTTACCTTTTGTATAATTTGCGAGAAAGTAATTATTATATTTTGCCTCACCAGTAGCCCTATACAAGGATGCTGCAGCCAAAAGCCTGCTGCTTAAATCGTTATCAGTATTATATGGCCCGTTTGGAGACTTTATATTATTAGGGTTCTGCTCAAGATATGTCCATGCGCTCTTTGCAGCATTTAAACAAGTCAGAGCAAATGCTGAATCATATTTTTCATATACGATGGAAGCATGAGCTAAGGCAGCAGCTGCACACGCAGTATCTTCTGTGGGCCTAATATTTGTGGCAGAGCCCTCTTTATCCTTTATAATTCTTTGTGTTATATTGCCGTCATCGTCGGACTGAACTCTTGCGTAGAAACCACCGCTTGCAGCATCTTGCATTTTTAAAATCCATTCTAATTCCCATCTTGATTCATCTAATATATCAGGAATGCCGTTTCCGCTTTCAGGAATATTAAACTGATTATCAGTATATACCTCTGGGAACATCTCATAAGACCAAAATAGATTTATTAATGTACCAGAACCAGTGCTCACATATTTTCCTAAATCGCCAGCATCAAACCATCCCTTTGATACATCTCTTGTCTTTGAAGAATTTGAATCAAATATAGCAGCAACATCCTGCGGTGTCCTATCCTTTCTTGGATAATCAGGACAATACTGTTCTAAAAGGTCTGTTCCTGAACGCTGATAATAAAAATATCTTGCAGCATCTTTCAATAGTGATTTAAAGACATCATTTCCTATCTTAAACTTAACAGACTTATCTATACCCTCTGCATTAACAGTTATATAGTACTCACCTGGCTGTTTTAAATCTGTAAATACTGCCTTTAAAACTCTTTCTCCTGAATCTGGGTCATAGTCTTTAACAAGAGATAATTGTCCACTATATGCAACAGAGTTGTCAGAGACTCTTCTTACTTGAAATTGGGTTCCAACAGTAGCTGTAAACTCATCTTCAAAGCCTGAAACATAAGCATATTTCTCATAATCTTCTAGAAATCCTACTTGATTTAATTTAATGGCAGGATATGCTTTTTCTTTGTCAGGAGAAGTAATTTTCAACTGATTGATCCAAACACAGAAAGGATCAAGAGTTACTTTATCCAGAACAATGGCTTTTGCATTGTAAGGGTCCATACCAAGAGCTGGGTCTAAAATATCCTTTAAAGGAATTTTTACATGCTGCCACTCTTTTGTTACTGTGCAGTAATCTGTAATTGGTCTAGTTATTGTTTTCTCAACACCTGATGCTCGCTCACTCACATGATCTACCGCACCAATTACAAACTTTTCTCCTCCAACTTTACCTTTTACATTAAACTCTAAGTATCCATTAGGAACATATTGTGATACATCATGACAGTTCCATTCTGCTAATGTCAATATTACAGCCATCCAATAGGAAGTAAGTTCTGTTTGAAGATTAAGTCTCAAAGAAGGCAAATTTTCATATGTAACTTGTGTATCTACTGGCAAATTACCGTTTTCAGTTTCCAATTCACCTGCTCCGCTCCCTGACCAGCCACTCACCTTATCTTTAAATACATAAAAGTCCTGAAGATTTCTCCATCCAGCTGGAGCACTTGCATTAACCTCCTTTTGGGGTAAAATTAAAGATGTACAAAGTACTGCAATACATACAGCAAGCGCTAACAGCCTTTGCTTTCTAATATTTTTGGCCATAATTCTTCCTCCCTTTTTATAAATTTTTAAATTAATATGTAAAACCCCAGTCGTTTTCATTAAAGAAGGGATTTTGGGTGGTTCTTTTCTATCATTTCCCTTAAATGCAGGATGCTTGCATAATAGTTCTTATAGCATTTCCAAATATATAAGGGTCTTGATTTTGGGATTCTCCCCTCCGCTGCAACAGTATGCTGTAAAAAGAATCCACTGATAGGATTACCATCATATCTCCAACTCCAAAATCCCCCAAGCAATAAATATTGGGGACACTGCTTGCTCCATTTAAAACTCTTTAACTTAAAACTCTTTGATTAAAAAACTCTTTAATTTAAAACTCTTCAACTTAGCTTCGTAAAACTTATTGATATTGGCGTTTTCTGCCGGTTCACTGACATTACAAAGCAAAATCAGTCTATACTTTACATCAGCCTTTACTGGAAATAACACAAATCTTATTATATTTTCAAATTCAATTTTATTATGACTATTTGAGTATTATTATTTACTTAATTTCACTAAGTTTCACAAAATTATACTATGCTAGTAATAAAATAACACAAGCTCTTATTAAGGAATACCGTAAAAATCCAAGTACTTTATATGGTAAAAATCCGACATTATGAAATAACAGAATTGTTTAAAATATTACATTATTTTCCTTAAAGTAGAAATGATAAGAAATGATAAAAAGTAGAGATGTCTTATATAACAATCAGTGCTTTTAGCACTAATAATTCTAATTCATTAAAATGCATCACCAACTGAACCGCATACTAACCCTAGACAAACTTTAAATTTCACCTATTATTAGCATTTATTACACCCCACATATATGAAGTTTACTTGAAGTATAAAGTGTATCATATTGTGAGAGTCAATATTAAAAATAAATAATCTCCTATCTGCAATTAGTTCTCTATATATCTATTTCCAAAGCTCTATTCTATCTTTTAAAGCCTTTGTAAACTGTTCCTCAAATTCTCTTACACCAGCCTCTTCCATTTCTTTAATGAATTCTATCCACATATCATCAAACTCTTCCGGCTTAGCTATAATAATCTTTGGACAGTATTTCTTGCTAATTTCCGTCACCCTATTAGTTATAGCTATCCACTCATTACTCATGCTGCCTTCAATTTTCCAAGCAGCACCATATGGCTTAACTGGAAACTCACCCTTTTGAGGATATAAATCTTTCCAATATTTAACTCCATATGCAGAAAGTACATCTCTTTCAGTTTGAGTATAGTTCTTTGAAAGTTCCTCAATTGTATTTGCAGATAACGGATTCCCTGTAGAATCCCTATAAGCAGTACCATACCTAGGCCATGGATATACATATAAACCAATGCCTGTTTTCCTTCTAAACTCAGCATCCTCATTCATTTGCTTTAATACTTCTGGAAAAAATACACGCTTACCGCTATTGTCATATTTCCAATGAACGCCTTCTATACCCCAATTGGTCAATATCTGAGCTTCTTCTCCTGCCATCCAATTTAGGAACTGCATTGCTCTAATCTTGTCCTTACATTTCGAGGTAATTGCCATTCCTGAACCAAAGCCTATATATCCTTTGTCCTGATACTCAGGGTACTTAATTGTTTCATTCAATGTACATGGATATCTGCCATACATTCTATCTTCCAAACCAGCACTTCGTAAAGCTTTATGAACTTCTCCTTCGTAATTCCAAGAAGCATCAATGATTCCCAGTACTCTACCAGATGAAAGCTTTTCCTTATACTGCTCTACATCTTGTGTAAAGCTTTCCTTATCAATAAGATTTTGATTCCACATTCCATTTAGCCATTTGAAATATTCCTTATTGGATTCTGTTATAATATGACGCTTAGCTTCAATTGGATTTAGCGTAATTGCCCATTCGTCGTCGGTATATCCTGTGGCAAGGTTAGCTGGATTGCTAATTGATATAAAATAGCCCCAGTCACTTCCATTAAGAAGTAGGGGGATAGTGGGTCGTTCTTTGCCATCTTTCCCCTTAAATGTAGGGTGCTTTGCATAATAGTTCTTTATTGCATTCTCAAAATCCATAAGGGTCTTTATTTGGGGATAACCTGCTTCCTTTACAACTGCATGCTGCAAACAGAAGCCACTGACAGGGTCACCATCTTCATCACCCACTCCGGCATCACCCAAGCAATAAATATTAGGTTTTTCTTTGCTCCATTTAAGCCTCTTTAATTCATCTCCATATAGCTTTTTAATATTAGAACCATATTGATAAATAAGATCATCTAATTTCTCAACTCCATTGACATCCATCAAAAGATTCAAGTATGTATTTGCATATATTATATCGGGTAAATCACCACTTGCTACCATAAGAGAAATTCTCTGTTTTGCATCGCCTACGGCATTTTCAATTTTTAGAGAAACTCCAGTAAGTTCAGTAATTTTTTGTGCAACAGGAGTGTCCCAAGTGTCTGTGAAAGGACTTATTTCTCCAATATATACAGAAAAACTAATAGGAGTTACAGGCATATTTTTTGATATTGACGCAGCTGCATCTTCATTGGAAAAACTGTTTTCTATTGCATTCTCTGAACTACATCCTAAACTAGAAGCCATTGCCATTATTATTATCAATACAATGCTTACTACTCTTTTCACAAATGCCCCTCCTATTATCACTTACGCTGTGATTTGCGTTATTATGGCTTTTAACTTTTCTCGACTTTATTTTATCATTTATTGTATTAAATTTAAATTAAGTTGAATGTATATTTTATAGCCTAAAAATAAAGCAATTCAACTTATCACGTAAGTACCTAACAATAATCAATCTTATTAATGCTTTACCGACAAAAAAACCCGAAAGTACAGTTGTTAATTACAAGATGCACTTTCGAGTTTTTGAGATTATTAATACTTTAACGGCTTTTCACATTCACCATCTATTGTTCATAGTGTGCTAGGAACTGTTAAAACAAGAAATAATATATCAGCAATAAACTGCTTAAATACTACTCCCGCACTATAAATAATATTTAAACTAATTATTTGTTACCTTTTCAAAGTTATTTCCACCATTGCCGCTGGCTTGACACCCTATTAATGTAAGCTTTCCGGGATTGCTATTCCATGTGAAGCCATGCTTTTTGTTGTTAAAGGCTTTGCAATTTATTAGTGTGTGGTCTACGCTTATTTTTGAGCCTCCAAGCTTAAATCCATTTCCATCGCTATCAGTGGTAGATATACCTTCTTCAGTTCTTCCATTGTAGCTTGCTTCACAGTTTTCTAAGTATACTGAGCCAATTGGTCCTGTATCATCCTTTGTGTATAGGTCCCAACCGTCATCAATATTATACTTTGATACACAGCCTATAAATTTATTGCCGCTGCCACATGTAAGCTTAGCTGCAAATCCGTCTGCATCTTCGCCATCGTCAGGGTCATAGTTGTTGTGAGAGTAGCAGTTGATAATAGTGTTATTGCTTGGCCACTGGCTTATAGAATTATATGCTGAATTATATCTAGACAGCTGAAGACCTGTATCCTTATTTGCATAGAATTCACAGCTGTCAATGGTATTGTTGTGACCTGCCAGCAGCATACCATTGTCACCGGCCTTTTGAATTTTTATACCTTTAATATTCCAATAGTTCCCTGCTAGTACTACCCCTCTATTTGATGAATTAAATGCCATAGATGAGAAATCCAATACAGGCTTTTCATTGCCTAGAGCAGCGATATTTTTAGTACTTCCTGCACTGCCGTTATTTCCTTCTGCAATAATTACAGTTTTGGAAAAATAATAAGTACCACCCTTTAAATAAATAGTTTTTCCAGGCTTAATACTATCAATAGCCTGTTGTAAGGTGATTGGACCATTTGGTTCTATTGTAATGTTACCATCTTCTGGTGGATTATCATCACCTGGCGTTGTACTATTATCAACAGGAAAAACTGATATTAGTCCAAGCAAATATTTTTTAAAAATGGCATAATCAAGGGCAGTTACTGCTTTATCACCGTCTAGATCGTAAACCTCTATATCTATGTAGCTTATTTGTCCTAACAGATACTTCTTATAGTTTGCATAGTCTATTGCATCAACAAAACCATCACCGTTGGTATCTCCATATACTATTTTGCCTCCTGGGTTTTGTCCTGGGTTTTCTGGGTTTTGACCTGGATTATCTGGATTTTCACCGGGGTCTTCATCGCCAATATTACTTATTCCAAGATCAATAACACTGTTATTGGAGCCATCAAGTCTTCCTATACCCGCATATCTTGCTACTATTGACTTTACATCATTTACACTTGATAAAACATTTGAGTAGGAATATGATGGGGTAAAGCTGCAATTTGAAGTTGTGGGTTGATTGCCCTTACAATTATCAAACACATTGTTCCTTACATTCCATAAGCCGTTCACATCGCTGTTATATGCACCTATAGGGCCTGCAGCAAGTCCTGATTCTGAATTTATGCTTCCAGAACCAACTCTTTCAAAATAGTTCCCCTCAATAAGCAGCTGTGCTCCCATTCTGGAATTTACTGCACTATTCAAAACATCGCCAAAGTAATTATTAAAGATGTGTCCTGTACCAAATCTATAACTTGGGGTTCGTTCTTTAATGTTTTTAAATATGTTATGGTGATACGTCATTTTTCTGTCGTAGTTGTCACTGTCTGAACTTCCCACTAAACTGCATTTGAAAGAGTCATGAAAGTAGTTCCACGACACTGTAATATATGCACTATCCTTCTTGCAATCAAGCAAGCCATCGTACCAGTCAACGTCTCCTCCAGCAATATCACCTTTTGTGTCTACTACCCCGTCACCATTGCAATCACCAAGCATATTGTAAAGTTCGCAATGGTCAATCCATATATTTTTGCTGTTCTCAATTCCTATACAATCCATAGGAGCTAAGCAATTATGTATTTTCAGGTTCTGAACGATTATGTTATTGGATTTTACAATGTTAATTCCCACACCATCTAATTCACCGCTAGTTCCAACACCAGTAATGGTGATGTTTGAAACTTCCTTTACTGCAATTGCTTCTGTTCCAGAAATCTTCCCGTTTATTTTTATAATAAGCGGAGAAGTATCTTTATCCTTTTTTCTTTGGTTTAACAGATTATTTATGTCTGTTAGGTTTTTAGATGTTACTACCTTACCCCCTGTTCCTCCTGTAGTACCACCATTTAGTGTTGCAAAACCCACTAGTCCAAAAAGTTCACTGCCAGTTGCAGCTTTAACATCAGCACCACCGCTAAAGCCAACAACTGACTGTGCTAGCACTAAGCCAGCTAAAATGATAGCTTTAAATCTTTTGAACATTTTCATCCTCCTCCAAAAAAAATTTTTGTCTATTCAAATTTAATATCCTAAAAATGTTATAATACCTTCATAACTGCATTTTTAAGGATATCTTTGAATAATACAAATGTTTTTTAATCATCCTCCTTTTGGTATATTACAAGTTATGTATAAAACCACTGACATTTAATTTGTAAATAATTTTTTCTTATATAAACATAATTTAATATATCTAAATTTAACGAATATGTCATGAAATTACACTGCATATGTAATAAAATAACATAAGCATTTATTAAGTAATACTGTAAAAATTCAAGTATTTTATATAGTAAAATCCTACATAAATAAGTTACATACTTGTTTATTTTACTTTGTTTCATAAAAAAACATGACAGCAGGCAGCCATTCTCTAAGTTCTACCTTTAAAATCAGACGGGGATACTCCTACATAAAACTTGAACTTTTTGTAAAAGTAATTCATGTCCTTAAATCCTGTTTTTTGTGCAACTTGATATACCTTGTATCCCTCTCTCAGAAAATGTATTGCTTTTTCAACTCGAATGGTATCAAGATATGTATTGAAGTGTTTTCCAGTATTTTGTCTTATCTTTTTGCCTAAGTAATCACTATTATAATTAAATAAAGCAGCAATTGTCTCCAGCTTTAAATCCTGATTATAATTTCGTCCTATGTAGTCAATTATTTTTTTAAATGGATCATCGGGTCGCATTTTTTGAAGTTCCTCTGAAATTTCTATAAATTTATGCTTCATGTAAACATGTAACTCCTGCAAACTATCTTTTTGGCATATTTCCTTAAGAACTTCCTGGCAGACACTAAGTTTTTCCTTCATATCACAATTAACTAGAACCAGTTTATTTAAGGCAGCCGAATAAATATTGGAATAATTAACTTTAATAACATCTTCACAATACTTTTCGCATAAAAATTCCTGATATACAATGTCCATAGCATTTTCTATTTGACTTATATTACCAGCATCAATGGCTTTGTACAAACTGTCTGCTATGTGCTCCATACTATATCTCACTGGGATATTTCCACCTTCACCAGCAATATTTGATTCTTCTATACTATCACTTATAATGCCTTTTGAGCCAAGAATGAACTTCCTATTTATCAATTTACAGGCATGATGAAAAGAAGAAGAAATGTCTGATATATTTTCCGCTAAACTGCCTAATACTATTGTGATATCTGCTCCGCATAGTTCCTTGATATGTAAAGGCATCTGTTGAAGAATTTTTAAATTTGCCTTAAGCTTTATTTCATTAAAAAGAATACCAACATAAATTTCAATGTCAAAAACATACCCCAATTCATTTTCAGAAATAATACTTTCAATATTACTTTTAACATTCATTTTCGCAGTTATTTCATTCAAATTTTCACCTTCTATTTCTACAAGTGCAATTCGATAATTGCTCCACGGAAAATCAAAGCCAAAAAATGAATAATACTTTTCAAATGTATTAACATCTATCGTGTTAAATATAATACTTTGAAGTATTTTATCCTTTGAAAATGATATGCTTAAATCTATATTATCTTTGATTAGCTTGTTGTTAATTATCTTATCATGAGCCTTACAAACCTTTTCTATAAGCACATTTTGGTCTATTGGTTTAAGTATGTAGGAATCTACACCCAATTCGATAGCTGACTGCGCATATTTGAAATCTGAATATGCGGACAAGACAATAAACTCGCAGAATATATTTTCTTTCCGCAAGTTCTTAATCATTTCTAATCCATCCATTATTGGCATTTTAACATCCACAATAACAAGATCTGGGTTTAATTCGCGTATCTGCGTTAGTCCTCTCAAGCCATTACTAGCTTCGCCGCAAATATAAAACCCATGTCCATTCCAATTAATGATTTTTTTTAAGCCCTCTCTGATGTAATCTTCATCATCAATAATCATTGCCTTGAGCATTGCTTCACCCTCCCCACGGTAAAGTAATCTCCACTCTAGTACCTTTTCCAAAGGTACTTTCGATACTTATTCCATAATCCTCTCCATAATATAGCCTTATCCTCTGATGTACATTCTTTAGTCCAATATGCTGACCAGGATCATTTTCTGCCTCATTCAGGCTTTCAATAACATTCCTCATCTGCTCCTCATCCATTCCGCAGCCATTGTCCTCAACTATAATTCGCAATATTCCACTTTCCTTTTCGGCATTAAGCGAAATATCACCACCTTCTTCCACCCATTTCAATCCATGTACAACGGCATTTTCCACGATAGGCTGTATAATTAATGGAAGCAGCTTATAATTCTCAAGTTCGCAACTATAATTCAATTTATAGTTAAATCTATTCCTGTATCTGAACTTTTGAATGTCAAGGTAAGCCTTTACTAAATTAACTTCTTCATGGAAAAAGACTAGTTCATTCCCTATTTCCAGATTTCGTCTCATTATTTTTCCTAAAAGCATGATAACCTCTGCAACCTCTTCATCTCCATTACAATAGGCTCTCATTCTAATTGCTTCTAATGCATTAAAAAGAAAATGTGGATTAATTTGGCTTGCTAGCATTTTCAGCTTTATTTCTCTTTGCCTTATAGCCAATTGATCCTTTTGCATATTCACTACATACACTTCACTTATCAAGTCATTTATGCTTTTTACCATTACCCCTAAATCTCTTGAAAGCTGACCAATTTCATCATTCCCTTCAATGGATGGTAAAAAATCAAAGTTTCCCAAAGCTACAGTATGCATATCCTCACTTATACGCTTTACCCGTTTGCTTATGGTATTGGCAAAAAATATGAACAAAACTGCAGCCATTACAAAGCTTATCATCATTATTATGAAACCAAGCATAAAGGTTCTCATGACTTTATCAGTAATTGCACCTAAGGGTACTAACGATACTATCCGAAACTCCTTATTGTTTGCACTAGGAATAAATGTTTTAACAATGGCTTTTACTTTTTTATCTCCATAAATAATATCATGAATACCTGAAGAGATGTCTGAAAGGGTTTTAAGATTCTCAATATCCAACTCTTTATTTACAAATTCAACTTTTTTTGAAGCTAGTACAATTCCTTTGTCGTCCAGAATAATGGTGTCATAGGATTCATCCTCCACAATAGACGTCAAGCAGCTTTCTTTTATACTGATTACCAAAATTCCAAGGGGTTTTAAATGAATAACACCATTGAGTTGTGTTGTAAGTGATAGATAGCTAGAATTCCTATTTGGATTATAAAGCATCTGCCAATAACCCCCTCTATTAAGTGTTCTAGCTTCTTCGAACCAAGTTTCTCCGTAAATATCATCATCAACAACAATAAATTGCCCACTGTCTAACATCGTTTCATTATATGTATACAGCTTTATATCCTCTATCTCCCTAGAATAATAGCGTGTACAATTTATAATCCCTGTGTATCCTGAATAAGCCTCCAACACCTCATTTACGGTTTGATATCTTGTCATTACTGTACGTTCTAGGTTACTATCCATGTTAAACTGTCCAAATAGATCTTTGGCCAGCTTTAAAGTTTCATCAAGTCTTCCATATACCCTATCAACGCTGTTGCTAGCCTCATACATTGCCCTCTCAGTAGCCATATCCATCATGCTAAAGGTCAATACAAATCCGATAAGAAGTACAGGAAGCAATACAACTAAGATATAGGAAAACAAAAGTTTATTTCTGATATTTACATTATTCAACCATTTTAAAATATGAATTTTCTTCATTTTCTTAACCTTAAAATATCTACATTAATTGTGATATACGTAACCCTTCTGAAGAAAATATTTATCCACAAATAGCACAAACAGGAAATCTTTTAATACCAACAATATATCATATTCAAATATTAAGGTAAAGCAGCTTACATCCTATTTTATTGCTTTTTCAGTAATTTCGTTATTATTTGCCGAAAAAAGTCTCTAGAAGTTTAAAATGTTCAATTTCCAAATGAGGTGATTTCTGCGAAATTTCTGTGAAATGACGATTTAGCTATTTCATATAAAATACTACGCAATTGTAGCAAAATACTTTTGACTAAAAAGTTTATTGTTTAAATCCATTTACAAATTTATATTATTGACATAAGTACCAATTAAAAGTAAATTAAATAAACACTACAGGTGTGTGTAGTGTTTAAATCATTTTTTAAGTCATGTATTTTTAAAAATCTAAATTTTGTAAAAACCCAATTAGAATAAATTTGATATTTTCTTACTTATAGCTTTACATATCTCCAATATTTTTAAAAATCCATCAAGAATGTTTTCATAGTATTTTTTAAGGGAAACAATAAAAAAGTTGACTCTAGGCTACATAAAACTTAGTACAAATGAAAGATCTAGTAACAATACCACTCTCTTGCCTTCATTTAATTTAGCAATGGAATCTACACACTTATCAATTCCATTTCCATCGAGTATAGCTGAAACCTTTTCAAGGATATTATTTGGTAGCTTTAAAACTTCAGTGGCATAATCTATCATTATCCCAATTCGCCTGTGATTGAACTCCACAACTAAAAACTTTGAAGATTCACTGGATGATGATTCATCATTAAACATTGTTTTTAAGTTCAAAACAGGAATCACTTCTCCACGAAGATTTACCATTCCATCAATAAAAGCCGGAGCTCCTGGAAAATGAACAATATCACTTATTCTATTTATTTCTTTCACATATTTGATTCTTATTCCAAACTCATTATCTCCTAACTTAAATACAACAACATGTTCAAGGTTAGATTCTGTTTCATCATTTACTGTCAATGTACTGTTCATTATTTCTTTACTACTATCTATAGATAAGAAGCTGTTAACATCTTCAGCTGTAATAAGATTAAAAGTGTTCAATAGCATTACAAGTCTTGTTCCATTATTTAATTCCAAAAATCCTTTTATATATTCCATTTTGGACAAATTTGCAATTTGGTTACTCAAAGAATCTTTGCGTGTTCTTATAACCTGGGACACTTTATCAACAATAACTCCAAATTTATAATTTCCATTATCTACAATTACAATACGGCTATACTCATTTAATTGATTTGAATCTACGTTTAATAATGTGCCTAAATTTATTACAGCAAGAAGCTGATTTCTGATAGAAATAACACCTGCAACATAGTCTGGCGTATTTGGGACCTTCACAATTTCAGGTATTCTTATAATTTCATTTACATCGTTAACACTAAATGCGTATTCTTCTTCACCAATACTAGATATAATAAACTGCTCTTCTTCCTGTGATAATTTATTTGAAGCATTGTCAGATATATTCTGTATTTGATTTTGATTTATGTATTCTTGACAATTATTCTCAAGCTTACTTAATTTAGACGCGTCTAACACCATAATAATTCTTTTCCCATCATTCAATAATAGGATACTAGTTATTACTCCACCGTCAATTTCTTTAATACTTTCAGGCGGTTCCTTAATTACCGATTCATCAACACTAAGTACTTCTGAAACTTTGTCAGCAATTATCCCAACCTTTTTTCCATTAATTTCGATTATAACAATCCTTGTTCCCTCTTCGTAATCAGATGCAGCTATACCAAACAATTTTCTACTGTCTATTACTGGCAACAACTCTCCTCTTAAGCAGCATAAGCCTGTGATAAAGTCAGAAGCATTAGGTACTTTAGTCATTAATGGTAAACGAATGATTTCTTTTACATTAGATATTTCCAATGCAAATTCTTCATCTTCAATCCTGAAAATTACCATATCTGTCTTTTTTGTTTCTGCTACTAAATCCTCTTCTTCAGCTTTGTAAGACACCTTGTCAACATCTTTATTAGCTTTCGGAAGTATTTGGACTATTTCTTCTTTATTCTCATTTTTGATTTTATCAGTCTTTTTGTTTTTTACAACTTTCTCATCAGCAACAACTTTTTCATTCAAGTTCAATAATATATCCTGTTGACCTTGTATGGCTTCATTTTTGTTTAAAGACTTCTCTTGCGTAAGATTTTCAATATTTGTCACTGGGATTTCAACATCAATTTGCTTTTTAGCCATTTGCTTCTTGCTCGTCATTTCCTTTTTCATCTTTTCAAAATTAGTATTCCCTTTTCTACTGCCTCTTGTTGCCATCAATGTTCACCAGCCTTTCAACAATATGATCAAACTGCCTCGCAGCTTCCCTATCACTTTCATAAACCGTTCTGCCTAGCTTCCCGGTTTCGGTAATCTTTACTCTACGATATATTGGTTCTGTCAATACATCACTTCCAGAAAAGAATTCTTTAACGAATTCAAGGTTTTCTTTACTATCGCTAGTTCTCTCATCATACATGTTAGGTACCACCAGTGAAATCATAGTTGAATCCAGTCCTAAATCTGAAAGGTATTCGTAAATATTCCCAATCGCCCTTACCGATGCAGCCTCAACTTGAACTGGTACAATAATTTTATCTACGTAATATAACGCAGCATCATTTATCCTGCTTCTTTGTGGTCCGCAATCTATAATAACATAATCATAAGCGCTACTTTCTACTTCTTTAAGCTTATTAAATAAATATGAACTTATATTATGTTCTTTATAAAGTTCTAAATTTATTAGATCAATACGTCTGGAAGGTAATAAATCAAGGTTTTCTCTTGCATGAATAATACATTCGAATAGACTTACTCTTTCATTTTCAACTGCAATATTATAAAAGCTTTTTTTATAGTCTTCTGAAGTAAATCCAAGAAAAAGACTTGCGTCATTTTGTCCATCCATATCTATAAGCAATACCTTTTTCCCTTTTATCGCAAGACCGTGTGCAACATGCACCGCGATGGTACTTTTACCAATGCCACCCTTATTATTTAATACAGCAAACTTTTTTAATCTTCCATCCATACTGATTTATCTCCTTGCGTACCTTAGGTCATATTTCCAGTCCAAGATTGAGTTCAAAATGCCCAAAAGATGAGTTTATATCAGCAATTTGGGGTTTAACTTGACTGATACTCACCTATATTTTCCCATATAAAATAAGGATTATTTTTTTCTAGATATTTATGGCTGTCTTTTTGATACTCTAATGAATAACATGAAAATCATCGAAAAACATAATCTTTAAAGTTACACCATACCCTCAACATTAAATATATAATTTCATTCTAATTATGAACAAGCTGCATAATATCAAGAGGATTTATTATCAGAACAACCTTTCCATTACCTAACAAAGTTGAGCCTGATATTCCCGGAATTGATGATAGTTGTCCATCAAGTGTCTTCACAACAAATTCCTGTTCACTTTTAAGCTTGTCTACAAAAATGGCATATTTCTCCGCACCGTTTGATATAATAACTGCATTTAACTCATCTTGTGTATCATCAATTTCATCCATAAGAAAAATTTTACTTAACCATTCTGCACCAAGTACTTCACCTCTTAAGTGAGTAAAACATTTACCATTATACATATGAATATTGTCCTTTTTTATCTTTGCAGTTCCGTATATATACTCCAAAGGGAAAATATAGCTTTCGCCGGACACTTCAACAATTAATCCTCTAGAAACTGCTAACGTCAGTGGCAGTTGAATAGTCATTTTTGTTCCTTTATCTACTTCGCTCTCTATGGTTACATTTCCATTAATTTTCATAATATTGCTTTTGACAATATCCATACCAACTCCCCTACCGGATACTTCAGTAATTTGTCTAGCTGTACTAAAACCAGGAAGGAAAATAAGATTAACCAATTGAGTTCTATTCAACAACTCAGCTTCACTTCTTGAAATAAAACCCTTTTCAATAGCTTTTTCCTTTAATTTTTCAGCATCCATTCCTTTTCCATCATCTTCTATTTCTATATACACATTTTTATTTTTATTGTAAGCCCTTAATATAATTTTGCCTGTTTCGGCTTTTCCTTTTAATGATCGTTCTTCAGGATTTTCAATACCATGGTCTGCAGCATTTCGTATTAAATGAACTAATGGATCACTAATTTGCTCGATAATGGTTTTATCAATCTCAGTACTTTCTCCTTCCATAATCAAATCCATTTTCTTACCGGTACTCTGAGCTATATCTCTTACCACACGGGGCATTTTTTGAAATACAGTTCGCACCTCTACCATCCTTATGGACATAATAGCATTCTGAAGTTCATCCGAGATTCTGTTTACATAAGCTCCTACTTGCTTTACTTCTTTAGACATCTCAGGTAGATCATACTCCACATTTAGCTTTGTAGAAATATGCATAAATGAATTCTTTGCAATTAACAACTCAGAAATCATATTCATCATTTTGTCAATTTTTTCTTGGCTTACTCTGATACTCTGGGCCACGCTACTTATAGGCTGTTTTTTTCTGATACCTCAGGAGTAATTGGCAATACCTTTTGTGAAATGTAGCAGGAACCAGATTCAATACATACAATCGATGCACCAATTTTTCCGAGAATTTCGATCTCATTTAAGTCAATATTATCATTAGCATCAACAGCATTTATAAAAGCTTTAAAATAATCTGTAACACTATAACTTAAATCAATAAGGCTTTTATCAAAGCTGATAACCTTATCTCTCACTAGCACTAATAAACTTTCAAAGTTGTGAACAACTTCTGAGAATTTCCTTAGTCCTGAAAAAAGTGGATTTTTTGCAGATAGAGCTGAAAGATATATTCCTGTTCCACCTTTAATGCTGTGGACAGACCTAAATATATCATTTATTGCCTCTCTGTTATCTGAATTCTTGTCTAACTCTATTAGCAAATAATTCTCAATTCTCTCAATATGTTCTGTACTCTCAAGAAGAAATTGTTCTTTCATCCCTTCGGCCAGGCCGTTTTTAAACTCTTCTGTCTGAAGTATATCCAATTCAACCTCTTCCTTAGGTTCTCCTTCAGATACGCTTGTATTTAGTTCAAGTTTCTTGCATTTTTCATGAGCAATCTTAAGTCTTTCCAAAACTGAATTTTCATTCTGCTCATTTATAAAGTCTATAAAAATTTCATTTTCGTCAGTTGTTCCCTGTTCTTTAATTTTGCTAAGCAAATTGGCTATATAAGTATTCAAAAAATCCACTAATAAAAGCAAACTATCAATAAGCTCAGTATTTACTGTAATATCTCTCTTTCTTATAGCATCAAGTGTAACCTCTACCTCATAACTGAGACTTGTTATAATTGAAAGACCCACGAAGGAAGAACCGCCTTTTATAGAATGAGCCCTTCTATAAATATCATTGATTAACTCAGTATCCTCAGAACAAACTTCAAGCTTCAAAATTTCCTTCTCAAGTCCCTTTAGAGATTCCATCCATTCTTCAATAAACATTTTAACAACATCTATATCTTCTAAATAAATCCTACTGCTCATAATTTCACTCCTCTACCTCAAAGAAGTCTTTTTATTGTCTTAACAAGCTTTTCTGGGTCAGTTGGTTTTATCATATGGATTCCTGCACCTAACTGTTCTTTTAGGTAACTAACTTTGTATTCCTCTTCTGTTGAAACTATAATTATTGGAATATGTATTCCATGTACATGCATATTTCTTATTAATTCATAACCATCCATTTTAGGCATATTGATGTCAGTAACAATTAATCTATAGTCTCCGCTAAGTAGTTTTTCAAGTGCAATTGCTCCATTTTCAGCTGTCTCAACTTGATAGCCAAACATTTTTAGAATATAACTATGAAAATTTCTGACCATTTCAGAATCATCAACCACCAAGATTTCTTTTTTAATGTTTTGCTTCATATTGCCTCCTGTACTTATTTAGGCCTGGAATACACAATGGTATCACCTATTCTTTGAACTTTATAAGCTGATGATATTCTCCCTACAGATTCTGAATGTCCAAGGAATATAAAACCGCCAGGATTTAAAGCCTCATAAAAATTTGACAAAACGTTCTTTCTTGACTCATCATCAAAATATATTAAACAATTTCTACAGAATATAAAGTCACATCCGTTAATATTTGCCATTGCATTTTCATCCATTAAGTTAATCCTCTTGAATGTTATAGGCTTCCGTACATTTAAGTTTATCAAGTGCTTATCATGACGTCTTGTAAAATACTTTTTCAAATATTCAGGCGGTACATCTTTTACAGATCTATTCTCATAAAGTCCAATTCTGGCATATTGTAATACTTCGGTATTTATATCAGAAGCCAGTATCTGAACTTCCCATTTTTCATATTTATCGAGCATTTCTTGAAGAATGATAGATAAAGTATAGGGTTCTTCTCCAGTAGAGCAGGCTGCGCACCAAATTTTTATTTTTTTCTTACTTTCATTTTCCTTTTCAAACAATGGAAGGATATCTTCAGCAAAGTTACGCAATTGCGGAAAATCACGGAAAAAGTATGTCTCATTTACTGTAAGATCATTAACTAACTGATCAAATTCTGATGTATCCTCAGAAAATTTCAGCATAATGTAATACTCGCTCAGCCTGTCTATTTCAAGAATTTCAGCGCGCTTTTCTATTCTCTTCTGGACAAAATACTTTTTATTATATTCATAATAAATTCCAGTTCTTTTATAAATTAATTTAATGAATTTATCAAATAATTCATCAGATAATATCATTCCATCACCTCTACTCCGGTAAAAGCTTCTCTTACCGCCTCTCTCACTTCCTCTACTGGATCACTTAACATACTTTGCAAGACAATTTCAGCCTTTTTACTATTATATTTACCTAATGAACTTGCAGCTGCAATTCTTATGAGGATAGCGTTGCTAGTAGCAGCAACTGATAGCAAGTTAAATGCACTTTCACTTTTAAACTTATATATATTAAAGATAATTTCCATTTTATTTACTTCTTCATATTCATCTTCATACAGCTTTAGTAATAACTGCAAACTTCGGTCATCTATCCTTTTACTAAGAGCTTTAATTGCTTTTCTTCTGACCTTTTGAGAAGGGTCATTTATCATAGTATTCATAAAATCATAAAAATCATAATCTGAGGAATATTCCATAATGTCTATCAAACCGGACCTAATATTTTCATCCATACTACCCATTCTATAGGCTATATGTTTCAATCCTATATCTGAATTAAGTCTGAATAGAACCTTTAAAGCCTCCATACCTTCCACCCCAGAATTGCGATTTATAATTTCTTCAATTAACTCAACATTCTCCAGTTTTTGAAACATAATTAGCCTTTGTGCTGCTTCCTTTCGAACAAAAGAATTTTTATTCTCAAGCTTTAAAAAAAGCATATCAACATCCAAAGGATCCATTGAGTCTTTTTTTTCACCAAAAGTAATCTCTTCTAATGCTTCTTTACATACTGTATTGTCAATATAATCAATGTTTTTTTTATTCTCTAACTCCAAGCCTAACATTACGAGTTCAGGTTCCTCACTAGATAACAATTTATTAATAAAACTATCAGGGATCTGGTCAAGTCTCTGTAAAATATTACAAATATTCTCAATAAAAAATTCTTCTCTTTTATAGAAATTATAAATTTCGTTAATATCCTGAAGAAAGAAGACCATATTAATTTGAACAAAGGCAGCTATCGAAATAAAAAATAAAGTTTCCTCCTTATAGTTCCAGCCCTCTTTAAAAATCCTTTCCAATTCCAAATAAGTATTTTCTGGCAAAGTGCTAATATTGTTATTAACAATCAAACTACACAATCCAAAAACTAAATTTGAGTCATCAATAATAAAATCTTTTTTATATTTATATATGATTAAATCTATGTCTTCATATGAACCAATATTTCCCAAAGCTTTAACATATGTATTCATCAAGATATTTTTTTCGATATCCGAAACATTTATATAGAATATTTTTTCTGATATAACTTGTGAATATTTTTTTAATCCTAATTTATCAAATGTTCTTATAAGCGCATTAATAATCCAAATGCTGTCTGTATCTTCTAAAATATTTGCCAGCTTACTTGCTGCTTCTTTATATGACTGTTCTTCAATAACTTCTAATGCTGCTTCCACAACATTCTCATCTGTATCATCAAGTGCTGTCATAGCAATTTCACAGCTTCGCTTTTCTCTAATATGCTTTAGCGCATCAAGGGCAAATTTTCGTATGTTTCTATCGGGATCTGATAGTTTTTGCTCTAATACCTTTAATGACTTTTCACCCAATGATATAAATATTTCAATTGCGATATTACGAATATATGCATCCTTTGAATAAAGCAAAGGAGCAACAAACTCTGGTGTTCTTTCATCTTTTATATTCCCAAGCTTTTTAGCAAGTTTTTCTTGTTCATATCTTTCTTTTTTTATAATTAAATTATTTATGAGAGTTATTACTTTCTGTTTATCAAAGCTGTTATTTATGTATTCCATGGTACACCTCCTTTGCAATTTTATTTATTTTGAATGATGATTCTTCATTCTTAATAGAATTTATCATTGCATCCATCTGATTCTCATATATATTAAACTTTTCGATAAAACTAATAGCTTCAAAAATGTTATATATTCTTTTTGTCTTTAAAGAGTTTACAATTATACCCATCCCTACTTCCTGGGATTTTAGTTGCTTCTTTATCTGAATTAACTCTTTTATTTCATACTCATGAATTATTGTTAGTTCACTTGTATCAATAAGAATTATTAAAACTGAGTTAAGATTTATTAATTCAATATAAGACTTAAAATTATTTATGAAGTTATCCTTATCTGGTTTAAAAGTTCTAATTAAATTTCTACCATTTACATTGAAACTAACATCATTCTGCTTATTTTTGATTAAATCAACTATATCAATTTTTTCCACATAAAATATGGTAAAGTATGAGTTCAAATCAGCTTCCTCAACATCTGTACATATAATGATATTTAATATCTTTATATTTTTGTCATGAAAATTGCTGCTAAAATATTCATCAGAAATGCTAGAGTACTCAAGTGTTCCTATATCCTTAACGCTATTAAATATCATCATTAGTATAGGAGATATCATTGGTGCATCATCTTCTATAAAGAAAGATATATAAAATTTGTTTTTACCTTTAGGCTTTGCATTTAAAAGTGAAGAAACAATTCCTGTGTCAGATTGTGGAGCAGCAACCTTCTCTTCTTTTTTGCCTACACTGATAAAGCTATCCACCTTCTCACTAATCCTAGAAGCAGAGTTAACTAATTGTATAATATCCTCATTAAAATCTGGCTCTCTTTTAGATATAAGAATTTTTTTTACAGTGTCTATACCCTCAAAACAGATAGATACAATACTTTGGTCAAAAGTAATAGAACCATTTCTTGCATAGTCAAGCATATCTTCAATCTTATGCATAAGATTTCCTATATCCTCATACCCAACCATATGTGAAGACCCTTTAATTGTATGTGCTATTCTAAATAGTTCATTTACATATGTAGGTGAGTATTCCATCTCAAGACTTATGATACACTCCTCTGCTTTTTGTATCAATTCTTCTGTCTCTTCAAAATAAACCTGAAGCATTTCATCCATTTATGCCACCTCTCTCAAAAGAGTAACCTTTCATTTTACAACTTGAACAATTGAATCTCTCCATCTTTCCAGCTTTTGTATAGAATAATCAATAATTTGAATCACATAATCAACGCTAATAAAAGGTTTAAGTATATAATCGTTTGCTCCAAACTCAAGGGATCTGAGAATTTTATCCATGGTAGAGGAACCTGTCATCATTATAACCTGCGTTAATGCATCATAACTTTTTATTTGCTTTAATAGTTCAATACCGTCCATTTCAGGCATCTCAATATCAGCTAATACTATATGGTACTTATCCTTTTTTATTTTTAAATAGGCATCTTCAGCATTTAATGCATTATCTATCATGTAGCCTTCCAGCGCAAGGTTATTTTTTAGAGCAGCAACAATTCCTTCTTCGTCATCTACAATAAGAACCTTGTATTTCTGCCTCATTTGATTACCTCCATTCAAACTTTATAGTTAAATATGCCAAGCATAAAATATGCTTATTAAAGTATTTTCATATTTTCCTATTTATTAACTGCTTTAATAATTGCATCTGCTATTTTATAAGATGGTACTACAATTTCAGCACCACCTCTTTCAATTGCTTCCCTCGGCATACCAAAAACAGCTGCCGTTGACTCATCCTCTGCTATTGTTACTCCACCAGCATTTCTAATCTTTATCATTGCTTCTACTCCATCATCTCCCATTCCAGTCATGAGAACTCCTACTACATTCTCCCCACCAAATGCATCTAACATTGATTCCATCATCACATTAACCGATGGCATAAAAACTGTTATGGGAGTATTGGTAAGTCTTAATATTCCTCCATTTCCTCTAGCCACCAACTGATACCCCCCAGGTGCTAGATATCCTCTACCGTTCTGTAGTACATCACCAGCTTCTGCTTCCTTAATAGGAATCCTACATGCATCATTTAACCTTTTTGCAAAAGATGAGGTAAAAGAGGGTGGCATATGCTGAACAATTACAACTGCTGCTTTAAGATCCTGTGGTAACATTGGAAGTACTTCCATTAAAGTACTCGGCCCTCCAGTAGAAATCCCAATGGCTACAACCTTAGATTTATCTTTTACTCTTAAATCTTTTTTTAAAGGCAACGACTTTTTAGGTAATATAATACTCTGCTGTCTTTTAACCCTATCTCTTATACTCTTCTTATTCATACCTTTATATGCTAGTTTTATTTTTTGAATAATTTCTCTTCCAACAATATGAAGATTAGAGGATACTGTTCCCGAAGGCTTTGCAACATAATCAAATGCTCCTAATTCTAATGCTTCAAATGTTGTCAATGCACCATCTTCAGTTAAAGAGCTAATTATTATAACAGGAATTTCCGGAAATTCAGACAATATATATTGCATTGAGGTTAACCCATCCATAACTGGCATGTTGATGTCCATAGTAATTACATCCGGCTCTAAGTCACGTACTTTTTCAATAGCATCCTGCCCATCTCTAGCTGTACCAACTACTTCCATACTTGTATCAGTCATGATGATCTCTTTTAGCGATTTACGCATAAGTGCTGAATCATCTACAATTAATACTTTTATTTTTTCAGACACAAAATCACCTGCCGTAACTATTGTATAAATCATGATACCTCGGAGCGATATTAACTTATACTCCGAGGTATCACCCATACAATTAAGATTAACTAAAACTTAATACTTTACTTATATCCAGAATTAAAATCATTCTCTTACCGTTTTCTAGTTTGCCTACACCTTCTACATAAGCACTGTCAATTCCATTGTTCAATATATCTGGTGGAGATTCGATCAGCGTCTTTTCAACTCTTAAAACTTCAGATACAGAATCTACAATAATTCCTGTTCTTTTCCCATCGAAGTCTACAATTATTATTCTTGTAGCATCAGTCTCCTGCTTCTCAGAAAGGTTGAACAATCTCCTTAAATCCAATGCTGGAATTACATTTCCTCTAAGATTTACGATACCCTCTATATAGTAAGGAGCTCTCGGTATTTTAGTTACCTCCGTCATTCTATTGATTTCCTGTACATTGGCAATCTTTACACCATACTCCTCCATATCTAGTTTGAAAGTAACCAGTTTCTCTTCATCAAGAATCTGTTTTTCAATGCTGTTTTCTCCATCATTCATTTCTTGATTTGTTATACCAGCACTAATTGCACTTATTTCATCAGCTGAAACTAGTTCTGAGGGTTCGAGTATAAGAATCATTCGTCTACCATCATTAAGCTTAGCTATTCCCTTAAGCTGTTCTCCACTTTGAGCAGAGAATTTAGGAGGAGGTTGTATAATACTTGTTGGTACTCTCAATACCTCTGAAATCTTGTCCACCATAATTCCTGCTGTAAAATTACCCATATCAACCACAAGTATTCTTGTATGGTCATTAATATCTACATGTCCCATCCCAAAATAGGCTCTAAGGCTTATTATTGGAAGCAAATTGTTACGTATTGAAACAACACCCTCAATATAATTTTCACAATTAGGAACCTTAATAATTTGAGGTACACGTATGATTTCTTTGACTCTCATGATTCCAATAGCATATTCCTCATTATCCAAAAGAAAAGATACCAACTGTTCTTCCTCAATAGATTCAGAGTCAGCAGAAGCTTGGAAGACCTTGTTCATATTAACACTTTCGTTATAGGCATTATTTTTATCTTTTTCATTACTTACACTTAAAGCCCTAACAACGTCCAATAGCATAACAAGCCTGTTCCCATTATCAAGCTTTACTACACCATTAAGATAATCTGCGTCAATATTTTTTACTATCATTGGTGGTTCTTCAATATCTGCAGTATTTACTCTCATTACCTCCGATACTTTATCAACAACCACTCCAGTAGCTTTACCATTTACATCTATTACAATAACTCTACTGCTTTCATCCTTATCCTTCCTGTCAATACTAAACCTAGTTCTTCCATCAATAATTGGCAGCACATTACCCCTTAAGTTACAAGCACCTTCAACATAACTAGGAGCATTGGGTACTTTTGTGATTTCAGGAACTCTAATGATTTCCTTTACATCCATGATATCAGCCCCAAATTCATCTTCTCCTAGCAGGAAGGTAACTAGCTGGCGTTCTGTAAAGCTGGTATTATTTATACCAGTAGCCATAACTATCCCCTCCATTCATTACATATTCTGAAGTTCATCAGCTAAACCGGATATTTCTTCTATAGCTTCAGCAAGTTCCTGCATTCCTTTTGCTTGTTCAGATGCTGCAGTTGAAGCTTGCTGTGCACCACTGCTAGCTTCCTGAGCTGCAGTTGCAATCTGTTCAACACCTTTTCTAGCCTGCTCCAGTGCTATCATGGACTCATCTGCACCCTTTTGAATATCCTTAGCTCCATTTAGGATTTTGATCATGCTTTCTTCAATTACATTGAGGTTATGAGTAGTCTTCTTTGCTTTTTCAACCTCAGCAAAAGAGGTTTTACTTGATAAATCAGTATCTGCTGAAACCCTTTGAATTTGATTCTGTATGCCTCTTACAAGATCTTTTATCTTATCTGTGTTTTCTGCAGACTCATTAGCAAGTGCTCTTATATCTCCAGCAACTACAGAGAAACCTCTTCCAAATTCTCCAGCTCTTGCTGCTTCAATAGAACCATTTACAGCTAGCATATTTGTTTGAATAGTAACATTTACAATAGCATCAACGATTTTATCAATCCTACGTGTAGTTTCCTCAAGACTTCTGATATTCTTTGCTGCCATAAGTGAAGTTTGTGCCGCTGAAGATATCCCTGCAATCATATCATCTACAGCTGTTTTATTTATGTCTAAAAGCTTTTGAAGTTCAGCTATCTTTTCTGCAGAAAATCCTGCCCTCTCACTCATCTGCTTTGAAGCTACCGCCAATCTTTCTGCAAGCAATGCTGATTTATCAGTTAACTCTGCTTGAGCTTGTGCACCGCTTGATATTTGCTGCATAGCCTTTAATATTTCATTTGCTGTAGAGTTTGCCTCCTCTACATTAGCTGATAATTCCTCTGAAGCTGCTGCAAGAGACTCTGATGATTTCTGTGCATCAGTAGATACCTTTAAATCCTCAGCCATCTGAGCAAGATCTGCTGCACCTGCATTTAATTCGTTAAAGGCTTTGTTCTGCATTTGAATAGATTTCTCCACTTCTTCTGCTGCACTACTCTGCTGTTCAGCCGCTGCTGCAATCTGTTCAGCAAGTGCTAGGAATTCACCGCTCCCTTGTTTGCATCAACTGCATTCTGGGACACCTCCATAACACCATTTTGTACCAATAAAATTTCTTCATTTATTTTTATAAGGTCTGCTGTAGTTTTCTTAGCTTTTTCAACTTCATCATTGGCAGCCTTGCCGGCACTTTCAATATCAGTCACTACAATCTTCACATTACTCTGAATTTCATTAACAAGCTCTCTTATATCCCTAGCAGACTTTTCAGAGGTCTCAGCAAGATTCCTCACTTCATCTGCAACAACAGCAAAGCCCTTTCCATGTTCACCAGCTCTTGCTGCTTCTATAGCTGCATTCAGTGCAAGGAGATTTGTCTGATCTGCGATTCTTACAACCGCTTGAACAATTTCTCCAACCTCGTTTGACTGTTTCTCTAATTCCCCAACCAGCTTAACAGACTCCATGTTGGTGTCAGCAGATTCCTTAATACCCTTAATCATTAACTCAATATCATTTGAGGTATTTTCAATTAGCTCCTTAGCAATATCTACCTTTTCCAAAGATTCCTTTGCACTTTTATCGGCAATAACTGACGCTTTGTCAACTTGATTGATTGCAGCTCTAGATTCTTCAGCTGCGGAAGAGGCTTCATTAGCTCCCTTAGCAATTTGTTGCATAGTTGCACCTAATTCTTCAGCTGCACTACTTGCTTCTTCTATACCTGAAGCCAGTTGTTCCGTAGCTACTGCAATCCTTTCAGCTAGTTGCTGCTGTTTTGCTAATGTCCTTGCCTTTACTTTATCTTGTGCCTGCTTTCTTGCAAGTTCTCTCTTTCTTTCCATTTCATCTGAAACTGTTGATGAATGTACAACTGTTCTTTCCATTTTGTCGCTTGAAGGTTTCGCGAGTTTTTTTCCATAAATATTTGACCTCCTAAAATTTTATATCTTTCGAATAATTCGGTTTATCTGATAAAATGCAAAAAACAGTTTAAATCCAATCAAAATTTTTTGTACATCATCAGATTAAGATTTTTAAGTTTAAACGCTTGATGTTGTATACTCTGGACAAAAAATAATGTAGTACATATTAACTCCATCCCCCGTAGGTTCATTTCCCAAATATCCATCCCGATGTAACGGAATAATTTTTTGTCGGAGCTCTTCTATACTACATAAAATTTGATTTTGAATAAGAAGTTTATGTATTTCTGCCAGAGTACTAAACTCTGACTCACAGCTTTTTATGCATTTTAAAAGTTCCTCATCATTGAGTTTACTCATTCTCTTTCCTCCTAGCCTAGTTATATAGGCAAAAAAAATTCTTTTAAATATGTTATTTTTTGAATTTATTTAGATTTTTTATAACAGTCTCTTCTTTATAAGGCTTAACAATAAATCCCTTGGCCCCACTCATGATAGCCTTTTGTACATAAACTTCCTGTCCCATAGCAGAGACCATAATAACAGAAGGTTTGTTATTTATCTTATTAATTTCTTCCATACACTCAAGTCCATCCATTTCGGGCATTGTTATATCAAGAGTAACAATATCAGGGTCTAATTCCTTAATCTTAACTATTGCTTCTTTGCCATTAGCTGCCTCGCCAACAACATTATAACCGTTTCTTTCAAGCATCTGCCTTAACTGAAGTCTTATAAAAGCAGCATCATCCACAATTAATATTGATGTCATAAAAACTCCTCTCTAAGCTACAAGAACTAATTTTTATATAAAATAATGGTCTAAAAATCCTAGCAAATTCGAATATAAAATAAAGTTAATGAGAATTAAGTTGTCTACGTTAGTCATATTTGTATCTAATATTTGGTAATACTAAAACAAAAAAATTTTAATTATTGCATTGAGTATAATCTTTATTTTTCGCTAAAGCAAGTCGTATTTTGTCGAAAAAAATCGAATTTGGTTGTATTATATAGTAAATAGAAATTAATATATAGAATTACGCAGAAAAGCAGCCTCTTGTGATTATAAGGATGCTTTAACAAATACTTCTGCTAAATGTTGTAGAATTAATTTTCAAAAACGAAGATATACTTTCAATTGAATACGGTTGTTAAAAATAGTATAACTACCATATAATAGTGTATTATTACGTAAGATTCATCAAAAAAGTTTAATTCATAAATTATTTAATATTTTTCACTAATTAATAATTACTAGAAATCGTAATTATTCATTTTCAGCATTTATAGTTGGCCTGAGTAGACAAAATGATTTTTATAAAGGTCGGTATTCTCTTTTTAATAAACTTCTAAAAGTCCCATTGTAAATGTTATACTTTAAGCAAACTACGGAATCCTCTTGCGCCATAGTAAGAATCCGCTCCATTATGGTATACAAAGACAGTGTCGTAGCGACGGTCACAAAAGATTGCGCCACCAAGCCTCCTAATATAGTCAGGTGTTTTCACCCAACTAGATGTCTTCAGGTCGAAACTCCCCAGCTTCTGCAACCTTCGATATTGTTCTTCCGTTAAAATTTCAACACCCATAGCAGCAGCCATATCGAGTGCATTATTTTTTGGCTTATGTTCTTTCCTTGATTCCTGCGCTTCACGGTCATAACAAATACTTCTGCGGCCTTTAGGACTTTCCGATGAACAATCATAAAAAATATATTCTCCAGTTTCTTTATCATAATCAATGACATCAGGCTCACCGCCTGTTCTTTCCATTTCTTTGAGTGACCAAAGTTTATCAGCATTAGATTCCAACCTTGCTTGAATTTTATCCCATTCAAAGCCTTTATGGCGATTCATGTTATCCTCAAAACGCTTTTTTAATAAATTAATTAATTCTAAGTCTTTCACAATTTTTCCTCCATCCTAATGTATCACATTGATAAAACCATAATGCCCTCTTTGTAAAAAAATATTCGGCTTTGTTTTTTTCACTAATTCCCAAAAATAACACCTCCTATGATAGAAAATTATCATAAGAGGTGTCCATATAATCCATTAGTGCTTGTTTATATAATATATATTTGCATAGATACTGTGATTATCTTATATTTCTAGTACTCATTTTGTTTTACATAAATATAAATGATATTTATAATTCAAGTTTATTTCCGCTCCATTTCAATTTAACTCAGTGCCACCTAATAGATATTGCTTGAACATTGCAAAATCAAGGGCATCAATAACATTATCCTTATTTAAGTCACCTGCCTCTAGGTCGTTTTGAACAGGAAAGTCATCAGTTATTCCAAGAAGATACATTTTCATCAAAGCAAAGTCTGTTGCATCAACAGAATTATCTCCATTGAGGTCTCCTATAAGTACTGGTGCTATATCTTCTTTGATAAATTTAAACCAATTAATGTTGAATAAGTATCCGCTTCCTCCTGTAAATTTCAAGTAAACATCATGCTTCCCGCTTATTTCGCTGACACTGCACTCAGAATCAGTAAATATCTGCCATCCACCTGTTTTCTTAACCGGACATGTTCCTACCAAAGGTCCGTTAATACTATCAAGTCTAATCTCGATTTTACCGTCATTTTCAGCACTGGAGGTTCTTGCAATAAAGCCTACTACAGCACTATCAAAATCCATATTTTTGTAAACTGCATAATCTCCATTTTCTATATATCCTATAGCACCTGTTCCTTCATCACAGGTTACATCCTGAATACCTGACTGCGCATTATAGCTTTCTGCTTCAATCCTGGAAAATGGATTTCTTGGGCCTGTAAAAGAACCTTTAAACGTAAAGTAAATACCATAACGTCCTGTATATTTTGAATAATAAGGAGTAAACACTAAACTATTATCCGCATCTGTTTCCTTTAATTTAAATTCCATCTTTCCAGGTGTCTGAATTAAATATTTATTAATATTAGCAAGCCAGTCATCTAAACTTGCAGATGTAGAAGAATTTATGTTAATTGTATCCTTAACTGAAACGGTTTTTGTAGCTGTTGTTACATTCCAGCCAACAGAAGATGTAGTCATACTTTCACTTCCAAGTCCTGCACATAGCACAACTGGGCCATAGGTGAAAGCTGCTACACTTAGATTATCAGGGCACCTTGACACCTGTACCTCGACAGGAAGGGTTACCTCAATCTTATCTCCTACATTCCAAACTCTGCTTATATCAATATAGCCATTGGTTACTGGAGCGTTAACAGTTGTACCATTTACTTTAACTGTTACCTTTTTATCAGCAGCAATCCAATAAGGTGATCTGAATTTGATTTTAAGTTCAGAGGAAGGAGCACTATCAATTGTAAAGGTTACTGTATCAGATAAAGGAACATTCGCCGTTTGTGTTAATACAAGCCCTTTTTCTTTCCAATTCAGAACCGAACTGATATACAGATTTACATATAATTCCGTCCCACTATTAAAGTATATACTATCATTTAATTTTGTGAAATTCTCCATACCAGTTCCTGTACAACACCAGAAATTATCAAATGGCTTACTGAATACTTTAAAATATCCTGTTCCCATTGGCTTAAAATATGTTGTCATACCTGTTTCAGGATTTTGAGAAGCTAGAATTTCATTTATAAATGATCTTTCGTAAAAATCAGCATATTTAACATCCCCAGTTACTTTAAATAGGTCACGGGTTAGTTTTAACATATTATATGAATTACAGGTTTCGTTATTTACTTCGTCACGGTATTGATCGAGTTTTCCTGCAGCTCTGAAGGCCTCCCATTGACTATTTCCGCCTGTAACATATGTATGATCCCTTACTACAAAGTTCCAAAATTGTTGTGCAGCTGTAAGATAAGAAGCTTCTGATGTACCTAATGTACGATAACGATTCATTGCACCAATAAACTTAGGTATTATTGTATTTGCATGTTTACCTGGCAATATATTATTTCCTGAAGCAATTGCATTAAGCAAAGAAGGTTCTTCGAATTTTTTAGCTGCTGCTAAATGAGTACTTTTGCCAGTCAGCTTGTATAGGTCAAATAAACAATCATTCATTCCTCCATATTCAACACTTAATACTTTGGCCTGCGTTGCAGAATCCCAAGCATTAACTCTTCTATAAATCCAATCTCCTAAATTGCTTGCTACGGTTAACGCAGCAGGATTACCTTCTAATTCGTAAATTGAAATAAGCCCCGCCATTATCTTATGCATTGTATACCAAGGAGCCCATAGTGTACCAGTTGCTTTTCCCTCAACAACATCAAATTGGGCTGTAGATTCAGCATATATATATCCATCACCCCTCTTATTTTGACATGCCTGCAATTCAGAAATAATAAGATCAATCCTATTTTTTATATCTGCATTTACTGTAGGATTATCCTTAGTGTTTTTATATGCTTGCGCTAATGCAGACATATAATGACCCAATGTATGCCCTTTAAGAGGAGTGTTTTCCCAGCCGCCATACTTACTGTAATTTGTTGATAAGCCAGCAGTTTGCTTATAACCAGCTAACAAACGGTTAGGATCAATAGATTGCAAGTATGATATTTCTTTGTTGAATGCGTTTACTAAATATGCATCAGTCACTTTAACTTGCTCCATATCAAATGATTGAAGCTTGTCAACGCTTGCCGCTGACACTAGCGAAGGTGACAGAAAAATTAATAACAATGGCAGTACAAGTATTTGAAACAGTAACGAACTATTTGACTTTTTAAATATTCCAAACATATTTAATATCTCCTTTTTATTATTAATAGTAGTTGCTTGGATTTAATGTGTCCAATTGTCAGTTTTGAAAAAGAATACGTCTACAAGTCATAGACCCATTAACGATACTTATGGATTGATAATTTGCAGTCAATATAATCCAACAATCATTTAGGCATTATAACGCGTAGATTAAAATGAAATTTTCAATATAAAATTGATTAAGAGGGCAGAATATCGAATATTGATTTTATTTATACTACTTTGATATAATTTAGTTGTTGAGTAATTTCATACCAAGTTTTATTAATACAACTGCTCAATTAGTAGTCTCTAGCCTAAGCAGCTTTTCACCCGGGTAGTTTTCTGCCTTAGATAATAGAATTTTTTATCTAATAAAGCAGATATAGATGCTGCAGCAAAAGGTTTAATTACTCAATTTTAGAATTAACTTTTCAAATAATTACGACTTTAGAAAAGATTTTATCTAGTAAAACCCCCTTAATAATTAATGGTACCTTAAATTAAGTCTACCAATATTTATACATGAATTAAATGGATTTTCTACAGAATAGGTGGTAAAAAGTCATATGACATATTATGAACTTTCACTTGAGACTCCATTAAAATACGATTTAACAGGAAAATTTCAGGCACCATCTCCAGAGTGGATGCATTTTTCAAGACAGATGGAGAATTTTGAACTTATAGTTGTTACGGAGGGTACTGCTTATTTTCAGTTTGACGAGCAGTTTTTTGATGTATGTAAGGGTGAATTCTTACTTTTCCCGCCACTATCAAAACAATCTGGCTATAAAAGCAGCAGCTGTGGTTTTTATTGGCTGCACTTTACTATTGAGAACTCATTTAAAACAGTAGATTTCGATGAACTTCCGTTAGAACTGCCTGCCGAAAAATTATACATACCTCAATATGGCAAAGTAACAAATCTTGAAAAGATTGTAGTTGTTATGAAACATCTTCAGGATAGTGTCAGAAGTTATCATAACAAACTTATGAACAATTATTTATGTACAGCTGTTCTATGCGAATTATTCTGCCAGTTCATAGAACAAAATTCTCCTCAGAATTTGAATGTGAAGAAAAAGCAGCTCTTTTATGATATTCAGGATTATATAAAGTGGCACCGTAATACTGATATTAAGGTATCAGATATAGCAGAGCATTTTGGATATAATAGGCGATATTTATCTGAATTTTTTAAAAATTATTCAGGCTTTTCACTTAAGCAGTATATTATCAATGAAAAAATTGACCTTGCTAAATACCTGCTGTGCGAAACTAATGATAATATAAGCAATATAGCTTACAGCATAGGATTTAATGATAACCATAGCTTCATGAAAAGGTTCAAGAGAACGGTAGGACTAACACCTACACAATATAGAGATGCATACTCAAAAAGGTTATTATTTTATAAATAAATTTTATTTTATAAAATGTACATGCTATCATAATAATTTTTTGTGCAAATAATACTTAATATCGAGTAGAAGCTATCCTTATTGGACTTTTGTCACATAAGTCAAGGCTATACGCGCTACAAGATAAAAATCCGCAAAATGGACATTTGAGCATCCAATTTTGCGGATATATGAGACAAATTAAATATATTCAAATTTCATCAATGTTTTCTCATTACCTAGTCTATAATAAACCACGTGAAGCACTTATGGTAAGTGTTATGTTGATAGTTCTACTTATTACCTAGCCTTTATGAACCCTCCTGAAAATCCTATAGCGATAACTCCATACAAGTATCAAAAGTATCACTAGGCAAATAATAGCTAGTGTCCATAACCACACTTTCCCAGGTACCTGGTCAAAGTTAAAGCACCTCACATTAATCCACATCTGATTTAGCTGCGAAGTTACATCGTCGGACATGTAGCCCATTATCGCACTTCTGTCAATAACCTCTTTGGGAGGATATTGGACGAAAAGCAAGCGTTTAGAATAATCCTCTGTAGTTTTGAGGTTATAATTTTCATCAGCATCATCCCCGCTGAAGAAGTAGCCCATTGGATATTCTACTGCATCAGATTCATCCTCTGCCTCAAACTTCCATTTGACATATTCATAAATTAAGGGGTTATTCCCTCCTGAAATACAGGAAGTATAGCCGATATAGTACATATTTCTAATGGCATTGTCTGCTCTTGATATAAAATTAATAAATGCTTCTGCTGCCTTTTTTCTATCGCTATTACCAGCAATGCCCGATTTTAGCATTACCCAACCATCTAGCCAAAGATTAGTGCATTCCTCCGGAACAGAGTAATATAGGTAATATCCCTCTTCTTCCGCCTGTTCCATAGCATAAGCTCCATCTCCAGACCATTGGACATTTGCAACTATTTTCCCAGTAATCATATCAGCTTTACCGCTGTCTGTCTCAAAAGAATATACATTCTGCCTTATTCTTTGGAGTAAATCCTCAACCTTTTCGATAGTCTCTGGTCTAGTGTCATTCATAGCCTTAGCCAGATTCTCATAATAGTCCTTGTTCTCTCTGAACTCCTTAGTTAGCAGCAAGTCCTTGTTCAAAATAGCTAATGCAGGAAAATAGGACTCTCTTACGCTGTCCTTAATAGTGACTCTTTTAGCATACTTGGGATTGACGAGAATATCCCAGCCGGATACATCATCTTCATCAACCTCATCAGGATTATAAACTATTCCCATGGTTCCCCACATATAGCCCGCTGCATAGTCGCTCCAAGGCTTTCCGTCAATCTTATTTTTTTCAAAGAGTTCCTTTATAAAAGGAGAAACTCCATTTGTATAATAATTGTATTCATTTGAAGTATCAAAAAAGTCCTTTGAAAGAGGCTCAAGCATATTCTCCTTTAGAAGCTTTGAAAACATATATTCTGAAGGACACACTATATCATAAGCTTCACCAAGAATAAGCTTACTGTACAAGTCCTCATTTGTGCCAAAGGTAGAGTATTCCACTTTCACATGCTTTCCAAAGGTATCAAAATACCATTCCTCAAAATCTGAAATCAATCCGTTCTCGCTGGTAATAGTTTCACTTTCAAGGTCCACCTCTTCGTCCTCGCCCCAGTCTCCCTGGTCAATATATTCTTCCCAGCTGCCAACTCTAAGCACTATCGTATCCTCAGTCTCAGCAAGAACTTTCGGCACCTGAATTATTCCGGACATTAATGCCGTAAGAAGGAAAAGGGCTAAAAGCTTTAAACATATTTTATTTTTCCATTTAAATTTCATTTGTATCATTCTTCTCACCAGCCTTTCTGTTGGCAGTAATATTGCTAATCAGCACTACAAGCAGAATGATAGCAAAGATTAAGGTTGATAGTGCCCAAAGCGCTGTTTTCACTTCTGTATTAGAACCTCTTGTAGCATTGACAACATAGGTACTGATAGTATTAAATGTTGCAGGTTTTGTATATGAAGTAATAAAGTAATCATCCATGGAAAGTGTTACTGACAATAAAAATCCTGAGATAATTCCTGGAATAATTTGAGGCATTACAATTCTAAATAACGCCTGTCTCGCACTTGCACCTAAGTCAAGTGCTGCTTCGTAAAGACTGTAGTCCATCTGCTTTAGCTTTGGTACAACCGAAAGATACACAAAAGGGGATGTCAAAACTACATGGCCTGCTATAAGTGGTATAAAGGTGTCCTTATCCATACCTAAAACTACAATTAGCAATATACATAATGAAAACCCAGTTACAACATCTGCATTGACTATTGGAATCTGGTTAGCAGTAACTATAAAGTTACGCATGCCTTTTTTGGAATAGAATGCACCAATAGCTCCAAGTGTTCCTAAAATAGTAGAAATAACTGCACATTGAAATGCCAGTGAAAGAGTTCCGGAAATCATGTCCAAAAGCTCAGGTGTTGTAAAAAGCTTTACATAGTTTTGAAGAGTAAAGCTTCCGGAAGCACCTATTGTAGGAGTGTCCAAAAAACTGTACCCAGCCAAAATCAATATGGGCAAATATATAAAAAGTAACACAATTCCAAGCCACAAAGATCTCATTATCTTCTTAATCATAGTATTGACTTCCTCTCTGATTCCTTTTCAGTAAATCCATTAGTTGCCCACATAGCTATAAATATTATAAGCAATAATACAATGGATATCATAGAACCGCTGTGCCAATCATAGGCATTGAAGTAACTTCCAATCAGGCTGCCCATAATATAGGTATTATTATAGAGCATGTCCAAGATAACATAGTTGGTCATAGCAGGCAGAAATACCATTGTTACACCGCTTACAATACCTGGCAATGACAGTGGCAATGTAACCTTCATAAATGCATCTATTTTGCCTGCACCAAGATCATAGGCAGCTTCCAAAACATGGTTATCGAGATTTATCAAGGTTGTATATAATGGAAGAATCATAAATGGGAAAAAGTCATAGGTCATACCTATTATGGTGTTCAAAAACGGATGAAACGCCAAATTCCCTTCAATCATAGTGAGCACTTCCTTTAAGGCTAATATCCTAAGTGTGAAGTTAACCCACATTGGCACAATAAATAAAGCCATAAGTACAGTCTTTTTCTTCATTTTGCTGCGTGCTAGTATATAGGCTATGGGATAGGCAATCAACAAACACGTACAGGTGGTAGTTACCGCAATTAGAACACTGTAAAACAGAGTTCCTATTGTATTTTTACTGGTGAAAAAGCCTGTTAAATTGTCTATTGTAAATGAGCCTTCTCCATTTGTAAAGGCATAGTATAATATAACTATAAGCGGTGCAATGACAAAGCATACTAGAAATACTGCATAAGGAATACACAGCTGCTTACGCGAAAAATGATATTTCATATTTGCTACGCCTCCATTACATTTAGTGACAATTCAATGTTTTCCTTAGAGATTAAGACACTAACATAGTCATTTTCATTCCAGAGGCTCTGGTCATGAAGATGAATATCCTCTCCGCTCTTAGTACGGACAATATAATGGTAATGATCTCCTTTATATATAAGAGAAATGATATGTCCTTTTGTTCCTCCAGCATCGATGTCGTCACTCATTGCAGGAGCAGCAATTGGAATCTTAACCTTTACATCCTTTCCAATTACGTTCAACTTATTTCCATCTTTATCTATAATACTGTTATTGATTATTTTTGACCCAGGGTACAATTTAGTTACATCACAATAAAATTCACCGTCTGCAAAAGCCACCTTATCTATTGCCGTAATAACTCCGTCATATGTATTTATATTTGTCTGAGCATAGATAACGTGGATACCATCTGGTTCAATTGTAAGCCCTAATTCTTCTCCAATTACTGCATTTTTAGTGCTTTTAATAAGAACTTCATTATTTCCTGATTGAACTGTAATATCATAGTGCATACCTCTAAAGATAACAGACTGAACAGTTCCTTTTATTTGTCCCTTTTCAGGAGCTGTCATTTCAATATCCTCAGGTCTTATAACAACGTCAACATCTGCTCCAACATGAAAATCATCCAGACATGGGAATTCTGCATTGCAGAAACTAACCTTCTTTTTGTCTGACATTTTTCCGCTGAAGATATTGCTCTCTCCAATAAAGTCTGCAACAAATACAGTGTTTGGCTCATTATAAATTTCCTCAGGTGTTCCGACCTGCTGAATCATGCCGTCACTCATTACAACCACCTTGTCCGACATGGTAAGAGCCTCTTCCTGATCATGGGTTACATATATAAAGGTAATTCCGAATTTTTCGTGCATGGCTTTGAGCTCTAGCTGCATTTCCTTTCGCATCTTTGAGTCCAATGCACCTAGAGGTTCATCTAACAAAAGAATTTCAGGCTCATTTACAATAGCTCTTGCAATGGCAATTCTCTGCTGTTGACCTCCCGAAAGAGTTGAAACATTACGCTTTTCAAAGCCTTCCAAATCCACTATTTCCAATGCACGTTTTACCTTTTCTCTGATTTCTGACTTTGACAGCTTTTCTCTGCGTGTAACGGTTTCTCCTTTACTATTCGTATATGTTGTCTCAATTGTTTTCATTTTTAGTCCGAATGCAATATTGTCAAAAATATTCAGATGCGGAAATAGAGCATACCTTTGAAAAACTGTATTTATAGGTCTTTTGTTAGGAGGAAGTACGCTGATATCCTTTCCATTGAGAAGAATATGTCCCTCAGAAGGGAGTTCAAAGCCCGCTATCATTCTAAGTGTTGTGGTCTTTCCACAGCCTGATGGGCCTAAAAACGTGACAAACTCGCCCTTTTTAACTTCAAGATTAAAATCTTTAACGGCAACAAAGTCATCGTAGCACTTTTTGATACCCTTTAGTTCAATAATGTTATCCATATTAAATCCTTTCATGATAAAAAGCAATAAAATCAAGTCGCCCTAGCAACTTAGCTCTATTGCTCTAATCCGTATCCCATTTACTGTTAATAAGCTCTTAGCTAAGCAAGTAAACTGAATTTTTACACTAATCAAGCACGTTCATTCTTTTTATATAAACGTGCTTAAAAGCTATTATTTATTAATATTTGCCGAATTATTTATTTTGTATAACTCTCAAAAACACGTATATTTTATCACACAAACTTAAATAGCGTCAATGCATGAATTACGCCATTTTTTTAAGCATCTCTATTCAATACTATTCATCCTTTGACAATAAAATATACATAGCCGTAAACTGCTTAAATAGTACTAAGTAGCAATAAATCTATTGCTCGCCCCAAAAATTGACGCTGAAATAATTGTGGTTATTTAGACATCTCCATAAAAGTCCCTTCAATGGCATTCAAAGTATTTTTTATGTCATCTTCGCTATGTGCGGAACTTACAAACATAGCCTCAAACTGTGATGGTGCAAGATAAATACCTTTCTTAAGCATACTCTTAAAGTATTTCGCATAAGCCACGGTATCGCTCTTTTTTGCTTCTGCGTAGTTTGTAACCACCGATTCTGCAAAAAATACACAAAGCAGTGAACCGACTCTATTTATATTAGCAGGAACATTATATTTTTGTGCTAACAGTTCTATTCCATCACCCAGTATTTTTGCCATTGCATTGATATGTTTATAAACCTGTTCATTACTTCTTAGTATCTCCAGCTGAGCAAGTCCCGCTGCCATAGCTACCGGATTTCCTGAAAGAGTTCCTGCTTGATATACTCCTCCAACAGGTGCTACACATTCCATTATCTCTCTCCGTCCTGCATAAGCACCTACAGGCATCCCTCCACCAATGATTTTCCCATAGGTAACTATATCCGCAGAGACTCCAAAGTACTCCTGTGCACCACCTTTTGCTAAACGAAAGCCTGTAATAACTTCGTCAAAAATAAGCAAGGTTCCGTTTCTTTTACACAAAGCTGAAAGTTCCCTTAAAAAATCTTCTTTCGGAGCAATAACCCCCATATTGGCAGCTACAGGCTCAATAATAACAGCACTAATTTCATTCTTGTTTTCAGCAAAGAGTTTCTCTACACTGGCAATATCATTATATATAGCTGTCAAGGTATCAGCTGCAACATTCTTTGGAACTCCCATACTGTCTGGAACACCTGCTGTGAGCACTCCTGAACCAGCCTTTACCAGCATGCTGTCACTATGACCATGATAGCAGCCCTCAAACTTTATTATTTTATCTCTTTTTGTAAAACCTCTTGCCAGACGGATAGCACTCATAACTGCCTCTGTACCGCTATTCACCATTCTGACCATCTCAATGCCTGGTACCATTTCTGTTATTAGTTCTGCAATCTGTACCTCAGCTTCAACAGGTGCTCCAAAACTAAGTCCATTACATATAGCTTTTTCAACACTTTTTAATATAGCTTCATTGTTATGTCCTAAAATCATTGGCCCCCATGAGCCAACATAATCAATATACTCAGTTTCTTCCACATCATATATTTTTGAGCCCTTCGCCCGGCTTATAAATAAGGGATTTGAGTTTACTGCCTTAAAGGCTCTTACAGGGCTATTCACACCACCCGGTATTACTTTTTTTGCTCTTTCAAACAATTCCTGACTGTTCACTATCCTATATCACCTCTTTTTATTGCAGCTGCTATTTCCTTTGCATAATAGCTTATGAGTATATCTGCACCAGCCCTGTAAATACTGACTGCGCTCTCGCACATTACATTATACTCATCAATAAGCCCCTGACCTGCAGCAGCCTTGATCATTGCATATTCACCACTGACACTGTATGCTGCTATAGGCAGGTGAGTTTGCTCCTTAACTGCTTTTATTATATCAAGATAAGAAAGAGCAGGCTTTACCATAAGTATATCTGCACCCTCACTAGCATCTAATAGAGCCTCTTTTATAGCCTCCCTGCTATTGTGATAGTCCATTTGATAGCCCTTGCGGTTTCCAAAAGCAGGCGCAGAACATGCAGCCTCACGAAATGGCCCATAAAATGCTGACGCATATTTTACTGAATAAGACATAATGGGAGTATCAGAAAACCCATTTTGGTCCAAAGTCATTCGAATCGCACTAATTCTTCCGTCCATCATATCAGAGGGTGCTACCATATCTGCACCAGCTTTTACATGTGACAGTGCTATTTTTGCTAAGTAAGGCAATGTCTTGTCATTATCCACCTGCTCACCGTTTAAAATCCCGCAGTGTCCGTGAGAGGTATACTCACACATGCAAACATCCGTTATTACATACATTTCAGGATAATTCTTCTTTATTTCATGTATGCCCTTTTGCAATACACCATTTTCATTAAAAGCCTCCGTTCCAAACTCATCCTTATTCTCCGGAAGTCCAAATAGAAGAACAGCTTTTACCCCATTCTTCAAAGCCTCTTCAATAGCTTGCCCTACCATATCAGGACTATAGTGAAATTGATTTGGCAGCGACTGTATCTCCTGCTTTATATTTTTCCCCTCTTTTATAAAAAGTGGCAATATTAATGAGTCGGCTGACATCCTTGTTTCTCTTACCGCCTTACGTAGAGTGTCACTTCCCCTTAATCTTCTTGGTCTATTTATCATCCTTTAGACACCTCCACCAATTTATCTATCATTGATTCAATTGTTGCTTCATCTGAAACCACATAATTAATGTTGTACCTTTTAGCAGCCTTTGCAGTCTGATTTCCAATGCATATAGCTGTTAAGCTATGGGTATCTATATCTCCCATTGATTTTACAAATCCCTCTACAGTAGATGCACTTGTAAAGGTTACATATTTCAGTTCACCTTTATATATTAGTTCTTTCACCATTTCGTTATTTTCACTTGTATATAAAGTGTCATACAGATGAACTCTGTCAAATTCAATATTATTCTCGTTGAAGACATTGACTATATCATCACTGGCTTTTAACCCGTCACAAATAAGCACCTTTTCATTTTTCTTCAAAAGTTTGGCTATACCCTTAGCCAAATGTTCTCCGTCAAAAATTTCAGGTGTGAAATCACAAAATATGCCTCTTTCCTCCAAGGCTTTTTCTGTCTGCCTTCCTACTGCTGCTATTTTCACATTAGCAATGGCTCTTGCATCAAGCCTTTTGCTCTTTAAATAATCAAAAAATATATCAACTCCGTTTTTACTGGTGAATAATATCCATCCATATTCATTCAAATGCTTACATGCATTATAAAAACTTTCATTATTTTGTATAGAAATCACTTCAATACATGGATACTCAATAGTCTCCGCCCCTTGTTCATAAAGCTTTTGAGCAATTGTTCCCAAAGCTGCCTTTGGTCTTGTAACCAGTACCTTTTTACCAAATAGAGGCTTATTCATAAACCAGTCAAAGCTGTTTGATAGTTTGCAAACCTCCCCAACCACAATAACTGCAGGGGATTTTATTTGCTTATCCTTTGCCTGTTGTTCCAAGGTTCCAACAGTAGCTATCAGTTTTCGCTGATTTTGCCTTGTCCCATTTTCTACTATTGCTGCAGGAGTATTCTTATTAAATCCAGCTTCCATCAGTCCATCCATTATATATTGAAGTGATGAAATACCCATGAGAAATACTAGCGTTCCCTTAAGTTCAGCTAAAGCCCTAAACGGTATTGCTAGTTCTCCACCTGCCTTCGCATGTCCAGTAATAATATGAAACGAGGAGCAGTAATCCCTGTGTGTAGCAGGTATACCAGCATAACAAGGTGCAGCAATAGCCGAGGTGATTCCGGGTACTACTTCATATTGTACATTGTTTTCTATCAGTAGTTCCAGTTCCTCTCCTCCTCTGCCAAATACAAATGGGTCACCACCTTTTAAACGTATGACAAAATAACCTTCCAATGCCTTTTGGAGAAGTATCTCATTTATTTCCTCCTGCTTTACAGGATGGTGCTTATTCTCTTTTCCAACGTTAATTTTCTGTGCATTTGGTGGGATTAACTTTAGAATATCATCTGAAACCAATCTGTCATACACAACAACCTCTGCTTTAGCCAACATCTCTGCTGCCTTAACCGTCAAAAGTCCTTTGTCCCCTGGTCCTGCACCTATTAAAGCTACAAAGCCTTTTTTCATTTACTTCTTACCCCTATTTTTCTCGCCAGTTCTATTCCTAGTTCTATTGCATTTTGCTTGTTTCCTCTAATACTCTCTTTTATTATTTCATCAGCTGCCTCATTATAGAACAGCCCCTTCAAAATAATTTCATCTTTATCTAGTTCTGCATATGCACCAATAGGAGCACTGCAGCCACCATTCAATGCCTTAACAAATGAGCGCTCTGCAAGTGATATAAAATGAGAATCCTCGCTATCAAAAAGCTTTAGATAATCAAAGTTTTCACCTGCTCTTCCCTGTACAGCAATAATCCCTTGACTGGCTGCAGGAATTATTTCATCTATTGTAAAATATCTATTTATGTATCTTTCTAGCCCCAATCTTTTTATTCCTGCGGCAGCAAGTACTATTGCAGAAAACTCACCTTTTTCCAACTTATTAAGTCGTGTTTGAACATTCCCTCTTATTGGTGCAGTTTCACAGTTAGGATATAATTCTTTTAGTTGAAGCTTTCGTCTAAGACTGGAACTTCCAATTGGAAGTGCTTTTGTATCTGATTTCAATATATCTTGAAATGCTTTTGCTTGATGAGTTTTGGGCAAAATCAACACATCTCTGGCATCCTCTCGTTTTGAAAGAGCAATAACAGGCAATCGTGGATTTTCCTCTATAGGCATGTCTTTATAGCTATGAACAGTAATATCTACTTCACCACTATATAAGGCTTCGTCCAACTCTTTAACAAACAGCCCTTTCCCGCCTATTTTATCAAGTGATTTATCTAGAATCTTGTCACCAGTTGTTTTCATTGTTATAAGTTCAACTTGAATTGATGGATCATACTTGTTGATAGCGTCTATAACCATATTGGATTGGATTATCGCAAGCTTGCTGTCACGACTTCCAACCTTTATTTTTTTCATATAACCACCTCTATAGTTGAGATAAAAGCTCAAACCATATAATCAAATATGTTATTTTTGTTCATCTGTCATTATATAAATATCATAAGTCCTCTAATACAATCCGGTGATCTACTAAAGCCATTTCCTTAATCTTGGCTTTCACAGTTTTTCTTTGGCTGAAAATATTTTCTAACAAAACGCCTTCTTCACTAGGTATTACTTTGTCAACTGATTCAAGAATTAACTGCTCCTTGCCTTCTTTGTCAATCAAATATACATTTGCTTCACACATTATATTCACCTCTATATTTTTTAATAAGTTCTATAGCCTCATCTACCAAATGCGGTAATGGCTGGTTATTTACTCCTACAACGTCAATATTACATCTATTTAAAGGAATCAAAATCTTTTTTGCTGGACTCTCTGCTATAGCTTTTGCCATTAATGGAGTTAATTCGCCAAGCATTGAGTTTGCAGCTATTATTCCGATACTTCCTATAATTATATCAACCTTCGGTGCATTTACTACTATTGCATTTTCACCTGAAGCCCCTTCATTTCCACCTGCCTTAAGCATAAGAGATGTAGCCAGCACATTGGTTCCTAAAACCACTATATCTACCTTTTCAGAAAAAGCAGTTTTCAGCTTTTCTACAATTAATTTTCCAATTCCACCACCCTGACCATCAATAACCGCAATACGCATTTTATCACCAATCCCAAGTTTATTCTAAATTTTTAGGTTGCCCACAAATAGGACAATTTTGAATTGAAAGAGGTACTTCTAGCCCACAGTCGTTAAGCAACTCAGCGTTTGTCAATATCTCATTTGCTGGTCCATCTGCAACTACTTCCCCCTCTTTAATCACAATAATCCTTGTGCAAATATCAAATACCATATCTAAATCATGGCTAGTTATTATTTTAGTATGTTCAAAGCTTCTTAACAAGCTTATAACTCTCCTCCTTGATTTAGGATCTAGAGCTGATGTGGGCTCGTCCATAATTAAAACATCAGGTTGCATTGAAAGAACTGTTGCAATAGCCGCAGACCTTTTTTCTCCACCAGATAATTTAAAAGGAGCTCTATTTTTTAAATGGGGTATTCCAACCAATTCTAAAGCTTCTAATACCCTTCTTTCAACTTCTTTCTCATCTAGCTTGTAGTTTCTCGGTCCAAATGCTACATCATCATATACAGTTGTCATAAACAACTGATCATCAGGGTCCTGAAAAACCATACCCAATCGCTGTCGTATCATTGGCAGAGTTTTTTTTGTCAGACGAACATCTCCAACTAAAACTTCTCCTGCATCTGGAAAAAAGATTCCCATTAAAAGCATTAGCAAAGTTGACTTTCCTGCACCATTGGAGCCGATAATTCCTACAGATTCACCATGATGAATTGTAAAGGATATATTCTTAATAGCTTCATGACCATCTGGATATGAATAATGTATGTTTTTTGCTTCAAGCTTATGGTGACTCATATATATTTTACACTCCTGTAAATAATAAACCTATCATCATAGGGATATTATATATTCTTGCTATTATAAAAAACAAACTCCATACTAAAAAGTAAGCAAAATCCTTAAAACCCATTCTTAAGTCATCACCCATATTATACTCACCTGTGAAACCTCTTAAACACATTGACTGGTATACTCGTTGTGCTCTATCAAAGGTTCTTAGCAGTAATTGTCCTGCAAAAGACCCCCAAACACTTCTATGGATTCCTTTATGTCCCGGTGTTCTCAATGAATAAGCCCTCTGCATTCTGAATACTTCATCTATAAGGACATAAATATACCGGTAAGTTAATAGTAATTGCAAAACAAAGATTTTAGGAACTCTTAGTATTCTCAAAGCTAAACCTAGCTTATCCATTCCTGTTGTTGCAATAAGTAATATGCTTACCAAAACTGTTAAGCTGCATTTAATAAAAATTGAGAGAAATGTAATCCATCCACGTGAAATAGTAATTTCGCCAAGTGTAACAGTATATTCGTCAAACAACGGGTTCAATATTCCTATTCCAATAATCAAAGGTTCTACAAGCAAAACTCTTTTTATAATTGAAACAACAGGTAACTCTGCCAATACTAAAATTAATACAGGATAAAAAACATATATTAAAAGGTTCTCAATCTGGTATTTTCCAAATGATACAACAGTAGCCAAATAAACAAATGTGGTTAAAAGCTTCGCAAGCGGATGAATCTTGTGTATAGAAGTCTTTTTTTGCGCCAAGTCATCAAGAAGCCGTATATTATAAATTGAATCTATAAGTTTTAACATAAATAACCAAACCTTATATAAATAAATTTTAACAGGCAGAGCATAAACCCTGCCTGTTTATTTACTTAATTTGCTGTTCTTTTATTCCTTCTTTTCACTACACTTATTACAAAACCGATAAATGTCGCTAATACAAGTGTCATTGCACCACCAACAATACCAGAAACACTGGTTCCAGCGCTAACGGCAGGCCAAGCTTCCTCATTTGTAGCAGTTCCATCTTTCATTTCAGCTTCGCTCGCCTTAAAGCTATAATCTGGTAAGAGCACTGTCTTACTCTGCATTACAGACAAAGTACTATATATATCACCTGTTGCTTCCAACTCTGCTGTTCCAGCAGTTTTTTCCATAGACCATTCCAAACCATCTGGTTTTGAAGAAGCAAACCATGAAAGGGCTCCACCAACAATTATAATGGCAACAATAAGTCCAGTCAAAACTTTTTTCATTGATATATTTCCAAGAGCTTCTCCAATGTATGCCTTTTCTAAGATTTCAGGTCTAGCTTTCCATACAAAAGTTATAATGGCTGAAGTTACAAGGCCTTCAACCACACCAATTGCAAGATGTATTGGCTGCAAAAGAAGAACAAATTTTGCAAAAGTAAGTTCGGTTTTCCCAGATAAAAGAGTTTGAAGTGCAACACTAAAAGCACCCAATTGCAAACCAATTATTGCAGAAACCATCGAAGCTCCAAAAATATTTTTGGCATTAATGCCTTTACGTGTAAAAAACTTATAGATATAAGGGTAGGCAATAAAGCAGGTGTAAAAACCGAGGTTGAATACGTTGCATCCAAACGCCAGTAATCCTCCATCACCAAAAAATAGCGCCTGTATAAGAAGTATAGAAGCCATGGTTAAGAATCCTGCTTGAGGTCCTAATAATATTGCAAGCAGTATTCCTCCTCCAAGATGTCCACTTGAACCAGTTCCTGGAATTGAAAAATTAATCATCTGAGCTGCAAACACGAACGCTCCCATGACTCCCATTAATGGAATTTTCTTTTCATCCATATCATTTTGGATTTTCTTAACAGAATAAGCTGCAACTCCGACGGTAACAGCCAACATAGTTCCACCAACTGCTGGTGAAATCAAGGCATCAGCCATGTGCATAATATCGACTCCTTTACAAAATAAATAACCCAAAAAGGGTAATAAAGTACATAGCCCCTTCGTGGGTCTGTTTTACATTTGTTAAAATCATCTAATTACTGCTGAGCCTTCTTGGTCTCAATTAATAATAAAGTATCATAATCTATAAACATTGTCAAAAAAATTTTCTTTACTTAAACTTAGTTAAATAAATTAGTTAAATTTAGTCAATAAATTAATCTATTCAGCTTTCAAAACATCAAGTTCTGATTTTTACTTCCTGAACATTGTTTCATATATAACTTATATGGCAAGCCATTTATCATATATATTCTCTTTGTTTTGATTTAATAAATTAGTGAATTCATTTGTCTTGCAATTATATTCATAATCTTTCTGCCATTTTGAATAATTTATTGTTATTTGCCTGATAGCATCTATAATAAAATTCACCTCGTTATCTGTTGTAGTAGGATGAAAGGACATCCTCACCCAACCAGGTTTTGTTGACAAATCTCCTCCGTCAATTCTCCGTGTGATTTTTTTTGATTTTTCCATGCCTATATTTAGCAGATAATGACCATATGTACCAGCACAAGAACATCCACCTCTTGTTTGAATACCAAATCTGTCGTTCAATAGCTTAACAATCAAATTATAGTGTATCTTATCTATATAAAATGAAATAATAGCCAAACGATTTTTTATACCTTCTGCTAATATATGAACCCCCGGAATATCATATAATTTTTTAAAAACTATATCCAATATTTCTTCTTCTCGCTGGTTCATTTTTTGAATGTCCATTTTATTTTTTAGTTCTAAGCATAATGCAGCTTTTATAATTTGCAGAAAGCCTGGAGTCCCCCCATCTTCCCTTGTTTCAATATCTAATACATAACTTTTTTCACCCCATGGATTTGTCCAGTTAACTGTTCCTCCACCAGGTATATCAGGAACTTCATTATTTAAAAGATTAGAATCTAAAATAAGAACTCCCGCTGCTCCTGGTCCACCCAAAAATTTGTGTGGTGAGAAATATATTGCATCCAGCTTTTCCAAAGGATTATCAGTATGCATGTTTATCTCAACATATGGTGCCGATGCTGCAAAATCTACAAAGCATAAGCCATTATACATATGCATTAATTTTGCCATACTATGATAGGGTGTTTGTATTCCAGTTACATTTGAACAAGCTGTAAATGCACCAATTTTTATAGCCCTTGTAGAATATTTCTTTAGTTGGCTTTCTAAATAGTCCAGATCTACATTCCCTTCCGAATTAGGCTGAATAATTATTACATCTGAAGTGGTTTCCAGCCATGAAATATAATTAGAGTTATGTTCCATGTGAGTAACAAATACAATTGGTCTATATACTTCAGGTATATTAATTTTTCTACTATATTTTTCACATAGTCTTAATCCCAAAATACGCTGCAGCTTATTTACTGCCGATGTCATTCCAAAACCAGTAGGGATAATAATATCATTCTCGTCTGCATTTACATGTAATTTAATTTTTTCTTTTGCTAAATTGTATGCTGTTGTCATAGCATTGCCGGTAAAACTTGACTGTGAATGAGTATTTCCCACAAATGGACCAATTTCATTAATAATTCTTGTCTCTATTGGTCCATACAAACGTCCGCTTGCAGTCCAATCTGCATACACAATTTTTTGTTTTCCATAGGGTGAGTCAAAATAATGATTATATCCTATTGTATTTCTTCTGAATTCATGAAAATAATCTTCTAAAATCATATCAATACCTTCTACTCCTATAAGATTAGTTAATTATATATCCCAAAATATTTAGAACTGGTTTCTTATTCATAAAACCTTTTAACTTTATTAAAAAATTTAACACTTTAATACCCAGTCTACTGTGCTTTGTACATATTAGCATATACCTCAGTTGTTTTCAATAATTATCCACCATTACCTTGTTATGCTATTCAAACACTATTCAAAATAATAATACTATCTAAATAATAAACTATCCCTGTGTTGTTAAATCATTATTGATGTTTTATCTTGAGACAGATATTATTATTCAGATATCAATAAAAACATTTCTACAGGATTTCTAGCATTTTACTTTATACGCGGCAAATTTAATTTTTAACCACAACTCTGACACCTGCATACTATTGTCAACTTTCGCTAATAGCCTTGCTATTTATCGCAAAATAAAAAGCGCCAATCCGAAGATATTATCTTCAAATTGACGGCTAATCTAAAATTTTAAATTTATTTTAAAATACTACTAGATTTATCTTTGACACTTAAAGAATTTCACTTTGGCTAAGAATTCTTATAAATTCATTCATTAGCACTATGTCTTCTTCTTTACACTCTTTCAGTTTTACATTTATTTTTTCCCACAAATCATTATCTTTGATCATATTTGCTTTCAATACACTTGACAGTATTATATTAAATTCATTTACTAAATTACTATATCTCTCAATTAATTGATTTAAATCATATTTATCATTATATTTATCATTTAGAAACTCCATTCTTAACAGCATAAGCTTTTTATGCTCTATAAATGAATAAAATGCTCTGCGGTCAACATGCTGACCATTTTCAATTGCACTTCGAACAAATTTCATCAATTCATTATAGCAATCTATACCAAAAACATAGTAATTACTATATCTATAGCCTTCGGCATAATTATCCAAAAGCAAATATTCTTTTAAATCGTTGATTATTTTTTTAATATTAACTTCAAATATATCTTTAGAGAAAGAGGGATCTTGCCAGTTCCTCTCCACATTTTTTGTGACACACATCATATATATGGCTTTCTCTTTATATTTATATAACTCTGCATCTTCGTTATCATCTCGATACAAATCCAAAATTACGTTAGTACTTGTTATAATCTCATCATATGTTACCTGATCGAGAGTATATTTGCCAGTTGTATTATCCCCCATGTAAAATATTTTTTTATCATCATCATATCCATATATGAAAATTTCATGTAGAAAATGGGTCTTATTATAATGCATCTTATAGGCAGATATATAATACATATCAATGTCAAAAAAGAGGTATAAGTTTTTATTAATACAAGTTTTAATAAAGTCAATAATATCTGTTTTTATTAGTTTTAAAAAATCGTATGGCATTGAACTGAATTTAATCCATGGATTTGATTTTAAATAAAAGTGAGTCCAGTCACCATATAAATTATAAAAGAAATCAACAGTTCCTGTTCTAACTCCTTTATTACAAAGATCTTTTAATGTATACACCTGTATAAAGTTATTAAACACCCATGGTTTACACTCTTCTCTTGCCATAAGCATTGAAAATAAAGCCCCTTTATGTGGATAGCCGTTTATTGGTGGGTAAACCACAGGTAAAATACAACTTTCATTTTTCATATGCAAAACTCCCTTCATATCGTCTCTTTTCTAGTCATTCATATATGTACGTAATTTAATATACTATTCTGCAGTGATGGACTGTCAGGGAAGGTCATGTTGCCCCCCTTTAAATGAATAATTAATAAACTTTTAAATTAATGACTCAAATATTTAATTCAAAAATTTCTAGCAGTATTAATATCATTCATAATATTATCTGTTAAATAGCATTCATATTTTATGCTTACACCTCGTCAGTAAGTGTCAATGCAAATATATGAACATTTCTTCTTCGGGGTAAAGTCAGCTTTGCAACACGGCCAGATTTAATAGGATATCGTTTTGCAAAAAGCCTTGCATTAAAATTTTGATAATTTGTCTTACCGTTTTTTCTCTCAGCAGCTGCTCCAATCCAATATATTTCTTCTTCATAAATAGCTGATTGATAAAAATCAGTAAAATCTGCTGTAATACTTTGCTTTGTTCCATCTGAGAACTCAATCTCTATCTCTTCCCTATAATTTCCAAATTCAGCGCATCCCAATATACTAATATATCTGGCATTAATATTGGGAATCCAAATTATCTGGCTTTCACAGCTGATATTGTCCATTTTTCCAGCAGAATATCGGTATATAAAACTATATCCACCTTTCTTCCATTCCTCATTTATCACAACATCCTGCATTATGTAATGCGTTCCCTGACCGGTGATATCAGCAGTAGAATTGTCATTCAGGGTTTCTTCAAATGCCTGATTATTATAATACTTTGTCAAATCTACATAATAGTTTATCTGATTTTTCTTTATTTCATTGACATATAAACTCTTAATCAAATTAATAAGCTTTTCATCACTGTCTAAAACCATACTGCATAAGGTGTCCTGTTTCTCCTTGGTAATTTTTGTGCCTGTAATGCTGGCTTTATACAATATATTAAGTACGTTTTTTCTAATTTCTTCTATGCTTTTTTCAGCATTTTTTGTCAAATCAGTATCAAGATTTCTTTGTTTGCAATGTTCATATAAAAGGTGGAATATTGGCCTTATACAACCGCAAAACCGGCGCCTTGTATTTTCTATGTATATGGCAAATTCTTTAATTCGTTCATTGTAGGAATTAATGATATTTATCAAGTCATTCTTATAGTCCTGAAAAAGCGACAATGAAATATTGATTACATCATTTGTATCAATATTGATTTCATCAATCTTTCGCATAGAATATATATTGTTGGCAAATATCTGGTTTCCCTTAATAAATTGCTTGTTTGATTCATCATATATATCTTTTAACATATCAAAGGTTACTTGTAGTGGGAAAAATACATCTGAATTTTCATAAGCATTAACTGTATCTCTCAATAAGGATGCTTCTTTTATACCAAATGTCCTATTATTTTCTCCGTACTCATTTACAATAATGGCATGATTCAGAGTAAATGTGCTGTCTTTATAGTATTTGTTGTAGAAAAGCGAGTTGTATTTTACCACTAGAATAACAGGCCACCCTCCAAGTATCTCCTCTGAAATTCTGTTCACAGTTTCTTCAGGAGTGTATCCAGAACAATCTATACTCTGCAATTCTAGCCCCATATAACTCAATATTCTGTTTGCATTACCTTTGAGACCTAAATCTCTCCGTTCTTCAGTATTATTCAAAATAGCATGTAAATAGCAAAAATAAAAATAATTATTATAGTTGAAGTGCCCTGCGCTAGCAGCAATAGGTCCGTATACACAGCTAATATGCTGAGCACCAAAGCCATTTTTATACATATCAATGTCCAGTGATTTTCTCATTTTATACCTCCAATTTTGATTTTGGTGCTTTTCTAAGCAGCCATATACATCGAAGATAGTAGAACATAACCAAACTTACATTATCTTAATTTTCTCAAGATACTGTAAGTAGCTACCAAATGTCTTATCCTGTATCTGTATCGTATTATTTGCCATTTCGCATATAGCAGGTATCATTCTTTTTCTCTTGGTCAAGCCAGCCTTAGTTGCATTAAGGGCAACCTTTTCCCATTCACGTCTTAAAATTTGAAGTTCTTCCAAAATGGTATCATAGCCTTCTATTTGGAAATCCTCATTATTACGGATGAAGCTTATCATATTATCAATAATTACTATTGCACTCCGAACTTTAATATTGAAATTTATATCTATACATGCCTTTGCAAATGAATCTTCATCAAGGTTTTCCAATTTATACAAATCAAAAGCATACTTTTTAAACGCAAGATTTCCGAAAAACTTATTTTCAGTTGTAACCCCTTCCAAAAAAGTTCTCAAATTATTAATAGTAATATCAAGAACCATCTTCTTATTTATAAGTTTTGATGCTTTATCAGTATCAAACCACACAAATCCAAAAATACTTTTTCTAATGTCTTCAATTGAAGCAGGACCTTGGTATTCTTTCATCCTTCCAGAGGAATCTTTGAAATATGAGTCTGCAACATACACCATGCCTTCTTCAGAGTCTATACCATACATAAGAATACAATGTCCTCTGTTTTCATCGCTTATCTCCCTAAAGGCATCACTGTAATTTAAGTTCTCAGTTCCTACAAACAGGATGACAACATGGTTATCAAGTACCGCATTGCAAGCCTTTTGAAAAAGTTCATCCTTATCCTGCAGCTTGTAACACATATTTACTTTAAAGAGGTTTTCTTTTGCTATATTTTCTATAACATTATCAAGACCACTGTATCCTACATAATTCAAGTCTGATTGGTATTCCACATTAAATCCGTTGCACAGCATAAATATATCGACACATGATAAGTCATATTTTTGATACCTTAATGTGTCTTCTATCGCTGAAAACAAACAAAACACACCATCTTTTGCGCGCGTTTCCAAACCAGGTATTATATGTTTCATAATAACCCCCTTATTGCTAAAAAATTATAAATATCAAAATCCAAACATTTGAAACTTAAATTGAAATTTAAGTCGAAACTTAAAATAAAATTCTTGAAAGTACGTATTGGCCTAGAAAGCAAAGGTGTCAGTCATATTAAAATTTATGATTTTTTGCATTAACAAATAAAGCATTTCTCTTCTTTATAATGGTTTAAAAATATTTGAGTTAGAGAAATACTCAATAATAGTTTCATAAAAATCATATGGGTTTTCTTCTATCATATTATGTCCACTGTCTTTGATATATTTTATAACTATGCCCTTGTCTTGCAGATACTCTTGAGACCGCCTTTTCCCAAGGTTTCGCTCACCGTAGATATACATTTTTTCAGTATCAAGCTTGATATACCGCTCAAGGATATTATCGGTTTTACATGCTTCAACTAAATTTCTTGAAGACTCATACATAACATAAGCATTTGTCATGCAAAGACTCTCATAAAATGGGAGTTCTCGGTAATTATTTTTTAAGAATTTGAAGCCACCCCGTCTAAATGCTTCTCCCCCCACATTATAAATAGAGGCTGACAGCTTGCAGTCGTCCAAGGTAAGGTTTCCTTCACAGTTAATAAATGATTTTACTTTCATGTTTTCGCATATATACTGGGCTATAACCCCTCCCATTGAATGAGCAATTATATGAGTGCTATTTATACCCAAGTATTCAATTAACTGAAGACATGCTACGGCTTGGGATTTAAGAGAATAATCAAATTCCATCGGTTTGTCTGAGTTACCATATCCAACAAGGTCTATAAACAAACACTTAAAATTCTTTGTAAAGAAATCATATTTTGTTATATTGCTATAAACCTTGCTGGATGAACCTAAGCCGTGGATAAGTATCATACATTCTCCACCATTTCCAGTAACTTCGTAAAAAATATTTATGTCATTATATTTAAAGAAACTCATATTATACCTTCCTTAAGGCTGGTATCCCTTTTGCTTCCAAAACCTTGTTTATTTCAACCAGCGGGAACATTGGTGACTCTCTCATAATACTGATGTCGTCATTCCTTATATCTAACTGCGTTGTACCTTTATTGCCTCGTTCCTCTCCACTGTCAATAAATAGTTCAACTTCATCTTTAAAAAACTCTATGGCCTGTTCAAGAGTGGTAGCTTCAGGAAGTCCTGCCTTGTTTGCAGATGAAATTGCAAGCACAGTACCGCTTTCCTCATAAACTCCTTTAGTCTCGTTATTCTGCCAAAAAACACATATAGCATCGCTATTTGGAACTGCATCTGTAAAAATATCACCTTTTTTATGCATGAGGAAACTAACTTTACCTGGGAGTAATGCATCGATAATATTTTTATAGTACTCATTTTTTATATGACAATATTTATCTATATCCTTTTTATCTATAATTAATGATAATGGCTTATCTTGAGGGCTCTGACGGATCTCTCTAAGTCTCTCAACAGCTTCTTTGTTGAAAGCATCACACACTACTGCATAAACTGCATCTGTAGGAACAACAATAACCTTTCCCATTTTTATAGCCTCACCGGCTAATTTATATGTTTCTGCACATGGTTTTAAAACTTTATACACTACGACTCCCCCTTACTGTAAAATTTGTATCTTTTTTATTGCATCTAAATGAAAACGAATTTTTATAAGAAGTTTTTCTACTGCTAAATTTCCATAAAATCAGCGGTATATAAACGAGGCAAAAGATACTTCCACCGACCAAAAAAGCAAAGTGGTGTTCAACACTTATAGAAGCACCGGACATTTTTTGCCTCGTTATATTCAACCTTTACCACCGACAAATACTTAATTAATAAACTGTTCCTGACTTTTAAAGTTCTCTCCGTATTTTAACTTTAAATATTGGTCCAGTATTTTAATCACATTAAGCTCATCGTTTTTTACAATAACAACATTTGTCTGACCAATAATGCTACTTTTTTGCAAAAGCTTGATATATTCACCTCGCAGCTTCTTTAGGTAATACAAATTCTTGTTTTTCAGAAGCTTGCTGCATTTTATGTACTTATTTGTATGAAATAAAGCCTTACCTCTCGTAAGTATTCTTTCATAACACAATTCACAATTTGTATCATAAAAGAATAGTATATCTGGCTTTCTTACAAGGGAACAAAGGTACTTGCTAGGAACAACCTTTGCACCGTTAACAATATCACGGGTTAATGCCGTGTATACATACCTGTCTGCTATAACTATATTCCCTTTGTTAAGAGCAGGTAATATCCTTGTAAAATAGTCAATGAAAAAACTAATCCACTGCAATATACTGTATATAGTTGATGTCAGTACTTTATAATTGCAGAGTACTTTAATAAAGCTTCTGATTTTTTCATTTGAATTCCACTCAACTATCTGCACATTGTTTTGCTTGCTTAGGTGATTGTATATCTTTGTAATACTTTCACTTTTTCCTGAACCGCTAATTCCTTCAAAGGCTATTAAAACACCTTTTTGAGTATTGGTTTTATATATATACTTATTCATAGCGGAACTACTTATTTTTACAATTTGTTTGTTTACTAATAGCTTCAATCATATCTTTGGAATTTTTTCTTGTTTCCTCAAATAGATTTCTGCCTTTGGAGTCAATACCTACAATCAATGGACCAAAATTATCGCATTCCAAAACCCACATGGCTTCAGGCATACCTATTTCATCCATCCAATACTGATTGGTAACCTTGGTAATCCTTTTAGTGTGCACAGCAGCACAGCCGTGGGCAGCAAGAAGATATACCATTGTGTGCTTTTTCATGGCTTCAGTAGTCGAATTGCTCATACCGCCTTTCCCAATAAGTACTTTTACACCCATTTTACCAACCATGTCAGTGTATGGATCCATTCTTATGCTGCTGGTAGGGCCAATAGAAATTACTTTATATTCCCCACTTTCCTTATTTACATTAATAATTGGGCCTGCATGAAATATAGCTTGTCCATTAAGGTCTTCATCAAACTTTTCATTACTGTCATTGAGTTTTTTAAGTTTATAATGAGCCATGTCCCTTGCCGTATACAGTTTTCCACTCAGGTAAACTGTGTCTCCCGCTTCAAGCTTTGCAATATCCTCATCCTTTAGAGGAGTATTCAAATAGTAGGTTTTCATGTAAATCCCTCCTTTATTACATAAAGCTTAATTCTTCCACTCTTCCATCCTTATAAATCCTTATGCCCGCTCTTCGAGCCACCCAACAGTGAAAGTTGATAGCGACAGGACAGAGTGTTGTATGGGTAGCCGCAATTTCAATATTAACTCCGAGTGTGGTTACTTTACCGCCTGTACCACCCGAGCCAATGTTAAGCGAATTTATTGCCTCAAGCAGTTCCTCTTCCAGTTGTGCCAAGCGCTCGTCCTCATTTCTCTGCATCCACCCTCTTAGGCTCATTGCTCTTCTGCTAAGCTTTGCAGCAACGTCCAATTGACCACCTATACCTATACCAATTGCAGATGGCAGACATGCTGTACCACCAGCTTCAACAACACATTCGAGTACGAATTTCTTGATACCTTCAAAATTCTCACCCATTTCAGCAATAGTGAATACTTTAACTTTGTTGTATAGTTCTATACCACAACCCTTTATACTTGGGATTATTTCAATATAATCGATACCCTTCTTATGCTCATACTCCATGTTTGGCACTCCACGACCGCTGTTGTCGCCACTGTTTACACGTGTAAGCGGGTCAACCATACTAGGACGCAAGTAACCTGCCTTAGTTGCATCTATTACAGCTTCCCTTAATATTTCTTCCAAATCCGGAATAAAGAAATCATCTCCAAAAGTTACATATGTAGTTAGGTACCCTGGGGATTGACATAAAGCTTGTTTACATTCCCTTGCGATATTTACATTTTCTACAATAGTTTCAAGTATCATTTTCGATGATTCATCTGTTTCTGTCTCAACTGCTTTGTCTAAAAGGCAACGACAATCATCTGAAACTTCATATGAAATTCTAAAAATCAAATCTCTCAAAATCTGTCTATAATCCATACATAATCCTCCCTCAATAAAAAATTAGGTTGACTGTTTCTTTGTATCCCAGAATCTTTTTGTGTTTGAAAGCATCTCCTCACTTACATCTAATACTCTGCTTGTCTCAAACATTCTGGTAAAGAAGTCAAACTGCCATTTAGACGGCTTTTCATTCTCAATACCGTACTCATCAAGGTAATCCTTGTTTTCAGGTTCTAATTCTTTCATAACATTCTCTGGAATTACTTCTCCATACATTAGGTTTACGTAATAGAACGCATAGTAAACTATACTTTCACATCCTACCCTTTTACTAAAGGATACTAGCTTGTCCCAATTGATTTTGTCTGAGAATTTTTCAACGAACATTAATATGTCTGCAAACTTATATATTTTAAGATCTCTCAGGTCACTTATCCAGTGCAGCAAAGCTGCTTCTTTATATAAATGGCACGCTAATTGTATTAAGAAATCTTCATAGTCAAGAATAAGTGTCTTTGCACCGTCAATATCAACTTCTATAGCTCTTTCAAGCAATTCAGGTGTATCTATTTTACAAGGACAATTTCCTTTCCAGAGCACATCAAAATTTAAATCCACTTGGAACATTGGTGTGAAAGGATTATCTGTCTTTTTAAGACATTCTTGAAGTTCATTTGAGGCTAGTTGTTGAAGCATCTTTTGCTTTCTTGTACTTGGTATTATATCTCCATTTTCATTTACTTCACCCTGCACATAACCTAAGTCTTCTAAAATCTTTACTATTTTGTCTCCATCCCTTACATCAATCAGGAAGTCAAGATCATTAAATGTTCTAGTTTCAACTGAAGGATAAACCTTTGACGCTAGGAAGTTTCCTTTTAGAATTGCAACACGAATACCATTTTCATTCAGTTTGTCAAATATAACCTTTATCTCTTCAAAGTATGATTTATTTCTTATTGCATATACCTTACTCTGTGTCTTCATAGCTTTTAGTACTTCTTCTTCTACTTTATCTGTAAGTCCGAGATTCTTTAAATGGTAATACATGATATTTAATGTTCTGTGGGTTATTCCTTGGTACAATATCTCTTTCCAATCAAGATTTCCATCCATAATAGTTTTAATTTCTTCTATGTGCTCTTCCTTTAGCACGCCCCTTGAGCACAGTAATATCAATTGTCTTTCCTTTGTCAATTCTTTTACACTTTGCGGCATATTAGATTCCCCCTCTATATAATTCAGTACACTAATGAAAACTCAGAGAGCCTCCATTTGCTATATTTCAAAACTTAACACTATTTCATCTATTTTTAAAACCTCATTAATTAATTTATCTACGTTTCAGGTATCCCATTAATATTACATGCAATCAGTATTTCTTATCCCATATCAAAAGTTGTAATCTTTAGGCATGTATTCCGAACTTAAATTACGCTTGCCTTAAGCTGGGATAGGTTTGAAAACCACAGAAAACAAGAGAATATATCATGCTTTAACGAGATATCACTTTATTGAGTTAAAATAATTAGATAAGTAATGTCCCCAACATCCGCAGTAACGGTTGCCGATTTTGCTTTTAGGCTGTGAGATTGTCTCCCACCCCGCTTCTAGTTGCTGATGTGATGAAATCATTCTACAATGATTAATTGTTTAAAATAAATTCTTAAAAATAACTTTTAAAAAAATTATCATTGTAATTTATGTGTTAAATTTTAGAAATTCGTAGCCATTTTTTAGCAACTTTAAATTGACCATACTACTGATTTTTTAATGCATTTCAAATATTGCCTACGTTTAATGATATTTCTTTAAGTGCGTTTATTGTTGTTTCTATTTCAGAAGTTGTATTGAATACACCAACACTGAATCTTACTGCTCCTGTAATTGAAGTACCCAATGTATCATGTGCTATAGGAGCACAGTGCATACCGGCTCTAGTCCCTATATTATAGACCTTGTCCAAAACATAGCTTATTTCACTAGATGGTACTCCTTTGAAATTAAGTGCTACAATACCAGAATTTTTTTCTATATCATTTTTACTGTACACTTTTACATTTTTAAGTTCTTGGACACCTTCAAAGAACATTTTTACAAGTTGGTGCTTATGCTCTCTTATATTTTCAATTCCTTGGCTATTTATAAAATCAATACCACAGCCCAAGCCCACTATTCCAGGGGTATTCAATGTTCCGCTTTCCATAAGGTCAGGCATGAATTCAGGCTGTGTGAGTTCCTCAGAATTACTTCCAGTTCCACCTTGCAGGATAGATTTAACCTTAAGTCCTTCTCTGATATACAGGCCACCTATTCCAACAGGTCCCATCAGGCTTTTATGCCCAGGAAAAGCCAACATACTTATATTCATATCCTCAACATCAATGTTTATTGTTCCTGCTCCCTGAGAGCCGTCAAGCAGGTACATTATCCCATTTTCAAAAGCTATTTTCCCAATATCTTTAGCAGGTAGAAGTATACCGTTTACATTTGACGAAAGAGTAGCTACTATTAGCTTTGTATTATTTTTGATACTTTTTTGTATATCATCAGGGTCAATTTCTCCAAATTCATTCCCCCTGACAATTGTAATTTCTATACCAAGTTCCCTTTCAAGCAGCTTAAGTGGTCTCATAACAGAGTTGTGTTCAAGGCTTGTTGTTATTACATGGTCTCCAGCTTTCAGGCTTCCCTTAATAGCTATGTTCAAAGCCTCAGTAGCATTTTTGGTAAAACATAATTGCATAGGATTACTGATATTAAAGAATCTGCTTATTTTCTCACGAGCTTCCATTACAGCCTGCCCTGACTGTATCGACATTGAGTGCCCGCCACGACCGGGATTTGCGCAATATTCACGCATACATCTGTCTATTTCTTTATACACTATGTCGGGCTTAGGATAAGTAGTAGCAGCATTGTCTAGGTATATCATTTGAACACAACCTCCTTTAACATACTTCATTTATAACAATACACTTATATTCACTCTTGCCTGTCTTAATTTTTTTCAACCGTATTAAATCTACTTCTGTTTTAATATCTTTGAAAAAACTGGGTATCTCATATGTGTAAGAGTCTAAATCATATGTGTAAATAGATACTTCACTATTTCGTATCATTAAAAATCCCTTGTTTTTATAGAAATCTTTTACTTGCATATTTTTATTTGATGAAATGTACTGTCCAACAATAGCTTTTTTACATCTTAGTTTGGATAATTTCATACACTCCATTAATAAAACATCTTCAACTTTTCTTCCTAAAGCTCTGCATGAAAGTAAAAATGTGTCAATTAAAGCTTGGTCATTCTCATATTTTAGAATGCTAGCACCAACAATCCCCAGATTTCCAAAACGGTCCTTTAATTCAATACATATCACATCATGGTCTTCACTCTCAGTAAACATCTTAATGTCATCTTCACTATATCTTTTTGTCGTTAAATTAAATTGGTTAGTCCTTTGAGTAAGCTGTGCAATACGTGGTATATAAGAATTGTTAGAAAAATAAATGGATACTTCCATTTCTAAAGAGTTATAATAACTCTCCATATCTGTGAATTTTTGTGCAAATTTGTTTCTCTGTGCTTCTGTTCTATACATTTGTCCCCTAAGCTTGTCCTCATTCGTAATGCTTATAACATCAAACAGTCCGCAAGAGGCAATTATATCCCTATACTCAAATGCTCTATTTTTTTCAAAGTGAATTGTCTCAACCTGTGGTAATGCATAATTAACCATCTCAATTTCGTATTGGCTATCATCAACAAATACAATACTATCTAATCCAATATTTAACTCTTGCGATATGGAGATAATATTTTTTACTTTATCATCCCAATTGATTCTACTTGCTGAAATATGCTCTCGTTTCAATACCATAAAAGGATGCTTTTCAAATACTTCCCAAACATCTTCTTCATTATTTTTGCTGCATATAGCAAGAATCGTGCCTCTATTATAGAGATTTAAAATTTCCTGCTGAAACTCATAATAGGCTGAGCCTGGACTGTCATTCCCCAATTTTATACCTAGCAGGCTGTCTTCTCCGACTATACCGCCCCAAAGAACATTATCACAGTCTAATACAATACATTTCTTAATTTTACTTTTCGAAGTTTTTATATATTTAAATATTTCAAAGCTAATTTCTCTGCACGCTTCTTTACTGTATGGTGCATGTGCAGCATACCAATATCTTCTATCATAGAAACTTCTTCCACCCACTCTAGCCAAGCATAAATTCATGTCAATATAGTAGGCATTATTAGTAGATAAAAGAATCTGATTTAGTTGACTATTCAGCCAATTTATTGTGCCTATTTGATACATATTATTTTGGTTATCTATAATTCCTGCTAATGGGTACATGGGAACTTCGAATCCACACCATAAAATTAATGCTTGAGTTTGTTCTCTAATTCCGTTCAGGGTTTGCGTTATGTAATTTACAATGCGCTCTTTCTCATTTTCAATTTCGCTTTGACTGCATTGTAAGTAATTTCTACTTATAATATTTGAAAGCGTTTCTAATTGTAAAAATACTAATACGCAATCAACATTATTATTTAGTAAGTCCGGTCTTTTGCCCACCGCCTCTTGGAGTATATTGTCAAAATCTCCAAACATCACATTAGCTTTATATCCTATTTCCAACATAAAGTACCTTAGAAAGGTATCTAATATTGGCTCTAAAGTAATATTCCTAAGCACAGAAATATTTAGTGTTGGCAGTACATTATTTTTATTATTATTTAGTATATCAACCACTTCGGAATAGTCCATGTGATGATAAGATTTCATCCATTTGTCACCTTCAATACATTAAATTTTAACTATATTTCTCAATTGTTTTTTTTATTTTATTGATAGTATTAAAATTTTCCAACAACAAATCCTCATCAACAATCTCAATATTAAATTCTCCTTCAAGCATAACTACTGCTTGAATTCCTTTTATAGAGTCAAGTCCATACGGACGGATATCCTCATCATCACCTATTTGTGATAATACATTAATATCCACATCCAATGCCTTCGATAATATGTTTATAACTTCACTCCTTCTAAACTCCATTTCGAGCCACACCTCCTACTCTCTAAATAAAAATGTATAGCTATAGTTATTTCAATTTACTATTAATAAATTGTCCTAGCACCAGTTCCTCTTCAGCCACTATGCTGTTCACTTCAACTTTCTTATCAGATAAAAGTTGCTTTCCCAAAGCTAAATCAGAATCACTGATTTTTACAGCTTTTGTGCATGCCATTCCGGGTCTTGGCGGTGCCGGAACAATCTCGGTCTTTATTCCGTTATCACGCATTATTTTATCAACCAGTAACATCTGACCAGTATTTACCGCAATTATCAAATACGATTTGCCCATTGTCCTCACCCTTATTAACCCTTAGCTATCTCAATAACCTTAGGTATTTTTACTCCTTCCATATGCATATAACAAAATTCGTAAATTTCTGCTTCGCTTATGCTAATACCATCTTTGGGTGTAACAGTAGCCCTTATTTTTTGTCCTAATATATCATCCTGAACTCCGTCTACTTTAACGGACTGTAATTTTTCGTTCTTCAAAATAACCTTTTCAATTTCAGCCGGATAAACATGGAAGCCTCCCTGATTTATCATGTTGTCAGCCCTACCAGCCCAATATATGTATCCCTCATCATCCATGTATGCCAAGTCGCCAGTTTTTAATCCATGAGCAGTAATAACTTCACTGGTTAATTCAGGCGAGTTGTAATAACCAAGCATAACATTAGGACCTTGTACATAAATTTCACCTATTTCTCCAGCTTTGACTTCATTTCCATTTGCATCAAGAAGCTGTACCGTACAGAATTTAACCGGTTTGCCTACTGAACCTGCCTTTCTCAACATATCCTCGGGCTTTAAATGAAGTACCCTCGGTGATGCCTCAGAAAGACCGTAAATATAATAGAATTCTACTCCCTTATACATATCCATGAGCAGCTGTACATCTTCTTTTATCAGCTTCGCTGCTCCAGTCTGGATATACCTTAGGCTGCTTGTAGAATATTTTTCTTTCCTTCTATATTCAACAATCTGATGAAGCATTACTGGTACAGCAAAAAAGCCTGTAATCTGATTATCCTGTATTGCTTTAAGTATAATGCCTGCATGAATGATACCATTTAGTATTACAATCTTAGCACCAACTGCAATTGAGGCAATTATCTCACCTGTTACAGTGCCCACTAAAGCCATTGACTTTAAAATAAGAATATTGTCTGTTTCAGACATTTTAAGGTATTCGATAATGGCTTCCATATTTGAAAGGATATTTTTTGTGGAAAGCATAATACCCTTTGGTCTTCCATGCTTGTCCGACATATAGAAAATAGAAGTCATTTCGTCATCAAGCCATATTGAGGCTGTAAAATTTCCAGGCAGGTCGTAATCTTTCACAAAATATGCAGCTTGACTAAAGACATTATTAGACGCTTCCACATTGTCATCACAAAGCAGGATACTTTTTACAGATGGTATTGTATTAGAATCTATTCCAACTATATATTCACTTAATTCACCCTTAGTAATTATAGCTTCTGCACTGCAGTGACTGATAATTTCCTGTAGCTTTAAATCCTTTGCTTGTGGCGATACTGGTACAAATACCATTCCTGCCATATTAACTCCATATATTGCTGCAACAAAGTCCATAGAATCCTGCAGGTATATAATAACCTTGCTACGCGGCTTAAGCCCAATTTCAAGAAGCTTTCCTGCTATTTTCTTTGAATAGTTTAATACCTCGGAATAATTATATGTAACTCCGGTCGGATCTGTTACAGCTGCCTTCATTCCATATTTAGACTCAGAATTAACTAGAGTATCATAAATGTTCATTACAGTCACCTCGATTCCAGCTTACTTGTGATATACTCTGTAATTAAGTCAACGTTGGCAAAATTCTGATGACTGAGTGAACCGGTGTCCACCTCAATATCAAATTCGTCTTCGAGATCTATAATCAACTCAACTAGCTTTATTGAATCAATACCATGATCCCTTCCAATCCATGATTCTTCTGTAACCTTGTCTGCATTAATTAATGCATTTTTAGCAATCGCTTTCATTACTCTTTCCTTAATATCATTCATTTAAGAATCCCCCTTAAAAATTGAATTGCTATATACTCACTATCTTCAATTATTTGTAGCGCTCATTAATAATTTTTATTCTTCCATCCTCTACAGGCGATACTGTTCCTTTACTTTTTATGTAATCTGCTAATACATCCTTCAGTAACCCATATGTACTTAACAGCTTGGAGTTTTGAATTTCCTCATATCCGTCTCCTCCATAAAACAGATAATCATTTGTGGCAACCTTGTATGTTTTTTCTTTATCTAATGGAGCTCCGTCCTTTGTTACACTTACAAGTCTTTCCCCTGCTATCTTTGATGCATCTATTACATAACTTATTCCTGATACCTGAAGGAATCCACCGTTAAAGACTGTAGGATATCCTCTTAGTCCTCTTTCAAGTGCCTTATATATCATGTCTCCCTTCATTTCAACAACCACAAGAGAGTTTACAAAAGGCAGCATTTTTCCGATTTGATACATATTTAATTCACCTTGTGGCAGACTCTCTCTTATTCCGCCTCCGTTCATCAGTGTCAAATCCGCACCTGCTTTTTCTCTCATTGAATCAGCCAATAAATTCGCAAGGTTTGTTTCCTTAGACCTTACTTGGGTTCTTATACCGTTTAAAACCACATCTGAGCTGCCCACTTTAATTTTTGCACTTTCTAAAGCTTTTTCATGATATATATCAGCAACCTTTTTTAGTTCCGCATCTTCCTTAGAGCGGTCAGTTGTAGTCTTAACTTTCCAATCAACTTTTGCAACTTTCCCATCCTTGAAATACATATCAGCTACTCCAAGATGGGTTGTAAAGCTGCCTGCTTCAGCCATGTATGTGTTATTAATCTTCTTTACTGATTCATACAAATAGTGGTAATGTCCACATAAAAGCAAATCTATTCCGTCAACTTCCTGGATAAGTCTTTCGTCGTTATCGTCACCTAAATGTGAGAGTAAAACAATTGCATCAACCTTGCCTTTTAATTCTGAAACAACTCTCTTTGCGCATTTAGCAGGATCATCAAATGTAATTGTATTATCATGAACGAAATTTGTAGAAAAAGGAGTTGTAAGTCCAAATACACCTATTTTCTTACCATTAACTTCAAAAATTTTATATTCATCAAATACCTGTTTTCCATCTTTATATACGTTGGCTGAAAGAATAGGGAAATTAATCTCTGATCTTATTTCGAGCAATCTATCAAAACCAAAGTTAAAATCATGGTTTCCTGGAACCATCGCATCATAGCCCATTAGATTAACACATTCTACAACGCCTTCTCCATCATTTATATTGGCTTCGTTTGAACCATGGAACAAGTCTCCGCAGTCCAAAAGCAATGTATTTTCATCCTTTGCACGTTCTTCCTTTACAAATGAGTTTAAAAGAGGAAGTCCCATAATTGTACTTACCTCATCTAAGGTATAATATGTACCAGTTTCATCGTCATAAACCATGTGTCCATGGACATCCGCAGTATTAGCTATTTTAATTTTACTGTCGTAGTATCCGAGAGTTAGAAGTATCTGGTTGAAGTTTACAAACTTGATTACTAGATATACTGCTGCTGCAATAAGAATTAGTCCAAGTATTATTAGGTTAGTATATTTCTTTTTCATAATGTTTTACCTCAAAATATTAAGATTTTTAATGCTTATTCTCTATAATTCAAGCTTCACACAGATTCTATTGTTGTTTGAATTATCAATAATTTAAATCTATAATAATAAAACTTTAGATTTAATTGTCAGAACATAGAATTTCCAGTGCTTGAATAGTGTTTAAGTCCAAATAGCCAGAATCTATATACAAGTAAGAACATAATAATTCCTACAACTGGAGTCAAATAGAGATATCCGCTCCAGAACATTGACAAATCAGGTTTCCTAAGGAAATATTGTGCTGGGAAATAGCTTACAAATGCAAATGGCACTATAAAAATAAGCATTTTCTGTATGAATCCAGGATAAAAGCTTATTGGATATCCTGCAAACCTTCTAGAATTAAAGAATATAAGATTTCTTAAGTTTATTGTCTTTACTGCCCAGAAGCTGAAACAGGATGAAATCATAAATAGTGAAGCCTGTATAATAGCACCTCCGAGCAATGCCGCTATATAATATGATATATTTTTTAAGTTCCAGTCTATGCCAACATTGGTAGCTGTCTTGGTAAATAATATTATTCCTACTACACCGTGCCCTACTGTTGCACAATAATCAACTTTTGAGGCAACTATCTGGTACATCAACCCCAAAGGCCTTATTAGATACCTATCAAGTTCTCCGGAATAAACCATATTGTCAAAGTCTCGTATGCCGGTGAAAAGAAAAATAAAGATGCTATAAGATAGGAATAAGAAGCTGTAAAGGAAAAACATTTCATTCATTTCCCAACCCTTTATTCTTACCATTCTGGTGAGGATAAGATACATGACTACAATGCTCACCATTTCCCTGCAGAATACTGCAAATGCTAGAAAAAATCTGTCAAACTTGTACTCCAAAGTTGATTTCAGATTTAACTTGGAGAACCGGAAAAATAATGCCATCATTGAACCGAAAGAGTTTTTTTGCTGCATAATAATCAACCTCCTTGTACAACTAGTTTCTTTGTAGCCATTTTCCAAACTATGTGGCCGACTATCACAAGGAAAGCTAACCATATTACCTGCTTCGTTATGGCAAATATTATCTCATCATAAGGCAGTAACCCTAAATAAATTGATATTGGAACATAATAAATTGATTCAAATGGAGTAAGTTCAACAAACGCATGAAGTTTTTCTGGTAAAAACCATAGTGGGAAAAGTGCTCCTGACAATACTGCTATTACTGCATCCTTTATAGTTATTATGCTAAAGGTCCAATAAAACCAAAAAGAACTTAACCATACAATAAAATTGATACTGTATAAAACAAGATATCCAAGTAATGCACTTATAAAAAATAAAATTCCTGACTCGAGATTAAACGGCGGCAGCATCCTAAATAGTACAATTGAGAGTATTAAAGCCGGAGTAAGCTGCATAATTATCCTGAAAATAAGAGTTCCTATATTATATGAAAATATATTCAGTCTAAAACTTAAAGGCTTTAATAGATCGGATGATATCAAACCACTGGTTACTTTACTTTCTATAAGATATTCTTCCATCATGAATATGCTCTGCATAAGAAATCCCAGTATAATATAGGTCATAACAACCTTAAATTGGACACCGCCGAGAACTTCTTCTTCTTCATATATTGCTTTCCAGATAGCTATATTGACAAATATCATTAATAGTGTATTAATTACGCTGGCAAAGTAATCAACTCGATACACTATATTATTCTGAAACGACTTCTTTGCAATCTCCAGATACTTTCTCACCGATATTGATACCTCCCTCATAAATTTCTCTTATTATAGACTCTATTTCTGGTTCTTTGATGGTTAGGTCAAGTATCCCATACTTAGATGTCAACTCTGGGATTAAACTGGAAACTTGCACCTCTTCCTTATTAAACCTGAGCCATTTCTTATTTCCTTGTTCATCTGCAAGTTCTACACCTGAAGGCAGTTCAATATCCTTATATAATTGATCAAACTCCACAATCAAGGTTCTGTCCTTTCCATACTGGTTCTTTATCTGGTCAGTAGTACCATCATAGATTATTACTCCCATATCGATTATTAACATTCGCTTACAGGTCTTTTCTATATCCAGCATATCGTGGGTTGTGAAAATCATTGTGATATTCTTTTCTTTATTAACACATTTTATAAATTCTCTTATCTTTTCCTTTGCAACAACATCAAGGCCAATTGTAGGTTCGTCAAAAAAGACTATTTCAGGGTCATGCAATAACGATGCTGCTATATCCGCCCTCATCCTTTGACCAAGACTAAGCTGCCTTACTGGCTGGGATATAAATTCATTTAGTCCCAGCATACTGTTAAACATATCCATGTTCTCTTCGTATCTTTTTTCCGGAATTTTGTATATGTACTTTAATAATTCAAAAGTGTCTATAACAGGTAAATCCCACCACAGTTGTGTACGCTGTCCAAAAACTGCTCCAATTCTTGAAGCGTTCTTTTTCCTGTCTTTATAAGGTGACAGGTCTCCTATTTTTATTGTCCCTGAAGAAGGTGACAGAATACCTGTAAGCATTTTAATAGTTGTGGACTTTCCAGCGCCGTTTGGACCAATAAAACCAACCATATCTCCTTTTTCAATTTCAAAGCTGATATTATCTACTGCCCGTTTTATCTTATATTCAGGTACAAGAAGCCCTTGTACTGCGCCTAAGATTCCTTTCTTTCTTACATTAATCTTATAATCCTTAACCAAATTGTTAACTTCAATAAATGCCATAACTACCTCCCCTTGTAATATTGCAGCTTTCCAAAAGTAGCTAACTCTGAAAAGCCTTCGATGACACCACGAAAGCTACTTATTATAACTCTAATATTTAATTTTTATAGTAGAAAATATCAATGCATTAGAAGTGTTTCAAAGATGAGGAAGATATTCTCACTAAACCAAAACTGTACCTGCCACTAATAAAAGTAGGGTAATTTACTTGCTCTGTTATATGATTAAAATGAAGCTATTCCATTAATGTAAATTAAATAATCACCCCAGAGTTAATATAATCAGCTCCTCTAGGCTTCACCTATAAGACCTTCCTATAAATATATTCAGTTCTAATATAATGCTGCAAATATCTTCAATTTCGCATGAGTCCGCGGTAAACCGCTTAATAAAATCAGTTATATAAATCTGTTATATAAATCTCATTTTGAATAATTGCTTTCATAACTGCTTCAATTCTCGTCCCTACATTAAAGATTTTAAAAATATTTTGAGTATGAAATCTAACAGTAGATAACGATATTTCTAATTCATGAGCAATCTGTTCATCAGTCATTCCTTGTGCCATTCTTTTTAAAATTAACTTATGCTGTTTTGTTAATTTCTTAGGCAAATCATTCTTAATTGCTTGAGTGTGGTTTGCACAGCACATATTTTTTGCTAATAAATCTACAAATCCTCTTAATGCATTTGATATCGGATGTCCTACACGTATTAAAGACACATATGCTTTTTCATAACCATCCCAAATAGGTACACAGTATTCGTGCCATTCTTTTAATACATTACAATAATGTAATTGTGGTTCTAGATATACAGGTGTATTACTCTGCTTCGCAATACATACAGCATTAGTCCCAATACTGTTAGCGCAAAACGAAACTCCTATTTTTAGATATTTTTTGTGTGTACAATATCCGCTTATATTTATCCATCTTGGAAAGAAAACGTCTAAAGCCGTTAACTCCTCATTTAAAACTAGGAAACAATAATATCCTCTTTCCACTTTAATGGCATCAATATATTTATGCATAAAATCTCTAAAATTCGTCAAATACTCTTTTTTTTGTGTCTGTTTATGCAATTCATCTTCTGTAATTAGTTTTTGAGGCTCTTTGATATCCTTCGATATACCATATTGCTCACAATTCGCCCAAGATTCAATAACGCTTCGAAAAATGAACTCATTCATACGCGCCCCTTCTTCCTTATTTTATATTTAATTAGTACAATTAGAAACTATAACATTTATTAGTCGAATTATGTAGATTTTATTGATATATTGTATCATAACCCAATCATTAATTAAATATCCATTTTAAATTTTTGGTAGATTTTTGCCATTTTCTGCCTTGCTTTATGAAATAATACATTTAGGCAATACAGTCGTGAGCAAAGAATAATGCTTGTTATACTCAAACTAGAGAAAAAAAAGAAAAATCTCTTGGGATGTTTTAATACCACATATCAAAAAATACCAAGAGAATGAAAAAGATACATAAAGTAACAGTGTTTCATACAAAAAGAAAGGTCTTAATTGATTCAAGTTTTTAGCATTTCCCACTCAAACTCTGAAAAAGGAAAAATCAAAACGTATATGCTTTATATATAGATTAATCATATTTTAAGTTCGCAAAAAAAAGGCAGATTACGTATTTTAATATAATCTACCTTTTGATTAGTCTTTTTAAGAATTTAATTCTTATACTAGTAGGTGCCTAAATGATTAAGCTGAAAAGAAAGGATTTTATCCCTCTTCATTAGCATAATGTTGTATCAGCAATGCCCTAAAGGTAATATCGCAAGCCTTGCGTGTTTTTGATTTCCAATCTTTCTCCAGCCGAAAACCACAGTATGGTCCCCAATCCTTTAACTCCAGTATCGGAGCATGACAAATACCTTCATCATCAACAGTTCTCATAATATCATCAACCACTTCTCTCAGTGCAGGAATATGCTTTACAACACCGCAACGAGAAAACCATTCAATATACTCCAATTGATATACTTCTGGTCTGTTACGATAAGGTATTGACATAAGACTTGGAGAAAGACAGGTTACTTTAACAGTCAAACCTTGTGCCGGGAATGCTCCAAGGGGGCCTAAAGGATATCCAACCCACGATGAAGGAACTAAATTTACAAGTTCCGGACGGTCTCTTTTCATCAGCTTAGTAATAGCATCTGAAATCATCTTTATATTCTGCTGGTTTTTCCATGAACTTGTATGAGCTAATATATCCAAATGATAGCGGCAAGGCCATTTCTCATAATCGTTAAAAACAAGCTGCTTCCCGCCACGAATTGGGTGAGTAATGTCCAGCACCGAATCAACCTCAAGAACACGTCTAAAACAATCAAGTGATAATTGAATTTGCGGTGATATGTCAATAACATCGTCGTATCCTGCACGGGCAATGCAAGCACAACGAATCAAGTTATGCCCATGTCCAGTCACCTTGAACTCATCAATTATTTTTCCCCTTGTATCATAGCAAAAATCATTCAGAGGAATTGAAGCAAAAGCGTCCATAGCTCGTTTGAGTACAGGTGTTTCCTTATCTAAGGCTTTTTCTGCAAGGTATTTTGTTCCACCCTCTTGTGTGTCAAGACCTCCGTGAAGGCTTTTTCCAATCCATCCATTATCCTGTTGACAGGCAATAACACGCTGCACCATTTCTTCTTGTATAATTTGTTCTTGATATAGCGCAGCTTCTTCGGCTGTAAGGTTATGTAGAATTTCACTTTTTATACGACGTTTGATAGAGGGGTTCGCATTTTTTAGAAGAACATCTATCATTTTTTGCTTTTTACTTTTCATTAATAAAACCTCATCCAAAAAAAGTTTTACGTAGAAAAACCTTCCATGTACTTTCAATTATATATCTATAATTACTATTTTCAACTAAATTAATACATAAAATTCTGTCTTCTGATATGAAGGTTCTAATTGAAGATATCAAATTAACAAAAGTCAAAAACAAGATAAAAGAACCTCAAAAAATCCGAAAAGACATCTATTCAGATCACTCGAGAGAGAACGAGAAAAATTTGGATACCATTCCTTACAGTGATTTATTACAATAGCGGATATAGTCCTTGATAAATCCATTTGATCAGGCATTAAGGCAGAGAACACCAGCTATATCCTTCCAGTCGGTATCTTCCCCCTGGTAGTAGATTGAGTTTCATTTCATAGCTAACTTTATGACCATTATATAGCATGCTAATTACAAATAGTAAGACAGCAATTTATATTATAGTTCTGGTACAAATAATATTAAAACGCAAAAGCTGAAAACTTCAAGTATTGCCTCTATTTCAAATGGGGATAATTACTTAAATTTTTCACAGCTTCATATCATTTTAATATTCTTGCTAAAATAATCTCTGCCGCTTGCTTAGCAGATATTCTACTAACATCGATTCTCTCTGTATTTAGGCAATCATACATTTTAATTCTGTTTACACTTCTTTGAATACAATCTTGTGTTCTTTTTCCGTTCTCAACATCTTTTATCAATCTATCTTCCAATGCTTTACGATCTGCTGTCAAAGAAAAGAGTTTAACTAAGCAGTTTCCTGTATCAAGTCTTGAAAGCAACTCATCAATAATCCATTGCTCGTGCATTACCCAGCAAAAAATAATGTTTTTATATTCTGAACAGCGAATAAAATTGCTGAGTAAATAGCAGATATTATCCATTACCATTGCTTTCGTTTCATCATTAACCGTAAACGGATTCATATCCCAACACCAGTCACCGTCAAGAAAAACATTTTGCGGTAATATTTTTTGCAGTTCTCGGCACGTAGCTGTTTTGCCAACACCCATTGTGCCATTTATTATTAATAAATTCTTCACACAAATACCTCATAAATATGAATATTCTTCGTAAACCATTTTGCTCAATATTGATACAGGTATTTTTCAACTAAGAAAACTTAATAAGTTTCTTTTGTAATGTTTACTTAATATGTGTACCCTTTGAATACAATTCTTGTAATTTATATTGCTCCTTCTTCTACATATTAAATCTTTCTGAATATGTTTATTCTGTTTTTTATTCTACATCTGATGTATCCCCGTACTCTAGTGGTATCAATACAGAAACAGTCACATAAGAATTTATGTTTTTGTTTTCCACCGTATATATGATTACCAATTTAACTTATTACCCTTGTAATCCATATATAATGGTCCGTCTATATCCTTTTTATATTTGTCTATTAATCCAATAATGGACTCTGCTGCTATTGCCGCATCAATATCTGCATTTTGTCCTCCCATATCTGTCTTCATCCAGCCAGGATGAATTGCTAGTACTTTTATTCCTTTAGGCTTTACGTATTTCTGTAAAATAACACTAGCCATATTAATAGCTGTTTTTGACATACAATAATCAAATTCTCTATCCCTAAAATTGTCTGAAATGCTGCCTGCCTCTGAAGAAATATTTACAATGACTTTAGTACTTCCTTTTTCAACATTTGGCAGGAAAGCCTTAATCACGCGTAAAGGTCCTAATGAGTTTATATTTAAGGTTTGTAGTGCCACATTAAAATCAACCTGTTCAAGTGGCAAATATGAATTTTCAAAGTGAACTCCCGCATTGTTAATTAGTATGTCAATAGTTTCATCCTTTAACTCTTGCTTTACTATTTCAACTGATTGATCACTTGCCACATCCATTCTTGTAATATTTAGCTGCTTGGCGTAAGTTTCTTTAAGATTCATAATTGTTTTGGATGGTTCTTGATATAAGCAAGCAAATACATTACACCCGTCAACGAGGAATTTTTCTGTTAGTGCTAGTCCTAGTCCTTTGTCTGCTCCAGTAATTAGTACATTTATATTATTCATACTTTCACCTCAATAAAAATATATTTACACGCTAGAAGTTCCATGGATACAATACTTACAACTTTAAGTAACTATCTACCTAGCGGAACTTTCTTATATTTTATTATATCTTATCAAATACTACATTTAAACAGAATGATTCTTGAATAATTGCTCATACTTTACAGTTTAATTGAGTCTTCTTAAAATTTATTACATATATTTGCTTCAATTATTTATATTGTGAAATCGGCTTATGTTTGAATTATATCATGAAGTAGCAGTAAATCAATCATTTGAAAGATATAAATTTCTTATAAATCAAAGAACAGAAGATGCTTTATCAGCAATTTTTGATTAGTATAGAAAAAAGATGATAAATAAAAATGATTAGGTTTCATTCAAATAGATATTATGAGTTAAATCTATAATATTCATAAAATATTAAGTCCGCTGATGAGATTACATTATATTATAGCACTCAAGACTTTCAGAGATTACTCCTTATTCAACATTCAACTGTCAAACTTCTAGACTAACTAATAGTGGCTTTCTTTTCGCACTTAAGTTTCCCAAAGAGGACGCATCAGAATCTACAATTTCTTGTCATGAAAAAATTTCTGTCTGCAAAGTAGGTCCTCTCGCTTTTCTGTGCCTGTTCATTGTGGTCATCACCATTAATTCTGGACTTATGTATCAGGTACAGGGTCCCGCATTCGCCCATCTAGAATGGCTAACAAGTTGGTATTGGGCCGTTCCGTATATCACGGCTCTGTTTATTATGCGGAATCTGCCCAGAAAAGCAAACCAGTCATATATCCTCTATGTGGCTTCATCACTTTTATTGCTCTTGGTCGCTCTTGGACGGATTATATTGTGGTTAATACTCTTATGCTAGGAGCCTGTGGCGTGTACGACCTGTTTTGGTGGAGCATACTGGGTGAAATGTTTGAACTGGGCAAAAACCCCGATAAAATTATGGGCGTCGGTCTCTCTGCCAATGTCCTAGGGGTTCTGTTGGGCGGACTTATCGGAAACGGTATCTTAGGCGAACAAAGCTATAATCCTACTCTACTTGCTCTGGGCATTGTATGGTTACCCTTATCCTACTTCCACCCTTACATACACGGCTGACTACCCTTCTAAAAAATCATGCCTTCTTGACCACAATTACTGAAATGCCAGTTCATGAACAAACTCGCCTAATTTATGAGTTCAGTATCACAGAGAAACTCACCGAGCGTGAGCGCGAAATCGCAGTTCTTCTTGTTAAGGCAAAACCTATCGGATGATAGCAACTGAACTGTATGTAAGTGAAAACACCGTAAAAATACATGTAGAAACATTTACTCCAAAGTCGGAGTTCAAAACAGGACTGAACTAATGAATCTCCTTCTGGATATACGCATTCCGTCCAAATAATCCTATATTCCCTTATAAACAGCGGTTTTTGAGCCCCCTCACCCGAAAAGGTAAGGGGCTTTTTGCGTAAAAATCACCCAACTTGATGACGAAAACATGGCTCTAATTTTGTAAAATGAAGAAAAAGCTGCGTGTTAAGGGGGAATTTATTTGAAAAATTACAAGCAGGCTGAAGCTTTTGTACGGAGTAATATATCTCTTCCTATGAAGGGAGCCAACAGATGAAGAGAAAACTTTTGCTACGGATTTTCATTATTTATTGGGTGCAGCACTCATCCTATGGGGAACTGGCAAAATTGCGCTGGGTATCATCGGTGAGCCAGAGAAAGCCGTTATAACCCATATCCGACGCGAAGGAGGAGAACGAACCGATATCAAATCCAGCCGATACACTTACAGCATAAGTTACATCTTTACACTGCCCAACGTCAAAGAAATAAATGGATTGACAAAGCAAATTGGTGATGGAATATATCAGAAGGTTGACAGCACGTCAACAGTGCATATTCGATATTTGCCGAGCTTTCCGTATTTCAACTCAATGAAAAAAGATGTTGGAATGAGTGCTGGTTCGCTTATTCTGATTGTTGTTGGAGGTGTTTTAATTTTCTTGATGGCTAAACCTATAAATGTTGATAAAGGCTATAAATAATTGAGCCAAGGGCAACCCTGGCTCTTCCTTAATTCTAACGTTTAATACAAGTTTTATTAAATCTAGGTATCAATATGATTTGGACTCATTTCATATACTTAAGAATTAGTTTTCATTTCACTAAATTCATCCAAAAATCCTAACATATTTCGCAATTGTGTATAGACATAGACTGGTGGTAAATAAAGAATTAATATCCTCAGCATATGTTATTTGTTCAGTATTATTACTTAACTTATCGTATGTTATATTTCTTTCAGGCACTTGCATATATGCTGAAGGCATCCACGAACCATTAGCATTCTGTAATTTTATAAGATTCATGATTCCTATGCTAATGACATCTGCATAATCCTGGCAATCATCCACACTCAATAAAGAAGCTAATCCGGCAGCGGAATTAAATGCGTTTAATCTGTTTCTCATAAAGGCATTTTCATCTTTAAACTCATTTAAAATATGTTTAATCACACTTCTCTTCTGTGAACAGTCACTTAAACATTGTACCAAAAGCATTCTTAAATAATTTTTATCCTTCCACCAATAATCAGATATATCATTTTCTATTACATTTGATAAATAACGTATATTTTCTTCTTCTATCAAATATTTATACTCTTTAAGTGCATTCAGGCAGTTACATGTAACAGTATAATGAGATGAACACCAACCTTCAAACGATTTAGATTTGAGAAAATCCTGGCTACTACGTTTTTCGTTTAAAAACAAACCATGATTTTCATTAATCGACTTGTATCTATAGGTGCAATAACCACCATCCTCCATTTTGTGTGCTTTGATAAACCTAATTATTTGCTCCTTATAGGAGTAATCATTAAGTGATGTCAAAAAAAGCGAAACATTTGCAGTACTATCAGCATCAGTAATAATTTTTTCAGAATAACCCCATCCATCACGAAAACTATTCTTTATAAATATATGTGCTTTCATAATGCTTTCATTTTCATTTGGGTCTGCTCCAAGAAATTTCAAAGCACGAGCAACATTAAAACCAATAAAACCTGTAACCCATTCATTACTTTCACCGACAACAAGCCTAAAATCCGTCCACGAGCCATTTTGTTGTTGTTTCATAAAGATATAGTCCAATGCCTTTTTTATACTAATTAGTGCTTGATAATTTCCCAATTTGTTATTCATATTCTCACTCCAGTCTGCTCAAATAAGATTACAAATATCAATACTGTGTTTACTTCAATAAATTTGTCACTTAAATTTGCATATTGTTTTTAGAAGGTAAACAATATTCATCATTGTGGACAATTATTGTCTTAAGTTCATAACGTGTTACAAAACTCTTAAACTATTAACTCATTCATGATTGTTCCTAGAAATATGTATTTAGATAAAATTTGTTCAAATTATTTGCCCTGTACTATATGTCTAAATTCTCATATTTTTCTATAAAATATACTAATTATGGATTAATAGAGTATAACCTTATTCTAATATAATGACTTATTTTCTATTTTTTATATATTATTGCATCAATGAACTACAGTATTCGCGTACACTCTCAATTTTTTCTCCCTTGAAAGCCAAACATCCACCTGTACATTCCATATTTTTCCGCCTATTACAGTTATTGCACTCCTTCGCTGATGCAGTATTGTAAGCAAATACGTCAAAATAGTTATAAAAATAATCAATTAACTCTTTCATGTTCTTAAACTTTTCTATAGAAACTTTATGATGGTCAGACAATCCAAAACATCTTACAGCAGAAAGATCAGGAGCAATATCAATCACAGGTCTACAAATACTGCCTTCTGTCAAGTTGCAGTGGTGGCCCTTTGCTATCTTTTTAAAACTTTTGAACAATTCAATTTCATCCTCACTCAGTAAACATAACGGCATAGCATTACAATCAAATTTAGGTATAATAAAATACTTTTGCAATTCCTGAAAAAACTCAAATACTGATTCTTTCATTCTTCTAAAGTATTCTAAGGCGTTTTTTCCGCGTAGTTCCAAGGTGTTTGGAACTACAATGGATGTCCTTACACATTTCATTTTATACTTTCTAAGTAATTCTATTATATAATCATAGCTAAAACAAGGCTTGTACATGTTTATACCAAGGGTAATCTTAGAGGACATATAGTATTCATGAATCATAATATCCAAATTATCTACCATTTTTTTGAAATTATGTTCTCCTATGTCCTCTGGTGCATTACAATTAATCAATATACTAAATTTGCTGTTAGTCAATTGCTTTATATACCTGTCAATAAATATGTTGTTTGTGAAAAGTAATACTTTTTCTACTCGTTCATCTGATGTCAAAATTTCCAATATTTCTTTAAATTGAGGATGTACAGTTGGTTCACCTCCAATAATACCCACCTTATTATTGTTATCTGTCAAAACGAAATCCATAGCTTTCCTAAATTTCTCTATTGTCATATTGTTGCTGCTCTTTCCACCAACAAATTCATTTGCAAAACAATATGGGCATCGAAGATTGCAGTACTCTGTTATCATTATGTTAGCCATATCAAATTCCTCGCTTTATATATGCTTATTTTATTCCATTCTTCCTAAACCGTACTTACTAGCTATCTTGGGATTCACTCATCAATTATAGCCATATATTCTTCCACAGTCATTCCAAGCGACAAAGCTGCAGAAAATGTCTTTGTAAACTGAGATGCCATTTTTAGGCTTCATCAACATTTTTATATCACAGCCTTTCAACTGATGATAATACCAATCCAAACTGTTCCTTAATAAAACTATTGATCCTTACTTTTCTGGCTAAAAATATATCATTTCGAATCTCTAACAATCTAGACCTTACATGGTAGAATATTCTTTTGTATGTATTACAGCTGAATTCTGGAATGTTCTCCAAGCCATTTTCAATAATAGCGCTATTATTACAATTAGCCCTACAAAATTTATACAGTTCACAGTTCTCTTTGCATTTAGAATGGCGAATATCTACCCTACGTACATATTCCTTATATAATTCTGTTTCAAACACCTCACGAATATTTGAGAACTTCTCAATATTTCCCATGTTGTATTCAATGGTATATGCCCTACCACAAGGATAAATGTCTCCATTATGATCGATACTTATCCACCTGTATAAACACATAGAATTTGAGCATGATTTACCTTTATTAAACATAACTGTCTGAACATATTCCTCAAATGAAGGTATACTTATATTGCACATTTCATCTCTACTCCAAAAATCAAAAAGAGAGCACATCCCCTCAACATATTCTTTTTCATTCAAAAGAATATCTCTGTTATTCATAGCATTGCCTGATGCGAACATAGGGTTAAGCCTTAAGGTAAAATTTTTCTCCTTGCTGTAATTATATATTTCTTGCAGACGATTTACATTGTGCGAACCTACTACTGAGATAACATTTACATTTAGTCCTTGCTTCATCAAATTTTCAATCCCTCTTAAAGTATCTTCCGTGTGTCCCCTTATCTCATTGTTCGATGGTCCATCAAATGAAACCTGTATACCTATATTATATTTTTTTAAGTAATGCGAAACGTCATCTGTAATTAATGTTCCATTGCTCTGCATCAAATTTCTAATTTCTTGCTCATTATCTGTTCTGTATTTATGTTGTAATTCTAGTACTTTATCATAGAAACTCAAAGGCAGCATCAGTGGTTCTCCCCCATGCCACATATAGGTAACAACCCTGTAATTGGGTAGTATAGTGGAAAAGCATTTTTCTAGTATTGTATCACTTATAACGTCAGCACTATACCCTCTTTCTGCATGGTAGCAGTACTTACACCTCAAATTGCACATGTTTGTAGGTTTAATAATTACCGTTATTTCATCAGAGTATTTACTCACTTTTATCTTCCTTCTTTTCTCTATTTTCAATATATATAAAGAACATAATAATTTTATAAAATGCCTAATTAACTATTCCCTTTACTAAAGCGAATACATATAAATCGGTCAAACTTTGAAAAATAAACCATAATATCAATTTCCTAATTATTTTATGGGCACAAACAAAAATTTCCCTTGAAGCTGAGCTTCATTCAATTTTAGCCTTATTGTATATTTCCCTGGAGTTACCTTTAAATCATTTACAATATTCTTTTCATCTTCAACCAACATATTTTGAATCACCTCATCATTTTCCAATATGCTTAGTTCAACAGTTCCTTTCAGCTTCTTAATACTTATTGATAGCTGTATGGTTCCACCTTCATTTAGATTTTCTAATGATGGGGGTTCTAAATTGGGCATACCTAAAACATTCAAGTCATAAGGATTGGAGAAAGTAGTTTTTAGCTTTCCATCCTCTTCAATTACAGTAAGGACATAATCGTCTACAGAACTTACTCTGTTGAAGTCAAGATTAACATTCAACTTATTGTCTGTCACTTTAGCCTTTACACTTTCCACTTTCTTATTGCTACATCCACCCACACAAATCAATATAGACATTGCCAACATTAAGAATAATATTTTCCTCATTTCTTTACTCTCCCTTTAAAATTATTTGGTATTATACCATTAATGCTTTCTTACTTTTTGTAAGCAAGGTGGAAATAAAGAACTTTCTTTTTTTAACACATTGTAAAATCTTTCAAACCCATCCGATTGCATAAAAGATTCGATGTCTTTATGAAGTATGCTTCCAGCACAAAATTGCCCTTCATCAAATCGTGAACACGGATACACATAGCCCTCATTGTCTAACAAAAAACCATTCTTACCACCAGGGCACTTATACTCATCTTCAGAATCTGATTTACTTCCTGAAGAAATGGCTCTTCTAAAGAGCAAAAAAGAGCAATCTGTGTGAATTATGAATTTTTCTTTCCATGTGAATATGTCCTTACACAGTTTGAGATAGAGAGGCAACGTTAATCTCTCTCTTTCAAACCAAGAGTTATCCAAACCTGGCTTAGGAAGCAACAGAAAGACAACTTTTATTCCAAGCTTTTCTAGCCATTCCATATACTTATCAATATTTATCACAAAACTCTTACTGGTAATGACATTTACACCTAAAATGGGCTTAATAATTCCACAATCTTTGAACATTTCTTTTGTTCTTCTCAAAATTTCAAGCCTATTAGTGTCAGTCATATCACCAACACTGATATATATATCATCAAGACCAGCATCTGCTAGACTAGCAAGTTTGGATTTACTTAATAATACCCCATTAGTTGCCATTTTTGTATTTAGTCCCTCTTTTGTAGCGTAGCTGATAATTTCTTCTATATCCGGACGCATTAGTGGCTCTCCACCAGAAAGCAGAAGCATATCACAGCCTTCCCGTCTTATCTTTGAAATAGCCTTTTTTACTTCATCAATCGCCAGATCATCATCAAAGTCTCTGCTCTGGTAGCAAAAATCGCAATTATAGTTACACTTCAAAGTCACTTTATAAGTAACATAACTAACCCCCATTCACTTCTTCCCCCTCTAAAACATTCCCAATTACTATTCTTCTTGGATTTGAAAAATAATTTTTAGCAGTAGAACGAAGGTCTTCAACCGTAATGCTGCTAAACCTTTTATCAGCCTCTTCAAAAATTACTATCTCCCCCGTAAGTATCTCTTCAATTCCGTAAATACTGCAAACTGATAAAGCTGTTTCAAAATTCCTTGCTATTCCTCCAGAATAACTGCTTTTTAGAAAGTCAAGTTCCATATCTGTTACAACTTCTTCCTTTATAATTTCTATTTCTTTATCTATTATTTCTATTACCTTTTTTGAATCTTCTGACTTACACTTTGTATAAATCAAGAACACTCCCTCTTCTTTGAAAGTAAGTACATTTGCCTCAACAGAGTAAACCAATCCATTTTTTCCCCTTAAGTTTTTATATAACCTTGAAAAGCTACCTTCCCCAAGTAGCTTGGCGAGAGCCTTAAAATAATGACGTTTCGGAAATAAAAAACCTGGTATAGGAAATGCAGTGAATACATGAGTTAGCATAAGATCCCTTTTTACATACACTCTCCCAGGTTTAATTATTTCTTTCATCGCATTACACTGTATATTTCCTTTTCTTAATTCATATTTTGCCATGTTAACTTCCAAGAAGTAGTTAAGTTCATCAAAATCCAAATCCCCTGCAAATGAAAAAACTATATTCTGCGGATAAAAATAATCACGATAATGAGAAATTATTTGCTCTTGGTCAATATTTTTTATACAATCTTTGTATCCTCTTATAGGGTTTCGTAAAGGGTTATGCTGCCAGTAATTCAATGCAAACAAATCCCACATTGCATCACTTGAATTCTGGTAAATCATAATTTCCTGAAGGATTATTTTTTTTTCTTTTTCAATATCATCTTCAGTAGGTTTAAAATCAAAAATAAGTTTTAAAATAAGTGGTAAGACTTTGTATACATTTTTTTGTCCTATAACTGTATACAATGTTAAATACTCCCGTGTAGTATTTGCGTTAATTACTCCACCGTAACGCTCCATCTCATAGAAAACATCTTTATATACCTCTGAGCTGCCAAACAATATATGCTCCAAAAAATGGGTTATGCCATAAATATTGCCATCATTAATGCTGCCAACCTTAATAAAAATTTTAATAGCTACAATATCTGTTTGCGGCCTAACAGTCAATATTGTCCTAACTTTATTAGATAATATATTTTTATATACCTTCATCCCCATATTGTCATTTCTCCTCAAAAACACCTTCAAACCTGCTTTTTTCAACTTCACTATAATTCCCAACTCCAAAATAACACATATTTGATTTCAATTCACAAATTATATCATTCAAATTATTAGGATCAATACTGACCTTTTCATCGGGATTTGAAAACAGTTCTTTAAAATTCAAGCCTAGTATATGTGTTGAGCCTAGGAAAGTAGCTAGTCTTTCTTTTTTCTCAAGAGAAAGGTAAAATTCTGTGATAAACTTTTCATATGCAATTTTTAGTTCCTGTTGACTAATATCTTTTGCCTCAAATCGGTCAAGTTCATCTTTCAAAGTTCTGCCTACTACCTCAGGTTCATTACTGACAATCCTAATAATCAGAGTACTTGGCTTTCCTATTTCTACAGAGACATTAACAATATATGCTTCCCCCATCTTCCGTCTGATATTATCATTCAACCTTTTTTCCAATAAACCCCTGATAAAGTACAAATCGATTATGTCACGGCTGTTAACCGCTTCATATTTGCTTAATGTAATTATTGATTTTTCACCTTCAGCAATAAAATATACTTTTTTACTTTCTTGAGAAATAGGTGGCTCGCTAATGTATTCATTTTCTTTGTTCTGTGAAAGAGAAATACCTTTTAGAGTTTTTAAAATTCGGCTCTTAGGAATATTTCCTGCAACGACCAGACTAAGCTTACCCCTCTTTATATTTTGTTCATAATACTTTTTTAATGAATCCAAGCTTAATTCCAATTGACTGCTACTCTCTTTTATATCAATATTCGAACTTTTTTGTTCTTCATTTCCGAAATAAATATTTTTTATCCTTTCCAAAACTTTTTCGCTCGTTAAAGTCTTTGAAGCTTGTGTTAAGTAATTATTCTGACATTCTTTAAACGCGTTATCTGTAATACTGCATTCGAATACCAATTCCTTAAGCAAATCACTTGCCAAATCGTAGTCCTTCAATAGGAACTTACTTGTTATAGAACCATAGTTCTGGTTGTACCCGCTTGTGATACTAATCCCATTTTCCTGCATAATGGTCTTAATCTCCTTTGCGGAGTACTTTTTTGTATCTGAACCTAACATTATATTAGTTATATACCAGTTGGCTTCTTCTGGATAAATTTCCTGATCATACCCACATTTATAGTAAAAACTCATTACTATATTTCTGCTCAAATCATTTTTAATTTGTATTATATCTATGTTTTTGTAACTAAATTCTTCATACACACTACTCTGAGAAGTATTACAGCCAGTAAACCATATACATATACACACAAGGGATGCTAGCACTGAAATTATACGATTCATTGTACTTATTTCTCCTCCTTTAGTGTATGCAAATACTGGGGATTTGCATATGAACCCCAAATATATCCACTAGATATAAGGTATTTCTCCCCAAAATTCTCAATATCGTTTCTGCTGACTTTTTTAACAATTTTCAAGTATTTCTCTACATGCTCCAAATCTTTTGACGCCCATACTATTGCAATTAATTTCGCTACTTCAGATGGGCACTCAAATGCGTTTATCCAATCATATACTATTTTATTCTTTGTACGCTGGAGGAGCTCTTTAGTTATGAAGTAGTAGTTTGTCTTATTTTGAACAACACTTTTTATATGTTCCTTCGCTTTTAAAATATCCTCTTTTTTTACAGTAGCATATATTACAATAGGTCCATCATGCTTTTCAGATTTATAATATACATAAAACCTTTTAACATATCCATTCTTCATAATTTCATTATAAAAGGCTGAATTCGAATCGGATGCAGCAGCACAAAAAACGTCTGCTATACATGCATCTTTTTCATCATCTGAAAGTCCAGGTCCATTCCATACCATAAGCAGTGTAGTATATATGCCTTCAGAATCTACAGGCAACAATACTTGTCCTTCATCAGTCAATTTTTTTGTCACACCTTCTGGCTCAATAATCTTGTTTTCACCAGCCCATTCCCCGAATTCATTCTCTATTTCTCTCCTAATGTCAAATCCGGCAATATCGCCAGAAGCCACAACAAGTGCACGTGATGGTACAAAGTAATGCTCACAGATAGTATATAAATCCTTAATTTCTACATTATTTATTATATCACTATCTCCAATTATATCCAATTTATACGAATCTTCCCCCCAACTTTTGCTTAAAATATCACTGAAAATGGTATCTGTTATTTCTGCTGTACGATGTTGTGCTTCATATAATATAACTTTGCGTTCCTTCTCAAATACATCATTATCCAATTTTGGATTTATCATCATTTTTTTTAGAATGCCCAAACCTTGCTTCCAAAACCTTTTTTGAACGCTTATTTTAAATATCATATAGTCTTGTGAAGTATAAGCATTTGCCACAGCCCCATTTTCCTGCAGCTGCTTCTGTATCCCTGGTTCTAAAATTAGCATATGCTCTAAGTAATGAAACAATCCCCTATTATCATTATTCTGGTACAATGAACCACATTTAATTGCACCAACAAAAGTAATTATGTTAGACTTTCCTCCATCTACCTCTACTACACTTAGACCATTTTCAAAATTGTATTTGTTAAGTTTGGGAATATAGGTATCCATTGAGGTATGGATATTCCCCAGTAGATAATACCCAATAAGAACCAACCCAAATACTACAGAAATCCATAATTTTTTTACTTTAATTGTGTCAGGCGATAATAAAACATTCCCCTGTGCGTCGGAGTTTATTTTCTGCACTGTCTTGCCTCCTGAAGGGTTTGTATTTTAGTTAAGGCACTCATGAACTTTTTTAGATCAGTTAAAGGAACAAATTCTTCCTGTCCATAGTTGGAGATATATTCCTCCCATACCCCTTCACACAACATATTCATTAAACATTCCTTACATATATCTGCTTTTGATTTAATTTCGATTCGCAGTTTCTTCCAGTCAAATTTTGGTTGGTTTACAGGATCCCCTATCATCTTATAATTTTTAGCTCTTAGTTCTGCAACAAATTCCTCATATCCCTCCAAAAAGCAAAATGGCACAGTTTCAGTATCAACGTCCATGAAATGTTCCTTTGCATAATTAAGAGTTTCCACCACGCTATCCCTTATACTCTTGTACGTGGGAACATAATTAAAAAATCTCTCATCTCTTATACCCGAATGTGGAAAAGCAATATTAATCCTTTTAACTCCTAAACTTTCAAACAGCATTACTGTTTCTTTCAGATAAGAAAAATTAATTTTAGACAATACAATTTTCCCAATAATGTTTCCACCTAAACTGACTATGTTCTCAATGCCTTTTACAGTCTCATCAAAACTACCAGCTTTTCTCGTCACTTTATCATGTATATCGGAATTGGGACCATGAAGAGCAATTGTGAAAAAAATGGGATAACATGAAACCAATTTTTTAGCAAAATTCATATCAGAAAGCTTTCTTCCATTCGTTTGCAGTTGAATTCTATTTATTCCCTTGTTCATTATGTAATCACACAAATTTATAAAGTCTGGGCGAATAGTAGCCTCTCCCCCAGTTATAACTATCTCATGGTATTTCTCAGCAGAGTTTTCAAACATTTTGTATGATTCATCTATTTCCTGCATGCATTCGGAAGTTGTCCTATCTAGCGGTTTTTTTATTTGCTTTAGCTGATTTTTGTTCAACTCGATAATACAGTGAGCACACTGGTTATTGCAACTATAACCGACCTTTAAATCAAAAACAAACATTTTCAACACTCCTTTTATTTATTAACTTTGTCTATCTAACCTGCTTTGCAACATATATCCCATAATGAATTGTTTTACACTTGCCTGTTCATATATTATCTTATTAAAAACATAATCAAACACAGTTCTATTCTTTTTACACCTGTTAGTTTTATTAAGCTTAATGTTATAACTTCTCTGTTGTGCATACCCTAAAACAGGGCAAACGCCACAAAACGGCTTGTATACACAGGAGTCACAATAATATCCTTCTGCAATCGAAGCCATTATTATCTCCTTAGATTTTCTTTTTTGTATCAAGCCATTGTAGTTATCCTCAAATACATTACCAATTATGAAATCGTCCATAACCCTAGCTTCATCGCAGCAATATATGTCACCATTATAGTTGTAAACAACCTGTCCCCTAATAGCTCCACATGGATTTGTTAAATCTAGAAAATCAACATTTTTATTCGTAAGAATTTTTTTAAAAGCTAAAACCACATATCTCTCAGCAATATAAACCCCCTTGCCCAGCAATTCGAATGTGTAATCAACACATTTCTTCCAAAAATCAATAAACTCTTCCATGGTGTATCCAATAGTATCCCACACTTCTACGGCATAGCCTAGATAATCCAATGGTTTTATTTGTATCTCTGTTTGCCCCCATCTCACATATTCATCAATAATTTCCTTCCAATATGGTAAGGATTGTCTCGTTGTCACCATCAACATCCCAACCTTTATACCTTTCTCAAAACACCTCTTAATCCAATATGTAACCTGCTTGTATGTTCCTACATCACGGTGCACATACTTTCTGTTTTGGTCATGAACATATTCTGGTCCGTCCAAAGATGTACACAAATGAATGACGTCCTTGTTCTCATAAATAAATTGAAGAAAGTCTTCGTCCATTGCTATAAAGTTGGAAATAAGGGCAATCTTATATTTTTTTCTATATTTCTGGTTCAATACGGCAGCATATTCGCAAGTTTTCTTAATCAATGGTTTATTCAAGAGAGGTTCTCCGCCCTGAAATTCAATAGTTATAGTATGATTTGGAGACTGAAAAATAAATTCAAGAGTTCTCTTCAGTGTATCTTCTTTCATATCATAATAGTTGCCATCAGTTATAGAAGCAGCCTCTGAATGGCAGTATGAACACCTAAGATTACAACGTATTGTAGGTACAATAATGTGTAAAGCTGCTCCCTTTTCTATACTCTCATATCTTCTATGGTATTGGTTAATAATGCTACCATAATTTGATGAAGTAATCAGAAGCCCTCTCTGTTCCGCTTCATTATATAGAGTTTCGTCCATATTTTCCTCTGTAAAATGTCTGTACTCCTCGTCACTAAAAATCATCCACGTACCATGATCTGTAGTAAGCAACTTTTTATTTCCTATGTCCCTACTTCTATAAAAATTTATCAAATATTTCTTATGTTCAAGTTCTTTTTCTATATAATCCAATGGTCAATCCATCCTTTCTTGGCTGCAATCTTCATTTTTACAAACTGAATTGGTTTTCGCGCATACCAAAACTCGTTCTAGAATTGTTTCTCTGATTTTTCGTTTTTCTATCATCATTTGATTGTAAAAGCTGTAATTTATTACCTCCTCGTTAAACTCATACACAAGATCTTCTATATTCTTTTGGTTACAACTAATTTCAACAGTAATTATATCGCTCTCTTCATTGTCTTTAGTTATAACAGTGTTGCAAATACCAATCATGAATTGTGCTACCCCATTTAATACATCTATACTGTAAAGGTCTGATCTATACTTTAGAATAGCTGAGTTTTCTGATACCTTAAGAAAATTACCTATATGATTCAGTTTTTGCATTTTATTAATTCCCCCTATGTTTTTTTGATATTTAACTTTGAATCAACATTTGATCTATTTCTAATAATTTTAGCCATTCTTTTGATAGGCATAAAGATTATTGGTAATAGGAAAAGCAAATTCAATATCGCCCTCTGGTTAAGATGCGAAATATCAAACTTGATAAAAAACTGTAAATCCAATATAATGAGTTGTCCTAAAAAGTACATTACATATACCAAAGATAAAGTCCCATATATGAGCATATAATATTCTTCACGTGTAAACTTTATCCCCCTTTTAAGTTTAGGAACTATATCATGGAATATAAACTTGCTGGACCGTTCCTTGAGGTTATATATTCCCATTAAGTCCATTAGGCAATAATACCCATCCCATTTCATCAATGGGTTTAAATTAAACACCATCCTCATATAAGAGGTCACAGCCGCCTGATAAAAAACTATACTATAAGACTGCGCGTAAAAGAAAAAAAATAATATCGAACATACTGAACCAGTTAAAAAATCACATAATGGTCCTACCAAACTGACAATGATTCTATGTTTCCTATCAGCCATCCATATATCACTAGTATTCACATAAAGCACTGGCATGAACATGTATATCATAATTCCAGCTTCTTTCACTTTACGGTTATAATGATAGCAAAACAAGGCATGCGACAGTTCATGGAAAAATACCGGTATCATTACAGCAAAGTAAAGTATGACTATGCTTGTCAATTTTTTATCTACAAGTGGCGGTTTGTCCTTAATATAAAAGTAAAGCAATAATCCTGTAACAGATATAAGTATAGCAATAAGCATCCAAATCTTATTAAAAAAAAGGTGTGCAACTTTGTAGTAAACAATTTCAAAAAAGTTTGCTATATGCTTTATAGGAAATCTAATTTCCAGTACCTTTTTCTTTGGCAAGAACTTTTTTGGATCACATTCGTAATTTTCTATAAGCCCTTTTTCACAAAAGTTATTAATAATATTTTCTACATAACTTACGCTTACACGATTAAACCTTTCATAAAATGTATAATGAATATCTTGAATTGTCATAGTCCCATCAAGGCAATTCCAAATAAAATAGTCATATTCGTTTATTACCATATAAATATCATATTTTGAATTTTTTAATATGTATTCAACATTTTCCTTTTTTTTGTTATCAAATATCCGTATCTCAAAATTATCAATTCTTTTTAACTTTAAACTCAAATCCTTAGATACATACATTTTAAATCCTCACTTGAAAATTATAGTACGCAAATCATCACCATAAAATATTTTGCTCCCTACTTTGATTTTGTAGAAGTTTATCATGTCAAACTCCTTATTTCTTAGTAATTCTTTATATAGACCCGTTATCTCTGTACTATAAAGCTTAGTGAAAACTATTTTTTTGCATAGAATCGATCTCTCTTCCTTATACTCATTGTTAAAAAAATACCATTACTATTTGTATATATAACAACAGAAATGTCATTTCTCCATGTTATTAATATAGTAATAAAGGTTATATTCAGAAACACTTTTTGATAGAATATCATCATAGTATAAGCCTATACCATGAGGGTTATATTCATGAAACCTCATTGTGTCAGGATTCAAATTGCTTAATTCCAGATCGTTTACGAAACTGTGTACCCCATGATCAAATGGGAAATATAGAAACTTTTTAAAATCTTCCTGTCTAAAAGATATATAAAAGCCTCTGCTTTTTGACATTACATTAAGAACACGTTGACAGAAATAATTTGCCAGTTTTGCTTGAACAATTTTATTTGTCTGGTAATCTTGATACCTAAAATGAATTTTCAGATTGTACCTTCCATCAAAAAAGAAGTCAATACCCAAAAGGATATCTTCATTTGTAATAAGATTTAAGATTTCAGTATTATAGCCTTGGGCTGTTAGTGCATCGAAAATAAGGTTTGGTGAGTTAAAAAATTCAAACCATACCTTGACTCTTGATTTCGATTGATTCTGATGTAAATCTAATCCTAAATTTATTAGTTTCAATTTATTAAAGTCGGCACCTTCAATTAGACTTAATGCCTTTTCCAAATCAAGTTTTATACCTCTTAGAAGATTAACATTATAGAGAAACTTCATGCATTCCTTATATTTACTAATTAACTCCTGTGAAAAGACTAGGTTAAGTCTCGCTGGGTGGGTTATTCCGTTGCTAACCTTATTTGTAAACTCAAGTTTAAAATTATCTATTTTTTTTATTAAATCCAAAAATAAAACTAAAACAGGATTCGTTATTAAGTCACCATAAAACATTTCCTCAAGATATGGCTCAAGTATTTCGTATTCCTTCAGCATAATATCTCCTCCAATTCTTCAAAAAGATTATTATCAGCTAATACTTTTAACCCTTATTAAATCAATCAATCCAATCTTAGTCAGTACATTTTTTCCTGAGAGTATACCAACCGCATTATGACATGTAGGAAGGCACCATTTACTTATTAGACACCCATGACATTCTGAGACTTCAGGTGTATTTATCCCTGCATATAGTGAATAATCATTAATCGTGTTTATCTCTTTTATATACCCCTTAAACCGCCCTATGCATTTATAAGCTAAACACAAAGGAACTCCCTCAAACAGCAAATAGAACTTTTTTGCTATAGAAAATTCTATTAACTTATTAAAGATTAATTCTATTTGATGGAATAAATAATTATTATCAATATAAACAGAGGATTGTCCCAGCTGTTCAAGTGCATCACCAAGGTTAACAATAAAATTACGAGTGAAAGCTAAACTCTGTTCAATATAACTTTCAATTAAATCTACATCCAAATTCATACTGTGGATACGAATGAAAAACTTTCCTATAGTATGTGTTATCTTTACAAGATTTTTTTTATAAGTTTTATTTCCTATATCCTTAGAATAAATATCTAAAATAAATGTAACAGGATATTCTGACAGTATTTTAATAATAGAATCATTATAAACAATACTTTCATATGTACAACTTAATTCAAAAAAGTCAAATCCATATTTAAAAGCAATTGGAATTGATTCAATCAGAAAATTAACCCTATTGAAATTTGCATTTCTTAAAATCAATCCGCATAAATAATACGATTTAGCCTGTATTCTAAAACCCTTAAGCTTTTCCTCCCACTCCTGTAAATTCCTATACTTCTCAATCACGTTATATATATAGCAGGTATTCCAAATGGTATCCTCTGAGATTTCATTATTCAATAGACATATATCTTGTACAAACCTTTTACGATACCACTGAAGTATAGATTTTGCACGAATATACTGTTTTCTTATAATTAGCTTATTCACCAGTTCTACAAAGTTTTTACTGATATAGTTATCAAAAACACATTCAGAGTATCTCTCAAAAATTTTATCAAATTTTTCATAATCGTTTTTATTACTGTAATAATGAAGCAGATTCATATATAAATTTGCGGAATTACTTGACCGCTTTGAATTATTTTCTCTCTCTAATTGTATCTCTGCAAGAGCATTATAATATATATCCTTTTCTCTTAATCTCCCCGGTGAATTTACATTTAGAAGATTTAAGAATGGCTGACCTGTTTTACCAACTCTTCGCCCAAACTTATCACACAAATATTCATGAATAATCCCATTGTAATAAAATCCTTCATGGTTTTTGAACAAAACAACCCTTGTATTTTCCTTCCCTATAACTCTGTTTTTTATATAGAAATCATAGTCATTGCTTTGACTACGTTCACATACACAGCTTTCTATATTAGCACTAAAACATGTATTATCATACCTATGTACTTTTTCGAAAAAATCCAGATTCACAACCAGTTCATCAGCATCTATGTTCATAATGTAATCACAAGATGCAAATGAGTTTGCATAATTACGTGCTTTACTGAAATCATTGCACCACTCGAAACTAAATATCTTATCCGTATACCGATTGACAATCCTCACTGTATCATCAGTTGAGCCAGTATCGACAACAATAATCTCCTGTACATAATCATAAACTCGATCTAAAGTTGTCCCAATAATGTCACCTTCATTTTTTACAATCATACAAAGACTAATAGTTTTAATACGTTCCATTCTATTAAATTTCCATTCATGTATCGTTAGTAATAGTAATACATTTGACATAGGTAATTTAATATATCAATATTTCTATCGCAATATACACTATCACCTATCACTGTAACGACCAAGAGTCCCTCAATTTCCTCTGGAGCAGTGACTTGAAGTCTCATCATTTTCCTGCTCTAGTATGCTGATAAAGGATTTTGAAATACATTCTTTTTTCTGTATCTATTCTAAGAAAGTTCTGAATTAACTCCTTTGAATTACTCCATTAATTTTAAGGTAGAATACACCCTCTTATAGGAGTATTCTACCTTAAGAAATACTCAACTATTACCAATCGCCATAACTAGCAGAACCATGCGTACTGTAGCTACGATGATCAGCAGCCTCATCTTCACCTAATTCAGGCAAATTGATGAAGGACTTAGATAGACGCTCTTCCAACTCAGCATTAACTTGCTCAAGTTCGGATAGGTCAACATTTTGCAATTCTGCAATTTCCTCATCAGAAAGACCAAACCCCTCTGAAGCCTTTACTGGATTTGTCAAGAATTCCTTACGGAAATCTTCATCCATAATCGCCTTAGTGATTATTTCATTAAGCTTTTTCATATTTCCCCCCCTCTCTCTCAAAAATATGTCTGTATTATATTTTAATATACAGCTGCTTTAGCACTTGCTCTACAGGCATCTTCCTATAGAAAATGCAACAGATTACCAATCTATGTATAGTTTACCAGGTTCTTTAAAGCTATTATGGTTACCATAGCTGTTGTGATGGCTGTCATTTGAATGATAGCTGTCATTTGAATGATAGCCGTCAGATGCCGCACCTTCATCTAATGTAGGCAAATCTATAAAAGATTTGGAAAGACGCTCTTCTAATTCCGCATTAACCTGCTTTAACTCTTCAAAGTTGATATTTCGTAGTTCTGCAATCTCTTCTTCAGAAAGTTCAAAACTTTCTGCAGCATCTAATGGATTTTTTAAAAACTCATTTCTGAATTCTTCATCCATAATAGCTTTAGTAATTAATGCATTTAGTTTCTTCATGGTATACGCCTCCCTATTTTGTTTAAATTTTCTTAAAAGCCCAAAACTCTGATTTTATATACTCTACATTAAAAATGTATGCACTTTTCACTTTTATTTTGAAATGTAATTAAGTTTTCAAGTATAACTAATTAAATATTTAATTTTGAACCTTACCAAGGTATTTTATGTGTTTTTTTACTTTTATTGTAAAATTATAACTTATGATTCCATGTTTGTTCACTCCTTTTTGTATATATTTTCTATTTTTGTACTTTTTGTCCTCAAAAAAAGTTATAAACAATTTATGTGACTTCTATAGTTTTACTTTTCTAATATAGTTTCCACATAAAAATAAAAGCAATAGCTAAAAGCCTGTATGCGTATACTTCTCTCTTGTCATAATTAATATAAGTTGTTTAGTTTTTCTAATGTTGTGTGATTTATAAGTCTTGTAACTTTATATTGTAATTTTTTATTTTTTTTGGTATTATATCTCATAACATGTAATATATTTATAAATTCTATGATAGGATAATCATATGGTAAAATTAGCGTTCAGAAATTTATTTGAACATAAAGTTCGTACTTTTCTCACTGGAATTGGAATAGTGTTAGCTGTGGCACTTGTCCTTGGTGTAGATATTCTCAATCGTTCAATGCTAGGTACATTACAAGATATCTACATGGGTAGCGGTCATAAAACTGATATTATTGCCATAAAATCAGGAGACTTTACCAGTAATGATATAAAGTATATTAAAGGAATTCCAAATGTCTCACTTTTAGCACCATTATCCGCTTGTTTAGTCAAATTAGATTCCCCATTGATGAGTAAAGTTGATGCAGGAGTTAAAGGTATCGATATAAAAACAGATCAGAAAATGCGAGATTACTATTTTTTAGAGGGAGGATGGTTTTCTTCTAAATACAAAAGGGAACTTATAATAGACAAGACTACTGCTTCTAAAATAGGAGTTTCATGCTATGATAATGTTAGACTCTCAACTAGAACTGGAGATAAAATATATAAAGTTATAGGTATAATCGAACCTCGTGGTGCTGGCCTTCCATCATGGATAATTGAGATGTATGCCCCATTGGAAACAATAACTGCTGATTCTGGTTTTGCAAACTGTTTTAATAGAATTGATATAGCATTAGATGATGAAGAAATGGCAATGTCTATATCTGAAGAAATAAAGAAACATTTCACAGACACTGATATAGAAACACAAACTCTTGTAGAAAGACAACAAATGGCTAATAGAACTATGTCAAATATACGTATGGGGTTCAATGTTGTATTATCGGTAATAATCTTTGCAGGTTGTATGCTAATATATAACACATTTTGCCTCATAATCAATGAAAGAATTCAATTGATTGGCATGTTAAAAGCCATAGGAATGGGGAAGTACCAAACAATTAAGATGATACTTTGTGAAGGTATTGTTTTAGGTCTAGTGGGAACATTTTTTGGGGTGTTATTGGGCTTAGGCATCGGTAAAATTCTAATACCATTAGTAAGTAAAATCAGTAGGTTGGGAAGTATTGATGTCGAATATTTTATTATCTCTCCTAAGAGTGTAATAACTTCCGTAGCTATAGGCTTGATTACTCCATTGATATCCTGTCTGCTCCCAGCATATAAAGCAAGTAAATATTCGCCAATTCAGGCTCTTAAGAATAATACTACATACACAAATTTAAATTATAATAGTAAAAATGAAAAAAAGAAATTCTTTATTGGTTTAATTTTTATTCTTACTTTCTTTTTAGGAAGTGAAGTACTTACAAAGTTTTTAGACAGTAAGATAAGCACTGTTATTATGCCTTTAATGATTTTATTCATGTTTATGGGCTTTATAATATTATCACCCTTAATCATAGGAAATATTTCAACTGCTTTTGAAATTATAATGAAAAAATGTTTTAAAATAAATCAAATCTTATCTGTAAGAAATATTACCAGAAATATCAATAGAACCGCTATCACAACCTCAGTAATTATTATAGGTATTGCTATGTCCATCGGCTTAAACGGATTATTTAATAGTATTAAGGAATCTAGTGCAAAAGAAGTTGAAAAATCGTTCAAATCAGATATCATAATTAGAACCTCACAGGGTAGTTCAATTGAAGATTTTGAAAATAAAATCAACTTGATTAAAAAAACTCAGGGGGTAAATTATGTCTACTATACCGGGTCAGCATGGTCAAAAGATAAAAATAATGATTCACAATTGATAACTGGAATAAAAGTTCCAGACCAAATAAAAATGGGCTACTTCGATATTTTAAGCGGAGACCTTAATGAAACATATATTAAAATGAATGAACGTGAAAAAGTAGCAATCGTCGGTCAATACTATTCAAAAAACCTAGGTTATAAGACTGGAGATATACTGAATATAAAAGGCATCAGCAAAGAATATCCATTTGTCATAACAACAATTGTAAACACTTCCGTTCAAAATGGAAATATTGTCTATATTGACCGAGATATATTAGACAGCATCTATAGTCAAAAACATTGTGATTTCATCGGTGTTAAGGCTAATGCAGATACTGATATAAGTGCTTTAAGAGAAAAAATCGACAAAACAATAATAAAAGACTCTTCTATTATTGTAAGCACAGCCCATGAATATAAGGAAATGGTAAGAAATGAAACTCTAAAAGCTACTACAATATTCAGCAGTATAAACATAATCATTATCATAATTGCATTATTCGGATTAGTTAATACTCTACTTATGGGAGTACTGGAAAGAAAGCATGAAATAGGGATACTCAGGTCTATTGGTTCATCAAAGAAACAGATTAAAAATACTATTCTCGGTGAAAGTATGCTAATAGGAGTTTTAGGGACTGTAATTGGTTTTATCGCTGGAATATCATTTGTAATGGAGTTGAAAACATGCATGGAAAACATATCAAATGTTAGTTTATCTCTTTACTTACCATACAAGAGCATATATACGTTACTGATATTAACACTTTTGGGTTCATTTGTAGCTTCTATATTTCCATTTCGTATGGCAGTAAAAGTTGGAATTATTGATGCAATAAAAGGAGAATGATATGATTAAATATCTCAAAATTAATAATATGTTAATTGATAAACTATATAATTAATTTGAGGAGCACAATAAAGTGTCGAGTGTATTATAAAAGAGTGAAACTTATTTGGTAGCTTTTAAAAAACTAGAATAGCGATAAGCGATTAATGAAATTTCACTATAAATATAAATTTATCTAACAACTATAAGTATTCGAGGAGATATAAAGTTATGAAAAAAAAATTACTGACATTAATTTTAATTCTGATATTTGCTACTATAAGCACTGTTTTGTATATTACATATAAAAGTAGACAAAATGAAGTTAATGTTAAGGTTTTTAATGTCAAAAAATCAAATATTACGTCTACGATATCTGCAAAAGGAACTGTAAAAGAAGAGAGTGGAATCAACATTTCTTTTAAAAGTTCTCTAAAGGTTTTAAAAGTAAATGTTAGCGAAGGAGACAATGTAAAAAAAGGTGATATTATAGCAATCTTAGATACCAAGCCAATTAAGCTTCAACTGGAACAATTAAGATTGAACTATGATATTGAGAAAAAGAATCTTGAATTAACAAATAATCAATTCAAGAAAAATACTTTACTGCTAGATACTCAAATAATTGACGCTAAAAATAACTTCGAGCAAAAAAGCTTATCTTTTGAAAGTTTAGAGAAGGATTTATATAAAAGTAAGGATCTGTATTCTATTGGTGCAATTTCAGAGAATGAACTTAATGACATTCAAAAAAGCTATGATATGGCAAAAATTGAAATGGAAAACTCTAAAAAGAAGTATGATAGTATAATACTTGAAAATAAAGAAAATGAAAAAAATAATCAATCCCAGATAGATATCCAATTTCAAAAGGTAACTCTTGCAAAATTAAAAATTGATGAATTACTTGAAAGTGTCAATGGTATTGATATTGATAGCGGCAAAGTCATCTCTCCGATTGATGGATGTGTAGCGTCAATTGGAATAAAAGAGGGAGAGTACACAAATGTTGAAGACAGTGCATTCAACATTATCAGTTTGAATAACCTGATTGTCCTTGCAAAAATTTCTGAAATTGATGCTAATTCTGTTAAGGAGGGTAATAAAGTAATAATTTCAGGAGACTCGGCTGCCGGCAACGAGTATGAAGGGATAGTCCAAAGTATAGCTCCATGTGCTATAAAAGAGACCATCGACAATACAGAAAGAACAGTAATAAATGCCCAGATTTTGATTACAAGTAAAAATACTGTACTGAAACCTGGATATAACGTCGACCTTCAGATAACCACTAAAACCATAAATAATGTTCTTTCTATTATTACAAATGCAGTAAGGGAGGATGAAAATGGGAATAAATATGTATATCTCGTTGACAATGGAAAGATACGCAAAATTTTTATCCAAATTGAGGCTGAATCAGGTATGTACTATGGTATAAAAGAAGTTGAGGATAGCCTCCGTGAAAACAGTAAGATAATTTATTATAGTTCTGATGACTTAAGGGAAGGCTTATCGGCAAATGTCATTGAAGAAAAGTGACGATAAATTATGGAGGAAAGCAGATGTGCATTCTAAGAGTAGAGAATTTAATCAAAGACTATACCATGGAAGGCTTTAATATACAAGCATTAAAAGGAATTAATTTACATATTGAAAGCGGGGAATTTGTTTCAATTATGGGTCCCTCAGGTTCAGGGAAAAGTACTCTTTTATATCTTCTTGGTAGTTTGGAACATCCCAGTAGTGGAAAGATTATTTTAGCCGATAAAGACATTAGCACCCTTAACGATAATGAAATCAGTAAAATCAGAAGAAGAGAAATAGGATTTATATTTCAATTCTATAATCTCATACCTGTTTTAAATGTAGAAGAAAATATCATGATGCCAATAACTCTTGACGGTGGAAAATTTAGCGATTATAAAGAACAACTCGATAAAGTAATTGAAATTGTTGGACTCACAGATAGGAGAAAGCATCGTCCTTCACAGCTTTCAGGAGGTCAGCAACAAAGAGTAGCCATTGCACGTGCGCTTATTAACAACCCCAAAATCATTTTGGCAGATGAGCCAACAGGTAATCTTGATACAAAAACCTCTAACGATATAATGAAGTTGCTTAAAGAACTTTGTGAAAAGTATGGAAAAACAATAGTTATGGTGACTCATGATGTAAAAACCGCCGAATTTGCCTCCCGTATTATTCATATAAAAGATGGGGTAATAGAAAAAGAAGTAAATAACTACAAACTTTAGGAGTATTAGTATGGATACAATTGATAATGTTATTTTAGTAAACAATAATGATGAAGAAATTGGAGCATTAGAAAAAATGGATGCCCATAGAAAGGGAAAATTGCACAGAGCATTCTCAATATTGATTTTCAATTCTAGAGGACAATTACTTCTTCAAAAAAGAGCAAAGTCAAAATATCACTCTGGTGGATTGTGGACAAACACATGTTGTAGCCATCCACGTCCAGGAGAATCCACTAAGACTGCAGCAAACAGAAGACTAACGGAAGAAATGGGATTTACCTGTAATATATACGAAGCCTTTAGCTTTATTTATAAGGTACAGTTCAATAATGAGTTAATGGAATATGAATATGACCATGTATTTATAGGTAAATTTGACGGAACCTTTTCACCAAATATATACGAAGTGGAGGATTGGTCATGGAAAAGTTTAGATGAAATAGAGATAATGATTCAAGAGAACCCTGACGACTTTACATTCTGGTTTAAGGTCTGCTTTGAAATATTTCTGGAAAAATATAGCCATACGTTGCAAGAAATTTCGTGTATGGAATTTGAAAATTCTCTTTAATTTTATATTTTTCACTGCAATATTAAATCATTCTAACAATCTCTTGAATATATAAAGTCCAACACATATTGCAACATAAAGATTTTTTTAATGTTAATACACTTTATATATCAGAATAACTTCCAAAATAAGGATGTAGATTTTATTTGTATGCAATCAAACGTGGAATTAAAACGATTATTCGTTGTTGCCAATATAGATTTTTACTTTTTCTAATATCATTGAAGCGTCTCCAATACCAATGTTGGCTTTGTTATAATTTATGGTTTTACGGTGCGTATGTCCAAATATTCGTGTTACTTTGCCGCGGAGCAAATGAACACCAATACTATTGTTCTTGAGCCGTTTACAAGCATCACAACTGCATGCTACTTCTCTATTTGATATATTAGCATTTTCACTTAATTGACTATATCAACAAACTTCTCCATCCTTGCTAATAGTTCTGACAACAGCTTCATTGCAGCTTTGGTAGATAAATACAAAGCATATCCAAGCAGTGAAAGCATACCCATTGCTGAGGATGTTATAACAACTTTATAATCCCTATCTTTATTTAGTTCATACATCTTTTCACATATATATAATGGTGCAAAAACATTAACCTTATATATATCTTCAATATGCTGATAATCAGGCTTAGCAATTTTTTCATAATATGCAAAACCTGCATTTGCAAAGAAAATATCAATTTTCCCAATTGACTTTTGGGCGAAATCATTTCAAGGTGAATCCATAAAATTATTATCTTCTAACATCCACGCTTGTTATGATAACGCTACAAAAATTAATTAATCTTAATAATTGACATATGCCAATAAAATTCGTATCCCATCGTATGAAATAAAGTAATACCTACCTCAGTATTGCTTTATTTTTGTTTATTCACTTTTAACTTTTAAATCTGCTATAATATAACTGTGATTGGAGGGGATGTTGTGATAAATAAAAAGGAATTGGAATATATCAGATCTCAATTAACTTTTTGGGAGAAATTAAATGAATCTGAAATAGATTTGATTGAAAAAAACATCTCAATGGTGTCCTACAGCAAAGGCTCTAATCTTAAAAGTACAGGTAGCGAATGCCTTGGTGTCTTTCTAATAAAAAGTGGCGGATTTCGTGTCTATATTTTATCCGAGGATGGACGTGAAATAACCTTATATCGACTTTCACCAAATGATGTATGTATACTTTCTGCCTCTTGTATTTTAAACACAATTACCTTTGACGTGCATATTGACGCTGAAATGGATACTGATGCTTATCTAATTAATATCGGAGCATTTAGTAAACTAAGCAGTACAAATGTATATGTTGAAAATTTTGCATATAAAAACACTGTTGAACGATTTTCCGATGTTATGTGGGCAATGGAACAGATTCTTTTTATGAGTTTTGACAAAAGACTTGCTATCTTTCTAATAGATGAAATATCTAAAGCAAATTCAACTGAACTGCATATTACACAAGAACAAATTGCAAAATATATCGGTAGCGCCAGAGAAGTTGTTTCTCGCATGTTGAAGGTATTTCAGTCAGATGGAATTCTTGAGCAAAAAAGAGGTATAATTCAAATCATGGATAAAGAAAAGTTACGAAAACTCGTATGACTATAATAATAAAAAGGGAAAGGCTGAGACACATAGTCTCGTATTTCCCTTTTTTCTTAACTTGCTTTTTCATCCTTATCTTTTTCATCCTTATCTTTTTGAACAGAAAATTCAGCTAAATCAATCATATTATATCCTATTGCATTTTTAGGACATACATTTACACATTCACCGCATTGTATACAATCCGGATGACTTAATATATTTTCTTTATATTCATAAGGTACGATTCCTATGGAACATTTCTTTTCACAAATTTTACAGGATACACAGTCTGCCGATATCTGTAAGACGTTTTTACTCTTTCTAAATTTCGATATCAATGAAGCAAGTGTTCCCATTGGGCAAAAATGACACCAGGTTCTTTGATTATAGAATAAAGATAATATAACACCTATTATAGTTGTAACAACAATGATTCTGTAAAATACCATTCCTATCCCAAACAAATCACCCCAGTTTTTATAAATCCCAAAGGCAAACATTGTCATCATAAATATAACCATAGCAGCTCTAAATAAATTGGATTTTAAAAATCTCGGTGCTTTCTTGTTATTGCTAAATTTAATAATAAGATTATCGTAAAAACTTCCTCTAGGGCACAAATTGCCACACCAAAATCTACCTTTAAATATAGAAACAATAATAGGTGCCACCATACAGACAACTGCTGCAATTGCAATTCTTGAATCTAATAAGCCCAAGATTACAAACGCTATTAATGCTAAGAACGAATACTTTTTCCATAATGTTAATAATTTTTTCATTACGCTTTCTCCCATGTCTTTTCTTTTTTATAATCATTACAATAATTAAATTCATATTATTAGCTCAACTAATTGACAAGTTCGAATAATTAAATACATATTTTCAATATCTTCAGTGATTGAATCGTAGAACACCTTGCTCCATAAATCTACTGGTTAGGTCAGTTGCTATTTTTTTCAAAATAAAAGTAGGGTACATTATGGTACTCTACTCTTATTATCATATCTAATGGCAGTATCTTAACATAATCTCATCTACGAAACGTGAACTCAATATATTCATATCTTATTGGAGCATTGATAGAATAGCACTCTTTGATTGAACACCTACAACACTGTTTGCTACTTTTCCATTTTTAATTACAACAAGGGTTGGTATACTCATAACACCAAAAGCTTGTGCAAGTTCAGGTTGTTCATCCACGTTGATTTTACCTACTTTAGCTTTACCTATTGTCTCTTCTGCAACCTGCTCAACTGTAGGTCCTACCATTCTGCAAGGTCCGCACCAAGGGGCCCAAAAGTCGATTAATACTGGTTTATCTGAATTGATAACCTCTTGTTGAAAATTATGCTTTGTTATTGTTAATACACTCATATGAATTCTCCTTAATATAATATCTATTTTTTTCTATTTCTTATAGTTTCATTATACAAATATTTTCAATTTAATACTGTGACAAGGTCACATATACGGTTGTTAACTTAAATGAAATTATATTCTGTTACAATGCTTTCTCTATCATAAAATTTGTCATTATAATATTCATAGAAGGAAACTCCCAAAAAGCTTCCAGTTATATTGATAACGTTATTGAAGCCCATATTTTGAAGAGCTAAAGCTGCATTATAACTACGTTGACCAGTTCGGCAGTGTAGATACACTGGCCTGTCTTTTGGAATTTCGTCTATTCTTTCCCTGAGTTCACTTAATGGAATATTGATTGCTCCTTTTATATGTCCACGTTTAAATTCATTGATTTCCCTTACATCTATAATAATATTATTATTTTCAACCAGCTCTCTTACCTTATCAACATTTACTTGTTTAAAGTCACCGTTTAAAAGATTTGAGCCTACATATCCTGCGTAATTTACAATATCCTTTGCAGTGGTAAACGGAGGTGCATAACTGAATTCCAAATCCTTTAGATCTTCTACCGTTCCACCAAACTTAATGGCAGCAGCAACAACATCAATGCGCTTTGTAACATCTCCTTTACCAATTGCTTGAGCTCCAAGGATCTTTCCAGTAGGCACCTCAAACAGCAACTTAAAATGCATCGGTGCCGCATTCGGCATAATCCCTACTTTATCAGATAGAATTATACGTACAATATCATAATTGATTTTCATATTAAGTGCTTTGATTAATGATTCGTTTAATCCTGTTGATGCCCCATTATATTCAAATACTTTAATTGCAGAAGAGCCAATATATCCATGGTTCGATGTCCTCTTATTATTAATATGATCCGCAACAATTCTTGCCTGCTTTAATGCAGGACCAGCTAATGATAATTTTGTCATGGTATGAGTTAATGCATGATATACTTCGATTGCATCACCAATTGCATAGATATCTGGGTCATTTGTAAGATAGTTTTTATCTACTTTAATTGCACCTGTTTCTCCTATTTCAAGACCAGCTTCTTTTGCAAGATACGTTTCAGGTGATACGCCGATTGCCATTACTACAGCACCTGCATTTATCGTTTTCCCAGAAGCTAAGACAACTTTATCTTTTTCAAATCTCTCCACTTTATCTCCAACAATTAAATTTACATTATGATCAATTAGTACTTTATGGAATATCTGAACCATGTCGTAGTCAAATGGTCTTAGTATCTGATTGGTTGCTTCTATAAGTGATACATTATATCCCGCTTCATTTAAGTTCTCAGCAACTTCAACACCGACATATCCACCCCCAATTACCGTTATATCTTTTGTATTCATCTGCTTTACAAATTGATTCAACTCATCAATATTAACCACATTTCGTACTGTGAATACATTAACATTTTCAATGCCTGGAAGACTTGGAACAATCGGTGAAGCTCCTGGTGATAAGATCAATTTATCATAAGTTTCAGTATACTCTTCTCCTAAATCTATTCTTTTTACAGTTACAGTTTTGTTTTTCCTATCGATTGCAGTTACTTCACTATTTATACGTGCATCTATATTATATTGTTTTAAAAAGCGCTCTGGATTCATTAAAACCAAATCATCTATTTCCTTTACCACTCCACTTAAATGATAAGGGAGCGAGCAATTAGAAAATGAAACATGAGGGCCTCTTTCAAACATAATAATCTGATCTTCTTCGCTATTTCTTCTTAATCTCGCTGCTGCAGATGCTCCACCAGCTACTCCACCTATAATTAATATCTTTCGTCCCATGAAAAAATCCTCCTTTGTTTATGCTTAATTTCTTTTTGTTCCAACATAGGACCCCATACCACCAACAACATCTATAACTTTGAATCCTTGTTTTGTAAGTGCTCTTGCAGTTCTTCCACTCCTACCACCTGACTGACACATAATATAGTATGTCTTATCTTTTGCCAAATATTTTTCGGGACTTGCTAGCAAATTGCCCATAGGTATGTTTTTAGCGGTCCTTAAACTTCCACGTTTATATTCATATGGTTCTCTTATATCAATTAGTTCCACCTTACCAATAAGGTCGTCCATATCATTTATATTAATTATTTTACTATCATCTCTCTTAAAAAAATCAAACATATATCTTCCTCCTGAATTTTAAGGTAATATTTTCTGTTCATTTTTTATTTATCATGGTTATAATTATAATGAATTTTCTTATTAATATCTGTGACCATATCACATATTATTTATCAATTGATTTTTATGTTTTTTGACAATTAAAAAAGCGCCCATATTTATAAGGCGCGCTCTATAAATCTATTGATTAGCTTCTCTTAAAACTGCTTCAACTGCTGAGATTACAAAATTGAATTGCTAAATAAATAATCTTAATTAATGATATTAATTGCTTTATCTCTTTGATACCACTCAGCCTGAGCATTCCACATCTCAGCATATTTACCCGATTTAGAAAGTAGCTGTTCATGTTCACCCATATCATTTATTCTTCCCTTATCCATTACAATAATGCGGTCAGCCAGCTTAGTTGAACCCAGACGATGAGTCACTATGATAGCACTTTTGCCTTTAATCATTTCTTTAAACTGTGCAAATAGTTTATCCTCTTCTATTGGATCTATTGCAGCTGTAGGTTCGTCCAATACAATAAAATTATTTTGACGATACAATCCACGTGCTAATGCTAACCGCTGCCATTGTCCACCAGACAAGTCTACACCTCCAAACTCTGGAGAGAGTAATGTATCAAGTTTAATATCATCCTTATTGTAATTGAATCCTGCTTGTTGTAACACATTGTAAACATATTTCTCGTCAATATCTTTTCCTACATCACTAATAACCACATTATCTAATAAAGTCATTTTATATTTTTGATAATTTTGAAATACACCTGAGATATCTTTAAATATACATTCAGGTGTAATATCCTTAGTGTCTAATCCACCAATTGTTACCTTTCCCTGACATGGTTGATACAATCCAGTAAGTAAGCGTACCAATGTGCTTTTTCCAGAGCCATTTTCTCCAACAATGGCAATTGTTTCGCCTTCACTAATAGTCAATGATACTTCGTTAATTGCTAATTGGCTTTTATTAGGATATCTAAAATTAATATTATCTGCTACAACTCCAGTAGAGAAATCATGTATTCCTGTTTTTCCTTTACGTTCAGGGTAATCCATTATGTTCATAAAGTTATAAACTTTACCCATATCTCTGCTTATTCCACTTACATCCCATGCCATCATGCTCTGCATAACATCAAAAACCACACCTAGTGTTGTAAAAACTGCTGCAAATGCACCTATCGAAATATAACCATTCATTGTTGAGATAAATAGTAAATACGTTGATAAACCCATACCCATAAATGTAACTATGTTTAATAAAACTTTTATAACTGTAGTCTTTTTTTCTATATTCCTCTGCTTTCGTAATAATAGAGATAACGTATTCTGAAACAAATCATAAAAATAATGAAAAGCACCAAGAACACGAGTTTCTTTATAATATTCGCGATCGCAAATTGCTTTTTTGTAATAATCACATTGACGGCGTAATGGTGCGCTATCTTTCTCAAGTTTCGTAAAAATTTTCATATTTACAATCTGTGATATCAGTGCTGGTATAAAAGCTAAAGCTAACGTTATTATCAATATAGGATTTAAATAAAACAAATATCCTCCCATAGAAATAGCATAGGTAACATCAAAAAAGATAATATTTAGAATAAAAAGTGAAACAGTTGTTAATGGCTCGACACCATTTTGAGCCTTATTCAAATCATCCAAAAAGTTGGTATCTTCAAATACTTCTGGACTTAAACACTGAACTTTTTTAAACAACTTTTGCTTATTTATTCCACTTGCCTTATCTGTAATTACAGGCCAATAAAAAAACTTAACTCCATTAATAAATTGCTGAACTATTGTTACCATTCCCATAATCAATACTGAAACTAAACAATTCATAAATTCTATATTTCCAAGGGAAGCTTCTGCAACTGTATCAAAAAGCTGCTTCGTTGTAATAGCTCTTGCAGTTAATCCTAATGCTTCAAGCAGAACGACAAATATAAATACTGTTATATGTATAGGTGTAGTCGTAAACTGAATAATCATAGTTCGTAATATAAGCTTGACAGCAGACTGATTTTGTTTTTTACTCACTGATACCACTTCCTTTGCGCCATGAACATTTTTGTGTATTTACCATTCATACTCATTAATTCCTCATGTGTTCCTTGCTCAACAATACGTCCATTATCTATTACCATTATTTCATCTGCCAATTTTGTTGAACTGAGACGATGACTAATAAAAATCGTTGTTTTTCCTCTCATTAGTTTTTCAAATTCATAATAGAGCTGACTTTCAGATATAGGATCTAATGCAGATGTTGGCTCATCTAAAATTTTAATCGGAGAACAACTAATAAGCGATCTAGCAATTGCAACACGTTGCCATTGCCCACCCGATATTTCCTGACCATTATTTTGTATTCTACCCAGTGGAGTTTCCATACCATTTTTTAAATCCTTCAATACGTCATCTAATCCTGCAGATTTAGCTATTTGCAAAAACTGTTCATCTGAATGATTACCTGCTACATCTCCAAGTGCTATATTTTCTTTCAAAGATATATAATATTTAGAAAAATCCTGATACACAGCTGTGAATAAAGCTTTAATGGCACCTTGTGAATATTGGCGTAGTTCTTTTCCATTTATTAAAATACTACCTTCATAATCTGTATAAAGTCCTGTTAATAACTTAGTTATAGTGGTTTTCCCAACACCATTACCGCCAACAAAAGCATAATGCCTACCTCGTTCAATTTTAAATGACAAACCTTTTAATATGTATTCAGTGCTACTTGGGTATTTAAATTTAACATCACAAAATTCGAGCGTTGAAAATTCAATTGGTTCACTATCAGGTTTGCTTAACGCATTACTAGTTTTGCTTAAGTTTTGAAATCTCTCAAAGTCTTTTAGATATTCTTCAGTATTAACAATGGTTTCAACAGCCCATGACATGTCCCATCCCATTTGATGAGTAATGCCTAACACAGTTCCGATTAAAGCCATGTACATTCCTGCTGACAATTGTCTAGAAATAACAGGAGAAATTAGCGTCACTGCAACTAAAATTGCAATAAAACTAAGTCCCATCGTTGATCCCTTTGTTAAAACCATATATCGTAACCGTACTTTTAAGCGCAGCCTTCGGCTCTTTTCATGTAATTCCCACCAATTATTACTTACTTTATCTCCATAACCGAACAATGTTCTTTCTTCAATATTATTATTACCAATTAATACATCTCCAAAATATTCTGTACGACGACGAAATTCTTCTGTTTCACGAGTTGCCTGATAACTCTTTCTTCCTGTACGTACAGAAAGCCATAACATAGGAGCTGAAAATACTAAAATTAAAACAGCAGCCCACCATACTTGCATTAATATTAGACCCAGAACAGAAATAATGTAAATAATTATTGTCAATATAGTCATAAAAGCAGTAAAGCCATTTAATATAGATTCTTCTGATTTTGCTGATACACGTGAAATAAGTTCCCAACTATCTTTATTTTCAAGATGTTTAAAATCAATTTCAGCCTGCATCTTTACTATAAGTGGCTTGTATTTTTTTTCAATGCAAAATGAGAGAAGAGTTTTTACTAAAGATAAAACAGTATTAATCACATTAACGATTAATAAAATAAGCAAAAGCATAATAAGTGGTTTCCAAATACTATTCTGTGACTCTCTAGTTTGCAGTATTTTAGTAGCTGTATCTACAAACTCAGCTGTTACTAAGGTAGTTATAAGCGTAGATGTTACCGCTTTTATAATAGTTAATATTACATATATGCTTGAATATAATGGTGATATTTTAAAAGTTAAAAATAAGACATTAAGACCTTTAAAAAATTTTTTTATAACACACATTACTATACTGTATGATGCTATTGTTTTACTCATCATACTTTCCCTTTCTATATATTTAATGAATGTAAAAATTCTTCACTTTAATAATTTTAGTCAATTTTCACACATAAAACTCCCACTAGGCGCTAGAGTTATTAATGGTTTATTTATTGCTAGCACTATCAATCGTATACCTTTAACCTAGTTATCATAACTTTGTTCGTAAAGTTCTTTAATGTATTGCTCTTCACTTTTATATTTATATAATACTTGTAATTTATCATTACTTACGATGTAAAAATGGTACGATATTGGATAAAAATAATTCTGAGCACATGAAAATGTATAACTTCCACAATTCAATGCTGCAATATAGTCATTTGCATCCTGATCTTGTATTAGAATTTTTTCTTTAATTACACCAGAAAATGAAGAAGTTCTGTCCCCTATGTTTACACATATTTTGTCCCGATTATTTTTTATTACAGGCACAATATTATAATCCCTTCCATAAAAAGAAGGTAGTAAATTTGTTCCCATATCAGTTATCCACCAACTATTGTCCCAACATTTCTTCTTGCACAGGATTTTCCCTATACATATAGCAGCATCATCAACAACATATCTTCCAGGTTCCAATATAAGTTTTGGTCTGTAATCTAACTCATAAAGTAATGGACATATTTCAATTGCAAAATCATCTATACTGTATCCAGCTTCTTCTATATGATTACGTGCAGCAAAACCTCCCCCAAGAGATAGATACTCTAATTTAATATCAAATTTCTGCTGTAACGTTTTTGCAAAATCTTTTAATGCCTTAGCAGATAGAACATGATTAGATGGATTAGTATTTTCCACAGAAAGGTGACTATGTAATCCTATTAATCTTACATTAGATAGATTTTGAAGTTGTTCACAAAACTCGAGTGCTTGTCCTGACTCTACATCAATACCTAATTTCCCTCCTCTTTCAATGTACGAAGATTTAATCTTTACATCAGGGTTTATTCTCATTCCTATATTAATACAGGTATTATTCTTCTTAGCAAGTTCATTTATGAGAATTGTCTCCTCTAGAGAATCGACATTCCAGTAAATTTTATTATTTATCAAATAATTCAACTCTTGCTCACTCTTACCAGGACTATTCCACATAATTGAATTGCCAATCTTATTTTTCTTTGCCATTGCAAATTCATAAGATGAGCTTACTTCTGCTCCAAAACCATTTTCTTTAATAATATTTAATATCTTTGGAAAATAACAGGCTTTGTAGGCAAAAAAGAAACCGCAGTTTGGATATCTGTTTAAAAAAGCCTTTTTAAGGGCTACTATATTATCAACAATTCGATTTTCAGAGTATATAAGCATTGGACCATCATATTTTTTTATTAGTTCCTCACAATTAACCTCATCAATATAAAGCTTTCCATCAATATAATGAACAATTTCATCACATTTAGTCACAAACAACTATTTCACCTCCTTTTATAACAAACAAAAAACATATTATTCACAAATATTACATTTGTTGCTTAATTATATCATACATCTTAAACTTGACACCAGTCTTTATCATCATGTTTAAATCCATACGAACTATTACCTTTACTGGATTATTTGTATATGAATTTATTTTCTTTGTTAAATAATCTGTTATTTCTTCAATATCTATTTCTTTTTTTACAATTAAGTTATACAGCAAGATATTTTTTTCAATTTCTTTTAAAGAAAACTGTATAAAATTAGCATCATCATTTTTAAGTTTAAAATAATCTGTTAATACTTTTCGAAAGAGATCAGCTGTGATTTTTCTGTCTCCGTCAATAAAATAATCACATATCCTTCCAGACTTCAACTCAATAATTCTACCATCCTTACCACAAGAGCAATCGTTCTCTCGTATACGTCCAATATCACCAATATCATAACGTATAAGAGGCATTGCTAAAATTTATAATATCTTATACATAAAAAAGCGCCCATATTTATAAGGCGCGATCTATAAATCTACTGATTAAATTCTTCTGAATCCATCCTCTTTTCTATTTAATGCAGGACTTTAAAATAACATTTCTTTAATCATTATCTATTAATATAATTGAATTAGGTGCATCAAATGAACTTTGACTTTTAAATACTGAAAATTATATCCATCCTTCCTTTAATAAAAACCCTCCATTTTCTCCGCCTCCGGGTCCCAATTCGATTATATAATCTGCTTGATTGATAATTCTAGGATTGTGTTCAATGATAACAACTGTTGCTCCCTTGGAGGTAAGTTCACGAATAATATAGCACAGCTTATCGATATCATTGTCATGGAGCCCTGAAGTGGGTTCATCCAGTATATAAATTGCACCTTCTGTTTTTCCATCGCATAATTCTTTCGCCAACTTTATTCTTTGGGCTTCACCACCTGATAATGTTGCAGCACTTTGTCCGAATTTGATATATGAAAGCCCAACCTTACAGAGCATATCCAATACTCGATATATAGCTGGTTGGTTCTTGAATATTTCTCCGACTTCTCTTATCTCTAAATCAAGTAAGTCTCCAATTGAATACCCTTTATACTTTATTTTCAATACAGACTCTTTATATCTCTTACCTTTGCATTTATGACAGGGAACATAAATATCTTGCATAAAATGCATTGGAATGGCTATTTCGCCAGCTCCTTTGCATGCTTCGCACTGTCCCTTCTGACTGTTAAAGCTAAAGTATTCTTTTGTCAGTTTTGCTTTTTTTGCCTCACTTAGTTCAGCATAATAATTTCTGATTAAGTCAAATACTCCTGTATATGTTCCTGGGGTAGATCTGGAATTTTTCCCAATAGGCTTTTGGCTAACATAATATAAATTAGATATACCATCAATCCCTGAAATACTGTCATACTCTCCAACAACCTCCACACTCATACCAAGAGCCTTTAATATAGCTGGATATAATGTCTTAGATACAAGACTGCTTTTTCCGGACCCGCTCACTCCTATGACACATACCATTTTCTTGAGAGGTATAGAAATATCAATACTTTTTAGATTATTTGTTCTTGCACCTTTCAACAGTATTTTTTCATCTTCTTCAACGGCAGCACTTTTAACAGAGTATTCATAATTCTTAGCATCATAAAACATTTGCTGTTCACCCATACCTGAGTATAATAACTGTCCGCCATAATTCCCTGCACCAGGTCCTATTTCAATTAGATAGTCCGCCATCTGAATAAATTCTTTTCTATGTTCAACAACAATAACTGTGTTTCTCAACCTTTTTAGGTGGCGAATAGCTGGAATCAGGAATTGAAAATCTTTAGGATGCAAACCTTTTGAAGGCTCATCCATGATATACAGAATATTGGAAAGACCTGTTCCCAATTGATTTGCAAGCTTTACTCTTTGTGCCTCACCACCAGAAAGGGACGGTATACTTCTGTCTAGAGTGATATATCCAAGTCCAACCTCTTCAAGCTTTTTGAGTCTTGTGACTATCTTCCGTAAAATATCTCTGCACTTTTCACGGTTGATTTCATTTAGATTTCCATATATGAAATGGCACCAATTTCTCAGAGTGGTTATACTCATGCTGACTGCTTCAGGATATCTTGTATCCCCTATCTTTACCAGTCGGCCTTCTTCAAGCAGCCTTTCGCCTTTACATCTGCTGCATTTTTTATTTACAAAAAATCTTTTAATGTGTTCAATAGAGCCCGATGTACGATTTTCAGCCAATAAGCGTTTAAGTATATTGACAACCCCTTCCACCGGTCTGGTTATGGTTCCGCTTCTTCCATTAGGATTCACATAACTCCAAGTCACCATTCGTCCATTACTGCCATAGAAAATTTGATTTTTGAATTCTTCTGATAAATCCTTAAAAGGAACTTCCAGATCCTCGTTCATATCTTCTGCCAGTGCCAGAACCTCTCCCTTCATCCAGTTTGCGTTAGGCTTTTCTCTGTGTTTTCTCAAATTTCCCCACCATGGAGAAGCGCCATCCAAAATAGACAATTCAGGGTTTGTTACAATAAGATTAATATCTGCCTGAAGTTCCTCTCCAAGGCCTTTACAGACAGGGCACATGTAGTCAGGATTATTATAATTGAATACAGCTGGAGTAAGTGTTAGAAAAATTGCACCGCAGAAATTGCATACATTATTCTCCGGAACAGCTTTAAGACAATTAGGGCAAATCCTATCCCCAATGGTAGCAAACAAAAGCCTTAGAAACTCTCCTATTCCTGTAACAGTGGCAACGGTTGATCTCGGATTTGCTCCCAAGCTTTTCTGTTCAATAGCTATAGAAGACTGAAGTCCGGTAATTTTCTTAACTCTGGAATCTTTCAACTCAGTCCCTGTTAATGTATTAGATGAAATTAAATCCAAAAACTGTTTCTGACTTTCGTAATAGATAGTGTCAAAAGCAAGGCTTGACTTTCCGCTTCCGCTAACGCCTGTTATAACCGTAATTTTCTCTTTTGGTATCCTAACATTTATATTATGCAGATTGTGAATTGAGGCACCTTCAACGACAATTTCATTTAAATCTTCAGTTTCCTGTCCAATTTCATTACATTCCAGTTCCTCAAAATATTCTGTAGCTTTATTATAAACCGCATTGCTATGGTCATCGCTACATAGTTCTATCTTATTAATATCGTAAAACACTTTACAATCGGTCCAGTGTTCAACCCACTTTGGAACCTTTATACCGCTTATATCTGTCTCCTGATATGGGATAACTTGCAAAATCATAGTGTCTGAAAAACCATCAAAGCCCAAAACCGTAATACTCTTATTATACTGATCTGTAGATTTAACTTTGACAACAGTAGAAGCAATAGGATTTGGCCTTACAGGTGACCTTGTAGCAAATACACCGCACTTAGGAGCATTGTCATAGGGAGGATTACATACCAAACAGCTTCGATACCGTTTATCATCAAAACGGTCAAACCACCATATCACTCTCAGAAAAGTTCCTTCTTTTATATGCTTAATAACTCTTTCAATTGCCTCGGCTGAGAGATTTTCTGATTCTTGAAACTGAATAATGCCACCATCATGAGCGCTGAAATACTTTCCAATTGGTTCCCCCCTGAAAAACAATGGGTCAAAGTCTTCTTCCCTCACTACTATCTCCTTGTTGTATTTATCCACTTTCTCTTCGCAAGGAAAATAGGGCTTAATGTCCACCAGTTCACCTTTCAGTTGGTTATAGGATTCAATGATTAATTCACCAGTTTTTTGCCTTATATCTACTATCTTTGCTATATAACAGTGAAAGCCTTGATTTCCCTTCGTAAATATAACGCAATGACTAAAATGGTCTAATTTGAGCAATGCATCTTTTAAGTCTCTTTTAATTGTAATCCTTATCTGGCTGCCTTCAGGATCAGAAAAATAATCACCTATATGCTGAAACTCAACCTTTTTCATCTGATACCTTCCTTTCTAAAAGAGGGGTTTTCGGTAATATGTTTGTTCATAAGGCAAAGAATATCTTGCCTTCATTTATGTCTAAATTAGTTTCTCTAAGCACCAGTTGCTGATACTCCCTATCAAGTTTGAGTAGTCAATCCAATTCAAAAATTATTATGTAGTTACTTAATTATTGTCAAATAAGAGAAGTGCCATAATAGTATGATCTATATTCATTTTATCTTGACTTCTCCAATCATCGGATAATTTCTGACATGAAAAATCCTTACCAAAATTCCAAAAACCATTTTGATTCCTTTTATCCATAAGACTTCTCAATTCATCTTCAAATTCTATTTTGAAGCAAGGAAATTTTGAAAGAAGAAAATATACATAATACAGTTCAGAAAAATTGTTATTGAAGCCTCGATTTAAAATAACCTGTGTATAACAAATGACTTTTTCATTATGATGCAGCCATTTAAGGTAAATTTGTTTCAATTCATCACTTATTGCTGCTTGCATATTGCAGAATAACTCAATGAGATAGATTGAGTTGAGTCCAATATAACTTCCATCAATATCGCAACCCAATAATTCTTTTGATATCTTATTTGTCCTGTCCTTGTTATATTCACCATCTGAAAATGCTTCTTTTAAAATAGTATGCCAGCAATTGAATATTTCAATAAACTCCTTACAACTTGAGCCAAATATTGAGAGTTTGGATACGACAAAAAGAGGTTGAGCAGACCTGTACCATTTATTTCTTTCAAAACCGTCCGGCCACTCAATTTCATGCTTTAATATTTTTTCCATATGGTCACATAAATTATCTACTAAAAAATTCCCACGTTGGATATCTAACATTTTCATTGAATCAATAGCTAATTCTGTAGTAGGAAATTTCTGCCTTATTTTTGAGTTTCGGGAATGAAACCTCCCATACCCTCCGTCATTATGCTGGTTTGCTTTCAGCAATTCAACCCATTTGCTATTATAGAATTCGTTAAATAACTCCAAGCCTATCTCTTGCTTGAGCATTCTTTTTATTCTATATCTAACGGCAGCACAAGGTGATAGTTCTTGTATTCTATCAATTATATCAAATACGCTCATACCGTATCCCCTTTCCTGAGTTTTATTATAGCTTATTTTTCAGCATAGCTTAAAATTAATAACGCTCTAAAAAGTAATATCGCATAGTTTCTTTACTTATGTAGAGCAACTGGGAGATTCTTTTTACTAAATAGTTAATTTACTTCTCCATAACTATCATAGCATAAAAATAGCAGATTAACTTTACCACGGATTATTCTTATTAAATAGATTAACAGACTAATTATGAGTCAGCCAAGGATTCGAAAAAGTATTATGCAACAGTGTCCCAGCTTTCACATACATCCATTGTATCATGGCTAATACGCTTTACTCAGCCATCAGTGCAAGTGATAACCTTATCGCTGTCTGCGCACTTAGCAATCACTATTCCTGCATATTTGTTTGTAAGCAATTCTTCTTTTTCTATTTCAATAGTATAAACTTGAGTCGCCTCTAGCGATTCTGAATAAGATAAAAAATAATATTCATCCGACAAATAGCCACCATCTGAGACTGAATAATAATTTGTAGTTGTTAAAAAGTACCTATTTTCTCATTATATAGGTAAATAGATTTTTTCTCTTTATCTTACGGAAGATGCTTCTGAGACGACGCGCGGAATTTTAGGAGTTCTTTAATACATTATGAAAGAAGGTAATAATTATGGCATCAGTTCCAGCTTGGCCTGTTTTACAGGTAGGAAGTTCAGGGAAAAACGTGAGTGCTTTACAATGCTTGCTGACTTTCCATGGGTATTCTCTCACAATAGACGGAAGTTTTGGTTCAGGCACTCGAACCGCTCTAATCAACTTCCAAAGCAGTAGAAATCTTTCGCCAGATGGCATAGCAGGGCAAAACACACTTACGGCACTTGTTGTCACGGTTCTTAATGGAAGCAGCAGCTACGCAGCCAGAGCAGCGCAGTATCTGTTAAGTAAGTTCGAAACTATTACCATAGACGGCATTTTCGGAAGCAACTCAACCAACACCACGAAAACTTTTCAGCAAAAAATGGATATTCAGCCCGATTGCATTGTTGGTATGACCACCTGGCAGTACCTTTTCGGTTATAGTTCTTATCCTAGTACACCGCCTTCTTCTGGCACTGTATACGCTTCAGTTTGTACTGGTACTTCCACACTAAGTACAGCACAAATGAATGCAAATGCCATATACGTTTATAACTATCTAATAGGCCAAGGTTTCACAAAACAATCTGCTTGTGGTGTCCTTGGAAATATGCAGCGTGAAAGCGGTATTAACCCTGGAATTTGGCAGGTATCAAACAATACAAGTTATGGTTATGGTTTAGTTCAGTGGACACCCGCCACAACTTTTCTTAATAGGGCAGTTGCAACAGATGTGTTAACTGCTGCAACTGCGGCAACAGTTAATGCTCTAACAAACAGTGATCCCAAGAAACTCATGGATGCAGAATTGGACTGCTTGATTTGGTGTTGCACATCGAGAGGCGACTTTTTTGCACCAACAGCAGGTGGAAGTATGGATCATACGGGTTATAGAATGACTTTTACCAGCTTTAAAGCATCAACTCTTGATGCAGGCACTTTAGCAAAAGTATTTCATGACCATTATGAAAGATCAGCTGATGGTACTAGCGGCTTAAATACCAGAGCCTCCTATGCGACCAATTGGTATAATACCCTCTAAACCTACACTGTAAGCAAAAACAGATTCTGGTGATATACCAGAATCTGTCTTTGCTTTTTATGACAAGCACTATACTTATGATTAATCAAAAGTTTTATCCTAATTTTGGGCTTGATTCGAGACAAACTCATGTAGCTTATTTAGAATCAAAAAACAAAGTATTTATATTGTCATCTGTAAAATCATACCATTCAGCCCCTATCTTCTCGCTTTGCTTATTAATAGCCGACATAAACTCCTCTTCCGTAGCACTCTTGTGATCTACAAAATATGAAATACTCTGATTATTGCTGGAATCATAATTAGATTCACAATAACTTATCTTATCGACCGAGTAAGCTTTTTCTGTGAATTTCACCCTGCCGAATCCATAATCTGAAGCGCCGCTGGAAAAAGAAAATGTTCCATCAGCTTTTAAGTCCATAAAAGTTCTATACGACAAAGTGTAGCCATATACCACTCCATCCTGATAACGTAAAACTTCAAACCCATAATAATCGTTGTCATTCACCTCCAGCCAAAGGATAACTTCTGGCGTTCCGTCGTCTTCCAGATCAACGATTGCAAGCTTTGTCGCTTTTGCAGAAACACTGCTATCACTGCTAACAGCTTGGTTTAGTTGATTTATATTCAAATTTTTTTTGGCATCAGTACTGAAAAACTCGGCCTTGTTTTGTAACACCGACAAATATGTGCTAAGCGGTGATGTACTTGACAGCATGGTATCAGACGACGTTTCACTAGTATCTGCTATAACGTCAACTTTCGTTGTAGTCGATGATGTACCTGATTGCGTAGTTAGCGGAATTCCGGCAGATGAAGAAGCCGATTTGTCTGAGGACACTGCTGAACTTGCAAATTCACTAGAAACACGCTCATTTTGTGAACATGCACTAAAAATAAGCAGAAGCACGAACGATAACAGGATAGCAAATGTTCTCTTAAAAAAAAGTACATGTTTCATTTACAATCACTCCTCAAATTATATAGTCATAGCCAATTCTTTACCTTTTATTAAAAGTAAATCACTATTTAATCTACTATTCAAAATTACAGTATATACAAAAATATTTACATTTGATAATAGTTTTAAATAAATCTTCGAAGCTTTTAGGTTTAGAGTACAATAAAGTCTTTTTGATGGTTCTAATTCCAACATTTTATAATTTTGTATAATTAGGTAAAAAGCGCAAAGGAGTAATTCATTTAAATCAGACATTTTCTTGTACCAACAGGGCAAAAGTATTAACACATTATTATACTTATTGTACTATTTCAGGTATTTTTTCACAAGAAACAATAGCCATATATTTGTTACAAAATATAGCTGGAGACGTTATATCCCATCGTTCTTCATAGTTGCAGCCTCCATAATAGCCTTCATTTTGGCCTCAAATATATCTGAGGGTACAAGAGCAATCCCCTCCTCGTCACTTAGTACAATCAGACGCTGTCCACCAGTAAGTCCAAACCTAGCCCTTGTTGCTTTCGGAATGACAATCTGTCCTCGCTCGTTAATTGTAACAGAGCCCCAGATGTTTTTTCCCTTCGGCGCAGGAGGAATCATACCGATACCGTCTGCCGTTTCGGTCTTAATTAAGCTGTCAATGGTAATACCATACATCTGCGCAAGGTGGCTGCATTTTTCAATATCCGGAATGGTAACTCCTCTTTCCCATTTAGCATAAGCCTGCCGGGAGATACCAATCTTCTCCGCAATTTCTTCCTGAGAATAACCGTGCATATTGCGAAGCATAACTAAATTATCTTTCAGCATATACAGAACTCCTTTACAAATCAATTAATTCAAAATGCTCACAGGCACGCTTGTACGAAAGCCATGTTATAAGAACATAGCACAGCGCTCCTATACCCAATAATCCAAGCTGTAGTATCAGATTCTTAAAACCAAATGCATTTAGCATTTCAAGTCCGGGAAAATGATGCAGTGCCTCTCCAATTCCAATGGCCAGGAAGGTTACTAAAATATACATCAAAAAAGACTTTCCAAATTTATATGCAGTCTTAAAAAATCCACCGATAAAGATAAAATTAAATAGACCAAAAATCAGAAGAGCCATACCAAGAGCAAATGGGTTTGCATTCATCAAAGCATTGCTTCTGTATACGGTTGATTCCGAAAATATTGTCATTCGCAGTATGACTATAGCAGCCATCACGGCAAAGCTGCATAATTCAATAAAGCATGAGAATAGAAACTTGCCTTTTACAACATCCTTTTTTGCTATGGGAAGTAAAGCTGAAAAAATAATATCATTCGCTTCTCGTGCATTTTGAAAGCTTTGGAATATGCCAAGGGTAACAAAAAACACCCCACAGAGTATTGGATAACCAGGAATAAAAAACATAAAACCAAAGGCAATAAAAAAATAGGAAAGCACAGATGCACTGAGCCTCATTTCTTTTCTTAATATATTACTCATTTACCGCACCCCTTTCCAGTCTTAAAAATGTCTGCTCAAGATTTTCCCCTGACATTGAAAATCGTGTCACAAAATCCTCTTTTGATGTTGCAGCAACAATATTTCCCTCTGATATATATATAATATCATCAGCGCATTTTTCTATATCGGAAATAATATGGGTAGAGAAGAAAATTGCAACACCGTTTTTCTTCAGCTCTCCAAATAGTTCTAAAAGTTCATCTCTTGAAAACGGATCCAGTCCACTAGTAGGCTCATCCAAAATCAATATCTCGGCTCTATGAGAAAGCGCCAACAACAAGTTGCATTTCACCTTCATACCTTCTGACAACTCCAGTGGAGTCTTATTTTCATCCAGCTTAAACATTCTCAGATACTTGTGATATGCTGTCTCATCCCAAGTGTCATAAAAGTCTTTTGTGACTTCAACAATATCTCGGATTTTCTTTCTTGGATACCAGTTTACCGTTCCTGTAGAGTATCCTATTTGCTTCTTGATTTCCGCTTCATGTTCATTCAGAGACTTATTAAAAAAGAAAATCTCGCCACTGTCCGGATGGACAAGGTTCAGCATAGATTTTATTGTCGTAGTTTTACCTGCACTGTTTCTTCCAATAAAGCCTGTAATCTTTCCTCTATCTAAGGTAAAGGTAACACTGTTTAATCGAAAAGAAGGATATTCTTTGACTAAGTTTCGAACCATTACAATACTCATAAACCATCCTCCATAAATTCAATTTATATGAATATTGTAACTTTCGGTTGCATATATTTCAACCAACTACATATAACAAATTTATATGCATTATGTTATGTTTGGTTGCGTCAGTACTAGCTGCCTACTAGCTTGATTTTTATGATTCCTTTTTAAATTTTAATTATATCTTAGACTGAAATGCCTCAACATTAGGCGCTTACAACACATCCATTTGGAAAGAAGGAATAAGAGATATAAATAGTCAATTTAAAAAATAATGATACAGAATTCATCTTTTGCCTCTGAAAAAACCATACATGGCCATAAAATTAATAGTCCTGCTTAAATCCATTCATCTCCAATCAGAACTTTAAATACTTGTATATTCATGTATAATATGGTATAATTTGTTGTAATATGACTTTTTCAATAACTAAATAATTCAAAGGAGGGTTTACAGTGAAAAAAATCTTTTCCAGTCTTATAGTGGTTTTCATTTTATGTATGCTTTTCACATCTGTAAGTAGTGCTGAGTCCAGCATAAGATTATCTTCATCGAGTTTAACATTTAATTGGGATCAAACAAGTGGGTATTTTTATATTTATACTAACGATCCTTGGTTGGCGGTAACATCAGTAAGTGGTTGGTTACGATTTGAGGGACAGGGTTATGGCGGAAGTAAAACTGGAACTGGTTCTTCCACACTCTGGTTTACGATGGATAAAAATACAAGCACCACCTCACGTACCGGATTATTTATAGTTTACAATACGAAGACTAATGAAACTCAGACCATATCAATTACACAAAAAGGAATCGATAGCGTGCTTAAGCTTACTAATACGATTAAGACAACATATGATTTCCGGGAACAGAGTGTCACACTAAAATTTAGGTCCACCGAATCTTGGAAGATAAAAAGCGACAATTCATTTGTAACCTTTTCAAAAACATCGGGCTCAGGGTCACCTAATGAACAGTCAGTTGTTATCAAAATAGCGAAAAACAATGGATTTACAGATAGAAAAGCAAAAATAACTTTGTCATCGAATATGTACAATGTTTCTATTGATATTAATATCACGCAGACCAAAATAGAGGAATTTTATGACATAAATATAAGTGGTGTTATCCCTGGAACCTATAATGCATATTGGTTACAATATCAGACAAACTACTTTTATGTAGACTTTACATCATCTGTTCCATGGAAATTTGAATCTAGTCAAATACAGGCATCTATAAAAGAAGGTGGTCCGGGTACATATCATATTAAATTGATAGTACCAAGATATGATTTATACGGTAACCCGGATTATGGTTATAATGGAGTTTTTTGGGGAAAGGAAAAAGGAATACCTCTTGTAATTTATTACCACTTTGACGGCTATGATCCTCATATTTTTGATTATGAGGATTACTATAACCCAACGACGGGTATACCCCCCTCTTCTGACCAATGGAAACAAAATGATGGTATTTGATAGAGCAAAGAATCCGTTATAAAATTATCGAAAATGAATTTAGAAAAAATGTTTGAGACAATGCTAGCGAAATTTAGTTCAAAAAGCAAGGAGAAGTTCTTGCTAGCCAGTTATTTGAAATCATCATTTTTCTTTAAGTAAATAAGATTGAAGTTTCTAATCAAAGAGAATTTGATTTACATATAATTTTTGGGGCATGTAAGCAAGATTTTGGCTTACATGCCCTTTTGTTGATATCTTTTCTCACTCTTTGCCTGACTAATGAACCCTATCCCTCTGTATCCTGCCATTTCTTTAATAGTATGTGTTCTGAACACTTCTTTAAATGAATTCTATATGATATCCTCGAATTTTAATCTGGTGTTCTTTCTTTCTAAGGTCTCAATATTTCCGTTCATAATTCTATCTTAGAGTCTGCAAGCTACTAATAAGCTTACCAAGTTAATGTTATATTTTTGATGTAACACAGTATTGACATAAGTTCAGATATTCACATTTTATCACAAAAGAATAGTACTATATATCTTCATATAGTACCATTATAATTAGTTTGATTATAAATTATAAAACCTAATACAACTCATTCTTCGTCTTTATGAAAATCAAATATTGACTTCCTTTTGCAACCATTCTAATGCTTCTTCAAGCTTAGCAAAATGCCCTTCTAAAACACCTGTCTTTGAGAGTTCAGTATTCTTTTTTGTTTGAATCTTTAACAAAACAGAATCGCCTTCAATAAATGCAAATGCTTTGCATCCAGCATCAACAAATGCTTTTGTCATATTAACAAGTTCCCCGATCTCTCCCGTACCAATCGGTACCATCTTGGAACAGTCTGCAATATAAGCCCAACCGCCACTTTTCCACGCATTTGCGCTTTCCAAAACTGTATTGGTCAACCATATAATCTCATCAGCATTAGTCTACTGTAAGCAGTGATACTCTGTTAAAGCCCAACTTTTTTACATATACAAATAAATACTCTATAAGTTTAGACCCCAGACCTTTTCCACGATAATCTAGTTTGGTTCCCATTAATGTAATCTGAATGGCTCCTTCCCAACTTGTAAAAATAAGAAATGATAAAACCTCGCCTCTTACATCTATACATATTACATCATGAAATAATAAGTCTCTTTTTATTTCATCAAGAACATCTGGTGTAAACCATTCTGTAGTTAAGCACTTTGCAGTATCTACAATCTGTTTTACTAACTCTTGTTTGGGTCTTTTATAATGCTTAATTTTATAATCCATATAGTCCATTCTTTCACCATAAATGTTCTATTTTCTTCATATTGTTTATTAATTCATATATTACATTTTTTGTTTTTTATATTACCATGATATAATTAAATTTTCAACCATATTTTACATTTTTATACAATTATATCAAAATATTTCATATATAACATATAACTATTTTTTGATATGTTCCTAACTTACCTCACTCTCATGTAATAACTCCACATTCACACTGTTCTCATTCTTCCATTTCTTAATTCATGACATAAAAAAAGAACTTCTTTTATTCTTGAAGATGAAAAACAAACATCTCATTTATAAAATCAGTTCTTATTATCAAATTACTTGAAACATATCTGCTCCATTTTAGAAATCAAAATAGCATTTATTATAGCTTTGAATGTATCCTCTTCAATTAGCATTTCGTAGTTATATCGTCCTCAATATAAGTTCTTCCGCTTATCTTAATATCTATAACATTGTTTTTAGTGTGATATATGAAGAATGGTGTATATCACACCTTTTTCTTTTTTTACTTTTTCTAAGTCATTCAAAAAATAATAAACATGATATCTCCACTTCTCTGGATTATAAGTAATTATATACTCTGTATCAATTTTCGGAATTTTGTCTTTTATATTATTTTTAAAATTTTTCAAACTCTCTTTTGGCTCTATCTCTCCTACAACTTCAAATACGAAGCTTGTATCTTTCACTTTTTCCGTCGTCTCATCAACTAACGGAACTCCGATATTTACACTCTGCCATCCAAATGAATCTAAAATATTGTCATAAAATCCTTCAAATAAAAATTTATTTAATCCTTCATAATCATTCCAAAAATATAATGGAGAATAACTGTTTTGAATATTATTATTTACTCCCTTTTCTGTTATTAAATAAAATTTAAACTTTAGACCATAAAATCCATCTGTTTTATATCCATTGTCCTTGACTCTATTTTTAATGATATTCATATCATAATTGCTGGGTAATATTATCTTATATTGTGATGAAATCATACGTTCCCTTCCTTTTATTTTTTAGTATTTTGGAGCTTAGTCTCCAATTCGAAGCAAAATTTCTAACTTATTAGTTTTTATGGATAAAAGAACCACCGTTTCAATGTAGATTGAGTGATTATTATTGATGTCTGCGTCCGTTTAAATACTAAATATGGTTCGAATATCAAAAAATATAAATATTCTCTATCTATCAATATTCATTATAAAAAACCGTATCAGACAATGGTTTAATATTGAAATGGCTCGGATTTGGGCTTGCACCCTCTGCTGGATATCCCATAACAAGAATACTGACCGGTTCAAAATTATCCGGCAATTTAAACTCTTCACGAATAGCCTCCGGAATAAAGTGCATAACCCATGTTGAACCGATTCCTAGATTCGCTGCTTCAAGCATCATATGAGTTGTGATAATTGCAGCATCGATATCTCCGCTTGTTTTTCCGTCATATTCTCTTGACCAGCAAAGTGACTTATCATAGCATGTGAGTATAGCAAGAGGAGCATTGAAATGACAAACTGTACATCTTCTAAATTTCTCCAAAGCCTCCTTACTCTTAATTACTAGTATTTTCTGTGGTTGAAAATTGCAAGCAGTAGGAGCCACCTGACCTGCTCGCAATATCGCATCAATCTTTTCCTGTTCAATCTCTTTATCTGCAAAGTTCCTTACCGAATAACGATTCTCGGCCAATTGTAAAAAGTCCATCTCTATTTCCTCCGATCATTTCAAATTTATATGCATAAAGTCTACCACATATATTGCCTATTTAAAATCTGTTTTTTTACTCAAAATAAGGAAAGCAATAGTTCTCTGCTAGCATATACCTTGTTTATTACATTAGAAGTACTTATAATTTAAGGATTACTTCACAATAAGCAGAAACAACTCTGCATGGCAACTTGGATTTCTATTTTCCATTGATATATTTCGTATGGTAAGGAATATTTGTGTTATTGGAAAGAGTATTGGTTATTATCAACATAGATTGAGCAAATAATTTTTGTTTATATTGTAAGCAAGGTATGAGATCCAATCTTTCGGCCTCCATACCTTTAATTTTAATATCATAGAAAGCTATTTACATAAAAACTTCACACACGGGGGTGCGGACAACAACATGAAAATAGATTATGTGAAAAATGACTTGCCATTTTCACACCTGCCCTCTCGTATTTAAAAAATTTTCAAAGTGTCCAATAATTCAGTCAAATTAACTTTCTATCTTTTTAACTTTCTTACGAGGATTCTTTATAACAGCTCCTTTGTAGAGATAGTTTTCACCTCGATATGTATTTCCCCCGGCTATTTCTTACAAATAAATATTCCTTGTTCTTTACTAATATGAAAGATACCATTTGAAGAAAAACTATTTTTAACAAGTGAATATAATTCATCATTTACAGAGTCAGGTATCTCATTATATGAATTTATATAGGCCATTAAGTCATCAATGTCAGTTACATCAAGTGAGTCTATGTACTGTCGTTGTTCGACTTTAGAGAAGATTTTACTTAATAAGTCTGCTCCATTTTCAAGAGTAAATGATATATTTTCTGAAAATGAAAAGCAAGCTTTATCTTCAAGTTTGCGGTATATATCTTGCAGTTCCTTTAGAGTGTTTCTTCCAAGTGTTGTTGCATAAAAACACCCTCCCGGTTTTAAAACCCTAAACACTTCCGATAAGGCTTTTTCCTTATTAGGTACATGATATAGCATATGATTTGCAATGACTATATCAAAGCAATCATTCTCGTAAGGTATATCCTGTATATCAATTTGCTTAAATGAAAAATTTGGATTATCACTAAATAATGCTTCTGCTTGCTCAACCATTAATGAAGAAAGATCAGAAAGAATTATTTTGTAGTTTTTGGGCAACCTATCTTCTCTACCAAGCCATATTCTTGCTGTGCCACAAGCCAACTCTAAAATAGTAGCGTTATCACAAAACTCGTATTGGTCAAATACCCAGTTTCCCCACCCATATTTATTAACGCTATATTTATCGTGAAAATTTATTCTTGTTGAAAGCGTGTCTTTTTTAATGTACATTTTTAATACTTGTTCTAAATCATTCATTTTTGACATTGTATTCTGGCTCCATAATAAATAACTTAAAAATTTTGTGTGAAATATAAATTATCTGCCTGTTCTATTATCGCTGGAGTTGAACCCCTCCACATGATATGAATTTTATTTAAATGCCATTAGCTTTTAACTTTCAAGTTTTTACAATGATTTAAAGTTCATTAATCAGACTACATAGAAGAGTATGTTCTTTGTTAAAGACTTCATGTAAGCTTGATATTATATAATCTAGCCTACTAAAGTCCTGCTTTATTAAAATTTTATATAGAGCATTCCTTAATTTATAAGTAATCCGCTCTAATTCTCCATATTCTTCAACAAACTTGGATGTATGTAGGTAATTGTTATCAAATAAATATTGCATTTTTATACCCATTAATTTTTTATGTTCCCATAACAAGTGCAAATGTTTTCCCATTCCTACAACATGTATTTTCCTATTTGGAATTGTTCTTATATACTCAATTAATTGATTTTGAGCATTAAATCCATAAAGGTAGTTGCTATTTGTAAACAATGTACGTTCAGGTTCAATTGTAATTTCAGAATTCACAAAGTCAATAATTTGATTCTCAAAATCTTCAATATTAAAGAAATACCTTACCTCATTATTCGGACGGAAAAAATGCATACATTTATGATCACTATTAATAAAACCATTATTTATAGATACAAAGTCTATGTTTATAGTTCTAAATGTTTGTTTATCATCAAACCCTAATGAGTAAAATTGATTAGTTATCAAATTATATCCATAAATAAAGTTTACATGAACGAAATGTTCATTATTATATACTGATTTGCACGGTATATAATAATCATCCAGATGAGGCATAACATAGAAACCATTATCTAAATATCTAATTATTAAATTAGGTATATTTTGATTTTTTTCAGGTTCAAAATATACCTGTTCAATAATTGGAACATCCCACCTATGTGCAAAATTAAAGTCAACATCAAAGTAACTCTCAGGAGAAATATCTTTCTTTGCTTTTAGTTGAATGTAATAATTATTAATCCAATTCCAGCAATCAGTATGATTTAATATAACTTCATGTAAATATGTTACATCTAAGCGCCCTGTAACTGGTACTGTAGTAAAAATTCTTAACTGTTTATCGTTCATTTTAGTTTCTCCAATCGATGGGTAATAAGAATTTTTGCATAAGACATCTTATATGCATTAAGTTTTTAAGGATAGCTACTGATACATGAATATATAATAAAGCACATTCCATTAAAGTAAAACCTTCTAAATTTAAAAGCCACGTTAAAAAAAATCAAGATAGGTACTTCTTTCTTTATAACTTTTGAGAGCTTTTTCCCAAGTCGGCGAAAGAACATTCTTAATTTCGGTGCCGCTAAATTTAACAGGTAAGCAGTGTCCACATTTAGGACAAAGTAATAAATGCATCTGCTGTATTCTTTCAACTGTTATATTTGCAATGCTTTTTATTCCTATATTGTATCCAAATATTCTATCAATAGCACCTCCGACTGCACAACAATAAAAACCTGAATAGTTTAACCCTAAGCCACAGTTCAGCTTTTTATCTAAACAATTCCCTAAAGTACATTTTCTATTTCCCTTGTAATTGTCACAAGGTGCCATATTTACTAATGTAAAATCTTTCTGATAATTATCTTTTTTATTAGTATTTTCGATATGAATTTGCGGAAAGTTATTTTTAATCCAAACAATTTCATTATTAGTTAATTTGCCATACCCATTTGTTGCAACTTCAAGTCTCAAATTTTTATTATAATTATTTTTGTAATTTATTAAAATTTTTAAAATATTCCTAAATTGAGGATGTATTGTAGGTTCTCCACCCATTATTCTAATACGTTTCCATATATAATTGTAATCCACAGATTGCTCTACAAGCTTTTCAATTTGCTCAATTCTCATGTTCTCATTCTTTGAGCCAGGAGCAATTGAAAGCATCCTATCACAATTATAACAATTAAGTGTGCACAAATATGTGATATCTATTTCTAAGCAGTGCATATCATATGACAAATTGTACATCTTATTAGTATTTCTCCTTTTAAATCAGTAATTATAAGTTATGATTATTGAGAATTCTAACCTATATATTGTTTAATCACACAGCTTATATCATCTTCGTTAACATTGGAAATATTGATAAAATCAATTTTATTAATAACCAAGTCACTATTAAATGATATATATCTCTGTTTTGCATTTAATTCTTTATACTTACAAAATAGATCTGGATAGAATGTTTTTAAAATTGACTTAACAATGCTAGATTTTCTCATAGGAGTTTCCATTCTAGGTTCAATTGTATTAATTTTATTTGTACTTTCAATAGGCAAAAAGAAAGGATACTCAAATATATCTTTTTCTTCTTTTGGCACTACAACATTAATTCCGTGACTCTGAAAGTCTTTTGACATTTTATGATATTTACTTAACCTTTCTTCCATAATTTCACTTATTATATTCATTTGTTTCATAATGAAATAACATTGAATTGAACTCATCCTATAGTTACTACTAGGAATATTAACGTTTCTTTTTGATCTATTAAAGCTTATTCCCCAATTAGAAATTGCCTCACACATTCCTGCTAAGTCGGCAGAATTTGTAACTATTAGTCCACCTTCACCAGAATTAACAATTTTCGATGACTGAAAACTAAAAGTGCCAGCATCACCTATAGTTCCAACTCTTTTGTTATCAATAGTGCATCCAAAAGCTTGTGCACAATCCTCAATCAAAAAAATACCCTTCTCTTTACAGAATTCCTTAATTTCAAAAATATCTCTGTTTACAAATCCTCCAAAGTGAACTAAAATTACAGCTTTAATTTGATCATTATATATTTGCTTTAGTGAATTAATTGACATTCCAAAGTGATTTGTATCAATATCGCAGTATACCGGTAATAAACCACAATTAGCAACAGAAGTTGCAGTCGCTATGAATGAAATATCAGGAACAATAACGCCCGCGCCTCGTGGTAACTGTAATGATTTTAAAACAATTTCTATAGCTGATGTTCCATTAGTTACTAATATTGAATGTTGACAATTAAAGTATTCACAAAGCTTTTTTCTTAGATTATTAATTATTTCTTCCTCAGACGTAAAATCAACTAAGAAATCTCTTATATCATAGCCCATACCATTTCCCCCACGTCTAATGTTTTTATAAGAAATATAATTGAATTCTTTGATTTATTGATTAACAATAATATAATTTACTTAGCGAAATGTAATCTATTCTCAGTAAAAATATGTAGAATTGAATGTTTGACACATTATTTACAGAAGCATATATAACTCAATTAATGAATTATTTTCAACTCGATCTCTTAATTTTTTGGCATATCTATTAAAGGCTTTTTGATTTATGTAGTGATATTCATAGGAGCTATTAAGTCCTTCTATATCTGCATAATACATTAGAGTTAATTGTTCTTGAAGAAATTTTAATTGTTCACGACTTAAATACTTAGATGGATTAACTGATAAGACATTTTCAAATGGTATAAATAAATCAGGATTAATTTCATTTGAATAATTGCACAAAGGAGGAACATAAATCGAAAACCTTGCATAATCACTTCTTAAATAAATAGATAAATCATAAGTTGCTTTAATTGACTCCCAAGTATCATTTGGAAATCCAATTATATAAAATGCTAATGTTTTCACATGTTTCTTTTTAAGATACTTAATTAATTCAACCATTTTATTATTATCACATTTTATTCTGTTATAACGACGTAATGTTTCATCAGAAGCAGATTCAACACCAAAGCAAATCATATTTAGTCCACAATCGGTCATTAAGTCAATTAAATCAATATCTAATGTTTCTAGTCTCGTTTCACATGTCCAATTAAACTTTAGATTCTGTTTTTGTATATTATGACATAGGTCTATAACGCTTTTCCTATTCGAAGTGAAATGTTGATCTCTAAATTGAATATTAGATATACCTAATTCTAAGATATGCTTAATATCATTAATAGTATTTTCGGTTCCCCTGAATTCAAGGCTATCTCCATAAAATGCTTTATATGGGCAATAAGTACATGTCATATTACAACCTCTGCTCATATATATGGTAGCTCTACATCTACCATCTGAATCAACGAAATTTCTATAAGGAAAAAGTTTATAATCAAGGGTTGGAAATTCATTAAGTTTAATATTGTCAATAGAATTGTTAATTAATTTGTAAACATAGTTCTCAGTCGGTATTTCAGAAACATCATCTATTTGTGTATTTCTTTTTATCCATTCTTTAAGAATTTTCGCAACATGCCCAGATATTATTACTTTCGCCGAAGGAAAACATCTTTTTATGTATCTTGCAAATTCTATATCCGGCTTTATTGTTGGAGCAGCAGCTTTTAAAAGAATGTAATCATATTCTTTATTTATTCTCCTCATAACATCAGCTGGAAGTAACTTTTCTGTATTTGCATCAATAACATCTAGCTTTACTGAGTTATTTTCTTTCGCTATGGATGCAGCATATACCAAAGACAAATCAGGCTGAATGCTCGGTGATATTTCGGCTATGCCAAGATCACCATGAAAATCACTGTTAATATTAATCCCATAATAAGGCCTTAACAATAATAATTTCATTATTAGTTCCTTTCTATTAAAATATGTAAATAAAAGCGCATACTTAGTGGAAACTCCTAGCCTTTTAGATATTATTTATTACAGCGCTACCTTTCGTACCACTGCGCTTGCGCTTTCCACATATCGGCGTACTTACCTGGACGAGCTATCAACTCCTCATGCGTCCCCATATCTACTATCTTCCCGTCATTCATCACGACAATACGGTGTGCAAGTTTAGCTGAGCCGAGTCGGTGCGTCACCACAACAGCACATTTTCCCTCAGTCAAACTCTGAAACTGTGTGTAGACCTTTGTTTCCTCAATTGGGTCAATTGCGGCAGTAGGTTCATCCAGTATAATAAACTCGTTCGTCCGATACAGTCCACGAGCAATTGCCACCTGTTGCCATTGTCCGCCTGATAGGTCAATACCATCAAACTCTGGGGAAAGCATAGTATCCAACTTGACACATGATAATTCCGCATTGACTTCGCGTAGTATATCTTCAATCTTTGTGGCATAAACCTCTGTCTCCTCTTCTACCTCAGTGTCGCTGATGGCTACATTTTCACAAAGGGTCATTTTATACCTCTGGTACTTTTGGAAAACTCCCGATATACTTTTATACACCGACTTTGGAGCTATCTTGGCAGTGTCCATTCCGCCAATCAACACCTTGCCTTCTGACGGGCGGTATATACCAGTCATCAGGCGTACTAATGTACTCTTTCCCGCTCCATTTTCACCGACAATGGCAATAGTTTCTCTATCTGCTATCGCTAAAGATACGTTCTTAACAGCAGGCGTATCCTTGCCGGGATAGGTAAAACTGACATTTTCTAATACAATACCTTTAGAAAAGTCGGGGTTCCCATCCGAACCTATATATTCAGGCATATCAAGCATATGGATAAAGTTTGCGACTTTTCCAATATCCCTGCTCATGCTGCCGAGGTGTGTATTTATAATTTCCTGCATATAGTAGAATATCATACCTAGTGCACTGAACACTGCTGCGAATGCTCCCACTGTAATCTTCCCTGCCATAGTCGCGGTAAACAAGATATATGAAGCGACTGCCATACCCGCAAAAGATGTAGCATTCAACAAAAGTTGTAACAAAGCGGTTTTTCTCTCAGCCTGCCATATTTTGCATGTCAAAAGAAGCAGAGTATCAATAAACAGATTATGAAAAAACTTAAATGCTCCAAGTATTCGTGTTTCTTTGAAATATTCTCTGTCACACAAGGTCTTCTGATAGTATTCATATTTTCTGCGCAACGGCGCACTCTGCTCCTCCAGCTTTGTAAACACTTTTGCTCGAACTATTTGCGAAATTAATGCAGGAACAAAAGCCATTAAAAGTGTAAACATTAGCATAGGCTCCAGCCAAAACAAATACATGCCTACAGATGCAAAGAAAACACTGTAATAACAAACTCCAATAACTATAGTCATGCAAAACATAGTTGTTGCTTTAGCACCCTCCATAGCTTTGTTGAGGTCGTCTAAAAAGATTGTATCTTCAAATTTTGAGGGATCAATGCGCTGAAGTTTACGGTGAAGTAAGTTCATAAGTCTTCCTGTTGATTTCGTCCAAAGGACACCTACGCCGTGAAAATTATATATACCGTCAACAATTTGCTGTCCAAAAGTTAATCCTGCCAATACAAGCAATGGAATCAAACAATCTCCAAAACCTGCTTGTCCGGATGCTGCATTTGTTATCGCATCAAACAGATTTTGTGTTGCAACGACTATTAATGTAAGCAATATACCATTAGTAACTGATAGAAGATTATCAATTAAAAAGTTCCAAGGTGCTGACTTAAATTGCAAAGGCATTCCGCGAAGTATAGTTTTTACATATGAGTATTTCTTTTCCTCTATATTCATTGATACCACCCCCGCTGTGCCTCAAACATATTAGCATATTGTCCATTTTGCCCCATTAGTTCATCATGAGTCCCCCGTTCAATAACTTTTCCGTCGTCTATGACTAATATCTCGTCTGCTAACTTTGTGGAGCCGAGACGGTGGCTGATAAGTACTGTTGTCTTACCCTCCATTAACTTCTCAAACTCACTATATATTTGACTCTCACTAATTGGGTCAAGGGCAGAAGTGGGCTCGTCCAGCATTTTGACAGGAGCACGACTGTTCAACGAGCGTGCAATCGCAATACGCTGCCACTGACCACCCGATATATCCTGTCCACCCTCTAATATTTTCCCCAACGGGGTATCAATTCCGTCTTTCAGTTCGGCAATAGTTTCATCTAATCCTGCAAATTTAATTACATCGGTTAGGCACGGTGCTGTCATATCTGCCAAGTTACCTATCGCGATATTGTCCCTAAGAGATATGTAGTATTTGGCAAAATCCTGATATACAACTGAAAACATTGCCTTCAGCGTACTTGCCGGGTACTGTCTTAATTCTTTTCCGTTTATTAATATCTCACCCTCATAATCTTTGTAAAGACCAGTAATAAGTTTTGTAATGGTAGTTTTGCCAGCCCCATTTTTACCCACAAAAGCATAGTGTCGCCCAGCTTGAAGGCTAAAGGATAACCCATCCAATATATAGCGTTCGCTACTTGGATACCGAAAGCGAACATTACGAAATTCCAACATATTTAATGAAATTGGCTCGATGTCAGGTTCACTTAACGCGCCCTCATCGTCGTTCAACATAATGAACGCACTCAAATCTCTCATATATTCACCAGCTTTTGATATATGTTCAAGCGCCCAAGACATTTGCCAACCCAACTGGTTAATTAAACTAAATACCACACTTACGATACCCATGTACATACCTGCACTTAATTCACCTGACACAACGGGACTAATTAACGTCAAAGCTATCAGTAGGGCAATCAAGGCAAGGAGCAAACTTGAGCATTTTAAAATTATAAACGTCTTTGCCATTACCTTCAACTGGAGTATGCGTCCAGCTTCATATTGTTCCTGCCAGCGTTTACTGACATTATTTCCATATCCAAATAAGGTACGCTCGTCCACAGCATCACGTCCAGTCAACACCTCGTTTAAGTATTCAGTACGACGATTAAACTTCTCAGCCTCCCGTCCTGCTTGATAATTCTTTTTGCCTGCCCACGTTGAAAGTATAAACATGGGGGTTGAAAATGCAATGATAGTAATCGCAGCCCACCATACATGCGCAACAATTAAAATCAAAATCGAAACAACACTGATCATTATCTGCATAAACTGGATCAGTGCACCAAATCCATCCATTATGGACTTGATTGGGTCGCGGGAGACGCGTGAAATCAGTTCCCAACTCTCAGCATTTTCGATGTGCTTGAACTCTAGCGCCGCATGAATTCGAACCATCACAGGTTTCAATTTGCGTTGAAGATTTAGATTGATGCGTGAACCCACTAACTGGACAACTGCACCAATGGTGGTGTTTACGCCCAGTACTAGCAACAACAGAAATAGCGGTATATAAATATCATCATGCGGACGCTCACCCTTTAAAATTACAGTAGCAGTGTCCACAAAATTTGCAGTAGCCAAGGCCATTATCGCTGTTGACATAATAGTGTGTATAATAGATAGAATTATATTCAGCATCATACAAATAGGCGATGCTTGAGCAATCAACCTCAGTAAATCGATGACTTTATAAGTTCTTTTTGAAAGTGTCATTATTCATATCCTACCGTATAATTTTTTATATCTCTTACTAAATATTAAGAAGTATTCAACAAAATCACGAGATATCTTTTGATTCAGAAAGCAACATGGTGACCATTGTGCAATCTATTGAAAATATTAACATATATCAGTAATTTGCACAACTGTATCATCATACCAATTATTATGACTTATCACGATGTAACTCCTTTGATGGCTTCCTTCATCTCTTTAACATATTCAAAAATTTTGTCATCAGCATTTTCTCCATATAATTCAATCAACTTTACGATTGCGCTTCCAACAATGACTCCATCCGCTAATTGAGCAATTTCTTCTGCCTGTGTAGGTGTACTGATGCCAAAGCCAACAGCGGTGGGAATATTCTTTACACGCTTGATTCGCTTGACCATTGCAGCCAAGTCAGTAGTAATCTTTTCACGTACGCCAGTAACACCCATAGATGAGACAATATAAATAAATCCTCTAGCACTTTTTGCAATGGAATCAATACGTTCTTCGCTTGTTGGAGCTATGAGAGAAATAATATCAACTCCATGTTTATAAGCAACCTCACATACCTCAGCTTGCTCCTCAAATGGCAAATCAGGAATTATAACACCATCTATGCCAGTTCGCTGACATTCATTAAAGAATGCGTCATAGCCATATCTGAAAACAGGATTAATATATGTTAAAAATACAAGCGGTACATCTGTTTTACGTCGCAAGCGCATGACTAAAGCAAAAAGTTTATCCATTGTAGTGCCAGCAGCGAGGGCACGTGTATTTGCCCTCTGGATAACTAATCCTTCTGCAATTGGGTCAGAAAACGGGATGCCTATTTCAATCAAATCAGCTCCAGCCTCAATCATGCGCATGATAAAGTCCTCACTCTTTCTGATAGATGGATCACCTCCAGTAACAAATCCGATAAACGCTTTATCTTTTACGAACGCATTATTAATTCTACTCATATTTTCACTCCTCTGAACTTTGCAATAGTAGCAACATCTTTATCTCCTCTACCAGATAGACAGACTATAATGCTATCATTTGTGGACAGCGTTCCAGCTAGCTTGCATGCATATGCTACAGCATGAGCACTCTCAATTGCACAAATAATACCCTCTGTTCTAGCCAAAAACTCACATGCATCAATTGCCTCATCGTCAGTAACTGCAACATACTCTGCACGTCCAATATCATAAAGATATGCATGCTCTGGTCCAACTCCAGGATAGTCTAACCCAGCGGAGATAGAATATGCTTGAGCAATCTGATCGTTATCTTGACAAAAATATGACTTCATGCCATGAAAAATACCAACTTCACCCTTAGATAATGCTGCAGCATGTTTCCCTGTATTCAATCCCTGTCCGGAGGCCTCACATCCGATTAACTGGACTGACTCGTCGTCAATAAAGTAATGAAACATACCAATTGCATTGCTGCCACCTCCCACACATGCAATAACTGCCTTTGGCAATTTGCCTTCTTGTTCCAAAATTTGTTCACGAGCCTCTCTACTAATAACACTTTGAAAGTCGCGCACAATTGTCGGAAATGGATGAGGACCTACCGCCGAACCTAATACATAATGCGTGTCATTTACGCGGCTAGCCCATTCACGCATCGTCTCACTTACTGCATCCTTAAGAGTCATAGTGCCACTTGTTACCGCATGCACTTTAGCACCGAGTAACTCCATGCGGAATACATTCAAAGCCTGACGTTCAGTATCTTCTTTCCCCATGAATATTTCACATTCCATACCCATCAATGCAGCAACTGTAGCAGTGGCAACACCGTGTTGACCTGCACCTGTTTCCGCTATGACACGTGTTTTACCCATCTTTTTGGCAAGCAGTACTTGTCCAAGCACATTATTGATCTTGTGTGAGCCAGTATGATTTAGATCTTCACGTTTGAGATAAATCTTCGCACCACCCAATGCTTGTGTTATTCTTTTTGCATAATAGAGAAGTGATGGTCTTCCAGCATAATTTATTAAAAGCTCATTTAACTCTGTTTTAAAGTCGGAGTTGTTTTTGTACCAATTGTACGCTTCTTCAAGTGCGATAAGTTCATTCATCAGTGTCTCAGGTATATATTGACCACCATAGGCGCCAAATCTTCCTGCTTTCATCCTAAACACCTCACTTTTCTTACCAACGTAATTATTTTTTCTCTATCCTTTAGCCCATTCGTTTCCACACCACTGCAGATATCTATGCCATATGGATGAAATGCAAGAGCACGTTCAATGTTGCTCATTTTAACACCTCCTGCAAGAAAGAATGGCTTTCTAATCTGTCCAATAAGTGTCCAATCAAATATTCGACCGGTCCCGCCACCACTATCCAGCAGCAAATAATCTGCAGCACTTTCTTGAACTCGCTCAATATCGCATGCATTCATAACATTAACTGCCTTTATAATCGGTGCTCTACAACGTAATCTTAGTTTATGAATGTATTCTTCATCTTCGCAGCCATGCAACTGTGCAATGCGGATTACACCTGTTTGAAGTAAGTCTGCTACATAATTTAATTCTGCGTTTGCAAACACACCAATGGGTACAATGCACTTATCTAATTGTTTACTTAACTGCATAGCCATGTCAGGTGAAATTTGGCGACGGCTCTTTGCAAAGATAAAACCCACATAATCTGGCATGGCCTCATTGACATAGGATACATCTTCCATGCGAAATAAGCCACAAATTTTAATTTTTGACATACTCTTCACCCTCGCAATTCGCTTAAACATTTAGTTTTATCTTTTGCAAGCATAAGCTTTTCACCCACTAGCACCGCATCTACACCTACAGCCTTCAGGCAACATACATCATTTTTTGTGCGTATACCACTCTCAGCCACAAACAATATATCTGGTGGTACTAGTTTCCTTAATCTTATACTAGTAGAAATATCAACAGAAAAATCTTTTAAATTTCTATTATTGACGCCAATAATACGCGCTCCAGCTTTGACTGCTTTTAATACTTCGTCTTCAGTATGTACCTCAATAAGAGCACTAAGACCAAGAGTATGAGTAACATTAATAAAATGAATTAGTTCCTTTTCATCTAGCAATGAACAAATAAGTAGTACTGCTGATGCACCTATAAGCTTTGCCTCGTAAATTTGGTACACATCAAGCGTAATATCTTTGCGTAAGATAGGAATGTTCACAGCTTTCGAAATTTCCTGTAAATATGTATCACTACCAAGGAAGAAATGAGGTTCAGTTATTACAGAAATGGCTGCTGCACCTGCACATTCGTACTCCTGTGCTATGGTAATATAAGGAAAGCGGTGCGAGATTACTCCTTTCGATGGAGACGCCTTCTTCACTTCACAAATAAAAGAAATACCTGGCTCTGACAGGGCTCTCTCAAATTCAAAATCACCTTTAGAAAGCATAAGAGCCTGCTCACGAATTTCTTTTAATGACATTTTTTCCTTAGCATACTCTATACGTGCATAAACGCTTTGAGCAATTTCATTTAAAATATCCATGCAAACTCCTTTTATTCATTACACCATTCTTGATAACTTGATAAAACGGTCGAGTTGTTGGGCGGCTTTGCCACTGTCTATAGCATTCCTAGCAACCTCCATACACTGTGATAGAGTTAAATTTGGCCGAGCCACATATATAGCGGCAGCAGAGTTAAGTAGTACTATATCTCGTCTAGCTCCCTGTTCACCAGCAAGGATGGCACGGGTTATTTCAGCATTTTCTGCTGGTGTGCCTCCAAGAATTTCTTGTTTGCTTGCGCGGCGCAGGCCAAATTGTTCGGGTGTAATTTCATACGTTTTAAGCAAACCCGAACGTACTTCGCAGACACTAGTTGGTGCGCCGATAGAGACTTCGTCTAATCCATCTTGCCCATAAACAACGAGCACATTTTGTACACCCAAATTTGCAAGAACCTTCGCAATAGGCTCTACCAACCCTCCATCATACACACCCAGCAGTACTTTCTTCGCGCCTGCAGGGCTAACGAGTGGACCGAGAATATTAAAAATTGTACGAATACCTATTTCCTTACGTACAGGCGCAACATATTTCATTGCAGGAGCATATTTCTGTGCAAGCAAAAAGCATAGCCCAATAGATTGTAGTAATGCTAGACTTCTCTCAGGCGGCATGTCAATGTTCACACCTAACGCCTCAAAGACATCCGCCGTTCCACTTCTACTTGAGTTTGCACGACTTCCAGGTTTAGCAACTGGAATGCCTGCAGCGGAAACGACAATTGCAACTGTTGATGATATATTGAATGACTGCGAATTATCTCCACCAGTACCCGCTATTTCTAATACATCTGTTTCAATTTCATTTTCTTGCAGTAAGCGAATGCAGTGCTTACGCATGCCAAGTGCTGACCAAGTAATCTCCTCAATGGTTTCTCCCTTGGTGGCCATAGCTGTTAGAAACGATGCACTCAAGCATTGCGTAGCTTCTCCACTTAATATCTCGTGCATTACAGCTTCAGCCATTTCTTCTGTTAGGTTTTCGTGCGCTGTTACACGTTTGATTGCTTCTTTTATCACTACTTTACTACCTCCTCAAAAGTTATAACTCATCTGCTCTAACAACAAATAGTATAAATCCTTAAACATCCCGGACTATTTAACAACATTGCATTTATTACTTTCAATGTTTAACTCATTTCAGGCATGTTCTTACAACCCTAATCAAATTCTTATAAAAAATTTTATCTGCTAACTTTACCCCATACGTATTCTCCAACCTATTATAAAGCTTAGGAAGATTGGAAACAGAGTTATACCCCTCTGGTGTTCTTTCAATGCCGTCAAAATCACAGCCAAGACCTACACAGTCCTCCCCCGCTACCCGTAGCATATGTTCAATATGTTTGAGAATCCAGTATTCCGACGCTCCATCTTCAGCGATAAAGTCAGAATACATATTTATTCCCGCAAAACCTCTCTTTTCCCCGATTGCCCGTAGTTGTGCGTCATCTAAATTACGTATGTGAGGACAGACGGCAAAGGCGTTTGAATGGCTAGCAATCACTGGAAAAGTACTGAATTCAACCGCATCCCAAAATGTGTGTTTTGATGCATGGGACACATCCACTATCATCCCCAAAGAATTCATCTCACGGATAGCCTCCTTCCCAAATTCCGTCAGTCCACAAGCATTGTTTACCATAACACCGTCGCCCAACTCATTATGCCCGTTCCAAGTCAGGCATATGGATCGGACACCCATTTCGTAATACATGCTAATATTTTCAAGTTCCCCTTCTAGAAGTTCCCCTCCTTCGAGAGAAAGCAAAATCCCAACCTGCTTTGTCAGTCCAACCTCGGCGTCCTTTTTATTTAGTATTAAGCGCATAGCACTCGCATATAAATTTTTCTGCTCATAAAAGTAATTCAGCGCATCAATAGCAAGCTTTTTCATAGGCGCACCTTCAGACTTCTGAATCCACACTGCCATGAATTGCATACATCCGTCAAAGGCTGACTCCAACTTTTTTAAGTTAAGATGTCCAGAGCAGTTAAAAAGACTTTCTCTTTTGTCCATAGCATAAGTTATTGTGTCACAATGAGCATCTGCTAAAATCATAAAATCCCTCCCCAATAAATTAATTGTAGCTATTGGATTGTATATTTAATCGCAGAACGAATTTCGGCATCTCGTTCAAGAAGCTCATGAATATCATTCCCAGACATAATATAATGTGCTAAATGAATCTTTGAACCCTCAGGTAATGCTTGCACATTGTCTCCGTTCTTAAATAAAATATTGTAATCAACAATTTGAGGTATATTTTTAAAAATATCTATATTTGATATTTGAGAAATAACTCCTGACTTCTCCAAGACAATTCCTCCATATAAGCATGCACTTTTACAATAGTTATCATTGATATATAATGTGCCGTCAAGTAACAATCGAGTAAGTACTGAAATTACCTTTATACCACTTATGAGTTCAATTGCATGCATAGTATATGCCCCACCTGGTCTTAAACTAAGTTCTATTATTGTAGGTCCTCTTTTTCCATACTTTACTTCTACATGAGCACAGCCTATACTTGCTCCTAAAGATTTGACAGCCGCTTCCGCAATACCAATACATTCGGTTAATTGTTCCTGTGATAAGTTTATTGGATATGTACTTCTATATTCAGCAAAGTATGGTCCTTTCATAGGTGCCTTTTCAAAAACTCCTAGTAGTTCAAAGTGATTATTGGAGTATGCTAAATCTATATTTAACTCAACTCCTTCTATAAACTCCTGTAAAAGTACAGCATTTTTATAATCTTTATCAGATTTAAATGACATTATATAAGGATTATCAGTACTTCTATGCATTTTGATTGTTTGGTAAAATGCCCGTACAAGTTCTGAATGGTTATTTATCAAAACAACCGACTGGCTATTGGCAGAATACGGTAATTTCATGATACATGGATAGCTTAGTTCAGAATCAAGTACCGCTTCTGCCTCTTCAATGCATCTGATTAAATAACTTTTAGCAGTTGAAATATTATTTGAATCCAGACAAGAAGCCAAAAGAAATTTGTTTCTAGCTTTAATCACTGCGTCTTTAGAATTTCCTTTTAATTTTAAATAATCTGAAACAATTGCAGATTCTATTACAGTGGCCTCCCAAATTGGTATTACAGCGTCAATAGAAATAGACTTCTTAAGCTTATCTACTGTAGAAATTAACTCAGCATGATTATGAGGATCAACTTTAATACCCAACAAGTTATCGTTATCTGCCATCTCTCTACCAAGAACTATTACATTAACACCATATTCAATTAAGTCTGTAATGTCTTTCATGTTTGGACTTTTATGTATGATCAAGACGTTTTTTCTTCCTAGATCTAGCAAATCAAAACCTCCCCTAAATAATCTTTTTTGATACGCATAAATAACTCTATAACTTTTGATAATGCTAATAATTGGAATACCTACTACCTACGGTCAGTATATTTCACATACATCCCAGTTCTATACGTATTAATTTTGTTGTATTGTACATTACCTGCAAGTTTTATTGTCATAGTTCGACTCATATTCTTTCAACCATATATCAGATATCTCCACTTGCTTACTCTCAAAAAGGTCAATTGTAATACTTGGGCTATAAAATGTTCCTTTTGTTGTCAGGCAATAATAACCATCTGATTCAACCATTAACCCATCATCAATTAATTTTTTAAAGAAGTCAAAATATCTTGTTCCAATAATCTTGCTTTTTGAGATTTTAAGAAACCTTGGAAAGAATACAATTCCTCTGTTCTCCTCTTCATCCAATCTGTCAGAAACCTTGAATATTGGGATTTCATTATTCATAACCTCATCAATGAATTTATAAGGATTAGTTGTATTTGCATAACTATAACCGTTGATATAGCCTCGACCGGAACAACCAATGGCAATGGTCTCTGCACTATACTCTCCATACCCTCCACCCCAACATAGCCTGTAAAATTCAGAAGGCTCATTTTGTTTTGAAAAAATATTTTCTGTCACTTTGTTATAGCCCAATTCTATCATTGAATTCGTGACATATTCATGCATGCAATACCGGTCATATTCACTTGGTCTTTTTGGAAAACTTCCATCTTCCATTCCCTTAAATACTCTTTCTGGGAACCCAAAGTAAGATAAATAGTAATAGTCAATACTTGTAAATCCTAGCCTATTAATGTTCTCCATATCAGTTTTTAAATCTTCTATCGTTTGACCAGGTAAGTAGTAGAGCATATCAACGTTTATATCATCAAATTTATACTTCTTAGCCAATTCCAAGCATTTCTGCACATCATCTAGAGGGGCTACAATTTCTAATTTATCTCTCAATTCTTGATTAAATGTCTGAATACCATAGCTTATACGGCTTATATTTTGCTCTTTCAAGAAATGCATCAATTCTTCATTAGCTAATGTAATAGGTTCTCCCTCAAAGGACCATTCACAATCGCTAGTAATTCTAAAGCACTTTTTTATAGAATCAATAATTTTTTTAATCTCATCAATTGGCATTAGTGAAGGCGACCCTCCACCAAAATATATTGCATTAATAGTCATGTCCTTTATATATTCAAATCTTGAGAACATATCCATTTCTCTAACAATGGCTTCTGTATATTTTCTCATATCTTCTGAGTTCCTATTTGTTGTTGCATGAAATGGACAAAATAAGCAATGATGCAAACAAAAAGGAATATGAATATAAAGTAAGTTTTCTGTTTTCACTGATTTCTTACTAGATAGAGCATTAAAAAATTCCTTAACATAATTACCATCGCTTTTTGTATACTTGTGTAACGGATAAAAGTGATGTGTAAATGGGAATACCTTTTTATACAATTTAGAATTCATAGATTTACTTGTATGATGCATTTAAATTTAACTGCATCAATGCATTCCTTTCTTAATATTTGTGTATATGTAAAAAAAAAACATTATGTTTTTTATACTTATAGCCCTTCTTGTAATTCTACCGATTTCATTAGTTTTTTTGTGTATGGACCCGGTTCACAAATTAAATGTCCTCCGATAACCTGATACTCTCCGCAAATTTTATTTAATGTAAACTTACCTGTCTCGAACAACTTAATTGCCATTTCTTCACAATAGCCACATTCTTGACAGCTTTTATCGTAACAATTCATAGGATGGTGATCAAAAAAGTATTGCAATGACTTGTTATCAATTGAAAAAAGATGTTCACAGTTATTCTCAAAATTAGGAGGTGTCGTTCCAAGAATCTCCATAATGTTACCATCATAATTCCCACTAATATAAGATAAAAGGCACTTCTTCGTCCATTGAGGGTTTTTACTTCTTCCAGATATCTTGAAATTAGATATACCAAGTTTGCAGTAATAGTTTATATCCTCTGGGCGAACCCAGCAGGCCTTAAGAAATTCCTCAGGATGTAAAATTCTTTTAAGAATACAATTATTCATATACCAATCAATTGAGTTAGGCAATACATCTTTAGTTTGACTTTGATAATGAACATATCTAGTTTTACACTGATACAAACAAGTTTCTGTAAGCATTAATTCTAAATCAATGTTTCGCCCTTTGCAGTACTCTAACATCTCTTGTAAATGTCTAGGATTGCGGGGCGCATCGTTGCCTAATGCTACTCTATTGAATTTTAGACCCTCTAGTTTTCTTAAATCATTTACTGTCATTACATTATAAATTGTAGAAATTTTTACATCTACATGCGGATAATAAGAATTAACTATTTCTACCAACTCAGGTACTGCAATAGTTACATAGCAAACTTCCAAGTCTTCTATCACGTATTTAATGTATGCAAGCGTTTCTTTTAAAAAATCATGTTCTTGTAGCCTTTTACTATCAAATGCACCATTAAACAAATAGTTGAACCGTACTCCTTTCTCCTTCAGAGCAGTAATATGATTCTTCGCGTCCTGTATATTAATATTGGGAACCGCGTAAGGAGATCTTCCATGCCCGATTATGGAATGGGGTAGTGCTCCATAAACATCATGTAACTTATGCTTTTCATTGAATAGGCACACAATATCAAGCATCGCATCTGTGTCCCACTGCGTTGCAATAGAGTAGTTTATCAAGCTGCACGCCTCCTTATAATAAATGACCCGAGAATCGGGTCACTAGATTTTAATAAAATATTAAATTTGCAGAAATAAATCATAATATTCCTTTTCTTGTACATATATATCACACAATAAGTTTTTTAGATTATCATATAATACAGAAGTATTCTTCTTATTTGAACAATAAAACATATATAAGTCTCTTCTAAAAGTTTTCCAACACTTCAGAGTTTTGTCATTTAATTCGTTTAGTTCTTTATATGGAGGTTCAAATAACAATGCTAATTTGTGCTTTTCTACAAGCTTAAAATTCGCTATATCGTTTAATTGTAGAATTACATTATCTATATTATCCACTAAGCTTTTAACATTGAAAACTTCTATATAGGTATTAAATTCACAAAGTCCTTGATAAATCTTTTGATGATAAGTCTTCTTTATATCAATTGCATATTTTTTAAGCGCGAGTAGGTCTACATTACTATTATTATTGAAACTATATGAAGATAGACAGTAAAAGAAATCTTCTGCTTCACATGTATCATATGACTTGAGTCCAAATTTAAGATCATCATAACTAATTTTAAAATCCGAATATGTTAAGGATTCATCATTAATCTGGTCTATAACATAATATACTTTTTCTTGTTCATCATAACCCTTTATCAGAAAAGGGTGAAGAACATGCTTCTTTTTATATGTATCATTACGATATGGCATATAATAACAATCGATTATAGCAATAACAGGGTGTGTGAGTGCTATTTCCTTATTTATAAATGTTAAATCTGGTTGCTTATCATAAATCCTTACTTCCAATCCAGCCTTAACTGCAAGATTTATAAGCATCTCTTTTTCGTTTGAAGATTCCAAAGCATCTATATAGTTAAATTCTAATTGATTTTTTTCAGATAAGTGGTAATAACCATCAGTATAGCCTAAAATATGAAGCAAATTAATTTTATAATACTCCAATATTGAAAAAAAAGAATTGTATAAGCAAGATTTATAGAAAAACTTATTAAATGGCATTAATCCCTCAATTACCTTCGACATCTATCCTAACTCCCTTACTTTTTTATAAATCCTAAGATTACAGCGTTTTTCTTTTTAGACACTCTATCATACGTGGTTATGAATGCTTAATTTGAATATGATTACCAATTTAATTATCAAGTTATTAAAAACTTTTATAAGCTGTATCCCAAGTATTATAATGCATTTTATTTTGCTCCATACTCATCCACAAATAGAGCACATCTTTTGCTGATTAACTCTTAAATAATACAAAATGAAATCACATGAACGTCTATATAAATATAGGGTTAAGATGCTTTATATACTAAATTTAATGGTAGTCATTACACGATTTATTTCAGTGAAGCTATATAAATAGATAGATCATAGGCAGTTTGATATTTAAATATAGCATCTGGATCTGGAACACTAACCCCTCTATTTTCTAATTCAGCTATAGCTTTTATTGCTTTTAGAGAATTACCACCAATTTCAAAAAAATTATCTGAAGACTTGATATTATCTAAACCTAAAGTATCTTTCCAAATAGATATAATAGTGCTAATGATATACTTTTGTGATTCAGTTATCTCTTTGTCATTAATCCGTCGAGTAACTTCTACTGACCTTTTCTTTATCTTATTAATATCAGGTTTTCCCGAAGAAGTAAGATATATATCATTAAATTGAAAAACCTTACTTGGAATCATGTAGGCAGGGAGTAGATTCATTAAGTGTTCATATATTGTGTCTAGATTCATTTCTGTTTCATTTTGGTCTAACATTATATATGCATGTAATTGTGCGTTGGATGCAGCTATTACAATAGCCTTTTTAATCTGTTTCATCATAGTTAAGGCATTTTCTATTTCAGATAAATCAATACGATAACCATTAATTTTAACAAGTCTATCTTTCCTATTTATAAATACAAGTTCTCCACTTTCAGTAAGATATCCAAAGTCGCCAGTTTTATAAATCATTTCATCCAGCTTTTGATGATATACGAATTTTTGAGCACTTAATTCACTGTCTTTGATATACCCATCTGCTAAACATATTCCTCCAATACATATTTCTCCGATAAAACCTGGAGGTAAATGTTTTTCTCTTTTATTAATTACAAATATGAAAGTATTGTCTATAGCTCTACCAATAATGTTCCTATCATCCTTACCCATTACTCTGTGGCTTGTTACCGCCATACAGCACTCACTTGGGCCATATTCGTTGTATAGTTTTATATCCGGATATAGCTTATTTAAGGTAGTCACGATTAATGAATCAATATGCCCTCCCCCCATTATTATCGATTTGAATCCACTAAATAATTTTGTATACCCACATGCAATAATATTCATTATGAAGGTAGGATTTGTACTCATATTAGTAACGTCATTCTTTATTAGTATTTTATTTAGTTTATCAAAATCCGCCCTTTCGTTCTTGTCTAAGCACACCAATGTCGCTCCAGATAGTAAAGCAGAGTAAAAGCTAATCAAATATCCATCGAAAGAAGAAGGGGAAAGCATCTGCAGAATAGAATCTTCACTATTTATTGAGTATTCTCTGTTTCTCCATATAATGAAATTAATCAAGCTTTTACATTTTATACGAATTCCCTTAGGAGTCCCTGTTGTTCCAGAAGTATATACAACGTAAACATCATCACAACAATTATTATGAGGCAAGTTAGGCAGAAGAGCAGTGTCATCATTTTCCCTTTGTGTTTCAATAATATTGTATGCTTTCATATTTTGTTCATAGGCTTCTTCGTCAGTTAGCGAAAATACAACGTCGCAATCTGAACTCATTTTCTCAACTCTATTTAGAGGCAATTGAGAATCTATTATTAAGTGTACTGCTCCTACTTTAAGTATTGCAATCACAGCAATGGCAATATTTAATGGAGACTTGCAGATAATACCGATAACATCACCATTTTTAACATCTTTTTTTAATAACCATTTAGCTACTAGTTCTGACTTATTGTTTAACTCATCATATGTTATGTATGTGTCACGATAAACCAAAGCTTTTTTAGCAGGATAATTAATGCATATTTTAGAAAATAAGGAGTTAATAGACTCATTTTTAATAAAATTAATATTTCTCTCATTTTTTTGGATGGGTAGGCAATCAATGAATTCTATTTCACTTGCACTTATTCTTTGATTTTTTGCTACATATTCAAAAAAATAAATAAAGTGCTTCGCTATATCCATGATTGCTTTATCTTTATATAAACTTTCTTGGTAAGTGATTTTACATTCTAAATGTGAGTTTGTGTCGTTAAAATAGAATCCAATACTATAATAGCCTTTGAAATGATTGCTTCCTTGTAAATTATTTAGTGAAGCATAAATGTCAAATACCGGATTGTATGATTCTGTTATTTGAAATATATCTGCAATTGCAGCATTAGCATGCTCTAAAGCTTCCTTAAGCAATCTCTTTGTAGTTATTAAAGTATCTTCAAAAGACGACTCATATAGCTGATTATATTTAAGTACTAGGATATCATTAATTGCATCACATCCAAGCTTTATATCTGGGATAGGACAACCAATAGTGACGCATTCATCACCTGTAAAAGAATATAAAAGAAGCGTTAATACACTCACTAAATAAGCAAACTCATTCTTATATGAATTGCCACACAAGTCTTTCATTTTCTTATACGCAACATCAGTATTTTTAATAGTAAAAGTATATTCCTTTAATCTACTATTCAATTTGTTTCCTTCTAAGAAAGAATCAATCGTAGTAATTATATGATTATTTCCGATTTGATCTAGCCAGTAATTTTTATCTTCTGAAGTTCGCATAGTCACACCTCCTTTAAAACATTTGCTGCATCTGATTAATCATAATTCCTTCAAATAGTACCTACCATCATTTCTGCAAACAGAAGCACAGTGACAAACATATTATATCTAATTATTACTTTGTGATAGTGTTGAAGACTTATGCATTCTTTTTTCTATATAAGTACAAAGTTCACTGAATGATGAAAAATAATTATCCTCAAGAACTTCGTCTTCAAACTCAATATCAAATTCATTCTCTATAAGTACTGCTAACTTAATATAAGCAAGTGAATTCATTCCGAGCTGAGTAAAATTATCGTATGAATTCAAAAGTTGATTAGCATTTTCAATACCAATATCAACAGAAATTAATTTAATGACTTTATCTCTTATTTCCTTAATAACAATCGCTCCTCTCATTTATGTTTTATATTTATTGTAGATTATATAAACCCATAACATCAGCATTGCTTATAACTTATCTGTATCAACATCAATTTGTATATTAAGTATATCTTTAACAAACAACATAGAATCTTTTATGCAATAGCATCAACATGGTTCTGATTGTTCACACCATATTAATTCATAAGTCGCTTAACCGACGTATAATCAAACAATTTTTCAGTTCATTATGTATAATTGAATTTATCGATTGGCTTCCTAAAATGCATTCCAATATTACTTAAACGCATAAAAAGACATAACTAAAAAAGAACCGATTTTCTCGCTTCTTTAATTTAGTAATTATTTTCTTAACTTTTGAAGATTAAAGATTATATTCGTTGTGTTTACAACTCTACAAGTGCTATCTCACACAAGTAGCACACCTTGGTTATTTACTTGGCAAACTAGTAACTCTTTTCAACAGTAAAATGTGTAAGCGTACAGCTTTTCTCGTCTATAAAAGTCATATACTCATCAGCGGCAGCATTTTTTTCCCATGCTGCTGCAGCATTTTTTGCATCATCCATTGTCTCCCAAATAACTAAATCGGCCCACTTCTCCCCGTCAAAAATTAGCTTTCGAGAGATATATCCTTTTTGCTTAGCTATAAATTCAGTTTGAAGCTTATCTGATGCAAGTAGAAAATCTGAAACAGATACTCCATTTTGAAGTTTGAAAGGTGTAAACTCCACTACATTAGGCATATAAATAATTCCCCTTTATTTGATAAAGTTATTAATGATTTTTTATTACTACATTTATATTTAGAGGTTGATGTACTCTAATCTATACTGACAAATTAACAATTAATTATTCTTTGATATGATTACCCTTCATCATCTCCTCATAAACAAAACAAGATGTAGTGTGGTCATTAACCATCCCTGTAGCTTGCATAAACGCATAAACAGTGGTTGTGCCAAGGAATTTGAAACCCATTTTTTTTAAATCCTTACTTATCTTATCAGAGAGCGGAGTAGACGACGGCAAGTCCCCCATATTTTCTGGATGCCTTATAATTGGAGTATTATCTACATACCCCCATATCATTTTATCAAAACTCCCATATTTCTCCTGAATTAACAGAAAAGCTTTAGCATTATTTACAGCCGCGTTAATTTTCAAGCGATTTCTAATTATCTTTTCGTTCGCTAATAGTTCCTGAATCTTTGCTTCGTCGTAAAGAGCTACTTTTTTAGGATCAAACCCATCAAAAGCCTCCCTAAACGCCTCTCTTTTTTTTAGTACGGTTGACCAAGAAAGACCTGCCTGCATACTTTCTAAAGTAAGCATTTCAAACAACTTGCAATCATCATGTACTGGTCGTCCCCATTCATTGTCGTGATAATCTATGTAAATGTTTGTATCTCCTACCCAAGGGCATCTAGTTTTTTCATTCATAATGCTTTCCTCCATTGTCCATTATGCTAGACAGTATAGTTAATTATATAATATTTATTAATCAATATCTTACCATAATTAGTTCAACGCAAATAATTAGTCCAACTCCAATTATTATCTGCATATAATCTCCAAATTGGATTATATCATACCTTAGAGTGGAAGAAAAGGATATCTCTGCCCTCATATCACGTGGCAACAGTATAATTTCATTTTACATATCATTTTCTATATTCTAGGTCTAATCTATAAGTCGAAGACTTTAGACATTTGCGTTCGATATTCTATCTTTAATATCTTTTTTTGCGATTCGAGATTTCAGTCTATGCATCTTTTTAATATTTTCGTTTAAATTCTTTATAAATAAATCATAATTATTTCTACAAAACTCAATATCATTATCGATGTACAGTTTACCAAAATACCAATATATGATATCAAAATACTGCTGCTCTAAAATGTCATATTCTTCTCTAAAGCCTATTAAGCTTTTATTATATCGGAGTACACCATAATAATACACCGAAAACTGAGCCCAGCCATCATCGAATGTGTTAAACATTTCATTACTAGTAAACTTTTCATTTAGGAAGTTTACAATGGATGTTAGCCTTTCTGAATCTTCTGATATGTATTTATATTTGTCTAAATTCAAATAATTGTAATCTTCTCCAAGTGCATTTTGTTTTTTTGCCAAGTTATATAATGAACTGCCTTTATATATTTCCAGAAATGCTTTTATATAATGCCTGAGTTCATGTACTTTCGATTTAATAAGAAATTGGAAATTTTCTTTTATAGTATTTAATGTTGAAAATGGATTAAAGCATATAAATCCAATAGTCGGATATATAAAATGATCATTCAGCAACTTCATGGAGAGATAATTATCATTAACACAGTTTGTCTTGTTATACAGAGTTAAATCTTGTTCATTGGCTGCTTCTACTCCTAAGAATACAGTATCAAATCCTGCCTTATACATAATATCAAGAAGTGCATTATCGCTTTCGGTATCTTTGAAAGTCGTGGCTTTAGCATAACAATAAAAGTGAAGATTTCTCTTTAACTCAATGATTTTTTCACATAACTCGTATATTCTCTGTTTTGCAAACTGATCACCTGGGTCAAAAAGGTCATCGTCAACAAAGAAGAAATATGAAGTATTATATAAGTCATTAAGCCTGACAATCTCAGAAACAATTTTATCAATTTCTCTGTATTCAATATGACTAGATCTTCTCTCGGTACAAAACGTACAGTGTCCCGTGCAAATATTATTCTTTGTAAGCATACAGTGTATATTACCATCACCATTTTTTGAATAATAGTAATCTTCAGCGAATTCCCAGTCAATTTTATTATTTCTATACAGCTTATGACTAGCCGATGTATTTCCTGGTGTGTATATATAAGGATACCCGCTTAATGGCTTACCTGACAAAAGATATTCCATGGGAATCTCACCATCACCTAGTATTATATAATCAACAAATGAGCAATTCTCAGCAATCTCTTCAAAATATATAGAAGCAAATGGTCCTCCAAAGATTATTTTTGCAGCTTTGTCATGATATTTAATCCTCTCCGCAATGCGCATTGCCTGAATTAAATTTTCTTGATTTATTGAGAAGCCATAATGAGTGTATTCATGAAAAGCATGTGAAAATATATAATCATCGCTTTGGTCGCTATCGAAAAAAAGCAAGTCGGTTTGTATACCTTGACGACGCAGATAACCTGCTAGTTGAGAAACTCCAAGATTAAAATAGTTCTTTTGCATAATAGATATTAATACAATTCTTTGATTATCCGTATTTAATTCACCTCCAAAATTTGATTACTTAAAGTAATTCAATATATCTTCGTCAACAATTATATCTTTATATTTTATTTCGTTTAGTTTTTCTTCTATCTCCTTTAGCTCATTAGCAGTAAATCCAGCATTTAGCAATTGATAGAAATAGGTAGTATCCATATTGCGCATAGTAGATGATTTAATTATTTTTGGCAGTTGAGCAGCAAGCTTTATAGCTAATTCTGAATTCATAGTTTTATGAGACCAATTATACATTGAACCCTTTAGTTCATATTTTTCAGCTTGATTTGCAATAGATGTTGAATGATCGTATATCCAAGGTTGTATAAAATAATAGTCAGGACGTATGTTATTAATAAAGTTAACAGTATCTTTAACTGTAGATAGTGTTTCTCCAGGAAATCCAATAAAAAAGAGACCTGTTGTCATTATATTGTATTTTTTAAGAAGACTATGTCCTCTAATATAATCTTGGATCTTGGCAGATTTATTCATAACATTTAGCATTTCTTGATTTCCAGACTCAAATCCTAAATGAACTGCCTGACAACCACTTTCCTTCATAAGTGATACTGCTTCTTCATCTAAATACTGGCATCGAGCAAAAGAATGCCATTTAAATTCAAATTTATTCCTTATCAACATCCTTAGCAGTTCTTTATACCGATTCATTGGAACATTAAATGTGGAGTCAGTAAAATTAATAATTTTTGTCTTTCCTATTCTTTTTAGCTGCTTAAGTTCATCCTCAACTTGAAGTATATCGAGTTGTCGATGTTTACCAGTATTTTGAGAGTAAATACAGAAATTACAACTAAACGGGCATGATACACTTGTTCTTATGGGGACATAAGTACCCAATTTATCCTCAAACAAACTCCAGTTTATATTATAGTTTTTGATATTATATTCATCGGATATTGCTTCTTTTGTATGATATTTATTTTTATCTTTATAGTAAATATTATCTATTTTATTTAAGTCACCACCCGATTTTAATGCTAGAATAATTTCACCAAGTGTGCTCTCGCCATAAAAGCTGTTTATATAGATATCTGCACCAATCTTTTTGAATAGAATTTTTCTCTCTAGTTCATCTAATTGTTTTATACGTGCAGCAATAAAATAACCACCTATTATAATTTTCACATTTGAATCAATATTACGTATGATTTTCACCATATTTCGAACACAATCTATATTTATGCAAAATGTCGTTGAAATAGCTATTGCTTTAAATTTATGTGATTGCATTTTTTTAATAAGTTCTTTTTGATCATCTTCGAATGAAACAATATATTGAAATGAAATGTTTAGCTTATCAAGAAGTGTTCCTAAATATGCTATTGCAAGATTAAATGGGTTCTCAATATTTAGTGGTTTTTGGGATACTGCAAGTATTCTACTTTTTTCTAACTCTAGATTATTACCTGTATACCCTATTAATAAGCAGTCTAGATTTTTCATTTCATTATCCCCTCTATATTATTATAGTAAATATTTTTCAATCAGCTTTTTAAAGTTTTGCACAGTAAAAATAGTTAAAAGCTAGTCCATAGGCATACATACGGAAAATTGGAGCATGTCTGGACTGTGACTTCATTTCAGCATTACTCACATAGGATAGCCCACTGAAAAATAAACCGTTTAATTTTTGATATATGAATTTTAGTTACTTATATGCCAACGAAATCTCTTGACTGCTTTTCTTAACAATTTCAATAGCAACATTTATTAACTTTGTATCACCCATCAAATCTATCTCAATCCAGGCTCGCCTTTTATGCCTATCCACCCTTTTTATTATACTCTCCTGTCCTATAAGAGGTCCGTCGGTTATATATATTTTATCCCCTTCTATAATAGCCTTTGATGATTCAATACAATAATTATCATTATATAGACTTAATAATTTTTTCCTTTCAGCTTCCCTAATAGCAATCTCTGAATCTGAATATTTCAATAAATGAACTATATCAAGTGAATTATGTATTAATGGACTTACTTTTTCTATAAATTCTTGGCTTGGTACTTCAGATTCAATAAAAACATAGCTAGGGAATAACGGAGATACTTCTTTTTTAACAATTCCTGATATTTTAATTATCTTCTCATGTAATGGTACAAATGGCCTAAACTTTTCAGAATCTAACCGCTTTTTAATCAACTGCTCTACTCTAAATTCTCGGCCTGTATGGACAAAAAGTACATACCAATACATATTCCACATCCCCTAAATATCATTTCTGCTAATTGCATAGCTTCGCCCGTTCACTTATTTTTATTAATAAGCTATGATAATCTTCACTGTATATTCCAAGTTTATTGTTAACGTGACACAGCAGCGATTAACAACAAAACATGTGCTTATCTTATATATTTAAGAACTTATTTCATAGGTCAAAATATCGTATGTTACTACGATTTCCTACCATGAATGTGGCTGATTTATTATAGCTAAATTATAACGATAAAATATTTCATAGAATACTTTTTCATTTCCTTTTTCAGTATTTTATGGTTACTATTCAATTATAAAGGTATAAAATTCATATAATTCAAAATTCATTCATATTAAGCATAATAAAAGTACTTTATTATGCTTTTATGTATATTAATATGAAGAACCAATTATATTCCTAAAAATTTACGAAACTCCTTGATGCGGCTTCTACTTACAGACACCTTATCCGTTAATCCTTCGAAAGTAATAAAGCATGTATTGTCGAAGAATGGCATTACCTCCTTTATTTTTTCCATGTTAACCAAATAGCTGTTATGACATCTAAAGAAAAACAAATTCTTAAGCTTTCCCTCCCAGTAATTTAAAGAATAGCTGCTCAGATATCTCTCTGTTTTTGTAACAACAGATACTTTTCTATCTTTAGCTGCTAAATAAAAAATGTCTGATGGGTCTAATATAACAAAGTTCTTTCCATATGATATTGACACTCTTCTAAAAGCATGGCATGGTTCACATTGTTTAATAGGATTAATTATACCCGCGACCTCTAATTCTTCATATTTTTCTAAAATATTAGAAAGCTTTTCCACTCCTAGGCTATCCTTGTTTATGATAATTGCTTCTATTTTCTTATTTGTCCTTACTTTTTTAATATCATTCATACTGTATACTCCTAAAATGTTATTTTTACTTAAGTCTACAACCTATCCAGTATAATGAAAATGCAGTACGGGTATGTCACCAAAGATTAAAATTTACTAATTGAGTAACAATTCTAGATAACCACTTGGGATATTTCTTAAGATATGTCATTAGATTTATGTTAACAAATATAATATATTTCTTTCCTAATCTTGATAAAATTGACACAAAATAATTTAGTATTCTAATAGATAAATATTCATACCATTTCTTCCAACGATAGAAAGTTGATTCTTCTGCTGCAACTGTACTGTTCTTCAAATCTGTAAGAACATTTTCTATATTACAACTTTCATAGCGCTTATACGGTATTAAAATATCAGGTAATTCGTGATGTATTCTTTTACAGTTACTGCACTTGAGTCTTCTAATAACTAAAGTAATTTTATCTCCATCTTTGTTAATGTATTTTCTCTTACGACTACCAACTACTCTGAGTCCGTATCCGCAGCTTGGACAAGATACATATTCTTTTCCTCTGACATAAAAGAGTTGAGCTGAAATTGGGTCTAGTTCATAGTTTGATAAAATAATCATAATCTAGATACACCATATTTTCTTTAGTGTAAGCAACAATTTTATTATACTAACGTACATTATTTATGTTTATATGTATAATATTGCTTATTTATGTATTATAACTTATTTTATCAATCTACATAACAATTATGTATTTTATACCACGAATTGTGTAAATCGTACTTGTAATCTGTCATCTTAACCATGATGATTTGTATTCTGCATATTATCATATCCCCCTATTTATCTTGTTTTCCAATTTATATATTATCAATACAATAATATACAATACAAAAGCGAAAATTATTGCACCTGTGGCTAAATTCTAATAATTATTTCAATTCGTATCTGCTCATATTTAAGAATTTCATTATTTATTTCTGTGTGTCCATTAAATTTTTCAATGTTCATAAATGCCCATTAAAAATCAAATGCAACACCTATTTTTAATTACATTATAACTTTAAATAATATTTACACCCTATCATGATAGTAATGATATAAAAACAAAACTAGCTTGAAAACAATTCTATAGTCTTAATCCTAACAAATATTTTACGTTCTAAGCTTTTCTACAAGAATAAAAAATAAAGCTTAAAGCCAATTAGTATTATATACTAAAAGTCTCGAAGCTCATGTATGTTATCAAGCCATTTATGGTACCATTTACAAAAGCATAATTTCCTTTCCATTCTTCCTCACAATCTCAGTGTCATCATTTTATTCTATATACCCATAAATCTTGTTGAGATTATTGTCGTTATTGATGATATTGCCCGTTTGTCAACAGCAGAAATGCCCATATCTATTAGTTAGTTTTTTTATAATGCTTATTAAATTCTTAGCAACACTTTCATTATCTCCAACAATACCATAAGTTGCATAATTAAATATTCCCGCATTTTTATCATTATTAACTGCTATTATAGTGTTGCAATTCAGTATCCCAGAAACATGCTGAAGCGCTCCAGATATTCCGAAAGCCAAATATACATTACAGTTCAGGCTTATCCCAGTTTGTCCGATTAAATTGTTTTTATCAGCCCAATCGTTTTCCGATGCAGGCCTCGTAAATCCTATTTCAGCATTTAGCAGTTTTGCAAGTTCCTTTATAATAAGATATACCTTCTTCTCTTTTACACCTCTTCCAATACCTATAACTATACTTGATTTTTCTATAGAATTACAATTTAGGTTTTCTGTATTCAAAACATCAATAATCCTTAGTAAAGACTTATCAGTTCCTTCTCTTCTTAACCTGATAATATCGCCAATTCTTTTTTCATCCCTTTTTTGTTCTTTTGCTATGCCCCTTTTAACAGTTGCCATCTGAGGTCTTGTATTCTGACATTTAATTTCTGCATATAGGTTTCCTTCGAAAGCAGGTCTCTTTTGAATTAGTATTTTTACATCGTTACTATCCATTTTTAAATCCGTACAATCGGCTGTAAGGCCAGTCTTCAAATTATAAGAAATCTGAGGTGCAATTGATTTTCCCAATAAACTTCCGGTAAATAAAAAAACATTAGGCCTATAATCCTTGCAGAAATCCGTTAACATATCTACAAGTAGATCTTCTTGAAACAAACTCAAGTTATTCTCAAGAACATATACGATGTCACTACCATATTTAATTAAACTGTGTGCATCCTCATCTTTAAGGTTATTGTGTATAACAACTGCACATAGTCGTTCTTTAGACGCTATTGCCAATTCTTTTCCAACACTTAGAAGCCTATATGTATCTTCATTTATCACGCCATTATGGTATTCTATAAATACAAAAACATCCTTATAATTATTTAAACTCATACTTAACCTCTCTGACATAAATTATGTTAATTTGCCTATTTAAGTATTTCTATGATTTCTCTTTCAGTAATGAATTGGCATTTAGATGAATAAACTGGTTTATATGTAGCCACAACTTGTGTTGGAGAACCATATAACCCTATGCTATCTATTTCAAGACTTAAATCCTTATTATTCCATACTTTGGGTTCATAGTCCTTATATTTTACCAATTCCCTCAATGATATGTACTTAGGTTCACAAATATCTTTTTTAACAGTAATAACCACTGGAAGTTGAGCCTCCAGTACAACATCTCCATAATCTGATTTTTTGATAACTGTTATATTTTTACTACTTATATCCTTAATCATTTTAACATATGGAATATATGGAAGATTGAGACTTGCAGCAATAGAACCTCCTACCTGGCCAGTCTCACCATCTAAAGTTTTTTCTCCGCAAATTATTAAATCATATATCAAGTTTTTGTTTAAAGCATGAGATATTATTTTAGCTGTAGCATAAGTATCTGAACCAGCAAAAGCATTGTCACTAAGCAGTATTACCTCATCAACTCCCAGATATTTTGCCTTTTTTAATACATTCTTAGCTGCCAATGGTGCCATTGAGATCACAGTAACTCTGCCACCATGCTTTTCCTTTAAATTAAGTGCTGTATGAACTGCCTTAATATCGTAAGGATTAATAAATATACCTGGTAACTTATATAGGCTTTGAGAACTCATTTGCCTATTATTAACCACTGCTTTTACACATACCACAATATTCATTTTAACCCAACCCTCAACTATATTTTATTTCATAGACCTCAATACTTCATTAAACCATTTAAGTCCCGGACTATAAGAGTTCTTATCGACCATAGCATTTATACATACAGTCTTCTCTAGCTTCATAGCCTTATTAAGTATTTCCAGCATATCTTCTTGTTTTTCCAGCAAAAATCCATGTCCACCTAAAGCTTCCGTCACCTTGTCATAATATACCATCCCAATATCAGCAGCATATACATCATTATACAAAACTTCTTGAGTTGTTTTGCACAATCCCCATGCAGCATCATTATGTATTACAATAGTTATTGGTATTTCATATTTAATCGAAGTATCTATTTCCATCATATTAAATCCTATTGAACCATCGCCTGTATATAAAAGTACTCTCTTTTCAGGTGCTGCTACTTTTGCACCTAATGCTAAAGGAAGTCCGCATCCCATAGACCCATGTGTACCATCAGGTGCTATTATTATCTGTCCTATTTCCGTTGCTTTAAAGAGTAGACTACCCCAGAACATAGCATTAGATCCATCTAATACTATTATAGTATCTTTCTCTATTTCTGCCTGTATACCTTGTATTAGTTTCATAGGATTAATCAAGCTTGTCTCACTATAATTCTCTTTATACAGTTCTGTCCAGAACTTCTCTGTATTTTCGTCTAATACTTTAACCCACTGACTTTTGTTCATAGCTATATTTTTTTCTTTATAAGCATCTATTAACCCCTTTAAACATACATTAATACTTCCCACTATCTCTAAGAACTTTTTGCAATTAATATAGGTATACTTATCATTACTTTCTGTGATAAAAATGAATGTTTGGTTTTCATTAAACACTGGTTTATCAAAGCTTGACATCTGATAATCCTTATTGACACCAATACAAAGTATCGTATCAGCTTGTGAAAGTGCATAAATTTGCGGTCCTGCTTCAAGAACACGGCCTAAACCATAACAATAGCTTTTGTCATCTGATATCAATCCTCTAGCTTTATTTATTGTAAAAACAGGTATTTTTGCAATCTCGACAAATTCATTCAATAAAACCTCGGCTTTAGAATAGTATGCCTCGTCCCCAACCAAAACAATAGGTTTGTCTGCATTTGCTAAAACATCTACAACTTCAGCAAATGCTTCACTCGGAACATAATTTACTAAGTAATTTTCATAATTTCTAATACACTGAATGCTTTCCGGCGACTCAATCTCTCTTCTTAGTATGCTTATTGGTATTTCAAGTACCACAGGGCCACGCCTACCTTTGTATGCAACCTCAATTCCTCTTGCTATATACTCTTTTATTCTTTTTGTATCATGCACCGTTGCACACCATTTACAGTATTGTCTGACCATTGATAACTGATCCATGTCCTGAAGTGCACCTTTATCTTTTTGCTCAGTAACAACGCTACCTACTATAATCAGAATCGGTGTTTCAGCCATATATGCTTTAACTATACCGTTTATCGAGTTACTAAATCCTGGTCCGCCAGAAACCATAGCTATCCCGCACTGTCTTTTGATCTGTGCCCATCCGTCAGCCATATGTACAGCGGCCTGTTCGTGTCGTACACCGATAAATTTCAAACCATATTTTTTCATATGAACTAATATTGGTGATATTTGATTTCCAACTAGTCCAAATGCAACATCTATTCCTTGCTCTTTAATTGCCTGCACCAGTAGTTCTCCACCACTGAAAGTCATAATTAAGTCTCCCTCCTGCTTATTTGTATTATTAGCATCTCTTCATCTGGATTATTTATCCTCAAATCAAAATCTTCATTGGTACAGCCTTCAAGTTTATAAATTTTCATTGGGTAAAGATTTATTTCCTTTCCTGCATTCCATATAGCAATTTGTTTTTCTGTTACAAGAAAAAAATCAAAATTTGATGACTTATCTATTGTTATAGACGCAGCTTCTTCTTGGCTCATAACCCTGAACAACTTATGTTTGCCTAGAGTTACATCGTTTATCTTTATTTTTTTTCCAGAAATAATACTGCTTAATGGAGATATCTTTACTTTATCCTTATCAATGTACTTAAAATCTAATGCGAAAAAATCTTCATCTGAGTTGGCACTATGTTCTAAATTCTTATCAATTAGATAGGATGTGTTCTTCTCTATATCATATGATGTGTTTTCTACTATGAAGTTGAATTTACCCCAAAAACAAAATCCAAATTGCTCATGTTCATGTTTATGTGCATCCAACAGTACACCTTTATTTATTTTTGACAGTAATATTTCAAAATTTTCTTCCTTATAAAACGCTTGATAAAAACCTTCTTTAACAATTTTCTCATCTGAAACTTCCCTAATCATATAAGTTCACTCCTATCTATATAAATCTTGAGATAGACCACTTCATTACCTCTGAAACACCACCTAAAATAGTCATTATTCTTATATCCCTATAAAGCTTTTCAACTTTCACTCCTTTTACATACCCATATCCACCAAAATATTGCAGGCATTTATCGCATATCTCTTTTGCTTTTTCAGTAACAATTAGTTTTGATATTGAAGAATGCAGTATCTTACCCTCAACATTTTCGCTGTATATGTTTCCAGTGTAATATACCAATGTTTCCATCATCTCTAAATTTGCTTTTATTTCTGCTAAATCATATTTTACCGATTGCATTTCAAATAAAGGCTGCCCATTAATAATTCTGACTTTACTATATTCAACAGCTTCATTGAAGGCTCTTTGAGCAATCCCTAATGCAACGGCACTGTTACAGATTCTCATCAACTCCATACTTTTCAAAATTACTTCAAGACCTTTACCAATACCCAATAGGATATTATCTTTATGTACTTTAGCATCCTCTAGATAAATTTCTGAAACAGCCATAGACTCTAATCCCATAGTTTCTTCTGTCTTACCTATTACGATGCCATCGGTATTCTTTAAATCTACAATGAAGAATGTATTATTATTGTCAACTAGAGCATTAACAAGGGCATATTGGGCAGTACCTGCACATGTTATCATGTTTTTTATTCCATTTAATATATAATAATCACCATCTTTATGTGCAATAGTTTTTATTTCTTTTTCCGGTTCATTGACTGCAAGTGTACCTATATAATTTTCTCTTAAAGTATTACTTAAGAACAATTCCTTTTGTTCTTGAGTGCCAAGCAAATATATGGGATAGCAGAATCCGAAATTAATCGTTTCAAGTACATGCGCCAATGACGGATCTGAATATGCAATTCTGCTTATTATCAGCAAGGCGGAAACCGCATCCAATCCAACACCGCCAAACTCTTCTGACACCATAAGTCCTTTATATCCAAGGCTTCCAAGCTGTTCCAAAACTTCATATAAAAATGTTTTTTTATTTATATCATTACTGTTCTGCTTTTCTATGACATTCAGAATAAAGTCATCTATCGATTCTTTTATCTCATTTTGAAAATCATTAAATAAATACATATAGCACCTCAATATTAATCAAGTTTATTATTTTTAAATATAACCCATAGAATTTTTGCACTATATCTGGGAGTGATGAACTTTATTCCTTTACCCTTATAAATTTCATAAGAAGATTCGTTGGTCACACCTATATCTGTTATTCCATTGGCTACAAATTCAGCAGCTTGAGCAGTAGAAAATGTTCTTACCAACTCGAGATTATAGTTTTCCTGTATATCCTTGCCTATAAAATTTACAATTTTCTCAACCGCTGGACAACTAGCTATTTTTACATCTATTGACTTTGAAAAAACATAATCATTTTTTGATATAATTCCATATTTGGGTGTTTCATAAATAAAACTTAAAACATTTGAAAAGTCCTTGCACCAGAAAAAATCCGTAATTCTTTCATAAGCTGCCGGAACTAGTGCATAATCTGTTTTATTACACCTCAGTTGTTCATAAACTTCATTAAAATTATCCTTCAGATCAATACTATAATTACAAGCACTGTTAACTTTAGATAATTCATCAACTAGGAATAATGCTGCACAATTACTGCTTGTCCCAACTGGCCCAAGAGTTACTATCTTTAAACTACTTTTATGTCTTAATTCAAATTTGAACTTTTCAAATTGCTCTATAAATGGAGACATAATCAATTCCATATGCCACCCCCGGAAGTTTATTTTGTTTTAATAACTTCTTTACTGATTATATCCTTTGCTGACATTCTTTCTAGATCATCATAAGCAGCCTTTTTTGTCCTTTTATCTATTATCCTTGCTGCTTTCCAACTGACCAATGAACCTGTGTATATAACGGGATTCAATTCATCTGAAAATGAAACTGTATTCTTAATATTGAAATACTCATTGAATCTTTTCTCAATCTCTTGTAATATACCAGAGTTTTCATATTCTCTTTCAAGCATTTCTATTTTTATTTCAACATGATCTAATCCATCAGGATTATCAATAATCATCTGGTAGCCTAAACAGTTGGCTATATTAGTCATTATTGCCTTTTCAATATCAGATGCTTTGTACTCAACTCCACCAAGCAAAATCCTGTCCTTAACTCTGCCCAATATTTCTATTTCTGGGGAAGGTATTGGTCCATTGGGATTGATGCCGATTTTAACAATATCTCCAGTTCTATATCTTATTAGTGGCTTCCCACCAGGATTAAGCATCGTAACTACTAATTCTCCTTCACCCTCCTGACCTATTACTTCTTCAGTCTCATAATTAATTACTTCATATATGTAGTTATGAGGGAAAATATTCATTTTCCCATTTTTATTGCATGTAGCCATTACCAATGCTTCTTGAGAACCATATAAGAAATTGAATACCTTAGCCCCCCATAACTTTTCTATATTATTAATCATAGGTTCAGTACACATTTCTCCTGTCAACATAAACATTTTGATATTAAAATCCTTTTTGATATCATATCCATGCACCTTAGCAGCCTTTAACAATGTCATGGATAATCCAGGAGTACACATAATTACCTGAATGTTTAATTTTTTTATCAGTTCCAGTGCCTTTTCAAAGCCTATTATAGGTGAATAAGGCCATGCTTTAACAGCGCATAGATCAAGATTATGGCATACATTACCCAAAGTATCTCCAAATGAATGAATTTCTGTTGGTCCATAAACTCCTACTACAGGTTTTTCATCGCCAAAAACACTTTCGAAAACCTGCTTGTACATAAGAGATATTGTAATATTACTAGACATAACATCTATCATACTTCTTGGACAAGGTGTAGCTTTCCCTGTTGTACCTGTTGTTTCATAGTAATAAGCATTTTTATGTATTGGCTGTGATAATATATCAATATCTGCATCCCTTAAAGTTTCTTTTGTTGTAAATGGGAGTTCCTTCATTGTTTGTAACGTATAACTACCGAATTTATTCTTATAGGCTTCTAAAGCATTCTTGTAGTATTTTGAATTATTGTACACATATTCTAGAATTTCATTAAGTTTCTGATTCTGATAGTTTTCCAATTCATTATCAACTAATTCTCCATCAAAAAACTTTTTAACTACCTTTTTGTAACTATTCAAGAATTTTTGATTTTCTTCATTAATAATATGCATAATCTATCCACCCTTTCGTAAATTGTTAAACATCTAGTTTCTCTAATGCTTCTTTAATTGCTGCAGTTTTATGCTCTATTTCATTCCATTCAGATTCCGGAATAGAATCTGCTACAATTCCTGCAGATGCTTGTAAATATAAATTATCTCCCTTTCTCAAAACTGATCTAATTATTATTGAAGTAATAGCATTTCCATTGAAATCAAATATGCCAAATGCACCCCCATATGGTCCCCTTTGTTCATCCTCTAACTCTTCGATTATTTCTAAAGCACGTACTTTCGGTGCACCAGATAATGTTCCGGCTGGAAAAGTACTTTCAAATAACTCCATTGTATTTGAATCTTTTGAAATATTACCTTCAACATTGCTTATCAAGTGGAATACATGAGAGAATTCCTCTGCTCTCATCAACTTGCTTACTTTAACTGTCCCTGCCGTAGCCACTCTTCCAATATCATTTCTAGCCAGATCTACCAACATTATATGTTCCGCCTGCTCTTTTGCATCATTTACCAGCTCGTTCAACAGTTTTTCCTTTTCTTCTTCATTTACTCCCTTACCCTTAGAAGTGCCTGCTATTGGTCTTATTTTGACATTCAAGTCTTCAACCCTAAGCTGTAGTTCAGGACTATTGCTTATTATTTGATATTCACCAGCATTCCAATAGAACATATAAGGAGAAGGATTCATCTCTCTAAGTTTCTTGTAGAGTCTTAATGGTTCTATTTTTTTATTAATACAAAGTCTTCTCCCAATTTGTACCTGGAATATATCTCCTTCATAGATATATTTTTTGGCTTTTTCAACTTTTGCAATAAAATCTTCCTTTTTCATATTGGAAGTTATACTCAAAATATCTCCACTGGGAATTTCATCAGGATAAATAATTTCGCTTGGTAATACATCTAATAATTTCTGTTCATTAGCATAGCACTCGTCATCTAAATAATTACTTACAATTATTAAATCTGAGGAATCTTTCAGCACATGTATTATAGTTGAAAAGTAGCACAAGTGTACATCTGGCAAGTTTAGAACATCAATATTTTTCTTTTCAACTTTCTCTATATACCGAAAATAATCGTAAGAAAAGTATCCGATTAATCCTTGACTAATATTTAAATTAAAATCATGTTTTCTAACTGTTTTGAACATACTTTTTATAATAGGATATATATCTGAAAACTTTTTATCCCCAAGGCAAAAAACATTATTAGCCGAATCATACATATCACTAAAATTATTAATAAACAGATTCTTAATCTCATCATTTTTTGAATCAATTAACATTTTTTTATCTTTAATAATAATTTCAAATTTAGGAAATACACCGATGTAACTACTTCCGCAGTCTTCTACAGGACCATCAACTGAATCTAAAATACAACTGTTTTTTTCTCCAAAACTAAACTGTATTTTTTTTAATATTTCAAAGGCATTTTGATCTGTTTTTAACTTTACTGCAGATTGGATTACCTCTTTAAAGGCAGTAGCTTGAATGGCTTTTTCTTTTTTCTCTATGCAAAAATTCTCACCAACATTTAGATTTTCAAAATTTCGTATATACTTTCTTGTTCTATCTAAATATGTCTTGAGCATATCTTTGCCCTTCTCAGTCATTACGGATTCTGGATGAAATTGTACACCCTCTATATTATATTTTTTATGTTTAATTCCCATTATCTGACCATCTTCAGTCTCACAGGTTATGTCAAAACATTCTGGTAACGTATCTCTATCCACCACTAAGGAATGATACCTAGTAGCTATAAACCCTTCTTTAAACTCGCTCATGATTCCTTTATCAAAAGTAGTAATCCTAGACATTTTGCCGTGAAATAAACTATTGGCATGAATTATCTTTCCACCAAATGCTTCACCTATTGCCTGATGCCCCAAACAAATTCCAAAAATTGATATATCCCCTGCGAACCTTTTTATAACATCTATGCATATACCTGCTTCACTTGGAGTTCCTGGACCTGGAGATAGGAATATTGCATCTGGGCTTAATTCTTGTATTTTCTCCAGTGATATAGCATCATTTCTTACACAATAAACATCATTTCCAAGTTCTAATAAATATTGATAAACATTAAATGTAAAAGAATCATAATTATCTATAAGAAGTATTTTCAATTTAATCACCCTCCATTGATTTTATAAATGCTAATACCTTTGTATTAAATTTTTACTAAATGTGTTGATATCAGAATCCTTTTTTCAGAAATTCATTACAAATAATAAATACTCCATATAATTATCATCCTCAACTTCTACACTTCAGTTTTGACCCTTTAATCTTTAAAGTCAAAGCAAAAATACATAAGAAATTAAGCTGACTAAATTAGTAATATTTATATTATTTTAAGTTATATTTCCAATATGAAATTTACGGAAATTGTCTTTCAGCGCTGATAAACAAAAAAACTGCTTCGCCAATTCGAGACGAAACAGTTCGCTATACCACTCAAAAACTACAAATTTCGAATACATTATAATATTCTATCCCTATAACGTGAGAAACACGTAACAAACTACTATTAATTCGTTCTAAATCTCCTGAGCCCATTTCTTTAAGAGTATTATGTTGAACCTTTCACCAATCGTCAACTCGCTGTAATAAAAACATCTTAAATACTTTTCCCATTCATAGATTTTATCTATATTCACTTTTCAAAAATTATTTTGTTATTACTTACTTTACACCTATTTTTTGTTATTGTCAATATGTTTTATTTTTTCTTTTATAAGTTATCCATTCCATCTTTTTGAAATATAGGTTTCTATGCCAAACTGATCAAGGATTTTCATCACATGATGGTTGATGATATCTTCAAGTGTTTCAGGGCGATTATAGAAAGCTGGCATAGGCGGTACAATTCTTACACCCAATCTTGAAAGCTTCAACATGTTTTCAAGATGAATTGCATTTAGAGGTGTCTCTCTAGGGCATAAAACCAGTTTTTTTCCTTCCTTGAGAACTACATCAGCTGCTCTTGAAATGAGGCTTTCGCAGTAACCATTTGCTATTGAACTTAATGACTTCATACTGCAAGGAACAATAATCATTCCATCGGTAATAAATGACCCGCTTGAGACTTTAGAACCCAAATTACCATTGTCAAACACCTCATCAGCAAGACTTTCAATATAATCATATGTGTAGACAGTTTCTATCTCAAGATTCTTTTTTGCCCATTCGCTCATTATAAGATATGCTTTCACATTATTGATTCTCCTTAATGCCTCCAAAAGCCTTATTGCATATATAACTCCTGTTGCCCCAGTTATTCCAACTATTAGCTTCATCGTACCCCTCATATGTTTTTACTTCTTAGCATAATACATAATTCTTCAGCTATCTCCTGACATAATTCAAATGAGTAATTTATTTCTTCAGAAGATATATTATCCAAATGTATACCGCAGCAAATAGCAAAATTGCCCTTATATTTTCTTTTTAATATACTAGAAAACAAATCTGTAATAACATTTTCCTTATGCTTCTTAAAAGTGAATGTTCGAAAGGCTTCGGTGCAAGAACCCACTGTTACTGCTCCCAAGTGGGGGCTATCACCTCCCGTCAGTATAATACACAAATCATTTCCCATACTGACCGCCATCATTTTTATTTCCAAACGATTTCTCTTTCTGGTTATCTGTATCATTTAAAGCCTCTGTTACATCTTAACTTAATTTCCAAACACATTTGTCGCTAGTATTATATCAGTATAGGCTAGCAACCTATTCTATGTTTGCGACTAATTTGGTATATGGTGTATCTATGTTTAAGCTTTCTCCTAATGTAATTATTGTATTTGCGTATAATTCTCCCTCATTATGCTCTTTCATTTGTTCAATATCTCTTTGATATGATGTTTTTGTATCAGCCGGATATTTTCTTACCAACTCAATGCAATCATCTATTATGTTATCGGACATATTAATGCCTTTTTTATCAGCTATGCTTTTAATTTCTCTCATGATATTTTTAAGGATATTTAATAAATAGCTGTCCTCAATAACCCTTCCCATCGTGACTCCAAATTTAGCCGTAACTAAAGCAAACGAGCATATAAGTATGTATTTTTCATAAATCAATGGGTATGGATTATCAACCCATTGGAATTGTATTCCTGCCCTTTCGAATAATTTAAATAAATCATAGGGAATGTAAGAATAATTTTGAGGATCACGTCCAAACACTATTCTTCCATTAGGGCCTGTCTGCTTAATAACTCCTGGCTTATCTATATATGAAGCTATATACACACAGGCAGGAAAAACTATTCCCTTATCACATACTTGTCTAATTCTCTCATATATGTCTATTCCATTTAAGAGAGGTAAAATAACTGTATCATTTGTAATCTTATCCTTTATAGACTCTATAGCACCGCATAAATCATAACTTTTCGTGCATATAATGTAAATATCTGCAGGAGGAATCAATGAAGCATCATTCACTACTGCATATGGTTTAATAATTATTTCTCCCTGTTCCTCGGTATGCATAGTCAGCCCATTTGAATATATTTCTTTATAATGCTCTCCCCTTGCTACAAAATAAACTCTAAAATCCTTATCCTTTATAAAATGTGTACTAGCTGACATAGATTGACAAAGTTTACCTCCAAAATATCCTCCAACACCGCCAACACCATATATGCAGATATTTATTATTTTTCTTATTTCGCTCATTTAGTTCCCTTCTGTTAGAAAAAATATTACTATCAGATTTTCTCCTCAAACTAATCCTTTATAATACTTTATTGCTTTAAAGATGTTTAAACTGGAAATACATATTAGGCAAAAGACTAAAGCAAAAAGCCTTAGTACTTTTGCCCATAATAGTATATGTAAATTTAAAATATAATTATATATCAGCCCTCTTTTGGAAAATATCTGATAACAGTTTCCTTTACATCATCAAGCCAAGACTTTCTTTCTTCAATGGTACTAGTTACGATAACCCCGTACATCTTTCTATAAAAATTATTAACACCGCACAACCCAAAAATGCAATTTTTCCATATTGTTTCAAGCGGATCACCAAATACATTCATCTCTCTCTCATGATAAGTATTTGATGTATTAAAAACAATGGCTGCTTTTGCCTTCAGCAAACCGATAGGAACACCTTCACCGCTGTCATTTTCTTCAAACTCATAAGTCACTCCAGGTCTAATAACCCTATCTATCCAGCCCTTTAATAATGCTGGAGGCTGTCCCCACCAGTTCGGATGTACTATAATTATACCATCGGCATTTGCTATCTCATTGCAGTGATTGCTAATAACATCATCAACACAAGCCCCTTTAGGTATTTCCGCACTTCTTAAAATCGGGTCAAAACTTTCTTCATACAAGTCATGATATATTACCTCATGTCCTACACCTTCAAGAGTTTCAACTACCATATTCGCAATCGCATGATTAAAGCTTCCCTTTTTTGGATGAGCCAAAATTACAACAATTTTCATTTCTTTTCTCCTATTTTTTAGTTATTCCTTTTTCTCAATATTTCAAGTTGCATATCTGTAATCACTTTAATTATGTTTTTATATATCTCTACAATCAATTCCTCATGACCGCCTGCTTGTACTGCCTTATTTCTAACTTTATCCAGTACTATTTTTACTCTGTCACAACCAATTACTTCTTCCTCACTTGTTTTATATTCTACAATTTTTAATACACAATCTATTCTTTTTACCAGTGATTCTACAATTACATTATCTATCTTATCAATTTCCGCTCTTACTTTTTCTATTTCTTCTTTCATAAAACCTCCTTCATAATTTCATTTATATAATTAATTGTATAATATAAATAATATTACATAAGCTTAACGCTATTTCATTTTATGGTATTTCTATACTTAATAATTATAGAATGTTCTTTTAAATTCATTTTTCATGTTCCATGGTACTGTACAGTCAAATACAGCCTTTGCTGTATTTCCGATTGCATTAATGCTTTTCGAGTACTGTGGAGACTGTGTGAGATCTGCCGAGAAACCAGGCATGTTCTGAATCAATGTGAAATCTTTGTCTGCCTGAAACCGCGTGGTCATAGCCCATAATACATCCTCATGGGAATAAATATTAACATCCTCGTCAACAATTATGACGTGCTTTAGCATATGGAAGGCAGAAAGAGCCAATAATCCTGCCTGCTTAACTAAAGCATCATCCCTTTCAGACTTCTTTCTTATTTGCAGAATTAAGAATAAAAGTCCTCCTCCTGCTGAACTATAATGGGCATTAATAAAATCTCCATAAAGATTTTCCTTCAAAAGCTTAATTACAGATGCCTCAGCAGGAATACTCAGAAGTTCTGACTGCTCCTTTCCAGGGCCAAGTAAGGCTTGGTAAACTGCATCATTTCTATGTGTAATAGCTTTTATTTTTACCAAAGGTATAGAGCTTTTTGCAGTACCTTGATAACCAAGAAATTCAGGAAGAGAAAATCCTAATGGATCATTTAGATTTTCATTTACCAATTCATTTGTAATCTCGCCTTCCAGAACTATCTCCGCATTACTTATACATAATGCATCAACTGAAATACATTTTGAAACATTTACAGGACATCCTCTAATGCCACCTGCAATAGAAAGTTCATCATCACCAGTAGCAACTGTTGGATTTGAAAAACAAGCTGCATAATAAATTGCTGGATCCAATCCAATATTTATTGATATAGGAAGACTTGCATTTTTCTTAATAGCTTTATTATATAGCACTCCCAAATCACGACCTGGAACAATCCATATACTCATCGTATCCTTACTGTGAATGCAAAACCTATGTATAGAACAGTTTCTTTGGCCTGTTTCTGGATCAGTGGCATATACAACACCAAGTGTGATAAAGGGTCCGCAATCGTACTTTGACAAAGTTGGTATTGGAAGAAGCTTCATAATATCCACGTCTCTTACTATATTTTCCTGACATGGCGGATTATCAAGGCTCTTAGGTGGAATTCTGTTTTTAAGTGCATTTAGCATAACCTCTATCACGGAATTATTATTTTGACTGCTAAGCAAAAGGTTGCTCCTTTTTCTGCTTCCAAATAAACCCATTAACACAGGAATAGAATAACCTTTTACATTTTTATAAAGAATGGGAGACCCCTCTATACAATTAGGAGATGCTGGTACGCCCGCTCCATGATTTACATAATGCATCGCCAATTCGCAATTTGCATCAATTGGTTTGGTATACTCTAAAATACTTTCTCCTTGACTTTCGAGGAATTTTACTGCTGAGCGTAAGTCATTTATTTTCTCCATAAATATTATCAACTCCGATTTCATCGACTACAAACACAACTGTTTTATCATTGTCTAGACCTTTTGAACGATGTTTTACACCGTCAGGGATTACAAAACCCATTCCTGGTTTGCATTCATAGCTACTGTCTTCAAACATTATTGTAAATACACCGCTTAATACATATCCTTGGTGTCCTATTTCACACCATTTTTCTTCGTTAAATCCTGCTGGAAGTTCAAGAATCCTTACTCTTTTGCCATTGCAGAACACCATCTTTACTCTTCCTACTGCTCCAGGCTTGTCCCACTTTTTCCATTCAATGTTGTTAAAATCAATACCTACATTATCCATTTCTATATAATCCCCTTTCAAAAATTATTTGATTATTTTTTAATATTTATTTTTTACATTATAATGATAAACTTTTATACAAATTAGTCTTACATACATTAGTAATAGACTGTCTCAATGCACCAAGCTTGTTTAATACTTCATTCCATTCGTTTTCAGGTATAGAATCTGCAACTGTTCCAGCAGCTGCCTGTATATATATTCTGCCATCTTTTTTTATAGCGGTTCTTATTATAATTGAACTTATTATGTTTCCATTGAAATCAAAACATCCAATAGCACCACCGTATGGTCCACGTTTTTCTGGCTCAAGTTCTGAAATTATTTCCATCGCACGGATTTTTGGTGCTCCAGTTAACGTTCCTGCTGGGAATGTCGCTTCAAAAAGTTCCATGGAATTTAAATCGGATTGTAGCTTACCCTTTACTGTACTAGTCATATGAAAAAAATTAGAATATTCTTCAACTTTCAATAAATCAGGAACATGTACAGATCCCTTTACAGCCATTCTTCCGATATCATTTCTTGCTAGGTCTACAAGCATTATATGCTCTGCATTTTCCTTTTTATCTTTTGAAAACTCCTCCAGTACTTTTGCTCTTTCATCAGCATCCTGCCCTTTTCCTTTGGATGTACCTGCAATAGGCCTAATCATAGCGTGCCCATCTACTACCGAAAATTGGAGTTCAGGGCTATTACTAGCAAAAGTATATGTATCATTTTGAATAAAACTCATATATGGTGATGGATTCAATCGTCTGATTTGATTGTATACATCAAAAAGTTCACATTCAGCATTAATTTCTTCTCTCATCGATATTTGAACTTGAAATATATCTCCCTCAACAATATATTTTTTACATTTTTCAACTATTTCTAAATATTTTTCTTTACTAATATTCTGCTTTATCCAACTCTCAAGGTTTTCAGTTCCTCGATTTGTTTCCACTTTAGGTTTGTGTTTATAAGGATTCTGAAAGCACTTAATTATATGTTCTTTAGGTAGTGCAATAGTATCGTAATTAGATATTATTGAGAAGCTTTTGCTCTTGTATTCTGAATAAATAATTGTAGAATAGAAGCTTAACTCAACATCAGGAAAGTCAAGCGGGTCTACATTATTTTTAGGAACTGATTCAAGGTAATGAAGATATTCATATGTAAAATAGCCTATAAGTGGTACAGATATAATTAATTTTTTATCATGTAAAATGTCAAGATAAAATGAACTTTTAATTAGGTTAAATATTTTAGAAAATCTGTATCCACTGATATCAAAACAACCATTCTTACGTTTAAAGTATATAGACAGCGCTTCGCTTAAGTGATCTATATACCTTTTATTTACACCCTCAATTATCAACAATCCATTTTTTAGCTTAACCGTAAACTGCTTATCAATCGCTACTGCAGAAAAATTACAATCAGTTATTGGACCACCTGCCGAATCAAGGAAGGCACAATCATGATATCTGTCACTATAGTTGTAAAGACTTAAAAATCCCGAATAAAAATCCCCGTCATATTCGTATGTCTCAATTTCTTGCTTTAGCTGTATATTGATTCTGCTGAAAAAGACATCGTTATCTGAACTAAACATAGTGTTATCTATAGCAGCCGAATCTGGATTTATTTTGGCTTTACAATTACATCTATCCAAAAATATTTTTAGCATCTCATATCCGCCCTCAGTTAATATAGCCTCAGGATGGAATTGTAATCCCTCAATATCATAATCTTTATGCTTTACTCCCATTATTTCTCCATCATCTGTTTCACAAGTGATTTCCAAGCAGTCTGGTAAAGTTTCTCTTTTTATTGCCAAAGAATGATATCTAGTTGCAATAAATTGCTTCCTGCTAAACTCCTTAAAAATACCCTTTTCCAAGGAATTTATTATTGAGGTCTTACCATGCATTAAGCTTCTCGCATGAACTATATCACTTCCGAAAGCCTCTCCTATGCATTGATGCCCTAAACATATTCCAAGTATAGGAATCTGACCCTTGAACTCATGTATAATATCAAGACATATTCCGGCATCCTTTGGTGCTTTAGGACCAGGAGATATAATAATGCATTCAGGCTTTAATTTTCTAATAGAATCTATATCAATAGCATCATTACGGACAGTATAAATATCATAATTCAGTACTTTTATATATTGTACAATATTAAATGTAAAAGAATCATAGTTATCTATCATCAAAATCATATTATACCCTTTCTATATGCCGCTAACAGCTTAAACTACTGCTTGCCTTTTCTCATAGTAATATTCCACCATTCTGGTTATACATCTGTTGATAGAATTTTTCCCTTCCTCATCAAGCATTGCATCTCCAGGAAAGTCTCCATCACACATTACTACAAGAGGAAAACCACTTCCAAGAATAATCATTTCATTTAGGTAAATATTCATAAAAATTTGTGAAATTACACTAAGATGTGCGTATCTTCTTCCAACAGCAATGACATTAGCGAGCTTATCTTTTAAAGGACGTCCTTTAGTTCTTAAGAATCCAAAACCACATCTTTCAAGAAATTTCTGCATAATCGAATTTGTTGAAAAAGCATAAACAACTGGTAAGTAAATAATTGCATCTGCTTTTAACATTTTGTCCACAATCTTTGGCATATCATCATCAATAACACATGTACCCTTATCACACATATAACATGATTTACAATTTTCAATTTTATAGTCACTGATATATACACCTTCTATTGTATATTTATTACTTAATTCATGGTTCTTCAAGTATTCAAATATATTAGAAGAGTTTCCATTTTTTCTTGATGACCCAATTAAAACCAGAATATTCATGCTTATAACCTCTTTTTGTACCTTTTTGAAATAATTATACTCACATTGTCCATATTTGTCAACTCATTTCATTTTTGGAATTAAATTCTTATTTATATAATTTTATGATTTTGCATTACTGTTATGTTAGTAGTCTCTGAATTACTTTTCTTGAACCTGTTTACTGCCGCCTGCTGCTTTGACTGTGCCAATTTCATTGTGTCGTTTGCTTCCTTCATCTTTATTCCACCACGAATTCCAGAACCGACCCCTGTTATACCGGCTGCTACTGCCAGTCCACTAATAATTAATGGCAATGTCATGACTAATACCCCATTCATTATTTATTCTGAAGTCTTCTACAGACCTCATAATTAAGTTTATAATACTCTTCCAACGTGTATTTCTCTTTGAAGTATTCCCAATAGCTATCATCTACTCTGCAAAGCAATGGCCTGTCATCATATATAGAACGTAAATTACCATCAAGGTATTTACATATCCCCTGTCTAAATCAATATATAATTCTGATTTATCAAGATCACGGCAGCATTCTCCGCATTTACTGCATTTAAACATTAGCTGTACACCAGCCTATTGGATTTATTGCCCATGAAGGTATCAAAATCTCCATTCCAAGGCAGCTTTATGGCAAAAACTTTGTATGTAGCTAATAATACTTTATTTAATTCTTCATCATTTTCACATTTTTCTATCTTTGCAGCAGCATTACTGAATTTTCTGTTTCTTCCCTGAAAAGGCTAATATCAATATTGCTTAATTTAGCAGCCAATCTTTCCATTACATCTGCAATCCCCTTATAATTATTAGTCTCTGAAGGAAACATATTTAAACCATTAATAATTGCATTCATCAGCTTACTTCTATCAAGGAAAATCAATAATGTGCACGAGAGCAAACCGCTGACCAAGGTTGAGCCAAATGCCTGTAAAATCTCTCCTATAACTGGTACAGTACCTACAGGAGTATTACTAATCAATTCACCTACAATGGTGCCAACAAGCACACTCGCTCCAGTAGCTATTATAATTGTTGCTGCTTTAATTCTATCTCCAAGCAACAAACCATCCGGAAATACATTATCATCAATATAGACATCTGTTCTTTTTTTCAATTCTCCTAAAAAAGAAGTCTCTGACAATAGAAACACCCCCTGTCAATTAAAATTATTATCTACACCCATATTTAAGGGGCAAAAAAGAGCATTTTTTCGCTCAATTTTTGCCCCAAATTTTCTCCAAAACCACAACATATTGTGGTCAAACTTTATTTTTTCTCCTCCGAACCACATTTCGTCATCAGATTGTCGTTTCAACGTGCCTTGAGTAGGCAAAAATGATGTGGTATCTCTCTAGTCTCCCCTTGGCGGCAACCTATATTTTTGAAACAGTCGCCTGGGCAAACCATTTTTTCGTTGATTTGGTGCCTGCTTTTACTTTCAATTCAAGTAATTTGTAGGCAATAAAACCTTCAAAACAAATTGGTATTGAAGGCTTTATTTCTTACAAATTAATTTAATAACTACAGAAAAGTATGATATTTTAAGCTTAACTTATGACCTCTCATCATATTTATGAAATTTATAAGGCGAAATTGATTGATAATACTCTTCATCAAATACTAATTCATCCCTATTCATCTCCCCTAAAGAAGTGTTATAGTTCCAAATTACAAGAGGCCTTATTTCATATAATTCATTACAACTCTTTTCAAATACTGATTTATACTTAGGAAAACGCTTATCATAAATTTCCCTTTTGTTTTTATATTCTTCACTTCCATACTGAATCATTCTAACAATACCATGAATTTGTAAAGTCCCAACACATATTGCTACATAAGGATTATTTTTAATGTTAATACACTTTAACGTATCAGAATAACTTCCAAAATAAAGATGGAGATTTTGATCATATGCAAAACAAACAGCTGAATTATCTGGAAAACGATTATTTGTTGTTGCCAAATATAATATTTTTTCTTTTTCTAATATCCTAAGAACAGTATCTAAATTAAGTTTCATAGTACTCCTTCACCACTAAGAATAAGATTGTCACTAAACATTATATAATTATATGGGGTTAATTATTTTATGGCAAGTGTTTACCCTGCTATTACATATTAGCCTCTTCTGTCTAGATATTCACGGTAAATCCTGCGGACGGCAGCATATTTACAACTATACAAGTGCCATCTCACACAATCACACAAGTAGTACGCCTTGGTTATTAACTTGGCAAACTAGTAACTTTTTTCATTTGAGAACTTTATTCTGAACAATTATTCAATTGTCTTGATAAAGTATTTTTCAATATGATCATTTTTTTCACAAAATCAATAAAAGTATCAAAACTATACATAAGGCTGATACTTTTAAAGCATATTCATACTTGTCACATTTGTTGAATTTGATGTGATTGATTTTGTTCCTGTATTATAGAGATATATTTATCAAGCTGTGCTTCTTCCAATTCTGCAATCATATTTACAAAATCATCTAGAATGCCTTGAACTGCATATTTATCTAATGCATTATAATAATCCAATCGATTTTCTTTCGCTATAGAAATAGGCAAAAAACCATAGCTCATCAATTGATAGTTCATAATCAGTCTTGCTGTTCTACCATTACCATCTAGGAACGGATGAATTCTAACAAACTCTGCATGTGTCCATGCTGCTAGTTCAATTGGATTCAAATCTTTCTTATACATTAAATCAGCAAAGAAATTCTTTATCTGAATGTACATTTCATTTCTTGCAGGTGGTGTGTGACTGGCACCACTAATAAAAACCTCTTCATTTCTATATATACCACCAACTATGATATTCTCCGTAACAAGCGCATGAATGTCTTTTACTATTTTTTCGCTCAAAGGTAGCCCTTCGTTTATACATTGCTTCACATAACGGAAGGCTTTTTGATGATTTACAACTTCGTATATTTCTCTAAGTGTTTTTCCTCCAATGGAAATACCATCTTCCAATACCACTTTAGTTTCCATAAGTGTAAGGGTATTTCCCTCTATTGCAGTAGAGTTATGAGTAAATTCTACTTCAAACGCATTATTGTAAGATTCAATTGTGACTTCATGAAGTGTATCTTTTCCCTCTTCATACAACTTTTGTTTTTCTAATATTCTTTTAAAATCCAAGATTGCACCTCATTTCATAGTTTACTTTTACACACATACTTTATGACCATTATAGCATACTGATTACAAATAGTAAGACAGAAATTTATATTATGCTTGGCTGTTGCAAAAACTTTTGACTCTTCTGCAACAACTATGTTAAAACCATATCCTATTATTGGTAAGGAGTAAATGCTTTATGAAATCAAGTCTATTTCAATGGAAACACTACGAGGTTCTGGTGCAAATACTTCAAAATAAATATACTCATCACTAAAATGCTAGTCTTTTAACCATTGCACCCGTTATCTTGTTTATAAATTCAACCTCTAAAAGGACACATTGAACTTTATTAATCTATAACTAAGTGAATTTCTACTTATTAATTGCAATACCTACTTTATTAAGGCTAAAAATAATCTAACGGTAAAGTTCTAGTAAAATCGTCACCAATAATCTCTATTTGAACCGAAGGAATTTTATCACTATTTTCAATATTATCCCCTATTAAAGTCTCATCAATGTCTTGAATTAATGGGAAATCTTGATCCATATTAATTTCTTTATATGGTTCAATCACAAATGGAGATTTCGACCTATCAGATTCCTTTAATTCTTTCTCATAAAATCCAAGTGCAGCCGATATTATTGGATTATTTATTTTTATTTTAACTTTAAAAGGATCTGATGTTTGTTCTGCTTTATTTGCAATTGTAAGATACAATTTAAATGTATTTTGTTCAATCGCAAAAGCACTACTTTTTGAAATTTGTATGTTATTTTTGTCATTACCACATGAACTGCAAATAAAAGCTATAGCCAATATCATTGATAAAATCTTAATTCTTGTTTTCATAGTCCCCTCCACTAACTATTTATATATATATCTATTACTTATATTACTATATATAACAAAAACTCTGTAAAATAATTAGAATAGCTACAAAAATTCATAATTGAACTCACTAGAGTATCTAAATTGCATTCTCTAGTGAGTTCAAAATGTTATAAATTTAGTAGTTAACTTTTATGGCAGTTGCATACCATGTATTATTACCATATGTAATACTCAAATATGTAGACCCGGAAGTTTTAGACCAATGATCATTTATTAATGCAAAGTCATAGTTAAATGTAGCATTGTACCTGTTTACTGTAGAATATCTTATAACGCCTTTAGCAGTCACTGTATGACTTCCATATGGTTCTTGATATAGGCTAATATAAAAAGGTCCATAGTTCTTCAATGTATTCTCAAAAAAAGAATAATTCATATTACTGAAAAACGTTTCTGGATCATCAGATGTTTTTTGAGTTGGTTTTCCAATTACTTCAGCAGCTATCTTAAATATTTGATCATTATCATCAAAATCAACACCCGTGTCCATGGAATAATATGATGAATTCGCCATTGAATTATATGCCAAGCGTTTTTCACTAGCGGTAAGAGACCAGTAATAGCCCATAATTTCAAGAGTTGATATTAAAGCACAATCCATATAATGTGGATAATCAGAACTTTCTTGTAAAATCTCTGGGCAAGTTTTCGTATATCCTTTTTCGTATTTAACATCACCCCAAGTTGTACCTTGCTTTTTTTCAAAATTTTTAATCCAAGTCACGGGATCAGTAATATAATCACCAGTTGGATTTCCTTCATTGTTACCACATCTAAATCCAGAAATTATTTGTTCTTTTTGATCATCAGATAGCGTACCCCATCTATTTGATTCCTTCTTATCTCTATTTTTTTGTTTTTTATTATGTCCATTCTTTACTTTATCAATGTCTTTCCCTTTATATATACCATCCTTGACTTTGTTTCCTAAAACTGAAAAATGTGAAAGCCCATCAACATAACATCTATCATTTTCATTAAAATATTCAGTATCAACTTCTCCAAACGAGTATTGAATAACCTCACCACTATCAGAGTCAACAATCATAGATCCATCATTATATATAATCATTGTTTGAGATAGGTTATCATCTAAATCATAGAGAGGTACAATCTTTTTTATACAAAAGTCTCCATCCTCTAACTGCTGTTGCCACGGGCAATCAGGATTTCCTTGCATTGTAACTAATGATTCAATTAATCCATATGATACAGATGTTTCTAGCTTATCTAATTCACTTTCATCAATTTTTTCAATTTGCCTATCAGGAATCAGATTTCTTACATTATCCCTAGCTTTGAAATGACCAGTATTATCTTTAGCTAAAACTGATAGTGGGCATGTGTTAACTATTAGCGAAAAAACTAACAAGCCCGTTAAAAAAGGTTTCTTTAAAAATTTAAAAATCATAAAATCCTCCAAATTTATTATTTTTCATCTTTAAATTGCTCTATGGCATTATAGATGAGTAGTTACTCTAATTAACAAAAATATTACAACTCCCGATAATTTTTGGGTGTATATGTTAATATTTGAAAATTTTAGCATAAATATTTTTATTTTTCAAGATAGAAATTATTTTACAATTTAAAGAATTGACTTATATATCATTAGGTTGAACAAACAATAGTCTGTTGAGTTTTTTGAGGTATGTGTATTCATAATTAATTTATCGTGTATTATTCCTTCCACTCCCCCGACTCAAACAGAACATTAACACTCATAATTGTTATTATTCCATCATTAAACCAATTATCAAATTGTCATCATACCTTAATTGATTAAATGGAATTAACAATGTCCTCAACAAAGGGTAGTTACAAATTACATCATTTAAACCCAGCCTGCATTACTACCTCTTCTTCGAATGCCATAATGCCTCCATTTCTTCTCTAGTTGCAACTGGGAAGTCTTTGGTTTCTTTCTCTCCCTGCTGTATGGGTGCCAAATAAGGAATAATATCTCTGCAAAGTTTCTGATTTGGGCAGGTCATTATAAACCCACATATATCTGTCATGAAAATCTTATCTGCAGTATAAACATTTTTTTAATTAACGGTCTTAACTAATGTTTAAAAAGCTAACATTAAATTATTGAATTATATTAATATTTCTATGCACACTTTATTTCTGACCCATCCAACAATTCCACACTAATTCCATCCTCATAAACCATTATCTTCTCAACTAATTTAAAGTATAATCCAGCATCAAAATTTTCTATAGGTTTTGTCTCATTAAAAACATTAATAAACCTCTTGGCAGTAACTCTCTCCAAAATATCCTCGCTTTCAATTTGCTTTTCCCACTTTGTCATATAGTAATCTATATTTTTGACCAACTCATTAAACGCATCAACAAATACCTGATATAAAACCTTTTCATTAATATGCCTGTTCCCACACCCTATTTTTCCTTTAACCTTGTATTTGCTATTACACTGCCAAATAGTTCTTTTTAATCTTTCATCTATTGAGTTACAAACCTTTCTCCCAAAGGTACTTCCACAGCAGCCACAGATAACTCTACCTGCAAACGGGTTATCATTAGTAACAAAGTCCATCTTTTTTCATAGTATAAGTGCTCCTCTTCGTTTTTGATTGGGGCTGTGAGAACCTTGTCCGCCCTCACAAGCAACTGTACGCCTATCGACATCAAGTTCTCTTGCAATCTGGCTTTTATTAACTTTCAATGTTGCATCCTCCATAAATGGTTTTAACTTATAAAGATCCTTGACAGTCTGAATATTTAAATCTGTTATGATACTACTTTTGATAATCATTAGGGTACCTCCTTTTTATACCCTGTAATCATAACATTTGTACATTTTTATTTAATATTATATGTTCATTATTAATTATAACTTTATAGATATGTCCCGCATGAAAGAGTAACTGGGTGTTGCATTTTTTATTGCATCACTCTCAAGTTTTATTTGAAACAGCCGACCTTGTATTCTATTCATCTCGGCCTGATACTTTGTTAAAAGCAAATTATATTTCTGCTCGAATACTTCTTCATATTCTTTCTCAACATTTATCATCTTCAGAGAAGGCAACTCTTTAATATGTAGAATATTGCATAGTGCGCAATAATAATCTATCTGGTTATTGTATTCAACATTCTTTGGAGAAATTGTCCTTATTACAGCATTTAGTAACTCTTCAGTAGCGTTAACAACAGTACTTTGTGTATGTTTATAATACAACTCTCCCAATTGCTCCATAGATGTTTTTACAAAAATCTCATCATCTAACCATTCAGACAGATCCTCTTTTATATATTCGAAAATATTATCACAAATATTTCGCTTTTCTTCCTTAGTCATAAAGTGAAATCCTCCCCTCGGCCAAACTATTCTTCATCCAACCCGACCACACAACCCAGGCAAAATCAAAAAACATCTAAATCGACCACTCACGAACACATGTTATCCAAATTGACCACTCATCAAACACTAACATCTAAATCGCTCTGTCACGTTCAAAATCGTGCCTTTGGACTTGTTCCCGCAAAGTGATATTTTCCACAATTTTAGTACATCGAATATATACTCTCAAACCTCGAAAAGCCCAGTATTAATGGACTTTCCACACACCTACTCTTTAACCCTTGACATCAATACGCAGCACTCAACGTGCAACGAGCGGGGTGGTTTGATGTCTTTTACATTGTCGGTAGTCGGGAACAAGTCAAAGGCACTTTTTGCACTATCGGTAGGCGGGAACATATCGACATATATAATTATAACGCCAACTACTAGATTTGTAATTGGCGTTATAATTATTATGACTTTAGTTTTGCTTTTAACTCTTTTATTTTTGATTCTATTGTTGATATTACTCTTTTAAATTCCTCATCACTCTTACCTGTAGGATCATCCAACCCCCAATCTTCCCTGTGTTTACATGGAAGGTAAGGGCATTCCACATTACACCCCATTGTAATAACAATATCTACTGGAGGTAGTTCATCAAGCAACTTTGAATGTTGAGTTTTCTCCATATCTATATCATAAAGCTCTTTCATTAGGCGCACAGCATCCTGGTTAATTTGAGGTTTTGTTTCTGTGCCAGCAGAGTAGCTTTCAAATATATCTCCTGCAAAGTGCTTACCAAGTGCCTCGGCTATTTGGCTTCGACATGAATTATGAACACATATAAATGCGACCTTTAGTTTATTACTCATTAAGTATTACCTCCTTTCTAGCTTTTTTCTGGAAACCAGTGCCTTGTATTATTCGCTATCTTTACTAATATCAACATAACAGGCACTTCTGTTAGAACCCCTACAATGGTAGCAAGTGCAGCTGGGCTTTGTGTTCCAAACAATGCAATCGCAACGGCAACTGCCAGTTCAAAAAAGTTAGAGGCACCAATCATACCAGCAGGCGCTGCTATCTCATGAGGTAGTTTTATAACCTTACTTGCTAGATATGCAATGAAAAAGATTAGGAAAGTCTGAATAATTAATGGTATAGCAATTAAAACAATATGAAGTGGATTGTTCAGAATTACATCGCCCTGGAATGAAAAGATTATTATTAATGTTAGCAATAGACCTATGGTAGTGATATTCCCAAACTTCGGTATAAAACTCTTTTCAAAGTAATCGAGTCCTCGCTTTTTTGTGATGTAATTACGGGTAATTATACCACCAGCCAGCGGGATAACAACAAACAATACTACAGATAAAACAAGAGTGTCCCAGGGTATGGTTACACCGCCCACACCTAGAAGAAACGCAACTATGGGCGTGAAAGCTATGAGAATTATAAGATCATTTGTTGCCACTTGCATGACGGTATAAGCCGCATTGCCTTTAGTCAAATAACTCCATACAAATACCATCGCTGTACACGGTGCCGCTCCAAGAAGTATTGCTCCCGCAAGATAGTCTTGTGCCAATTCTGCCGGAATTAGAGATTTAAAAATTACAAAGAAAAACAGCCATGCAATGCCGAACATGGTAAAAGGCTTTATCAACCAGTTAGTTATCCATGTAACAAAAAGCCCCTTAGGATTTTTTCCTACATTTCTAATACTTTGAAAATCTACTTTTAGCATCATTGGATATATCATAAGCCAGATTAAAATCGCCATAGGTATTGAAACATTTGCATATTCAAAACGTCCTAAAAACGCTGGAATTCCGGGTAAAAACTTTCCAATCAATACACCTGCAAACATACATAAAATAACCCATACGGTTAAGTACTTTTCAAAAAATCCAATTCCACTATTACGTTCCTTACTCATGTAAATCAATCCTCCTTTCTTTCTAAGCTATCAAAAAATGTAATTAAGTTTTGTGGGATTTCATATTTCTCATTTGTCAAGGGGATTGAACTATGGCCATCATAAACTTCTTTCAAAATTGCGTTAATAATCATGGATTTTGGTGGTTCCGTATACTCTATACCATCCTGCACCCAAACTCTGCAATCCACAGAGTCGCCACATAGATCTCCACATTCCTTGCAGGAAGATTCCTTAACCTCAAGAGCAATATCCCTGCCATTTACACGAATGGTTGGAGAACTTAAAAAATGGTGTTCAATGGCTAACTCCCTTGAATTTATATTAATCTTATTCAATACTATATCAAACCCTGCCGCTCTTAATACCGTTGATACTTCATTAACTGCATCCTCAAGATTAGTTTCAGTTCCTTGACACCTCTTACACACACTCAGATCAAGATAAAGAAAATCTATTATAATCTGCCTTTTTTCCTGTTCTTGTCCGCAGCAGCCACTGCCACAAGAGCAACAGCCAGCATCACTTTTATTCATCACTTTTACTACCTCCAGAAAAGTTCACTATATTTTCAATTGATGCATCCTGAAACCAGGGGATTGCAACAAAGTTATCAGAACTTATTTGCTTAACTTTTTCCAGCCATTGCTTTTCAGCATCAGCGCGAGCTATTAACATACTATTTTTAGTATTCGTCAATGAAAGGCACTGATTAACCACCCACCATTTGTTATTAATTCCCGCTCTATTCAGGTCATCACCCAGTCTCTGAGCTTCAAATACCGGTGTTGCTTCAGGTAATGTAACAATAATAACCTCTGTTTGTTTCTCATCCCGAAGTCTTGGAAGTAATCTTTGAACAGATATTGGCGTTTCACCTTTGGTTCTCTGCACTTCTCTATGGTAGCTCTGTGTAGAATCAAGCAACAGAAGCGTGTGACCCGTTGGTGCAGTATCAATTATTACAACTTCGTTTTCAGCCTTGTCAACAATCTCAGCAAATGCTCTAAATACTGCAATCTCCTGTGTGCATGGAGAGCGTAAATCCTCTTCAACATAAGCAACATCATCTTCGCTCATTGTTTCACGAGCCTTACTTAATACCTCATTTTGATATCGCAATAGTTCCTGCTTTTCATCTATTTTACTTAGCTTAATATTTTCAGTATCTTCAACCACATATTTGAGATGATTAGCTGGGTCTGTAGATGTTAAATGTACCTTAACACCCTTTCTAGCAAGAGCCACAGCAATGGTTGCAGCAATAGTTGTTTTTCCAACACCGCCTTTGCCCATTGTAAATATCACTTTTTTACCTGCCCTATAAATATCTTCAATCAGAACATCTAGGTGTCTTAAATTTAAGGATTTGCTATAAATACTATTTTTTGTGTATTCGTCACTATATAAAAATGTTCTAATATTATCAATACCTACAACGTTATAGGAACGAAGTGGTATAGTGAAAATCTTAAACTTTTTTAAACCCTGTGGCATATTTTCCAAAGCCTTTTGCTGCTTATCTAACATTTTAATCGAAACATCGTCAGTTGCTTCACTCAGTATACCATTGATAACTAAAACCTGATTGTTTATCCCTAGCTCACTAAGCTCATGGCTTGAACGTTCAGCTTCAATCAAAGGAGTTTCCTCCGGCCTTGATACCAATATCAAAGTTGTTTTATCTTTATCTGCAAGGTTTTCAACCGCATTCTTATACATATCCTTTTTATCTTGAAGTCCAGCGAGCTGACCTAAACATGACGCCCCATGTGTACTTTCACTGATAAAATTACTCCACGCTGATGGTAATTGCAGCATACGAAGTGTGTGCCCTGTCGGAGCAGTATCAAAAATAATATAATCGTATTTATTCTCTGTGGATTTATCAGTGATGAAGTTCGAAAACTGGTCAAAAGCGGCAATTTCAACAGTACATGAACCCGAGAGTTGTTCCTCCATATTTACAATTACACTATCCGGCAACTTCCCCCTATATGGAGCAATAACCGATTCCCTATACTCTCTGGCAGCTTCCTCTGGGTTAAGATTCGCCACAACTAAACCCGGCGCTCCATCAATCGGCACACCTTTGCCATCAAGCTCAGTATTAAAAACATCCTGCAAATTGGATGCAGGATCAGTGCTTATAAGGAGAACACTTTTTCCATTATCAGCTAAATTTACTGCCACAGCACAAGCGGTTGAAGTTTTACCTACACCACCCTTTCCTGTGAAAAACATATACTTAGTCAGATTTATCCCATCTAAACTAAATGGCTCATAATTATTCTTTAACATCTTAACAGCACCCCTTTGGTCCGCAGCAGCCACTCTTCTTTTGAGGTTTTGTGCTTATTTCCACCCCTAACCATTCTGAAAACTCTTCGTTTGTTGGGTAGCTTTTGGTTTTTACAATTTCACCATCTGCCAGTGTTACAGGAAGAATATCTGCTCCTTCCTTTTGTAGAATTTCACTTATAACTTTATTGGAGATAAAATCCTGGGGTTCACTAGACAAACCATGCCTTTTTATAATAATCCCTTTTTCTTTAAGCGAATTAATTACAGTTGCTACTCTTAACAGCTCCGGATCAATAGATGGACCACAAACTCCTGTTGAGCAACACATTGCTGGGTCAAAAATCTCAATATTTTTCATTACTAAATCCTCCTTAACAACATTGATTATCAGATTTTTTATTTTTGCTCTTTTTACAAATACAATCTTCTTTGTCATTTGTTATGCATGTAAAGAAAGCTATTACCTCATCCGTTTTTTTCTTGTTTAATGTATATATCATCCATGCCCCATCACGTACTGCATTTACAAGACCACTTTCAGATAATATCTTCATATGATAACTAAGAGTGGATTGAGAAATACTGAATTCTTCTAATATATCGCATGCGCACATTTCTCCACACGATAGCATATCTATAATCTTTAACCGTGTTTCATCTGACATAGCCTTAATTGCAGGAACATAATCTGCATATGAATGCTTCATAAAATTACCTCCTTTATATTTATATGTATCAATGATATCGAATGTTCTCGATATGACAATAATATCAAGCATATCGATAGTTGTCAATATGATTTTGTAATTGTAATAAGTTAATTACAAAAACCGCCGACCAAGATGCCACAGCCCCTTAATCGGCGGTCAAACCCATTTTATATTTCTATGTCAATTTCAACACCAGATTTAAATTCAATAGTAAGTTTATCATCATAGACCGTTATTTTCTCTATAAGCTTTTTTACTAGTTGCTCATCATACTCCTCAAGGAGGGTGGGTTGTTCATTTAGGAAATCAACCATTTCTTCTAGTCTTTGCTTAGAACCCTTTTTTCCGGCTTCTTCTGCTAAAACTTTATGCCTTTCATCCCTAAGCCTATAGATTTCATCGGCTATATCATTATAATCTTCTTTAGAATTGGCCAATCGCAAAAGATCTTTTTGTAATTCTTCGAGCCTTTTATCTATTTCATACACTAAATTATTGTCCGTTTCACTTATCACAGTTTCTATATTTTCCTTTAAGGTAATCAAAAAGTCATCTTTTTGCCCAAGTAGCTTATTAATTGCATCCACCGTAGCTAAGCCTATCATGTCCTCTTGTACAGTTCGAGAATGACAAGCTAACCCTGTATTCTCAAGCCTACTGACACATCTCCAAACAATCGATTTTTTGCCTCTGTTATTCCAATGAACTCTACGGTATATTTCACCACACTCTCCACAGAAAATAATTTGTGAAAATACATGATTTGCACTAAAGTTTCTTTTCTTTCCACTAGTACTTATATGTCCTTTACTTCTACGAACTAACTCTTCTTGAACCTGCATGAAAATTTCACGCGGGATAATAGCTTCATGACTATTCTCAACATAATATTGAGGTACGATACCGTTATTTACAACCCTCTTTTTTGTAAGAAAATCTACTGTGTAAGTTTTTTGGAGCAATGCATCACCAATATATTTTTCATTGCTTAATATCTTCCTTATGGTACTGGTATGCCACCTTTTTTTGCCCGCTCCTGTAAGTATGCCATCTGCTTCAAGTCCTTTTTTAATTTTATCCATACTGGAGCCTTCAAGATATTCTCGGTAAATTCTCTTAACTATTTCAGCCTCCTCCGGTACAATTACTAATCGCTTATTCTCATCCTTGGTATATCCTAAAAACCTAGAGCAATTGACCATTACTTCTCCTTGTTGGTATCGGTATTGATAACCAAGCTTTACATTCTGGCTTAATGACTGGCTTTCTTGTTGCGCTAAGGAAGCCATAATAGTTAGCATAATTTCACCTTTGGCATCCAGTGTATTGATATTTTCTTTTTCAAAATATACCGCAATATTTTTATCTTTTAATTTTCTGATGTAATGTAGGCAGTCTAAGGTATTCCTAGCAAACCGGCTAATTGACTTTGTAATAATCATGTCAATTTTACCGGCCATGCACTCATCAATCATACGGTTAAATTCATCACGTTTTTTTGTGTTTGTACCGCTGATACCATCATCAGCAAAGATCCCTGCAAATTCCCACTCTGAATTTTTCTTAATAAATTCAGTATAATGTTCAATCTGCACTTCGTAACTACTAGCTTGTTCATCACTGTCGGTAGAAACTCGACAATAAGCAGCAACCCGAAGTTTTGGTGTTTCATCTTCTTTTCGATTGTTGCCCATGCGTTTTATTGCAGGTATAATCATTACATTTTTACTAACTGCCATCTTACTGTCCCTCACTTTCTATTAAGCTATAAACATACTCCGCTTGTGTAAAAGGATTTGTATACTTCTGAATTACTTGTCCTATGGTAAACTTCTTAGAAATAGTAGGTTTGTCTTCTTTCTTGGGTTCAAAGATTCTACCTAGCTTTTTCGCTCTCTTTACCCTCTCTGCTTCTGCTTTTTCGTAGGTCTCTTTATCAATGATGGCAGGGTAATTATCATCACCAAGATAACGTTCATTTCTTAGCATCCTTCCAGCAGTTCCATGATAAGCATCTATTCCAGCAGTCTTTGCTGCGACCGATAAAGAAAGGCCTGATAAGTATCCCCTATTCAAACTCCTAACCTTTTCAGCTTTTTCTTCATCGATAACTGCTGTACCATTCTCTATCCTATAGCCGTAAGGCGTATGTGCCACTTTTCTCACATCCTTTCCCTTAGTGTGATTCCACATTTCAGAACGAAACCTATCTCTACCCTTGAGAAAACGATAATTTTTTCAACATAATCATTAAAAAGTTGGTCATTAAAGTCACTTAACATTTCAGCCTTATTTGTAAATTTTATTAAGTTACTGACTTCCTGCACCTTTGATAATTCTCCATTTAAAGCATGAATTAAAGCTTCTTTTTGCTCCATATAGTTATTTGCTTCCATTTGCAGTTCATTGTTTTCTCGATTAAAAAGGGCAGGTTCTAGATATCCCTTCGCCATAAGCTTTACAAGCAGTTCTCTCTGTTCCGCGTTTTTTTCAATTTGCTTCTCTAATTCCTGAATTCTTGAAAGGTTATCTGAGTTGCTCATTCCACGCAAAGCATCTAATAGTGGTTGTAGAATAAGTTTTCTGCCGAAAATCAGCTTGTTCATCATAGTAACAAATGCCGTCTTTATATCCTCATCTCGAATAAACTGCATTGAACATTCTGTTATCTGCTTTAAGTGTTTACTACAACACCAGGCTACATATTTTCTTGTGCCAGATGAATGAATTCGTCTTTTAAAGGTGCTACCACATTCCGAGCAAATAATTTTTCCGGAGAAAGAATACCGGTTTTGGTACTTATCATTACGCTTTTCTATACCCTTTTCTTTTGCCCTTTGATTTAAGGCAGCTTCTACTGCTTCAAACATTTCATGGCTGATAATTGCCTCATGGTGATTTTCTATTAAATATTTATTTTTCTCACCATAATTGGTGCGCTTATTAAATCGGGAATCTGTATAAGTTTTTTGCAGTATAGCATCCCCAGTATATTTCTCATTTTTTAATATCCCTCGAATTGTAGTAGCAGTCCAACGAGCACCTCTTTTAGTAGGTATACCCATTTGATTAAGATCATCTGCAACTTTCTGTGTACCTTTGCCCGATAATACTTCTGCGAAAATATACTTCACGATTTCTGCCTGCTCAGGGTTTACCACCATTTGACCATCAATGTTGTCATAACCAAATGGTGGGTATGAAATCTTAAAAGTTCCGTTTCGAAATCTCCTTTGAACTGCCCATTTGTTGTTTTCCGAAATGGAAATGGACTCGCTTTCTGCAAGTCCACTTAATATAGAAAGCATCAACTCACTTTCCATTGATTGGGTATTGATATTCTCTTTCTCAAAATAGATGTAAATACCCAGGTCCAACAGTTTACGAACCATCTCTAAACAATCCGTTGTGTTTCTTGCAAACCTACTAATGGACTTTGTAATAATTAAGTCAATCTTCTTGCTTTCGCAATCTGATAGCATTCTAAGAAGTTCTGACCGGTTTTCTTTTTTAGTCCCACTGATCCCCTCATCATAATACAAGCCAACATATTCCCATTCTGGGTTTGCCTTTATGTAAGTCTCATAATGGGATTTTTGTGCTTCTAGGCTCACTAACTGTTCATCACTGTCCGTAGAAACACGACAATAAGCAGCTACTCGTAATTTTGGCTTGATAATTGATGTACCCTTATTCCCGTCTATTTTTGTTATCTTTTTCATCGACTCACCTCCTTTTTGGTAGGTCACATATTACCTCTGAACGCCCAGTATATCAAGGAATATCGGGCATTATCTGTGCTAACATAGGTGAGAAAGTTTCGCGGTTTAATAGCATAATTTTGTTGAACTCTTCCTTTGAAATAAGACCCTTATCAAGCATTTGATGTAATAGCTTTTCCGCCCTATAATAATCAAATTCTCTTTGAAGAGCCTCGGCACTTAGATATTTCCTTTTTGGATTTAATAGTAGATCCTGTTTATCTGTAATTTTAGTAATCTGCATATAGGTAACCTCCATTTCTACAGGTAGACCCCTGCACCTATATGCAAAAATCCCTAATGATTCGAACCCCTAAAGGTCAAAAAAAATGACCCGAAGAGCTATTACACTCCTCAGGTCATAGGTAAAAGTGTTAATCATACTTTATAAACGCATCCGTAAAGCCAGCCTTTTTCGCTTTGGCAAGCTGGGCCTCTGCATTGGCTTTTACGGAATAAGCACCGATTTGAACGCGGTAGTATTTCTTTTTCTCTGTTTCTCCAGATTTAGCTCCTTCACTTAAGAGGCTTTTTACATCTGCACGAAATGTATCCATGCTCTTTCCATGCTTAGGAAACCAGTTTTTCGGATCACCATGATTACTTGCGATTCCTCTTTGATAGCCTTCATAATGGCCAATAATATCTTTTTCAGTTAGATTGTATAATTTGCAAAGATAAACACAAAGCTCTACCGCTTCTTTATAAACCGCATTAAAATACGAGGCATCGGTCAATCCATCCTCGCATATTTCAAAACCAATATGTGTATCATTTGCACTTCCTCCAGCATGCCACCCTCGATGGTCCCATGGTAGAGTTTGATAGGTAGCAATTGAACCATCCTTAAGTTTTCCAATGAAAGCATGGACACAAACCTGTTTTCCATCGGGCCTATCCTGATTCCAGTGATTATTGTACTGATTTACACCTAATAAACCATCATCCGGCCCAACATATCTACGAAGATAAGGATTGTTGGCACCGGTGCTATGAACCATGATACCTTTCGGTGTAATCTTTTTACCTGCCTTATAACAAGCATTTTCAGTCAGAATAAGTTTTCTTAGATTCAATATTCCTTACCTCCTTTATTATGCAACTGAACAAGGATATCTTTTAATTTTTCTGGTATTGGTAGTCCTAATCGACCAGCATTTTCTAGCATAGATACACCTTCATTGGAGCAATAGAAAAAGATGATAGCAGTCCGAAGCACGCTCCCATCTCCGATCAGATTTGTATCAATCAAATGTCCAACTCCAACTAGAATAAAAATAAGTACTTTTTTGAATATGCCCTTAAACCCTATTTCACTTGATAGTTTCTTTTCAACAATGGCACACATGACACCGGTGATATAATCAGCCACCATTAATGCCACTAATGCATATAAAAATCCATCAAAACCTCCTAAAAACCATCCTAAAAGTCCACCAAGTACAGTAAACGCAGTTTGTATCCAACTCCAAATTTCCTTCATTATTTTTACCTCCTTCATGATTGGTGCATATATAAAAAGAGTGTCTGCATTATCGCAAACACTCTTGGTTCAGTGTGTTAATTATATTTGTTTAGGTAAGGCTTCCCATAACCTCATATCCTCCTGTCCCAGAGACCATATCGCAATCCCCCTAAGCTTCCATCGATACGCTGCCTCATTTGCCCAATAGACTAGGCTATCCACGTCTTGGTAGTAAAGAATTGAGAAGCCATCAGCATCCCCGAGAAATAGGCGTGAAATCCATACATTAATGTCCTTAGGCACAATCTTTACTGAATAGTCATTTCCACAGACCAATGATAAAAGCTCTGAGTGAAAAAAATCATAATCCATGGAAATATCCTGACTTCTTGTTGAAGCTTCCTCCACATCACTGTTAACTGTAAAAACCTGAAACTCACTATCCCATGTAACACCAGTTCTTTCTAGTCTCCCATACTCCGTTCTAGTTCCATCTGGGAAGATTACATCAAATCTTTCATAAGGTTCATAAGTCCAGGCATCTCCTAATCTTATTAATTCACATAGAATACGTCCATCCGATTGAATTCCGGCATAACCACCTGAATAACCATCAAGCGACGCTGTGAATCGCAAAATACTACTTGCTCCAGAATAAACCCTTACAGAATTACTACGTATCCTCATTTCAATGGTGTACATTCTTGGATTTGAGCGAAGATCTGATGATGGAGTTTTAGAAATTTCGGTTGCATAGCTTCCGATTAGAGTAGAACCATTATATAGTTCAATACGCTGTGAATTAATATTTAAACAGCAAAAGAGTTCTCCACAAAAAATGCCAGCTCGACCACTTCCATCTGAAGGAAAAGCTAATCTCGCTCTTAAATGAACATCTGAGAAACCATTATATTTCCACGCCAACCTCCCATGTCCATCAAGCTGTGAATAAGGGCGAGTAGCTGGATCATTCTTGTTCTGCCACACCTCCCACTCTCCGCTTAATGTTGTCCAATAGCTGGATGGAAGCGGATTTTCATCTCGAAAGTCCTCATACCAAATTAGTGCTGAATCAGGCTTTCTACGAAGTACTTCCGTTGTCAATTTAAATCCTCGATCGGGCTGAACCATTAAACCGTTCACATCTTTAAACTGGCGAGGGGATAACATGAAGTCAGCCTCTCCAGCAGAAGGCTCTTCACTAAAGCTTGAACATACCCGAAATCCATAGAACTGTACTCCTGTTACTGAGGAACTAACTGTGACAGTATGAGTTCCAGCTGAAAGATATACACTCGAAGCCAAAGAGCTCCAGCAAGTTGTTCTCCAATATGGCCACCATAACCTACTCTCACTAAATACCTTATTTATTCCGTCAAGCGAAACATGGATAGTATTCTTGTCCCAAAAAGGAAAAGAAAAGCGAATAGCTACATCATAAAAACCAGCAGATTCTATTTCAAATTCGTAGGTGGCTTCACCTTCATCTCCAAGTGTAATAAATTGAGATGAAACTGATACATTACCAAAATAATTATCAGGTGTTCCACCACTACGGTCTATAAAGATTGTGCCAAATTCAGTTTTTTGTTGCTTACTATAGGCGGTCAAATATCTGCGACGACTATAGGATTCCTCAAGTAATGGGTATGTTCTTGAAACAGCATCCCAGCCTTCCATGTAGTCATACACATGTGGTAACGCCCAAGGAACCTTATCATAATCATCCCAATACGCAATGATTGGAATCATTGGTTGAGGTGGCCCGTCATCAGTAAAGTTATATCCTCCTGTCATCCAAAGCTTTGCTGCATAATAAGTGTTTGAAATCCCACGATATGTTATTCCAAGGTTCTCTGGTGTATCATGTATCCTCCAGTTCCAGCCATAGGCGGGCAATCCCAAAAATATTTTTTCAGGATTCATAACCCGAACAGCATAATCATAAATACCTTCCAACCAATCCCTCGGAGAAACCGGTCCCGGAGCAGAACCAGCCCATGCCATGCCATAACTCATAATCGCTGCCGTATCACAGTACGGATTTAAGTCTTCATAGACACACCAATTTTCGCCACCAACCGAGCCTTGTACTCCCGTCATTCCTGGTAAACAAATATTAACGAGTTTAGAAGAATCATAGGCTTTGACAGTATTATATATGTCACGAAATAGGGCATTGGCAGCATCCTTGTTCTCGTAGCCACCTCCACGTTCCAAGTCTATATCAACCCCTGCACACCATGGATACTTTTCCATAATGCGAATGATCTCAGTAAGAAATTTATCCTTCGCACCACTGGTATTATTTCTAAGGGCAGTAAAAATAGAAGCTGTACCATGATTCATAATAGTCAGTAGCCATTTGATATGAGGCCAACGGTTAATATAGGTAAGCATACTGGATATGCTTGTTCCTGTTTCTGTTATTGTCCCGGTGATATCCACTTCAAAAGTAAAAATACCCACCGTATCAATTCGATCACCATAGTCTCGTAATGCTTGATACATGCGGGTATTCCCCATGAAACTCCAGACCATACAACGCTTACCTTTTAAATAGTCAATCAAAGGCGCTCACTTCCTTCCTGCATTTCTTGAAACTCAAATAATACCCGGGCTGATTTTCTGTCTTCTAGCTTTATCACATGTTTGCTATCACCGGATGCTGTATATTGAAAAAAACCTTCCTTATCAGTTGGGTTTCCGTTCTTTAAACACTGCCTAGTTGATGCTAGTAGCGAAAAGGTATCACCTGGACTAACTGCCTCATTAAATATCACCTTGTGCGCCCCTGCTCCTTGAGACAATTGGATACTGCCTGCAGCCATATTTTGGTTGGGATAAATATGACAGTCAAGGCCAGCGGAAGTTGAACCCAGATTGAAGAGAATAATCGTCTCTCCGCTTCGAACTACTCCATTATAAAAGCGAACAGGAACAATTGTCTCATTCTCTCGATATTTTTGCAGCATGCTCTCTGTGTTAGTTGTATAACCAGTAAGGTGATTTCCTTCCTGTGCTTGAATATCAGTAAAATATACCGTACCTGTACAATCTTCAAGAAGTAAATTCACTGTTACGCTTACTACTCGTTTATCCTCTTTACAATGAATCGTCTCGGTAAATCTGGTAAATGCAACTGACATTTGCACCACCTACCCATCCAGCGTCCATTGTATTTCTGACACATGACCAACCCAGCCCGTAGCAACAGAGCCACCTTGCAAAAGCATATCCGTAAAGAATACCTCACCAGTACAATCAGTAATGAAAAGACGGATGGTAAGCGACTTTATCTTGCCAAAACCTCTCGGTGTAATAGCATGAGCTGTCTGTGAAAAATAAGCCATATCGCTACCTCCTTCCTAATAGAGATCAATAAACCTAGTTTCTGTCGAACCGTCCTCATATATAAAGTTATAATTAATAATGTACAAATAATATTAAATAAAAATGTACAAATGGTATGATTACAGGGTACAAAAGGAGGTACCCTAATGATTATCAAAAGTAGTATCATAACAGATTTAAATATTCAAACTGTCAAGGATCTTTATAAGTTAAAACCATTTATGGAGGATACAACATTGAAAGTTAATAAAAGCCAGATCGCAAGGGAACTTGATGTCGATAGGCGTACAGTTGATAAATACATTAATGGCTTTCATAAGGCCAAATCCAGAGAATGCGTGAATTGTATCACTGCTTACTATGACATTATTGCAGAGCTTCTATCTGATAACAGCCAGCAGATATTTTATTACAGAAGAGTTTTATGGCAATACCTAGTAGACAATCATTCTTATGAAGGGTCTTATGTGAATTTCTGCTACTATCTAAGAAAATATCCTGAACTAGACTCATATTTCAAAAAAAGCAGACCTTCAAACGCAAATAACGTAACCATACGTTATGAAACAGGAATGGGTCAACAAGCACAACTAGACTGGAAAGAGTCTATACGATTTACTCTTTCAACAGGTGAAATAATAGAAGTAAACATATTTGTATTATTGCTGTCATATTCACGTTTTAGAGTGTACAGGGTATCTCTATCAAAAACACAGGATATATTATTTTCATTCCTTGATGATGCGTTTAACACGTTTGGAGGTGTTCCAAGTGTGATTGTCACCGATAATATGAAAACAGTTATGGATGAGCCAAGAACAGAGTATACAGAAGGGAAAATAAATATAAAATTTAAGCAGTTTGCGGATGATTATGGTTTTAAGGTGCACCCTTGTATTGCAGGAAGACCAAGAACAAAAGCCAAAGTAGAAGCACCAATGAAACTACTTGATGAGATAAGAGCCTACAATGGAAAACTTGATTACAAGGAACTTAATGAGTTGGTCACACGAATAAATAACAGAGTAAACATGCAGGTAAATCAAGGTACAGGTCGTATTCCATTAATGTATTTCAACAAGGAAAAAGCTTTCTTAGGAAGCTTACCAGCCTATACCATAAGAAAGCCTTATCAAATAACTCCACATAAAGTAAAAGTTAATTCATCCAGCATGTTCAACCATAATGGATGCCAGTATTCTGTACCACCAGAATACGTTGGAAAAACTCTTACTTTACAAGTGTATGATGGTTACATACATGTTTATTATAACATAGAATTAATAACTATCCATACCCTTAGTAAAAAGAAACTTAATTACCTTAATGAACACTATACTGCTATAGCAAGAAAATCGCATGCATTTAAGGAAGAAAATATAAATGAGCGGGCAAAAGAAAACTTACAGGTTATAGGAGAAGTATACAGTTATGAATAACAGTACATACAAACAGTTATGCAGGAATATGGAGATTCTTGGCCTTGGGCAAATGGTAATTCATCTTGATGAAATATCTAATTTTGTGACATCCAACAATCTTTCGTTTACAGAAGGACTACTGAGACTTAGTAATTACGAAGTTGATTTTAAGGAGGCCAAAGCATCTAGATCTATGATTAAAGCAGCAGCATTTCCTTTTGTAAAGGAATTGAAAGATTATGATTTCAATTTTCAGCCGTCAGTAAATCAGCAAGAAATACAAGAACTTTGCACGCTTGGTTTTCTTGAAAGAAATGAGAATATAGTATTTCTTGGTCCAAGTGGTGTTGGAAAGACTCATCTGGCAACATCAATAGGAATAGCTGCAGCAAAGAAACGTACTAGCACATATTTTATCAAATGTCATGATTTATTGCAGCAACTAAAGAAAGCAAAACTGGAAAACAGACTTGATGTAAGACTCAGACACTTCTGCCATTACAGACTACTTATCATTGATGAACTTGGCTACTTACCCATTGATAAAGAAGATTCTAATATGTTTTTTCAGCTTATAGATATGAGATATGAGAGAAAAAGTACCATTCTTACAACAAACATGAATTTCAACGAATGGGATGGTGTATTCTATGACGCAGTTGTAGCCAATGCAATACTTGACAGGGTATTGCACCATGCACATGTAATATCTATATCTGGAAAGTCATACAGATTAAAGGATCATATGAAGCAAGGAGAATAGTTGTACATAATTATTTAATACTTTTTATACATTTTTCCTTGACAGTTTATATCATATTCAATGACAACTTCAATTCCAACTTTTCCATTTGGCCCTTTCTGTAGATTTTCCGATGCAATCTGCGCTGAAAATGTGTAACTCTTTCTACTAGCAGGATACACAGTCTGTGATAGACTTTTTGTCATTCCTAAAACTCCCTCAGCTTTAAAAGAAGCTGATCCTGATACCCCATTATTAGGGTCCACTGTAAAACCTGAACTTATCCAATAGGTTAACCCGTCATCAGCTCGTGAATTTCTTAGATGATTAAAAGGAACTAAGTCTTTTACTTCCTGACGGTCAAGAACATCAGCTGAAGATAAAATATCAGCAGCTTTATCCCAAACAGCAGATGAATCCCCCAGTTCTCTTAACGTTGTTGATAGCTCCAGCACTGTTTTCCATGGTTCTTGGAGATTATATTGTCTGCGTACCACACGAGTTTTGACAGATAAATTCAAATCTCTATCATCCACAGTTACTATATCACCTAGTTTCCATGCCTCATGCTCATATCCTGTCAACACTGATAAGTCCATTGCAGAGAGAACATATGAGATTCGTGGCTTCGCATACTGAGCTAAGCGCATATTAGCGAACTCAAGCAGCTGATAAGGGTTGCTGATTGATGAAGCATCCAGCGTTCCTACTCTAACTTCTGATGAATAGCTATAATCCTCAACATACTCTTTATTACCATTGATAGAAGCAAATGTTATACCATCTTTTCCATAAGCATAAAGGCGAGTGATTAGACTTCTAGTATCCACTACGCGCTGTATACTTTTCATGTTCTTTCTATAGCAAAATAATGCCCCACTATCAGTACCTCCAAATGTCAAGAGATGTACCAAACGATTGGCACTATCGAAAATCAAGTCGCCTCCATGAATATTCTGTATTGTTCGTAGGATAGCTAATGCATTCTTTTCTGTTGATTGCCATGTACGTTTAGTATTTACAGTTACGTTTCCTAATGACCAGCCAGTATTAAGTAAGGCATAGCGCATAGGGACTTCTGGTGTCTCTGCAACAAATTCCATGGGTTCTTTTTCAGCACTAAAAGAAAGATCATAAAATGCTGCTTCCGCATATACTTGAGTTACAACTCTTCCATCGGAGCTTTTCTCATCTGTTATAGTTCGAATACGATAAACATCATTAACAATCTGCACCTGTTTTTCATTGTCTAATGTCTCTCGCTTGGAATCATGAAATGGCAGTTTAAACTCCAGAATATCAGCGCCATTTACTTCACTTGTTACTACAATATCAAAGGCATTTTCTAACACTGCTTCCCAAGCCCCGTTAGTATCCAACACAACTGGTCTTGCAAATCCAAGTCTCTCATAAGGAGGTTTTGGTATATCATGTAGTTGTATTTCAAGAAGTTTAGGAGTTCTACTGGTGTCTTGAGTAGATAATGTAATTCGATAACGAATATATTCTCTGTTTGGAGATTGTAATTCCCCACTTGTTCCAATAGCCTGCCATTCAGTCCAACTAGACAAATCATCTGATGTAGAAGTTTCAACTAAGCTTATCGATGTTATACCTGCAATGTATTCACTTGTAACTGATACTCTACCCGTTCCAGAAAGCCCACAGGCAGCTGCTATCGAATAAAACTGGCCACTTTGTGCATAGACTCCGCTTGTTGCTTTTAGTATGACAGAACCAGGGTCCACAAGAGCATCAACATCAGCAGTGCTGTCTCCACCGTTTGCCAAAATTGAAGATTTAAAATAGAAAATAAGATCCTCCATGGTAAGCGAAGAATCTTTTTCATAGAACCAGTCATCAAATCCTCCTGCGTAATAATAGGTATTTGCATGCATCCCCATCACAATGTCCGCAACACAGGATTGATTTAAGTCTCCCGTGAATGTTCGAACTGGAGATTGCCAGACAGCCCCATCACTTCGATCGCAAAGTAAGTTCTGTACCCTTTTGCTGTTTACCTCAATGATTGATGCAATAAAGTACCACCCGTTATTCTTTAGGGGAATAGTAGGTGTTTCTGTCTGATCATATATCAGGGAGCCGGAAGAATTATACAGCATTAATCGCAACCTTCCCTGAAATAAAGAAACATAAAAAATTGGTTGGCCAGGGCCTTGTCTAGTATTGAAAATCGGGATATACGTCTGCCCCACAGAATAAGTAGTTGGGTTTATCCATCCACCAACAACAATCTTTTCACCTAAATCACTAAAAAAGCTACCATCATTGGTAGCCACTAAATGCGTCTTTTCACTTGTTGGATTAATGATATTCTGCCTAAAATATCTTCCTAATCTACCAGATGATAAGTTGGCTGATGTGCCTGACCATCCGGATACAAAGAAGTTTCTGTTATGACCAGAATCATCTGCAAGCATGTTATTGCTATCTGGTGTAGCTTCATTAAATCGCCAAAGAGCAACTGTCTTCTCGCTTACAGGAAACTCACCTGTAAAATCTGTCTGTGATGTTAAGATTGATTTAATTGCCACAAGCTCACCTCCATCTGCTTTTAGCCATAATCTTCAGCTCCGAAAAAGTTGCTCCCGCCACTGAAACTGTTATTTCATTTTCACCTTTGTGCAGTATAGGAAAGTTAAGCTCATCCAAGCCTGCAAGCCCATTTCTAAGTGTATTTCCGTTTGCATCGGTTATTTTTGCAGTTACTAATCCACTATCAATGACAAGCACTTCATCTGCTGCCAAAGCTCCAAATACTCGTAGTTCTTCGCCATTTGTCGTAATAGAAATGTAGGTGGATGATGAGCTGCTGATTATCCCCTTAAGTTGATAAACCGGTTCTGAATCCGCATTCCCAGTTAACCTTTTAATTTCATGAGCACCAACACTGGAAATCGTAAATTGTTCATCTATCAGTGCATAGGCGTGTGGATCTGGACAAATAAATTTTAATTCAAAGGCTCCAGCAGTTCTAAGTAATCTCTCACAATCTACTTGTTCAGTAAGCCGAGCATAAAAGTATCGATCGGGAATATCCTCTAATACAAACTGCTTGAGACCATTCATTGGATTAAGCCATTCTGCAATAGAATCTAAAACGCTCACTAAATCTGCAAAACTCTTTTGAGGATATACATTACAGCTGATTGTTATGATCCGCTCTGAACTATCACAACCAAAATCTGCAACTCCCGCCTTTCCTGGAACAACCTCATACGAATTTCGTAGAGCGGGCGATGCCTGCCACCTTGTAAGTTTTGCTTTTATCTTCATATTTTTTGAATTGATACCATTATAAACGAAGCCCATACATCGCCCTCCTTTATGCAGTTATAAATCTTCCTTGAGCTCGTGATCCTGTTTGCATTAAATTATATAGCTCCTGTGAAATCTTCCGAATGTCGTCCTCACTTCGAACAATCATCTGCTGTATCGTAATTAATGAACCTTCAAAAGTTCCATAGCTGCTACTAATGCCAGCTCCATTCATATTCAGATTGGAGTTGATGTCAAAATCAGTTGGGATGGCATTTTGCATATCTTGACTAACACTATTCATTGCTTTTTCAAAACCAACCCCAATACCCTCTCCAAGGTTTTCACCTATACCAGCAAATAATGTTGATGGTGAATGAATGCCAAAGAAATTTTTTATTTTATCGACAACCCCACCAAAAAAGCCTGAAATTTTATCCCAAAGCCAGGCTCCAGCATCAGAGATACCCTGCCATAATCCTTTGATTAAATTGGTTCCAATCTGAGCCATTTGCCAAATTGAACCTGTAAATCCTTTAACCAGTGCTGTAATAATTTGTGGTACAGCTTTTACAACCTCTACAATAATCGTTGGAAGGTTTTTAATCAGTGAAACTAACAACATGATCCCCGCCTGAATAATCTGAGGTATGCTACCAATAATAGCATTCACAAGAGATGACACAATCTTTGGTATAGCAGTAATAACAGTCGAAATGATCTGTGGAAGATTTTGAATCAGTGCTACTAACAATTGCACTCCGGCATCAATAAGCTGCGGGATTGAGCCCAAAATCGCTGTTATTAACCCGTCGACAATTTGCGGAATTGCTTCTACAATTACTGTGATGATTTCTGGTAAAGCTGAAATTAAAGATGTTAGAAGTTGAATACCCGCTTCAATTATTTGAGGTATTGCACCAATAATAAAATCTACTATCCCAGTAATAATGACCGGCAATGCTGCAATCAACACTGGAAGAGCATCCAAAATCCCCTGAGTTAGTCCAAGTACAAGCTGAAGTGCCGCCTCTAGGAGCATTGGTAGGTTATCCAAAAGTGCCTGCACAATTTGTATCACTGCTGATACTGCAGCTGGAATTAACTGTGGCAGTGCTTCTGCAATTCCACTGACAATAGTTCCGATCATTTGTACTCCTGCCGTAACAAGTGCCGGTAAAGTTTCAATGATTCCATTGACTAGTGTCATCAATAGTATGACAGCAGCCTCTGTTATCTTCGGTAATGCAGAGGTAAGTCCTTGAACTAGAGAAATAATTATTTGAGAAGCAATATCCACTACAATTGGCAACTGCTCAGAAATAAATTGAACTGCTTCTTCTAAGATTCCACCAAAAGCATCAATTAAGCCTTGAACACCATCTTTCTCAAAAGCTTGAGATAATTCATCAATCCAACCATTAACCATCGGAAGAACAGTTCCAGAAAGCATGGTTGTTAACCCTTCAGCAAGCTGCCCCTTTAACGAAGCAACTCCATCCTCAAGAGTTGCCATTTGCCCAGAAAAAGTTTTGGATTGTGCTTCCATTGAACCATAGAAACGCCCACCTTCTGATGTTGCTGATGCAAATGCCTCCGCAACCATGTCTGCTGAAATTGCCCCTTTTGACATTTCCTCCTTGAGTTCACCGATGGATTTTCCGGTCTTACGTGAAATTTCCTCTAATGGGTTAAAGCCTGCATTAATCATTTGCATTAGGTCTTGCCCTGTTAACTTACCGGTTGAGGACATCTGTGCAAATGCTAAAGTTAAACTTTTGAATTTTTCGGCATCCCCCTGAGATATATCACCCAACTGTTTCATTCTTATTTGAGCTTCTTCTGCAGACATTCCAAAGCTCATAAGAGTTTGGGCTGATTGAGCAAGATCTTGCATTCCAAATGGAGTAGCCGCTGCTTCCTTTTTCAGATCATTCACTAACTTTTGTGCTTTTGCCTCATCGCCCAGCATGGTAGTAAACGATGCAGTATAACTTTCCATTTGAGCGTTGTATTCAACGCCATCCTTCATCGCACCCACAAATGCTTTTCCTATTCCCAATAGCCGAGCCTAATGCTTTTACTCCACCGATTATGGCATCTGATAGCAGATTTGCTTTAAGTACATCTCCCAAAACAGAGGTTTTCTTAGTGGCATCATCCATTTCATTGCCAACATCATCAACATTATCAGCAAGTTCATCGGCTGCATCAGCAGCATCTTCCATGTTGTCAGCACTTTCATCTGTAGCATCGGAATGATCACGCAAACTCTTATTGTTATTTTCAAGTTCTCGTTCCATGCCATTGAGCTCAGCCAAAGCTTTATTTAATTGAATCTGCCAATTTTGAGTTCTACGATCATTTTCTCCGAAAGAAGTGGAGGCATTATCTAGTGCAGATCGTAGTGTCTCTATCTTTTCTTTTTGTGCATCGATCGTTTTTTCTAATATTTCATTACGCGCTGTTAAGGCTTGGATGGACTTATCATTTTTATCAAACTGGGAGCTGATTAGAGCCATCTCACTACCTAAGACTTTAAATGCCTGGTTAATATCACGAAGTGCATTTTTAAATTCCTTTTCGCCTTCCACTCCGATTTTTAAACCGAAATTATCTGCCAAGATTACCTCCTCCTTTCGTTGAAAAATCAAATCCCATAAGGAATAATGTCATCGATATAAAGTTCCCGCTTCGGTTTTGACATCCCAAGGAACTGCTTATGACACTCCCATAAATCCATAAGCAAGCCAATAGGTGTAAGCCATGTTTCCTCTTCAGTGCGATTTAAATGAACAGTTCCGTAATATAAAAGCCGGGTAAAGAGTTCATTCTCATTTACCCGGTTTGCACGTTTTTTGAGTTATCTTCAGACTCAATATTCCTTTTTGTTCCCTTGAACATAGCTTCTGTTAGAGCACTCTTATATGTCGCTAGTTCCAAAGGAGAAGTAAGAAGCTCAACTTCTTCTTGAGTAAGAAGCGGCTTTTTGTTATCTGGATTTCGCAGGTTATGAATGAGCAGGCTCTGATTGGCCATTAAAGTTATCAGCCAGACTATTTCATCCAGTGCCATTTCGAAGTTCTCAGACTTCATCAATTTTTCACCCAAATTTTCAAGGCCACCATATCTACCCGCAATTTCTTTCGTGGCTTTAGTAGTAAGAATAAGTTCATACTCCTGCCCGCCAATATTAATCATTGCACTTCGTTCTTTATCCATTTCAATTCCCCCTTACTCTCCAATTCCACTAGAAGCTGCGAATGTGGGCTCATACACTTCGTTGAACCAGCTATTAATAACCGTTGAAGTTACCCCTTCATCACCCTCGTTAACTTCCGCCTTCCATGGATGCTTACCTTGACCATCTAGCTTATTTCTTCGAAGCACTGTTCCTTCGATAGTTGGGGTTGAAAAAGTGATACTATCGCCTTTTGTCGCTAAGTTTGTTGCAGGAATTCCAAACTTCACACGATACAGCCAAAAGTATCGGTATTTACCGTTTGCTTTTTGTGCTCTGAAGCCAATCGCAACTGGAGCTCCACCATCCTCACTGGTTGAGATGAGCACATGATTGTCATCAATGGTAGCTCCTGTTAAATCTCCGGCAGCTGCTACACCTATATCATCAATACCGAGTGTAAGGGTACCGCTTTTAAATTCTTTTACAATCTCAGCAGCACCATCATCTGCATAAAGAGTTGCCTCAGCAAGCTCAACGGAAAGTTCTGCACTGATTGCTTTTGCCAGCGGTTTCGGTGTTTCATAGGTTTCATCACCGTTTATGTCTTCAGTGATTTTTGCATAATAAAGCCTATCAAGACCTATCGTAGCCATTTCTTATTCCTCCATTTCCAATTGAAATTCATATGATTTAGCCACATCTATGGCATAATGGTGATAATCGGTATCATCCTCATGTCCAATGTACCGACGGTCCGTTATAGTAAAATCCGCACCCAAAAGAGTGCGGACAATAGTGTTTTTTATAGTTGTATAATTTCCTTTTACAAATAAGGAAAGTCTAGCTTCCTGTACTTCATATCCTGGTGCATTATCAGCATGAACTTCGAATAAATCAATAAGTGGTGTAATTACAATATAAATATCAGGAGGAACACCAGAAAACCGTCCTGTCTCTACTGGAATATTGCACATATCTGCAATGAATTTGAGTTCATTTAATATACTCATAAGTTTTCTACCTCCTGCTCAAACCTTTTCTTCATAGCGTCAATACATGCTTTTCTTGACGCACTTCTTGCAGGCTTTAAAAATGGTTTTGGTGGCTGACCCGATTTTCCGTATTCGATGATATTGGCAATCTTAGCGTTACTTTCGCCGCTTCTTCGTGGCTCCTTAAAACCTATCTTCACGTTGAAATTGCCATTTCGGTCCACTTTAGCAGGAGAGAGACCCAACGAACTAATAAGCTCACCTGTAGACCGACTTTTTTCTTTTGTTCCACTACCAACTACAGCTTGCAAATTAGATCTAACCTTTTCCAAAACGATTTCCCCGCCTGACTCAAGTACCTTTGGAATAATTTCATCCGTCTTATCGCCAAGCTTTGAAAGCTTTAAAAGAAAATCCTCAGGCATTTTCACTTGTACCTTAGCCACTTGACCCCACCACCTTTTTTGCCAAGGCTTCAATATACATGCCTCGACCTTTTACATCTTCAACATTTGTAATCTCATAGCGGCCATCATTACACACAATCACCATATTGGTAGATACCTCAACATCAGGTATCTTACGAAAACGAAACAGCGCAGTTGCTTCAGAAAATGTCGCTCGGTTAGCCCACTTTTCATTTCCATGACGATCTTCCTTATAAGCACGAACGGAAGCGAGGATGGTGTCCTTAGATTTACCGAAGCCTTCACTGTCTTTCGTTCTTTCAACAGAAATGAGATCGATAAAGGTATTCATTTTTCCAAAACTCATACTCTACACCTTCCAATCCCGGTCAAGCCTGAGCAGTAAATTTACAGTGTTCCAAACCTGCTGGCCTGCCTGCACGTTATCAGCAAAAAAGCCGCCAGTGCTACCATCCCTACTTTCATAGAAGTGAGATGACAGCATAATGACGGCCTGCTCGGTAGTTGGCGGCATTGTGTTCTCATTATAATGACCTTCCGGTACATGCTGGTAACTCTCGGCATATGCGATAGCGGTGGTGATGTACATTTGAAGAAGTTCATCATCGCGATCGTGCTCAAGAATTAGATTTGCTTTAACTTTTTCTAAAAGTGTCATCACCATCACTATCCTTTCTAAGGTGTATCTCCATTCATGATTCCTGCAGTTTTCAGCTTACTGAGCAAGGCATTAAAGTCCGTCACTAGAGCTTCTACAGTTTCCGCAGTGCTTGCCGGTTGATTTTCAAGAACAGGGAGCCCAGTTACTTTGGCTCCCTCTTCAATGACAAGCTCTCCACCAATAACGGTTTTTTCTCCACCTTGTTCGGTGTAGTTCTTTGCGTTATAGCTCATCATTTACACCTCCCATTAAGCCTTCTGCTGAAGAACTTTGATGGCTTCAGGTAGAATGAGCTTTCCATCTACACGCTGGCTTGCAAGGAAACCAACCTGCCCAGTAGTTGCAAAAAGCTCGTTTAAACGTTTGAAAGAACGCCCCTGTCTGTCAGCAATCCAATAGTATCCGAAATCACCGAAAGCAATCGTCTTTGCTCCGGCTTCAATAATAGGAGCATAAGCAGAAGTGTAAACCGGACGATTCAGCAACGTATCTGGAGTACCTGCTGTTAAAGAAGGCTGCCACAGATATTGACCTTGACCGTCTTTCAGTTTACGGATTGCTTTTACTGTTGCGTCATTCATCAGGAATACCGCGTTCTTTTTGTAAGGAGCCTTTAGGGAATAAACAAGCTCGATAATCTCATCTGCCGTAATGGCAGTTGCAGACCCTGCTGTCACTCCAAGCTGTGCTCCGCCTGTTGCGTTGAAAATACCAGTAGGTTTTCCATCTCCGTCTCCAACTAAAAAAGCTTCTTCTTCCTTAGCACCGATTCTACGGGCAAATTCAGTGGAGATATAATTCTCTAGATCAAATACACTGTCATTGAGAAGTTCATCAGAAACTTTAATCATTGTACCCAGCTTGTAAGCACCGATAGATGTCTGACCGAATACAGAATCACTCTCATCAAACTCCTCACCTTCGTCAAGCCAAGCCGCTGTACCTTTGGTCACCACAACCGGGATTTTACGATCACCGCTTGAAGTCTGAATAATTTTTGCCAGTTTACGGAATACATTCTCTTCCTCAAGGGTTTGAACTAGGGTACGCTCAAATTCATCAGGAACAAGATATCCTCCCTCTGAATCAGTGCCTACAGACAAAGCATTTAGCACATCATGACGAGGATTTTTGCTACGCATTACGTTCCAGAATGCCTTTCTGTACTCATCACTGGCTCTTCCGGTCTTTGTATCCATCCCCGGAATAGCTGGCTTTTCGGTAAGAGGTGTGTTTACAGGCTTATTAAGCTCTGCTTCAAGAGCTTCTTGGCGCTCCAATCTTGCGATTTCCTTACCCAGATTAATAATATCTGCTTCCATTTTGTCGTAGGTTGCGGCATCCTCTGCGGACACAAGTCCATCACTACCACGCTTTGAATCAAGAAATGCCTTTGCTGCTTCCCATGCTTTTGCGCGCTTTTCACGCAGTTCAAGAATTTTACTCATTTTCATTTCCTCCTAATATTTCAACAAATTAAGCCGCTCATAAAGCGATTCGGCTGACTGTTTTACAACTGGTTTTTGAAGCTTATTCATTAGTGAATTGGTCACTGCTCTTCTGCTGAAGACAAAGCTATCTTGTAGTGCACTCTCTCCTGGTTTGAACATAATGTCATCTGCAAAACCAAGCTCGACTGCCTTATTGGCATTTAGCCAAGTTTCAGCATCCATCAGGTGAGATAACCTTGTTCTAGACAAACCGGTTTTAAGTTCATAAGCGTTGATGATACTTTCCTTAACTTCATCCAGCATCTGCATTGCCTTTTGCATCTCCTCGCTATCGCCAATGGCTATGGTGAAAGGATTATGGATCATCATCAGTGATGTTGGAGACATTAAAACTTCTGTACCTGCCATGGCAATGACCGAGGCGGCTGATGCTGCGATGCCATCAATCTTTATGGTGACATTGCCTTTATAATCCATCAACATGTTGTAAATCTGTGATGCTGCGATACAATCACCACCAGGTGAATTAATCCAAACTACTATGTCACCCTCGCCACTCATTAGCTCTGCTTTAAAAGCAGCAGGAGTAATATCATCATCAAACCAACTCTCCTCAGCAATTGCACCGTTTAGATAGAGGGTCCGTGACTGTGTATCTTCATCACGCACCCAATTCCAAAATTTCTTCATTCATTTTTTCCCTCCATTCCTTCTTTATTTGCGAATATGCCTGCGTCCGCAAGCTTGGTCATATTGCCATTGATTAGATATAAGTCCCCGCCAAGCTCAGGTGGGATTCGGTCAAGGTTTTCAAGCTCCCTAATATCATTGGCACTCATCCAACCATTCTGTCTCGCGGTTGCATAACCGTTCATCCGAGAGACATAATCACCTCGAAGCAGTCCATCCACATTAAACTTGGCAAAATAGAGCTTCTTTTCATCTGGTCTTAAAAGTGATCGGCTGATGGCCTGCTCCCAACGGATCACCCAAGGGTCCAAAGTGTATTTCACAAACTCCAGTGACTGTTGCTCAATATTAGAAAAGCTCGATTTTTCCAAGTCCCCAACCATATGTGGAGGTACGCGGAAAATCCGAGCGATTTCATTATTCTGAAACTTTCTTGTCTCTAAAAACTGAGCTTGTTCTGGTGAGATACCAATAGACTGATACTTCATCCCTTCCTCAAGCACTGCCACACGATGGGAGTTGCTGCTTCCTTGATAAGCCGCATTCCAGCTATCTCGCACTTTTTGTGGGTCCTTAATCGTTCCAGGATGCTCAAGCACTCCTCCAGGCGCTGCCCCATTTGCGAAAAACTTAGCTCCGTATTCCTCAGTAGCCATGGCCAGTCCCACAGCATTCTTCGCCATTGCAATCGGTGAGTAGCCTACAAGTCCATCAAAGCCAAGACCAGGGATATGCAGTACATCAGATGGATAGAGATAAACTTGGCTGTCTTTTCCGAGAGTAGGCGCATCATCTGAACTTTGGTGATACAAATAAAAAAGCCGGCCGTTTCTGTCACGGTCGACCGTCATTTTGTTAGGCATCAGCGGATATAAAGCAATGACTTCACCTTTCCCGTTTCTAATTATCTGGGAATAGGCATTTCCCCATAATAGAAGATGTGTCATTAATGTTTCCCGGAAAATGAAGGAACTCATCTCAGGGTTTGGCTCATCATGCAATAAAAAGTATAGCGGGTGATTAAGTGCTTTTTCCTTACCACCACTTGATGTGTATCTATATAGATGAAGGGGAAGCCCAGCAACAGCCTCTGCCAGTATTCTTACACAGGAATAGACCGCAGTCATTTGCATAGCTGTGTGCTCATTCACCGGTTTCCCACTAGTTGTTCCACCAAAGAAGAAACTATAGTTACTACCCGCTATCCTATCCTGTGGTTTATCACGTGCCTTGAAAATACTTTTTAGCAGTCCCATTTGCATCACCTCCTTAAAAATGGGCATAAAGAAAGCACCTACCTTATTGATAGATGCTTTACACTTTTAGTGTTTGGTTTTTATAAAGTTTGCATGTTTTTGTTTTTTTAATGTGTAAATTTCTTATTTTCTCTTACGCACAGCCATCCAAACTTCACTGTAAGCATAATTTTCTTTTTCTTCATCCATCCTCGTGAATGAAAATCCAGGAGCTTGAATCACTTCATAATCGGAAATAGGTAGCCATTCTGAAACAGTTTTTGCATAAGTCTGCTGCAAAGTTTCTGGGAAAGGACCCTCATTTGGGAAAACTGCCCAAGTGTATGCCGGAACTTCAATTACATCTAAAAGTTCACTCACATTTTCTTCTGTGGTTAAAACACCAATTAAATGAGTGAGATCTCCTTCGTCTTTCATAAAATTATGTTCATGTTCATAAGAAGCATTGACAACTTCATAAGGTTCAATATTCTGAATGGCATGCATTGCTTCTTTTTGCTCTTGTGTAATACTGTTGGCCAATTCAACAATGGCATTATTTACGCCCTCAAATTGCATAGGCACTCGTTTACTTACACCAGCAAATTTAAATGCGGGCATTTCTACAATTTTATAATCCATACTTTCTCCTCCTTTAACATTGATATAAAATGAAAGTTTGGGAAACGATTTGCTGACACCTGTTTTAGCGACTTCCGATGGTAAAAACCCACTCCAAGATTTAAATGCACGAGTGAAGCCATCGATTGATTCGTAGCCATACTTGAATGCCACATCGGTTACTCTTTCATTATTTAATAAATCCTTGTTTGCTTCTGATAGTTTTCTATTTTTAATATATTCATTCAATGTTAACCCAGATAAATAATAAAAGATTTTCCGAAAATGATAATCTGAGACACCAGCGTATTTGGATATTTCTTCAAGTGTGATGTCTGCAGTTAAGTGTTCTTCAATATAGTCAATGACTTGATTAAGTTCTTTTAACATCGTTTCACTCCTTCCATAAATAGATTATAGCAAAGGATTTAGTATTAAACTCGACATTTTGCTAACAAATATTGTCGTATAAATTCTACTTATCCATAATTAATCTGAAATATTAAATTTTATTATGCCATAGAATCCATCTAAAATTAAAGAATTAATAAACCCCTTCCATCATAAACAGAATTGCCTGCTCCACTTTTACGGATTGCCCGATCAAGAGCCATAATGGTAGCTACTGCACCATCTATTCTTTCAGTTGATTTTTCTTTATCCGGTTTGATATTTCCAGCAGGATCAGTACGTATAAAGATGTTATCCATCATCCATCGGAGCACCGGATGACCACCATGCGCCAGTTTCTCTTCCAAGGTAAGCTTCATAAGCTCCTTCGTTGGCGGACTCATATCTTTAAAACCTTGACCGAAAGGAACTACTGTAAACCCAAGGTTCTCTAAGTTTTGTGTCATCTGTACAGCTCCCCACCGGTCAAAAGCAATTTCTCGAATGTTGTACTTTAAGCCCAGCTCTTCGATAAAGTTTTCGATGTAACCATAATGCACCACGTTTCCTTCAGTGGTGTGTAAGAACCCCTGCTTCTCCCATACGTCATAGGGCACATGATCACGCTTTACCCTTTGGTCCATGTTATCTTCTGGAATCCAGAAAAAAGGGAGGATGATATATTTATCTCCCTCATACTCAGGAGGGAATACAAGAACAAATGCTGTTATATCGGTTGTAGAGGATAAGTCCAAACCACCATAACACACACGTCCTGTAAGACTTTCTAGGTTTACAGTAAAAGCACATTTATCCCACTTTTCCATAGGCATCCAACGTACCGACTGTTTAACCCATTGATTTAGACGAAGTTGTCTAAATAAGTTTTCTTCTGCTGGATTTTGTTTTGCACTTTCACAAGCAATATGAATTTTTTCTATATCAACGGTAATGCCCATTGAGGGGTTGGCTTTCGCCCACACCTTCGGATCGGTCCAGTCATCATCTTCGTCAGCACCGTAAATGACAGGATAGAATGTAGGGTCAACCTTTCGTCCTTCTAGAATATCTTTAGCCTTTTGATGCACCTCGTAGCAAATAGAGTGAGTATCATTTCCGGCAGTCGTAATTAAAAAATACAGCGGCTGCTTTCTTGCATCACCTGAGCCATGGGTCATGACATCAAAAAGCTGTCTATTTGGTTGCGCATGAAGTTCATCAAATACAACACCATGCACATTTAGTCCATGCTTGGTATACGCTTCTGCAGACAAAACTTGATAGAAACTACCTAGCGGTTTATAAACAAGTCGTTTTTGCGATAGTACCGGTTTAATTCTTGCTTTCAGAGCTGGACATTGTTCTACCATATCCACTGCTACATCAAAAACAATGGAAGCTTGCTGTCTGTCAGATGCACATCCGTATACTTCACCGCCATGCTCAAAATCACCACAGGTAAGCAGTAACGCAACCGCTGCTGCAAGTTCAGATTTCCCTTGCTTTTTAGCGATTTCGATATATGCCGTATTAAATTGACGGTAACCATTAGGCTTTATAATCCCAAACACATCGCGGATAATCTGTTCCTGCCAGTCTATAAGTTCAAATGGTTGCCCATACCATTCTCCCTTCGTATGTTTTAAGCAATTAATAAAAGACACCGCAATGTCTGCAGCGTCCTTATCATATACCGAACCATCTGCCTTAAAGATGGTCGGCTTATATTTTTTTAGTTTACGTATGGCCGCCACCTCCTTATGGCTACGAAAAAAGGAACCCCGCAGAATTCCTTCAAAATTTGTTTAGGCTATTCTGTTTTCGCTTCCCCTGTCAAAATGAAATGGACATATTCTCCTTTGTTCTTTTCAAGGTAATCTACTAGCTCCGTATAACCTGCTCTTAAAGCAATACTTGTCACAACCGGAAGATCAAACATATTCGTTTCACCTGTTTCTCGAATGGCAAGTATTTGTTGCATAATTATCTCATTCATTGGCTACCTCCTCCGATTCTACTGAATCGGTTGTCGCTTTGCGCAGGATTTCCACATCGAAGCCTGCACTCTTATAGCCTTCTAAAATTGTACTGTAATAATAACAGCTCGGCTGTCCAAGCGGCCTCCCATCATTCATGATGTATACCATCGCCTTAACGGTTTTACCCCCCAACTTCACTTTTATTGTTTCCTTGCGATAAAGGAACGGCCATCCCTCGTAACGGTCAAGTGCTGCTTCATCGACAGGTGTGATTTCCCACACTAAAACGGGTACGTTGCCACCCTTAAAAGGCTCGATAGTCGCCACAGCGCCTGCGTGTGCCCCTCTAAATAATAAACGGTGGTCATTGATTTGACTTGCTCCTACCACCTTCGCTGTGGGGCATCTGTTGGCCATTTGTTTCAGGTTAAGGTTGGAGCCATAGGCAAGATATAATTTATTATTCATTGTAATCCTCCTTCTTAGCTTTGTGGGTTAGGGGCAGCTCAGGCCGCCCGAAACCGCCATGCAGCTGAACCCGAAAGTGCTGCTGTCAAATGCTCTCTGCAGTTTGCAAATTCATCTCCAATGAAACCAATCCGGTTTAGGTAGGTTCTCATGGCAAATTTTTCGTTTTCCACCTGCGGTTTCTTTGCTGATGCACATTTTTGCGTTAAGGCTTGGTGGTTGATGGCAAGTGCTAGAACAATGTAGCTTCTTATCTTTCCTGCATGAAGTTCGCTATTAAATCCCCTAAGTTCAACTGTATGGTTTCCGGTAAAAAAGCTGTGAAGGTTGAGGAAATGGTAGCGGCTGTTGTGATAATGAGTGCTTCTACTCTCGCTGTAACCTTCGTACCAAATGTCCTCAATTTGTCTCATGGTTCTAGGCTTTTTACGGTTCATCTTCTCAACCAAAATGCTGTCCATCTTTTTGCAGTAATTCATTCTCTGCGGTGCAATCTGGAGTGCTTTATAAAATAAGTCATTTTTGCTTGCAATGATATTTACAAAGTTTCGAATGCTTCGTGGGGTATGTTCAGCACCGTCTAGATGAATGTGAATTCCGCATGATGTATTTGTAAAGGCTCCAGCTTTGCGAAGCTTTCTTACTAGCTCCTGCAAAGTTTCAATGTCCTCCCGGTAGGTTAGGATTGGGCTAACCAGCTCAACGCTATAATCTCTACCTGCAGCTACTTTTCTTCTACCTTCTTTTCTTTGGCAGTTGATGCTCCCATCGTACATAAACTTCCACACTCGACCATCTGGAGTTTTTACCTTCTTGGTGTCGTAGTAAGTCCCGCCTTCACTGTAAATGCCTTGCAAATATTCTGCAGCGACTCTAGCTGCCCTTTCCCTTGTAATCCCTGTAAATTCAATCTCAATCCCGAATTTTGCACTTAACATCGTGTATCGCTCCTTTTAAAGTGTGTTTGTCCTTTCGGCATGTACATATATCACTCTAAAAGGCTTATATAGCAAGACAATTCTGCAATATAAATCTACATATTTACTGCCATATTGGTCTTAAAATGTGTATGTTTACTCTTCGATTTTCCTGCATAAATCCTCTCCAAAGACCACTCCAAGGGAACTGCCTGAATCCCAACTGACGTGGATGGTTCCCATGTCATCAACACTAGTAACCGTACCTTTAGTTCCAGGCTGAAGCTTGGTATAAGGGTCATTCATTTTAAGTAGCATGACACGAGTTCCCGGAGTGTAATAACTCCTAAGTTGTTTTAGCATTTCTGGGTGAATGATATTCATTATTCACTCACCTCCTTATGCTTGGCAGTTCCGCTTTTGAAGGCAGAGCTACCCGACAGTTTGGAGAGGAGAATTTTTCGTTCGGTTTTGTATTCTGGACCGATAAAGCCAAGTCTTAGAAGGAAACAACGGAAAGCGTACTTTTCATTCTCCACTGATTTCTCGGTCGAGTTGACGCGAGTCTGCTTCTTTGCCATTTCGCAAAGTGCTGTTACAAAGTGAGTATAAGCCTTAACCTCCTCTGCGGAGCACTCACTTTGGAACCAGGGGAAGGTTACAAATTCCTCATTTACGATAATGGGAATAGAGTCAGTATCAAGTGCTTTCTTTATAAGGGTTTCTTTGCTTTCTACCAATCCTTTTAGGTTATCAAGTGCGATTTCGGTAAAACTCTCCCTCGGCATTTGAATAATCAATCTAACATCTTCGATTTCATCTGGCTCGGCGTATACGGGAGATTCTTCGTAATCATTATATGGGCTTACCCTTCCACCAAGAGCCGCTTCATAGGGAATTTGAATATTTTCAGGAACAAGCTCTGCTTTTGGAAGTGGTGTGTCATATTCTTCCGTAGCTGCCTTGAAGTCATGAAAGCTTAATAGAGCATCAACCAGTTCAGAATTATCTGGTCCTCTGACTACTCCATTTTTGTCAATATTGTAGTCTGCCACCTCATATGCAAATGTAGGTGCTCCAAGATATCTTACAGGAGCATTCAGTTTTTGGCTGATTGCGTTGACTAACTCTTTTCTTTTTGCTCCTGTGACATTATAGTTTATCTGCATTTTTATACCGCCTTTCTATTTTCGGTACATACATATATCACTCTAAAGGCTGTTAATATCAAGTCATTTAGAGCATCTTTCTGTAGAAAATACTGTTCCATTAATCGGCGGTATTCCGTGCAGATAACACAATGCCAGTCAGCACAAAACAGACGCATGGAAGTGCTACACCATTACCCCACATTTTGTACTCAGCTGAATCGGAATGGGGGTTGTTAAGCCATTTAATAATTTGCTTTCTTGTTTTCGGCTTGCTACTCTTACCCATGATTTTGCGATGGGTTTCCCAAACCTCCGTCCAGAATGAAATTTCATCTTCTGTAGGATTTTCCGTACCAAGGTCATCACACCAATCATCCGGGAAGCCTTGCAATCTTGCACATTCTGTTGGTGTAAGCCTTCGGACGATATAATTTGGCTCATCGTTTTTCTTGACTGTAATAAGCATATCGTTTGATGCATCCTGACCGTTAAAACCACTTGGATGTGCACCTGCAGAAATCGTACCGCTGATATTTTGATAAGGTTGTGCCACAGCCGATGGGCCTTGAGCATTTAATGTTGAAGCAACACTGTCTTCTGTTATCCCTAAATTTCTAGCAAAATTCTGTCCGCAGTTAAAGGTTTCACGATCAATTGCATACACAACACCATGTCGATCCACTGTATTAAGAGTAAAACTCATATTATCATTTATGCCAGCTCCTTGAGGACCGTTTTTATCCTGTCTTCCAATCATAGAGCCTTGAAGAGCAACTACAGCAATACCACCTTGATTACATCCCGGATTTCCACCATTAGCATCGATGGTTCGAGAAGTATCCGCTTTATATACACCGCTGTGAGGATTGCTTGACTGCATAGAGTTGCTCTTATCAGAACAGATGCCAAATGCAGTAGGCACAAAAACGGTCTGGTCATTGTTGCATCCAAGGGTCGCAGATTTATTATCTTGAATTAACGCACCTTTTCCGCCACCTTCACACCCGGAACGAATTTTTAGGGTCTTTGGAGTCTCATTTAATGATACAGCCGCTGGTACGACTCCTGCCCTTAACGTTGGTGAAATTTCCTCCTCATATCCAATACTACGACTATCAGATGAATGTTCTGTGCAGAATCCAGCAGTTGTTACAAAAGGTTGGTTATTACCACCCTTCCCATATGTAGCGGATACAGTTGGTGCTACATCAACGGGGCCTTTGTATCGTGTATCTTGACTGTGGTTTTCAAACAGTACACAAGGCGGATGATTTGCTTTTGCTCTAAGTGTTGCCGTCTTATCATCAAGCACATCGATGCGTTGTCCACCTTGATCGTTTAAGCATACAGTGCCTGTCTTTCTAGTGCAGTTTTTAGCATTTCCGGCAGTTCTTTGCCACGGGCTGCCGCTCGGCGTAAAATCCCTTGGCATGCCTTCGGACTCAAATAGTATTTCTCCGGCACATCTGTCTGCAAAATCTGCGACAAGGTAGATTCTACGACGACGTTGGGGTACTCCGAAATATTGCGCATCGATAGTTCGGTAAGCCACACTCCATCCGTCTCCCATATAGATGTCAGCGTATGGCCATCGACCTTTTTCAGGTAAAGGCACCGAGGTGTTCGGCTCTTTGACGCTGATGACCGTTTCGAGGACTGCCTTGAAGTCTTCCCCTTTATTTGATGAGAATGCACCGGGGACATTTTCCCAGACTGCGTACCTTGGATATTGTCCATTGGTCTTACACCTCATTTCCTTGATAATTCGGATTGCTTCATAAAAAAGGACGGATTGCTCTCCGTCCAGACCAGCTCTTTTACCCGCCACACTCATATCCGTGCAGGGAGAGCCAAAGGTTATGATATCTACAGGCGGAAGCTCCGCGCCATTTAATTTGTTTATATCCCCATAATGCTTCATCTGAGGGATACGTTTAGTCGTAACCCGTATAGGAAACGGCTCAATTTCAGATGCCCATAAAGGTTCGATGCCGCAAAGCAAACCACCTAGAGGAAAACCTCCGCTCCCATCAAAAAGGGAACCAAGTGTCAATTTACTCATCTGCATTCACCTCCGGTAGGTCACAATATCTGAATTTCGAACCATCTCTTAAAAGAAACACACCATCAGAATTTCCCACTTGCTCAATATACCTTTTTACAATGACATCACAGTACTTTTCATCCAGTTCAATGGTGTAGCAGATTCTATTTGTCTGCTCACAGGTATAAAGTTATAATTAATAATGTACAAATAATATTAAATAAAAATGTACAAATGGTATGATTACAGGGTACAAAAGGAGGTACCCTAATGATTATCAAAAGTAGTATCATAACAGATTTAAATATTCAAACTGTCAAGGATCTTTATAAGTTAAAACCATTTATGGAGGACACAACATTGAAGGTTAATAAAAGCCAGATCGCAAGGGAACTTGATGTCGATAGGCGTACAGTTGATAAATACATTAATGGCTTTCATAAGGCCAAATCCAGAGAATGCGTGAATTGTATCACTGCTTACTATGACATTATCGCAGAGCTTCTATCTGATAACAGCCAGCAGATATTTTATTACAGAAGAGTTTTATGGCAATACCTAGTAGACAATCATTCTTATGAAGGGTCTTATGTGAATTTCTGCTACTATCTAAGAAAATATCCTGAACTAGACTCATATTTCAAAAAAAGCAGACCTTCAAACGCAAATAACGTAACCATACGTTATGAAACAGGAATGGGTCAACAAGCACAACTAGACTGGAAAGAGTCTATACGATTTACTCTTTCAACAGGTGAAATAATAGAAGTAAACATATTTGTATTATTGCTGTCATACTCACGTTTTAAAGTATACAGGGTATCTCTATCAAAAACACAGGACATATTATTTTCATTCCTTGATGATGCGTTTAACACGTTTGGAGGTGTTCCAAGTGAGATTGTCACCGATAATATGAAAACAGTTATGGATGAGCCAAGAACAAAGTATACAGAAGGGAAAATAAATATAAAATTTAAGCAGTTTGCGGATGATTATGGTTTTAAGGTGCACCCTTGTATTGCAGGAAGACCAAGAACAAAAGCCAAAGTAGAAGCACCAATGAAACTACTTGATGAGATAAGAGCCTACAATGGAAAACTTGATTACAAGGAACTTAATGAGTTGGTCACACGAATAAATAACAGAGTAAACATGCAGGTAAATCAAGGTACAGGTCGTATTCCATTAATGTATTTCAACAAGGAAAAAGCTTTCTTAGGAAGCTTACCAGCCGATACCATAAGAAAGCCTTATCAAATAACTCCACATAAAGTAAAAGTAAATTCATCCAGCATGTTCAACCATAATGAATGCCAGTATTCTGTACCACCAGAATACATTGGAAAAACTCTTACTTTACAAGTGTATGATGGTTACATACATGTTTATTATAACATGGAATTAATAACTATCCATACCCTTAGTAAAAAGAAACTAAATTATTTTACAGAACACTATACTGCTATAGCAAGAAAATCGCATGCATTTAAGGAAGAAAATATAAATGAGCGGGCAAAAGAAAACTTACAGGTTATAGGAGAAGTATATAGTTATGAATAACAGTACATACAACCAGCTATGCCGGAACATGGAAATTCTTGGTCTTGGGCAAATGGTAATTCATCTTGATGAAATATCTAATTTTGTGACATCCAACAATCTTTCGTTTACAGAAGGACTACTGAGACTTAGTAATTACGAAGTTGATTTTAAGGAGGCCAAAGCATCTAGATCTATGATTAAAGCAGCAGCATTTCCTTTTGTAAAGGAATTGAAAGATTATGATTTCAATTTTCAGCCGTCAGTAAATCAGCAAGAAATACAAGAACTTTGCACGCTTGGTTTTCTTGAAAGAAATGAGAATATAGTATTTCTTGGTCCAAGTGGTGTTGGAAAGACTCATCTGGCAACATCAATAGGAATAGCTGCAGCAAAGAAACGTACTAGCACATATTTTATCAAATGTCATGATTTATTGCAGCAACTAAAGAAAGCAAAACTGGAAAACAGACTTGATGTAAGACTCAGACACTTCTGCCATTACAGACTACTTATCATTGATGAACTTGGCTACTTACCCATTGATAAAGAAGATTCTAATATGTTTTTTCAGCTTATAGATATGAGATATGAGAGAAAAAGTACCATTCTTACAACAAACATGAATTTCAACGAATGGGATGGTGTATTCTATGACGCAGTTGTAGCCAATGCAATACTTGACAGGGTATTGCACCATGCACATGTAATATCTATATCTGGAAAGTCATACAGATTAAAGGATCATATGAAGCAAGGAGACTAGTTGTACATAATTATTTAATACTTTTTATACATTTTTCCTTGACAGTTTATACACAGGCAATCAGTGTACTTCCTGAACCGCCGAAAGGATCGAGCACAATACAGTTACTAAGGCTTGAGTTCATAATGGGATATGCCACAAGTGCCACTGGTTTCATGGTTGGATGGTCGCCATTTTTCTTTGGTTTCTCAAACTCCCAGATGGTGGTCTGCTTGCGGTCTGAATACCAGAGATGCTTGCCTTTCTTTTTCCACCCAAAGAGAATAGGTTCATGCTGCCACTGATAAGGGGAGCGACCGAGAACAAGGGACTGCTTTTTCCAAATGCAAGTGCCAGAAAGATAAAATCCAGCATCAGAGAATGCTCTTCTAAAATTGAGTCCTTCGGTATCAGCATGGAACACATAAATAGAAGCGTCCTTTGCCATTACCGCTTCGGTATTTTGAAATGCCGCAAGCAGAAAATCATAGAACGCTTCGTTAGCCATGTTGTCATTTTTGATTTTTCCAGCAGTGCCTTCATAGTTAACATTATATGGAGGGTCCGTAACTACCAAATTAGCAGTTTTCCCATCCATCAAGACATCAAAGGTGTCTTTCTTTGTACTGTCTCCGCAGACTAATCGATGCTGTCCAAGTAGCCAAATATCCCCTAAATGCGAAACAGCGGGCTTTTTCAGCTCGCTGTCTACATCGAAATCATCTTCTTTTATATTATCCTTAAGGGAATCCTTGAAAAGATCGTCCAACTCTCCTGGGTCAAAACCTGTCAAAGACACATCAAAGTCTGAAGCATTTAAGTCTGTGATGAGAAGTGCCAGTTTTTCCTTATCCCAATCGCCACTTATTTTATTTAATGCGATATTGAGAGCCTTTTCCTTATCCTCATCCATTTCAACAACCACGCATTCTATCTCATCCATGCCCATACTCAGCAGGATCTTCAAACGCTGATGACCTCCGATGACTCTGCCTGTGGTCTTATTCCAAATAACCGGTTCGACATATCCAAACTCCTCAAGAGAGCGTTTAAGTTTCTCATATTCTGGATCTCCGGGCTTTAAGTCCTTTCTAGGATTATAATCAGCAGGGATTAGTAGCTTCGTTTTAATCTTCTCTATTAGCATACTTTTCCACCACCTCCCTTAACTTGCTGTATCTATTAACATCCTCCCAAGGAAACAGGTAGCTGTTAAAATGCCCGTAAACCGCTGTATCCGAGTAGAGGATATTTCTTAGATGCAGCTTTTCAATAATTGCTGCTGGTCTAAGGTTAAAAACCTCTTGAGCTGCAAGGGCTAAAATCTCATCAGGAACTGTTCCGGTTCCAAATGTGTTTATAGTAAAGGCAACTGGATTCGCTTTACCGATAGCATAAGAAATACTCACTTCACATTTTTTGGCAAAATCACACCATACAATATGTTTAGCAATATACCGAGCCATATAAGCACCGCTTCGGTCAACTTTTGTGGGATCTTTCCCACAAAGTGCTCCGCCTCCATGGGATGCAAGACCGCCATAAGTATCTACCATGATTTTTCTACCGGTTAGTCCAGTATCTGCAGCGGGTCCTCCTAAAACAAACTGACCAGACGGATTGATAAGAATTTCTGTTTCATCATCAAAAGGAAAGTCCTCAAAACACTGCCACAATACATTGTTTAGAATATCCTGCTTGAGCTCTTCCTGGGTCTTATTCTTTTCATGCTGCGCCGACACCACAATGGTCTTTACTCTTACTGGAGTATCATCATCATATTCAATCGTCACCTGAGCTTTTCCGTCGGGGAGAATACCTTTAATGAGCTTACCTTTTCGAGCCTCATCCAGTCTCTTTACGATTCGATGGGATAGTACAAGAGGTAAGGGAAGCATTTCTCTAGTTTCTATTGTGGCATACCCATACATGGTCCCTTGATCTCCGGCACCGACAGAACCATATTGTTCGTTTACACCATTTCGTGCTTCCAGTGCAGTATTTACACCAGCTGCAATATCAGGACTTTGATTGTGTACATATACATAAATCAAAAATTTCAAAGGATTATAACCCACTTGTTTTAATACATTCCTGACAATGTATCTGATATCAATTTTCTCGCTGCAGGAGATCTCGCCCGCCACGATAATTTTTCCTTTAGTAGCCATAACCTCACAAGCTACGCGTGATGCTTTATCTTTTCTAAGACATGCATCCAAAATACTGTCAGCAATAATATCGCACAGTTTATCAGGATGCCCTGCACATACACTTTCTGCTGTTAAATATCTCTTACTCATTTCACATCTCCTTATTATTATTTGCCTCTACGGGCAGTCAACAGTCGTTCCATCACATCATCCTGTGGATTTGTACCGGAATACTCTGTCGCACAGTTTTCACGAACAATCTGATATATTTCCATCCAGAGTCTGTTGGTTTGACTCATAAAATTATGGCTCATGGAAACGTATGGACTTTGGATAGCGTTGCCAGTAGTTGGATGCTTAGCAAGAAAACCAAACTCACTTATTGCTTCCTCACACTGTATCCACCTAGCAGCACTCATGGCATATCTTTCTAATAGCTGTGGTAGAACTAGATGTGCACACCCTCGCTCCTCAAGCCATTTCCACGTAAGCTCATAAATTTCGCTAGCTACTAAGGTTTTACCATCCTTTTGTACTGCTGAAAGCATAGCCCTTGGCTGTGGCATCTCCTGCCCTTGAAGTTCTGCGGTATTTTTAAATTCAATAACTTCCAGTTTTCTTTTTCCGGGATTTCCCTCAGCAATTTTATCTATAAGTGCTTTCTTTTTCTGACCAGATCCAATACGGGCACCACCTCGATTTGTACCATCTTTGGCCATTAACTCACCTCATTTCTTATTAAGGGGGTATTACCCCGTTTGAAACTGCGACTTTTTGCACGAAGCCCCACGCCCGTTGCACATTTAAATAGCTGTGGAGATATGACTCCCCCTACCGGGTTCCCCAACGGTCTCCATCTCTTGCTGTGATAGCTGAGTGACAAGGAGTACAAAGAGCCATTAGGTTGCTTTCATCGTGTGTCCCACCTCGTGCCAAGGGAAGGATATGGTGCACTTCAGTTGCTGGTGTCAGCTTTCCTTGTCTTTTACACTCTTCACATAGTGGATGGGCTGTAATGTAACGGTCACGTATTCTTTTCCATGCACGACCGTAACGCTTCCTCGTTTCAGGATCTCTCTGATATTTTTCATAACGAGAAGCTTCCTTTTTGGCATGCTCCGGACAAAAACGTCCATCTGTCAGTTCCGGACAACCAGGAGAAGAACATGGTCGTTTTGGTTTCTTTGGCATTTCGTACCTCCTTTGGACATGCAAAAAGCCCCCGCGGTATTTCCACGAAGGCTCTCTACAATTTTTCACAATACCATTGTATTATGGATTTCTAATAAAATCGTCCATGATATTACTCATTACTTTCCATAGAGTAGTAGCGCAAGATGCTGAAGCGCTCGATTCTTTTTGTTGTATGCAGAAGAACGTTCAATATTAAAGTGATCACAAATGTTATACACTGCATCAATCTGCTTTTGTTCATCATCCAAATAAAACTCCTTTAACACATACTGCTCATCTTCTGTTAAAGCATCCCATGCCGGTTGAAACCAGTCCATGTATTCCAGTGCTTGACGATAACGTTCTTTCAATACATCAATTTCATTGATGCAGGCAATGAGCCTTTTCTCTCCAGCTTTTGGATCATGGGTCGATGGCATGCCATTGATAACTGGGGAAGCTGGGGAACTCATTTCTTCGTTGAGGGTTGCAATGTCCTCATCGGTATGTTCTATGATGTACTTCATACTGCTGTAATCTTTTAGGGCGTTAATTGCCGCTGCTCTTTTATCTAAATATTGCCAGACAATGTTCATTTTATCAGACCTCCTTTAGTGTGGCTTTAACCGCATCTATCAGTGCGGATTGAGTATTGTTTTTATCATTTAGGGCTTTCATTACACGTTCATCAATGGTGCCTTTGGAAATCAAGTGATGAATCACTACCGTTTCTTTTTGTCCTTGCCGCCAAAGACGGGCGTTGGTTTGCTGATAAAGCTCTAGGCTCCAAGTTAGACCAAACCATACAAGAGTTGAACCTCCAGCTTGCAAGTTCAGTCCATGTCCTGCTGATGCTGGATGGATAGCTGCAATAGAGATTTCTCCATCATTCCACCTCTTAATAGAATCGCTAGTGGATAACACCTCAACCTCAAAACGCTTTTGTATTCGTGACAAATCATGCTTAAACCAATAAGCAATTAGAACTGGCTTGCCATTAGCAGCTTCGATTAAGTCTTCCAGTGCATCCAGCTTACGGTCATGTATATAAAGGACTGTGCCATGATCATCATAAACTGCTCCATTTGCCATCTGCAGGAGCTTTCCTGAAAGAGCTGCTGCATTTGCTGCAGTTACTTCTTCACCTTTAACATTTGTAATTAAATCCCGCTTCATCGTATCGAGGGTTTTCATTTCTTTTTCAGAAAGCTTTACAGGCACTTCGTTTATAACTAAGTCCGGCAACTTCAGGTAATCTGTCCCTTTCATGCTAATAGTTATATCAGATATAAGCTTATAAATTTCTTCTTCTGCTCCTGGTTTTGGTTTGTAGGAGAAGATCACTTGCTGATTACGCTTATCTGGTACAAAGTAATCCTCCCGATACCTACCAATAAACCTACCTAATCGTTGTCCCATATCTAATAAGCGATACTGTGCCCACAAATCCATTAATCCGTTGGAGGATGGGGTTCCAGTAAGTCCTACTATCCTTTTTACCTTGGGTCTAACTCTCATTAAGCTTTTAAATCTCTTAGCTTGATGAGATTTAAAAGAAGACAACTCATCAATTACCACCATATCAAAGTCAAAAGGAATTCCACTTCTTGTAATGAGCCATTCTACATTTTCTCGATTGATAATGTAAACTTGTGCTCTTTCCATAAAGGCAGTTTTTCTCTTTACTTCAGAGCCAACTGCTAAAGTATATTTAAGACCCTTTAAGTGATCCCACTTTTCAATCTCTGCAGGCCATGTATCTCTGGCAACTCTTAGCGGTGCAATAACCAGAACCTTACGAACAAGAAAACTGTCCAGTGTTAAATCAAAGATGGCAGTTAAAGTTATGACACTTTTACCTAAACCCATATCTAAGAGCACTGCTGCTATAGGATGATTGAGGATATACTCAGTGGCATAAACCTGATACTCATGAGGCTTGTATTTCATGAAGTATCCCTCCAATCTGATCTATATGGTCCAGGCAGAATACCAAAAAACCAAGTGCCTCTAACTGTCTTTTTCGCTTTTCTTGTAGGGGTCTTAAGGTTTTACCAGGTGCTTTAACCTCTACAAAAGCTAGCTTTCTATTAGGTAAAAGAATCAATCTGTCTGGCATTCCATCAAAACCTGGTGATGCAATTTTAAGTGCAATACCACCTATATCTTTCACTTCTTTTACCAGTTGCTGTTCAATCTTTTTTTCTCTCATATATCCTCCATGTTCCCTAAATCCAAAAAGTCTCTATACGCGCGTATATACGCGTCTGCAGGTAATTTCTTCTTTTTGTCTTTAGGATTATTTTTAATAATAATTATTGGAACAATGGAACAGGGGTTATAAAGTAGCCTACCTTACTAGGGGCTGCCGCCTGTTCCGATGAGATGTACCAAAAGACCGTTTTTGTTCCACCGGAACAGCTGAAATCTGTTCCATAGAAAAAATTGTTCCATGTGTTCCAAACTGAATTACTCTTTTGGAACATAAACCCACTGTGGTCCATAAAGCGGGATACGTTCTTTTTTAACGAGACCTGTCCATCCTCCAATACTCGCCATAATAGCTGATATTTCATTACCATCTACTCTTCGAAGGTTGGCTCGATCCTTTCCAAAGCATTCACACCAAATTTCCATATTAGAAACAGATTTTCGTTTCCAAACACCAACCCTTTGGCTTTCACCAAACTCAGTCCCGTTGATATAGGCTCGACGTTCATATAGATCCATGGTGTCCCAATCCTCAGGTAAAAGCATATCAAGGTACTCTCTAACCAAACCTTCTCGCTCATCGGACTCCATAGCTTCTCGCTGTTCTTCTTTTGCAAGCTTTTCAAGGCTAGCATCAAGGTATAATTTCTCTCCAGCCTTTACATAGGTAAGAGCCTCGGCCCATATCTGCAGAATTTCATCCTGCTTTAGCTGCCAAGATTTTTTTGTGCCATTTCCCGGGGTCTTTACCGGCCAAAAACGACGGTTTCCTGTGGTATCCCGTAAATAGCCTTTTTCAGCATTAGTGGTGCCAAAAAAGACACATTGTCTTAAGTGAGGAGTAGCTCTCTTGCCAAAGCTAGCTCGATAAATATCATTCTGGCGAGATAAGAAGCTTCTAAGTGTTTCTACTTCTGCTTTTTTTAGTCCAGCCAGCTCTCCAATTTCTAAAATCCAGTAACCTTGTAACTTTTCTGCTGCGGTCTTATCCTTGGTATCTGACAAGCTCAAACTATCAGAAAACCAGTCTCCACCTAACTTGGCTATAAGAGTACTTTTTCCAACTCCCTGCGGGCCATTTAAAACCAACATGGAATCAAACTTGATGCCTGGAGTCAGTACACGAGAAATCGCTGCACATAAAGTTTTTCTTGTCACAGCTCGAACATATGGATTATCTGATGCACCTAGATAATCGATTAGCAAGGTATCTACTCTAGCTACCTTATCCCACTCAGGAAGAGCCTCAATAAATTCCCGAATCGGATGATAAGATCTATCGTCAGCGACCTTCGCTACCGCTACATCATAGTTTCTTGCAGAAAAGGTTCCGTAGTGGGTGTCAATGTAGCTGATTAGCTGTGCATCATCTGCATCTCTCCAGAACTTCGATGGATGCGGCCAAGGAACATCACCTTTAATTTCGAGACTATCAGATAGCTGATTAAACACTATGCTTTTTAGGTTGGGATCATTTTCAAGTATCAAAATCAAATTTCTAAGAGTATTCTTAACCGTTCCTGTCTTATCAATCTCCAGCTGCTTTTCCCAATCTTCATCAATAAACTCTTTTTCAACCTGAGCCTTTCGTTCTTCAGCAAACTGCTCTTTTACCCGTTCATCCTCTAATGCCAAATCTGTCATGGCTCTAAATGAAGGTAGTTTACTTGGCGGTGCATTTTCTGTCACCTTTTCATCTAGTTCCCGAAACTTATGCACTCGGACCAAATCAAATGCGTTTAGCAGCATTCCACATGCTGGATCAGTAGCATGATGGCTATAAGCAAATTTACCATCATAGATTACCAAACCCGCTGAAGAATCTGCTGGAATATAATCAAATCTTCCATTCATATTACTAGGTTCATATACATCAGGTAGAAATTCTTCGATGGCTTCTTCAATGGTATAGGCTCTGCAAAATGCTCCTATAACCCCTTCTTTAATTAATGGATCTGCTTGTTTAGTAATTTTCCTTTGCACGACCTCCGACTGTCTTGAAGATACAGGCCACATGGAAGTATCCCGCCAATCTACATATTTTGAAAGATAGATATCTGGGTCCAATAGTTCACCGTCTTTCTCTTTAAACACAAATTCTCCATCTGACGGTGTAGAAGGCCAATACATTAGTCTTGAAGGTTCATAAGTGGTGTCATCGAATAAATCAATCCCAATCTCCTTTGCAACCATCCGACCAAGGGCTGGGTATTCATCCTCTGTTACTTCTCTTTTAAGTGGAATAATAAGTCTTAATCTTGGTGCATCTGGTGTATGTTTATGGGTAGAATAGATGCAGCATTTGAAATCATGTAACGCTTCAATTTGCTCCCAAACCTCTGGTTTGGCATAATCCATATCTAAAGTCAGAAGGGAACGGGAGAGGACATAACCATTTCTGCGTTTTCCTTCACGAAGGGCTCCTCCCACAAATCCTCCTACATCTTTTATTGAGTCCTGTTGAGCGCGACTCATTTTCCGAAATTCAGATACCGTTTCTGTTGTTCGTATGGTAGATTTAACTCGTGAGATAAAGTCCTCCCATGTGATATCATTGTTCTTCCACTTTTTATCCATTCGGCTGTTACCAACCGCTATCTTCATAGCTTCTGCACCTCCTCGCAGTTTTCAGAAAAATACCGGATAGGTATACGATGCTTCGATGCTTTATTTATCTCTGCTTGCATCCCTTTTGAGATATAGCGACCAAATACCCACAGCTCATCACACTTTCTAAGCCATACCATGCCAAAGTATAGTCCTAGTTTTCTTTGTTCAGGATCGCCATCATCTAGCACTTGAGGGTATAGCAGATGAGGAGCAAAAGGAATGGTTCCTTGCTTCACTGCAAACTTCAGGTATTCTCTAGCTTTATTCAGATTTTTTTCTATGTCTCCAGCAAAAGGAGAACAAATAAAAACGCAAGGTTTATAGTTTTTTGCTTTTTCTTCACGCATGATATTTTCCAAGGCTTCTGCTGCAGTTGGATCTGGATAGCCTTCAGCGTTATATCTATCCATAAGTTACATCTCCTCGAATTCGGACTCTTGTTCAATCAATGGTAAAATGCCATGATCCTTAAGAAGCTCATAAATGAACAAGCGTCCTTTCTGAGTCCAGTAAGTATGAACCTTTGAATGCATCGTCCCATCATTTCCAAGGTAAGTATGGGTTTTTGTCGTCGTATATCCATGTTGAGCGTACTTTTGATATAGAAGCCAAATCTTCCCTTGACGGAATTGAACACCTAAATTATGCAGATACTCATTAAACCAGCGCCCTGATTTTCCATAGTCCTTGGCTATTGTTGTAATAGACACCGCATCCTTACAGTTAAGTACCACATCGTAATAACTTGCTTTAGGTTTCATTTCTGCAATTTGCTGTTCTTGAATGCTAATGGTAGTAGTTAACTCAACATTTTTAGCTCTTTCCGCTTTAAGCTCCTGTAGTGCCTGAATCAAAAAGTCTGGATTAGCAAGTAACTCATCTGTAGCATAAAGTCCATGCCTTCTGATTGAAGGAAGCACCTCATGGGTTACCCAGCGCTTGAACTTTTTAGCTTCTGGCTTACGTGAAACCAATATCACGCTATAAAGACCACTTTCATTGATAATAGATACTTCCTGTTTTCCTCCAGGGGTGTCGATAATATCGACTCCCTTTTCATCACTGTCCAAACGAGCCATAACATCACGACTGTTTCCAATCTCTAATACTGAACATACATCTTTTAGAACCCACCAAGGATTTCCATCCTTCATTACTGTTCTTACTGTGTTGCCTTCATAGTTGAATATAGTTAATTTGTTCATATTGAACCTCCTGCTTATAGTAGTAGAGCAATAAAACATGCCCTCAGCTATAAGCAAAAAAAGAGGAGGCTTCGAACCCCCTCAAATTAATCTTTTTTATAAAAATCACATTCAAATCCATCAGCACGAAGTAGAAGCCCATGCGCCCAAGGCGGTACCTGACCCATAAGAACACAGACGTCTTGTACGCATATTTCTAAAGGAACCTCTAAAACTGCCTCATCATGGACATGCATGACAATATTTAGTCCTGCTTCATCCAGATTTCGCATGGAATGGCAAAGAAGATCTCTTGAAATGGCCTGCACGATGTTCTCAACAAACTTCGGACCATAGCTTTCAATACGCTCCCACTTCTTTGTGGCACCAACGCCTTCATACGTCACTGCTTCACTGCCGAATCTGTTAATCCCCATCCTTGGTTTGACATAGGTAAGCTGTCTCCCGGATGGCAGCCATATCAACAGCATTCCACTACGATATTCAAATCGGATACGATGAGTTTCTGTTCCGCATCTTTCTTTTACAGCTTTTTTAACTGCTCTATCGACATCCCACCAAAGCCTAACAATGTTTGGATTCGCATTTCGCCATGCATAGACCAAAGGTTTTAATTCTTCTTCGGTAAGACCCATATCAAGTGCTCCCATTGCTTTTAACGCACCAACTGATCCACCATACCCCAAGGCCAACTCCGCAATTTTTCCTTTTTGTCTGAGTGGACTACCTTTTGTGACTTCTTCCAAGGGGACCCTAAACATCTGGGAAGCGGATGCTTCGTAAATCTTGCCATGGGTAGCGAATACCTCATTTCTCCATGTCTCGCCTGCAAGCCAAGCAATAACTCTAGCCTCTATTGCACTAAAGTCAGCAACGATAAACTTATATCCTTTCTTTGGCACAAAAGCGGTTCGAATTAATTCAGACAAAACTCCCGGAATAGAGTCATACAATATTTCCAAGGCATCAAAATGGCCACCTCTAACCAATCGACGTGCCTGTTCCAGATCCGACAAATGGTTCTGAGGGAGATTTTGAACTTGTATAAGCCTTCCTGCAAATCTACCGGTTCGATTAGCACCGTAGAATTGTAGTAGTCCCCGAGCTCTTCCGTCAGTGCATACGGCATTTTCCATTGCGGTGTATTTCTTTACACTGGATTTGGCTAGTAACTGTCTCAGTTCCAGTACTTCACTCAGATGTTCTGGAGCTTCCTTTAATAGTGCCTTAACTGATGCCTTATCAAGACTGTCTGTTTCCAGACCCTTTTCCGATAGCCAGGACTTCATTTGAACAACTGAATTAGGATTATCAAGATCAGTTAGTTCTTTTAGTCTGCTTGTTAGCTCTTCTCTTACTTTTTCATCACATTGAATCGCTTTTTTTACCAATTCCAAATCTAACTGAATACCCCGATCATTGATTTGCTGATCTAGAATATAGTTATTCCATTCCTCTTCAGGCATAGGAAATTTCTGAAGCTTTTCCTGTATAGAAAGTTCAACTTCAACGTCTCGTAGATTATATGCTTTGAAACTCTCCCATTTTTCAAAAGAATGCTCCGGTAGATTGCGAGTTCGACCTCCATTAGACTGAGTCGCTTTGCATGGAACAGAGAAATATCGGATGAGCTCCTTACCCTCAGTCAGCTTTTTCTTATCTGCTCCTGTTACGATTGCTGCCCCTTCCAGAGATAGAGGAAGTCCTAGGTAGGCAGACCATACCATCGTACAACGCCATGAAGCAGGCTCAAGCCAGACACCGAAATAACGAGACAAGCAGATTCGTTCAAATTGAGCATTAAATGCCCACTTTATAATCTGGCTATCTAGAACTGCATTCTGGATTTCTTGTGGGATCTTTTCACCACATGCCAAATCAACTACCTGTACAGGACCACCATCCACACTGTAGCCAAAAAGTAGGATTTCAAAATCCGGTGCTTCAGCGTAACGATAGACCCCGCTTTTGGCGAGGTCTACGCTACTATATGTTTCTATATCTATGCTGAGGGTTCTCATGATAAAAAGTCGTCATCCACGTCAGTGGAAAAGTCATCAGCTGCATTGGTTCTACCGCCCAGAGGCTCACCATCGCGGATTTTTTGAATGTTTCCAAGACCACACGCTATACCCTTATTTCCATTGGAGTTAAAGGCGTAGAAGTTGATACTCACTCTTGCATAGACACCGGAGTACACTTCTGAACGATCAAGGATTGGATTGACGTTTCTGTCTACAATTTGTGGAGCAGTATTGCTGTTTGCATTTATAAAATAGCTGTTGGCATAAGCCTCATCATCCGGACGATCAATGTCGCCATCACGCAGAGGGAGCTTGAGAACTGCTTTATTGGGAAGCTTGCCACCAAATTTACCTTTGCCTTCCTCAATAGCAGCATTAACTGCTTCGTTGATAGCACTTAAGGTTTTAGTATCGCTCTTAGGGATAATCAGGCTCACACTGTATTTTTCAGCACCGCCATTGATGGATTTAGGTTCCCACACATTAGCATAAGAAAGTCTGACAACTCCTGTAACTACTTTTGTTGGATTTGTTCTTTTTGCTGTTTTTGACATAATTTTTATACCTCCATAAAATCATTTTTTGCTGATGATGTGTTCATTTCAGGACGCTTGTCGGAAACTGGTACTAGCGTCGGTTTGCCTGGTGGCTTCATAATTAGTCCACCAAGGACTTCATTAAATTTTGTCTTGCCCATCAATTTCTCCATTTCAGTAATAGTGATGAGACTTTGCTTGTATATGTCGCGATAACCTGCATTTTTTGCTGCTTCTGCGACCGCTTCTTCATCTTTATATTTACGGTTGGAACGGCCTTCGACTACTTTAAAGCCGGGCCACTTCTTTCCATGATTAACTGCTGCATCTGTGGCATAGGCTATAATCTCATTTGCCCAGCTGGTGAGATCACCGATAGAAGATAGAATGTCAGCAATTTCTTCATCTGATAAAAGTGGCGGTAGTGCAAACTCAAATGTAGCCAGTTTCATTTTTGCTTCTGCTCTTGCTCTACATTTCACTGCTGCTCGACAAAATTGACACCATTCTCCAGGGCAGTAGTTTCCGTCACCAGCGAAGGCCAGTTCAGCTTTAGGCTTCAAAACTTCTTCAGCCCACTGATACAAGCTTTCTTTTGAGACTATGGACGTGCTGACATTTTCTCGACGGGGCTGATAGATTGTCATTGAAACCATCTCGATGTCATAAATACCATCAAAGAGATCCAGTGCACCAAGGGCATATAGTTTCATTTGAGGATTGTCCTCTGCGCTGACTAAGACACCCTGACCATACTTAAAATCAATAATATGAAGAGTTCCATCAGCTATAATTACACAATCCCCGGTCCCAAAGCCATCAGGCACATACTTTGAAAAATCAAGCCGATGTTCTATCAAGATCAGGGGATCACTACAGGCCTGCTTGGCTTGCTCAATCACTTCAAGCACAAACTCCACGTAACCATCAGTATAATTGTCCATCTCATCTGAGTCATATGGAGAAACCGGCTTTTTTGATCTCATCTTAAGCGCTTTGCGGAGCTTGTGCTCACTTAACGCATGAGCTGCTGTGCCTTCAGCTGCAGCCTCACCACTGTTGTCATCAAACTCCAGTTCTAGCCTTGCCGATGGTGTACAGTTCATCCAGCGATGAGCTCCTGACGCGGAGAGAATTGCATGTTTACTCATTTCAACTCCTCCGCATCAGCAAGAATTGCAGCATACTTACTTGGATCAATCTGGCTGAGTTTTGATGCACCATACTTTTCTAGAAGTGCTCTTACTTCAGCTGTAAATCCGTCATGGCTTTTTTCCGCAAGTACCGCCCTTACTTCTTCTAAGGTGAGCTGCTTTTCTTCAGATTGTTTTTCAGGCTTTGGTTGCTCTGGCTTTGTAATCTCATGAGGCCCATTACTTGCTATTGCATCAGCTACAGCCTGAACACTATCTGCCAGAGCTCTAAGATCTGACACCACATCGAGAAGGAGCTTAATCTTACTCATGACCCACACCTCCTTCCTTGATTTCCTTTATTTCTACCGTCTCAACTGAGTCACCTGGAGTAATTACTAACAAACTGGCTTTCTTTCCAAATAGGAAATCAAGCATTCTCGCTCGGATTGTCTTCCGACTGCTTTGAATTACTGAGCTTCTTTCGCCACCGGGCCTTGCCACATTGATTGTGACTTTGTGTTTAAGGTTCATATTCCATCTCCTTTCTGGGGGCGATTTATCTGCCCCTCACCGATAAGCGAAAAAGAGAGTTCTTTCGAACCCCCTTTTCAGAAAAGATTTTTTTATAAAGGGTTCTTGCGAACCCAATTAGGATAGAATTTTTCTAAGTCTTTCTTGAAGCTTCTTAAGGCGACCACGAATAGCCGCTTCTGTAACACCTTCTTCTGTTGCAATATCAGTGTTGGATCGTTTTTCAAGGTATACTTTTTTGAAGAGTTCTTTTTGTTGTGGTAAAAGACACTCCATTGCCTTGGTTAACTTGTCCAGCATATCTTGATGTTCAGCCTCATCTTCTGCTTGTATAATTAGCTGTTCTGGATTCGCAGTATCATCTGCAAGATACTTATTGCGGTCATTTGCTGCTTCCTCTTCGCCATCATGATAAGCATCCAGATGTGTTGTCACTCGATAATCGTACCGGCGCTGCTCGTCCACTTCGTCATCATCCATAGTATGTAAAAGCTCGATATCAGCTTCGGTGACTCCATCTTCACCTGGGGTAATCACAATCTTTGTTCCTTCAGCAGTGTAATAAATGTAGTTAGTTCTCTTCTTTTTACTTGTTTTGTACGCTCTTTTCATAATTTGACTCCTTTGGTTTTCAAAATTTGGCTTTGAAAAATCCGCAGGAGCCGGTTTTCTTTTATCCGCAGAGCAGAAAAAAAGACGGGCAGGAAACACTTTCAAAGTGTTCATCCTGTCCGTCTAGCGGCTCTGCGGATTATTTCGTATAATTGCTTGATCACAATTCTTAAATTGCCTCAGAGTTAATAACTTTCATGGTGCCATCTTCCATGAACTGAATAACTGTCTTAAACCCTCTCTGAACAATTTCAACTATTTTATTTGAAGCATCTGCTCGACAAACTGTCTTACCATTACCATTCTTAATCACTTCCATGCCCTCACCTCCGTTTCACTTAATAAAGATAATTTGTTTTTATTCGCGCAGTATATTGATGCGTTCGCAAATATAAAATTGAAATTTGCGAAAATACGTGATATAATTGCAAAAAGTTGTGTACATTACAGATGGACTGTACAGTGTCAACTTCCTTTGAAACAATTGTAGTAAAAATAAAAAAACCATCTCTAACAGATGGGTACAGATGGATACAACCGGATACAAAGCATGAAGGAGGTAATTTCTATTGATATTGACATTTAGCGAATTCGCACAAATCCTGATGCCCATATTAGGTTCTGGGGCAAATACTGCAGAATTTACTAAAGAGTTGTTCTCTAATATCACTACTTTTCCAGATGATATGGATGGAGATTACAACCCTATTCATGACGTTACAAGTTCAGCTCTAAAAAGCTATTTTAATGGCACTAGGCCTATTTCATCTATGGCCAAAAAAATTAATAAATACATAGATATAGATAAGTTTGAGAACTATATTAATTCGGCAAATGAAGACGCTCAAAGCTCCTTAGGTAGTAAACTTTCGGAGTATTTTCCAGACATTAATGCGTTCAATACGCCTGAAAAGTGCGCTAAGATTTTCAAAGATATTCTTATTGAAAGTGCAACATCAGGAAAAAGCAAAAAAGCCACTTCTACATCAAGTAAAAGTGGCCAATTAATAAGTGTTGACGTGCTAAAAAACGAGTTTGGTCTACGTCTAATTTTAGAGTCAAATGGTATTTGCCCCAACGATAATTGCTATCAACCTCTGTATGTTACGAGCAACAATGGTAAGACAGCAGCTAATTACGAAATTGCTCAAATCGATCCAAAATTGAAACCTGATAGCTATGAAAACCTTATTGCTTTGTGTCCAAAATGTAAAAATAAGTATTTGTTATCTCCAAGTCAAGATGATATTAAACGCATGGCAGATATTAAAAGACATCTTATGCTAGAAGCTAATGCTATTGAAGCTTTGGCTGATTCAAAGATAGAAGAGGGCGTAAATAGAGTTTTAAGAAAAATAAGCACCACTCCATTCACAGAATTGATTCCTTTAAACTACGATCCAGTTGAAGTAAAAAGAAAGATTAAGAGAGACAATGTCCCTCTTTTTATCAAAATTCAAAGCAGTGTTAATATCTACTATCTTTATGTTGAGAATTTATTTCAACAGTTGAGTAAAGAAGGTCAATTACGGTTTGAGCCATTCTCCATGCAAGTGAAATTAAATTACTGGAATCTACGTGATCAGGGTTTATCACAATCTGATATCTATTATAAATTAGTTGATTGGCTTGCTAAAAACACAAATGAAAGTAAAGAACCGTGCGAAGTGATTATTTCATATTTCGTACAGAAGTGCGAGGTGTTCGATGTTATTGCCGAATAAAATTTTCACATATAACGAAAGTATATTGTCTAAATTCCCTTTTGTCCTTAAAGAACTGTCAATTTCTCCACAATCAGTAATAACTCTTTACATGAAGATGCGGCCTCTGATATCTGATGTGGGCGAATATATAGAAATCCTCGATTCTCTTTATGCATTACAGAAGATTGAATACGACGAAGATCGAGAGGTGTTGATATATGTTAGTTGAAATACATTGTGATGAATTTATGTCCTATGGAAAGCCCCGAAAACCTATCATTTTCCATGAAGGACTTAATACTGTGCTCGGCGGCCAATCAGCAGATAATTCTATTGGTAAATCTACGTTCCTTCTAATCATAGATTATGTTTTTGGAGGCGATACTTACAAGTATTCAGATGCTGCACACAAACTGAAAAACCACTTTATTAAATTTGCTTTTAAGTTTGATAATCAACACTATTATTTTTGTAGAGATATTGTTAACAGTGAGGAGGTTTCTGTTTGCGATAAAAACTATAATATTCAAAAAACTATACCACTTCAGGAGTTTAAAGATTTTCTATTTTCAAAATACAATATTAATCTTCCTCATGTTACTTTTAGAGATGTTGTCGGGCGCTATTTCAGAATTTACGGTAAAGATAATCATTCTGAGAAAAAGCCTCTCCACTCAACCAGCTCAGAACCAGCTGAAAAGGCAATCACTGCTTTAGAAAAACTTTTTAATGTTTTTGATAGAATTCAAGAATATAAAACGGTTGAGTCAATGAAGAAAGATAAGTTTGCAACATTTAAAAAGGCAAGGAAATTTGAGCTTTTGCCCTTCTCAATTACAACAAAACGTCAGTATAAAGAAAATGAAAAGGAAATTGCAAGATTACGGGAAGCTTTAGTTAATCTCACAGAACAAATAGACAAAGATTTATCACATGATGATCTAGTCCATGCGGAAGAAGCGTCAGCCATAAAAGCTGAAATAACCTCTATTAAGAGGCAGAGAAGCAGACTATTATCTCAACTTAAAGTTGTAACAAAAAACTTGAGTGGCGAACGCGTTATATCTGAAAGCGATATAGTTGAATTAGCGCAATTCTTTCCAGAGGCGGATATAAGAAAAATTAAAGATATTAACAGATTTCATGGTAAGATGCAGCAAATATTAAGCGACGAAATGACTGAAGAGGCGGAAAGATTGCGGGTATTAATTGAGTCTACTGAAATAGAAATATCTAGACTTGAAGATGATTTACGGAAACTTGGTATTCCTGCGAATCTTTCAAAACGTTTTTTAGAAAATTATTCAGAAATAGAACGAAAAATCAATATGCTGGAAGCACAAAATAGTGCCTATATTAATTCAACTAATCTAAAGGAGGAGGTAAAAATAGCCTCTGAAAATCTTAGAATAGCCCAAGAAAAAGAACTGCGTTTTATAGAGAGCGAAATTAATGAGCAGATGGTCCGTTTCAATGATTTTATTTATGATGAAACCCGTAAGGCTCCTGTTATTGATTTAGATAATGGAAAGAGATATGAATTTTACACTCCTGACGATACCGGTACGGGGACTTCATTTAAAAGCCTTATTATTTTTGACTTGAGCATTCTTAAATTAACTCCACTACCTGCTATTGCTCACGATTCTCTAATTTTTAAAAACATAGGTGATGCTCCGATTGACAAGATAATGGAGTTGTATATGCAAAGTAAAAAACAGATTTTCATCTCTCTTGATAAAGATGGTGCTTACTCTGAAAAAACAAGGTCTATACTTAACAAAACAGCCGTATTGCATCTTAATGAAGGCGGCGATGAATTATTTGGTCGCTCTTGGAACAAAAAAGATGCGACCCAAGGAGGCTTATAATGTATATAAGTTATAACAAACTATGGAAGCTGCTAATTGACAAAAATATGAATAAGCAAGATCTAAAAAAACTGAGCGGTGTTAGTTCTGCCTCTATTGCAAAACTAGGTAAAGGCGAAAACATCACTACAGATGTATTAGTCAAAATCTGTAAAGCACTTGATTGTGATATAACAGATATTATGGAGTTAATTCACGAAGAGAAGAAATGAACATTCAACAACAAAGAAAATATGGAAAGGAAGCGTTTTATATGGATAACCAAACCTATAATTCAATAGTAAACTTTATTTGGGGAATAGCCGACGATTGTCTGCGAGACGTATATGTACGAGGTAAATATAGAGATGTAATCCTGCCTATGACAGTAATCCGCAGATTAGATGCTGTATTAGAGGAAACTAAACCTGCTGTTCTTGAAATGAAAAAGAAACTAGACGAGGCAGGTATCACCAATCAGACTGCTGCACTATGCAATACAGCTGGACAGTCATTTTGCAACAGTTCACCTTTTTGCTTGCGTGATTTAACCTCTAGAGCAAAGAAACAAACTTTAAAGGCAGATTTTATAGCGTATTTGGATGGTTTCTCTCCTAATGTTCAAGAGATATTAGATAAATTCAAATTCCGCAACCAGATAGACACTATGATCGATGCAGATATACTTGGTGCTGTTATCGAAAAATTTGTATCACCTACAATCAATTTAAGTCCCAACCCGGTTTATAAAGATGATGAAAAGAAGGAAATTCGTCTGCCTGGTCTTGATAACCATACCATGGGGGTAATATTTGAAGAACTTATTCGCCGCTTTAATGAAGAAAACAATGAAGAGGCCGGAGAACACTTTACCCCTCGTGATGTTGTCGAATTAATGGCTGATCTTATTTTTGTACCAGTAGCGGATAAAATTAAGGATGCAACTTACTCATGCTATGATGGGGCTTGCGGCACAGGTGGTATGCTTACCGTAGCCCAAGACCGCCTGATGGAGCTTGCTGAAAAAGCTGGCAAGAAAGTATCTATTCATCTTTTTGGCCAGGAAATAAATCCAGAAACGTATGCTATAGCTAAGTCTGATTTATTATTACAAGGCCAAGGAGATCAGGCGGACCATATTGGGTTTGGTTCCACCCTCTCTAACGACCAATTTCCTACCTACCAGTTCGACTTCATGCTAAGTAATCCACCGTATGGTAAATCATGGAAAGTTGATGCGGATAAGCTCGGTGGCAAGAAAGATATTATGGACAGTCGTTTTGTGACCAACTTTGCTGATGATCCTAATTTCAGTATGATTCCAAGAACAAGTGACGGACAGTTACTTTTCCTACTCAACAATGTTGCAAAAATGAAGAAAACTACCGAGTTAGGTAGCCGTATCGCAGAAGTGCATAATGGTTCCTCCTTATTTACAGGTGATGCCGGACAAGGTGAAAGTAATGCCCGACGCTATATGATAGAGAACGACCTTGTAGAAGCGATTATTGCGCTACCAGAAAATATGTTCTATAACACAGGAATTGGCACTTTTATTTGGATTCTTTCTAACAATAAAGCTGAACACAGAAAGGGTAAGATTCAACTTATAGATGCTACTTCTTTAAAGTCGCCTCTTCGTAAAAACCTTGGGAAAAAGAACTGTGAGTTCACTTCTGAGATTAGGCGCCAGATTTTGGATTTATATATGGCTTTTGAGGAAAATGAGTATAGCAAAATTTTTGATAACAACGAGTTTGGTTATTGGAAAGTAACTGTTCTTCGCCCTGCATACAACGAAGATGGCACTATTCAAAAAGATAAAAAAGGAAAACCTGTTGTCAATAAAGAGCTAACAGATACAGAACAAATACCTTTTACCTATGAAGGTGGCATCGAAGCTTTCTTTGAAAAAGAAGTAAAACCCTTTGCTCCTGATGCATGGATTGATGAGAAAAAAACAAAGATCGGTTATGAAATTAGTTTTACAAAATATTTCTATAAACCGATTCAGCTAAGAACACTAGAAGAAATAACAGCAGATATTCGTTCACTCGAAGAAGAGACAGACGGATTACTTGCTGAGATTATAGGGGGTTGAGAGAATGTTGAAACCCTATGCGAAATATAAAGAAACACCTGCTCTATGGCTTAATAGTATCCCAGACCACTGGGAATCTCATAAAATACGTGAACTTTTTGTGGAAAGAAGTGAAAAAGTATCAGATAAGGATTATTCACCTCTTTCTGTAAGTAAAGCTGGGGTTGTCCCTCAAATTGCTACTGTTGCAAAAACAAATAATGGTGATAATCGTAAACTTGTTAGAAAAGGAGATTTTGTAATAAATAGTCGTTCGGATAGAAGAGGTTCCAGCGGCATATCCAATTATGATGGTTCTGTTTCACTAATTAACATAGTGTTAAAGCCACGCTCTTTTGTTAATGGTCGATATATGCATTATCTGCTTAAAAGCCATTATTTTATCGAAGAGTTTTACAGAAATGGTCGAGGAATTGTTGCTGACCTGTGGACAACTAGATATACAGAAATGAAATCTATATATCTGCCAGTTCCAAGCATTGAGGAACAAGACCAGATCGTGCGTTTTCTTGACTGGAAGCTTGCTAAAATCAATAAACTAATTCGAGCAAAGAAAAAGCAGATTGCATTATTAAATGAACAGAAGCAGGTTATTATCAATAACGCACTTACAAAGGGGCTAGATTCCCACGCTAAGTTGAAGGAAAGTGGAATTTCCGGGCTAGGGAGTATTCCATCCTCGTGGAGTGTTAAACCCTTAAAATATTGGGCTAAAAGCAATTTACAATCACTTAACTCGTCAACTGAAGCAGATTTTGAATTTGATTATTTAGATATTAGTTCTGTCGGTTTTGGCTATGTTAAACAAGAACCCGTACATTATAGATTTGATGAAGCTCCTTCACGAGCAAGAAGAATTGTAAAGTATGGAGATACTATTATTTCAACAGTTAGAACTTATCTTCGTTCTATGTGTTTTATTGATCATGATATAGAGCATTGTATTGTTTCCACTGGCTTTTCTGTTCTATCACCTATCAAAGAAACAGTATTGCCAGAAATATTATCTTATGCATTGAGCTCCGATTACTTTGTTAATGAGGTAATAAAAAATTCAATAGGTGTTTCTTATCCTGCAATAAACGATAAAAAGTTATTAAGCTTAAAAGTTGCTCTCCCCTCAACAATAGAAGAACAACTACAGCTTTATAATGAAATTAAATCAAAAACAACTCTATTAGATAAAGGAATTTTATCAATCAAACACCAAGTTACTCGTTTAGAGGAATATCGTACCCGCCTTATTTCCGATGTGGTAACGGGAAAAGTCGATTTACGTGATATCGAAATACCTGAATATGAAGCCGACTCTGATGAAACTATCGACGATGAAATTGATGATAATCTCGTCTTAGATGAAGAAGACGGAGAAATGGAGGTGGAATAACATGAGCGACGATTTTCATATGGAAATATCTATACCAGCAGATAACGATGGATATATACTTTTGCAATGCCCCAACTGTGGTACTTTCTTCAAAGCTACTCCTTCTGATATTGAGGACGATGGCGTACTTGAACTTTTTTGTCCAAGTTGTGGCCTTGTAGGAGAAGACTACATTACAGAGGATGTATTAGAGTTGGCTATGGCAATGGCGCAAAACAAGGCGATGGACATGATCCACGAAGAATTTAAAAAAATGGAGCGTCAATTTAGGAAAGGACCTGTTACTTTTAAGGCTGGAAAACGTCCCAAGCATGAGCCTGAAAATCCAGTTCGTTCTGGCATTGAAGCTCTAGAAATCGTATCATTTCCGTGTTGCAAGCGCACTGCCAAAGTAAAGCCTATTCTAAGTATGACCGGGTGCTACTGCCCGTTTTGTGGGGTGAAAAATTATGAAGTTGAATAGAGCAGACTTAAGAAAAATCATGTATGATTTCAACAGTATTTCTAGTCGTCTTCTACAAGCTGATTTCAACGACTATACAAATGTGCTATCAAAATTTATTGCATTTATTAAAAATACACCTATTATTATTGATTACATTATAGCTTGTGGAGTTTGTGATCAAGACTTGAAACAAGAGTTTGACGAAGTTAGTCGTTCTTACGGAAGATGTATTTTTTCTCTTGGAGATACAGATGAAGAAGAGATTCGAAATGTCTTTGCAATCTTAAACTATATTGCTGAAAATAACATCGAAATACATCTAGGCGTTGCCTTTGGATATTCGTCTTCAAAAAAATATCAAGACAAAATCAAAGGATTCAACGACCGAGTTGTTATGGTATTAATTCACCATATAGAAAGATACTTAACCAAGATAGGAATTGATATGGGAGTTGATGAAAAAATTATTTATTCAATTACAGTACAAAATGGACAAGTCAATATTGCCAACGACAATGCTTCCATTTCAGCAACCAATACAGTGGGCATTGATACTACCCAACTTGAAAAGTTGATACAAGCAGTGAGAAAAACTGCTGATGGTTTATCAAACGAAGATGCTGAAATTTTGAATAGCAATTTAGAAGTTATAGAAGAAGAAATAAAATCTGAAAACCCTAGAAAAGGTTTTATAAAAACTGCAGTTTCCGGATTGAAAATGCTAAAAGGAACCGCTGAGTTTGCTGCGGCAATTACGGCGCTAATTCAATTTATTAATCCATTGTTATAACAAGAACGGAGGTGGAATAAATGACTGCTACTAATACACGAGAAAGTGGTCTGGAATCTTTGATTGTAGATTGGCTTGTAAATCAAAATGGTTATGAACAAGGCAGCAATGCTGACTATAACCGTGACTATGCTATTGATGAAACACGCCTATTTCGTTTTCTTTCAGCGACGCAGCCAGATGAAATGGAGAAACTCGGTGTATTTAAAAGCGACTTAAAAAAGGCTCAGTTTCTAAACCGATTGCGTGGTGAAATAGCAAAACGCGGAATTATTGATGTACTTCGTAATGGTATTAAGGTTTATCCTGCTGACCTGGTTATGTTTTATCTAACACCAAGTGAGAGAAACATAAAAGCAAAAGCTCTATTTGAGCAGAATATTTTCAGTGTTACACGACAACTGCAGTATTCAAAAGATGCGACTCGTCTTGCCCTTGATTTGTGCATTTTTATCAATGGCTTGCCAGTTATAACATGCGAGCTTAAGAATCAACTTACAAAGCAAAATGTTGATGATGCTGTTTACCAATATAAAACGGATCGTGATCCGAAGGAACTGCTTTTCCAATTTAAACGCTGCATGGTTCATTTTGCAGTAGATGATGCAAGAGTCAAGTTCTGTACTAAGCTTGATGGTAAAGCTTCCTGGTTCTTGCCATTTGACAAAGGGTACAATGATGGGGCCGGCAACCCTCCAAATCCTTCTGGAATAATGACAGATTATTTATGGAAGGAAATCCTTGAGAAATATATGCTTGCACATATAATCGAAAATTACGCTCAAGTTGTTGAAAAAGTAGACCAGGAAACAAAAAAGAAAACATATACACAAATTTTCCCTCGTTACCATCAACTGTCTGCTGTTGAAAGTCTCCTTGCAGATGTACGTCATAATGGTGTCGGCCAAAGATACTTAATTCAACATAGTGCTGGTAGTGGAAAATCAAATTCTATTGCATGGTTAGCCCATCAACTCGTAGGGCTAGAAAAGGATGGAAAAGCCATCATTGACTCTGTAGTCGTTGTTACAGATCGTGTAATACTTGATAAACAAATTCGGGATACGATAAAACAGTTTATGCAAGTTTCTAATACTGTAGCATGGGCAGAACACTCTGATGATTTAAGGAAAGCAATAAATGGTGGTAAGAAAATTATAATAACTACTGTCCACAAATTTCCTATTATTCTTGATAGTATTGGCTCAGAACACAAAGGACGCTCTTTCGCCATAATTATTGACGAGGCTCATTCATCACAAAGCGGAAATATGTCCGCTAAGATGAATATTGTATTATCTGGTGAAGTTACTGGAGAAGAGGAAGACTTCGAAGATAAAATCAACCGTCTTATGGAAGGACGCAAAATGCTAAAGAACGCCAGCTATTTTGCATTTACTGCTACTCCTAAAAACAAAACACTTGAAATGTTTGGTATCCCATACCAAGACGGTGATGAAATCAAACATCGTCCGTTTCATGTATATACGATGAAACAAGCAATACAAGAAGGTTTTATTTTAGATGTACTCGAATACTATACCCCAGTAGACAGTTACTATAGGCTTGCTAAAACCATTGAAGATGATCCTTTATTTGACAAGAAAAAAGCACAAAAGAAACTCCGTCAATTTGTAGAAAGTAATAAGTTTGCCATATCACAAAAAGCAGAAATTATGGTGAACCACTTTCATGATCAGGTTATTTCAAAAGGGAAAATCGGCGGAAAAGCTAGAGCTATGGTGGTTACAAGCAGTATAGAACGCTGCATCGAATACTATTATGCAATTAATAAATGCCTTGCTGACAGGCGTAGTCCTTATAAACCTATTATTGCTTTTTCCGGAGAAAAAGAATATGGGGGTAAAGCTTTAACCTCTGCGGCCATTAATGGCTTCCCAGATAATACAATCGAGAAGGTGTTCCGCAAGGATCCATATCGATTTCTTATAGTGGCTGATATGTTCCAAACGGGTTATGATGAACCACTACTCCATACTATGTACGTAGATAAAATGCTGTCTGATATAAAGGCGGTTCAGACTCTATCTCGACTGAACCGCTCTCATCCTCAGAAACATGATACCTTTGTACTGGATTTTGCGAATAAGACAGAGACCATTGAAGCAGCATTTTCAAAATATTATCGGACCACTATTCTGTCTAATGAGACTGATCCGAACAAGCTTTATGATCTCATAGCAATTATGGAAGCTCATCAAGTATACGAAAATGAACATGTTGATTCGCTTGTTGAACTGTACTTAAATGGTGCAGATCGTGATAGGTTAGATCCTATCCTCGATGCATGTACTGCTATTTACAAAGAACTTGATGATGAAGGAAAAATTGAATTCAAAAGTGCAGCAAAATCATTTGTTCGAACATACGGCTTCCTTGGAGCTATTCTTCCTTACGGTAATGCAGAATGGGAAAAGCTATCAATATTCCTAAACTTATTGGTACCTAAACTCCCTTCTCCTAAAGAAGATGATTTATCTCAAGGAATACTAGATTCAATTGATTTAGATAGTTACCGAGTGGAAGCTCGCGATTCTATGTCTCTTGTATTAGAAGATACTGACGCTGAGATTGGCCCTGTACCTGCTGGTCGTGTAGGCGGCATAGTAGAGCCAGAAATGGATTTGCTTTCTAGCATTCTTTCATCATTTAATGATTTGTTCGGCAATATAGACTGGAACGATGCTGATAATGTTCGCCGTCAAATTCTTGAAATACCGGGAATGGTCACAAAAGATGAGCGCTATATTAATGCAATGAAAAATTCTGACAAGCAAAATGCACGTATGGAAAGTGAACGCGCCCTTCAGTCTGTTATATTTAGTATAATGGCCGACAACATGGAGTTATTTAAGCAGTTTAATGATAATCCTTCGTTTAAGAAATGGCTGTCGGATCTCGTTTTCAATTTAACATACAACCCTGAAGGAAAGCCATTTGAAACTCCTTCCAATGATTCGAATAACAAATAAGCTATTATGCAGCGGAGGTAAAGTATTATGGCTACACGTGGAAAAAGTATAAATCTATTTTTAATGGACGGTACACCAAATGGTAGAATCAAATGCACACTGGCTAATTGGACAGGCGTAGCATACAAAATACCACGCACAGAACTAGATAAATGCAAGGGACGCGAAGATTTATCACAGAGTGGTGTTTACTTCCTATTTGGCACTTCCGATCAAACAGATGACAATATAGTGTATATTGGTCAAGCTGGAGTACGAAAAAATGGTGAGGGTCTTCTATGTCGGTTGATAGAACATAAGCGAAATCCTGATAAAGATTATTGGACAGAGGCTGTTATATTTACTACATCCAATAATTCATTTGGTCCTACAGAGATTAGTTACCTTGAGAACCGATTTTGTAGGCTTGCAATTGAGGCAAATCGGTATGTCGTGAAAAACGGAAATGATCCTTCTCCCGGAAATATAACTGAGGAAAAAGAAAGTGAACTTGAAGAGTTCATTGATTACGCTAAGATTATAATGGGCGCTCTTGGGCACAAATTATTTGAACCTCTAACAGATAAACCTCAAGCAGCTATCACTGAGGAGGTTCCTGAAGAAGAATTGCTTCTCTTTATGAAACGAAAAAGTCGTAAGAGCGGACAAGTAATTGAGGCAAGCTGTAAGCGTACAAACGAAGGCTTTGTTGTCTTACAAGGTAGTCATATTGAAACTATAGATTCTGAGAGTATTCCGCCAGGTATTAAAGAACGTAGGCAAAGAGCCAAAATAGATGAAAATGGAATTCTTCAAGAAAATATCTTATTCCGTAGTCCATCATATGCTGCTGCTTTTGTCATCGGGGGCCATGTAAATGGACTGGTAGAATGGAAAACGAAAGACGGGGTATCATTGAAAGAAATAGAAAACAGTGAGGAAAATTAAACAGAAGTTTACATCTATCCTGTCTCCTCAACCCCTATGAAAAATGCCCGTTATCTAATCTGTCAACTCAGCCCTATCACTTTCAGGGCGGTCGATATGTTCCCGCAAACAATAAAAATAAGGGTTTCCTGACATTGTCACTTCAGGCTAAGCAGCCAAAAGAAAAGTTCAATGTCTGGAAACCCTTTATTTATGGGCACTTTCAGCCATCTATTTCTCAACCCTTGACATCAATACAACCGTCTCAACGTGTGTTGGGTGAGGAATAGGAAGGCAAATTTCCATTATCATTTTTCTTTTTTTTAATCTGCTTATGCATTTTACTCTGCACTGCATTAGAATATCCGGTCTTATATACAAAGGTTAGCTTGTAGGGATTAGCATTTCCATTCTCGTCAATCTCTCCGATAATAACCTTTTCTACAATACTTTCAAACACACAACGGTCAAAGTCCTTTAAAATTTCATTGTTTTCTAGTACCTTACGAAAATGTGCAATCCGTTTTTCAAGGTTAATTTCTTCCTTGGAGGATTGCTCCAGCTGTTCCCTTTCTGTTAATAATCCTTCTAAAATTGATTCCAATTCACTGTATTTTTTCTCATAAGTGGCTTTATCAATCGTTTCCTCTAAACGCATATCAATCAACCTATTACGTTTCTGCTCAATAGCATGAATTTCATTTTCTACTCTTACTAATTGTTTTTGAAAATCATTTTTGCTAAGAACACTTTCCATCCTTTCTATAAGTTCATCCAGAACATCTGAATTATTATGGCATAGCAGTTTATATGATTCAACAAATGCACCCTCAAGAATTTTTTCTTCAATGGCTTTGCTTGGCGGACAATATTTCTTGCCTTTTTTTGTAGCAGTTACGCATTGCCAGATAACCTTTTCATGATCACTACCACTATGCCAGTTCCGGCGCGATAAATTACTTCCGCAAAAGGCACACTCCAGCTTGCTGCTAAAAGCATATTGCCTACTGTATTTTTCACGTTTTCCCTTTTCTACTCCGCGACGTTTTGCACCTCTCCTGTCTAAGATTGCTTGAGCCTTTTCAAAGATTTCTTCACTTATTATTGGCTCATGATGGTTCTTTATATAGAATTGGTCTTCCTCACCATAATTGTCTAGTCTTCTCTTGGAAATTGGATCAACGGTAAAAGTCTTACCCTGCAAAACATCACCTTTGTATTTTTCATTTTTAATAATTCCTAATACTGCTGTATCATGCCATTCTGTGTTACCGTTTTTGGTTTTATAACCAAGACTGGTTAACTCTTTTGCTATGACATAAGCACCCGCACCATCAATATACCGATTAAATATGTATCTGACAATATCAGCTTCCGCTTCATTTATTGATATACTCTTGTCATTAGGATTATAATCATACCCCAGGCAGCTCTGGAAGCCAACCAGTTCTCCTCGCTTCATTTTCATTTTCAAGCCTTTTTTCACATTGGCCGATATGTTTTCTACTTCCTGTTGCGCCACTGAGCTTAATATGACAAGCAGCAGTTCTCCATCCATTGTCAATGTATTGATATTTTCATCTTCAAAAAATACAGCTATATTTCTTTCCTTCAACATCCGGACATATTTCAAGGTATCCAAGGTATTTCTGGCAAACCTTGATATGGATTTTGTTATGATCATATCAATTTTACCATCCATGCAATCGTTAATCATACGCTGGAAATTTTCACGTTTTGTAACCTGGGTACCTGTTATCGCTTCATCAGCATAGATGTCAACCAATACCCAATCCTTACGCTTTTTCACTAAGTCTGTGTAATACATAACCTGTGATTTATAGCTGTTTAATTGTTCCTCTGAATCCGTACTAACTCTTGCATAAGGAGCTACACGCAAAATATCCGCTACTTTTCCTGCAGTACGGTCAGATATTCTTCTGTTCGCTTTTATTACTTCAACTTCATGCATTAAAAGTCCTCCTTCGCAAAATGATTATTACGAAACCAGTATAATGAACAACTACCTATATGCCAAATGTGCAAATTAAGAAGTCAGGTCTGAAACTACACCGTAATCCTGCATAAGTTTATTTTTAATCAGAGAAAATTCTTTCTCAGTTATCAGAGCCAAAGACAACAATTGTCCCAACATGGCAATCTGCATACTGTATCGAATCAATTTACCCTTCATAAAGACCCTCCTTATCAGCAATCACAAATACTTCTAATTTTCAGATTCGCAGTAGGAAATGCGCCATAGTTTGAACAGCATATATACACATGCTTTCATTAACAGGCGCAATCCTATCCTGCGTTACTGTTTTGGTTTTTATATATTTATGTTATATCCGGCAGACAGCGGTTGACCGTCCTCATAGGAATCACACCTCCCCGTCAGCGACCGGGGCGCACTCTGGGACTTAACCTCGACTATGCGCAAGTATCATTATGCCTCCGTATGCGTTATCGCCAAAAGCGTAACCAACACTTTTTATTGCATAAGTATTCTTCGCTCACACCTTACCTTCATCCAGTCCATAAACGGAATTGATCCTTCGGTCGGAACTGGCGTTATACCGGCAGGTGGTCCTGGCGTACCTGCAATCTGGCTTTCCTTCTCAGGACATACGGGGAAAGTACCGGATAAACACTTATTCAATTATCAAAGAACACTTGAGGGGGTAGTATATGTCCCTCTACTAATCAGCAGATTTTTTGGCCAAAAGTTGCACCCCTTACAGAAATTTTTTTAAAAACTTTTCAATATTCTTTAATGCTTTTTCAATTGAACGGGATACTTGACATTTGTTAACACCCTCAATCCTGGCTATTTCTGCTTTGCTCATGCCAAGAAAAAAATGCGCATAGATACGCTTTGCCTGTTTTTCCGGCAGGCTGTTGATAGCAGCATATATTTCCTGTTTGCTCAGTTTTCGTTCATAGATTTCTTCCGGTGAAAATACAAGCAGAACAATATCTCTTTCTATTCCATAATCAGCGTCAAGAGAATAGTAGGCCTTGTTTACCCGGATGCGCTCGTAATCTGCATGTTCTTTTCGCTCAATCTGTTTGATCAGTTCTACAACTTCATCTGCAATTTCAATAAAAAAGTCAGATTTATAAAACGGGTATAAATCCCTTAAATTGATCTTTTTCATATATGAACCTCCGTTTTGATTTTTTTGAGTTAAAAACCAAAACAGAGGCGGAGGAGAACGGCACCCGATACAATTCTCCTTTTTTCGACAAAAAAAGCCTACTTGGATATAATACAAATAAGCTTTTTCTAAAACTGCGCTATTGTGTTTCCTAATATTACGCTCTGTTAGTTCTACTTGATGCCCACATTTGCCCTGTGATAAAAATGAGCTTTTTTTAACAATTGGAGATTAGCTGTGAGACAAAAAATGATGTCGGCTTTATCAAACCCGACCGCTATATATTAGCGGATGATGACCCCTCGTATTATGCTGGATAAACATTATTAAACCCTCCAAACCCGTAAGCCTGAAGGGGGATTCTTTAGACATGCGAAAACCCCGCCAAACTCACGCTTTTTTTTATTTGGCGGGTATCGTCTATCTTAATAACTTAATGTAAACCATATCTAATATGGAGTTATTTGATGGTACGCTCTATTAGTTCTTATTTATAAACTGTCAAGGAAAAATGTATAAAAAGTATTAAATAATTATGTACAACTATTCTCCTTGCTTCATATGATCCTTTAATCTGTATGACTTTCCAGATATAGATATTACATGTGCATGGTGCAATACCCTGTCAAGTATTGCATTGGCTACAACTGCGTCATAGAATACACCATCCCATTCGTTGAAATTCATGTTTGTTGTAAGAATGGTACTTTTTCTCTCATATCTCATATCTATAAGCTGAAAAAACATATTAGAATCTTCTTTATCAATGGGTAAGTAGCCAAGTTCATCAATGATAAGTAGTCTGTAATGGCAGAAGTGTCTGAGTCTTACATCAAGTCTGTTTTCCAGTTTTGCTTTCTTTAGTTGCTGCAATAAATCATGACATTTGATAAAATATGTGCTAGTACGTTTCTTTGCTGCAGCTATTCCTATTGATGTTGCCAGATGAGTCTTTCCAACACCACTTGGACCAAGAAATACTATATTCTCATTTCTTTCAAGAAAACCAAGCGTGCAAAGTTCTTGTATTTCTTGCTGATTTACTGACGGCTGAAAATTGAAATCATAATCTTTCAATTCCTTTACAAAAGGAAATGCTGCTGCTTTAATCATAGATCTAGATGCTTTGGCCTCCTTAAAATCAACTTCGTAATTACTAAGTCTCAGTAGTCCTTCTGTAAACGAAAGATTGTTGGATGTCACAAAATTAGATATTTCATCAAGATGAATTACCATTTGCCCAAGACCAAGAATTTCCATGTTCCGGCATAGCTGGTTGTATGTACTGTTATTCATAACTATATACTTCTCCTATAACCTGTAAGTTTTCTTTTGCCCGCTCATTTATATTTTCTTCCTTAAATGCATGCGATTTTCTTGCTATAGCAGTATAGTGTTCTGTAAAATAATTTAGTTTCTTTTTACTAAGGGTATGGATAGTTATTAATTCCATGTTATAATAAACATGTATGTAACCATCATACACTTGTAAAGTAAGAGTTTTTCCAATGTATTCTGGTGGTACAGAATACTGGCATTCATTATGGTTGAACATGCTGGATGAATTTACTTTTACTTTATGTGGAGTTATTTGATAAGGCTTTCTTATGGTATCGGCTGGTAAGCTTCCTAAGAAAGCTTTTTCCTTGTTGAAATACATTAATGGAATACGACCTGTACCTTGATTTACCTGCATGTTTACTCTGTTATTTATTCGTGTGACCAACTCATTAAGTTCCTTGTAATCAAGTTTTCCATTGTAGGCTCTTATCTCATCAAGTAGTTTCATTGGTGCTTCTACTTTGGCTTTTGTTCTTGGTCTTCCTGCAATACAAGGGTGCACCTTAAAACCATAATCATCCGCAAACTGCTTAAATTTTATATTTATTTTCCCTTCTGTATACTCTGTTCTTGGCTCATCCATAACTGTTTTCATATTATCGGTGACAATCTCACTTGGAACACCTCCAAACGTGTTAAACGCATCATCAAGGAATGAAAATAATATGTCCTGTGTTTTTGATAGAGATACCCTGTATACTCTAAAACGTGAGTATGACAGCAATAATACAAATATGTTTACTTCTATTATTTCACCTGTTGAAAGAGTAAATCGTATAGACTCTTTCCAGTCTAGTTGTGCTTGTTGACCCATTCCTGTTTCATAACGTATGGTTACGTTATTTGCGTTTGAAGGTCTGCTTTTTTTGAAATATGAGTCTAGTTCAGGATATTTTCTTAGATAGTAGCAGAAATTCACATAAGACCCTTCATAAGAATGATTGTCTACTAGGTATTGCCATAAAACTCTTCTGTAATAAAATATCTGCTGGCTGTTATCAGATAGAAGCTCTGCGATAATGTCATAGTAAGCAGTGATACAATTCACGCATTCTCTGGATTTGGCCTTATGAAAGCCATTAATGTATTTATCAACTGTACGCCTATCGACATCAAGTTCCCTTGCGATCTGGCTTTTATTAACCTTCAATGTTGTGTCCTCCATAAATGGTTTTAACTTATAAAGATCCTTGACAGTTTGAATATTTAAATCTGTTATGATACTACTTTTGATAATCATTAGGGTACCTCCTTTTGTACCCTGTAATCATACCATTTGTACATTTTTATTTAATATTATTTGTACATTATTAATTATAACTTTATATTATTTTTTTAGCTCTCATGTATCGTTTAACCCCCTAAACAGGAACTGTAAACTGTTATCGGAGGTGAACCAGTGATGCACAACGATTTAGATAGTTTAGGTGAAATTCTTAAAGCTGCAAGAAAAAGCAATAACCTTACCCGTGAACAATTAGCAGAAAGAATAAACATATCGCCCCGATATTTGATGTCCATAGAAAACGAAAATAAAAAGCCAAGCTATAGTGTTCTTTTTCGTCTCATCCGTGAATTAGGCATATCAGCTGACGCAATTTTCTATCCTGAAGGTAAACATACCAATAATGAGATAGATCAAATTACTCGCTTGCTTTACCAGTGTGATGAACGCGATCTCAAGGTTCTGTCAGCAACAGTTAAAGCTTTATTGGAAACTAAATGATGCCTGATACCCTTTTTTGTTTTCCGTTACTGCAATTTTGAAGACATTGGTAGCTCGACAACCTTTGCACCGGCCTACTTATCTACATTCAAATACACGATATCAAATCTAAAAACTCAATACGTAACAAGTAAAATAAAAGGGAAAAACCTGCCAGACGAAAAGCGGGCAGGTTTAGTACACACAGTAAATGCGGCAACCAGGCTATCATAGTGTTACTAAGCACCTTAGACCCTTTGGCTTTGCGTCCTTGACTTTCGACAAGTTTGCTATTAACGCTCATTATTTAATTTATTCCATAAAGGCTTCAATTTCTTTTCAATTTACTACCGTTATATTTTATATACTACTACCATGGCCGGTTGCCTTTGAGTTTTTTCTACTTTTTTAAGTTCTTTGGTGGCTCCGGCTGGTACATAAGAAACATGCTCGTTGTTCCAATATTTGTCATGGCCACTACAGCGAACACTGCTGCCAATCCTTGAAATAGAGATTTGCTAATAAATTTTAACATTCTAATTCGCCTCCCTTCTTATTTAAAGTAAGCAGGAAATCGCATAAGCCAATAAATCTATGTCCCACAGGTGTTAATGTAAAAGCTTGCCAAAGCAGTGCAATTGATATAACCCAGGCAGGCAGGCTATTAGACCCCAAGGCAATAGCAGTTATAGATAAAATCACAACTGTTAGTAATGTGTACCAGTGGAAGGCTAATTCTATTTTCTTGTCCTTAAAAGGTTTATTGGAAGGAGCCTGTGGAGGATAGATCCAATATAAACTAAATGTTAATACGAGAATGCCAAGTAAAATAGCAGGATGTAACTGCCGGATAAATGTGTAATTTACTTTGATGGAATATCCCAATACTGTAAATATGAAAACACTTGTTGCTAAACACCTATAGTATGCTGAACAATGTGCCCCACCTGATAAGGTGCGAATGATGCCAGTTACGATAAGCAATATCGCAATTTCAACAGTAATATCCATGATAAAAGCAAAGGAAAAAAGAATACTCAATTTAATAATGCTGCCTACCAAAATTTCTGCACCGAAAGATAGAACCTCTGTATGATCTGCTCTGGAAACTTTTTTTGCCACATATGCTCCTAATGCTTGTCCAATTTTATGAATTGAAATTTCATTCATCTATATCACCTCTGGCTCTATAGTATCACCTATTCCATATATTTCCTAGGGTAATTGCGCAACCTGTTGAAATAACGTCTTAACTCGTATGAATTGTTGTTTGAATCGGTTGTATTTCCCAAAAGTAAAATACCTTTTATAGGAACTGAGAATATTAATGAGATTTCACGTTGAAAATATTTTTAATATTTAATAAAGACATTATTATTACAGCAAAAATTCTTACGGTATAATCCCGATAGTAATTTTTCAAAATTCATTTGGCTTAGTAATCCTATAATATAATGACTGATTACAGATATACTCAAAACATTACAATGCATCATTTAACGTGTTATATTGTTCATAGTGGTTTCCATTGTAGGATTTTTCTATTTTATCCCTGCTAAAGGTCTTTCTCGTTTTATTCTTTTCATATTTGTTAATATAATTTAATGCTACATTTTTATGGTTTAAGTAAATACCTCACTGTGATAAAATAATACAATAAAATAACCTTCATGCACTGTAGTAGTGGCAGTAGAAAAAACTTGATTTAACTCAAAATTATATTCATTGTAAACACTTTAGAAAGGTGGATTTATGATAGATAAATATTATATAGAAAACCTATTTGGCATTAATGGACTAAATATTGCATGGTACGGCGTTATTATTGGGTTCGGGATTCTACTTGGTCTTTTGATTGCCTGCCGTGAAGCAAAACGACAGAACCTAAAAAGTGATATTATCTTTGATTTTCTCTTTTTAGCACTCCCTATCGCAATCATCTGCGCAAGAATTTATTATGTTGCATTTGAATGGAAACAGTATAGCGGCAACTTTACAAAGGTGATTGCTATTTGGGAAGGTGGTCTTGCTATATATGGAGGAGTTATCGGTGGAATCATAGCTGCGATTATTTTTTCAAAACGCAGCCACTTCCCTTTTTTCCGGTTTGTTGATATGGTTGTGCCTAGCTTAATTCTTGGACAGGCAATTGGTCGATGGGGTAATTTTGTGAACCAGGAGGCCTTCGGCAATATCGTTACAAACCCGGATCTTCAATTCTTCCCCTACGCTGTATTTATAGAGCAGTTGGGAGAATGGCACCAAGCCACATTTTTCTATGAAAGCATGTGGAACTTATGCGTTTTTGCCATACTGGTTTATTTTCGCAAAAGAACAAAGTTTAGTGGTCAGCTTTTAGCAACTTATTTTATCGGATATGGCTTAGGCCGTTTTTGGATTGAGGGGTTGCGTACAGATAGCCTTTATCTATTTCCGGGGCTTAGAATATCGCAAGCAGTATCATTGGTTCTGATTATTACGGGAATTATTATGATTGTGCTCCAGAAAAAGCTCTTAAAAGAATCATCAGTGTATACAGGTAAATATATGATTAAATAAAAAGATACCGCTCCCAGTTTTAGCACTGAAGGAGGTATCCTTTTATTTGCATAGTGCAATAAAGTCTTTTGCACTCTCTGTTAGATATTTATTCTGATGGTAAATGACAGAAAAACTTCTCTGAAAACGTATCCCGTTTATCTGAAACTGACTGATATCTTTGCGATCAAGAGAGTCCTTTACCAGTAAATAAGGCAGCACGGAAATACCTAAATTTGCCTGCACCGCCCTTACAATTGCTTGAGTACTTGTACTCTCCCAAGCTGGTAAAATTTCTATTCCATGGGAGGTCATTGTACTGTCAAAGATTTCGCGCCCAGCGCTTCCTGCTTCTCTTAAAATAAAACTTTCACCTTGAAGCTTTGAAATCTCAATATTTTTTTGATTAGCAAAGGGGTGATCGTTCCCACAGACCATTACCAATTCATCATCGCGGAATTTATGCTCTATAATATAAGAGCTATGGACAACACCTTCTATCAACCCAATATCAATCTGATTGGACAAAATATATTGTTGGATTTTTTCTGAATTATCTATGATTACCTTAACATACATCTGAGGATGTATTTGCTTAAACTGAGTTATATAGCCCGGTAATAAATAATTTCCGATGGTAATGCTTGCTCCAATACGGATAATTCCCGTTACATCAAAGTTTTTGATTTCCTTTTCCATATCCTCAAAAAGTCCCACAAAATGTGCTGCATATTGAAGAAAGCTCTTTCCAACTTCTGTGATATGGAGTCTTTTTGCAATGCGATCAAATAGTTTTATCCCATAATAATCTTCAAGCTCTGATATCGCAAGACTAATAGAAGGTTGCGCAATATGTAACTTCTCTCCGGCTGCAGTTGCACTGCCGGTTTCACATACAGTGACAAATATTTTCAGATGCCTTAATGTCATTGGAATCACCTTATTATAATAAAAATCTTATAAACTTTATAAAATAATACTATTTTATATATACTTTTTCAAGTTATAAAATAAAATAAAGGGGGCTAATGATTTGAAGAATAAAAAAAACATTTATATAAAATTGTTTATTTCTACCTTTTATTTAAGCGCTTTTACCTTTGGAGGAGGATATGTCATTATACCATTGATGAAAAAGAAATTTGTAGATGATTTACAATGGATTGAGGATGATGAAATGCTAAATTTAACAGCAATTGCACAATCCTCACCAGGAGCAGTTGCAGTTAACGCAGCGATACTGCTGGGGTATCGTGTTGCTGGAATATTGGGTGCCCTGGTAACAATTTTAGGCACAGTTTTACCGCCGTTTATAACTCTTTCTGTTATCTCCATTTTTTACACTGCATTTCGCGATAACATTGTTGTAAATGCGGTTCTGAAAGGGATGCAAGCTGGCGTTGCTGCTGTAATTGCGGATGTGGTTTTGAATCTTGGAAGTAATGTCTTGAAGCAGAAGGACATAGTATCTATGATTATTATGGTGGGTGCATTTATTGCCACATTTTTCTTTAGGATTAACGTTATATATATTGTTTTAGTGTGTGGGTGTATGGGAGCGGCAAAGATTCTGATTCAAATGAAAAAAGTCCAAAAGGGCGGTGACTCTCAATGATACTCTTAAAACTTTTTTGGAGCTTTTTTCAAATCGGTATGTTTAGCATTGGAGGTGGAATGGCTGCAATACCGCTGATTCAAAATCAAGTAGTTAATTTACACCACTGGCTGACATTAACGGAATTTACCGATCTCATTACCATTGCAGAAATGACACCCGGACCTATCGCCATCAATTCAGCCACTTTTGTGGGAATTAGAATTGCAGGTATACCAGGGGCGATTATTGCTACCGTTGGATGTATCTTTCCATCCTGTATTATCGTTTCACTCCTGGCATGGATTTATTTTAAATTCAAAGAATTGACCTTAGTGCAAGGAGTTTTGTCTGGTTTAAGGCCCACCATTGTAGCGCTGATTGCATCAGCAGGGTTGTCAATATTTACGTTGACTGTTTGGGGAGAAGACGGGTTTTCAACAAATCCTCTAACAATAAATTTGGTTTCTGTTTTATTATTTACTATGGCTATATTTATTTTGCGGAAATGGAAACCGAATCCTATTTATGTCATGCTCGGATCAGGCATTGTCGGTGGAGCAATTTATTTGATGATATAGGAGGGTCAAAATGAAACTACGAATACGAAAAGGGTTGTTTTTTTGGCAATTAATAGATAAAAGTGGTACAGCTGTAGCAAAAATAAGCAAGAAGAAATTTATTGGTGCATCTAAAAAAATCTATGATGGAAAAGGAAATCTCATTTACACAACAGATATCGTGAATCTACCAGCAAAAAAGGGAACTTGGAACTATGAGGAATCAAGAAAATATGTAATTTATAAAGATGAGAAAGCTATAGCAACTGCAAATTTACATTTTGCAATTAACCCAGACCGGACAATGCTACAAAGGTTAACCTTACGTCCGCCTCTCGTAGATAGAATGGATGTCGAAACTATTTACGGCCTTTTGGTTGTTGAAAGGCAGAAGAATAATGGCGTGACAATTTCTCAGGATGGTGTTCAATTAGGTAAAGTAACTCCATTTTTTACTTTTAAACCAAAATATCTTGAATATATCGGACAATACGAAGTTACGTTATGGGCAGGAATCTATGTACTCATAGAATATATGATGCATGAAGATGACATGATTTTTGTTTGAAAATCTTTTTGCCTTTTTACTGCTATAGTTACATATAATTTGCGATTTACTTGATTTATTTATCTTCTAAATATGAAAGTAAAAATTTCATATAATGTTTATCAGCTATTCCTATATATCGTAAAATTAACCATTTACTAATTGAACGGTTGCATCATAATACTATATAACCGTTTAGCTTATTATAGACCAGAATTTCGTCTACAATGTCTTTGAAAAGCTAAGTGAAAGAGACAATTTTCCACTTTCATCACTATGCTAGTGTTCACAACAAACGGACCTGTGGGTTTTAGGGAACCTTGCAGATACACTTCCACTATCACTTTAGTATTGTCATTTACTCTGTACCTTAAGCATCTGCCGTCTCTTGTAAGACGGCAGATGCTTTTGGAAAGTATAAATCCGAGAAGTGCCTCAATAATAAGTATAAATAACCGTTAAAGGGAAAATATTATAATATCCATTTTCGTTGTATATTTCTCATGCTTATGTAAAACAGTAGCACAGAAAAAACACTAAGGATCAAGATATCTAACCAAACACTCATCATCCCACTTTTTACCAAAGCAATATGTAAAATATCTACTCCATAAGTCAACGGTAGTGCATATGAAAGTGGACGCAAAAATATTGGCAAGGTTGAAACAGGAAAAAAAAGCCCACATAAAAATATCATTGGAAAGCGAAAAAAGTTTGAGTAAGTTTGTGCTTCAAATATTTCCTTTGCAGAAACCGCAATAACAAGACCTACCAATGTTGAGCTAAATGCAATGAATAATACTCCAATAAAAACAAATCCCCAGTTAACACCTGATAAATCCGAGAGAAATGCACCAAAAATTATCGGAACAAATGCATTAAACATTCCAAACAACACAGATCCGATAATTTTTGCAAGTACCATTACTTTCAAACTTATAGGAGCAAGCAGCAGCCTATCAAAAGAGCGTCCCTTTCTTTCAAAAGTAATGGTCACCGCCAGCATTGATGTTGTACCAAATAAAACACTCATTGCCATAAGACCCGGAAGGATTTCTATGATCTCTACAGCCTGTTGTGAACGCATGAAAAGCATAAGAGCCCAAGAAAGCGGAAATATAATCCCCCAACTTATGTTTGGTGGTTTTAAATAGTAATTTTCAATGTCTTTTCTTAAGATATTCCAAAACGCAACTAAAGTATCCATTCTATTTTCCCACCTTCTCTTTTTCCTTTTTTAGTTTTGAAGCTTCAATTCCTGTTAGTTTAACAAAAACATCTTCTAATGACGGCTTTATTTCTTTTGCTTCGTAAACGGAAATTCCCTTGTTATCCAGCAGTTGAAGGATAGGGGATAAAGCTATTCGTTCTTTAGAAATAATTAAACAAGAATTTTCATCTGGAATCTCTACTGTGCAATTTACAAATTTATTTTCCAGTTCTTCTTTCACGTATTTTATGCTACTGTCAAGCTGCATCTTAATTTTATGCTCATGTTCTACGTTTTCCATCAGTTCAGTTACCGTACCAACCTTTACAATCTTACCATTCACAATAAAAGCAATCCTGTCACAGATTCGTTCAGCCTCTTCGATATAATGGGTGGTAATAAAAATTGTTTTGCCTTGTTTTTTTAAGTTCAGTATAAGCTCTCTAATTTGCCTTGCACTTTCAACATCTATGCCTGTTGTTGGTTCATCCAAAAATAATATTTTAGGATTATGTATAATTCCGGCTGCTATTGTAAGTTTTCGTTTCATTCCTTTTGAATAAGTTTTCAAAGGGCGTTTCGCTGCTTTAGTTAAATCAAATAGTTCCAGCAATTCCATTGCCCTTTTTTCACGTTCTTTTCTACGTATCCCATATAACGAAGCACATAAGCAGAGATTATCGAAGCCATTCATTTCATCATATAAATTATTTTCATCAGGAATAATTCCAATAATTTTCTGCACTTTTTTTATGTCTTTTATCGCATCAATTCCATCAATCATAATATGTCCGCTAGTAGGCCTGGATAAACCAATCATCATATTGATTGTAGATGTCTTTCCAGCACCATTTGGACCTAAAAATCCAAAAATCTCTCCCTGATCTATTTGGAAAGATAAATCATTAACAGCTTTGATATCACCATAAGATTTGTTTAAATTTTTTACATCAACTAATCCCACAGGCAACCCTCCTATAATGAAATGTTCCGACAGAAACTGTGCCGGAACATTTCGAGTAAGAAAAATAACAATTCAAAGTCCGGTTTTATTCTCCACATTCATCATGATGCTGATGTTCATGGCAAACAGAACCAGTAGATTTTAGAGTACCTTGCAGGTACGCTTCTACCGCTGCTTTGGCATTACCGCTTGCCCCGACAATTACCTCTATGCCTTTTTCATTAAAGATATCAATGGCACCACTGCCCATGCCTCCTGATATAATTACATTAACTCCCATATCATTTAGGAAGTTAGGAAGGAAGCCGGGCCTATGCCCTGGATTAGGTATAGACTCAAATTTAACTATTTGATTGTCTTTAACTTCAAAAATATTAAAGTTGGCGCAATGTCCAAAGTGCTCCGTTACCATATCATTCTCACTCGCTACTGCAATTTTCATCATGGTTTTCTCCCCCATTCTTTTACTTATAATATATCCATCAAGTATCCTTGCAGCTTGCTCAACAAGTTCTGCACAAGGACGATTTTTATAATAATTTTCATTTCTGGCCTCGGGTATAGGATTATCATGCTTTTTTGAAATACCTAAAAGCTCCCTGCATATAATAGAACCGTTTTCTTTTTCAAATTGCTTCGCCAAATCCTGAATGAGCCTGTAATGTTCCGTTTTTGCTCTTTTGTCAGATGCATCTTTGTAACCATATTTCATGCCGACAACCATAAACATTCCTGTC